>CP102255.1 GCA_025146135.1 Anaerotruncus colihominis | reverse complement strand
AACAGGGGTACTCCTCCCAATAATCTGAGTGGATAACCGGTTGAGAACGCAGCGGGCGTCTGTTTAAACCGGCGCTTTTTACACAGTCCTTCAACGGAACCGATATCTTTTTTATCATAACACAGATTCAGGATTCTTTCAAGTATTCAACGGGTGGCTGCATAGACATTATTATATAGTATATACTTCTTTCAATGACCGCCAGGCTGCGGCGACAGCCGGCAAAAATAGCCAGAGGTATTGACAAAAACCCGTGACATGCGGTATAATGCTTATCTGCAAGGTAAAAAAGAAGGAACCGCGGGGCGCCGGTGAAAACGCAGTGCTAAAGCGGTTCTTTTGCGCATCCTTGACGAGGGGAGGTTTAACGATGGTAAGAACGTATCAGCCGAAAAAGCTTCAGAGAAAAAAGGAGCACGGTTTCCGTAAACGTATGGCGACTCGCAACGGACGCAAGGTTTTGGCCCGCAGGCGGGCAAAGGGAAGGGCGCGCCTGACCCATTAAGCGCATAAACAGACAGGCGGCTGATGACCGACGCCGCGGATATGGCCACAGCTTGCGTTGTGGCCTTTATTTTTATCATTGTCCGCGCCGGACGGCACGCCGCAAGGCTGCGCGCTGTTCGCTCTGGAGGACAGATAGCATGGCGAAAATCCAAACGCTGACATTGAATAAGGAATTTAAACGGGCTTATTACAGAGGCCGTTCCTTTGCTACACCTGTGCTTGTTGTCTATGCCCTTAAAAACAGGAGCGGGGAAAACCGGCTGGGGCTGACCGCAACTAAAAAAGTGGGAAAGGCTGTTAAGCGCAACCGAGCGCGCCGGGTTATGCGTGAGGCGTTTTATTTGATTGAACAGGAGCTTGCGCAAGGATATGATTTTGTTCTTGTCGCGCGCGTCAGGACAGCGTTCGTTTCCATGCAGCAGGTGCTTGAAGCGCTGCGGCGCGCCTGTGAAAAGCTGGGATTGTTGAGGTGAAGGCGTTTCTGCTTGCGGCGATCCGTTTTTACAGAAGATATCTTTCACCGCTTAAGCCGCATTCTACCTGCCGGTTTTATCCAACGTGTTCTGAATACGCGCTGACGGCGATTTCCCGTTTTGGCGCGCTGCGCGGAGGCTGGCTTGCGGTCAAACGGATTTTGAAATGTCATCCGTTTCATCCGGGCGGGATTGATCATGTGCCTGAGAAGCTGCCGCGGCGAACTATCAAGAAGGAGAAATAAAGCAGATGTCCTTAATTTATACGATATTTGGCTATCCGCTCGGATGGATTATGTGGGCGTGTTTCAAGGTCCTTCCGATTTATGGCGTCGCGCTTGTGCTGTTTACTTTGATTGTGCGCGTCTGCCTGGTGCCGCTGTCGATTAAACAGCAAAAATCGATGGTAAAAATGCAGATTTTCCGGCCGCGTATGGAGGAAATACAGAAAAAATACGCGAACAACCGTGAAAAAATGAATGAGGAAATGATGAAGCTCTATGAGGAGGAGCATTACAATCCGGCCTCGGGTTGTCTGCCCATGCTCATTCAGATGCCCATCCTCTTTGGTCTTTATGACGTGATTCAGCGCCCGATCACGCATCTGCTGCGTATCAGCGGTCCTGTGATCGATCAGGCGACTGAGATAGCGGCGACGGTGTTGAATAATGCGAATTTGGCAAAGGATTATTCGCGCCAAATCCGTATTATTGATGCGGTGAATACAAATCCTGACGCCTTTTCCGGACTTGGCGATTTTGTATCGAAGGTGCAGACGCTCGATCTGTCGATCGGGCCGATCGATTTGACGCAGCAGCCGACGTTTGCGCTGAATCTGTTGATTCTGATTCCGATCTTTTCATTTTTAACGTCGCTGCTCGTTTCGTTTGTATCGATGCGTCAGACGGCCGATATGAGCGGAAACGCCGCTGCCGCTGCCGGCATGTCTAAAAGTATGATGATTATGATGCCTTTGATGTCCGCATGGATTTCCTTCGTGGTGCCGGCGGGACTTGGCGTGTACTGGATTATTTCTAATATCCTGATGGCCGTTCAAACGTATCTGCTTAATAAATTTATGAATCCCAAGGAGCTTGCAGAAAAAGCGCGCAAGGAAGCAGAGGAGCGCAGGGAGGCCGAACGGCAGGCGAAAATAGAGGCGAAGAAACGCGCGCGTGAACGTGGAGAAACGGATATTGAGCAGGCGCTTTCCCAAAAGGAAATCAACCGCCTGAAGCTGGCTGCTGCGCGCAAACGCGACGCGGAGAAATACGGCGAGACATATGCAGAGGTAACGGACGACGACCTGAAATCATAAGATTACGAAAGCGGAAAACCGGGTGAATCCTCCAAAACAACGTTGCAGAAAAAAATTCTGCAGACCGCCCGGAGTATGGGGCGCAAAGAGACGATGGGTGTACAAGCGTCCCTTAATGGGCCTGTTGACAAAGCCGCCGCAGCCAAAACAGCGGCGCTTGATTCCGGAATCAGTTACAAAAAAATTGTGAAGCCCCGAAGGGCATCCTGCGTTTTTTGTTTTATCAGCCGAAAAGTCTGCTTTCATTATCGGCACGGCTTGGTTTGTCAACAGCCCCTATATTATCGGAGGTGTCAAGGATGCGTGAGGTAATAAAAGAAGCACGCAATGTTGAAGATGCAATCGAACTGGCTTGTAAAGAGCTTGGCGTTCAGCGCGACGCGGTGGATTTTGAGATTATAACATTGCCGAAACGCGGCTTTCTCGGCTTGCGCAATACGCCCGCGCGGGTACGTGTTTTTGTCGAAGAACCGGAGCCTGTTTCGGAAATAAAGAAGGACAGGCAGCCGGCGCCCAAAGAGGTGCAGGCGGCGCCTACAAAGGAACAGAGGGCGGACAGAGCGTCGCAGTCTGAAAAGAAGCCGCAGAAGTCTGTTCCGAAACGTGAGCCGAAACGTGAACAGCCGGCACGCGCACAAGTTGAGACTGCGAAGAAGCAGGATAAAAATGAACATGTTGGGATGGAAAAGCAGGAAAAGGCGGCTCAAACAATCACGTTTGTCGAAGTTGAGAAGGTTGAAGGGAAGGCGCGCGTTGCGGCTGAATATGTGCGCGGTGTTTTAAATGCAATGGAAATTGACGCTGAATTAAGCGTTGCGAGAACGGAAAATGGCGTGGTTCTGCGTCTGACCGGGGATGGACTGGGCGTGATCATTGGGCGCCGCGGAGAAACGCTTGACGCGCTGCAATATCTTTCCAGCCTTGTAGCCAACCGGGAGGAAGGAGATTACATCCGTGTAACGATCGATTCTGGAAATTATCGTGAAAAACGTGAGAGGACGCTTGAGCAGCTAGCGCAAAAGCTTGCCGCAGGCGTTTTGCGCTATGGCCGTCCTTCAACGCTTGAGCCGATGAATCCTTATGAACGCAGGATTATCCATTCGACTGTTGCGAGAATAGAGGGTGTTACCTCGTCGTCGACAGGAGAGGAACCGAATCGTCGTGTTGTGATATCGCCGATAAATCCGCGTCCGCTGCAGGGCGGCGGAAGGGGCGGCCGGGGAGGACGTGGACGTGCGGGAGCAAATCGTACGGCGCGTCGTGACGAACGTGTGCCGCGCGATGGCGAGCATTCGGAGCAGAGGAGTGAACGCGCGCCGCGCAGGGAACGCGGTCCTCGACGCGACGACCGCGCGACGCGTGGGGAGACGGTTAAGCCGACATCGACAGAGGTAGACCGCGCTTATGCTGCCGAATTGGAGCGCGAAGGCGCATTGGAACGCCCTGCACAGCCAATACCAAGGACGCAGCAGAAGCCTGTCCGCCAGCAGGCGCGCCATGAGGGTGATGATCTGCCGTTGTATGGAAAGATTGATCTTTAAGTGTTTGATGATCGTGGGGGAGGATGTTTCACGTGAAACATCCTCCCCTTTGTCAATAAACGTAAAACAAGGAATGCAGCTTTATGATGTTTTTGTTGACTGCCTTTATCGGTGTAGTGGAGGATTGTTATGGGTGAAATCGATACGATTGCGGCGATTGCAACGCCGCTTGGAACAGGTGGAATTGGAATCGTTAGAATTTCGGGACCGGATGCTTTTGGTACGGCTGAAAGAATCGTGCGCTTAGCGAAAGGCGGGAGGGTTTCCTCACTCGCGGGCTATACCTGCGCCTATGGGCTGGCCGCTGATCAGGAGGGACCGATTGACGAAGTGATCGTCACTGCTTTTCGTGGGCCGCACAGCTATACAGGCGAGGATATCGTCGAGATATCCGCACATGGCGGCGTTTATTTAATGGACCGTCTTTTGAATGCCTGTTGTAAGAATGGCGCCCGTCCTGCTCTGGCAGGAGAATTTACGAAACGGGCGTTCCTAAACGGAAAACTTGATCTGACGCAGGCTGAGGCGGTGATCGATCTAATCTCTGCGCACGGCGGACAGGCGGCTCGCGCGGCTTTATCGGCGCGCGGCGGTGCGCTTTATCGATGTGTAGGGGAGATTGCGGACAGGCTGACTTATTTTGCGGCGCATCTGTCTGCTTGGATTGATTATCCAGAGGAAGAAATAGAAGCGGTTGATCCGAACGCTTTACAGTGTGATTTGGCAAAGTGCCTTCAAAGGCTCGACAGTCTGGCTGGATCGTATGAAACGGGACGCCTTGTGCGCGAGGGTATCGAAACTGTGATTGTGGGTCGGCCAAATGTGGGAAAATCTTCGTTGATGAATTTGATGACAGGCGTGAAGCGGAGTATTGTCTCGGATATTCCTGGGACAACGCGCGATCTTGTCAGCGATACGGTTTTATGCGGCGGTTTTGTTTTTCATCTCACAGATACGGCTGGAATTCGAAAGCCGGATGATCCAATCGAGCAGGAGGGCGTCGGCTTGGCGCTTGAACAGATAGAGAGGGCGCAGCTTGTATTGGCCGTGTTTGACGGCTCGGAGCCGTTGACGGGGGATGACCGGCGCGTTATGGAAGCTTGCCGTGGTTTGAACGCGCTTGCCCTGGTCAATAAGGCCGATTTGACGCAGGTGCTCGATGCACAAGCCTTTGCATCGGATTTTAAGCGTGTGCTTTTGATTTCGGCGCATGACACGAATATCATAAAGCCTTTGACGGAGGCATTGACTGAAATGGTGGGGTTGGGCGCCTTTGACAGTTCCGCTGCGATAGTAGCAAATACGCGTCAGCGAGCGGCGGTGATGGCTGCCGCCGGGGAGCTGCGGGAGGCGGTAGAGGCTTTGGAAAACGGTGTTTCCTACGATGCGGTTGCTGTTTGTATCGAGCGCGCGCTCGATGCGCTGTTGGAATTGACAGGAAAGCGTGCGTCACAGGCGGTTGTTGATTCTGTGTTTTCACGGTTTTGTGTAGGAAAGTGACATGCAGAAGGGGGAATCATGGATGGATTATGAAGCGGGAACGTATGATATTGCGGTTATTGGAGGCGGACATGCAGGTATAGAGGCCGCCTTAGCTGCTGCGCGGCTTGGCGCGCATACGGTGCTGTTTACCATGTCGCTTGATGCAATCGGAAATATGCCCTGTAATCCATCGATCGGTGGAACGGCGAAAGGGCATCTTGTGCGTGAGATTGACGCGCTTGGCGGTGAGATGGGACGTGCTGCTGATGCGACAATGCTTCAAAGCCGTATGCTTAACAGGGGGAAGGGTCCGGCGGTCCATTCACTGCGCGCACAGACGGACCGAAAGGATTATCACCGGTATATGAAGTATGCGGTGGAGAATCAGGATCGACTCGATGTAATACAGGCGGAAATAGTGGATATCAGGGCGTCCGACGGTGCGGTTGAGTCTGTTGTGACAGCGTTGGGTGCGCTTTATCATGCGCGCGCGGTTATTCTTTGTACAGGTACTTATTTACGCGGGCGCATTTTTGTTGGAGAGTATACAGCGCAAAGCGGGCCTGACGGTTTGCATGCAGCGGATCAACTGACCGCGGCGCTTGAGCGTCTTGGTTTGCCGCTGCGCCGTTTTAAAACAGGAACACCCGCGCGCGCCGACCGCCGGTCGATTGATTTTCAATTGCTGGAGGTACAGGAGGGTGACGATCCGATTACACCCTTTTCCTTCGAAACGGACGGGGGAATGCTGAAAAACAGAGCGGTTTGTCATATCGCATATACAAATGAACAGACGCATCGCGTTATACTGGAAAACCTGCACCGTTCGCCGCTTTACAGCGGACAGATCGAAGGGATTGGGCCGCGCTATTGTCCAAGTATCGAGGATAAGGTTGTTCGTTTTTCTGATAAGCCGCGCCATCAGATTTTCATTGAACCGATGGGGCTTGATACGAATGAGGTTTATTTGCAGGGTATGTCTTCGTCCTTGCCGGAGGAAGTACAGGTGAAGCTGTACAGGACAGTGAAGGGCTTTGAACAGATACGCATTATGCGCAACGCCTATGCAATCGAATATGATTGCCTTGATCCAACCTGTTTGCAGGCGACGCTGGAATGCAAGGCAGTGCGCGGGCTTTATGGTGCGGGCCAGTTCAACGGCACCTCCGGCTATGAGGAAGCGGCCGCGCAAGGTTTGATCGCTGGTATCAACGCCGCGCGTGCCGTACAGGGAAAAACGCCGCTTGTGCTTGACCGTGCGAGCAGTTATATTGGGACCTTGATTGATGATCTTGTTGTGAAAGGCTGCAACGATCCATACAGAATGATGACATCACGATCGGAATACCGTTTGATTTTAAGACAGGACAACGCGGACATGCGTTTGACGCCGATTGGATATGAAATCGGTTTGATTGGGGCGGAGCGCTGGGCAGCGTTCCTGAAAAAGCGCGAACTGGTGGAAGGGGAGATAAGGCGTCTGCGTGCGGTGCATACAGCGCCAAGTGAAAAATTAAATGCGTTGCTTGTTTCACGTGAAACATCGCCCATTGCAACGGGGATACGTCTTTGTGAGCTGCTCAAACGGCCTCAGCTTTCCTATGCATCGCTTGCACCCTTTGATCCAGAGCGCCCTGAATTGCCCGCGCAGGTTTGCGAACAGGTGGAAATAACAATTAAATATGAAGGGTATATCAAGAAGCAGCTTGAACAGGTGGAGCAGATGCGGCGTTTGGAGGGAAAGCAGCTTCCAGGCGATCTGGATTATCAATCGATCGGCGGGCTGCGGCTGGAAGCCGTCGAGAAATTGACGCGCCTGCGGCCATTGAACATCGGGCAGGCATCGCGCATCAGCGGCGTCAGCCCGGCAGATGTGTCTGTGCTGTTGATTTGGCTCAGTCAGCACCATGCATCCACACAGAAGGCAGGGGAGGAAACAAATGATTGAACGGGACATGTTAAAAGAATATGCGGCCGGTTTCGGCGTAACGCTTGACACTGCGCAGTTGGATGCTTTTGACCGTTATGCGGCGCTGTTGGTTGAATGGAATGCAAAAATGAATCTGACAGCAATCACTGAACCACAGGAAATTGTGATCAAGCATTTTGTCGACAGTCTGTCGTTGCTGTCGCTTTGCCCCATCCCGCAGGGGGCGCGGCTTGTCGATGTCGGAACAGGGGCGGGCTTTCCGTCCGTTCCGCTGAAAATTGCACGACCGGACCTGCATTTGACGCTGCTGGACAGTCTGAATAAACGGATTACATTCCTGCAAGAACTGTCACAGTCCCTGGGACAGGACAATGAATGTATTCATGCACGTGCGGAGGAGGCGGGACGAAGCCCGGTCTATCGCGAAAAATATGATATGGCTGTTTCGCGCGCTGTCGCACGGCTGTATGAATTGAGTGAATATTGCCTGCCATTTGTCAGGGTCGAGGGAATATTTGCTGCATATAAGGGGAATGATTGTGACAAGGAATGTGCCGAAGCTGGGCGCGCTGTTCATCTGCTGGGTGGGGAGCTGAAAGCGGTCAAGCGCCTTGGGCTGCCTGATGGAAGCGGCCGGGCGATTGTGCTGATAAAAAAAAGATCGCAGACATCGACAAAATATCCAAGACCACATGCTAAAATAGCAAAAAATCCGCTGGTGTAATGAAAACACCGGCGGATTTTGCTATTTTCTGCGATGAAAAGTGCTGGAAATTTGGAATATTTCATGGTATGATGCAGGCATGGACAAGATAAAGAAAGGATGCGGGGAGCATGAAGTTTTCAAAGCAACGGACCGTCAACCGTGTTGTTCTGATCGATGTTGACCGCATCGTGCGCAGCCCCTATCAACCGCGGCGTCAATTTGAACCGCGCGCCATGCAGGAACTGGCAGACAGCATTGCACAGAGCGGCCTGCTCCAGCCTGTGACAGTGCGCGCTGTTGGAAGCGGCTATGAACTGATCGCAGGCGAACGGCGCTTGATGGCGTGCCGCATGAATGGGATTGATAAAATCCCCGCGATTGTGGAACAGTTTGATAATGAAAAATCGGCCGTTTTTGCGCTGATTGAAAATTTACAGCGCAAAGACCTCAACTATTTTGAGGAAGCGCAGGGAATCCGCAGGCTGATGGAGCTGTGCGATATGACGCAGCAACAGGTGGCAAAACGATTGGGAAAAGCGCAGTCTACGATTGCTAACAAGCTGCGGCTGCTCAATTTCAGCGAAGAACTGCGCAGGCGGATGCTTGATGCAGGATTGACAGAGCGCCATGCAAGGGCGCTGCTGAAGCTGGAAAGCGATCAACAGATCGAAGCCGCGTTGGAAACGATTACGCATGAACGCCTGAATGTGGGTGAAACGGAGCGGTTGATTGAGACAATGCTGACTGCGGCGCCGGAACCTGCGCCTGTAAAGCCGGAGCAGAAAGCGACCAAGCTGTTTGTACTGAAGGACTTTCGTATCTTCATGAATACGATCACAAAAGCGGTTTCGACGATGAAGCTGGCTGGGATCGATATTGATACAGAAAAATTTGAGGACGAGGAATTTATCAATTATACGATGCGCATCCCGAAAAAAAGCGCATACCGTCCACACAGCGCATAATAGAACAACAAAGAAGGCCATCCGCCACAGGCCGCCCGCAGGGAGGACAGCGCCCGAAAAAGCGGCTGTGGTTTGGTAAAATAAATACACGTTTCCCTGCAACACAAGCCGCCCAAACGGGCGGCTTTGTTGCGTCTTAAAAGCAGATTGAAGAAATGAAAACAAAGCTGCGATGTTTCACGTGAAACATAAAAGGGTATAAAGGTCCGGTTCAGTGATGGGATCTGTAAATGGCGCCGCGGCCGAATGAGCAGGACAAAAGGCTTTTCTTTGAGAAATGAATGTGGTATAATAACCGCAGAGCGGTTATTATACCGGGTTATGCCCAGCGGCTCGCCGCTTGCGCGGCAACCGCCTTTTGATGGGCAATTATACCATGCCGCTTCGCGGACATGGTATAATATGCGCAGTGCAAACGACAAAGCCGTTTGCAGCCGCCATATGGCGGCAAACGCTGCAAAGCAGCGGATTGCGCATGTTACACCACAGTCAAAACCGGCTTTGCCGGTTTCCCTGCCGCTTTGCGGCAGGTAAGCCCGAATGGGCTTGTTGCTGTGGTATAATCATAAGGCAATCCATGTTGATGGAAAGATATTCGCTTTTAGGGTACCGGAGGGAAAAAATGGGCAAGATAATCGCGGTGGCAAACCAGAAAGGCGGGGTCGGCAAGACGACAACCGCCGTCAATTTGACTGCGGCGCTCGGCGCGCGCGGATACCGCACGCTATTGGTTGATGTGGACCCGCAGGGAAATTCCACATCAGGGCTTGGTATCAATAAACGCAGCTTGGCGTGCTCGACATATGAGCTGCTTGTCTCCACGGCCGGGGCTGAACAGGCGCTCCAGCATACGCCGTTTCAAAACGTGGACGTGCTTCCCTCCAATATTTCACTGGCAGGCGCGGAAATTGAACTGGTTGAGCTCGATAACCGTGCGATGCGGCTGAAAACGGCGCTTCTGAGGATTCGGGATCAATATGATTTTATCTTGATTGATTGCCCGCCGTCGCTTGGAATCATCACTTTAAACGCCTTCGCGGCGGCAAATTCTCTGTTGATTCCAATTCAATGTGAATATTACGCCCTAGAAGGACTTTCGCAACTCATTGCAACGTTGCGGCAGGTAAAGCGGCTTTATAATCCCGATATAGATATCGAGGGCGTACTGCTCACAATGTATGACAGCCGGCTTAATTTGACGGTACAGGTTGTAGCGGAGCTGAAAAAATACTTTCCACAGAAGATTTACCATACAGTCATACCGCGGAATGTGCGCTTGTCCGAAGCGCCCAGTTTTGGACAGCCGGTTTTGTATTATGACCGTTCGTCAAAGGGCAGCGCCGCCTATGAGGAGCTGGCCGAAGAATTCTTGAAAAAGAACAGGAAAAAAAGGGGGAACTGATTTGGCAAAAGCGAAAGGCGGACTGGGTAAGGGTCTGGAGGCGCTGTTTGCCGACAACAGCACGGACAGTGGAGCTGTTTCATCGCTGGCTGTCAGCGAAATTGAACCAAACCGCGGCCAGCCGCGCCGCCATTTTGACGAGGCGGCGCTTGCAGAGCTGGCCGATTCTATCCGGCAGTATGGCGTTTTACAGCCGCTTGTCGTCCGTCCGATGGAATCGGGAGGCTATCAGCTTGTCGCGGGTGAGCGGCGGTGGCGTGCTGCACGTATGGCGGGACTGTCACAGGTGCCGGTGGTGATCCGGGAATTGAGCGACAGTGAAACAATGGAGCTTGCGCTTATTGAAAACCTGCAGCGCGAGGATCTCAATCCAATTGAAGAAGCGGCCGGATACCGGGAGCTGATGGAAACGTTTGGATTGACCCAGGAACAGGTGTCCGAGCGCGTGGGTAAATCGAGGCCGGTGATTACGAATGCGATGCGTCTGCTTGGTTTGCCGGACGCCGTGCGGGCGCTCGTAAGCCAGGGGGAGCTGTCGGCAGGACACGCGCGCGCGCTGCTCGGTCTTGAAAATGAGGCTGTAATCTGTGCGCTGGCGGAGGAAATCATTAAAAAGGGTTGGTCTGTCAGGCAAACGGAAGCCTTTGTCAAGCGTCAGAAACAGGCGGAAAAGGCGGAGGAGGAAGCGCCGCGCACCGCATGGGACAACAGTACGTTCGCGGAGGTGCAGCTTGCCTTGATGCAGAGCCTTTCACGCAAGGTGCGTGTAGAATGCAAAAAGGGTGAAAAAAAGGGAAGGCTAGTGATCGAGTTTTATGACGAGCAGGACCTGAAAGGCCTGGCGGCGTTGTTCGACAGGGGACAGGGGTAAGCAGGCGGCGAAAAATTGGCTGTTGCTGCCCCACTGTTCGCGGCACAGCCGGCTAAAGTTTTTTGCCGAGCTTTTTTTCAAAAAAGCGGGGGCGCAGCCAGCTAAAGTTTTTTGGCATACCTTTTTTGAAAAAAAGGTATGAAGTTTTTTGCCGGGCTTTTTTTCAAAAAGGCGGGAAAGGGGAAGAAAGATGCTCGATATTAAATTTGTCCGGGCTAATCCGGAAGCAGTCAGGGAAAATATCAGAAAAAAATTCCAGGAGGAAAAGCTGCCGCTGGTCGACGAAGTACTTGAACGCGACCAGAAGTTCCGGGAGACAAAGACGCGCTGCGATAATCTGCGCGCACAGCGCAATACCATCAGCAAACAAATCGGCGGATTGATGGGCAAGGGTCTGCGCGAGGAGGCCGAACAGGCCAAAGCGCAGGTAACTGCGATGGCAAAAGAGCTTGAGGAGCTTGAGGAGCTTGAAACGAAGCTTGAAGCAGAGATCCGCGAGCGGATGATGGTGATCCCGAATATTATCGATCCATCTGTGCCGATCGGCCGGGACGACAGCGAGAATGTTGAGGTTGAACGCTTTGGAGAACCAACAGTTCCACCTTTTGAGGTGCCCTATCATGTGGAGATCATGGAGCGGCTCAACGGGATCGATCTTGACAGTGCGCGTAAAACAAGCGGCAATGGCTTTTATTATTTGTGTGGAGATATTGCGCGTCTGCATTCAGCAATTCTGTCCTATGCGCGCGACTTTATGATTGACCGCGGATTCACTTATTATATACCGCCGTTTATGATCCGCAGCAATGTTGTCAACGGTGTGATGAGCTTTGCCGAGATGGAAAACATGATGTACAAGATTGAAGGGGAGGACCTCTATCTGATCGGCACAAGCGAGCATTCAATGATCGGCAAATTTATCGATACTATGCTTGATGAGGACAAGCTCCCGCAGACACTTACAAGCTATTCGCCGTGTTTCCGCAAGGAGGTCGGCGCGCATGGTATCGAAGAACGCGGCGTCTACCGCATCCACCAGTTTGAAAAGCAGGAGATGATTGTCGTCTGCAAGCCCGAGGACAGCGCCGCTTGGTACGACAAGCTTTGGAAAAATACGGTTGACTTCTTCCGCTCGCTTGATATCCCGGTGCGCACGCTTGAATGCTGTTCCGGCGATTTGGCTGATTTGAAAGTCAAAAGCGTCGATGTAGAGGCTTGGTCGCCGCGTCAGAAAAAGTATTTTGAGGTTGGAAGCTGTTCAAATCTTGGCGACGCCCAGGCGCGGCGCCTGGGTATCCGCGTCAGGAATAAAGAAAAAGGCAACTACTTTGCGCATACGCTAAACAACACGGTTGTTGCGCCGCCGCGTATGTTGATCGCGTTTTTGGAGAACAACCTGAACGACGATGGATCTGTACGCATTCCGCAACCGCTGCGCATGTATATGGGCGGTAAGGACGCGATCCGGCCGTAAAAGGATGCCATGTGTCAGTGCGGAAAAATAAAGCAAGCCATATGTGAAATAAAAGCCGGGTCTGCCTGAAAAGGCGGGCCTGGCCTCCAGGAATGATGAGAGGCGGCGTATCGCTTGATCCGTGAGTTTGAAAAATGGATAGAAGTAACCGAGCCTGAATGCGATCTAACGCATCGTATGAGCTTATCGAATATTATGCGCCATACGCAGCAGATGGGAAGCGATCATATCGCGCGGGAAGGGATTACCTATGAACGGATGCAGCAGGACGGCATGGTGTTTCTTGTCAATAAGATGCTGATTACAATCAAGCGGCGGCCGGTTTATGCTGAACGCCTGCGCCTGGTCACTGTCCCGCGCGTGCCTAAGGGCGCGCAGTTTATCCGGGACACCTACTTTGATACCGAACAAGGGGAACGGCTTGTCGAGACAAGCATTTCCTGGATTCTGGCCGATCCGCGCACACACCGGATCCTGCGGCCTGCTGCGTTTGATATCTATGGTCTTGAGATGTTTCCAAACGACGGGGAGTATATCACCGCGTACCGGATCAAAAAACCAAATGCTGCGGGTGTGCGCCATATGCGTCAGGTAAAGTACAGCGATCTTGATTCAAACAGTCATGTCAACAATGCGGTTTATGCGGATATTGTCTGCGATACGCTGCCGTTGGATTGGCTTGTTGAACGTGAAATTAAAAAGTTCGGTATTATGTATCAAAAAGAGGCGCTCGCGGGACAGGTGATCGAGCTTGATACCGCACAGATTTCGCAAAGTGCATATTATGTGGGCGGTATGGCTGGCGGCGGACGCTGTTTTGAAGCGGAAATAAATTTTACAGAAAAGCTGCAAAGCTATTGACAAAATAAAGATTCTACGGTATAATTTAGTACGCTCGCTCATATAATAAGGGAGCAGAAAATGGCGGTATAGCTCAGTTGGCTAGAGCATTCGGTTCATACCCGAAGTGTCACCGGTTCGAATCCAGTTACCGCTACCAGTCGGGCCTCACTGCTGCGTGAGGCCCAATGTTTCCGGCCTGTTCGTCAAGTGGTTAAGACACCGCCCTTTCACGGCGGGTTCACGGGTTCGAATCCCGTACAGGTCACCATCAGGCAAAAGCTTGGAGCGCCATCTGGCTCCAGGCTTTTTCTTTTCCAAAAGTTACCGCCCACGCCCAGCCTACAGTAATTTTGGGCAATTGCCGCAAAAGCCTCCGGTTCAATAGAAGCGGAGGCTTTTTTGTGTTTTAAGAGAAATGTAAAATGGAGCAATTTGCCCCTTCTTGACTTTAAGAATCGGATCAATTATAATCTAAACAATAGACTGTATAAGTGTGCAATGATGTAGAAAAACAAGCGATCAAATATGGAGGAAGCACAGATTGAAAAAAGTAAATATGATCAAGCGTCCTAATAAACGTTTGGTGCTGTTTTTAACATCTTTATCCGGAATAGTTTTTTTAACGGCAACATTTGGAATTATATGGTATACATGTTATGCGCAGGAAATTGTACAGCCTTTTTTTAGAAAAGGAAATTGGCTGGTAATTGCTGTTTATGCCTTAACACTTTATATATTTATGCGTATTTATGGTGGATTTCGCATTGGTTATCTTAAAAGGAGCGACGTTATTTATTCTGCGATCCTTTCCATGTTGATTACAAATGTTTTGAATTATTTGCAAATTGGATTAATTGGACGCAGATTTATGAATTTTGCGCCAATGTTAATTTTGACAATAACAGATATATTTGTCCTGATAATATGGGCTTGTTTTTCAGAAAAATTATATTATCATCTTTATCCGCCGCGCCGGATACTTTTAATATATGAAGGAAATCAGCCGAAAGGTTTGCTGTCAAAAATAAACAGCCGTTCGGAGAAATATAATATTTGCGGAGCGGTTACTGTTGCTGAGGACTGGGAAACTATTTGTCAGGCGATTGGGCAGTATGAAGCGGTGCTGATTTGTGATGTTAAATCGGATATACGCAACGAGCTTCTGAAGTACTGTTTCCGGCAATCGGTACGTGTCTATCTGACGCCCAAGCTTTCCGACACCATTATTCGCGGTGCAGAGGCGATTCATTTGTTTGATTCTCCATTGTTGCTTTGCCGCAACAGGGGACTTGATTTCGGGCAGCAGACAGCTAAAAGAATTTTGGATTTGGCAATATCTTTGACCGCGCTTGTTTTAACTTCTCCAATTATGGCAATTATAGCTGTAACGATCAAATGTTATGACCGCGGTCCGGTATTATACCGGCAGGAACGTTTGACAGAGGGAGGGCGCATTTTCATACTGTATAAATTTCGCAGCATGGAGGTCGATGCGGAACGGTACGACGGGCCGCGCCTTGCAAGTGAGAATGATACAAGAATAACATCTGTCGGCAAATTTTTGCGGAGGTTAAGATTAGATGAGTTACCACAATTAATAAACATCATAAAAGGTGAAATGAGTATTGTGGGTCCGCGGCCTGAAAGGAAAGAAATCGCGCAACAGTATGCACTTGATATGCCGGAATTTGATTTCCGGCTCAAGGTAAAGGCTGGATTAACCGGCTATGCCCAGGTATATGGAAAATATAACACATCACCGTATGATAAGCTGAAAATGGATCTTGCCTATATTGAAGGATATTCGCTTTGGCTTGATATTAAAATCATCCTAATGACAATCAAAGTGCTTTTTACGCGTGAAAGCTCACAGGGGCTTTCAGATGATGCGGCCGATCAATTATTGCGCAGAGGAGAGAAGCAGCAGGTACGCGCGAAACAATGACAGTTCAAAAAGCCATATTAATTTCCAGCTTTGTTCCTTCCAATAATGCATCGCCGGTTGCGGTGAATTACAAAATGATGCGGCTGTGCTGCGATGTCTTTGAACAAACAGAATTTCTAACGGCAAATTTTCCGGCGCAGGCTCTTGCAGATTTGCCGTCACATCGCTTTCGATTGACAAATCTTGTGCCGGAGTTTACGACGGACAGTTCTTTACGCGCCGTATGGGGCTATTTACGTATGCAATCCGCCGCAATCCGCCGCATACACGCTTTGCGAAATCATGCGCCGGTAGTCCTGTTCTGGCTTTCCGGACCAATGATCCTTCCGTTTCTTTACTGCCGTTTGGCCGGGCTTTATACAGTTGGGTTCCTTTATGGAAACAGCCGCCGCAAGGCGGAACATATAACGCTAGTAAACTTCCTAAAAGCGGTGCTGATGGAATATATGGCACGGCATGCCGATGCGGCCTGTGTGGAGTCGCCGTCTGTAGCACATCATTGGAAAATTGATTATGAGCGCGAGGGGCTGCATACGGTGCATCTTTATGTGGAGGATGCCTTTTTCAACGCGGGTCTTTCATATACTGAACGCCCGCCGGTAATTGGGATCTGTGGGCGCTTGGCGGCAAGTAAGCGTATTTTGGAGGCTGTGCAGGCTTTTCATCAGTTTCGCCGCAGCTTTCCGGAATACTCCTTGGAAATTGTCGGAGACGGCCCGCTGCGGAAGGAGTGCGCGCAGCTGATCAGCCTTTTGGGAGAGCAGGCACATATCAAAATGCTTGGCTGGATCGACCACAAATCCCTGCCTGATTATTATGGACGCTGGCGGTTGTTTCTCAGTCCCACCAATTATGAGGGCCTTCCCAACGCGCTTCTGGAAGCAATGGCGGCCGGCGTACCGCCTCTGGTCAGCCCGGTGGGCGGCGTGCCCGACGTCGTCCGGGAAGGCGAAACAGGTTGGCTTTTATCAGAGAATAGCAGCGCCGTTATTGGCAAGCGGCTTACAGCGCTCTTTTCAGATATAAGCGCAATGGAGAGCATCTCCAAAGCCTGCCGTTTTGAAATGGTCCAGTATCAATATGCACGGACGCGGGACGCGTTCCGGTATTTCATACAAACGCTGGATAATAAAGGGGAACGTGCACGCTTATAAGAATAAAGGATTCCGGTGTTATATAGCATTGATTTTTCTGAAAGGATGTTAATAACCTGGGTATAGGAATCTGTCAATGATTTAAGTTTCAGATGCAAAAAGAAAGGGAGACATGAGATGAAAGGAATTATATTGGCTGGTGGAGCTGGTACACGGCTATATCCACTGACAAAAGTGACTAGTAAACAACTATTGCCTATTTATGATAAGCCCATGATTTACTATCCACTGTCCACTCTCATGTTATCCGGAATTCGGGATATTCTAATTATTTCAACACCGACTGACCTGCCGAATTTTCAGCGGCTTTTAGGCGGTGGAGAGCAGTTTGGAATCCGGTTGTCTTATCAGGTTCAACCCTCGCCTGATGGTCTGGCCCAGGCGTTTATTCTGGGTGAAGAATTTATAGGCGGCGATCGCTGCGCTATGATTCTGGGCGATAATATTTTTTATGGAGCTGGATTGACTGCCCATCTTAGACATGCAGTGGAACAGGAGACGGGCGCTACTGTATTTGGATATTATGTGGAGGATCCAGAGCGTTTTGGCGTAGTGGAGTTTGACACAGAAGGGCGAGCGGTATCCATTGAAGAAAAACCTGTCAGGCCGCGGAGCAATTATGCGGTGACCGGCCTGTATTTTTATGACAAAAATGTATGCCGGCGCGCCAAAAACCTGAAGCCTTCCGCGCGGGGAGAGTTGGAGATAACAGATTTAAACCGCCTCTATCTGGAAGAAGGAACGCTCAATGTGATTACCTTGGGACGAGGTTATGCTTGGCTGGATACCGGCACGGTGGAATCTCTATCAGAGGCTGCGGAATTTGTCCGGGTGATCGAGTCCCGGGAAGGGATCCAGATTGCGGCTTTGGAGGAAATTGCATTTCGCAACGGGTGGATTACAACGGAACAGCTTCAAGACGCAGCGAATGCTTATGGAAAGTCTCCATATGGGTTCCACCTATGCAATGTGGCGGCTGGAAAATATATTTATTGAGCTTTGAGAGGTGTGGGCAATGAAATTTACAAAGACGGAGCTGGATGGCGTGTATCTGGCAGAGCCGGAAGTCTTTGGAGATCACCGGGGCTTTTTTATGGAGAGCTGGTCTAAGCGTGTGTTTGAGGAAGCCGGGCTGTTTTATGATTTTGTCCAGGATAACCACTCCTGTTCCACAGTCAAGGGGACGTTGCGCGGTATCCATTTTCAGCGGGGAGACAAGGCTCAGGCAAAATTGGTACGGTGCGTTAAGGGGAAAGTTTTGGATGTAGCTGTAGATTTACGGCCTAACAGCCCTGCCTATAAAAGGTGGGTGGCAGTGGAATTGTCAGCTGAAAATAAGAAGCAGCTTTTGATTCCACGGGGATTTGGACATGGCTTTTTAACGCTTACGGATGAGGTGGAGTTCCTCTATAAGGCGGACAATTATTACGCGCCAGAGGCCGACGGCGGGATTCGCTGGAATGATCCGGAGTTGGCGATCGACTGGGGTATTTCCGAGCCGGTCCTGAGCGGCAAGGATCAGAACGCGCCTTGGCTGAAGGATGCTGCAACGGGCTTTGAAATGTATTAAGGAGCAGATGAACAATGAAGCTATTGGTTACTGGCGGCGCCGGATTTATCGGAAGCAATTTCATTTTTTATATGCAAAAAAAGCATCCTGACTACAATTTGCTCTGTGTGGACAAGTTGACCTACGCCGGGAATTTAGCCACGTTGGCGCCTGTTATGGAAGACCCCAAATTTAAATTTATCCGGGCCGATATCGCCGGCCGGGAGGCTATCTATGGTATTTTTGAAGCAGAGCGGCCTGATATCGTTGTGAATTTTGCGGCGGAGAGCCATGTGGACCGCTCCATTGAAGACCCGGCGATTTTTTTAAAAACCAATGTGATGGGAACGCAAGTGCTGCTGGATGCCTGTCGGAAATATGGAATCAGCCGCTATCACCAGGTATCTACCGACGAGGTATATGGGGATCTGCCGCTGGACCGCCCCGATTTGTTTTTTACCGAACAGACCCCTCTCCATACATCCAGCCCCTATTCAGCATCCAAGGCGGCGGCCGATCTGCTGTGCAATGCCTACCACCGGACATATGGGCTGCCTATCACGATCAGCCGCTGCTCCAATAATTATGGGCCCTACCAGTTCCCTGAAAAACTGATCCCCCTGATGATTGCCAACGCCTTGGCGAACAAACCGCTTCCGGTATACGGCCAGGGGCTGAATGTACGTGACTGGCTATATGTTGAGGATCACTGTGTTGCCATTGACCGGATTTTGGAACGAGGGCAGGCGGGACAAACCTACAACATCGGCGGTCACAACGAGATGCGTAATATCGACATTGTGAAGTTGATTTGCCGGGCTTTGGGTAAGCCAGAAAGTCTGATCACTTATGTGACGGATCGTAAGGGCCATGATATGCGCTATGCTATCGACCCGACTTTCATACATGAGCAATTGGGTTGGCTGCCTGCCACTAAATTTTCAGACGGTATCCAACGGACAATTGAGTGGTATCTGAATAATCGCTCCTGGTGGGAAGAAATCGTGAACGGAGATTATCAGAATTATTATGAACGGATGTATGCCGGGCGCTGAGACCCCGAAAATCGCGATTTTGATGGCCGTCTATGAGCCTCGGCTGGATTGGCTGCGAGAGCAGCTGCTGTCACTGGAAGAACAGACTTATCCCAACATAAAACTCTATATCCGGGATGATTGCTCACCGGCCGTACCAATTGAAGCGATCCAAGCCTGTGTCAGCGAGAGTATCCGCTCTTTTTCCTGGGAACTTTGGCGCAACGAAAAAAACCTTGGCTCCACCGGCACCTTTGAACGGTTGACTGCGGAGGCTGAGGGGGCATACTTCGCTTACTGTGATCAGGACGATATCTGGCTGCCGGAGAAGCTGAGTCTGCTGCAAAAAGAGATAGAGCGCGAGCGGGCGAAGTTGGTCTGTTCGGACATGTATGTGATTGACAGGCAGGGCAGGCGGACCGCAGACAGCATTACTCAGGTATATAAACGCTTTCGATTTTACAGCGGTGAGGGCCTGGCGGAAAAACTGTTGATCCGCAATTTTGTCGCTGGATGCACCATGCTTATCCGGGCAGATACTGCACGGGCCGCCCTCCCTTTCTGTCCCTATATGATACATGACCATTATTTGGCGTTGAAAGCTGCAATGTGCGGGAAGATAGCGTCACTGCCGCGCCCTACCATTTCTCACCGGATCCATGGGGAAAATCAGACTGGTTCCATGCAGGGGATAACTGATAAACGCAGTTATTATGATAAACAGATTTTGCAGCATGTGAAGCGGTTGATATGGCTCCGAGAAAATATAGACGGCGCTTTGAATTTTGCAGCTGTAATAGATCAAGCAGTTATATGGACAAGGGCCAGGTCAGATTATTTTTCAGGTAAGTGGAAGTCCTGGTGGGAAATTTGGAAATACCGGCATTTTAGTGTGGTTACATCTCTATTCGAGTTGATATTCGCACGGATGCCGGAATTTATCTTCATGTTTTTGATCAGGCTTAGACAGAAGCGTATTTTATAAAGAGGTAAGTATGAGAGTATTTGTCACTGGAGCCAGCGGACAATTGGGTTATGACGTATGTAAGGAATTGACGCGGAGAGGGATCGAAAATCGGGGTGTTTCCGTTGAAGACTTGGATATTACCGACAGAAAGGCGGTGGAAGCCGCTCTTGAGAATAACCGTCCGGATGCTGTGATTCACTGCGCGGCTTACACCGCAGTGGATAAGGCAGAGGATGAAGCGGAACAGTGTTGGGCGGTTAATGTAGACGGGACCCGAAATCTGGCAGTTTCCTGTAAGGCCATTGGCGCAAAGATGCTGTATATTTCCACCGATTATGTGTTTCCGGGACTGGGGAAACAGTTTTACGAGGTCACAGATGCGGTGAATCCAACCAATGTGTACGGAGCAAGCAAACTGGCCGGCGAGTTGGTTGTTCAGAGTCTGTTGACAGACTATTTTATCGTTCGCATCTCATGGGTATTTGGTGCAAACGGAAATAATTTTATCAAAACGATGCTCCGGCTGTCCAAATCGAACACGGAATTAAATGTAGTCTGCGACCAGATCGGCAGCCCTACCTATACCGCCGACTTGGCCCCGCTGCTGTGCGATATGATACGGACGGACCAATTCGGGCTATACCATGCCACCAATGAGGGAGTCTGTTCCTGGGCCGAGTTTGCAGAGGAGATTTTCCGTTGTGCTGGAAAAGAGGTAAAGGTGAACCACATTCTGACGGAGGAGTATCCTACCTGCGCCAAACGGCCGCTAAATTCCAGATTGAGCAAACGGATGTTGTCCGCGCAAGGCTTCCGGCCCTTGCCGGAATGGACTAACGCGCTGCGACGTTACCTTATAGAAATTGGAGAATCGACTTGAACATGAAGCGTTTTCGGAAGGGCTGCATGATTGTGCTGGCCTGTTATATCGTGTTGGCAGTCGGGTTCTATTGGATTGCCGGCGATCAGCTCAGATATCAAAGCCTGTCTACAGACGCTGTTCATGCAGCTGAGCCAGTGGGTGAGCTGGTGCAGGGTATGAATGTGCGGCAGCCATTTATAGCGCAAGCCGACGAATTGTCTGCTGTGTCTATGCTCTTATCGACCTATGCAAGGGAAAATACGTCTCATCTTGAGGTCAGCATCGAGGACGTCCAGGGAGAGATCTTGGCAGAGGCGGTGGTTCCTGCGGCGGATATCGAAGACAACATCGTGCGGACTATTTCTTTTGTTGAGCCGGCACTGCTACGGAAAGGAGCGGAATATGCGCTCGTGCTCACTTCGCCTGATGGTCAGCCGGGGAATGCAATCACCCCCTGGATGGGCAGCACCATGACGGCGGGCAAGGGGGAGGTGGCGCTGGAACTGCCGCGGGACAAGCAGCTTGAGGTCAACGGGGCGGTCACTGGGAAGATTTTGCATTTCCAGCTCCAGATGAAAAACGATTTCTGGGTGGGCCAATATTACTGGTACCTGGCGGCCGGCGGCGGTCTGCTGCTTGGGCTTTATCTTCTGTGGCTTGTCCAGGCGGTCAAAAAACAGAAGAATATTTTGGGTCTGCGTCTATATTGGATGTTTCAGCGCTACGGTTTCTTGGTGAAGCAGCTTGTAGCGCGTGATTTTAAGACCCGTTATAAGCGTTCCATCCTTGGGGTGTGCTGGAGTTTTTTGAATCCGCTCCTGACGATGACCGTACAGTATGTGGTGTTTTCTACTCTGTTCCGGTCGGATGTACCAAACTATGCACTATATCTGTTGTCAGGTATTGTGTGTTACAATTTTTTCAGCGAATCGACCGGTTTGGCTTTGACATCTATAACGGGAAACGCTGCGCTGATCACGAAAGTCTACGTCCCCAAGTATATTTATCCTGTTTCCAGAGTGTTGTCCTCGACGGTTAATCTGCTGCTGTCTTTGATTCCTCTGTTGTTTGTCATGATTATTAGCGGCGTTAAACCCCGTCCGGCCATCCTTCTGCTGCCTTTTGGACTGAGCTGCCTGCTGGTATTCTGCATCGGTATGGGATTTTTGCTGTCCACGCTGATGGTGTTTTTCAGGGATACACAGTTCCTCTGGTCCGTTATTTCCATGCTGTGGATGTATATGACGCCAATCTTTTATCCGGAGAGCATCATCCCACAGCAGTACATGACGCTCTATAAATGCAATCCGCTGTACCACATTATTCGATTTATCCGCTGCATTTTGATCGATGGTGTATCCCCTGCTCCAAGGGCCTACCTTTACTGCCTGGTTGTTTCCTTTGTACCGCTTGTGGTCGGAGCGATCATTTTTAAAACAAAACAGGATAAGTTTATTTTGAATCTGTGAGGCAAGCTTATGATCAAGGCGGAAAATATCTCTATGCGTTATTTGATGAATACAGACCGGATTCAAAGCATGAAGGAGTATGTGGTCAAATTTCTGAAGCGGGAGATCAAATATAAGGAATTCTGGGCCTTGAAGGATGTCAGTTTCGATGTCCGAAAAGGCGAGGTTATGGGAATTATCGGTCATAATGGGGCTGGAAAATCGACGCTGCTGAAGGTGATTTCCGGAATCTTAAAACCCACGGAAGGGTCGCTGCAAGTCAACGGGACCATTGTTCCCATGTTGGAGCTGGGGAGCGGATTTGACTTTGAACTGTCGGGCCGGGAGAACATCTTTTTAAACGGCGCGATCTTGGGCTATTCGGAAAAATTCCTTCAGGACAAGTATGATGAGATCGTTGCTTTTTCTGAGTTGGGGGAATTTATTGAGGCTCCCTTGCGCAGCTACTCCTCCGGTATGGTGATGCGGCTGGCCTTTTCCATCGCAACGGTAGTGAATCCGGATATTTTGATCGTGGACGAAATCTTGGCGGTGGGCGACGCCGCTTTTCAGGAAAAGAGCAAAAAAAGGATGCTGGAGCTGATGGGCGGCGGCACGACCGTGTTGTTTGTATCCCATAGCCTGGAGCAGATCCGGGAGATGTGTGACCGGGTCCTGTGGCTGGACCACGGACGGATGAGGTTGTGCGGAGATGCGCAAAGTGTGTGTGATGCATATCAGGGAGGATAGGGAGGATTTACACAGATGAGCGAGATATATAATCAAGAATACTACCATACCGATTGCGGGCCTATCCCATATGAGGAACCGGAACAATGGGAAATATTTTTTGGCGCGATTGCAGATCGCATCGTTCAGGACTTGAGGCCGAGAACCGTTTTGGATGCCGGATGTGCGATGGGATATTTGGTGGCAGCCCTGCGGGAAAGAGGCGTCGAAGCATATGGTATTGATATTTCCGATTATGCGATCTGTTGTGTAAGGGAAGACATCCGCCCGTATTGCGCCGTAGGTTCTTTATTGGACCCTTTGCCTGAGGGATTGCCGGAACAGTATGATGTGGTGGTTACAATCGAAGTTTTGGAGCATCTGTATGCAGATGCTGGGGAAAAGGCGATCCAAAACTTGTGCAGCTTGGCGGATACGGTTATTTTTTCTTCCTCTCCCGATGATTTTACAGAAAAAACGCATCTGAATGTCCAGCAGCGGGAGTATTGGGCCCGGTTGTTTGCAGAAAATGGTTTTTATGATGACCTGAACTATCGGCCAACCTACATTACCTATCATGCTGCCTGCTATCGGAAGAAAAGTGATGTGCTGCGGCAGATTGAGGATTATGAACGCAATATCCGCCTAATGGATGGGCTTCACCGGGATATGCTGGAACAGGCGGCAAAAAGACCGTTCCAGGCTAATCTTTACTGGGCGGGAAATGAAGAAGGATTCAGCGAAGCTCAGACGCTTCACTATATAGGTGATGAACGCGATGGTCAAGTACGGATGGAAGTGCGTCTTCCAAAGGTATCGGCCTTGCGTTTTGATCCCGCAGAAAAATCTTGCATCGTAGAAGATTTGCATGTGTACTCCGATATCGGGACGCTGCGGGCAGTTCCGGAAAATGGGATAGAATGGTTGGGATACACGATTTTTCTGGAGCAGGATCCAAGGTTTCGAATTGAATTAGAAGGTAAAGCGGTTTCGTCTCTTACAATACGTGCCCATGTGCTCCCCCTGCAATATCCGGAAAATACCGAGATGCTGGCGCAGTTGTTTGCCGATTGGGAGGACGCTAAGCGGGAGCAGAACCGTCTGAATGAAGAACTGTCCCGCAGAGAAGGAGCGTACCGCTCTGCCGTTGCCGGACAGGAAGCTGTACAGCAGGCGCAGTTGAAGCAGCAGGAGGAGCAGTATCAGACACAGCTGAAGCAGCAGGAGGAGCAACATCAGACACAGCTGGAGACATCCCGCCGGCGGATTGTGCAATTGGAAAAAGATAAGCGGGCAATGCAGGAGGAACTTGCCCATTACAAAACGCATTACCATGCCGCGATTGTTCAGCGGGAAGAATTGAAACGAAAGCTATCCGATAGCGAGCAAGCTTACAGTGAAATATCTAATGCTTTTTTCTGGAAGATAACGTGGATATTCCGCGTTATTGTTGACATGGTGAAACGTCCCTTTATCAAGACCCGTTATGGGCGCTTATTTGGTAAGGGAATGCGAAGCCTGAAAAAAAATGGGTTGAGGAATACATGGAGAAAGGTTCGGGACTGGCGCAAGCACCGGCAAAATTTTGCAGGGTTAGCGAATAAGCCGCTGTTCACAAAAGAAGAATTGGAAGCCCAACGGCACGTTCGGTTTTCCAGGGATGTCAAATTCAGCATTGTGGTACCTCTCTACAATACGCCGCTGCAGTTTCTGCACGAGATGATCCGTTCCGTATTGGACCAGACCTATGGCAACTGGGAGCTGTGCATGGCGGATGGAAGCGACGCCCAACATGGAAATGTCGAACAGGCGTGTAAGAAATACTGCCAAAAAGATAGTCGTGTCCATTATTTAAAGCTGGACAAAAATTTAGGCATATCCGGAAATACAAACGCCTGTCTGGAGATGGCGACAGGCAATTATATTGGGCTATTCGACCATGACGATCTGCTTCATCCGGCGGCGCTGTTTGAGGTCATGTGGGCGATTTGCGAACAGGATGCGGATTTTATCTATACGGATGAAAATACGTTTCATGACAAACCGGAAGATGCGTATTGCCCCGCATTCAAACCTGATTATGCCCCGGACACCCTGAGGAGCTACAATTACATCTGCCATTTTACGGTTTTCTCCAAGAAACTTTTGGAGAAAACCGGAGGCGGTTTTCGATCGGAATGCGACGGGAGCCAGGATTATGATTTGGTTCTGAGGTTAACGGAAAAGGCGTCGCACATTGTTCATATTCCAAAGATTTTGTATTACTGGAGAAGTCACAGTAATTCTGTAGCTTCCGATATCTCAGCAAAACCGTATACTGTGACCGCGGCAAAGCTGGCTCTGTCAGAACACCTGGCCAGGATTGGGCTGCCGGGGGAAGTTTTGGACGCGGTATTGCCGTCCACTTACAAGATTCAATATGAGATTATAGGTAAACCCTTGGTTTCGATTTTGATCCCCAACAAAGACTATGCTGATGATCTGTACAAATGTATCACCTCTATTTGTACAAAAACGACGTATCCAGCGTGGGAAATTATTATTATTGAAAATAACAGCACTGAGCAGAAGACGTTTGATTATTATGAGCAGGTACAAAATGATAATCGAATTCAAGTGATCCAATGGGAAAACGAATTCAATTATGCTGCCGTCAATAATTGGGGAGCGCAGTATGCTCGGGGTGAACATTTACTGTTGTTAAATAATGATGTAGAGGTTATTACCCCGGATTGGATCGAGCAGATGTTGATGTTCAGTCAGCGCAGGGATGTGGGTGCGGTTGGCTGTATGCTTTATTATCCTGACGACACAGTGCAGCATGCTGGTGTGATTCTTGGAATTGGCGGCGTTGCAGGACATGCTCATAAACATTTTTTTAGAAATGATTATGGATATATGAGCAGAATGACCATTGCGCAAAACTATTCTGCGGTTACGGCTGCGTGTATGATGATACGGCGTGATGTATGGGACGAAATGCAGGGCCTGGACGAGGCGTTCCAGGTTGCATTTAATGATGTCGATCTGTGTATGCGAATCCGTCAGGCGGGTTACTTGATTGTATGGACGCCATATGCCGAGCTGTATCATTATGAATCCAAAAGCCGGGGATATGAGGATACACCGAAAAAACAAAAACGTTTTGAGGGGGAAGTGCGCCGTTTTCAGAGCAGATGGGCGAAAGAATTGGCTGACGGAGACCCTTATTATAATCCGAATCTTACATTAGACAGAGAGGATTTTTCATTAAAATGAAGCGTGATAGCGTTCAATTTAAAATTTGGACAGGCGTGTTCGGCGTTGCGATAGGATTGCTGATTGTTTTACTATTTGTAAATATTGGAGTAGTGGTGCAAAGGGGGAGCGATATTCCTTGGGATACGCAAATCGATCATTATACAGTTAGCGGGTACGCGCAGGAAGAAAATCTGTATACGAATACTGTTGGAGATGCAAATATTCAGCTCCCCCCGTTGAATCAGTATGTAGATAATATCGCAATATATTTTTCATCCCCTCTAAAGCAAGGACTAAATATTACGGTATATTATGCAGAGGACACACATGGATATGGAGAAGAATTTACTTTTTCGGCAAACGCAAGTAAAGGGTCTCAAACAATAACTTTTTTAATTGGAAGAGAAATCACTACCTGCCGAATAGACATTGGATCAAAGACAGGTGAGGAATTTGTACTTGAAAGTATAGTATTAAATGACAGTCGGCTTTCGGATGTGGGCATTTTTAAAACTGTTGTCCGGTTTTTATTGGTCATTTTTTTTATTATCATATTATATGTTCTGACTGTTGTTCGACCCAAGATTGAAAAAGCGTTTCTTTTAATAATGCTGCCGTTGGGACTATTCTATTTAGTTACTATCACGCCTCTTTCTGTACCGGATGAACCGCATCATTATCAATCCGCTTATCAACTTTCTAATTTTCTGTTGTTTCGAGGGAGCTACAATGCGTATGGAAATGCAGCCGATTTCGACTATACTAACTTTGTAGGCCATGGTAATGTTGGCAGCGGATATCTGCGCGTTTTGGAAGATATAACGCAACCTGCCGTAGACGGGGAACTGATTGAAATACCGCTTCCCAGAAAATTGGCATATTTTATTGAATACATTCCACAGGCATTAGGAATTTCCATCGCGCGTGTGTTTCATCAAAATTTTATAATACTGTTTTTACTTGGTAGGTTTTTTAACCTATTGTTTTATATAAGCTGTGTTTACTTGGCAATTAAGAGAATACCGAGATTTAAATTGTTACTAGGCCTGATCAGTATAACGCCCATGGCATTACAGCAGGCTGCATCATATTCTTATGACAGCTTTATAAATGGAGTAGCATTTATTTTAATTGCATCCTTACTGAAAGCGATTTACGAGAAAGGGCCGCTAACCACAAAGGATTTCAACTACATTTTGATAGCAGGTTTGTTGCTAGCTCCAACAAAAATTGTTTACTATCCAATTTTGTTTTTATTTTTATTAATACCGCGGGAACGATTTAAAGGGAAAAAAGACAAATGGATAAAATTTGGTATTGTACTTGCTTCCGCTTTTTTAATTATTTGTATTTTTCAGATGCCTTCACTTTTATCCCGCTCAATACAAAAGCTTAATTGGGAAGGTCAGCAAAATTATTCTTTAATGTATGTATTCGAAAATCCAATAGAAACGGCACGCATTTTTTGGCGAACATTTTGGACTGATAAAAAAATATGGCTTTATCAGGGTTTTGGCATATCTCTCAGTGGCTTATCGCTGCATATTCCCAGCTGGATTATTTTTAGCTTTATATTTATAGTTTGTTTATCAGCCCTCAGTTTCGAGATGTCATCATATAGGCTGCGGACTGAAATACGTGCGTCATTTTTATTTGTTTCATTCATTATTATGTTGTTAATTATGCTTTCTATGTTTACACAACATACAAGTGACACACGAACGATCATAATGGGCGTGCAAGGGCGGTACTTTATCCCAATTTTCCCCCTGTTATTTATTTCTTTAAATAATCAGGTTTTAGTTTATCGGAAGCATATAGAAAATGTTTTGCTTTTGATCGCTGTTTTTTTACAGAGTGTGACAGTTCTAACAATTATAAATATGACGAACTGAGAACATTTTATCAAGAATAAGTGAGCAACTAAAGGAGAACAAAATGAACGTATTATTTTTAAATTTACCGTATAAATTTGATATCAGCCGGGCCAGCCGATGGCCGGAAAAAACAAAGTCCGATACGCTGTACTATCCGTATTGGCTGGCATATGCGGCCGGTATGAGTCAAAAGATGGGCCTAAAGGTCAATCTGGTCGACTGCATTACCCGGCACTATAATACGGAGCAGACATTGGCAGAGGTAAAAAAATTTGCGCCGGATTATATCATGGCCGAGATTACAACGCCCACGTGTTATGAGGATTATAAGGTCATCCGTGCGATCAAAAAGACGAATCCAAATGTAAAAATCATAATCGGCGGGACCCATGCGACGGCATTGCCGCAGCAGGTGATGGAGGAGTGTCCGGAAATTGATATCCTTGTTCGGGGGGAATATGATTTTACAATCCCCGAGATTGCGCAGGGAAAGGCGCTGGCAGAGATTGCGGGCATTTCGTACAGGAATGATAATGAAATAATTCACAATAAGGACAGAGAGTACCAGGAAGATCTGGATGAGCTGCCTATGGTATCAAAGGTTTACCAGCAGTTTTTGGATGTCAATGATTATTGCTATGCATTTGCGCAAAAGCCGATGATTCAGATTTTCAGCGCGCGAGGATGCCCGTACCGCTGCAATTTCTGCTCTTATCCTGAAACAATGGGGGGACACCAGCTTCGCCGCCGGTCTGTCAGCAATTTAGTTGACGAGCTGGAGTATATTCATAAGCAGATGCCGGAAATTCGTGAAATTTTCATTGAGGATGATACGTTCACTGCCGATAAAAAACGGGTAATGGAGGTGTGCGACGAAATTCTGCGGCGCGGTCTTAAATTGCGGTGGTCATGCAACACACGGGCGGATCTGCCGTATGCCGTTATGAAAAAAATGAAAGAAGCAGGGTGCCGCCTTCTTGTAGTTGGCTTTGAATCTGGAAATCAGGGTGTGCTGGATCAAACTAAAAAGGGGATCAAGCTGGAACAATCGCGCGCATTTGCTGAAAATACGAAAAAGCTGAAAATCAAAGTATTTGGATGCTTCATGATCGGTCTGACAGGGGATTCACTGGAGACGATAGAAGAAACGTTTCAATTTGCAAAGTCCATATATCCCGATATGGTGTTTTTTCAGCAGGCCGTGCCATTTCCCGGAACAGGATTTTATAAATGGGCCAAAGAGAATGGTTATCTGATTACAGAGGATTATTCAAAATGGCTGAATAGTGACGGATATTTAAACTGTCTTGTAAACTATCCTTATGCGTCTGCAAAGGAAATTGAAAAAATCCGGGATCGGTTAATGAGCCGCTATTACTTCTCGTTTACGTATATTTTTAAAACGTTTCTTGCCAACTTGAGCTGGGCGGAATTTAAGCGGGTAACAAAAGCCGGCGTGGCCTATACAAAGTTCAGAGTGAAACGGATGGGGAAAACATGATCAATTTAATTTATAAGGTATATTATTGTATGCCGCGATGGATTCAGTCGCTGGTATCAAGAATTGTATATAAGCCCAAGCTGGGCAAAGGCGTCAATTTATACGGCTGGCCTGTTTTTTCAGCAAATGTCTCGATCGGGGATTATTCATTTTTGAAGCAAAATCAATTCATTCGAAATGTACAAATTGGAAAGTTTTGCTGTATCGCAGAAGGACTTACGGTTGGATTGAATGAACATCCGTACCATAATTTTTCAAGCTACAGAATGACAGGAATGGCATCACCAATTTCCAGAAAATTGAAATGGGGGGGGGGGCAAATGGAAATAAATAGTAAAATAACTCTGATAGGGAATGACGTCTGGATAGGGGATTCCGTAACGATCAAAGGCGGTGTTACTATTGGCAATGGGGCTGTCATCGGCAGTAAGACGATGGTTACAAAAGATGTGCCGCCTTATGCGATTGTAGGCGGAGTTCCTGCACGGGTGATAAAATACAGGTTTGATCAGGAGACGATTGATTTTTTGCAGGCGCTTAGTTGGTGGGATTGGCCGCCGGAGAGAATAAGCAGGGATATAGATAGACTGGAACGATTTGATAGGGGTTTATTGTGATCCAGAACAGATAAAAGTGGAGCGATAGTAGTATGAAGAAATGTTTAATCATAGGAGCCTATGGATGCGGTAATCGAGGAGATGACGCAATATTACAATCGATTTCACGACAGCTATCCCATTTTCAGATTACTGCAACGAATGGTACTTATGAAGATATGGCGGAGTATCTTTCCATTAAAACCATACCCTGCCGTATGAATGAAGGGATATCATTACCCGTCGTTTTCAGTATGATAAAAGACAGTTTCTCTATACTGTTTCACGTAGTGAAAGCTGATGCAATCATATATGGAGGAGGGAGCCTTATTCATGATTTAACGCGTTACAATTTACCGTTTTTGTACTTTTGGCATATGGTGGCCAAAATATTGAGAAAGAAAGTATATTATGCCAATATGGGCGTCGGCCCCCTGCGCACAAAAACAGGAAAACAATTAAGCCGCTATTTTTTGAAGAAGGCCGATGGCGTCTTTGTAAGAGATGAGCGCGGATTAAAAATTTGTAAAGACTTAGGCATTTGTAACGCCGTTTTAGTATGTGACGCTGCATTTGCAGTAACAGATATATCGCCCAATAAAAACGATTTATTAGCGCACTTGGGATTAGAGGAACGGAATTATGCTTGCGTAACGGTTTCGGGATGGTTTGAATCTTCTAATTTTTGGGATAGAAAACACATTGATTTTAAGATGCAAACGGAAAAACTAGCGCAAGAGATTAAAGAATTTTATAAGATTATTAATAAAAAATTGGTTTTTGTACCGACCGTCACTTATGATATAAAACTCTTGGAAACTTTGAAGGATTTATTGGAAGATTGTGATTGTATTATTATTCCACCAAATTACGGTTGTGTTGAAATGGCGGAAATTATAGCAAACAGTTATTTATTATTCGGAATACGTATGCATTCTATTATATTTGCAGCGCGACGCGCAACCCCATTTATTTCTTTAATTTATGATGAAAAAGTTCAACAGGTGTTGCATTTTCTCGATATGGAGGCATATGCCTGTACAATCGGGCAAGCCTCTCCGGAAAAGGTTGCCAACATAACACAAAATGTTATAGATCATTATACGGAAATTCAAAACAAGCTTAAAACGAAGGCAGATGCAGCACGAATAAAAGCGCTGGAATGCCTAAATAAAATTCGATCTGATTTGGAAGCCATATGAACAAAAAAGGAGTTATTTGGAATTCGCTTGGCAGCCTCATGTATGGAGCCAACAGCTTCATCATGCTGGCGCTGGTCAGCCGTGTTGGGACAGTGGAACAGGCGGGATATTTTGGGATCGCCTTCACGACGGCGCAAATATTGTACATCGTCGGCCTGTTTGGCGTCCCGCATTTTCAGATGACGGACTATGGGGAGAAATACAGGTTTTCTGACTATATTCATGCCAGACGGTTTTCCTGTTTGTTGATGGCATGTGGATGCGCAATCGCCATATGGGGATTTCATTTCACCGGTGCAAAAGCAAGCTATACCGTCTTTCTTACAGCCCTGATGCTGCTGAATGTGATCGGGGAATTATATCAGAGTCTTTTTTTCCAGAAAAACCGTCTTGATCTCTCCGGCTCGGCATTGTTCTATCGGACTCTCTGGCCGTTGCTGCTGTTTTGCATCATTTTGTGGGTGACACGCAGCATTATTGTCGCGCTGTCCGTACAGATTTTGGCCAATCTGTTCCTTACAATCTATTATGCCGTATGGGTCGCGCCCCGGTTTATTTCAGCGCAACCATGCGACAGAGCGTCAGGACAGGTGCAAAACCTTCTGATGGAATGCTTTCCGCTATTTGTCAGTCTATTATTGATGAATATCGTAATCAACGCTTCCAAATATGGTATAGAACTGATGATGAATGATTTGGCCCAGGGTTATTACAACATGATTTTTATGCCGGCACAGGTTATCAATTTGTGCAGCCAGTTTTTGTTCAAGCCTTTGCTCAACCGGTATTCCAAACTCCTGTCGGAGAGACAGATCCGGACTTTCGGCATACTGCTTCTGCGTCAAATAGTTCTGATTGCCCTGTTGACGTGTGTGTGTTGTGCGGGTGCTTACGCTATGGGAATCCCGGTGCTGTCCCTGCTGTATCAAAAGGATATTTCCGCATTGCGAATCCATCTGATTCTGGTGGTGTTGGGAGGAGGCATCTTTGCCGTCTGTCAGTTGTATTATTATATATTCGTTATCCTCCGGCGACAGAAATGGATTATGAAAATTTATTTGTGTATAACTGTGGTCGCCGTACCGACGACAGCCGTATGTGTCCACAGCGCTGGGCTTATGGGTGCGGTACTTTCTTTCGTTATCCTTCATGCAATACTTGCGCTGTGTTATACCGCGAGGATTTACGCTGTTTTGAGGAGGGAGTTTTGTGCCTGAAATAACAGTTGTTATTACCTCGTACAATCTTGAATCATATATAGCGGGTTGTTTGGATGAATTGTTTGGACAAAGCTTTCAGGATTTCAATATCCTGATTGTTGATGATTGTTCCAAAGACCGCACGGTTTTGATGATACGGGATTATCAGTCGAACTTTCCGGGAAGGCTGCGCCTGATTGAGCGGGAAAAAAATCTGGGCAGTCCTGCACGGACGCGTAACGCAGCGATGGACAGCGGATTCATCGACGGCCGCTTCGTTATATTTTTAGACGGGGACGATCATTTGGAGCCTGATTTCCTGGAAAAGCTGCATACTGCCGCACTGCGTACCAACGCTGATATTACGCTCTGCGGCTACGACCGGATCGATGAAGAAACAGGACGCGTGCTTTGTACGGAAATGACATCATTTCCCATCCTGCTGCATTTGCCGCCGCAGGATGACAGTTTATGTTTCATTAATGGCTCTCTCTGGAATAAGCTGATCCGTACAGATTTAATTGGCAATACGCGTATACCTGATTTCAAGGTGGGGGAGGATGTATCCTTCCTTCAGGCTCTGTACGCAAAAGCGGTATCGGTTGCCGGCGTGCAGGACGTGTTAATCCATTACGGCGTGCGCGGCGGTTCGGTAATCTCCAATACGCAGCCGGAAACGATCAGGGCGTTTGCGGACGAGCTTGCACAACTGTATCAAGCACAGCGCGAACCGGTACTGCGTGAGAATTTGGCGCTTTTGGCGTTTATCCATATAGGGATTTCGATGGCGGCGCGTGCGTATGACAATCCATCGGTTCAAATAGGTGAACACTTGCGCTGGACAAGGCGGTATCTTTATACGCAGTTTGACGGACTGCGCACTTGCCGCTTTTTGCGGCTGCCTTCTCTGGTCCGGCATGGGGTCAAGGGATATGCGCTCTATATATGTAAACTGTTGTACAAATTTCATTGTTTCAGCTTATTCTTATTTTTATATCGGTTTGTGCGGCGGTTGCTGCATGTGGATTTTAAATTTTAAAACATTGCCTGTGTAATTGGGGGATAAGGATGAAAATTCTGATCGTTATTCCGGCTTATAATGAAGCGGAAAATATTGAACGTGTTGTTGAAACGCTAAAAAAGCAATTTCCAGGGGCGGAGTATCTGGTTGTAAATGACTGCTCAACCGACCATACAGTTGAAATTTGCCGAGAACATCATTTTACATATCTTGACTTGCCAATCAATTTGGGATTGAGCGGGGCTTTTCAAGCGGGTCTTCGCTATGCCCAAAAATATGGTTATGATTGTGCAATCCAATTTGACGGAGACGGGCAGCACCGTTCTGAATATATAGCTGAAATGGCTGAGGTCATGCAGGAACAAAAAATGGATATTGTCATTGGCTCTCGCTTTTTAACGCAAAAAAAACCGCATACATTGCGCATGTTGGGAAGCAGCCTGATTTCATTTGCAATCCGTATTACAACAGGGAAGCAGCTCACAGATCCTACATCAGGGATGCGGATGTTTAATCGCAAGCTGATTACAGAGTTCAGTACCCGTTTAAATTACGGGCCGGAACCGGATACAATTGCATACCTGCTCAGGAACAAGGCCAGAGTGCAGGAAGTTCAAGTATCCATGGATGAAAGGATAGCTGGAGAAAGCTATTTAAATATGGCGCGTTCTATCCGATATATGATGAATATGTTAATTTCTATTTTGTTTATCCAATTTTTCCGAGTGAGGAAGTGACTTGAAGTGTCTATAGTGCTGCGAATAATATTAATCATAGTTTCTATTCTAAACTGTGGATGGATTTTAAAACGAATACAAAAATCACAAGTCAAAATAGAAGATTCTATATTTTGGATTTTATTTTCCGGATTTCTGATTTTTATAAGTATATTTCCGGGGATCGTAGAGTATGGAGCTAAATTGACCGGCATTGCATCGCCGGTAAATTTCGTGTACCTGGCAATTATTTTTATCTTGATCTTAAAAATTTTCCGTCTTTCAATTCGTATATCTCAATTGGAAAGCAAACTTCAAACGCTTGCTCAAAAATATGCTTTAGATCATATAGAAAAAGTATAACCGCTTTTTATACAGTGTTGACAAGCCGCTCCGGGTCACGAAGCCTGGAGCGGTTTGTTTTAATATATGGAAGCTTTACAAGACAGATACGGTAAAATATAATAGGAATTACGGAGGTTAAGGAATAAATAAAACAGTTTATGAGGAGTATCAATGGACAGCTTGAACAATTATATCCATTTTATCCAGGAGGCCGAAGGCCTCAAATGCATGACGCGCACGGCTTGGACAAGCACAGGCCGGCGTGAAAGCACAGCGGAACATTCCTGGAGGCTGGCGCTGCTGGCCGGGCTGCTGCTGCCCGCGTATCCTGGACTTGACGCCCGGCGGGTGCTGATGCTCTGCCTGGTGCACGATCTGGGCGAGGTGTACGAGGGGGATATCTCTGCGGCGCTGAGGCCGGACCAGGAGGAAAAGGAAAGGCAGGAGCGTGCGGCTGTCAAGCGTGCGGCAGCGTCTCTGCCGGAGAAGTCCGGCCGGGAGCTGTGTAAGCTTTGGGAGGAGTACAACGCCTGCGAAACGCCGGAGGCGCGTTTGGTGAAGGCGCTGGATAAGGCCGAGACAATATTGCAGCATAACCAGGGCGCCAATCCGCCTGAATTTGATTATGCCTTCAATTTGGAGTATGGTAAAAAATATTTTGAATACGACCCGCTGCTCCGGAATCTGCGCGCGCTCCTGGATGAACAGACACGCGAAAGGGTGTTGAAACAGGAACAGCGATGCTGAAACGTAAACGCCCGCGCTGCCAAAAGGCAGCGCGGGCATTTGAAATGCGGGGGAGGGGAGCGCAAATCACGATTTTTGCGCACGCTTTTTTTTCATGACAATCAGAAAATCCGGAAGGCGGAAGATTTCAAGGCTGGCGGAACGGTCAAGGTTGCGGATATGGTGGCGCATATGTCCCTCCGCACGCGTTGATATGACAAGATCACATTTGTCATCGCCCCGCTGGAGAATGCTTTGACGAATGTTGATCAGCGAAATTTTATCATAAGAAAAGACTACTGTGTGTAAATGATAGAGCTTTGAATAACGTAATGTATAATAATTTTCGCAGCATGAGACACCGGATGAAGCGAAATCGAGCAGCCTGACGCCCAAAAACCAAAAGGCCGGCAGACAGAGCATAAAGCCTGCAAAACGAAAGATTTCCACCCAGCTTGGCAGAAGCCAGCAGGCGGCAATCGTACCAGCAGGGATCAGAAGGCAGGGCCAGAGCGGTTCGATGATAAATTTAAAGATTGCGCCGCCATTTGGCTTGAGTGTACGCTGCGAAAGGCGGTATTCCGGGAGCAGCAAGGCCAGGCGCTTTTGCGTGCGCTTTTTGGAGGAGAAAGGGATGACAGCCGCGATATCGGATTTTTTGTCCTTGGCGAAACCGATCGCGTTGATATAGACGGAATATAGACGCAGAAGGCGCGTTGTCAGGCTTTGGCGGATATCGATAAAGCTCACGTCGTCGCGCCGCAGAGAATATTCCTTTTGGACGAGCACACCGCCGCTGACATGGAGGGTGTTTTCCGAGCGGCAGACAAACAGGTTTTTGACCTGGAGCAGGCTGATACAGAAGGCGACAAGCCATCCGCACAACAACAAAAGCGCGGCGCCCGCGAAGATAGGCGGAAGACCAAAGGCGATCCGGCGGGACAGCTCCTCGAAGGTTGTAACCAGGATACCGGACAGCTCCTCGCCGAGAATTTGCCCCATATGTGAAAAAAATGTTGCGATGAAAACAATGCCGATGAAGGAATTAGAGGTTAAAAGCGAAAGCAGCACAAGCTCATAGAGGTGCGGCCGGTCCTGCGCGGGGGCGCCGTCCGAATCCATGGCCGGGGGAGTGGCCCGCAGCGAAGAAATGCGGTCGGCTTCACGCGACCAGACATAAAAGGCGGCGTCGGGACTGCGCGGATCGCCTGCAATGGTATCGATGCGTATACGGGCAATGCGAAAGGGGCGCAGCCAAAAGGGACGTATTACAGAAAGGGTTGAAATACGGTCCTGAGGGATGTAAAATTCACTGCGAAAAAATATACCTGTTGCAATATATACACCATTAATATCCATATCGTATTGAAAATGCTCCCACTTTTGGTAGGCCAGAATAATAATCAGGGCTACAATCAGAATATCAAACCAGGCGCCGCGCACCCATGAAAAGATATCGCCTGTCAGCGCGCTGATAAAGCCGCGCGCCAAGGGGATAATCAGAAGAAACAGGAATCGATATAAAAAGGTGAGAATGGAAAAAGGGTGTGCATGGATAGCGCGCGCGCGAACATCAGACATCACCGGCTCCTCCTTCCTGGGCGGCGCTGTGCGGGCGGCCCGGAGTCAGAAGCGCCTGCAGCTCCCGCGCGTCCTGCGGGGCCAGACCCGGAATGTAGACACGGCCTCCAGCCGCGTAGACGAATAGGGAAGTGACGCCGAACAGGCGCTCCAACGGGGTTGAAAAGACAGAGGTATACTGGATGCTTGTAAAGGGAACGGCTTTCACACGCGTATAAATGACGCCGCAATACACAAGCAGGCAATGCGCGTTCGTGCCATAGGCCAGCTTGCGGTATTTTATCGGATAATAGAATATGTAAAAGTACAGAAAGGCGCACATCCAGGCAGCCGTAAAAAGCCACCACAGCCAATTGACGCGGGGCGAAAACCATGCGGTCAAAAACGAGGGCACGAGCGCGGCCGCCAAAAGCCGCAGCCGCCAAACGGTCAGGATATGCAGGTCAGGTTTTTTTAATGTCACAAACGGCCGCCTTTCTACCACATCGGTTTTAATGGTATATCCTCTATTATATAGGAAAACACAGGGAAAAAACAGAGTATTTTTGCAGAATATTAAACTAATAGTATAGACTATAATCAATTATACCATTTTAGCGCCCGGACAGATCGTAAAAACCTGACCGGGCGCCTGTATTTTGGAAGGCTGATGGGAACAGCTTCTAGCTGCAAAAGAGATGAGCGCCAATGCGTTTGATCACCGGACGTGTCCGAATCCATTTGTTTGACGTCTTGTCGGGATTGTAATAATAGAGCGCGCCGCCCGAAGGATCGGAGCCGGCCAAAGCTTCGCGAGCCGCTTTTTTGGCTGATTCTGCGACCGCTTCGTTGATCTGGCCGTCGGTGATCGCGGTGAATGCGCCTGGTTGATAGACAACGCCCGAAAGCGTGTCGGGGAAGGAGGGATGCTCCACACGGTTGAGCACGACCGCCCCCACAGCGACCTGTCCCTCAAATGGTTCGCCGCGCGCCTCCGCTGAAATGATGTTTGCAAGCAGGGCGATATCGCTGCTGGAATAACCGCCGCTGCCGCCTGTCTGCTGCGAGGATTGAATCCCCATTGCTTTTAGGGTAGCGTTGCCGGCGATTCCGTCAACTGTCAGTCCGTTTTTGCGCTGAAACGACATAACTGCCTTTTTCGTTTCTACACCGAAGATTCCATCCACTTCGCCTGTATAATAGCCCCAGTTTTTCAGACGCTGCTGAATTTGGCGCACCTCATTGCCGCGCGAGCCAGTCTTGGAAAGCACGCTTTCCGTTTGACCGGCGATGCGCGCCATATAAAGAATCATCGCGCCGAGCAGCAGCAGCGCAATGGCAAGCGATACCGTGCGGACCACAATGACAGCACGCGGGATATAACCGCTTTGTTTGGACATGAAAATGCCTCCTTTGAGTGGCCTGATAGTTGCAGTATGTGCGGTGACGCCGTCTTTATACATATGTAAATACCGCGTAAAATGTAGCTTTCCAAGAAATTTCGACTTTTTTTGAAAAAATGCTAAAAAGTAGTTGACAAGCATGGCAGAGTGTGGTATTATAACAAAGCTGTCTCGTGCGAACAACACAAACGCCGATCAAACGACAGCGCACAGCACCTTGAAAAATGAACAACGAGAAGGAAAGAACCGAAGCGAAACCGGAAGGGCTTGAGGAAGTCCGGAAGGGGAAGCTAAGGACCCTGGAAACGAAATTGAGTGCATCCGTCGAGAGACGGACGTACAAGCGAAACCAGCAAAGGAAACGAAGCTGGATCGTCTTTGATTAAAGATTGGAAGCTCGCAAGAGTTTTTAATACCATTATCAAAGAGTTTGATCCTGGCTCAGGACGAACGCTGGCGGCGCGCCTAACACATGCAAGTCGAACGGAGCTTACGTTTTGAAGTTTTCGGATGGATGAATGTAAGCTTAGTGGCGGACGGGTGAGTAACACGTGAGCAACCTGCCTTTCAGAGGGGGATAACAGCCGGAAACGGCTGCTAATACCGCATGATGTTGCGGGGGCACATGCCCCTGCAACCAAAGGAGCAATCCGCTGAAAGATGGGCTCGCGTCCGATTAGCCAGTTGGCGGGGTAACGGCCCACCAAAGCGACGATCGGTAGCCGGACTGAGAGGTTGAACGGCCACATTGGGACTGAGACACGGCCCAGACTCCTACGGGAGGCAGCAGTGGGGGATATTGCACAATGGGCGAAAGCCTGATGCAGCGACGCCGCGTGAGGGAAGACGGTCTTCGGATTGTAAACCTCTGTCTTTGGGGAAGAAAATGACGGTACCCAAAGAGGAAGCTCCGGCTAACTACGTGCCAGCAGCCGCGGTAATACGTAGGGAGCAAGCGTTGTCCGGAATTACTGGGTGTAAAGGGAGCGTAGGCGGGATGGCAAGTAGAATGTTAAATCCATCGGCTCAACCGGTGGCTGCGTTCTAAACTGCCGTTCTTGAGTGAAGTAGAGGCAGGCGGAATTCCTAGTGTAGCGGTGAAATGCGTAGATATTAGGAGGAACACCAGTGGCGAAGGCGGCCTGCTGGGCTTTAACTGACGCTGAGGCTCGAAAGCGTGGGGAGCAAACAGGATTAGATACCCTGGTAGTCCACGCCGTAAACGATGATTACTAGGTGTGGGGGGACTGACCCCTTCCGTGCCGCAGTTAACACAATAAGTAATCCACCTGGGGAGTACGGCCGCAAGGTTGAAACTCAAAGGAATTGACGGGGGCCCGCACAAGCAGTGGAGTATGTGGTTTAATTCGAAGCAACGCGAAGAACCTTACCAGGTCTTGACATCGGATGCATAGCCTAGAGATAGGTGAAGCCCTTCGGGGCATCCAGACAGGTGGTGCATGGTTGTCGTCAGCTCGTGTCGTGAGATGTTGGGTTAAGTCCCGCAACGAGCGCAACCCTTATTATTAGTTGCTACGCAAGAGCACTCTAATGAGACTGCCGTTGACAAAACGGAGGAAGGTGGGGATGACGTCAAATCATCATGCCCCTTATGACCTGGGCTACACACGTACTACAATGGCACTAAAACAGAGGGCGGCGACACCGCGAGGTGAAGCGAATCCCGAAAAAGTGTCTCAGTTCAGATTGCAGGCTGCAACCCGCCTGCATGAAGTCGGAATTGCTAGTAATCGCGGATCAGCATGCCGCGGTGAATACGTTCCCGGGCCTTGTACACACCGCCCGTCACACCATGGGAGTCGGTAACACCCGAAGCCAGTAGCCTAACCGCAAGGGGGGCGCTGTCGAAGGTGGGATTGATGACTGGGGTGAAGTCGTAACAAGGTAGCCGTATCGGAAGGTGCGGCTGGATCACCTCCTTTCTAAGGAGCGAAGCCGGCGGAGAGCCGGCGGACTCTGGTCAGACAGGGACAGGAAAGCTCGTTGTTCATTTTTGAAGGCGCTGGACCCCGAAAGGGGAAAGGAAGTCTTCATGCGTCAATATGGGGGTGTAGCTCAGCTGGGAGAGCACCTGCCTTGCACGCAGGGGGTCAGGAGTTCGATCCTCCTCATCTCCACCAACAAAGCCGGAAGGCTTTGGTAACGCACCTTGAAAATTGAACAATGAAACAAATCTGCAACAAAGTTTTATGTAATGCAAATATCATGAAACAAGGGTATAAGCACTGCAATAAAGCCGAAAGAGAACCAAGATTCAAGCATGGTCAAGCTACAAAGGGCACAGGGTGAATGCCTTGGCACTGGGAGCCGACGAAAGACGTGATAAGCTGCGAAAAGCCACGGGGAGCTGCAAATAAGCCTTGATCCGTGGATATCTGAATGGAGCAATCCGGCGGATGTAACGATCCGTCATGGCATACTGAATCCATAGGTATGTCAGGGGAACCGCCTGAACTGAAACATCTAAGTAGGGCGAGGAAGAGAAATCAACCGAGATTCCGTAAGTAGTGGCGAGCGAAAGCGGAAGAGGCCAAACCGCATGCAGCAATGTGTGCGGGGTTGCGGACTGCATAAGGTATGTTGAAGTCTAGCTGAACTGTATGGGAAGGCAGACCGGAGAGCGTGAGAGTCGCGTAAGCGAAAGACAGAGACAGCCGGCAGGATCCAGAGTACCGCGGGACACGTGAAACCCCGTGGGAAGCCGGGGGGACCACCCTCCAAGCCTAAATACTCCCCAGTGACCGATAGAGAATAGTACTGTGAAGGAAAGGTGAAAAGCACCCCGGGAGGGGAGTGAAACAGCACCTGAAACCCTGAGCCTACAAGCACATAGAGCACGTCAAAGTGTGATATGGTACCTTTTGTAGAATGGTCCGGCGAGCGTATGTATGCAGCAAGGTTAAGCGCTTAAGGCGTGGAGCCGAAGGGAAACCGAGTCTGAATAGGGCGTGAAGTTGCATGCATAGGGCCCGAAACCGGGTGACCTATCCATGTCCAGGTTGAAGTGGGAGTAAAATCCCATGGAGGACCGAACCGACCTCCGTTGAAAAGGCGGCGGATGAGGTGTGGATAGCGGAGAAATTCCAATCGAACCCGGAGATAGCTGGTTCTCCCCGAAATAGCTTTAGGGCTAGCGTTGTATTAGATTACCGGAGGTAAAGCACTGAATGGGCTAGGGGCCGAGAGGTTACTGAACCCTATCAAACTCTGAATGCCGGATAATTGATGTACAGCAGTCAGACTACGTGAGATAAGTCTCGTGGTCGAGAGGGAAAAAGCCCAGACCCACAGCTAAGGTCCCAAATACACGTTAAGTGGAAAAGGATGTGGAGTTGCACAGACAACCAGGATGTTGGCTTAGAAGCAGCCACTCATTAAAAGAGTGCGTAATAGCTCACTGGTCGAGTGACTCTGCGCCGAAAATTCAACGGGGCTAAACGTGTAACCGAAGCTTGGGATTTCATTCACTGAACAATGCTTTTTGTCAGGCAGGAGGGAAAGATTTGCTGCCGAAGGCAGCTAAATTTCCAAAAGCAAACGAGAGAGAAAGTATTGGTCAGTGAATGAAATGGTAGGGGAGCGTCGTATACGGGGTGAAGTATGAGCGAAAGCGCATGTGGACTGTATACGAGTGAGAATGCCGGAATGAGTAGCGAGAAATATGTGAGAATCATATTGGCCGAAAGTCTAAGGTTTCCGGAGGAAGGTTCGTCCGCTCCGGGTAAGCCGGGAGCTAAGGTGAGGCCGGAAGGCGTAGCCGATGCACATACGGTAGAGATTCCGTAGCTGCCGGAGGATTTAAGCAGAGGGACACTGTCAAAGGGTATGACCCGGGCGTTGGTAGCCCCGGGCGAAAGGGACTGAAATATAGTAGGGAAGCATACTTGGCGGCAGGCGAGAAAAGCTCTGTGGATATCTGAGGCACCCGTACCGCAAACCGACACAGGTAGACAGGAAGAGAATTCTAAGGCCAACGGGAGAAGGGTTGTTAAGGAACTCGGCAAGTTGACCCCGTAACTTAGGGAAAAGGGGTGCTCCTGAAAGGGAGCCGCAGAGAATAGGTCCAGGCGACTGTTTAGCAAAAACACAGCTCTATGCTAAATCGAAAGATGACGTATATGGGGTGACACCTGCCCGGTGCCGGAAGGTTAAGAGGAGGAGTGAGAGCTCTGAATTGAAGCCCCGGTAAACGGCGGCCGTAACTATAACGGTCCTAAGGTAGCGAAATTCCTTGTCAGGTAAGTTCTGACCCGCACGAATGGTGTAACGATCTGGACACTGTCTCAACAGCCCGCCCGGCGAAATTGTAGTACCGGTGAAGATGCCGGTTACCCGCGACAAGACGGAAAGACCCCATGGAGCTTTACTGCAGCTTAATATTGGATTTCGGTATTTCATGTACAGGATAGGTGGGAGGCAGAGAAGGCAGCACGCCAGTGTTGCTGGAGCCGCCGTTGGGATACCACTCTTGAGGTGCTGAAATTCTAACCTGCGGCCGTGAATCCGGTCGGGGGACAGTGTTAGGCGGGCAGTTTGACTGGGGCGGTCGCCTCCAAAAAGGTAACGGAGGCGCTCAAAGGTTGGCTCAGCATGGACGGAAACCATGCCAGAGAGTGTAAACGCACAAGCCAGCCTAACTGCGAGAGCGACAGTTCGAGCAGTAACGAAAGTTGGAGTTAGTGATCCGGTGGTATGTGAGTGGAAATGCCATCGCTCAACGGATAAAAGCTACCCTGGGGATAACAGGCTGATCTCCCCCAAGAGTCCACATCGTCGGGGAGGTTTGGCACCTCGATGTCGGCTCATCGCATCCTGGGGCTGAATTCGGTCCCAAGGGTTTGGCTGTTCGCCAATTAAAGCGGTACGCGAGCTGGGTTCAGAACGTCGTGAGACAGTTCGGTCCCTATCTGTCGTGGGCGCAGGATATTTGAGAGGAGCTGTCCCTAGTACGAGAGGACCGGGATGGACGTACCTCTGGTGCACCAGTTGTCGTGCCAACGGCACAGCTGGGCAGCTAAGTACGGATCGGATAAACGCTGAAGGCATCTAAGCGTGAAGCCGACCTCAAGATAAGATATGCCACTGAGTAATCAGGTAAGACCCCTTGAAGACTACAAGGTTGATAGGCCGCATGTGGAAGCGTCGTGAGGCGTGCAGCAAGGCGGTACTAATCGGTCGAGGGCTTGACCAGGCGAAGGTTGGTTTTCGAAAGCAGGGAAGTTTCATTGTTCGATTTTGAGGGTGCGTGGAAAGACATGCGCCATTAGCTCAGTTGGTAGAGCAGCTGACTCTTAATCAGCGGGTCCCGGGTTCGAGTCCCTGATGGCGCACCAGAAGATGCTGTGCCTTGGGGCACTCACGATAGAGGTTCCGGCCGGGAGAGGTTGGAAAGAGCGGACCGGAGGAAGGGGAACCTTTTGAGGGGACGCAGGAGACGGCCCGTTGGTCAAGCGGTTAAGACACCGGCCTCTCACGCCGGTAACGCGGGTTCGATTCCCGCACGGGTCACCAGAGGTCATGACCGCCTATGGGCGGAGGATGATATACAGAGCCTTGCGGCAGGCGATACGGGAGGAAACTTCCGTCGGTGAAATATGTCGTTTCAATAGCTGGTATTTATTACGCTGAGGTCCCACCTGTTCCCATCCCGAACACAGAAGTTAAGCTCAGTTGTGCCGACAATACTTGGCGGGTGACTGCCTGGAAAGATAGGTCTTTGCCAGCACAAAAGACTTCGCTAACAGCGAGGTCTTTTTTCTTATATGCAGTGTCGAAAGCGATGGGAATTTGTTGACACCTCATATAAATTATGTTATCATAACCATAATTTGTTTGAGGGGTGAAGATGTTGGAAAACAATTCAGCTAAGAGCAAAGGGATCGCCTCTCTGGTGCTTGGCATCCTTTCTCTTATTCTAGTCTGGTTTGGCGAAGGTACGCTGCTCGCAATGATTTTAAGCATCATTGGCATTGTTTTTGCTGTGGGAGCGCGTAAGGAGCTTGCCCCTGATCAGGGACGCGGATTGGCTACGGCTGGCATGATTTGTTCAATTATCGGCCTTGTTCTTTCTACGCTTTGGCTGATTGCTTGTGTATTGTGTGTCGGCGCGTTTGCTTCCACCATAGGCGCCGCAATCAGTTAAAATCCTTTCTATGATCGGTTCATGGCAGGCGTATGAAGTGGATTTGCCTGTCGGGTTCGCGGTTTCATTTGCGATAAGGGAACTATTCAAAAACAGGCCGCATTTGCGGCCTGTTTTTCCATTGAGGGAATATGAAATGATGCCATTTATAAAAATTTATCAATATTCGATTCCGTCTTATTGGCTGATGTGTATGCTCGGACTGCTTGCCTCCTGCATTCTTTTATATGCCAGGCGCAGACGTTTCAATATTGCGGCGGACGATACGCTGCATATTGTGCTGTTCGGAGTGATCGGCGCGATGATCGGCGCAAAGACGCTTTATCTGATTACAATTGCTCCGGAGCTGCTGCGGCACGCGTCAGAAATCGATTGGTCCTATCGGACGATAGAACTGCTTTTTTCTGGCGGTTATGTCTTTTACGGCGGCTTGATTGGCGGGTTCTTGGCTGCGGCCGTTTATTGCTGCCGTTATCGAATCAGCCTGCGGGCTGCGGCGGACTTTTATGCGCCCGCGCTGCCGTTGTTCCATGTGTTTGGGCGCATTGGGTGCTTTCTGGCTGGCTGCTGCTGGGGAATCGAAGCGCCCTGGGGCGTCGTATATACACACTCGCTGGCCGCACCCAACGGCGTAACATTGTTTCCGGTTCAGCTCACGGAGGCGGTTTGTAATCTTGCGATCTGCATGGTTTTACTTTTGCGTGAGCGCCGTCTTAGCGGCAGGCAGCCGACCGGCGGCGCATTGCTTCTCTATGCGGCGCTTTATGCCTGTGTCCGTTTTCTGCTGGAGTTTTGGCGCGGCGACGCCGTGCGCGGCCATTTCCTGTTCTTCTCAACATCGCAGTGGATTTCCGTTCTGATCCTCTTTGCAATTGGTATTTATTTTTGGAAAATTGTGCGCAGCCGGCAATTATAAGCTTTCTGTGCATTGCGTGTGCTGTCAAAGCATGGTATACTTTATCCTGCACGAAAGTCAGAATAAAATTTTAATTAATTTAACAGGAGCTGCAAATGATAACAGTCACAAATGTAAGCCTGATGTTTGGAGGCACAAAACTGTTCGCAAACGCGGATTTAAAGTTTATGCCGGGCAACTGCTATGGCATCATCGGAGCCAACGGCGCAGGAAAATCAACTTTTTTAAAAATTCTCTCCGGGGAGCTTGAACCGACCACCGGCGAAATTTCCATTCCGAAAAAGTGCCGTATGTCGGTGCTCAAGCAGGATCAGTTTCAATATGACGAATATCCGGTCATTGATACGGTGATCATGGGCAATCCGCGCCTGTATGAGGTGATGAAGGAAAAAGACGCGCTTTATGAAAAGCCTGATTTTAACGATGAGGATGGCGCGCGCGCCGCCGAGCTGGAAGGCGAATTTGCCGAAATGAACGGGTGGGACGCGGAAAGCGACTCGGGGCGCATTTTGCAGGGGTTGGGCATTGCGCCTGAGCTGTACGGCACGCCCATGGGCGAACTCAAAGGCGGCGACAAGGTAAAGGTTTTGTTGGCACAGGCATTGTTTGGCCAGCCGGATATCCTGCTGCTCGACGAACCGACGAACAACCTCGACATCAAATCGATCGACTGGCTTGAGGATTTCCTGCTTGATTTTCCGGGGACCTTGATCGTCGTGTCGCACGACCGCCATTTCTTAAATACCATCTGCACGCACATCGTAGACATCGATTTCAATCAGGTGCGCATGTATGTCGGCAATTATGATTTCTGGTATGAGTCGTCCAAGCTGATGCAGCAGATTATGAAGGATCAAAGCAAACGCCGCGAGGACCAGATCAAGGATCTGCAAAACTTTATCGCGCGCTTTTCGGCGAACAAATCAAAATCGAAACAGGCAACATCACGCCGCAAGCTGCTTGAGAAGCTGACGGTCGACGAAATGCCGGTTTCGTCTCGGCGGTACCCGTGGGTCGCCTTCAAACCCGACCGCGAGCCGGGTAAGGAGATCCTTGAAACGGACGGAATCACCATGACGATTGACGGCGTCAAGGTGCTCGACGGGGTGACGTTCCGTGTCAACCGCGGCGACAAGATCGCGTTTGTCGGCGAGAACGAACAGGGGCAGACAGCGCTTTTCCGCATTCTGATGGATGAGCTGAAACCTGATGCCGGCTCCTTTAAGTGGGGACAGACAACCTCGCAGGCGTATTTTCCAAAGGATAATTCCGCCTTCTTTAACGACAGCGAGCTGACGATGCTGCAATGGTTCGCGCAGTATTCGCCCGACGATACGGAGACGTTTATGCGCGGATTTTTGGGGCGGATGCTCTTTTCCGGGGACGACGTGTATAAGCCTGTTAAGGTGTTGTCCGGCGGCGAAAAGGTGCGCTGTATGCTTTCGCGCATGATGCTTACCGGCGCGAATGTGCTGCTGCTCGACCAGCCGACAAACCACCTCGATCTGGAATCGATCACAGCCGTCAACAACGGCCTGACCGATTTTCCGGGAATCGTGCTGTTTACATCGCAGGACCATCAATTCATTGAGACGATCGCCAACCGAATCATTGAAATTCATATGGACGGTACTATTACAGATCGTACAATGACATATGATGAATACAGAGAGTGGAAAAAAGAACAGGAGAATGTGAAATGAAACGTTTGTTGACAGCTTTCATGGCTGCCTGCCTGTTTTTGACGGCAGGGTGCGGGGCAGGTACGGCGCCCTCGGCGGCCGAGGATGTACCGGCGCCGTCCGCCGCGGCTTCAAGCATGGACGAAACCGCTTCCTCACGCGCTGCGGACGCCGCTTCGCAGGCGGCCGGCGCACCGGAAGGCTCTGGCAGCGCTGACGCAGGCGCTACGATTGAGATCGATGATTCTCAGGCACCGACTGCCTCCTGGGAGACGCAGACCTTTACAAGCGGCCCGTTCACCTTTGAACTGCCGGCCGGCTGGAAGGAATACGGCGACATGGGTTCGTATACCGCCATGTTCTTTACGGATGCGTCTGTGGACATCGCGTCGCAGCCGTCGAATGTTGTTGTTGAGATCATGCCGACCGAGCCGCAGGAGGGCGTCGATTATGCCGACCCTGCTGTTCAGGACAGTTTCTTTGAATATATTGAAGCAGACTATTTGCCGCCGCGCAGCCCCGAAAATGTGGCCTATTCCATCTGGAACGGCGCGGCCGGCACAGCTTATGTCGTTTCGTTTGACCGCAACGCAGACGATGGCCGCACCGCGCGGCAAACGGTCTATTTTCTCATGGGGCTGCGTTTCCCGGTCATTGTTTACGCAACCGATTTTGGCGAGGGGATGACGCCGCCCGTCGACGATATCGCGCGCCGGGTCGCCGCGACCTTCCGCATCGACGAGAATTTTTCGCTGCCGCAGGCGTGAGAGGCGGATTGCTCCATAAAAAAGCCCCCTGCGGCGGCGCGGGGGGCTTATCCGTTTCAAACGCCAAGTCACATGCAATGAATCTGCCAGCCGCCGTCCGGGCCGATGGAGCGCATCGCATCGGTGACGGCATCGAGATCGGCAAGGGAAAAACGAACGGAAATGCCGCAGGAGGCCGTGACGGAACGCGGCGTGGGCATCATCACGATGGAAAAGGCGTCGCGCAGGCGGCGTTCGGCCTGCATAGCCAGGTGTGCTGATTCAAAGGCGATGACACCGTAACCGGTCACAGGGAAATCACCTTGCCGGCCTGCTTCATGCGCTCGACGATCTCATACATATTGCTGACCGTGCCAACCTGGAGCTGTTCGGCAAGATGGTAGAAATTCAGGCAGGTGCCGCAGACAAGGATCTCGACGCCCTTGGACGACAGCTCCCGCAGGTGCCCGGCAATCTGCTCGTTATGCACGGGAAGTTTTACGCCGCCGTTCATAAACAGGATGGAGGCAGGCAGGTCGTCCGACTGTGTGAGCGTGTAAAAAAACATCTTCATAAGCGACGCGCCAAGCTCCGGGTCGCCGTCGCCGATGATCTCGCGGCCGACAAATACAGACCACTTCCCCGAAGGCGACCCCTGACTGATCACCGCGTTGGCCGCGGCGCACGGCTCGCACGGAGCCTTGGTAAAATCGATGGAAAAGATACCGCCGCTGCTTTGCACAGTGGTCCGGAACCCCTGACTATCCGCCAGCCGCTGAAGGTTTTCAACAGCGGTCGCGTTGTCTACCTCAATGGTAAAGGCGGACAGGCCGCCGTCAATTTCCTTTTTGGCCATAACGACCGGAATTGGGCAGTTTTTTCCTTTGGCATCAATCAGTTTGCTCATATCGGTTTTCCTCCATTTCAACGCCGCGCACACGGATTTCATAAGACTTTTACGCTCCCGCCGCCCGCGCGTTTGATCCAGCGGTGGGGCCGGACGCTTTCAAATCCTATTGTACTCCAACAGAGGCGGATTTTCAACCGTTTACGCAGAGAGCGCCATTTTCCCCTATGCAACGCCGGTGAAATGGTGTATACTTTGTCTGTTGGCAAAGCGGCCCCGCATAGGGCTATTTACAAGGAGCGATCCAGATGAATATACTTGTTGTGGGCTGCGGCAAGGTTGGTTCGCAGCTTTCAAATATTTTATCAAGCATGGGGCACGATACTGCTGTCATCGATCCGGACCCGGCGAGCTTTGAACGCCTGTCCGACGATTTCAGGGGCTATACCGTGGCGGGTGTGCCGATCGATCAGACGGTGCTGCGCAGAGGAGGTATTGAGGCGTGCGACGCGTTGGCCGCGGTCACAGAGGACGACAATACAAATGTGATGGTCTGCCAGCTTGCGCGCGAGGTATTCCATGTGCCGCGCGTGCTTGCGCGCGTTTTTGATCCCAGGCGCGGCGATGTGTTCTCACAGTTTGGACTGCCGACAGTCTGCCCGACAAACCTGTCGGTTGACGCGATCTACGCGATGCTAACGGGCCGGGACCAGATCAAAAATGTATATCTTGATTCAGCAACCGTCTCCTTTGACACCAGGCAGCCGGACGCCAAACAGGTGGGTATGACGCTTGGGGCGCTTTGCGGCGCCGACGACGCGCATCATGTCCTGTTTGGGCTGCTGCATGAGGACGGCAATCTCACATTGGCGTATGCTGGCTCGCGGCAGCCGGTTGGACCGAACGACCGGCTGCTGTACGCGAGGGTAATCGATTGACAGGGAGGCGTGGCTTTGAATGCAGATCATTGTTGTGGGCGGCGGCAAGGTGGGCTATTATCTGTCTAAGACGCTGCTGGAGCATGGACACAGGCCGCACATCATTGAAAAAGACCGCGCTCTGTGCACGCGGATCGCTGACGATCTGGACGTCGCGGTGATCTGCGGCGACGGCAGCACGCTTGATGTGTTGGAAAGCGCCGGCGCAAAGGATGCGGACGCGCTGATTGCAGTCACCGGACGCGACCAGGACAATCTGGTCGCTTGCCAGCTTGCAAAGCAGCTTTTCCACATCCAGCGCACGGTGGCGCGCATCAACAACCCCAAAAACGCCGCGGTCATGAAACAGCTTGGCGTTGATATACCGATTTCCGCGACGGACAATATCGCGCGCCTGTTAGAGCGCGAGGTGGACGCGGCCGCTATCCGGCAGCTCATGCCGCTCAACCGCGGGGAGGCGTCGCTTTCCGAGCTTCAGATTCCGCCGGATTACCGGCGCAGCGGCGCGCGCCTTTCCGAACTGGACCTGCCGGAGGAATCGGTTGTCGTATCCATTTCACGCGACGGCCGTTTGATTATCCCGCGCGGCAACGCGCAGGTGCTTTCGGGCGACCGCCTGCTTGTCGTTTGTACAAACACCGTGGTGCGTGAACTGATGCGAAAGTTTGATCTTGAACAGCCCTCATGAACAGCCGGCTTGAAACGCTCATGCGCGGTATGGCGTTCGACGAATGGGGTGTCTGCCGCTTTCACGACGCGCTGCCGCTGCTTCCCGTGCGTTCAAAAGCGCGTATCCCGCAGGGGGCGCGCAGCGTGATTGTCGTTCTGTTTGGATATTATATAGGTGATTTTCCGAATCGCAATATATCCTATTATGCAATTGTTGACGATTATCACACCATTGTGCGCGCAGTGCTAGAAACGGCCGCGGACAAGCTTCGCGCGCTGTATGCGGACGAGCAGTTTGTACCGTTTGTCGATGCGTCCCCGGTGGCGGAGGTTCGGGCCGCCTGTCTGGCCGGGCTTGGAGATATCGGCATGAACGGCCAGCTTCTCAACCGGACGTATGCAAGCAGGTGCTTTATAGGCGAAATTGTAACGACGGCGGCGCTTGAGCCGTCCCGGCGCGCCGCGCCGCTCTGTACGCGCTGCGGCCGCTGTATCGCGGCCTGTCCGACGGGTGCGCTGCGCCCGGACGGCTTTGACCGTGCGCTTTGCCGCTCGCACATCACGCAAAAAAAGGGGGCGCTGACCGGCTGGGAGCGCGCCCAGATCCGCAGCGGCGGTTTCGTATGGGGCTGCGACCGGTGTACAGACGCGTGTCCGGTGAACCGTCTGGCTCAGAAAAGCCGTGTGCCCGCGTTTTACGAGCATCCCGAGCCGGTTGTGCACGCCGGCAATGCAGCCCACCTGTGCGGGGAAAAGGCGTATGGCTGGCGGGGGACGCCGGTGCTTCTGCGCAATTTGGAGATCATTTGCGGGGATGCGCGGGACGATATGGACACGGACGCCCGGCCCAGCCCGCCCGCAGGGCGGACGTAAAAAGATGGGGCAGGCAGATCGCCGTCAGAAAGGTTGAAACAGTATGGAGATTTTGACGCCGGAGCAGTACGGCGAATTTGAAGCGTTTGTATCGGCGCATCCGCAGGGATGCTTTACACAAAGCGTCAATTGGCAGAAGGTCAAAAACAACTGGGGATATGAGGCGGTTGTGTCGCGCACGGCCGACGGGACAATACAGGGCGCCGTATCGGTGCTGGTGCAGAAAATTCCGTTGATCGGCACGTCGTTTCTGTACGCGCCGCGCGGGCCTGTGTGCGACCCGCATGACAGGGCTGTGCTGGCCGATCTGAAGGCCGGCGTCGACGCGCTCGCGAAAAAGTATAGGGCGCATGCGTTTAAAATGGACCCGGATGTTCTTATGAGCGATGCGGAGTTTATCAGGATCGCAAAGGATATGGGGTTTGTGCAGAGCTATGGCCCGGACGGCTTTGAAGGCATTCAGGCGCGTTTCAATTATCGCTTGTACCTGAACGGGCGCACGGAGGACGAGCTGTTTGCAAACCTGACGCAGGGGACGCGGCGCAAGGTGCGCATCGCAATTAAAAATGACGTGCAGGTGCGGCCGGTGGGTCCGGAATACCTCGATGAATTTGTGCGCATTATGCGTGTAACCGGCGCGCGCGACGGGTTCAATGTACGCCCCCGGGCATATTTTGAGCGGATGCTGGATGCGCTCGGAGAGCATGTGCGGCTGTATATGGGCTTTTATCAGGGGACGCCTGTCTGCGGCGCTGTAACGACGAATTACGCGGGCAAATGCTGCTACGTGTACGGCGCGTCGGACAACGTCCACCGCGATGTCATGCCAAATTACCTGATGCAGTGGGAAATGATCAAATGGGCTGTTCAGACCGGCTGCGAGGTGTATGATTTCCAGGGCGTTTCGGGCGATTTGGAGGGCGGACATATGGCGGGACTTTATCAGTTTAAGCGCGGCTTCAACGGTCAGCTTGACGAATTGGCCGGAGAATTCGATTACACGTATAAACCCATCAAGGCAAAGCTGGTTGATCGCGCGATCGATCTGAACGGTAAACTCGGGCAGCTCAAAAAGAAGCTGCGCCGCTCATGAATACGCCGCTGTATGACGCCATGCGGCTGTATATTGAACAGGACCGCGCGCGTTTTCATATGCCTGGACACAAGGGAAGGGGGACCCCGCCATTTTCAGAAATCCTGCCGTGGGATATCACCGAGGTAGCGGGCGCGGACAGCCTGTATCATGCCGGAGAGGCGATCGATGCGTTTGAACGCATCGCCGCGCAGGTTTACGGCGCGCGGCGCACTCTGCTCTGTGCGGGCGGCGCGACGCTCTGCATCCAGACGATGCTTGCACTTGCGTGCGGCGCGGGCGGGACGGTGGTCATGGGCAGAAACGTGCACCGCGCCGCAATCAATGCGGCGGCCCTGCTTGACCTTACGCCTGTATGGGTGATGCCTGACGGCAGCGCCGGAGCCTGGTTTTCCGGCCGGTACACGCCCCAGGCGGTTGAAGCGGCTTTGGCCGCGCATCCGGAGGCGTCGGCCGTTTATATCACGTCGCCCGACTACTTTGGCGTTATGAGCGATGTGGCTGCGATTTCTGCGGTGTGCCGCGCGCGGGGGGTGCCGCTGCTGGTGGACAACGCGCACGGGGCGCACCTGCCTTTTTTGCCGGAACGGTACGGAAACATGCATCCAATCGCGTGCGGCGCTTCGATGTGCGCCGACAGCCTGCATAAGACGCTGCCTGCGATGACGGGCGGCGCGCTGCTGCATATTTCGCAGGAGCGGTTTGCCGGGGACGCAAAGAGCATGATGTCGGTGTTCGGTTCGACAAGCCCAAGCTATCCGATTATGCTTTCCTGTGAACGGGCCGTGGCTTATGCGGCCGGCGGTGCGGCCAGGGAAGGGTTTGATCGCACGGCGCGCGCCTTTGACGCGCTGCGCCATTTTGCGCTGCAAAAGGGCTTTGCCCTGCCGCTTGGCTTATCCGACCCGGCAAAGCTGTCGCTCTGTTTTGGCGCGCGCGGCGATCAGGCCGGGGAGTTTGGCGCGCATCTGCGCATCTATGGCGTGGAGCCGGAATATATCAGCGGGAGCGCCTGCGTATTGATGGCGGACGGAGAAAACGACGCCCGTGATTTTGAGCGGCTGCGCGCCGCTCTCGACGGCCTGCGGCCGCCGGTGGGACGCGCCGCGCCGCCTGCGGCGCCAAAGCTGCCCGAGCGGGCGCTTTCGGTGCGCGCGGCGCTGTTTTCCCCGCGCGAGCAGATTCCTGTGGAAAACTGCGCGGGCCGCGTCGCCGCGTGCGATTGTTCCCCCTGTCCGCCCGGCGTCCCGGTCGTCATGCCCGGCGAGCGCATCGACAGCGGCACCGCCGCAGCCCTGCGGCGCTACAGCGTCCGCACTGTCTGCGTCCTCCCGCTTTTTTGAAACTTACCTTTTTTGAAAAAAAGGTAAGCCAAAAAACTTTAGTCGGCTGCGCCGCAAACAGCGGGACAGGATCCGGCAATTTACACAGGCTGCGCCGCGAACAGCGGGACAGAGGAGCCGCCTGTTTTGACCAAATTTGGGATGTCCTTTTTGACAAGTCCTTCTTGACGACGCGAAAGGGTTGGATTTCGACGCGGCTTGTGCTATAATATGCGCAGTGCAAACGGAAAAGCTGTTTGCGGCCGCCGGACGGCGGCAACCACCCGCGCCATGTGCGGCGGCCGATCAATTGGAGGGCGACTGTATGAAGCTGATTTTCGCGATTGTTTCAAACGACGATAGTTCGCGTGTATCCAAGGAGCTGACAAAAAATAAATACTCGGTCACAAAGCTGGCGACAACCGGCGGCTTTTTGATGGCGGGCAATACGACATTTTTGATCGGCACCGACGACGACCGTGTCGACGATGTGATCCGCATCATTGGGATGCACTCAAAAAAGCGCACGCAGATGGTGCCGTCCTCGGCCTCGTACGGCGTGGGCATGTACACCTCGTTCCCAGTGGAGGTGCAGGTCGGCGGGGCGACAATCTTTGTAACCAATATTGAACGGTTTGAAAAGCTCTGATGCAAAAGCTGCTTTATAACCGCCGGGCCGGCGCCGTGTTGTCCGGGATGGCGGCGGGCGGCCGGTTTCCACATGCGCTGCTGCTTGAAGGACCGGCCGGCTGCGGCAAAAAAACAGCCGCCGCCCTGATCGCTCAGGAACGGCTGTGTACCGGCGCGCCGCGGCCATGCGGCGTTTGTTCCGGCTGTATAAAGGTTGAAAAAGGCGTCCATCCGGACGTGCGCTTTTATACCGTGCCGGAGGGGAAAAAGGAATTTCCCGTCGAGCTTGCGCGCGATATCCGTCAGGATGCATATATTGCGCCGAATGAGGGCGCGTGTAAGGTTTACATCGTCGATCAGGCGCATACGATGAACGCGTCGGCGCAGAATGCACTGTTAAAGATTATTGAGGAGCCGCCTGCCGGTGTTTACTTTATTCTGTTGTGTGAAAACCGGGCACAGATGCTCCCGACCATTTTGTCGCGTGTTGTTTCTGTTGAGCTTGAAACGCCTTCGCCCGACGAATGCGCCGCGGCGCTCGCCTCACTTGAGCCTGACGTACCCGAGGAGCAGCGGCGCGCTGCCGCGGCTGGAGCCGCCGGGAATATCGGACAGGCGCGCGCGCTTTTAAAAACAGCAAAGCCTTCGAAGGCTGCGGCTGACGCGCGCCTGCTGCGGGAGGCGCTTGTGTTCGGCGACCGTTATACGGCGCTGCGTATTCTGGCGGCATATGACAAGGACCGCGCTGCGCTTGGCCAAACGCTGGCGCTGTTGCGTGAAGGATTTGCCCAGGTAGCGCTTGGCCGTGAAACGGATGCGCGCTTTTCCAACCGCGTTTCGCCGGGTCAGGCGGTCGCTGCTGCGCAGATCGTACAAACTGCGCGGCTTCGTGCCGAGCGCAATACAGGCGTGCCTTTGCTGTGCGCGTGTATGGTTGAACAGATCAAATCGACGCTTGGCTGAACCGGCGTCCGGCCGTTTGAGCGTCTGCGCGAATAGACCTTGAAACGGCTTTGAAACTGGAGGAATAGAATGGCTGAAATTATAGGTGTCAGGTTTAAAAGCGTGGGCAAGGTCTATTACTTTGATCCGGGGGACCTGATGATTGAAAAAGGCGGGCATGTTATTGTTGAGACGGCGCGCGGCGTGGAATGCGGCGAGGTTGCAATGGGCAACCGCACCATTGGAGATAAAGAGGTGGTCAAGCCGCTCAAGAAGGTGATGCGAATCGCTACGCCGGAGGATATGAGGCGTGTCGGCGAAAATGCGGCGAAGGAAAAGCATGCTTTCAAGGTGTGTGAAGAAAAGATCGCGCGGCATAAGCTCAATATGAAGCTGGTCGATGTGGAATTCACATTTGACAACAACAAAATTCTGTTTTATTTTACTGCGGATGGGCGCGTCGATTTTCGCGAGCTTGTCAAGGACTTGGCGTCCGTGTTCCGCACGCGTATCGAATTAAGGCAGATCGGCGTGCGCGACGAGGCAAAAATGCTCGGCGGCATCGGCATCTGCGGCCGGCCGTTTTGCTGTTCGACCTTTCTCGGTGAATTTCAGCCCGTATCGATTAAAATGGCCAAGGAACAGGGTTTGTCGCTCAATCCCACAAAAATTTCCGGCACCTGCGGGCGCTTGATGTGCTGTTTAAAATATGAACAGGCCGCCTATGAGGATCTGTTGCGCACAACACCGCGCGTCGGCTCAGTCGTGCGCACGAAGGAAGGCCGCGGAACTGTGATTGAGGTAAATCTTTTGACTGGTATGCTTAAGGTAGCGCCGGAGAAGGATCAGGCCGCCGCTAAATTTTACCATAAAGATGAAGTGCGCATGATTCGCGAGGGTCATGAGCGCGCGCAGGCAAAGGATCAAACAGAGGGATAAAAACGCAGGCCACGTTTTTTTGATTTGCCAGAAAACTTTACTTGTATTTTCACTTGCATTTTCGCGGGACTGTGGTAAAATAGGCTTGTAACATCGCAAGTTGTGTGCAGTGGTGTTATACGCGCAGTGCGCGTTCGGAAAAAGTATTTTTTTTTTGGAGGTGTTCCCCATGGCATATGTTATCGGTGATGCGTGCGTCTCTTGTGGTGCTTGCAAAGATACCTGCCCTGTCGGCGCGATTTCTGAGGGCGACGGCAAGTACGAGATCGATCCGTCTGCTTGCATCGAGTGCGGGGCCTGTGCGGCTGACTGCCCGAGCGAGGCGATCAAGCCCGAATAAGGGACCGGCGTACATAAGAAACAAGCCTTCGCTGTTAAAGCGGAGGCTTTTCTTTTGCAAGGGGAGGGGCTGTGTGGACACATTTGAACTGTTTGGGACGATCCGGCTGTATGTTTCAGGCACGCACAAGGTTGGAACAGACGCGCTGCTGCTTTCAGAATTTGCCGCTCCGCGCACAGGAGAATGGGCTTGTGATCTGGGCAGCGGTTGCGGGACGGTTGCGGCGCGGTGGTTCTGCGGCGGGCAGCCGGCCCCCGCACGCGCATATGCAGTAGAGCTTCAGGCCGACGCCGTCCGGCTGATGGAGCGGTCGGTTGCCCATGGCGGCCTGCCCGCCGGTCGCTTTATTCCGGTTCATGCCGATCTGCGCGCCTTACAGGATGTATTGCCGGCCGGAGCGTTCAGCCTTGTGACCTGTAACCCGCCGTATAAAGCTGCGGGCCGCGGCCTTCTAAGCGAAGCGCCGGGCGCGCGGACCGCGCGCCATGAAACCGACTGCACGCTGGAGGATGTCTGTGCCGCTGCCAGCCGATTGCTGCGGTTCGGCGGCAGGCTGTGCATATGCCAGAGGCCCGAACGTCTGGCGGATGCGGTCTGCGCAATGCGCGCGCACGGCCTGGAGCCAAAACGCCTGCGTATGGTTCAGCACAGCGCCGCCCATGCGCCCTGGCTTTTTTTACTGGAAGCCCGCCGCGGCGGACGCCCTTCCATGACCATCGAACCTCCCAAGCTTTTTTGACGCGCCTTCCGGCCTTTTTGAAAAAAGCCTCGGCAAAAAACTTTCCGGCCTTTTTGAAAAAAGGCCTCGGCGAAAAACTTTAATCGGCTGCGCCGCGAACAGTAGGACAGGTTTCGGGATTTAAACAGGCTGCGCCGCGAACAGCGGGTTTGGTGCTGCGTTTATACAGGCTGCGCTTGCCCAGCCGGCTGTGAGCGGCCCGCAGGCCGCAAGACACCCGTCCATAGGCGGGGCTTGCACTGGCAAAAGTCATGACAGGCGCCGGGTTTCCGGTCTTTTACTTCCAGGAGGGGATTGCATGGAGCTTGTAATATTTGAGCCGGATATGCAGGAGGCCGTATTTGCATTTTTGCAATCATGCATTCCAAAAACAGGCCGCAGCTTTGAGCCGCGGGGAAGACATGCCCCGCTGACGCGAATCAGCGACTCCTATGGGGGGCTGGCCAGAGATTCTGGTGTCTGCGGGACATGCAGGGGCATGTCCTGGGTACGGTAGGCGTGCGGCGTGCGCAAAAGGATTTGTGTGAGATTAAAACGCTGTTTGTTGACGGCGGCCAGCGCGGCCGGGGATATGGGCGGCGTTTGCTTGGACGCGCGCTGTCCTTTGCGGCGCAGTCAGGCTACAGACGGGCGGCGCTCGATACGAGGGCGCAGGATACCGCGGCGATCGCGCTGTATAAAAGCGTCGGGTTTTATGAGACAACGCCGTATCACGACAATCCGTACGCGGATATTTTCATGGAGTTGATTTTGTAGCAAACGCGTCTGATGAAGTATAAATATGGAAAATGACGCTTAATTGAGGAAGCTGGAGGACGGATATGGCGGGGAAATTATATGTGGTGGGCACGCCGATCGGCAATCTGGGCGATCTGTCGCCGCGCGCGGCCGAGACGCTGCGCGCGGTCGATTTTATCGCGGCGGAGGACACGCGGGTGACGCTCAAGCTGCTCAACCGCTTTGAGATCAAAAAGCCGATGGTCAGCTATTATGAGCACAATCTGCGCGAGCGCGGGCAGATGATCCTGACGCGGATTTTGGACGGTGAGGACTGCGCAATTGTGACGGATGCGGGCATGCCGTGTATATCCGATCCTGGGGAGGATCTTGTCCGGCTGTGCGCTGAAAACGGCGTTGAAACGGTGGTTGTCCCGGGGCCGAGCGCGGCGGTCGCCGCTTTGGCGGTTTCAGGACTTTCCACAGCGCGGTTTTCATTCGAAGGCTTTTTAAGCGTCAAGCGTTCAAGCCGCATGGAACATCTGGAGCAGGCACGCACGCAGACTGCAACGATGATTTTTTATGAAGCGCCCCATAAGCTGTGCGCAACGCTGCGCGATATGCTGTCCGCCTTCGGCGACCGGCGCGTCACGCTGGCGCGCGAACTGACAAAGCTGCATGAACAGGTGCACAGGACGACGCTTGCACAGGCTGTACAATATTATGAGGAAAATCCGCCGCGCGGCGAATTTGTACTGATTGTGGAGGGCGCGCGGCCGGCGCGCGATGAGGCGGCTGGTTTTGACGAGGCGGTTGGCATGCTTCTTGAGCGCGCGCGGCAGGGCGCGCCGCTGTCACAGGCCGCGCGCGATATTGCAAAACAGACCGGCCACCCGAAGGGCGCGCTTTACAAAGCGGCGCTCAAACAACGGGGGCCGGCCGGCGATGAGGATTTATAAAAGCAGGTAGGCAAGCGCGAGCAAAAGGACATTATCGGCGTGCTCGTTATAAAGCAAAAACAGCAGGCCGATGATCAGCAGGGTTTCGCTGTCGAGATTCAGCCCATCCAGCAGTCCATGCAGCGGATCGCCCGCATGTGGGGGGGATTGGTTCGATACAATTTCGGATTGCGCCTCGATGGGCGTGTTGTCCGCAGAGATGGCGGCTGATTCCACCGGGGCGGGCAGGTCGCGAATGTCGGATACGGGCACATCGTAATAGGCGGCCGCTTCCCGCGCGCGCGTCTGAAATTCATGCACACGGTTGACCGCCTCTTGCTGCATGCGGATCATATCCTCCTCGGTATACGTCTTTGTACTGTTCCATCGCATCATTTCGATCGATTCCCCCCTGAGAAAAGATTGCCGAGACTGCCGAGCAGCCCGCTGTCACGGACGCTCGGCCATGCGTGAATCAACTGCATGATCCGCACGGCGTCGTCAATTTTACTGGCGCGCGCCGGTGAAAAATGCGGTTTGAGCGCGCGCAGCAATTCGACATTCTTATCGCTTTGGTTAAAGGAATTTAAAATCCCTGTAAGCTTTGAGATCGCGCCAAGATCCGGCGTGGCGCCTGTGCCGGACGCCGCGCCGCCAGCGCCGCCGTTTCCGGCATTTTGAAAGTTTTGCAGGATCGAGGCGATGGCGTTTGGATCGATACCGCCGCCCTGTCCATTGGATTGCCCGCCGGCGGGCGCGGCGTTTGCGGCGCCCGCATCCGACGCGCCTGCCCCAGGCGCGCCTGTGCCCGGTCCGATGCCAAGCGACTGCGCGACTTGGCGCAGTTGTTCCATCTTGGCCGGGTCGCCCAGAATGGCGCTAAGTGTCGAATTCAGATCATCCACCGTCTGCATCTCCTTATCCGTGTTGTTCGATTCCCTGTGCGCCCGGTATGGCCGGATGGCAAAAGGCTACGGAAAATCATCAAAAAATGGTCGGTTTCATTTGCCCATCAGGCCGCGCAGAAGCTGTTGGACCTTTGGATTCTGTACGAGCTGTTGAATCGCCGCCGGATTCTGCATCAAGCTTTGGATACGGTCGCGTTGCGCGGGCGCAAGCCCGCTGAGCACGCCGCTCATATCTCCGCTTTGCATCTGCCTGCGCAGATCCGCCGGATCAATCCCCATCTTTTTGCTGGCCATGGATAAAAGCGCGTCGGTCTGTTCCGGGGAAAGATTAAAATTGTTGTTCAATCAAAGTCACCGCCTGTTTTCTTTCGTTCCATTCTATGTTATATTAATAGCAGATATTCGAAATTGTGTGACTGCGCACGGCGGTTGGCCGGCGCGGATACACGCCGGGAATGCCTCCCGGATTCTGACGGCGCCCGATTTTTATACGGGCGGCGGGAGGTCCATTTTTTGATGACACGAATCATTGTGGTTTCTGATACGCACCGCGATTATAAATCGCTTGAGCGTTTGGTGTTGATGCATAAAAAAACTGCCGATTTGTTTATCCATCTGGGCGACGGCGCGCAGGAGCTGGCCGCTGTGAAAAAAATATATCCAAATGTGAAATGGTTACAGACGCCGGGAAATTGCGATTATGCAAGCGGCGAGGCGTCCGTGGGATTTTATGGCTGCATGAAGGCGCGTATTTTTTATACGCATGGTCATATATACTGTGTAAAATACGGGTTGGATGCGCTCTTGACTGCCGGACAGGAAGTTGGGGCAAATGTGATCCTTTATGGGCATACGCATATTCCGCATGTCAAATATGAAAATGGGGTTTACCTGATGAATCCCGGAAGTCTGGGGCAACCGCGCGGCGGCGGCCGGACTTATGGTGTGCTCGATGTTTCGGATAGCGAGATCGTCTGCCATATCAGCGAACTTTAACTGCAAAAGGAACGCAGTCACAGCCGCCGGACGGAGAAAGAAGCTGTATGCGGCACAGCCTGTATAAGCGCGGCGCCCAACCCCACTGTTTGCGGCGCAGCCGACTAAAGTTTTTTGCCGAGCTTTTTTTCAAAAAAGCGGGGGCGCAGCCGGCTAAAGTTTTTTCCCGAGCTTTTTTTCAAAAAAGCGGGGGCACAGCCGAATAAAGTTTTTTGGCTTACCTTTTTTCAAAAAAGGTAAGAGGCTTTTTTGAAAAAATGGCCGGAAAGGGGAGTTCTGTTTGATACGTGCAAGCGGTATCCTGATGCCTGTTTTCAGCCTGCCGTCGCCATACGGGATTGGGACTGTCGGGCAGGCCGCGTTTGATTTTGTCGATTTCCTCTGCGAGTGTGGCCAGACATACTGGCAGATCCTTCCCATCGGTCCGACCGGCTATGGAGACAGCCCCTATCAATCATTTTCCGCCTTCGCAGGCAATCCGTATCTGATCGACCTTGATCTGCTAATTGAGCAGGAGCTTTTGACGCGCGATGAGGCTGCCGCCGACTTTGGGGACAACCCGGATGCCGTCGATTATGGCAGACTGTATAAAAATCGTTTCGACGTCCTGCGGCACGCGGCGCGCCGTCTTGGCGATGCACCGGAGTTTGCGGCCTTCTGCCGCGCGCAGGACGCGTGGCTTGACGAATACGCACTGTATATGGCGATCAAGGCTGACTGCAGCATGAACGCCTGGTATGCGTGGCCGGAGGCGCTGCGCCGCCGCGAGCCGGATGTGCTGGCTGCGGCGCGCGCCCGGCTTTCGGACGACGTACGTTTTTGGAAGGCAGTGCAGTATCTCTTTTTCAGCCAGTGGCAACGCCTCAAGACGTATGCAAACGCACACGGCGTCCTGATCGTCGGCGATCTGCCGATCTATGTGTCGCCCGACTCCTCCGACCTGTGGGCGCACGGCGAGCTTTTTCAAACGGACAGTGAAGGAATGCCGACGGCCGTGGCCGGTGTCCCGCCCGATGCCTTTTCGGCCGATGGGCAGCTCTGGGGCAATCCGCTTTACGACTGGAAACGCCACGCCGCCGACGGCTATGCCTGGTGGATTCGCCGCCTGCGCGCGGCCGCAGGCGTTTATGACGCGGTGCGCATCGATCATTTCCGCGGCTTCGCCGGCTATTACGCCATTCCGGCGGGATCTGAAACGGCGGCTGTCGGCGATTGGAAACCTGGACCCGGACTTGCTTTCATCGAAACGATCCGGCGCGAGGTGCCGGGGCTTTCCATCATCGCGGAGGACCTCGGCTATTTGACGCCCGAGGTGCGCCGGCTGTTGGCTGACAGCGGTTTTCCGGGTATGAAGGTGCTTCAGTTTGCTTTTGACAGCCGTGAGGAAAGCGATTATCTGCCGCATAATTACACGCGCAACAGCGTTGTTTATACCGGAACACACGACAATACCACCACGCGCGACTGGATCGAAAGCGCGCCGCCGGACGACGTGGCCTTTGCGCGTGAATATCTGGGCGTCGGCGAGGACGCTGATTTTACGCTGGCAATGGTGCGCGCGGCGCTTTCCAGCGTCTGCGATACGGCGATCATCCCCATGGCCGACTGGCTGCGCCTGGGCGCGCAGGGACGCATCAACACGCCGTCGACGCTCGGCGGCAACTGGATGTGGCGCATGCGCGCGGGCGAACCCGGCGCGGGACTGCGCGCCGCCATCCGCCGCCTGACAAAGATTTATGGCCGTCTGCCGGGAACGGCTGGCCGGCCGGACCCGCCTGCGCCTTCGCGCGCGAGTCTCGGCCGGGCGGCTGTGTCCGCCTGGCGTGCGGGCTGCGGCCGTCCTGTCGTGCCGCCGCATCCTTAAAAAATTGTACCAATGGGAGACGCACACGCCCTGTCTATGTGCTTTCCCCGATCGGTACAGCAGCCTGAATAAAACATTGCGGACGCGCGCCGCGGCCGCAGCGGGAGGAACGAAATGAAACCCTTCACTGAACAGATCGACGAAATCCTGCGCCTTGAAACGGGCGCGGACGCGTGCTCCGCTTCGCCAGCGGCGCTTTACAGCGCCGTCTCACGGGCTGCGATGGAGCGGCTGCGGCCGCAGTGGAAACGGGAACCGGGCAAAAAGCGCGCCTGTTATTTTTCCGCGGAATTTCTTGTCGGGCGGCTTGTGCATGCAAATTTATTTAACCTCGGCCTGCTCGATGAATGCAACCGCTATCTGCTGGAGCGCGGCGTTGATCCCGCTGTTTTTGAACAGATCGAGGACGACGCGCTCGGCAACGGCGGGCTTGGCCGGCTGGCCGCGTGCTTTCTCGATTCGGCCGCCTCGATGGGCGTCCCGCTCGACGGCTACGGCATCCGTTACCGCTACGGATTGTTCCGGCAGCACTTTGAAAACGGCTTTCAAATGGAGACGCCCGACAATTGGCTGCGCTTCGGCGATCCGTGGAGCGTGCGGCGCGATGATGAGAGTGTCCTCGTGACCTTTTCCGATCAAACGGTGCGCGCCGTCCCCTACGATATGCCGGCGATCGGTTATGGCGGCGGCATGGTCAACACCCTGCGCCTGTGGCAGTCGGAGGCGCCCGACGGCGAGGGATTTGATTTCGCGCTCTTTAATGAACAGAAGTACAGCGAGGCTGTACGCCTGCGCGACGAAGCCGAGGCCATCTCCGCGGTGCTCTATCCGAACGACGACACGCCGGCGGGCAAGCGCTTGCGCCTCAAGCAGCAATATTTCTTTTCAAGCGCGTCGCTGCAAAGCCTGCTGCGCGATTATACGGCGCGCCATGGCGATGATTTTTCACATTTTGCCGATGAATATGCCATCCAGCTCAACGATACGCATCCCGTCGTATCGATTCCGGAGCTGCTGCGCATCCTGATGAGCGATTATCTGCTTTCGTTTGACGAGTCGTTCGCGGTTGTGCAGCGCACGTTCGCCTACACAAACCACACCATTATGGCCGAGGCGCTTGAAAAATGGGATGTCGGCCTGTTCTGCTCCGTCATCCCGCAGGTGTATCCGTATATCGTCATGCTTGACGACGCGCTTGGCCGCGCGCTCAAGGCGCGCGGCATCACCGGCGCGGGACGCGGCCGGTACCGCATCATCGACGGCGAGATGATCCACATGGCGCACATGGCGATTTTTGCCTCGCATTCGGTCAACGGCGTAGCGAAAATACACACGGAGATTCTTAAAAACACGGCGCTGCCGGAATGGTTCGCGCTTTATCCCGACCGCTTCAATAATAAGACGAACGGCATCACACCGCGCCGTTGGCTGGCGCTTTGCAATCCGGAGCTGTCGTCGCTGATTACAGAGCGTATCGGTAGCGGCTGGATAACCGATCTGGACGCGCTCGAAAAGCTCGCGCCGTATGCCGGCGATCCCACTGCGCTCGACGCTTTTTTGCGCGTCAAGCGTCAGAAGAAGGAGCAGCTCTGTGCGTTTATCGAGGCGCGCGAGGGCGTCAGGTTGCGTCCCGATTTTATGTTTGACGTGCAGATTAAGCGCCTGCACGAATATAAGCGCCAGCTTCTCAATGCGTTTTCCATCCTGGACTTTTATTTTGGGATTCAGGACGGCCGCATCCGGGACTTTACGCCGACGGTCTTTCTGTTCGGCGCGAAGGCGGCCCCAGGCTATTACCGCGCCAAAGCGATTATCAAGTTTATCAATGAGGTCGCGCGGCTGGTAAACAGCGATCCTGCCATGCGTGAATGTATGAAGGTCCTGTTTGTCCAGAATTACAATGTCTCATACGCCGAGAAACTGATCCCTGCCGCCGATATTTCCGAACAGATTTCGACCGCCGGCACCGAGGCCAGCGGCACGGGCAATATGAAATTTATGCTCAACGGCGCGGTGACGCTCGGTACGCTTGACGGAGCGAATATCGAAATTGTTGAGCGCGCCGGAGTGGAAAACAACTATATCTTTGGCGCGACGGTCGGGGAGATCGCCGCTCTGGACGGGCGCTATAACCCGCGCGCCCTGTATGAATCGGACATGCGCATCCGGCGTGCCGTCGACACGCTGATCGACGGTACGCTCGATGACGGCCGTACCGGCATGTTCCGCGAGCTTTACAGTGCCCTGCTTGACGGCGCAAGCTGGCACGCGCCCGACTGTTATTTTCTGCTGCACGACTTTATACCGTACTGCGATACGCGCCTGCGCGCCAATCGCGATTACGCGGACCGCGCCGCATTTGCGAAAAAATGCCTGCTTAACGTGGCGCACGCCGGGCCGTTCTCGAGCGACCGCACCGTCGCCGAATACGCGCGCGGCATTTGGGGATGCCTTTGACGCTTGCGGACAGGATGGCCGCTTCATTTTGCTGGTGGATGCCCCGTGGGCGCATACGGGTTTCGCGCAGCGCACCGAAAAAAGGGGGAGGGCTTTCGGCCCTTCCCTTTTGATTCCATGCGCTGTGCTGCCAGCGCATGACCGGCAGCGGAGGATTTTTCCGGGAGGGCAGGACAGCGCTGTGAGGACCGCGTAAAGGTCATGTAATCGTTAAAGTTTATTCATAAAAAATTCATTGTTAGGGAAGAACTTTGTCCTGGGAATCGATTATAATGAAGGATGTATCTTTATATATCAAAGAGGAGCGGTTTGCAGACGCCGCAGGGCGGCAAACCAAAGCGAGGGGACCGGATTTATGGATCAGGAGATGAAAAAGCAGTTTGACCTCTGGCATGAGGCCGATGAATATCAAAAAATTGTCGATGCCGTTTTGGCGATAGATGAAAAAGAGCGCGATTATGAGGCGGTCTCACAGCTCGCGCGCGCATATAACAATCTGGGCCGGTATCAGAAGGCGGCTGTGCAACTTCTTTCTATTCAGGAGGAAGGAAAGAACGATTACCTGTGGCATTACCGGATGGGATATTCCTATTATTATCTCGACCGCGCCCGCGACGCCGCACGGTGTTTTCGTCAGGCGCTGGCGCTGCATCCGGGTGATGAGGACTGCGCCGATATGCTGCGCCGTGCGATGCGCTTGTCCGATCGGCAGAATAAGAGCCGCGGCCGCCAGACGAAATATCTCAAGGAGAACAGCCAGGCTGACGACTCCGCGCCGGGCCGCCGTGAAGCCGTGCGTTTCGCGCCCGAGCTGTACAGCCGTGAGGAGCTTGACCGGCTTGAATCGTTTATTGCCCGCCGTTTCGGCCGTTATGAAAGCGTGTTCCACGAGCTGATCTCGCCGGATATTCATGTCGATATTGCGATCATCGCGCCGGATGAGAAGCGCAATTATTACACGCTCGTCACAATGGGCATGGGCGCGCACCGGATGAACGTCCCGGACGAGCTGCGCCGCGAGCGGCTGGATCGCGCGGAGATGGTGATTTGCCTGCCGCCGGACTGGAAGGTGCAGGAGAAGGATGAAAAATGGTACTGGCCCATGCGCTGGCTCAAGGTGATGGCGCGCTTGCCCGGCAATGAAAACTCCTGGCTCGGCTGGGGGCATACCGTGCCCAACGGCGAGCCGTTTGCCGAAGGGACGCCCTTCAGCGGGATTCTGCTCGCCACGCCTGGACCGGACGCCGACGGCGGGGAGGTCGCCTGCGAGATGGACGACGGCAGCCGGATCTGTTTTTATCAGATGGTGCCGGTTTATGAAAATGAGATGGAGTTTAAGGTGGCCAATGGCGCTGATCTGCTCATCGAACGGTTTGGCGAAGCATATTCCCCGGTGATGGATGTGACGCGCCCCGACTGCTGCGCTTTCATGAGCCGCAAAAAATGGGCCAAGAGCGCCGATGAGATGAAGGAGCTGCTCACAAATTGGGATGGACCGGACGGCTGTATTGCGACTGACCGGATCACAGTGGACGGCAGTCCGGTCGGTTTTATGTACCGCGAGGAGCCAAACAGCGATGTCCCGGACAGCGGCTGGCGTTTTACCGCTGGGGATGAGGACGACGAATACATGGATGATCCCGAAAAGTCGGGCATTTTTACCCTCAATACCATCTGTAATTATGATCCGGACATCCTTCCATATCTGAATGCGCCGTATGGAACCGCATATTTCCGCAATGACGATGGTGCGTTTGAAATCGATGAGGAATGGAACCCGGACGGCGATGACTATGAATCCGATGAGCCGTCAGATGATGGGCTGTAAGCATAAACGCCCTGAAAGTGAAAGGAGGCGCTTGTCATGGCAATCCTGACGGAGGAAATGCGCGCGCATATCGAAAAGCTCGACGAGGAATGCTATCTGTATCAGATTGTGGAATACCTCTACGCAGGCGTGCGTGAGCGGCGGTATACACAGCGTGCGCTTGAAAACGACCTTGAAGCAGTGCTCTGGATCGCATATGTCTACATCAATCTTGACACATACGAAGGGTACCGGCGCGCCGAACAAATCCTGCGCAATGTGGAAAAGCAGGGCGCAAATAGCGGCGTGTGGTGCTATCGCTATTCTGTGGCGCTGACATATCTCGGCCGGTATGAGCAGGCGCTTCAATATGCGCGCCAGGGTACGCGGAGCGATCCGGAGTATCCGTGGGGATGGCTCCAGCTTTCACGCATCAGCTATCACTGCAAGCAGCGCGAGGAGGCGATGGCCGCGGCACGGCGCGGGCTGGAGCTTGTGCCGGGCGACTATGAGTTCACAACGCAGATCCGTGAAATCGAGGAGGATGTGGGACTCTCCCGCATGGTCAGCCACTATATCGACGAGGAGGCCGACCGTGAACGCACCGATATCGATAGCCTGACACGCATCGCAGCCGAGCGTGAAAAGCGCAACAACAAGGGAAAAACAGAAAAGTTTGAATTTTGACTGCGGCTTGTTTGAATGCCGCGGTCAGAGCGGACGTTGTTCCCTGTTTTCAGACAAATCACCGATCCCCAGCGAACCATAAGCGTCCGCCGGGGATTTTTTGCGCCCGCTGTCATAGCGGGCGCGCTGCTTTTTAAAAAAATAACGAAAAAGGCTTGACATTTAAAAGCGGTTGTATATAATAATATATGAACAATGGTTCATATGAAAGGGTGTTTGCATGGATGCTGAAATTGAACGCTGTGAATTTATCCACGCGCATGAAGAAATTGTGAACAAAGTTAACAGTGAGATGCCGGACGATGAGATCCTCTATGATCTGGCCGAACTGTTTAAAATCTTTGGCGACAGCACGCGTATTAAAATTTTGTACGTTCTGTTTGAGTCCGAGATGTGCGTCTGCGACATTGCGCAGCTCCTTAATATGACGCAGTCGGCGATTTCACACCAGCTGCGTGCACTCAAGCAAAGCAAGCTTGTCAAGTACCGCCGCGAGGGCAAAACCGTATTTTATTCGCTGGCCGACGGGCATGTGCGCACGATTCTCGGCCAGGGAATGGAGCACGTTGCGGAATAAATTTTTCAATATAAAACAGTAAAGGGAGTCTGAAACATGAAAAAGCAATTTAAACTGGCTGATCTCGATTGTGCCAACTGCGCTGCCAAAATGGAGGAGGCGATCAAGCGGATCGATGGCGTCAATGACGCGTCTGTCAGCTTCATGACGCAGAAGATGACCGTTGATGCGGACGACGCGCGCTTTGAGGATATCATGAAGCAGGTCGTCAAGACCTGCCGAAAGATCGAACCTGACTGCACCATTCTTCAGCCTTTTTGAAAAAAGGCTTTGGCAAAAAACTTTAGTCGGCTGCGCCCCCGCTTTTTTGAAAAAAAGCCCGGCAAAAAACTTTAGTCGGCTGCGCCGCGAACAGTGGGGCGGGCGGTACGTTTATACAGGCTGCGCCGCGAACAGCGGGGCGGGCGCTGTCTTTTTCGATCTTTCAGGGTGGGCGCGTCCAGGCGGACGTGCGCAAATTGTGGCCGGATGATTTGGGAATACTGCCTTTAAAAAGGTCAATTATTTAGGGGGATTCTAAGCCATGAGCAAAAAACAGAAAAAAATGCTTGTGCGGATAGGAGCCGGCGCCGTACTGTTTGCGCTCGCGCTGCTGCTGCCGGCGGAAGGTACGCTTCGGCTTGCGGCGTTTATCGTTCCATATGCAGTTGTCGGCTGGGATGTGCTTTGGCGCGCCGTCCGAAATATCACACGCGGACAGGTATTCGATGAAAACTTTTTGATGGCGCTTGCAACGGTCGGCGCATTTGCGACCGGCGAATATCCGGAAGGCGTCGCCGTTATGCTGTTCTATCAGGTAGGCGAGTGGTTCCAGAGCTATGCCGTCGGGCGCTCGCGTCAGTCGATTGCGTCGCTGATGGATATCCGCCCGGACTATGCCAATATCGAACGCGACGGCAAGCTCCAGCGCGTTGATCCCGACAGTGTGGCTGTCGGCGATGTGATCGTCGTGAAAGCGGGCGAAAAAATCCCGCTTGACGGCGTTGTGCTCGAGGGCGCGTCCGCTGTCGATACGGCGGCGCTGACAGGCGAATCGCTCCCGCGCGACGTGCAGCCCGGCGACGACGTCATCAGCGGATGCATCAATAAAAGCGGCCTGCTGCGTGTACGGGTAACAAAGATCTTTGGCGAATCAACCGTCGCAAAAATCCTGGACCTTGTCGAAAATTCGAGCAGCAAAAAAGCCCGTGCCGAAAACTTCATTACACGGTTTGCGCGTTATTACACCCCGGCCGTCGTGATCGCGGCTGCGCTGCTGGCCGTCGTGCCGCCGTTGGCGCTTGGTTATGCGTGGAACGAATGGATTCACCGCGCGCTGATTTTCCTGGTCATCTCGTGCCCGTGCGCGCTTGTGATCTCGGTGCCGCTCAGCTTTTTCGGCGGGATCGGCGGCGCGTCGAAACGTGGCGTGCTTGTCAAGGGAAGCAACTACCTTGAGGTGCTGGCCGATGCGGAAATCGTTGTGTTCGATAAGACCGGTACGCTGACAAAGGGCGTTTTCAATGTAACGGCGGTTCATCCCGACAGGGTAAGTGAAGCACGTCTGCTGGAACTTGCTGCGCTGGCGGAGAGCTATTCCGACCATCCGATTTCGCGCTCTCTGCGCGAGGCGTATGGCAAGGAGCTTGAAACAGCGCGCGTATCTGATGTTGAAGAACTGTCCGGCCGCGGCGTGCGTGCCGAAATCGACGGACATACCGTCTGTGCAGGCAATGACAAACTGATGAAGGAGGCCGGCGTGCCGTGGCATCCGTGCCACCGCATCGGTACGACCGTGCATGTGTCGCTCGATGGGGAATATGTCGGCCACATTGTGATTTCGGACGAACTGAAACCGGATGCGGCAGAAGCGATTGCAGAGCTGAAACGGCGCGGTGTGCGCAAGACTGTGATGCTCACCGGCGACGCGAAGGCTGTCGGCGAAAGCGTTGCCAAAGAGCTTGGTATCGACGAGGTGCATGCACAGCTTTTACCGGGCGATAAGGTGGACCGTGTCGAGGCGCTTTTGAAGGAAAAATCGCCGCGTGGAAAGCTGGCGTTTGTGGGCGATGGCATCAACGATGCGCCGGTACTTTCACGGGCTGATATCGGCATTGCAATGGGCGCGTTTGGGTCTGATGCGGCGATTGAGGCGGCTGATATTGTGTTGATGGACGACAAGCCTTCAAAAATTGCCGTAGCCATGAGCATCGCGAAAAAAACGCTGCGCATTGTGCATCAGAATATCGTGTTCGCGCTTGGCGTCAAAGCACTTGTACTGCTGCTTGGCGCGGCCGGTATGGCAAACATGTGGGAGGCCGTGTTCGCGGATGTGGGCGTTTCGTTCATAGCGATCCTCAATGCGTCCCGTGCGTTGAAAACCGACAAATTGTGAATAATAGAAAACAACAGGGGCGTTTCCCGCTCAAAGCGGGAAACGCCCCTGTTGTTTTCCAATGCCGCCGGTTGTATCAGGTCTGCCGGTTCCGGTTAAGATCACGCAGCAGAGCTGTAACATGGGCAAGCTCGTCGCCGGGCAGCCGTCGCAGTTCGGCGATGGCCTCGCGCAGGAGGACTGGCGCATCGAGCGCGTCGTTAAAAAATTCGGCGGGTGTAACGCCCAGAAATTCACAAATAGCAAAAAAACTGGACATGGATGGCAGGGCCTTTCGGTTTTCAATACGGTTGATATAGCCGGGACTTTGGCCTAGGGAAAGGCTCATGTCGCGCGCGGATACCTTTTTCTGCGTGCGCAGCTTACAAAGCCTGTCCGAAAATTCAGTTTCCCACACAAAAGAACCTCTCATAATTATAATTTAAAGTCATTATAATCGATAAATTTATATTGTTATTTCATTTAATGTGATGAAATGCTTGAAATATATATTTTAATGTGATATTATGTAGTCAATATCTCATTTTATGCGATACACGCAGATGGGATACAAATCTTACAACCCGCATAAAGCGGGGAAATTAGAAAGGAGAGGTAGCCAATGAAAAGAGCACTATCCCTGGTGCTCGCGGTGGTCATGGTGTTCAGCCTGGCGTTGGGAGTGGTCGCGGCGGATACCGCGCGCGCAGCTCTGGCCGATTCGGGTACGGATTCTGGACCTGTGGACTCGGGCGCGGTGTATACCATCACGTTCACTCTGAACTATGGGACAGCGCCTGTTTCAAAGACCGCCGAGACGGACGCCGAGGGAAAGGTCACGTGCCCGTTTACAGAGGACGAGCTGGTGCGCGCCGGTTATACGTTCGACGGCTGGTATGATCGCCAATATGACCAAGGCGGTCAGAAGGTCGATCTGAATACGAAGGTATTCGAGAGCAGCGTTACTCTGTATGCGCACTGGAATGAAATTGAGGTTCCAGACGGCATGAACAAGGAGGATATCTCCATCGAGGGCGCTCCCGAGGGCGCGACCCTGACCATCACCGATCAGGGACTTACCAACACGGAGACGAGCGTCAGGGAGGAAATCGCAAAGCTTCCGAATGTCGAAATCGTGCCGGAATCGCCGGTTGTCATTTACGACATCAGCCTTGACCAGTCCGGCGGCAATGTGACCATTACGCTGCCGGTGCCGAAGGGGTTGGACGCCTCCAAAACGATCATGGCCCTGCACTTTGCCAAGGACGGCGCCGAGGCGCTCCCGGTCAAGATCGTGGACGGCAAGATGCAGTTCACCGTTGACAGCTTCAGCGAATTTGCGTTCTTCAACGCCGACGAAGCGGTTACGTCCGACAAGGATGTCAGAGTCACGGTCAACACCTCGAAAAACGGCGTGCTTGACATCACAACCGTGGGCGACACCGGTATGGAGGGTCCCACAAAGATCCTGCCTGTGGGTGAAACAACCATCCTGCCGTATACCGATCCGACGACGTTGCGCGTCAGGGGGGGCTATACGGGCGTTGCGTATTTGACGATTGATTACATCGCTGCTGACGGCTATACGATTGATACGGTCACAATGACCGGCACAGGCAGCGATGGGCAGGCGATCAACGAAACATTCGATCTGAGTGATCATATCGGTGATAATTATTATCCGAATCCGGGAGACGAACTCACGTTTACAGCGACCTTCAAGGAGGATACGAGCTACAATCAGTATACGGAAGAATATTATGTAGCGGCTTCTCCATCGGACTATCCGGTTAAGACCGGCGAGTACGCGCCCGGCGAGATCAGCTCCGAGTTAGAGTTCTGGTATTGGAACGAAACGACCGGTGAGGATCGCCAGTTGACGCCGGCCACGTTTGAACTCGACCCGGACAGCACCTATCTTGATAACGCTAAGTTCGAAATCAGGGACGGGAAGCTTGTCAACAAGGTTGCACTGCCCGGAACAGAGGAAACCTATTCCGTTCAGCTCAAGGTCACATATAACGGGACGGTCTATACAACTAAAAATGAGGGCAGCACGCGCATCGATACCGATGCATACATCTATATCATGGGCGATCGCGCTAACGTCTCCTTTGAACGTGTAGCCGCCGAAAATCTGTCGACCAGGTTCGATTATGTCACAGGAAAAAAGGGCGATACGTTCAAGAGCTTTGCGGATCAGATTGATCGGGAAATTCCGCAGATGCACAACGGCGTCCTGTCTGATGGAACAGTTGTGATACATGAACCGCTCTACTGGTACACGACTATGGATGGCGCGGAGAAATGGGCGGACGGCACTGTGATTGACCATTCCGAAATCGCGTATCTGCGATTCAGCAACTACAATGTCGACGCCGGTATTGAGGGCGGCGAGGACCCGGGTCCAACCCCCGACCCCGATCCTGATCCCGACCCCGATCCGCAGCCCCCGGTTGTTAATCCTGGCGGCGGCTCCTCCGGCGGTGGCGGCAGCAGTGGCGGCGGTTCGCGCCTGAATAACAAGGGCGGCGCGGCCACGACCCCGGTCAAAGGCGGCGGCAATGTCATCAAGGCGGCCGATCTGACGAGTAAGGTTAAGAAGAATGTCGGCGGCGTAGTGACGTCCGTCAAAGGCCAGGGCGGCACGTCCGGCACGGCCTACACGGTCTATTCCAACGTCCCGTCCATCTCGCCCGATCTGCTGAAAACCGCCAATGACGCGGCTGTGCAGGCTGCTTCGGGCAGCGGTGTGACTGTCAAGTCGATCCTCTGCTTCGACACTGTGCGCAGCGGCCAGATTATCGGACGCATGTATCTGAATCCGGCACTGAATACGCTTACAACCGATATCAAGACCGGTATCACCGTCGGTAACGCGTCGGTTGAGGCCCTGTTCACCAAGTGGTTCCAGAATAACATCGTTGTCATCGACCTGGCACACCAGGGTTCGTTCGGGATGCCGGTAGAGGTGGCCGTCAAGGCGGACCTGTCGACGCTCAACACAAATACCCTGCGCTTCTACAATTATGACGCTTCGACCAACGTTTATACGCTGATCGAAAATTCGCAGTATTTCATCGATACAAATGGGTATCTGCACTTTGCCACGGCAGTCGGCGGCCCGGTTATTGTGACCGACGCGCCGCTCGCGCTGCGGTAATTCTGCTACGCCAAAACACTCTCTCTTTTGCAGGCGCCCCGGCGGCCTCCTACAAGGCTGCCGGGGCGCCTGCTTTTTCGTTGCGGGCAAACGAAAAGTGTGATATCATATGCGCAGAGCAATTGCGTTGCTTGCTGCTGTCAGATGACGGCAGCTTCTGCGGAGCAGCGGACGCGCATGGGCGCCGCAGCCAAAACCGGCAAAGCCGGTTTTGCCGCCGCTTGGCGGCGGGCAGGCCTAAAGGGGGCCTGCTGCTGCGGCGCTCGGGCGTAGGACGAACCGTCCGGGGGATTGGAGGAGCACAACCATGTTTTTTTGGGATGAGGACGGCGTGCGCTGGTATCAGGCGGCTGCCGCGTACAGCGATTTTCACGCGCGGCTGGCGCAGATGATTGCAATGGGCCTGACGCCGGACGATACGCTGTGCGATCTTGGCTGTGGGGTCGGCTGCCTGTCGCTTGCGCTTGCCCCCTATGTGCGCGAGGTGACGGCCGTCGATATCGATGCACGGGCGCTGGCAGCGCTGCGCGCGCAGGCGGCTGTCCACAATGCGCCGCCCATACGGATCATACAGGCGGCTTTTCCCGACCTGCCGCCGGACAGCCTGTGGGATGCTGTCGTCTGTTGTTTTTTTGGCCGCTTGACCGATGAGGGGATGCTTGACCGCCTGCTGTCGCTCTGCCGCAGACAACTGATCGTTGTTGTCAATACAGGACAGAAAAGTAATATTGCGCCGTCCGGACGTTCACACCATCAAAAGGAATGCTCCAACGAGGTCGCCGCGCTTTTAAAAGAGCGCGGATTAGCGTTCCGATTCATGACAGCGGCGCTTGAATTTGGACAGCCGGCTGACTCCCTGGAGGATGCGGCGGCTTTTATCCGCCATTATTCGCCCGGCTGTAGCGCGCCGCAGGCGCTCAATCATGCACGCAGGCAGGCAATGCTTCTGCCGGACGGCCGGTATTATCTGCCGAACGAAAAACAGTTCACCGTGTTTTTTATCGAAGCGCGTGGTGCATGACGGTTTGAGGGAACAGGCTCCCCGGTTACTTATAAAAACCCCGGCCCGCCTATGGCGGGCCGGGGTTTTATAGATTATCCCGCGGCTATTTTACGGTTCTTTTGCATTGCAAAATGACTAAGCGCGTAAAGCTTTATGCTTTCTTTTTCATATGCTCAAACGCTGTGAGATCATGCCCCTTGAGCGCTGCCTCCAAAAGCTGCGGCAAAAGCTGCGGCGTGCAGGCAAAGCAGGGGATGCCAAGCGCGCTGACACGCTGCGCCATATGCGCGCTGTAATACGGGCTGCCGCTGTCCGACACGGCCAGCAGGCTGATTACTGTGACGCCGGAAGCTTTCATATCCTCCAGACGGCGCAGCAGACTGGCCTGGCTGCCGCCTTCGTCCAGATCGCTGATCAGGAAAAAAAGCGTTTTGGCTGGCTGCTCAATGAACTGCTGGCAATAGGCGACCGAACGGTTGATATCGGTGCCGCCGCCGAGCTGGATGCCATAGAGCAGATCGACCGGGTCGTCGCTTTTTTCAGTCAGATCGGTGATGGACGTATCAAAGGCCACGATACGCGTTTTGATCGCGTTCATGCTGGCGAGGATACACGCCATGATCGAAGAAAAGATCACCGACTCGCCCATGGAACCGCTTTGATCGATGTCGAGGATGACCGTCCAGTTGTTTGTACGGTTGGAGCGGTCAAAGAAAAAGAAACGTTCCGGAAGAATGGTTTTTAAATCGGGATTATAATTTTTCAGGTTTCGTTCAATCGTCAGCTTATAATCGAGCGCGGCTGCGGAAGGCAGCGGCGAATGCGCGCGCCGGTTGAGCGCCGCCGTTACAGCGCGGCGGATATCGTTTTCCAGCATACGGTTGATTTCTTCCACGATTTTTTTGATGAATGCGCGCACGCTTTCTTTTGACCTTTTCGGGATCTGGTCGCGCAGCGTCATCAGCGTGGAGGCCAGCCCGATATCGGGCTCCAGATTTTGCAGCAGCTCCGGTTCAAATAAAAGCTGCCGCAGCCCGCGCCGTTCGATGGCGTCGCTTTGGATCACGGTGACGATTTCGCGGTCGAACAGGGCGCGCACATCGCCGAGCCACTTGGAAATACGCGGGCTTGACGGGCCGCTGCCCGCGCCGCGTCCGCTGAGGGCGTCTTCTCCGGTGTCGCCGCCATAGATGGCGCCGAGCGCCTGATCCATCAAAAGCTGTTCCTCGGTCAGCCCGCACGCGCCCATGCGCTCCAGGCGCTCTTGCGCCTGCGCTCCCAAGATCAGCCGCCAGCGCGCGAGGCGCTGTGCGGGATCAATTGCAGTATTCATGGCAAGCACCTCACAGATCGTCAAAATCGAATTCATCCAGCGCGTCCAAAGCAGCCTGCTCCGGCTCTGTTAAAGCAGCACCGAGTGCCTCGCCGGCGCTGCGTGCGTCGACGCCCCACACTTCGCCAAGATTTTCTGCGATTTCATTTTTCTCCTTGGGAGAGAAATCGGCGAAGGCGCGCCGCAGAAAAACGAGCGCGCGCTTGAATTCCGTCTCGTCAAGCGTATCGATATATGCGCCGAGCTGCTCCCAAAGGCTCAGGCGGGCGATCAGGGCATAACGGTTCTTCATGGAAAGCCCCTCGAACCAGCCCGCGCCCAGCTCCGCGGGGACGCCCGGCGAAAGGCGGCGGCACACCTCGGCGGAAAGCAGCTCGTTCGTGATTTTACCGCGCTCCAGAAGGATCGCCGTCGCAAAGCCGGAAAGCTTTGTGTTCAGGTCGTCGCGGTCGGACAGGTCGGTCAGGACAGAGAGCCAGCGCGCCTCGTCGACACAGTCGGCATGGTTAAGCGCAACGGTGTTGAGCGCACCAATCGCATCGGCAAGCAGGCCGGCCGCGCTATTGTCGCAGGCGCAGCTTCCCGGTAGGATGAGACACGCGCGCAAAAAGAGCTGGCTTAAAATTGGAAGGAGCGGCGCGGGGTCGAGCCGGCGGATGCTGCCGAACCTGACAGCCGCCGAAAGACTTTCGGCGGTGGCCGCGATTTCCGGCACAGCGGCCGCGTCGATGGCCAGCCCTTGAAGAGTTGCGGTGGCCATCGCAATGGTTCGCGGCATTCCGCACAAAAACGCGTCCTCCAAAATAGACGCGGTCCCGCTGATGGACTGGGCCGCTTCCAGCTGCTCCTTGAAGGCGAAGGCGGCCGCCAGCTCGATTGTCTCGCCGCGCAGGGCCGATTCGACAAGCTCTATCTCAGCTTCGGGCGTCCATTGCAGCGTCCAGTTTTCCGCCCAGGTGGCGCGGTCCTGCCGGGAGGCGGCTACCGTGCCGAACCGGACGCCGAGCACGCGCAGGCGGTGCAGGAAAAACGACCGGTTCAAATCGAGAAAGGCCGATTGTTCCGACTTGACGCGCGTGTTTTCACGCAGGTCCAATTCGAGCGGCTGCGCGGTCAGCGCCTTGTATTTTTCGAGCTTCAATTCCCGCAGGCAGCGGTAAAAATCGGCTTGGATCGCGGTGCGGCTCACACCGTCAGGCAGGCTGCCGATGCAGGAGCCGATCTCCGTGTCGGCCGCCGCCTGCGCGATTTCGGAAAAATGGCCGTGTCCCATGCAGGCGACGGCCGCGTCGCGCAGATCCTGCAGGACGGGAAGGGCTGGACCGCACATCCCGGCGAGCGCGCCGGCCAGGCGGACTGCCTCAATCACCTCGGCGGAGGAGGTGATCGCGCCGTGCGCGCGCATATATGCGGCCATCCGCGTCAAATACGCGTAGCCTGCCGCGCCTGGGTCGCCGCCCCGGCGGATCGCGTCCCAAAGCAGCTCGTAATAGGCGGGGGCGCGGTTGCCCGCGCCGTAACCCGACAGCGACGACAGCCGGTAGTAGGAGTACGGCATCAATGTGCTCTGCGCAGGCAGCGACGGCAGCGCGGCCGTTTCACTGTCAGAGAGCGGTGCGCAGCGTTCAAGCCCGGCAACATGGTATGCGCCGGTGACGACGACGATCCGGTCATCGTCAAAGCCCTCTGCAAGCGCCTCATTGATGCGGCGCTTCATATACGCCTCGCGCACGTCGTTTTCAGCCGTTTCATAGCGGGTGTGCGCCGCAGTCTCCCGAAGCTGGCGGCCGTAAGCCGCCGCGCCCAACAGATACGCGCCGTCCGAGAGGTTATGCTCAAACCGCCGCTCCCAGTACGCCTCCTGGTCCGGCTCGCCGGCCAGGCGCGCGAGCGCGTCGTAAACAGCGCCGGTCGACCGCCCGTCCGGGAGCTGCTCACGGTCATCCGCCCCGTCATTCCCGGCGCCGGATTCCTCCATGCGCTTCGCGCGCGCGTCAGCCATCGCTAAAAACGTCCCGGACGGCAGGTCGATGAACCGGCAGGCCTTTTGGTTGCGGTGCGCCCACAGAATCGCCTGATATTCCGGCGAATAGACGGCGAACGGGTAAAGGATGCTGCGCACAGGAACCGTTTCACTGTAAGCCATAATGGCGACGGGCGGCTTCACGCCGTCGAGACAAAGCTGCGGGATCAGCGTCGAAAGATCGCCCGGCCCTTCAATCAGCACCAGCTCGGGGCGGATCTCGTCGAGCAGGCGCAGCAGATGGTGCGCGCCGCCCGGCGACAGGTGGCGCACGCCGAACAGGATGGGCATTATGCGTTCAGCTCCTTGCAGGCCTGATAGAGCGCGCGCAGCTTTGCGCCGCGCTTTTTCATGACGTTTTCAAGATATTCCTTCCAGGCGACGGCGTCCTTCTCCTCATCCTTGACGACGGCGCCCTGAAGCGCGGCGGCAAGGTCGCCGTCCCGGATGACGCCGTCGCCGAAGCTGGCCGCGAGCGCCATGCCGTTTGCCAAAAGCGAAATTGCTTCGGCGGTGGAGAGCACGCCGCTGGTTGTCTTAAGCTTTTGCGATTTATCAAGCGTCACGCCGCCGCGCAGCTCGCGGAAGATCGTGACGACATTTTCGACAAGCTCTGCGCCCGGGGCCTGCGCGCGCAGGCCAAGCGAACCGGAAAGCTGCTCCACGCGCGTGCGCACAATTTCGATTTCCGTTTCGATATCGGCCGGCGCGGGAAGCACGACAATATTAAAGCGGCGTTTGAGCGCGGCTGACATCTCATTGACGCCCTTGTCGCGCGTGTTGGCCGTGGCGATGACGGAAAATCCCTTTTTAGCGGGCAGCTCGAACGCAAGCTCCGGCACGGAGACGCGCTTTTCCGACAGAATGGAGATCAGCGCGTCCTGCACCTCGGAGGCGCAACGTGAGATTTCCTCCATGCGGGCGATAGTACCCGTCTCCATCGCGCGGTAAATCGGGCTTTTAATCATCGCCTCGCGCGAGGGTCCCTGTGCAATCAGCATCGCATAGTTCCAGGAATAACGGATTTGTTCCTCAGTTGTGCCTGCGGTACCCTGGACGACCTTGGTCGAATCGCCGTTGACAGCGGCGCACAGATGCTCCGACAGCCATGATTTGGCGGTGCCAGGTTCACCGATCAGCAGCAAGGCGCGGTCGGTGACAAGCGTTGCAATCGCAATTTCCACCAGGCGGCGGTTGCCCATATATTTCGGCGTGATCGCCACGCCCTTGGCGGTGCCGCCAGTAATATAGGTAAGCACCGAACGCGGCGACATGCGCCAGCCGGCGGGAACAGGGTCCTGTTCGGCGGCGATCAGCGCGTCAAGCTCGGTCTGATAAAGCTCCTCTGCGGGGAGACGCTGGAATTCTGTATTGGCCATGCGTGGGTTCGTCCTTTCTGTTTTTTGGCATCTGCATACGGCAGAGATTATTCACCGGCGCGCCCATTCCTCCTGAAGGCGCGTCAGCTCGGCCTGCTTTGTCTGCTCCGGCATGGGGAATTCGTCGTACAGGGATGCGGCAATATACCGCCCGATCCGGCGAGATTCCGCGGCGCCGAGGGATTTGAGCGTCTTGGGGATCAGGCCGCTGAAATCCTGCTGCCCGCAGTGGCGCAGGTCATAGAGCGTTTCAAAGCCCACGCCGCTTTTCCCAACCCGGCCGAGCAGATAGGGCCTTAGCAGCGCGCAGCTTTCAGCATCATGCGGATTGACAATGCGGGAAAACCAGCTTGGAGCCGTATAACCGTGGTCGGTAAGCGGCTGGCCGAGCGCCTGCCGCCAGTGGCCGTATTTTAAAATCATGCGCAGCCAGCGGATGCCGAGCGAATCAGTGAAGGTGCGCCGGCTGATTTCAACCGCCATGCCGGTGCGTCCCGTTTTGCTGTTATAATAGAGCGTCCGCATCACCCACAGCAGCGGCTCCGACTGGCCGGGGTCGCCAAAGAACGGCTCAAAGCCGTCATAAGCCGCCTCGGTATCAGTCAGAAGCGCCGCCGCAAAACCGGCGATCCGGTATGGCTCGCCGCAGCGGCTGTAAAGCGCCTGCACAGGGCCGACCGCCGCCGGGTTATCCAGCATCGTCTGTATCAGGCGGAAGTTGACGGCCATCAGCGGTGTGAATCGGGCGGGCGGCAGATTGGGGATACCGGAAATGCTGAACATGCCGCGTATAATCCGGTCCATGCTTTCGTCACTGATGTATCCGCCGCGCATGGCCGGCGACGCGCCGAGCTGTTCGAGCGCAGCGAACAGCTTGGGCGAGGTCTTATGTACGATGGCGCGCAACAGATTGTGCACATACGCTTCGCGCTCCTGCGGGCATGGCTGCGAGTCCGCGGCGTCCGCCTCATCGGCCAACCGGACGAGCAGGTCCGCGACCGCGTCCGAAACAAGATCCGAATCCGTCCCATAGACTAGCTTGAGGGTATCGGCCGATACGCCTGCGGCTGTCAGGCGGTCAAGCCAGAAGGCGTCGACCTGGCCGCCGCGCATCTGGGAAAGCGCCTCAAGCGCCGCGGAGCGGACGCCGCCCTTGGCTTTGCCAACGTATTCAATCAGAAGCGGGATGTTGGCCGGGTCGTGGCGCAGCGCGCGCACAGCGGCCTCCTGGATAACGGTCGAGCCTTCCTCGGCCAGACGCAGGTAAAGCGCGTTTTCATGCGCTCCGGCTGCCGCCTGAATGATGTCGATGCGGCGGACCATGTCCTTTTTCTTGCTTGCCGGGTCCAGCCCGCGCTTGAGCAGCGGCACGGCCTGCGGCATGGTGGAAAGAATCCGCGCGGCCAGGTCGGCGATCTCGCTGTAGCTGTCGCCGAGCGCGCCGGCGAGTGCTTCCATCAGACGAAAGTCGCGCAGCGCGGGACGGTTCTCATCAAGGGCCGTGCGCAGGATTTCATAGCGGCCGCTGCCGCGCGTTGTCAGGGCGGTGTAAAGCGCCGACAGCTCGCTGTAACGCGCGCCTGAATCGATGCCGGGACAGCCGGCGGCCATCGGTTCCAGCTCGCCCTGCACGCCGCAGCCTGCCTGCGTCAGCACGACGGCGTCGACAAGCGTGATCGCGTCGAGCAGCACGGACGCCTTGTCAGCGCAGGCGGGATCGGCCAGCGGCGCGGCAGTTTGATAGATGCGCGCGAGCACAGGCGAGGAAGCCTGTGCCTGCGCGAGCTGCTCGAGCGCCCGCGCCAGGCGGAAATCCTCGCCGATGACGTTTAGACCGGCAATGGCGCACGCGTGCAGGCGCTCCTGCAATTCATTCAAAAGAGGCAAAGCCATTTCATATACACTCCTTCCTCAAAAGCTCAACCGCACAATCCGGTCGCCGCTGACGATGGAAAGTGGCTCAAGCAGGATGCGTCCGCGTTTGGCATCGTAAAAAAACCTGCCGGCCAGCACCTGATTTTCCAGCAGATTGGCGTCCGGCAAATAGTCCAGACAGGCGGTGGCAGACGGAGAACCGCGCCCGCACAGCTCGACTGTAGCGCCGGTACGGTCGCGCAGCGCACAGATGCCCTGCGTCTGGCCGATCTGCTCATAGGCAATCAGACAGACGGCCGTCTTTTCTGACAGCGCGTTTTTAATCTGGTTTTTGACCTCCTTGACCGCGACGGCCAGATTGGTCCGGGCTGCCGCGCGGATGGCTGCGCAGTCGGCCGGCGTAAGCGGCCGCGAAGTAAACGATTCCCAACGCACGCGCCGGTTCAATTCGCCCGGATAAAGATACAGGCGTGGGATTTGCAGGCATTCCAGCACGGTATCATCCTGTTTGATATGCTTGACTGCCTTGAGCGGCCGCAGATTCTCCTTTTTATAGACGGCGCCGGTCGAAAGCTCGACCCAATAGCCCGTATCTATGTATTCGGCGCGCGCCGCATCAAATTCAATTGTGAAGGAGAGCTGCGCCAGCACCGCATTGTCGCGGTAAAGGCCAAGCTCGTCAAGCTGCGAAAGCTGCCAGATATAGCCGATGCGGTCGTACAGCATGGAATCCTCCATGCTGACGGCGCCGCCTTCGACCTTTCCCTGCAAAAAAGCGCGCGCTTTTTTAATGGTGGCGTGCAATTGGACAAGGATTTCGATGGTCCGCCGGCGGCTGTCCTCCTCGCGCGCGGGATCGTCCTGCAGCGCCTCCAGCTCCAGCAGGATGGCGTTGATGAGCGCCTGCGGGCCGGGCAGGTAATAGTCGCCCATCTGCTTTGCCAGCGAGCGGTAGGTCTGTATGGAACCGCCCGAAAGCGCTGCCAGGCCGCCGGTTATCACATCGCTCACAAAGCGGTCGGCAAGCGAAAGACCCTCGAGCTGCTTTTGCATCTTTTTGGCCAGCGTGGCCGTATTTGTTTTTTTCGTCGCGGCCTTGGCGTCCGTACCGGCGGCCTTGGCCGCTTTGCGCTGCTCAAGTTTCCCGCGCTTTGCGAGGATGTCCTCTGGGATATCGCACGGCGCGAATGTCCGGCCGCCGAGCGCCTCCATCAAGAGGGCGAGCGCGTGCTTGCAGGGAATCTGACGGCTCGGGCAGCTGCAGCGGAGCACCGGCGCCGCCGGATCGATAAAATCGGCCGAGGTATGGTATGGATTTTTACCGCTGCCCTTGCAGTCGCCGCATAAATACGTGCCGTCCTCCGATTTGCCGAGATTGATAAAATCGCCGCGCGCCGCGATTTTTTTGGCGTTACCGAGCGCGGCCGCGTTCGGCGCGAGCGTGTGGATCAGCTCCTCCGTGATCTGCATATCAGAACCCCCCATATAGAAATTAAAAAGAATCGTGTAATCGCCCGAGGACAGAATCGGTTGAACGCGGGGCAGGACACAAAACCCCACTCGGGCACTGCTTTCAGGCGGCGGCAATTGCCGCCGCCTGAAAAAAAGCCGGCCGCATTCCACAGAATGGGCCGGCGCCCGCTTTTTTAAATACGGGTGTTTCATCCAGATGAATTTTATAATGCCAGCAGAGCGTCCTTCTTTTCGAGGATTTGCGCGACAATTGCGCAGGCGGGACAGTCGCAGTACCGCGCGCCGGCCGCCTTGATCTGCTCTGCATGCTCAACGATTTGAGCGGCCTTTTCCGCGCCGAAATAGGCCGCGCCGGCCTCGGAGCCTGCAAAGCCGATCAAGTTGTCAATCGGCATGATATCCGCTTCCAGCTCCTCAATATACGCTTTAGTCTGTGCTTTTTGCGCGCCTGTTCCTACGGCGTCCAGCCATTTCTGCGCGGCCTCTTTTGTTTCGCCGCTGCAAGTCGGAGCATCCATCAGCTCGCGCGTTTTTGCAACAATCTGATCCATGAACCATTCGCCAACTTTCTTTTCATTCTTTTTGCGCCGCCCTGGCGGTGCGCCGAACAGGCCGCCATGTTATGATTTTACCATATCAAGGCAGCGGGTACAAGGCCATGCCGCGCAAAAATAGGAAAAGACACCGGCCTGGTGCTGGGGATATTTTTGTCAGCTTAATGCAACAGCCGAAAAAGATCGTTTTATAAATCCCCAAAACAGGGTGTTTTCTTTTTCGATCTTTTTTGCTATAATCTGTATAGGTGGAGAATTTAATAAGCGGGATGATCAGATGGATAATCTTTGTTTTGTAATCATGCCCTTTGGGGATCTCTTTGATGAACTCTACAAGAAGGTTTATGCACCGGCAATCGAGGCGATGGGCCTGGAACCTTTGCGGGCGGATGAGATTTATAATAACCGGCCGATTATAGATGACATCAACCAATCCATTTATCATGCAGCAATCGTGCTGGCAGATGTCACCGGAAGAAACCCAAATGTCAACTATGAATTGGGCATTGCCCATGCGCTGAAAAAAGAGGTCGTCATTTTGACTGCCTCACCGGACGACGTTCCCTCCGATTACAGGCATATAAGATATATCGGATACGACCGCACGGGCATTGATTGGAACCGAAAATTATCCAAGGATATTCAAAAAACTTTACAGCAGGTCCTTCTCCGGCTGAAGGATCAGAACGATGCACAGTATGAACCGTTCGAATCAGATGACACAAACGAATGGAACAGCGAGGAAAAAGAGACGATTGCCAGGGCGATGAATTTAGGGATGAAATTTCAACCGGACCCGCGCTCCCTGTCTCACGCTTTGATGCGCTGTATGGGCTGTTATGTCATGCTGGACCGCCGGGACGGCCCTGTGACCGAATGGGGCGCCGCGGTGGCCTGCCTGTTAAATGAAAAGGTCCATATGCTGATAAACGAACAGCAAAAAGGCCACTGCCTGCGGATGCGTAGTGTTTTTTTCGATATATATGCCTCGCACGCATTTTATGTTGATTATCTTTACGATTCGAAAGTTCTCCCCATGTATACGCGGCAGGAACTGTGGCGCTATTTAAGAGACGAGTTCTGCGGGCAATGCTTTGAGCCTCATATTCGCTATGTACAGGAAAATTTTGACCATGACCGATTTAATGTGGATCTGGATCAATACTATTCCTTAGGCAGTCTGCCCCAGGAACGAAATCCGATCTGTTGCAGGGACAATTTTTATGTGGCCGATATCTCAGACGTGTATTTCAACGAGGCAAGAGGCGAGCATTATTACCGTATTGACGGGCTTTTGCCTCCCTGGCTTTTGGGTGCGCAACCGATTCCAGATGAAAACCATTGGCTGGCGGATTGGGGGCAGAAGCAGCAGCGGTTCCAGATAGGGGATACTGTAAAATTTAAGGTAAAAAAAGTGTATGAACCCAAAAAATATGACCACATAGATAAGGCCAGAAATATTACTTTTTCACAGATAGAGATCGTATCCAGGGCCTGAAACCGATGCATTCCATTGTAAAACAATAACCGCGGGACGGCTATAATACTGGGTGATGCCCAACGATTTGCCGCTTAGGCGGCCCACACCTTTTGACGGGCAATTTTACCATACCGCTGCGCGGACATGGTATCACATGCGCGGATGCAAACGGCAAAGCCGTTTGCGTCCGCCATCCGGCGGCAACCGCTGCCAAGGCAGCGGACCGCGCATGTCGTTGCGCCGCAGCCGAAACCGGCAAAGCCGGTTTCGCTGCCGCAAAGCGGCAGGCAAGCCCTCTCGGGCTTGCCGCTGTGACATCATATAAAAAATAGATACCCTTAACGGTATGGAGATGATTTATATGAGACAATGTATGGATGCCGAAAACCTGCACCGCCGCTTGAAAAAAATTATCGGGCAGGTTCAGGCTATTGACCGGATGGTGGACGAGGATGTCCCCTGCGAGGATGTTCTGGCTCAGATCAACGCCGCAAAATCCGCCCTTCACGGCTGTGGAAAGGTAGTGCTGGAGGGTCACATCAAGCACTGTGTCCGGGATGGTCTTGAACATGGAGATGCGGACAAAACCATCGAGAGTTTTACCAAAGCCGTAGAGCGGTTTTCCAACATGGGGTGACAGAATATAAGCAAAGCAGTTCATTTGAACTGCTTTTTCTTTTTATCCTCTTGACAACATATACCCCCATGGGTATTATATACCTATACCCTGTATGGTAATGAAAAGAGGATCATTATGAAAGCACTCATGGAGAAGCTGGAACATCTGTTGGAGCTGGGAGGCATCAAAAAGGATATAACGCTGCTGGTTATCTCCGGCATTGCTGTCATATGCAGTCTGGCGAATGTGTAGCCGTTTCCCTTTGATATCGCATGGGCCGCCATCATTCTTTGCGGCGTCCCTATTATTTTGGAGGCTGTCATCGGACTGGTCACGGCCTTTGATATCAAGGCGGATGTACTGGTTTCTCTGGCTCTGATCGCCTCGATCTGTATAGGTGAAACCTTTGCTGCGGGCGAGGTGGCCTTTATTATGCAGTTAGGCGCTCTGCTGGAGGAGCTGACAGTGGCAAAAGCCAGGGCGGGGATTGAAAAGCTGGTGCATCTCACGCCCCAGACAGCGCGAGTACTGCACAATGGGAAGGAAACGGTTATTCCAGCGCAGGAGGTCAGGGTAGGAGATCTGCTTCGGGTGCTTCCCGGCGAGAGCGTTCCGGTAGACGGAGTGATTACCTTTGGGCAGACCTCCATCAATCAGGCGGTCATGACCGGTGAATCCCTGCCAGTGGACAAGAGCGTGGGCGACGAGGTATCCAGCGGCACGCTGAATCTGTTTGGCGCCTTTGAATTAAAGGCTACGAAGGTAGGAGAGGACAGTTCCATCCAGAGGATGATCCGGCTGGTACAATCGGCCGACGCGGGTAAGGCGAAAATTGTGGGCATTGCTGACCGCTGGGCTACCTGGATCGTAGTTATCGCCCTTTCGGCAGCGGCACTGACCTGGTTGTTCACCGGGCAGATTATCCGGGCTGTCACCATTTTGGTTGTGTTCTGTCCCTGCGCCCTGGTGCTGGCGACACCCACCGCTGTCATGGCAGCTATCGGCAACGCTGCCAGGCATGGTTTTCTCGTCCGGGAAGGCGATGCTCTGGAACGGCTGGCCAGAGTGAAGCTGGTCGCGTTTGATAAGACTGGTACCCTGACCTATGGTACGCCCAAGGTAGTAGCGGCTAAGAGCCTGTCGGACCTATATACCGACAGAGAACTATACCGCTTGGCAGCCTCTGCCGAAGTTCTCTCCGAGCATCCATTGGGAAAAGCCATTGTGGACTGCTACAAAAAATCGAGCGGTCCAGCTATTTCTCCCGCCGATGGCTTTCAGATGATTCCTGGACGTGGTGTGTTTGTAACAGTAGACGGAAAAAAGATCCTGGCGGGCAACACAGAGCTGCTTCATGAACGGGGAATCGATTTTATGTCCCCAGTGGAGGCGGACGCTTATGTGGAGCAGGGCTGTACCGTCACCTATCTGGCGGTGGACGGTCAGTTTGCCGGATATATCGCGCTCTCGGATACATTGCGGGGGGAAAGTGAAAATAGCATCGTCAAGCTCTTTGCGCTAAAGGTCCAGCCTGTTCTGCTGACTGGCGATCATGAGAACGCGGCAAATGCTATTGCGGCGCAACTTCACATTCGGCAGGTTCGTGCCAACTGTCTGCCGCAGGATAAGCTGGATTATATCGACAAAGTCCAGCGTTCCGGAGAGCCGGTCTGTATGATCGGCGACGGCATCAACGACGCGCCTGCACTGAAAATGGCGGAGGTAGGCATCGCTATGGGCGGTGTAGGCAGCGATATCGCCGTGGATGCGGCGGATATCGCGCTGGTGGACGACGAGGTGAAGGAACTTCCTCATCTGATCGCCTTGTCTAAGCGGATGATGACCACCATTAAGCTGAATATGACCTTCTCAATGGCACTGAACTTTCTGGCCATTGTGCTGGCGATCTTCGGGGCACTGAATCCTGTGGTTGGTGCACTGGTACATAATGCCGGCTCTGTCTTGGTCATCATGAACTCGGCGCTTTTGCTCAAGTGGAAAAAAGAGTGAAAACATTTAAAGAGGATGGAATCCATTGTGGGAGAGCATTGAGATGATGCAGATCCATAGCGGTAATACTATATAAAAACAAAATTGCAAAGCCCGTACAGATGAACCGTTTCCAGTTTGCCGTGCAGATAAGCCCAACCTCCCCCCAAAATGATACATCAACTATGAGCAGCTATTTTCACACAAAAAAACGGCTGCTCTTTTTTGTGCCGTCAGGCAGAAAGGAGCGGTTACCCAGGCAGATCGGAAAAAATATGTGCGGATTTTTAAGACTTTCTTTGACGCATGGCTGCCCGCATTGGATAATAAAAGATCGTTCGGTATGGCATCAACCATAAAGAGAGGAAAGCGATGACCATTTGTATGGGAAAAGCGAACCGCAAAAGAGCGCATCTGGAGATGAAAACGCTCTTGAAGTCCGCTAAAAGCCGCAAACGCACTGTGCGGCAGGTTTTTGCAGCAATCGGTCGAACCCACTATACGTAGGGTGCGGGCGCTTTTTTTTGGAAATAAAAAAGCCTGGAGCGCGAGTTGGCTCCAGACCATTGCTTAGTGGCGCGCCTGAGGGGATTCGAACCTCCGACCTACCGCTTAGGAGGCGGTCGCTCTATCCTGCTGAGCTACAGGCGCAAAGATACCGTTTTATTATAGCTAAGATGGGACATCTTGTCAACCGCGCAATATAAGAGACGCCGCATTCGGTATACAGTGCGGGTTGCTTTTTATCGGTTAAATTGCTGATTTCACTTTTAAAACAGATACAAACGTGATATATTAATAAGTATCTGTACAGCCCGCGCTGCGCGCGGCGCATGTGAAAACCGGGGCGCGGGTCCGCGCTTGACTTGAAAGGACTGAAACGATCGTGATACGCGAGAAATCCTGCGGTGCGCTTGTTTACCGCAAAAAGCAGGACCGGCTGGAGCTGCTGCTGATCCGGCATAAAAACGGCGGCCATTGGTCATTTCCAAAGGGACATGTGGAGACGGGCGAGACTGAGCCGCAAACTGCGCTGCGTGAAATCAAAGAGGAGACGGGGCTTGACGTTGGGCTGTGCGAGGGATTTCGGCAGAGCGTGGAATATTTTCCAAAGCCGCATGTTAAAAAGCAGGTTGTCTATTTCCTTGCGTCGCCTGACGGAGACGATACGGTGCGCCGGCAGGAGGAGGAGATCAGTGAATATAAATGGTGCTTGCTTGACGAGGCCGATACGATGGTTACTTTTAAAAATGATAAACACCTGATCAATGAAGCACGCCGTTATCTGTCCGGACGGAGTCCAGCCGTCCGCACAGAGAGGTAATTTATATTTTTAAAAAGAAAGGCGCTGTAAACTGCTTGGAACAGAGACAAAACCACAGAAGCCGCTTGTTTTCATCGCCTACGCGTGTGATTGCCCTGAGCTTTGCGGCAGTCATTTTAATCGGTACGCTCTTGCTGATGCTGCCGGCGTCCAGCCGCGCGGGACAGCCTACGCCGTTTTTGGACTGCCTGTTCACGGCAACCTCCGCTACATGTGTGACGGGGTTAGTTGTGTATGATACCTATCAGCATTGGACGCCGCTTGGACAGGTGATTATCCTGCTGCTGATTCAGATCGGCGGGCTTGGGCTTGTCACGCTGACACAATTTTTCAATGTAATGATCGGGCGCAAGCTTGGACTGCGCGGGATGCATTTGGCGCAGGAATCGGTCGCCTCCTCGGAACCCGATGTATACCGTATGCTGCGTCTTGTTATCAGAACGTCCGCCGTTGTCGAAGGAGCTGGCGCCATTATTCTGATGTTTGTGTTCATACCCGAATTTGGAGCGGAGGGCGTGTTTGTCGCAGTGTTTACGGCGGTGTCCGCGTTCTGCAACGCAGGCTTTGATTTGTTTGGCCGTAAAACGGCTTTTCTGTCGCTGTGCGGTTATGCCGCCAACCCAGTTGTCATTGCGGTTGTCGGTTTTCTGATCATTATCGGCGGTATTGGTTTCATCGTCGTCTATGACCTGTCGCAATACCGCCATACAAAGCAGCTTACGCTGCATACGCGCGTTGTACTGACAGCTACAGCAATTCTGCTTTTTGCAGGAACTCTGTTTACAGCTGCTTTTGAATGGTCGAATCCAGCAACGCTCGGGCCGATGCCGCCCATGCAAAAAATCGGAGCGGCATGGTTTCATTCTGTAAGCTGCCGCACCGCCGGCTTCAATGTATTTTCCATTGAAGGAATGAACGGTGTGACAAAAATTCTGTCGTCTGTTCTCATGTTTTTTGGTGCAGCTCCCGGCTCAACAGGCGGCGGCATCAAGATCACCTCTGTGGCAGTTATTTTTATGATGGTTTACAGTGTGATTCGCGGCGACGAGGATACTCTGATTTTTGGCCGGCGGGTGGAAAAGAGCGCCGTCTATAAATCATTCGCTGTGATGATTCTGGGGGTACTGGCTGTTACGATTACAGCGGGCGCGATTGTTGCAACCATGCGTGAGACGCACGCTGTGGCAGGCGTTGACGCCTTGCTTGAAAGCGTTTCCGCCTTTGCGACCGTCGGATTGTCCGCGGGCATTTCCGCTCAGGCGAACGCTTTGTGCTTATTGCTTCTTATCTTTTCCATGTATATCGGGCGTCTCGGTCCGGTATCCTTTTTCCTGTCCCTGGCGGCGCGCTCCACGCATAAGCGCCGGCTGATTGTGCCGGAGGGGAAAATTCAGATTGGATGAGTTGTGCTTTGCGTGCATCCGTTTCCCATATGGGCAAGCAGGCTCTTAAAAAGCCGCCGCCCACGTGTCCGCCCTAAAAATCAGGAGGGCGGCGCGGGCGGCGGCCTTTTTTGCGGCGGCCTTCAGCGCATCATTGTTTCAACACTATCCAGCACGCTGCCAAGCGTACGGATCGCTTTCGCAGTGTTCTGCTTGAGCTTTTTGCCGGGTGTTGCCTTGCGATGACTCAGCATATAAGCTGCGGTGCCTGCCAAAGCGGCCATTGCCACGCCGGTGACTGCGGTCGTCGTCGATTTGTTCATTGATACCACCTCCGTTTATTTTACGCGCCCATGCCCAGGGCGTTGGGAATGCGCGGGACGCGCCGGCGTCCCCTGATGAACAGTATGCCCGGATTCAGGCGGCTCTATTGCAAAAAATACAGATAAACAGAAGTTTGCATCGCTGGCGCTTTTTGGATTATATGGATTTGGTTAAAAGAAGCGAAAAGCAGGCTGGAAAGCCGGTATAAACGCGGCTATTGGCCCGCTGTTCGCGGCGCAGCCTATATAAATATCAGAGCCTGATCCACGATTCGCGGCGCAGCCGACTAAAGTTTTTTGCCGAGGCTTTTTTTCAAAAAAGCCGGAAAGTTTTTTGCAAAGTTTTTTAAAAAAAGCGGGAAGGAGAGAGAAGGATGGAGAAAAGACCGCCGCGTGTCGCGGCAATCCATGGGCTGGCCGGATTCGGGCGCAGCTCTCTGGCAGTTGTTATTCCAACGCTTTCGTCAATGGGCGCTCAGGTATGTCCTGTACCGACGGCTGTGCTGTCAACGCACACCGGCGGGCTGGGCGATGTGGAATATCGCGATCTGACCGATTATATCCGGCCGTGTCTGGAGCATTATCAGCGTTTGGAGCTTGGCTTTGAGGCGGTGTATTCCGGATTCCTGTCAAGTCCCGCGCAAGCAGACGACGTTGAAGCGTTTATCGCAGCGTATCCCGATGCGCTGGCTGTCGTCGATCCGGTTATGGGCGATCATGGAAGGCCATACCGAACCTGTACACCGGAACTGATGGCGCGTATGCGCGCACTCGTCAGATCGGCCGATGTGATTACGCCAAATCCGACGGAGGCGTCCGTTTTGCTCGGCGAGCCATACCGCTTTGAGCCGCAGACACGGCAGACGCTCAAAAGTATGCTTGCGCGGCTTTCGGAATTAAGCCCGCAATACGTTGTGATCACAGGCGTTGAAACGATGCAGGGAGGCTATGTGAACGTAGGTTATGACCGCGCGCGCAATGCCTATTGGCGGGTGCCTTACGATTATGTGCCCACGTCCTATCCCGGAACAGGCGATATTTTTGCAAGCGTACTGACCGGCGGGATGATGAACGGCGACAGTTTCCCGATCGCCATGGAGCGCGCGACGCGCTTTATTGAATTGGCCATTAAAACGACCTTCAGCTATGGAACAGACACACGGTATGGCGTCATGTTGGAAAAATGTTTGCCATGGTTATCGCAGAATGTCGTATTAAAAGGATATGAAATTTTGTGAAAAATAACAGTTTGGCTCGACTTTACTAGATTTTTACTGACGCAGCTTTTCAGATTCGTCAATATATGATACAATATGCGCGAGGCAAACGGTTTTGCTGCTTGCAGCCACCGTTCGGCGGCAACCGCTGCAAAGCAGCGGACTGCGCATGTTGCATCACAGCCAAAACCGGCCTTGTTGCTGTGGTGCAATAGGATAAATTATCATTTGAGGAGGATCCCAGAAATGAACACTTATCAACCGCATCGCTCCAGCCTCGGCGGGCTGGATGCCAATATCATGGCATTGCTTTGTTATCTTGTGACATTTGTCGGCGGATTGATACCGGTCGTCAAATATGTCGCATGGCTTCTGCCGCTTGTGATCGTATTCCTGGAAAAGGAAAGCGGCCTCGTCAAATTCCATGCAATGCAGGCGTTTGTACTGAACCTGATCTCGTTTGTAGTGACGGTGCTCATCACTATCCTGACGGTAGTCGGCGCCGGGGCGGCTGTTGTCGCAGGATCGGCTGTCGCGACCGTCGGCGTGGTTAGTGTACTTGGCGTTATCTCTCTTGTGGTCGGCATCGCGATTCTGGTATTCAGCATCATTGCCATGGTCAAATCGTATGGTTATCAAGCGTACAACATCCCGGTGATCGGCGGTATTGCACAGGCGCTTGTCAGCAAATTTCCGCCGGCGAATATCCAGAGCTGATTAAAAATAATAAAGAAAAAGCAGCGGCAGCCCTGCCTTTTGCGGGGTTGCCGCTGCTTTTTCACGCAGCTCACATTGTTTGTGGAGCAACCGGCTAAAATTTTTTTCGCGCTTTTTATTTTATATAAAACGCGTACAGACCGCAGGGGCCGGCCGCTCGATCGAGCGGCCGGCCCCTGCGGCGATATGGGATAGAAGAAGTAATGACAAATCAGAGGAACAACTGTGTGTCCACCACCGTTTTGGCAACGACGCGGCCGTCACGGATAACATAGAGACGCTCCGGATTCAAACGGATGGCGTCGCGCGCGTCGTCGGCATTGACGATCACAAGGTTGGCGCGGCAGCCCTCCTCAATTCCGTAGCCGTCGAGCTTGAGGATGCGGTTGGCGTCGTATGTAATCATATCATAGACCTTTTCAATTTCATCCGGCAGGCTCATCTGTGCAGCATGCGCCACCACGTTGGCGACCTGGAGCATATCGCCACTGCCATAGGGGTAAAATGTGTCTTTGACACAATCCTGCCCGTAGGAGACGTTGACGCCGGCCGCAAGCAGCTCCTTGACGCGTGTGATGCCGCGGCGGATCGGCTGCTTGTCGCCGCGTCCCTGGAGCATCAGATTGGTGACGGGGTTTGTGATGATATGAACGCCGGCTTTTTTAACCTTGTCAATCACATAGGATGCATAATGATCGTCGTAGGCAGCCAACGCGCAGGTATGGCCTGCTGTCACACGGTTTTGCCAGCCGCGCGCAAGCGTTTCATCCGCGACCATCTCAAGCGTGCGGTAAAAAGGATCGTCTGTTTCATCAACATGCATATCAATCTCAGCGTTGTACTTTTCGGCAATGTCAAAACAGAGCTTTACATGCGCAAGGCTGTCGGCAGGGCAGTTTTCATTGGCGGGCATACCACCCACAACGTCGGCTCCGGCCTCCATAGCCTCCCACATCAGCTTGTCACAGCCAGGATCCTTGACAATACCCTCTTGAGGAAAGGCCACGATCTGAATGTCGATGACGTTCTTATATTTTTCACGCAGCGCAAGAACGCCTTCAAGCGGACGCAGGCCACCGATTGTATCAACGTCAACGTGCGTGCGAATGGCGAGCGTTCCGTTTTTAATCGCCTTTTTAACTACGTCCTCGCCGCGCGCGACAATATCGTCGATGGTGTAGATGCGCTTTTGGTCCCACAGGATTTCAATCGCTTCTTTGAGCGTGCCGCTTTTGTTTGGCCGGACAACATCAAATACATTGACCTTATCGAGATGGATATGTGGATCGATCAGAGAAGGTGTGGTCAATTTTCCGCGCGCGTCGATGATCTCGCCCTGCACGCCTTCAATTTTTGGCGCGATGCGCTTAATACGGCCATTTTCAATTTGAATATCAACTGTGCCGTCGCGGCCTCGCAGCCTTGCGTTTTGAATCAACAGTTGCATATCATTCCCTCCTGTTAATACCTTGTTATAAGTTTGGGTACGCCGCAGCATGATTTTTTAGATTCGTACTTGACTTTGATTCGGAGATGTGTTACATTTTGTTACATAAAGAATAACACAATTAATTGTAAAAGTAAAGATATTTTTGTAAATTTTACAACAATATCTTTTGGAATCAGTCTTGAGAACAGGATATTTAAGTCCTGTTACATATTTGTTTCATAAAAGGAGGGGTTTTCATGATCATTGGAAGCAGTCACGGCGTCGGAGGCAAGGTTGAATCAGAAGTATTGAGCGTTGTCTGCGCACAACTCGAACCTATCCATGCGGATTGCATGGAGGAGGTCAACCGCAACATCGATACAATCATCCAGTACATGGAGACAGGCGCGCGCGGGTTTCCTGGCTATGACCTGTTCGTTACCCCGGAATTCGCAGTACAGGGGATGCACCCGACCAAGCGTCTCAATGTCGTTTTGACACTCGATTCGCCTGAAGTCGCCCGCCTGCGTGAGGCATGCGCGCGCCTGCGCGTATGGGGCATTTTCAGCGTGATTCTCAAGCTCGATGGTCACGACAGCCCCGGCAACTGCGCCATCATGATCAACGATCAGGGCGAGGTCGTACATCGGTACGTCAAAATGAACCCATGGATTCCGACAGAGCGGCACTACCCCGGATGGGAATGCCCGGTCACGCCCGGCCCAAAGGGATCGAAGATTGCGACAATCGTCTGCGCCGATGGCGATTATCCCGAGATTTGGCGCGAAGCCGCTTATAACGGTGCAAATATTATCGTGCGGCCGACCCACTACATGAGTCCCTGGGAAAACGGTTGGGATATTACAAACAAAATGGGCGCCTACTGCAACCAGTGCTATGTTGTCGCAGTCAATTGTGTCGGTGTGGAGGCGGCATGCTCTGCATTTGGAATGAGCATGATTGTTGCGCCAGACGGCAACGTCATTACAAAGGCGCCTGCCGGCGTCCCCTATATTGTCAAGGCGGATCTGTATCCTGGCTTGGTTGACAAGCTTCATGAGAGCAGCGTGACCAATACGTTTTTGTATTCGTTCCGGCACCGCGGTGCGTCGTGCCATGATTTGGGCGGTTACGGCGAAACGCGCTGCCAATACAATGCCTATACTTATGGGGGTGAACAGAATGAGTATGATGCGTGAAATTCCATACCTGCTGGCAACGCATTATATTGTGATCGCCATGCGTCCGATCACATTTCCCGCAACCAAGGCGCAGATCATTGAAAGGGTGGGGGACGAGATGATCCCCACATCGCCCGACGGCTGCACGCCGCTGCGTGAGCTGGTGAAAAAAATCCCGCTGGAACGTTTTGGATGCGCGGCGGAATTTTACTGTGCGTTCAATGCAAGCTGAGATCAGTTTTTTGAGGAGGGAATGATTATGCAGGATAACCAAAACAGCCGCGTGGAGGAAGCGCGTTTCGTATCGCCAAGCGATCTGTCCGTCAATTTTACAAAAAAACAGATGGTATTTTTGGGGCTTCAAAACACTGTGGCTATGAGCGGCGTCATCATTGTGCCGATACTCTGCGGGCTAAACGTTTCTGTGACATTGTTTTGCGCGGGCATCGGAACCCTGATTTATCAGTTTATTGACAAAGGGATTGTTCCGGCGTTTCTGGGCGGTTCATTCGCCTTCATCGCGCCGCTGACCATGATCATTACGGATATGGGCATCCCCTATGCGCAGGGCGGCCTTGTTTTCGTCATGTGTTTTTATTTTCTGTTTGCCCTGCTGCTCAAGCTGCTCGGAACAGAACGTATAAACAGGGTATTTCCGCCGGTGATCACCGGTCCGATTATCATTGTGCTTGGCCTCAGCCTGGCGTCGGTCGGCGTATCCTCAGCTTCGGCCAACTGGCCTGTCGCGCTGCTCACCTTTGGCATCGCGGTCGTTGTCAATATCTTTGGAAAAGGGCTTACTAAAATCCTGACCATCGTGCTCGCGCTTGTCGGCGGTTATCTGATCTCAATCCCGTTTGGACTCGTCGACTTTTCCGGCGTCATGGAGGCTGCCTGGTTTGGCGTCCCAAGCTTTACGCTGCCGAAATTTGATGTGCGCGCCATCATCGCAATCGCACCCGCGGCAATCGTTCCGTGTATTGAACATATCGGCGATGTTATCGCAGTCGGCACGACAGTAGGTAAGGATTTTACTAAAAATCCGGGCCTGCCGCGCTCTCTGTTCGCATGCGGCTGCGCCACCTGTGTTTCTGCGTGTCTGGGCGGTCCGTCGCTCACCATTCACAGTGAAAATACAGGCGTGCTTGCGGTCACACGCATTTATTCGCCGTTTGTCGTCCGCTGCGGCGCTGTCTGGATGGCGTTGTTCGCATTTATCCCGAAATTTGAGGCGCTCTGCCGCTCCATTCCCGATCCGGTACTTGGCGGTGTAGGCATCCTGCTGTATGGTATGGTTGCGAATGTGGGCGTCCGTACAGTTGTTGAAAACCATGTCGACTTCTCCAAAGCCAAGAACCTGATTGTCTCCAGCGCAATTTTGATCCTTGCGGTCGGCGGCGCAACGTTCAACTTTCCCGGCGGCATCAGCATCGGCGGACTCGCTGTCGCTGCGATCGCAGGCATTATCCTGAACCTAATCCTCCCCGATAAGCAGGTCGAATAATTTCCCGCTTTTTTGAAAAAAGCTTGGCAAAAAACTTTTCGGCCTTTTTTTAAAAAGGCCTCGGCGAAAAACTTTAGTCGGCTATGCCGCGAACAGTGGGGCGGGTGCTGTGCGTATACAGGCTGCGCCTGCCCCGGGGTTGGGTCCATGGGACAGGGGCGGCCCGGCCCCTGTCCCGTGAGGTGCGAAAAGGGGCGCTGCCGCGGCTTGTTCGCGCCCGGCGGCTTGTAGCCGCCGGAAAGCCCCGAATAGCCGGCCGGGCAAGCGCAGCGTCCGGCGGTGAGCGACCCGCGCACGGGTCGCGCGCGCCCCCGCCCCTTCTAAACTTTTAAATAAAGGCCGCCCGGCATTGCCTTGTGGAATGTCGGGCGGCCTTCATATCAGAACGTTTCCAGGTGAAACAGTCCCTGCGGGCACCGCTGGACACACAGCCCGCAGCCGGTACACTGCGAGGAGTTCAGATGCACGCCGTCAGGCTCCATAACAAGCGCGCCGTACATGCAGCCGCACGTACACAGCCCGCAGCCGGTACGGCTGCAAGGCTGCGTCATCCGGCAGACGGCGCGGCGGTGCACAGCCTTTTCAAACGGGGTAAGCGACGACAAAGCGGCCCCAGTGATAGAGCTGTAATCGTCGTATCCATGTGCCTGCATCCAGTCCTCCAGCGCGCGCACGGTTTTGGTAATCAGATCATAACCGTGCAGCATGATAGCCGAACCGAGCTGCGCGGCGGCGGCGCCGAGCATGATAAATTCAAGGATGCTGCGGTAATCCTCAACGCCGCCAACACCGCAGATGGGCAGGTCGGTCAGTTGTGCAAGCGTCGCGGTCGCAGCCAGGGAAATGGGCCGGATGTGGCGGCCCGTATAGCCGCCGTAGGTCGGCATAAGGGTTGTTTGCGTCTCGAGATCGACGCCGGAAAGCGCACGCAGGCTTTCAATCGCACAGATAGCGCGCAGTCCCGCACGCTCCACAGCGTGCAGATGGGGCGCGCTGGCGGCCAGATTGTACGGCAGACGCGTCATGACCGGAATGGAGACTGCGCTGGCCGCGGCGTGCACAAACTCATAAAGCTTTTCCGGCTGAAGGTGGATGTCCTCGATCATTGAATCCATAGGCGCGTAAAGGTCAAGCTGAAGCGCGTCGGCGCCGAGACGCTCTGTCCTTTGGGCGATATAGGCGATCTCCGACGGGCTTGAGGCACGAATGCTGCAAATCAGATGGCAGCTGTCTTTGCGGACGCGTTCAACCTCGCCTTCCCACTCCTCAAGGGTGCGCTTGCCATACAGCGAAAGATTGAGCAGCTCGTCGTCATGATAGTAGATGCGCGGACTGAAAAGCCAAGGTTCCTCCATAACGATCGTTTCTGTAATGACAGCCGCCGCGCCCGCATCGATGCATTTTTGAATAGCTGCAGCGCCGCCGGACCATGGACCTGCTGCGACGATTAGGGGGTTTTTAAGCGCCAGCCCCATAAAGGATATGGGTTTTGTCATCAACGTGCCCTCCTTTCCAGAATACACTTTACTCAAACAATGTATTGATGTGCCTCCGGTTGCCGCAGGAAGCGCGGATTTTCAGCTTTGGCAGCAAAACGATTTCCTGCGGTGTGGTGTCCGCGGCCGGAATTCCGTCGATCATGTCAAACAGCATACGTGCCGCCACCATTCCCAGACGGTGCGTCGGCTGCTCAACGGTGGTCAGCTCCGGCGTAACGATGCCGGCGGTTGGGGAGTCGGTAAAGCCTGTGACGGCGATTTCATCCGGAACGCCGACCTCATGCTCAAGCAGCGCCTTCATAAAGCCGAAGGCCAGTTCGTCGCTGGCTGCGAAAATCGCATCGGGCAAGCTGCCGGCGAGGACCTCGAGCGCCGCTTCATAACCCGCGTGCACGCCGTTTTCCGACGCGCGCAGGACACGGCCGCCGTCAGGTTCAAGACCGGCTGCGCGCTGCGCCCGCAGCAGCCCCTCCTGCATACTGGCCGCGACATTGGGCCGGTGCTCGTTTGTCAAAAGCCACAGGCGTTTTCTGCCAAGCTCCAGAAGATGGCGCGCCATGCGATAGGCGCCTTCCTCGAAATTGACGTAGCAGGCGTTAAAATGCGCGGCCGCAGGGCAGCGTTCCGCAAGAACAAATGGCATATGCGCGTTTACAAGGCGCGCCGCGCTTTCCGCACCGAGCGAGGAGGAGCAGATAATCAGGCCGTCGAACCGCTGCCCGATTGCCGCGCGCAGCAGTTCGTCCTCCGGGCGGCCGCCCGTGCCGCACAGGTAAACGGAACAATCCCGCCGTGCGGCCACACTTTCCACCCCAAAGAGCAGGCGTTGTATAAGATAATCGCCGGCGTGCTCGGCCAGCAGGCAGATAGAGCCGGTCCGCGCGGCGGCTCCGCGTGCGGCGGGGTTGTAATTGTGGGCGCGCATCACCGAAAGAACATGTGCGCGCGTTTCCGGCTGGACGACCTCCGGGCGGTTGATCACACGTGACACCGTCGCAATGGAAACATTCGCAAGCTTTGCAATCTCCCTGACATTCATGTGCCGCACCGCCTTTCATAAGTTTGGAGTTTGTGGAACTGCAAGTGTGTTTATCCAATCGGAGACAGTGTGACGCTTTCGGCGATTGCCTGTACCTGCGCGCGGTCCAGGATGTCCGGCACAAATGCAATCCCGATATAAACGCGCAGCCGCTTGTCGTAAGAAAGCACGCCATAGGTTTCCAGATGGGGGACGTCCGGCATCGCGCCAGGGTGCTTGTCTATTTCATTGGGATCGAGATACCAGATTTCCGCCACGCCGGTTTCCGCCGTATCGGTGGCTTTGACCGCCGTATATGGATCCCAGTGGAAAAAGGAAGAAAGGCGCAGGCCGGGGTAAACCGCCTTATAATACTCCGCCTGCGGGATATCGCCGTCGAAAGGTTCAAAAACATTAAAGCCGATATAGCCAATGGGTTCGTCCCCGCTGCAAATGGAGAGCGGCGTATAAAAATCACCGGGGATGGGGACCGCATCCCCGGGCGGCGTTTGGCTGACTGTCCAGCCCGCGGGGAGCGCCAGCTCCACCTGAAACTTTGCGGCGGAATTGATTTGCCCGACAGCGGGAAGCTGCTCAGGATTGGGTTCGGTATATGCGGGAAATACAATGGAAATAGTCTGCGTTTGCGGCGCTGTGGACGTGTCAGCCTCGGCGGCGCCGCTTTGCACAGGCGCCGGAGAGGCGCTGCTGTGCGTATGTATGGAAACGCCGCCGCACGCCGTGCCGGCGGCGGTCAGCGTAAGAAGGAACAGAACCGACAGAAAGCGTTTCACAAGCTGTTTGCCTCCTTTTTCGTTTGGCCAAAGCGGGGAAAGATCCATCCGAATGCTGCAAATTCCCCATCCTGATTGTAGCAGGATTTTTATCGAAAAACCAGCCCCTTTTACAAGGACAACGGCGCTTTGTCTATAGCGGGAGGGCAGAGAATGCCCCTGCCAAAAAGCTGTTTTGGCAGGGGCATTTTTTTGTCAGTTGCATTTCGAATATCCGCAGCTGCGGCAGCTCACACAGCCGCCCTCATGCTCGAGCGCGCTTCCGCATTCAGGGCAGAACTTCGAACCGTGCTCGGTCGTTTCTGGCGCTTCCGCCGCACAGGATGCGCACGGCGCATTCGGCGCGGCAACAGGCAGGCCCTGCTGGAGCGCGATCATGTCGGCCGTCTTTTTGATGACGCGCGCGATCGCGTCCGGGCAGGAGGTGCACTTCATACCCGCGTGACGAATGGTCGAAGGACAGCGGATGCCGCGGAGCTGGTCGAGGATTTCGTCGATAGACACGCCGGAACGCAGCGCGATCGACGCGAGCCGCGCCGTCGCCTCCGACTGCGACGGGCAGCCGCCCGCCTTGCCGGTCGAGGTGAATACCTCGCAGATACCCTGCTCGTCGTAGTTGACCGTCACATAGAGGTTGCCGCAGCCGATTTTCATGCGTTCCGTCAGCCCGCAGGTGACCTCCGGACGCGGGCGCGGCTTGATTTGACCAAAACCGGCTGGCTGTTCGGCTTTGGCAGGGGCGCCGCCCTCCTTTTTGACGGAACCGATGTTGAGCACCTGGCTGTCGCGGCTGCCGTCGCGGTAGATCGTGACGCCCTTGCAGCCAAGCTCATAGGAAAGCATATAGACTTCGCGCACGTCTTCAATGGTGGCGTCGTGCTTAAAGTTGACGGTCTTGGACACAGCGTTGTCGGTGAACTGCTGGAACGCGGCCTGCATCTTGGTGTGATAAAGCGGGCTTACGTCGTGCGAGCAGACAAATACACGGCGGATGTCGGCCGGAATTTCCTCGATATGCTGCAACGAGCCTTCGGCGGCGATCTTTTTCATCAGCCCGTCGCTGTACAGGCCGCGCGCCTCCAGGATCTCCTTGAGCACGGGGTTGACTTCGATCATTTCGGTGCCGTCCATAACGTTGCGGATAAAGACATAGGCGAATACCGGTTCGACACCCGAGGAGCAGCCGGCGATGATGGAAAGCGTGCCGGTCGGCGCAATCGTGGTGACGGTCGCGTTGCGAAGCGGCGTTCCGCCCGCATAGATACTCTTTTCAAACAGTGGAAACGCGCCGCGCACTTTGGCAAGCTCGGCTGATTCTGCGCGGCCGGTTTTGGTGATGAACTCCATAACGCGGCGGGCGAGCGCGACGGCCTCGTCGGAATTGTAAGGTACGCCCAGATAAGCGAGCATATCGGACCAGCCCATCACGCCAAGCCCGATTTTACGGGTCTGTTTGGTTGTAACGTCAATTTCCGCGAGCGGATATTTGTTGACGTCGATCACATTGTCGAGAAAATGCACTGCGTCGCGCACGGTGCGGCCGAGCTTGTCATAATCGACGGCGTATGCGCCGTTTTCACATTTGAGCATATTGACAAGGTTGATCGAGCCGAGGTTGCACGACTCATACGGAAGCAAGGGCTGCTCGCCGCAGGGATTGGTGCTTTCGATCTCGCCCTGCGAAGGCACGACGTTGTCGCGGTTGAGCCGATCCAGAAAAATAATGCCGGGTTCGCCGTTGCGCCATGCGCTTTCCACAATTTTGTCAAAGACCTCGCGCGCGTCGAGCTGGCCGACTGCCTGCTTTGTTTTGGGATCGACAAGTTCATAAGCATTGCCCTGCTGGACCGCCTGCATAAATTCCTCGGTGATGCCGACCGAGATGTTAAAATTGGTGATGTCGGCGTTATTTTTCTTGCAGTCGATAAACTCCAGGATATCGGGATGATCGATGCGCAGGATGCCCATGTTTGCGCCGCGCCGCGTGCCTCCCTGCTTGACTGCCTCGGTGGCCATATTGAACACGCGCATAAAGCTGACCGGACCGCTGGCCACGCCGCCCGTACTGCGCACGGTCGCGCCGGCTGCGCGCAGGCGCGAGAAGGAAAAGCCCGTCCCGCCGCCCGATTTGTGGATTAAGGCCGCCTGCTTGATGGCTTCGAAGATTTCCTCCATCGAATCGCCCACCGGCAGCACAAAACAGGCGGAAAGCTGGCCAAGCTCCTTGCCGGCGTTCATCAAGGTCGGGGAGTTCGGCAAAAACTCCAGATTTGTCATCATCTCATAAAATCGGTTTGACAGTGCCGCAACGTCAGTCTTGCCGCTGTAAGCGGCGTCGGCCGAAGCGATTGCATCGGCGACGCGCCGGAACATCTGCTCGACTGTTTCAATATTTTCCCCGTGTTCATCCTTTTTCAGATAACGCCGCTCCAAAACGGTCAGCGCGTTTTTGCCAATTTTCATCATTTGATCCCCCAACATGATCTGGTATTCCTTGCACTATGCGAACGCTATATATTGTAGCATGTTCCAGGAAGGGATGCAATGGCCTCACAGAAAAAATCTCCAGAGCGCGCCGGTACGCTTCTAACCGCACGGAAAAGATGGCCCCATATGCGCATATAGATAAAGCAGGAGGTGAGCAAATGGGGAAAGGACGCCTGACGGTCATTGCGGCGGCGCTTGCAGTGGCCTGCGCGATTGCCCGCGGGATTCCAGCGGATCCGGCGCGCGAACAGACTGCGGTCGGCTTGCGGCAGGGCTATTTGACCGGCGCGCGCGTTTATCAAACGGACGGGCCGCTTGATCCGCAGGCGGCAGTACAGGCTTACCTGGAAGGGCAGTATGAATCGTATTTGACGATGGAGCCGCTCGATCTGTCGGCGGTGGCGGACGCAGAGAGCCGCGCGGTCAAAAACGAACTGCTCTGGCTGCGGCTGCTGATCCAGCGAAGGCGGCTTTTGATGAACAGCCATCTTTGTTATGTGCCAGTCAGGGCGCTGCCATACACGATTGTATGGATTGATGAAAGCGAGTTGAAGGATCCGCGGATGGAGGCGCTCGGCACGCCCGGAGAGGGGGAGATGGACCTTCATTTTATAATAACAGGCGAAGCCGGGCAGGCATATCCGCCAATGCTGGCGGTAAATGCGCAGCATACGGTGCGCCTGCGCCGGGACAGCGGTGGCTGGAAGGTGACGCTGCACGAGTATCCGGGCGCTTCGCGGCGGTTCGGAGAGGCTGTGCCTGCTGTGCCGTCGAACCGGACGGCGATGGAACGCCTGCGCATGGAATTCGCACGTCTGGCGGCGGATACGGCGCCGGGGGCGCCGGCGGGCGCGGCGCTGTATGATGGGAAAGCAGCGGCGGCCTATGCCGCCCGATGGATGCAGCCGCCCAATCCCGCGTATTACGATATCGGCGACTGGATCGGAAACTGTGCCAATTTCACCTCTCAATGTATCCGCGCCGGCTTTGGCGGCGGCGACAGCCCGCAGGGCGGCGCGGCGATGACGGACGAGTGGTTTGCCGGGGCGGGGGGCGGTTCGCCCGCATGGGAAAATGTCGGGAAGTTCTGGGACTATGCGATGCGCGCCGGCGATTTTGGCGCGATGATTGTACCAACTGCGGCGTCTCTGCGTGTCGGCGATCTGGTGCAGGTGCGGTCCGGCAGCGGCGGCTTCAATCACAATCTGCTTGTGGTTGATGCGCGCACGCTGCGCCTTGCACAAAATTCGCCCGACTGCCTTGTGTATTACGCTGATCTCGTCAATACCAGTATGCGGGCGCTGCGCCCCTGCTGGCTCGCCTGAGCGTTCGCATGTTTGCGGGCCGCGCCGCATGGCGCGGCCCGCAAACAGCCAAGGGCGTGCCGCACAAGCGGCGCGCCCTTGGCCCCAAGCCGCCGGGACCGGCTCTATGCCGGCCCCGGCGGTCCGTTTTGCACATAATCAGCGATAGGAGGCTTCGAAGATCGCGCGCACGTCATCGTCGGAAAGCGGCGCGGGATCGACTGCATAAAGCCCGCCCATGGTGGCGCGCGCGTTTTGGACATACTGCTCCAGATGTTCGCGCTGTACGCCGTAGGCGCTCATACGGATATCGTCGACGCCGCACGCTTTTTGCAGCGCGGCCAGCGCGTCGACAAAATCGGACGGTTTGGAAGCGTCTGTTTTCCCAAGGGCGCGCGCCATACGCACCAAGCGTTCGTCACAGCAGCCGCTTTTCGCCCAATGGCTGTAATAGGCGCAGCTCACGGAAATAAGCGCCGCACCGTGTTCAAACTGCGGATGGAAGGCGCTGAGCGCATGTGCAAAGCTGTGCTCGGAGGTGCATCCAGAGGTTGACTCCACCATACCGGCTAGCGTGTTGGCCAACGCCACGTCGGCGCGCGCATCCAGATTGGAGCCGTCTTTGACAGCCGTTTCCAGGCTTTTGCCGATCAAACGGATCGCTTCAAGCGCGTAAAGATCGCTCATCACATAGGCGGTGTTGTTGAGATAGCCCTCCGTGCTGTGAAACAGCGCGTCAAAGCCCTGATAGGCGGTCAGACGCGGCGGAACCGTGGCCATCAGTTCGGGATCGACAACCGCGAGAACGGGGAATGTCTTGTCGTAGCCGCCGCCGATCTTTTCATTTGTCTCTGTTTTTGTGATAACGGTCCATGGATCGGCCTCGGTACCCGTCCCGGCCGTCGTTGTGATCGCAACGACAGGCAAGGGATCGTTCGGTACGGGCAGGCCCTTGCCGCTGCCGCCGTTTATATAATCCCAGTAGTCGCCGCTGTTGGCGGCCATGATGGCAATGGCCTTGGCGGAATCGATTGCGCTGCCGCCCCCCAGCCCGATGACAAAATCACAGCCCGATGCTTTTGCGAGCGCGGCGCCCTCCATGACATGTTCCTTAACTGGGTTCGGCAGGATTTTGTCAAATAAAATATGGCTGACGCCCGCGCGGTCAAGCTCCTGCCCGACACGTTCAAGATAACCGAATTTTTTGACTGACTGCCCCCCGGTTGTTACAATCAGGGCCTTTTTGCCCGGGAGCTGCTGTGTGTGCAGGGCATTTAACTGCCCTTTGCCAAAGAGGATACGCGTTGGAATATAATACTGAAACTTCATATGACCGCTCCTTTTTCTGAATTTATCCGCCAAAAGCGGTTGTCTGACAAAGAAAATACAGATATAGGACAATAAAGGAAATCAAGCCATCTGGCAATAATTGTATCATATTTTACATTTAATCACAAGCGCGCTTATGAAAATTGTCCTATATCGAGCCATGCTTCATAATAATCGTACAGCGCGCCCTCCTCATGCGCTGAAACAATAAACCGTCCATACAAGGGGCCAACCGGATACCCCATTGCTTGTGCGGCCGCAGTAAAATCAGCCGCGCTGTTTTGTGCCGGATCATCCGATAGGACGCGCAGCAGTCCATACCAATAGTTGCGCGGCACGTCGTCCCGCCGTTTTAGCGCGTCCGGGCGCGGGCTGGTTTCCGAAGGGCAGAAGATTCCATAGGACGGCGCGCCGCCTTGCGGGATTACGATACCTGATTCGTGCACATCGTAAACATATGTTTGTACGCTGGCCTCATCCTCAAAAGAAAATGGACGGATTGCCGGAAGCTGGTCGCTTATCAGTGTAATCGCACTTGTGCGCAGATGATCCAGGCGTGCTATTGCGCCGCGCATCGCACGGATATGTTCGATAGCGTTTTCAAGCTCGTGAATCTGTGCGGAAAGCTTTTGTTCATTTTCTACGAGCAGGGCGTCGAGACGGCTGGCGTCCATATCCGGCAGCGATCGTATATCGCGCAGGGGGATGGACAGCCGCCGGAACAGCAGAACATTGGAGATGTCCAGCATTGTCTGAACACAGGGACGGCGGTAATTGTTTTGCTCATCACGCTCAAACCGGACAAGCCCGATGCGGTCCCAATAGCGAAGCGCCGACGGTGCGACGCCAAACAGCCGCGCCACAGCAGCGATACAATCGTCTTTTTTCATCATAGACCTCCAAGATAGCGGCATTTTTTGAAAACAGCGGCATAGCAGATGTTTTTGGTGCACATTGCCTGCTTTGCGGACATGCGCATGATTATCAAACGACCCTAAGCCACCGGCTGACCTGTTTTTTAGAAGAACAGGTCAGCCGGTGGCTCCTGAATAAAACGGCGAATGAGAGTATGCGGGTTTTTATGGATCAGCTACGTCATCGGCGTCCAACTGTTCCCATTTTCCATGCAATATTTTAAAAAATGCCTGATAGGTCATCTTTTTCGGAACAATTTTATAGTGAAAAATACTGCTGTCTGATGCAGGCGCAATGAGAATCAGTTTTGACTGAGGATAAAACGTCAGCCTGTGCGTATCCGTGCATAGTTCACTGCTCTGATCGCTCGACATGGCTTTTTCAAGCTGTTCCATAAAAGCCTTGTTATATTTTGCCTTGAGTATGAAATCAAAGGTTCTTATCATATATCCACCTTCTGTCATTGAGCATTCACAAATTTGAAAGATACGATTGACCAGATACCGGCCGAGGGTCTTGACATTTAAGCAGCTTTAAGGTTTATACTATTTTTATTCTAACAGAAAACAGGGAGTTTGTCATGGTCAAGCAATTTTTTAAACAAGTGCTTCCCGCGATGGCTGCTTTCGCATTTTCGGGACTTTATACGATCGTGGACGGCTTTTTTATCGGCCGCAGTGTTGGCGACGTAGGGTTGGCCGCTGTCAATATCGCCTATCCGCTGTCTGCGCTGCTTCAGGCGGCCGGTACAGGCATTGGTATGGGAGCGGCAGTCTGTATTTCCGTTTGCCGTGGCCGCGGCGATACACGCGGCGAACGCGGACATCTGGGAGGGGCGTTTTTGCTGCTGGCGGCTGCCGGCGTTCTGCTTGCGGTGAGTCTTTTTTCATTCGGCACGCCGGCGCTCGCTGCTCTTGGCGCGCGCGGTGAAGTGCTCGAACAGGCGATCGTTTATCTCCGTGTGATTTTGCTGGGTATACCGTTTCAGCTTGCCGCTACCGCGCTTGCGCCGCTGATTCGAAATTACGATGGCGCGCTTGCAGCTATGGGCGCAATGATCGCTGGGTTTGTCACAAATATCGTACTCGATGCGCTGTTTGTTTCTGTATTCGGGTGGGGGATGGCCGGCGCGGCCGGAGCCACGGTCATTGGACAGATTGTCACGGCGGTTCCATGCGCTTTTTATCTGTGGCGCGTGACCTTCCGGATTGGAAGCGGTCCGGTCAGGCCGGCCGGACATATGTGCGGTTCGATTCTGCGCACAGCCGTTTCTCCGTTTGGGCTTGCAATGTCGCCGCTCTTTGTAATTATGCTTCTTAATAAGGCGGCATCTGTTTATGGTGGAGAATCATCCGTAGCTGCGTATGCCGTAATTTCTTATGCAACGGCTGTCGTTATGCTTCTGTTGCAAGGGGTGGGTGATGGAAGCCAACCGCAGATGAGCCTGTATTTTGGCATGGACCGGCCGGAACGGACAAAGGCGGTGCGTAATCTTGCGTATGCTTTCGCAGCGGTGACGGCTGTTGCCAATATCGTTGCACTCTGTCTTTTGCGCGCGGCGATTCCTGTGTTTTTCGGCGCCTCAGGCGAAGCGGCTGCGATGGCCGCCAAGGCGATGCCTGTCTTTACAATCGGTTTTATCCCGATTGCGTTTTGCCGTGTAACAACCGCATATTTTTATGCGACGCAGCACAACCGGCCCGCATATGTGATGGTTTATGGAGAGGCGGTTTTGCTTGCGTTGCTGCTGGCTTTTGTGTTGCCGCGCATGATCGGGATGGATGGCGTGTGGATTTCTCTGCCGGTCGCACAGATTTTGCTGATGCTGATTGGCTGCGGTCTGCTATGGCGGTCGCGCCGAAACCGGGTAAAGGATTCCGGGAAGGTTTCGAATGAAACGGTATGCGATACCCCTGCGCTTTAAAAGTATGGGGGAGGGGGCGGCGCGGCCGGTCCTGCGCACGCATGTGCGCAGGACAGACAAACGCCGCCTGGCGTTTGTCTGAGGCCTGCCTGCGGCGCAGGCAGGCCCCCGGCCGCGCCCCTTGCCCCCAAGGCGCTGAAAGGGCCGGTTCCAACTGGAACCGGCCCTTTCAGCGCCTTGGGGCGCTTCACACATCCGCGGTCATATAATAAGCGCCCGCCCGTGCAACCGTAAATTCAAGCACGATCCCTTCGTCCTCGTTTTTTACACGCGTCTCCAGCGGCGCGCCCGTATCATCATATATTTGAACGCCTTTCTTTCCAAGCAGAGACTGCGGAAGCACCGCGCGGATCAAAATAGGAGCCTGCGGCACAGCGGCGGCGCCGTCCGCGCCTGTAAAAGCGATAGAATAAGCGTACAGCGTCTGTTTGGAAACATTGGGCAGGGACTGACTGCGTGGCGCGCCGGTCACGGAAAATCGGACGCTGCCCTGCGGGAACGCGCCAAGCATGCCGACGGCACGTACAGGGCGCTCCCCGGCGGACGCCTGCCAGCCGAGGCTGTATGCATCATATTGCCATCCGCAGAGCGTTTGCAGTCGCTCGATCACCTGAGCATCCACCTGCGCGTGCAGTGCGGCGGGCATGGCGTAATATTCAATCAGGGCTGCTTCCGCGTCTGCGCCGGCAGCAGTGGAAACCCTTGTTAAATACATGCAAAGTTCATCGGAGATTGTAAAGGCGACGCGCCGGGCCGGACTGTGATTGCCTGCGGCGTCGCGCACACAAACATCAAACGCGTAGCTGCCGGGATTTGTAAACGATACTGTGTACACGCCGTCCGTCGGTTCTATGTATTGCCATCCATCGTTTTCACGAATGCAGACAAGCTCCAAATCATAGAACGTCGCAGGGCGTACTTCAACATCGACCTTGCCCGAAAATATATTGGTATTCGGCGCCTTTGCTCCGGTCAAAACGACTGTGGGCGTATCTGGTGCGAGCACGTCGATAGCCGGCTGCATATTGCTCAACCAGCCGACAAGTTTTGTCAGGCGATGCTGTTCTGAGATAGGGAACAGTGCGCGCTGACTTTCAGTCAAATCGCTCCAGCGCGACTGTACGTCCATAATTTTTTCACGCTGCGCCTCCACCTCGCTGTCGGTCGCCGTGAAAAGGTTCGGGAGCGCGCGGCTGTCGTCGATCAGCTGCGCAAGCACAGGATCGATTGTAAAGCTTTCCGCACGAGGTTCGCCGCGCGTGCCGTCCGGCGCCTGAGTACAAAAACGAAGCTTATATTCCCGCGGCTGGCGAAAGGTGAGCGTATAATTTTGCTCCTTATCCGGCGTCAGCTCCATCCAGACGCCGCCGTCCTCGATGAGCAAGGTGTCCTGCGGATGCTCCGGCAAGAGCGTAAGCGTTACAGACGAACGGTATACATAGCTGCCATCGACCAAATCGCCTGTTTGATCGATATCCAGACCACCGGGTGTTTGAGCGGCCAGGACGGACATGGGCAATGCCCACAGGGTACAGACGGCCGCCACCAGAGCGGCCAGTCGCTTTAGATGCATAATTAGATTCACCTGCAAACTTTGTTGGAGTATTTATTAAAAGGGTACTATATCCGCAAGAGGAAATCAACCGTTTCAGAGAAAGTTTCCGTGCCAAAATCAGGCTGTAGCCGGGCGCTGATTCAGACGCCTCAGAGAAAAGCCGTACGGCGCGCATGGTGAGGTCCATGCGCGCCGTACGGCTTATTATGTTTGAAACAGTGCTATCAGGAGTTGCCCTGCGCTGTGGGCTGCGCCGTTTTGCCGCTTCGGACATAGGTCTGGAAGATAAAGAGAGCCAGACATGCGAGCGCGAAAACAATACCCACAGGATAGGCGATGGAGGTGGCGAGCCGGAAGCCTTCAGGAGCCTGAAGGATATAGGTCATGCTGACCGCGGACATGAAAGCGGCGGGCAGCGCGGCCATAAAGCAGCACACCGGCGGGAAGCCGAACTTATGAAGAAATACAGCGCCTGTCCAAAGAACTACCATTGCGAGCGTCTGATTGGACCAGGAGAAGTAGCGCCACAGAATATCAAAGGGAAGGGCGACGGCGGTGAATGCGCCGATTGCCAACAGGGGGATGGAAAGAGCGGCGCGGTAGGAAGTCTTGGACTGGTCGATGCGGAACCAGTCGGCAATGGTCAGACGGCAGGAACGAAACGCCGTGTCGCCTGATGTGATCGGACAGGCGATGACGCCGATCATAGCGAGCACGCCGCCGACCGGACCCATCAGGGTGGTGGAAATATTGTAAACAACCGTGCCCTGCCCAAGGGCGCTGATGGCTTCTGAGAGCGGGCCGACGCCATTGTAGAAGGTGACGCCCGCGCAGGCCCAGATCAGAGCGATGATGCCTTCAGCAACCATCGCGCCGTAAAAGACCTTGCGGCCTTCCTTTTCGGAAGTCATGCAGCGCGCCATCATCGGAGACTGGGTGGCATGAAAGCCGGAGATCGCGCCGCAGGCGACGGTGACAAACATCATGGCCCATTTTGGCAGGCCGGTGGGGTGAACAACCGCAAGCGAATTCCATAGCTCGGGCATCTGGCTGGAATATGCCGGGTTCAGAAGGAGAGTCCCCGCGATGCCGGCGGCCATGATGATCAGGCAAATTCCAAAGATCGGATAAATCTTGCCGATAATTTTATCGATTGGCAGGAAGGTAGCCAGCAGGTAATAAATCATGATAACAGCCAGCCAGAACGATGTGTTCAGGACCTCGGGAGTCAGCATGCCGATGAGCGCGGCCGGACCGACCGAGAAGTTGATGCCGACCAACAAAAGCAAGACAACGGAAAAAACACGCATAATAAAAGAAATGACCTTGCCCATGTATGTGCCGACAATTTCCGAGATAGAAGCGCCGTCATGGCGTTCGGACATCATGCCTGAAAGGAAATCGTGCACGCCGCCGCCTAGGATGGTGCCAAACACAATCCACAGGTAGACCTGCGGACCCCAGCAGGCGCCGGCCAAGGCGCCATAGATAGGCCCAAGCCCCGCGATATTCAAAAGCTGAATCAGGAAAATACGCCAAGTTTTCATCGGAACATAATCGACACCGTCGGGATGCGCAAGAGCCGGCGTCTGCCGGTCGTCAATATGGAATACGCGCTCCACCAGTTTTCCATAGGTAAAGAAACCGACAATCAGTAAAGCCAGGCAAACAAAAAATGTAATCATTCGCCGTAAACCCTCCTCACTTATTCCTCTGGAAAATTTTCTACTTGACCGGTCTGTTTTATTCTAAATTATGGATGTTCGTTCGTCAAGCGGCTACGCAAAAAAATATATATCAACGATCTATTTTGTAGAGATGAACAAATGGTGAACAAACAATTTGTATATAAAAACCAGCGCCCGCATTCACAGCAATAGAACAGGGTAAAAAGAGGAGCGCGCATGAATTTCTCAATCCACACGCGCTGCAATGTCAGCTTTGTTTTACAAGGAAGATAAATTTTCCTTAGACATTTTTGAGCGATGCCGGAATCCTTAATCATGGATTTTCCCCGAACGATGCGAGCTATGCTGGCAACAGTAATAAATGGTTACTCGGGCCAATCCACCTTGGACAACTCGTCTAAAAAATGCGCCCCCAATTCAGGCTCTACCATTTTGACATAGTATGCTTTTCCATAAAGATGCTCCCGATAATGTATAGAGCGTGCCGCCTTTGTGTTTTCCAAATGGGCAGTGACTCCGAACTTTTGGCAATAGTGGATTTCCTGCCGCAATTTGCGCTTAAAAGTCTTGGGCACGCTGACACGATTATGTACAGTCAGGCCGGTAATGCGTTTTGGCTGTCCAGGATTGTATACTCTGCATTTATCAAGATTCATCAAAAAGCCATGTTTGCCCAAGATCAACCCCAGCGCGTCCAGAAGCTGGGGCTGCTGCTGATTTGTGGAGATCGCGATATCATCCGCATAACGAGTGAATATGCCACGGAAGCGCCGCGCCATTGCGCCAAGCTCATCATCGAGATCGCGGCAGATCATATTCGAAAGATATGGACTGGTGGGAGCGCCCTGAGGGAGTACGCCATCGTAACAGCATAAATCACACAGGGTATTGGCGGCGGATCCGCTGTACCCCATGTTCCGGAAGATCGGCAGGACCTGTTTTTTCGTAATGGATGGAAAAAAGTCTGTGATATCTACGCAGTATGTGTATGCATACCCGATATGAAGGATGGCATTCGTCACAATAGACCGCTCAGGCACAAAGCCATGGGTATACGGGGAAGCTTCTTTTCGGATCAAGATATTCTGATAGATCCACTGCTGACGGAGCTTCAGTTTGCGGCTGGGAGCCGTGATGATCCGGCTCCCATTGTGTTTGGGAATGGTGAACCTGTGGTAGTCGCACAGGCGGGGAGCGGCCATGCCAAGCACCTTTCGGATATGTGTTTGGTCAAATAGGACGGGTAATCCCTGTTTGAGCAAATTTTCCGCGTAGGTACAGCACTGTGCGATATACTCGGGTGAAAATCGGGGATTTTCAGAGATCTCCATCGCATGACGCAGCCGATTTACATAATCATTTGGCTCCATTGCAAACCCATCGTTTCATCAATAATATATCTAAAACCGGGAACGATCACTAAATAAATTGTAATAATAATGGATCTGTCTGTTTGCCGTGCGTGCGTCGCAGAGAATGAAATGAACAAGACGCACGCACGGCAAACAGTGGTTAGTGCCGTTTGATCAAGGGGCGAATTCACCCCGGTCTGATCGTTCCCGGTTTTATTCTAATGTGAGGTTTAGCGGAATATAAAGGTCCGTCCAAGAAAACTCTGAAGAAATCGGGGCCTCATCTATTGGCGTTGAGAACGAAGTGCAGATTGTCAAAGCCCGGTCAGTCAGACGAAAGGTTCCCTGGCGTTCCATAGAAAGAAACCCCAGCGACATGAGCTTTTGGATACGATGGTCTACCGCCATTGTATGGGCGCCCAATGCCCGGGCCGCATCGCGAAACAGCATATCGGGATGTGCGCGCAGATAACCCAACAACTGACGATCAAAATAATCAATTAGGTCCATTTTGCATTCGCCCTTTGCTCAGCTTTGATTTTGTATGCATTGTTGTCCTTTTTTCGCTTCACCGATTGTAAGTACTTTAACTGAATTTGAGGTTGCTTTTCCCGAGGAAACAGCGGCGTATGCGTATCAGTCCAGCGCCAAAATGTGCATAATGTGTTATTAGGGGTATTATAGTAAAATGATACAAGCTGTCTACATCCCCAAAAGCCCAATATATATGATTTATTTGGCTCCTTCATATATGCATCAATCAAAACTTCGTATTTGCGGATCCGCGCTATAGCGTCGGCTCGCTCAGAAATCGCGAAGATATCCGTGCGCTGGAACGCAGGGACGGCGATCCACTCCTGATTATAAATCAGGTTAATATTGACGCCTCTTTTTTTCAACTGTCCGATAAGATAGGAGAGACCCGCGTCCGTCGGAACAATACAAAGCACAAAAAGCGGGAGATTAATAAAATCCGGAAATTGATTCAAAAAAGATAAAATTGTCCGAAGCAGGATGAAGCCAGTGCCAACAATATCATCCACAAAGACAAAACCGCGATAGTCGTCCAGTTCATCTGCAGACAGCTTACGCGTGCAAGCGACGATCTGGCGGGCGTCTATTTGTCCCATACATAAACGGTGCAAATCTGTGCGAACATGATCACTCCCCGCTTTCCACTTGTCTGATGATTCTGTTGTAATAAATAACAAATCACAAAGGGAGAGGCCCAAGGATTGCAGCGTGTCCGTCAGGATATGGATACCCTCATGATACCGCCGGACAGAAGCCTCGTTGGTCAGATAAGTATATCGGCTCAACAGGCGCAAAAATAACTCCCGGTCAGATGGATCGACAATGGCCAGCCACTGGTCTACTTTTTCGGAGAGATACTCGAGCTTCGGATCGAGATATCTGGAAATTTGCGCCGGATCGATTTGATTATATTGAAAAAATTCCGCAATAGCCTGTTCCTTTGTCACGAAAACCTCCCAGAGGATTGGTCAAAATAATGAACTCTTGATAAAATTATATATAAAAATTGTAAACTGGTCAAGGTAAAAGAGAAGCTGCACTTTAGCCTCTTTTCAAAGGCTAAAGTGCAGCTTCCAGATTGGTACGCCCGATGCGATTCGAACGCACGGCCTTTAGAGTCGGAGTCTAACGCTCTATCCAGCTGAGCTACGGGCGCATAAGCTACAGCAATTCTCACTGATTAAAAGCTGATGCCTATATAGTATAGCATAATTTGTACGGATTGCAATCAATTTTGTGAATTTTTTCTTTTTTGTATGGGAAAGATAGAGATGCAGGCGAAGATCGAAAAATTTTTTTCAACATGAAATTGTTGAATTTGTTGGAAACTGGCTTGAAAAGGCGCATTTGAAGGTTGAAAACATGTTGAAAAATTATACAGGTAAATTTTTTTAAATTTTTTTGTAAAAACCGCTTGACTTTGCCGAAAATTCATGATAAACTAAAGCTCCCGCTTGAGGGTGACGCCCACAAGCCGGGGACAAGCAGCACCTTGAAAAATGAACAACGAGAAGGAAAGAACCGAAGCGAAACCGGAAGGGCTTGAGAAAGTCCGGAAGGGGAAGCTAAGGACCCTGGAAACGAAATTGAGTGCATCCGTCGAGAGACGGACGTACAGCGAAACCAGCAAAGGAAACGAAGCTGGATCGTCTTTGATTAAAGATTGGAAGCTCGCAAGAGTTTTTAATACCATTATCAAAGAGTTTGATCCTGGCTCAGGACGAACGCTGGCGGCGCGCCTAACACATGCAAGTCGAACGGAGCTTACGTTTTGAAGTTTTCGGATGGATGAATGTAAGCTTAGTGGCGGACGGGTGAGTAACACGTGAGCAACCTGCCTTTCAGAGGGGGATAACAGCCGGAAACGGCTGCTAATACCGCATGATGTTGCGGGGGCACATGCCCCTGCAACCAAAGGAGCAATCCGCTGAAAGATGGGCTCGCGTCCGATTAGCCAGTTGGCGGGGTAACGGCCCACCAAAGCGACGATCGGTAGCCGGACTGAGAGGTTGAACGGCCACATTGGGACTGAGACACGGCCCAGACTCCTACGGGAGGCAGCAGTGGGGGATATTGCACAATGGGCGAAAGCCTGATGCAGCGACGCCGCGTGAGGGAAGACGGTCTTCGGATTGTAAACCTCTGTCTTTGGGGAAGAAAATGACGGTACCCAAAGAGGAAGCTCCGGCTAACTACGTGCCAGCAGCCGCGGTAATACGTAGGGAGCAAGCGTTGTCCGGAATTACTGGGTGTAAAGGGAGCGTAGGCGGGATGGCAAGTAGAATGTTAAATCCATCGGCTCAACCGGTGGCTGCGTTCTAAACTGCCGTTCTTGAGTGAAGTAGAGGCAGGCGGAATTCCTAGTGTAGCGGTGAAATGCGTAGATATTAGGAGGAACACCAGTGGCGAAGGCGGCCTGCTGGGCTTTAACTGACGCTGAGGCTCGAAAGCGTGGGGAGCAAACAGGATTAGATACCCTGGTAGTCCACGCCGTAAACGATGATTACTAGGTGTGGGGGGACTGACCCCTTCCGTGCCGCAGTTAACACAATAAGTAATCCACCTGGGGAGTACGGCCGCAAGGTTGAAACTCAAAGGAATTGACGGGGGCCCGCACAAGCAGTGGAGTATGTGGTTTAATTCGAAGCAACGCGAAGAACCTTACCAGGTCTTGACATCGGATGCATAGCCTAGAGATAGGTGAAGCCCTTCGGGGCATCCAGACAGGTGGTGCATGGTTGTCGTCAGCTCGTGTCGTGAGATGTTGGGTTAAGTCCCGCAACGAGCGCAACCCTTATTATTAGTTGCTACGCAAGAGCACTCTAATGAGACTGCCGTTGACAAAACGGAGGAAGGTGGGGATGACGTCAAATCATCATGCCCCTTATGACCTGGGCTACACACGTACTACAATGGCACTAAAACAGAGGGCGGCGACACCGCGAGGTGAAGCGAATCCCGAAAAAGTGTCTCAGTTCAGATTGCAGGCTGCAACCCGCCTGCATGAAGTCGGAATTGCTAGTAATCGCGGATCAGCATGCCGCGGTGAATACGTTCCCGGGCCTTGTACACACCGCCCGTCACACCATGGGAGTCGGTAACACCCGAAGCCAGTAGCCTAACCGCAAGGGGGGCGCTGTCGAAGGTGGGATTGATGACTGGGGTGAAGTCGTAACAAGGTAGCCGTATCGGAAGGTGCGGCTGGATCACCTCCTTTCTAAGGAGCGAAGCCGGCGGAGAGCCGGCGGACTCTGGTCAGACAGGGACAGGAAAGCTCGTTGTTCATTTTTGAAGGCGCTGGACCCCGAAAGGGGAAAGGAAGTCTTCATGCGTCAATATGGGGGTGTAGCTCAGCTGGGAGAGCACCTGCCTTGCACGCAGGGGGTCAGGAGTTCGATCCTCCTCATCTCCACCAACAAAGCCGGAAGGCTTTGGTAACGCACCTTGAAAATTGAACAATGAAACAAATCTGCAACAAAGTTTTATGTAATGCAAATATCATGAAACAAGGGTATAAGCACTGCAATAAAGCCGAAAGAGAACCAAGATTCAAGCATGGTCAAGCTACAAAGGGCACAGGGTGAATGCCTTGGCACTGGGAGCCGACGAAAGACGTGATAAGCTGCGAAAAGCCACGGGGAGCTGCAAATAAGCCTTGATCCGTGGATATCTGAATGGAGCAATCCGGCGGATGTAACGATCCGTCATGGCATACTGAATCCATAGGTATGTCAGGGGAACCGCCTGAACTGAAACATCTAAGTAGGGCGAGGAAGAGAAATCAACCGAGATTCCGTAAGTAGTGGCGAGCGAAAGCGGAAGAGGCCAAACCGCATGCAGCAATGTGTGCGGGGTTGCGGACTGCATAAGGTATGTTGAAGTCTAGCTGAACTGTATGGGAAGGCAGACCGGAGAGCGTGAGAGTCGCGTAAGCGAAAGACAGAGACAGCCGGCAGGATCCAGAGTACCGCGGGACACGTGAAACCCCGTGGGAAGCCGGGGGGACCACCCTCCAAGCCTAAATACTCCCCAGTGACCGATAGAGAATAGTACTGTGAAGGAAAGGTGAAAAGCACCCCGGGAGGGGAGTGAAACAGCACCTGAAACCCTGAGCCTACAAGCACATAGAGCACGTCAAAGTGTGATATGGTACCTTTTGTAGAATGGTCCGGCGAGCGTATGTATGCAGCAAGGTTAAGCGCTTAAGGCGTGGAGCCGAAGGGAAACCGAGTCTGAATAGGGCGTGAAGTTGCATGCATAGGGCCCGAAACCGGGTGACCTATCCATGTCCAGGTTGAAGTGGGAGTAAAATCCCATGGAGGACCGAACCGACCTCCGTTGAAAAGGCGGCGGATGAGGTGTGGATAGCGGAGAAATTCCAATCGAACCCGGAGATAGCTGGTTCTCCCCGAAATAGCTTTAGGGCTAGCGTTGTATTAGATTACCGGAGGTAAAGCACTGAATGGGCTAGGGGCCGAGAGGTTACTGAACCCTATCAAACTCTGAATGCCGGATAATTGATGTACAGCAGTCAGACTACGTGAGATAAGTCTCGTGGTCGAGAGGGAAAAAGCCCAGACCCACAGCTAAGGTCCCAAATACACGTTAAGTGGAAAAGGATGTGGAGTTGCACAGACAACCAGGATGTTGGCTTAGAAGCAGCCACTCATTAAAAGAGTGCGTAATAGCTCACTGGTCGAGTGACTCTGCGCCGAAAATTCAACGGGGCTAAACGTGTAACCGAAGCTTGGGATTTCATTCACTGAACAATGCTTTTTGTCAGGCAGGAGGGAAAGATTTGCTGCCGAAGGCAGCTAAATTCTCAAAAGCAAACGAGAGAGAAAGCGTTGGTCAGTGAATGAAATGGTAGGGGAGCGTCGTATACGGGGTGAAGTATGAGCGAAAGCGCATGTGGACTGTATACGAGTGAGAATGCCGGAATGAGTAGCGAGAAATATGTGAGAATCATATTGGCCGAAAGTCTAAGGTTTCCGGAGGAAGGTTCGTCCGCTCCGGGTAAGCCGGGAGCTAAGGTGAGGCCGGAAGGCGTAGCCGATGCACATACGGTAGAGATTCCGTAGCTGCCGGAGGATTTAAGCAGAGGGACACTGTCAAAGGGTATGACCCGGGCGTTGGTAGCCCCGGGCGAAAGGGACTGAAATATAGTAGGGAAGCATACTTGGCGGCAGGCGAGAAAAGCTCTGTGGATATCTGAGGCACCCGTACCGCAAACCGACACAGGTAGACAGGAAGAGAATTCTAAGGCCAACGGGAGAAGGGTTGTTAAGGAACTCGGCAAGTTGACCCCGTAACTTAGGGAAAAGGGGTGCTCCTGAAAGGGAGCCGCAGAGAATAGGTCCAGGCGACTGTTTAGCAAAAACACAGCTCTATGCTAAATCGAAAGATGACGTATATGGGGTGACACCTGCCCGGTGCCGGAAGGTTAAGAGGAGGAGTGAGAGCTCTGAATTGAAGCCCCGGTAAACGGCGGCCGTAACTATAACGGTCCTAAGGTAGCGAAATTCCTTGTCAGGTAAGTTCTGACCCGCACGAATGGTGTAACGATCTGGACACTGTCTCAACAGCCCGCCCGGCGAAATTGTAGTACCGGTGAAGATGCCGGTTACCCGCGACAAGACGGAAAGACCCCATGGAGCTTTACTGCAGCTTAATATTGGATTTCGGTATTTCATGTACAGGATAGGTGGGAGGCAGAGAAGGCAGCACGCCAGTGTTGCTGGAGCCGCCGTTGGGATACCACTCTTGAGGTGCTGAAATTCTAACCTGCGGCCGTGAATCCGGTCGGGGGACAGTGTTAGGCGGGCAGTTTGACTGGGGCGGTCGCCTCCAAAAAGGTAACGGAGGCGCTCAAAGGTTGGCTCAGCATGGACGGAAACCATGCCAGAGAGTGTAAACGCACAAGCCAGCCTAACTGCGAGAGCGACAGTTCGAGCAGTAACGAAAGTTGGAGTTAGTGATCCGGTGGTATGTGAGTGGAAATGCCATCGCTCAACGGATAAAAGCTACCCTGGGGATAACAGGCTGATCTCCCCCAAGAGTCCACATCGTCGGGGAGGTTTGGCACCTCGATGTCGGCTCATCGCATCCTGGGGCTGAATTCGGTCCCAAGGGTTTGGCTGTTCGCCAATTAAAGCGGTACGCGAGCTGGGTTCAGAACGTCGTGAGACAGTTCGGTCCCTATCTGTCGTGGGCGCAGGATATTTGAGAGGAGCTGTCCCTAGTACGAGAGGACCGGGATGGACGTACCTCTGGTGCACCAGTTGTCGTGCCAACGGCACAGCTGGGCAGCTAAGTACGGATCGGATAAACGCTGAAGGCATCTAAGCGTGAAGCCGACCTCAAGATAAGATATGCCACTGAGTAATCAGGTAAGACCCCTTGAAGACTACAAGGTTGATAGGCCGCATGTGGAAGCGTCGTGAGGCGTGCAGCAAGGCGGTACTAATCGGTCGAGGGCTTGACCAGGCGAAGGTTGGTTTTCGAAAGCAGGGAAGTTTCATTGTTCGATTTTGAGGGTGCGTGGAAAGACATGCGCCATTAGCTCAGTTGGTAGAGCAGCTGACTCTTAATCAGCGGGTCCCGGGTTCGAGTCCCTGATGGCGCACCAGAAGATGCTGTGCCTTGGGGCACTCGCGATAGAGGTTCCGGCCGGGAGAGGTTGGAAAGAGCGGACCGGAGGAAGGGGAACCTTTTGAGGGGACGCAGGAGACGGCCCGTTGGTCAAGCGGTTAAGACACCGGCCTCTCACGCCGGTAACGCGGGTTCGATTCCCGCACGGGTCACCAGAGGTCATGACCGCCTATGGGCGGAGGATGATATACAGAGCCTTGCGGCAGGCGATACGGGAGGAAACTTCCGTCGGTGAAATATGTCGTTTCAATAGCTGGTATTTATTACGCTGAGGTCCCACCTGTTCCCATCCCGAACACAGAAGTTAAGCTCAGTTGTGCCGACAATACTTGGCGGGTGACTGCCTGGAAAGATAGGTCTTTGCCAGCACTTGCCGCAGTATGGTTATCATACTGCGGCATCCATCTTCTTTTATATTCCTCAATAGCTCAGCCGGTAGAGCATGCGGCTGTTAACCGCAGGGTCGTTGGTTCGAGTCCAACTTGGGGAGCCAATCGTTGGTGTTTATTACGCTGAGGTTCCACCTGTTCCCATCCCGAACACAGAAGTTAAGCTCAGTTGTGCCGACAATACTTGGCGGGTGACTGCCTGGGAAGATAGGTCTTCGCCAGCACAAAAAACCTTCACTTTTTAGTGAAGGTTTTTTATTTTCTTTATTCAATTCGGGTTGCCATGAATGTTGTAAGATGCCTTTTAACTAAAAAATAAATGGGAAAAATTGTTTAAAAGCATTTATAATTCCGTCGTGATCAACATCAGTCGTTATATAATCAGCCGCTCTTTTAACCGCGTCGCTGGCATTGCCCATGGCCACGCCGATACCGGCGGCACGCAGCATATCGATGTCATTTTCTCCATCGCCGATCGCCATAACATCTGACATTGGAATGGAAAAATGCGCTGCAAGCTTTTCGATTCCAACCGCTTTGGAGCCGCCGCTTGGTCCAATGTCTGAAAAATAAGGACTCCAGCGCGTCGCGGCGCTGTGCGGCATAGCGTCCAGATAGAAGGCTTCCTGCTCTTGCGGCAGGAAAAGATTAATTTGATAAATATTGTTGTGCAGCGCCTGTTTCACATCGCCCAACGGCGGTGTAGAGAATTTAACAGCCGACCAGGCCCGCTGAACGTGTTCATCGATTAAATTGGCATACATCCGGTCGCGCTCGATCAAGAGGCAGGCGCTCGGCTTTTCCTCAAGGCGTGCAAGCAGACCTGCAACATCCGCAGGCTCGATGCGCGCTTCATGGATAACCTCGCCGGCCGTTGTATAGCAGAATTGGCCGTTGAGTGTTACGTAACCGTCAAAGGGAAAGCCCTCAAGGATATTGCCCTCCTCTATAAGCAGGCGGTGGCGGCCTGTAGCGATAAAGAGACGCACGCCATGTTCCCGCACCGCGCACAAAGCGCGTTTGGTGCTTTCGGGGATGGCATGCGTCTGAAAGCTGACAAGTGTGCCGTCAATGTCAAAAAAAATTGCTTTAATCAAATTATATACAGTCCTTTCAAATGATGGTTGTGGGCTATGGCTGTCTGATCTGGATTTTTTCAAAACTCACGGATCAGTGCCACCACTTGGCCGAGAATCGTCACATGGTCTGTATAAATTGGCTCCATAGCGTCGTTTTCCGGTTGGAGGCGGTACCGTTTTTTCTCACGAAAGAACCGTTTAACTGTGGCCTCGTCGTCGATCAGCGCGACTACGATATCACCGTCTTCAGCCGTATCGCGACGTTGTGCAATGACGATATCGCCGTCAAGGATAGCCGCTTTGATCATACTGGAACCCCGCACACGCAGCGCGAAGAAATCCTTGGCGTCGCCGCGTATTGGTACAGGCAGATATGCTTCAATTGATTCAACCGCAAGGATTGGTTGACCGGCTGTCACTGTACCTACGAGCGGGACGCGCGTCACATTGCCGCATGGCAGGCGAATCGCCCGGTTGAGGCTGCCTTCACGTTCAATATATCCTTTTTCCTCAAGGCTCTTTAAATAATGGTGTGCGGTCGACGTGGATTTCATACCAAGGCGCGCACATATTTCCCGTACGCTTGGGGCGAGTCCATGATCGATTGCGTCACGGACGACCTCGAGCACTGCGGCTTCTTTGGCGTTCAGCTCCGGCATGGCCCATCCTTCTTTCCGGCCTTTTTGAGAAAAGGCCTCAATATAAAACTTTCCTGCCTTTTTGAAAAAAGGCCTCGGCGGAAACTTTAATCGGCTGCGCTCCAGCCTTTTTGAAAAAAGGCTTCGGCGAAAAACTTTAATCGGCTGCGCCGCGAACAGTGGGTTTGGCACTGCGTTGATGCAGGCTGCGCCGCAAACAGTGGGGCGGGCGCTGCGTTAATACAGGCTGCTACGCGAACAGAGGGGCAGGTTTCAGCATTTATGCAGGCTGCACCTGCCTCTGGGTTGGGTTCATGGGCCAGAGGCGGCCTGGCGGTTTACCACAGAACGCACCGGCGCGCCCGATACGATCGCGCCAAACAGAGGCGGGGATAACATAAGGGGAGGAGCGCCGCCGCTTTTGAAAATATTACGTGAATATTATAACAAAGTGCAAAATAAAATGCAAATTTCTTCCTATCATCGCTGCCGCCGCTGGTAAAGCGGCGTATAATTTTGAAACATATGTTACCAGTATTTATAGTTTGTTAAGAGAAGATGTCACTTTTTTTTATAATTCAGACATAAGTCCGTAACAAACAAACTTGGAATTGGGGTATAATAAAAACGTACTCAAGATTAGCCGCAAATATCTTGAGTAACTCTACCCTCCTCAAAACACACCTCAAACAGATTCGGACCGGATGTCAGGACATCCGGTCCCTCTTTTTGTCCACAGGGAATGCGGGCCGTCTAAAGGCGGCCCGCTGCATGCTGTTGTCAAACGATTGTACAACCGCCGTCGGCAAGCGCGCAAATGGTACGGTCAAAATCAGTCGCATGTGTGAGAATGTAATCCGTGTTATAGGTTGATACAGCAAAAACAGGAATTTGCGCGGCAGCCAGGAGCGCGGTGAGCGTGGAAAGCACGCCGGTCAGTGAAAAATCAAGCGTCCCCGCGATGCGCAGGGCGCGCCATCCATGCTCGCAGCAGCAAGCATTCGCAGGCGCCCGGCCGGCCGAACAGACGAGGGAGTATTCGGTATCCGTCCTGGCAAGAAAGAGAAATGGGTCCGACCAATCGACCAAAGAAAAATCCGGCAGCTTACAGACAGAAAAGCAGCCGTCCAGCCGTTCAATCACCATTATAAAATTCACCTCCTTTTTTGCAGGGCCTTCATTTGTTGTCCTCTGACTGTGTATCCAGGTTATAAAAAGCAGACCGTACCAAAGGACGCGCTGCGTCCATCCTGTTTTGCACACTCATAGTGTCTGCATTTGGAAATGCTCAGACATGGCGCCGGATAAGAAAGGGCCGTTAAAATGCAACCTGATAGCCAAACAAGGGCAGCACGATGGCAAACAGGCCGATCAAAAGGGGCTGATGCGCCAGATAAATCAACAGGGAATGACGCCCGATCCATGAAAGCGCGGCGCAATGCCCTCGGTAAAACATCGCCGGCAGGCGCTTTTTCTTTGCCAAAACGCCGAAAGACGCGCCTGCGAAAAATATAAACGCCCAAGGGAAAAGCGGGAAGTAATCAGCGGACACAAATCCCGGCGCGGGCAGACCGAGCCAGAACAGGTACGGATTTGAATACAGCGTATCCGGCAGCCGTGCGGACAGAGGACCCATACCAACGACATGCCAGGGAAGATTGTACGTTGCCAAAAAACAGACTGCGAACAGGCAAATTCCAGCCGCAGGCCGGATCCGGTCAAGCAGCGGCCGCAGCGGAATAAACAGCAGCATACACACGCCCAGCAGATGCAGGATGCCAAACAGATCGGGCGTGGCGGGCATGACAAAAAAGGTGACGGCTGTCACAGCAAAGGCACAGGCGAGCGCCGCCAGTCCGCGCCGCAGATTGCTGCGCGAATAACGGCTGACCGCACCGGAAATAAAGATGAACGTACCGGCGACAGCCGGCTGTAAAAACCGCTGCATAACCGATGAAAAAAACCAGGTCAGATCGACGCCGCTTGTAACGAGATCGAGCATGCCGTGGTAAAAGACCATCAGGATCAGGCACAGGCCGCGCACCTCGTCAAAGAGGACGACACGGCCGGCCGGATTCGTTTTGGACATGGCTTTGCTCCTTTCGGCGCGCTGTTGTCAGGTGCGCGGTATATACTGATCGATAATCGAGCGCGCGCCCTCGGTATCAGCCAGCGTCAGCATGATAATGTATCCGCCCTGCTCAAATATTTGGGCGTCCTGCGCGATCTGATAGGAATCGTAGACATCGTAGTTTTCAAACTCCTTAATCCTTGAAAGCTTGACGCTTTCCAGCATCTCGCGCACCTTGGGCGCGTCGTCCGGGCTTGACGGCTTGAGAATAAACACATCAGCCACGCCGAACCGGCCCGAGGAATAGCGCACATAAAATTCATCCAAAAGCGACGTGTCGATAAAGAATTTGTCCGTCAAATCCTCCTCGGAGGCATCGGAAAGACCGTCGATCGTGACCGTTTCATAAATTTTTTCAATGGCGGCCTCCGGGTCAGGTTCGCTGACAACAGGCCCTGTCTGCATAACGGCCATACCGCTGTCGGCGACAGGCTGATTACCGCCGCAGGCGGCCAGGCTCAGGCTGGCGAGCAGCGCGCAGCAAAGCGCAAGACGCCGTATATATTGAATCATAAATATCCCCCATTCCGCCGCACGGCGCGGCATAAATAAAAATGAAAGCGCCTGCGGCTGCTGTGGCAGGCAGCCGCAGAGGGCCGTGCCTTCGGCCTTCCTTTGCAGGCGCGTTTAAACTGGCTGTTAATAGTATACCGCATCGGCGCGATTCGTCAAGCGCCGCCTTTTAAGAGCCGTGCGGTTGCCAAATCGGGGCAATCTATGATACAATAGCTTCATCATATCGGCCGCGTCAGCGGACGGATAGAATCGTCCGCGGGTGGGTTTTGCGCGCGATACGCGATACAGGGGGAGACATATTATGCAAACAGGACAAATAATTTTTCTGGCGCTTTGCGCTGCGGTGTTCATTATCGGCATCGTGCTTTTTATTTATAAAAAGATGCATCCCGATACGATAGAAAATGAAAAGCGCAAAGTATCCAAACGGCTGCGCACATTTGCCGCGCCGCGCGGCTTTCGCGTGCTGGATAATGTGCGGCTTGTTTCAGGCGGGCTGTCCGGTTGGGCCGATCATGTGCTGGTAGGCTATTTCGGCGTGCTGCTTGTATATGATCTGTGCTATAGCGGCGAATATTACGGCGGCGCCGACGACAAGCAGTGGATTATCAACGACAAAGGCAAACGGTATGCCGTCGATAATCCGCGAATCCATGCGCAGCAGTGTTCCGGCCGTGTCATCACTTTGCTGCGTGAGGCGGGATACAGGGTGAATGTCGACAGCGTCGCCGTCATGACGGTCGGCGGCAAAAAGACGGAAAGTTTTCTCAAGACAGACGGCGCCATCAAGCTTTCGAAACTCGGCGCATATCTTGGACGCGGGAAATTCGACGAGGACAAGGGCCTTGACGTGGCAAAGGCTGTGGCTGCTTTGGAAGCTGCAAGCCGATAGCGGGACAGCCAAGGGGTGATGGAATCGATGGAAAAACGTACCATACTGGAGCTGCGCGGATTATGCCGCCGGATCAACAGTGAATTTTATCTGCATGACATTGATCTGACGCTGCGCGAGGGGGAGGTAGGCGCCATCGTGGGGCGCAACGCCTCGGGTAAGAGCACGCTGTTTTCGGTGATTATGGGCGTATTTGAGGCGGACAGCGGGGAGATTTACATAGACGGGCGCCGCGCAGTGATCCGCAATACGACGGAGGCCACAGACAATGGTTTGATCCTGACGGCGCAGAATCAGCAGATATTTACGAATCTGTCGGTCTATGAAAATATCTTTTTTGGGCAGGAGCTGCGCGCGCCGGGCCTGCCGGTGATCAGCAACAGGCGTATGATCGCCGCCACGCAGGAATTGTTCCGAGATATGGGGTTGTCGCTCGATCCGCGCGCGCCGGCGTCTGCGCTTAGTCCGGCGCAGCGCCAGTTGATCCAAATCGCGCGTGCGTGCGTCTCTGAGAATGCAAAGGTCTTTTTGTTGGATGAGCCGTCGACACGCCTGAACGCTGAGGAAAAACAATGTTTGTATCGTGCGGTCAATGGGCTGAAAGCGCGCGGCAAATCGTTTTTGATTATCTCTCACGACTTGGACGAGGTGCTCGCCACAGCGGATACGGTATGTGTGATGGAGGACGGCGCGCTTGTGCGTGCGGCTCCGACCAGTTCGTTTGATAAGGCCGCATTGATTGAAGCGGCTTATGGCGTCAAAGCCAAAGATCTATATAAGCGGGAACCGGTTGAATTGGGGGACGAGGCGCTGCGTGCCGAGCATCTGTGCGGGCCGGGCTTTGAGGACGTCTCGCTGACGCTGCGGCGCGGGCAGATCACCGCGCTGATGGGCGCTGCGGGCTGCGGTAAGGAGGAGCTTGCGCGCGCTTTGGCGGGGCTGTATGAATATACCGGAGCATTGTATGTCGGCGGCAAGGCGCTGGAGACGCGTTCGCCGGTCGCGGCAATGAACGCGGGCGTCGTGCTTGCGCTCGACGCACAGGACGAAGCTCTGATCCGTTCCTACGATCAGGCTTCGCAGGGTGGCCGGCGCGACGGATTGGGGGTGCGTGCAAGCGTCGGTTGGGATACGTTTACCAAACGGCTGGGCCGCACCTTCGGCGCTTATATCGGTATGCGCGAACGCGGAGAATATATCACTGGCGGTAATCAGCGCCGGGAACTGGTCGAACGCGCCATACGCCGCCGCGGTATCGTTTATATTCTTTGTGACGCGACTGCCGGCGTCGATATCCCGGCGCGGATGCGCCTTTATTTTGAGGTGAACAAGCTGCTGCAAAGCGGCGCGGCCGTGTTATGGCTGACTTCGGACGCCGACGAGGCTGCGGGCCTGTGCGACGAGACAATTGTGATGGATAAGGGACAGATCAGGCGCGTATAATCCATGCGCTAAGGAGCGGCCCGCGCGGGCCGCTCACCGCCGGACGCTGTGTTTGCCTGGCGGCGCTGGCTATGCGGGGCTTTCCGGCGCAATAGCGCCGGGCGCGAATAAATCGCGGCCGCGCCCCGTTTCGCGCCTCACAAGGAGGAGGGTCGAACGACCCTCCTCCTTGTGTTATCCCCACCTCTGTTTGGTGTAAGCGTATCCGACGCTCGCCGGTGCGTTCTGTGGTAAAATCGTCAAGCTGCGCCTGCCCTGGGGTTGGGTCCATGGGATAGGGGCGCCCTGCCCCTGTCCCATGAGGCGCGCCGCGTGGCGCTGCCGCAGCTTGTCTGCGCCCGAAGTGCGGCGACTGCCGCGCTTCGGAAAGCCATGCGAAGGCGGCGGACGCCGGAGTGGACGCCGCCGCTGTGACCCGCGCACGGGTCACGCGCGCCATGCACGCCGGAACGTCTGGAGGGGAATCGTTACGTCGCGCCCAGCGGGATTGACGAATCCGCAAAATAGAAATATAATGACGGTAATGATTTTTTTCGGGTATGGTCCACATAAAATGGATGTTGGGCCAAATTGAACACAGGGAGGTAATTACTTTGGGAAGGGTTTACAATTTCTCGGCGGGACCCTCGATGTTGCCGGAGGCGGTGCTCAAACGCGCAGCGGCTGAAATGCTCGACTATCAAGGGACGGGCGAATCGGTCATGGAGATGAGCCATCGTTCCAAGGAGTACCAGGCGATCATCGACCATTGCGAGGCGCTGCTGCGCGAAGTCATGAAGATTCCGGACAATTACAAGGTGCTGTTTTTGCAGGGCGGCGCGTCGAGTCAGTTTGCGATGATCCCGCTCAACCTGTTAAACGGTTCTGGGAAGGCCGATTTTGTCCTGACCGGGCAGTGGGCGACAAAGGCGTATCAGGAGGCGTCGCGCTATGGCTCCTGTAAGGCGGTCGCCTCCTCGAAGGACCGGACCTTCTCCTATATCCCAAAGCTGGATCCTGCTTCCTTTACGCCGGACGCCGATTATTTTCATATCTGCCTGAATAACACGATCTATGGGACCGTCTGGCATGAACTGCCCAATACAGGAAACGTGCCGCTGGTCGCAGATATTTCGTCGTGCGTGCTGTCACAGCCGATTGATGTCGGGCGGTTCGGCTTGCTCTATGCGGGCGCGCAGAAAAACATGGGACCCGCCGGCCTGACGGTTGTAATCATACGCGAGGACCTGATCGGCCGTGCGCGCGAATCGACGCCGACCATGTTTAATTATGCGACGCATGCCGAGAATGGTTCCATGTATAACACGCCGCCGACATATGCGATTTATATCTGCGGCTTGGTACTTGAATGGATCAGGGATGAAATCGGCGGCCTGGAAGCCATGCAGGCGGTCAATGAGAAAAAGGCGAAGCTCCTTTATGAGTTCCTTGACAGCTCAAAGCTGTTTAAAGGTACGGTCGTCCCCGAGGACCGCTCGCTGATGAACATCCCATTTGTGACAGGCAGCGACGAGCTTGACGCCCAATTTGTCGCCGAAGCAAAAAAAGCCGGATTTATCAACCTCAAAGGCCATCGTTCCGTGGGTGGTATGCGCGCCTCCATTTACAATGCGATGCCGGTTGAAGGCGTCGAAAAACTGGTTGCGCTGATGGCGCGCTTTGAAAAGGAGAACGCCTGATATGTATCATATTAAAACGCTCAATAAGATCAGCCCCTATGGAATGGATGTGTTTGACCGCAGCAAATATATCTGCGGCGACCATGTCGAGGCGCCCAACGGCATTTTGGTCCGGTCGGCCGCCATGCACGATATGGAGCTTGGTCCCGAGCTTGCCGCCATTGCGCGCGCAGGCGCGGGCGTCAACAACATCCCTGTGGACCGATGCAGCGAACAGGGGATCGTTGTATTTAACACGCCCGGCGCCAACGCCAATGCGGTTAAGGAGCTTGTAATCTGTGCGCTTTTGATGTCCGCGCGCAGGGTATTCCCCGCGATGGAATGGGTACAGACACTTAAAGGGCAGGGGGACGAGGTGCCCAAACTGGTTGAAAAGGGGAAATCGCAGTTTGTCGGTCCGGAGCTGGCCGGAAAATCGCTTGGCGTGATCGGCCTGGGTGCGATCGGCGCGCGTATAGCAAATTTTGCCCGCCATCTCGACATGGAGGTCTGGGGATACGATCCATATATGTCGGTTGAGACGGCCTGGAATGTTTCGCGCAGCATCCGGCGTGCATCCAGCCTTAAGGAGATCTATGAAAACTGTGATTTTATCACGCTGCATATCCCCTCCACGCCGGAAACAAAGGGCATGATCAATTCACAGTCTATCCAGATGATGCGCCACGGCGTGCGCCTGCTCAACTTTGCGCGCGGTGATTTGATTGTCAACGAGGATTTGCTCGCCGGACTGGAGGAAAAACAGATCCGCTGCTATTTCACAGATTTCCCAAGCGACGAACTGCTCGGCCATCCGGGCGTTATGGCGATTCCGCATCTGGGCGCGTCTACACCGGAAAGCGAGGATAACTGCGCCCGTATGGCGGCGGAGGAGCTGGTTGACTATCTGGAGAACGGCAATATCAAAAATTCGGTCAATATGCCGTCCGTTTCAATGCCGCGCAGCGGTGATTTCCGCGTTGCGCTGATCCATCGCAATATTCCCGCGATGCTGACTAAAATTTCCGTGCTGATTTCCGATGCTGGTATGAATATCGAGAACCTCACCAATAAATCGCGTCAGAACTACGCATACACGATGATCGATCTCAAGGGCGCTCCCACCGACGAGCTGGCCGCCAAGCTGCGCGCAGTCGAGGATGTAATCCGTGTGACCATCTATCGTTAAAACAACATGTATGAAAGCCCCCCGCGTAAAGCATGTCGCTTCACGCGGGGGTTTTTTGAAAGAAAGAGCGCATGGCATGCGGGGGAGCGCTGCGGCAGGAGCGGCCAGCCAGACATATGACGCAATCGGCCGCGTGCGCGCCCGGTTGGATGAGATTGGGCGCATTGACGCGCTCCGAAAAGTCCGCGCGGGCGGAAATTTCGCAATAGGAATTCATTCGCATATTGTGAAATAAGCTTGAAATGTGGTACAATATATGCAGGGCAAACAGCGAAGCTGTATGCGGGCCGCGCCCGCGTATCGCCCGGCCCAAATGCTGCTGCAATAACCGCTTTGCGCTTATTGCAGCGTACACACAACGGATCCCGCGGGAACCGGCCATCAATCAGGAAGGGAGGATTGCCGGCATGGAACTGAACTATGTACCGATCATCTGGCTCGCGCTTGGGATTGCCTTCGCGGTCGCGGAGGGCCTGACGGTTCAGCTTGTTTCCATTTGGTTCGCGATCGGCGCGGCCGTAACGGCCCTTGTAACAGCCTTGATCGACATCCCCTGGCCGACGCAGCTTTTAATTTTCGTAATTGTGGCCGGCGTGCTGCTGGTAGCGACACGTCCGCTCGCCAAAAAGCTGCTGTTTGTCAAAAAGCAGAGCACCAACGCTGACAGCGTTATCGGACAGGTGGGCGTGGTGCTCCAGGCGATCGACAATGACCTGGCCACAGGCCGCGTCAAGGTGAACGGTCTGGATTGGAGCGCACGCTCATCAAACGCAGACGCCATCGCGGAAAATACAAGGGTGCGTGTGCTTGCGATCGACGGCGTGAAGCTGATCGTTGAACGCTGTGAATAACCAGATATTGGGGAGGATTATATTATGGCAATTGTTTTGGGAATCCTGTTGTTGATCATCCTGATCGTTGTGATCAGCAACATTAAAATTGTTCCGCAGGCTTCTGTCTATGTCGTCGAGCGGCTGGGGACGTATGCCGGGACGTGGGAAACCGGATTCCATATCAAGACGCCGTTTATCGACCGCATCGCCAAAAAGGTTTCTCTCAAGGAACAGGTGGTCGATTTCGCGCCGCAGCCTGTGATTACGAAGGATAACGTCACCATGCAGATCGATACGGTCGTGTTCTATCAGGTGACGGACGCCAAATTGTTTACCTACGGCGTGGAGCGCCCGATGTCAGCAATTGAAAACCTGACCGCGACGACGCTGCGCAACATCATCGGCGAGATGGAGCTTGACAGCACGCTGACCTCGCGCGACACCATCAACACAAAGATCACCGCCACGCTCGACGAAGCGACAGATAAATGGGGCATCAAGGTCAATCGCGTCGAATTAAAGAATATTCTGCCGCCGCGTGAAATCCAGGACGCGATGGAAAAGCAGATGAAGGCGGAACGCGAACGCCGGGAAGCGATTCTGCGGGCCGAGGGTGAAAAGCACAGCCAGATTCTGGTGGCCGAGGGTGAAAAAGAATCTGCTATTTTGCGCGCCGAGGCTGAAAAGGAATCGGCGATCCTGCGCGCGGAAGGCGTCCGCGAGCAGAAAATCCGGGAAGCGCAGGGCGAGGCGGAAGCGATCAGGATGGTTCAGACGGCGTTTGCAGAGTCGCTGCGGCTGTTAAACGATGCGAATCCGAGCGACAGCGTCATCAGGATCAAGGGCCTGGAGGCGTTCTCCAAGGCTGCTGATGGGAAAGCCACCAAGATTATCATTCCAAGCGAGATTCAGTCGCTTGCGGGGCTGGCCACATCATTTAAGGAGTTTGTGACCGACAAATAAGCCGCGCCGCATAGCAAAAGCAGGGCGGGTTTTAAACCCGCCCTGCTTGCTTGTTTGAATGGCTTTGCATTATGCGCGGTCATGCGCGGCGCCAAACGAGTCAAATGCGTCCGAATCCCATGCGCCCGCAAGAAGGCGCGCGAGCAGGGACAAATCGCTTTCCTCCTCGAAAAAATCCCACCCGTTTTCCTGCGCGGCTGCACGCGCGGCAAGGCTTTCATCCGGCAGGCCGAGCGAAGTGTCCGCCAAATAGCAAAGGCACATGCAGTCGCCGCGCGCGCTGTCGAACAGCGGCTCGGTACAAAGCGGAAGGCGCCAGCAGACGCCGCCGTCAAACCGGCGGAACAGGCGGCGGTAGCGGGCGGGTCCGAGCAGCAGGGAAGCGGCGCTATGTACACGGGGCAAAATAATCGGGCGCGCGCAGGAGGCGATGGGCGCGCCGTCCTCCGGCAGCCAGACCTCGCCGTCTGCGAGCAGCAGCGCGTCATAATCCGCCGCGTCGGCAATCAGACCGCCCAGGGTCTGATTGTCAGGCGCCGCAGGCAGATAAACCGGATCGATCCGGTGCGGGGAGGCGGGGAGCATCCGTTCGAGATAGGGCCGCAGAGGCGCGCTGGCCGCGAGAAGAAGCTTCATCGGTTGTTCACATCCAATTCATGAATTTCTATTATGAGTGTATCCCATCTGCGCGAGAAGTGCAATGCAAAGAATTTGGTAAAAGCCCGCCCGGGCAAAGGAGAGGCTATGTTCGATAATCAAAAGCAAACGATTCAGCGCGCCGTGCTGGCCGCCGTCGATACAGGCGAATATGACATACAGGCGTCGCTGGACGAGCTGGAGGCCCTCGCACAGACAGCCGGCGCGCAAACTGCCGCGAAGCTGGTTCAAAAGCGTCCCTCCTGCGATCCGGCAACCGTGATTGGCAGCGGGCGGCTGGAGGAGTTGGCGCAGTTGTGTGAAAACGACGGGGCGGATCTGGTGATCTTTGACTGCGAGCTGTCCCCAGCCCAGCTTCGCAACATTGAAAATGCGTGTGGCGTGGCTGTCATCGACCGCACGGCCCTGATCCTCGATATTTTTGCGCAGCGCGCCGTGACGGCCGAGGGAAAGCTTCAGGTCGAGCTGGCGCAGCTAAGATACCGGCTGCCGCGGCTTGGCGGCATGGGGAAGGCGCTTTCGCGCCTGGGCGGCGGCATCGGCACGCGCGGGCCGGGCGAGACACAGCTTGAAACGGACCGGCGGCATATCAGGCGGCGGATTGCGGCTTTGCAGGAGCAGCTCGCGGAGCTGAAAAAGCGCCGCGGCCTGCTGCGGGCGCGGCGCAAAAAGGAGGGCGTGACGACGGTGGCGATCGTCGGTTATACGAACGTCGGCAAGAGCACGCTGCTCAACGCGCTGACCGGCGCGGGTGTGTTGTCTGAGGATAAGCTGTTCGCCACGCTTGACCCGACCTCGCGCGCGCTCACACTGCCGGACGGCCGCTCCGTCATGCTGATCGACACGGTCGGACTTGTCCGCCGTCTGCCGCATCAGCTTGTGGAGGCGTTCCAGTCGACGCTGGAGGAGGCGGCGGGCGCTGACCTTCTGTGGTGCGTATGCGACGCGGCCAGCGATGAAATGGCCGAACAGGTCGACGTGACGCGTCAATTGATGCGGGAGCTTGGCGCGCAGGATATTCCGATGCTTGTAATTCTTAACAAATGCGACCTGGTCGCCGATGTGCCGCGTGCGCTTAATCAGCAGACGGCGCTGATCTCAGCGCGGACCGGTTTTGGCTTTGATATGCTCTTGCAAAAGACCTCAGAGCTGCTCGCTCCAACGCACCGGCGCGTCACACTGATGCTGCCGTATGACAAAACAGGGCTGATCAGCGAGATCATGGCGTCCGGCAAAGTATACGCGCAGACATATGAGCCGGAAGGGACGCGCGTCGACGCGCTGGTCGACTTGCGTTTGCTTCACAAGGTTTCCCAATGGCGCGTCTGATAAAAACAGCGGGTCCGCGATTGCGGACCCGCTGTTTTAAACGCATTGAGTAAATCTGCCCCGATAAAACGGCGGCCAGCCAAAGGAAAACGGCGCTGTTTCAGGCGGCAGAGGGTTTCATACGGACGTTTATTCCCTGCCTGCGCTTTCCCGGATATGCAGAGCGCATTGAAAACGCTCCATACGCTTCAGGATAGCGAGAATCTGCGTCTGCGTCATATTGATTTTCCATATCCGGCCTCCCGTTGTGCGCTGCCGCGATTGCTTATGTAAATTCTGCTTTCTCCAGAAAGGCCGGCGTGCCGGGCGTATGACTTAAAAAAGGTAGGCGCCGAGAATCTCGGATACATACAGAAAATGATAGTCCTTTTGCGGATAATTGGCGGCGTCGAGGGACGTATCGATAAAACCGGCCGGATCGAGCTGCTGGCAAAACAGCTTGCGGCAGGTTAGCGCCGTCTGCGACTGGGCAAGCACGGGCGCGCCGTCGAGATGCAGCGCCGAAAACCCGCAGGCTGCAAGCTTATCCCCGTCGCGGCCGGAGTGCGCGCCGCAGTAACTAAGCTGCTTGCGGTAATCTTCGGGCAGAAAGCACACGGAAAACAGCTCGCTGCCGTCGAGCAGCTCGCGTGTGAAACGCTGCGGGCGCAGGAAAACATAGGTGACGGGCTTGTTCCAGAGGATTCCGACGCCGCCCCAACTGGCGGTCATCGTGTTGATCATATCGCCGCGCTGCGTCGTGATCATAGCCCATTGCTTGCCAATGGCCTGAAAGGCGTTGAGCGGCAGCTCATAAGGGGAAAGCTTCTGCATAATCTCGCATCCTTTCGTCAATTGGGCCGACGCGCCGGCCGGCCGCGTGCGTTATTCCGGTATGTTGACTATATTATAGCATACCCCGGCAAGAAAAAGAACTGACAAGCCGATGCATATGGATGCATATTTTATCATTGTTATGAGGCTGAAAAGTGAAAAAGGCATTGAGTTATTCGTGTATTTGTGCAATAATACCCAATTCATCAATTCTCAACATGAATATTTATGCGAAAATTGGGCTTGAAATTGCATAAATATAATGTATAATAGGGTACAGATCATATAACGCCGATATTGGAGGAATCACCGTGGAGCAGAAAACGTATAAAAAAGTTGTGCTTGCCTATTCGGGCGGCTTGGATACATCCGTCATCATCCCGTGGCTCAAGGAGCATTACAAGTGTGAGGTGATCGCCGTCGCGGCGGACGTCGGCCAGGGCAGCGAGCTTGACGGCCTGCGTGAAAAGGCGATCAAGACCGGCGCTTCCAAGATTTATATCGAGGATCTGACCGAGGCGTTCGTCGACGAATTCATCGTCCCCACGCTCAAGGCCGGCGCGGTCTATGAGGGAAAATACCTGCTCGGCACTTCATTCGCCCGGCCGATCATTGCAAAGCGTCTTGTTGAAATCGCTAAAAAGGAGGGCGCCGACGCGATTGCGCACGGCTGTACCGGAAAGGGCAACGATCAGGTTCGCTTTGAACTGACCATTAAGGCGTTCGCTCCGAATATGGATATCATCGCGCCGTGGCGTTTCTGGGAGCTGAACAGCCGCGAAAAGGAAATCGCATACGCCGAGCAACACGACATTCCGCTGAAGATCAGCCGCGAAACGAACTATTCCAAGGACAAAAACCTCTGGCATCTGTCGCATGAGGGGCTTGATCTGGAGGACCCCGCCAACGAGCCGGATTACGACAAGATCCTGGAGATGGGCGTTTCGCCGGAGAAGGCCCCCGACACGCCGACGTATGTCACGATCAGCTTTGAAAAGGGCGTGCCGGTCGCGGTGGACGGCCAGAAGATGACCGCGACGGAGATTGTCAAAAAGCTCAACGACTTGGGCGGCAAAAACGGCATCGGTATCGTCGATATGGTTGAAAACCGCCTTGTCGGAATGAAAAGCCGCGGCGTGTACGAGACGCCCGGCGGCACAATCCTTTACGCGGCGCACCAGTCGCTCGAGGAGATCACGCTCGACAAGGAGACGCAGCATTATAAAATGCAGATGGCAATCAAGTTCAGTGAGATCGTCTACAACGGCCAGTGGTATACGCCGCTGCGCGAGGCGATGAGCGCGTTTGTCGACAAGACGCAGGAGACGGTCACGGGCGATGTGAAGCTCAAGCTCTACAAGGGCAACATCATCAATGCCGGCATGACTTCGCCGCATTCGCTGTACTCCGAGGAGATCGCCACATTCGGCGAGGACCATGTCTATGACCAGGCAGATTCCGCGGGCTTTATCAACCTGTTCGGCCTGCCGATCAAGGTCAAGGCGCTGCTCGATGAAAAGAAGATTAAGTGAACGAAAAACGGGGCTGCGGCGCGGGGGCGGGACCCCGCGCCGTAGCCGTTTCATTTTCGCCGTCCGCTGTCCGCGGAGGGCTGACTGTTTGGAGGAAATCAAATGAAGCTGTGGGCGGGACGCTTTTCCAAGGAGGCGGACGAGCGGGTCAACGATTTTAATTCGTCGATCCGGTTTGATTCGCGCATGTATGCGCACGATATCAAGGGTTCGATGGCGCACGCGCAGATGCTTGGCGCGCAGGGGATTATCCCGCGCGCCGACGCCGACGCGATCTGCGATGGTCTTGACAGCATTTGCGGCGATCTGCAAAGCGGCGCGCTGCTGTTCGATCCGCAGGCCGAGGATATCCATATGTTTATTGAGCAGGAATTGACAAAGCGCATCGGCGACGCGGGTAAGCGCCTGCATACGGCGCGCTCGCGCAACGATCAGGTTGCGCTGGACGTGCGGCTTTATCTGCGCGACGAAGCGGCGGCCGTGCGCGCGCTGCTTTTAAAGCTTTTGGAAACGCTGTGCGATCTGGCCGGCGAGCACCTGGAGACGGTGATGCCCGGTTATACGCACTTGCAGCGCGCGCAGCCAGTCACGCTGGCGCACCATCTGATGGCGTATGCGTCGATGTTTATGCGCGACGTGGGGCGCATCGCCGACGCGTCGGCGCGCATGAACGTCTGCCCGCTTGGTTCGGGCGCGCTGGCCGGCACGACCTACCCGATCGACCGCGCGATGACGGCCGCGGCGCTCGGCTTTGCCGGTCCGTCGGAAAATTCGCTCGACGGCGTGTCCGACCGCGATTTCTGCATCGAGCTCGCCGCCGCGTTCTCCACGGTGATGATGCACCTGTCGCGCTTCTCAGAGGAGATCATCGCGTGGTGTTCGTGGGAGTTTAAGTTCATCGAGCTTGACGACGCGTTTGCAACCGGATCGTCGATCATGCCGCAGAAGAAAAATCCCGACGTGGCCGAGCTGGTGCGCGGAAAAACGGCGCGCGTTTACGGCGACCTGGTGACGCTCCTCACAATGATGAAGGGCCTGCCGCTCGCTTACAACAAGGATATGCAGGAGGACAAGGAAGCGATCTTCGACGCGGCAGACACCGTGAAGCTGTGCCTTGTGACCTTTACGCCGATGCTGCGCACGATGACGGTTTTAAAGGACAATATGCGCGCGGCCGCCGCGCGCGGCTTTATCAACGCGACCGACTGCGCCGATTATCTGACGAAAAAGGGCGTGCCGTTTCGCGATGCGTACAAGATCACGGGTGGGCTTGTGGCACAGTGCATCGCGCGCGGGCTGACGCTGGAGACGCTGCCGCTCGACGATTACAAGGCGGCCAGCGCGGCGTTTGATACGGATATTTATGAGGCCATCGCGCTGGAAACCTGCGTGCGCGGCCGCATTAGCGCCGGCGGCCCGTCGCCGCAGGCGGTGAAAGCGCAGATTGCGTCTGCGCGGGCATTTTTGCAGCGTGAAGCTGCGGACGGCGGTTTGGAGGGGTAAGGATGAAAACAATCAAAGCGGGCGTGATCGGCGCGACCGGCTACGCCGGGCTTGAGCTTGTGCGGCTGCTGCTGGCGCATCCGCACGCCGAGGTGACGGCCGTCTCCTCGGTCAGCTACGCTGGGCAGGCGATCAGCGCCGTCTATCCGCAGCTTACGGGGCTGTGCGATCTGACGCTGACGGACGACGGCGGCGTGATCGACGCGTGCGACGTTGTGTTTACATCCATGCCGGCCGGCCACGCGGAGCCGGTAGCCCGCCGGTGTTTTGACGCGGGAAAGCTGATGATCGACCTTGGGGCCGATTTCCGTTTGGAAAACGAAGCCGATTACCGCCAGTGGTACGGCGGGCAGTACGCCGACCCGGCGCTGCATCAGCAGGCTGTCTACTGCATCCCGGAGCTGCACCGCGCACGCGCGCGCGGCGCGAAGCTGATTGCGAACCCCGGCTGCTATGTGACGTCGGCGTGCCTGGGGCTGGCGCCGGCCGTAAGCTCCGGCGCGGTCGATCTCAAAACGATCGTGATCGACGCAAAATCCGGCGCGACGGGCGCGGGGCGCTCACTGGCGCTGAACACGCATTATGCCGAATGCAACGAGGCGTTCGCGCCGTATAAGGTCGCGGCGCACCGCCACACGCCCGAGATCGAGCAGGTGCTCGGCGGCATAGCGGATGCGCCCCTGACGGTGACATTTGTGCCGCATCTGCTGCCGGCGAACCGGGGCATTGTCTCTACGATCTACGCCTCGCTCGCGCCCGGCTTTGACCTGGCGCGCGTGCGCGCGCTCTATGAGGATTTTTACCGTAACGAGGCGTTTGTGCGCGTGCTGCCCGACGGCGCGGTCGCGAACATCAAAAATATCAAATACTCCAATCTCTGTCACATCTCGCTGCACGCCGACACGCGTACCGGCCGCCTGATTGTCGTATCAGCCATCGACAACATGGTCAAGGGCGCGGCCGGCCAGGCGATCCAGAACATGAATATCGCGTGTGGGTTGCCGGAGGGCGCGGGTCTCGTGCTCGCACCGCCCGCATTTTAATAGAAGGAGAACCGTCTATGGCTTTTACATTTGTGGAGGGCGGCGTCTGCGCCGCACAGGGGTTTTCGGCGGGCGCGGTCCACGCGGGTATCCGGAAAAACCACGATAAAAAGGACCTTGCGCTGATCTTTGCCGACCGGATGTGCAGCGCGGCGGCCATTTACACACAGAACAAGGTCAAGGGCGCGCCGCTCATCGTGACGCGCGAGCATCTGCAAAACGGCCGGGCGCGCGCGATTTTGTGCAATTCCGGCAATGCGAACACATGCAACGCTGACGGCCTCGATATTGCCGCCGCGATGTGCAAAAGCGCCGCACAGGCGCTGAAAATCGCGGCGAACGACGTGGTGGTCGCTTCGACGGGCGTGATCGGCCAGCCGCTGCCGCTCGGCCCGATCAAGGACGCCATGCCGGCGCTGGCGGCGTCGCTTTCCACCGGCGGCAGTGGAGACGCCGCTGAGGCGATCATGACGACAGACACGAAGCGCAAGCAGGTCGCCGTGCGCTTCCCGATCGGCGATAAGCTATGCACGATCGGCGGCATCGCAAAAGGCTCCGGCATGATCCATCCCAATATGGCGACGATGCTCTGCTTTGTCACGACCGACGCGGACATCGCGCCGGAGCTTTTGCAGAAGGCGTGCAAGGACGTGGCCGACGAGACGTTCAATATGATCTCGGTCGACGGCGATACCTCGACAAACGATATGCTTGCCATCCTGGCCAGCGGCGCGGCCGCTAACGAGCCGATCAAATCCCTCGGCAAGGAATACTATCACTTCCAGCAGGGGCTGATGATCGTCTGCCGGCGCCTGGCGCGCGAGCTGGCGGCCGACGGCGAAGGCGCGACCAAGCTGCTCGAATGCGCCGTGACTGGCGCGCCCGACTGCCAGACGGCCAAAAAGGTCGCAAAGTCGGTGATCTGTTCGAGCCTTTTTAAGGCGGCGATGTTCGGCGGCGACGCCAACTGGGGGCGCGTGCTGTGCGCCATCGGCTATACGGACGCGGAGTTTGATGTCAGCCGGGTGGGCGTGACGCTTTCGTCCGCCGCCGGCAGCGTGCCCGTCTGTTCGAACGGCGCGGGCGTGCCGTTTTCCGAGGAGCAGGCCGCCAAAATCCTGGCGCAGCCTGAAATCCGTATCGAGATCGACATGGCCCAGGGCGGCGAAACCGCCACGGCATGGGGCTGTGATCTCACATACGATTATGTGAAAATCAACGGCGATTACCGCACCTGACGGCGGGGGAGGGATTCAAGTGCAGATTGCAAATCAGGAGAAGGCGCAGGTCCTCGCGCAGGCTCTGCCGTATATCCAGGCGTACAGCGGCAAGGTGGTCGTCGTCAAATATGGCGGAAACGCCATGATCGACGGCCAGCTCAAGGCGGCCGTCATGAGCGATCTGGTTTTGCTGTCGCTCGTCGGCATCCGCATTGTGCTGGTGCACGGCGGCGGGCCTGAGATCAACGAGGCGCTGCGCGCCGTCGGCAAAGAGAGCCGGTTTGTCGGCGGGCTGCGCTACACGGACGCCGAAACGCTGCGCATCGTGCAGATGGTGCTGGCCGGAAAGACGAACAAGGACCTTGTCAACCTGCTGGAGCGGCAGGGGGGCCACGCGCTGGGGCTGTGCGGCATCGACGGCGGCATGATCCATGCGCAGCGCGTGACAAAGGACGGCGAGGACATAGGGTTTGTCGGCGAGGTGACAAGCGTCGATACAAAGCCGATCCTCGACACGCTCGACCGCGGTTATATCCCGGTGATCGCCACGCTCGGTTGTGGCGGCGACGGCACGGTCTACAACATCAACGCCGACGTGGCGGCCGCGCGCATCGCGGCGGAGCTCGGCGCGGAGAACCTCGTTTCCATGACGGATGTGCGCGGCCTGCTGCGCGACCGCACGGACGAGGGCACGTTGATCCCCGAGGTGCGCGTCAGCGACGTGCCGCAGCTCGTGCGCCAGGGGATCATCCAGGGCGGCATGATTCCAAAGGTGGAGTGCTGTGTCGAGGCGGTGCGCCGCGGCGTGCGCCGCGCGTTTATCATAGACGGGCGCATCCCGCACTCCCTGCTCATAGAACTGATGACAAACGAGGGCATCGGCACCATGTTCGTCGGATGATGCCCGGGCTTGCCGCTGCGGCGGCGGAAAGGCGGTTTTGAAAATGGGCGTTGCACAACGTGATCAACAATATATCGCGCCGACATACGCGCGGTCGCCCCTGGAGGCGGCCTGCGGCGCGGGCGCCGTCTGCACCGGCGCGGACGGACGGCGGTATATCGATTTTTCAAGCGGCATCGGCGTCAATTCGCTCGGCTTCTGCGACCCCGGATGGGTTGCGGCCGTCAGCGGCCAGGCGGCAAAGCTCCAGCATCTTTCAAACCTCTACTATACCGGGCCCATGGTCGATCTGGCCGAGCTGCTGTGCAAGCGCACGTTTGCAAAAAAGGTATTCTTTGCCAACTCCGGCGCGGAGGCGAACGAGGGCATGATCAAGGCGGCGCGCAAATACAGCTTTGACCGCTACGGCAAGGGCCGCCACACGATCATTTCGCTTGTCAACTCGTTTCATGGGCGCACGGTCACAACCTTGTCGGCTACAGGACAGGACGTATTCCATCAGTATTTCGACCCGTTTACCGAAGGGTTCCGGTTCATCCCGGCGGGCGATACCGGCGCGTTGCGCGCCGCCGTAGAGGGGGGCGGCGTCTGCGGCGTGCTGCTCGAGCTGATCCAGGGCGAGGGCGGCGTCGTACCGCTTGACAAGGCGTTTGTCGACGCGGCCGCGGCGCTCTGCCGCGAAAACGACCTCCTGCTCATGGTCGACGAGGTGCAGACCGGCGTCGGGCGCACGGGCAGGCTGCTCTGCTGCGAGCATTACGGCGTGACGCCGGATCTCGTTTCCCTCGCCAAGGGGCTTGGCGGCGGGCTGCCGATCGGCGCGGTGCTGCTCGGTGAAAAATGTGCGGATACGCTCGGGCCGGGCGTGCACGGCTCGACCTTCGGCGGCAATCCCGTCGCGTGCGCCGGCGCCTGCGAGGTGCTGCGCCGCCTGGACGGCGCGCTGCTTTGCGAAGTCGAAGAAAAGGGCGCTTATATCACAGAGCGGGTGCTTGCGATGCCGCGCGTCAAACGCGTCGACGGCAAGGGGCTGATGCTCGGCGTTACGCTCGGCGGCATGGACAGCAAAACGGCCGCGGCGGCCTGCCTGGAGCATGGGCTGATTATTTTGACCGCAAAGGAAAAGCTGCGGATGCTGCCGCCGCTGACGATTACATATGCGGAAATCGACGAAGGGCTACAGAGTTTAAGAGAGGTGTTGTCACAATGAAGCATTTGTTAAAGCTGCTCGACCTTTCCGGCGAACAGATTACGGAACTGCTCAATCTGGGCGATCAGCTCAAATATGAGCAGAAACATGGCATCGACCACCAGAGGTTAAAGGGCCAGACGCTCGGTATGATCTTCCAGAAAAGCTCCACGCGCACGCGCGTATCGTTTGAGGTGGGCATCCACCAGCTCGGCGGCACGGGGCTGTTTCTTTCGGCCAACGACCTCCAGATCGGCCGCGGCGAACCGGTGCAGGATACGGCGCGCGTACTTTCGCGCTATCTTGACGGCGTCATGATCCGCACATTCGCGCAGCAGGAGGTCGAGGATCTCGCAAAATTCGGTTCCATTCCGGTCATCAACGGCCTGACCGATTTCTGCCATCCCTGCCAGGTGCTCGCCGACCTGATGACGGTGCGCGAGCATAAGGGCGGTTTGGCGGGGCTGAAGCTCTGCTACATCGGCGACGGCAACAATATGGCCAATTCCCTGATCGTCGGCGGTTTAAAGGTAGGCATGAACGTGTCGGTCGCTACGCCGAAGGCGTACCAGCCGGATGGAACGGTGCTCTCGTTCGCGTCGGCTTATGGCGATAAATTCAGCCTGACCGACGACATCCATGCGGCGGCGGCCGGCGCCGATGTTGTTTTTACGGACGTCTGGGCGTCGATGGGCATGGAGGGCGAGGCGCAGCAGCGCCGCGCGGCCTTCACTGGCTATCAGGTCAACGACGAGCTTCTTTCCGTATGCGCCAGGGATGTTATGGTGCAGCACTGCCTGCCTGCGCACCGCGGCGAGGAGATTACGGAGTCCGTTTTCGAGGCGCACGCCAATGAAATCTTTGACGAGGCCGAGAACCGCCTGCACGCCCAGAAGGCCGTCATGGTCAAGCTCATGGAGAAGCCCCCGCTTTTTTGAAAAAAAGCTCGGCGAAAAACTTTCCGGCCTTTTTGAAAAAAGGCCTCAGCGAAAAACTTTAATCGGCTGCGCCGCGAACGGCGGGTTTGGCGCTGCGTGAAAACAGGCTGTGCCGCGAACAGCGGGGCGCCCGGGCACGCCTTGTCTTTCCGGCTGGAGCGGCGCGCATTTGACAGCGATACTCTGATAGGATAAAATGAGGTACGGAAACGCTTAAAAAACGCTTGAAAATAACCCTTTATCCAGAGAGGTGCCGATATGAATCATTTGCGCTGTACGGCGCTGCTGCTTGCCGCGCTGCTTGCCTGCACGCTGGCAGCGTGCTTTGGCGGCGGGGAGCGTGGGGAAGCGTCCTCATCCCCGTCGCAGGCACGGCAGGAGGAGCCGGACCCGAACTGGCCGGTTGCGATCGGAGATATCCGTGTGGCGGAAAAGCCGGAGCGGATCGTTTCGCTTTCGCCCGCGTTGACCGAGGTGCTCTATGAGCTTGGCGGCGGGGACCGGATGGCCGGTGTGAGCGCCTATTGCGACTTTCCCGCGGACATCGGGAACCTGCCGGACTGCGGCACAGCGCAGTCGCCCGATCTTGACCGTCTGCGCGAGCTGTCGCCGGACGTGGTGTTCGTGTCCGCGCCGATGACGCAGGCATATACGGTCGCGCTCCAGCAGATGGGCGCAGAAGTGGTTGTGCTGCCGCGCGCCGATTCGATCGATGCGCTCGAAACAACGTATGTCACAGCCGCGACGGTCCTTGACGGGATGCAGGACGGCGACGAAAACGGCCGGCGCGTGTTTGGCGCGTTGCGCGCCCGCTATGACGCGCTTACAGATGCCGCCGGCGGGATAGCAGATCGTGTATCCGGCGTCTATCTGCGCGCGGTCCCCCTGCTGATCGCGACAGGGGATACCTTTGAAGGGCAGCTTTTGGAGGCAATCGGCGTCGATAACGACGCGGCCGCGTTTACAGGTTGGGAGTATCCAGCCGATGAAGCCGTCAACCTTTATCCGGATGTGATCTTTTACGATTCGTCCATCGACCCGGCGTATTTTGCCGGCACACAGGTTTACAGCACGACGGACGCTTATCAAAACGGGCGGCTGTACCCGGTTGATGCGGTTGCGCTGGAGCGCCAGAGCGCGCGCATGTTTGAGGAATTGGAGCGGATGTTCGCGCAGGCTTATCCCGATGTATCGGTCGGGACGCCGTCCGCTGACGATGAGCAGGCCGTGAATGAGCAGGTGGTTTCCTCCGCGCCGCAGGCGGGAGGACAGGCCGCGTCCGGGGATGAGATGCTTGATCTTGATGACGCGACACAGGTTATTGAATAAAAAAGCAGGAAAAAAGCCGGCCCGCAAGGCCGGCTTTTTGTCAGCGGTTGATCGTAATCGCGTCGGAAAAATGATCAAGCAGCGCGAGCGCCTGGTTGTCATCCCGGTCGGCGTCCGCCGCGAGCATGGCGATATAAAGGGTGTCGTCCACAAAGAACGCCTCGTAACGCGCGAGGGCGCCATCATGATAGGCGTCTGCAATAATACACGCTTGAGTGCCGTCGGGTCCGGCGGCGTCCATATCATAGGAAAGCTGCTGCCCGGTCAGCCCTGATTCAAGCATTTGTGTAAGGACCGCCTCTTTCTCATCGGCACTCAGACCGGAAAAGAGGCTGCTGCTGGCGACACGATCAAGACTGACAAATGCTTTGCGCGACAAGCTGCGCATACTCTGTATGCCGTTGGCCGTACTGACTTCGGGCGCGCTTGGCATCGGTATGGTCACCAGGCCGTCCGCGGTGGTATAGGTATCCCAGGAGGAGATATCAAAGCTGGCCTGATTTTCCTGAAGGAAACTGAAAACTCCGATAGCCAGACAAGCCGCCGCGAGCAGTGCGTAAAGGATCATCCCGGCTGAAGCATGAAAACGGCCGCGTGTAAACAGCGCGGCAACCGTCGGGTTGGGATCGCTGGAAAAACGCCGCTTATAGGAATGGTATTGAAACGCGCCGATAAGCCCCATAATCAGCGCGTACAGGATAACGCCGCGCATGATGAAATAGGCGATGTTGCCGCTTTTAAGCAGGCCGGGCAGGTCGGAAAGGGCGGTATCCACAATCATGAACACAAGTCCGATGACGACACAGACGCGGCTTTTATAATGGATACCGGCGGCGACAACAAACATAATAAAGCCAACCAGGCAGTAAAACCAGCCGAAGCCGCCGAATTCCAAGCTGTCCAGAATACCGGGCGCCAAAGCCGTGGTTGCACCGATCAGCGTATTGACCACGGCGACGAAAACGGCGGCCCCGAAAGCCGACGCAATCATGCGGTGATTTTTGTTCATCAGCCCGGACAGCCTGTTTGCGCGCACATCGTCGGACAGGACCGGGGTGTTTGGCGATTTATCCATCCGTTATTCACCTCTCTGTTTTTTGCCTTGTAGGATTCAGGTATTTTTCCTTATTATAGCAGAGAATACGGCTGGACGCGAGGCTTTTTCCCATTTTATATAAACCCTGGCGGTTCTGCGGGTTGACGCGGCCTAAAGCGCGCGCGTATAATAAAGGTTATCCAACCGTGCTGTCCGAGAGATTTGAGGAAGATACGGGGTTTCATGACCGATCAGAGGAGGTGCCGGCTATGATCATCAGCGGTGCGCAGGCAATGGTAAACTGTCTTGAGGCACAGGGCGTAAGCATCGTGTTTGGATATCCCGGGGCGGCAATCTGCCCGTTTTATGACTGCCTGGCGCAGTCCGGGATCCGCCATATCCTGGTGCGAAGCGAGCAGAATGCAGGACATGCGGCCAGCGGCTACGCGCGTGTTGCAGGCAGGCCAGGCGTCTGTATCGCGACAAGCGGCCCCGGCGCGACCAACCTGCTTACCGCGCTGGCTACAGCGTATGCCGACAGCATTCCGCTTGTGGCGATCACCGGGCAGGTGGAAACGGGACTGCTTGGCCGCGACGTATTCCAGGAGGTCGATACGACCGGCGCAGCGTCGCCGTTTATCAAATACAGCTATCTGGTCGAGGATGCGAGGGATATTCCGCGCGTATTCAGGGAAGCCTTTTATATCGCTTCGACCGGGCGGCCGGGTCCTGTGCTGATCGATATGCCTGTCGATATCCAGCGCGCGCAGCTCGACTTTGCCTACCCGGAGACGGTTTCAATCCGCGGATATAAGCCCCGTATCCAGGGGCATGCCGGCCAGGTGGAACGCGTGGCCAGGGCGCTTTGCGCTGCCAGACGGCCGCTGCTCGTCGTGGGCGGCGGCGCGGTCGGAGCGCGCGGCAGCGTGCGCAGGCTGTGCGAGATGTGCGGGCTGCCCGCCGTTTCCACGATGATGGGCATCGGCACGCTGCCGTCGAAGCATCCGCTTTATTTCGGCATGCTCGGACAGAGCGGCGCGCCGGCCGCCAACGAGGCAGTCGGTCAGAGCGATCTGCTGATGATCCTCGGCGCGCGCGCGGACAACCGGGCGATGGGCCGGCCAGGCTGTTTGGGCGCGGATAAGACGGTGATTCACATCGATATCGATACGGCGGAGATCGGTAAGAATGTCGGCACGACAATCCCGCTTGTCGGCGATGCGGCGGCGGTGCTCGCGCAGCTGTGCGAGCGGCGGCTGCATGGCGACTGGCAGGAATGGACCGCATGGCTTGACAGCCTGCGGGACTGCCCGCGGGCGCCTGCCGAGGCCGCCGGCTTTATTGACCCGGAGGCGTTTGTACGGCTGCTCTCGCAGGAGCTGGACGGCGATGCGGTTTATGTTTCGGATGTCGGGCAGAACCAGATCTGGTCGGCGAGAAACTACGATGCGCGCGGCGGCCTGTTTTTGACGACGGGCGGCATGGGAACGATGGGCTACGCGCTGCCGGCCGCGATAGGGGCGCGCCTGGCCGCGCCGGGGCGGCAGGTTGTGGCTGTTTGCGGCGACGGGGCGTTTCAGATGGAAATGATGGAACTGGCGACCGCCAATCAGCACGGCGTAACGGTCAAGCTGGTCGTGATGAATAATCAGATGCTCGGCATGGTGCGCGAAATTCAGCATGACGGCTATGGCGGGCGCGAAACAGCCGTCGCGCTCGGCGGCGGGCCAGGGCTGTCAAAGATCGCCGAGGCATACCAGATTCGATATCTCCGCCTTGACGCGATAGAGAACGCGCGCGAAACCGTGCGCGCCTTTTTAAAAACGGATGATTCCTGTATCCTGGAGTGCGCCGTGGACCCGCGCGCGGCCACACATTGAGCGGAAAGGGGCGGTCGTGATGAAGGAAATCATATCGGCGCTGGTTGAGAACAAGGCGGGCGTTTTATCGCGTATGGCGGGGCTGTTTGCGCGGCGGGGCTTTAATATCGCAAGCCTGGCCGTCGGCGAGACGGACGACCCGACCGTATCGCGCATGACGATTGTGGCCGAGGGCGATGAACGCACGATAGAGCAGATCGAAAAACAGCTCAATAAACAGATTGATGTGATCAAGGTGCGCGTTTTGGAGCACGACGCTTCCACACGCCGCGAATTGATTTTGATTAAAATAAACGCCGCGCAGCAGACGCGCGGCGAAATCATCGATATTGCGGCGATCATGGACGCGAAGATTGTCGACCTGTCGCGCACCACCCTGACGATCGAGCTGTGCGACCGCCCGGAGCGCGTCGATCTGCTGATCGATATGGTGACGCCTTACGGCATTGTCGAGATCGCGCGCACTGGCATGATTGCCCTGCAAAAAGGGGTCGGAGGTATCGGCGGGCGATAACGCGGCGTCTGATTTGATTGCGCAGCGGCGGCGCCTATATCAACGCAGCACCCGGCCCGCTATTCGCGGCGCAGCCGATTAAAGTTTTTTGGCTTACCTTTTTTTCAAAAAAGGTAAGTTTCAAAAAAGGTAAGTTTCAAAAAAGGCGGGCGCGGATGGAATAGATGGGTTGGCCGAGATTGGAAAAATAGGTTTCATATTCGGTCATGATGTTGCCGGCGGCATATTCGCTGTGATGCAGGTCGTCGGTGGAGAAATAGCGGTCCATGCAGGCGTCGAATTCAAACGTTGAGAAATGGTACAGCATGTAGTTGTCGGTCTTAAACCAGATTTCCCCGTCCGGCTCCAGCAGCGTCTTATACATCTCAAGGCGGCCGCGCCAGGTCAGCCTTTTTTTATACTGCCTGCGCTTATGCCAAGGGTCGCAGAAATTGATATAAATGCGTGAAAGCTCTCCCGGTTCAAAGATGTTGGGCAGCCGGTCCGCGTCGCCCAAAATAAAATACAGATTCGGCAGCGGCGTCAAAAGCGCCTGTTCCATCGCCGTTACCATGACATTCGGCTCGCGTTCGACCGCGATAAAATTGCATTCCGGATGGCGGGCGGCCAGTGTGCGGATAAAAAGCCCCTTGCCGCAGCCAAGCTCCACATGCAAAGGCCGCGACGGATCGGCGAACCGTTCACGAATGCGCCCTTTTTCAGATTCAGGCTCTAATATGGTGATTGCTTCACAGGCCGCCAGCCGCGGCGCAAGATTATGTTTTTTTCTTGGACGCATGATTGCTGCTCCTTTATTACAAATTGTATAAAACTCTAAAAAATATCCGAATTGGCCGCAAGAACATCGTCGGCCAGACGCCGGGCGTCGTCAAAAACGGTGAGCGCCCCGGCCTGCTTGCGGAAGGCGGCCGCGCCGCGCATCCCTTTCATGTACCAAGCCGCGTGCTTGCGCGCTTCGCGCATAGCTTGGCGCTCCCCTTTGTTTTCGCAGATCAGGGAAATATGCCGGAGCATAACATCCATACGTGTTTGCAGGTTGGGCGTGGGCAATGTGACACCATCTTTTAAGTAGCGGGCAACCTGTGAAAAGATCCAGGGGCTTCCAAGCGCGCCGCGGCCGATCATAACGAGATCGCATTTTGTATAATCGTACATATTAACAACGGATTGTATATCTATGCAGTCGCCGTTTCCGATCACCGGGATTGATACCGCAGCCTTAACCGCCGCGATGATGTCGAGGTCGACAGGCGGCGCATAATACTGCATCCGGGTGCGGCCGTGAACCGTCAGAGCAGCCGCGCCGCTCTGTTCCATCGCGCGGGCAAATTCGACGGCGTTGACGTGTGCGTCATCCCATCCCTTGCGGAATTTGACCGTTACAGGCAAGTCAACTGCCTTTACAGTCGCTTCAGTGATGCGCGCAGCCAGCGCCACATTTTTCATCAGCGCCGCGCCGCCGCCATTACCGGCGACCTTAGGCGCGGGACAGCCCATATTAATGTCGATGACATCCGGACAAAACGCGAGCGCCTTTTTAGCCGCCTCGGCGACAATCTCCGGTTCATCGCCGAATAGCTGCACTGCAACAGGCCGTTCTACATCGTTTACGCCGAGCAGCCTGGCCGTTTTGCGGTCGGAATAATGCATCCCCTTGGCGCTGGCCATCTCCCCTACCATATAGGCCGCGCCGAATTGCTTACAGATCTGCCGGAAGGCGCTGTCGGCCACGCCGGCCATCGGGGCGAGCGCGGCGGTGCGTTCAATTTCGATTTTACCGATTCTCAATGGATAACCTCCGGGAAAAAATTCATGGTTCACATGCAATATCTTAACAGAAATTTGACCATGAGGCAACGTTTTGTGGTATACTAATAAAACATGCAAAACATAAAAACGATTGGACAAAAGCTGCCTGTACGGGCTTCGGACGCGGCTGGATGGAATGAGGGGGTGGCCGGCAGTGAAATTACTGGCGGTTGATGGAAACAGTATATTAAACAGAGCGTATTATGGTATCAAGGCGCTGACAACCAAAAATGGTGAATTTACAAATGGTATCTATGGTTTTTTAAGCATTTTGCTGCGTGTACTCGACGAGGCCGAACCGGATGCGGTGGCGGTCGCGTTCGATCTGCGCGCGCCCACCTTCCGGCACAAGCTGTATGACGGCTATAAGGCGCAGCGCAAGGGGATGCCGCATGAGCTGGCGTCGCAGCTTGAGCCGCTCAAGGAGCTGCTTGGCGCGCTCGGCTTTCAGATTGTAACCTGCGAGGGCTATGAGGCGGACGATATCCTCGGCACGCTTGCGCGCAGCAGCGCCGAAACGGGATGGGACTGCGTGATTGCCACAGGCGACCGCGACAGCCTTCAGCTTGTTGGGCCGCACGTATCGGTGCGGCTGGCCACGACAAAGATGGGGCAGCCCGCCTCAACGCTGTATGATGAGACTGCGGTTCGTGAAAAGTATGGCGTTGAACCGGCGCAGCTTGTCGACGTCAAGGCGCTGATGGGCGATGCGTCCGACAATATCCCGGGCGTCGCCGGGATCGGTGAAAAGACGGCGCTGTCGCTGATCGGGCAGTACCACGATATCGATGCGATTTATGCACAGCTCGACACGCTTGAGATCAAGCCGGGTGTGCGTAAAAAGCTCGGCGAGGGCAAAGAGATGGCATATACGAGCCGAAAGCTCGGTGAAATCTGCTGCGATGCGCCCATCGACGCTTCGCCCGCGGCATACCGGCGCGCGCCGGTTGATCAGGCAAAGGCAGCCGCGCTGCTCGCACGGCTTGAGATGTTCAAGATGATGGAGCGATGGGGCGTCGACCCGGCAGCCGCGCGGGAGACGGCGGGCGGCGGCGCCGCGCCGGAAACGGCGCGGGAGCCGTCCAGGCCGATGCGGGCCGAAGCCGACGCGCCCGATCTTGCGCAGCGGGTGATCAAGGCGGGGGCGGCCGATCTGGCGTTCGGCCTGGACGGCAACGGCGACATCGCCGCCGTCGCCGCCGCCCTGCCTGACGGGACGCTGCTGCTTTCCGGCGGCGAGACGCTCGAACCGCTGCTTGCCGCCGGTGTGAAGCTGCGCGTATGGAGCAGCAAACCGCTGCACCGCATGGCGTACCGGCGCGGCGTGCATCTGGAAAATGTGACGTTTGACGGCGAGCTGGCCGCCTACCTGTTAAGTCCGACAAGCGCCGGCTATGACCCCGTTCAGCTCTGCGCGCAGTATGCGACTGAAACGCGCGCGCTCGAAGGCGAAATCCCGGAGCAGTACGCCGCGCTTGCGGCGCAGGCCGCGGCGCTGTCCGCGCTGCTTGACAAGCTGACGGATGAAATTCGGGAGCACGAGCAGGAAAAGCTGCTTTATGAGATTGAAATGCCGTTGGCGCGCGTGCTCGCGGGAATGGAATGCGAGGGCTTCGCGCTCGATACCCAGGCGCTCAGGGACTACGGCGGCGAGCTTGACGACCGGATCGATGAGACGCACGCGGCGATTGTTGAATACGCGGGCTATGACTTCAACCTCAATTCCCCCAAACAGCTCGGCGACGTGCTGTTTGTAAAACTGGGGCTGCCAGCGAAGAAAAAGACCAAGACTGGCTACTCCACCAATGTTGACGTGCTCGAGGCGCTGCGTCCGCAGCATCCGATCATCGGGGAGATATTGGAGTACCGCAAGCTTTCCAAGCTCAAATCGACCTATGTGGACGGGCTTTTAAAGGTGGTCGGTCCGGACGGCCGTGTGCGGTCGACCTTCCAGCAGACCGAGACGCGCACCGGTCGCATCAGCTCGACCGAACCAAATTTACAAAATATCCCCATACGCACCGAGGAGGGCAGCCGGATGCGGCGCTTTTTCACAGCGCGGCCCGGTTGGAAGCTGGTCGACGCCGACTATTCGCAGATCGAGCTGCGGGTGCTGGCCGACCTGGCCGATGATCAGAATATGATCGCAGCATTCCAAAGCGGCGAGGATATCCATGCCACAACGGCGGCGCAGGTGTTCGGGATGCCAGGCGGGACGGTCACGCCGCTGATGCGTTCGCGCGCCAAGGCGGTTAATTTTGGGATCGTCTATGGCATCGGGGCGTTTTCACTGTCGCAGGATATCGGCGTCACAGTTTCCGAAGCCGACAGCTATATCAAAAGTTATCTGGCCCACTACGCGGGCGTGCGCAAATACATGGAGGATACCATCGCCTTTGCGCGGGAAAACGGCTATGTCAAGACATTATTTGGCCGCCGGCGCTATCTGCCGGAGCTTGCCGCATCGAACAAGGTGACGCAGGCCTTCGGCGAGCGCGTTGCGCGCAACACGCCCATCCAGGGCACAGCGGCCGACATCATTAAAATTGCGATGGTGCGCGTGTTTGAACGCCTGCGCCGCGAGGGACTGCGCGCGCGCCTGATTTTGCAGGTGCACGACGAGCTGCTTGTGGAGGCGCCGGACGATGAAATCGACCGTGCGCGCGCCATCTTGAAGGAGGAAATGGAACATGCCATCGCGCTCAAGGTTCCCCTTGAAGCGGATACAAACGTCGGGGACAACTGGCTTGCAGCAAAATAGACGGCGGCTTTGGCCGCGCCGGTTTTTGGACCATCCATGCGCCCGCTTGCGCGCGGTGCGCTGCCGCCGTATGACGGCGGAGGATATCGCGGGTGTGGCGTCGCTTGAACGGGCCTGCTTCTCACAGCCGTGGAGCGCGCGTGTGCTGGAAACAGAGCTTGCCAACCCAAACGCCGTCTTTTTCGTGGCTGTATCGGGAACGCGGGTGCTCGGCTATGTGGGGATGCACCGCGTATTGGACGAGGGCTACATCGCCAATGTCGCCGTCGCCGGGCCGATGCGGCGGCATGGTCTGGCCACACGGCTGATGGAGATGCTGTTCGCTTTCGCACGCCGCGAGCGGCTCGGCTTTATCACGCTTGAGGTGCGTGAAAGCAACGCGCCGGCGATCGCGTTTTATGAAAAGGCTGGCTTCGGCGTTGCGGGGCGCCGCAGACGCTACTATGCCAACCCGACAGAGGATGCCGTGCTGATGACCGCTTTTTTAACCGCGGCGCAGCAGGGGTGCGGGAGGGAAGGCGTATGAACATATTGGCGATTGAAAGCTCCTGTGACGAGACGGCTGCGGCCGTTGTGACGGATGGACGGACAATCCGTTCGTCCGCAATCGATTCGCAGGTGGCGGAGCACCGGCTCTACGGCGGCGTCGTGCCGGAGATCGCATCGCGCCGCCACTGTGAAAACATTGTTCCTGTTGTAGAGAAGGCGCTCGGCGATGCGGGCTGTACGCTCGCGGGGATCGACGCTGTGGCCGTGACCGCGGCGCCCGGGCTGATCGGCGCGCTGCTTGTCGGCGTCAATTACGCCAAGGGGCTTGCGTATGCCGCAGACAAGCCGCTCGTGCCGGTACACCACATCCGCGGGCATATCGCGGCAAACTATCTGGCGCATCCCAGCCTGGAGCCTCCGTTTCTGTGCCTTGTCGTCTCAGGCGGCCACACGCATATTGTACGGGTAAACGGCTATACCGATTTTCAGGTGATCGGCCGCACGCGCGACGATGCGGCCGGCGAGGCGTTTGACAAGGCTGCGCGCGCGATGGGCTTTGCGTATCCGGGCGGCGTATATATCGATCAGGCGGCCGGCCGCGGCGATCCGGACCGGTACCGCCTGCCAAAGCCGCGTGTCGACGGCGCGCCGTATGACTTCAGCTTTTCGGGGCTGAAAACGGCTGTGATCAACCTTCTGCATAACGCGCGCCAGAAGGGAGAGACTGTTGATATCGATTCTTTGGCCGCGTCGTTTCAGCGCACGGTGTGCGAAGTGCTGACGGACAAGCTGTGCGCGGCCGCGCGCGCATACGGCTGCACAACAATCGCCGCAGCCGGCGGCGTCAGCGCCAACAGCGGCCTGCGCGCCGCACTGGAGCAGATGTGCCGCGCGCAGGGCTGGCAGTATTTTGCGCCGCCGCTTTCACTCTGCGGGGATAACGCCGCGATGATCGGCGCGCAGGCGTATTACGAGTACCAGGCCGGCGTGCGCGCGGGCGCGGACCTCAATGCCGCGCCGTCGATGGATATTGCCGAAGGCTTTGCGCAGGCGCGCGCGCAGCGGGCCTTTGGCATCCCGTCCCGGCCTGCGGGCAGTGCGGTTTGATTAAAATGGCTATGACCGGGTTTAGCAGAGTGCAGCGCAATCTATAAAAAAAGAGGCGGTGTCGGCGGCGATTTTTGTGGCGGTTGCAGATATTGACGAAAATTTAACAGAAAGCGCGTCAAGCGCCTTGCAATCGGCCCGGACGAGGGGTATAATGCTAAACGTGGGAGATTTCGGATTTTCTGGAATAGAGCCGTGAAAGGCCAAAGAAAACCGGTTTTCCATTTTTCTTGTATCGTTTTAAAAACCGTTCCAAATACATTGAGAGGAGTAAAAGCATGACCAACAACAAAAATGTCCTCAACTGGATTGAGGAAATGAAGGCGCTTGTCGAACCTGACAAGGTTGTTTGGATCGACGGAAGCGAGGCGCAGCTTAAAGAACTGCGCGACCAGGCGCTCGCCACCGGCGAGATGGAAGCCCTCAACCCTGAAAAGCTGCCCGGCTGCCTGTTGCACAGGACGGCTGTCAACGATGTCGCACGCGTCGAAGGACGCACGTTCATTTGTTCGCGCAAAAAAGAGGACGCCGGCCCGACCAACAACTGGGAGGACCCAAACGTCATGTACGACAAGCTGCGCAAGCTGTTTGACGGCGCGATGAAGGGCCGCACCATGTACGTCATCCCGTATTGCATGGGCCCGATCGGCTCCCCGTTCTCCAAGGTCGGCGTCGAGCTGACTGATTCGATCTATGTTGTGCTCAACATGGATATCATGACCCGTATGGGGCAGCAGGCGTTCGACCAGCTTGGCGAGACATCCAACGATTTTGTCCGCGGCCTGCACTCCAAAGCGCAGATGGACGAGGAAAACCGCTATATCGTCCAGTTCCCCGAGGACAACACCATCTGGTCCGTCAACTCCGGCTACGGCGGCAACGTGCTGCTCGGCAAGAAGTGCTTCGCGCTGCGCATCGCCTCGTATCAGGCGAAAAATGAGGGCTGGATGGCCGAGCATATGCTCATCCTTGGCCTTGAGAACCCGCAGGGTGAGATCAAGTATATCTGCGCGGCGTTCCCGTCCGCCTGCGGCAAGACAAACCTGGCCATGCTGATTCCGCCTGAGAAGTTTAAGAAGGCTGGATACAAGGTCTGGACTGTCGGCGACGATATCGCCTGGCTGCGCATCGGTCCGGACGGCCGTCTGTGGGCGATCAATCCGGAAAATGGTTTCTTTGGCGTCGCGCCGGGAACCAACATGAAATCCAATCCGAACGCGCTGATCTCCACGCAGAAAAACACAATCTTTACCAACGTTGTCCACAACCTTGACGACAACACTGTCTGGTGGGAGGGACTCGACAAGAACCCGCCGAAGAATGCTCTCAACTGGAAGGGCGAAAAGTGGGACTGCACCGACGGAAGCAAGGGCGCGCATCCGAACTCCCGCTTCACCGCGCCGGCGATCAACTGTCCGTGCATTTCCTCTGAGTTCAATAATCCCAATGGCGTGCCCATCTCCGCGATCATCTTCGGCGGCCGCCGCGCCAAGACCGCTCCGCTCGTCTATCAGGCGCGCGACTGGCAGCACGGCGTGTTTGTCGGCTCCACGATGGCTTCCGAAACGACAGCCGCCGCGGCTGGAGCGGTCGGCGTTGTCCGCCGCGACCCGATGGCCATGCTGCCATTCTGCGGCTACAACATGGGCGACTACTGGGCGCACTGGCTCGAAATGGGCAAGAAGCTCGGAGACAAGGCTCCGAAGATCTTCAATGTCAACTGGTTCCGCACCGATGACGAAGGTCATTTCATCTGGCCGGGCTTCGGCGACAATATGCGCGTGCTCAACTGGATTGTCGACCGCTGCGAGGGCAAGGCTGACGCTGTAGAAACGCCGATCGGCTACGAGCCGAAGCCCGAGGACATCGATGTGGAGGGGCTGGACATTACGACCGATACGGTCCGCGATCTGCTTTCCGTCGATAAGAACCTCTGGAAAGAGGAAGTCAAGGGCATCAAGGAGTTCTATGCCAAATTTGGCGACAAGCTGCCGCAGGCGCTTGAATCTGAGCTGGCAACCCTTGAAAGCAACCTGAACAAGTAAGCCTATGCGTAGCTTGAGGCTTTTTAATCCCTGGCGCGGTATTACGGCTGTGACGCTCGTTATTATGGGCGCATCCGTCGCGATTACCTGTGGAGTGATGGCGGCTGTCCTCTTTTTGAAGGACCGCTGAACCGTCTGGGAGAAGGATAATAGAGGGCATGACCGATAGGTCATGCCTTTTTTTGAAGTAGAAATTACTTTAAATTGATATAAATAAAAAAATTGGGAAAAGTTGTCCCCAAAATGTCTTTCGAATGGTTTATAAAGTAAGAGCAAATAAAAATTATAATCAGGAGAGGTGTGATTCCAATGTGCGTGAAAAAAGCCCGATGACCGTTATTCTGGTCCGGGAGATGCTCCGGCACGCAAGTCGGTAACGGTAACGCGCGGCGGCGTTAAATTTTCGGGGTATATTTATAAAACCAGCGATGTCCGCAAAATAAACAATCCCGATGGAACCGGCGGATGGGAAATCCTTTATGAAGGGACACTGGCAGGCCATTCCTGACAGCTAAAAGATGGATGGTCCCGCCCTGTCCGCAGGGCGGGACCGCTTTGAGATCAAGGGGGAATATGATGGCGAAAAGAACATTTTCTGTAAAAGGTGTTTTATGTGCTCTGTTGTGCCCAGTACTCATTTTGATATCGTTTACAGGTTGTGCATCCCCGGCAGGGCAATCACAGAATGCAGAACCGTCGGAAGCGTCGTCCGTGAATCCAGATATCGGATATGTACAGGAATTCCGTTTTGAATACGATTCTTTGAGCGATTTGCTTCCGCAGCTTCCTTTAACGGATACAACGCGCTATTGCGAAGAATATAATGAAGAATATCAAGCGACGTATTCAGGACAGCTTCCTTTGGTGTCCATCAACCGTATCGGTGATTCAGAAAGATTTGAAGCTGTTTATAAAGGAATGATTACGCGGGTGCCGGGATAATGCTAATCTTACGGTCTGATCGATTATTCCGGAAAACCGGATGTTATCCTGATGCGTTTCAACGGTCATTCCTATCTTTTAAGATAAAACTCATAAATGAAATGCAGGGAAGTGCCGCGGCTTTTAGCCGCGGCGGTTTTTTTATAGACTGCGAAGCGCAAATCTATAAATATTTGGCCATCCGCGCCGGAGATGCACGGAGGGGTTGGATTAAAATGCGCATCTGCCCGCAAAGCGGGCGGATGCGAAAAAAAATAATTGCTTTACAGCTATATTTTATCGGAATGTGTTGACAACTCCAAAATTTAGATTATAATAATAGTAATAGTTATTAATTTTTAAGAAGGAGGCATACAAATGGACTTAAAGGGGACGAAGACAGAACAAAATGTTAAGGCAGCTTTGATGGGGGAATCGGTTGCCCGGAACAAGTACACATATTATGCGGATCAGGCGCGCAAGGAGGGCAATCAGGAGATCGCGGCTCTGTTCGACAGGATGGCGGGCAATGAGTCTGTCCATGCTAAGATCTGGTTCACAACGCTCAACGGCGCGATCAAGGGCAATTTGGAAAACCTCAAGGATGCGGCGGCGGGGGAGTTCGGTGAGTGGTCCGATATGTATCCGCAGTTCGCCGCGGTCGCCCGTGAGGAGGGCTTTGAACAGCTTGCGGTGATGTTTGAAAAGGTGGCGGAAATTGAAAAGAACCATGAAAAACAGTTTATGGAGGCAATGGTCCGCCTGATGAAAAGCGGTAAAGAGTCGCCGGCTGCCGGACAGAAGGAGCAATCCGTCAAGCCTGCACAGCCGGTGAAGAAAAAACACGGATATCGCTGCATGTTCTGCGGCGCGATTTATGAGGATCGCTTGGATGTATGTCCTGTCTGCCAGGCGATCGGCTCCTTTGAGGACTGTGAAATACTCGCGTAATTAAAATATTTAAAACGGGGCGGCTGCAGGCCGTCCCGTTTTTTTGATCAACGTATGGGCTTATTGATTTCCGTATGCCTTAATAACGCCGGACGACCATGTCAGGAGCGATTCTGAAGCCGTGTCGAAGCCGGCCGCCGCGCCGCGCGCATGGGTAAGCAGCGCGCGCTCATCCCCCTCCAGTACGCTGGCCAGATCAGAATGTCTTTTAATATATGTGCCTGTTTCATAATAATGCTTGGCCTGGAGGGTGAATACAGCCGCTTTCAAAAGCGTGCGTAAAATTTCCGGGTCCTTTTCATGCAGAACATTGTGCACACAGCCGTGATAAATAGTGCAGGCGCCGGTCAGAACGGCTCTTTGGATATCCTCGCGGGCGATCAGAGGACGCAGAAAATCCAGGCTGCCATACAAAATGGCCGTGTCATGGTAAAATTGGAACAGCTCCGAGCGATCCCACCGCGCCAGCTCGTCCCGGCCCGAGACAAATCCGCAAATCAGCGAGCGGCGCGGCAGTTTTGAAATAGCGTCGTCATAGGCCTTTAAATCGTGGTATGACAGCGTATCAAGAATAACAACGACGTCGATGTCGCTTTGTTCGGCCGCTTCGCCGCGCCCATGGCTTCCCTGAATGCCGATGGCTTCGACACGCGCGCCAAAGGTTTGCCGGACGGCTGCTGTAAATTGTTCAAGCCAGAGCTTCATTGCATGTTCCATGCTCATTCCTCCATTTCAGTTATATGTGTCCGGCGATGTAGAGTGGCGGCCCTGTTTGCGTGGAACGCCGTCTTTCGGATGCCGCGGGCCTGCAAAATACGCGCCAGCCGCAGAGCGTCTGTCACGAATTTTGCTTGGGGCAGCCCCTGCGTCTGAACGGGACTCTTGCGGCCTGCGGGCCGCGCTTTTTGTGAGGGCTGCGGCCCGGGGATAAGGGCTCTGCCCTCGACGGCGGCCAAAACCCACAAGGGGCCTTGGCCGCCGTCTCACCCGCCGCCTTTTAAAAAAGGCGGGCGAAAACTTTTGATTGATGCTGCGTAAAACTAATTACGCAGCGCCCGCCCCGCTGTTCGCGGCGCAGCCGGTATAAACGCAGTACCAAACGCACTGTTCGCGGCACAGCCGACTAAAGTTTTTCGCCGAGGCCTTTTTTCAAAAAGGCCGGAAAGTTTTTTGGCTTACCTTTTTTTCAAAAAAGGTAAGTTTCAAAAAAGTGGGCGAGGTTGTCGGGGGTGTCGTCGCCGGGAAGGATGACGGAAGCGGCGGTTTGATAGGCGGCGCGGCGCGTCTCAAAGAGCCGCCGCAGCTCATTGGGGGTACTGCGGCGGACAATGGGGCGGTCGCTGTCCCGGATGCGCTCGTAACAGACTTCAAACGGTGTGTCGAGAAAGACGATGCGGTCGTCGGGAGAGACGGCCGAAACATTGCGCGGGAACGTCATCGCGCCACCGCCCGTCGACACGATGCAGCCGATGCGCCGGGCGAGCGCGGCGACAGCCGCGTGCTCGCGGTCGCGGAATTCCTGTTCGCCGAACCGCTCGAACAGTTCCGGAATGGTCATGCCCGCTTCCAGCTCAATCTCATGGTCAAGATCGATGTATTCGCGCCCAGTCAAAGCGGCCAGCCGCTTTCCGACCGTCGTTTTGCCGCAGCCCATAAAACCGCACAGCAGGATATTGTTCATAGTCCGCGCTCCTTTTCCGTGAGCGCCCGCTCCATATCCGTGATGATACGCGCGATATCCGCCTCCTGAAAATGCGTGCCGTGCCAGCGTTCATGAGCGATCGCCGCCTGCCAGACCAGCATGGCCATGCCGCCGGCTGTTTTTTTGCCGTATGCGCGTGCGCGCCCGAGCAAAAGCGTTTCAGAAGGGTTGTACACACAGTCGAACACTGCGTCCACACCGGCAAGAAAGTCCCCGGAAACCGGACACGCGTCAATTTTGGGATACATGCCGACAGGCGTGCCGTTGATCACAAGACCATAATGTCCGCACAGCTCGGAAAGCGCGCATGTCCGGGGGCGTTTGCCGCAGAGCGTTTCGATTTCAGAAGCGAGCGTCTGCGCTTTATCCAGGCTTGTCTCACGTACGGCGATTGTAACAAGCGCGCCGCGCCGTGCACATTCGATTGCAAACATGCGCCCCACGCCGCCCGCACCGAGCACGCACACGGAAGTTTCCAGGGCGATGTTGGCGGCCTGCATCGCACGCAAAAAGCCGTTGCAGTCGGTGTTGTCGCCCTCGGTATGGCCGTCACTGTCGATCGAGACAGAGTTGACCGCCCCATACAGACGCGCGTTTTCCGTGAGTGAATCGATCAGCGGGATGACCGCGCGTTTGTGTGGAATCGTTACGTTGAAGGCCCGCAGATGCCGGCGTAGCAGCGGCATCTGCGCGGCCAAATCTTCAGGCGCAATGTCGGTCAGATCATAGCGCGCATCGATGCCCTCGAGCGCGAACAGGCGCGCGTGAATCTGGGGGGAAAACGAATGGCCAAGCGGATGGCCGATCAGGGCGTAAGACTGCATGATGATACCTCCTCGATGGTGTCGGACCGGACAGAAAGAAGGGACGCCGCGCGGGCGTCCCTTCCGGACTGTCTTGAAATTAAAGCGTCTCCTTGAGCTTTTCGACGGCGCTCGGCTTTTCGACATTGCAGGCGGAAACCTGCTTAAAGCCGCGCTTAATCAGCGAAGTAAGCACCTTGTTCGGGCCAAGCTCGATGAACAGGTTGATCCCTTCCGCAACCATGCCGCGGACCTCCTCGTGGAAGTGGACCGGCGAGATCAGATGCTCGACAAGATACTCGTGCAGGTCGGCGCCGGCGGGGAGCATGTGGCCGGTCAGATTGGAATAGAACGGGATGCTCAGCGGGTTCATGCGTACACCGGCGATCGCCTCGGAAAATTCCTCGGCTGCGCTGGACATCAGCTTGGAATGAAACGCGCTGGAAACGGCAAGCTTCGTCGCACGGAAGCCCATGCCGGCGAGCGTATCGGCGGCGGCCTGCGCGGCGGCGCTCTCGCCAGCGATCACGGTCTGGGTGGCGTTGTTGTAGTTGACCGGCAGCACGTAGCCGGCCGTTTCGCGGCAGACGCGCGCGATGGTTTCCTCATCGCTGCCCATGATGGCGAACATGCTGCCCGGATTGCGGTCAGCCGCACGCTGCATGGCCGCGCCGCGCGCCGCAATCATCTTAAAGCCGTCCTCAAGAGAGAAAGCGCCGGCTGCGGTGAGCGCCGCGTACTCGCCAAGCGAGTGGCCTGCGACAGCTTCCGGCTCGCACAGTTCGGACACGACGGAGTAGGCCGCCATGGAAACAGCGTAAATAGCCGGCTGAGAGATCTTGGTCTGTGCCAGCGTGGCTGCGTCGCCCTCGAAGGAGAGCTTGGCGATGTCAAAGCCCAGGATGTCGTTGGCGCATTCATAAACATTGCGCGCGGACTCGAAGTTCTCAAAAAGCTCGCGACCCATGCCGGGATACTGGGAACCCTGGCCGCTGAAAACGAAAGCAAGTTTGTTCATCTCAAATAATCCCCCTGTGCGTACAAATTAGATTGTCTTTTTTTAAATCTTTTCCATTAAAAGAATTTTTAACAATTTTATAGTTGACAAATTGTGTCTGATGCCTGTATGATAGCAATTGTGAAATATAACACTTGTTACATTTCGGACTCATTATAACACAACAAAAATCCGGATGCAAGAGGGAATTTGCAATCGGTGGGGAGAAAACATGTCAGGTATTCAAATATGCGGAACGGGCCGCTACCTTCCCGAAAATATTGTTGATAATAACGAATATGCCAGGATTGTGGACACCTCGGACGAGTGGATCAGGCCGCGCACGGGCATCGTAACACGCCATATTGCCGACGGTGAAACCACATGGAGGCTGGGAGAGCGCGCCGCGCGCCAGGCCATTGAGGACGCCGGGATTTCTCCGGAGCAGATTGGGCTGATCATTGTATCGTCAGTATCGGCTGATTTTGCAACGCCCTCGATGAGCTGTATCATTCAGGGTTCGATCGGCGCGAAAAACGCGATGTGTTATGATATCGCGTGCGCGTGCGCGGGATACGTTTACGGGCTTGATATGGCGCGGCGCTTTCTTGCCTGCGGCGATATTGATTACGCGCTGATCGTAGGAACGGAAATCCTCTCGCGCCTGACTAATTATGAGGATCGCAGCACATGCGTGCTGTTCGGCGACGGTGCCGGCGCGACGGTGGTTCGCGCGGCAGACGCGCTTTACGGCGCTTCGCTTGGCGCGGACGGGACCGGCTACGGCCTGATGTTCTGCAAAAACCCGCCGCCCGCCTCGCCCTTTACCCACAACCCGCCGGAGCAGGACGCTGTTTACAGCCGTCCGGAAGGTCCCGGGCATATGGTCATGGGCGGGCGCGAGGTCTACAAATTTGCGACAAAGGTGATGCCGCAGTCGCTGCTGCAAGCCTGTGAAAAAGCCGGAATTCAGGCCGGGGAACTTGATTGGATTGTGCCGCACCAAGCCAATGTGCGCATCGTCCAGACGGCGATGGACCGCTTGGGCCTGCCGATGGAAAAAGCGTGGATGACCATCGACCATACGGGAAACACCTCGTCCGCGTCGATCCCGATCGCTCTTGACGAGCTTCACCGCGCCGGACGCGTCAGGCGCGGAGACAAGATCGGCCTGTCTGGTTTTGGTGCCGGCCTGATCTACGCCAGCCTCGTCTTTGAGTGGTAAACCCGTTTGTGCCGGGACGATACGCGGGCGCGGTTCGCCGCTGCAAGGGCTGATATTTTGCAGAAACGGCAAAATATCGATTCCTTCTGGACAGCACAGGCGCGCGCAGGTATGATAAAGTAAAAAGCTTTCGACATAACGATTGGTTTGATCCAAAATTTTGCATCGGCAAGAAGCTTTGGACAGTCATTTATGATTCCCCGCGCGCAGCGGCGCTATGCCTGTCAAACTAAGGCGCGCTGGCCGGGCTGGAAAACCATGTGGTCAATGACAGGGAGGATTTAACATGTTGAAAACAAAGATAACCGAAATGCTCGGTATCCGGCATCCGCTTTTTCAGGGCGGAATGGCCTGGGTGGCCGACGCGAAGCTGGCGGCGGCTGTTTCCAATGCGGGCGGTTTGGGGCTGATCGGCGCGGCCGCCGCGCCCGGCGACGTGGTGCAGGCCATGATCCGCGAGGCGAAATCGCTCACCGATAAACCGTTCGGCGTCAATGTGATGCTGCTCAGTCCGTTTGCCGACGATGTCGCGCGTATCTGCGCCGAGGAAAAGGTCGCGGTCGTTACGACGGGCGCAGGCAACCCCGGTAAATATATGGATATGTGGAAAGGCGTCGATATCAAGGTGATCCCAGTCGTGGCTTCCGCCGCGCTGGCCAAGCGCATGGAACGCGCGGGCGCGGACGCCGTGATTGCCGAAGGCTGTGAATCCGGCGGGCACATCGGCGAACTGACAACAATGGCGCTTGTCCCGCAGGTCGCGGACGCAGTAAGCGTGCCGGTCATCGCGGCGGGCGGCATTGCGGACGGCCGCGGCGTGGCCGCAGCGTTCGCGCTCGGCGCGCAGGCGGTCCAGTGCGGCACGGTTTTCGTCTGCGCTGAGGAAAGCCCCGCGTGCGATGTTTACCGCCGGCAGATCATCGACGCGAAAGATACCGACACGATTGTGACGGGCCGCGAGGGCGGCGCGCCGATTCGCTCAATCAAAACGAAATTTACGCGCCGCCTGCTCAAGATGGAAAATCAGAATGTTGACCGCGTCGAATTTGAGAAGGCGGCCGCGGGTTCCCTGCGCAAAGCGGTGCAGGACGGCAACCTCGACGAAGGCACGTTTATGGCCGGTCAGATTTCGGGGCTTGTCAAGGCCGTCGAGCCGGCGCAGGCGATTGTTGACCGCCTGATGCGCGAGGGAGAAGAACTGATGAAAAACCTGTTTTCAGAAAGGGGCATTACCATTGAATAAGACAGCTTTGATTACAGGCGCGGCAACCGGCATTGGACGCGCCATTGCGCTGACGCTTGCGCGCGACGGCTTTGACATTGCGATCAATTGCCTTGACAGCCTGCTGCCGCAGGCGCAGGCTGCCGCGGAGCAGTGCCGCGCCCACGGCGTACAGGCGGAGTGCTTTGTCGCCGATATCTCAAAATTTGACGAATGCGCCGCGATGGTCAAGTCGGTCCACGAGCGTTTTGGCAGCATCGACGCGCTTATCAATAACGCGGGCATCACGCGCGACGGCCTGATCGCACGTATGAGCGAGGAGCAGTACGACAGCGTCATCGCCGTCAACCAGAAGGGCGTGTTTAACATGGTACGCCATGTTACGCCCGTCATGATGAAGCAGCGCAGCGGCCGCATTGTCAGCATGGCGTCCGTTTCGGGACTTTACGGCAACGCCGGCCAGTTTAATTACTCCGCTTCAAAGGCAGCGATCGTTGGCATGACAAAAACGGCGGCTAAGGAACTTGGCGGCCGCGGCATCACGGTCAACGCGATTGCGCCGGGCTTTATCGAGACGGATATGACCGCCAAGCTGCCCGACAAGGCCAAGGAAGCGATCCTTTCCGGCGTTGCGCTGCGGCGCATGGGCCGCCCCGAGGATGTCGCCGAGGCGGTCGCCTTCCTCGTCAGCGACCGCGCATCCTACATCACCGGCCAGATTCTCGCCGTCGACGGCGGCTTTTAGCCCGCTTTTTTGAAAAAAAGCTTGGCAAAAAACTTTCCGGCCTTTTTAAAAAAAGGCCTCGGCGAAAAACTTTAGTCGGCTGCGCCGCGAACAGTGGGGCAGATGCTGCGTTCATACAGGCTGCGCCGCGAACAGTGGGGCAGATGCTGCGTTCATACAGGCTGCGCCGCGAACAGTGGGGCAGATACTGCGTTTATACAGGCTGCGCCACGAACAGTGGGGCAGATGCTGCGTTTATACAGGCTGCGCCGCGAACAGTGGGGCAGATGCTGCGTTTATACAGGCTGCGCCGCGAACAGTGGGGCAGGTGCTGCGTTTATACAGGCTGCGCCCCCGGCCTTTCAACAGACGGATCGATTATATTTTCGGGGAAAGACCCAAAATGAAGAAAAGCAGGGCCGCGCGCGGCGGGGAGAAACGGCGTGCGACGGAGCTGAAAGGAGAGCGGATATGAAACGAGTTGTGATTACCTCGACAGGCGTCGTTTCGCCGGTCGGGCTGGATACAAAGACCTTCTGGGACAGCGTTGTGAACGGCAGGCACAATTTCAAACCCATTACGTCGTTCGACACGTCGGCGCTCAAAGTGAAATGCGCCGCGCAGATCGACGAATGGGACCCGGTGGCGATGGGACTCAACAAGAAGGAAGCGCGCCGCATGGACCGTTTCACACAGTTTGCAATGGCTGCGGCCAAGCAGGTGATGGACGGCGCGGGCGACCTGGGGAAATTTGACCCGTTTCGCGCGGGCGTGATTGTCGGCAGCGGCATCGGCGGGTTTCAGACGACGCTGGCCGAGCACAAGAAATTTCTTGAGAAAGGGCCGGACCGCGTGTCTGTATTCATGATCCCGATGATGATCTGCAATATGGCCGCGGGACAGATCGCGATTGAATATGGGTTTAAGGGCGATAATTTTGCAGTTGTGACCGCCTGCGCCACGGGCAACCACTCGATCGGCGAGGCGTTTCGGAAGATCAAATACGGCTATCTCGACCTGGCGATTGCCGGAGGCACAGAAGCGCCGATCAACGATGTCGCGATCGCGGGCTTTTACAATATGCAGGCGCTTTCCGACACGGCCGACTGCGACCGGCTGTGCATCCCGTTCGATAAGGAGCGCAACGGCTTTGTCATGAGCGAGGGCGCGGGGCTTGTGATGCTCGAGGAGCTTGAGCATGCGAAAAAGCGCGGCGCGTCGATTCTCGCGGAGGTCGTCGGCTACGGGGCGACGGACGACGCCTATCACATCACTGGGCCGGACCCCGAGGGCATGGGCGCCGCCATGGCGATGAAAAACGCGCTGGCGGACGCGGGCGCAGCGCCCGAACAGGTCGCCTATATCAATGCGCACGGTACTTCCACGCCGCTCAACGAGCAGATCGAGACGCGCGCGATCAAGACCGCTTTCGGCGGCCATGCCTACAAGCTGGCCGTCAGCTCCACGAAATCCGTCACCGGCCATATGCTCGGCGCGGCCGGCGGCGTTGAGGCCATTATTACGGCGCTTGCGCTGCACGACGGCGTGATACCGCCGACGATCGGCTACAAGGTGCCGGATGAGGACTGCGACCTTGACTATGTCACCGAGGGCGCGCGGCGCGTTGATTTTGAATATGCGATGTCCAATTCGCTTGGGTTCGGCGGGCACAATGCGAGCCTGCTGCTGAAAAAATACGAGGGCTGAAACAGCCTGTAATCATGACGCTGAGGCAGGAGGCATACAATGGCATTGCTTGACAAAAATCAGATTATGGAAATCATCCCGCACCGCGACCCGTTTTTGCTGATTGACGAGGTTGAGGAACTTGAAATCGGAAAACGCGTCGTGGCAAAAAAATTCATCGCGCCGGATTCGTTCTGGTTCCGGGGACACTTTCCCGAACATCCGGTTACGCCGGGGGTGCTGATCGTTGAAATGCTCGCGCAGGCGGGCGCGGTCTGCGCACTGGCTATGCCGGAGAACAAGGGTAAAATCGCATTTTTCGCCGGCATCGACAAGGCGAAATTCCGCCGCCAGGTGCTCCCGGGCGACACGCTGCGCCTGGAGGTTGAAATGCTCAAGGTGCGCGGAAGCTTCGGCGTCGGAAAGGCCGTCGCCACGGTCGGCGGGGAACGCGCCGTGACGGCCGAGATCACGTTTGCGCTCGGCAAATAACGGCGCGGCGCCGGTTCCTTGTGCACGCCCGCCAGATTGACAGGCCGGGAAAATATAAATTTATGTATAAATACCTATTGCCAAACCGTGGCAAAACAGGTATGATAAAATTCGTCGGAAACGGGACGGCGCGCGGCGCGCCGCTCCATGCGTCTGAAATAAAGATTTTTTAATTTAAAAAAGTATGTTCAGGAGGCTGCTAATTATGGTATTCGAAAAAGTAAGGGAAATTTTGGTTGATCAGCTCGATGTGGATGAGGATGCCGTCACGATGGAAGCCAGCATTCAAAACGATCTGGGCGCTGATTCGCTCGACATCGTCGATCTGGTGATGTCGCTCGAGGAGGAGTTCGACTGCGAAATCCCCGACGAGGAGATTGAAAACATCAAGACGGTCGGCGACATTGTCAAATACATCGAGGACCATCAGTAAGACGCTTGTCTAAAAGCCCCCGCAGCGGCGGGGGCTTTTATATACACCGCGGCGATTTGCCGCGGAGGGCGCCGGGACGCTTGCAATTGCAGGTGTTTTCGGCTATGATAGGAGCAAAGACTTTTGCCGGCGGGACCGGCGACAGATATGGAGGGAGTGTAACATATGTATACGAACGGAAACGCGGATATGTCCTATGTGGAGACCAACACAAAAAGCCCGCTTTATAAGCACGTGGCCAAGACATACGCCTGGATGTTTTTGGGACTGCTGCTCACCTTTTTGACCTGTGTAGCGCTGTACGCGACAAAACTGGTCATCGCGCTGTTTATCACATGGTGGCTGCCGTTTGCGCTTTTGGTCGCAAAGCTGGCGCTCGTTGTCTTTTTGACGGCGCGCCTTCACAAAATGTCCGTCGGCGCGGCGCGCGGGATTTTTCTCGGCTTTTCTGTGCTGACTGGCGTGACGCTTTCGCCGCTGATGCTCATGTATGAGGCCGGCTCCGCTATTTTCCTGTTTGGAGTGGCCGCGCTGTTTTTCGGTGTGATGGCCGGGGCCGGCCTGGTCACCAAGCGCGATGTGTCCGGCTTTGCGCCGATTGTGCTGTTTGGTCTGATCGCACTGGTCGTCATGGAGCTTGTCAGCCTGTTTATTCATATGCCAATGCTCGATACGGCCATCTGCTTTATTGGAATCGCGATCTTTCTGGGCGTCACCACCTATGACGCAAAGAAGTGCAAGGACTATTACTATGCTTACGAGAATGACGCGCAGATGCTTGACAAAGTTTCTATTTTTTCGGCGCTCAATCTCTATCTGGATTTTATCAATCTGTTTTTGTATCTGCTGCGCCTGCTCGGCAAACGCAGATAACATCATTGTGTGGCGAAGGAGTTCATAACGAATGGCGGACCAGAAAAAAATGGTGGAAGCGATTACCTCAATGGACGAGGATTTCGCGAAATGGTATACTGATATTGTAAAAAAAGCCGATCTGGCAGATTATTCATCTGTGCGCGGATGCATGATTGTACGCCCTTACGGCTGCGCGATCTGGGAAAATATTCAGCATATCCTTGACACGCGCTTTAAAGAGCTGGGGCATGAGAACGTGCAGATGCCTATGTTTATCCCCGAGGGCCTGCTCCAGAAGGAAAAGGACCATGTCGAGGGCTTTGCGCCGGAGGTGGCCTGGGTGACGCACGGCGGAGAGGAGAAGCTGACGGAGCGCCTGTGTGTACGCCCTACCTCTGAAACGCTGTTTTGCGAGCATTATGCAAAGATTATCAATTCATACCGCGACCTGCCCAAGCTTTACAATCAATGGTGCTCCGTTGTCCGGTGGGAAAAGACGACGCGTCCGTTTCTGCGCACCTGTGAATTCTGGTGGCAGGAAGGCCATACCATGCATGAGACGCAGCAGGAGGCGATGGAGGAGACAGAGCGGATGCTCGGCGTTTACGCCGAGTTCTGTGAAAATTCCCTCGCTATCCCTGTGACGAAAGGCCGCAAGACAAAAAAGGAGCAGTTTGCCGGGGCGGAAGCGACCTACACGATTGAAGCGATGATGCATGACGGAAAGGCGCTTCAGTCGGGCACGTCGCATTACTTCGGCGACGGCTTTTCCCGCGCGTTCGGCATTACGTTCCAGGGGCGCGACAATAAGCCCCAATACCCGCATCAGACATCGTGGGGCATGTCGACGCGCATCATCGGCGCGATCATCATGACGCATGGCGATAACGACGGACTTGTGCTTCCGCCGGCTATCGCGCCGGTTCAGGTGGTTGTGCTGCCGATCGCGCAGCACAAGGAGGGCGTGCTTGAAGCTGCGCGTGCCGTGACGGAGCGTCTGAGGGGCGTCTGCCGCGTGAAGATTGATGACAGCGACAACAGCGCCGGCTGGAAATTTGCCGAATATGAGATGAAGGGCGTGCCGCTCCGCCTGGAGATGGGACCGCGCGATATCGCGGCGGGTCAGTGCGTTGTTGTACGCCGCGACAACCGTGAAAAGACGGTCGTTGCGCTTGACGAGCTGGAGCAGAGGATACCCGAGCTGCTGCGCGCGGTGCACGACGGCCTTTACAGCAAGGCGCTTGCCAACCGCGAGGCGCGCACCTGGACGGCAAAAACGTTCGATGAGCTTAAAGAGCTGGCCATGGAGAAAACCGGCTTCATCAAGTCGATGTGGTGCGGCGACGAGGCGTGCGAACTGCGCGTCAAGGAGGAGGCGGGGCTTACCTCCCGCTGTATGCCTTTCGAGCAGGAGCATATCGGCGATACCTGCCCGATCTGCGGCAAGCCGGCCGTCACTAGCATCATCTGGGGCAAAGCCTATTAAGCCTCCGGCCTTTTTGAAAAAAGGCCCCCGCTTTTTTGAAAAAAAGCTCGGCAAAAAACTTTAATCGGCTGCGCCGCGAACAGTGGGGCAGGCGCTGCGTCTATACAGGCTGCGCCGCGAACAGTGGGGCAGGCGCTGCGTCTATACAGGCTGCGCCGCGAACAGTGGGGCAGGCGTTGTCTGTCACGAGCCGCGCCGAGGTATGGGAAACAAGTTGTAAACAAGGGGGAGCATTTGTGGAGAACGGGTACAGGAATACACTATTGAAGGTTACAGCTATTTTACTGATTGTATCGGCGATTCTCGGCGTTGTGTCGGCGGTGATGCTGGCCGTGGGGGTCGGCCGTGAAATCGGCGGTGTGGACGGCATTGGCGGCATGGTGATGGAGATAGCGCTTGACGATCCGTCGTTTTTGTCTGAAGCCGGCGTTTCCAGCCCGGAGGAGCTGCAATATGTGCTTGAAACAGACGACTTCCAGGATATTATGGGCGCGACGCTCGGCATTGTGTATGCCATGATGATTGTAATCGCTGTCATCGCGGCGATTCCGCGCCTGATTGCGGGCATTATGGGGCTGTCACGCGCGTCCCGGCCGGAGAAAAGCGGCTTTTTCCTTGGCTGGGGCATCGCGCTTCTGGTGCTCGGCGTCATCGGGATGCTGTTTGCGGGCGGGCTTTTCTCGCTCAACGGTATCATCAGCCTTGCCGGCGGCGTGATCCTGCCGGTTCTTTACCTGGTCGGTTCCTCGCAGCTTAAAAAAGAGTTCTGGCGCAGGCATGCGGCCGGAGAGGTTGGCGGACCGACCTTCTGATGAAACCTTCCCCGCCGGGGCGTTGCCCCGGCGATTTTTTATGGCTGCACGCACGCTGTGGCGGAGGAGCTGCCTCCATTGGCACAAGTGATCAAAAAAAGCGAAAAAAATTTGTAAAAGTGCCGGGAAAATACTTGCAATCCGACAAGGAATATGGTATTATACTAAGGCACGACTGCACTAGATATGCGAGGATGCGGGAGGTGGCCGCCCTTGAGGCGGGGAATTTCCGCGGAGTATGTCCGATTTTAAACCGGGCGACTTTAATACTGATAAAGCGGCGCACGCACGCGTTTTGCGGGCAAGCTGTGCGCCGGGGCGGCGGTATGAAGTCCGGATAAACTTGCGGGTTTACCGGATTTTTTGTATGTCCGTCCGCGGAACACCCGGAAGGGTGTGCTGGAATTTACGGTATATGAAGCGTCGTCTAGTCAAACATTTAAGGAGGCGATCTTCAGTGGCAGTCAAGGAAAAAATCAGAATCAGGCTCAAAGGTTACGATCATCAGCTCGTCGACGCGTCGGCGGAAAAGATTGTTGAAACGGCAAAGCGCACAGGCGCGCGCGTTTCCGGTCCGATTCCGCTGCCGACCGAGAAGGAAATTGTCACCATCCTGCGCGCCGTCCATAAATACAAGGACAGCCGCGAGCAGTTCGAGATGCGCACCCATAAGCGGCTGATCGACATTCTGCGCCCGTCGAACAAGACGGTCGAGGCTCTGACGGGGCTTGAGCTTCCCGCCGGCGTCGAGATTGAAATCAAGCTCTGATTTAGGCAAACCCCGACGACGGTTTTTCGCCGTCAGGTCAAGTCGGCCAAGCGCCGACCAATAACCTTCAGGAGGTACAGAAAGGTATGCAAAAGTGCATCGTAGGCAAGAAAATCGGCATGACGCAGCTTTTTGACGAAAGCGGCAAAATGATCCCCGTGACGGTCGTTGAGGCCGGCCCGTGCGTTGTCGTACAGAAGAAGACAACCGAAAACGACGGCTATGAAGCCGTGCAGCTCGGTTTCGGCGACATCTCCGAAAAGGCCGTCAACAAACCGCTCAAGGGCCATTTCGCCAAGGCGGGCGTCGCGCTCAAGCGCGTGTTGCGTGAATTTCGGCTCGACGACTGCTCGGCTCTGAGCGTCGGCGACATCATCAAGGCCGATACATTCGCCGTCGGCGACGCGGTCGACGTCGCGGGCGTTTCCAAGGGCAAGGGCTACGCCGGCACGATCAAGCGGTTCGGCAACCACCGCCTCAAGGAGACGCACGGTTCCGGTCCGGTCGCGCGCCACGCCGGTTCCAACGGCGCGTGCTCGTCGCCGTCGAGGGTCTTCAAGGGCAAGGGGCTTCCGGGCCACATGGGCGCTGAGAACGTCACGGTTCAGAACCTCTCCATCGTAAAGATCGATGCGGAAAACAATCTCATCGCTATCAGAGGAGCAATCCCCGGCGCCAAGGGCGGCGTGGTATTTATCACGGATAGCGTCAAGGCGTAAGGGAAGGAGGATACACACAATGCCAAAGGTTCAAGTTTTTGATATGGCCGGCAAGGCCGTCAGCGAAATCGAGCTTTCCGACGCCGTTTTCGGCATTACGCCGAACCCTGTGGCTGTCCACGCGTGCGTCGTGAACTATCTGGCCAACCAGCGCCAGGGCACGCAGTCCACACTGACCCGCACCGAGGTCAGCGGCGGCGGCCGCAAGCCCTGGAGGCAGAAGGGCACCGGCCATGCGCGCCAGGGTTCCATCCGCGCGCCGCAGTGGCGCAAGGGCGGCATCGCGCTCGGCCCGAAGCCGCGCAGCTACCGCTATACGCTCAACAAGAAGCTTAAAAGGCTTGCGATCAAATCGGTCTTTTCCGATAAGGTCGCCGGCAGCAACCTGATTGTTGTCGATTCCATCGCGCTCGAGGGCTTTAAGACGAAAGCCGTTGTCGAGATGCTCAAGGCGCTCGGCGCCGATAAAAAGGCGCTCATCCTGATGCCTGAGCTTGACCAGAAGCTTGTCAAGAGCGCCGCCAACATCCCGGGCGTCAAGACGGCGCTGGTCAACACCATCAACGTCTACGACCTGGTCAACTGCGACAAGTTCATTGTCTGCAAGGACGCGGTCGCCAAACTCGAGGAGGTGTACGCGTAATGAAAGCTCCGCAGGATATTATCCTCAACCCGGTCATCACGGAAGCGTCGATGGGCAATGTGCAGCAGAAGAAGTACACCTTCCGCGTTGCCAAGGACGCCAACAAGATCGAGATTACAAAGGCTGTTGAAAGCCTGTTCCCCGGCACGAAGGTTGCGAAGGTCAACACAGTGAGCTGCCGCGGGCGCATGAAACGCATGGGCCGCACGATGGGCATGACCGCCTCGTGGAAAAAGGCGATTGTGACGCTGACCGAGGCGTCCAAGACGATCGAATTCTTCGACACCATGCTGTAAAGAACCTGGATTGCGAGTACAGGTTCCAAGGGCCGCCAGGGTCCGCGTATGGGGTATCTCATATGCCCCGCTAACCAGAATTATGAGGAGTGAAACCGAATGGCTATCAAAAGCTATAAGCCGACAACGCCGTCGCGCCGCCAGATGACGGTGACCGATTACAGCGAATTGTCGAAGGTTGCACCGGAAAAGAGCCTGCTCGAGCCGCTCAAAAAGCATTCCGGACGCAACTCCAACGGCCGCATCACCGTGCGCCACCGCGGCGGCGGCAACCGCCGCAAATACCGCGTGATCGATTTTAAGCGCGACAAGACCGAGATGCCCGCCAAGGTGCTCACGCTGGAGTACGACCCCAACCGCAGCGCGCACATCGCGCTGGTGCAGTATGAGGACGGCGAAAAACGCTATATCATCGCGCCCAACGGCCTTAAGGTCGGCGACACCGTCGTTGCCGGGCCGGGGGCGGACATCAAGCCGGGCAACTCCCTGCCGATGGCCAGCATCCCCACGGGTACGTTCATCCACAACATTGAGCTTTATCCCGGCAAAGGCGCGCAGCTGGCGCGTTCCGCCGGCGTCATGGCGCAGCTCATGGCCAAGGAGAACGGCTACGCGCTTGTGCGCCTGCCCTCCGGCGAGCTGCGCAACATCCCGGAGATCTGCGTGGCCACAATCGGCCAGGTAGGCAACATCGACTATGAAAACGTCAACTACGGCAAAGCCGGCCGCCGCCGCCATATGGGCTGGCGCCCGACCGTCCGCGGTTCCGTCATGAACCCCTGCGACCATCCGCACGGCGGCGGCGAGGGCAAAAGCCCGATCGGCCGTCCCGGCCCTGTCACCCCGTGGGGCAAGCCGGCGCTTGGCTACAAGACGCGCGCGACCCACAACCGTTCCGACAAGTTTATTGTCAGACGCCGCAACGCGAAGTAAGACGGGCTGAAAGGAGGCAATCGATTTATGGGTAGAAGTGTTAAAAAGGGACCGTTCGTTCAGCCCGTTCTGCTGGCCAGGGTCCAAAAGATGAACGAGAGCGGCGAGAAAAAGCAGGTCCTCAAGACCTGGAGCCGCGCTTCAACGATATTCCCGGATTTTGTCGGACACACCTTCGCGGTTCACGACGGCCGCAAGCATGTGCCGGTTTATGTGACCGAGGATATGGTCGGCCACAAGCTCGGCGAGTTCGCCCCCACCAGGACGTACCGCGGCCATGCCGGCGCGAAGAAAACAAAATAAGAGCGGCCGAAAGGAGGAACACATTCAATGGAAGCAAAAGCTTCGCTGAGACATGCGCGCATCTCGCCCCGCAAGGTGCAGATCGTGCTTGATCTGATCAGGAATAAACCCGCCGATCAGGCGATGGCGATACTCCGCCACACCCCCAAGGCCGCCTGCGAGCCGCTGTCCAAGCTGCTCAAATCGGCTATGGCCAACGCGGAGAACAACTTTAACATGGACAGGGATTCCCTGTATGTTTCGGAGTGCTACGTGACCCCGGGCCCGACGATGAAGCGCATCCGTCCCCGCGCCCAGGGCCGCGCCTTCAGGGTGCTCAAGAGGACTTCACACGTGTTCATCACCGTCAAGGAACGGGAATAAAGCTGAAAGAGGAGGTAAACTATGGGCCAAAAAGTGAATCCGCACGGCCTTCGTGTCGGTGTAATTAAGGATTGGGATTCCCGCTGGTTTGCTAAGGACGATGCTTTCGGCGATATCCTTGTCGAGGATTACAAGCTGCGCAAGTTCTTAAAGAAAACCCTGTATGACGCAGGTATCCCGAAAATTGAAATCGAGAGGGATGCGACCCGTGTGCGCATCCATGTGCATTGCTCGCGCCCGGGCATCGTAATCGGAAAGGGCGGCGCGGAGATCGAAAAGGTCCGCCGCCAGTGCGACGCGATGATCAACAAGGGCAAGGCTGACGCCGACAAGCGTCAGGTTTTCATCAATGTCGTTGAGATCAAGCAGCCCGACAAAAACGCGCAGCTCGTCGCCGAGTCGATCGCTTCGCAGCTTGAAGCGCGCGTTTCGTTCCGCCGTGCGATGAAGCAGGCCATCGGCCGCGCGATGAAGTTCGGCGCCAAGGGCATCAAGGTTGCGGTTTCCGGACGCCTGGGCGGCGCCGAAATCGCCAGAAGCGAACATTACCACGAGGGCACCATCCCGCTGCAGACCATCCGCGCGGACATCGACTACGGCTTCGCCGAGGCGAACACGACTTACGGAAGGATCGGCGTCAAGGTCTGGATTTACGCCGGCGAGGTGCTCGGGGATGCCAAGCGTCCCCGCAGGGAAGGAGGCAACAAGTAATGCTGCTGCCGAAAAGGGTTAAATACCGCAGGGTACAGCGCGGCCGCCTCAAGGGCAAGGCCATGCGCGGCAACAAGGTCACTTACGGCGACTTCGGCCTTCAGGCGCTCGAGCCGGCCTGGGTCACCTCCAACCAGATCGAGGCAGCCCGTATCGCCATGACGCGTTACATCAAGCGCGGCGGCCAGGTCTGGATCAAGATTTTCCCGGATAAGCCGATCACTGAAAAGCCGGCCGAGACCCGCATGGGTTCCGGTAAGGGCAGCCCGGAGTATTGGGTCGCCGTCGTCAAGCCCGGCCGCGTGATGTTCGAAATCGGCGGCGTGAGCGAGGAGCTGGCCCGCGAGGCCATGCGTCTGGCCGCGCACAAGCTGCCGGTAAAATGCAAATTTATTGCCAAGGAATCTGAGGAAAAGGGGAGTGACGAGTGATGAAGGCAAGCGAGATCAGAGAGCTTAGCGACAAGGAACTGGGCGAGAAGCTGCGCGACCTCAAAGCCGAGCTTTTCAACCTCCGTTTCCAGCACGCGATCAATCAGCTCGATAACCCCAAGCGTTTAAGCGACGTCAAAAAGGACATCGCGCGGGTCAAGACCCAGATCCGGGCCAACGAGCTGAAAAGCGCGCAGTAAGCGGAAGGGAGGACAAAGCAGATGAGTGAACGCAATCTCAGAAAGACACGCGTCGGCACGGTTGTCAGCGACAAGATGGACAAAACAGTCGTCGTCGCCATCCAGGACAACGTCCGGCACCCCCTTTACAAAAAGATTATCAAGCGTACCGTGAAGTTTAAAGCGCATGACGAGCAGAACGCCTGCGGCGTCGGCGACAAGGTCGAGATCATGGAGACACGCCCCCTGTCCAAGGACAAACGGTGGAGAGTGACCGCGATCATCACGAAGGCGAAATAATAGATTCAGTTTTGCTGAAAGGAGGAACGCTCTGTGATACAGATGCAGACCTATCTCAAAGTAGCCGACAATACCGGCGCCAAGGAGCTTATGTGCATCCGGGTGCTCGGCGGCTCCCGCAGGAGATACGCCAATATCGGCGATGTGGTCGTAGCTTCGGTCAAAAAGGCTGCGCCCGGCGGTCAGGTGAAAAAAGGCGACGTGGTCAAGGCGGTCATCGTCCGCTCCGCCAAAGGCGTGCGGCGCGACGACGGCACATATATCCGCTTTGACGAGAACGCGGCGGTTATCATAAGAGAAGACAAAAACCCGAGGGGCACGCGTATCTTTGGACCGGTAGCCAGGGAACTGCGCGAAAAGGAATACCTCAAGATTTTAAGCCTCGCCCCCGAGGTGCTGTAATGGAGGTGCTCAGATAGTGAAGAAGCTTCACGTGAAAAAGGGCGATACAGTCGTTGTCCTGTCCGGCAAGGACAAGGGCAAAAAGGGCAAGGTGCTTGAGGTAAGCCCCAGGGAGGGCAAGGTCATTGTGGAACGCATCAACATGGTGACCAAGCACGTCAAGCCCCGCAGGGCGGGCGACCCGGGCGGCATTGTGAAGGCCGAGGGCGCCATGTATGCATGCAAGGTGATGCTTGTGTGCCCCAAGTGCGGCAAGCCGACGCGTATCGCGCATAAGGTGCTCAACGACGGCTCCAAGGAGCGCGTCTGCAAAAATCCCAAATGCGGTGAAACTTTTTAAGTAAGGAGGAGAAATCATGGCAAGACTCAAAGAACAGTACGCGAGCGAGTTTGCTCCCGCGCTGATGAAGAAATTCGGCTATACCTCTGTCATGCAGATCCCCAAGCTTGATAAGGTTGTCATCAACGTCGGCTGCGGCGAGGCGCGCGATAACCCTAAGATCATCGACGCGATCGTCTCCGATCTTTCCAAGATCACGGGCCAGCGCCCGGTCGTCTGCAAGGCAAAAAAGTCCGTCGCGAACTTCAAGCTGCGCGAGGGAATGAATATCGGCGCAAAGGTGACGCTGCGCGGCGAGCGCATGTATGAGTTCGTCGACCGTCTCTTTAACGTGGCCCTGCCGCGCGTGCGCGACTTCCGCGGCATCAACCCGAACGGCTTCGACGGCCGCGGCAACTACAACATGGGCCTTCGCGAGCAGCTCATTTTCCCGGAGATCGATTACGACAAGATCGACAAGGTCCGGGGCATGGACATCTGCTTTGTCACCACTGCAAAAACCGACGAGGAGTCCCGCGAGCTGCTCACGCTCATGGGCGCTCCGTTTGCCAAGTAAGGGGGAAGTATTTTGGCTAAAACATCCATGAAAGTCAAGCAGCGCCGCCCGGCGAAGTTTTCTTCCCGCGAGTATACGCGCTGCAAAATCTGCGGAAGGCCACATGCTTACCTTCGCAAATTCGGCGTCTGCCGCATTTGTTTCAGGGAACTGGCGTACAAAGGGCAGATCCCGGGCGTCAGGAAGGCAAGCTGGTAAGAACAAAGCTGAGCTAAAAGGAGGTTGACGGCATGCATATCACCGATACGATCGCTGACATGCTGACACGTATCAGAAATGCAAACAATGCAAAACATGATACGGTCGATATTCCTGCTTCCAACATGAAGAAAGCAATCGCTCAGATTTTGTTGGATGAAGGATATATAAAGAGTTTCCAGGTCGTCGAAGACGGCAAGCAGGGCAACATCCGCGTTGTCCTCAAATACGGGCAGGGCAAGTCCCCGGTTATCCAGGGCCTTCGCAGGGTTTCCAAGCCTGGCCTGCGCATTTATACAAGCTGTGAGGATATGCCCCGCGTGATGAAGGGACTGGGCGTCGCCATCCTGTCCACGAACAAGGGCGTCATGACCGACCGCCAGGCCCGCAAGGAAAACGTTGGCGGCGAAGTCCTCGCATTCATCTGGTAAGGGGGTACGGAAGATGAGCAGAATCGGCAGAAAACCCATCGCCGTGCCCGCGGGCGTCGACGTCAAGATCGACGGCAGCACGGTTACGGTCAAAGGACCCAAAGGCACGCTGACGCAGACCTTCCGTCCGGAGATCGGCATCAAATTTGAAAACAGCGAGATCCTTGTCACCCGTCCGAACGATGAGAAAATGGAAAAAAGCCTGCACGGGCTTACCCGGACGCTCATTGCGAACATGGTTCACGGCGTGACCGAGGAATTCAAAAAAGAGCTTGAGATCAACGGCGTCGGCTACCGCGCCGCCAAGCAGGGCAAGCAGCTTGTCATGACGCTCGGCTTCTCCCATCAGGTGTTTATGGAGGATACCGCAGACGTCACCATCGACGTGCCCGCTCCCAATAAGATCATCGTCCACGGCCCCGACAAGCAGAAGGTCGGCCAGTTCGCCGCGGAAATCCGCGAGAAGCGTCCGCCCGAGCCGTATAAGGGCAAGGGCATCAAGTATGTCGACGAAGTGATCATCCGCAAGGAAGGCAAAGCGGGTAAGGGCAAGAAGTAAAGGAGTGAAATCAGAATGGTAACGAAGCCTGACAAGAACATCGCCAGACTCAAACGGCATAAGAGGGTCAGGGCAAAGATCAGCGGCACGCCCGAGTGCCCGCGCCTGGATGTTTTCCGCTCCGCCAAACACATCTACGCCCAGATCATCGACGATGTCAACGGCGTCACGCTGTGCTCGGCCTCCACGATGGATAAGGATTTCGAGGGCAACGGCGGCAACAAGGAAGCGGCAAAGAAGGTCGGCGCCGCGATTGCAAAGCGCGCGGCCGACAAAGGGATCGCCGAGGTTGTGTTTGACCGCGGCGGATATATTTACCATGGGCGCGTTAAGGAGCTTGCTGAGGCGGCCCGTGAAGGCGGACTCAAATTCTGAAGAAGGAGGGATACTTTTGGCTTTGATAGATGCAGCGAATCTCGAACTGAAGGAAAGAGTTGTTTCGATCAACCGCGTTTCCAAAACGGTGAAGGGCGGTCGTATCTTTAAGTTCGCAGCCCTCGTGGTTGTCGGCGACGGCAACGGCACGGTCGGCTTTGGGCTTGGCAAGGCGGGCGAGGTTCCCGACGCAATCCGCAAGGGAATTGAGGACGCCAAAAAGAACCTGCACAAGATTGCGCTCAAGGGCACGACGATCCCGCATGAGATCATCGGCGCTTACGGCGCCGGACGCGTGCTGATGAAGCCCGCCCCGGAAGGTACTGGCGTGATCGCCGGCGGTCCGGTCCGCGCCGTGCTTGAGACGGCCGGCATCAAGGACATCCGTACAAAGTGCCTGCGCTCCAATAACCCCTGCAATGTCGTTTCCGCGACGATCCAGGGACTGTGCGCGCTGCGCGACGCCGAAAAGGTCGCGGCCATTCGCGGCAAGTCCGTGAAGGATATTATTGGTTAAAGGAGGCTGGCGCAAATGGCACAGCTTAAAATTAAGCTCGTAAAGAGCCTTGTCGGCAGAAAAGACGACCAGATCGCCACCGCCGAATCCCTTGGGCTGCGCAAGATCGGCAGCGAGACAATCCAGCCCGATAACGGCGCGACCAAGGGCAAGATTGCGAAAATTTCCCACCTCGTCGAGGTTACGAACGCATAAAGCAAGGAGGTGCAGGTATGAAATTGCATGAACTTTCCCCGGCGCCGGGCGCCAGCAAGGACGTCTTCCGCAAGGGGCGCGGCCACGGTTCCGGCAATGGTAAGACAGCCGGCAAGGGCCACAAGGGCCAGAAGGCGCGTTCCGGCGCCAAGCAGCCCGGGTTTGAAGGCGGTCAGATGCCGCTTCAGCGCCGCGTGCCGAAGCGTGGCTTTACCAACATCTTCGCCACAAAGTATACGACCGTGAATGTCGGCGCCCTCGAGCGTTTTGAGGACGGCGCGGTGGTTGATGCACAGGCCCTGATCGATGCGGGCCTCGTTAAGAAGGTCCTTGACGGCGTCAAGGTGCTCGGCAACGGCGAGCTGACTAAGAAACTGACGGTCAATTGCGCGGCTTTTTCCGCTTCCGCCAAGGAGAAGATTGAAAAGGCGGGCGGAAAGGCTGAGGTGAAGTAAACATGTTCACGACGTTAAAGAACGCCTGGCATATTGCGGAGCTGCGCAAAAAGATCTGCTACACGCTGCTGATTCTGATTCTGTTCAGGGTCGGTTCGGCGGTGCCGGTTCCGTTCCTTGACTCCACGGCGCTGCAGGCGATGGTTACCGGCAGCGGCAACCTGCTTGGATACATCGATATCCTTTCAGGCGGCGCGTTCTCGCGCGCAACCGTGTTTGCCCTGTCGATCACCCCGTATATCACGTCGTCCATCGTCATCCAGCTGCTCACAGTGGCGATTCCCGCTCTGGAACGCCTTTCAAAGGAGGGCGAGGACGGACGTAAAAAGATCAACAAGATCACGCGCTATGTCACCGTCGCACTCGCGCTGCTCCAGGCGTTTGCCTATTACACCCTGCTGCGCAACCAGAGCCGGGCAGTCCTTTACCGCAGCGGCTTTGCCGGAATCTTTTCCGCGCTGGTGATCATCGCGGCCTTTACGGCCGGCGCGATGCTCGTCGTCTATCTGGGCGAGCGTATCGATGAAAACGGCGTGGGCAATGGTATTTCACTGATCCTGTTCGCCGGCATCGTCTCGCGCGCCCCGAATGCGATCAATACGCTCTGGTCGTATCTGAAGCTCGCGGCCGAGGGTGAAACAATGTATTATTTCACCGTCCCGCTGATCGTTGTGCTGTTTTTGGCGCTGATTGTCGTTATCATCATCATGACAAACGCCGAGCGCCGCATCCCGGTGCAGTACGCAAAGCGGGTCGTCGGGCGCAAGATGTACGGCGGCCAGTCGACCTTTATCCCGATCAAGGTCAACATGTCGGGCGTTCTGCCGATCATCTTCGCCTCCTCTCTGCTGGCAATCCCCGGCACGATTCTCGGCTTTATGTCGGACAAAACGGGTCTGGTGGGCAGAATCCTCAGCGCCTTCAATTACGATACGGCGCTGTACGCGGTTCTGTATTTCATACTGATTCTCGCCTTCAACTACTTCTATGTGGCGATTCAGTACAATCCGATTGAGATGTCGAACAACCTGCGCAACAACAACGGCACGATCCCGGGCATCCGGCCGGGGCGTCCGACCTCCGACTTTATTGCGCGCATCATTTCAAAGATCACGCTGGTCGGCGGCATCTTCCTCGCGCTTATCGCGGTCCTTCCGATCGGCGTCGGCGCGGTCACAAAGATGAATATTGCGCTGGGCGGTACGTCGATCATCATTGTCGTCGGCGTCGCGCTCGACACGTTCAGGCAGCTCGAATCGCAAATGATGATGCGTCATTACAAGGGCTTCTTAGAGTAAAGGAGACGTCGATATGAAACTGATACTCCTCGGCGCTCCCGGCGCCGGCAAAGGCACCCAGGCGGAAATCATCTGCGAGCGTCTCGGCATCCCCGCGATCAGCACGGGCAACATTATCCGCGAGGCGCTCAGGAATGGGACGGAAATGGGACTGCGCGCAAAATCCTATATGGAAAGCGGCGCGCTGGTCCCGGACGATGTGGTCATCGGCATCATCAAGGAGCGCCTTGCCGCGGATGACTGCAAAAACGGATTCATCCTCGACGGCTTCCCGCGCACTGTGCCGCAGGCCGAGGCGCTGGATCAGATGGGCGTTGAGATCGACCGCGTGATCGATATCGAGGTCCCTGACGCCGCGATTGAAAAGCGTATGTCCGGGCGCCGCGTCTGCGGAAGCTGCGGCGCGAGCTATCATCTTGACTACAAGGCCCCCAAGGCCGAAGGCGTCTGCGACAAATGCGGCGGAGGGCTGATCATCCGCAAGGACGACGAGCCTGAAACCGTCCGCGACCGCCTGAAAACGTACCACGAACAGACCGAGCCGCTCAAGGACTTCTACGCGTCCAAGGGCAAGCTGCGCATCGTGGAGGGCCAGGAGGAAGTCGCTGATACGACGAAGCTTACGCTCGCCGCTTTGGAGGCGTGACGTATGGTCGTGCTGAAAACTTCGGGTGAGCTGGCCAAGATGAAAAAAGCCGGCTCGCTCGCGGCGCAGGCCCTCAGGGCCGGCGGCGCGGCCGTTCGGCCGGGCGTTACAACCGGCGAGATCGACCGCATCATCAAGCATTATATTGTTTCCAGGGGCGCCACCCCCTCGTTTTTGGGGTATGGTGGTTTTCCGGGCAGCGCGTGCGTGTCTGTCAACGATGTGATTATTCACGGCATACCGGGCGGACGCGTGATCCAGGAAGGCGATATCGTCAGCATCGATGTCGGCGCGCTTGTCGACGGCTATCACGGCGATACGGCAGCCACGTTCGCGGCCGGCGCGGTCAGCGCGCAGGCGCAGGCTTTGATGGACGCCACGCGTGAAAGCCTGCTTGCGGCCATCACTGTCGCAAAGCCGGGCGCGCGCATCGGCGACATCGGCCACGCCGTGCAGTCGTATGTGGAAGCGCGCGGATACGGCGTGGTGCGCGAATATGTCGGGCACGGCGTTGGGCGCAAGCTGCACGAGGAGCCTGAGGTTCCCAACTATGGAAAGCCGGGCCACGGCGTGCGTCTGACGCCTGGCATGGTCATCGCCATCGAGCCGATGATCACTGAGCATTCGCCGGCTTTACACGTGCTGGACGACGACTGGACGGTTGTGACGAACGATCACGGCCTGGCTGCGCACTTTGAACACACAATCGCGATCACCGCGGACGGCCCGGTGATCCTGACGCTTCCCTGATGGGGGCGGGCGGGATGCCGGTCGGGACGGGACGCGTCGTGCGTTCCATTGCGGGACGCGACGCAGGCGTGTTTTATGTGGTCCTTGAAGACCGGGACGGACGTGTGCTGCTCGCGGACGGCAAACGCCGGCCGCTTGAGCGGCCCAAGTGCAAAAGCCGCAGGCATATCCGGAAAACCAACACGGTGCTGGAGCTGTCCGGCGCCGCCACCAACAAAATGCTGAGAAGGGCGCTTCGGCCCTTCTATGAAAACGAGGGAGGAGAACCGCTTGTCTAAAGAAGATGTCATCGAGATTGAGGGCACCGTCGTGGAAAGCCTGCCGAACGCGCAGTTCCGTGTCGAGCTGCCGAATGGACATCAGCTGCTGGCGCATATTTCCGGCAAACTGCGTATGAACTTTATCCGTATCCTGCCGGGAGACAAGGTCACGCTGGAGATGTCCCCCTATGATCTGACAAAGGGGCGCATCACCTGGCGTTCCAAATAATCAGACCCCTACCGTTACCGAACGAAGGAGGTAATTTCAAATGAAAGTTAGACCTTCCGTGAAACCCATTTGCGAAAAATGCAAGATTATCAAGCGCAAGGGCCGCATCATGGTGATATGCTCAAACCCCAAGCACAAACAGCGTCAGGGCTAAGTGTGCAAACCAAATAATGGAGGTGCAACAGAAGTATGGCTCGTATAGCTGGCGTTGACCTGCCCAAGGATAAGCGGGTCGAAATCGGGCTGACCTATATTTTCGGCATTGGCCGGAAGACCGCGCAGCAGATTCTTGAAGCCACCGGGGTGAATCCCGATACACGCGTCAAGGATTTGACCGAGGACGACGTTTCCAAGCTGCGTGAATATATCGACCACAACGTCCATGTGGAAGGCGATCTCCGCCGTGAAGTCGCGCTGAACATCAAGCGCCTGGTGGAAATCGGCTGCTATCGCGGCGTGCGTCACCGCAAGGGGCTGCCTGTCCGCGGACAGCGCACCAAGACAAATGCGCGCACGCGCAAGGGTCCGAAAAAGACCATCGCCAACAAGAAGAAATAAGGGAGGGATATAAACGATGGCGAAAGCTACCGCTACTAAAAGAACGGCGACCCGCAGGCGCCGTGAACGTAAAAACATTGAGCGTGGCGCCGCGCATATCCAGTCCACCTTCAACAATACGATTGTCACCATTACCGACACCCAGGGCAACGCCCTTTCATGGGCTTCGGCCGGTGGGCTTGGTTTCCGCGGTTCGCGCAAGAGCACGCCGTTTGCCGCGCAGACGGCCGCCGAGGTTGCCGCGAAGGCCGCCATGGAGCACGGCCTTAAGACGGTCGAGGTGTTCGTGAAAGGCCCCGGTTCGGGCCGTGAAGCTGCCATCCGCGCGCTCCAGGCCGCGGGCCTTGAGGTCAACATGATCAAGGACGTCACGCCGATCCCGCACAACGGCTGCCGCCCGCCCAAGAGAAGGCGCGTTTAACGAATCAGGGCGCCGCGCAAAGGCGCGGGTCCGCAAACCATTTTGGAGGTGCAATTCATGGCAAGATATACCGGCGCTGTATGCAGGCTTTGCCGCAGGGAGAACAAGAAGCTGTTCCTCAAGGGCGAACGCTGCTACACCGATAAATGCGCCGTCACCCGCAGGGCGACCGTCCCCGGGCAGCACGGCAAGGCGCGCACCCGCAAGGCTTCCGAGTATGGGGTCCAGCTGCGCGCGAAACAGCAGGCCAGGCGTTACTACGGAATCCTTGAGAGCCAGTTCTCCAAGTATTTCGAGATGGCCGCGGCCAAGAGCGGCGTCACGGGCGAAAACCTGCTGCGCATCTGCGAGAGCAGGCTTGACAACGTGGTCTACCGTCTGGGCTTCGCCGCATCCCGCAAGGAAGCGCGCCAGCTCGTCCGTCACGGCCATTTCACCGTGAACGGCAAAAAAGCGAATATCCCCTCGATCCTGCTCAAGGCCGGCGACGTCGTCGCGGTTGCGTCCAAGAGCGACAAGATCAAGGGCGTCGTTGAGGCGTTCGGCTCCAGGCCGGTCGCAAGATGGCTCGAATGCAACAAGACCAATATGACCGGCCGTGTCATCGAGCTTCCGAACCGTGAGGACATCGACCTTGACGTCGAGGAACATCTGATTGTCGAGTTGTACAGCAAGTAATTGCTTTGCGGCGCTTATGCGCCGCGGACGTGTTCGTCATGGTTGCAGGGAAACGGGAATGACAGGGCGGGGCTTTCCCGCCGCAAAAGGAGGGTCCATATTTGGTTAAGATCATAGAACCCAAGATAGAAACGGTCGAGCTAAAATCGGACGGCAGTTACGGCAAATTTGTAGCGGAACCGCTGGACAGGGGATTCGGTACCACGCTTGGCAACAGTCTGCGCCGTGTGCTGCTTTCTTCTCTTCCTGGCGTTGCAGTCATTTCTGTCAAGATTGACGGTATTCAGCACGAATTCTCGACAATCCCGGGCGTCAAGGAGGATGTGACGGAAATCATCCTCAACATCAAAGGGCTGACCGCAAAGCTGTATTGCGATGAGCCCAAGACTGTGCGGATCGACGCGCAGGGCGAATGCGAGGTCACGGCCGGCAGCATCGAGTGCGATTCGGAGGTTGAGATCCTCGACCCGAGTATGCACATTGCCACGCTGGACACGGGCGCAAAGCTTGCGATGGAGATCACGCTCAAAAAAGGGCAGGGCTATGTTTCGGCCGACCGCAACAAGCATACCGAGCTTGAGAAAGCGCCGGTTGGCACCATCGCGGTCGACAGCATCTATACGCCTGTCCTCAAGGTGAATTACACGGTTGAAAATACGCGCGTTGAACAGATAACCGACTATGATAAGCTTACGCTGGAAGTCTGGACGGACGGCACGATCTCCGCAAAGGAGGCGGTCAGTCTGGCGGCCAAGATCCTCAATAGACAACTCAATCATTTCGTCGATCTCTCCGACGAGGTGAGTGCCACTGAGATCATGGACAAAAAGGAAGACACGGGCAAGGATAAGCTCCTTGAGATGACCATTGAAGAGCTTGACTTATCCGTCCGCGCGTTCAACTGCCTGAAACGGGCCGGCGTCAACACCGTGGCGGATCTCATCAACAAGTCTCCGGACGAGATGATGAAGGTACGCAATCTCGGTAAAAAGTCGCTGGAGGAAGTCATCTGGAAATTGCAGTCTCTGGGATTTGACCTTTCAAAGGACGACGATAACTAAATCTATGGGCCGCAGCGGCCCGTGGTCCCGGCGGCGTGCCGCCAGGGTTACAATGCAAGGGTAAGGAGTGAAATTCGATGCCAGGAACCAGAAAGCTCGGCAGAACGTCCAGCCACAGGATGGCGATGCTCAGGGCAATGGTGACGTTCCTGCTGGAAAACGGCCGGATCGAAACCACTGTCACGCGGGCCAAGGAAGTGCGCTCGATGACCGAGAAGATGATTACAACGGCGAAAACAAACGACCTCCACTCCAAGCGTCAGGTACTCTCTTTTGTTACGAAAGAGGACGTTGCGAAGAAGCTCTTTGACGAGATCGCCCCGAAGTATGCCGATACCAAGGGCGGCTATACGCGGATCGTCAAGATCGGACCTCGCCGCGGCGACGCAGCGGAAATGGCGATCATCGAGCTTGTCTGAGCTTGATGTTCAAGGGATAAACGAAAGGGCGCATCCGTTACGGATGCGCCCTTTCCCTTACGGGAAGTGATGGATATGTATGCAAATATTAAGCGGCGTATGCATGGCAGAATGATCTTTCTCACGATACTGTTTTTTCTGCTGGCGGGGATATTGTTGACAAATGGTTTTAACATGCTTTTTACCGAAGGCCCTTCCTATACATATCTGGAGCAGACAGAGAAGATCTTTGAGGAGCGCGGGCAGGTTTTGCCTGAGGAGGAGCGCGCGCGTCTCATGGAAATGGACGCCAGTATGAACGCGCAGATGCGCAGGGAACGCCGGATGTGGGCGCCGGTACTGATGCTGTTTGGACTGGCGGCCGGCGCGGCCGGTCTGCTGACGCTCGTGCGGGGGATGAATGTGCCGGGCAGCAAGCTTGGGAGGCTTGTCGCGCTGTACATGGCGGAGTGCGGCGGGACGGATCTGCATCAGGCGCTTATGGAGCTTGAGCGTGAGTTAGCCGCGCCGCTTTACGATTCGCGCCATATGACGCTGACAGAAAACTGGCTGATCGGCCATACCGGCATCACGCGGCAGGCCATCGCAATACCATACAGTTGTATCACAGGCGTCTATTATTATCATTTACTGCGTGTCCGGCCCGGGCGCGGCACAGTGCGACAGTTCCATATCATGCTCAACGACCGCTTTGACCGTGAACGCCAGCTCTGGATGGCAAGCCTGAAACAGCTTGACGAGTTGTATCCGCTTGTGTGTCAACGCTGCCCGCACGCGGCGCACGGCACATATAAAGAGGATTACGCGCGTTATAGCAGCCGGCCGCAGCAGGAGCGGGAGGAGCAAATCAGGCGGATTCTCGCGGAGAACCGCGCCGATGGGATGCCGTATGTGAATTGACCGGCGCAGCCTGTATGAATGCTGAAGCCCGTCCCACTGTTCGCGGCGCAGCCTGTATGAATGCTGAAGCCCGTCCCACTGTTCGCGGCGCAGCCTGTATAAATGCTGAAGCCCATCCTACTGTTCGCGGCGCAGCCGACTAAAGTTTTTCGCCGAGGCCTTTTTTCAAAAAGGCCGGAGCGCAGCCGGCGAAAGTTTTTTGGCTTACCTTTTTTTCAAAAAAGGTAAGTTTCAAAAAAGCGGGGGATGGAAAGATTGTAAAGAAGGGCGTTTTGTGATATCATCATAGCATCAATGCGATTAGGGAGATACAGGATGACTACCACATTGTATCTGGTGCGCCATGCCGAAGCCGAAGGCAATTGGAAGCGTACCTTTCAGGGGCATATTGACAGCGAAGTGAGCGAAAAGGGCTGGACGCAGCTCGATTATCTGGCGCGCCGCTTTGAACAGGTCCGCCTGGACGCGGTGTATTCAAGCCCGCTTAAACGCGCCTGGGCGACCGCCGAGGCGATCAACCGTTTTGCGGGGCTGCCGATTACGCCGGAACGCGGCCTGATGGAGATCGACGGCGGCGCGTTTGAGGGCGTGCCGTTCGCAGAGCTGCCCGCGCGCTACCCGGAGGAAAACGCCCGGTGGGACAATACGCCGTGGCTGTTTAAAGCGCCGGGCGGGGAGAGTATGCGGCATGTATTTGAACGTATGCAGATGACCGTCGACGCCATTGTGCGCGCCAATCCGGGACGGGTGATCGCCGCAGCCTCGCATGGCTGCGCCATCCGCAACTATCTGTGCTATGCGCTCGGCTGGCCGCTGGAGCGTATCGCGGACGTCTGCTGGTGCGACAATACTGCTGTCAGCCTGATTGAATTTGACGGCGGCTTCCGGCCGCATCCGGTTTATCTGAACGACGCGTCGCATCTGCCGGAACACGCGTCAACGTTTGCCACACAGTCCTGGTGGCGGCAGGGAGCGGAGCACGCCGCGTCCGCCGTAAAATAAAGCGGGAGACTGCCCGTTATGAAAGTGATTTTTAAAGTCTCAATAAGCCGCTGATTAAGGATAGGAGCTTTCAATATGAAAATACTTGCTGTTGATTTCGGAGACGCGCGCACGGGACTTGCGTGTTGCGACCGGACAGAATATCTCGCTTCGCCCATCGGCGTGCTGCACGATAAGGATTTTGGAAGCGTCCTGCAAAAAGTGGCTGCGGCCGCCAGCGAATACGACGTACAGGAGATCATTGTGGGCCATCCAATCAATATGAACGGCACCGAAGGGCCGCGCGCACAGCTCTGCGCCGATTTTGCCGGGCAGCTTGCAAAGCTTGTGACCGTGCCGGTGCGCCTTTGGGACGAACGCGGGACCACAGTGTCAGCGACAGGCTTTTTGAATGCGACGAACACGCGCGGCAAAAAGCGCAAAGAGGTTATTGACGAGGTCGCCGCCACGATCATTTTGGAAAGCTATCTCAATTATCGCAGGAACCATCCGCAGAAGTTATGAGCGCAATGCGCTGTCAGGCTTTTTTTGTATATATTGTGGAATTTTTCACACAGATATAGTATCATAACCGCAAAGCGGTTATGATACCGCAGCCAAAACCGGCTTTGCCGGTTTACCTGCCGCTTTGCGGCAGACAAGCCGAGAGGCTGTCTTTATAAGGCGGCCTGCGTTGCAGCATGTTATGTACGATTGTGAAGTCAACATAGAAGGAGTCTGAATCATGGATTATTCCGCACTTGCCGATTTGCTGTTCCCCGGCATCGACACGACGCCCGCCGATATTGAGGCGCGCTATCCGGCGCGCGTGCTGCCCGAGGGCGCAAAGGTGACGCGCATGGCGCCCAGCCCGACCGGCTTTATGCATCTGGGCAACCTGTTCGGTGCGATCGCGGACGAGCGTCTCGCCCACCAGAGCGGCGGCGTATTCTATCTGCGCATCGAGGACACCGACCAAAAGCGCGAGGTGCCCGGCGCGGTTGAGACGATTTTGCAGGTCTTTTCCGACTATGAGCTGCCGTTTGACGAGGGAGCAACCGTCGATGGGGACAACGGCCTTTACGGGCCGTACCGACAGCGGCAGCGCGCACAGATCTATCAGACGTATGCCAAATGGCTTGTCCGGCAGGGTAAGGCATATCCATGCTTCTGCACGGAGGACGAGCTTGCGGCGATCCGCGAGAAGCAGGCGGAACGTAAGGAAAATTTCGGCTACTACGGCAAATGGGCCGTCTACCGCGATATGCCGTTTGATGAGGTCCGCGGGAAGCTCGAGGCAGGCGAGCCGTTTGTGTTGCGTTTTCGCAGCGAGGGCGATCCCGCACGGCGCGTCAAATTCACGGATCTTGTGAAGGGGACGATGGAGCTGCCGGAAAACGACCAGGATGTCGTGCTGCTCAAGTCGGACGGCATCCCGACGTATCATTTCGCGCATGTCGTCGACGACCATCTCATGGGCACGACGCATGTGGTGCGCGGCGAGGAATGGCTCGCCACGCTGCCCATCCATATTCAGCTTTTTGCAGCGATGGGATGGCGGATGCCGAAATATGTCCATACGGCGCAGCTTATGAAGCTGGACAACGGCAATAAACGCAAGCTCTCCAAACGCAAGGACCCGGAGCTGGCGCTCGATTTCTACCAGCGGCAGGGGTATTGTGTGGCGGCGGTCAAGGAATACCTGTTGACGCTCCTCAACTCCAATTTCGAGGATTGGCGGTTGGCCAATCCCGAAGCGCCGCTCGATCAGTTTGCGTTTAACACAAAGAAGATGGGCGTTTCCGGCGCGCTGTTCGATATGGAAAAGCTCGACGACGTCTCCAAAAATGTCATCTCCCGCATGACGGCCGACGAGGTCTACACGCATCTGACCGATTGGGCGCGCCGGTATGATCCCGATTTCTGCGCGCTGCTTGAGCGCGATCCCGCATATTCGAAGGCGATCCTTTCCATCGGCCGCGGCGGCAAAAAGCCGCGCAAGGATATCACGGTCTGGAGCGGCGCAAAGGAGTATTTATCGTTTTTCTTTGACGAGCTGTTCAAACCCGATCTGACATATCCGGAGCATGTGACGGCGGCTGACGCAAAAAAGCTGCTGACCGATTACCAGACGATGTACGACCCGGCCGACGACGGCGGGACGTGGTTTGAGCGTGTCAAGACACTCGCCGAGTCGGTCGGCTATGCGACGAATATGAAGGAATACAAAAAGGACCCTGCGGCCTGGCCGGGCAATGTGGCGGACGCGAGCATGGTGCTGCGCGTTGCGGTCACTGGGCGGCAGAATTCGCCCGACCTGTGCGAGGTCATGAAGCTGCTCGGCCCGGCGCGTTCGATCGAACGCCTGCGCCTGGCGGCGGAAAAACTGTGATGGAAGGGGCGTGCGCATGATGGAAATTGCGCCGAATTTTTTAACGGATATTATCGATGAGGATATTGAAAACGGTCTGAAGGAGCGGATTCACACGCGCTTCCCGCCGGAGCCGAACGGCTATCTGCATATCGGCAGCGCAAAGGCGATCTTCATCAATTATTTTATCGCAAAGAAATATAACGGGCTGTTCAACCTGCGCTACGACGACACGAATCCCGTCAAGGAGGACACGGAGTTCGTCGAGTCGATCGAGGAGGATCTGCGCTGGCTCGGCGCAAATCCGGACGCGATCTTTTACGGCTCCGATTACTTTGACCAGTGCTATGAATATGCGGTCAAGCTCATCCGCGACGGCAAGGCCTATGTCTGCGATTTGACGCCCGATGAAATGCGCGAATACCGTGGCACGCTGACACAGCCGGGCCGCGAAAGCCCGTACCGCGGCCGCACGCCGGAGGAAAACCTCGATTTGTTCGAGCGCATGAAAAACGGGGAGTTCCCTGATGGCAGCCGCACCCTGCGCGCCAAAATCGATATGGCGTCGCCCAACCTCAATCTGCGCGACCCGGCGATCTACCGCATTGTGCGCGCGCACCATCACCGGCAGGGCGACAAGTGGTGTATTTACCCACTGTATGATTTTGCGCATCCTATACAGGATGCAATTGAAGGTATTACCCATTCGATGTGCTCGCTTGAGTTTGAAAACCACCGCCCGCTGTATGAGTGGGTCGTCGACAACATCGGCTTTGACCCGAAGCCGAAGCAGCGTGAATTTGCGCGTCTGAATATCACAAACACGGTGATGTCGAAGCGGTATCTGCGCGAGCTTGTCGAGACGAAGCGCGTCGACGGATGGGACGACCCGCGTATGCCGACGCTGTGCGGTCTGCGCCGCCGCGGCTACACGCCGTCGGCGATTTTCTCGTTTGTACAGCGCGCCGGCATCGCCAAGACGAACAGCCTTGTCGATGAGCGGTTGCTGGAATACTGTATCCGCGAGGAGCTGAATGCGAACGCGCCGCGCCGTATGGCCGTCACCGAGCCTGTCAGGTTGATCATCGACAACTATCCGGAGGGCAAGGTTGAGTATTTTGAGATCGCCAACAACCCGGTCGATCCAGAAGCCGGCGCCCGCAAGGTTGCCTTCTCACGTGAATTGTACATCGAAAGAACCGACTTTGCCGAGGCGCCGCCGCCGAAATTCCAGCGCCTCAAGCCGGACGGCGAGGTGCGTTTGATGGGCGCGTACATTGTGCGGTGCGTGCAGGTTGTCAAAAACGAAGCCGGGGATATCGTCGAGCTGCATTGTATGGCTGATCTGGAGACGGGCAACGGGATGCCAGCGGATGGACGCAAGGTGCGCGGCACCATCCATTGGGTGTCGGCGGCGCACGCGGTTGACGCCGATGTGATGTTGTATGACAATTTGTTTACGCTTGAAGATGTCAACGCCGTGCCGGAGGGGACAAACTACCTCGATTATCTCAATCCAGATTCCCTGCGCGCGCTGAAGGGCTGCAAGCTCGAGGCAAGCCTGGCCGGCGCGAAGCCCGGCGACCGGTTCCAGTTTGTGCGCATGGGGTATTTCTGTAAAGACAGTCATAACGCACATACGTTTAACCGCATCGTCACGCTCAAGGACAGTTTTAAGCTCTGACGGTAAAAAGGCCCCTTGCAGCCAAAAGCTGCAAGGGGCCTTATGCGTCACATTTCCGGCTGTTCGATGGGGACGCCTTCCTGAGATTTCGCAACATTTTGTATATACTGCTCATTTGTATACCATTCATTAAACATATCGCGCCCATAGACACCGAGGGAATAAAGCTGTTCCAAGGCGAGCAGGCCGCGCGGCGTGACGAGACAGGCGTACTTTTTGCGCCAGGCCTCGAATTCATTGAGCGGGTCAAGCGTAAAGTTGTATTCCGTACCCATCAACGTTACGTCGAGACGCAGCGATTCGGGACGCTCAAGCTCAAACGCATGCAGGCCAGGGCTGTTTTCATAGCGGGCGCTTTCGATATCGACGAAGAAAAAGAGCACGAGCCAGGCGGAAAGCAGAAGGGTCGAGAAGAAAGAGGCGACGAACAGACGGGCATCTTTTGTTAACATTTTGTATAATCACCTTATTTTTCAACATCTTGTTGCGTTTCGCGGTTCTCATTGAGCAGGCGGGCCAGCGATTTACCCACAAGCTGCGCTGTATAGACGCTTTCATCCAGTGTATTTGCGTTAGAACCGAACTCCAAAAGCAGCGAACCGGTTGTCAGATCCATATTGTATTTGCGGTAGCAGAAGAAGATCGGGCGGGTAAGCTGTGGCGTATCCTGTTCGATCGCGTCCTGGAGCGAGGCGGCAAAACGCAGGTTTTCACGCCACTTTGGCACGTTCATGGTACCGTCGTCGCTGCCGGTAATAATCATGAGCTGCGCCGCTTTTTTGCCGTCCACTTCTATGGTGGGCTTGACGATCAGATCTTCCTCGCGCTGAATCGCATCGCGGTGTACATCAAGCGCGACCTTGATTGTCGGATATTTTTCCAGATACGATTTGATCGTCTCGGCGCTGCGTTCATACGCGCCGTTATACGATGGATAGTCGTGCTGCGTGCGATCATGGATGACGCCGATACCGGCATCCTTGAGCGCCTGTTCCAGAGCGTCGCCCACAACGATCATATTATTAGTGTTGTCGGTTGAACGCCAGGTATTCCGCATGTCATAATTTTCACTGTCGTATGGTTCGTAGCTTTCTGTGGCATGTGTATGAAAAATCAATACCTGCGGTTCGGGCGTATCCTCCAGATGGATATTCATGCCCTGTTCCATGATCGATTCAATTTCGTCAGCCGGCAGCTCGGTATAGTTTCGAAGCAGTCCCTCGCCATAGGCGATCAGGTTCGTACCCGAACCTGACATATTTTCCTGAAGAATTGTGCCGCGGTATTCTTCGCTGATTTGATGGGAATTATCCCGGGCCGGCGACGGGTCGGTTGTTTTGGCCGGACCGTCCATGCTTTCAGGCGCGGAGGATGTGGGCGCGGACTCCTCGGAGGGCGCCTGGGAGTCCGCGCCTTCGTCATCGTCAAACGGCTCCACATAGGATGCAACCTGATTCTCACCCTCCCGGTAATAGCTCTCGTCGATCTTGTCCGCGAATCGGGACTCCAAAAGAGCGATGGAGCCTTCAGGCATGTTTACCATTGCGGAAAGCAGAGCCGCTTTTTCCGTAAGCTCTCCAACATCCGGAGAAAGCGAAAAAGCCGCGATCAACGATAGCGGCAGGACGAAAATAGCGGTCAGCAAAAATGGGGAGCGGCGCGCCGGTTTGTGTTTTCGGACATGCTTATTCATACTCGCCGCCCCCTTTTTGGATAGAACCGTTTACATGCATTTTATTCAGGCTGCGGCGGTTTTATGACGGCAAAAGGAATTTTTACGAGGTCAGATAAACGATGTCCTCAAGCGAAAGCTGCGGCTGGAGCGCGGCGTTGATGGAAAAGGAAAGCGTTTTTGCACCGCGGTCAATGACCGCGTCGATATCGCGCGGAGTGACCATCATGGCGTCCGCGCCCGGCGCGGCGGCGCGGTCATCCGCATCGTGCAGGATATCGCGCGCGAGCGTTTCGCCGTCGACCACAGTTGGAATGCCGATGGAGACGACGGGCGCGCCGAGCGTCGCCGCATTCAGTTCGCGCCGCGCGTTGAACACACCTGAACCGGGGGATATGCCGCTGTCCGCGAGCTGAATTGTCCGGCCCAGACGGTCGAGCGAACGTGAGGCGAGCGCATCGATCACGATGACGGCGGCTGGTGAGAGATCGCGTGCAACGGAATGGACAATCTCGCCGGTTTCGATCCCAGTCTGGCCAAGCACACCCGGCGCGATCACCGCGACAGGCCGTAGCGCGCCAAGCCCCGTGCGCGCTGCAAGCTCACGCGGAATATGGCGTGTGGCGAGGATTTGCCGCGCGGCGCGTGGGCCAAGCGCGTCCGGGGTGATGCGGTCGTTGCCCAATCCCACGACAAGTACAGGCCCGCTTTTGGGAAGCAGGGATTTAAGCTCCGCCGCACAGACGTGGGTTGCGTCGTCCGCACCATTGCTTTCACAGACGGGCGGCGTCTCAATTGTAATATAGCGGCCGCGCGGCCGGCCGAGCCGGCGCGCGGCGTCGTCCGTATCGATGACGATGCGTATAATCCGCGCGCTGCCGCGCGTCTGCTCCTGCATGGATACGCCGTGCGGCAGGCGCTGCTTAAATTCGGCGGCTGCCTCGACAGCCAGATCAGTCCGGTACAGGCGCATGGGCGTCCCTCCTTTGGCGGGGCGGTGCGCCCCGCGCATGTTACAAATCTGTTAAACTTCACGGCGCGGTTGTAAAAACACGCCGGTTGGTGTATATTATAAGAGCCGTTTCCTTTTCGCACGGCTGTGGCTGCGTGCCGCAACGGGAAGCTTTCCAGGCTGCTTTCCACAATAAAAAAGGATTGATGCAAGCAATGATGAAACGAAAAATAGGACGCGTTTTCCTCGCCGCAGGCATAATCATATTGTTGGTTGCCCTGCTGCTTTTATTCAATACGAATTCACCCTGGGCCTTGATTACGCTGGCCCTTTCGATCATCCTGAATACAATCGGCCTTTCCGCTCTGATGGTTCGCAGCGTCCGGGACGGTGCGGATGATGATTGAATATCGGCTTGGCAGCTTCCGCCATGACTTTTTTGATGAAAAGTCCTGGCGGAACAATTGCCAGGGCTGTTTTGCGTCTGTTATATACTGATTGATCGTGCTAAAAACTGGAGGGATTTTGGGCGATGGATTATCTGCGCCGCACTTGGGCGGAAATCGATCTCGACCGCATTGTACATAATCACCGAATCATCCGGCAGCGCCTCACGCCGGGTTGCCGCACCATGGCGGTCGTCAAGGCCGACGCTTACGGCCATGGGGACGGTTATGTATCGCGCGCGCTCCAGCAGGACGGTGCGGATTGGTTCGCTGTTTCCAATATCAACGAAGCCGTTTCCCTGCGGCGGCAGGGCGTTGTGCGCCCCGTTCTGATTTTAGGCTATACGCCGCCGGAGATGGCGGGACTTCTTGTCGAACAATCGCTGACGCAGACTGTCTATTCCGGAGAATACGCCCGGGCGCTGTCAAAGGAATCGGCGGCGCGCAAACTCACGGTTGATTGCCATATAAAGATTGATACGGGCATGAGCCGTATCGGATTTTTTGCGCAGCAGGGCCATGCGGCACAGGCTGCCAATGAAATCGCGCGGGTCTGCGCGCTGCCTGGGCTTTCCTGTACAGGCGCGTTTACGCATTTTTCGTGTGCAGATGAATACAGTGCTGACAGCCGCGCCTTTACTCACCGTCAATTTGAAGTGTTTATGGAGACGCTCGGCCTGTTGAAGCAGGCGGGCGTGGAGTTTGAACTGCGTCACTGCTGCAACAGTGCGGCGACGCTTGCATACCCGGAATATCATCTTGACATGGTGCGGCCGGGCGTTGTGCTCTATGGCCTGTCGCCGTCGCCGGAATGCGCGGGTATGGCCGCGCTGCTGCCCGCGATGTCGCTTTATACGACGGTTACGATGGTGAAAACACTGGATCAGCACGCAGCCGTCAGCTATGGGCGGCGCTATGTGACGCCCAAGGGGGGGCGACGGATCGCCTCGATTGCCATCGGCTATGCCGACGGTTACCGGCGCAACTTTACAAATAAGGGCCGCGTTATAATCCGGGGTCAATATGCGCCGATAACAGGTGCGGTTTGCATGGATCAACTGATGGTGGATGTCAATGCAATTGACGGCGTTCAAAGCGGAGATGTTGTAACGCTGGTCGGCGAAAACGGCGGCGCGGCGATTACGCTGGACGATTTCGCGGCGCTCAATGGTACGATCAATTATGAGGAATGCTGTCTGATCGGCCGGCGCGTTCCGCGTGTTTACATGCAGGGCGGCCGTGAGATTGCGGCTGTTGATTATGTCATTGCGGCTGTCGGTGAACAAACTGTCCGGCCGCTGTAGATGAAAAACAGCCGGACGCGTCAGCGTCCGGCTGTTTTATAATTTCTTACAGGGTTCCGAAAATCCGGTTCTCCAGGTGATTTCTTTCAAGCGCCCATACCAGAAGCAGGCCCAGCACACAGCAGGGGACAATCTGCCCGATACCGACAGACAGCGCCGATGATACAAACACGCCGGTATTCCAGCCGCCCGGAGAAACAAGGGCGATTTCAGCGCCGATGACAACCGCATTGACAAGCACGGGCGGCAGCGACGAGAATACGGGAAGACCGTGAATACGCATATTGCGCAGCGCGTAGCTCATCAACGCAGCGATTAAAGTGGCGCTGGTGCCAAATACTACGTCGATCAGCCCCATGGACGAACCGAGCGCATTCGACAGCGCGCAGCCAAGTGTAACGCCCCAGATAGCGGCGGGGCTGAATACGGGCAACAGTGTGAATGCTTCTGATACGCGCATCTGCACCGCGCCGAAGGAGAGCGGCGCGAGCGCGAGACTGACGGCGCAATAAGCCGCGGCGAGCACGGCCGCCGCAGCCATGCGCCTTGTTGTGAAGGTTTTTTGCATATTCTTTTTTCCTCTTTTCCGGAGCCTTGCCGCGCTGCGGCCGCCCCTAGTTTTTGTTTTAGGTCAGGATGTTGCGAACTGACCGCTGCTTTGCAGCATGAAATATTGTACCTGATTTCAGCCCAAAAAGCAAGGTTCCGGCCTTTTTGAAAAAAGGCCTCGGCGAAAAACTTTAGTCGGCTATGCCGCGAACAGTGGGGCAGGCGCTGCGTAATTCGTTTTACGCCGCGTCGATCAAAAGTTTTCGCCCGCCTTTTTCAAAAGGCGGCGGGTGAGGGGCGGGCCAAGGCCCCTTGTGGGTTTTGGCCCGCCCCGAGGGCAGCGCCCTAATCTCTGGGCCGCAGCCCTCACAAAAGCGCGACCCGCAGGCCGCAAGACACCCGTTCAGGCGTACCGCCTGCCCCAAGCAAAATCCGTGACAGACGCTATGCGGCTGGCGCGGATTTTGCAAGCGCCAGCTTTCCCGCTTTTTTGAAAAAAAGCTTGGCAAAAAACTTTAGCCGGCTGCGCCGCGAACAGCGGGACAGGCGCTGCGTTTGATACAGGCTGCGCCGCGAACAGCGGGGCGGGCAGTCGGCGGTTATGTGAAAATGAAGGATAAAAAAGGAGACGGCCCATGAGCTGCGACGCCCTGTATGTGCATATCCCGTTTTGTGAAAGCAAATGTCCCTACTGCGATTTTTATTCGGTGAAAGCGGACGGCGATTTGATGGACCGCTACATAGGCGCGCTGGAACACGCTTTGAAAACGCAGCCGTACAAGATACAACGGCTGGATACCGTTTATTTCGGTGGAGGGACGCCGTCGGCGCTCGGCGGGCGGCGTCTGACACGCCTGATGGACGCGGTGCGCCGGACGTTCACGGTTTCGCCGGACGCGGAGATCACGGTGGAGTGCAACCCGCATTCCGCGCTGGAGCCGGCGCTGCGGGCGCTGCGCGGCGCGGGAGTCAACCGCTTGTCCTTTGGAATGCAGAGCGCCGACGACAGGCAGCTTCGCGCGCTTGGTCGGCGCCATACGGCCAGGGGCTTTGCATCCGCCGTCAAAGCGGCCCGACAGTGCGGATTTGAACATCTTTCGTTCGATCTGATGCTTGCCACCCCCGGACAGACGAATGCCGACATTGATTCAGCTGTAAAGCTGTGCGCGCAGCTTGGCGCGGAGCATGTGAGCGCGTATCTTTTAAAGATCGAGCAGGGCACGCCGTTTGCGGCGCGCCATATCGAGGCGGAATGTCCGGATGAAGATGGTCAGGCCGACCTTTATCTCTATGCTGTTGAGGCGCTCGCCCGGCAGGGATATGAGCAGTATGAGATCAGCAACTTTGCGCGCGATGGGCATGTTGCGCGCCACAACCTCAAATACTGGGATGGGAAAGAATATCTCGGCGTTGGGCCGGCGGCGCATTCCTTCGTTAATGGGCGGCGGTTCTTTTTTCCGCGCGATCTGGCGGCGTTTTTGCAGGCGGACGAGCCGTTTTCATTGTGCGTCGACGATGGACTGGGCGGCGGCGCGCAGGAGTATATCCTTTTGCGCCTGCGTCTGACAGAAGGCGTCGTATGGAAAACGCTTGCGGCGCGCTTTCCCGGCTATGATGCGCGGGCGCTGCATGAAAAAGCCCGCCGGATTCCCGACGGGCTGCTGGTATCGGATATGCGCGGCCTGCGTTTGACGCCGCAGGGATTTCTTGTCTCCAACGCGGTGATCGCACAACTGCTTTTATAGCGCCTTTAAGTATCCATTAGACGGCGAAGCTGCTTGCCAAAATCAGCGGCGACGCCGCGCACACTGTCGATAATTTCATTGATTCCGGCTTCGATTTCCCCGGCAGCGGAGGCCTTGAAAAAGTCGCGCGAATGCGTTTTGCGGTACCGCTTGACCACCTGGCGGATTTTTTCCGTCTCCTCGGCGGTCAGGGGCTGATTCGGGCGCTTGAGCATCAGGAGCACATTGGCGCAATCGGCCAACAGCTCTGTATATTCGTCGTCCACCTGTTTTTTAAAGCGGGCTGTCATTTGCAGCTCGTCGGCTGGATCGGTGAAACGCAGCTCGACAATCGATGCTTCACCGCCCATCTGGCGGATTTTTTGGGCGAGCGCGGTAAACTGCTGCATACTCTGTGCGGTATTCGGCAGCAGGGCGACGCCTTGCTTAAAATATTCCGCACCGATTTCCTTGAGCTTGCGCCACACATAGACGCGCGCTTTTGACGGCTTGATCGGCACGTTGTAACTGATTGCCAGCCAGACGGTTCTTTGCATTGGGCGCACCCCCTCGTTATCTCTGCCACAGATCTATTTTATTTTACCCTTTGAGAGCGGTTTCGTCAACACCCGCGTGCAGGCCGGCGGAATTTTCCTTGCAAGGCGGCGCATTGAATGATAAAATAAATGCATGGCATTTATTTTATCTCCATATGGCCAGGGCGATGCGCGGGCACGGTCCGCTGCCGCCCTGATGGCCGATTTTATCATGCCGCGCTGCAAAGGCGGTGCGCGCATATCGCATATCAAGTAAAATTTTGAATGCGCCGGCCGGGCGCTGTACATTCTTTGTGGCCAGTGTGGCCGTTTTTGAGCGACAGCCGGCAGCGTTGGTTCCAATCCCCCATTCGCCGGGGGAGCATTTTATTTCTTTCTATGCCGCATATGGCGGCGGAATGGGGGATTTTTTATTTATGTCAGTTAAAAACCTGATGTTGCCTGAGCATTATTTTTCCAAGCTTGATATTATGGAGACGGAAATCGCGATTAAGCTGGCAAAGGACACCTTTGAGCGGGAATTGGCGCGCGCCCTGACGCTGACGCGCGTGTCCGCGCCGCTGTTTGTCCGTCCTGAGACTGGGCTGAACGATGATCTCAACGGCGTCGAACGCCCGGTCCAGTTTGATATCCTTGATCTTGGGGCCGATGTGCAGATCGTCCATTCGCTCGCCAAATGGAAACGAATGGCGCTCGGCCGCTACGGCTTTGCGCCGCAGACGGGCCTGTACACCGATATGAATGCGATCCGCCGCGATGAGGAGCTTGATAATCTGCATTCGGTCTATGTCGACCAGTGGGATTGGGAAAAGGTGATCACACGCGAGCAGCGCACCATGGAGACGGTCGAGGACGCCGTCCGGTCGATCATGGGCGCGCTATGCAAAACGCAGAATGTTCTGGCCGATGCGTTTACGGCGCTTGAGCGGTTTTTGCCGGAGCAGATCTCGTTTGTTACAAGCCAGCAGCTTGAGGATGAATACCCGGAACTGACGCCGAAGGAACGTGAAAACGCCGCAGCCCAAAAATACGGCGCGGTATTTGTCTCCCAGATCGGCGGTAAGCTGCGTTCCGGCAAGCCGCACGACGGACGCGCGCCCGACTATGACGACTGGTCGCTCAACGGCGATATCCTGATCTGGTACCCGGTGCTTGGGCGTGCGCTTGAGATATCGTCAATGGGTATCCGCGTAGACGCCGCGGCGCTGAAGCGGCAGCTCGAAACAGCGGGATGTATGCAGCGCGCCGGGCTGCCGTTTCACAGGATGCTGCTGGAGGACCGCCTGCCGCTGACGATGGGCGGCGGTATCGGGCAGAGCCGCATCTGCATGGCGCTGCTGCAAAAGGCGCACATCGGCGAGGTGCAGGCTTCCGTCTGGCCGGACGATATGCACGACGCCTGCGCTGCGTCGGGGATTCATCTGCTGTAATCAGAAGGTATAGACGGCTTTTGCGCCGGGGATGGGATGTGTGAATGGAGGATGGGTATGGATCTGATCGAATTATATGGAAGCCGCGTTTTTAACGACGCGGCAATGCGCAAATACTTGGCGCCCGCTGTTTATGAAAGCCTGCGGCGCACGCAGAGGGAAGGATTACCGCTTGATTTTGACATCGCGCAGGCGGTTGCGGAAGGAATGGCTAAATGGGCTGTCGAGCAGGGCGCGACGCACTACACCCATTGGTTTCAGCCGCTTACAAATATCACTGCCGGTAAGCACGACGCGTTTTTGGAACCATTGGGCGACGGCGCGGCGCTCGTTTTTTCCGGAAAGGCGCTGATCCGAGGAGAACCGGATGCGTCCAGCTTTCCGTCCGGCGGTCTGCGCGCCACATTTGAAGCGCGCGGCTATACCGCCTGGGACCCGACATCTCCGGCTTTTGTGCGCGATGGGACGCTGTACATACCGACGGCCTTCTGCTCCTACGGCGGCGAGGCGCTCGATCAGAAAACGCCGCTGCTGCGCTCCATGGAGGCTGTCAGCGCGGCCGCGGTGCGGTTGCTGCATGCGCTTGGGGAGCCTGGGGTTACATGCGTTACGCCGACAGTCGGTTCGGAGCAGGAATATTTTTTGATTGACCGCGCGCTTTACGAGAAGCGTCTCGATTTGAAAATCTGCGGCCGCACGCTGCTGGGCGCCAGGCCGCCCAAGGGACAGGAGCTTGACGATCATTACTGCGGCCGCATCCGCCTGCGCGTCTCCGATTATATGCACGCGCTTGATCGGGAGCTTTGGTCGCTTGGCGTGCCCGCCAAGACAAAGCACAATGAGGCCGCGCCCGCGCAGCACGAGCTTGCGCCGATGTACGATCAGGCCAATATCGCCTGTGACCACAATCAGCTCACAATGGAGCTGATGCGCATCATCGCCAAGCAAAAGGGGCTGGCGTGCCTGCTGCATGAAAAGCCTTTTTCGGGAATCAATGGGTCGGGCAAGCACAACAATTACTCGCTGATTACAAACGACGGACAAAATCTGCTGTCGCAGTCCGATGATCCGGCGCGCAACCGGCGCTTTTTGCTGATCCTGGCCGCTTTCATTGAGGCGGTCGACGAGTATGCCGATCTGCTGCGCGCTTCGGCCGCGTGCGCCGGCAACGATCAGCGGCTTGGCGGCTGTGAAGCGCCGCCGGCGATTATCTCGGTATTCCTCGGCGAGAGTTTGACGCGCGCGCTGTTTTCCATGGCGCAGGGCGTCAGCGCCGCCGGCGAGGAGCGGCGGCACATCCACACCGGTGTCAGCGCGCTGCCTGATCTGGAGCAGGATGATTCCGACCGCAACAGGACTTCGCCGTTTGCCTTCACGGGGAATAAATTTGAGTTTCGTATGCTCGGTTCGTCCCAGTCGATCGCATTGACAAACGTCGTGCTCAACACGGCGCTCGCTGAGGTGTTCGGCCGGTTCGCAGGCCGTCTGGAGGCGGCGGAGAATAACGAGGCGGCTATGGCTGCCATTGTCGCGGATGTTCTGCGCGATCATGGCCGCGTGATCTTCAATGGGGACAATTATTCGGACGCATGGGTTCAGGAGGCGAAAAAGCGCGGCCTGCCGGTCATCAATTCAACAGTGGAGGCGTTCGACTGCCTGATTGCGCCGAAAAACATTGCGCTCTTTGAGCACCATCAGGTGTTTACTGAGACGGAATGCCGGTCGCGGCGTGAGATCCTGCTTGAAAATTACGTCAAGACGACGGCGATCGAGGCCGCAACCATGATTGAAATGGTGCGCCGCCAGATTTACCCGGCTGTCGCGCACTATGCCGGCGAGATCGCCGGCATTGTCAATGCGATGCGCACGGCCGGCGCGCCGTCCGCTTCGGCAATTCGCCTGCTCGATGCGCTCGCCGCGCTGACAGACCAGATTGACAGCGAGCTTGACGCGCTGCGCGACGCCTATGCGCGCAGCCAATCGATTGAACAGCCGCGCGCGCATGCCGAATTTATGCGCACGACGCTGCGCGGCTGTATGGAGAGCCTGCGCGCCGCCTGCGATGCCGCGGAAACCGTGATGGACGGCGAACGCTGGCCGATCCCGACGTATACAGATTTGCTGCTGCGCGTCTGACCAGATGAATGAAGGAGGAGGATGGGCTTGGCGGCTTACGATGCGCAGGAAAAGGACGGGCAGCACAGCGGACAGGCGCCCGCGTCCAAGGAAGCCGGCATGCCCGTGCCGGCTCAGGACGTTCCGACTGATCAGGCGTGTCCTCAACCGTCCGCTGATGAGCTGTGTATGCTCGCGCTGTTTTTCGACCTGTTCCAGATGAAATTAATGTTCCAATTGCTGGCTGAAAACGATATTGCCGCCGAACAGCGCGGCGGCGCGGCCATCGGTTATTCGTTGTTTGTAAGGCCGGAACAGTCTGCGCGCGCGAGAGAGCTGCTGGACACCTTTCTTGCGGACGCACCGGCTGCGCAGGAAAAAGCGCAGGATTCAGTTCCGGCTGTTTCCGGCAAGGCAGACGGGCAAGGTTCAGAGGAGCATTTGGGCGTTGATTCTGACGCCGGCGGCTTTGATATCGACGATCTGGACGACGACGATATCGGCGAAACGCTCACGTTGCGCGGCTTTTTGAAGGACCGCGCGTTTAAACATGCGTCGCTGGTCCTGTTTGTGGGGCTGCCGGTCGGCGCGCTGCTGCTGATGCTGTTTTTGCAGTGGCTTGCTTCCTTCTTTTGAATATCAGGATAAAAAAGCCCGCCCCGCGCCGCCTTTTAAGGTGGGCGCGGGGCGGGCTTTTTCTGCCGGGACGGTTTGCCGCCAGAGGCGTGGCAATCCGCAAACAGGAAGCCCCGGTCGGTCAGGCAGCCGTTTTGCTGTATACAGCGCGGCCAAGCGAAGCTTCAAAAAAAGCAGGGGAGGTTGGGCGTTGGCAAAATCCACGCCAGCCTCGCAGCGTCTGTCATGAATTTTGCTGTGGGCAGGCGGTGCGCCTGAACAGGCTCTTGCGGCCTGCGGGCCGCGCTTTTATGAGGGCTGCGGCCCGAGTTTAGGGCGCTGCCCTCGAAAAAAGGCAAGACCCGCAAGGGGCCTTGCCTTTTTTCTCACCCGCCGCCTTTTTTAAAAGGCGGGCGAAAACTTTTGATTGCGATGCGCCAAACCTTCTGTTCGCGGCGCAGCCGACTAAAGTTTTTTGCCAAGCTTTTTTTCAAAAAAGCGGGGGCGCAGCCGAACTAAGTTTTTCGCCGAGGCCTTTTTTCAAAAAGGCCGGAAAGCTTTTTTCAAAAAAGCGGGGGAAATATTACTCAACCGCGTAGAGCTTGGAGAGCTTGAGCAGGTGCTGGTAACGGTCGGCAGCGGTCTTGGCAGCCTTCTCGGACAGCTCCTCGGCGCGATCCGGGAAGGAGCGGGCCAGCGAGCTGTAACGGACCTCGTTGGAGATGAAGGCCTTATAGTCCGCGGACGGCGCCTTGGAATCGAGCTGGAACGGATTCTTGCCCTCAAGCTCGAGGCGCGGATCGTAGCGGAACATATGCCAGTAACCGGCCTCGACAGCGCGCTTGATCTCGGTCTGCGCAATGCCCATGCCGCCCTTGATGCCGTGGTTGATGCACGGCGCGTAAGCGATGATGAGCGACGGACCGTGATAGCTTTCCGCCTCGGTGATCGCCTTGATGCACTGATTGTAGTCAGCGCCCATCGCGACCTGCGCAACATAGACATAGCCGTAGCTCATCGCCATAGCGGCCAGGTCTTTCTGCTTGATGGTCTTGCCGGCCGCGGCGAACTGCGCGACAGCACCGGTCGGGGTCGCCTTGGAGGACTGACCGCCCGTATTGGAGTAAACCTCGGTGTTGAAGCAGAAGATGTTGATATCCTCGCCGGAAGCGATGACATGGTCAAGGCCGCCGTAACCGATATCGAACGCCCATCCGTCACCGCCGAAGACCCAGTTGGACTTCTTGGCCAAGAACTCCTTATCTTTGAGAATCGCCTTAGCCGCGTCACAGCCGCAGGCTTCGAGCGCCTCAATCAGCTTGATCGTCGCCAGCTTGTTGGCGCTGCCGTCGTCAACCGTGGAGAGGTACGCCTCGCAGGCAGCCTTCACATCAGCCTTGTCAGTGCTCTTGGAAAGCTCGAGAACCTTGGAAACGAGCTGCTGGCGCAGGGTGTTCTGAGCCAGGAACATACCATAGCCGTATTCGGCGTTGTCTTCAAACAGGGAGTTAGCCCAAGCCGGACCATGGCCGTCCTTGTTGACGGTGTACGGCGTCGACGGCGCGGAACCGCCCCAGATGGAGGAACAGCCGGTGGCGTTGGCGATATACATCCGGTCGCCGTAGAGCTGTGTGATCAGCTTGGCATACGGGGTTTCGCCGCAGCCCGCGCACGCGCCGGAGAATTCAAGCAGCGGCTGTTTGAACTGGCTGCCCTTGACCGTTGTCTCCTTGAACTTCTCGTTCACTTCCGGCTTGACCGGCAGGGACTGGCCGTAAGCGAAGATTTCCTGCTGTGCAAGCTGCGTGTCGAGCTTCTTCATCTCGAGCGCCTTGTTGCCGCGCTTGCCCGGGCAGACATTCGCACACGAGCCGCAGCCGGTGCAGTCGAGCACGGAAATCGTCATGCCGAACTTGTAGCCGGGCATACCGGTCATATCGACCATCTTCATACCCTCGGGGGCCTTTTCGGCTTCCTCGGCGGTCATGACGGCCGGGCGGATGACAGCGTGTGGGCAAACATACGAGCAGAAGTTGCACTGGATGCAGTTGTCCGGAATCCAGCACGGCGTGTCGACGGCGATGCCGCGCTTCTCATAAGCGGCGGAACCCTGCGGGAACGTGCCGTCCTCGGCGCCGACGAACGTGGAAACAGGAAGCTTTTCGCCGCGCTGTGCGTTGGCCGGGATGAGGATGTTGTTGACAAAATCAACGAGATCCTTGCGCTCGCCGACAGCCTTCGCGTCGGTCGCGTCATCGGCGGCGTTTGCCCAGGAAGCCGGGACGTCGACCTTGACGACAGCCTTTGCGCCCTCGTCGATGGCATCGTGGTTCATCTTGACGACCTTGTCGCCCTTGGCGCCGTAGGATTTGGTCGCGGCGTCCTTCATATATTTGATTGCGTCGGCTTCGTCAATGATCTTGGCCAGCTTGAAGAACGCGGACTGAAGCACGGTGTTGATGCGGGTGCCCAGGCCGAGCTTGCGGCCGATGTCGATGCCGTCGATTGTGTAGAACTGGATGTTATGCTGTGCGATGAAGCGTTTGACCTTGCCGGGCAGGCGCTCCTCAAGCTCCTCTGCGCTCCACGGGCAGTTGAGCAGGAAGGTGCCGCCGTCGACGAGATCCTCAACCATGTCGTACTTGGTGATATATGACGGGTTGTGGCACGCGACGAAATTCGCCTTGCTGATCAGATAGGTGGAGTGGATCGGGGTATGGCCGAAACGCAGATGCGAAACGGTGACGCCGCCTGACTTCTTGGAGTCATAAGCGAAATAGGCCTGCGCATACATATCGGTATGGTCGCCGATGATCTTGATGGAGTTTTTGTTCGCGCCGACGGTGCCGTCGGAGCCGAGGCCCCAGAATTTGCAGGCGGTTGTGCCGTCCGGAGCGGTGTTCGGGTTCTCATCAATCGGCAGGGACAGGAACGTGACATCGTCCTCGATGCCGATGGTGAAGCGTTCCTTCGCGCCGGTTTCGCCGTTCTTGTACACGGCGATGATCTGCGCCGGCGTCGTGTCGCGGGAACCAAGGCCATAGCGGCCGCCGTATACAGGGACGTTGGCAAACTGCGTGCCCTTGAGCGCGGCGACAACATCGAGGAACAGCGGCTCGCCGAAAGCGCCGGGCTCCTTGGTGCGGTCGAGCACGGAAATGGATTTGACCGTGGACGGGATCGCGGCGATCAGACGGTCGGCCGCAAACGGACGGTACAGGCGGACCTTGATCAGGCCGACCTTTTTGCCGTGCGCGTTGAGATAATCGATCGTCTCATCGATCGTCTCGCAGACGGAACCCATCGCAATGATGACGTTGTCGGCGTCGGGCGCGCCGTAGTAGTTAAAGAGCTTGTAGTCAGTGCCAATTTTGGCGTTGACCTTGTCCATATATTCTTCAACGATGCCCGGGACGGCGTCGTAGAATTTGTTGCAGCTCTCGCGCGCGGTGAAGAAGATATCAGGATTCTGGGCGGAGCCGCGCAGGACAGGATGCTCCGGATTGAGGGCGCGGCGGCGGAACGCGTCGATCGCGTCGTGGTCGACCATCTCGTTGAGGTCCTCGTAATCCCAGACCTCGACCTTCTGGATTTCATGGGAGGTGCGGAAGCCGTCGAAGAAGTTGAGGAACGGCACGCGGCCCTTGATGGCGGCGCAGTGGGCGACGGCCGTCAGGTCCATGACCTCCTGGACGCTGCCTTCGCAGAGCATGGCAAAACCGGTCTGGCGGCAGGCGTAAACGTCGGAGTGGTCGCCGAAGATGTTCAGAGCATGGGAAGCGACGCAGCGCGCGGAAACATCGATGACGCCCGGCAGCAGCTCGCCAGCCATTTTGTACATATTCGGGATCATGAGCAGCAAGCCCTGGGAAGCGGTAAACGTGGTGGTCAGCGCGCCGGCGGCCAGCGAGCCGTGAACCGTACCGGCCGCGCCGGCTTCGGACTGCATTTCGACAACCTTGACTTCATTGCCGAAGATATTTTTGCGGCCCTGCGAGGACCACTCGTCCGTAACCTCAGCCATCACAGACGACGGCGTGATCGGATAGATCGCGGCCAGATCGGTGAACGCATACGATACGTGCGCCGCGGCGTTGTTTCCATCCATGGTTTTCATTTTTCTTGCCATGTTTTATCTTCCTCCTACACAAGATTGACCATGCCAAATATTTAGATTTTGGGCGGCGGCGCGGCAAAGCGAAGCGCCAAGCGCCCATCCTTATAAAGGATATCATTTTTGGCGCTTCTTGTAAATAAAAAAACCCCGAAAATTATGGATTCGGATAAAAAATTTGCCTGACCATACACTTGCCGGACAACTATTTTTTGTAAATTTCTGTGGTTAAATTGACAGCAGGGGAAAAAATGTTTATCATATTTTTATCATACCCCAATATGTATGCCAATAAAATACAATTGTCCGCACAAAATCCGTGCGGATACAAAAGGAATGACCGAATGATGGACCCCTATCCCAGTATGATGGCGCTGCTGCCGGCACTGCTCTCCGCCCTGCTGTGCGCCGGACGCACGGCGCTGACCGTCCTGAAGGATCAAAGCGTTAAGAAAATGGCCTCCTCGGAGGACCGCCGCGAGCGATCCGTTGCCAGGCTGCTCGAAAAGCCCGCCGCGCTGCTCGACGGCGTCAAGCTGGCATGCCTTTTCTGCAATGCAGCTGTCGTGCTGCTTGTGTACAACACGTTTTCCGGTATGGCTGTGCATCTGTTGCAGCGCCTGTTTTCCGGCGCTGCGCCCGCATGGGCGGTATTGCTGACGCATGTGCTTGTATTTGTGCTGGTGGTCTTTCTGCTTGATGTGCTGTGTACACAGCTCCCATACCGCGCTGCCAGCCGCCGCCCGCGCGGCGCGGCATTCGCGCTGGTGGGCCTGTGCCGTCTGGCGGCATTTGCCATGCGGCCGTTTGCAGCGGCGGGCGGCGCCGCGGCTGAACTGCTTTCAAGGCTGTTCGGCGCGCGCGGCGGCGATGAAACAGAGCGCGTCACCGAGGAGGAGATCCGCATGATGGTCGATGTGGGCAATGAAAAGGGCGCGATCGAACAGAGCGAAAAGGATATGATCAACAATATCTTTGAATTCGACGACCGCAATGTTTCCGAGGTTATGACACACCGCACCGATATGACAGCCGTCCCCAAGGATGTGACGATCGACAGGATCGTTGCGATCGCGATTGAGACAGGCTTTTCACGCATCCCGGTCTATGACGAGGATATTGACGATATCATGGGAATTGTCTATGTCAAGGATCTTTTGTGTCTGATCGGTACGCCGGGCGTCGATTTTGACGCACAGAAATATATGCGCCCTGCGCTGTTTGTTCCCGAGAGCATGAGCTGTGTCGACCTGTTCGCCCAGTTTAAACAGAAAAAGGTGATGGTCGCCATTGTCGTGGATGAATACGGCGGCACCGCGGGAATCGCTTCAATGGAGGATCTGCTGGAATCGATCGTTGGCAACATTCAGGATGAATACGACGATGAGGACGAGGAGATCTGCAAGATGTCCGACGGCGTCTACACACTTGACGGAGCTGTTTCCATTGAGGACGTCGAGCGTCTGTTTGACATTGAGCTTGATGAAGATTCGGAATATGACACGATCGGCGGGCTGCTGATCGAAAAGTTGGAGCGCATTCCTTCACCGCACGAGCATCCCGCTTTGGAGCTTTCCGGCGTGCGTTTTACCGTCCTGCTTGTCGAGGACCGCCGCATCGCCCGCATCCGCGCCGAAAAGCCCTCGGCTCCAGGGCAGGAGACAGCCTGACGATTTTACCACAGAGCGCACCGGCGTGCACCCGATACGCCCGCGCCAAACAGAGGTGGGGATAATATAAGGGGAGGGTCGAGCGACCCTCCCCTTGTGAGGCGCGAAAAGGGGCGCAGCCGCGGCTTGTCCGCGCCCGGCGGCTATAGCCGCTGGAAAGCCCCGAATAGCCGGCCGGGCAAGCGCAGCGCCCGGCGGTGGGCAATCCGCGCACGGATTGCGCGCGCCTAAGCCGGCCGGACAAGCGCAGCGTCCGGCGGTGAGTAATCCGGACACGGATTGCGCGCGCCGGAAAGGGAGTATTTATGCAGGAAATTATGGGATATATCCGCCGCGCTGTGACAGAGTACGGTATGATCACGGATGGAGATACGGTTGCCGTCGGGGTGTCCGGCGGGAAGGATTCAGTCGCGCTGCTGGCCGGGCTGGCAGGCGTGCGGCGGTTTATAGGGATTTCATTTACGCTCAAGGCGATTACGCTGGACAACCAGTTCGGCGGCATCGAGACGGATTACGGCCCGATTGCCGCGCTGTGCGAGCGGCTTGGGGTCGAATATATTTTAAAACGCACGGACATTGGACGCATCATCTTTGACGAGCGAAACGAATCAAATCCGTGCAGCCTTTGCGCGCGTATGCGCCGGGGACTGCTGCATGACACAGCCAAGACAAACGGCTGCAACAAAATCGCGCTTGGCCATCACTACAACGACGCGGTTGAAACTTTTTTGATGAACCTGTTTAATGAAGGGCGCATCGGTTGTTTTTCTCCGGTGACGTATCTGTCGCGCAAGGACCTGACGATGGTTCGGCCGCTTGTGTTCGCCACGGAACGGGAAATCCGCAACGCCGTCAACCGTGCGGGCCTGCCGGTAGTTAAAAGCGCTTGTCCGGTGGATGGCTGTACAGAGCGCCAGTGGACGAAGGAGTTTCTATACGATATGGAAAAAAATCATCCAGGAATAACAAAACGTATTTTTGGCGCGATGCGGCGCGGCCAGGTTTCGGGGTGGTGACGGTATGCAGAATTGGCAAAAACGAACAGCGCTGCTGATCGGCGAGGATGGCGTCGGCCGGCTGGAGCGGGCGCGCGTGGCCATATTGGGGCTTGGCGGCGTTGGGTCGGCCGCGGCCGAGGCGCTCTGCCGCGCCGGCGTAGGGCATCTTCTGCTGATCGACCATGACACAGTGGATGAAACAAACCTGAACCGACAGCTTGTCGCCACGCGGCCGGTCATTGGGATGCCCAAGACGCAGGCCGCTTTGCTGCGGCTGCGCGCCATCCGCCCGGACGGCGATTTCATGCCCGCCGAGCAGTTTTATCTGCCCGATAACAGCACTTTCCTGTTTGAATGGCAGCCTGATTATGTGATCGATGCGATCGATACCGTTACGGCCAAGCTGCACCTGGCCGGCGCGTGCGCGGCCCATGGCGTGCCGCTGCTCATGTGCCTGGGTACCGGCAACCGGCTCGACCCGTCGGCGCTGCGCGCCGGCGATATCGCCGATACAGCCGGCTGCGGGTGTGGACTTGCGCGTGTGATACGCCGCGAGCTGCGGCGGCGCGGTATCGGGAGGCAGGCGGTTGTTTTTTCCACGGAGGAGCCTTCCAAATCGGTCTGCCCCAGCGAGCACGGCCGCCACGCCCCCGGAAGCATCGCGTTTGTACCGCCCGCCGCAGGGATGCTGATGGCTTCCCGCGCGGTGCGCGATCTGCTCGCGTTATAACGGCGGGCGCATATGAGACACCTAATAAATAAAAGCGGTCAGCCGCCCCACATCTGTGGGACGGCTGACCGCTTTTTTATAGCTATTGATCGTTTAAAAACACATCGACAATGTATTTTGGCCGGTGCTTGACCTCCTTATAAATCTTGCCGATATATTCGCCGAGGATACCCAGGCACAAAAGCTGGATGCCGCCGAGCGCCCAGATGGAACCCATAAGCGTGGTCCAGCCGGTCACGGTATATCCAAATAGCTTTGTGATGAGCAGCCAGAGCAGGCACAAACCGCTGGCCACAAAGATAATAACGCCCAGAGCGGTGATCAGTCGGATCGGTTTGACAGAGAAGGAGGTGATGCCGTCAATGGCAAAGGCGAGCATCTTTTTGAGCGGATATTTCGATTCGCCCGCAAACCGCTCATGGCGCTCGTAGGCAACGACCGACGTGCGAAAGCCGATCAGCGGCACAATGCCGCGCAAAAACAGGTTGACCTCGTCGTATTGGGCGAGCGCGTCGAGCGCGCGGCGGCTCATCAGGCGGTAATCGGCGTGGTTTTCCACAATTTCCACGCCCATCCAACGCAGAAACCGGTAGTATCCGACCGCCGTCGACCGCTTGAAAACCGTGTCCGTTTTGCGGGACGAACGCACGCCGTAAACGATGTCGCTGCCTGCCTGGTACTCCGCGACGAACCGGTCGATCGCGTCCACATCATCCTGCAAATCGGCGTCGAGTGAAATGGCGATGTCACAAAATCGCTTTGCCTCCATCAACCCCGCGACAAGCGCGTTTTGATGCCCCTGGTTGTGCGACAGCTTCAGCCCCGAAAAGCGCGGGTTTTCGCTATGCAGGCGCGCGATAATTTCCCAGGTCGTGTCGCGGCTGCCGTCGTCGACAAACAGCACGCGGCTGTCCTTTGAAACGATTCCCACCGCGATCATGCCGCCGAGCTTTTCATCGAGCCGGCGCGCCGTTTCAGGAAGGACCTCCTGTTCGTTATAACAGGGGATCACTAGATAAAGCGTCTCGTTCATTTGGGTTCCTCCTTGGGTCCGCCGTCCGATCCTGTGGGCGGCTGCGGTTCGTCAAACCATTCGGCGGGCGGCGTCAGCGGCCCGTCGCCGTCCGGTTCGCCGCGCCGATCGTTTTCGAGCCATTCGGCGGGTGGTTCCTGCTCCTTGCCGTCGAGACGGTCAAAGTCGCTGTGTGCAGAATATGGTTGATCGGGGCCTTTGGCGCCGCCGTATTTTTTGTAAAGCAGCAGATAAACAATCAGAATAAGCAGAGCGCCGGCGCTGACGGCCAGACCGGGATAGAGTCCCGGCGTCGTGTAGGTGAACCGGATGGTGTTGTCGCCGGCAGGCGCGCGCACCGCCATGAAACCGAGATCAACCTTTTCGATTTCAGCGGGGACGCCGTTGACGGTCGCGGACCAGCCTTCATCGTATGGGACGGAATAAAAGACAAGATTTTCCCGCGGCAGATTGATTTTGGAAGTGAAACCGCGGTTGTCGATTTCAAACGAGTAGCCGGCTGTCGCGCGGCGGTTTTCACAGTCGGTGTAGTATTCGTCCTCGCCCAGATTGCTGTAGTAGCTCTGCGGCATCCGCTCCAGCAGGTCGTTGTGGCGCGCGGCGGCTTCATCCTTGAGCACGAGCGCCCGCAGCAGGACCGCCGCGCGGTCGTCCTCCGGGATCTGTTCAAGGTCGCGCACAGTAATATAGTAATCAAAGGTGAAGCCCATCGGTATAAAATACTGGTTTTCATAAACATTGTAACCAAGCTGTGTCGAATGCAGCTCATAGCCGGGCATCACGTCCTGATCCTCGCTGTTCTCCGAGATAAAGAGCCAGCGCACAGACAGAAGCGGCCGAAGCTGGTAATACTGTGTTTCCGGCTTGGAGGAGACGTCGCGCTTGACGCCGACCTTCGGATAAAATTCCATTGTGGAAACAGGGATGATGCTGTGAAACGCCTGAATATTCGGCAGGTGCCAATACATCCCCAGATTGTCCATGCCCTTATAAATATCGGAACGCGCAAAGGTATCGTCCGGCAGTTCCAATTGGTAACGGCCGTCAAGCGCGGTATCACGGATAAAATCGGTATTGTCGGAATGTGTTTTGCCCATGGCGATGAAGGTGATCGAGTAGACGACGCTGACAAAACAGCAGGCGGCCGTCATAGCGCGCATAAAGAGCTTCGGCGTGCCGCGCAGGCGCTTAACGATCAGCCAGAGCGCGCCCAACCCGAGCAGGGCGATCGCCACAGTGGCGGCGAAACGGTCGGGATATTTTGCAAGGCAGAACTTGACCGAACCATCTGACTGGAGCGTCGGCGTCAGGCCGAGGATGATTGTTACGCCGGCGGTAAAGATAAAGGTCCATCGGATCCCGCGCTCCAGATCGATCGACCGGCTGCGCAGCGCCTGCACGGTGGCCAACGCCATCAAAAGGATGGGCATATAGAACCAGCGTGCATAATAGGAGGAATTGAAAAGGATAAACATGCTGTTCAGCCCCGGCACCAGAGCGGCCACGAGGCAGAACAACAGGATGCGGCGCAGCCAGTCGCGCTTAGACTGGACGTAGGCGATCACGCCGCTCATGCTGATAAACGGAAGCCAGGCGGAGAGCGACGCCCATTTTGCGCCGCGATCCGGGAACAGGTTGGGCCGGCTTGGCAGATCAGGCGGGAAAAACGCGCTGCTGACAATGGCCGGATAGAGCTGATTATGCCAATAAAGCCAGAAGTTCCAGCCGTTGAGCGTTTCGCTCGCGCCGGTGCGCGGGTTGCCGAGGATCGCCAGCACCGACGGCAGAAAAAGCGCCATGGCCAAAAGCAGGCCGACGACCGATTCGAAGGCGGTCCAGAAAAAACGTTTCCAGGTCATATGCCAGTCGGGCGACGCGGCGCGGAAGGCAAAATAGATCAGCACAAAGACGACCTCGCCGATGAAAAACCAGTAGTTGACGAACGCATTGATGGCGACAGCCAGCGCAAACACGCCGCGCCGGTTGTTGACCATCAGCTCCTCAAGGCCGACCAGAAGAAGCGGGAAGAAGATGATCGCTTCGTGAAAGTGATTGAAAAAGATATTGTAAACGGCAAAGCCGCTGAACGCATAGAGCAGACCGCCGAAAACAGCATAGGAACGCGGCGCTACAAACCGCTTGAAATAGAGCGTGCCGGTCGCTGCCGCACAGGCGTGCTTGAGAATCAAAAGCGGGCCGATCAGATGCGGAACAAATTCAGTCGGGAAAGGCAGCGTCAGCCAGAAAAACGGGCTGCCGAGCAGATAAAAGCTGTATGAGCCGATGAAGTTCGCGCCGAGATCGGTATACCAGTTCCAGAACAGATCGCCGCTGCGCACCGCCTCGTGCGCGAGCTTGTAGAAAGGAATCTGCTGGACGTTAAAATCCCCGTAAAAAAAGAAGTACCCCTTGTCCCAGATGATGAAGGGGATGAAGATAAGCGCGGCCGTTGCCAGGGCGATCAAAAACGCTCTGCGGCACGCGCCTTTGTTTTGTTCCGGTGAAACAAGCAACATCGATCTCTCCTTGTCCGTAAAGCGAATTGGTGTCGTTTTAAATCGGGCGGTACCAGACTGGCGGTCCCGCATGAGCGGCGAGCCGTTGGGCATAAATCGGTATAATAACCGCTCTGCGGTTATTATACCACCAAATTCCTGTTTTAAAAGATCGCGCGGCCGGTACAGGGAAATTTTGCCCCGGCGCGCTTCTTTTCATTCAGTGCGCGATTTGCTATAATTGACTGCATAAAAAGGGGGAACGGATATGAAAACACACGGCTTTTTCGCGATGCTGTCGCGTATGAAATACATCGCCCGGTGGGGCCTGATGCGCAATGTGCGCCAGGAAAACTTGAGCGAACACACGCTCGAGGTCGCTTATTTCGCGCACGCGCTGGCGCTTTTGTCCGGCGTGGACCCGGCGCGCCCGGTGTTCTGCGCGCTTTACCACGACTGCGCCGAAATTTTGACCGGAGATCTTCCCACACCCGTCAAATACGACAGCGCCGCCATCCGCGACAGCTATAAGCAGGTGGAACGCGCGGCCGCCGAACGGCTTTTGGCCGCGCTGCCCGATAAGCTGGCTGCGGCGTACCGGCCGAGCTTTTTCGAGCAGGACGAGCTGGTTTTGCGCATTGTGAAGGCTGCCGACAAGCTGTCGGCGCTCGTCAAATGCATCGAGGAGGAGCGTTCCGGGAACCGCGACTTTGAAAGCGCCAAACGCGCCCAGCTTGAGGCGCTGCGCGCGCTCAGGCTCCCGGCGGCCGGCGAGTTTTTAAAGACGTTTCTGCCGGCGTATGAATTGACGCTTGATGAAATCGAATTGTCCGGCGCGTCCTCATAACCGGATGCGTTCGGCGCGCGCGTGTCCGCATATATCGCGCCGCGTGTAATCGAACAGCAGCGCCGTTTCGCCCGGCGCGCGCGCCGGGTCCGTCACGTCGAAGGGGAACAGCTCAACATGCGTATTCGTCCCCGAACGCACGGCCCGCCGCGCGGCGGGCGCCGTCTCGGGGCAGCATGCCGGCAGGCGGCGCGGGCGCTCATGCAGGCACAAATCGTATTTTAAAAGCCAGCGGCAGACCGCTGGGTCGCCGCCATGGGCGATACAGAAATCATACAGCAGGTCGTACCGCTCGTATTTGCCGACGCTGCGCGCGGGCGCCGCTTCGCCCAGCGCGAGCAGCCCGTAAAACGGCGACGGACACAGGGCGAGCGCATAGGGAAGCGTATGGGAAAACCGGCCGCTGTTATAGTACGTTTCCGTCATGTCCTCGACAGTTTTCAGCCGTGCAAGCTCTAAAAAGGAAAGCTGCGGCGTGCGCAGGATTTCATACGGCGGCGCTTCGCTGTGCATAAGGCCGTACTGTTCGCGTCTGGCGTACAGCGCGGAGCCGCGCAGCAGCTTTAAAAAGCCGAGCTGCAATTGATGCGGGCGCAGCGCGAACACGTCGTCAAACGACTGCGCAAAGCGTGTGAAGCCCTCAAGCGGCAGGCCGGCGATCAGATCGAGGTGCAGGGGGATGTTGCCCGCGTCCCGCAGAACGCGGAGATTTTCAGTTAGGCGGATTATATCCGTTTTGCGGCAGATTTCCTCAAGCGTGCGCCCGCATGTGCTCTGCACGCCGATTTCGAACTGGAAAAGGCCGGGACGCGCCGTGCGCAGCAGTTCGAGCTGGCCCGGCGTCAAAAGGTCGCCGCCAAGCTCCATCTGGAAACTGGTGACGCCGTTGTCGTGTTCAATGAGAAAGCGCCAGATCGCTTCGGCGCGCGCCGCGTCCAGATTGAAGGTGCGGTCGACAAATTTGACCTGCATGGCGCGCGCGCCAAGAAAGCGCCGCAGGTCGTCAAAGACGAGCGGCAGCGCGCGCGTGCGGACCGTTCTGTCCGCGGATGAGAGGCAATAGCTGCATCCATACGGGCAGCCGCGCGTCGATTCGTAATAGAGCACACGGTTTGAAAGGGCGTCGAGATCTCCGTAGGGAAACGGCAGGGCGTCAAGGTCGGCAAAGGACCGCGCGGCAAAGACGCCGCGCGGCTTTTTCATGCGCACAATCTGCGCGATCACCGGCTCGCCCTCGCCGCTGACGACCGCGTCGGCCCAGGGCGCCGCGTCAAGCTGCGCCTGCGCGTCAAACGACACCTCCGGCCCGCCGAGCACGATGGCCGCGTTGGGACTAAGCAGGCGGAAATCCGCGCCGATGCGGCGGATATAATCGATGTTCCAGATATAGCAGGAGAACAGCAGCAGATCAGGAGCGCGGCGCGCGATATCCGCAAGGATGGCGCGCGCCGGTTCGTTGATGGTATACTCCGCGATCTCCGACGCAATGCCCGCCTGCATAAGCGCGTTCTGCAAATAACGCACCGCCAGGTTTGTATGGCTGTAGCGCGCGTTCACCGCGGCCAGAAGGATGTTCACAGCGCCGCCCCCTGTCAGCAAACCGCGTCCTTCGGTTTTTTCATCGTCAGGGAGATGCGCTTTTTCGGCACGTCGACCGACAACACCCAGACCGTGACGATATCGCCGACGCGCAGCACCTCGCTTGGATGGCGGATATAGCGGTTTGTGATCTGCGAGATATGGACAAGCCCGTCCTGATGGACGCCGATATCGACAAACACGCCAAAATCGATGACGTTGCGCACGGTGCCGCGCAGCTCCATGCCGGGCTTTAAATCGCCAAGGTCCATGATGTCGCTGCGAAGCATCGGCGGCGGCAGCTCGTCGCGCAGGTCGCGGCCGGGCCGGCACAGGTCGGAAACGATGTCCCGCAGCGTCGGTACGCCGACGCCGCACGCGTCGGCCACGGCGGTTTCACCGGCCTGCTTCACACGCGCCGCCAAATCGTCCAGGCGCTTGGCCGCCACGTCGTCGAGCGTACAGCCGAACCGTTCGAGCAGCTTTTTGGCGGCGTCATACGATTCGGGATGGACGCCCGTTTCGTCGAGCACGTTCTTTGCGCGCGGGATGCGCAGAAAGCCGGCGCACTGTTCGAATGCCTTCGGGCCGAGCTTCGGCACCTTCTTTAACTGCGCGCGCGATGTAAACGCGCCGTTTTCCTCGCGGAAGGCGACAATATTTTTTGCAACGGCCGACGACAGCCCCGCCACATAGCCGAGCAGGGGGGCGGACGCGGTGTTCAGGTCGACGCCGACGCTGTTGACACAGTCCTCCACCACGCCGGTCAGCGTCTCGTCAAGGCGCTTTTGCGGCATATCGTGCTGATACTGGCCGACGCCAACCGATTTCGGATCGATCTTGACAAGCTCCGCCAGCGGATCCTGAAGCCGCCGCGCGATCGACACGGCGCTGCGCAGGGACACGTCGTATTCGGGAAACTCCTCGGCCCCGAGCTTCGACGCCGAATAGACGGACGCGCCGGCCTCGTTGACCATCATATAGGAAAGGCCACAGTCAAGCTCGCGGATCAGTTCGGCCGCGAACAGCTCGCTTTCCTTGGAGGCCGTCCCGTTGCCGATGGAGAGCACCTGGACCCCGTGCTTTTTGATGAGCGCGCCGAGCATGCGCTTTGCTTCTGCCACCTTGTTCTGCGGCGGGGTGGGATAGACGACCGCCGTATCGAGCACCTTGCCGGTCGGGTCGACGACGGCGATTTTGCAGCCGGTTCGGTAGGCCGGGTCGATGGCCAGCACCGTCTTGCCTTTGACGGGCGGCTGCATCAGCAGCGCTTTGAGGTTGACGCCAAAATTTTTGATCGCCTGTTCGTTGGCAGCGTCGGTCAGCTCTGCGCGCAGCTCGCGTTCAAGCGACGGGTGGATCAGGCGCTTATACGCGTCGGCGACGGCCGCCAGCACGGTTTCGGTTGTAATGCTCCCCTTTTTGACGAACAGGCCCGCTAACAGGCCGGTCGCATAGTCCGCGTCCACATCGACGGATACCTTGAGTACGCCCTCGCTCTCACCGCGGTTGACGGCGAGCACGCGGTGGCTCGGCGCTTTTGCAACCGGTTCCGCATATTCGTAATACATGGTATAAACAGACTCCTTGTCTGAGTCCACGGCTGTGCTGCACAGGCGCGCGTTGCGCCAATAATAGTCGCGCAGGCGCGCGCGGCCCTCGGCGCTGTCGGAAATCTGCTCGGCGATGATATCGCACGCGCCGGCGATTGCGTCCGCCGCCGTGGGTACGTCCTTCTCGGCGCTGGCATACGGCGCGGCGAGCGCCTCGACGCTGCCGGATGTCTGATCCTGAGCAAGGAGCAATTGTGCGAGCGGCTCCAGCCCGCGTTCGCGCGCGACCGTCGCGCGCGTGCGGCGCTTCTGCTTATAGGGTCGGTAAATATCCTCCAGCCGCGCAAGCGTTTCAGCCGCGGCGATATCGGCGGCGAGCGATTCGGTCAGCTTGCCCTGCTCGCCGATGGCGGATAAGACCTCCTCGCGCCGCTTTTGCAGGCCACGCAGATACGCCAGCCGGTCGGCGAGCGCGCGCAGGGTTTGGTCGTCGCACGAGCCGGTACGCTCCTTGCGGTAGCGGGCGATGAAGGGGATGGTATTGCCCTCGTCGATCAGGGCGATGATATTTTCCACCAGCGGCGGCGCGATGCCGAATTCCTTGGAAAGAAGTGCGGTACAATCCATGCTGTTAATTCCTATTCGTAAAATTTTGTAATAATAATCCTATTGGTTGTTAGAATTGCGTTTCATTTTCATGAGGCAATACGCGGCGAAGCCACCGGCGGAAAGCAGTGCGAGCAGTACGGACCAGCAGATTAGTATCAGCTTGGGGTCGATCCGTGTGGTGACAAAGATGGCGGTAGGTCCATCCGCGCCGCCGATGATGCCAATGGAGCTGGCAGCGATTCCATGCGGAAAAAAGAAATAGGCAAACAGGCGGTCGCCAAGCACAGCTGCGCTTGCTGTAAGGAGCGCGGCCGCGCCGGACACCAGGGACAGTATACCGGTCACGCGCTGCGCGATGGACTGATTCATGCTCATGCCTCCCATTTAAATCAATGCTTTATATTTTATCAATCATTGTCCGCTGCGTCAATCTCCCGCTTTTTGAAAAAAAGCTTGGCAAAAAACTTTAGTCGGCTGTGCCGCGAACAGTGGGGCGGGCGCATTTCAATCAAACGGCCCCAGGCCGCCCCCGCGCGGACGGCGGATTTTTTATAGATTGCGCTCCGTAATCTATAAAAAATCTATTTAAAGTTTGTGATTTTTATGGATTTTGTTGGTGCGGTGTTGTATATAAGCTGCCGATTATTTATAATAGGGGGAAAACATGGAAAATATTTAAATCTATAACAAAAACAGGGGGAATGAATATCTACTATTGTATAGCTCAATAAAACAGGAAAGGACTCATGTCCCGGCGGCAAAATGGATTGGCCTGCCTGGAGGATACGTTGAAAGATGTGGACCTTCATGCGTAGTACAAACCGGATATGATACAAACAACGCCTTTTTCGGCCCGTAATCGGTGCGGCGCCGTTTTGGACGAACATCTGAAGGAGAAGCAGTCATGAAGAAAGCGATGAAGCAATCTGTCCTGGTAGCGGTTTTGAATACAGTATCCATTCTCCTGCTGGTGGGAGTGGCGGTTTCTGTATTTTTGTTTGTAAATTTTAACAAGCAGATTGAAAAGGCGAATACCGACCGTTTTGATCTTACTTATAATGCAAACCGATTTATGAATGGCTCGGCCAATCTTACCAACGCTGTGCGCGCCTATGCCGCTACCGCAGATCAGACGTATTATGACGCTTATATGACAGAGGTTAACGAGCTGAAAAATCGGGAAACCGGTGTGGCCAATTTACGGGAGATCGGTATTACAGAGGACGAGGAGGCTATGATTTCTGAGATGTCCGCTCTGTCGGATGATCTGGTGCCGCTGGAGGAAAAGGCTATGACTGCGGCTGCCGCCGGCCGTGTACAGGAGGCGCAGGTCTATGTATTCAGCGAAAAATACATGACTGCGGTCGATCAGATCAACCAGCTCAAAACTAAATTTTTGGAAGCGTTGGATACCCGCACCGCCGGCGAGGTGCAAAAGCTGAGCGTAATGTGCACGCTGATGAAATGGGTGGTGTACGTCTTTCTGCTGCTTTCGGTCGCCATTCAGTTGGTTCAGGTTTGTATTGTGAAAAGAAAAGTGATCCGCCCGGTGCTCCACATCAGAGATGAAATGCTGGAGCTGTCCAGGGGGAATCTTTCCACCATGTTCAGGTTGGAAGCGGACAGCTCCGAAATCGGGATGCTGGTGGATGCGATCCATAAAACAAAGAGTGAATTAAAAAAATACATAGGCGATATCTCGTTCCATCTGGAGGAGATGTCAAAGGGAAATATGAGTTTAAGCATGGATTGTGATTATATCGGTGATTTTAAGCCGATCCGGCAATCGCTCAATATAATCCTCGATTCCATGAACAGGACCATAAGGGGTATCGATGATGTGGCGGCGCAGGTATCCGCACATTCTGAACAGGTATCGGATGGCGCACAGGCATTGGCGCAGGGCGCCACACAGCAGGCCAGCTCGGTCCAGGAGCTGGCGGCGACGGTCCAGGAATTGACGAACCGGATGGCTGAAATTGCAAAGAACGCGGGACAGGCCCGCACGCTGACAAGCCAGGCGGCCGATTCCCTGGAGCTTGGCGATGAGAAGATGCAGGAGATGCAGCGGTCCATGAAGGACATCGCTGAGGCCTCCGAGGCGATCAGCAAGATCATCAAAACAATAGACGATATCGCATTCCAGACAAATATTCTCGCCCTGAACGCGGCCGTCGAGGCCGCCAGAGCCGGAGCGGCCGGCAAAGGCTTTGCCGTGGTCGCCGACGAGGTGCGCAATCTGGCCAATAAAAGCTCGGAGGCATCCAAGCAGACAACACTGCTGATCCAGCAGTCTACACAGGCGGTAGAGCAGGGGGTAGCGCTTGCGGAGGATACGGCGCGGACGTTGAACACGGCTGTGGAACAGGCGCGCAGATCTACCGGCTATGTCGATTCCATTGCTACGGATTCGGAGGACCAGGCAGGCGCCCTGCATCAGATCAGCGTCGGCGTCGATCAGATTTCCGCTGTCGTCCAGACCAATTCCGCGACCGCGCAGCAGAGCGCCGCTGCCAGCCAGGAGCTGAATAACCGCGCCGGCCAGCTCAAGGAGCAGATCGCCGTTTTCCAGCTGCGCGATCAAGCGCCTGCGCTGGACGAGACTGCACGGTTGACTGCTGCGCGCGGTGCGGGCGAGGGACAAGCGGAGTATGCGCATGCATACAGATCATGAAAGCAGCTATAGGGATTATAAACAATAAAAAGAGGGGCTGCCCGGCAAAGCGGGCGGCCCCTCTTTCGTATTGGCTGGGATGACCGACGACCCTGAGCGGTGTGACACAAACCTTGAAAGCCCGCTGTTTCTGCATACGGTCTTGCTTGCATGGAGCAGGATATCATGATAATCGGCCGCCGCTTTCTTTTTTCGGGGTATTCTCTATTTCGAAAACTGGTTTTTTGCTGCCGCGGACAATATGTCGTCATAATTTGTTTTGTAATTATCAAAGGCATCAAAAGGATGCTCTGAATTTTCCAAAAGGCAAAAGAGCGTTTCTGACAAAACTTCCGCAAAGATACCCACCACACGGGAATGTATTTTCTGACTGTTTATATACGAAACGCTTCCCCACAACAGTTCGCTTAACTGCGTTAACAGCTCCCGATCTATCTGTGCAAGGCGGCCGGTTTCATTTAACAATTTTAAACAGATGAAAATTTCATCAAACTTTTGAATCATGTCCTCCAAATTACAAAAGCCATATTTTAGCGCATATCTGTAGCCGCCGGCAAAGTTTTCTGTCTCTCCTGCGTGAACAGCTAATTTCAGTCTTGCTTTTGCCGGCGTCATGTTGTTTTGTTTATTGAAAATCATACCCTTCCTCTAATTCTCCAATTTCGTAACCAAGTGACTTTGTCAATTTGTACTTTAAGGTGCGGTACCATTCGTCCCAAATGCATTCCGGCATCCTGCCCGCGATTTGAATTCCGGAACGCTCCGCAGAGGCCCATAAATCGATTCCTTTTCCAATCCATTTGACATCTTTATCATCGCCCGCCCAATACGGCATGGATTTATAAACTTGCAGTATTTTATCCCATGTTTCTTTGCAGACCGAATAATGAATATTCAAATTTACAGTATGTTCCATAAGTTCACCTACAGAATATGACGATTAACCGTTTCGGTTTTTACAATTGAAAAGTCCGGCGGAACATTTTATCACAGCGGGCCTGCCGCATACTGTATAGATGCGGCTTTCATAAGGCTCGCTTTTTTAGGCAGGCGATCCCGGTTGAAAAAGGGTACGGCAATCGGTCCCTTTATTCTGCACGCTCACAGGCGCGCGGCGTCCTGATCGTGGTAATAAGCCATTGCGCGGCGAACGAAGTCCTCGGGCAGCGCAGCGTGCTCCGCGATTTCCCAGGGCTGTGTAAGGCCATCCGCATAGAGCGCGTACAGCTCGTCGCGCGGGAGCAGCTTTTCGATCGCCCATTTGTTGGCGCGGTGCTCGTGACGTTCCACAAGGTCATAGGGGCTGCAGACGCGGTGCGTCGTCCCGGTTGCAATGTGGCCGTATTCATGCGCGATTACAGCCGCTTCCTCGGCTGCGGATGTGATATTGTCAAAATCGACGAACAGGGCATAGGCGCCCTTGAGTTCGATGGTCGCGGCTTTTTCAGAACCGAGCGTCCAGGAGAAACAGGACACGCCCGCTTCATGCAGCTCGCGATAGAGGCTGAGGGCTTTGTTCAAGGCGACCCCTTCTCTTTTTCCTGCTGCTGCTTAAAAAATTTTGCCATTTCAAGCAACTTTTGTTTGTTTTCTTCTGTCAACTGCTTGCCTTCCTCATACATGGCATAAGTGAAATCGTCAAAGGCAAGCTCTTTGGTCTGCGCCGGCGGGTCCGGCTGCAAAAGCGCGTCGACCGATACGCCAAAAAATGCCGCGAGACGCAGCAGCGCGGCATAATCGGCCTGGCGCTTTCCGGTTTCATAGTTGCCGTATGCCTGGCGGGTGATCCCCAGGTAGTCAGCGACGGTCTGCTGCGAGACGCCCTTAGACTCCCGCAGAGCTTTGAGATTTGTCATGGCAGCCACCTCACCTGCATTATAGCAACTATTTGTTGCATACGCAAGCGTAGTAACAAAATGTTTCGTATTTGCTGTTTTTTCTATTAAGTTTATAATTTTTAGAAACGAATTGTTGACAAAAGGAAAAGATAATGGTACGATAAGAGCAACGAAATGTTTCGGAGTGAAAACGTACAGTGCCAAGAGCCATACGAAAAAGAAACAAAATGTGTCGTTAATTACTTTGGGAATATTTTGTAGTTACATGATACAGGATTACATGTCCTATAAAAAGGACAGGAAACGGAGGCGCGAATGGGGACAATCAATGAATGGACAACGGCAATCTACTGCGTGCTCAAGGAAGCCTTCGGTGAGACGTGCACGGTCGGCGACGAAACAATGCAGATGGAGCCGCCTTGCCTGGCGGTGCTGCTGTCGCAGGCTTCGCAGAAGCCGGGACCGAATGGCCGCGGTCAGCGCGCGGTTGTGTTTGAGGTGCGCGGCCGCTTTACAAGCGCGGCACAGATGCGTGAAGCGGCTGATACGTTGTTCTCGGTTCTTGGCCTGCTGCCTCTGCCGGACAGCACGTATCTGCGCGGCTGTGGGATGCGGTGCGAGGCTGCATATGGCCTGCTGCATTTTTTTGTGCGGTATGAAGGGGTGGTATCGGCCGTGCGGGAAATTCCTGTGATGGAGGATCTGAAGCGAGTGCAGACGTCTGATTGATCCGGTTTTTACAAAAGCGGCAAGCGCCGGCGCTTATAAAAATAGCTGCTTTGCAACTATTTTTTAGCGTATCTGCCTGCTCTGCAGGCAGGCGCATTTTAATTAAACGGCCCCGCGCCGTCCTCGGCGCGGACGGTTTATGATTTACAGGTTGCAAAGCAACCTGTAAATCATGATGAAGGCGCGTTGATTCAAGCGGGTTCTGTGATTGTTTTGCGGCGTGTACGCGGACGGAGCAGAGCCAATAGGAACAGATGGAAGGGGGGATCGGCTTGGGAACGAAATAAACAGGAAAGCCTCCGGCGCCGCCGCGGCGGGTGAACCGCTGCACACCAAGGCGCAGCTTGTGACATTTATGCGGTACCGGGGACGGAGGGATTTGCTGGAGGCGCTGCTGGAGGATGAAAAGGCGTATACGCAAAAACAGGTGGACGCCGCAATTGAAACATTTATGAAAGGGTGATTTGTATGGCGCTTGGAGGCGGCACGTTTACAACCATGAACAAAATTCTGCCGGGAACATACATTAATTTCGTATCGGCGCCGCGCGCGTCGGCCGCGCTGTCGGACCGTGGGATAGCGGCAATGCCGGCCGAGTTTGACTGGGGGCCGGAGGGTGCGGTGTTTGCCGTTGAGTCGGGCGAATTCGAAAAGCGGTCGCTGGAACTGTTCGGCTATCCATATACGCATGAAAAGCTGAAAGGGCTGCGCGATTTGTTCCGGAATATCAGGAAAGGTTATTTTTACCGGCTGAATACCGGTGGGGAGCCTGCGAAAAACGACTTTGCGACCGCATTGCACCCCGGTACGCGCGGAAACAGCCTGCGTATTGTTATCGAGGCGGCCGAGGCTTCCACAGAGGAAACGCCGGTTTACGATGTTTCAACCTGGATGGATGATACACGCATCGATCTTCAGACAGTGAAAACGGCGGCGCAGCTGCATGACAACGCATTTGTACGCTTTCAGGCTGAAGCGACGCTTGCGGCGACAGCCGGCGCGAATCTGACAGGGGGGACGGATGGCACAGCAGGCGACGCGGCGTATCAGACGTTTCTGGATCAGATCGAGCCGTATACGTTCCACGCGCTCGGATGCCTGTCGGACAAGCCTGCGGTCAAAGCGTTGTTTACAGCGTTTACAAAACGTATGCGCGACGAATCAGGCGTGAAGTTCCAGACGGTGCTGCACCGGTACGGGCAGGCCGATTATGAGGGCGTTATTTCAGTCGAAAACGGATTGACTGGCGCGGCGGACGATACTTCGGCGGTCTGGTGGACGACGGGCGCTCAGGCAGGCTGCGCAGTCAACAAGAGTTTGACAAACCGCGTCTATGACGGCGAATTTGAAATCGACACACAGTACACGCAGGCACAGCTTGAGGAAGGCATTCAATCCGGCGGGTTCCTGCTGCACCGGGTCGGCGACGAGACACGCGTGCTGACCGATATCAACACGTTCGTTTCAGCAACAGAGGAGCGGTCGTCTGATTTTGGCAGCAATCAGACGATCCGGGTGCTGGACCAGATCGGCAACGATATCGCCGCGCTGTTTAATACAAAATACAACGGCCAGGTACCGAACGATGCGGCAGGACGCGTTTCGCTGTGGAACGATATTGTGCGCCACCACCAGCAGCTTCAGACATTGCGCGCCATTCAGACGTTTGAACCGGAAAATGTGACGGTGGAGGCGGGCGATACGAAAAAAGCGGTCGTCGTGACGGACCGCGTCACGCCGGTAAACGCGATGGAGCAGCTTTATATGGTTTGCGTTGTCGCTTAAAAAAGGAGGATGACAGATGATTGACAGGCCGATTATGCATGCAAAGGATACCGTCAGCGCGGCTTTGGCGGAATGCTATGTCACGATTGACGGCAACCGGTACTGCTTTATGCAGGCAATCAACCTGGAGGCAAAGGTTGAGAAGATCAAAAGCGAGGTGCCCATCCTTGGAAAACCCGGCCGCGGCAATAAAGCGGCCGGCTGGAAGGGCACCGGCAGCGCAACGTTCCATTACAACACATCGCTGTTCCGAGAGCTGCTGTATCGTTACAAGCAGACGGGGGCGGACGTCTATTTCGATATCCAGATCACAAATGCGGATGCGACCTCCGCCTCGGGGCGGCAGACGGTGATCCTGCGCGACTGCAATGTGGACGGCGGTATCCTGGCCAAGTTCGATGCGGATGCGGAATATCTAGATGAGGAAATGGATTTCACCTTTGAGGACTTTGAAATTCCGGAGAAATTTACGCTGCTGGAAGGTATGCAGTAAGAGAAAGGACGGATGAAAATGGCGGGAGGACTCAGCGCCTTTTTGGCGCAGAACGCGGTGAAGCCCGAAAATATCAGATTTGCGGCGTCGCGCCGCTTTGTGGATGAGGACGGCAAGCCTATGCTGTGGGAGCTGCGGCCGCTGATGAGCGAGGAGGACGAGGCGCTGCGCAGGCGTTTCACCCGGATGGTACAGGTGCCGGGCAAGAGCAGCCAGTTCCGGCAGGAGTTTGATTCAAACGGGTATCTGGCGGCAATGGCGGCTGGATGCACGGTGTTTCCAAATCTCAACGACAAAGGCTTGCAGGACAGCTACGGCGTGATGGGCGCCGAGGCGCTGCTCAAGGCGATGCTGACCTCGGGAGAATCGGCCAACTATTTCCAGAAGGCGCAGGAGGTCTGCGGCTTCACACCGATTGAGGAATTGACCGAACAGGCAAAAAACTGATTGAGGAGGGCGACGGGGAGGCGAATGTGGCGTATTACTGTCTGCATAAGTTTCACTGGCCGCCCTCCCTGTTCCTGGAAATGACAGCGCGCGAAAAGGCGTTTGTGATTGCGGCCATCCGCAAAAAGACGGCTGCTGATAAGAAGGAAGCCGACAGGCTGAGAAGCAAAAAACGCTGAACACGATTTTTTGGAGGGGAGGGGATGCATACGGCGACGATTGTAACGACAGTACAATTGATTGACGCGATGAGTCCGGCTTTAGGTATGATACAAAATGCGCAGGCGCTTGTGGCGCAGGGCTTTTTGAAGATTCGCAATGCGGCGGACCGTGCGTTTGACACGTCGGCGGCAGCGGCGTTTCAAGCGAAGCTTGACGGTATCGGCGCTTCACTGGAACGGGTTGCGCAGCAAGCGGATCTGTCCGCCGCCGAATCGTCGTATGAACGTCTGACTGCGCTGGTTGGCGAGCTTGAAAACCGGCTGAACCGAATCGGCGGTCAATCCGGCGGTTCGGGCGGCGGTTCGGGCGGAGATTCGGGCGGAGATTCGGACGGAGGCGGGGGCGGTTCCGGCGGCGGACAGGACGGCGCGGCAAAGCAATGGGATACTCTAAAAGAAAATGCGGAAAAGGTCGGGGGGATTATCAAGAAAACTGCGGAGCTTGCAGACCAAACGGCGCGGACGAACGCATATATTGCGCAGATGAACGACGGTTTGCAGACCGCGGACCAGCTTCAGGGGATGCTGTTCACAGCCGCGCAGAATTCCGGGACGGCCTATTCGGAGGTGGTTAAGACTGTCGGCGCGTTGAACGCCTCGGCGGGCGGTACATTCTCCTCGAATCAGGAGGCGGTTGCCTTTACGGAGCTGATGAACAAGCAGTTCGTCGCGAGCGGCACGGATCAGGAGGATCAGTCGGCGGTCATGGGGAAACTGACGGCCGCAATGGGAGAGGGCGTCATCAATACGGATATGTTCTCTGAGCTTGAGGCGCGGATTCCTCAAATCGGCACGCTGCTGTCAAACGCGTTTGGAATCGGTCAGGCCGAGCTTGATGAGCTGATCGCCAGCGGCGGACTTACGGCGGAGCTGTTTAAAAACGCGATGCTTGCCTCGTCTGACGAGATCAACGCGCAGTTTGGTGGGACGCCGATTACCTGGGCGCGTGTGTGGACGATGGCGACAGATGAATTGTTGATGACGTTGCAGCCGGTTTTGGGGGCGATCAGCGGGCTTGCGCAGCATGCGGATATATTGATCCCGGTGATCTTTGGCGTTGCGGCGGCTTTTCAAGCATACGCGGTTCTTTCCGGCATTATGGAGGCAAAATCATGGTTGGCGGGCGGAGCATTCAATAATCTGTTTGCAGTGCTGAAATCGAATCCCATTCTGATGATTGCGACAGCCATTGGCGTTGTAATCGCTCTGATTTATGCGTGGATACAGTCCGTCGGCGGGATACAGGTTGCATGGATGATGGTGAAAAATGTGCTGTTGTCTGTTTGGGGAGTCATTAAAATCGCATTTTTTACCGGCGTTTTTTGGGTTTTGAATTTGATAGACAAGATGGCGCTGAAGTGGTTGACAATGGCTGTGAATCTGCAAAATACAGCGGGCGACATGAAGGCTAATATTCTGATGATTCTGCAAGGGATGGTCAACGGCGCAATTGACATTATCAATAAGTTTATCGGGGTGTTAAATAAAATTCCAGGCGTGTCAATTGATACAATCCAGCATGTGACGTTCGGCACGGAGGAAATGCTGAAAAACGAAGCAGAGAAGCAGGAACGCAATGAGATGCTCAATGCAGCGGCAGAGGAAGTTGAAAACCGGAGGGCCGAGCGGGAACAAACGCTGGATAAAATGAAGGCGGAGGAACTGATAAACGCGGCGAAGCGTCAAAGCGAAATTGAAGCGGCGCGAAACCAGGCCGACGCCAACGCGCAGACGAACAGCTATCTGCCGTCGGGCATTGATCCGAACGGACAGGGCGGTAACGGGGCAAACGGTTCGGGCAATGGATTGGGTGGTCTGGAGGACCCGTATGGAGAGGTACTTGGAACAATCGCCGACAATACGGCGGCGTCGGCGGATTCATTGAACCTGAACAACGAGGAGCTGGAATGGATGCGCGACCTTGCGGAGCAGGAGGCGATCAACCGTTTTACAACGACGGAAATCCGTGTGGATATGGGCGGCGTAACGCAGAACGTGGCGTCATATCTGGACGCCGAGACGCTGACGCACCGCATGGTGGAGGCCATCAACAATGGCGCGGCGATGGGTGTGGAAGGAGTGTACGCATAAATGCCGTATACATTTTATCTGGATGGCGTACAATTGCCGGTGACGCCCGGCAAGCTGCAAGCACAGATTGGAAACCAAAACAAGACCTACAGCCTCATCAGCGGCGACGAGATCAATGTGCTCAAGACCCCCGGACTGATGGAGCTGTCGTTCGATATGCGGCTGCCGCAGATATCCTATCCGTTTGCGCGTGACGATGACGCGGCGCCGTACATCGACCGGCTTGAGACGCTCAAGGAGAGAAGAAAGCCGTTTCGTCTGATCATTACGCGCACATTGCCGGGCGGACGGATGCTGTTCGATACAAATATGCGGGTTTCGCTGGAGGATTACACGCTCAAGGAGGATGCGGACGAGGGGTTTGACGTGATAGCCAGTTTAAAGCTGAAGGAATACCGGCCGTATGGGACCAAGACCATCCCGGTGCCTGACGATTTGCTGGCCCCGCCGGACAGCGGCGCGCCCCGGCCGGGCGACAGCCCGCCGGCAGCGGGGACGCATACGGTTGTGGCGGGCGACTGCCTGTGGAATATCGCGCAGCGGTATCTTGGGGACGGCAGCCGTTATCCGGAGGTGTACAGTCTCAATCAATCCGTTATAGATAAGGGCAACGAAGGCACGGGCAACCCGAAATATACGATATATCCGGGACAGGTCCTCAAGCTGCCCGCAGCTTAAGGGGGCGGCGTTATGGATGCAAAGCTGCTGATCCGCAACGGCGGCCTTTACTATGAGCCGGCGGTTGAAGGAGCGGTTTCACTCGATTTGGAACGGCGCGGCGCGCCCGGAAAGCTCACGTTTACAGCTATTGACGACAGCGCGCTTAAAGTGGAGGAGGGCAACCGCGTACAACTGACCGTCGATGGGACGGAGGTCTTTTCCGGTTTTCTGTTCTCACGGCAGTATGATCAGGACGGCCAGGTCAAAATGACGGCGTATGATCAGCTGCGCTACCTGAAAAACAAGGATATTTATAACTATGAGAATCTGACGGCAACGCAGGTCGTGGAGATGATCGCGGACGATTATATGCTTCAAAAAGGGGTGCTGGAGGACACAAAGTGGGTGATCGGCAACCGTGTGGAGGACAACCGGTCGCTGTTCGATATCATCCTGTCGGCGCTTGATCTGACACTCCAGAACACGGGGCGGCTGTTTGTCCTTTACGATGAGTGCGGCAAGCTGACGCTGCGCGATATCGAAAACATGAAGCTTGACTTGCTCGTCGACGCGCAGACAGCGTCCAGTTACGATTACACGGCCAGCATTGATTCTGATACATACAATCAGATCAGTCTGGTCTATGACAATCAGGACGCCGGCCGGCGCGAAGTCACCGGCGTGCGCGACGCCGGAAATATTGAACGGTGGGGCGTACTGCAATACTTCGAGAAGGTTCAGAAGGATGAGAACGCCGGGGCGAAAGCGGCGGCGCTGCTCCAGCTTTATAATCGCACGGCCCGCAGTCTGACGGTCAAGGGGGCTCTTGGCGACGTGCGTGTGCGCGGAGGTTCGTCCGTAATTGTGCGCCTGACGCTCGGGGATATCGCTGTGAGCAATTACATGGTGGTTGAAAAGGTCAGCCACAAATTTGACACGCAGTTCCATACAATGGATTTGACGCTGCGGGGAGGGGAGATCAATGTATAACGAAACAGACCTTGCAGCCGCTATCCGCCGGCTGGCGATTGGGGCGGTTGAATGCGGGAAACCGAGCGCGCTATGTTACGGTACGGTGTTGAGCGCCGCGCCATTGCGGGTGCAAGTGGATGAAAAGCTTGTGCTCGGTTCTGCACAGCTTGCGCTTTCCTCGCTCGTGAGCAATTTTTCAGTTGAGATGCAGGTGCGGCACGAGACGGATGAAGCGGAGGGACACAGACACGCGTATGAGGGCAAAAAAGAGTTTACTGTGCTGATGGGGCTTGCGCCCGGTGAAAAGGTCGCTTTGCTGCGCGCGCAGGGCGGGCAGCAGTATTACATACTGGACCGTGTGAGGTGATGGGGAATGCTGCCGGCAACAGGCGGATTTGAAAACTTGAGGACAAAAACGCGGCGGGCAAGCCGGACCTGGAAGCTGAATACCGGCGCGGGGACGATTGCCGGGACGGCGGACGAAAAAGACGCGATGATGCAGGCGATTTATCTGATCCTGTCGACCGAGCGGTATCAATACCTGATCTACGGGTGGGATTACGGGATTGAAACAGGCGATTTGATCGGCCGGCCGCCCGATTATGTGCAGTCGGAATTAAAGCGGCGTATCCGGGAGGCGCTTATGTGGGACGACCGGGTTACGGCGGTCGACGGCTTTTCGTTTACCGTTTCACGCAATCAGGTGAGCTGTACCTTTACGGTTTCGACGATCTTCGGCGATGTAAAGGCGGACAGGGAGGTGACGGTTTGAATGTTTGAGGAACAAACGTACGAAGCGATTCTGCGGCGCATGATGGCCGCGGCTGTCGAAGGACGGCCGGAGGTGGACACGCGCACGGCGTCGATTTTGTTCAGCGCCCTGGCGCCGGCGGCCGTTGAGCTGACAAATCTGTATATCACGGCGGACAGCGTGCTTGACGAGGCGTTCGCGGACACACAGTCGCGCGATTTTCTGATTCGGCGGTGCGCCGAGCGCGGGATGCATCCGTATCCGGCAACAGCGGCGGTGTGGCGCGGACAGTTCAATAAGACGCCGCCGGTGGGCACGCGCTTTTCTCTGGAGGGATTAAACTATGTCCTGACGGAAAGCATCTCGGAGACGGATGCGCGGCTGGAATGCGAGACGCCGGGCGAAGCCGGCAACACGCTTTCGGGGCGGCTGATACCGATTGAATACGTCGCGGGCCTGACGAAAGCGCAGCTTGTGGAACTTTTGATCCCCGGCGAGGATGAGGAGGACACGGAGCATCTGCGCGAGAGATACCTTACGTCGTTCCGGTCGCAGGCGTTCGGGGGAAACGTACAGGACTATCTGGACAAAGTGGGCGCGATTGCCGGTGTGGGCGGCTGCAAGGTGTATCCCGTTTGGAACGGCGGCGGCAGCGTGCGCGTTGTGGTGATCGACAGCACCTTTGCGCCGCCCAAACAGACGCTGATCGATACGGTACAGGAGGCGCTTGACCCAAAGGGTTCATCCGGGCAGGGGTACGGCGTCGCGCCGATTGGGCATACAGTGACGGTGGACGGCGTAACGGCGGCGCGCATCGATGTGAAAACCAGCCTGACCTTGCGGGAGGGCTGGGCGTTTGAGGATGTCAGGCCGTATGCGGAGCAGGCGGTTGACGCGTATTTCCAGGAGCTTGCAAAGCAGTGGGCCGGTTCGGACGCGCTGGTTGTGCGCGTGTCGCAGATTGAAACGCGCCTGTTGGAATTGGACGGCGTGATCGATGTGGGCGATACGGCGCTTGACGGCGTACAGGGAAACAAAACGCTTGGGGTGGATGAGATACCGGTGCGGGGTGATGTGGTTGGATAGGAAGCTGATCGATTATCTTCCACCGGTACTACAGCAAACGCGCGAGATGCAGGCGGTCATGGAGGGCGAACAGCCCGCGGTGGCTGGGTTGTGGGACGCGTGGAAAACGGTGCTGGACGCGCTGTTTGTCCGGTATGCAAACGAACAGGGGCTTGCACGGTGGGAGAGGATGCTTGGAATCCGGCCGCGCGGGACAGACAGCATGGAAGTGCGGCGGGTTGCGGTATTGGCCCGGCTCAATGAACAGCTCCCGTTTACCGAGCGGACGCTGCGCCTGATGCTGGACGGCGTCTGCGGGCCGGGCGGGTACACGCTGGAGATCATTTATAGGGAGTACCGCGTGTTTGTACGCGTACATCTGTGGGAGAAGCGGGCGATGGACGAGGCGGCGGCGCTGCTCGGACGTGTTGTCCCGGCGAACATGGTCATTGACCTGGGGCTGCGGTACAACACGCACAGGATGCTCCGGCCGCGGCTGCACAGGATGCTGCGCGGGACGACACACCGCGCGCTGCGTGAGGAGGTGCTTGCTTGAGAGAAAGCAAATGGTATGGGCTTCGGATTCCGGAGCAGGATGACGAATACAATGTGGACGATTTTGGAGCGGCGTTCGACAAAACAGACGATGCGCTGCACCGGCTGTCCGCGGCGCTGGAGACAGAAAGCGAGCTGGTGCGTATCGATCACGGGCTTGGGACGTATCCGCAGGTGACGCTCGGCGCGCTGCAATACGGGCTTGGCGTGGCGGGGCTTGACGAAGGCCCCTTAGGCGGCACGGACACCGCGCAGTATCCGGCGCGGGCGGTTTATCACAGCAGCCGGTCGCTGACCGTGATGACGACAAAAAGCATTGCACAGCTCGGTACAGAACCAACGCTGCACAAAATGAACGACCGCGAATATACGGTCACATGGCCGGACAACCAGACGGACAGCCTGTATATCCGGCTGATATAGGAGGGATTGACTTTATGGGCTTTGAGACTTTCACCAAGGGGATGCAGGACGCAAACGAGGTGCTCAACCGCAATTTTGCCGCTGTGGAGACGCAATTATCAAGTAAAGCGGGGGCAGAGCCGCCGCAAAAGTTTGAACTGCCGTTGGCGGAAGGCTGGACAAAATACCAGCAGCCTTACTATCAGCGAAATGCATTCGGGGAAGTGACCATATGGGGATCAGTCAAAAAAGATTCCGCAATTGGGAGAGGCGACGTAATTACCACGCTTCCCAAGGGGTTTTGGCCGCCGGCTCCATTTGAAACGCCGGCTATGAAATTTGTTGACGGCGCGCCAACTGCGGTCATGGTATTTGTACATGGCAACGGACAAATATCGACCAGCGCCACGACATCGACAGGCAGCGCGGCACTGTCTTTTATAATCACATATGCCGGACAATGAAAGGGGACGATCATGTGAATTATGCACATTACTGCGTTATTGACGCGCAAAATGCATACAAGATGTTTGTGCTGGTTTTGTTGGAACAGGATGGAACCGGTATGCAGAAAGAAGTTATTCAGTATTATACGCTTTTGGAAGGAGAACGCCTGATAGATGCAGCGCCGCCTGCGATACGCCCCTATGCAGGTGCGGATGGATTTATCAAGCCGGTGTGGAAAGGCTCGAAGTGGATGGAATCCGCTACGAATGAAGAAATTGCGGCGTGGGAGGCGGAGCACCCAGCCCCGCCGTCTCCGACACCGAGCCGGGAAGATCGAGGGCTTGCCGATATAGCGTTGAAGCTGGCGCAGCAGGAGGCTGCCATAAAACAATTGCAGCAATCCAATTCCGTGTTGATGACGCGGCTTTTAAAAGTGCAAGAAGGGGTGAAGCAGCATGTTTGATTGGTATGACCAGATCAAGATGTATTATGATCTAGGGATTTACGGCGCGGATCAGGTGCAGGTATTTGTTGACGCAGGCTGGATCAGACAGGAGCAGGGGGCGAAAATTACAGGGCGGTGATGGGAGGCGCTTGTTTGGACGCCTTAAAATACAGAAAAGAGGGGAGACCATGGGATTCGAACTTTTCACCAAGGGGATGCAGGACGTAAACGATATACTCAACCGCAATTTTGCCGCTGTGGAGACACAGTTAAACGGAATGTCGATACAGTTATATGTGTCTATAAATGGCAGCGACGAATCCGGGGACGGCACGCAAGATAAGCCATACCGAACAATTCAAAAAGCGGTAGACGCAATAAAGCCTTATCATACAGACGCCTCTATTATCATAGGTGCCGGCGACTATGATGAGTCAGTTGAGATCAGAAATAAAACCGCAAGTATTGGATTATCCAGAGAGACACGCGAAAACAAAGTAAAATTAAAATATATAGGGGCCGCTTACTGCCGGCAAATCTGGCTGGACGGATTGAGTTTCGATGGAACGGGCTTGGAAGGTGACAGGCCATGCATCAATGTAATGTGTGTAAATAATATGCAGATACATTATTGTGAGATCGCCGGGGGGCCTGCAATAGGCGGGATTGGTCTGGATTCGGCAAGCGCGTATGTGGCCAACACATCGATATCAAATTGCGGCCGTGCCATTACAGTTATCTACAATTCGCTATTAACCGCCCGTGGGGTCGGCGGGGCTGGCAATCAGATTGGTTACTCCGCTCACAGTTCGATTTTGAATATTACCGGCTCGTCTTTGCAAGCGACAACATTAACCGAAAAACGAAATGGTGGAATCATTTATAAGGATGGCGTACTGGTATAGTAGACGCAATCTTGGTGTGGCCCATACGTGTGACAGGACAGTCAAGGGGATGGATCAAATACAGTTTCAAAACAGAGCGGGGGATGGGATGCGCTATGCATCCCATCCCCCGCTCTGTTTTGCCCAGCAGGCTTTTGCTGGATTTAAAAGTTGTTCAACAGCCTTTTTTAGAGTATCATCCTTCTCGGCATTACTGGAGAATATGACATAGACAAAGCCGGGAAATTTGCTTTCCGGACCGGTGTACCAGACCGGTCCGCCGGGCTGAAGATGTCCTATGACGGTTGCACGCTTGACATGAAGCGCCTTTACACCCACATCGCTGGAGGTAATGCCGCCTTTGGCAATGAGAAAACGGGGACGCACCGCCGGCCCATCACGCTGGTAACTGCCCTCGGGATTTCCGCGGCGATGAAAAGCTGGTCCTCCGGATCGCCAGGGGGCAGATTCCGCTGTTCTGGTTTTAAAATAGGCGGGAAGCCATTTAAGGGCTTTCCCGCCTTGACTGCCTGCCGGCAAAGGCGAACGGGACTTTCAACGACGGCGCGTTATGCGCCGCTCATCTTGCCGTTGACTGGCTCGACTGGCCTTGCTATTTCCCCGATAAATGAGAACTGTTCGCTAGATTGCATCCGTATTAAAACCATCAAAGTTAAATATTTTTTGAACTGGCTCGTAGACAAACCATGCTTCCATTCCTAAATAGTCATCTATTTCTTTTCGTGCACATCCTCTCGGATAATAACCTAAAAAGTGAAGATATAATTGAACTATGATTTCCTTATCTTGATTTCGCACAGTAACAGAGGCCAAATACCACTCGCCTGTTAAATCCTTTATACGGGGAAAAGTTTCTTCTTCCATCCAATCATCTGCATCTAGGTATTCTTCACATTCTTTAATGGCTGTTTCAATCAATTTCTCTCTGTGGTTGAGATAGAATTCCTTTAAATGCCCTGATTCAAAGTCCATTTTGGGTTGCAGCTTTCGGTCATAATCTGTATATGTATTTTCCGGATTAGGATACGGCATAACAATTTCTTTGAATTTTAACGGCTTTTCCATTCCCTTTGCTCTCCCATACAAATTCCGATTTATTGCTGATTTCATTATAGCATGGTGGCATTATAAAATCTACGAAAATGTATGTGGCTGTGGATGATTAAGTACAGAAAAAGTCTTATATTTCATGTGATTACAGGCGTAGAGCAGGGAAGATAGTAAAATGTATCGCCTACCCTGAAAAATACATTTCTAATTGTCCGTGTTACCTTTGCCATACCTGTATAACCGCGCTGCAAATATAATGACAGGCGTTGCCTGTGCAGCCTCTTGTAAACAGTACTTTCAATCAGTGTTTATACAAACTGCCTGCTGAATATTAAAATTTTGTTAATATCGGATGTGCGGTTCTTGACAAAAGGAGTTTTACGCGTATAATAAATTGTTGTTAAACAGTTTTAAAAAGAACTGTTTTTCTGGGAACCATTAAATGGAGGGACGCTGGTGATGAGCCGCACAACGGAGTTTTTGATGAATATCCGGTCGATCATAAAGCTGCATGAGAGCATGCTGCGGGAAATCTGTGGGGAATACCAGCTCGCGCTGATCGAGGCGACTATTATCAGCTTTCTGCACAATAATCCCGGCAAGGACACGGCCGCCGATATTGTGGAGCTGCGAATGCTGTCCAAGGGAAATGTGTCCCAAGCGGTGGAAAGCCTGATCCAGCGGTCCCTGCTCCGGCGGGAGCAGGACGCGGTGGACCGCAGGCGCATCCATCTGTTTTTGACGCCAGCCGCCGAGCCGATTGTCCAGTCGATGCAGCGCCTTTGGGCGCGGTTTGAGGACGAAATATTTGCCGGCCTGTCGTGTGATGAGCGTGCAATATTTGAACGGGTCAACGACCGGATTAGCGACAATACCAGGCGGGCTATGGCAAGGAGGACAAGAAAATGAATGACGAAAAGGATTTCCTGGGGACACAGCCGGTTGGGAAACTACTGATGCGGCTGGCGCTTCCGACAGTGACCGCTCAGATCATCAATATGCTTTATAACATCGTGGACCGCATTTATATCGGCCATATTCCCGATGTGGGAGCGATGGCGCTCACCGGCGTGGGCGTCTGTATGCCGTTGATTATGATCGTGACCGCATTCGCCGCCTTCGTTGGGTATGGCGGCGCTCCGCGGGCATCTATCTTTATGGGCAGAAACGATCAGGATGCAGCGGAACAGACCCTGGGAAACTGTTTTGTTGTACAGATTGCCGTCTCGGCTCTTTTGACAGCGGCGCTGCTGCTGTGGAACCGTGATTTTCTCATGGCGTTCGGAGCCAGCGAGAACACAATTGAATATGGTGTCGCCTATATGAACATCTATGCCCTGGGAACCGTATTTGTACAGATCACACTCGGTATGAATGCGTTTATCACAGCACAGGGGTTTGCCAGAACAGGTATGCTTTCTGTGCTGATTGGAGCGGTGGCCAACATCATTCTCGATCCGATCTTTATTTTTGGCTTGGAGATGGGCGTGCGGGGCGCGGCCTTAGCGACGATTATCTCCCAGGCTATGTCATGCGTCTGGGTGCTGGCGTTTTTGCTGGGGAAAAAAACGCGCTTAAAAATCAGGATGAAAAACCTGCGTCTGCGGGCCAATATTATTTTGCCAAGCCTGGCGCTCGGCCTGTCCACATTTATTATGCAGGCCAGTGAAAGCGTCATTTCCGTCTGTTTTAATTCCTCGCTGCTCCGCTATGGCGGCGATATCGCCGTAGGCGCCATGACGATTCTAACCAGCGTGATGCAGTTCGCCATGCTGCCGCTGCAAGGTCTGGGGCAGGGGGCGCAGCCGATTATCAGCTATAATTTCGGCGCGCAGAATGCGGGACGGGTGAAAGACGCCTTCAAACTGCTTTTGAAAGCCAGCCTTTGCTATTCTGTCCTGCTGTGGGCGCTTGTCATGGCCTTCCCCCAGTTGTTTGCGGCCTTGTTTACCACGGATCCGGCGCTGCTTGAATTCACAAAAACGGCGCTTCGCATCTATATGGCGTGCCTGCTGCTGTTCGGCGTTCAGGTGGCCTGTCAGATGACGTTTACGGCCCTAGGCAATGCGCCGGCCTCTATTATTGTTGCAGTAATGCGCAAATTTGTCCTTCTGCTGCCGCTGATCTTCCTGCTGCCGCAGATCTTTACGTCCGACCAAACGACAGCGGTCTATCTGGCGGAACCAGTCGCGGATTTTTTTGCGGTCAGTTTTACGGCGGTCCTGTTTACCTTCCAGTTTAAGAGGGCGCTGAAAAAGATAGATGGCGGAAAGAAGCGCGCCGGTGCGCGGGATACGAACTGACGCGGAAACGATCAGTGAAAGAAAGCGGCCGCGCCGCCCGCAATCGGGCAGCGCGGCCGCTTTGTGCAAAAGAGACAAAAAACGAAAATACGCTTTGCGATATCAAAGGGAAAGCCGTTTGATACGCCGTTTTTTAAATTTCAACAATGAGATTCGAAATTCTACGTGACTGGCCATTCGGCTTTGCAGAAAAGCTCTGCAAATTTAAGAGAATATTTATGGGCAATCAAAAACGGAACAGACATGTAAAATGTCTGTTCCGTTTGGTGGGAGAGGATGGATTCGAACCATCGAAGTCACTGACAACAGATTTACAGTCTGCCCCCTTTGGCCACTCGGGAACTCTCCCATATGAACTTGTTTGACTTGAAAAAACGATGGAGCTGGTGGACGGACTTGAACCCCCGACCTGCTGATTACAAATCAGCTGCTCTACCAACTGAGCTACACCAGCGGCTGCATCCCTTCATAGCGACGGATATTATTTTAGCATATCAGGAAACAGATGTCAACAGGTTTTTCGATAAAATATTCCAATGCACCGGGAAAGAGCACGGGGATCTGTTTTTGAGGAATCTTTTTTAAATAGCGGGAAGGCCGGCACTGGAGAAATCCACGCCAGCCGCGCGGCATCTGTCATGGATTTTGTTGGGGGAAGTCGGAGCGCCGCCACAGGGGATGCCTTGCAGCCTGTGGGCTGCTTTGGCGCGCGCAATCCGTGCGCGGATTGCTCCACCGCCGGGCGCTGCGCTTGCCCGGCCGTCTATTCGGGGCTTTTCGGTGCTATAGCGCCGGGCGCGGACAGCCGCGGCAAGGCCCCTTTTCGCGCCTTATGGGACAGGGGCAGGCCGTCCCTATCCCGTGGACACAACCCCGGGGCAGGCGCAGCCTGCATCAACGCAGCGCCAAACCCACTGTTCGCGGCGCAGCCGATTAAAGTTTTTCGCCGAAGCCTTTTTTCAAAAAGGCTGGAGTGCAGCCAACGAAAGTTTTTTGCCGAGCTTTTTTCAAAAAGGCCGAAGGGGGTTATGAGGAAGCGCCGAAGTATTTGCGCACGGTGGAGACATAATCCTCGGACAGCTCGAAGGAAAGGCTGTCAGACATCAGCGTGCCGGCGGGGGCGAGGCTGCCAGCAACCGATATGTCGCCGAGCTGGGAAAGGAAATCCGCAGCGTCGCGGCGCAGCTCGAAATCGACATAGGAAAGATCTGTATCCACAAGGTTTACAATAAATTTGAACAGCCCGGGGGAAACATCCTTGCCGGCGGAATCGATGTTTTGGTTGACGATGGCAGCGGTCAGCTCGCCGAGCAGGGCAGCGCGTTCCACCGGACCGCCTTCAAGTGATGGAGCCGCAAAGAGGTCGGCGACATCGCGGCCATCGAGACGGCGGCGTCCGGCCGGAATATTGATGTCGTAGCCATCGCTGTGGTAGGAAACGGCATAGGGCATTTCAAACACGACAGAACCGGTCTTATCGGCAATTCGGATGAAAATATCGCGTGACAGTGCAGCGTAGCGGTCAACTGTGATGCCAAACCGCTCAGATAACGCCTGCTTTACGCCGTTGCCGCCGCCGCGCGCCCAGGCGCGCGCGAGAGTCATCGTCTCGCCTTTGTATGGGACGAGCGTTTCCGGCGGCAGTACAGCCAGCGGAACCTGGCCGTATTGAGGGTTGAAACGGATCAGCAGGAAATCGGATGCGCCGCCGGATGCGTTTTTTCCGATAATCGCCATGGTCAGGCTTTCGGAAGCGGCCGGACGGTAAGATGGCTCCTGTGCGGGCAGCTCGTCGGTATGGTTCTGCGGCATGGTCGGCTGCACAGCCAGCACAGTGCCAACCATGATCAGCGAAAGCAGAAGCGCCGCCAACGCAAACGTCAGCAGGAATACACGCCCCTTGTTCTGTTCTGTCCGCCGCATAAAACAGTCTCCCCTCCGGCGCCTTGCCGTGCCTGTTGTATTTTGTTCCCATATAGCATTGGCACAAATGTATACAGCTTATTCATTGCATGGAGCCTGTCCATATGGTAAAATAACCGCAGGGCGGTCATTTTACCTTTTATGGCCGGGGCGATGCGCGGGCGCAGCCCGCTGCCGCCCTGATGGCCGATTTTACCACGCCGCTTCGCGGACATGGTAAAATAACCGCAGGGCGGTCATTTTACCTTTTATGGCCGGGGCGATCTGCGGGCACAGCCCGCTTTCGCCCTAATGGCCAATTTTACCACGCCGCTTTGCGGATATGAAAACCTGAAAATGCAGGCGGTGCGTGCCTGTAAATCGGAAGTTTTATACGGGAGGTATTTTAATGATAAAATTATACGAAACCGGTGCGTATTACGCCGGTGGGAAGCTCATTCCGGACGACGAAAATGCCGCCGGGGCGCTGGCCGCACGCGGTCTGACGGCTGACCGGGAAGCCGGCGCAAAAAAAACGATCGCGTGGTCAATTCTCGAGGCGCACAATACCAGCGGGAACATGGACGAGCTGAAGATCAAATTTGACGCGATGGCGTCGCACGACATCACGTATGTCGGCATCATCCAGACGGCGCGCGCGTCGGGGCTTGAGCGGTTCCCGCTGCCGTATGTGCTGACCAACTGCCACAACAGCCTGTGCGCCGTTGGCGGCACAATCAATGAGGACGACCACATGTTCGGGCTGTCCGCCGCGAAAAAATACGGAGGCATTTATGTGCCCGCGCATCAGGCGGTCATCCATCAGTATATGCGCGAAATGATGAGCGGCTGCGGAAAGATGATCCTCGGCTCGGACAGCCACACGCGTTATGGCGCGCTCGGTACAATGGCCGTCGGCGAGGGCGGGCCGGAGCTGGTCAAGCAGCTTTTGAACCGCACCTATGATATCAAGCGGCCGCAGGTGGTAGCCGTTTATCTGACCGGCCGGCCGCATCCCGGCGTGGGTCCGCAGGACGTGGCGCTCGCGATTATCGGCGCGGTGTTTAAACGCGGTTATGTCAAAAACAAGGTTATGGAGTTTATCGGCGACGGCATCGCCAGCCTCGGCGTGGAATACCGCAGCGGCATCGACGTGATGACGACCGAGACGACATGCCTTTCCTCCATCTGGGAGACGGACGGCCAGGTTTCCGATTACTTTGCGCTGCATGGCCGTCCCGAGGCGTATAAGCGGCTTGCGCCCAGGGACGGGGCGTATTACGACGGCGTTGTATATGTTGATCTGGCCACGGTCAAGCCGATGATCGCCATGCCGTTCCATCCGTCGAACGCATATGAGATCGACGAACTGAATGCAAACCTGATGGACATTCTCGCGCAGGTCGAGGAGGACGGCGCGCGTGCGCTTGACAATCCCAGCCTGAAATTTACGCTGCGCGACAAGGTGAAGGACGGGCGTTTGGTCGTCGATCAGGGTGTGATTGCGGGCTGCGCGGGCGGCACATACGACAATATCTGCGACGCGGCCGATATTCTGGCGGGCCATTCGATCGGCGTCGATGAATTCGCGCTGTCAGTTTATCCGTCAAGTCAGCCGGTCTATATCAGTCTGGTGGAGAACGGGGCGGCGGCCAAGCTGATGCAGGCGGGCGCGACGATGCGCACGGCGTTCTGCGGGCCGTGCTTCGGCGCGGGCGACGTGCCGGCGAACGGCGGGCTTTCCATCCGCCATTCAACACGAAACTTCCCGAACCGCGAAGGCTCCAAGCCCGGAAACGGCCAGATTGCCTCGGTCGCGTTGATGGACGCGCGCTCTATTGCGGCGACAGCCCGCAACGGCGGCGTGCTCACGCCCGCGACCGACCTTGATACAGCATTCACAAAGCCCGTCTATATGTTCCACGGCGAGGTTTATAAAAACCGCGTCTATGACGGATGGGGCAAACCGGAGCCGGAGCTGCCGCTCAAGTTTGGGCCGAACATCGCCGACTGGCCGCAGATGTCGCCGTTGACAGAACATCTGTTTTTGGAGGCTGACGCGTACATCACCGACCCGGTCACGACGACCGACGAGCTGATCCCATCGGGCGAAACGTCGTCCTACCGCTCCAACCCGCTGAAACTGGCGGAGTTCACGCTCTCGCGCAAGGACCCGGCGTATGTGGAGCGGGCAAAGGCGTCGCAGAAGTGGGAAAAACTGCGCCTGGAAAAAGGCACGTCGTTTGATGACAGCGACCCGTCCTGCCCCATCCATGTGATCCGCTCAATCGAAGGCTTCGCCGATATCGACAGCGGCACAATCGGGTGCGGCTCGCTCGTTTACGCGGTCAAGCCCGGCGACGGTTCGGCGCGCGAGCAGGCGGCCTCCTGCCAGAAGGTGCTCGGCGGATGGGCGAATATCGCGCGCGAATATGCGACAAAGCGTTACCGCTCCAATCTGATCAACTGGGGGATGCTGCCATTTTTAATCGACGGGGAGCCGCCGTTTGAAAAATATGACAATATTTTCATACCATATATCCGCAGGGCGGTTGCTGAAAAACGCGCTTCCATCACGGCCTATGCGCTTACCAAAGACGGCGTCAGGCCGTTCGAGCTGACGCTCGGCGATTTGACCGACGATGAGCGCGCCATTATCCTGGCTGGCTGTCTGATCAATTATTACCGCGCGCAAAAATAAACGCCGGCCTGATTTTCACGAAAAACCGCGCCGCCTGTACACGGCGGCGCGGTTTGAAACGATGATGCTTATGCGGCGGCGTCAATGCATAAAATTTTACCACAACCACCCTTTTGTTTTGTGCGATAAGTCCGAATATCTCTATTAGAAATGTGATCGGATTTTGTGCAAAAGGGAGCGTCGGCGATGCGGATCGTAACAGGAATCGGGCAGACAGGCGGTCATCAGAACGCATATCAGGCAGGACCGGCCGGGCAGGAACAGCAGGCGGCCGGCGCACAGGAGCGCCTGAAGGACCTCCTGGCGCGCCAATCTGCCGGCGCGGGGGCGTCCGCCGGCGGCGCCGGGGGAAAACCGAAAGCCTCGCTGCCGGACGATCAGGTCGGGCAGCTTGCGGCAGAGCTGGCCAACGCGCGGTCGCGGTTTGACGTGCAGCAGGTCGCGGGGAAAGCTATGCGCGCGCTGGCAAGCCTGCGGATGACGGCGGCGCTTTGCGAAGGCAGGGACAAGGCGAAGATCAACCGGATGATCGCGCGGATGGAAAAGCTGATGAAGCGCACCCGCGTCAAGATCCGCCATCTTGACAAGGAGGAACAGTTGGAGCGCCAAAAGCGCCGCGCTGAAAAGGAGCAGGAACAGAAAAAAGCGGGAAGCCTGCGCGATGAACTGAATAGCCGCCGCAAAAAACGGCGCAGGGAGGAAGCAAATTATGCGATGAAGGAAGCCGCCAGGGACCGCGAGGCCGCGGGCAGCGGCGGATTTTTTGAAAATACGGCGGCACAGGCCGCCGCGCCGCTGCCGCCTGCGGACAGTTTTGCACCGGCGCAGGCCGGCCTGGAGACGGCCGCGGCGGAAGGCGGGGCGTTGGATGTATCTGTATGAAAAAGGGGGCGTTGTTTTGCGCCGTGATCCCATAATATTTCTCCGGTTGTTTTTTATGATTTTTTCGGGCATCGGCTTGATTTTCACAGCAGCCGGCATCATTGCCGCCGTCCTGACGCGGATGTCCCCGGCCTGTGCGTTCCTGTCGGTAGCACACGGCGCTCTCTCTCTGCTGATCGGCCTGATCGGACTGCTTGTCATCGCCCGGCGGGCGCGCCTGCGCCAGTGGCTGCTTGAAAACGGGCGCCCGGTCAATGCGCAGTTGGACGGCTGTGTCCGTGAATATGGGGTGCGCTATTGCGGCTGCATCCCGTATGTGATCGAATGCCACTACACCGACGCGGAGTCGCGCACGATCTATCGATTTCGCAGCGCGTATCTGTGGAGCGATCCGGAGCCGTTCTTAAATGGGCGCACAACGGTGCGCGTATTTGTCGACCCGCGCAATTACCGCCGGTACCTTGTTGATACGCGGGGACTGTCCGGCGGCTATAGGGTCGTGGGATGAGGATAAGAAACAGACGGCCAAAAATTTCTGAAAACCAAAAAGGCCGCGGCTGCCTGAAAGCAGCCGCGGCCCTTATTGACACATCAAACCCCCGCCATATCGATGCCCTGCCAGCTGTAAACCCCCGTCATACGACAAGGTGGGTACGCCCGCTTACGCGTTTCCAGCTCCCTTCGTCCCTTTACAGGGGAGGTCTGCACTCCGCGCGTGAAAACGAAGCTCCCAAAGTACAGTTGTTGGAGTATAAAGGGCAGGGCTGTCGGGTACAGCAGGGAGGTTTTGCAAATCCTGGTTTATTCGCCGTCCTCGCCCTCGGTGAACTCAAAGCTGTCGGACAGGCGCTCCATGAACACAGCCGCAACCTGGTCAAATTCAGCCTCGTCCTCGATGGCCTCCAGAAACTCCTCGTCACCGTCCATAACAGACTTGAGCAGGACCAGCTCGCCGTCGTCGTCGTGGTCGCCCTGCGGCCCGTCGTTTCCGGCAATCAGCGCGATGTAACGCTGCTCGCCGAGCTCAAGGGTGTCGATGATCTCAAATTCATGCTCATTTCCCTCATCGTCGATCAGCGTAATCAGCTCCGGCCCGTATTCCTCGTTTTCCAGATCAGCCATAAGCAATGTACTCCTTTTCGCGTGTGCCGCGTTTTGTTTACAGTAACATGATAATGCATTGGCTCAAAAATGTCAAATGCTTTCTTTGCAGCATATTGTGCATATATTAAACATTAATTTGTTGAAAATATATATTGATTTTTTCCGATTAAACGCATATAATAAAACTACAGAAAAGGGAAACAAAAGACAATTGCAGATGGAAAGGCGGTGGTTCCCATGTACGAAGATTCACACAGTTTCTCATTTGCGTCGGGGGACTGTGCGCCGGACAGCGATTCTTTCTAGATGACAATTTCGGACCATGTGGTTGCAGGTTTCGTCCCGATAAAACACAAGCTCCGCAGACAATCCAAAGTTCTTAATGCAGCAAGCAGGAATTGTTAACGGCTATTCTCATCAAAAGGATACCGAAAGGAAGATGTCCAATCGTAAGAGGCGAGATCATTCCAATGCGGACAAATAATCTGTAATCAAAGTGTTCCAATCATAAACGGGATTATCCAAAGCATCGAAAAAAGAAAGGTTCCAAAGCGGCGCGCTCCCCACCGCCGGCACGATCGGTCGGGTGAAGGGCTGAGAATGTTGGCGGGACGCAAATGCAGGGAATAAAACAGAATAGATATCCGTGCGGTTGATTCTGACAACGGCCCGTATGTCGGCCGGGGAGACCTGCGGATCGGAAACTCTGCCCGATTGGCTTGCACGAAGCAATCGAAAGCAAGGGCCGACAGGCCCATCCGCTGTGACAGTAACCGCAGCGTGATGTTTTTAGAGTGTTACTTGCAGATAAAAGGTACGAGTTTTTCATACGCCCATTCATACGAGATAATCGCATACGATGGCCGAAAGAGGCTTCGTATCGATTGGTGCGGTCCAATGTAATAATTAAACAACGGCGCCGGTAATAACCGGCGCCGTTTTCAATTTGGAAAAAGACAAAAGTAAACTTACTATGAATATCCTGCCCAGCGAATTGATTTCGTGCGAATTTATGTTAAAATAAAATGGCCAGAGCGGCCCGCTCCTGCCCTGATGGCCGATTTTATCATGTCCGCAAAGCGGCATGATAAAATGAGGAGTATCGGCGCCTGATTTTAGGGAACAAATGGTGAAGCGTGCTGCTACGCGCACCGTATCACATATCCATTACGGAGGTAATCGTTATGAAAAAAATAGCCATGCTCCTTTGCGCGGCTCTGATGATTTCCATGCTGGCTTCCTGCGGCAAGGACAATCCCGAACCGGCAGGCGATACATCGTCCGCCGCGTCAACCGGTGCGTCGCAGACAACGAGCATGCCGTCCACACCGGCTGAAATCTATGGGCATAACATGCAGATCGATGAGTCAGCAATCAGCTTAAAGCAGTTCGAGACGCCCGCTGCGGGAAGTAAGATCGCAACCATTAAAACAAGCCTCGGCGATATTAAAATCGCGCTTTATCCCGACGAGGCGCCAAAGGCGGTCGAAAACTTTATTGCGCTTGCGGAAAAGGGATATTATAACGGACTCAAGTTCTACGAGGTCGTGCCGGGCGTGCGTGTGACAACAGGCGATCCAAACAATGACGGAACCGGCGGCGACAGCAATGCAGGTGGCGTATTCTCTGACGAATACAGTTTGAATCTGTGGCATTTTAATGGGGCTGTGGCCATGGATAACGGCGGCGCGCCTAATCAGAATACGAGCCGCTTCTTCATTGTTCAAAACAGTGAGATCACAACGGAGTTGGCTGACGAAATGCTCGACGGCGGGTTCCCGGAATCGGTTGTGCAGAAATATCTGGATGTCGGTGGCGTACCAAATTATGATTTCCGCGATACGGTGTTTGGACAGGTGATCGAGGGTATGGATGTCGTGGAGAAGATTGCTGCTGTCGAGCGCGACGGTGAGAATAAGCCAAAAGAGGATATTGCGATCACATCGGTTGAAATCAGCGAAATGTAATTTTTTATAGATTGCAAAGCGCAATCTATAAAAAATTGCTCATCCATGCCGTCTCCGGCGCGGGGCTGCTTGATTAAAATGCATCTGCCCGCAAAGCAGGCAGATGCGCAAAAAAATAGTTGCTTCACTGCTATTTTTTATTTATAATTTGGACGCGGGATGCGCGTGCATCCCGCGTTTTTTCATAAGGAGGCAATCATAGTGAAAAATCGTTTCCTGGCCATGCTTCTGGCTATGCTTACAATCGTTTCCCTGGCAGCCTGCGGTCAAAAATCTGACGCTGCCATCGAGGAAATCAACAGCTTTATCAGCGAAAATCTATCTGCGGATATTACAAGCGACGAGCATTATGAATGTGTTGTAAGTGCGGGGAGTGAAAAGAATATCTACAATGTGTCCCTGACGCTCAATTTGTCCTCTGAAGGTATGAGCGACGAGGATCTGCTCGACACGACGGCTTTTGAATCGAGCTACCTGATTGATGACGCATTTGCCAACGCACCCTACGCAATCGATTATACCCTGAATTATCTCAAGGACGGCAAGGCGTTTGCCACTGTCACACGTGCCCACAACAGCAAGGAATTTGTACGCGATTACAACGGTACGCAGGATGTGTTCCAATTCCAACTGTAATTCGCCTGTGGGAAATTTCGCTGGCTGCGCCGCGGATGATGGAGTCTGCTGCGATTAACACAAAAACGGGGCGCCTCCTGGTGGATGGAGGCGCCCCGTTTTTAATCCTTGCTGTCGAGCTTGAGGACTGCTGTGAACGCTTCGGGCGGCACGGAGACGGACCCAAGCTGACGCATCTTCTTTTTGCCTTCCTTCTGTTTTTCAAGCAGCTTCTTTTTGCGCGTGATATCGCCGCCGTAACATTTGGCGAGCACGTCCTTGCGCATGGCGCGCACCGTTTCGCGCGCGATCACCTTGCCGCCGATCGCGGCCTGGATGGGCACCTCAAACAACTGGCGCGGGATATTGTCGCGCAGGTTTTCGCAGATGCGCCGTGCGCGCGGATACGCCTTGTCGGCGTGCGCGATGAACGACAACGCATCGACAACCTCGCCGTTTAAGAGGATGTCGAGCTTGACAAGCTTCGAATCGCGGTAGCCGCACATCTCATAATCAAACGACGCATAGCCGCGTGTGCGCGACTTGAGCGCGTCGAAGAAATCGTAGACGATCTCGTTGAGCGGCAGCTCGTAATGCAATTCGACACGGTCGGCGTCAAGATATTTTGTGTCGATGTAAACGCCGCGCCGGTCCTGGCAGAGATCCATGATGTTGCCGATATAGGCTGTTGGAGTGAAAATGTTCGCCTTGACAAACGGCTCCTGCGCGGTGGTGATCTGTCCGGGGTCGGGATAGCTGGCGGGATTGTCGATTGAGATTTCCTCGCCGTTTGAGAGGATCAGCTTATAGACGACGCTCGGCAGCGTTGTGACAATATCGAGATTGAATTCCCGCTCCAGCCGTTCCTGGATGATTTCCATATGCAGAAGCCCCAAAAATCCGCACCGGAAACCGAATCCGAGCGCGACGGACGTCTCAGGCTCAAAGGAAAGGGACGCGTCGTTGAGCTGGAGCTTTTCAAGCGCGTCGCGCAGGTCGGGATATTTTGCGCCGTCCTGCGGGAAGATGCCGGAAAAGACCATCGGCAGCACCTTGCGGTAGCCAGGCAGCGGTTCGGCCGCGGGATTGGCGGCGTCCGTGACGGTATCGCCGACCGCCGTATCGCGCACCGTTTTGATCGACGCGGTGATATATCCGACCTGGCCGGCAAACAACTCGCTGCGCGGGACAAGGCTGGTCGCGCCCATCACGCCGCATTCCACAACGTCGAATTCCGCGCCGGTGGCCATCATGCGGATGCGCATTCCCGGGCGCACGACGCCGTTTTTGACACGGACATAGACGATAACGCCGCGGTAGGCGTCATAGTAGCTGTCAAAGATGAGCGCCTGAAGCGGCGCGTCCTCGTCGCCGCGCGGCGCGGGGATATCAGATACGACGCGCTCGAGCACCGCATGGATGTTTTCGCCCGTTTTGGCCGAGATGCGCGGCGCGTCCATGCACGGAATACCAATAATGTCCTCGACCTCCTGCGCGACGCGCTCCGGCTCGGCGGCCGGCAGGTCGATTTTGTTGATGACGGGCGTGACCTCAAGGTCGTGCTCGATCGCAAGATACGTATTGGCAAGCGTCTGCGCCTCGATGCCCTGCGACGCGTCGACAACCAGAATCGCGCCCTCGCACGCGGCAAGCGAACGCGACACCTCGTAGTTGAAATCGACGTGGCCGGGGGTGTCGATCAGATTGAACTGATATTCCTCGCCGTCGTCGGCGCGGTAGGTCAGCGACACGGCGCGCGCCTTGATGGTGATGCCGCGTTCGCGCTCGATGTCCATATTGTCGAGAATCTGGTCCTCCATATCGCGCTTTGAGACAGTTTCTGTCAATTCGAGGATGCGGTCGGCAAGCGTGCTCTTGCCGTGGTCGATATGCGCGATGATGCAGAAATTCCGGATGTTTCTTCGTTTGTCCATGTTTTCCCGCCGTTTCCGCCGCAGGGCGTTTGCTCCGTTCCCTGGGCAACTCAGTATCACTATAATATTAAATTATAGCATACCTGCCGCCGCCTATGCAATACGGGGCGCAGGTTCTTCCTTTTTACATTTGGACTGGCGGGTGATGGCTTCGTCAATTTCACTATGCGTTGATTGAAGCAGAAAAATATGATAAAGTAAATAAAAGTATAAATCAGAATTTAGGGGAAATTAACAGTTGAATTTTATTGATAAAGCATTTAGAAATAATTTACACGGCGATGGTTTCTTACAGGCAATGGCCGGCATTTATTCGGAGAGAGAAGTCCGGCAAGTGTTAAATCGTTATCCGCAGTTTGTGAAAGACGTAATTCTTATTATTGATTATGATACAGCGATACAAATGGAAGGCTTAGGCGCAGTGATATATGGTGGTTTAGAGAAAGAGCTGCCGAAAATTTTACAGGCATTGGATAATTGCGGCGCGGGATATGAGGCGGATGTATTGCGTAAGGCAAAGGCGATGGGGCAGGAAAAATTCGAACAAGAATATGCCGGCCTCTATAGCAAATTAGCCATCAATAATGATTATGATGGCTTTTGGGATTTAGTGAGAAACTATATTGATATCTCGTTGCAGGCATAAAACTGCAAATTTGACGAGCTTTCTATCTGTGAATATACCTCCTTTCGTTACTTCGGCAAAAAAGGTTATTGATATCCTGAATCAGTCCAAAAGGTAAAAGGGAGCGCTCCTGCGATTGTGTTTATGATAACATGCTGGTATCATCGTAAATAAAGGTAAAATGAAAAGGAGAATACAAATGCCCCACCCTGGAATTATTTTTGCTGCGTGCGCCTGCTGCGCAGCCCTGACTTTCTCTGCCTGTGCGCCCAGGTCCGAGGCAGAGCCTTCCGCCGCGGCGTCTTTCCCAATTGAGGCGTCCTCTGCCGCGGGCGTCTCTATCGTCGAGGCGTCTGCGGGTATAGCGGCTTCTGATGAAGATCCGGCTGCGTCCATTATGGAATATGAAGCGAATGAGAGCATACCTCAACCCGACCGTTCAGGCAGCAGCTACAGCTCTGCCGCTCCGGTATCCACGCTGCCTGAAACCTCAGATCCTGAAATTATTTCAAATGGTGAAAAATCCGGAGCAGAGCAGGAACCGATCCCGGAGTTGGAGGTTGTTGTTAAAAGAGACAGCTTGCTGGGAGGCGTCGAAAAAACGATCACGGATGAAGCGCAGATACGGCAGGTATTAATGTTTGTCGACGGGATGGTCCGAAGCGACTACAGCAGCAATCCTCCTACGGGAGGGGAAATCATCACGGTGCTGATAACCCGCAATCAGTCAACGGAGGAGTATACATTCTTTGACAACCAGGTTGAAGGCGGCGGCCTGGCGAAAAATAATCAGGATGCCGATGTGAAAAATACCTGGTATCTTGCGGATGCCGGTGCTTATACATATTTAAACAGCCTGCTCTAAAAAATTGGTCTGCGCCGTCCATGAAAACGGCGTGTACTGTCCTGCCGGTATGCGCCGCTTGATTTGGGATGGAAAAAATCAAACGGCATAAATGGCCGAATGCTTGATAAAACAAGACCGGGAGAATATAATAGGAACGTTACAGGAAAAAAGAACCGCTGGATGGAGGAAGGATCGATGGACAGCAGGGTCGAACGCTTTTACAATGGGTTGAAGGGTAAGAAAATTTCGGTGATCGGTATCGGCGTGAGCCATTCCGACCTGATCAGCCGGCTGCGCGATTACGGCGCGAAGGTGACGGCGCATGACCGGCGCGCGCGCAGCGCGGTCGGAGAGGCGATCTGCAACAATTTTGAGGCGCAGGGGATCGCGCTGCGTCTGGGAGAAAATTATCTTGAAAACATCGATGCGGATATTGTCCTGCGCACGCCCGGTATGTATTTTCATCAGCCGGTAATCGATGCGCTGCGGCGCGACGGCGTCGTTGTGACAAGCGAAATGGAGCTGTTTTTTGATCTCTGTCCGTGCCGGACCATCGGTATTACGGGCAGCGACGGCAAAACGACGACGACGACGCTGATCGCTGAGATTTTAAAGGAGGGCGGCCGCCGCGCACATATCGGCGGCAACATTGGGCGTCCCCTGATGCCGATTCTGCGCGATATCCGCGACAATGACTTCGCCGTCGCGGAGCTGTCGAGTTTCCAGTTGATTTCCATGCGTGAAAGCCCCGACATCGCGGTTGTGACGAACATCAGCCCGAATCATCTCGACGTGCATGGGAACATGCAGGAGTATATCGACGCCAAGCGCAACATTGTGCTGCATCAAAACGCGTTTTCGCGCACAGTGCTCGGCGTTGACAACGAACTGGCCGCATCCTTTGCCGCCGATGTTCGCGGGCGCTTGTTTGAATTCTCCGTCCGGCGCCCTGTGCGCACAGGCGCTTTCCTCGGCGGGGACGGCTTTTTGTACGCGTCGGTCAACGGCGAACGGTCGAAGATCATCCACAAAAATGAACTGCGCCTGCCGGGGATGCACAACATCCAGAACTATCTGGCGGCCGTCTGCGCCGTGTGGGGCGCGGTCGACGTCGAGGCCATCCGCAATGTCGCCATGGAATTCGGCGGCGTGGAGCACCGCATTGAGTTTGTGCGCGAAAAGGACGGCGTGCGCTGGTACAACGATTCGATTGCGACGACGCCTACGCGCACAATCGCGGGGCTTGACAGCTTCGGCCAGAAGCTGATTGTGATAGCGGGCGGATACGATAAAAAGGTGCCGTTTGATCCGATGGTTCCCAAGGTCGTTGAAAAGGTGAAAACGCTCGTCCTCATCGGCGCGACAGCCGACAAAATCGAGACGGCGGTCCGGGCGGACAGTGGGTTTTCCGCCTCGGGGATGACGATTATCCGCGCCGGCAGCCTTGAGGAGGCGGTCGAACAGGCGGCTGTCGCCGCGCACAGCGGCGATATCGTATCGCTGTCGCCGGCGTGCGCAAGCTTTGATATGTTCCCAAATTATGAGACGCGCGGCCGCCGCTTCAAGGAGCTTGTGAACGCGCTGTAATCACAGCGAAAAAACAGGAGGACGCTATGACGACAAATGAATTGCTGCTGACGTTAAGCGGTGCAATCGGCGTGTCAGGCGCGGAAAACGGCGCGCGGGAAACGGCGCGCCGCCTGCTCGAGCCGCTTGGAGCATGTGAAACAACAGCGCTCGGCTCGCTGATCTGCCGCATGAAGCCCATTCCGGAGAGCGGGGCGCATATGCTGCTGACGGCGCATATGGATAGCATCGGTATGATCGTGACGTTTATTGATGACAACGGATTTTTGCGCGTAGCCGGCTGCGGTGGTGTGGACCGCGCGACCTTGCCCGCCGCGCAGGTGACGGTTCACACCGCGTCGGGCACGCTGCCCGGCGTCGTCTGTACCGTACCGCCGCATCTGACGGATGACGACAGCGTGCTGCCGAAAGTCGACGAGATCAGTATCGACGTTGGGCTTACGGCCGAGGCGGCGCGCGCCCAAATCGCGCCCGGCGACCGTATAACGTTTGACTGCGAGCCGTTTGTGACGCCCGCGGGGCTTGTCTGTTCACGCGCGCTCGACGACCGCGCCGGCTGCGCCGCCGTAATTTTGGCGGCGCAAAAGCTGGCACGGCAGCCGCTTGCGTGCGGATTGAGCGTCGCGCTGACGGTGATGGAGGAGGTCGGCGGACAGGGAGCGCGCACAGCAGCCAGCCTGTTGGCGCCGACGCACGCCGTTGCGGTCGATGTGTCGTTCGGTCACACGCCCGACGCGCCGCGCCCCAAATGCGGCGTTATGGGGGACGGGCCGATGATCGGCGTGTCGCCGATTCTCGATCACACGATGTTTGAGGGGATGAAGGCGTGTGCAAAGCGCCACAGCATCGATTTTCAGGTCGAGGTGATGGGCGGCAACACCGGCACGGATGCAGACGGGGTCGCCGTGGCGGGCGTGGGCGTGCGGTGCGCGCTTGTATCGGTTCCGCTGCGGTACATGCATACGCCCGCCGAATTGATCGACGCGCGCGATGTGGAACAGACCGCCGCGCTGATCGCGGCATATGTGACGGATGAATTTGGGGGTGCGCGCTGATGCTGTATGAGAATATCGAACGCCTGAGCGCGCTGCCCGGCGTATCCGGGCGTGAGGAGGCGGTGCGCGCGGCTTTATTGGAGCTGCTTGACGGCCGCTGCGACTGTAAGGTGGACGCCCTGGGCAATCTGCTCGCTTTTAAGCGCGGCGCAAAGAAGCCGGCAAACCGCCTGATGCTTTCCGCACATATGGATGAGGTCGGGCTGATCGTCACCTATATTGAGGACAGCGGCCTTCTGCGGTTTGCGGCCGTCGGCGGGATAGACCGCCGTACAGCCGTCGGCAAGACGGTGCGCATCGGAAAGACGCGCGGCGTGATCGGTACAAAGGCGACGCATCTGAAATCGGCCGAGGAGCGCGGAAAAGCGGCGGCGTTCGATGCGCTGTGCATCGATATCGGCGCGAAAACGCGCGGCGAGGCAGCGGCGCTTGTCAGCCCGGGCGACTGCGCTGTCTTTGATTCGCGGTACGCTTTGTTCGGCGACGGCTTCCTGCGCGGCCGCGCGCTGGACGACCGTGTGGGCTGTGCGCTGCTTGTGGAGCTGCTGTTGTCGGAGCAATTGCCATACGATCTGCACGCCGCCTTCACGGTCCAGGAGGAAACCGGCACGACCGGCGCAAAAACAGCCGCCGCACAGATTTGTCCCGATATTGCAATTGCGGTTGAGACGACGACAGCCTGCGATATTCCGGGGACGCCGCCGGAAAAGACGGTCTGTTCGCTGAAAAAAGGCCCTGTGATTTCCTTTATGGACCGGGGAACAATTTACGACGCGGCGCTGTACGCGCGCGCAATGCAGGCTGCTGCCGCTTCCGGGATTGCCTGTCAGCCAAAGCAGGGCGTATTCGGCGGCAATGAGGCGCGTTCGGTACAGACAGCGGGCAACGGCGCGCGTGTATTGGCGGTGTCCGTCCCGTGCAGATATCTGCATACGCCGTCATGTGTTGCCAACCGCTTCGATATTGACGAGACGCTGCGCCTGCTGCGGCTTTTGATTGATGTGTTTGGCGCGTGATCCGCTTTGTTACGCCGGAGCTTGAGGCACTGTTTTGTGAAAAATCCGTACAATTTGGTATATTTGGAGCAAAAATATACTCACAGTATCAAACATATGGCGCACAGAGCGGTATCCTCGATATGTGGCTGTTGTTTGATGATACGTATGTAACCGGCTGCGTTTCCCGGTTTGGCGGCCTGCTGACCGCTGCGTGCACGCCGCGGGCGGATGTCGAGGAGCTGGCGGTGTTCCTGCGCGCTGTGGGCGGCCGCGCTGTGGAGGGGATGCTGCCGCTGATCGAGAGGGTGCGCGCCGTAACGCGCGGCGAACTTTGTTCGTCGCGCGTCATGCGGGCAGACAGCCGTGGCTGTCTGCCCGCTCCCGCGCCTTGCGGCGCGGACGGCGCGCCCTGCCCCGCGGACCGTCTCGTCCCGGTCTATGCGCTGCTTTGTGCTGCCGACCCCCTGTTCGCAGCCAGGGCGGATGAAGCCGGCTGGTTGACGGAGCTTTCTCATAAAACACGCCATGGGTTGGCGGAGATTTACATACTAAAAGTAAAAAATAGTCCGATATCTACCTCGGGTATTTATTTTAAAGGTACAGACAGCGCGATTCTCGCTGGCGTGGCGACTGTTCCGGCCATGCGTGGGCGCGGTTATGGCCGCCGCCTGGTGGAGCATACAACAGCGGCCGCGCTGGCACAGGGCTTGACGCCGTATTTGTTGACGGCGGACGACCGGCTCGGCGCGTTTTATACTGCCTGTGGGTTTATGGACGCCGGCCAGTGGGCACGGTTGGAATGGTAAACGGAAAGGATAGTCAAATTTGATCGAACAGTTTTTTAAGATCGATCCGCGTTTGCTGGATATCGCGGACGCTGCGCTTGGCGACTGCCGCGCGCCATTTGACAGGATCGATGAAACCGCGGAATACAATGCCTGCAAGGTGCTGGCTGCTTTTATTGACAACCGCGTAAGTGAAAGTCATTTCACAGGAACCACCGGATATGGATATGGCGACCGCGGCCGCGACACGCTCGACGCTGTGCTAGCCCAGATCATGGGAACAGAGGACGCATTGATCCGTCACAATTTTGTCTCCGGCACACATGCGATCACAACTGCTTTGTTTGGCGTGCTGCGGCCGGGCGACCGGATGGTGTCGCTGACCGGCGCGCCGTATGATACGCTTCAGCCGGTCATTGGGGTTGTCCCGGGCGGGCACGGCTCCCTCAGGGAATTTGGGATACAGTACGAACAGCTTGACTTATGTGCGGACGGCACGCCCGATTATAAAAACGTTGCCAAAGCGATTCGTGGCGCTCGCGCGGCATATATCCAGCGGTCGCGCGGCTATACCTTGCGCGAATCCCTGCATATCGACGAGATCAGCCGTTTGATTGATGCGGTGCGTGCAGCCGACCCGGATACGGTTGTCATTGTTGACAATTGTTATGGTGAATTCGTTGAAAAGTGTGAGCCAACACAGGCCGGCGCTGATCTAATCGTCGGTTCTCTGATTAAAAATCCTGGCGGCGGCATTGCAAAGACGGGCGGTTATATTGCCGGGCGCGCTGATCTGATCGAGCTGTGCGCATGCCGGCTGACAGCGCCGGGCGTCGGCAAGGAGGTTGGCTGCACGCTCGGCGAATTGCGCGGAATGTATCTGGGACTGTTCCATGCGCCCACCGTGACAGCCGCCGCGCTGAAAACGGCCGTTTTTGCGGCGGCGCTGTTTGAACGCCTTGGATTCGCGGTCTATCCGTCATACGACGCGCCGCGTGCCGATATTATCCAGGCGGTGCGGCTTGATACGCCTGCCGGATTGGAGGCATTCTGCCGGGGCGTACAGCGCGGCGCGCCGGTCGATGCATTCGTGACGCCTGAAGCATGGGACATGCCTGGATATGACAGCCAGGTAATTATGGCAGCCGGAGCGTTTACAATGGGCGCTTCTATTGAGCTGTCAGCCGACGGACCGATGCGCCCGCCATATGCCGCCTGGATGCAGGGGGGGTTAACCTGGCCAAGTGGAAAAACAGGCGTGCTGCTGGCCGCTCAATCGCTTCTAAAGGCAGGACAGATCGCGCTGTAAGCAGCGTGCGGCGCTGCATGGAACGGTTGACAGACTGCGTGCAGGTATGGTATCATATCCGCAGAACAAATAGGCCTGCCGTTTGCGGGCAGATGCCTTCAGACGGCAGAGGGCGTCATAGCCAAACCGGCCGCGGCCGGTTTGACGCCGCGCTTTGCGCGGCGCGGCAAGCCCACCGGGCTTGCCGCTATGGCGCCGTCCGCGTGGCGGCTTTTTGTGCGGGCGTGGCGGAATGGCAGACGCGCTGGTCTTAGGAGCCAGTCTTTCGGGGTGTGGGTTCAAGTCCCACCGCCCGCACCAAGTGGCAAGGCCTGGAGTCAATTTATGCTCCAGGCTTTTTTAAGAAAGCGTCCGTGTCCTGCGCATAGTGATTTTGAGCAATTGTGCTAAAGGCGCCAGAAGCAAGTGCTTCTGGCGCCTTTTTCAGTAAAAATGGGACAATGGCGCGCCCTATGATTCTGTTTTGTTATTCTGGCTGAAAATCCCCTATTGATTTTTGATACGGCGGGGCAGCGTGTCGATTTGCCCCATTTTGAAAGCCTGCGTCAAAACACATGATACCAACTGTTATCACACACATATGATCTAATTTTATTCAAATCACTTGCAATATTTGCAAATTTATAGTAGACTATACAAAGTCAAATTGTCGTGAAGCAGACTGTGGACCAAGGCCCGTATTCACCGGCGTGCGATATGATAGAAAAAGAAAAGCCCGCTCCGATCGAGATGAATATGCGAAGGAGAGCCTGTATGCTGTGAAGAAATTAACAAAAGAAAAGACTTTATCTGAAAAAGCATATGCTGTGCTGTGTGAAATGATCGCAAAAATGAAGCCGGGTGAAAACCGTCTGCCTTCCGAAGATGATCTCGCCCGACTGATGGGGATCAGCCGGGCGACTGTGCGGGAAGCATTGAAATATCTGATCATCAATGGTGTCACGACTACGATCCACGGGAAGGGTACCTTTGCACACCCATCTGTTTTTTCAGTGCGTAACCGTATAGACCTTTGTAGTGATTTTATGTTGATGCTTTCTGAGCAATATGACGACTTAACAGTCGACACAGATTGGATGGAAGGCGCAGCGCCCAGCCAGCTTTACCAGGATGTCTTTGGCGACAGCGTGCCGGGTATGACCAGCGGTTGGACCTACAGGGCTGCTGGCAAGGTTATGTTGTATGGGTACTTTGAATTCTGTTCGGACTATCTGGTGAAAAGTGTGAAGGCGGGTAAACCATGTACCAGTCTGTTGCAGTTCAGCCGTCAGTATATGCAAAAGCCCATCGATTATTGCACCATGACGGCCCGCATGGGCTGTAATGCCGCAGCGAATGCGGCTTTGCAGTTGGATCCAGACCAGATGCTTCTGCGTTGGGATGAAAAAATCTACAATATCGATGACAATGTAGTTGCAACCGGAACCATTTATGTCCATCCGACTAATATGGAGCTATCCGTTGTGACCCGCTTTGCAGTCTGAGTATATTAAACGAAGACGGCCTTTCAAAGGACGAGTTTACTCGATTCAAGTGGGACCGCATAAAGAACTGCGAGTTATTTTTTCAGATTACAAGTAAACGGATGATCGAGCCTGTCTGTAAATGCGATATCTCGCCTGCATCCGTTGGACTGCATTGCCTGATGAACGATTATGGCCGAATCAGTGTGTTCTATCAACTGATTCGGCTTTTTGTTGTACTTTGGCATAGAAAACCGATCTAGTACCGCCTGTGGCGGCATGGTTTGAGACCAAAGCTTGCAGGTCGGGACGATCCACATGCATGAGAACTTTCATGCACCGCTAATAACAAAAAACCTCGTCCAAAGATGGACGAGGCTTCAGACGGTCAAGAAAATCCGGCAGGCACAATTATACGCTGCTATGAAAATTTATGCGTATCCGATTTGGGTGATCGCGGATCCGTGTATGCCAGAGCAGACCTGCAGCTTTCAGAAGCCGTCAGGCGCCCAAAATTCATGACCGCCGGCTTTTTTCGCTTCGTCCAGCTGGCAGAGGTTGGCAAGTCCCTCAAAAACGATGTCGATTGCATGCTCCTGACCATCGCCGGCTGTAAAGCCTTCGCCTGTAAAGACGTTGTTATCCACAGATACGACCGCTCCGCCGCGGCGGCCAAACAGGCTGCACAAGGTTACGATGGCAGCGGATTCGCGGTCTGTGTAGAGGATTCCCGCACGGTTGTAATAGTCAACAATGCTCAGATGCTCATCCTGAAAGTAGCTGCCTACCGAGGGATGTCCAGTTTGCAGGTATTCGCTGTCCTGGGAACGTCCAATTCCTACTTGGTAGCGGTAATTCAGCTCCTGGGCAGCCTTGACAAAGCAAGCCACCAGCTCATAGCTGCAAACGGCAGGATAGCTGGATGTCACATAGGCACTGGTCATGCCCTCGTCCCGTACAACGCCGCTGGCGATGGCCACATCGCCGGAATGAAGTTTCTCGCTCAAGGCCATCCCGCCGCCCAGACGCAGAAAGGTGTTTGCCTTGCTGTTCTGCATGAATTCCACCAAAACCAGCTCCGCCTCCGGACTGCCGCTGCCGCCGCTGACAATGCTGATATGGGCGCCCTTATAGCGGCCGGAATAGGTGGTAAACATTCCGGAGCGGCCTGCCAGAACCCGGTTTTCCAGCCGCTGGCTCAAAAGCTCGGCCGGATCCCCGCCATAGTCCAGCAAGGGATCGCGCACCACCATGATGACGTAATCTCCGATCAGCCCACCATCGATTTTGGTCAGCGCAGGCTTTCCGTCAATCACAAAGCCGCCGGGAGCCAACTGCGCGGCATAGGGATACCGCGCCATAATCCGTTTGAATTTTTCAAGCAAGAAAATGCCTCCCTTCCAACAATATCAGTCTATAGCCAGAGCGCTGCCGCGAATGGTGGGAAGCCCGTCCTCACAATATACGCCCTGGTGACCGTGCATATAGACATCGCCTTCCCGCAGGGGCATCACCGCCGACAGATAAGCCATCAGGCAAGCGAACACCAGAGAAATCAAAGGCTCTGAAACAGGCTTGCACAGGCACAGGGACTCAATGCCTGTCCAGCCTTCCAGTACGGCGGGATCATCGGTCATGACCAATACAGGCCGCTCCAGCCTTTGCACGATCAAAAGAATCTCCATAGCGCGCTGGCGGCTGCGGCCTCTGGACGGGATCAGCAGAACCGTGGGCAACTGCCCGGTATCGTTGCTGAAGAAGGTTTGGTGAGCAAATTCCTCCAGATCCTGAGACAGAACACTGTAGCCCTGTGCCTCCAGCACCTTAGAGACGCCGAAGTCTGCCGCCCCACGGCTTGGGCCGGCGGCCAGAAATTCCATGCGTTCACACCTGCCGCAGAGGGCGGCAAACCGACTCATGACCTCAGCACCGGTTTTCATGGCTGCCCGAAGGATATCCGCCAGACCAGCCAGCTCCGCACAGACAGCCTGGCCTTGTTTTTGAGTCAGAATCCCGCGGCGCAGGCCGAGACGCACGGCCAGCAGATACAGGCCGATCACCGGAGGAACAAAGCTGCGGATGCCGGGGAGGGGGATTGAAGCAGCAGAGAACGCGGGCGCTTGCGCCGTGAAAATGTACTCCACTGCATGGCCGACGCATGAATCCGGATTAGCCGTAACAGCCATGGTTAAAAAACCCGCTTTCCGCAGATTCATCGCGGCTTCAGCGCTGCGGGGCGCCTCGCCGCTGCTGCTGACGCAGATAGTCAGAGTGCGGGCCGCCTGCTCCGGCAGCGTGAACGCCGCCAGATACCGGGATGCCTCCAGTGCCGGCACAGCGCAGGCAGACACATGGGCATACTCCCGAAAAGCCTGTATCACGCAGTTGGCGGCATTGAGGGAGTCGCCGCTGCCATAGATATAGACGCTGTCGATCTGATCCAGTACTGTGTCGGGCACGGCGGTCTGTGCTGTCTGTGTCAGACCGTCGAATATAGCGTCGAACAGGCCGGGATAGCTCAAGACATGACGCAACATATCATTCTCATTCATTGTTTATTCTCCTTAAAGCTTTACAGCGTCCAGATTTCGGAGTCGGTTTTCTGCCTTTGCCCGCAGGGCGCTATCGAGCTTTTTCGGTACGCCCCACTGGCTGATGATAAAAGACGCGGATACTGCTCCGCATTTGGCCGCATAAGCGATATCGCCGCCGGATTTGCAGTAACCAACCAGAAAGCCGCCGGTGGAGGAATTGCCGCCGCCGGTCACGTCCACCACATCGGTGGGAACGACGGGGATTCGCCAGACAGCTCCGTCTCCGGCTGCCAGAGCGCCTTGAGCGCCCATTCGCAGAATCACCTTGCCGGCGTGCATGTCCTGAAGCTTTTTCAGCACCCGCAAAGGCTCGGCTTCGCCAGTGATCCGCCGTCCCTCTGTCAGATTCAGGGAGAACAGATCCACCAGGGACAAGCAGTCGGCGATGCGATCCCGGTTTTCGGCCCGGGCTGCCGAACCGTGGATCTCCCAGCAGGAGACACCGCCATAGCCAGCCAGATAGCTTGCGGCTTCCTCCCAATAGTCCTCGTCAAGATCCTTGAAGAAATACAGGCCCTTGCTGCCGGCGTAACGGGGCGGCAGGTGGGAAAACCGGGGCAGCATCTCGTCATGGCTGCCGCAGTTTGGAAGAAGAATTTCCTCACGCTCGCCGTCTTCAAAATAGCGGATCTGAGCGTGGACGCAGTTTTTTTCGCACAGCACGCCCGCCACATCGATGTCATTGTCCAAAAACCAGGCGCTGTAGCCCTTATAATCAGGTCCGATCAGGCAGCAGAAGCCCACTTGGTCATCCCAGATCCGCTGTCCTGCCACCGCGTAGACACCGCCGCCCAGTTGACCGGATTTTCCGGCGCCCCAGGGAAAATAGATGTCGTCCACAATCATTTGAGTTAATGTTACATACTGGACCTCTTTCATCCGCCTCCTCCTTTCTGTGTTTGGTTGTTAGACGTAATACAAATATATCTTATCAAATGCTGCATTGCCTGTCAATGACGGTTTGGCAGAAAGGATTGTGTTTTGATCAAAAATATTGCGATTAATATTGTGCAGTTCGCCGATTTTTGCCGTCCTTAGCCGCAATCGTTTTATTTCTCTTGCCATACTATTCAAAAAATGCTAATATATACGTCGTACAACCTAACAGTTGAAAGGAGCGCGTGTGCATCCAAGGGAGCATACACAAGGCGGCTTTTACGGCGCAGCCCTTGGCGACACCATGCGCGGTGCGCAGATTTTGCCCGGCCAAATGGCGATTACCGCTATGGTCAATTCCTTTGAAGAGGCGTTTTAATGATGAAAGAACCATATATCGCCGCGATCGGCAATGCCTGCTACGATGAATACTACAGCGCGGACTCGTGGGTGGAGAACGGAGAAAAACTGTTGATCCGTCCCATGGAGAAGCAAGCCGGCGGCATGATCCCCAACGCCGCCAGCGTCATGGCAGCCTATGGCGTACACACCTACCTTATTAACTACATGAACGACGGCGCCGGTAATCAGGAATTAAAGCGGGACCTGGCCGCCGCCGGCCTGGATGTTACTCACATCATCACCGACAACCGCCTGCCCGACGCCAAGTGCATTATCGTCCTGACGCCTGCGGAGCGCACTGTTCTTGTACTGGATTTTCCCCACCCGCCGCGGGTGCTTCCACCGAAAACACAGGAGATCCTGCGCAATGCAGCGTATGTTTACACCACAATGGTTGAAATGCGCCGGTTTGAAAACGACCTGCATCAAGCCGACGACTGGCGGATACACGGGGCAAAGCTGGTGTTCGATGTGGAGGCGTCCTCTTTTGAGAGTCCGAACGACCCCCTCTTTGCCCGTGCGGATGTGCTTTGCTTTAATAAAGGAGGTTTCGAAAAATATGTCGGTAAACGTGATGCTGAAGCCTGCATCCAAAATTTGCTCAACCGGGGATGCATCGTCTCCGTCACGCTGGGCGCAGACGGCTGCCAGTGTTGGGATGCCCGGTCACATGTGCGGCTGCCCGGATGGCGGGTAAACGCCATCGATACAACAGGCGCCGGCGATACTTTCAACGCCTCCCTCGTCTGTGGGCTTTTGCAAGGGAAAACCCTAAAGGCGGCCGCGCAGTTTGCCAACGCAGCCGCCGCCCGTGCCACCACGGTTCTTGGTCCCCGCGGCGGCGCGGTCAGCATGGACACAGTTGAAGCATTTATAAATCATTGTCAGAAAGGAATGGAGCAACATGGCTGTTTGTAAACCGATTCCCATCAAGACCTTTGATTTCTCCCCTTACGGCCGCTACTGGGACCTGCGCAGGGAACGCGGTGTCAAAGCCGAAACCTATGAGGCTTATATGACTGTGGATCCGCCTATGGAGCGCCCCCTTCGCTTTGGAATGACTGTCTGCGAAAACGGCGGTACTTTCCCGGTGGACACCATGGAGCGGCATCTCTCCACGGAAGAAATCCTCTTTGCAGGCGACAAGCCCATCGTCCTGAGCATTGCCGGCAGTGATCCCGCCGGTCTGCCGCAAGCGAAGGATGTGGTTTCCCTGCTCATGGAGCCGGGAGATCTGGTGGTTATGAAGCGGGGCATCTGGCACGATGCCTGCCATGCCGCAGAGGGCACGGCACAATACTATTTCCTTTCCCACAGCGACAGCGACCCTGATGAAACAGCCTGGAAAGCTGTCCAGCCTGCCCCTGTGCAGGTCGCATTGTGAAGGAGGCAAACAGTATGAAGCAGATCAAAGCCAAGCGTGCGACCCCGGAAAGCTTCCGAAAGTACGGCGTTGTTACCCGTTTGACTGACAATACATGCTTTCAGGGGGAAGGCTGGAAGTGCTGGATGACCGACGGCGACTGTATGGATCAGCCGGCGCACTTCGGCATGACCTATGTCAAGACCTATCCGCCCTATTCCGTGACCGCTATGGAACGCCATACCAAGACCAGGGAACTGATGGTCTGCGGCAATGACCGTCCCATTGTGGTGGCGCTGGCCGCATCCGACCCTGCCGGCCATGCACAGGCAGAGGATGTAGAGGCGTTTATTCTGGAACCGGGCGAAATTCTGGTCATCGATAAGGGCATCTGGCACGACGCCTGTCGCGCTCTGGATTGCGCCACCCATTACTATTTCTTCTCTTTGGAAACCGACGAACCCGCTGTATTCCAGCCCCTGGACAATGGTCCTGTCGAAATTGTGCTGTAAAGGGAGATTTCCATGCGTACCTTACTGATCAAGAACATTTCTCAATTGGTGACTTGCGATCCGCAGGACCGCATCTGCCAAAACGCGGACCTTTACTGTGAGGACGGCGTCATCCGGGCGATCGGAACAAATTTGGACAAAGAAGCCGATGAAATTCTGGATGGCAGCCATATGCTCTGCTATCCGGGCCTTATCAACACCCACCACCATCTTTATCAGCAGTTTTCCCGCAACCTGCCCCAGGTACAGAATATGGAGCTGTTCGATTGGCTCAAAACGCTGTATGAGATTTGGAAGAACCTGGACGCCGGTGTCGTCCGCCTGTCCTCCCTGACAGGTATGGGCGAGCTGATGAAGCACGGCTGCACCACTTGTTTCGACCATCACTATGTGTTTCCAAACGGCGCAGGCGACCTGATGGGCGCCCAATTTTCTGCCGCGGAGGAGCTGGGCATCCGAATGCATGCCTCCCGGGGCAGCATGGATCTCAGCGTCAAGGACGGCGGCCTGCCCCCTGACAGCGTAGTTCAGACTGTCGACAAAATCATGGCCGACAGTATACGGCTCATCGAGACTTACCACGACGCTTCCTTCGGTTCCATGCGGCAATTGGCCCTGGCTCCCTGCTCCCCCTTCTCCGTATCGGCCGACCTGCTGCGGCAAAGCGCCATTCTGGCCCGGCAGTACGGCGTGCGGCTTCATACACATCTGTGCGAAACCCTCGACGAGGAGCGGTATATGCTGGAACGGGAAGGGATGCGCCCTCTGGCCTTTATGGAAACCCTGGGATGGATCGGCTCCGACGTATGGTATGCCCACGGCATCCATTTCAATACGGAAGAACTGCGCCTCCTAGCCCAAACCGGCACCGGCGTGTGCCACTGCCCCGTTTCCAACATGAAGCTCTCCAGCGGCGTCGCCCGCATCCCGGAGATGCTGGAGCTTGGCGTGCCTGTGGGGCTGGGGGTGGATGGCTCCGCCTCCAACGACGGTTCCAGTCTCATGGAGGAGCTGCGCTTAGCCTATCTGCTCCACCGGCTCACCTCCAGTAAAGCGGCGCCCTCCGGCTACGACGTCCTGAAGCTGGCCACCTCCGGGAGCGCCCGGCTTTTGGGACGCAGCGACATCGGCTCTCTCGAGACGGGCAAGTGCGCCGACCTGTTTATGATCGACTCCCGCCGCATAGAGCTGGTGGGCGCCTGCCGCGACGCCGGTTCCGTATTAGCTACCGTGGGCGTCCGCGGCCCTGTGGACTACACCGTGGTCCACGGTAAAATCACCGTCCGCGACGGCCGTCTCACAGGCATTGACGAGGCCGCCCTGTCCGAAGCCGCCAACCAAACATGCCTCGCCTATTTGGCGGCCCGCTAAACGACGAAAACCGCGTTGTTGCGTGACGATAAAAGCCCCCTGATGCGCCTGCATCGGGGGGCTTTTATCGTATTGAAACGCCTCTGAAGGCATGCGGTCATTCGAGGCCGTTATACCCTCAGGTTATGCAGCGTCTTTAGCCCCAGCAGGGCCATGCGCTCCCGGACGCTGCCGTTCAGGAATGCCCCTTCGCCGGAGCTTGTGTCGTTTCCGATCCCAAGCAGCGCCCCGCCATGCATACCGAACAGACGTGTCATGGTCAGAACGGTTGTGGTTTCGATGTCCACATTGGCCGCCCCGATTTTTTTCCACAGGTGCACCCGATCCAAGACCGTCTGATCTATGACGCCGCGGGCGGTTTCAAAGCCGCTGCCAGGGTACATAGTGCCGACAGACAGGGTCAGCCCCTCCTTGAAGGGAATCTCCAGACTTTCAAAGGCCGCAATCTCCGCCTGAACCATATGGCGGCTGGGGACGGCGGGATATTCTACGGGGACATAGTCCAGCATCACCCGGTCCTCCCGGATGCCGCCGGAGCAGATCACCAGATCGCCTATCTTCAGGTCGGGGCGCATACCGCCGGAGTTCCCAACCCGAAGGATCGCCCTGACGCCAAGGGCGGCCAGCTCGTCGATGGCTGTGGAGACGGAGAACGAACCGCTGCCGTGGTACAAAAGGCCCAGGCGCTCGCCTTCAAACAGCCCGCTGTACACGGTATACTCCCCGAACTGGCTTAAAACCGCTATATCATCCATCTGCTTGAGAAAATGTTCAGGCTCCATATCCAGGAGCAGAGTAAAAATGAACTTTTCCGGCGTCCCGTCCCTGGCGAGGCGGAGCCACCAGCTTTTCCCATCCTGTGGGATAGTAGCTTTCAAGGGCGGCAAGGGCATGACCATACTCCTTTCTCATTTGCGGGCGTCGTTCAGTTCTTTGTCAAAAGCATGAAAGTAACCGGCGAGTTTGTCCTGCACATAGCGAAACAGCTTCTCGCCAGTTTCCAGGGTGCTGCGTGAAGCGCCGCCAAGCAGGCCGCTGCCGGGCGCCAAATCCCTGGTGAGCCAGCCGTAGTAATAATTTTTCAATTCGACAAAAACGTCATTTTCAGGACGAATAAAATCCGCCTTCACTGTTTGGGGCAGGGCGTATTGCAGGTAAGCCGTTTCGATCTCTCCGCCGTGGATATCCTGATTGATGGCAGTCTGCAGAAGGGGCTGGGCGTCCTGAAAAAAATTGGAACCGAAATAATCGATATTGAACACCCGAATGCCAAATCGCTGTCCCCATTCCTGGGCCATAGCGTGAAACACCGGCGCGTTTCCGCCATGGGAATTGACGATAACCAGGTACTTGACCTGATGCCGCTGCATACACATCATCAAATCCTCCACAAAGGCGAGCATGGTGGCAGTTCGAAGGGTCACGGTCCCTGGAAAATCCAGATGCTCAAAGCTGTTGCCGTAGTGAAGGGTGGGCAGACGCAGAAATGTGTTTTCGGTTTTCAGATGCTTTTCCAATCCATCCAGAGAGGTTTGGAGGATCAGGTCGTCAGTGCCCACAGGCAGGTGACGGCCATGCTGCTCTGTGGAACCGACGGGCAGCACATAGGCCAGCCGGCTGCGGTCAAGGGCGTCCACCTCGAGCCAGGACATTTGATTGATAGGCTTTAACATAGGGCGCACTCCTTCCTGATTGCAGATGAACAAGGGGGCCGCAGCCCCCTTGTTCATGTTCAGATATTCTCGTAATGGCGTCCGGGCTGGGGCGGGAAGAACAAGTGCTCGGTAATGCCGGAAACGAACGCCTTTTGACCGTTAACATAGCAGAAACGGGCGGTGGGACGTGAATCGTGGCCGCGGTAGGCGATGATCCGGCCATCCACAATGACCATGGAGTTGCCAAAAGGGTCGCCGGATTCGATGGCTTTCAGGGCGTCGGCGCCGCAGGAGCCGGGAGGGCAGTCGATGATCTGGAGGTCGGCTTCGCGTCCCACTTCGATTTTGCCGGTATTCAGGCCGTACAGATCGGCGGCGTTGCCGGTGGCCATGGCGATACACTTGACGGCGGGAACATCGTTCAGGCAGGAAGCTTTTACGATGGCGCGATTGATGGCTCCGGGAAGGGACGCTTGGCCCGTAGGCGCGTCCGAGCCGAAAACCATGCGATTCAGGGCGTTTTTTGCGTGCATATGGCGCATCATTTTGTTAAAGTTCACGAAATTTCCGTTGACGACCAGCTCAAGAGCGATTTCGCTTTCATCCATCAGACGCTCGATGTGGGAGAATTCCACCGCGGTGGAGCCGCCGTTGGTATGGGCGACCTTATTGGGCCGCAGCTTCATAATGCTCTCAGAGGTTACCCAGGAAGATCCAGGGATGGAGGGCGGCGCCAGATGGACGGAATAGAAAAAGCTGTACTTTCTGGCCCACTCCAGCATCGGTTCCACTTCTGCGGGATCGGACAACCCGCCGCCGCCGATCTCAGCGATCAGCCATACGCCGGCGTCGTGCATTTCTTTGAAATCCTGTTCCGTCAGGCCATGGACCAGTACCAGCGCGCCGCCGTGGACCTTCATGGCGCCGCCGGGACGGAAATGGTCGAAAACGCGTTTTGACATGATGGCAGCGGCCTTGCAGCCGATGGGGTCGTCATAAAAGCGGGGCCACCCGGGGCCTTGTTCGCCTTCGGATATAACGGTGGTGGTACCGCTGTAGAGAGCGTCGGCGTAGCAGCCTACAGCGCCGCGCTGGGGCGCGTAGTCATCAAGCGTGTTATGTACATGGCAGTCGATAAAGCCGGGGCAGACGATCTGGCCGTCCACGTCGACCACTGTCTCGATACCAGAGGCGTCGACCTCTTTTTCAAAACCAAAGGCGGCGATTTTACCGTCCCGCACCACGATGGTATCGCCGGGGATGACGCCGCGTTCGATATCACCGCTGACGATCTTATCAATCGATTTGATCACTAAGCTATTGTTCAATGAAAGCTCCTCCTAAATGAATCAGATTGCAATAGTCGCCGCAGACTCAGTATAACACATACGTAGTACGTCTTACAAGTAGTCAACATGAGTTATAAAAAGATTCGACTGGATGTCTGAAAACAGATGTTGAATTTTGGATAATATATACAATAACATATCATTGCAATATAAAAAGATAGGAATATTGCCAAAATCAATCTTGACATGGAAAAAATAATTTGTTATATTATAATCGCAATAGTCGAACGTCGTATGACTTATTATTAAATAAAGCACAGAAAACTATGAAAGGGATTTCTTCTGCGGCCGCCAAATGCAGCCGCACAGTCAGAAATTTAGGAGGAAAACAGTATGAAAAAACGGATCGCCCTGTTGTTGGCCGCGTTGATGCTCCTGGCTATTACCGCCTGTTCCGCTGAAAAACCTGCCTCCGAATCTCCCTTGGCATCACAGGAGCCAGCCGGAGAGGTTTCGGCTGAAGAATTCACCGCCCAGCCCGGGGATCAGGCTCTGACCATCGGCCTGTCCATGTACACCCTGGAGTACCCCTTTTATGTCACCATGTGCGACGCCTTTGAGGCCGCCTGTGAGGAAAAGGGCTGGACCTGCATCACAACCAACGCTTCCACCGACGCCTCCACCCAGTTGAATAACTGCCTGGATCTTCTCAATAAGGACATCGACGCTCTGGTTCTGACAAGCTGGTACGGCGACGCGCTGTCCGAGGCATTCATCGCAGCCAACGAAAAGAATATCCCCATATTCCTGATGGATACTTCCACACTGCCCGATGAGGGCGAATATGTCACCAGGATCGGCACGGTCAATTACGATGGCGGTATGGTCGGCGGCATGTATGCCGGTCAGTATCTGCTGGAGCAGGGTAGGTCTGAGGTCGACGCCGTCGCGCTGCACTCCGGCGATCAGGTTTCCGTCGACCGCCGTGACGGTATCCTGGCCGGCCTGGAAGCGGCCGGTGTGAGTGTGAATATGCTCAATGAATATCACAGCGCCTCCCGTGAAGAATCCATGGCCAATTTTGAGGACGCCATGACGACCTATGCCAAAATCGATCTGGTCGTTGCGACTTCCGCCCAGCATGGCATGGGCGCCTACAGTGCCGCGGAAGCCGCAGGAAGAACCGAAATGCTGATCGCCGCCTATGACGGTGAAGCTGAGGAGATGGAGGCCATCGACAATGGTACCGGCACCTATTTGTGCACCGTGACGCAGGACCCCGTCGGTATGTCCGAAACCATTGCGCAGCAGGTGGAAGATTATATCTTCAACGGCGCGACTTATGAACAATTTCAGTCCGCTCCTGCCGGCGTTTACGGGAAGGATGGCCAGCTCTCCGCCGCCGATCTTGGTATCGGCTGATACAGGCAATGGAAAAAGGCTCCTCCAGGGAGCCTTTTTCCATATCAAGTATCCCAATAAAAAGGAGCGATCTCATGAATGCGTCAAACAATGAGAACATTTTGGTATTAAAGGGTGTCAGCAAGGAATTTCCGGGCGTCAAGGCACTGGATAACGTCAATCTGGCCGTCCGCAGGGGCGAGGTACTTGCGCTCGCCGGTGAAAACGGCGCCGGAAAATCCACGCTAATGAAGATTCTTTCCGGATCCTATACTCGGGACAGCGGCACCATCGAATTCTGCGGCCAGCAGGTGGATATTCAGCAGCCCAGAGACGCGGAAAAGCTGGGTCTTTCCATCATTTATCAGGAGCTGAACATTTTGCAGGGCCTGACGGTTGCGGAAAATATTTTTTTGGGACGGCAGCCGCGCAAAAACGGACTGATAAATTGGAAGAAAATGAACCAAGCTGCCGAAATGCTGTTCCGGCGGCTGAATATCCACCTGGATGTGCGCCGAAAGGTTTTGGGGATGAGTATCGCTGAACAGCAGTTGGTGGAGATCGCCAAGGCCATCAGCTTCGATGCAAAGATTGTGATTATGGACGAGCCGACCTCCTCTTTGACAGAACAGGAGACACAATTGCTGTTCCGCATCATTCGCGACTTGAAGGCACAGGACATTTCCATCATCTTCATCTCGCATCGCCTTGATGAAATTTTCACCATCGCGGATCGAATTACGGTGCTGCGTGACGGCTGCGTAGTAGATACAAAATCGGTAAACGAAACCTCTAAGCCGGAGCTTGTCGCCCTGATGATCGGCCGGGAAATGACCAAGCAGTTCCCACCGCGGAATGTACAAAAAGGCGCGGAGCTTCTGCGCGTGGAGAACATCACCGACGGCAAAAGGGTCAAGGATGTGTCTTTCTCCGTAGCACGCGGCGAGGTCTTGGGTTTTGCCGGCCTTGTGGGCGCTGGCCGTACTGAAACCATGCGCCTTGTCTTTGGCGCGGATAAGGCCAGAGGCGGCACGGTCTATATCGAAGAAAAGCCTGTTAAGATCAAGTCTCCTCAGGATGCGGTCAGGCATAAGATCGCATTTCTCACGGAAAACCGAAAGACGGAGGGCCTGATGATGAATAAACCGGTATATATGAACATCGTCACAGTCGCTCTGGATAAGGTGACAAGGTATCGTCTGATCCGGCACAAGCTGGAATGCGCGTGCAGCGAGCAATATATCAGGGAGCTGAAGATTGCAACGCCTTCGGTGTATAAGCGTGTGTGCTTTCTCAGCGGCGGCAACCAGCAGAAGGTCATCCTGGCCAAGTGGCTGATGTCCGACTCGGAGATTGTGATTTTGGATGAACCTACACGGGGCATCGACGTTGGCGCAAAGCGGGAGATCTATGAGTTGATCAATCAACTGGCAGCGGCGGGAAAAGCCGTCATAGTCGTCTCCTCCGATATGGAGGAGGTGCTCGGAATCAGCGACCGTATCGCGGTGATGCATGAGGGCCGCATCGCGGGCCTTGTGGAGAAAAAAGATTTTTCACAGACAATCATTTCTGAATATGCAATTGGAGGCGCGGCCCTATGAACAGCACAAAAAATTCAGCCATGCAAACATGTAAAGCTTTTTTGGATAAGCTCGGAATTTGGGCGATCCTTGTGCTTTTGTTTCTGTTTTTGTCAGTCACCACAGGTGATACCTTTCTGACGGCGTCCAACCTGATCAATTTGATTCGGCAGATATGCGTGACCGGCGTGTGCGCCATCGGAGCGGCGATTGTCGTATGCGGCGGTGAGTTGGACTTGAGCAGCGGTTCTCTTGCCGCTCTGGCCGGCTGTGCCAGCGCTATGCTGGCGGTCAATTTTGGCTGGCCCACTTGGCTGGCTTTTGTTGCCGCGATCGCCGGGGGCGCCTGTATTGACGCCCTGATCGGCTGTGTAATCGCTTTTCTGCGGGTCCCTGCCTTCATCGCCACGCTTGGCATGATGTATGTTCTGGACGGATTTACTCTGCTGATGACCAGGGGCACGCCCATCACAAATCTTCCGGATTCGTATAAGTTTGTTGGCCGCGGATATATTGGCCCGATTCCCTTTATCGTGGTTATCCTGTTGATCCTGGTGGCCGTTTTTGCTTTTATTTTCAAATATACCCAGTTTGGGCGAAATATTGTTTCTGTAGGTGAAAATGCCACAGCAGCTCACCTTTCCGGTATCAATGTCCGTCTGATCAAAATCGCCAGCTTTGCCTGCGCTGGAATTCTAAGTTCTCTGGCTGGTATCATGCTCATGGCCCGTCTGGGGTCCGGACAGCCCACCGCCGCCTCCGATCTCTGCCTGACGGCGATGGCAGCCGTATTTGTGGGCGGTACCTCTGCGATCAACACTCAGGGCGCGGCGTTCAAGACCCTGGCCGGCGCGCTGTTCATCGGCATGATCAACAACGGCTTAAATATGCTGGAAATCAACGCCTATTGGCAGAAGATCGTGCTGGGTTTCATCATCATTTCCGCCATTGCGCTGGATGTCTACCGGACACAGCAGGCGTCCCGCCGGTCATAGCTTTCCCGATTTGAGCTGTTTTGCATAAAAAAAGGGGCGATTGTTTTTCATCTGCAAATGAAAAACAATCGCTCCTTTTATTTAGGATCTGTTTAAAAAATCGAAGCGGCCGCCTTTTTTCGAAAACAGCAGCACGCGGCCGGACGTTTCCATTAAATGACGGCTGTTGGCACCGGGATAACCGGCAGACGCCCCCGTTTAAAGAGAAGGGGAGAATACCCGGCGGCCCCGCTTAAATATGTAAAAGAATCAGGGAACCGCATCATGTTCAAACTTATTGAGATCTCCCCGGTAATGCGAGAAGGCAAAATCAACACCAGTATCATTTTCTTTCACCGCTACATTGTGGAAATACAGCATGGACGCGTGCTTGGTAGCGTTGAGCAGGGTAATATCCTCGACGGAGGTAGGGTTGGCGGATACGATGGTTCTGGTATTTTTGATCTTGGTGGCCGGGTTGGAGGACAACAGATCATAGAGGGAGTGAGCCTTAAAATCATAGTTCAAAATAGAGGCGCCCAGCTCGTAGGGAATAAAATTCCGGATTGTCACCAAGGACGTATCGTCGGCAAACTTGCGCCGGAAGATGGGGATGATCTTCTGATCCTTAGCCAGCCGCATTTTCTCCGCCATATCCTCAGAAGGTGTGATGACGCTCAGATCCAGAAGTTCCGTCCGGGGCGTTTGTCCCATCCGCTGAATCTACTGGTGAAAAGGCTCATAGGAACAGATGGAATTGGAGATGTCCCGGAGAGTGGTGACGAAAGTCCCCTTGCTGGCCTAGCGGATCAGCCATCCCTCCTGAACCAGCTCGGCGATGGCCTGACGGACGGTGGGACGGCTGATCTGATAGTAGCTGACCAGCTCGTTTTCCGTAGGGATAGTGTCCCCAACCTTGTAGCTGTGGTTTTTTATATCGCTGAGAATAATATTCTTTAGCTGAAAATAAAGGGGGACCGGAATATTGCGATCCAGGGGTTGTCCCCGGCATTTGAGCAGACGGATATTTTATTCCCCAGCCTGGAGGAGGCGCGCAAGATCACCGGGGAACGGGAGCCGGAACGGATTGCGGAACATTTCCGGAGATTTTTCATGAAGTTTTTTATAATTAAGTTGGGGGCAGACGGCTACCTCCATGCAGCCGGCATTGCTGATTGCAGACGAGCCCACCACCGCCATTGACGCCATCACCCAGTTTGAGATTCTGGATGAGCTGCTGCGCATCAAGCGGCAGCATCAGACCGCCATGGTGTTTATTTCCCACGATCTGAACGCCATCTCGCGCGTAGCGGATCGGATCGCAGTGCTCAACCAAGGCCAGGTGGTAGATCGAGGAAGTTTTCAGCATATTCTCCGCCATGCAAATGATCCCTATACAAAGCTGCTGGTGGAAAAGCGGGCCGCCGTTATGAGCAAATACCGCACTGTGTTGGAAGGAAGGGGGCTTGCCCGTGCTTGAACTGAAAAATATCTGTGTCAGCTTCCGCAGGGAGCGGCAGGACAAAATTTTTGGGCATACCCGCCAGCAGGTGCTTTTCGATGTATCCCTGCATGTGAAAAGAGGGATCTGCCTTGGTATTCTGGGGGAATCCGGAAGCGGGAAATCGACCATGGGCCGCGTTTTGTGCGGCCTTCTGAGGCCTGACAGCGGAGAAGCCATGCTGGACGGCATATCTGTTTACGGCTCCCGCGCGGGGCGGCGGAATCTGCAAAATAAGCTCAGTGTCGTTTTTCAGGATTATACCACCTCCGCTAATCCCCGATTCCGGGTCAGGGAAATTATTGGAGAAGGGCTGACCGTCCAGGAGCGGCGGGAGGGCGGCAGGCTGGATCGGGACAAGGAGACGGATTCCCTCCTGAAAATGGTGGGTCTGTCGCCTGACTTTGCCGGCCGGTTTCCCCATGAGCTTTCGGGAGGCCAACTGCAACGGGTCTGTATCGCCCGGGCAGTGGCCTGTCTCCCGGAGGTGATCGTCTTCGACGAAGCCATCTCCTCCCTGGACGCCCACACCCAGGTCCAGGTGATGGACCTGCTGCGGGAGTTGAAGGACAGACTGGGGCTGACCTATATTTTTATTACCCACGATCTTACCTCGATCACCTACCTGTGTGACGACGTATTATTTTTGTACAAGGGCCATGTGACAGAATATCTTCCGGTCAACCGCATCAGCGAAGTAAAGGATGATTATGCCCGCCGTTTGCTGGAGTCCATCGTGGTATTTGATACAGAGGAGGAGATGGCCGGATGACCTTCTGCGGAGAAACGATTTTCCCAGGGGAACGCAAAAAGCTTCCCCTTCCTGTGCCGGGAAGCTTACCGCTGGAAGCTGTGTGCCTGTGCGGCGCTTCGCCGGGCCGGACCTTGGCGGTCACTGCCGGGGTCCACGGCTGTGAGTATGTTGGCATTCAGGCTTTGCGAACTTTGGAAAAATTATTGGACCCAGCCGCTTTGGCGGGGAATGTAGTCCTTGTGCCGCTGATCAATCCCAGCGGATTTTACGCCGGAGCCAGGCAGGTCGTGCCGGAGGACGGCGTCAACCTAAATCGTGTCTTTCCCGGAAATCCAGAGGGGAGCTTGACCTTTCGGCTGGCCTTTGCGCTGGAGCAGGCGCTCTATCCCATCGCGGATCTGCTGGCGGACCTGCACGGCGGAGATTGCAACGAAGCCCTGTGCCCGCTGGTGTTTTTCCCTGTTACGGGAGCGCAGGCTGTCAATCGTGCATCCCTTGAGGCGGCAAAGAGTCTGACCGTGCCTTACCGCATTCGCTCCACTGCTCAAAACGGACTTTATAGCTGGGCGGTGCAAAAGGGCGTCCCGGCCCTGCTGCTTGAGCGTGGCGGGCAGGGGGTGTGGTCGGAACAGGAAGTGGCAGCCTGCTGTGAGGATATCTATTCGCTCCTGCGGCACCTGGAAATTCTGCCCGGCGGGAATCCGCCGCGGGAACAGGTTGAAATCGTCCAAGCTGTCTACGAAGAAGCGGCTGCCTCTGGATTCTGGTATCCGGCGGTGGGCGTGGACAGATCCGTTAGGATGGGCGCGGTCCTGGGATATTTGGAAGATATGCAGGGGCGCGTGGTTCAGCAGGTGCGGGCTGAGTTTGACGGCGTGGTTCTCTATCATACCACTGCCTTGGGTGTCCGTGCCAAAGATCCTTTAATCGCCTATGGCCGTCCATAATACGTTTTGGCAGGTGGCCTGGCCGGCCGCGGCGGAGGGCCTGCTTCTGATGCTCCTCAGCGCCACCGACCTGCTGATGGTTTCCTCCCTGGGAACCACAGCGGTGGCGGCGGTGAGTATTTTTTCTCAGCCGCGTATGGTGATCCTCTGTGTGACACGTTCTTTTTCCGTGGCCCTAAGCGCCTATGTGGCACGTCGGTGGGGGGAGCAGCCGGACTGTCCGCTGGGTGATTGCACCCGTGCCTCCCTTCTGCTGGGGAGTGTGATCTCTTTTCTGCTTTTGGCCGGCACCTGGATTTGGTCTACCCCCCTTCTGCGGCTGGCTGGCGCACAGGATGACTATCTGCCGCTGGCCTTGCAATATGCTTACCCCGCGCTGGCGAGCCTTGCCCTCTCCGGACCGGCCATCGTCCTCCACGGGATTCTGGCAGGGCTGGGGGATACCCGCAGCGTCCTTTATGCCAATGTCCTCGGCAACGGCGTAAATGTGATTTGTAACGGGCTGCTCATCTATGGCCTTGGCCCCTTTCCGCGGCTGGGCGTCTTTGGAGCGGGACTGGGGACGGCCATTGGTGCCGCAGTCACGCTGGCTTATACATTGGGGTTGTTCCTGAAGCGGGATCATCCAGCGGCCCTGAACGGCCAGGGCCGCTGGCGGCCGGAGAGAACGTATCTCCAGCTTATGGGTCCATTGACCGCCGGCGTCTTTCTGGAACAGGCGGCAGAGCGGGTGGGAATGTTCGCCTTCTCGCGGCTGGTGGCAGATCTGGGCACTGCCGCGCTTAGTATCCATAATATATGCGGAAGCCTGTGCGACATCTATTACAGCTTTTCTCAAGGATTGGGAAAGGCCAGTCTGGTCCAATCGGGACGGGATTTAGGTTCTAACCAGGGTAAAAATTTGCAGCAGCTCGCAGAGGTATCCCGATGGGCGGCCGTGTGGACTGGCGGGGCGGCGGCCCTGCTCTATTTCCTGCTGCGTGCGCCGCTCCTGCAATTCTATCATCTTTCCGGGAACAATCTGGAACTGGGCTGCCAGATCATGCTGTTTGTTGCGGTTGTCAACATCCCTGAAGCATGGGCCATGGTCCATGCAGGAATACTCAGAGGCTTGGGCCGCACTGGATTTGTGGCCGCTTACTGCCTGGTCAGCATCGCTGTTGTCAGGCCTATCCTGACCTTTTTGCTGGTCCATAGGCTTCAATTGGGGCTATATGGAGCATGGATCGCTTTGACGCTGGATCAATCCACCAGAGCGGTGTGCTCCATGCTGGGCGTCCGGCGGTTGCTCAAAGCACAGCCCGCATCTGAAGCCCTTTTGCAAAAGTAACCGTACAGCGTGCAGGATGCCGAACGGGCCGGAGAAAATCTCCGGCCCGTTCGATGTTGTCAGTTATAAGCCGCAAAGCGCCTTCGCCGAAATTCCCGCTGGCCCGTTCATTTCCCCGCAGAGCATAAGCGGGTAAAGATGTGCGCCCTATCGAATTTCAAAGCCGCCGCCTACCTGGTACCGCAACGCTGTCAACTGGGCGTCCTTGAGGGATGTTCCTTTCTTTTTCATCTGGGAGATCACATTATAAATTGCACTAGTGCTGATGTATTCCTGATAGATGACATTGGCTTGCTCGCCAAAGGCTCCTTGTTCAAACAGTGTAAAGAGCGCGTGATGCAGGGGCCAGTAATCCGCGAGCTGATTTTTATAACATGTCACGGCCGGCTGGTTGCCAACAGCGATGTCGACCGTCTCGGAATATGTAACTTCATCAAAGGCGTTTTCCGCGCAGATTTCCGGCAGGAAGGCATAGCACTCCGCCGCCAGTGTCGGATCCTCCAGAGCTTCTTCCAGCCGTTGGGGCAGAGAATCGTACAATTCCTGGTTGTCGCAGGCATGAAACAGTTCCGCGGCTGTTTTCACCTTATGCTTGAGCCGCTCCCGGCCATCCCAGCCAAGATATGCGTCCGGCAGGGTGGTTTCCGCCTCCTGCCTAAGAAAGAAAAATTGCTTGTGCGAAGCGAAGCCCTCCACGTCCCATTGCTCCACCAATCCAGCCACCAGGGCGCTGAGTTCCTCGCTTTTGATATCATCGATGCGGCATTCGCCGGTCACATCGCCGCCGGATTTAGCGCCGTATATCTTGACATAGCACAGCTTCTGGTTGCCGAGCCGCTTGGCAATGTGTTCGCCAAGGATGTCCCAGTAATAGGAAGGTGCGCCGAGATTTGGCGAATCACCCATGCCAACCACATCGCTGATGTAAACGCGCCAGCGGTGAGCATTGCCGGCAAAGCTGGTTTCAAGCTCCCGCGCCTGTTCCCCCCGTTCCATTAGGCCGACGCCCTGCATAAATGAAAACAGAAACGAGCCGCAGGCCATGCCGAGGGCCTGTTTGGGGCCGGCGCCCATGCCGACAGAGCATTCGAACAGCTCTTTGCCCCACTGCGGCGCAAAGAGATAAAAATTCAGCACAATGCTGTTCTCTGTAATTTGTTCGATCTGCGGGGTGATGGTCAGTTCCCAGTCAGGACACCAGATATGGTCGCCCTCGACCGAATTTTCACACCCCAGGCAGCCGTGAAGGCTGACCCGCAGCAGGTAGTCGAGGGTATTGTGCACATCCAACGGATCGCTTTCATAGCGGGCGGTGATCTCCCGGGTCTCAACAGCCGCATGACATGCCGTCAGCAGCTCGCGGCAATCAGCCCAAAAGGCCTGCGTCTCCGGGTCGTCCGGGACAAGGTTGAGCACCCTGCGCAAATGGGGGATCGCCTCCTCCTCGCGGTCGAGATAATATAGCGCGTAACCCATACGAAAGTGCCAGTTAGGATCGTCCGCTCCCTCTGCTTCGGTAGAACGCAGCAAAGAGACGGCCTTCTCAAACGGATCTGTTTCGCCGGCCGCGCCGGTATTTGCATAGGCACGGGCCAACAGACCCGTCAGCTCATAGCTGCGCTGCTCTGCAGGGATGGCTTCGATCGCGTCGATGATCTGTTGAAACTGCTCCTGCCGGTGCCAATGATCCAATTGGTCGAAAAAAGCCTGATCCATTTTTAACGCTCCTTGTTATTCGATGACATCGATGACAGTTCCATCTCTGTCCATGATCCTGGTGGGGACAAGCTCTACAGTCAGCGGCATGGCCTTCATACTGTATGTTCCCGCGTGAGGCGCAAGAAGCCTGCACAGCTCCTCCAACGCTTTGCTTGTCAGCGTCAGCTCCGGGAGCTGCTCTGCGCATACAAGCGCAGGTTTGGAGCCGGGACGGATCTGCACGGCCGTTTCCTGTCCCTGCAAAAAAAGCGTCCGCTCCTTTCCAACGCGCGCCTTGAGCATACGTGCCAGCGTTTCGGCGTGCCCGGCGCCAATGCGCAGTGTCCCACGGCCGTCCGCCCATTCCAGATCAAGCTCATCCATGTACAGAAACGCAGTGGAGGAACCGTCACGCTCCATCCCGTCGCGCCAGGCGCTATAAAACGCCGGCGTTTTTAATAAGGAGTCCCGGTCGAGATCGGCGGCGCACATGGGAAGAAAGCGCGCCATCAGCGCCAGGAATTTTTCACCATTCCAGCACATCATGGCGTTCATCTCGTCCTCGGTGATCGCCGCCGCCTGTAAAAAAGTAAAATGGCCGTTTGGCGTGTCAAGCTCCCCAAGCTCCGGATCCATGCAAAAGCCGAGCGCTGTAAGCTGCGTATCCGTTTCCAGGGCGATTGGTCCGTTGCAGTTGATATGATGGCCAAGACCAAAGGTATTGCCGCTGGAGAACACATAACGCGCCAAATTCTGAAGCAAGCTGACCGGCCAGACGGGCGGCGCTTCCTCCATGCCGCGTTTAAGCCGAAACGTCAGCTCAAACCCATAACCGCTTTCATCAGGATCGCCGCTCTCCTTTTCATACAGCTCGGTAAAGCCGTAGGTAATATAATGCCAGTGCGGGACGCCCCGCTCACTTTTCCAGATCTCCACGCCGTCCAGTGGATCACCGCCGCCTAGGGTGTAGGGGATGAGCGTGCCGTAATAAACGCCCTCCTGACCGGGGTATAAGGCCCGCGCCGCACCGGAGATAGCGTCAAAGCCTGTTTGCGCCGGCTCTGTGTGATTTTTCTTGTCCATACTGGCTTCCTCCTGTCAATCCGCCGCGTCATAGCTGATTTTCAGCGTCATGCCGGGCAGAGAAACGCCTTCGCTGCATGTGATGGTGTACTTCTTGTCCGCGGAGAAGCCGATGATTTCTCCGTCCTGTAACATTACATCGTATTCCGGCACGTACGAACCAGGCTGGCCAGAAAACCGCGCCCCTGTTCTGCCCGCCGTCTGCGTGCAACGCCTCCATCCCGCGCTTACCGAACGCGCGCATTCCGCAGGTGCAGCCGCATACCCCGTTTTCCGTCCGGTAAAGTCCAAACCAGATGCAAAGGCAAAAAAGCGGGGACGGACGAAGCCTGTCCCCGCTTTTATCAAGGCGATTGCTCCTGAAGCTTGCTCAGGTAACGATAGATACTGGTTTCAGTTGTTTTCAAAGCCGCGGCCAATTCGGCGATTGCTCCCTTGACCAAAAAAATCCCCTTTTCATCGAGCGTGCGGACAACCTCCATTTTCTCCTGATAGCTCAGGCGGGTCGGCTCAACGCCGAAACGGTCAAGTTCCTCCTGGATAGTATTGGTGACAAGCCCCTCCACCGAAACCTCAAAGCTGTTATAGAAGGGGACGCCAGTTTCCACCTCATAGGGATGGCTGCCGGAAATCATCACATTCAGGATGTCCCGAAGCTCTACGAGCCGTTCGACGTTGACATTGACCGTAATCATACCCTGAAGCTTCTTTTCCGGGTTGTTTCTCAGGAAAAAGGTGGCTGATTTCAGCTTGTGCTTGCTGCGTGAAACAGCGCGGTAATCAACGATGAATTCCTCTTTTTCATAGATGCGCGATTCCAGAAAGGTCCGTTCCAGGGAACGCATTTCGCTTCCGGGGACCATCTCATCGTCAAGCGGATTGAGCACCTGATAGACCACGCGATCCTCTACGTCATAAAGGACAACCTCTGTATTTGTACCAAGTATTTCAGCAAAAAAACGCATTAAGGGAAGAATCGCGTCCAGATGTTCCTTCCGCTCCATTGACGGTTCACCTCAGATTTTTATGTGGGATTTTCACTTTTTATTATAGTGTACTAAAATTATAGAGGATTGTCCAGTATTTGGGCGAAATTTAAGCGCCCGGCGCAGGGCCGGGCGCCCGGATTAAAATCGGATGATGCCTATGAGCTGGAGAAACATGAAGAAGATGGCGACAGGCGCAATATAACGGATGGTAATGGTGTAATACCGGTTGATTTTCAGCCCTTCGCCGATATTCGCCTCGTCCAAAAGCGTCCTTGGCTTGAGCACCCAGCCGACAAGCAGTACCATGAGCAGCGCGCCTAGGGGCAGGAGAATTGCCGAGACAACGGTATCGTTGAAAAAATCGAAGATGGTTTGGCCCATAATCAAAACATTGGACAGAGGACCATAGGACATCATCATCACGGAACCGATGACAAAGACAATTCCTGTCACAATCCAGCAGGAGAGCCTGCGGCTCAGATGAAACTCGTCCACCAGATAGCCTACGATTGCCTCCATGATGCAGATCGTAGAAGTCAGGCAGGCAAAAAACATCATGATAAAAAAGACGGTGGCAAACACCATGCCGAAATTCATTTGTGCGAAGATCGCGGGCAGGGTGATGAAAACAAGCGGCGGCCCCATGCCTGCTTCAATATTGAAGGCTGCGGCAGCAGGGAAAATAATCAGCCCAAACAAAATCGCCACAACGGTGTCGCCGAGGACAACCATGAGCGTGCTGCTGCCGATTGTCTTTTTGCGGTCGAGATAGGAGCCGTAAACAACCAGATTTCCGCATCCAACGCCGAGCGCAAAGAACGACTGCCCAATGGCGGCCATAACCGCCTCGCCGTTGAGACTGGAGAAATCAGGCAAAAGATAGAACTTAACGCCCTCTCCCGCTCCAGGCAGCATAATTGCGCGGATTGCGAGAAAGATGATAAACAAAAACATCAGCGGCAGCAGGATATTGCAGACCTTTTCAATGCCGCCCTTGACGCCGCGCAGGACAACCACTGTCGTAATCAGCAGCATGACGGCCAGCCAGAGCAGCATCTGCCAGGGATTTGTCGTAAAGTCGCTGAACAATGCGACCACCTGATCCGTCGCCATGCCGCTGTATGCGCCGGTAACGGATTTGAGCAGGTAGGCCACCGTCCAGCCGGCGATACCGCAGTAAAAAGACAGGGTAAGCGTCAGAGCAATTACGCCCAGGATACCGACTAAGTACCACTTCTTTCCGGGCAGCAGCTTTTTTAATGCGCTTGTATAGCTTGTGCCGGTTTTGCGCCCGATGGTGAATTCTGTGATTAAAACAGGGACCGCGACCAGAACAAGCGCCGCCAGATAGACTACAATAAATGCGGCTCCGCCATGGCGGCCGACCAGGTAAGGGAATTTCCAGATGATGCCCAGGCCGATGGCCCCGCCCATCGACGCCAATACAAAGGAAATCCGGCTGCCGAATTGTTCGCGCTGCCCAGCGGCCGGTGTGTTTTCAGGCTTTCCCATTGTCGTCCCTCCTATCCTTATATAAGGATCACGAATACCGGCGCGGCGTGGGAATAAAACAGCAATCGAGCTTGCGGCGGTCCGGGCAGAGGCGCCGCGTCACGTAAGCCCCTGCTTGACAGATAGAGGGATCGGGCATATAATAGTCACTTGGAATTCAGAGTTCCGGCAGCGAATGCAGCGCCGGTTTTCTGCCCGTTCCGCCGCCGGAAAGTGCCAGCTTTCCGGCGGTTTTTTTGCGCCAAGCCGTTTGATGGATGCATCGCGGTATTCATCCAAGCAAAGCGGGTAAGCTCTTTGTTCCGGCAGGTATTCTCGGTTCTGTTTCTTTTGGCAGCCGCGCCGGGGCCGCATGCCCCGGCGCGGGTGAGAGGGGGGATTTACAGCAGCTCGAACCCGGCGGTGAAATGGCGCAGGGCCAAAATGGGACCCTCATAGACCAGCTTCATGCCTTTGTACGAGTCGCGGCGCTGATAGATATAGTCGAGCGCGTCCACAATGCAGTCAAGATGGTTGTTTGTGTAGACGCGGCGGGATACGCAGATACGCATGGTTTCCAGGGAAGGCCAGATCGGTTCGCCGGTAACAGGATCCTTGGAACCGAAGGCGCAGGCACCCATTTCCACAGCACGGATGCCGGCTTCCTCAAAGAGAGCCACGACCAGCCGCTGCGACGGGAACTCGTGCTGCGGGATATGCGGGAAGAAGCGGCGGCCATCCACGTAAACGCCATGTCCGCCGGTCGGTTCCACAATGGGGATTCCCTTTTCCTTCAGGCGGTCGCCCAGGTATTTGACCTGGTTGATGCGGTATTCCAGGTAGGATTCCGTACAGGCCTCCTGCAAGCCGACGGCCAGAGCCTCCATGTCGCGGCCGGACATGCCGCCGTAGGTGATAAAGCCCTCATGGACGATGGCCATCTGGTTGGCGTATGTAAAGAATTCATCATTGCGGGTGACAATCAGTCCGCCGATGTTCACAAGGCCGTCTTTCTTGGAACTCATAGTGGCGGTTTCACAGTAGGAGAACATCTCCCGGGTGATCTCCTTGATCGGTTTGTTTTCATAACCAGGTTCACGCGTCTTGATAAAGTAAGCGTTTTCAGCCAGACGGGCGCTGTCGAGCACAACCGGGATGTCATATTTTTTGGCAAATTCACTGACAGCGCGGATATTGGCCATGGAAACCGGCTGACCGCCGTTGTTGTTGCAGGTGACGGTGATGATGATTACAGAGACGGAATCCTTGCCGTGCTCGTCGACAATCCTCTGCATCTTGGCGATATCGATGTTGCCCTTGAACGGCTCCGCCGCGCTGGAGGCGTCAAGTCCCGCGTCGATCACGCAGTCCTGCGGAATGGCGCCGATCAATTCAGCGTTGCCGTGGAAGGTGTCAAAATGCATGTTGCCCAGAGCGTATTTGCCGGGCTTCGCATAATACTGCGCCATGATATAATCGGCGGCGCGGCCCTGATGGGTGGGCTGTACATGCGGCATACCGAACACGTCGCGCGCGGAAGCCTCCAGCTTGTAAAAGCTCTTACAGCCGGCATAGCTTTCGTCGCCGAGCATCATGGCGGACCACTGTTCGGAACTCATGGCGGACGTGCCTGAATCGGTGAGGCAATCGATGTACACGTCCTCCGCTTTCAGGCGGAAGGCGTTGTACTGGGCGCCCTTGAGCGCCTCGATGCGTTCGGCGCGGGTGCTCTTTTTAATGGGTTCGACAACCTTGATGCGGAAAGGTTCTGCATGCTGGAAATTGGGTTCCATAAATCTGACACTCCTTTAAAAAAATTAACCTTGTGTATATTTTTTATTCTTTATGTTAAAAATAATAACTTAAAAATAATAAATTGTCAATCATGTAATTATAAATCAATTTGTGTAATAAATATTATCAATAATAGACAAAGCGGAACATTGTTCAGTTGCACGCCGGCCTGTTAAAAACAAAACAGCCCTCCGAACCATTCCCGGTTCGAAGGGCTGTTTTGGCTCATATACAGCGTTCAGTTATGACAGTATGCGAAAAAAGAAAGCGGGTGCGGGCGACTTTAGATCGTCCGCACCCCAAACTCAAAACGCGGCATGCTTGATGTGCCGGATGATAGAGAGGAGTGTATTTGGGTATGTGGCAGACACATCCGCATACAGCGTTATGGAGGGCTGGCTTCATGCTTGGCCGGGGACGCCGTTGGAAATGGCAAAATGGCCAAACGCGGTCTGCATAATACAACATAATTTCCGTTATGTTGTATTATGCAGACCGCTGGCTTCGTTTAGAAACTGCCTGCCGTTTCGCCGACAAATAAAAAGGGTGCACACATAGACCGGTCGGAAAATTTCCTCGGCCGGTCTGAAATCTGCGCATGAAAGCTGAAAGGGAGGGCTTTATTTGGCAAAGGGTATTGCTATTTTGACAAGCTATGTAGTATAATGACGATTGCGGAGTCCTGCGGAGCAGGCAAAGTACAACATAACGGAAATTATGTGATCACAAGTCCCATGCGTTCCATTTGCCGGCGGTGCGCCGCACCGCTTTCCACCGTATAGATGCGTGTGGTGGCAACATTCGTGTGCCCCAGGATGTCGGCCAGCCGGGACAGATCCTTTTCGAGAGAATAAAAGGTACGTGCAAATAGATGGCGCAGATTGTGCGGGAATACCTTGCCCGCCTTGACGCCGGCGCGCTTGCACAGCGCCTTCATATCGCGCCAGATGTTGGAGCGGTCGAGCGGTTTTCCCGTCCTTGTGATGAAGACCGGCCCGGCTGCTCTTTTTTGTTTTGCCAGATAGGCCGACAATGCCCGCCGCAGCCGTTCCGGTAAAAGGATATACCGCGTTTTGCCCTTACAGCGGACAACTGCGCGGCCGCCGCGCACCGCTTCCGCTGTAATGAACAACAGTTCCGACACGCGGATGCCTGTGGAACAGATCGTCTGCAAGACAAGCGACAGGCGTTCGTTGCCGGATTGGACGGCCGCCCGCACCAGCCGCAGATATTCTTCGCGCGAAAGCTCCTGCTCCTCCCGGCAGAACAGCTCCCGCTGAATTTTCAGAGGTTTAACACGGCAGTCAGACCAGCCGCAGAAGCTTAAAAATCCGTTTACAGCCGCCAGCATCGCATTGACACTGGCGGCTGCATAATGCCGCATCAGATGCTCCTTCCAGGCGATTAAAGCGTGCTTTGTGACAGGCGCGCCCTGTAAAAAACGGTGAAGTGCGGCCAATCCACGGTTGTATTGGGCGATGGTGGAGCAGCTTTTTTCCTGGTCGCGCAGGTAAGCGGCAAATTGCCGCAGAAGTTTCTGTGTGATCACTTGTGTCTGTACTTTACTTTCCATGACTGAAATCCCCTTCCCAATTCTTGATACGGTTATTTTGCCGAATGCTTGGGAAATCATACCGATCCATACAAATATTCCGCCGCACTGCTTGACAAGCGATGATAATGATCATAAACTAACAGTAGAAAGTCCTAATAGCGATAAAGAATGACGAAAATCTGACATTCGAAAGATTTTCCCTTTTCATAAAAGCCTTACTTTATGGAGGAGGAAAGCGTTTTGGAACGCAGGAATACAAAGCAGAGGCAGCTTGTTCTGGAGGTAGTGCGCCAGCACGGCGGACATATCAGCGCGGACGAGGTGTATTTGAAAGCAAGGGAGATCGACCCGAGCATCAGCCGCGGAACGATTTACCGCAATCTCAAGCTGCTGGGGCAATCCGGCGAGATTAAACAGGTGCGCCTTCCAGGCGCCGACCAGTTTGACGTGCGCACGGACCGCCACGACCATCTGATCTGCAAACAGTGCGGCAGACTGGTGGACGTTGTGCTGCCATATGACGAACAGTTGGACCGGCAGCTTGCCGCGCAAAGCGGATGCAGGATCGATTCTCACCAGACCCTTTTCGACGGTCTGTGTCCGAAATGTTATGCCCGGCAAAACCAGAAAGAGGAGGAATAGGCATGGCGAAATACAGATGCAATGTTTGCGGGTTCATCTACGACGAGGAAAAGGAAGGCAAACCGTTTGACCAACTGACAGAGTGTCCTGTCTGCGGTCAGCCGACAAGCGCGTTCACTGTTTACGAGGTGGTTGCGCAGAGCAGCCCGGCGGAGAAAAAGCCTGAAAAGCTGGACTATCCGCGGGAGTTTTCACGAACCGATGAGAGCTGCCGGTATATGTCCGAAATCCATGAGATGGCGGTCAGGGGCAAAAGCATCTCAGCTGCAATGGGGACCACGATGCCCATGCCGGCATGGGACGATATCCTGATTCTCGGCGCGCAGCTCGATCCCATGCCGCTTGACGAGCACGCGCCCGTCGACACCACCACGGTGATCGGGCCAAGCGCCAGGCGCCCTCTGGTTTTGGAAAATCCGGTCTATGTGTCGCACATGTCGTTCGGCGCGCTGTCAAAGGAGGCCAAGGTGTCGCTGGCGCGCGGCGCAGCCATGGCAGGCAGTGCGATGTGTTCCGGCGAGGGCGGCATCCTTCCGGAGGAGCGTCAGGCGGCGGAAAAATACATATTTGAATACGTAGCCAACCGGTACAGTGTGACACCCGAAAATCTGAAAAGTGCCGATGCTATTGAAATCAAGATCGGACAGGGGACAAAACCGGGTATGGGCGGCCATCTGCCCGGAGAAAAGGTGACACAGGAGATCAGCCGCATTCGTAATAAGCCCATGGGCGAGGATGTAATCGCGCCCTCGCGTTTTCCCGGAGTGGAATCAAAGGAGGATCTGCGGGAGCTGATCGATCAGCTCCGCTTTGCTTCCGAGGGGCGGCCCATCGGCGTCAAAATCGCAGCCGGCCGGATTGAGCGCGATTTGGCGTTCTGCGTGTATGCAAATCCTGACTTTATCACCATCGACGGCCGCGGCGGCGCGACAGGTTCCTCGCCGAAGCTGATCCGCGACGCCACAAGCGTCCCAACCATCTATGCGCTGTATCGGGCGCGCAAGTACCTCGACAGTATTCATTCCGATATCAGCCTGATTATCACCGGCGGTCTGCGCGTTTCCTCCGACTTCGCGAAGGCAATCGCCATGGGTGCGGACGCCGTGGCAGTCGCATCGGGCGCGCTGATCGCGATGGCATGCCAGCAGTACCGCATCTGCGGTACAGGCATGTGCCCGGTTGGCGTCGCCACGCAGGACCCTGCGCTGCGTGCGCGCCTTCAGGGGGACGCCGCCGCGCTGCGCGTCGCGAATTATCTGCGAGTATCGCTGGAGGAATTAAAAACCTTTGCGCGCATTACCGGGCACGAACGCCTGCACGACCTCTCAACAGAGGATTTGTGCACCATCAGCCGGGAGATCAGCGAATATACGAATATCGCACATGCTTGATTTGATAAAAGCATAAAAACTTCATGCGCTTCAAGCGCACCACGAAAATAAGCGAAAGCCAAAAACGCATGAAGTTTTCGTACATCATTTTTGGCTGCCCTGCTGGGGTGAAAAACGGTATGCAATATTTTTGCATAGCAAAAAAGCTTCGCACAGCATATGCTGTGCGGAGCTTTTATACAAATAGTTATGGACCTTTCGATTTATACAAATTTTACGGTTCAATCGCGACCTTTATCACGCCGTCGCGCTTTTCTTCAAACAGCGTATATGCCGCCTCAATATCCCGCAAAGGATAGGTATGTGTGATCAGCGGTGTGGTGTCCAAATTGCCCTGCGCGATCAAACTGAGAATCTCCACGCAGTCGCAGCCATCGACGCCGCCCGTTTTAAAGGTCAGATTTTTTCCATACATTTCCGGAAGCGGAAGGAGCTGCGGGCTGTCGTAAAGCGCGACGATGGTGACAACGGCGTTTGGGCGGGCGCACTGCCACGCCAGACGGAAGGTTTCGGCTGTACCGGCGACCTCCAGCACCACATCCGCGCCGCCATGATCACTGCCGTCCTGTACGCATGTGAGCACATCCTGCGGCGATACGGCGATCACCTGCGGAAAGTGCGTCCGGAGAAATTGCAGGCGCAGGGGATCTGTTTCACAAACGATTACACGTTTGGGACGTTTGAGCAGAGTGCACAACAACGTGCAAAGGCCGGTGGGACCTGCGCCGATGATCAAAACGGTGTCCTCAGGCGTAATTTCGGAAATGCGCGCCGCCCAAAAACCGGTGGCGAGCACGTCGCCCACAAACAGAGCCTGCCGGTCGCTGACGCTGTCAGGGATTTTGTTTAGTCCCTGGTCTGCGAAGGGTACACGCACGAATGCGGCCTGTCCCCCGTCGATACGGCAGCCAAGCGCCCAGCCGCCGTTGGGATCGGTACAGTTGTTAACATAACCGTGTTCGCAGAAAAAGCAATGGCCGCAGAACGTCTCCACGTTGACTGTCACGCGGTCGCCGGGCCGGACCGACGAAACGGCGCTTCCCACGGATTCAACCACGCCGACCATCTCGTGACCGACGGTGACGCCCGGCACGGCGCGCGGGACGCTGCCGTGCTTGATATGCAGGTCGCTTGTGCAGATGCTGGCGAGCGTCACACGGACAATTGCGTCCCGCGCGTCGAGCAGGGCGGGTTTGGGCTTTTCAATCAGCGCGAAAGTTCCCGGCTTGGTATAAGTATAGGCAAGCATTGAAGGTTCGCCTCCATTATATAATATGTATGTAAAACAAGTATACGCCTTCCGGCGGACGGCTGCAAGAGGAGGGCTTTGCGGGCAGTGTGCAAAACATATGAATTTACGCTCGAAAAGGCAATGCGGATCTGATAAAATAGACGTATACAAAAACAAGGAGGTGGCCGGGTATGCAGCTTTCGCAGCTGATGTATTTTGTAACAGTCGCAGAGCAGGGCAGTATTAACAAAGCGGCAGAAAAGCTGTTCGTGACGCAGCCGAATTTAAGCAAGGCAATCGGCAACCTGGAAAGCGAATTGAAAGTTCGGATTTTTGACCGGACCAACAAGGGCGTCATACTGACTGAGGATGGTAAAAAGCTCTACGAGTATGCGCGCACGATCCTCAACCAGATGGAACTGATTTCCGGGCTTTCCGCAAAGGAACGGCTGCGTATTCTTTCCATCGCATCCTATCCGATTATCACTATGGGTAGATTAATCGGAGAATTTTACAATTTGCATAAAGATGAAGGGATCGCGCTCAAGTTGGTGGAGCAGCGCATGCAGCAGGTAATCGAGAGTGTGGAAAGCGGCGAGGCAGAGATCGGCTTTGTAATGAGCAACCATGCGCAGGCCAAAGAGTTAAAGCACATGCTGCATTATAAAAATTTACAGTTCCACATGCTCGGCGCCGACACCTGGTATGCGAACGTCGGTCCTTACAGCCCGCTGTATGGGCAGGACGAGGTGACGATGCAGCAGCTTTTGCAGTATCCAATTGTACGTCTGCCGGACGATTATTTTTCCAACCTGACACACTATCTGGAAATTGACGGCGTCCGGTTGATCGATCACAAAAGGGTGATCTATGTCAGCGACAGCGCGGCGATTCTCGGCCTGCTGCGCACGACCGATGTGTTCCGGTATGGACCGGGGGTGAGCGCGGCGGATTTTGCTGAATATGGCGTGCGCACCATCCCAATCCGCAACTGCAAGGTGCAGATCAGCGCCGGATGGCTGCAACGCAGGCGCGAGCTTTTAAGCCCCGAGGCACAGTCGTTTATTGCGCTGTTGGAGAGGCTCTATCCAGGCGGGCAGGCATAAATCATGTACAAATTGATATAACCGCGATATGAAAAATAATTATAACTGAATTATAACAACATGAGAAAAAAGGCCGGCTGGTCAGAAGGTGTGTTGAAAATATAAAAAGGTGGGGCGCTGTGTTTGTGCACAGTGCCTTTTTTGATTGTACATTTCTACGATATTTTTTGTGCTTGTTTGTATAAATTTGCTGTTTTGAAGCGTTTATAACTGTGCTATAAATTTTTCGAATTAGACAGAAGAAAAAATGCTGTGGTATTCTTGGGGCACAAAGGGCGCAGTTCAAAGGACGAATCCTTTTTAAACCGCTCTGAAAAAGATATAAAGGATGGATGGGTAGTATGACACCAATTTTGGCGCTTGCGGTATTGTTGTTCATTTATGCATTGGGCGAAATGATTGCGCAGAAAAGCAAGGCTGTGCTTTCCACAGTGCTTGCCATCGCAATCCTGCTGCTCGCAGGATTCTGGAGCGGCATTCTGCCGCGCAGCGTGATTGAAGACGCGCAGGTAACGGGTTTTGGCAATCTGATCGCCGGCCTTCTGATCGTATCGCTCGGTACAACCATTGATTTCCCCGAGCTGCGCCGCCAATGGAAGGTGGTTGTTACCTCGCTGGCTTGTGTTACCGGCGCGGTACTGGCGATTCTGTTGGTGGGCATCCCGGTGATCGGGCACGATATGGCGATTGCGGGCGCGCCGATTTTTGCCGGCGGCAGCGCGGCGACGCTGATTATGACGTCGGCGCTCGATGAAAAGGGTTTGGCGCTGGCGAGCACATTCTGCATTGTCTTATATGTAACGCAGAAGTTTATCGGCGTGCCGATCGCATCGTTCCTGCTGCGCCGTACAGCGCGTGAATTCCGCGACGACCCCAATCTGGTTGCGCAGTACAGCGAACAGCAGCAGGAAAACGGCGGCGTGCAAAAGCGCGGGCTGCTCCAGCTTCCGCAGTCATATGCCCGCCCGTCTGTTTTTCTGGCGAAGATGGGATTGGTCGCGCTTGTGGCGCATTATGCTTCGGCTCTGACAGGCGGTGTGGTACACTATTTTGTAATGTGCCTGATTATGGGTGCGGTATTCTTTGCGCTGGGCTTTTTGGAGAAGGGAATCCTGAATAAGACGCAGTCGAGCGGTCTGATTACATTTTTTGTTACGATTCTGATTTTCTCCAACCTGGCGAATACAACGCCGCAACAGGTCGTTTCCGTTTTGCCGGCTCTGCTTATTTCCGCAGTCTGCGGCGTGCTCGGCACGGTTGCGGTCGGTTTTGTCTGTGCGAAGCTGATGCATATTCCATTCAGTTTGGCGGTTTCTTATGGAATCAGCTGTACCTTCGGGTTCCCGACCACCATGCTGATTCCGCAGGAAGTTGCCGAGGCGTTTGGACGCAATGAAAAGGAAAAGACGGCGATCCTTAATTACCTGCTGCCCAAGATGCTGACCGCCGGTTTTGTCACCGTAACCATCGCGTCCGTGCTGATCGCTGGCGTCGTAATTCGTATGCTGTAAGCCGCCGCGGGAGGGATGGACGATGAAACAATATTTTGAACAAATCAGCCGCTATATTGACGGGCAGCGCGCGTCCATGCTCGCCCTGTGGGAGGAGCTGGTGAATACGGAGAGCGGTTCCCGGCAGATCGAGGGCGTAAACGCGGTCTGCGGCATTCTGCGGCGAGAGATGGAGCGCGCGGGAATCCATACCCGCGTCCTGCCGATGCCGGACGCAGGGGATATGCTGATCGGCGAATGGAATACCGGCAGCCCCAAAGCGCCGTTGCTGCTCATCGGCCATATGGACACGGTATTTCAGGAGGGCGCCGCGCGGGAAAATCCGTTTCATGTGGATGAAAATGGGATGGCGCACGGTCCCGGCGTGCTGGATATGAAGGCCGGGCTGGTGATTGCGTTATATGCCGTAAAGGCGCTGGCCGCTGTTGGCTGGAACGAACGCCCGGTCAAGTTCATTTTCGCCGGCGACGAGGAGAATCTGCATATGTTTTCCAACGCAAAGGAACTATTCGCCGCCGAAGCGAAGGGCGCGCTCGCCGCGTTCAATTTTGAAACCGGTTATATGGACGACCGTTTTGTGGTGGGCCGCGCGGGCGGCGGTCCGGCCCGTATCGATATACGCGGCGTTGCCGCTCATTCGGGTATCGCGCCGGAAAAGGGGCGTTCCGCCGTACTGGAAGCCGCATATAAGATCGTTGAAATAGAATCGCAAAACGACATCGCGCGCGGCCGTCTGATGAATTGCGGCGTTGTAAGCGGCGGCATCGGAGAAAATACCATCCCGGATGCGTGTTCCATTCGTATAGGTATCCGTTTTCCAGATGCGGCCGTCGGCACCGAGATCTTCGATATCCTGAATAAAGCGGCTGACCGGAGCACGGTGCCGGGGACAACGGCAGAGCTGGATTTGTCGCGCGTCATGCAGTGTATGGAGACGACGGACGGCGTGATGGCCCTGTTTAAGCATTTGAAACAAACGGCCGCGGCCTGCGGCTATGGGGAGATCGGTTGTTTTCAGGTCGGAGGACTGTCTGATTCGGGCATTACGGTTGCCTGCGGCGTGCCTACCGTATGCGGTATGGGCGTGCGCGGGGCAGGCAGCCATACCGCGGCGGAGCACGCGGAGGTGCGGTCGCTGTACAGCAGATGCGTGCTGGCAGCCTGCGCAGCGTATACGCTTGGGGATGATTTTGCAAAGTCCTGACGCGTTCGGTGAACGGCAACAGAAAACGTCAACGGCCCGTGCCGCCGGATACCGGCGGCACGGGCCGTTTTTTTGCGTGCTTTGTGGCGGCGCGGACGGCCGCTCAGAAAAGCTTTGGCGGCTCGGCGGCCCGGCGCATCCTGTCGATCAGATCGTCCAGGCTGCTGCCGCGCGGCGCGGCGCGGCGGGCAAGCTCGGCCTGCCAGTCGGCCCAGGAGCCGTCGAAGGTGCGCACGCCGCCGTTTTCTACGAACAAAAGGCGTTGCGCGAGCCGTTCGGTGAGCCGGCGGTCGTGCGTGACGACGAGCAGCGTGCCCTGCCAGCAGGTCAAAAGCCGTTCGAGTGCCTCCAGCGCATATAAATCGAGGTGGTTTGTCGGTTCGTCAAGGACAAGCAGGTTGCAGTCGGAGGCAAGCAGCCGCGCAAAGGCAGCTTTTGCGCGCTCGCCGCCGGACAGGACGCGGGCGGGCTTAAACACGCAGTCGTCTGTCAGCCCCAGGTTTGCGAGAATGGCGCGCACCTCATGCTCCGCGAGCGGCGAGCTGCTGCGCGCATTCTCCAGGACGGTTTTATCCGGGTCAAGCACGTCGTGATTCTGCGAGAAATATCCAGCCTTCACGCTGCCGGCAAACCGGGCGTGCGCGCCGCCGCGCATGAGGTGCTCAAGCAGCGTCGTCTTGCCCGCACCGTTTGCGCCGAGCATGACGGTGCGCGTGCCGGTCAAAAGCTCGAACGATGCGTTTTGCAGCACCGTACGCGTGCCGCAGCGGACGGTCAGTCCCTCTATGCACGCGGCGCGCCGCGCCGTGACGGGACTGGCCGAGCCAAGCGCCATGCGCACCTGTGGCAGGTTGGCCGGGCGTTGCTTTTCCTCCAGCCGTTCAAGGCGTTTGGCCAAAACGCCCGCCCGCTTTGCAAGCTGTCCCTGCTGCCCGGCGGCTTTGCCCTTGTGCAGGCGCGCTTCGCTGTTGCCCATACGCTTTGGAGCCTTGCGCATCGCGCGCGTCTGTTCACGCCGGCTGTAAACCTCCTGTTGGAGACGGCTTTTTTCCGCGCGGTACTGTTCATATTCAAATTGCTCGAAGGCGCGTTCCCGGTTCCGCTGCGCGAGATAGTCGGAGTATCCGCCGGGATAGACGCGCAGCCCGCTGTCTTCAATTGCCCAGATGGATGTGCAGAACCGGTCGAGCAGCGCGCGGTCGTGGGAAATGAGCACAACTGCACTGCGGCTGTCCAGCAACAGCTTTTGAAGCTGTTCGATTCCATCGAGATCCAGGTTTGTTGTCGGTTCATCGGCGAATAAAAGCGGTGCGTCCTGAGAAAACGCGGCGGCCAGCGCATAGCGCGTGCGCTCGCCGCCGCTTTTGCGCCCGCCGCCCGGGGACAGCAGGCGCAGAGACGGCCCATCGGCCGCCCCATCGGCTTCGCCGGACTGCCGCGCCATCGCAATGGCGCACCGCCGGTCGATGCGGCCCGTATCGGCAGGTTCGTCGCCGCGCAGCACAGCGAGCAGGGTGCTCTTGCCCGCGCCGTTCGCGCCGACCAGACCGATGCGGTCGCCTCTGTGGATTTCGAGCCGGTCGAAGGCGAACAGCAGCCGGTCCCCAAACGATTTGCTTACATGGTCAGCCTGTAAAAGCAGCATAAAAAATCCCTCCCGAAGCTCCTGTCCGGGAGGGATTTAACACAACAAAAACACGCCGCGGAGAACGCGGACACATCTTGCGTTTTTCCAAAACAGCCGGACAGGACAAATCACAACGGACAAACGCCCGCCGAAATGTTCCTCTGTTTGTCTGACTGTTAAGAACGCATTGTATACAGCTACCTCGTGTTTCTATAGAATTCTACTGCATTTTAGCACGGCGCTGCGCGTCTGTCAAGCCCTATTCACGCATTGCATTTCGGAAAGAAATACCGGTTAAAAACGGTGAAAACTCGATACCGGAGACGCCGCGGGCCGTCGCATAGCAGGTTGTTTCGAAATAAAGCGGAATGACCGCGCCGTCCGATAGCAGAAGGCGCTCCGCGTCGCGGTACGCTTCAAGCTGGCCCTGTGCGTCCAGCGAAGCGACCGAAGCGAGCAGCGCGTCAAATTCCGCATTTTGATACCCGCTGAAATTTTGGCCGGAATCGGAGCGGAAATAGGAAAACAGCGCGTCCGGCGACGAGTAGTCCGCAGTCAGCGGCAGGATTGCGGCCGAAAAATCACCCGCGTTCACACGCGCGAGAACCTCGTCCTGCGGCAGCACCGTTAAGCCCGAAAACAGGCCGAACGACCGTTGAAGCCCCTGCTGGACATAACCAGCGAGCATTTTTTGATTGTTCGTTTCGCAGACGAGTATTTCTCCCGGATCGATCTGTGATACGCCAAGTTCGTCTGTGCCGGCGGTATAATACTGTCTGGCCAGTTCGGTGCTGTAGGCGATGGGGCCATCCTCGCCGGCATACGCGCGAAACGCTTCGCCGCCCATGCGGACTGCCGGCGGGATCAGCGTGGAGGCGGCGCGCAGATTTTGTGGAAGCTGCCCTTCAAACAGCGCGCGGTTGAGCGAATGTGCATAGGCCCTGCGGACAGACGCATTGGAAAAAGGCCCGGCGCGCGTGTTGAATACAAGCACCCAGACGGTGTCCTCAAAGGCTTCAATATCGCCGCCCATGGCGGCAACGGCCGGCAGCGATTCAAATCCAACCTTGCAGGCGTCCGTTTCTCCGCTTAAAAAGCGCGCGACAGGATCGCCCGCGCCGTCCTGTGCGGCGGATGTATACAGGTCTACACCCGGCGACAGGACCGGCTCATCGGAAACATACTGCGGGTTGGGACGCAGGGCGATGCGTTTTTCATTGTTCCAGACGGAGATATAAAACGGGCCGTTGAAGATCAGGCTGTCCAGGTCGAAGCCGTAACGTGCGCGTGTGGAGCGGAAAAAGGCTTCGTTGCAGGGCATCGCGTAACTGGCGGAGAGCAGTTCGGGCAGCAGGACGTTAGGGCGGTCGAGCGTGATCTCAAGCGTGTAATCGTCGATGGCGCGCACACCGAGCTGGTCGGCTGTGAGCGTGCCCGCAAGAATCGCGTCAGCGTTTTTCAGGCAGGAGAACGAGCCTGCGAAGGGACTGGCCGCCTGGGAGTTGAACATTCGCCGGAATGCAAAGACAAAATCATGCGCCGTTACAGGCGTGCCGTCGTACTGCTTGCCGCCGCCCGTCCACACGGCGTCTGTGCGCAGGTGAAACGTATAGGTCAGCCCGTCGGACGAAACCTCTTGCGATTGGGCCAGACAGGGCTGGATGCTGCCGTCGGGCATCTGGGAAAACAGCCCTTCAAACGTGTTGGAAATAATCATGCGGGCGGCCGGATCGGTTGCAAACTGCGGGTCAAGATTACTAACGCCGCCCGGTATATCGTATCGCACCGGGTCCCCCGCGCCATTGCAGCCGGCGAGCAGGATGGCCAGGGCCAAAAGAAGGATCGTAAGACGTATTTGCTTCATGGCGCGCCCCCTTTGCGCAAATCTGTTATTCTTTGAGCGGGCTTTGAACGAGTCATCCCATTGATTTGCCTGAGAGACTCCATCATTCCCTCCCGCCTCCATACAATACGTGTTCCAATGCATAGTTTAGCAGACTTCACAATCAATTGCAACGCGGCCCCATCCGTCTATACGGTGTGCAAAGCCGTCCGGATTCCTGCACAGATAACCGCGAAAAGGCGCGTAAAACGGCGAAAAACATAAGAACACAAGATATTGTGCATACACACAAAAAAACATACTAAAAAATGTGCCGCCGCCCATTGACAGGCAGGCTCTTTTCCATTAAAATGATAGATGTTCGATTTAAAGAATACCAAGATGTTGTGCCTGAATTTTTGAAATTGCACAATATATGGAATGGTGAGAGGTTGGAGGGCCAAATGATCCAGACGATTATCAAGCGCGACGGGCGGTGCGTCCTGTTTGACGCGGATAAAATCGCATCCGCGATTTTTAAAGCCGCCCAGGCGCTCGGCGGCAACGATTACGAGATGGCAAAGGCGCTTGCCGGGCAGGTGGCGTCCTATCTGGACGAGCAGTATGGAGATGAAAGCCCCTCTGTCGAGCAGATCCAAGACGCGGTCGAGCGAACGCTCGTTGAGAGCGGACATGCCCGCACCGCCAAGGAGTATATTCTCTACCGCGCGCAGCGCACCCGTGTGCGCGACATGGGCACGCGCCTGATGAAAACGTATGAGGAGCTGACATATAAGTCAGCCGACGAAAACGATATCAAGCGCGAAAACGCCAATATCGACGGCGACACGGCCATGGGCACCATGCTCAAATACGGCTCGGAGGGCGCCAAGCAGTTCTACCACATGTTTGTGCTTAATCCCGTCCACTCCAAAGCGCATCTTGACGGCGACATCCACATCCATGACCTCGATTTTCTGACGCTGACAACCACCTGCTGTCAGATCGATATTGAAAAGCTGTTTGACGGCGGTTTCTGTACAGGCCACGGCTTTCTGCGCGAGCCGAACGACATTCAAAGCTATGCGGCGCTCGCCTGCATTGCCATTCAGTCCAACCAGAACGACCAGCACGGCGGGCAGAGCATCCCCAATTTTGACTACGGCATGGCAAAGGGCGTCGCAAAAACGTACCGCAAGCAGTACACACGCAATGTCGCCAAGGCGCTGACGCTGTTCTGCGGGCTTGAAAACGCGGAGGATACGGCCAAGGCCATTCGCGAGCGCGTCCATGACGAGACGGGTTTGTATCCCGTCCTGGCTGACGACAACAGCTACCGCAAGCACGAGGCCGCGCTGCTGGCGCAGTATGCCGGCGAGGCGCTCGTCAAAAAAATCCAGAGCTTCGCCGTGGCTGAGGCTTCGCGCGAGACGCGCCGCGCTACCTATCAGGCGATGGAGGCGCTCGTACATAACCTGAACACAATGCACTCGCGCGCGGGCGCGCAGATTCCGTTTTCCTCAATCAATTACGGGACCGATACGTCGCCTGAAGGACGGCTTGCTACGGAATGCGTCATGCGCGCCACCGAGGCTGGGCTTGGCAACGGCGAGACGCCGATCTTCCCGATCCACATCTTCAAGGTCAAGGAGGGTGTCAATTTCAATGAGGGCGACCCGAACTATGACCTGTTTAAACTGGCCTGCCGTGTATCGGCCAAGCGCCTGTTCCCGAATTTTTCATTTATCGACGCGCCGTTTAATCTTCAATATTATAAGCCCGGCCGTCCCGAGACGGAAATCGCTTACATGGGCTGCCGTACGCGCGTCATCTCCAACCACTATGATCCAAGCCGCCAGATTGTCAACGGCCGCGGAAACCTGAGCTTTACTTCGATCAATCTGCCGCGTATCGCCATCCGGGCGAAAGGCGATGTCGACTGGTTTTTCGAGGAGCTTGACCGCAAAATCGACCTTGTGATCGAGCAGCTTTTGGAACGGTTCGAGATCCAGGCGAAAAAGAAGGTGCGCAATTTCCCGTTTTTGATGGGACAGGGTGTGTGGATCGATTCCGACAAGCTCGGCCCGGACGACGAGGTGCGCGAGGTGCTCAAACACGGCACGCTGTCCGTCGGCTTCATCGGCTTGGCCGAGACGCTCAAGGCGCTGATCGGCCAGCACCACGGCGAGAGCGACTATGCCCAGAACCTGGGGTTGGAGATCATCGGCCACATGCGCAGGCGCATGGACGACGCCACGCGCGAAACAGGCTTTAACTTCTCGTTGCTCGCCACGCCGGCCGAGGGTTTGTCGGGACGCTTTGTCCGCATGGACCGCAAGCTCTACGGCGAGTTGGAGGGCATCACCGATCATGAGTTTTACACAAACTCGTTTCATATCCCCGTCTATTACAATATCCCCGCCAGCCGTAAAATCAGGCTGGAGGCGCCGTACCATGCCCTGACAAACGCCGGCCACATCTCTTATATCGAGCTTGACGGCGACCCGCTGAAAAATCTCGATGCGTTTGAACAGGTCGTGCGCTATATGAAGGAATGCGGCATCGGCTATGGCTCGATCAACCACCCGGTCGACCGCGACCCGGTCTGCGGCTATACGGGCATCATCGACGAGGTCTGCCCGCGCTGCGGCCGCCGCGAGGGCGAGGCCGTCAGCGTCGAAAAGCTGCGCCAGCTCGGCTGCTGGCGTGAGAGCGCGGCCAACTGCGGCTACTGCGGCGATCCCTTCGAGGAGGACGAACGCGCCGCAAACCCGCTCTCCTTTTAAGCACGCCTTTCCCCGCTTTTTTGAAAAAAAGCTTGGCAAAAAACTTTAATCGGCTGCGCCGCGAACAGTGGGGTGGGCGTTGCGTGATCAGGGTTAACGCCGCGTCGATCAAAAGTTTTCGCCCGCCTTTTTTAAAAGGCGGCGGGTGAAGGGGAATGACAAGGCCCCTTGCGGGTTTTGTCATTCCCCGAGGGCAGCGCCCTAAATCTCGGGCCGCAGCCCTCACAAAAAGCGCGGCCCGCAGGCCGCAAGAGCCTGTTTAGGGACGCCGCCTGCCCCAAGCAAAATCCATGACAGACGCCGCGCGGCTGGCGTGGATTTTGCAAGCGCTCCGCTTTCCGGCTTTTTTGAAAAAAAGGTATGCCAAAAAACTTTAGCCGGCTGCGCCCCCGCTTTTTTGAAAAAAAGCTCGGCAAAAAACTTTAGTCGGCTGCGCCGCGAACAGTGGGTTTGGTGCTGCGTTTATACAGGCTGTGCCGCGAACAGTGGGGCAGGCGCTGCGTTTTCGGCGGCAGAAGGCGAAAGCAAACGGAATCTTTCATAACCATAAAATTTTTTGGGAGGCTTACAGGATGGTACAGGTTAATATCAACAATGAACAGATGGTTGGACAGGGCGTCGGCTTTGAGCGGATCCGCCGCATTACGGGATATCTCGTTGGGACGCTCGACCGCTTTAACGACGCAAAGCGCGCCGAGGTAGGCGAGCGCGTTAAGCACACCGTCAGCCGCGAAGTCAAGCTGTGAGCGAGCTGCCGCGCCTGCGCGTGTCCGGATGCGTTTCCGACTCCATCGTTGACGGACCCGGCATGCGCTACGTCGTCTTTGTACAGGGCTGCCCGCACCATTGCCCCGGCTGCCACAACCCGCAGACGCATGATTTTAGCGGCGGCTATGACGCCGACCTGGACGAGATCGTCCGGCAGATTGCCGGAGATCCGCTGATGAGCGGCGTGACGTTTTCCGGCGGCGAGCCGTTTTGCCAGGCCGAGGCGCTCTGCGTGCTTGGCGAGCGTATCCGGGCGCTTGGAAAAAGCATTGTTGTTTACTCTGGGTATACATACGAACAGTTGATACAGAAAGGAGAAAGCGAACCGTCGGTTCTGCGTCTTTTGGATCTGGCGGACCTTCTGATCGACGGACCGTATATTGAGGCGCAGCGCGATCTGTCCCTGCAGTTTCGCGGCAGCAAAAACCAGCGTGTAATCGATCTGCGCGGCCGCTCCCATGCGGCTAAAGCATAAAGAAACGGACCCCGCGCGGGGTCCGTTTCTTTATGCTTTAATATCTGGTAAAGGCGATATTCATATCAACATTGCCGCTGATCCCGTTGACGCGTCCGGTGCTCGAGTATTGCAGGATATCGAGCTTGTAGGGGTAGAACGGGACCTTGTAATACTGCGCCAGCCAGACGTCGTATTCGCTGATGGCGGCCAGATCCATCTTTTCAATAAACCATTTGGTATAGCTGTAAACCATCGGCGTATAGCCCGCGTCCTCGACCGCGCCGCAGAACGCGTCGACAATCTGGGTCGTCGTCCGAGGCGTCAGCCTGCTGGTGCGGGCGCTGGCGGAAGGCGCGCCTTCGATATCGAGCACAACCGGATAGGTGATATCGTATCCATCGATTGCATCGAGCAGCATACGCGCTTCCTCGAGCGCCTCCGAGCGGTTGACCGCCTGCGAGTAAAAATAGACGCCCACGTCGATGCCCGCGTCGAGCGCGCCTTCAATATTCTGCTGGTAACGGCTGTCGTAGTTGAGCTTGCCTGTGCCGTAGCCGCGGTAACCAACGCGGATAAACGCAAAATCGACGCCCGATGCCTTGACCTGGTCCCAGTTGATCGTACCCTGGAATTCCGACACGTCAATGCCCTTGCGCGCGTTGCCATAGCGCAGTTCACCGTTTGAACGGCGCGTCAGGCTGTTCCAATCGATATGGTTTTTGGGTATGCCGGATTCAATCGGTATGTATTCAAGCGTATTGCCTGTTTTGAATACGAAACAGTCGTCAAAAAACCGCTGGACATACTGCGCGGGCAAACCGTATTCGCGCGCGTAGCTTTTGAGCGTTGATTGCCGGATCGATTTTTTGCCGTCGATTTCATCGAGAAAATCCGGGTCGATATCGTAATCCCTGGCCACCTGCTTGAGCAGCTTGACAGAAATGTTCGCTCCGCTTGAAACGGAAGCTGAACCGGAACCGGTCCGGTCGTCAGGCTCCTCATAGCCGGCTTCGTCAACAGGCTTGAGCAGGCGTCCGGCGGCGCTGACCGAGGCGGCGGGCGTCAGGGCGACCAGCGCCGCGGCCAGCAGCGCGGACAGGATGCGTGCGTTTTTTTTCAGTTGCATGGGGGTGCTCCTTCCTTCCAGTATGTTGTACGCTTTCCTGTTCTATTTTAGCGTATATTGTCGCCTTTTGGAAGGGGGGACCCCAATCAAATCACATGGAAATTCCAGGTGCGCCGCCCGGCTGCCCTGTCTGAGCAGTTCAGCGACAGCCGGACCCGGCGGCGTTCTTTGCCTTGCAGATCAGTTGGGTCATCGTGCCCATCGGACAGTAAACGCACCAGGAACGCGGTTTGAACAAAACCATGGTGACAAGTCCGAGCACCGTGGAGGTCAGCATGACGCTGTAAAACCCAAAGGCGAACTGCGCCACGCCTGTATGTACCAGCGTCCCGTGATACGCCCAGCTCCAGGGCAGCTTAAACGTCCAAAGCAGTGTGACAACATGGCGGAGATCCTGTGTACCCGCAAACACCAGATATGTGGCCCAGAGCATCTGAAGGAACATAATCAAAAAGAAGATCAAAAATCCATAACGGAACCATTTGCTTTTCATCCAATTCGGAATATCTTTTTTGCGTGACAATCCGAATTTCCCGCCAAGAAGGCCGAACAACTGCCCGCGTCCGCAGTAACGGTTGCAGTACCCCTTCCCACCGCCTGCAATTGCGATCAAAAGCGGGATAAAAAAGCACAGCAGGCCGATCCAGGCAAACAGGATGTTGAAAAATCCAAGCATAAGATAAGCCAGGGATGCGATCCAAAGATAATCGTACCAATGCTTTTTCACAGCGTAGCCTCCCGAATCGTGATTACCGTCGCGGGACATTCCTTCGCACAGCGGCCGCAGCCGACGCATTTTTCCAAATCGACTGCGGCTGTAACGCCGCGTGCGATTTGAATGGCGGATTTAGGGCAGACCTTGACGCAGCAGCCGCAGGCGACGCAGTCAGACGATGCGACAAAGGCTCTGCGTGCAGTCCGTTTCACCTGATTCATAAAGCATCCTCCTTGATCAGCCGGATGGCCAGAATGCGTTTATTTTATCAGGCTGGCGGCGCGGTGCACAGTGACTTGATCACCATAGGGTTATGTTTGCCGGCTGTCCGAGACAACGCGGCCATCGATGATGCGGATCAGCCGGCCAGCAGAGGAAGCAATCGATTCATCATGCGTAATCAAAATGATGGTATGTCCCTCGCCATGCAGTGTGCGCAGAATGCCCATCACTTGCGCGCCCGCCGCCGAATCGAGGTTGCCGGTCGGTTCATCCGCCAGAATAATCGGCGGTTTGGCTGCGATCGCCCGGGCGATTGCGGCGCGCTGCTGCTGGCCGCCCGACAGTTGGGCGGGGTAGTGGCGCATCCGGTTGGCGATCCCGACGCGCTCAAGCGCCTCCTGCGCCAGACGCAGCCGTTCCCGCCGGGGTATTCTGCGGTAGATCAGCGGCAATTCAACATTTTCTAACGCGGTCAAACTGGGGATCAGGTTGAAGCTTTGAAAAATAAAGCCGATTCTGCGGTTGCGGATGCCGGCCAAAACGGTTTCAGGGATATCGGCCACATTTTTTCCGTCGAGCAGATATGAGCCGGCGTCCGGCGCGTCAAGACAGCCGAGCATATTCATCAGCGTCGATTTGCCCGAGCCGGACTGACCGGTGATCGCTACAAATTCACCGGCTTCGATTGAAAGCGATACGCCGCCGAGCGCACGCACCTCGTTGTCGCCGGCGCTGTATATCTTGCATAAATCGGTCAACTGGACAAGCGGCATGATAAAAATCCCCCTCATGATACCAGTGTTTGCACCGTGAGGGGGATTTATACTGTCAGGAGCTGTAGCGATTGGAGAAAGGGCATGGATTGGCGGAAAAGTTCCTGTACGGCAAGGAAGGAAAGCGCGGGGACCCTGACGGGGTTCAAGTTATTCTGACGCGGTCTGGACGGGAAATTTTCCGTCAAGGCGTATGCGTCCTCCGTTGGTACAGCTTCTAAGTCCGCAGTCAGCGCGCCGCCAGGATGACCGCGTTGTAAGGCGCGAGCAGATCGCCTTTTGCAAGCGCTCCGAACAGTGGGACAGCGCCGCGGAATTCAGCCGGAACGACAGTTTTTGCGGGCTGATCCGTGCGGTTGACAGCGATATACAGCGACTCCTCGCCGCAGTCGCGGATAAAAGAGACGACGCTCGCGGTGAATGAAACCGGGCAGAAGCCGCCTGTCGACAACGACGGGTAGTCGCGGCGCACGCGTCCAAGCTGGCGGAACGTTTCGATCAGATCGGCGTCCTCACGGCCCCAGGGGTAACAACTGCGATTAAACGGGTCCTTATAGCCATACAGCCCGGCCTCGTCGCCGTAATAAAGGCATGGGATACCCGGCAGTGCGTATTGGATCACCGCCGCAAGGCGCAGCAGCTTTTTGCCAAGCTCATAGCGGTCGCGGGAAAGCGTGTTGTTCTGTCCCTGCCACTCGCGCCCGTTGCCGCCGACAGGCTGTCCGGCCAGGGCGGTCAGCGCGCGTTCCACGTCGTGCGTCGAAAGCGAATTCATCAGTACGTCGAGCACCGGCTTGGGATAATGCTCAAGGATGTCCATGACCGTCATGTACAGGCGGTAACAGTCGCCGCCGCGCACAAAAGCAAGAATGGCGTCCTTGAACGGATAGTTCATGACGGAATCGAGCTGTCCGCCGAGAAGATAACGGCGGCGCACGCCGTAGGCGCATTTTGTCGAAGCATCCTCCCAGACCTCGCCGATCACCGCGCCCTGTGGGTTTTCCGCCTTGACGGCGGCCGTAATCTGATCGAGAAACGCGTCGGGAAGCTCATCGGCCACATCGAGCCGCCAGCCCGCAACGCCCGCGCGCATCCACTTGCGCAGCACACCGTTTTCCCCGCAGATAAACGAGCTGTAGGCCGGTTCCTGTTCGTTGAGATTCGGAAGCTCAGTAAAACCCCACCAGCTGTCGTATTCATTGGGCCAGTTTTTAAACTGGTACCAGCTGCGGTAAGGGCTGTTGGGATCGTTGTACGCGCCGCCGTCTCCGTAACGGCGGAACTTGTTGAAATAAACGCTGTCGGCACCGGTATGGTTAAACACGCCGTCAAGGATGACAGACATTCCGTATCGCCTGGCCTCGGCGCAAAGCGCGCGCAGATCCGCCTCGCTGCCGAGCAGCGGGTCAATTTTTTCATAGTTGGCCGTGTTGTAGCGATGGTTGGAATGGGCCTCAAAAATTGGATTGAGATAGAGCACCGTCACGCCAAGGCTTTCCAGATAGGGCAGCTTCTCAATGATGCCGCGCAGATCGCCGCCGAAATAGTCTGAATTAGTAATCCTGCCGTCCTGATCCGGCCGGTATACCGGAAGCTCGTACCAGTCGGTATGCATGTTGCGGTCGCCCGGGACATCCGTTTTCGGCGTACCGGAGGCACAGAAGCGGTCGGGGAAAATCTGATACATGACGCCTGATTTAAGAAAGTCGGGCGTTTTCATATGCCGGTCGTATATTGTAAGCTGCCACATCTCGCCGCCGTCCGGAAATAGCGCGCCGAATCCGTCCTGCCCGCGCGCGATGCGCAGCGTGCCGTTGACGCCCGTGACCTCAAACAGATAAAAATAAAGCTGCGGGTCGGGCGCGTAAAAGATGCAGTCATACGCCGATGTGACGCCGTCGCTTGAATCGTGATGCATGGGGATGCGTTCCGGGCAATCCCACCGGTCGGCCTTATACATCAGCAGGCATGGGTCGCGAAGCTGATAGGAGATCGGCAGAAAGACTCTGAAATGTACAACCTCGTCCGTCGCGGCCGCGCCGAACGGCGTCTTGCAGCGGGCGTCCCGGCTGTCATACAGAAAATTGCTCACCCTCGTCGCTCCTTTCTCCCGGCCTTTTCGAAAAAAAGGCCTCAGCGAAAAACTTTAGTCGGCTGCGCCGCAAACAGTGGGTTTGACACTGCGGCCTTACAGGCTGCGCCGCGAACAGTGGGGCGGGCGCTGCGCTTATGCAGGCTGCGCCTGTCCCATGAGGCGCGAAAAGGGGCGCCGCCGCGGCTTGCCCGACCGGCGGTGCGCAATCCGCGCACGGATTGCACGCGCCTTAAAGGTTCCAGATATAGTGGCTGTAATCGTTGATGGAACGGTCGGCGCAGAAATACCCCGAGGCTGCGATGTTGTGAAGCGACATGCGCTGCCAGCCTTCAGACCGCGTATAAAGCTCGGACGCCTTTTTTTGGATATCCCGGTACGATATAAAATCGGCAAGAACCATATACGGGTCGTTAAAGCGCAGGGAGTTGGCGATGTCGGGGAATTGCTGGTTGCAGATACCCGCAGAGAGCATATCAAGCGCGCGGCGCAGATAATTGTCGCGGATAAAGTCCGACGGATGATAGCCGGCCGCGCGCAGGGCGTCGACCTCCTCGGTGGTCATACCAAAGATCAGGATGTTTTCGCTGCCGGCATGCTCGCCGATTTCAATATTCGCGCCGTCAAGCGTACCGAGCGTGATCGCGCCGTTGAGCATCAGCTTCATATTGCCGGTGCCGCTTGCCTCGGTCCCCGCCAGAGAGATCTGCTCGGAGATTTCGCTGGCAGGCATCAGCAGCTCGGAGATTGTGACGCTGTAATTTTCCAAAAATACAATGCGCAACTTATCGCGTACAGCCGCATCGCCCTCAATCATATCGCGCAAAGTGCAGATGAACTTGATGATCTGTTTGGCCAAAAAGTATCCGGGCGCGGCCTTCGCGCCGAAGATATACGTCTTTGGCACAAACGGCGCGTTTGGATTATCCTTAAGCCAAAGATACTCTGTCAGGATATGCAGCGCATTGAGATGCTGCCGCTTATATTCGTGCAGGCGCTTGACCTGCACATCAAAGATGGAATCGGTGTTGAGCGTAACGCCGGAAGCGTCAAGCACATATTTGGCGAGACGCTGTTTGTTTTCCTTCTTAACAGCGGCAAGCCGTTCGAGCGCCTGTTTATCGCTGGCGAACCGTTCGAAACGGCCCAAATGCGACATATCGTGCAGCCAGCTGTCGCCGATGGTGTCAAACAGAAGCTTTGTCAGCCCGGGGTTGGACTGGTAAAGCCAGCGGCGTGAGGCGATGCCGTTTGTGACGTTCTTGAATTTATCGGGCGTTAGTTTATAGTAGTCGTGGAATACGCTGTCCTTGATGATCTGTGAATGCAGCTTGGAAACGCCGTTGACACAGTGCGAGGCGATGACGGCCAGATTGGCCATGCGCACCTGATAATCGTAAATGACGCGCATACGGTCAATATCGTACTGGTCGTAATGATACGTTTCGCGCAGCAGCTCGCAGAAGCGGCGGTCGATCTCCTGCACGATCATATAGATACGCGGAAGCAGGTTGCGGAAGATGTCCTCGTTCCACTTTTCGAGCGCCTCGGCCATGACGGTATGGTTGGTATAGGCGAAGGTATCCGTCACGATCCTCCATGCCTGATCCCACCCGTAGCCGCAGTCGTCAAGCAGCACGCGCATCAGTTCGGGGATGGCGAGCGTGGGATGCGTGTCGTTGATCTGGACAGCGTTCTTTTCGCCAAAATTGTCAAGCGTGCCGTAAAGCGCCAGATGGCGGCGCACAATATCTGAAATCGAGGCGGCGGTCAAAAAGTATTGCTGCTTGAGGCGCAGCATCTTGCCCTCGGCATGGTTGTCATTGGGATAAAGGACCTTGGAGATCGCTTCCGCTGCGGAGGCGGCGCCGACGGAATTGACATAGTCGCCGCGGTTGAAAGCTTCCATGTCAAAGCCGGGGCTTTTGGCTTTCCACAGGCGCAGCACCGCGACGCCCTCGCTGTCGAAGCCGGGTACATACATATCGTGCGGCACGGCGTAAACGGTCTGATACTCGACATGATTGACCCAGTGATGCCCGCCGGACCAGCCCTCCTCGATGCGGCCGCCGAATTTAACCGGCACGGTGCGGTCCGGTTTGACCTTCAGCCAGACGCTGCCGCCCGGCAGCCAGTAGTCGGGCGTTTCCGTCTGCCAGCCGTCGATGATGCGCTGCTTGAAGATACCGTATTCATACAGGATGGAATAGCCCATGGCAGGCAGCTCGTTGGTGGCCATCGCGTCGAGATAGCATGCCGCCAGGCGGCCAAGCCCGCCGTTTCCAAGCCCCGCGTCCGGCTCAAGCGCATACATGCGCTCGATATCGACGCCCAGACTGTCCAGGGCGGCCGTCATGGCGTCCTGGATGCCGAGGTTGTAAAGGCTATTCTTGAGCGAACGTCCCATCAGGAATTCCATGCTCATGTAGTAAACCTTTTTGCGGGCGCGCGCGTTGTTGTGCGCATCAAAAAATTTGTATTTTTCACTGAGGATACCGCGCGTTACACGGCACAGCGCCTCATAGTACGCCTCATCCGAAGCGTGCTCCGGATCGATCAGCATATCGTTTTTAAAGGTATCCAGGATCAGGTTTTCCAGGACGGCCTTTGTATAGTGCTTTTTTGTATCGATTCCCATCGTGAACCTCCCGAAAGGCAGGCGTGTCTGCCTGCCTGATTGAGTTAGACGCGTCGTTAAAAACGCGCCGCATGAAATGAGAAGCCATCTGTTTTTATCTGGTCCGGACGTCTGCACATAAAAACAGATGGAGCCAAACAGAAGCGGACAGAAATGACGGCTGCTATCAATCTCTTTGGAACGGACCTTGAGACAATTATCTTTATTATACTGAAATTACCGCGCGCACGCAAGCGATTTGACGTAAATTTATGGAAACACACAGGTCATGTCGATTGAATACGTGCTCATTCGTGGATTTTTTTGGGTGCGCCCCTTTATTCGCGCGTACAAATGCGTTATAATAAAGATAATGGCCGGCAATAAAAATCCAACGCCGGCCGCGCGTTGCGCGCAAAACCCACAGGAAGGCAGCGGACTGAATTATGAATACATTCAACCGGGTAAGGATTGTCGTAAACGGCGTCCATTATACAATTTCAACGGCGGAGCCGGAGGAATATGTGCAGCAGTTGGCTCAGGAGCTTGACGAACAGATTCGCGGCGTCATCGATAAAAACCCATCGATCTCCTTTAACGATGTGATGGTCCTGTGCGCCATCAATTATATCGACGCATACAAGCGCAGCGAGGAGAACGCCGACCGGATGCGCACACAGATTTCCGAGTATCTGGAGGACGCCGCCAAAGCGCGCATCGAGCTTGACGAGGTCAAGCGTGAAAACGCCCATCTGCGCCGCCAGCTTGACGGGCGCGAGACAAAGGGCCAGACAAAGCTGGAGGAGAAATGAGCGCACGGGCCGGCCAGCCGGAGGTGCTTGCGCCGGCCGGCAGCCCCGCCGCGCTTGACGCGGCGCTGCTCTGCGGCGCGGACGCAGTGTATTTCGGCGTCGATGTGCTCAATGCGCGGCGCAACGCCGAAAACTTCACGCTGGAGCATTTGGCGGACACTGTCCGCCGGTGCCATGTGCGGGGCGTCAAGGTATACCTGACGCTCAATATTGTTGTACTCGAACAGGAAATCCCGCAGCTCATGCGGGCGGCGGAAGCCGCCTGCGCGGCCGGCGTGGACGCCGTGATTGTGCAGGACGCCGGCGAGGCGGCGATTCTGCGCCGCTGCGCGCCCAAAATGCCGCTGCACGCTTCAACGCAGATGGTTGTCCACAACGCCGAGGGCGCGCGCCGGCTTGAATCGATGGGGTTTTCGCGCGTCGTTGCGGCGCGCGAATGCACAAGGGAGGAGCTTGCCGCCATCGCGGCCGGTACCTCAATGCAAGTCGAAGCGTTTGTACACGGCGCGCTGTGCATGAGCGTTTCGGGACAGTGCTATTTAAGCTCCGTGCTGGGGCGGCGCAGCGGCAACCGGGGGCTGTGCGCGCAGCCGTGCCGTCTGGCGTTTACGGCGGGCGGCTGCGGTCATGCGCTTTCACTCAAGGATATGAGCCTGATTGAACGCGTCCGCGAGTTGCAAAAGACAGGCGTCTGTTCGCTTAAAATCGAAGGACGGATGAAACGTCCGGAATATGTTGCTGCTGCTGTGACGGCATGCCGTGCCGCTCTGGCGGGGGAAACGCCGGATATGGAATCTTTACGGGCGGTATTTTCGCGCAGTGGATTTACGGATGGTTATTTTGATGGGCGCGTCGATTCCAGCCTGTTCGGATACCGGCAGAAAGAGGATGTGACAGCCGCCGCCGGCGTGCTGGGGAAGCTGGAAAATCTATATGCCGACCCGCGCCGCCAGGTGCAGAAGGTCGGCGTGGAGATGGCGTTCGCGATGAAGGCCGGCGCGCCGGCTTTCCTGTCGGTGCTTGACTGCGACGGCAACTGCGTCTGCGCCGAGGGGGATATCCCGCAGGCGGCTGTCAGCAGGCCGACCGATCCAGACCGCGCGCGCGTCGCGCTGTGCAAGACGGGCGGGACGCCGTACCATGTGGAGCGGACGCTCTGCTCGATCAGTCCGGGGCTGATGCTGCCCGCTTCGTCGATCAACGCGCTGAGGCGCGACGCGCTTGCAAAGCTTGACGAGCAGCGGGGCGCGCCGCGTCCGGTCCAGTTCGATGCGGCTGCGCTCTGGACGCCGCCCGACAGTCCGCGCGCGCCGCGTCCGGCGCTGCATGTGCGTCTGTACGATCCAAAACAGCTCAGTGAGGAAATGATGGAGGAGGCCGCGCTTGTGACGCTGCCTGTGCAGGCGCTGCTTGACCTCCTTGAAAGGGATGAGCCGCCGTGCCCGGACAAGTTGTGCGCGGGCCTTCCCCGCATTCTGTTCGACGGGCAGGACAGGCTGCGCGCGCAGCTCGAACGCCTGCGCGGGTATGGCGTCAAGCATGCGGCGGTAGGAAACCCCGGCGCGGCGCAGATTGCGGCAGACTATGGCTTTCTGATGCACGGCGAGCCGTTTCTCAATGCGACGAATTCCTACGCGGCCGAGGCGCTGGCCGGATGGGGGCTTTGCGATCTGGCGCTGTCGTTTGAATTGAGCCTTGACGCGGCGCGGGCGCTGCGGTCGCCGGTTCCGCGCGGCGTGACCGTGTACGGCCGCCTGCCGCTGATGACGATGCGAGCCTGTCCGGTCAAGGCATTTGTCGGCTGCGCGCGGTGCAGGCAGGGGGAAAATTTTATAACCGACCGGCGCGGCGAGTCCTTTTATACAAGCTGCGCGTATGGCTGCGCCGAGCTGCTCAACCCGATGCCGCTGTTTATGGCGGACCGTCTGGACGAGCTTGGCGGCTTCGACTTCGTCGAGCTGCGTTTTACAACCGAGACGCCTGCCGATTGCGCGCGCATCCTGCGTGCGTATCGTTACGGCGGCAGATGCGACGGCCCGTTCACGCGCGGTCTTCTCTATAAAACCGTCCTGTAACTCCAAGCTTTTTTGAAAAAAGCTTGGCAAAAAACTTTAGTCGGCTACGCCGCGAACAGTGGGACAGGCGCCGGCTTTTGAGACAAGCGCATATATAATGATAAATGAAAAGGAATGACCGCCATGTTAAAAATCAAACGCCTGCGCCCGTCGGCGCAAATCCCATCGTATGCAACGCCGGGCAGCGCGGGGCTTGACCTGTGCGCCGACCTGGATGCGCCTGTGACGCTGGAGCCGGGCGGCGCGGCCACAATTCCGACCGGCCTTGCCGTACAGCTCGAGCCGGGACGGGCCGGATTCATTTTTGCGCGCAGCGGGCTTGGCGTGCGCTATGGAATCGTCCCGTCAAACTGCGTCGGTGTGATCGACAGCGATTACCGGGGTGAAATTCTGGTTGGGCTGCGCAACCAGTCGCAGGAGGCGTTTGTCATAGAGCCTGGTATGCGCGTCGCGCAGATGGTGATTCTGGCGGTGGAGACGCCGCCGCTTTTGGAATGTGAGGCGCTTGACGGCACGCAGCGCGGCACAGGCGGCTTTGGCTCGACAGGGTGCTGATCGGAGGGATGGACGATGCGCAAAACCCTGATTGCGGTTTTTTATCTGGTTGCGGCCGTGGTAATCGGCGCGCTTGTTGCAGCGGCGACGGCACAGATTCCCTTTCTGTCGTGGCTGGCCTTTGGCAAGAGCATCGGCATTCCGGCGGATTCGCCGGCGGTGCTTGATCTGTCGGTCATCAAGCTTGCATTCGGTTTTGAGGTTGGCGTGACGGTGGCGCATATCCTGTGCTTTATCGGCGCGTTTGTAGGGTACAAATATACAGTGAAAAGGATGCGTCTTGGTGAACGCGATGAATATGAAAAAGGGGAATAGGGTCCTGCTTGCTTCGCAGTCGCCGCGCAGGCGGGAGCTGCTCAAGCTGCTGTTCGCGGACTTCGGAATATGCGTCACGAACGCCGACGAAACACTGCCGGCCGGCGCGCCTCCGGGCGACGCCGTGCGGGAAATCGCGCTGCGCAAGGCGCGCGCCGCTGTGCGGGAGCATTCGGACGCGCTTGTGATCGCCGCCGATACGGTTGTTTCAATCGACAGGATGATCCTGGGCAAGCCGCGCGGCGCCGCTGACGCGGCACAGATGCTCCGCCGCCTGTCCGGACGTACACATCAGGTATATACAGGCGTGGCGCTCTGCCGCGGCGGGCATGAGGAATCTTTTTTCGTTAAAACCGACGTCGCGTTTGCGCCGCTTGATGAATGTGAGATCGCGTGGTATCTGGCGACGGACGAGCCGTTTGACAAAGCCGGCGCGTATGGCATCCAGGGGTATGGCGCACGTTTTATCACTGGGATTGCGGGAGATTATTTCAATGTTATGGGCCTGCCGGTCAACGCGATTTACGAACGGCTTGGTGAAATTTGCCGCTGATGGTGCAAAAAAACGCAAAACGTTAACAATCTGGATGTTGTGCATCGGGCAAAGGTACGGTATAATATGCGCAGGGCAAACAGTTTTGCTGTTTGCGGCCGCCATCCGGCGGCAATCGCTGCAAAGCAGCGGACTGCGCATGTTACATCACAGCCGAAACCGGAGAAGCTGGTTTCGCTGCCGCAAAGCGGCAGACAAGCCTGAAAGGCTTGTTGCTGTGGTATAATAACCGCCCTGCGGTTATTATACCGTCTTATGGCCAGGGCGATACGCGGGCGCAGTCATGGCCTGCAGCCCGGTTGATTGCTGGCCGCCTGCGGCGGTGGGTACTGTTCCAAGCAAAACGCAAAGAAGAAATATACAGGAATGATCTTTACATACCGCAGGCAGCGGGCTGGTTCGATTGAAAAACGTTCCTGTTGAGATTTAAAGGGGGACGCATCAAATATGTTCGCAAAGGATATTGGTATTGACCTGGGTACAGCCAATACATTGATTTTTATGAAGGGCAAGGGCATTATCATGCGTGAGCCGTCCGTTGTCGCGGTCGATACGCGCAACGATACGGTGCGCTACGTCGGGCGCGAGGCCAAGGAGGTTATCGGCCGCACGCCGGGCAGCATTGTCGCGGTGCGTCCGCTCAAGGACGGCGTCATCGCCGATTTTGACATCACGGCGTCGATGCTTCAGATTTTTATTAAAAAGGTGTTCAACAATTCCGTGCTGGCACGTCCCCGGATCATTATCTGCATCCCATCGGGTGTCACCGAGGTTGAACGCCGCGCTGTGCGCGAGGCGGCGTTTAAGGCCGGCGCCAAGCATGTTTCGATTATTGAGGAGCCGATGGCGGCCGCGATCGGCGCGGGGCTGCCTGTCGCTGAGGCGACGGGCAGCATGGTTGTCGATATCGGCGGCGGCACAAGCGAGGTCGCGGTGATCTCGCTCGGCGGCATCGTTGCATCGCGTTCGGTGCGCATCGGCGGCGACGAGCTTGACAATTCCATCATTCAGTATATCAAGCGCAAATACAACCTGCTGATCGGCGAGCGCACGGCGGAGGACATCAAAATTGATATCGGTTCGGCATTCCCGTTTGAAAATGAGGCCGTTCCCGAAGGCAGTGAATCCGGGGGGGAACCGCCCAAGACGGTCAAGGACATCAAGGGCCGCGACCTGATGGACGGGCTGCCCAAGAATATCCAGATTACTTCGCAGGAAATCCGCGAGGCTTTGGCCGATCCGCTTTCGCTCGTGCTCGACGCGATCCGCACAACGCTGGAAAAGACGCCTCCGGAGCTTTCGGCCGACATCATTGACCATGGCATCACGCTGACGGGCGGCGGCGCGCTTCTGCGTGGCTTGGATGCTTTGATTGAGAAGGAGACGGGGATGCCTGTACATATCGCGCAGACGCCGCTCGACTGTGTGGCGATGGGCACGGGCAAGGTGCTCGACGACATCGACCGCCTGCGCGAGCTGCTGTCCGACGATACAAAGAGCTATTGATATGGCCTTGGGCTGGTTTGGATTTGAGTTGCGTATAATAATCCGCCCGCGGCGGATGACTGGAAAGGTTTCGTCCCTTGGGAGATTTTTTTAAGAGCAGAAAATTTAAAGTGTTGATCGCCCTGTTTATCATGCTGATCGCGCTGATGCTGCGGGCATCCTGGACAGGCGGGCTGTCTCCGGCCATCGAGCAGGTGGCCGGAGCTGTTGTCGCGCCGTTTCAAAAGTTATCGTCTACCATTTCGGACGGTGTGAGCGGTTTTTTCCGAAGGTATGCGCGTGCCGACGAGGTCGCGCAGGAGAATGAGGCTCTGCGCAGCGAGATCAACGAGCTGCGTGCGCAGCTCGTGAACTATGAGGAGTATAAGCACGAAAACGAGGAACTGCGCAAATATCTGGACATTGAATACAAAGAGGAGCATCCCGATTTTGAAATGACACCCGCGGCGGTGGTCGCGCGCGACCCGGACAGCCGGTTTTATTCATTCACGATCGACAAAGGTTCGCTAGACGGCGTCGCGCCGTACGATCCGGTCGTCTGCGCGGATGGATTGGTTGGACGCGTCAAGGAGGTCGGCCTGACCTATTCAAAGGTCATCACGATTCTTGACGTTGAGATCGATGTGGGCGCATACGACGCGCGCACACGCAATATCGGCATTGTTAACGGCTCGGTTGCGCTTGCGGCGGACGGCCGCTGCATCATGAACTATCTGCCGCGCGAAAGCGGCGCCGCGCAGGGGGATCTGGTCGTGACATCGGGCGGGAACCTCTATCCCAAAGGGCTTGTGATCGGCAAAATTGCCAGGCTGGACAACGCGCCCGGCAATATTTCGCTGTATGCGGAAATTGAACCGACTGCCGATATCCGCAATCTGACCGATGTGATGGTGATCACATCCTTTAACGGGCAGAAGGGAGGCGCGCCCGTTGAATAACCGGAAATGGTATCGTGCGGCCAAATATGCCGCCTACGCTGCTCTGATGCTGTTTTTATACGTATTGCAGACAACGCCGCGCCTTTTTTCCATCCTGGGCGTGCGTCCCAATCTGGTTATTCCGGCGGCCGTGTGTATCGCTGTGCTCGAAGGCGCGTTTGCAGGCGGCGTCTATGGCGCCCTGGCCGGCATCCTGTGCGATCTGGCCGGAAGCGCGCTGTTCGGCTTCAGCGCCGTTATTCTCATGCCCGCGTGTGTCGCGGCCGGGCTGTTGGTGACGTATCTGCTGCGTCCGGGGATGATCAATTATGTTCTGCTGCTGGCCGGCGTGCTGCTCACGCGCGGCCTGCTCGACTTTCTGCTCAATTATGTGATGTGGGGCTACGACAGCGTATGGATGGTATTCGTATATGGAACCCTGCCGGGTATTATCTATTCTGCGGCCGTATCGCCGCTTGTCTATTATCTGCTCGCTGTGATACGCGGACAGCTTGAAGCACGTATGGAAATCTGATTAGGGCTTGTTTGAAAATAGAGGAATTGCCGGATTTTTCGCAGACAGCAGGAGAATGCAAGGCAAAAAACGCAGAAATCCTTTCGGATTCCGAGGCTTTTTAACGCGGCATTCGCCGCTGTTTGTAGAAAAAGACAGTATTTCCGATTTTTCAAACAGCCCCTAGGCCAGTAATACGCGCCGCGCACAAATCCGGCGCGGCGCTGACAGGGGGAAGGCATGAATCCGAAACGACAGTCGCTGCGCGCGGCGCTTCTGCTAACGCTGTTAAGCGTGGTGCTTGCGCTGTATTGCCTGCGCCTGATGCAGATGCAGGTGGTTGACGGCGAAAAGATAATGGCGGAAATTGAACGTGGGAGCACGACCGAACAGGTGATCAAGGCGGCGCGCGGCGAAATTCTGGATCGTAACGGCCGGCCGCTCGCATCGAACACGATTGGGCGCGACGTGGTGATCAATCAGGCGTATATGGAGCGCGGGACAACAAACCAGACGATTCTGCGCCTGATCGGCATTATGGAGGAGGCAAACGAGGACTGGATCGACAATCTGCCGATTACAGAGCAGGAGCCGTTCGCCTTCAAGGAAGGCGACGTGTACGAGGCGTCGATTGCACGGCTGAAAGACGCGCTCGGCGTCGCGCAGTATGCGACGGTTGACGATGTGATGTCGCATCTGATCGAAAATTACGGGCTGGAGGATTTAAGCCCGCTCGACGCGCGCCGTGTGGCCGGCGTGCGTTATGAAATGGATCAACGCGGTTTTTCTGCGTCGGTCCCCTATACGTTCGCCACGGATATCAAGATCGAAACGATTCCGAAAATCAAGGAACGAAGCTTTGAAATTCCGGGCGTCGATGTTGTGGAAAGCACCATCCGCCAGTACGTGGCGGGCGACGTGGCGCCGCATCTGGTTGGGACGACCGGCCCGATTTACAAGCCGCAGTGGGACGAGGCTGAAAAGGTGAAAAATCCCGACAACAGTATTTCGGCCGTGATCGGAGAAAAGACGTATCAGATGAACGATCAGATCGGAAAATCCGGCGCGGAGCTTGCGTTTGAGGGGTATCTCAAGGGCACGGACGGTACGCGGCGCATCACAACAAACGCCGCGGGCGATGTGATCGAGGTCGCGGAGGAACATGAGCCTGTTCCGGGAAACACGGTTGTGACGACCATCGATTCGCGCCTGCAAAAAGTGGCGCAGGACGCGCTTGAGAGCAACATCAAAATGCTTCAGGAGACGAAAAAGCCCGGACGCGGCCAGGAGGCCGAGGCCGGCGCGGCTGTTGTTGTCGATGTCAACACAGGCGAGCTGCTTGCCGCGGCGACGTATCCCTCATATAATCTGGCGACTTATCAGCGCGATTACGATCAGCTTGCCGCGACAGAGGGCGAGCCGCTTTTCAACCGGGCGCTTTCCGCCGCGTATACGCCCGGTTCCTCCTTCAAGCCCATGGTTGCGGCCGCTGCGCTTGCCGAGGGTGTGATCACGCCGGAGACGATGTACAACTGTACGCATATTTACGGCCGCTTTACTGATGTCGGATACTCGCCTCAGTGCGAGGGCTATCATGGGATGCTTGACGTTGTAACGGCGCTGCGGTATTCCTGCAACATTTTCTTTTATGAGGCCGGATACTATCTCGGGATTGATAAAATTGACGAATACGGCGCTCTGTTCGGTTTCGGGCAGCCGACCGGCATCGAGCTTGCCGAGAATATCGGTCAGGTGGCCTCGCCTGAGGTAAAAGCGGCGTCGCCTGCATATGCGGACGATCCGGCATGGCGCCCAGGCGATGTCATCCAGGCGGCTATCGGCCAGCAGGCGACAACGATTTCGCCGCTGCAATTGGCAAACTATACCGCTGCGATCGCCAACGGCGGCAAGCGCATGAAGGTGACGATGCTTAAATCGGTCAAGTCTTACACGCTTGATGAAACGGTTTATGAGCATGAGCCAGAAGTAGCGCAGCTCATTGACGAACCGGAGGCGATCAAAACCGTGCAGGAGGGCATGATCGCGGCTTCACGCATTGGTACGGCGGCCGGCACATTTGCCAATTACCCCATTACGGTCGGCTCTAAAACGGGCACGCCGGAACGTGGGGACGGGCTGTGCAACGCTGTGTTTATCGCATATGCGCCTGCCGAGGACCCGGAGATCGCTGTGGCAGTCGTGGTGGAAAAGGGCTGGGAAGGATATCAGATCGCGCCGGTTGCGCGCGAAATTTTCGACGCGTACTTTTTTACACAGGGCGATGCGGCGTCGGACGGCTCGGGTTATGGCACACTGGCGCCGTAGGGGTGCGCCGGAGAGGAGAGAAAGCGAATGGCGCAGATGATTCTGGTGACAAGCGGGCGTGGCGGCGCGGGCAAATCGGCCGTGTGCGCATATCTTGGCGCGGCGCTGGCTGCGTGTGGTAAAACGGTTTTGATCGTCGAGGCGTCGCGCCGCTCGCTCGACGTATTTTTGGGCGTTCAGGACCGCGTTGTATTCGACCTTGCCGACGCGCTTGCACACCGCTGCGAGCTTGGCGAGGCTGCGATCGCGTGTGAAAACGGCGTCCGGCTGATTTGCGGCCCGGTTGCCGGCGATGCGCCAAAGCTTGGGGAATGGGCGTGCGCGCAGCTGCGCAGCGCGTTGGATGGGCACTTTGATTTTATTCTTGCGGAAATGGATGGTTCCGATCCGGCGCTTGCCGCGCTGGCGGCCTGTGCCGACCGCGCGGTGATCGTCTGTGCGGCGGATCGCGTCTCCGCGCGCGACAGCCGCTCTGTATCGGACGCCCTGGCCGCCGCGGGGATGCAGGATATCCGGCTGTGCATCAATATGCTTACGCGCGAATTTGCGCGCGAGCGTCCGGTGCCGGATCTGGATTGGATGATCGACAATGTCTGTGCACAGCTAATCGCGGTCGTTCCGTTTGATGGGGCGTTGGTGACGCCGGTACCCATGGAAAAAAATACAAATCTAGCGAATCTAACCAAAATCATATTTGATAATTTTGCACAAAGAATTATGGGAAACTATATTGATTTGGAGCTGCAATAAATGTTATAATAAATTGTATCGCTTTACTTGGAATCATTTATAAAAAAAATAAATGAATCTGGCGAACTGGTACGCGCGCCAAAATGCGGCCGCACGCATGAGCGGTCCGAGCAGATGGGAGGCAACATCAATGAACATTGCACTGATTGCACATGATTCAAAAAAAGAGTTGATGGTACAGTTTTGCATTGCGTACTGCGGCGTTTTCAGCCGGCATGATATCTGTGCCACGGGTACGACCGGAAAGTTTGTCGCGGAGGCAACTGGCTTGGAGGTGATGCGTTTTCTTGGAGGCGCTCAGGGCGGCGATCAGCAGATCGCGGCGCGCATTGCCTGCAATGAGATCGATCTGCTGCTGTTTTTCCGCGATCCCATCCGCGCGCGTCCGGACGAGCCTGACGAGGCTGGCCTGTTGCGTCTGTGTGATGTGCACAACATCCCGGTGGCCACCAACATTGCTACGGCGGAGGCGCTGATCCACGCGCTTGAGCGCGGGGACCTCGATTGGCGCAACATCGTCAACCCGAAGCGGTAGCCTTTCCAGGAGCTGGACAGGCTTCCGTCGTTTTTCCATCAGGCCGGGTTGGACGGAAAAGCAGCAATTTGACCTCGCCTTTGCGCGTGAAAAGCACCTCGCCGTGCACGGCTTACCGTGCCGTCGGCGGGGTTTTTGCATTGATACGGGCAGATCATTCGTCATGATGCGAGGGCCGGCTGTGCTGTGTCCGCTTGCGGCGCGTATGCAGACCTGGCCGCCGCAGGCGGCCAGGCGGCTGAAAAAATTGTATTGTGGCGGCGGCGTCCATTGAAAAATGCAGGAGGACTGTTTATAATAAGGATATCTGCCAAAAACAAGACGGCAAATAACCCATCTGCATGGCAATAGGCCGATACAGCCAGGGGATTGGATGGAATTTGTGCCCGCCGCCCGGCGGCTGGCTTTTATGGGAGGACAATGAAATGGCGTTACTCACAAGCGCGCCGCGCGGCACGCAGGATGTGCTGCCTTCGCAGAGCGCAAGGTGGCGGTATATTGAGGAGACGGCGCTCGATACGGCGCGCCTGTTCGGTTTTGAGGAAATCCGCGTGCCGACCTTTGAGCATACGGAGCTTTTTAACCGATCCGTAGGCGATACGACGGACGTTGTGCAGAAGGAGATGTACACGTTTTTCGATAAAGGCGACCGCTCAATTACGCTGCGGCCCGAAGGGACGGCCGGCGTAATGCGGGCGATCCTGCAAAACGGCCTGATCGGCGGACCACTGCCGGTTAAGGCGAGCTATGTTGTAAGCTGTTTTCGGTATGAGAAGCCGCAGGCCGGCCGCCTGCGGGAATTTCATCAGTTCGGTGTGGAGATGGCCGGCGCGGCGTCGCCCGCAGCCGACGCACAGGTGATCGCGCTGGCTAAGGCGGTGTTTGACGCGCTCGGGGTGACAGGGCTGGCGCTGGAGATTAATTCAATCGGCTGCCCGGAGTGCCGCGCGCGCTATCATGAGGCGCTGCGCGCCTATTTCCAGGCGCGCGCCGGCGAGCTGTGCGATACGTGCCGCGCACGTCTGGAAAAGAACCCGATGCGTATCCTTGACTGCAAAAGTCCGGTCTGTTCGCAGATCGCCGCGGGCGCGCCGCGCGTGCTCGATTATATCTGCGATGGCTGCCGCGCCCACTTCGAGGGATTAAAGACGCGTCTCGACGCGCTTGGCATCGCCTATACGGTCAATCCGGCGATTGTGCGCGGACTCGATTATTATACGCGCACCGTATTTGAGTTTGTCGCGACGGGCATCGGCGCGCAGGGGACCGTCTGCGGCGGCGGCCGGTACGACGGCCTGATCGAGATGCTCGGCGGCGCTCCGACGCCGTCGATCGGCTTTGCGATGGGGCTGGAGCGTCTTTTGCTTGTTATGGATCAGCAGGGCTGCGCTTTTCCGGAGCCGCAGTGGTGCACCATGTATATCGGCAGCATGGGCGAGGCCGCGTCGGTGCGCGCGATGCAGCTCGCCGACGGGCTGCGGCAGGAGGGCTTCTGGGCCGAGTGCGATACGGTCGGCCGCAGCGTCAAGGCACAGATGAAGTATGCCGACAAGCTCGGCGCGAAATTCAGCTGTATCCTCGGCGACAATGAGCTTGCGGCCGGGAAAGTGACCGTCAAGCGGATGGACAACGGTACGCAGACCGAGCTAACGCTTGACGAGGATGCATTTACACGTTATGTGTATCACAATACCTTTGAAGAAATCGCCGAAAGCGGCCCGGCGCCAAAGCTTCCTTAAAAATGACGATACGATAGGAGAAATACAGGATGGATACAATGCAGGGATTAAAACGGACAGACTATTGCGGCACGTTTACGGCTGCCGACGACGGCCGGCAGGCGGTCGTATGCGGATGGGTCCAGCGCGTGCGCGACAAGGGGATGCTGGTATTTATCGATCTGCGCGACCGCACGGGCGTCATGCAGCTCGCCTTTGATGATAAAACCGCCGCCGATCTGCGCGCCAAGGCGCAGACAGTGCGCGCTGAATTCGTATTGATGGCGAAGGGGACTGTGCGCAGGCGCGAATCGGTCAACCGCGATATCCCGACCGGCGAGGTCGAGCTTTATGTCGACGACCTGCGCATCCTGGCCAGGGCGCAGACGCCCCCGTTTGAGATTACGGATCAGACGAACGTCAAGGAGGAGCTGCGCCTGCGTTACCGTTATCTTGACCTGCGCCGCAGCGAGATGCAGCATGCTTTGCTTATGCGCCATAAGATTGTGAAGGCAGCGCACGATTATTATGATGAGAACGGCTTTATTGAGATCGAAACGCCCGCGCTGATCAAATCGACGCCGGAAGGCGCGCGTGATTATCTGGTGCCCAGCCGCGTGCATCCCGGAGCGTTTTACGCGTTGCCGCAGTCGCCGCAGCAGTATAAGCAGATGCTGATGCTGTCCGGATTTGACCGGTATATGCAGATCGCTCGGTGCTTCCGCGACGAGGACCTGCGCGCTGACCGTCAGCCGGAATTCACACAGATCGACCTGGAGATGTCGTTTGTCGACGAGGACGACGTGATGACGGTCAACGAAGGCTTTATGAAGCGCGTGTTTCATGAGGTGCTCGGCGTTGAGATCGAGACGCCGTTTCTGCGTATGCCGTATGACGAGGCGATGCGCCGCTTTGGCTCCGACAAGCCCGACGTGCGCTTCGGCATGGAGCTGACCGATTTGTCCGACCTGCTTTCCGACTGTGCGTTCAAGGTGTTCCGCGGCGCGCTTGACGCGGGCGGCAGTGTGCGCGCTATCAACGCGAAGGGCGCGGCCGACCATCTGTCGCGCAAGGAGATCGATAAGCTGGCTGATTTTGTCAGGACGTACCGCGCCGGCGGCCTGGCGTTTACGCGCCTGACGCATGATGCGGAAAGCTCCTCGTATGAAAAATTCCTCACAGACACGGAAAAAGACGCGATCCGCGCGCGTATGGGCGCGGAGAAGGGCGACGTGATCCTGATTGTCGCGGACGGTAAAAACCAGACGGTGTTTGACAGCCTGGGCGCGCTGCGCGTGGAGCTTGGCAGCCGCCTGGGCCTGATCAAGCCGGGCGTGTTCAAATTTTTGTGGGTGACGCAGTTTCCGCTGTTTGAATACAGCGAGGAGGAGGACCGGTATGTCGCCAAGCATCATCCCTTCACGCATCCGGCTTTTGAGGACATTGACCGTGTCGAAAGCGACCCCGGCGTCTGCCGTGCGCGCGCGTATGATATGGTGCTCAATGGCTGCGAGGTCGGCGGGGGCTCCATCAGAATCAATACCCCGGAGCTTCAGGAGCGGATGTTCCGCGCGCTTGGCTTCAGTACGGAGGAGGCGCGCGCACGCTTTGGTTATCTGATCGACGCGTTCAAGTTCGGCGCGCCGCCGCACGGCGGTATGGCGTATGGACTCGACCGTCTTGTGATGCTGATGCTGGAAAAGGATTCGATCCGCGATGTAATCGCCTTCCCGAAGGTGCAGAACGCCAGCGAACTGATGACGCAATGCCCGGCCGAGGTCGATGAAAAGGCGCTGCGCGAGCTGTCGCTCGCTGTTGTAAAAGAGTGAGGCACAGCGCGCGGCCTATGTATAGGCCGCGCGCTGGATTACGAGACGGATTCCTCCGTATTGGCGGTGTGTTGAATTGAAAATCAAGTGCGGGACATGCGGAAAATCGTACGATTATGCGCGGGATGAAACATGCCCGCGCTGCGGCGCGCATAACCGGCCGCCGCGCGGCGATGAAAGGTACGCATATGAGCCGGCAGGGGCGCCGGAAGGCGCGTACCGTGATTTGTATGCATTGATGCGGCAAACCGGCCGCCGTACCCGGCCCGGTCCGCGCAGCCTGACGCTGGCCGCAGTGCTTGTGCTGATGATCAGCCTGACCTTGATACAGGCGTACAGCCGCCTGCATTCTGGTTTGTCCCCGCAAAGCCCGCCGCCTGCATGGGAACCGGCCACAGAGCGGGCGTTCCAACCGGAGGCGGATGCAGGCAGCCGGCAGGATGACGCTTCGGATGACGAGGGGGATACGCCCGAAAAGCCGCGCAGGACGGTCAAACCGGCGGGCGGTTCGTACAGGCCCGCCGCCGGGGACGTTGCGAAAGACGGCGGGGCGGCCTTTGCACCGGGCGCGGCGCAGGCCGCGCCCGGTGATGCCGGCGCAGCGGACGCTGCGCCGGCAGACGCGGCGGAAAACGCCGCGTCAAAGGCCGCCTCCTCCCCCGGCGACGCCCCGGTCATGCCGGATATTATGCGGCGCGCGTCGACCTCCTACCTGCAAACCAGTTTTGAAGGCGCGGGGGGCGTGGCGCTTGAGATCGTATGCACCGGCATTGTCGACGACCCGGATGTGCAGAAATTGCTGCTGCCCGGTGAAAAATGTATATTCATTCACTTCAACGCGCGTGTGACCGACCATGCGCTGTTTGATTATGAATTTTTCCAGCCGCCGTTTTTACACGATGCGGATGGCCGCGGACGAAGGATGTTTCTGGACGAAATCCCGGATGGCTTTACATATCTTGAAGTTGACGATTTGCGGTACAGCGGCGTTGACGCCATGAGCGGCCAGTTGTTTTATGCGGTGCCGGAGGATTGCACACAGTTCACTTTGACATATGGCGTGCGCGACAGGGACGGAGAGCCTCAAAGCCTGCGATTGCGGGTATAACTGAAATAAGGAGAGCATATGAAGCAGCGAAGCTTTGCGATCGCCCTTGTAAGCCAAAAGGCGCAGCGGCAGATTGAACAGGGGCATCCCTGGGTTTATGATACGGAGATACGTTCGATCGAAGGCGCGTATAAAAACGGGGACCTTGTCGATATCGCAGGTGAGAAGGGAACGTATCTTGGAACCGGGTTCGTCAGCGAGCGGTCAAAAATCCGCATCCGTATGGTTTCCCGCAATGCAAACGACCGCTTTGATGAAGCGTTTTGGGCGCGCCGCCTGCGCTATGCGTGGGAATATCGAAAAACTGTGCTGGATGAAGCTGATTTGTCCTGCTGCCGTGTGATTTTTGGCGAAGCGGATCAGCTTCCGGGTTTGACGGTCGACCGCTTTGGCGATGTGCTGGTGGCGCAAACCCTGTCGCTCGGCATGGAACGTATCAAGCTGCTTTTATTCCCGCTGCTGCGCGGGCTTCTGGAACAGGATGGACAGAGAATTCGCGGCGTCTATGAACGCAACGATGTGCCCATCCGGGAGCTGGAGGGGCTTACGCAGGGGCGCGGCTGGTTTGGCAGCGACAGCGGCGGGACAAAGACACAGATTGTCGAAAATGGGATTACTTACGAGGTCGACTTTGAAAACGGCCAAAAAACAGGCTTTTTTCTCGACCAGAAGTATAACCGCCGGGCTGTGGCGCGTCTTGCAAAGGGGCGTCGTGTGCTCGACTGCTTCACGCATACAGGGTCGTTCGCGCTCAATGCGGCGCATGGCGGCGCGGCTTATGTGCGCGCCGTCGACGTGTCGGAGACTGCCGTCACGCTCGCGCGGGACAATGCGGTACGCAACGGTCTGGATGGTGTGATCGAATGTCAGGCGGCCAATGTGTTCGACCTGCTGCCGGAGCTGGAAGCGGCGGGAGAGCGGTTCGATTTTATCATTCTCGACCCGCCGGCTTTTACAAAGAGCCGCCGGACGGTTGGCGGTGCACAGCGCGGTTATAAGGAGATCAACCTGCGCGCGATGAAGCTGCTGCCGCGCGGCGGATATCTGGCGACCTGTTCCTGCTCCCATTTTATGACAGACGATCTGTTCCAGCGGATGCTGCGCGCTGCGGCGCATGACGCTTGTGTGAGCCTGCGCCAGATCGAGGCGCGTCAGCAATCGCCCGATCATCCAATTTTATGGAACGTGCCGGAAACGGATTACTTGAAATTTTATCTGTTTCAGGTTGTTTGATTTTGCGGTTTGGATAAAATATATTAAATTTTACTATTTGCATATAAAAGGAAACGATACGCCCCGGAAGCTTTTAAGCTTCCGGGGCGTATCGTTGAAAAAATGCGGGAGACAGGGCGCTTAGGCGCGCGCGACCTGTGCGCAGGTCGCTCACCGCCGGGCGCTGTGCTTGCCCGGCCGGCTATTCGGGGCTTTCCGGCGGCTATAGCCGCCGGGCGCGGACAAGCCGCGGCAGCGCCCCTCAGCGCGCCTCATAAGGGGAGGGTCGAGCGACCCTCCCCTTATGTTATCCCCACCTCTGTTTGGCACGATCGTATCAGACGCACGCCGGTGCGTTCTGTGGTAAACCGTCAAGCAGCGCCCGCCCCACTGTTCGCGGCGCAGCCGACTAAAGTTTTTTGCCGAGCTTTTTTTCAAAAAAGCGGGGGCGCAGCCGGCTAAAGTTTTTCGCCGAAGCCTTTTTTAAAAAGGCTGGAGGACTATTCGTCGCCCTGCGGACGGCTGCGGGTGATCAGACGCAGGATTTCAAGCACCTCACGGCGGCGCTTTTTTGGCAGCAGCCGGTATAGTTCAATCAATTCCTGCTCCGATGCGGTGACAAAAGACCCTGAGCTGCCTGTCCCAAGCACCTGATCCGCTGAAAGCTGATAAAGCTCCATAAGCTGCGCAAAGGTGGTCAGATCCGGTTCCGCAATGTTATTTTCATAGCCGGAGAGCGTTTTATTATTGATGCCGGTGCGCCGCATAACCTCGGTCTGTGTAAGGTCGCGGTCCTCACGGGCTGATTTCAAAATGTATCCCAGGTTGTGCATAGCGGTTTCGGATGCCTCCTCGCCGGGCAGTCCAAGCCTATCCGGCATTCATTGTGAAATCACGACAGGATTCTATGTTTAGTTTATATATTTTTTTCTCTTAGACGTGATTATTCTTAAAAATTACGAATTTATATATTGAAATCTTTATAATTAAGATATAATATAGAATCATGCGGTAAATTTAAACTATGGAGGCAGCAGATGCGGCGACAAAATGATATTTTCGGAGTAATCGCGCTTGGCATATTGGCTTCGCTGCGCCTATATTTTTTGTACAAAGCAGCGGCACTGTTTAAAACTATGAATATGGAGGTATGGTCTTTAATGATTTCGGCTGGGTGGTGGTTTTGTATCTTTATTGCGTTTGTATGGATCTGCTTTGATGCGGTAGGCGTTAAAAATAAGTAATATATAAAATAAAAAATACAAATAGTAAATTTTATATAGTATCAAATGTGATTTACATATCGCGTATGAGAGAGAATCAAAGCGTTATAGTGTGAAAACAGGAGCGCGTGTTTTATAAATTGAATATTTGGCAAAAAAATGTTGACATGGCGTGTCCGGCGGGGTATAATACAAATTGTCGCTATGGCAATTTCAGAGAAAATCGGAAGGTTGCCTGCATTTTGGAGGGCAAAGGGACACGCCGCAAAACGGCGGCGCGCGCCTTCCGGCGGTCCGCTGCAGGGCGGATCGCGCAAAACAGTTTACAGGAATTTGGAGGAACAGGTATGTCTACTACAATGCCGAAGGCATCCGAAATGACACGCAAGTGGTACATCCTCGATGCCGCTGACAAGCCGCTCGGACGTACGGCGGCGACCGCCGCGTCGATCCTGCGCGGAAAGATGAAAGCCGACTTTGCGCCGAACGTTGATTGCGGCGATCATGTCATCATTATCAATGCTGAAAAGGCGGTTCTCACCGGCCGCAAGCTGGAGCAGAAAAAGTATTACCGTCACAGCGGTTGGATCGGCGGACTCAAGGAAGTCGGTTATGACAAGCTGATGAAGGAGCGTCCGGAGCAGGCGATGATGCTTGCCGTCAAGGGCATGATCCCCGACACGGTGATCGGACGCGCCGCTCTCACCCGGTGCCGTATTTTCAGAGGCGCCGAGCACACCCATGCCGCGCAGAAGCCGCAGGCCTGGACACTGTAAGGAAGGGGATTAATCAGCTATGTATGAATCGAAACCGTATTTCTATGGCACGGGCCGCCGCAAACAGTCTGTTTCCCGTGTAAGACTTTATCCGGGTTCCGGCTCGATCACGATCAATGGCCGCGATATCAACGATTATTTCGGCCTTGAGACCCTTAAGCTCATCGTTCGCCAGCCGCTGACCCTGACCGATACGCTCGGAAAATTTGACGTCGTGTGCACTGTCACCGGCGGCGGTGTCTCCGGCCAGGCCGGCGCGATCCGTCATGGCATTTCACGCGCGTTGCTTCAGAACGGCGAGGATATGCGCCCGGTGCTCAAAAAGGCAGGATTTTTGACGCGCGATCCCCGAATGAAGGAGCGCAAAAAATACGGACTCAAAGCGGCCCGCCGCGCACCCCAGTTCTCCAAACGCTGATTGCTTTACTACAGAGCTACAAAAGCCCGCGGCATACAGCCGCGGGCTTTTTTTGTTCTGGAAATCAAAGGAAAATTTGTGTCCGAAATTTTTATTAAATTTTTGTTAAATTTTATAAAAACAGGGCTTGGCTGCGGCCTGATTCTTGTCTGAAATAGTCGGTTTCTATCGCAGTGTTTCCCTTGGACATGCATCTTGACAGTTGGTTTGCACAAGCCTGATTTGACAATTCTGTGCAAACTGAATATAATTTCAAATACTCCGGTATACTAAGCAACGGGTGAAATTGCCATAAATTTAAAAAGCCTATGACAACGGAGTACACCCAATGTAATTGCCGCGCCAGCCCATACGGCTGGTGTGCAAAAAAGGAGTATTCTTCATGACAAAAGTGTGGGGCAGGATGCAGGCAGTCAAGCTGTTTTTGCAGAGCCGCTTGTTTGCAGTCAGCCTGCTGTTTGTGGTGTTGGCATTCGTCGTATACAGAATTTCGACGATGACCAATGCCGTCTATCTTGTGGGAGAAACCGGTCGGTCGCTGCGCTATACGACGCAGGACGATTTGTCCCGGCTGCTGCCCGGACATGGAATAAGCCGCTTCGAGGAACCGGAAGGACGGTTTGAGCAGGTCAATGCGTTTTCCTTATTCCCTGTCACGATGACTGTGGATGGAAAGACGACCGCCTGCAATGTGGAGATTGGCACAACCGTGGGAGAGCTGTTGTATGAGCATGATATCACATACGACGGCAACGATCTGCTGACACCGGCGTCTGAAAAGCCATTGGAGCGCGGAGACAAGATCGTTTTGCAGCGTGTGGATTATGAGGAGTATACAGTGGAAAAACCGATCCCATATAAGACTGTGCGCAAAAATTCGCCGCTTATCAGCATCGGGTCCACACGGCGCATCCAGGAGGGAAGCGACGGCGTGCTCATGCAGACCTATGTTCAGCGCACAGTTGACGGAATGAAAGAGGATGTACAGCTTCTTGGCGAGCGCGTGGAGCAGCAGCCGGTCCCGGAAACGATTCTAATCGGCTCGCCGGCGCCGGTTTCGCCGTTTGATTTCGATCTCGAGGTCGATGAAAACGGAAAGCCTCTGCATTATTCACGTTTGCTGCGCGATCAGGTGGCAACCGGCTACAGCGCGCGTTCCGGTGCAAAAACGGCCAGCGGCAGGTATGCGATCACGGGGCATGTCGCCGTCGATCCGCGCGTCATTCCATACGGCTCGCGCCTGTATATTACGTCGTCGGACGGCCGGTTTGTTTATGGGTGCGCAATTGCCGCCGACACAGGGACGGGCCTGCTCGCCGGTGTGGTCGATGTTGATTTGTTCTATGACACGTATGAGGAAAGCGCCATGAATGGGCGCAAAATTGTTGATATTTATGTCCTTGATTAGGGTAGTATGTTCAAAAATCAAAGCTGCTCCTGGTCGGCTGTCAAATCGCAGGATTACCCCCTCCTTTTCGCGCGGGGAACGGACGTTTTATAATCCGTTCCCCGCCGCCTTGCGTTTTGAGAGTAAAATGGGCATAACCAGAAAAAATTTTTTAGATTATGCCAATAAGGGCTTGACTAAATTATCCAAACGTAGTATTATATTAAAGCTGACTTCTATAAAATGCGCGTGTAGCTCAGTTGGATAGAGTGACTGGCTACGAACCAGTAGGTCAGGGGTTCGAGTCCCTTCACGCGCGCCAGAAGATGGCTTGCAAAGCGGGTTTGAAATGTATGACTATTTCAAACCCGCTTTGTTTATTTTTCGCTGGCACTTGATAAAAAGGAGCGGCATAAGGTGTAAATATTCATCGTTCCTGCTGTTCGAGATCGGTTCGTCCCTGAATGATTTTTCGGAAAATAGCTGGCGTCAAAAGAAGGGCTTTGCATACTAATAAGTATGCAAAGCCCTTCTTTTTTAATCCCTGTTCCACATGCGTAAACCTGTTGGCATTTTGTTGCTTTGTCCTTGCGTTTTTGTGCGCTATATGATAAAATAACCGCACAGCGGTTATTTTATCCTTCATGGCCAAGGCGATACGCTTGCGTTCCGATGGCCGATTTTATCATACCGCGTTTTGATTATGGCTAAATAAAGACGAAATCATATAATCGTTTTTATTTCGGGGAGAGGAAAAATGCCCAAAGTTTCATATTCAGAGGAAGAACGGGAGAAAATCCGAGATGCCTTGGTTGACGCTGGGCTTGACCTGATGACGAAGCAGGGGATTCAGCACACCACAGTGGAGCAGATTTATAAAAAGGTTGGAATCTCACGTACTTTTTTTTACACCTTCTTTCCCACGAAAGAGGATCTGATTGTGGAGGCCCTGTATTTGCAGCAGCCCAAAATTATAGAATATGCTCAGAAATTGATGGACGATCCCAGCCTTAGCTGGCGGGAGGGCGTCAAACAATTCCTGCATTCGTGCTGTTATGGTGAAAAATATGGAATTGCGGTTTTAAGCATTGAGGAACAGCAGCTTATTTTTAAACGTTTGTCTGAAAGGGCGTACCACACCTTCAGACAGCGGCAATTCCTCCTTTTTAACGGGGTATTGAACACCTTTGGGATTTGTGTGAACGCGGCACAAACCCAATTGATGGTCAATTTGTTTCTGTCTGTCGTCGTCATCTGTAAGGCCCTTCCGGGGACTTTGCCTCTGTTGGTTCCGGAGGCAGCCGATGAAACGGTGGATTTTCAAATTGAATCAATCGTCGACTACCTGGAAAAACAGAAAAAATGAAGGCGTGCGTCCTCTTTTGTCCGCCTGATTATTGACCTGGCGCAATATTTGAGCGGATATTTCTTTCGAAAAATAAATACAAATTTTATAATTTGTATTTATTTATATCAATCATATCTCTGTATTGGGAGGAAAAGCATATGGGAATTTTCAGCAAGCTGTTCAAGGGGCCTGAGATTGACATGGAAAAGAGCGGCGCCAATGCAAAAAAGATGCGCGCCCTTTTCAATCAAGTCGTGGAGAATGGGGACGACTATCGGTTGATCTTTGGTTACACAGAGGATGTGAGCCGCTTCAACTACGGCTTTGTACACGGCAGCAAAACAAAGATAGGAAATTTGATTGTTGGCTGGAACGAGGAGAGCCGGACGATTGTGGTTGTTCCCACGGTCCCCGAGCTTTCCGGATGCGGCGATCCTGTCTATTACCGCCGCAGTGAAATTCTCAAGGCATACCGAAATAAATACCCAACCGACGCATTCGTCATTTATCCTGACAAAAAAGGTTATATCGGTATCAACGCTTACGATTGGCTGGAGGATGAACGGCTCTATGTCTATGTATCCCAGGCGGAGGAACTGGCGGCCTTTACCGACTTTTTTATGAACCGGTTTGCAACCAAATAAAGCGGGGGATTCGCTTGAAAGAACTTGGAATGGCCATGCTGGCGTTTGCGGCGGCGGTTATGTTTGGTCATTTGTGGTTTCATTTTGTGGAGGCCGTTTTAAATCGGGTCAAAAGCTTTCTAACCCGCCAAAAGTCTCCGCCGGCATGGCATACGCTTCCGCCAGAGACGGAGGGCAAATAAATACCAGATAACAATGAAATCATGAAAAGGGAAAATGCAGCGCCGGCAGGGCGGCTGACACCGCGCGAGAAGACACTCTTGGCCATCGCCGCATGTGTTAAATTCAGGACAGAGGGTAAAAGGGAACAGACGGATTTCGTGATTGACAGATTTGTGCGCCGGCATAATAAAGTCGGTTCAGAACTGTAAAAAACAAACGCTCTCCGGGGACGGACAACCGTTCCCGGAGAGCGTTTGTTTTAATTGCAGGTCCGAGTTTCCGCGCCGGACTGCGGAAAAACTCTAGTCAGATTTGACAAAGAAATCAGATGGTATTTGTTGAGCTAAAACGAATCGGAAGAAATATGGTTTTTATATATTGACATTTGTGATTTTAAGAATCATAATAAAAAAAGATTTCAAAATTTATATTATATTTTTTAAATTTTTACTTAATTATAAAACAATTAATTTTAAAATAAATATGTATATATAAAGAAATAAACACTTTTGATTATTTAATATTAACATATACTTACATAATATAATTATTTTTTATTTAAATTATACAAATATTAACTCGGGATTATAGAGATTGAGTTTTATAAAATAATTTTAAATTAGAATTTTATTTTTTGATTTTTAAAATAAAAAATGATACAAATGGCGATGCGTCAAGGCGGTCTGAAGGCGCTTTCAAATATGGAGCATCCAGCCTCTTTGTGCGTATTCTGTTGCGGAATGGAGGGTCCCAATGGGCAATGTGATTTTGGAAACGAAAAATCTGACAAAGGCTTTTGCGAACAAAAGGGTCGTCTCCGGTGTGAATTTTGTTGTCTGCGAAGGCGAGATCACCGCTTTGCTGGGAGAAAACGGCGCGGGCAAATCCACCTTCAAAAATATGCTGGTGGGGCTGTTGGAGCCGACCGGAGGCTCGATCACATTTGACGGCAGGGAAATGAAGGAGATCAAGATGGGAAAACTGCCGATTGCGGCGGTACATCAGGAATTGAGCCTCTTTTTAAATCTCACCGTGGCTGAGAATATCTGCATCGAGGATTTTCCGGGGATGCGGCCGCTTGTCAACTGGAAAGAGTGCCGTGACGAAGCTCTCAAATATATGGATATGATGAATATTCGTCTGGACCCGGACGCGATCGTAGGGACTCTGGGACCCGGTGAGCAGCAGCTTATAGAGATCGCCAAGGCCATCCGGCTCAATCCGCGCGTGCTGATTCTGGACGAGCCAACCGCGTCGCTGACCGCGCCGGAGCGCGAGCGCCTGTTTGAAGTGATGCGCACGCTGAGAAAGCAGCGCATCGGCATGATTTTCATCACGCATTTTCTCGACGAGGTATTTGCCGTTTGCGATAAGGTCGTTGTGCTGCGAAACTCCGAGAAGGTATGCGACGCGCCCGTGACACAGGTCACAAAACATGAGATTGAGGAGCACATGGTCGGCCGTTCTCTGGAGGGAAACTCGTTTTGCCTGGGGGAGCCGGGGGGCGCGATCGCCCTGCGCGTGTGCGGGCTGGAGTCGGAAAGTTTTACCAATATCAGCTTTGAGGTGCGTCAGGGGGAAATACTCGGCATCGCCGGCCTGATCGGTGCGGGACGCACCGAATTGATGGAATCCATTTTCGGTTTGCGAAAATGCGCAGGGACCATTGAACTGATGGGCGAGACGTTCTCAAAATGGCATACGCAAAAACTGATTAAAAAAGGTATGGTTATGATCCCGGAGGACCGCAAGAACTGTGGGATTTTTCCACGCCGCGATTTGAAAGAGAACATCACCGCCGCTCAAATCGATCAGTTTGTCGACCGCAGAATTAAATATTTTGGATTCCGGCATGAGCGGCAAAACGCACAGGCGGTCATCGACCGATTCCGTGTCGCCTGCCCGGGGATCGACGCCTATATCACGGAGCTAAGCGGCGGCAACCAGCAGAAAATTATTGTAGGACGATGGTTGAGCCATTCGCCCAGGGTCTGCATGTTCGACGACCCGACGCGCGGTGTGGATGTCGGCTCCAGGACGGAGATCGGGGAATATATTGTGGAGCTTGCCAAATCCGGCGCCGCTGTGATTCTCGTTTCCTCAGACCTCAACGAGCTTGTCGGCCTGGCGCACAGGATGGTTGTCATGCGGCGCGGCCGTCTTGTGACCGAACTGGAGCGGCCGGACTTTGATGTGCGCCGGATTCTGTCGATCGCATCCTCACAAAACGACGCCGAAGCGCCGGCAAGGGGGTAACTATGGAACGTACATATCAAAACCCGCTCAAACGTTTTCTGAGCGAACAGTGGGCGGCCGCCCTGATCGGAAACCTGCTGCTGTTTCTCATTCTGGCCGTATCTCAGCCCGCCTTTTTACAGGCGAGCAACATCATGAATATCCTCTGTCAATGCAGCCTGTTCGGCATTATGGCGATTGGAATGACCTTTGTGATTTCCACCGGCGGCATCGATATTTCAGTCGGCATGAACGCATTGTTCACAATGGCGCTGATGTACCGCCTTAATTCTTTCGGCGTTCTGCCGGTGTGGGCTGTCTTTATCATCGCGCTGGCTGTCGGCGGTCTGATCGGCCTGCTCAACGGATTTATGGCCAGCGTGCTCAATTTTCCCGACATGATCGCCACGCTGGCCACCATGTCCATCCTGCGCGGCGCGGCGTACCTGTTGCTGGACAACGCGCAGAAATTTGTGCAAACGCCGCTGCGCGTCATCGGCAACTCCAGACTGTTCGGCCTGATCCCGACACCCACAATCCTGATGCTGGCCATCACCGCCGCCGGTATTCTGGTCCTGCGGTACACGCGGTTTGGGCGCTATGTACTGGCGGTCGGCGGCAACAGGAATTCAGCTGTATTTTCCGGCCTGAACGTCACGCGCATCCGTATCGGCGCTTATGCCATCTGCGGCGCCTGCGCCGCTTTGGGCGGCATTGTCTATGCCGGGCGCATCGGTTCCATCGCGCCCAACTCCTGTATGGGCTATGAGTTCACCGTAATCACGGCCGTCGTGCTGGGCGGCACAAAGATGAGCGGTGGAAAATCGTCGGTGATCGGCTCTGCGCTCGGCTGCATCTTTTTGTATTTGATCGAAAACGCGATGACTATGCTCAATATTTCCAGCTATTATCAGGTCTTTGCACGCGCGCTGATGATGCTGTGCGCCATTGCAATCGATACCGCGACCACCATGCGCGCTGGCGCCGTCATGACGCGGGAGCGGCGCGCGCGCTTTTTGGAGGGGGCCTGACAGGCCCCGCCGCGTGCGGACGCGTTAAAATCAGTCGCCGTCACACGGGTAAAGCCGTGTGAATAATAAAAATTTTAGGAGGACAAGAAATGAAGAAGGCAATCACAATACTGCTCGCATTCGCGATGACGTTCGCCCTGGCCGCGTGCGGCGGCTCCGGGTCCGCGGCGCCGGATACAGCCGCGTCCACACCGGCCGCGTCCACACCGGCCGCCTCCGCGGCGGGAGACAGCGCCTCCACGCCGGAAGGGGAGACAATCCGCATCGGCGTTTCCACGGATACCGCTACGACCGTATTCAGGAAGGTGGAGCTGATGGGGCTTTACAGCGCGGCCGAAGCGGCCGGTAATGTGGAGATCATCGAGCTGTGCGCCGACGACGACACGACCACCCAGTATACACAGTTTAAATCCCTCGTCGACCAGGGCGTCGATGTGATGGTCTGCTGCGCCATCGACCAGGATGCGATTCTCACCGCTTATGATTACGCGCAGGCAGCGGGCGTGCCGGTAATCAACTATGACCGTAAGGTGGAGCATGAAAATGTTTACTTCACCGCGATGTATGATTCCTACAGCGACGCCAAGCAGCTCGCCGAATATTTGATTTCGCTGGATGACGGGGAAGAACATACCATTTTCCTGACGGTTGGTTCTCTGGCCGACCCCAACGGCATCGCCCGCCGCGAAGGTTTTTTGGAGACGATTGAAGCTTCCGGGCATACAAACCTGAAAGTTGTCGAGATCATGACGGACTGGGACGTTGACAAGGCGCTGACCAACATGCAGAACGCGCTCCAGGTGCATACGCCCTGGGCAGTGGCCAACGTTTCGGCGCATATGGACGGCTCCTGCTATCAGGCGCTTGAGGAGGCCGGGCTGAAAATCAAGCGCGGCGAGGAGGGCCATGTCTATTACACCTCGCTGTCCGGCGAGCCGCCAGCAGTTTCCTATATGGAGGAAGGCTATACCGACCGCATCTTCGTCATCCCGGCCGATACGGCTGGCCAGGCGATTTTCGACGCCGCGGTCGCCCTTGCCAGAGGCGAGACGCTGGAAAGCGATACGTTTTATATGCCGACCTTCGGCGTCGGGCCTGACGAGCTTGAGGCGAAAGCCGATGAAATCTGGACCATCAAATACGCCGATATGCTGGGATAATCCCCCGGTTGGCCGCGGCGGGCAGCCTGCCCGCCGCGGCCGGATAAAAAGACCGTCGGGAATTTTACGATGAGAGGTCGGTCAAATGGATACAAAACGCGCAAATAATTTATCGGCGGTCAAAAATAACCGCCTGTGGAGCGGTTTTCGAAGGTTCTCCCTGGATCTGCCGGTCGTATACATGCTGGCCGCGGTCTGTATTGTGATGGGCTTTTTGAACCGCAATTTCTTTTCGATGGCAAATATTATTTCCATGTTCACCTCCTATTCCTATTACATGATCGGCGCAATCGGCCTGGTGTTCGTATTTCTGTCCGGCAATTCCGGCATTGATCTGAGCATCGGATATGTAACGGGGTTTTCCGCGGTGGTTGCGACAAAAACCATGTCCCTGCTCTCCGATACGTTCCCGGGTCTGAATCCCTGGCTGATTATTGCGCTCGGCCTGCTTGTTTCCTGCGCAATCGGCGCGCTGTTCGGCCTGCTCAACGGCGTCGCCGTGGCCAAATTCCACATCGCGCCTTTTATCATCACCCTGGCAAGCCAGCTTCTGGCCATGGGGCTGTGCTATGTGCTGACAAACGGCTACACTGTTTCAGGCGGTCCCCGCGAGCTTTCCCGCCTTTCCACGCTGACCGGCATCCGCATCGGCAAAACGATTATCCCCATGGCTGCAATCATCCCGGTGCTCCTGTTTATCGTTATGGCGTTTGTGCTTGGAAAAACCACCTTCGGCAGGCAGGTGATCCTGACCGGCAGCAATCCGAAAAGCGCCGCGCACGCGGGGATCAATATCGCCCGCATTTATATTCTGGTTTATCTGCTTTCCGGCGTCTTTGCAGGAATTGCGGCCATGTTTATCCCCATGTGTATCGGCGGCGTTAACCCCGACGTCGGCGCCAACCTGCTGATGCCGATGGTGGCTGCGGTGACAATCGGCGGTATCAGCCAGTCCGGTGGATATGGCAATATGGTACAGGCGGGCTTTGGCATCCTGTTTATCATGTGCCTGATGAGCGCAATGACCTTTTTGGGCTTTGGCCTGCCGACGCAGCAACTCGCCTACGGGATTGTGATCGTTTTTACAATGACGCTGCTCGGCTATATCGAGAAAAAGCGGTTCCGGGTGTAACGCCCATGTATTTAATTTGAATAAAGGAGAAAGACGATGAATTTTGGAATCGGTTCTTTTGCATACAGGTGGTCAATCGGCCGCCCCTATTACCGCCCTGAAAATCCCATGACGGTTGATCAGCTTATCGACCGCTGTATCGCGCACGGTGTAAAAACCGTGCTGCTGTGCAACAACATATTTCTGCATGAATTTAACGATGCGCAGCTTGGCGCCATCCGCGACCGGCTTGCAAGGGAGGGGATGCAGGTCGAGACAGGTTCGCGCGGCACGGATTTTTCCTATTTTAAAAGGATGCTGGAGGTTTCGAGGTTCCTTGGCTCAAAGGTGCTGCGCATCGGCTGGGATATGGACCGCCGAACAGACGCCGCCGGGCTTGAGCGGCAGGTGCGAAACGGGATCGATACCATCGGCGCGCTGATGCCGGTTGCGCATGAATACGGCGTGCAGATCGCGCTTGAAAACGGTAAGCTCAACACGGTCGGCGAGGTCAGGCAGATCATCGAGGGCGTAAACGACCCGTGGTTTGGATGCGCGCTCGACACCTGTAATTCCACCTGCTTTATCACGCCCACCGAAACTGTGGTGCGCTCGCTCGCGCCGTATGCGAAAACAGTCCACTTCAAGGACTATGTCGTAAAGCTCGACCCGCGCGGCGACATCATTACAGGCGTACCGCTGGGGCAGGGGTATGTCGATTTCCCGCTGATGAAAAAGATCCTTGCAGAAAACGGTTTTGACGGAAATGTTTTTCTGGAATTATATATCGACCGCTGCGAAACGCATGCCGAGACGGCCGCCTATGAGGAAAGCTGTGTCGAACAGAGCGTCGCTTATGCGCGCGGTACGCTCGGCTTTTAAACGGGCGGGGAGGGCTTACCGGTGAAGCGGGTCTATATTGGCGTCGATGTCGGCACCTCCGGCTGTAAGGCTGCCGCAATCGGCGGGGACGGCGGCATATGCGGTATCGAGTCCGTGCGGTATGACGACAGCCTAGCGTGTTCCGGGCCGGGCTGTTACGACCAGCCCGCCGCGGTGCTGCGCGGCGCGGCCTTTGGATGCATCCGCGCTCTGACGCGCGGCCTTCCGGCCGGTTGCCGCGTGGACGCCATCGGGCTGACCGGCCAGATGCATGGCCTTGTGGCGCTCGACGAACGGCTGCGGCCGCTGCGGCCGATTATCAGTTGTGTCGATTTCCGAAATGAAAAGCAAAACAGCGAGATTTACCGCCGTGCGGGCGGCGTGGAAGGATTGCTTGGGTTCACCAACAACAGGATGCTTGCGTCCTGTACGGCGGGAAAGATCCTGTGGATGCGTGAAAATGAGCCGGAGCTGTTTTCCAGGGTGCGGTATATTGTGAACCCAAAGGACTATGTGCGCGCGGCGCTGACCGGAATTGCGGCTACGGATGAATCCGACGCCGCGGGTTTCGGGGTATACGATGTAAAGAACCGCTGCTGGAATGAGGCGCTGCTTGAGCTGATTGATCTGCCGAAGGCAGTGCTGCCGCCGGTCCTGCACGCCGATCAGACGGCCGGCACGGTCCTGCCGGAGATCGCGGCGGCGCTTGGGCTTTGTCCTGATACAGTGGTTGTGGCCGGCGCGGGCGACGCCGTGATGCAGACGGTCGGCTCCGGCGCGGTACGCCCGGGCGTCTATGGCGTTGTGCTCGGTTCAGGCGGGCTGATTGCGGCTTCCCTGGACAAATGTGCCCATAACGAAGGGGCGCGGCTGCAAGTCTATCCGAGCGCCCTGCGGGGGCAGTGGGTGGCCTACACAGGGCTGATGAGCGTCGGCACATCAGTCAACTGGCTGCGCGCCAATATTTATGCGCAGGACGCGGCGGACGGTTTTCGCCGGATGGACGAGCAGGCCGCGCAGGTGCAGCCGGGCTGCGGGGGGCTTTTGTTTTTCCCGGCGCTTCTGGGACAGCGCAGCCCGGTGGACGACCCCTTTGCGCGCGGCGTTGTGGCGGGGCTGAACCCTGCGCACACCAAAGGCCATCTGTACCGGGCGATGCTGGAGGGGCTGGCGCTCGGTATGCGCGAGGTGTACGGCCAGCTGCGCGCTGTGGCGGCGCCCATGCAATGCATCCGGATTTCAGGCGGCGGAGCGGTCAACGCCCTCTGGTGCCAGATATTTGCCGATGTGTTCCAGGCGCCGGTGCAGCGCGCAGCCGAATACGCTGTATGCGGCGCGCGCGGCGCGGCCGTGCTGGCGTCCTGCCGTGGGGACCCGGCAAAAGCGGCGGAGCGGTTCGCTGCGGCCGAAACGGATCGGATATTTATGCCCGATGCGTCGAGGAAGGCGCTTTATGACGATCTGTTCGCCCTGTATACGCAGGTGTATCCGGCAGCGCGGGCTTTGTTCTCAGGATTGAAACGGTTTGATGAAACGTATGGCGTTTGAAAGGGAGCGATGCAGGCATGAAAAAAATTATCAATCGTCCCGCCGATTTTGTCGACGAGACGATGGAGGGAATCGTCGCCGCCTGCGGCGATCATATCAGGTTTTTAAACGGCGACCGCCGGGTGCTGATCTCCGGATACCCTGTCAAAAAAGGAAAGGTCGGTATTGTAACAGCGGGCGGCTCCGGCCATCTTCCGCTCTTTTTGGGATATGTGGGCGCGGGCATGGCCGACGCCTGCGCTGTCGGCAATGTGTTTGCGTCGCCTGCCTATACCAAGATGGCCGCAGCTATCCGCGCAGCCGATTCCGGGGCGGGCGTTTTGTGCCTGTATGGGAACTACGGCGGCGACCGGATGAACTTTGAGCAGGCCATCGAGGACTGCGCGTTCGACGGCATTCGCTGCCGCAGTGTGCGCGCCTGCGACGACGCGGCCTCCGCCCCGAAGGAAAACGCCGGAAAACGGCGCGGGGTAGCCGGCATCTTCTATGCTTACAAGTGCGCCGGGGCCGCGGCCGACCAGATGCGCGATCTGGACGCGGTGGCCGCGGTCGCTGAGAAAGCGGCGGCCAACACCCGTACAATGGGCGTCGCACTGACGCCCTGCATCGTGCCGGAGGCGGGGCGGCCCACGTTCGCCATCGCGGAGGACGAAATGGAGGTCGGAATGGGAATCCACGGTGAAAAGGGCATAACAGTGGAAAAACTGATGACTGCGGACCGGACGGCCGGCCTGCTGATGGAAAGGCTGCTCGACGACATGCCGCTGCCGGATGGCAGCGAGGTGTCGGTGCTGGTCAACGGCCTGGGAGGTACGCCCGCTGAGGAACTGTTCATTGTGTACCGCCGCGTGGCGCGGATTTTGGAGGAGCGCGGCGTGAAGGTCTTTATGCCGCATGTGGGCGAATATGCGACCGCTATGGAAATGGCGGGGCTGTCCGTCACTCTGTTCCGGCTGGATGACGAGCTGAAGGAGCTGCTGCGCGCGCCGGCCTGCACACCCTTTTATACAAACGCCAACAAATAACGGAGGGTACGATGACGACGAACGATCTTCTGCGGGCGTTTGAGGCTGTCAGCGCGCGCATCGATGAAAACAGGGATTTGCTGGTCAGCCTCGACCAGCAAAACGGCGACGGGGACCTGGGCATCTCCATGAGCAGCGGCTTTCACGCTGCGGTCCGTTTCCTGCGCGGGCCGCAGGAAACGGACTGGGGCAGGCGCCTGAACGCATGCGGCGATGCTTTTAACGAAGCGGCCCCAAGCTCGCTCGGAACTATTCTTACATTTTTTCTCAAGGGCATGGCGCGCGATTTAAAAGGCGTGTGCACATGCGATTTATCCCGGCTCGCCGGGGCGATGCGGACGGGGCTTGACAATGTGACGGCCCGTGCAGGCTCCAAACCGGGGGAAAAGACAATTTTGGATTCCCTGGACCCCGGTGTCGCGGCGCTGGAGGAAAACGCGCGGCAAGGCGTGCGCGCCGCGTTCGAAGCGGCGGCCAGAGCGGCCAGGGACGGCAGCGAGCGCACACGGGAAATGACGGCCGTATGGGGCCGCGCCGCCTACTATGGCGAGCGGAGCGTCGGGGTTTTGGACGGAGGTTCGGTTGTGGGCGCTCTGATTTTTGAGGCGCTCAGGGATTTAACGGCCGATTGAATTTGACAGGCGCCATTTTCCTGTCCAGGTGGATGGCAGCTAATAATGAAACAGGGTGAGGTATCAGATGTACGAGGAATTTATTTACAGGCAGGCGGTTCGTCAGACGAAACAGGATATGCTCAAGGTAGGCGTGCGTCTGGCTGAAAAGGGTCTGCTGATCGGCAAGGGCGGCAATTACAGCGTGCGCATCGGTGAGAATCAAATGCTGCTGACAGCTTCCGGGTTCTGCAAATCGGAAATCGGCGAGGAGCAGATCAGCCTGGTTGATCTGGACGGCAACCTGCTGGATGGTTTAAAGCCGGCGGCGGATATCCGTATGCATCTGGAGGTTTACCGTTCGATGCCGGATATCCGCGCGATTGTGCACAGCCATCCGCCGGTCATGACCGGTTTTGCGATGTCCAACTACACATTTGGCGATTTCTGTATGCCGGAGGCCATGCTGGACATCGGCGGGATTGAGGTGACGGATTTCTCCGTGCCCACCACAGAGGAGGTAGCGCAGGTTGTCCATAAATGTATTGTAAAAAATCCGGATGTCCGCGCTTTGATCCTCAAGGGGCACGGCGTGCTCTGCTTATCCCCATTGGATGTGATGGACGCCTGCTATAAGCTGGAGTGCCTTGAAGCCGTCGGCCAGGCCATTTTGGTGACAAAGGCCCTTGGCGGCGCTTACCGGATGACGCCGCGGGAGATTGAAGGCGTGCGGGCGCTTTTGGCGAAGAAATGACGCGGGAGGGGATCGGATGTATGTGATCGGTCTGGACGTCGGCACGACCGGCTGCAAGGCCGCCGTCTTTGATGAAGCGGGGACATGCTTCGGCAGAAGCTATGAGGAGTTTGACATCATAAGCCGCCGCCCCGGATGGGCGGAGCAAAGCCCGCAGATTGTGATGGACGCCGTAATGCGGGTCCTTGGGGATGCTGCCGCACAGGCGAAGGCCGGCGGTGTGCAGGCATGGGAGATCGCGGCGCTCTGCCCGTCCGTATTGGGTGAGGAAATTATGCCGGTTGACAGGCAGTACAGGCCGCTGCGGGACGCCATACTCGGTATGGATTACCGTGCGCAGGCTCAGACACGGCAGCTGACCGATGCGATTTTGGCGCAGCGCATCTTTGATATCACCGGATTTTGCCCGCACCCAATGGGTTCTTTGCCGACAATCCTGTGGATGCGTCAAAACGAACCGGAACTGATTGCCCGGACATACCGCTATGTGACGTTTACAGAATACATCCTGAAGCGCCTCGGCGCGCAGGAGGGCTGGATTGACCATCCGCAGGCCGGGCGCACAATGGCGTTCGATATCGCGCGAAAGGACTGGTCGGACGAACTGCTGCGGGCGGCGGGGCTTGATCGGGATTTATTCTGCAAAACAGCGGTTCCCGGTCAGATCATCGGGCATCTGTCCCGCGAAGCCGCCGAAGCATTGGGCCTGACACAATCGACGGCGCTTGTCGCCGGCGGGCAGGACCAGACGTGCGCGGCGCTGGGCGCCGGCCTGATCGACGAGGAAACCGGCATGGATTCGCACGGCACGATTGAGGGCATCGGCGTGATGTCGCGCCGGAAAACGACGGATGAGAGCGCCTTTCACGCCGGCGTCTCCTGTTATGCATATACCATCCCCGGCCGGTATTTCCTCATGTCGTCCAGCCAGGTGGGCGGGCTGCTGTTAAAATGGTTCAAGAACAATTTCTCCCTCGCCGAGCAGCAGGAGGCGCAGCGCACCGGGCGCGGCGTTTATGATGTGATGACGCAGCACGCGCCCAGGGAGCCGAGCCGGGTGCTGGTGCTGCCGCATTTTATCGGAAGCGGGCCGCCCTGGAATGACCTTGCCTCCAGGGGCGCGATTGTGGGGCTGACCATCGACAGCACGCGGCACGACATCGTCAAAGCCATCATGGATTCCCTGACGTATGAATTCAAAATCAATATGCAGTATTATGAAAGCAGGGGCTTTCATTTCAGAGAGATGCGCGTGGTGGGCGGGGTTTCGAAATCTCCGCTCTGGATGCAGGTCAAGGCGGATATTCTGAACAGAAGCGTCAGCACGCTGCGGGAAAAGGACGCAGCCTGTCTGGGCGCGGCGGTCATCGCAATGCGCGCGATGGGGCTGTATCCCTCGTGCGAGGACGCCGTGCGCGCCTGCGTGCGGGTCGACCGCGTGTATGAGCCGGACCCGGCGCGGGCACGGTTGTACGAAGAACAATACGAACGGTACACGCATCTGTACGAAGCGTTAAAACCGTTTTATCACGCCGGTTGGCAGGCCCGGTAATCATTGCTGTGGGCGCTGCCTGCGCCTCGCTCCCGTCAGAAAAAAGAAAAGAACCGCAGGACGGTTCTTTTTCCTCTCATTTCAGGAGGCGTCATATGAGTAAATTTAATAAAAACGAAAAGCCAAAGCTGGGCATTTTGCCCATTGCAAAAACAAATCAATATCAGGGGAATATCCGCAAATACATAGAAACCGCAAAGGAAGTTTACGGCGCGGACCCTGCGATTGAATGCGTCATCCCCGATGAACCGCTGTTTGAGCTTGACGGCATCATGCGCGCCTGCACGCAGATGGAACGGGCCGGCTGCGACCTGTACCTTTTTGTAATCGGTTCCTGGATGTACACCTCTCTGGTCACGACGGCCGTCAATGCGCTGGGCGGAAAGCCGTGCGTGATGTACGGCCTGTGCGATGAGGTTGCAAACGGCTCGCTCGGCGTGTCGGTTCAGCTTCGGTATGTGATGGAGGAGATGAAGCTCCCGTTTGTTTATCTGTACGGCAGAATCGACGATGCGGCGCGCGCCGCGGACATCAAAAAGGCGTTGCGGGCGGCCTGGGCCAAAAACGATCTGTCCGGACGGAATATCGCGCTGATCGGCGGCAAGTGTATGATGATGTATCAGACGCAGGTCAACGAATTCTGCTGGAAACGCGTGTTCGACATCGATTTCCCGCAGTACGACCATGTGGAGGTTTTTAAAGAGCTTGAGCATATCGACGAAGCAGAGGCGCAAAGGCTGGCGCAGCAGTTTATTGACCGATGTGAGCGGGTGAACTGGGAATTGCCAAACGGCGAACGCATCAATGGCGACGCAATCCTGTCCCAAATGCGCCTGTATCTGGCTTATAAGCGGTTTCAGCAGCTTTATGACGTTGACATGTTCGCCACGAAATGTATGCCGGAGCTTGTGAATAAATGCTATGGATACAGTTATGGCGCTTGTCTGGCCACTGCTCTGCTCAATGAGGAGGAATCGACCATTGCTGCCTGCGAGGGCGATATTCCGGCCGGTATCTCCATGTACATTCTGAAAAAACTGGCTGCCGCGCCGGTGATGTTTGCCGACATATCGCGTCTGAATGAGCAAAGCGGCGTAATCAATTTCTTTAACTGCGGCTCCGGACCCGTATCGATGGCGGATGGGCGCGGGTACCGGCTTTGGCCGATTCCGCCGCTCGTTCCGGACGAAGCGGTCGCCAAGCCGTATTTGAATGGGGATTCCGGCGGAGCCTGCATAGAATTTGAATTTGAGGGCGGCCGGACGGTGACTTTGCTGCGTCTGGGCGGCAACGACGAAACGCTGCGTTTTCATGCGGCTGTGGCAAAGACGGCCCTGCGCGTCAACAACGACGGGGAGGACCCGAACAACAGCTTCGCAGGCGGCACCCGCTGGCCGGGCTGCGGAATCAGGCTGCAAAACCCCGATTCCTTCCTGCGCAATGCGACAGGCCATCATTATGCGATTGTCTACGGCGATTTTGCAAAAGAATTGGAATTCATGTGCGGCTTTTACGGCGTCAGGCTGGTGATGGACCGCTGATCCGGTCCGCCGCGGCACAGCTTTGAAGGGGGCTTCTGGTTGAAAGACCGCGTTTATTTTGGGACCAACACAAAGATGTATCAAACGGCCGCCCAGACTGTGGAGTACCTGCGCTGCCTGGAGAAACGCACGCGCGACCTTGCGGACGGTATTGCGCAGCGGTTTGTGATCCCTTCGTATACCGCCCTGTATCCAGCGCGGCGGCAGCTCGACCGCATGGGTTCCCAAATCCTTTTGGGAGCGCAGAATATGGGTTGGGAGGAACAGGGAGAGTACACCGGGGAGATTTCGCCGCTGATGCTTGCGGAGGCGGGGGCGCGTCTTGTGATGATCGGTCATTCCGAACGCAGGCATACGTTCCATGAGACGGACGCTCAGGCGGAAAAAAAGGTGCGCTGTGCGCTGGACCATGGCTTTCGCGTACTGCTCTGCGTGGGGGAACAGGCGCAGGAACGCCAGTACGGCGTTGGCGCAGAGGTGCTGCGTATGCAGCTTAAAATCGGGCTGCATCAGGTCCGCGCGGAGGAAACAGACCGGATTTGGGTGGGGTATGAACCGGTCTGGGCCATTGGGGTTGGCGGCGTGCCCGCGCCGGCGGAGTATGTGGAAGAAAAACACAGGATGATGCGCGAAACGCTGATGGAGCTTTTTGGGCAGGCGGGCGCGCGCATTCCGCTGCTTTATGGCGGCAGCGTCCATCTGGACAACGCCGGGGCGCTGATCTGCTGCGACGCGGTCGACGGCTTGTTCGTCGGCCGCAGCGCATGGGACGCCGCGCGCTTTGACACGATCATCCGCAAGGCATTGCGCGCTGTTTTGTGAAATAGGGGGTAAGCGTATGAAAATTGCAATCGGATGCGATCAGAACGCGTCGGAGCTGAAGGAGCAGCTCAAAGCATTTATTATGGAGCTGGGGCATGTATGCGTGGATTTTGGCGGGGATGAACCGATCTATGCCAATACGGCGATCCGTCTTGCGCAGGCGGTGGCGGCCGAAGAATGCGACCGCGGCGTTTTGATCTGCGGAACGGGGATCGGTATGTGCATCGCGGCCAACAAGGTCAAAGGCGCTTATGCGGCGCTGGTCAACAATGTGTACCAGGCGCAGCGCGCGCAGCTTAGCAACCGCGCGAACATCATGACTCTGGGCGCGCAGGTCACGGGCGTGGAGCTGGCAAAATGCCTTGTGCAATCGTATCTGAAAGAACAATTTGACCCGCAGTCCAGATCAGCGCCGAAGGTGCAGCGGATCTGCGATTATGAAAACGGGCGCTGACGGAGTACATGAAAAATCTGAGGCCGGCTGTGTCTTGAATCGGCGCGTAAAAACAGGTATAATACAGATATCGTTTGTCACTGCCCGTATGACCGCCTTGGCGGATTGCTTTTAAAGAAGGGGGGATCGCCTGGAATGCCGCAGGCAATGGACCACTTTGACATTCTGAAAACAAAACTGCAGCTGATTCTCCCCTCGCTCCCGCGGAGTGAAAAGGCGGCGGCAACCTATCTTGTAGAAAACCTGCACCGTATCGGTTCGCTCAATCTCAATACGATTTCCGCCGAGACAAATTCCAGCGGCGCGACGATCATCCGCCTTTGCAAGCATATGGGCTACAGAGGCTTTCTTGATTTCCGCAACAGCGTGCGCATGGCGGAATACCCGCCGTATGACGGCGGCGATGCTGTTCCGGCGGAGCATGCCTCCATACGGGAATTGATGTGCGCGGTCATTGACAAGAATAATGAAACCGTGCACAACACGCTCGCGCTGATCTCCGATCAGTATGAGCCTGCGGCGCTTGCACTCAGGGAGGCAAACATCATCACGATGTTTGGGAATGGCGACGCGATCATCCCATGCCAGCTGATCGGCATGAAGTTTATGAAGGTCGGGAAGGCCTGTGTGGTTCTCAACGACCAGGATATGCAGATGTTCTGCGCATCCTCCATCCGTTCCGGCGACGTGGCCCTGGCGGTTTCACACACCGGCCGCTCCAAATCGGTTGTGGAGGCCATGCGCATCGCTTATGAACGAGGCGCGATTACAATTGGCGTGACAGCCTCGGCAAAATCGCCGCTGCTCAAGCATTGTTCATATGCGCTGTTTACAGGGACGGTGGACGAGACGGACACGGGCGATATCATTTCCCGCCGCATCGCCGAACAGACCATTCTGGAGACGCTGTACCTGCGCGCTGTCGATGACGCCGGAAAGGATTTGGAGGAAGTCAAAAAACAGGGCGCGAAGGTGATTGCGCAGATGACGAAGCTGTCCGACGAGGACGGCGGCGCAAAGGTATAGCGGGCTTTCAGCCGCCCGGCAATAGATAAGGGAGCCGGCCGGAGAAATATCTCCGGCCGGCTCCCTTGCATTCCGGCGGCGCAGATGGCCGCCGGACCATCTGCGGATCCGGCTTGACAGGCGGTCAAAAGGCCTGGGAGTTGCAGGGCGCCTGCTTGAGCTGGAACCGTCCGACAAGCTCTTTGAGAATCTGCGCCTGACCGGAAAGCTCCTCGCCGGCTGCGGCGCTTTCCTGCGTGGCAGCGCTGTTGTTGTGCACAACAGCGCTGATCTGCTGAATGCCCTGCATAATATCCTCGACAGACTGTGACTGTTCGGCTGTCGCGCCGGTGATCGAATCGACGGCGCCGGTTACTTCCTGCGCCATGACGATGACTTCACGTAAAAGATTGGCTGTCTGCGCCGCGATCTGCGTTCCATTCTCAACGGCAGCGATCGAATCCTGCACCAGGGTCGCGGTGCTCTTGACAGACTCCCCGCTTTTGTTGGCAAGCGCGCGCACCTCGTCGGCGACAACGGCGAAGCCCTTTCCGGCCGCGCCGGCGCGCGCAGCTTCGACCGCGGCATTGAGGGCCAGGATATTTGTCTGGAAGGAGATATCCTCAATCGTTTTGGTGATTTTTCCGATGCCGGCCGAGCTTTCTGAGATACGCGCCATCGCCTGTACCATCTGCTGCATTTGCTCCCCGCAGCGTTCGATCTGTGCACAGACCTTCTGCACCATGTCGCCCGCATGCGCAGCGTTGCTGGCAGTCTGCCCGACCTGGCCGGACACATTGGAAAGCGTGACGGTAAGCGTTTCCATAGCGTGGCTTTCCTCAGAGGCGCCGGAGGCCAGGGTTTGGATGCCCATGGCGACCTGATTTGAACTCATGGCCACCTGTTCGGCGCTGGCGCCGATATTGGACATAGTTTCGTTGAGCGAACAGATAATGCGGTCGAGCGAATGCTCAATGGCCGAGAAATCGCCCTGAAAGTCGGAGCGCACCTCCAAATCGAGATTGCCACGCGAAAGTTCCTGGAGCTGATACTGGATCTCCCGGATATACTGACGCAGGTTGCCGATCATACGGCGCATGCTTTCCGCCAATGAGCCAAGTTCATCGTTGGACTGGTAGTCGATCTGTGTGGATAGATCGCCGCTCGCAAACTGAGCGACGCCGCTTTCGAGGCGTCTCAGTGGGGAGAGTACCCTGCGGCTGATAATCAGGCCGATGATGGCGATACACAGCAGGTTGATGACAAAGGTGATCACCGCCGCCAGCTGCATTTTTGCGATCCCCTTGGCCGAGAAGGCTTCCGCGGCAGCAACCGCTTCGTTGGTCAGGGAAAAGAAGGCTTCGCTCTTTTCATACAGAGAGGCGGGATTGTGCTGTCCCGGCTCATGGATCATTTCTACTTTCAGCGTATCGTTCCAATAGGAACGTACCGCTTCCATCTTCTGCCGGAAAGCGGGGTCGGACGCCTTGGGCAGCCCCAAAGATTTATCGCCGTCGATCAGCCCGTTCATGGTCTTTTCCAGGCTGGCTACAATGTCTTCAACCGGTTCGCCCAACAGGTGGATTTTTGCAATACGCTGCGCCCCGCCGCGCACAATGCCGCTGTAGTTGACAACGCGGCCGTTGGCCTGATTAAAATTCAGCATGACAAGCATGAACAAAGCCCCGGCCAGGCTGAGAATTGCCAGCCAGGAGAGAATCATATAAATCAGCTTACGGATTGTCAAAGCAAAGAACCCTCTTTTCTGATTCAGTCCATATAATAAGACTTATTCTTGATATTAACATAAACTTAACACAAAATAGGGTCAATGTCAATTAATAATACATAAAATTAGTATATTATACAAAACTTAAAATGGAAACTGTTTATCTTACCAAGACAGAGAGCTGTTTATTGGGGAAAATTTGCTGGCAGAGAGGCTTTTTACAGGAAAAGGTGTATCGCGCGGCAGCTCTGTACGAGCCGCCGCGCGATGCACCTTACATGCGTTAAAGCTTTGATCCGGGCGCTTGGGTTGATGGGACGCCGCGCACCATGCGATTATATGTATGGCGCTGTTCGATCGTTTCACGCGAGGCGGCGACTGCGCTGTTGATGACCGGCGCGCCGCCCTGCATGGTTTCAAAGTCGGAACGCTTAATCAGATATCCGGTTACGCGGATCACATCGCTGGCTGATTCGTATGTCGAGATATACTGCATGCCGCAGCGAAACGCACCTTTAAAGATATCGAGCACGGCGGCCGGATTTTGGACGGCGGTTTGGTCAAAGGGAAAGATGTCGCCAACGCCTGACGGGAAGAAATGGTGAAACAGCCCCGCCTGTCGCAGATGGTCGTAAAGCGGCAATTCGCTGCCGATCGCGATGCGAACGCCCGGCGTGACGCCGTTGTCGCCAACGGCGCCGACCTGAGCGTGGAGAAGAAAGCGATGGCCGTTTACCGCGCAGTAGCGGCTTTCGAACGCCTGGACCTGCTTTTCGATGGATTCCATAATGCGCAGTCCAAGCTGGTTGGCGCGTTCGTCGGGACCATACCTGCCTGTGTCGCCGGACAAATCCATCAGCGTGTTGACACATTCATTCATTCCGACAAGGCCGAACAGACCAACGAACTTGTCCCGATGAAGAAATCCCTCACGCACAAGAAAGTTCGATTTGAAAAAGGGGATTTCCTCCGCGATAAATCGGATTTTTGCCTCCATGAACCGGCAGGCCGCGTCGACGGATTCGGGCAGACGGTTGAAGAAAAAGTCATCCGGGCCGGTACAGCGTTCGGCGATTTTCCCAAGCCTTATACGCGACAGGGAAAAGGCGCCGCCGCCCACATACAGCCCGTTGTAGCAGCTTGCGATGCCGTACTGCTCGCCGATGCGCGCCCGATAATAGGGATCGAAAGCAAACGCGGGATTGGCGCAGCGCAGCGCGCAGGAAATGCAGCGGATCGCGAAATCGTCCGGTGTGACGGCGGGGTCGTACAGCAGCGTCAGGTTGGGGACCGCGTTTTGCAGCTCGGGCAGCAGCTCGACAATCAGCTCGCCTGTGACGGTCTGTTCCGGCCCGATGTTGGCATGGCAGAAGCTGTCGCCGATGATGCGGTCAAGCCCGATTAGAAACAGCCGCAGCGGCTCGCGCGCCTGCGCCCGTCCGACAGCCTGTACGAACGGCTCCAACAGGCGGTCCAGCCGCCCGATATAGACTGGGAAATGGGTAATCGACGGCACATGGGTATAGAAAATAGTCAGCGACGCGAGCGCCTCGGCCAGCGTCCGGGGCGCAGGAAGGCGCAGAAAATCGCATCCCCGCTCCATGAAGCGCTCATAGTCGGGCAGGATATAGCGCGGGCAGAGCGGCGCATGGCCATCGTTGTGATCGCATAGGATTTCCTCGTCGGCAAGGCGCTGGAAATTTTCCGGAATGCCTGCCGGGTAATCGCACAGCCGGTCGGCAAGTTCCGCCAGGGCGAATACAGTCTGCCGATGTGTCTTGGACGGGTCGCGGATGATATCCATGATTTGTTCCTTGATTGTTTGCATAGAAAAATCCCCCTTCCACCCGGTTTGTTTCCGCTGCGGGATGATCTGATCAGCCGTTTAAAAGCTGCGCCTCAAGCTGGTCCCAATTGAGCGAGACAGTGGCCGGTGCGATCACTCCGCGTTCGGTGATCAGTCCGGTGATCTGATTGGCGGGGGTCAGATCGAAGAACTGGTTGACCACTTCGATGCCGTCCATGCTGTCGAAATCGCCGGGAGAAACAATCTCGTCGGGGACGCGCCGCTCCAGGACAATGGGATGGCCCTGGGCGGTGCGGCGATCAAGCTTATACAGCTCGCTTGCGATGTAGACGGGCTTGCGGCAGCATTGTGCAAGCTGGCTGATGAGCGCAGTCCCCATTTTGTTGGCGACAGAGCCGTCCCATGCGATTGTATCGGCGCCCATGATGATCAGGTCGCAGGCGGGCATGAATTCCCATACAGACGCGTCTGTGATATAAGTAACCGGCACATGGAGTTCCTGAAGGATTTTCGCAGCGACGCGCGATTCACGCAGAGGCCGCGATTCAGTGCAGGTCAGGCTGAATTTGCGCCCTTGGCGCGCCGCCGCGGTAAAGACGCTCATGAGCGCGCTTGAATAGCTGTGCATCAGCACCGATGCGCCGTCGCGGATCAGATTGGCGCCGTTTTCGCCCAATCGGCTGACAGAGTCCAGGGAATAATGAATGATGCGTTGACAGAGCGCATCGATTTCACATGTAATGATGTCGAGCGCCGTTTCCTCCGGGAAGGAATCCAGCTTTTTATAGACGAGCGACTTTGTATTGTAGATGGTGGCCATCGTCGGCTTAAGGGCAAGCAGTTGGCTGGAGATATCGTCGAAGCGCGCAGTCAGATCCGCGCGGCCGGCGAACCGCTCCTGTGTGCAGGCGAGGCTGTATGCCCAGGCTGCCGCGCGGCCGAAGGGGCTGCCCCCCTTCACGTTCATATTGCGCACCTCGTCAATCACATGCTGTGCCGATTTGAATTGAATATCCTGTAGCATTGCAAACGCTCCTTATATAAAATAACAATTATTGAATCCGGCCGATGAGAAAGCAGGGGACATCCATATCGGCGGCCAAACGGCCGCCCGCCTGCAGCGGCAGGCTGACAAGCACGGCCGTGCAGGAGCCGGCCGATGTGGCCAGATCGATGGGCGGCTGTGCGTCTGCGGCGAAGGTGCAGCCGACGCATTCTGCAAGCTGGCCGGCTTCATAGGCTGCGCCCTTCGAGCCGACCGGCAGGATTTCATGGATATAATCGAGGGCGCACAGGCGTGTGACTGTGGAAATCTTGGCGACCGAGGGGTCGTGTTCGCTGTATCGCTCCAAAACGCCGCTCTGCGGCACGCCGGCGCAATAGACGGCGTCGCCGCGCTGTGTGCGCCCCAGACGCAGCGACGCGCCGCTGACAAGACCGATGACCGTGACGCCGATGCCGGTCTGAAGCGTGCGCATGTTGTCCTCTGTACTTCCGGTGAACGAGACGGCGTCGTACAGGCCGCAGCCGCGCAGTTCCTCCTGCATGGCTGCGATGATGCGCCTGCCGCTCGGCTCCATCTCCACGCACAGATTGTCCGCGATGACAATGGGCGCCGCGCCTGTGGCGAGCACTTCCATGAGCGGAACCTTCAGCGCGCTGACCGCCGTTTCCTCATAGGAATTTTGATGGGTGTCGTTGGGCTTTTCGCCGTTGGAGGCGTTGGAATCACAGGCGACGACGAGGCTGATATCGCCGAGCAGGCGCAGGATGGAGAGATCGCGGTATTTGCGGATGCGTGATGAAAAGCCGCACTGGCGTGTCATCTCCAAAAGCTCCTGATAATCCGTCCAAAGCGATTCCTGGTTCGGCATTGTCATGGGAACCCCTTCTTTGCTATCAATTTTCGGCGGCTGCGCCGCCTGTTCGATGGCGTTATCATAACACAAATTTGTATAGTTGTATATATGTAAATGCAAATTTAAGATATTTTCCGCGCTTTTACCAAAGTTTTGTATTTATTGACGTACAAACCGCACAATCATTTTGTCGGATTAACCGGATGTTTGCGAGCCATTTCATACAATTATGCATATTTTTAAATAAAAATTGAATTTGTAATTGTGAAAAAACTGTTGACAGTGGTATGAGCGTCGTGCTATTCTATGCAAAAAGATATAGACAACTAAATCTTTAAATCTTTTGGGGCGCACGCCCTGACGCCCAGCAAAGGAGGCTTCAAAATGGACCCAATTGTCCGGATGGAATCGATCACAAAGCGATTCGGGGCGCTCACCGCCAACGAGGGTATCGATTTCACACTCAACCAGGGGGAGACGCATGCGCTGGTGGGCGAAAACGGCGCAGGCAAAACAACGCTGATGCGGATTCTTTACGGCCAGTACGCGCCGGACGGGGGACGCATCTTCATCGACGGCGAACAGTGCGCCTACGGCGTGGCGGGCGCGCTTAAACGCGGCATCGGCATGGTGCATCAGAACTTCATGCAGATCGACCGCATGAGCATCACCGAGAATATCATCCTTGGGCATGCGCCGGCGGCCGCCGGATTTGTCGACTACAGGGCGGCGCGCGCAAAGATCCGCGCGCTTCTCACACGGTTCGGAATGCAGAAGGTCTCCCCGGACGCACCGATCGACAGCCTTTGTGTCGGCGAGCGGCAGAAGATCGAGATTATAAAGGCGCTTTACCTCGGCGCGCGCGTGCTGATCCTCGACGAGCCGACCGCCGTATTGACCCCGCAGGAGTCGGACGAGCTGTTCGCGATCATCGATGAGCTGAAAAAAGACGGCGCGTCCATTGTGTTTATCTCGCACAAGCTGCGCGAGGTCATCCGCGTGGCCGACCGCATCACCGTGATGCGCCGCGGGCGTGTGGCGGCGCGCTTCGACCGCGGACAGGCGGATGAAACGGACGTGGCACGGGCGATGATCGGCCGCCAGGACGTTCAGCTCATCCAAAACGGCGCGCGCGGCGGTGGGGGGGAGCCTGTCTGTGTCTGCAAAAATCTCTGGTATATCGACGGCGGCGGTATCGCACGGGTGCGGGACCTTTCGTTCGAAGTGCATGCGGGCGAAATCCTCGGCGTCGGCGGCGTGGAGGGCAACGGCCAGACGGAGCTGATCAATCTGCTCATCGGCATGTACCGCCTGTCGGGCGGGTCGATTACGCTCGGCGGCGAGGATATCACACGCCTGCCGATCCGGCAACGGCGCGCCAAGGGCATCGGCTACATATCCGAGGACCGCATGACGACCGGCCTGGCGCTGCCCGCGGGCGCGGGTGAGAATCTGATCTGCGGCGCGGCGGGACAGCCGCCGTTTTCAAAGCACGGTATCCTGCGCGGCAAGGCTGTCGCTGAATATACCGAACGGATGGCCGAGGCGTTCGATATCCGCGGCCTTGCGCCGGGCAAGCCTGTGCGTGCGCTTTCGGGCGGGAACATGCAGAAAATTGTGCTGGCCCGTGAGATCAGCCGCAGCCCGCGCCTGCTGATTGCGGCGCAGCCGACACGCGGACTCGATATCGGGGCGATCAACTTTGTACGCGAGCACCTGCTGGAGCAAAAACGGCGAGGGACAGCCATTCTGCTGGTATCGGCCGATCTGGAGGAGCTGATGAGCTTAAGCGACCGGCTGCTCATCCTTTACGAGGGCGCCTGCTCCGGCTTTGTCACGGACATTCCCGCCGCCACCGAGGCGGAGATAGGGCTGATGATGGGCGGCGCTGCCGGCGCACGAAAGGGGGAAGCTTAAATGGATGGTATACAGGCGTTCAAAAAAGATGCGATGCAGCCGCTTAAAAGGATGGCCGGAAGCTTTTCGCCCGTGCTGGCGGTGCTGGTCGCGTTCGTGGTGGCGGGGCTTGTGGTGCTCGCCTCGGGAGGCAATCCGATCGAAGCGTATCAGGCGCTTGCCAAGGGCGCGTTCGGAAGCTGGTCCGGCTTTAAAAACACGGTGCGCTACACGCTGCCGATCATCCTGCTGGCGCTGTCCTTTTCCATCTGCAACCGGTGCGGCTACTTTAATATCGGCCAGGAGGGACAGATGTATTTCGCTGCGCTCGGCGTGGCGTTTGTCCCGCAGGTGATCCCAACCGCGCCCATCTGGGTGCAGGCGGTTGTCATGGTCGCGGCGGGCGCGCTGTTCGGCGGTTTGATTTCCCTGCTGCCGGCTGTGTTTAAATTTATGTTCGGCGTCAACGAGGTCGTGATTGCGATTTTGATGAACTACATCATCCTGCTGCTGACTGATTATCTGCTGAACAACGGCCCGATTGCAAAGTCTGATACGACCGTGCCGATGTCGGTCAATCTGGAGCCGTCGCTCAATAAGACGTTTATCCTGATTGCCGTGGCGGTGCTCATCGCCGTCTATGCTCTGAGCATCCGCGGCACCGTGCCGGGCTATGAGCTGCGCATGATCGGGCACAACGCACGCTTCGCGCAGGCGTGCGGCGTGCGCACGATTAAAATTGTGCTCGCAGTGGCGCTGATTGGCGGCATGTTTTCCGGTTTGACGGCGGCCGGCGAGGTCATGGGCGTCTATCACAAGGTCTATAACAATTTCGCGGCCGATATGGGCTTTAACGGCATGACGGCCGCGCTGATTGGAAAGGATTCAACAGCCGGCATCATCTTCGGCTCGCTGATTCTCGGCGCGCTGCAAAGCGGCGCGGTGACGCTTTCGGTCGAAACAAGCGTACAGGCCGAGATGGTGCAGGTGGTCAAGGGCTTTGTGATGCTGTTCGCCACCATCAATATCCTGCGCTATCTGCTGCAATCGCGCAAGAAGGGGGTAAAAGCCGTATGATCAACGTCGAACAGCTTTTAAACCTGTCCGTGCGCCTGGCGGCGCCTGTCATCCTCATCTGCCTGGGCGGCCTGTTTTCCATCAAGGTCGACATCTTTAATCTTGCGCTTGAGGGCTTTACGCTGTTCGGCTGTTTCGCGGCCGTTGTCGGCACCTACATGACGCAGAGCGTGGCCGGCGGCATCGCCTTTGCCGTGCTGGTGACGCTGCTGATCGCGTTGATCTACGCGTTGTTTGTCTTTGAGCTTGACGTCGACCCGATCATCTGTGCGTTGGCGTGCACAACCATTGCGACCGGGCTGACACGGTATCTGCTCGTGCCGGTTTTTGGGGTGAGCGGGCGGTTTATCCTGCCGTCCGAGCTGGCGCTTCCCACGCTGCATTTTGAACTGCTCGAGCATGTCCCGATGATCGGTCCGATTTTAAACGACCATTCCATCCTGGTTTATCTGGCGCTGATCCTTCCGTTTGCCGTCCATGTGTTTTTGTACCGGACCAGCCTGGGCCTTTCGATCCGTGCGATTGGCCGCAACGCCGACGCGGCCGCGTCGGCCGGCATCGGCGTGCGGCGCATCCGGTACTTTGCCGTGGCGCTTAACGGGGTGTTCTGCGGGCTGGCCGGCGCGCAGCTTGCCCTGTCGCTGAACATGTTCAATGTTGGCATGACGGACGGGCGCGGCTTTACAGCGATCGCGGTGCTTGTCCTCACAGGCTCGGAGCCGGTGCTGTCGCTGCTGGCCTGCCTGATGTTCGGTTTTTCCGACGCGATGGTCCTGACCCTGTCGGGCCGCGGCTATCCGGTGCAGATTCTGTCGATGCTGCCGTATGTGCTGGCGCTGGCTGTTGTGATTGTGCCGCTGATCCTGCGAAGCGCCGTGCGCAAAACACGCAGACGTTCTGCCGAAAAAAAGCTGATTGTTATGGATTCCGGACATAGCGCCGGTACACATCAATAAATCATAAAGGAGAAGGAGCAATGAAAACGTATTTGAAATGGACAGCCCTCGCACTGGCGCTGACCCTCGCCGCCGCCCCGCTGGCAGGCTGCGGCGGCAAGCAGGCGGATACGCCGGTCCCCGCTTCCCAAGCGTCGGATGCGCCCGCCGCCTCCGGCGCGGATACAGCGGAAAAGACATGGCAGGTCGCGCTTGTTTCCGACATGGCGGTCGACGAAGCCGAATGGCTTCAGAATCTCGTGGCGGGGCTTGGCGATTACCAGAAGGAGCATCCGAATATCGAGGTCAAAGTCGTCGAGGCCACGCAGTCGAGCGAGTATGAACCAAAGACCCGCGCGCTGGCACAGGCCGGATATGACATCATCATTACAACCAATTCAAGCATGGCGGACGCGACGACCACTGTTGCGGGTGATTTTCCAGACATCCTGTTCGGCAGCCTGGACGGCGTGATCGCGGACATCGGCAGCTATCCGAATATCCAGGAATTCGGTCTTAACCGCACCCAGACGGGGTATCTGGCGGGCGTGGCGGCGGCCTGCGCGACAAAGGCCGGCAAGGTGGGAATTGTCGCGGGCGCCGATGAGCCGGTGATCAATGCGATTGTAGCGGGCTGGCAGCAGGGGATGCGCAGCGTCAATCCTGATATTGAGGATATGGTGGCGTATGCGAATACCTGGACCGACCCGACCAAGGGCAAGGAGCTTGGCCTCATGCTTGTCAACGAGGGCTGCGACGTGATCGCGGCGGCGGCAGGCGGCACAGGCGTCGGCGGCGCGCAGGCGGCGGCCGAAAAGGGCGTGCCGTTTGTCGCGTGGGACGTACATTATCAGGATGTGCTTGGCGACCTGGAGCTTGGCAGCGCGGTCAACTTCTTTGATTTGATGGTAATCCAGTTCATTGAGGATGCGATCGCCGGCAATTTCCAGGGCGGACAGCGCGTTGATTACGGCATTTCCGAAGGCGTCTGCAACTTTGAGTACCTTGACAATTCCCCGCTGAGCGACGACGCCAAGGCTAAGATCCAAGCGGCGTATGACGATATCGTGGCCGGTAAAATTGAAATCTCCGAGGAACCTCTGCACAAGTAGGAGGATGGGAATTTATGGGGTGATCGGTTGACAGAATTCGGATGAATGTGTATTATGAAAACAGGAATCGGCAGGTCCCTGCCCGCTGCGGCGGGGACCTGCGCTTTCAAACTGCCACGATCCGGGTGAAGAAATGAGTGCTTTGAAAAAAGTCGCTGGTATCTCCCTATATCATCAGATTATGGAGGACCTGCGCCGCGAGATCAAGGATATGGCCTATGGGGAACAGATTGAGACGGAACAGCAGCTTGCCGTTAAGTATGACGTGAGCCGCGGTACCGTCCGTCAGGCGATCACGTCGCTTGTCAACGAAGGCTTGCTGACAAAAATACAGGGACGCGGTACGTTTAAAAGCGGCGTCGCGCTCGACCATTCTTCCGCAGTGATCAAAAGCTTTACGGACCAGCTTCTCGTTTCCGGGCTGGTGCCGGGCATCCGGGATATCCGGCTCGAGTCCGTCCCTGCCGATGAGAAGGCCGCAAAGTATCTGCGGCTGAAAGCCGGAACGCCTGTTTGGCGCCTTTCACGTGTGCGTCTGGCGGATCAGGAGCCGATCTCGTGCTGCACGGCATATATCAACCGCGCTTATGTCCCGGATCTTCAGGCCGGGATGCTGGAGATGTCGCTGATCGCCATGCTCACAGAAAAGCTGGGCGTGCCGCTTCATCACGGCGAGAGCTTTGTCACCGCGACGCTGGCTGAGGACGATATTGCGCGCCGGCTGAATATCAGCGCCTCCACGCCGATTCTGCGGATGGAGCACGTCGGATTCCTGGCAGCCGGGGAGCCGGTTTTTCTCGATATCACCGATTCGATTGGAGAACGTTATGTGATGCAGGTTGCGCAGGGTGTTTACCATTGACGTTTTTGCCCGAACACTATGAGCCGCCCGCGCCGCTTTTGCGGCGCGGGCGGCTTTATTATTGACGGATATGCGCAAAATACACAAAAAATACCATTAATATTCATGCGCAAAATAGACAATTTTATTTGATTTGTAGAAAAAAGTTTGCTAAAGCTTGTTAAAAAGTGATAAAATAGAAATAGAAGAATTATAAATCTGATGAACAAAGGAATGGTGATGTGATGTTTCAGGAAGGGGATATGATCATTTATGGAAACACGGGCGTATGCCGTGTAGAGCAGGTCGGCCACCCGGACCACATCAAAGGCGCTGACGACAGCAGACTGTATTATACGCTGGCGCCCGTTTATCAGGCAGGTGTGATCTATGCGCCGGTCGACACGCCGGTATTTACGCGGCCCATCCTGACAAGGCAGGCCGCCGAGGAGCTGATTGCGAAAATCCCTGCCATCCGGGCAGAGATATATAACGGCCGCGACCAGCGCGTTTTGTCCGACTGTTACCGCGCGTGCTTTGATACGCATCGGTGTGAAACGCTTGTACAGCTTATCAAGACGGTCCACAGCAAAAATGAGGTCTGTCAGAAAAGCGGAAAGACGCCGGCGCAGCTTGACCAGCGGTATATGAAGCGTGCCGAGGACCTGCTTTATGGGGAATTTGCGGTCGTTTTGGGAATTGCGCGCGAGGATGTCGAAAAGTATATTACGGAGCGGATAGCCCAGGCAAGCTGAGAAATGGGACTCCCGTAGGGAGTCCCATTTCTTTGTGCACATTTTACAAAAGGAAGGAACTGGATAAAACTCTGTTGACTTTATCTTACAAACCGGATAAGATGAAAACAGGATTTGATGAGAGCCTGCGGCCAAAGGAGGGCGGCGGGCGCAAGGAGGATTTATTGATGCTGCCGTTTTTGCTCAATCCGGCGTATAAGGATTATATTTGGGGCGGTGTGAAGCTGCGCGATCAATTTGGAAAGGACGGCCCCACGCCGCTGGCCGAGAGCTGGGAGCTGTCGGCGCATCCGGACGGCGATGCGGTGATCGCCTCCGGCCCGCTGGCCGGAACGCGGTTTTCCGCGTTTATAAAGGACAACCCCGCCGCCCTTGGGAGCCGCTGCCCGGCCGGCGATTTTCCTGTGATGGTGAAGCTGATCGACGCCGCGCAGAACCTTTCGGTGCAGGTGCATCCCGATGATGCGTACGGTATGCGCGTGGAGGGGGAACGCGGAAAGACGGAAATGTGGTATATCCTCGACTGCGAGCCGGGCGCGTTTTTGTATTTTGGTTTTGAACGGGAGATTTCAGCCGACGAGGCGCGCCGGCGCATCGCCGACAATACCATTACGGAAGTTCTGCACAAGGCCCCGGTTCACCCGGGGGATGTGTTCTTTATCGCCGCCGGGACCGTCCACGCCATTGGGGCGGGTATCCTGCTGGCGGAGATTCAGGAGAATTCAAACACAACCTACCGTGTTTATGACTTCGGCCGTGTCGGAGCGGACGGAAAGCCCCGCCCGCTGCACATCGATAAAGCGATGCAGGTGGCGCGCCTTGCGCCAGCCAGACCGGACGCACCGGGCGCCGCGCCGCCGCGTCCGGTCGCTGGCGGTACGCTGCGCCGCCTGGCTGGCTGCGCCTACTTTACCGCGGATACGCTCAAGCTTGCAGGACGCTATTCGCACGCGCCGGGCAACGCGTCGTTCGTATCCGTCCTGTGTCTGGACGGCCAGGCGTCGCTTTGCTGTGGGGACGAGACGCTTACGCTCAATAAGGGCGGCAGCGCCTTTGTCCCGGCCAATGCGCCGGAATTCACGCTTGAAGGGGCGGGTACGCTCCTTTTGACGACTATTTGACAGGTTTGAAAAGTTGGTACGGAGGGGACGGCATGTATTATATCGGGGTTGATTTAGGCGGAACAAACATCAAAGCGGCCATTGTGGACGGCGATTGCGCAATTTTGGGAGAAGGCAGCCTGCCGACGGCCCTGCCGCGCAGCGCTGACGAGGTTTGCGCGGATATTGCGGCGGCTGTGCGCACCGCGCTCGATGAAGCGGGCCTGACGCTGGAACAGATGGACGGGCTGGGCGTCGGATGTCCCGGGACGGTGAATCCGCAGACAGGCGTGGTGGAATATTCCAACAACCTTGACTGGCGCGACTATCCGCTGCGCGCGCGGCTGGCGGGGCATCTTGGATTGAACGCAGCCATGGGTAACGACGCGAACGTCGCCGCGCTCGGCGAATACTGTGCAGGCAGCGCGCGGGGAACAAAGAGCGCCGTCGTTGTGACGCTCGGCACAGGCGTCGGTTCCGGCGTGGTGATCGATGGAGAAATCCTCACCGGGTCCAATTTTGCCGCCAGCGAACTTGGGCATATGGTGATTGAACGCAAAGGGCGCGCGTGCACCTGCGGCCGGCATGGCTGCCTGGAGGCGTACGCTTCCGCGACCGGCCTGATCAGAAGCACGCGCGAGGCCGCTCAAATCCACCCGGACAGCCTGCTTGCAAAGCTGGCGCGAGAGGGTGTCACGGGACGCACGGCGTTCGATGCGGCCAAGGCTGGCGACGCTGCCGGACAAGCGGTTGTGGATGATTATATCGATGCGCTTGCCTGCGGCGTGGCCAACATTATCAACATTTTTCAGCCCGAGATTGTCAGCCTTGGAGGCGGCGTGGCCAAGGAGGGCGAGGGGCTGTTCGGGCCGCTGCGCGCACGGGTCTATCCACAGGTGTTCGGCGGAGAAAACGCGTCGTCGGCTCGCATAGAAGCCTGTACGCTCGGTTATAAGGCCGGATTGATCGGCGCTGCCATGCTGGCGGCGCAGGCGAACAGATAAACGAGCAGCGCGCCCCGCTGTCCCGGCAGGGCGCGCTGCGCCGTATCGGAGAGATCAGACGCGCTGCGGCAGCGCAAAAGCGCCGTCGAATACACAGCGCGCGGCCAGCGCCGCCGCTCCGTAAACAGAGGCGTCGCTCCCAAATGAACTGCGCCGCACAGTGATCCGCCGGCAGCCGGCGATATGCAGGCGCTCATTGACGCGCTGTTCAAGCAGGCGCTCCAACAGGCCGCCTCCGTCCCCGTCGTAACCGACAAAGACGCGGTGCACGTCGATGAGGCACAGCGCGTTGGAAAGCGCGGCGGCCACGTAGCCGCAGTACCGTTCCAACGCGGCGGCGCAGGCAGCGTCGCCCGTTCCCGCGGCGCTGATGGCGTCGGACCAGTTTTCGGGCGCCGCCGTGCCGGTTCGGGCGGCGTATTCACGCGCGTAAGCGAGCAGTGCTCGCTCGCTTGCGTAGCACTCCAGGCATCCGCGGCCGCCGCAGGCACACTGCGGTCCCTCAAAATTGATGGAAACGTGTCCAAGCTCGCCGCTCAGTCCCGCCACGCCGTCGAACAGTGCTCCGTCGAGGACCATGCCCGCGCCGATACCGTCCCGGATTTGCAAGTAAAAAAAGCTTTCAAACGCCTGCCCCGCTCCATAGAGCTGTTCCGCGAGCGCGGCGGCCGAAACGTCGTGCAGCAGCACGCAGGGCAGACCGGACGCATCTGAAAGGATGGCGCGCACGGGCAGATGCCCGATACCGTAGAAATTGGGGGGATTGAGCAGCGTGCCGGCGCGCGCATCGAGCGGGCCGAGCGCCGCGACGCCGATGCCGGCGACAGGCCGGTCGACCCGCTTCAGCAGACGGCTGCACAGGCGCGCGAGCAGCTCGGAAAGCCGCGGACCGTCAAGCGCGTTGTCATAGCAGGCCGATTCGCGTGCGACAATTTGCGCGGACAGGTCGGCGAGGACCGCCTCGCACCGCCGCCGGCCGATGGTGATCCCGCAGACGAGCGGCGACGCGGGCGAAAGCCGGATCAGTCCGGGCCTGCGTCCCGCGCCGGCCGATTCGCCCTTCTCCTCGGCGATCAGGCCGGCTGTCTCCAGGTCGGAGATGATGTTGGTGGCCGTCATCTTTGAAAGCCCTGCCCGCGCGGCGATTTCCCCCCGTGAAAGAGGGCCGTATGTACAGAGCATCTGAAGTACAAGCAGACGGTTGCGCGTTTTCATATCCTGGGCGTTGCCGCCTCTGGCAGTCCCGGCCATTTTTCATGCGCCTCCTTGACTTTTTTGGATGGCTTTATTATAATATGAAAAAAGCAATTTGTAAAGTCATTTTAAAAATTGACGGGACCGCTGTCCCGAGGAGGCGTTTCGCAGATGTTCCAGCCAGAAAAAATCGATTTCACAAAGACAAAAACCTTTTCCGCGCGCGACCGTCACAATCTGGTACGCATCGACAACATGGCTGTGCCAGGGCAGGAAAAGGGTCCGTTGTTCACAAGCCCGGAGTTTGACGTGCTGGTTGAAAAACTTAAAAAGGCGCGCGATGAAAAACGCACGATTACCTGCTTTATCGGTGCGCATGTAATTAAGTGCGGCCTGTCGCGCTATCTGATCTGGCTGATGGAAAACGGCTATATCACTCACCTGGCCAGCAACGGCGCGGGCAGCATCCATGATTTTGAGCTGGCGTACCTGGGCGGCACGTCGGAACATGTGCCGACCGCGATTGAAGACGGCAGCTTCGGCATGTGGGAGGAAACCGGGCGCTGGATGAATGAGGCGATCCGTGAGGGCGATGCGCACGGCTATGGCTATGGCCAGAGCCTGGCCGCTTATATCGACGCGCATCCGGAGCGTTTTCCCAATAAGCAAGACTGTGTGTTCTACCGCGCCTTTCAGATGGGCGTGCCGATGACCTATCATGTTACGATCGGCACCGACATCATCCATCAGCATCCTTATGCCGATTTCGGCGCGATTGGACGCACAAGCGGCGTCGATTTCGCGTACTTCTGCCATTCGATTTCGGCGCTTGACGGCGGCGTTCACATGAACATCGGCTCGGCCGTCACCGGTGCGGAGGTGTTTTTGAAGGCATTGTCCATTGCGCGCAACCAGGGCTATCCGACCTTTCAGATCACAACCGCCAACTTCGATATTCTGCCGATGGGCGATTATCGTACCGATATAGGAAAAGATAAGTACGATTACTATTACCGCCCGCGCAAGAATGTCATCAACCGCCCGACCTCCAACGGCGGCACGGGCCTGTATATCTACGGGAACCATCTTGAGACGATTCCATCCCTGTACCGGCGTCTGGCCGGTCTTGAATGAGGAGGGCGCGCCATGAAACGTGTAGAGCTTGACGGGGCGCGTGTGCGCGCGCTTGCGGGGGCTGTGCAAAACGCGCGCGTCTGCATGATCGGCGACGTCTGCCTCGACCTGTACTGGCGTGCGGATATGCGCCTGTCGCGCCTGTCGCGCGAGACGCCGCATTTCCCGCTGCCGGTCGTCGGCGAGACGGCCTCGCCGGGCGGGGGCGGCAATGTGGCCTGCAACCTGCGGGCGCTCGGCGTCGGGGAACTGACGGTCATTTCAGTCATCGGGGACGATTGGCGCGGCTTTCTGCTGCGCGATTGTTTTGCAAAGCGCGGTATTGATACAGGCCGCCTCATCGTCAGCCAGGGCCGCGTGACGCCGTGCTACTGCAAGCCTCTGCGCGCGGGCATCTCCGAGACGGTGTATGAGGACCCGCGCATCGACTTTGAAAACTTTGATCCGATCTCCGCTGGCGATGAGGATCGGGTGCTCGCGGCGCTCGACGAAGCGGCCGGTCGCTGCGATGTCATCGCGGTGTGCGACCAGTACCGTCACGGCGTTCTGACCGGACGCGTGCGCGCGCGCCTGGCCGAGATCGGCGCGCGTATGCCCGTGATCGTCGACAGCCGCGAGAACGCCGCGCTTTACACCGGCGTGATCCTCAAGCCGAACGAGGTCGAGGCGGCGCTGGCTGTCGGGCGCGCGCCGTCCGGCGCGCCGGCGCCGGAGGAATACGGCGAGATCGCAAAAACGCTTTCTGCCCGCACGGGCCGTCCGGTGATCGTCACACTCGGCGAAGTGGGCGCGCTGTGGTACAGCGGCGACGAGGGGCTTGCCTTCGCGCCGACGCGCCCGCAGAAGCCGCCGGTCGATATCGTCGGGGCGGGGGATACGTTTTTGTCCGCGTTCTGCGCGGCGCGCGCCGCCGGAGCCGCCGGCGGGGAGGCGCTCGCGTTCGCCAATCTCGCGTCCGGCGTGACGGTTAAAAAGATCGGGACGACCGGAACTGCGTCCCCCGCGGAAATTATACAGAAATTTGAGGAGAACAGCCGATGAACAATAGCCAAACCGGACTTGAAATCCTGCACCCGGACCGCCTGCCGGGCGGCCGTGTGCAGGCCGCGATTTTTGATTTCGACGGGACCTTTTCCACGCTGCGCTGCGGATGGGAGGAGGTTATGCGCCCGATGATGCTGGAATACATCGGCGGCGGGCAGGCCGACGACGCGTTGCGGCGCAGGGTTGACGAATATATCGACCAGTCGACGGGCATCCAGACGGTCTATCAGATGCGCTGGCTCGTCGAACAGGTTGACGCAGCCAATGGCGGCGATCCCGGCCGTGACGAATGGTGGTATAAGGATGAATACAACCGCCGTTTGATGCAGCGCGTGGGTGAACGCATCCGGCGGCTTGAGAGCGGCGAGGACCGCCCGGAGCAATATCTGATCGCGGGCGCCGTCGATTTTCTGCATATGCTGCGCGAAGCGGGCGTCGACGTTTATCTGGCCAGCGGCACCGACCACCGCGACGTGCTGCGCGAAGCAGGCATTCTCGGTGTCGCGGACTGTTTTTCCGAGATCCGCGGCGCGCCGGAGCGCGCCGCCGCCTGTTCGAAGGAGGCGGTGCTCAGGCTGCTGCTCGAGGAAAAGAAGCTGGCGGGCGACCGGCTGCTTGTGGTCGGCGACGGCAAGGTGGAAATTGCGCTCGGCGCGGCGTGCGGCGCGTATGCGCTCGGCGCGGCCACGGACGAGACGGCGCTGCGCGGGGTCAATCCCGTTAAGCGCGAGCGCCTTGTCAAAGCGGGCGCAGACGCAATCGTCGGCGATTTCACCTGTCTTGACGCGCTCAAACAGTGGCTTGGGCTGTGAAGCTGCGTATACGGAGGAGTTGCAATGTATCTGATCGGCATTGATATCGGCGGGACAAAATGCGCCGTCTCGCTCGGGAAGCGCGCGGCGGACGGCGGGGTGCGGCTTCTGCACCGCTGCGAAAGCCGTCCGACGGCCGGCCGCGCGCCCATGGAGCTGCTGGCGGAGCTTTGCGCGGACGCGCGGGAATGCATGGCCCGCGCGCCACAGCGGCCGTCCGCCGCGGGCATCAGCTGCGGCGGGCCGCTTGACAGCCGGCGCGGAGTGATCCTTTCCCCGCCGAATCTGGTGGGGTGGGATGAAATCCCGGCGGCGGCCTGTATATCGGAGGCGCTCGGTATCCCGGCGCGCCTTTGCAACGACGCGAACGCCTGCGCGCTGGCCGAGTGGAAGCTCGGCGCGGGACGCGGCTGCCGCAGCATGATCTTTCTGACGTTCGGCACAGGTCTTGGCGCGGGGCTGATTCTGGACGGCCGGCTTTATGAGGGCGCGAGCGACATGGCCGGCGAGGCCGGGCATATCCGGCTGGCGGACTGCGGCCCGGCGGGCTATGGAAAATCCGGCTCGTTCGAGGGCTTTTGCAGCGGCGGCGGTATTGCGCAGCTTGCCGAAACCATGGCGCGCGAACGCCTTCAGCGCGGTGAAAAGCCGCCGCTGTGCCCCTCGCTGTCCGAACTTTCCACGCTGACGGCCGCAAAGGTGGGGCGTGCCGCCGAGGCGGGCGACGAGTTGGCGCTTGCGATTATGACAGCCTGCGGGCGGCGGCTCGGACAGGGGCTTTCGATTCTGATAGACCTGCTCAATCCGGAACGGATTGTGATCGGCAGCATCTTTGCGCGGTCGCAAAACGAGCTGTGGCCGGCCGCGCGCGCCGTGATCGAACGCGAGACGCTGCCCGCCGCGCGCGCCGCCTGCGAGGTTGTGCCGGCCGGGCTGACCGAGTCGGTGGGCGATCTGGCGGCCCTGACGGTCGCGTCATACCATTTGGAAACAACCGAAGGGAGCATTGCGGAATGAAGGAACGCACACAAAAGCTGGTCGAAGGATTTTTTGACCGCTGGCCGGCGCTCGCGCTGGGCCGTGACGCGATTTTAAAGGCGTATGAGATGATTTTAACAACCTACCGGGCAGGCGGCAAGCTGTTGCTGTGCGGCAACGGGGGAAGCTGCGCCGACTGCGATCACATCGCCGGCGAGCTGATGAAGGGCTTTCTGCTCCGGCGCCCGCTGACAGACGGACAGAAAGACGCGTTTGTGAAGGCGGGCGGCGAACGCGGCGCGCAGATTGCAAAGAAGCTCCAGCAGGGGCTTCCGGCGATCGCGCTGTCGGCGCATCCGGCGCTTGTGACGGCGTTTATGAACGATGTCGACCCGGATTTGATCTACGCGCAGCAGGTGATTGGATACGGCCGGCCCGGCGATCTGCTGATCGGCGTCAGCACGTCGGGCAACGCGAAGAATGTGGCGGCCGCTGTGATTGCTGCGCGCGCCGCGGGCGTGGCGACGCTCGGGCTTTCCGGACGCGACGGCGGCGAATTGGCGCGGCTGTGCGACGAGTGCCTGGTGATGCCGGAGCATGAGACCTACCGCATACAGGAGTATCACATCGCCGTTTACCACCTGCTCTGCGCGGCGGTGGAATCGGAGCTGTTCGAGCACTGACGCGCCGCCGACAGGAGGGAGCGACTATGATGAGAGTTGTCATCGCGGACGATGAGGAGAAGGTCTGCCTGCTGATTCAAAAGCTGGTGGATTGGACCGCCATGGATATGGAGATCGTCGGCGTTGCGCACAACGGCCTGGAGGCGCTCGAGCTGATTGAAACGCGTCGTCCCGACCTGATGATCACCGATATCCGTATGCCCGGCTGTGATGGAATTGAACTGATCCGCCGCGCCCGCCAGCTTGACCCGGCGCTGGAATTCATCATCGTCAGCGGCTACCGCCACTTTGAATACGCGCAGAGCGCGCTCAAATACGGCGCGGGCGACTATCTTCTCAAGCCCATCAAAAAGGACGAGCTGACCGCCACGCTGGAAAAGATGCATGGGCGCTGGCTGCGCCGGACCGAGCAGCTTTCGCGTGAGGAACAAATGCGCCTGCGCCTGCAAAGCGATCTGGACCGGCTGCGTTCCGGTATGTTCGGCGATCTGCTGTCCGGCGTGCGTCTGCCGGACGGGTTGGAGGCATTTAACCGCGCGTACCGCTATCATATGGAGCCGGGCAATTTTCAGATTTTCGGCGTCAAGGTCGATTGTGATGAAGCGATTTTTTCCGCCGGAGGCTTTGATGTTGTGGAGGAGAAGGTGGCGCAGATTTTCCGTGCGGCGCTTGAGGGCCGCTGCACGGAGTTTGAGCTGTGCTTTCAGGGCAGCCGGGCGTGGGGCGTACTCAACTATCGCCCGGACGACGCTCCGGCCGTGCGCCGCAGCCTGCGCGCGGCGCTCGATGAACTGCTGGTGCAGCGCAGCTTTGTAGCGGGCGAATTTACGCTCGGCATCGGCGGAGCGCAGCCGTCGCCCGCCGGATTGGCCGCGTCGCTGGATGAGGCGCGCGCGGCGCTCGATCAGCGCCTTGTGGAAGGGACGGGCCGCCTGCTTACGGCGCCCGAAGGCGGCGGTTGCCCGGCCGCTGCGGCGCTGGCCGCCGAGTTTGGCCGTTCGATGCAGACGGCGCTGGAGCTGTTAAATCCCATGATGGCGCTCGAAGCGATCGAAGCGATGCGCGCCGGACTGGAAAACGCCGGAGGCTATACGGGCGGGGAGCTTTTGCGTCTGACGGCCGAAGCGTGCGGGACATGGTATCTGCTTGCGCGCAATTTGCAGTACGACGTGCCGGGCGGCGATACGCTGCGCGAGCGTTTTGCGCGCCGCGCGGACCTGTGCGCCAGCGCGGACGACGTCTGGTGCTGCCTGCGGGGGATGCTTTCAGAAGCGATGCAGGTTTTAAGCGAGCAGAAGCGTCAGGCGGATACACGGCCGATCCGCACAGCCAAGCAGTATATCCAGGAGCACTACGCCGATCCGCTCACACTTGAATGGGTGAGCAATATTGTCGGGTTCAGCGGGTCGTATTTCAGCTCGCTGTTTAAAAAGGAGACGGGGCAGAACTTTTTGGAATATCTGTCGGAGGTGCGCATGAACCGTGCCAAGGAGCTGCTGCGTGAAACGAACCTGTCCGTCGCAGAGGTCTGCGTGCGGGTGGGGTATTCTGATTTAAAATATTTTACAAAAAGCTTTAAGAAGGCGACGGGACTCAAGCCCGGCGAATTCCGCAAGCTGTACTCTTGAGCGGCCGCGCCTCTTTCCGGCCGGGAAAGGGGCATGGATCGTGAAACGGCGGTGCGTGCAAAATGAAAAATAAAACGCGTTTTCTGTCGCTGCGGGTCCGGTGGGCCTTTGCGGCGTTTTTTGGTGTCTGTGCCCTGCTGCTCGCGGCGTTGGCGGCGGCCTGCGCCGGACGCGGCGGTCTGTGGATCGCGCTGGCGGGCGCGGGGCTGCTCGCGTTGATTGGCTATGCGTTCGACCGGCTTGTATACCGGCCGTTTCTTGAGACGGAACGCATGATGGAGCTGTTTGCCGACGGCTATACCCTTCAGGGCGTTTCAGAGCAGCGGTATGCAGCTAGCCCCGCGCACGCGGCGGCGTTTGCAAAGCTGCGGGAATTTCTTGCAGCGAACGATTTGATCGGGGCGACAAAGCGCCAGGCACAGTATCTGGCGCTGCAAAACCAGATCAACCCGCATTTTCTCTATAACACGCTTGAGGGGATCCGCGGCGAGGCGCTCGCGGCCGGTATGGACAATGTGGCGGAGATGACGGAAGCGCTCGCGACTTTTTTCCGGTACACGATTTCGAATGTTGAAAACCTCGTTACGCTGGAGGAGGAGCTTCAAAATATCGAAAATTACTGCATCATCCAGCGTTACCGCTTTGGCGAACGGCTCAACCTGTCGATCGAGTGCGACGAACAGGACCGCGCGGAGCTTTACGCCTGCAAGCTGCCGAAGCTGACGCTCCAGCCGATCGTTGAAAATTCAATCGTCCACGGCATCGAGCGCAAGGTTGGCCGGGGAAATCTGTGTATCCGGATTGAGGGGACGAAAAAACGCTTGCTGATCACCGTGTCGGACGATGGCGTCGGCATGCCGGCCGACACGCTCGCCGCTCTCAGCGGGCGTCTTTCCGCAAACGGCATCGAATATGTGCACAGCGGATCCGCGCGCGGCGGCATCGCGCTTGTCAACGTCCAAAACCGTATCCGCCTGCTGTTCGGCGAGGAATACGGCCTGTGCGTTCAGAGCACACCGGGCGTCGGGACCGATGTTGAAATCACGCTGCCGCGCGACAGCCGGGATGCGGGGGCGCTGTCATGAGGGAAGAAGTTCTGCGCATGGACCATGTAACGCGTGTCGTTGACGGCAGCGCGTGCCTGACCGATCTGAGTCTGCATCTGTTCTGTGGGGAGATTTTGGGGCTTTTGTGCATGAGCGACCACGGCGAGGACGAGTTGGTGGAGCTGGTGCAGAAAAATCTGCCGCTGCACTATGGCTTTGTTTATTTCGACGAGCAGCTTGTGAACAGCTACCGCAAAAGCCCAATGACGCGCAACCGGGCCGCAGTGATCGAGCGGCGCGGACGGCTGGTGGGCGGCCTTTCGGTGATGGATAATCTCTTTGTGCTGCGGCGCGGCTTTAAAAAATATTTGATCAGCCGCCGGACATTGCGCGAACAGTACTGGCGGTATGCCGGAGAGCTTGAGATCGAGGTTTCGCCGGATACGCCCGCCTCTGCGCTTTCGGGATATGAGCGATGCGCCGTCGAGCTGCTTAAGGCGGTTTTGAGCGGCGCGCGGCTCGTAGTGGTCCGCGATATCAGCAATATTATCAGCACAGCCGACCTGGCGCGTTTTCAGGCGCTGATGCGCCGGTGCGCCGCGCGCGGGCTGTCGTTTCTTTATCTCTGCGCGCACCACGAGGAGGCGTTTACCATCTGCGACCGAATCATGGTCATGGAGGATGGACAGATTGTGCTGGCGCTGCGCCGCCCATATACGAGCGATGAAGCTATCTGGCGCCATTCGCTCGACTTTTCGCGCCCCGTCCCGCTGCCGGAACTGACCGGGCCGCGCCGGCTGCCGGCGCTGGAATTTGACCGTGTTGTGACGGAAAACCTGCATGGCTTCTCCATGCGTGTTCTGCCGGGCGAATGTGTCGCGCTGCTCGACCGCAGCAATACGATTCTGGAGGATATTGTCGGGCTGATGACCGGCAATTTACGTCCGCGCAGCGGGCGGCTCGTGATGGGCGGACGCCCATTTTCAGGCGGCGACGGTATGCGCGGGCAAGCGGTCGGCGTTATTCAGGCCGACCCGACGCGCACAATGATCTTCGAGGGGCTGACGGCGCTTGACAATCTTTGCTTTATGGCTGATCGAAAGGGGAAATTTTTTTGGAGCGGCCATGCGGCGCGCGCGAGCATCGCACGCGAATACGCGTCCGTGTTTGGAGAGGATATTTATGAGCGCGACGTGCGGCGCCTTTCGCGCCGGACGCTTTACGACCTTGTATATTACCGCATGCATCTGTACCGGCCGGCGGTCGTATTCTGCGTACAGCCGTTCTTCGGGGCGGATATGTACCGGCGCCGCCACATCATCGACCTGTTGGAATTGCTGCGCGCGCGGGGGATCGCGCTGGTGCTTTTGATGGTCAATATTTCCGACAGCCTGTCGGTCGCCGACCGGCTGCTTGTGGCGGAAAATGGCGCGCTGCTGCATGAATACGACCGGGAGGGCTTTTGCGCCCTGAGCAAAGAGGAGGGATATGATCCGCATCGGACACGATGAAATTGTGCGAAATATATAAAATAATGAGTTGAAATTTTACATATCGGAGAAAAATGACGGAAAGTCCGTAAGGATGTCCCCCTAAAACAAAAGATCACCCCCTAGCACACCCGCCCTGTTCGATGCTATACTTTCATCAGTAGCAAAGAGAAAGGCGGGTGTATTTTATGCAGGAGACAATTGTTGAGCTCGCCCACATCAGCAAGCTTTTTCCGGGCGTCAAAGCCCTGGACGACGTGTCCTTCAATCTGCGCTCCGGCGAAGTCATGGCGCTGCTCGGTGAAAACGGCGCGGGCAAATCGACGCTGATGAAAATTCTCAGCGGCGTTTATACGCGCGACGAGGGCGAGGTCACGATTTTTGGCCAGCAGATCGGAGATCTCACGCCGAAAAAGGCGCAGGAGCTTGGCGTCGCCATCATCCACCAGGAGCTGAACATGTGCCAGCATCTGACCGTGGCGGAGAATATCTTCCTTGGGCGTGAAAAGACGCACGCAGGCGTGCTCTCATCCAAGCAGATGAACGAGCAGGCCGCGGCTGTGCTCGGCCGCATGAACATCCAGATCGACCCGGAGACGGTCGTCGGCGATCTGGCTGTTTCCAAGCAGCAGATGGTTGAAATCGCCAAGGCGCTTTCGACAAACGCGCGCATCCTGATCATGGACGAGCCGACTTCGGCGCTGACGTCCAAGGAGATCGACGACTTGTTCGTCATCATCCACAAGCTGCGCGATGAGGGGTGCGGCATCGTTTACATCTCCCACCGTCTGGAGGAATTGCAGCACATTGTCGACCGCGTCACCATCATGCGCGACGGCAAGTTTATCACCAGCGGCAATTTTACCGATTTTTCGATGGACGAGATCATCGCCAATATGGTCGGCCGGGAAATCAAGGAAAAATTCCCGCGCGTGCAGTGCGAGCGCGGCCGCAAGATTTTAGAGGTCAAGCATCTCAATGCGGGGCGCATGGTGCGCGACGTCAGCTTCGATCTTTATGAAGGCGAGATCGTCGGTATCGCCGGCCTGATGGGCGCGGGGCGCACGGAGACGACGCGCGCGCTGTTCGGCGTCGACCCGAAGGATTCCGGCGAGGTCATCCTCGACGGCAAGCCAGTGAAAATTCACTGCCCCATGGACGCCATCCGCGCGGGCATTGTGCTTGCGCCCGAGGACCGCAAAAAGGACGGGCTGTGCACCAAGCTTTCAATCAGCGACAATATCGCGCTGCCTAACCTGGATATTCTGTGCAATTCCCTGGGGGTTGTCAACCGTAAAAAAGAGCGCGAGATGGTTGAGAAGGCGCGCAGCAACCTTTCCATCAAGATGGCAAGCGCCGAGACGGACGCGGGCGGCCTGTCGGGCGGCAACCAGCAGAAGGTGGTCGTGGCCAAATGGCTGGCGCGCAATTCACGCGTCGTCATCTTCGACGAGCCGACGCGCGGCATCGACGTTGCGGCCAAGGTGGAAATTTACAACCTGATGAACGAGCTGAAAAAGCAGGGGATCGGCGTTTTGTTTGTATCCTCGGAAATGCCGGAGGTGCTGGGCATCTCCGACCGGATCATCGTCATGTGCGACGGGCGCGTCACCGGCGAGCTTGATCCGCGCGAGACGACACAGAACGAGGTGCTGGAATACGCCACCCGGTTCGAGAGCAAAATCGACGGCTCGCGGCCGGCCTGAATTTGAAGCGAAGGAGCATTGGATATGGAAAAGAGATCCCCAATACGCAGAATCATGGCCATCCGCGGCATGGGCCAGGTGGTCACGGTTACAATCGGTTTAATCATCCTGTGCCTGGTGTTCGGCGCGATGAACCCGTCGTTCTTCTCCGGCAAGAACATGGGCAACCTGCTGCGGCAGATCGCTCCGACCCTGATTATCGGCATCGGTCAGTCGTACATCCTGATTACGGGCAACATCGATTTGTCGATTGGATCCGTCGTTGGCATGAGCTGTATGATTTCCGCTACCATGATGACCAAGGGCGTCAATCCCTGGGTTGCGGCGCTGATCACATTGGCCTGCTGCCTGTTGATCGGCTTTGTCAACGGTGAGCTGGTCGCGCGCTACAAGCTGCCGCCCTTCATCGCCACGCTCGGCACCATGCAGATCGCGCGCGGCATCGCGCAGATTGCCAACAACAACTACAACACCGACTCCATCGGCGACGCTGCCGCCGGTTTCCGAGATTTCTTCTATTACGGCAAGCTGTTCGGGCTGTACAATACCATCTGGATCGCCATTGTGATCTGGCTTGTGTTTAACTTCATTCTCAGCCGCACACGCACCGGCCGCCATATTTACGCAATCGGAAGCAACGTTGAGGCGTCCAAGCTTTCCGGCGTCAATGTAATCAGCACCACAAACAAGGCGTATCTCGTCAGCGCGTTCTGCGCCTGCGTGGTCGGTCTGATTATCTGCGCCACCAGCGGTATGGGCACGATGGATGCGGGCAATACTTATGAAATGTACGCGGTTGCCGCGTCGGTTATCGGCGGCGTTTCCCCGCTCGGCGGCCAGGGCATCCTGCTCGGCACCGTCATCGGCGCCGCGATCTGGGGCGTGCTCCAGAACGGTCTTCAGTTCATCGGCGCGCCGGTGGCCATCCGCAACATCCTCATCGGCGTGATCGTCGTCCTCTCCGTTTTGCTTGACGTGTTCCTGCGCGGCGGAAAGCCCCGCCGCCACAAGGCCAAAAAGGGCGAGAACGCCGGGATGGCGGCCGGTTGATTAAAATTTGGCGTTTGAAAAGCCAAAACAGGCTTTTACAAATATCTTTAGGAGGAAAACAGAAATGAAAAGAATTTTTGCAGCATTGCTGGCGTCAGCCATGTTCGCCACAGCGTTCACCGCGTGCAGCGGCGGCAGCTCGACCGCTTCGTCGTCTGCTCCGGCCGCTCCGGCTGAATCGGCCCCCGCAGCCTCCACAGCTCCGGCTGCGTCGACTCCGGCAGCTTCCGGCGAAACCTATAAGATCTATATGATCTCCATGGACCAGATGGACCAGCACTGGGTCAATATGGATAAGGGCTGCCAGAAGGCGGTTGCCGAGCTTGGCAACGTCGATTACAAGTGGTCTGCTCCCGATGTCAAGGATGACGCCAAGCAGATTGAGTGCATCAACAACGCGGTTGCCGACGGCGCGCAGGCCATCCTGCTGGCTGCGAATGGCCCGGATGCGGACGTGGCCGCTCTGAAGGAAGCCGAGGCTGCCGGCGTCAAGATTGTTTATGTCGATTCTCCGGCGAATCATCCGGCTGTCAAGACCTTTGCGACCGACAACGTTGCCGCCGGCAAGACTGCTGGCGAGGAGATGCTCAAGGCTCTGAATGAGAAGGGCATCACTGAGGGCAAGATCGGCATCATCAACACGAATGCGGCCACCACCTCCACGGTTGACCGTGAGAACGGTTTCCGTTCCGCGTTCGAAGGCACCAACTTTGAGATCGGTGAGACACAGTACAGCGAAGGCGACGCCGCCAAGTCGAAGGATATCGCGACTAACTATATCGCGCAGGGCTGCGTGGGTATCTTCGGAACGAATGAAGGCTGCACCGTTGGCACGGGCAACGCCATCAAAGAGGACGGCGGCGATGTGATCGGCGTTGGCTTCGATAAATCCGATATGATCCAGAGCCTCATCAAGGACGGTTCCCTGCTGTGCACGATGGCACAGAACCCGGATGTCATGGGTTACGAGGGCATCAAGGCCGCTGTCGCGGCGCTTGACGGCACCGATGCGGGCGACGGCTCCACGGTCGACACGGGCGTTACCGTCCTGAATGCGGCTGCGCTGGCGTAAAAAACAGAATACAATATTCGCAGTTAAAAATAGGCCCGAGGCGGAATATTCCGCCTCGGGCCTTTCAGTATGTTTTAAACGTGGGGCGGCGGGCAGACGCGCGCTGTGCTGCCGCGCACCTTCAGGATGGGATTTAGCTTGGCGGTATCGGTCCTGTTTTGAGGATCCTGCAACAGGTGAAGCATTCCGTCCACAGCACGGGCGGCAATTTCCGAAACAGGCTGCGCCACGGTTGTGAGGGGCGGATAGATGATGTCGGACAGAAAAATATCGTCCACGCCGATGACGGACAGATCGCGGGGAATCGACAGGTTATAGTTGCGGCATTCCTTGTAGATGCCGTATGCGATCATGTCGTTGAAGGCGAAAATGGCCGAGACATTCTGTCCCAGCAGGCAGGGCAGGGCTTTTTGCCCGCACGTGATGGACAGGGAATCGCAAAAAAGCAGGCTGGGATCGGCTGCCAGGCCATATTCCTCAAGGGCCATGCGGTACCCCAGGTAACGGCAGGCATTGACGTTCAGCCGGATGGAGCCTGAGGCACATCCGATCTGTCTGTGCCCCAGCTCCAACAGATGCCGTGTGGCCAGGTATCCGATCTGGACCTGGTTGACCTCCACTGAAAAATGATTTCCGTCGTCCGCGACACGGTCCACATAGACAATGGGGATATCGATGCTTTTCAAAAGCTCCCGGCATTTTGTGGTTTCCGCCTCGTCCTCAAAATCCATCTGCGCCAGGATAATACCGTCCACACGGCGGTCGGAAAAGATGTGAAGATACTGCCGGGTGACCTCGGGATCGCCGCCGGTGTTGCCGATAATGACATTGAGATGCTCGTGACGCAGCCGGCTCTCAAGCTGGTTGGAGAGCGCGGCAAAAAAGGGGTTGTTGGAATCGGGCAGGATCAAACCGATGGTGTTGGTGGTATTGGTTACAAGGCCGACCGCAAGCTGATTGGGCCTGTAATGCAGATCGTTGACGGCCTTCATTACCTTTTCACGCGTGTCCTTTGAGATGGGGACAGGTCTTTCGTTGATGATAAGGGAAACAGTGGAGGGAGAAACTCCGGCCGCTTTGGCCACATCCTTAATGGTTGCCCGCATAGTTTCCGTCCTTTCTGACGCTTGGTCCGTAACGATTTCCCATAATTCGTTAAAACGATTTTAGTTCATCTATTCAAAATAGTCAATTAGAATCTATGCAAAAAGTCAAAAAAACCAAAATATTATTATTTTTATTGACATGCATCGTGCAAACATGATAATATTCAACTATCAAATGACGGTCGTGAGGTGACAGGACGCGGTCATTTATTTTTTCGCCGGTAATTAAAACGTTTTAATTAACCAGGTGGATAATTGTGTGAGAGGTTCTCAAAACAGGATGGAGGTACATTGATGAAAAAGTATGGTTTTAAACGGATGATCAGTATGATCCTGGCGGCGGGCATGGTAGCCGCCATGGCCGGCTGTGGCAGCTCCAGCACCTCCAGTGCGGGAGGCGCCGGCGCCGATGACGCCAGTGGCAGCGATAAGACAAAGATTGTCCTTTTGCTCAACGGCTACCTGGGCGACCTGGCCTGGTATGACTGTTCCGCCGCGGGTATCAAGGCCATTCAGGATACGTATCCTGACGAGGTGGAAACACAGGTGATCGAGATGACGACTGATAAGTCCAAATACGATTCGATCATCGCCGATACCCTGAGCGAGGATTGGGACATCGTTGTGGCCGGTTCCTGGACAATGATGGAATATATCGAGGCCGCCGCCGAGGATTATCCTGAGAAGGAATTTTGGTTCTTTGACGAACCGATCGAGGGAGTCAGCAACGTCTACAGCATGTCCTACAATGCCAACGAAGGCTCTTTCCTGGCCGGTATGGCCGCGGCCAGTGTCTCTGAGAGCGGCGTGATCGGCTTTATCGGCGGCGAGGATTCCACGGTTGTCAACGATTCGCTGGTGGGCTACCTGGAGGGTGCGGCCTATGTCAACCCCGACATCAAGGCCATCGTGTCCTACACCGGCAACTGGGACGATTCCGCCAAGGGCAAGGAGCTTGCCCTGGTGCAGTACAACGCGGGCGCCGACGTGGTGTTCCAGCTTGCTTCCAATGCCGGCGTAGGCGTGTTTGAGGCCGCCAAGGAAACCGGCAAGCTGGCCATCGGCTCAGATACCGATCAGTCGCTGATTTTTGCAGAGAGCGATCCCGACAAGGCGGCCGCGATTCTGACAAGCTCTTTAAAACGTGTGGATACCTCCCTGCTGCGCGCTTATGAGCTTTATAAGCAGGGACAGGTTCCATACGGCACATGCGAGAAGCTGGGCCTGGACAAGGAGTGCGTCGGTATCGTGGAAAACGACTACTTCAAGGCGCATGTGTCCGAGGAGGACGCTGCGGCCATCGCCCAGGCCAAGCAGGATATCATCGACGGAAAAATCACTGTCTCATCCTCCTATGGTATGACCACAGAGGAGCTGGCCGCGTTTAAGGACCAGTATATTAAATAAACCGGAGGCTTTTTGGAAAACGCAATTTTTCAATCAGCTCTGGGCGGGCCGCTGCACGCGGGTCCGCCGCTCGCCGGAGGAGGGCCGTTTTCAGGAGGAGTTCTCCTTCGGCCTTCCTCCGGTTCTTGAGCGATCGGAAATACAAGTGAAAGAGGGTGACCTTCTCCGATGAGTGAGATCTTGCGGGTCGAGCATTTGATGAAGGTATACGGAAACGGCGTTATGGCCAACAAGGACATCAACTTCTCCGCAAAAAAGGGCGAGATCCACGCGATCTGCGGAGAGAACGGAGCGGGCAAGTCCACGCTCATGAAAATGCTCTATGGCATCGAGCAGCCAAGCGAGGGCAGCATCTATGTCAAGGGCGAAAAAGTAAACCTGACCTCCTCGGCCAAGGCGATCGAGCACAGCATCGGCATGGTGCATCAGCACTTTATGCTGGTGCCGTCCCTCACCGTGGCGGAAAATGTGGTCCTGGGCGTGGAGCCTAAAAGAGGGATTCGCTTCGATGCGAAAAAAGCGATTCAGATGACGGAGGAGATCGCTCAAAAATACAATCTTCCCGTGCCGGCGCAGGAAAAGGTGGAAAACATCTCCGTCGGGCTGAAACAGCGGGTTGAAATTATCAAGGCCCTGCTCAAAGGCGCGGAAATCCTGATTTTGGACGAGCCGACCACTGTTCTTACGCCCCAGGAGACGGAGGAGCTTTTTGTAGAACTCAAACATCTGCGCGACCAGGGGCACACCATCCTTTTTATTTCGCATAAGCTTTACGAGGTGAAGAAGCTGTGCGACCGGGTCACTGTGATGCGTGCCGGGCGGATGATCGCCACGCGCAATATCGCCGACGTCACCGAAGCCGACATCTCCCGGATGATGGTAGGGCGCGACGTGGTGGAAGTTATTGAGAAAGAGAAAGCGAAGCCGGGCGCTGTTGTCCTGAAGGTCCGGGGCGCCACCTGCCAAAACGACACGGGACGAAAGCTGCTGGACAATGTCACGCTCAACGTAAAGAAAGGCGAGATTCTGGGGCTGGCCGGTGTGGAGGGCAATGGACAGCACGACATTCTGGAGGCGATTGCCGGCGTTGAGAAGCTGACCGCCGGGACGATCGAGCTGAATGGAAAGGATATCACCAACCATTCCATCCGGGAAATCCGGGACGCCGGCATTTCGCATATACCGGAGGACCGTATGGCCGAGGGGACCGCCAAGAAGCTGAGCATCGCCAACAACATCCTGGCGGGCAGCCATCGCAGTTCCCGTTTTACCGGAAAGGTGCTTTTCAAAATGAAGGCCATACGTGAGGAAGCGGATACCCTGATCAAACAGTATCAAGTCAAGTGCAGCGGCCGGGAACAGGAGATCGGAATGCTTTCGGGCGGCAATATCCAAAAGGTGGTGGTCGCCCGCGAATTCTCAGTGGAGCCGGAGGTTATTTTGGTGGATCAGCCGACACGGGGGATTGACATCGGGGCGGCTACATTTATCCGAAACCGCCTGGTTCAGCTCCGGGACGAGGGAAAGGCCATTCTGGTCAATTCAGCCGATCTCAACGAGGTGCTGGGACTCTCCGACAGTCTGGCGGTGTTCCATAACGGGCGCATCACCGGCTATTTTGAGGACTCCTCCACTCTGACGGAGGAGGAATTGGGGCTGTATATGCTCGGTGTAAAGGAGCAGCCCGCACACGAAATAGAGGGGAAATTCCATGAATAAGTTAAAAGATAAGCTCAAAAAGCGGGGGATGACCCAGGAGGCGCTGGAAAAACGCTTTACGCTGCTGCGCACGATGATGGCCATTTCCATCGGCATCGTACTTTCCATCGTGATCATCGTCATCGTGAGCGACGACCCGCTGCTGGCCATCAAGTACCTGCTGATCGGACCGCTGATGAGCCTCAATAATTTCTTCAGCCTGTTCACCATGTGGATTCCTATTGTGATCACCGGCCTGGCGGTCTGCATCATGTTCAACGCCAACCAGTTCAACCTGTTCGCCGAGGGCGGATTCTTCTTCGGCGCGGTGGTAGCCTCGGCGGTGGCGCTGTCGGTCAATCTGCCGGCGGGCATCCATCCGGTCGTATGCGTGCTGGCGGCGGCCGTGGTCTGCGGCCTGATGGGTGCGATTCCCGCTCTCATGCGCTACAAGCTGGGCGCTTCCGAAATGGTGGCGTCCCTGCTGCTCAACTACGCCTGCCTTCAGCTTGGCCTGTTTATCATCAGCTATTTTTTCCGGGACCCCAACGCAGGCAGCGTCGTTTCTGAAAAATATCCGGACAGCGCCCGGCTGATGGAGCTGATTCCCCGCAGCAACATCCATGTGGGGATCATAGTGGCGATTGTCCTGGTGATTTTGACGTATTACTTCATGTACTATACCCGATGGGGCTATGAAATCCGTCTGGTGGGGCAAAATGGTAAATTTGCCAAATATACAGGCGTCAGCATCGGCGCTGTGACCGTCTTTTCCCAGATGCTCGGCAGCGCGCTTGCGGGCGGCGCGGGCGCGATGGAGACGCTGGGGCTTTACAGCCGCTTTTCCTACACGGATCTCACAGGACACGGCTGGGACGGCGTGACGCTGGCGATCCTGGCGGGGCGCAATCCCAAGTATATCCCGCTGGCGGCGCTGTTTTTGGCCTATCTGCGCAAGGGCGCGGACCTGATGTCCATGCGCGCCGGAATGCAGACCGACTTCGTCTCCGTGATCCAGGCCGTCATCCTGGTGTTCCTGCTGGCCGAGCAGTTCCTCTCCGGCTACAGACAGAGGAAAACCTATGCGCTCAGCAAGCAGCTTGAGACGGCCAGGGAAGAAATGGGGGGCTGAAAAAATGAATGAAGTAATGGAATTGGTGCTCAGCGCCTCCTTTGGCTTTTCTGTGCTTCGCCTGACAACGCCTATTCTCCTGGCGGCGCTGGCCTCCGTCATCTCGGAACGGGTTGGCGTGGGCAATATCACAATGGAAGGCACCATGCTGATCTCCGCCTTTACCGGCGTGGTGGTTTCGGCCTATTCAGGCAGCGCATGGCTCGGTTTTCTGGCGGGCGTGCTGGCCGGGGCGCTCAGCGGCTATGTGTTGGCTTATATCATCTTCAAGCTCCAGGTCGACGATATCCTGGCCGGTATCGCCGTCAACCTTTTGGGCAGCGGCGGAACGGTGTTTTTCCTGTTTGCGCTCACCGGCGTGCGCGGCATATCGACCTCGCTGAGCAGCAAAGTGATGCCCTCCGTGGATATCCCGCTCATCAAGGATATTCCGGTTTTGGGGGAGATTGTTTCCGGCCACAACATCATTACGTACCTGTCCTTTCTCGCGGTGTTTGTGATCTGGTATCTGCTGTTTCGCACGCCGCTGGGCCTGCGGATTCGTTCCGTGGGGGAAAACCCGGACGCGGCCAAGTCCGTGGGCGTCAACGTCTATAAGACCAAGAGCATCGCGCTTACCATTGCGGGCGTGCTCTCCGGTATGGGCGGCGTATACATGTCCATGGGCTATGTCTCCTGGTTCGCCAAGGACCTGACGGCGGGCCGCGGCTGGATCGGAATCGCGGCGGCAGCCATGAGCGGCCAGCATCCGGTCGGCGCGGCTGTGGCCTCCATTTTCTTCGGCGTGGCGGATGCCACAGCCAACACCCTTCAGACCATCAACCTGCCCTCCCAGCTTGTCCTGATGATCCCCTATGTGGTGACGCTGCTGGCTATGTGCGTTTATGCCTATTACCGTCTGCAAAAGAAAAAGATGCAGGCGAGGGCAAAGACTGCGGCCGTGAAAGCGCAGGCGCAGTGACCGCCGGAAGAAAAGAGGTGCAATTTTATGGAACGTTTTACAAACCAGCGCGTGCTGGATATGATCAAATCCATGAGCGCGGAGGAAAAGCTCCTCTGCGTCCATGGGCAGCTTTGGGACCCCTACCGCGCCAATCAGGCCGGGTTTGTCCGGGGAAACGAGCGGCTGGGCATCCCCGATTTCTTCATCGCCGACGGGGAGCAGGGCGTCAATATCAGCTTTGAGACGACGGTCTTTCCCTCCAAGGTGAACCTGGCCTCAACCTTTGACCGGCAGTGCGCCTTTCTTTACGGCCAGGCCATGGGGCGCGAGGCCAAAGCGGCGGGCGTCCACCTGCTTTTGACGCCGCGGGTCAACATAGTGCGGGACCCGGTCGCCCTCAAGGGGACGAGCAACGGCGGAAACTATCAGACCTACGGCGAGGATCCGGTCCTCAACGGAGAGATGGGCGCGCAGGAGGCACGGGGCATCCAGGATCATAACCAGGCTCTTGCCAATCTTAAGCAGATGTTCGGCTCCAGCACGGGCGCGGCCCAGGGCGCGGGCAACTGCGTCATGGACGAGCAGACCATGCATGAATTATATATGCGTCCCTATGAGCTTGTCATGCGGGCGGGCGTGGCCAGCGCCATGACCAACTATAATCAGGTCAACGGAACCTGGACTTATGATTACGGATATATGATGAAGGATTTGGCGCGCGGGGAATGGGGCTTTCAGGGCTTTATTTTTGACGACTGGTACTGCCTTTACGACCCGAACGCCATCCGGCACGGGGCGACCCTGGAGATGCCGGGGGAGGATTATTACGACGAGGGAAGCGAGCAGTCCACCTATGGAAAGCGCCTGCTGGCCGCTATCGAGGACCCGGAGCAGCCTGTCACCATGGAGGACCTGGACCGCGCCGTCTACTACTATTTGGATACGCTGGACCGCTTCGGAATGCTGGACGAGCCGCAGCGTATTCCCGGCAATATTGATCCGCGGACCAAGGCGCACAGCATCGAGGTGTGCCGGCAGCTCGCGGAAAAGGGCGCCGTCCTGCTCAAAAACGAAGGGCCGCTGCTTCCTATCGATTTTGAGGGGAAGAAAATCGCGCTTATCGGGCCGGGCGCGAATGCGCAGGCCATGCCGACCTTCAAGGAATCCCCCTATGGCTTCGACGACCGGCGGGTAGGGCTGTATCAGCTTTTACAGGAACGATACGGGGAACGCGTCCGCTTTGCCGCCGGGGACGATCTGGACGGCGAGGTGATCCCATCGGCGTGTTTAAAGCCCTCTTTGGACGCCGCGGAGCATGGCCTTCAGCGGTATGTCGGCCGGTTCACCTATGAAACCCTGAGCAACGGCGACATGCAAACGTATCCGACGCCGGAGGAATTTGTCGTGGACCCGCTGGTCAATCACGACGAGCAGCACCCCCTGCCGGCTTTGGCGCGGGAGCAGCGGCGCGGCTTCTTTAAGGAGACGCCCAAGGAGTATTACATGTGGCACGGCTACCTGTGCCCCACCGAAACCGGTATGCACCGCCTGAGCCTCCAAAGCAAATTCCCGGGGCTTGACGCCTTCCGCAAAAACGGCGTGGAAAACGGCGACTTGTCCATTTCCACCTCCGGAAACCTTTACATCCGGGAGGCTGGCAAGCCGGGCAGCCTGGAGCGCATCGGCATGGGCACGCGGATCTCCGCCAACGGAATTGCAAACCCATTCTCCGAGGTGGTTCCCTGCTCTGACGGCTGGAACAACGCGGGCGGTACGATCTATTTGGAGAAAGGCAAGCAGTACGAAATCTACTTCAACCACACCTGCGTCTATCTGGAGCCGCTCAGCGTGCGCCTTGCATGGACCACGCCCTCCATGTATGAAAAGGCCATGGCTGAGGCGGAGCAGGCCGCCCGGGAATCCGACGTGGCGATTGTGTTCGCATGGCACCAGAGCGTCAGTGACAGGCTCTCCCTGGAGGAGAACCAGGACGAGCTGATCAGCCGTGTGGCGGCGGCAAATCCGCATACGGTTGTCGTGCTTAACAACGGCGACGCAGTGGAAATGCCCTGGCAGGATCAGGTGCCTGCCATTCTGGAGATGTGGTTCTCCGGTCAGGAGGGTACGCGCGCTACGCTCGCCGTTTTAGAGGGCGCGGTCAATCCCGCGGGGCGTCTGCCGGTCACATTCCCCAAAAAGCTGGAGGATTTGGCGGCGCGCGATCCCAAGCATCCGGAGCGGTACGCTCCTTCTGGACGCATCAGTGAAAAGGACGCGAAGCATCCCAATACCGCTTATTTTACAGAGGGGCTACTCAACGGCTACCGTTGGTTTGACGCGATGGACAAGGAGCCTCTCTACCCCTTCGGATATGGGTTGAGCTACACCACATTTGCCTATGGCGCGCTGGAAACAGCCTGGGAGGACGGGACGCTCACTGTGCGCTGTGAAATTGAGAACACGGGCGCCCGCGACGGAGACGAGGTGGCGCAGTGTTATTTGGGGCGGCCCGCATCCGTACCCCAGGGTATCCAAAGCCCGCCCAAAATGCTGGTGGATTTCAGGCGGGTATTTATCCCGGCCGGCGAAAAGCGGACAGTCTGTTTTACAGTGGAAGAACGGTATTTCCAATATTATGACGCAAAGGAGAAGGGTTACCGGACATTCACCGGCCCGCGCGACGTGCTGGTGGGCGCGTCCTCGCGGGATATCCGCCTGCGCGCGGCCGTTGATGTGACCTGACAGCGGTTTTGACTCATAACAGATAAAAAGAGTGTGGAAGGCGGCCGCCCTGGTGAGGGCGGCCGCCTTTTGTATGCTGTGAAAATACTTGACAACTCAACTATTGCTGATACAATAATAGCGTATACAATGATTGCTTCGGCAACGATCTGCGGGCGCTGCCGGAAGGAGGGCGTTTTTTATGATCCGCCGGATTTTATCCTATATGGGACCGTATAAAAAGTATGCGTTCGGCGCGATCCTCTGCGTTGTGACGGAGGCGATGTTCGAGCTGATCATTCCGCTGATTATGGCGGATATTGTGGATGTCGGCGTTGCGATGGGCGATCGGGCGTACATCTTTCAGCGCGGTGCGCTGATGACCGTCTGCGCCGGAGCGGCGCTTCTTTTGGGCGTCGGAAGCGCGCGCTTTTCGGCGCTGTGCGGTCAGGGGCTTGGTGCCGAGCTGCGCAAGGCCGAATACCGGCGTATGCAGGGCTTTTCCTTTGGGAACATCGACCGGTTCAGTACGCCGTCGCTTGTGACGCGCCTGACCAGCGATGTGACAACGATCCAGAATTCCGTCTCAAACGGGATACGGCCGGCGTTTCGCGCGCCGACGATGATGCTGACGGCGACGATCGTCTCCTTCACGATCAACGCGAAGCTGGCGCTTGTGTTCCTGGTGGCTATGCCGCTGCTCGGCGTGCTGCTGTTTGAAATCATCCGGCGCGTGCGCCCGCTTTATACATTGATGCAGTCGTCGATTGACCAGGTCAACCGCATCATTCAGGAAAACCTGACGGCAATCCGTGTCGTAAAGGCGTATGTGCGCGGCGATTATGAGATCGAAAAATTCAGCGCCGGAAACCGCGCGCTGCAAACGGCTTCGGAAAAGGCGTTTGGCCTGTCTGCGCTCAATATGCCGGCCATGCAGCTTGTGATGTACGCCACCATCCTCGCCATCCTCTGGTTCGGCGGCGGCATGGTGCGAATCGGCGGTATGCAGGTCGGCGAGCTGACAGGCTTTTTAAGCTACGTGCTCCAGGTGCTTAATTCCCTGATGATGATTTCAAACGTGTTTATGATGCTGACGCGTTCGCTCGCGTCGGGCCGCCGCATTCTGGAAATCATCGACGAGACGCCCGAAATCACCGACCGCGGCGCCTCGCCGGACTGTGCGGTTTCGCGCGGGGAAATCACATTTGACCATGTCTGGTTCAAGTACAGGCCGCAGGCGGCGGAATTTGTCCTTTCGGATATATCCTTCACCGTTGGGGCGGGTCAGACCGTCGGCATCATCGGCAAAACCGGTTCCGCAAAGACGACGCTTGTTCAGATGATCCCGCGCCTTTACGACGCTTCACGGGGCGAGGTGCGCATCGACGGCCGCCCTGTCAAAAGCTACCCGCTGCGCCACCTGCGCGATGCGGTCGCCGTCGTGCTTCAGAAAAACACGCTGTTCAGCGGCACGGTGCGCGACAATCTGCGGTGGGGAAGGCAGGACGCCACGGACGAGGAGATCGCCGAGGCGTGCCGCATCGCCTGCGCGGATGAATTCATCGGGCGGCTCTCGGACGGCTATGACACCGAGCTTGGGCAGGGGGGCGTCAATGTCTCGGGCGGGCAAAAACAGCGGCTATGCATCGCGCGGGCGATTCTCAAGCGGCCAAAGGTGCTGATCCTCGACGACTCGACAAGCGCGGTCGATACGGCGACGGAAGCGCGCATCCGCCAGCGTTTGGCCGAAAGCCTGCCGGGGATGACAAAGATCATTATTGCGCAGCGCGTTTCGTCGGTCGTACATGCCGATAAGATCATCATTATGGAGGACGGCCGCATTCTGGCCGAGGGAACGCACACGTCGCTTTTGGCGGATAACGCGGTTTATCAGGAGATTTACCAGTCGCAGCAGGAAGGGGTGGGGATTTGATGGCGGCTGTCAACGGGTCCAAGCGGCCGAAAAACACGCGTCAGGCGGTCAGACGCCTGCTGCACTACATGGGCTACCATAAGTTTTTGCTGGCGGCGGTGGCTGTGCTGGTTTGCATCAGCAGCGGCGCGAATATCCTGGGGACATACCTGCTCAACCCGGTGATCGACAGGTATATCCTGCCGGGCGATATACCGGGGCTGGTACGGATGATCGGGCTGATGGCGCTGATGTATCTGGCTGGCGTGGTCGCGACATGGGGTTATAACCAACTGATGGTGCGCGTCTCGCAGAAGGTGGTGGGCCGCATCCGCGGCGATCTGTTCTGCCATGTGCAAACGCTTCCTCTGCGTTATTTTGACGCGCATACGCACGGCGAGCTGATGAGCCGCTTTACAAACGATGTCGACACACTGACCGAGGCGTTCAACAACAGCTTTGCGCTGCTGATCCAAAGCGCGATCGTTGTGACCGGAACAGTGACGATGCTGCTGGTGCTCAACGTGCGGCTTTCGCTCATTGTGATCGCCTTTTTAGCGGTCATGTTTTTATTTATCAGGCGCGATGGAAAACACAGCAAACGGTATTATGCCGAGCAGCAGGCGTGCCTTGGCAGCATCAACGGCTTTGTGGAGGAGATGGTTTCCGGCCAGAAGGTCGAACAGGTCTTTAATCATGAGGACGCGGATTTTGAGGAATTTTGCCGCCGCAACGAGGCTTTGCGCGCCGCCTCCACAAAGGCGTTCACCTTCTCCGGACGCATGGTGCCGACGATTGTTGCGCTGTCCTATTTTAATTACGCCGTTTCGGCGTGCCTGGGCGGGCTGTTTGCTTTGGCAGGCGGCATGACGCTCGGCGCGCTGGCTGCTTATCTTGTCTATGTGCGCCAGAGCGCCATGCCGCTCAACCAGTTCACCCAGCAGATCAACTTTATTTTGGCGGCTCTGTCTGGCGCGGAGCGTATTTTTGACCTGATGGATGAAAAGCCCGAGGAGGACGGCGGCACAGTGACGCTGTGCCGCGTCACGCGCGGCGCGGACGGCGCGTTGGCTGAATGCAGCGAATACACCGGCATGTTTGCGTGGAAGCGCCCGGCTGCGGACGGTGGAAATGAGCTTGTGCCGCTGCGCGGTGATGTGCGTTTTCACGATGTGCGCTTTGGGTACACGCCTCAAAAGCCCGTGCTCGATGGGATCAGCCTGTACGCCAAGCCGGGACAGAAGCTGGCGTTTGTCGGTTCGACCGGGGCGGGCAAGACGACGATCATCAATTTAATCACGCGCTTTTATGAAATTGACGCCGGCTCGATCACCTATGACGGCATCGATGTGCGCGATATCCGCAAGGACGACCTGCGCCGTTCGATCTCGATGGTCATCCAGGATACGCATCTGTTTACAGGTACCATCGCGGACAATATCCGCTATGGCCGCCTGGATGCGGGCGACGCCGATGTGCGCGCGGCCGCCAGGCTGGCAAACGCAGATTCCTTTATCCGACGCCTGCCCGACGGCTATGATACGATGCTCGAAAGCGATGGCGCGAACCTTTCACAGGGGCAGAGGCAGCTCATCGCCATCGCGCGCGCGGCCATCGCGCGGCCGCCGGTGCTCATTCTCGACGAAGCGACCAGCTCGGTCGATACGCGCACGGAACGCTTGATCGAGCGCGGCATGGACGCGCTGATGGAAGGACGCACGGTGCTTGTCATCGCGCACCGCCTGTCCACCGTGCGCAATGCGCAGGCGATCTTTGTTCTGGAAAAAGGCGTCATTGTCGAACGCGGCGACCACGACGATCTGCTTTCGCAGAAGGGCCGTTATTACAAATTGTACACCGGACAATATATATTGGAATAGGAGGGTCTGCAATGTGCCAAAGCTGTGATGTCTGGGAGGCCCTGCGCAGGCTCGATTTTGTCCGGCGCAGGGCGCTCAGGCCGCGCCTGCTCGCGCTTGGGCTGACGCTTGGCGAGGGGCAGCCGCGTATCCTCAACCGGCTGCTCCGCCGCGGCGTGCCCATGACGCAGCGCGAGCTTGCGGACGCCTGCTGGCTGGATACGGCGACGCTTTCGCGCACGCTTGACCGTATGGAGGCGGCAGGGCTTCTGCGGCGTATGCCGGATGGAGAGAGCCGGCGTTCATACAGGATTGTTCTGACAGAAGCCGGCAGGGAAAAAGCCGCGCAGGTGCGCGCCGCTTTTGAAGCGGCCGACGCACGCATGCTGCGCGGCTTCACCGCCGCCGAATCCGCCGCGCTCGCGGACGGCCTGCGGCGCGCCGCCGAAAATCTTGCGGACGGCACCGTATAAAAGCGGGGACGCTTCGCGTCCCCGCTTTTAGTTCGCTTTCATTTTATTGCGCAAACCTGCCCGGTTTTTTTGTTTTAACAGCTTCATTGAGCTGCCGCACGATGTCCCCGGTTACAAAGGACGATCCCGGGCTGTACCGGGGCATATAGCCGAACGCTTTAAAAAACGCTTGCTCTGCGGCTTGGAGAGCGAGCTGTTCCGGCGTTTTTGGGTGTTCGCTGTATAGTTCCTGCAGAATATCCGTCATCATTAGTGCCTCCTTTTTGTGTATTTTCCGCCATAATTCACCCCAAGCTCTCCGAGGGCCGCCTTGTGGATGGTCCTCTGATAAGCCTGCGTGGCGTTTGGCATGAATTCCTCAAAATAGAGCTGCTTTTCCATGTCGTCGTCCATAAAAGCTTCGGACATGTTGGCCATCATCTCGTGCAGTGTGCTGTGGTTGCCTCTGTGGCTGTCGCGATGTACGCCTAAGGTTTGGTCAGGCGTTTTCGTATTATAGTCGTAGTCGTGCCCCCAGGGAAGGCTTTTGCTGAGAGCTTCATTGAGTGCTTTCCGTTGCTTTTCCGCTGGGCTTGTGCCGGTGTTGTCGCGTACCTCCCGGTCGGCAAAGCCCCGGAAGGCGTCCTGTACGCCAGCTGACAGATTTGTTTTGCCATTGCTGAATTTCCCGCGGCCTAGCGGGTTGGAGTCGATCAGAAACTGGCGCTGCTCCTTGAGCGAAAGCGATTTGAGCTGCTCAAGCTTCACCCCGGCGATCTGCTGGGCGGCCTCCACGCTTCCGCCGTATTTTTGCAGGTCGCCACCACGGTCGGCTGTTGCCTGGGCGCGGCGGACGATATCGAAATACAGGCGCTTTTTGATCGCTTCCTCCACGGCGGCGCGGTCCGCTTCGCTTTTCCCTTTTCCGTGGGCGACTTTGAAGAAGTTGTCACGGTAATTTTCATAGTCCTTGCGGGCGCCCTCGTACCATCCCGCGCTTTCCTCGCTATGGGTGCTGATGTGGCTGCTATAGGGGCTGGTGGTGCTGCTTGAATTTTTCTCCCACACCCCGCCCGGCTGGAACCCTTTTCGCTTTTTGTCCAGCTCCGCTTCAAGCTGACTCAGCGACGCGCTGTCCATGCCAAGCTGCCTCGAAACATTCAGGGACTTCTCACTCTCCGCAACGTCCGTCGGGAGAATGGCGTCGGCGCCGGCCTGATTGTCCACAAAATGGTTGGCCTCGTGGAACAGCACGCTGTAGGCGCCGCGCTGATCCTGGGCGTCCTTTTCCGGTTCGATCGCAATTTGGTGCGTTCCAGGCTGGTAATATGCCCCTCCGGCTTTTTCGGGCGCTTTAAATCCCCGGAAAGCGCCGCTTGTAAAGGCCCGGGAGAAAAGCACCTGGTTGGCAAGCGGGCTGGCGTCGAACCTCTTTTGGATACCTGCGCGGTCGCGCTCCAGATCGTATCCGCCCCCGCCGAACAGTCCCGGCAATTTGGAAACATCTCTTTCAAGCCCGATTTCCCCACGGTCGATACGGTCCTGAAGCTCCACCTGATAGACCCGCAGATGCCGCTGGTTTTCGGCTAATTCCTGCATATGCGCCTGGTGCATATCGCCGAAAGCGGCGCCCTTGCCGGGCGCTGCGTTTTGAGCCGCCTGGATGTCGGCCTCTCGGGCCTCCCGCGCCTTGCGCTCCGTCTTGCTTTCCCCAAGCTTGGCCTGAATGGGCGCGCTGCTCAACGCGTGGACAGGCACAGCCGGTTCGCTGGCAATTTCAACCTGCGGCGGGACGATCGCCGGCCGCGTTACAGTCTGCTGCGTCAGCGGGGCAGGGTGCCTGCTCAAAGATTGTCCCGCCTGTACAGCCGGGACAAAGCGGCGGCGTTCGGTACGGGGCTGCTTTGCCATAAACATGCGCATTCCTCCCACTGCATAGCTGTATTTTTTATACGATCAAAAAACGAAAATCTTTCATACAAAATAGAATCTTTCTCCCGGCCTGGCGTTCGGCTGTGAAGGTGCAAAAAACGGGACGGCCGGCTCCATCCTGCCGGTCGGCCCGTTTTTATTTGCTGATCAGGCCTTAATGTAGCGGCCGTTGATCTGCTCATATGTTTTGCAGAAGTTGCTGTACTCTCCAAGCCCTTTCTGCGCATAGCTTTGGTCGAGCTGGGGATCAAAGGCGTAGGCGGTGCCATCGATGGTGATTTCCGCCCATTTGTGGTATGCGTAGCCGCCGCCGGCGCTGCGCGTCTGGCCGGTGACAAGATCCGCGTCAAGCCCAATGGCGCGCGTCAAGAGGATAAAGCCAGCCGCATAGCCGTTGCAAAGACCGTAGTTTGAGGTGAGCGCAACCGCCCCAAAGCCGTCAACCTCCCCGTATGTATAGAAAATGTCAGCGCAGGTCGTATCGCCCAACGGCACATTGAGATGATACATAGACGAGCCGTAGCGCATATTGTCGGTCAGGTAATCGTAGCAGGCGACGACTTTTTCATACGTCGTCATATCCTCGTTGGTGATTTTGGCGAGCGTCTCGGCCACAAGCGCGTCAAGCGCGTCGATTCCGGTAACGGACGGCTCAAGCTCCGCTGCATCCAAAATCGCCTGTACGCCTGTATGTATATCCGCTTTTGCCTGTTCGTCCACATCCGTTTGCGCTTCGTCCAGGCCGGCTGCCGCCATATCCACGGAAAGAATCTTTTGAGCGCCGTCCGTATCCTGCGCAGCCGCGCCGCCCGGCAATGCCGCCGCCAACGTCAGCGCCAGCAGAAGGGAAACAATGGGGCGTATACGAGCCAGTCCGATTTTTTTCATCCTGTTCCCACCGATCTTCAATAAAGCTTCGATCCATTCCGCCATCCCGCAAAGCGGCGAACGGCATGACATAATTGCCCATTAAAAGGCGGTTGCCGCGCAAGCGGCGAGCCGTTGGGCATAATCCCGATATAATAACCACACTGTGGTTATTATATCAATACAGGCAGTATTTTGTCAAATTCAGGGGGATCGCGCCGCTTGTATCGGAAAGGCTTGCGCCATCTGCGCGGATGTAGTAAACTAAGACCAGAATGCGGGGGAACAGAGGCAAAGACGGCGCGCAGCCTTTGGCGGGTGCGCGGCGAATGTTTATAATGGTTCCCCAACTGAAAAAGGAGGAATCATATGGTTACGATTCAGATGGAAAACGGCAAGGAAATAAAAATCGAGCTATATCCCCAGATCGCGCCGATCACAGTGGAAAATTTTATCAGTCTTGTGAAGGACGGCTTTTATGACGGCTTGACCTTTCACCGCGTGATTCCAGGTTTCATGATCCAAGGCGGCTGCCCCGACGGCACCGGCATGGGCGGACCGGGACACACCATCAAAGGTGAGTTTTTGTCCAACGGCGTCGAGAATACCCTCAGGCACACACGCGGCGTTTTATCGATGGCGCGCGCCAACAATCCTGATTCAGCAGGTTCACAGTTTTTTATCATGCACGCGGACGCGCCGCATCTCGATGGTCAATACGCAGCCTTCGGCAAGGTAGTGGAGGGGATGGAGGCTGTCGACGAAATCGCGGCGGTGCCTACGGATTATTCTGACCGTCCGCGCGTGGTGCAACGGATGGCGAAGGTTACATATACGGAAGAATGAACGAGTGGGAAGTACAGGACGCCGCGCGCCGCGTTTACCGCTGGGCTGGCCTTTCATTGCTTCTGACGTTCGCGCTTCAGCTTCTTCTCGGTTTTCTGGTCGGTATGCTGTCTGTCTGGATGCCGGAGAGCCTGGTCTATCCGACGGCGCTCTGCCTGAACACAGGCGCGTCGGCTGCCGGCGCGTTTGTGCTGGCGCGCATGACCGGTTACTCCTTCAGGCCAAAGCCGTATAGCTTGCAGGCGCTGGAGACATGGGGCTGGACGGCCGCGGTTGTGCTGATCGGGGTCGGGCTTGCGGGCAGTTTTCTGATGGCGCAGCTCGACAGCGCGCTGCGAGAGGCGGGGCTTATCCTTTCGCAGCCTGATTTTTCCCTGCCTGAGGAATCGTTTGCCGGGAGTGCGATCATGACGCTTTCTCTTTGCGTGCTCGGTCCGCTGTTTGAGGAGCTTTTGTTCCGCGGCGCGCTGCTGCATGCGCTCGCGCCCTATGGCGGCCGGTTCGCCGCGCTGGTCAGCGCGCTTTTGTTTGCAATGATGCACGGCAATTTCATGCAGGGCGTACCTACGTTTATCATTGGCCTGTATCTGGCGTGGATCACGCTGCGCGCCGGGTGCATCCTGCCGGCGATCCTGGCGCATATGATCTATAACACATATGCGACGCTGCTGTCGGAGATCACTATGACGGACAGTACGGGTCTGCTTATGCTGGCAGCGCTGCTTCATCTGCCGATTATGGCAGGCGGGCTTGTGTTCACGGCGGTGCAGACTGTGCGCGGGAAATTCACACTGCCGCGCGACAGCGAGGAAACCCGCCCGCTGCGGTGGAGACGGATGCTGCGATCCGTCCCGATGTGGTTGACATTTCTGACATTGGCGTCTCTGTTCGTATTCGGCGCAATTCAGAGCTTTTAAAATACTTTTGTTAAGACAACGTCCGCCGCCTTATGCTTGTGCATAAGGCGGCGGACGTTTCCCCAGGCGGGAGGGATGTCATGTGGTCAATGTGCCTTCGGGCGTTTCGACGAGGATCAGAATTTGCTCCTCCGCGCCGTTGACCGCATTGACATAAACGAGCAGACGGCGCGGCTGCTCGTCGTCGTTATCCGTCGTCTGCGCCTGGAATTCCCAGGTGAGCACCTCGTTTTGACCGCTTGTCGGGATCAGTGCCAAACGGCTTGACAGGATGCGCAGCGACTGGTTGACAGATTGCTGCGCTTGCTCGGCAGTCAATTGCGGCGCAGGCAGCGCACGTGCATGGTGATTGCTGATATAGCCGCGTGCATCGTAAAAGACGATGCTGCCGTCGTCAAGCGCGACGCCGACCTTGATCAGATCGGTATAGAGGATGACATCGTCCTGCACGGCTGCGTAGTTGATGGTGCAGATACCATCGGCCGTTTCAAAATAGGTTGCGCGCATATTTTCAAAACCAAGGCTTTTTAAATAAGTTTCGGCAAAACGGAAAATTGCCTGGTTGCTCATGCGCTGCGCGCCGATGGACCGCGCGTTGATCAGATAGGCTGGAATGCCGCCCGCCTTTGTGACGCCAACGCTGATGTCGCCGGCGCGAAACATATAAAGCGGCATATTTGAGTTTTCGTCGTCGCCGCGCGTCAGGGCGGCCGGTTCCACGCGCGCCGCGAGCGCGGCTTTTTCAAGCGCCGCTTCGGGTGTCACAGCATCGAGTGCGGCTGTCATGCGCGGTCTCTGGTTGAGCAGATGATCGGAAAACGGCCCGTCATAGATCAGCGTCGGATAACCGGTCATCGTCTGTTCGATGTCTTCAAATCCGCTCGACAGGCCGTGCGCGGCGCGCGTACCCTCGGTGTCGTCTCCGCCGCCTGATGGCAGGGCGTCCACAGTGATGCGTCCCTCGCGGATATCGCGCTGCATATCGTCCACATAATCGCGCAGTTTAAAGGCATAGTTGCGCAGCGCCTCGGCATTTTCAGCTTCTTCGGCGCTCGGCTCGCCGCCGGCCGCCGCTTTTTTGGAAAGCGCCATCGCATAATCGCCGACCTGAGAAAGAAATTTATAGGTGTTGTCCATGTGCAGGTCGCTGACAGGCAGTGTGGAAAGCGCCGATTTGGCGCCGCCGCTTTCACGCCAGATACGCGCAGCCATCAGCGCGAACTGCTCGCTTGTGCCAACATAGCGGCCCTTCTCCAGATCGTTTGAGATGTTGACCAGGTAGCTCGACAGATCGCCGAGCGCGCGCGTATACGTATTTTCAAGCTGGCTGCGGTAGTCGCGCGCCACAGCGTGCTGCTGAATGGCAATGCCGGCAGCCACGCCGAACGCCGCCGCAAGATAGCTGATCGCGCGCACAGCCGTGCGCCGGGAGAGTGTAATTTTCATAATAGGAACCTCCGGTTCGGTTGGATTGCTTGATGGACACCATTATTTTGTGAACAGAAATTGAAATTATTTATGGGCTGCAGAGCAACCCATAAATAATCAGCTATCCGCCCCGTCCTGGGCGCGGAGCCATGCGATTAAAATGCGCCTGCCCGCGGAGCGGGCAGATGCGCAAAAAAATAGTTGCAAAGCAACTATTTTTTATGACTGTGATGGATATCCGTTGAAAAGAGTGTCATTTTGTTGTATAATAAATCGGATAATGGGGATGCAAGCCTGAACAGCGAGGGCAGGAACCTGGTTAACGCCCCCAAAAAATTTTGAAAGGGCAGGCGTTTGGGCCTTGCACAGCGGGAGGAGGTCTTGTGCAGGAGATGACGGCATATCTTGACAACGCGGCGACAACGCGCGTCTGTGACGAAGCGTTGGCGGCGGCGGTCGCAATGATGCGCGACTGCTATGGGAATCCTTCGTCTTTGCATGCTCTGGGCGCGGACTCCGCCAAGCAGATGGCCCGGGCGCGCGAGGCCGTCGCGTCGTTGCTTGGCTGCCAGCCGGAATGCGTGTACTTCACCTCGGGCGGAAGCGAGGCAAACAATCTGGCCATATTCGGAGCCGCCGGCGCGCGTGCGCGGCTGGGAAAAAGGATTGTCACGACAGCCGCCGAGCATTCGTCGGTTTCTGGCGCGGTGGGGCGCCTGGAGGGCGAGGGCTGGGACGTTGTACGCGTCCGCCCGGATGCGCATGGGCAGATCGACGCACGCGCGGTCGCGGACGCGGTGGATGGACAGACGGCGCTTGTCAGTATGATGTATGTCAACAATGAGACGGGCGCGGTTTTTCCGGTGGAGCGGGCCGCGCGCCTTATTCGGGCAAAAAACCCGCGGACGCTCATCCACTGCGACGGCGTGCAGGCATTCGGCAAGCTGCCGGTCCATGTCGGGCGTATCCAGATCGATTTGATGAGTGTCAGCGGCCATAAGATCTGTGCGCCGAAGGGCTCGGGCGCGCTCTACATCCGGCGCGGCGTGCACGTGCCGCCGCTGATTTTCGGCGGCGGCCAGGAGCGCGGGATGCGCGCCGGCACGGAAAATCTGCCGGCTATCGCTGCGCTGGGCGCGGCATGCGCCGTGTTGGACGGCCGTGTGAGGGAGCATTTTGAACGCGCCTGCGCGCTGCGCGGCCGTCTGCTCGAGCTGCTCGCGCAGATTGAGGGCGTGCGCGTGCTTTCGCCGCCGGACGGCTCGCCGTACATCACATGCCTGTCCGTGCCGGGATACCGGTCCGAGACAATGCTGCACTTTCTTGAAAGCCGGGGCGTCTTTGTCTCGAGCGGGTCGGCGTGCTCAAAGGGGGCGTCCAGCCCGGTGCTGGCTGCGATGGGGCTGCCCGCGCCCGTGATCGACGGCGCGCTGCGCGTCAGCCTGATTTACACTTCGCGGGAGGAAGAACTCAGACAGCTTGCGGACGCATTAGCAGAGGGGATCCGCACAGTCGCGCACCGATAGATAAAACGATCAAAAGGATAGGCTGGTTGACCGATGAAAGAATTGATTCTGTTAAAATGCGGGGAGCTTGCGCTCAAGGGGCTGAACCGCCATACCTTTGAGGATGCGCTTGTCAAAAACTGCCGCAGGCGTATCGAATCGCTCGGCACGTTTGAATTTTATAAGGCGCAGTCGGCCATTTATATCGAGCCGCGCGGGACGGATATCGATCTCGACGAGGCTGTCGAGCGGCTGACGCGCGTGTTCGGCGTCGCGGCGCTGACGCGTTCGGCTGTCGTGGAAAAGAATTTCGACGCGATCCGTGCGCAGGCGCCCAGTTATCTGGCCGGCGCGCTTGAGACGGCCAATACCTTTAAGGTTGAAGCCAAGCGGTCCGACAAGAGCTTTCCGATGAAATCGCCGGAGCTTTGCACGGAGCTTGGGGCAGTGCTGCTGGAGGCGTTCCCACACCTGACGGTTGACGTTCATCAGCCGGATGTGACGGTCTATGTGGAGATCCGCGAACGCGGAGCCTATCTGCACACGGACCAGATCCGCGGCGCAGGCGGGCTGCCGGTCGGCACGAGCGGCCGTGCGATGCTGCTCATTTCCGGCGGAATCGACAGCCCGGTTGCCGGCTATATGATGGGAAAGCGCGGACTGGAGATCGCGGCGGTCCACTTTGTCAGCCCGCCGTATACGAGCGCGCACGCGCTGGAAAAGGTGCGCACGCTCTGCAAAAAGATGGCGGCGTGGTGTGGGCGCGTGCGCCTGTTCGTCGTGCCGTTCACCGAAACGCAGCTTGCTATCCGCGACCGCTGCCCGGAGGATGTGTTCACGATTATTATGCGCCGCTGCATGATGAAAATTGCGGAGCGCCTTGCGCGTGAAAACGGGTGCGGCGCGCTGATCACCGGCGAAAGCGTCGCACAGGTGGCCAGCCAGACGCTCGACGCGATCGCCTGCACTGACGCGGCCTGCACAATGCCTGTGCTGCGCCCGGTCATCGGGATGGACAAGGACGAAATCGTAAAAGTTGCTTATAAAATCGACACCTTTGAAACGTCTATCCTGCCATATGAGGATTGCTGCACGGTATTCACGCCGAAGCATCCAAAGACAAAGCCGCGCCTTGACTATGTGCTCGGGGCGGAGGAGAAGCTTGACGGCGGCGCACTTTTGGAGAGCGCCTTTGAAGGAACGACATCCGAATGGATCGAATAGAAGGCGCGGCGGATGCTGCGCGCAGCCGGGCGGCCGCTCCCGCGACAGAGGGCGCCGGACGGCGCTCAGAGACGATCCGCCCGGCGGGCGGATGCAGGAGGGATTTTGCGTGATCGCTGAAATCATAGGCGTGGGGGCGGTTTCCGAAGGAGGGCAGGACCTTACGTCAAATGCCGCGCTGATCGCCCGCGAGCTTGAAACCTGCGGCATTTCAGCCGGTCCATGTACACTGGCCGACGGGGCGCAGCAGCTTCGCGGCGCAATCGCCAAGGCGCTTGGGCGCAGCGACATCGTGATTATTATGGGAGGGCTTGGTCCAGGACCGGATGGGATCGCCAAGCAGGTCGTCTGCGACGGCCTGGGGCGAAAGCTTGTCATGCACGATGCAAGCCTGCGCCGTATCCGCGCGGCGTACGAGCGCGCGGGGCGGCAGATGCCGCAGCAGGTGTCGCGGCTGGCTATGATGCCGGAACAGTCGGTCGTTTTTCCGGGCGTGCGCGGCGTCACACCGGGCTGCGCGCTGTCGGCAGGCAATCAGTTTATCATTCTGATTCCAGACGATCCGCGCGAATTTGTGCCGATGCTTCAGCACAGCGTAATGCCGTACCTGGCCAAGTTTTCCGAGGCGGCTGTCGTGACGCGTACCATAAACGTGTTCGGACCCGACGAGGCACAGATGCGCGAGCAGCTCGGTGCGATTTTAAGCTCGCAGAACCCGACGGTGGCCGTTTATCCAAAGCGCGGAGAATATCAGGTGCGCGTAACGGCGCGCGCCAAGAATAAAAGCGCGGCTGCCGCCTTGTGCGAGCCGGTCGTCCGCGAGATTACGCGCCGGCTTGGGGAGGCGGCTTACGGCGTCGACGCCCAAGGCCTGTCCGCCGAGGCGGCTGATGCGCTGCGCGGCGCGGGGCTTGCCGTTTCGATCGCCGAATCCGGTACGGGCAGCCTGCTTGGCGAAATGCTTAAAGCAGCTCCGGAGGTGTTGGCCTACTGTGTGTCGGCCGGTTCGGATCGCATCAAGACGGAGACGCTCGGCGTTTCCGACAAGCTGCTTAAAAAATATGGCTCGGCCAGCGCCCAGGCGGCCGCCGCGATGGCGGCCGGCGCGTTGGAGCAGGGCCGTTCGGCGATCGGCGTGGCTGTCGCGGCGGGCGCGCCGGATCAGAAAAAGCAGCGCGATGCGTTTGCCGCGCTGACGGATGGGCAGCATGTTTGGATACGCCGCGTGCCGGCGCGTGACAATGAATCCGCCGAAGCGGCGCGTGCGCGCGCCTGCCTTTCGGCGCTCGACCTGATACGGCTGTACATAACCGCTTTACCGCAGCAATATCGCGGCGCCAATTCGTTGCAGGCGGTATTGTCCGGAAAGACTGTCGAGCTGCTCGCAACAGAGGAGGGGCAGACCGTATCCGGAAAAGGAGATGACGCCGTGGCAAAGAAGAAAAGGGGAATTCTTGCGCGGATTTTTCCGTGTAAAGGCGACAGTGCCGCCGATGTTGTACGCAAGATGATCTTGATCGTCGCTGTCTGTGTGTTCATCGCATCAGCCAGTTACCTGCTGCTGTTTTACGGCGAATCGGCGCGCAACCGCAAGGAAGCCGCCGGATGGGCCGATGCATACAATACGGCGCTTGGATTGGACGACACTGACATTGATGTGCCGGAGGGTTATCCACAGGGATATCAGCTCAAGTTTGCCAATCTTTATAAGATCAATGAGGATATAGCCGGCTGGCTGTCAATCGCCGGTACACAGGTCAATTATCCGGTGGTCCATTATCAGGACAACGAATATTACCTGCGGCGCGACTTTAACGGCAACGACAGCAAATACGGTACGCCATGGCTCGAGGCGAACGATTCGCTCGATCCACAGAGCGACAATTATATCATCTATGCCCACAATATGACCGACGGGCAGATGTTCGGCGAGCTGATGCAGTACAAGGGCGCGACCGGCACAAAGGATTTTGCAAATCCCGATGCCGGTATTGAATATCTGCGTGAGCATCCGATTATCTCGTTTGACGACGTTTACCGTGACAACGATTATAAAATCGTTTCGGTGTTTATCACCAATGCAAAGGAAGCATATGGTCCGATGTTCTATTATAACGATTATCTCGATCTGTCGGACCCTGAACGCTTTAACACCTTTGTCGACGAGATCACAGCGCGCTCTTATTATAATTCCAACGTCGATATCAAGCAGGGCGACCAGTTTTTGATGCTCTCGACATGCTCGTATGAATACGGGCCTGTCTCCGACGACGCGCATGTGCGTACCGTCGTTGTCGGCCGCCGTGTGCGCGACGGCGAAAAAAATGACGGCTCCGATATCGAGTACACCGTCAATCCGTCCCCGCGTATGCCCGAGGGCTTCGCCGGCGGAAAGCCTTCGGCTGATGTGATTGCGCAGGCCAATGCAGAGCAGGGGACCGGCCTTGTTCCCGGTCCGACAACGCCGGCCGGCGGCGCTTCGACAGCCGCCCCGGCCGCTTCCGCGGCCACAGGGGCTTCGTCGGTTCCAGTTTCCCAGCCGCAGGAGTCCTCTGCATCGGCCGCGTCCTCTGTGCCGGATACGGAGCTGAACGATTACGAGTATGAGGCCCGCCAGCTCGCGGCGGACGCGCAGGCCGCCGAGCAGCGCGCGCGTGACGCGCGGGATACGGCCAGGCAGTCCGCACGCGAGGCTGAACGCAGCGGCACTTCCGCTTCACAGGCACGCAGAGAGGCGGGCCGCGCAGAGGAAGCGGCCTCCAGCGCGGCGCGGTATTGGGAAACGGCGGACGACGCAGCCTATGAGGCCGAGCAGATTTATAATGAATATGAATCGGCTGTGACACGCGAAGCTTACGAAACAGCCGCCGCGGCCGCGAAATCGGCGCGCAATTACCGCGATGAGGCGGAGGAATATGCGGCTGACGCGCGCTATGCGGCCGACGAGAAAGCGCCGGAATCCAGCTCGCAGCCAGCGTCCTCCAGTCAGGCGCCATCCTCAAGCGCGCCGCAAACCTCCTCCAGTCAGGCGCCGTCCTCGAGTGCTCCGCCGTCCTCGAGCGAACCGAAACCATCTTCAAGCGAGCCTGAACCGTCCTCAAGCGCACCGGAGTCTTCCTCAAGTGAGGAGGAGGATCTGCTCGAACCGTCGAGTGTCGCGTCAGGAAACAACAATCTAACGGTGAACGATGCGGATAAAACTGGGGATGAATCCACAACCGACGAGACAGACGTACTTTCGGCATATTCCTCAAAGGAGAAACTGACCGTAGTCTCGGGCGGCAAAAAGACGACCGGCAAAGCGCGCGATATTGTAGCGCAGGTTGTTATGACTGAAATGGGGACAGGCTTCAACGAGGAGGCGCTCAAGGCGCAGGCTGTCGCCGCCTATACATATATTAAGCAGCAGAATGCGAACGGCGTCACGCCGTATCTTGGATTGCGCAGCCCTTCCTCCGATGTGGAGGAGGCGGTTGACGAGGTGATCGGCGAGGCGGTTTATTATAAAGGCAGCATTGCCTTTACACCGTTTTATGCGACAAGCGCAGGCGTTACCGCGGCCTCGGCCGATGTTTGGGGCGGCAGCTACCCATACCTCGTTTCAGTTGACAGTGAAATCGATGAACAGGCGCGTAATTATGAGGTTATTACAACCATGGGCGCCGATAAGGTAGCGGATCGTATTGACGATGCGTTTGGTGTGGATCTGTATGATTACAGCGACGATCCGAACGACTGGTTCGATATCCGAAGCTATACCGAGGGCGGCCGCTATGTAGATGTTATTTATGTCGGCGACAAAAAGACGACCGGACGTGCTGTACGCGAACAGGCACTAGGCTTGCGTTCAGCCGCGTTTGAAATCGATTATGATGCTGACAGCGATGAATTTACCTTCACTACCTACGGCTATGGCCATGGCGTCGGCATGAGCCAGACAGGGGCAAACCTCTATGCAAACGAGGAGGGATGGGATTATATTGAAATCCTTGAGCACTATTACCCCGGATGCCGTGTGCGCTGATCCTGCCATATGGCGGAATTCGACAGGGGATAATGGAAATTTTCCCGAAATTTCTATTTAATTTCCCCTCCACAATTTTGTGAGGTTATGGTATAATAACCGCAGAGCGGTTATTATACCATCTTATGGCCAAGGCGATACGCGGGCGCGGCCCGCTTCCGCCATGATGGCCAATTATACCATGCCGCTTCGCGGACATGGTATAATAACCGCAGAGCGGTTATTATACCGAGTTTATGGCCAGGGCGATATGCGGGCGCGGCCCGCTGCCGCCCGCTGGTCAACGGTACCGTGTTTCATATCGTGTCTGGCGGCAATACAGGCATGTGAAAAAAAGATAAAGAGGGTATTCTATGAATTTGTTGAAAAAAGTGCTGCGCGGAATTTTTTATTTTTGCGTCGGCATCAAGACGGCTTTCAAAGATTTTGTGGAATGGTATACGACCAATCGCGCCGTCCCGCGCGCACTGCGTAACCGCGCTTCGCTCGCGGTGATCGCATTGGCTGTTGTAGCAGGCGGATGGGGACTGTTTGCGGCGCTTTCAAGCGGAGACAGCATTGAGCGGCGGGAGCCTGTCGCGGCTGTTTCGCAGGGTGATGCAGACGTATCCAGTCCGTTCAGTTCCGGATCGGATGTATCCGATCCGGAGCCGGCAGCGCCGGACGGCGCTGCCGAAGATCAAGAACCTGTGGGCGATATGTCGATGCCTGAAGCGCCGCCGGATGTATCGGCTGTTCAGACTACACAGGTGGCAGCCGCTTCGACATCATCCGATACAAGCGTTGATGCGCTTGCAGGTGCGACGCGCTTTACGCCGGTAACAGCCGACCAGCTTTCCCGGCTGATCAAATCGCGTGCGAAGGATTACCAGGAGAATCCTGTCAATACGCCGCCTGCGGCAGGTGATATCGATGCCTGGAAAGCGGTAAACTCCGATGTGTTTGGTTGGATCACTGTTCCCAATACAAATATCAGCTATCCGCTTGTTTATCATACGAATACCAACTATTATACAAGCCTTGGCTATTATAAGGAGCCGAGCCGCAACGGCGTTATCTGGGCTGACGCAGATACGCGTTTCGATTCCAGCGGCGAAGTAACCTCGCGCAATCTGGTTTTGTATGGCCATAACTGGACAAACTGCTGGAGGCCTGTGCGTATCGGCAATCCCGCTGATGTAATGTTTGCGCAGCTCGCCGCATATGACGATGCGACCTTTGCAAAACAGAATCCATACATAAGAATCGCAACTACAGGCGGCGATCACCTTTATCAGGTGTTTACAGTGTTCTACACGGATTTGAGCTTTGGCTACAACTATGCGGACGGCGCTGTTGTAGATCAGATTATCAGCACCGCGAAGGCTAAGAGTATCCACGATTTTGGCGTGTCGGTTGGAGCGAACGACCAGATTGTGACGCTTTCGACCTGTACGCGCGTCCTTGGACCTGGAGATAATCAGCGCTTCGTCGTAATGGCAAAAAAGGTCAGTTGATTTGTCAAATGAAAAAATCCCCTCCTACAGGAGGGGATTTTGTATCCCTCAGAATGCAAAATCCGTGCGAAACCTTTACAGGCGCGTTTGGCGGCCTGCGGCCCTTGGGAGGAAATCTGTGCTTAAAGAATTTATATTTTCAATCCTGCGCCCATTTTTAACGGCATACGCTATGCTGCGTTTCCATTCGATATGGGGTTTGAAGGCATATTTACAGACGCATCCAAACCGTTTGCTTCGGCTTGTATACGGCCATTACTTTTTGCGTCGGGGCTGCTTTGTCGGTTTGCCCAGCACCTTTGCAGGCAAGCCATGCCTGCCGCATGGATGGCAGGGTATTTTTATTTCGAATGAAGCGAAGATTGGCCGGGACGTCACCATTTTTCAACAGGTGACGATCGGCTCGAACAACCTGCCTGGCAGTAAGGGCGAGGGCGCGCCGGTGATCGGCGATCACGTTTATATCGGAGCGGGCGCGAAAATTATTGGCTGCGTCACGATCGGCGATCACTGCCGCATTGGCGCCAATGCTGTGGTCTATACGGATATGCCGCCGCATTCCGTAGCTGTCTGCGCGCCGACGCGCATCATTCAAAAGCAGTCGCTCGACAATACTTATACGACGGTGCTTGATGGACAGACGTACCAATTTCGGGATGGAAAACTGACCCGGATATAATCACGGTGTTGCCTATAAGCGCCAGGTTCTCATCTTATGAGAAAAGCCAAGCCTGTGAGGGCTTGGCTTTTGCTTATGACGGGTTTACCTGTGCAGCCGTTTGTTGCGGCACGGCCTGTATAAACGCAGCGCCTGTCCCACTGTTTGCGGCACAGCCGAACTAAGTTTTTCGCCGAGGCCTTTTTTCAAAAAGGCCGGAACGTTTTTTGCTGAGGCCTTTTTTTAAAAAAGGCCGAAAAAGCGGGAGCGTTACTCAGTGACCTTGCCCATGGTTTTAAGCGGATCGGCCCATTTGCCGGCGACCTTCATGGCGAAGTGCAGATGCGGATCAAGCGCGATTTCAGAGGGGATCTCGCCGACAGCGCCGATTGCCTGTCCGACTTGAACGGTATCGCCTTCCTTAACAAGCACGTTCTTGTCAAGGCCGCAGTAAATGGAAACGATATCGTCGTGATGCGTGATCTCAACAGTCATACCCATAAGAGGATCATCGCGCACGGCGCTTACCTTGCCGTCGCAGGCAGCCTTAACAGACGCGCCTTTTTCAGCTTTGATGTCGATGCCGTCATGCGTGCGCCATTCCTTGAGCGTGACATTCTTCACAAGTTCATTGTTGCTATACGGAGCGAAAATTTCTCCGGAGAGCGGCAAAATGAAGGAGGACGGCTGCGGTTCGGGCTGCGCCTTGACCTCGGCGGATGGCTCGGAGGCAGCGGGCGCCGCTGCGGAAGGTGACGAGGAAGCAGTAGATGAGGAGGAGGAAGCGGACGGCTTGCTGTTGTCTACGCCAACGCCGCTCTGCGCTTTTCCGGCTTCCTCCAAATCGGGGAAACCATAGGTCGGCTCCGGCGTACTGGCAGAGGAAGGGGTTTGCTGCTGCTCAATAATCTCATTGTTGTTTTGATCGATTCGGTCGATCGTTTTGTCAACAGCGACCCATGCCGCAGTTCCCGCGCCGACAACACAAATTGCAAGCGCGATGTAAAAACCTTTGCCTGCCATGAATTTACTGAATTTGCTCTTAGGATTATACGAATCATTCATTTTGTGGTTAACACCTCCGGTATTATTTTGAACCCTTGTGAATCTGTTTATACCTTTGCCAAATTTTCTTTCGCACTTTGCTCATTTATTTTTGAAATAATTCACGCACGCCGATGATCAGCAATAGCCCGGCAAATAATTTGCTTAAAAGGCCGTCGCCCGCAAGCCCGCCAAGCCAAACGCCGAGCAGCACAGCCGGTAGTCCCGCCAGGATACAGATCCCTGCAGCTTTCCAGCTAACCAGTCCGTTGCGTGCGTGTAATACAATGGAAAGTGCGGCGATCGGTAGAAAGAAAATCAGATTGATCCCCTGCGCTTCAAACTGGCCGGCACCGCCGAATACACGCAGATAAAGCAGCAGCACCGCCCCGGCGCCCATGCCAAGCGAACCGAGCAAACCACTTGTGAGCGATACAACGATGATGACAGGCCAGCTCATTGCAAAAGCAGACGCACGGCCGAATAGAGCACAATCGCGCCAAAAATGCGGTGCAGCCATACGGTCTTAATACGCGGCAAAAGCAGCGTGCCAAGCCAGGCGCCAAACAGCCCGAACGGTATGAATCGTGCCGCGGCGGCCAGATCGATATAGCCACGTGTCAGATAGAGCAGGCTGCTTGCGATGGACAGCGGCAGGATGACTGCGATCGATGTCGCATGAGCGCGCTGTGCCGACAGGCCGTCACGCTGGAGCATCGGTACAACGACCATACCGCCGCCGGCTCCAAACAGCCCATTGAGCAGCCCGGCTGCCGCGCCGGTTACGATAAATTTCAGCTTTTTCATGCGTTCTCCTTTCCGGCGCGGCTTTGGACCTGTTTAAAAAATAGAAATTTGCCGCCTGCACAAAAAACCGGCGCTTTCAGTTTCTTAAACACCATCTGGATTTTGATGATCCGCGCGCAAGCTTATATGACCTGAGAGGGCGGCGTTTTATGTGGCAGGCAAGGGACCGAACAAAAAAGCGCCGCTTGGGAATAGCTTTCCAAGCGGCGCTTTTTTTATTCAGCAGCAGATACAGGATTCAGGGACGCGGGCTGTCTTTTTCAGGCAGTTCGCGTCCCCGGAAAGATTTTATGCAGATTTACTTTGTACCAAAAATACGGTCGCCGGCGTCACCAAGGCCGGGAACAATGTACATATGGTCGTTTAAGCGTTCGTCAAGCGCGCCGACATAGACCTGAACATCCGGATGCGCTTTTTCCATCGCAGCAAGCCCCTCGGGCGCGGCAATGATGCACATAAATTTCATGCTGGTGCAACCGTGCTCTTTGAGCTGGTTGATCGCGTCAATGGCCGAACCGCCGGTAGCAAGCATCGGGTCAAGCACAATGATATCGCGTTCCTGCACGTCGGACGGCAGCTTGCAGTAATATTCAACAGGCTGGTGCGTATCGGGATCTCGATACATACCAATATGTCCGACCTTCGCCGCGGGGACAAGCGAAAGCAGTCCGTCGACCATGCCAAGCCCTGCGCGAAGAATCGGGACAAACGCAACCTTGCGTCCGGAAATCACTTTTGATTTCGCCACACAGATCGGCGTTTCAACCTCGACGGTTTTCATGGGCATGTCTCGTGTCGCTTCATAGCACATGAGCATGGCAATTTCATTAATCAGCTCGCGGAACTCCTTGGAACCAGTGTTCTTGTCACGCAGCAGCGTAATCTTGTGCTGAATCAGCGGATGGTCCATAATAAACGGTTTAGCCATATTGATGATCCTCCTGTAAGCAGGGCGGCCATGCGGCGCCCCGGGTCATTATTTTTAACAGTCAGAAACGCATGTTCAGCGGTTTTCCAAAGCGGCGATCTTATCAATGCGGCGCTGATGGCGGCCGCCCTCAAACTCAGTGTGTAAAAATACGTCGATCAGCTCAATCGCCGCGCCGGGACCGATCACACGGCCGCCCATGCACAGCACGTTCGCATCGTTGTGCAGGCGCGTATATTTGGCGCTGAAGTAATCGGAGCAGCAGGCCGCCCGTATACCCTTGATCTTATTGGCGGCCATTGAAATACCGATGCCCGTTCCGCAGAATAAAAGCGCCTTGTCACAGTCACCGGAAATAACCGCGTCGCAGGCGGGCGCGGCCATATCGGCGTAGTCACAGGACGCACCGTCGTGTGTACCGAAATCCTTATAGGGGATCTGTTGTTCATCAAGCCAGGCCTTGACCTCCTCTTTGAGAGCAAAGCCGCCGTGGTCGGCTGCAAGTGCGAGCATCATTAACATCCTTCCCTTCCTGATGATGGAGCGCCGCCGGCTTTGGCCAGACGTTCCCGTTCGGCCTGCGGCAGACGCAGATAGACAGGGGCGAGCGCAGCGGGCGGCACGGCTGTAGCTGCGCGCTGCGCAGCAGCCAGCGCGGCTGAGGACGCGCGCGCATAAAGCAGCGCGGGCGTGGGCAGCCGCAGGCTCTGCAAACGCCCATTCAATTTATTATAGCACATTTGCGCTCCGTCTCCAACAAGAAATAGCGGCGTTTCCAAATTTTCAAGCCGCTCGGCGAGCGTGTCGAGCGCAATAGCCTCGTCGGCGAAAAGACGCTCCAGACCATTGTCTGTCCAGCGAAACAGCGCCGTATAGACCTGATTGCATCGCGCATCCAGAACAGGCGCGACAACGCAGGGGATACCGCACAGGTTCCAGGCGAGCGCCTCGAGCGTGGAGATGCCGGCACAAGCGCGGCCGAGCGCGTGCGCCATGCCCTTGACGGCGGACAGCCCGATGCGCAGGCCAGTAAAGGAGCCGGGCCCTTCTGTAACAGCAAACAGATCGACGGATTCAATGCTGGTTTGCGTTTGGGCAAACAGCCCCTCGATCATCGGCATCAGCGTCTGCGAATGTGTCAGGCGGACATTCGTAAAGCATTCGCCGAGCAGGCGGCCGTCCTCAGTGAGGGCGCATGAAGCCGATTGGGACGAGGTGTCAACGGCAAGGATACGCATCAAAAGGGACCTCCTTCCAGCATGATCAAACGCGTATCGTCGTCAATCCGCTCGAAGCATACGCATATGGTTTCCGGCGGCAGCGCCCCGGCTGCATTTTCGCTCCATTCGATAAACAGGACGCCGCCGCGGTCGAGATAGTCGTAAAAACCGGTCGATTCAAGATCATACACATCCCGGATACGGTACAGGTCAAAGTGAAAAAGCGGCAGCGGACCGTGTGTGTATTCCTGCACGAGCGCGAAGGTTGGGCTTGAGACTTCGTCGCTCAGGCCCAGACCGCGCGCCAAACCGCGCGCGAACGCCGTCTTGCCCATGCCCATGCCGCCGCGGCAGGCGAGCACGTCGCCCGCGCGCAGCTTCGCCGCGCAATGCGCGGCGAACTGTTCCGTCTCCTGGACGCTGTGGCTGGTAAATTCGGTCAATCAAAAACGCTCCCTATTCTTGTTGGTTTGCAATATATCAGAACAGCCCGCAGATACGTCCATCAGCGTCAACGTCGATTTGATAGGCGGCCGGCGCTTTGGGCAGGCCGGGCATCGTCATGATATCGCCGGTTAAAACAACGATAAAGCCCGCACCGGCGGACAGGCGGATTTCCTTGACGTTCAGGGTAAAGCCCGACGGGCGTCCGAGCCTGGACGGATCGTCGGAAAGAGAGTACTGCGTTTTTGCAATACAGATCGGAAGATCGGATTTGCCGAGCGCCTCGATTTCAGCGATCATCTTATCGGCCGCCGCGCTGTAGGCAACAGCGCCCGCGCCATAGATCCGTGTTGCAATCGCGGCGATTTTCTCCTTGACCGGCAGCGCCGTGTCATAAAGCACATGAAAGTCGGACGGCTCTGCGCACGCCTCGACGACGGCCTCGGCAAGCGCTTTGCCGCCGTCACCGCCGTGTGCGAACACCTCGGACAGCGCAAAGCGGCAGCCCGTGTGCGCACAGAAATCGGACAGAATTTGCAGCTCCCCGTCGCTGTCCGTTTCAAAGCGATTGATCGCCACGACAACCGGCACGCCGTATTTCTGCATATTTTCGACATGCGCCGCCAGGTTGACAAGCCCGCGCCGCAGCGCCGCCTCGTCCGGGCGCGCTGTTTCGGCCTTGGGCACGCCGCCGTTATATTTGAGCGCGCGCACCGTCGCGACCAGCACAACCGCCGACGGCGCAAGCCCCGCGCAGCGGCATTTGATATCCATAAACTTTTCAGCTCCGAGGTCCGAACCGAAGCCGGCCTCTGTAATCACATAATCGGCCAGCTTGAGCGCGAGCTTTGTCGCGCGCACGGAGTTGCAGCCGTGCGCGATATTTGCAAACGGGCCGCCATGCATAAGCGCCGGAGTATTTTCAAGCGTTTGAACAAGGTTCGGCTTGAGCGCGTCTTTAAGAAGCGCGGCCATCGCGCCGTGCGCCTGCAAATCGCGGGCATAGACAGGCTTCTGGTCGAAGGTGTAGGCCACAAGGATGTCGCCAAGACGTTTTTTCAGATCGGCCAGGTCAGCGGCGAGACAGAGGATTGCCATTACCTCGGACGCGACCGTAATCATAAAGCCATCCTCGCGCGGCACGCCATTGACGCGGCCGCCAAGTCCTACGACAATATTGCGCAGCGCGCGGTCGTTCATATCCATACAGCGCTTGATCAGGATCCGGCGCTGGTCGATCCCAAGTGCGTTGCCCTGTTGGAGATGATTGTCCAGCAGGGCGCAGAGCAGGTTGTTGGAGGCGGTGATCGCATGCATATCGCCAGTAAAATGAAGATTGATGTCCTCCATCGGGACCACCTGCGCATAGCCGCCGCCGGCTGCGCCGCCCTTGATGCCGAACACCGGGCCGAGCGACGGCTCGCGCAGCGCAATGACAGCGTTTTTGCCGATCTTCTTCATCGCTTGTCCAAGTCCAACGGTCGTTGTCGTTTTGCCTTCGCCGGCCGGGGTGGGATTGATGGCTGTAACAAGCACAAGCTTGCCGTCCGGCCGCTCGGAAAGCCGCGAAAAGATGGATTCCGAAAGCTTGGCTTTAAAGCGGCCATACGGCTCCAGTTCCTCCGGCAGAATGCCGAGACGGCCGGCGATCTCAGTAATCGGCAGCATAGGGGCTGCCTGTGCGATTTCAATGTCAGATTTCATGCGATCCTTCCTTTCAAGGCCGAACCGGCCGCAAACATATTATTAGAAGCATCTAATTGCCGCTGAACAAATTCTTGGTGCTGTGCATATAGACCGAAAGCGCGATTCCGATGCCAAGATAGCTTGCGAGCACCGATGATCCGCCATAGGACAAAAAAGGCAGGGTAATGCCGATGACCGGAAGAACAGTCAGGTTCATGCCGATGTTAACGATGGACTGCCCGGCGATCATGGCGAACACGCCGATACAGATCTGCCGGCCAAGGGTGTCCTCGGCCAGCCGCGCGTCATGAAGCAGCTTGCAGCAGAGCGCGATGATTGCTGCGATCGTTGCAAGGCTGCCGACAAAGCCGAGCGACTCGGCGATGAAGGAAAACATAAAATCGCTGGATATGATCGGCACGTATACATGCCCGTCCGCAAAGATTCCCTTGCCCCATACCAAGCCTGATCCGATCGCCAGACGCGCCTGATCCTGTTGATAGCCCAAGGCGGCGTCCGGCATGAACAGAGCCAGAATTCTTCCACGTTGGTCGTCGTTCATGATATGCGTCCATACAAGCGGCGCGGCTGCGGATACGGCCGCAATCGCAGCGAGGATGTAACGCCAGTTAACGCCGGCTGCGAATATCATGAATATAAAGATGATCGCAATAGCCAGCGCCGTGCCGTCGTCCCCCTGGAAATGCACCAGCAGGACAGGAGCAGCGCCATGCAGGCAGAGCGCCAGAACATTCTGGGGACGGTTGATCTGTTCACGCAAAATATACAGGTGATAGGCGAACGCAAGAATAAATGAAATTTTGAGCAGCTCCGTCGGCTGAAGCGTCATGCCGCCAGGCATCCGCAGCCAGGAACGGTCCTCAGGGCGCTCCGGCGTGCCGACACCGATGACAAAGGTTAGCAGCACCAGTCCATATGCAGCCGGCACATGCAGCTTCCAGAGCTTGCCAAGGGTTTTGTAATCGAATGTGGATAAAAAGACGGCGCAGGCCGCGCCGCCAACAGCGGCGCCCGCCTGTACGGCGATGGTCCGCAGGCCCACGGAAGCGGCGTTGACCGGCGAGCCATAAAAATGGATGCCGCAGAGTAAAACAACGCTGAATGCGGACAGCCCCAGACAGAGCAGCCAGAGCCAACGGTCGGTATGACGTATATAATGGGAGATCACTCGGAATAAGCTTTTCATAGAGGATATCTTTCTGGCTTCCCGCGCAAAGCCTGCGAGGGCCTGTCTTAAATTTCCGCGGCCGCAGTTTCGGGCATCCAGCGGACAAACATGCAAAGCGCCGGATTGTCCGCGCCGCGGGCGCGGCTATCCTTTATATTATAGTAAAAAGCGCCCGCCATTGCAAGACTTGTCTCATCTGCCTTTGTACGGCACAGCAGACGTATTTGTTCGCTCCTTTTCACGTAGCGCCCATCCCATTGTTCGCGGCGCAGCCTGCATAAATGCTGAAACCCGTCCCACTGTTCGCGGCGCAGCCGGCTAAGGTTTTTTGCCAAGCTTTTTTTCAAAAAGCGGGAAGCAGAAGTTTGCAAAATCCGCGTCCAGCCGCATGGCGTCTGTCACGGATTTTGCTTGGGGCGGGCGAAGCGCCTGAACAGGATTCTTGCGGCCTGCGGGCCGCGTTTTTATGAGGGCTGCGGCCCGGAGAAAGGGCGCTGCCCTCGACGGCGGCCAAAACCCGCGAGGGGCCTTGGCCGCCGTCTCACCCGCCGCCTTTTGAAAAAGGCGGGCGAAAACTTTTAATTGCGATGCGCCCGTCCCACTGTTCGCGGCGCAGCCGGCTAAAGTTTTTTGCCAAGCTTTTTTCAAAAAAGCGGGAAAAAGCGGGAAAAAGGGAGGCCTCCGTCGAAAAGACGGAGGCCCTATTGAAATCAGCGGGGATATTTGATAGCAGCCTGCGCGGCGGCAAGACGGGCGATCGGCACACGGAACGGCGAGCAGGAAACATAGTTGAGGCCAACACGATGGCAGAACTCGACAGAGGTCGGGTCGCCGCCGTGCTCACCGCAGATGCCCAGATGAATGTCGGGGCGTGTCTGACGGCCAAGCTTGACAGCCATTTCAACCAGTTTGCCGACGCCCTTCTGATCGAGGTGTGCAAACGGATCGGATTCATAGATCTTGTTCTCGTAATAGTAGTTGAGGAACTTGCCGGCGTCGTCACGGCTGAAGCCGAACGTCATCTGCGTCAGGTCGTTCGTGCCGAAGCTGAAGAACTCGGCCTCCTTGGCGATCTCGTCCGCGGTCAAAGCGGCGCGCGGGATCTCGATCATCGTACCGACCTCATACTTCATGTCGATGCCGGACTCTTTGATGAGCTTATCGGCTGTCGCAACGACAACGTCCTTGACGAACTTAAGCTCCTTCTCCTCACCGACCAGCGGGATCATGATGTTCGGGCTGATCTTGTACTGGCCCTTCTTCGTTACGTTGATGGCCGCGTTGATGACAGCGGTCGTCTGCATCTCTGCGATCTCCGGATAGGAGACGCACAGGCGGCAGCCGCGGTGGCCCATCATCGGATTGAACTCGTGCAGGCTTTCGATAACAGCGTGCAGCTTCTCGACAGAGATGCCCATTTCACCGGCGATCTCCTTGATGTCCTCCTCCTTGGTCGGCAGGAACTCATGCAGCGGCGGATCGAGGAAACGGATGATGACCGGGCAGCCCTCCATCGCTTCATAGATGCCTTCAAAATCGCTCTGCTGATACGGCAGGATCTTCGCAAGGCCCTTCTTGCGGTCCTCGGTGTTGTCGGCGACGATCATTTCACGCATCGCCTTGATGCGCTCGCCCTCAAAGAACATGTGCTCGGTGCGGCACAGGCCGATGCCCTGCGCGCCGAAGGAACGGCCCTGCTTGGCGTCGCGCGGCGTGTCGGCGTTGGTGTAAACCTCAAGCTTGCGCGCCTTGTCGGCCCACTCCATGAAGCGGCCGAAATCGCCGGAGATGGAGGCTTCTACGGTCGGGATGGCCTGGCCGTAGATGTTGCCGGTCGACCCGTCGATAGAGATATAGTCGCCCTCTTTGATCGTCATGCCGCCGAGGGTGAAGAATTTGGCGTCGTAATCAACTTCGATTTCGCCGCAGCCGGAGACGCAGCAGGTACCCATTCCGCGCGCGACAACGGCCGCATGGGAGGTCATACCGCCGCGGACCGTCAGGATACCCTGCGCAACGACCATGCCCTCGATGTCCTCGGGGGAGGTTTCACGGCGCACAAGCACGACCTTCTCGCCGCGGTCGGCCCACTCCTTGGCATCCTCAGCGGAGAACACAACCTTGCCGCAGGCGGCGCCCGGAGAAGCGGCCAGACCCTTGCCGATGACCTTGGCGGCCTTGAGGGCGGCGGCGTCGAACTGCGGATGCAGCAGGGCGTCAAGCTGTTTTGGCTCCACGCGCAGGACAGCCTCGCGCTCGTCGATCATACCCTCGTCAACAAGGTCGACAGCGACCTTCAAAGCGGCGGCGGCGGTGCGCTTGCCGTTACGGGTCTGAAGCATGTAGAGCTTGCCGGACTCAATGGTGAACTCCATGTCCTGCATGTCCTTATAATGCTTCTCGAGACGGTCGGCGATCTCGGCAAACTGGTTGTAAACCTCAGGCATATCCTCCTTGAGGTGGCTGATCGGGGACGGAGTGCGCACGCCGGCGACAACGTCCTCGCCCTGCGCGTTGATCAGATATTCGCCGAACAGCGCCTTTTCACCGGTGGCCGGATTGCGGGTGAACGCAACGCCTGTGCCGGAGCTTTCGCCGGAGTTGCCGAACACCATTTGCTGGACGTTGACGGCAGTGCCCCAGTCATACGGGATTTCATTCATACGGCGGTAAACATTGGCGCGCGGGTTGTCCCAGGAACGGAAAACAGCCTTGACGGCTTCCATGAGCTGGACCTTCGGATCGCTCGGGAAGTCCTCGCCCTTTTTCTCGCGGTAGAACGCCTTGAAGCGGCGGACAAGCTCCTGCATGTCCTCGGCGGTCAGCTCGATATCCTGCTTGACGCCCTTCTCCTCCTTGACCTGGTCGATGATCTTCTCAAACTCAGGCTTCGGCAGCTCCATGACGACGTCGGAGAACATCTGGATGAAGCGGCGGTAGGAGTCGTAAGCGAAACGCGGGTTGTTGGTAAATTTGGCAAAGCCCTCGACAACGGTGTCGTTAAGGCCCAGATTGAGGATGGTGTCCATCATGCCGGGCATGGAAGCGCGCGCGCCCGAACGCACGGAGACGAGCAGCGGGTTGGACGGATCGGCAAACTTCTTGCCGCAGATTTCCTCCATCTTGGCAAGGCCGTCATAAATCTGCTGCTGAATATCGTCGTTGATCTGGCGGCCGTCGTTATAGTACTGCGTGCACGCCTCAGTTGAGACAGTAAAGCCCTGCGGCACCGGCATACCGGCCTTTGTCATTTCGGCCAGGTTCGCGCCCTTGCCTCCGAGCAGCTCGCGCATGTCCTTGTTGCCCTCGGAGAACATGTAGACGTATTTTTTACCCACGATTGATCTACCTCCATTGTTTTTGAGCGTTTGAAAGGCGGCCCTATTCGCGCCGCAGCCGCCGGTGGGCGGAGCGGAGCCTTTCAAAACGCCGCGTATTTTTGGACCCATCCGCAGATGACCCATACCCGGCGGCCATAGCCCGCGGACAAACGCGCGGCGCGTCGGGTATGCCTGATCCGCGGACGGTGTCCACGTACACAAGGAACCTGTTTTAAAAATCAAAGCCGCCTTTTTGGGGATGCGGATCCTCCCTTTTCAAAACAGGTCCTAACAGGCCGATTATTATTATAACAAGCTTTGCCCGGATTTACCACCCCCCTCATCCTTTTTTATACAAAATAATTTTAAGATGGCGCCAAAATCCCCGCGAACTCTCTTGAAAAGCATCTGAAAAGTTGACATAATAGAATCAGTTCATCAATCCCGGGCGCTGCCCGGCGGAAAGGCGGAGAGAATTTGAACGAACAATCCAGGCGCGTCTGCGCCGTGATCCTGGCGGCGGGCGACGGGAAACGCATGAAGTCCGACCGCCCCAAGGCGCTGTGCGAGGTGCTTTTCAAACCGATGCTCAAATGGGTGGAGGACGCCTGCCGCGCTGCTGGCATCGATGAAATATGGGTGGTCGCCGGCGCCAACGCCGAACTTCTTGAGGCGGCCGCGCCGGCCTGCCGGCTTGTCTGTCAGACAGAGCGGCGCGGTACGGGCCACGCGGCCATGATGGCCGCCGAGGCGTACCGCGCCGGCGGCGACGTGCTCGTTTTAAACGGCGACGCGCCGTTCGTAGAGCCGCAGGCGCTGCGCGGCGCGCTAGACATGCACCGCGCGCAGAAAAACGCCGTCACTCTTTTGTCGGCGCGTCTGGACGACCCGTTCGGCTATGGGCGCGTCATCCGCGGCGAAGACGGCGCTGTCGCTGCGGTTGTTGAGGAGAGGGATGCCGATGAAGCGCAGCGCGCTGTTTGCGAGATCAACTCCGGGGCCTATTGGTTTGACGCCGCGTTCCTTGCCAAAGCTCTGGAAGGGCTGACGCCCAAAAACGCGCAGGGCGAATATTATCTGACCGACACGGTGGCCGCCTCGAACGCGGCGGGCCTGCGCGCCGGCGCGTTTGTCTGTGCGGATGCGGATATGACGCTCGGCGCCAACGACCGCAGGCAGTTGCGGACGCTTAATGAAATCGCGCGGATGCGCGTGCTGGAGCGACATCTGGACAACGGCGTCGATATCCCGTGCTTTGACGGCGTGATGATCGCGCCCGATGTGCAGATTGAACACGACGCGCAGGTTTTGCCGGGCACGGTGCTGCGCGGGAACACCCGGATCGGGGCGCACAGCGTGATCGGGCCGAATTCATATGTTGAAAATTCCATCATCGGCGCCGATACACGCGTGCTCGCCTCTTACATCACCGATTCGACGGTTGGCAGCGGCACGCGGATCGGCCCGTTTACACAGCTAAGGCCGGACAGCCATATCGGCGACGGCGTGAAGATCGGCGATTTTGTGGAGATCAAAAATTCAACCATCGGCGACCGCACCTCCCTGGCGCATCTGACGTATATCGGCGACAGCGACGTGGGCTGCGACTGCAATTTCGGCTGCGGCGTCGTGACTGCCAACTACGACGGCAACCATAAATTCCGCACGGTTGTGGGCGACCGCGCTTTCATCGGCTGCAACACCAACCTGGTGCCGCCGGTGCGCGTGGGAACGGGCGCTTACACGGCCGCCGGTACAACCGTCGACGCCGACGTGCCCGACGGGGCGCTCGCGATCGGACGTGTACGGCAGCAGATCAAGGAGGGCTGGTCGGACCGGAATATCAATTTCAAGGGCGGAAAAAAATAATTGCGCCAAAAGCGCATGGGAGGTAAAGCCTGATGAACATCCACGGCAAGGATATCAAGATTTTTACGGCAAACGCGAACCCAAGCGTTGCCGCCCAGATGGCGCGGCACCTCGGCCTCCCGCTCGGCAAGAGCGAGGTGCGCCATTTTTCCGACGGTGAAATTTCGGTCAATATCGGCGAATCGGTGCGCGGCTCGGACGTGTTCGTCGTGCAGTCGACCTGCTGCCCGGTCAATGACAATCTGATGGAGCTGCTCATCATGATCGACGCATTCCGGCGCGCGTCCGCCGGACGCATCACAGCAGTCGTTCCCTATTTCGGCTATGCGCGCCAGGACCGCAAAGTCAAGGCTCGCGAGCCGATCTCCGCAAAGTTGTGCGCAAACCTGATCTCTACAGCCGGCGCTGACCGCGTTTTGACAATGGACCTGCACGCCGCGCAGATCCAGGGCTTTTTTGATATCCCGGTCGACCACCTGCTCGGCGTGCCGCTGCTGGCGCCGTATTTCGGCTCGCGCTTTGGCAGGCAGGAGCGCCGGGAACTTGTCGTCGTTTCCCCGGATCTCGGCTCTGTCACGCGCGCGCGTAAATTCGCAGAACGGCTTGACGCTCCGCTTGCCATTGTAGATAAGCGCCGGCAGCGCGCCAATGTATCCGAGGTAATGAACATCATCGGCGACGTAAAGGATAAACGCGTTATCTTGGTCGACGATATGATCGATACGGCCGGCACGCTCGTAAACGCCGCCCAGGCAGTTTTGGAAAAGGGCGGGGCGGCGGAAGTTTACGCCTGTGCGACGCACGGCGTGCTGTCAGGCCCGGCTATTGACCGTATCCGCGACAGTTGCATCAGGGAGCTTGTCCTGCTCGATACAATTCCGGTCGGGCCGGATAAGCTGCTCGATAAAATCACGATGCTGTCCGTCGCCCCCGTCTTTGCGGAGGCCATCGAACGCATCTATCAGGATAAGCCCGTTTCGCCCCTGTTCGGCTAATCCCGCTTTCCCGGCTTTTTTTAAAGAAAAGCCTCGGCAAAAAACTTTAGTCGGCTGCGCCCCGGGCGCGCGTCCGATGCGATCGCGCCAAACAGAGGCGGGGATAACATAAGGGGAGGGCCGCCGGCCCTCCCCTTATGAGGCGCGCTGAGGGGCGCAGCCGCGGCTTGTCCGCGCCCGGCGGCTATAGCCGCCGGAAAGCCCCGAATAGCCGGCCGGGCAAGCGCAGCGGTCGGCGGTGGGCGACCCGCGCACGGGTCGCGCGCGCCAAAAGAAAGGGATGTTTGATTGTTTAACTGGTTTTCAAAACCGGCCGCCATACCGGCGGGTCCGGTAGAGTGGATTGCCGTCGGGCTGGGAAATCCCGGCCGCGACTATGAAAACACGCGCCACAACGCGGGCTTTTGCGCGGTGGAGCGCATCGCCGGCAAATGCGGCGTTAAAATCGACCGCCTGAAATTTAAATCGCTGTGCGCTGATACAACCTTTGGCGGACAGCGCGTACTTTTGATGAAACCGTCGACATTTATGAACTGTTCCGGCGAGGCTGTACGGGAAGCGATGCAGTTTTATAAAATCCCGGCCGAACGCGTGCTGGTTCTGTTCGACGACGTGAGCCTGGATCCCGGACGGCTGCGTATCCGGCGGCAGGGCAGCGACGGCGGTCATAACGGGATTAAAAACATGATATATTTAACAGGGAAGGATACCTTCCCGCGTATAAAAATCGGCGTGGGAAAAAAGCCGCATCCCGGATACGATCTGGCGGCATGGGTGCTTGGGAAGTTCCCAAAGGAGCTGGCGGATACGATGGACAAGGCGTATGAACGCGCCGCCGAAGCGGCGCAGTTGATCATAGAGGGGAAAATTGATGAGGCGATGAACCGCTACAATGCATAAAGCGGGGCGTGCCAAAGGGGGGAAAGGCGCGGATGAAGGGCTTTGAGAGCCTTCTGAGCGGGATGGATGCGTTTGAACGCGTCAAAGGCGCGGTTGCCGGCCATGCGACGCCGGTGCTCGCAACAGGGCTTTCGGCCGTACACAAGGCGCAGTTGGTCGTTTCAATCACGGGCCTGCTCCAAATGGGCGGGCTTGTGATTGTTCCTGACGAAGCCGCCGCTGTGCGCATCTGCGAGGATATCAATATCATGGCGGGCGCCGGCACGGCGGTGCAGTATCCGTCGCGCGAGCCGACGTTTTATGATGTGCAGGGCGTTTCACACGAATATGAGCATGCGCGCCTGGCGGTGCTCGGGCGGCTGCGCGCGGGCGATGCGCGCATTGTAGCCGCGTCGGCGCAGGCCGCGCTTCAATATACCATGCCGCCGTCCGTGCTCTCCGCGCGCACGCGCACAATCGAGTCCGGCGGCCAGTACGATATCAAGGAGCTGATCGCGTTTCTCGTCGCGGCCGGCTATACGCGCTGCGACCAGGTTGACGGCGTGTGCCAGTTTTCACAGCGCGGCGGGATTTTGGATTTTTCACCGCCGCATATGCCGGACCCGTTCCGCATCGAATTCTGGGGCGATGAGATCGATACGATCTCCACGTTCAAGACCGATACGCAGCGGCGCGTGGACACGGTCAAGCGCGTCGATATCACGCCTGCGGCCGAGGTGGTCGCGGACAGCCCGGCGCGCCTTGTAAAGCTTTTGGAATCCGCGGCGAAGGGGCTGCGCGGCACGCAGGGCAAGCGTGCAAAGGAAAAGCTGGCGCAGGAGATTGAACAGATTGAAAACGGCGTGCTGCCGCAGAGCCTTGACCGGTGGATGCCGCTGCTTTACCCGGAGCCTGCCACGCTGTTCGATTATATGCCAAAGGCGGCGTTATTTTTATGCGATACTGCCAATTGCCGCGAGTCGCTAAAAACTGTCCAGTGGCAGCAAAACGAGGACGTCAAAATCCTTTTGGAGGAGGGCGTCCTCTTTAAAGGGTGCGACCGTTTCGCAGAGGACTTTGTCGACTTGCAGCGGCATGCGGCGCAGTCGAACACGGTGCTGCTCGACACATTCGCCCGGTCGGTCGGCGATATCCCGCTGCGCGATATGGTCGATATCCGTGCGGTCCAGCTTTCCTCGTGGAGCGGCGAATTTTCCCTGCTGCGCGAGGACGTGCGGGAATATATCGGGCGCGGCTACCGCGTGGCGGTGTTTGCCGGAACCGAGCGCGCGGCCGCCTCGCTGGCGGAGGATCTGACGCGCGCCGGCCTGCCCGCCGTGCAGAGCGGCGATCTGACGGATTTAAAGCCCGGCGGCGTGCGCGTGGTGCCGGCCAGTATGAGCGCCGGCATGGAGTACCCCGATATCAAGCTTGCCGTCATCTCGCAGGCAAAGACCGTCGCGCAGTCGGGCCGGCGCAAGCCGCGGCCCAAAGAGGGCAAGAAGCTGCGCGACATCAGCGATCTGACCCCGGGCGATTATGTTGTGCACACGGCCCACGGCATCGGCGTGTTCGAGGGGATTGTTAAACGCGATATCCAGGGCGTTGTCAAGGATTATATCAAAATACGCTACGCGGGTACGGATACGCTGTTCGTGCCGGTGACGCAGCTTGATCTGGTGAGCAAATATATCGGTATGCGCGACGATGCGAACGTGCGCCTTAGCAAGCTCAATTCGATTGAGTGGCAAAAGACGCGCCAGCGCGTGAAAAAGGCCGTTGAGGATATGGCCAAGGAGCTGACCGAGCTGTACGCGAAGCGTATGGCGGTCAAGGGATACGCGTTTTCGCCGGACACCGATTGGCAGAACGACTTCGAACGCCGCTTTGCCTACGACGAAACGGACGATCAATTGCGCTGTATCGATGAGATCAAAGCCGATATGGAGTCGTCCGTACCGATGGACCGGCTGCTGTGCGGCGATGTCGGCTTTGGAAAGACAGAGGTCGCGCTGCGCGCCGCCTTCAAATGCGTGATGGATGGAAAGCAGTGCGCGCTGCTGGTGCCGACGACAATCCTGGCATGGCAGCATTACCAGACGGTCACACGCCGTATGGAGGGCTTTCCAGTCAAGGTGGATCTGTTGTCGCGCTTTCGGTCGCCGCGCGAGCAAAAGCAGGTGCTTGACGAATTGCGGCGCGGGGAAATCGATATCGTGATCGGTACGCACCGTTTGGTGCAGGACGATGTGAAGTTCAAGGATCTTGGGCTTGCCATCATCGACGAGGAGCAGCGGTTCGGCGTACGCCACAAGGAGAAGTTTAAGGAAATCCGCGCGGCGGTCGATGTGCTGACACTCTCAGCGACGCCGATTCCGCGCACGCTCAATATGGCGATGTCAGGCATCCGTGACATGTCGGTGATCGAGGAGGCGCCGCAGGACCGTCATCCGGTGCAGACGTATGTGGTGGAACACGATTGGGGCGTCGTCGCGCAGGCAATCGAGCGCGAGCTGCGGCGCGGCGGACAGGTATTCTACCTGCACAACCGGGTCGAATCGATCGATTCGTGCGCGTACCGCATCAAGCAGCTTGTGCCGCAGGCGCGCATTGTGACGGCGCACGGCAAGATGACGGAGGAACAGCTTTCGCGCGTCTGGCGGCAACTGCTTGATTACGAGGTCGATATCCTTGTCTGCACGACGATCATCGAAACAGGCGTCGATGTGCCCAACTGCAACACGCTGATCATCGAGGACGCCGACCGCATGGGCCTTTCGCAGCTCTATCAGCTTCGCGGGCGCGTGGGCCGGTCCAACCGCCGCGCGTTCGCCTATCTGACCTTCCGCCGCGATAAGCAGTTAAGCGACGTCGCCTCCAAGCGGCTGGCGGCCATCCGTGAGTTTACGACGTTCGGCTCGGGGTTCCGCATCGCCATGCGCGATCTTGAAATCCGCGGCGCGGGCAATATCCTCGGCGCGCAGCAGCACGGCCACATGGAGGCCGTCGGTTACGATATGTATTTAAAAATGCTTTCCGAGGCGGTCGCGCAGCAGCGCGGTGAAACGCCTGCGCAGGCCGCGGCGGAATGCATGGTCGATGTGCGTGTCGGCGCGCATATCCCGGAGGATTATATCGACAATCTCGCGCAGCGCATTGATATTTATAAAAAGATTGCGTCGATTCAGAACGAGGACGACGCGATGGATTTGATCGACGAGCTGATCGACCGCTTCGGCGACCCGCCGGAGGCGGTTAAAGGGCTTGTCGATGTCGCGCTGGTGCGCAACACGGCGTCCCTGATGGGAATCAGGGAGATATCGCAGCGCGGCGACGCGGTGCTGCTTTATCCGGAGGTCATGGATATGGCGCGTGCCGGAAGCCTAGCAGTCAAGCTGCGCGGGCGCGTGCTTGTGAGCGCAGGCAGCAAGCCGTACATCACTGTCAAAATGCAGAAGGGCGCGCAGCCGCTTGATACGATCCGCGAGGCGCTCGCCGCCATGAAGGACGGCAGGGAACCGGCATAGGGCCGGCGGGCGCTATTGCCGCGCGGCATACGTGACGGCAGGAGCCCGTTACGGTTAAAGGTACAAAAACCGCGCCGTATGCCGGTTCGGCCAATTTTTAATATGGACTTTTGAAAGCGGGCGTTGTATAATATCATGGTATGTAATGGGGCATAATCCCAAACAGGAGGACGATCAAAATGAATGTTGCGAAAAGACTGGCGGCGCTTGGCGCGGCTGTGCTTATGGTAAGCGGCCTCGCGGCGTGTTCGACCGGCGAGGATACAAAATGGGTGGCCAAATATGGCGAAACGACTGTCCCGGCGGGCGTTTACATCGACAAGCTGATCAGTTCCTATACGACCATTGTGTCACAGCTTGATGCGGAGGTTAAGGATCCGCTCAAGGAGCAGATCGACGGCGTCAGCGTGTCGCAAAAGATCACTGAGGATGCGCAGCAGCAGCTTCACGAATATATCGCAATCGAGCGGAAATTCGCGGAGATGGGACTGACTGTCTCCGATGCGGATACAGCGGCGATTGAACAGAATGTAGATCAGTTCTGGGCGTATGTCGGGGAAACATACCAGGCAAACGGCGTGTCGCGCGAATCGTATGTGCTCAGTTACCTCAACGGCGCGAAACGATCGCAGATTTTTCAGGCAATCTACGGTGAAGGCGGTACGGACGCTGTGCCCGAGCAGGAATTGAAGGATAAGTTTTATAACGACTATGCAAAAATCCTTGTGATCCCGGCAACGTATAACAGCAGCGCCTCGTCGTCAAGCTCCGAATCCAGCGGCGACGCGCAGGCAAAGGCTGATGAAGCCAAACAGAAAGCGTCCGATTTGATCGACAAGTACCTCGAACAGGCGAAGGCGGCGACAACGCTTGAGGAGATGGAAAACGTCGTCTATGAGGCGAAAAAGGAGATCACTGGAAACGAATCTCTTGAAAAGCCTGCATCCGGCGAATCGTTTACGATCTTCAGCCGCGACAGTTCGCCGTATACCGACGAGATGACCGATGCTGTATTCAACGCTTCTTATGGCGTGCCGACCAAGGTGGAAACTGATACGACGATATACCTGTTTGTCCGTTATGATATCAGTGAAAACGAGGCCGATTTCACCGCATACAGGACTTCTCTGGTCAGCGCGCTGCGCAGCGACGCGTTCAGCGATCAGGTCGCGCAGTGGGCTGATTCGCTGTCGGACGTTACCTATAACGACGCCGCGCTCAAGCGGTACACACCGGAGAAGATCAAGATTTAAAGAAAGCGGCCCATCGCAGGATGGGCCGCTTTAGACTTTTTATAAGGAGGGGTTTTGCCGTGATGTATTCGATGTGGTATCCGTCACCCGTGGGACGCCTGCTGCTGACCTGTCAGGACGGCGGGCTGACAGGGCTTTGGCTGGAGGGACAGAAATATTTTGCGGCCGGTCTTTCAGAAGAACCGGTGCAGGAGCCTGACCGTCCGGAGCTGCGCGCTGCGTGTAAATGGCTGGACGCCTATTTTGCGGGCCGCCGCCCATCTGCCTCAAGCCTTACGCTTATGCCGAAAGGCAGCGAATTCCGCCGGATCGTCTGGACGCTGCTGTGCGAAATTCCCTATGGTACATATACAACCTATGGCGAGCTGGCGGGGCGCGCAGCCGCCCGGATGGGCAGGGAGAGCATGTCCAGCCAGGCGGTCGGCGGCGCCGTGGGGCACAATCCGATTTCCATTATCATCCCGTGTCACCGCGTCGTCGGGATGGACGGCAGCCTGACCGGGTATGCCGGGGGGATCAAAAATAAAATAAAGCTCCTCGAGCTTGAGGGCGCGGATCTGTCGCATCTGTTTGTTCCGAAAAAAGGCGCCGCGCTTTAATTGCGGACGTGCGGGGTTTAACAAGGCCGGCCCATCCATTCGGATGGGCCGGCCGGGTTCTGCGCGGCGTTTCTTTCGGAGACGCGGGGCGGCAGGAGGCGCGCCAGCCGCGCGGCGTCTGTCACGCCTCCTGCTGCCGCAAGGCCCTGCGTCTGAACAGGCTCTTGCGGCCTGTGGGCCGCGCTTTTATGAGGGCTGCGGCCTGGGGAAAAGGGCGCTGCCCTCGAAAAAAGGCAAGACCCACGAGGGTCTTGCCTTTTTTCTCACCCGCCGCCTTTTAAAAAAGGCGGGCGAAAACTTTTGACTGCGATGCGCCAAGCCTTCTGTTCGCGGCGCAGCCGATTAAAGTTTTTCGCCGAGGCCTTTTTTCAAAAAGGCTGGAGCGCAGCCGGCTAAAGCTTTTCGAAGAAAGAAGCGGGCTTTTTGCAGATCGGGCAGATGTAATCCGGGGGCAACTCCTCGCCCTCATAGACGTAGCCGCAGATCTTGCAGCGCCAACCGGTTTTCTGTTCCGGCTTTTTGTAGGACGGCGCGTTCGGAGGCGTCTCGCCCTTTTTGACGCGGTGGTAATAGTCGTAAGTCATGACCGGATCGTCGGACAGCTTGACGGCCTCGACGGCCTTTCCGACGAACAGCACATGCGTATCGAGGTCGAGCTTGCCGATCACTTTAAACGAGAACATCGCCGCGGCGTTCTGCGTCGGATACCAGACGCCGTGCGCGTCCACGCCGTGCTCCAGGCCGGAAAACTTGTCCTCCTCGCGGCCGCTGCGAAAGCCAAAGCGCCCGATCAGATCCATGGTCGCCTTTTCCGTCAGCGGGACAGCGTTGAAAAATCCCGATTGTTCGATTAGTTCGGTCGTCAGATTCTGCTTGGAAACGGCGACCGTAGCCTTCGGCGGCTCGGCGGTCACCTGTGTGACCGTATTGACAATGCAGCCGTTCTGCTTGCCGTCAAACGCGGCGCTTAAAACATAAAGGCCATAAGACATCTTGAAAAATGCTTGTAAATCCATTTTGCCGTCCTCCTTATATTTGGTAATCAGTCCCGATAAAACTTACAGCACGACAGCGCCGTAACGCGCCGCTACCTCCTCAAGCACCTCGCGCTCAAGCTCGCACGAGGTGGAAACGACGAGCGCCTTGCCGTTGTAATGCAGCAGCGCGGCGTCAAGCGCCTCCAGCGACTCCGATTCAAACGCAACCGGCATATCGACCATATGCGCGTTGAGCGAGAAACGGTATCCGTCGTCCGGCGTATCAAGATGGATCAGCACCGCGTCGCAGCTCTCATGCGAAGCCTCAAGCAGCGCATCGGCCATGTCGATCTCACAGGCGATCGGTTTGGAATATTCCAGATCGTTGTCAAGATAGTAAACATTGCGTCCCGCGGCCAGAATATCATAGCCGGCGGGCGCGATGTTTACGCGGCCAATGTCAAAGCTGTCAATCATATGGCGCAGCGCAGAGACGTATTCAGGCGTTGTCCCGCAGCAACCGCCGATAATTTTGACGCCGCGCCGCATCAGGCGCGCGCATTTGTCGCAGAACTGCACCGGAGAAAGCGGCGGCTCGCCAGCATTCGGCTTTGCGATCAGCGGCAGCTTTGCATATGGCGCGATGCGCTCAAACAGCGGGACCATATCGTCCGGCCCTTGTGAACAGTTCAGCCCAAACGCGCTGATCCCCATGTCCTGCAAAACGATCATTGAAGCGAGCACATCGTCGCCCCACATGGTGCGCCCCTCGGCATCGACGGTCATGGTCAAAAAGACAGGAAGCCCTGTCTGCCGCGCCGCGATGACCGCCGCGCGGCATTCAGAAAGCGCGCTCATCGTCTCGATCACAAGCAGTTCGGCTCCTGCGTCGGCCAGCGCCGACGCCTGTTCGGCGTAAATGCCGATCAGATGGACAAATTCTGTTTCACCGAACGGCTCGCACATCAGGCCCGTTGTGGACATGTCGCCGGCTACCAGCACATCCCGGCCGGCGAGCGCCTGCTTAACAGTGGATACAATCTTTCTGTTGAGCGGGATCACCTGCTCGCTGAGGCCGTAATTTTTCAGATTGCCGGCATTGGCCAGGAACGTCGGCGCGTAGACGATGTCGCTGCCCGCGTCCGCGTAGCCGCGCGCCACGCGCGCCACAACGTCGGGATGCTCGGCGGCCCACTGTTCAACGCAGACGCCCGACGGCAGCCCCGCCTTCATATACTCCGTGCCTGTCGCCCCGTCAAGCAACAGCGGCAGGCGTAATCGTCCGTTTTGATCTGTCGTCATAGTCAGTCCTCCCAAACAGCCCCTCGGATGCGGGGTCCGTTGTTGTTACATGCTCTCGGGAACAGTGATCTTGAGCATCCCCAGAACATTTGCGATCACAGTGCGCGTTGCCAGATAGAGGTTCAGCCGCGCCTGCATCAGCGGTTCCGCTTCGCCGCGCACGCGGTGAACTGTATAATGCTTATGGAACACGGTCGCCAGATCGGTGGCGTATTTTGTCAGGCGCGCCGGATCGTAACCACGCACAGAATCAATAATTTCCTGCGGGAAACGCGCCAGCGTGCGGATCAGCTCGATTTCCTCGGGCGCGCGCAGGGCGCACAGCTCGTCATACGTACAGGCCCGCGGCGCGACGCCCTCGTCCTCCAGCTTTTTAAGCAGCGAGCAGATGCGCGCATGCGCATACTGGACATAGTAGACCGGGTTCTGCATCGACTGTTCGACCGCAAGATCCAGGTCAAAGTCGACCATCGAATTGGGTTCGCGCATGTTAAAGAGGAAACGCGCCGCGTCGACGGGCACTTCTTCGATCAGATCGGTGAGTGAAATCGCCTTGCCTGTGCGTTTGGACATCTTGACGGGCTTGCCGTCCTGCATCAGGCGCACAAACTGCATGAGCACAATGTCAAGCCTGTCCCCGTTCAGACCAATGGCGTCCATCGCGCCCTTGAGCCGCGCCACATGGCCGTGGTGGTCGGCGCCCCAAACATTGATGACGCGCTCAAAGCCTCGCACGGCAAACTTATTATAATGATAGGCGATATCGGCCGCGAAATACGTCGGAAAGCCGTTGGCGCGCACGAGCACCTCATCCTTTTCGCCGCCGTTTTCAGTGGCGCGGTACCAAAGCGCGCCGTCCTGCTCATAGGTCATGCCGCGCGCGGTGAGCACACGGATCGCCTCGTCAATCGCGCCGTGGTGCAGCTCGCTTTCGCGAAACCACACGTCGTAATGGATGCGGTAGCGTTCCAGGTCCGCCTTGAGCTTTTCAATGTTGCGCGGAAGCGCGAAATCGACGAGCGCCTGCCTGCGCGCGGCTGAATCGGACTCGACGAAGCGGTCGCCGAACTGGTCGGCGAACTGCTGCGCGCGTTCGCGGATATCGTCGCCGTGATAGCCGTCCTCCGGGAAGGCGACGGCGTCCTCGCCCTTAAAAATCTGTAAGTAGCGGGCCTCCAGCGAGCAGCCGAACTTTTCAATCTGATTGCCAGCGTCATTGACGTAGAATTCACGCGTTACATTATGCCCCGACCAGTCGAGCGCGGCAGCCAGGCAGTCGCCAAGCGCGCCGCCGCGCGCGTTGCCCATATGCATCGGGCCGGTCGGATTGGCCGATACGAACTCGACCTGCACCTTTTCGCCGCGCCCGTAGTCCGTGCGGCCATAGTCCGCGCCGGCCGAGAGCACACTTTTCACAACGTCAGCGAACCAGCGGGGGCTTAAAAAGAAGTTGATGAAGCCCGGCCCAGCGATCTCAACGCGCTCAAAAACGGTGCCGGTCAGGTCGAGGGCGGCGCAGATGGCCTCGGCGATTTTGCGCGGCGCGCATTTGAACGGGCGCGCGCACGCCATGGCAATGTTGGAGGCAAAGTCCCCGTGCGACGTGTCCGCCGGGATCTCGACGACAAAATCGGGCAGTTCGGACGCGGCCGGCAGGGCGCCCGATTCGACGGCGCGCTCAAGCGCGCCGTCAAGCAGGACCGCGATATCTTGTTTTGCCTGGGAAACCGGATTAGTCATGTATTACACATCCTGTTCTGGAAATTTCTGTTTTCTGAAAAAATGCGCTTGGAACCTGCATTACAGCCGAAGGATGCCGGACAGATGAGGGGGGCCAGGCCAAGGCAAATTTTTGCAGTCGGGCTGTCGCCCGGCAAGAAAATTTACCACAGGGGGACAAAAGACCCGCCTGGGCGGTATTCAACGGCTGTGAATACAGGTTCTTACTGCGGCTGCTCGCGCACATTGATATAGACGGCGTTTTCACTCGCAAGCAGCGTGTTGACGTCAAGGGAATAGGCAAATTCAAGCCTGCCGCCGTTGTCGTCGAGATGCGAAACGATGCGGTCGCCTGAAACGCCGATGGTCATAGCGCCGTAACCGGTGTCGTAATGACACTGATGGCGCACGCCGCGCTCAATGATGAGCTGGCTTTTGGACGCGCCGCTGCGCGAAAGCGTCACACGGTCGTTGCTTTCCACCTTTAAAAGCGTGCGCGTGCCTTCGAAGCCGGTCGCCTCCGATTCGTCATAAGCGATAAAATAATTGCCGTTTCGCTTATAATAGGAACCGGTTGTAAACAGCTCGATCTCGTCCTCGTCGCCCTCCTGCCGGTAGACGCCCCGGATCTCGATGATAACGTCCTTTTTCATAAATAACATCCTTTTCCCGCGCGTCGGCGCGTTCTGCGTGCATGCCGCGCTTTTGCGCCGGCGCACGGTCCGGACAGGCTCCAAAAGGCGGTCAGAGCGTGTCAAGGTCGATTTGCGTGACATTGCCGTGAACATCCTCCCCGAGAAAAATCCCCGCCGTTTCGATAAACATCTCCGGCGAATCGCTGACATAATATTCCGCGCCGCCGTTTCCAGCGCCAAGCATGTCCTCGCGCGTGAGCAGCGTTTGCGCCCACCGCGCCACCTGCGCGCCGGAATCGATGAGCGTGACGCGTGAGCGGAGCAGGCGGTCGATGACGGGGCGGATCAGCGGATAATGCGTACAGCCGAGGATCAGCGTGTCGACCTCGTTTTCAATCATCGGCTGAAGATAGGTCTGCGCGACCTTGATGGTGATCTCATTGTCCGGCTGGATAAAGCCGTTTTCCACAAGCGGTACAAACAGCGGGCAGGCGTTGCCGAAGGTGTGCGCGTCCGGACGGATGCCGCGGATGGCCCGTCCATAGGCGCCGGAGCGCAGCGTCGCGGCCGTGCCGATGACGCCGATGCGTCCGTTGGTGGAGGCGGCGCACGCTGCCTGCGCGGCCGGCAGCACGACGCCGGAAAAGGGGACCCCGGCCGATTCCACGATTTCAGGCGTGATAACGGAACTGACCGTGCCGCACGCCGCGATGATGATTTTTACATCAAACCGGCGCAGGAAACGGATGTCCTGCACCGCGTATTTGCGGATAATTTCGCGTCCGCGGCTGCCATACGGCACGCGCCCGGTATCGCCGAAATAGATGATGTGCTCCTCCGGCAGAAGCCGGCGCAGCTCACGGACGGTGGTCAGCCCGCCAAGCCCCGAGTCAAAGACGCCGATGGCGCGTTGATCCATAATGGCACCCCTTTCCTTTTAAGAGCCTGTATTTGCAGCCGCCAAACGCTATCCAGGCGGGCCTTTTGCCCCGTTCCACGTTAGGGGCTATTTGAAAAATTGGCCTTGATCGGTTACAAAATCTCTCGCCCGTCCAGCATCCTCCGGCTGTGAATACAGGTTCTGAACAGGACGCGCGGCGACACGTCAATGCCGGCTTGACGAATCAAATGTCTGTATGCTTTTCAAACGCCAGCTCGATCAGCCGGGAGATCAGCTCCGGATAAGGCAGGCCCACGGCTTCGAACAGCTTTGGATACATGGAGATCGATGTGAATCCCGGCAGCGTGTTGATCTCATTGAGCACGACACGTCCCTCGCGCGTCAAAAAGAAATCGACGCGCGAAAGGCCGGTGCAGCCCATCGCCGCGAAGGCGCGCACAGCCGTCTGCCGGATGCGCTCGGACGCCTCGCCGGAGATGCGCGCCGGGATATACAGATCGGTCGAATCGTCGAGGTACTTGCCGCTGTAATCATAAAACTCATGGCGCGGCACAATCTCTCCGACACAGGACGCTTCGGCGCGGTCGAAGTTGCCGAGCACGGCGCATTCCAGCTCATCGCCAACGACAGCCGTCTCGGCAATCACCTTGCGGTCAAAGCGAAACGCCTCCGAAAGCGCCGCGCACAGCCCGCCGGCGTCCTTCGCCTTACCCACGCCGACAGAGGAACCGGTGTTGGCCGGCTTGATAAACATCGGATAGCCGTGTTTTGCAGCGAGCATACGCTCCGTCTCGTCAAAATGCGCGAGCGCGCCGCGCGTCAAAACCGTATAGGGCGTCATTTCAATGCCGGCGGCTTCCAGGATGGTATGCGTGACCGCCTTGTCCATACAGGCGGCCGAGGCGAGCACACCGCAGCCGACATAGGCAAGCCCCGCCATCTCAAGCAGCCCCTGGATGGCGCCGTCCTCGCTGTGCTCGCCGTGCAGCACGGGGAACACAGCGTCAACGGCGACGGGTTGCGGCCCATCGGGCAAAAGGCGCAGGATTCCGCCGGCCCCGCGGTCCGGGCTGATAAAAGCCGGCGTGACCGGACCGTTTTGCAGCCAGCGGTCCGATTCGATATCGTCGATGGAACCGGCGTATTCGAACCAACGCCCGTCCTTTGTAATGCCGAGCATCACAACGTCGTAGCGGTCGCGCGGGATGTTGCGCAGCACGGAAGCGGCTGAACGCAGCGAAACCTCATATTCGCTTGAAATGGACCCGAACAAAACCGCCACTGTTTTTTTGCCCAAGAAAATCCCTCCGCATTCGTCTCCCGGATGCCCTCCGGGACGCCCGCCAGTGCAGACGCGTTTTTTATTTCATAATTAATCAAATTATATTCTAGCACAATCGCCGATAGTCCGCAATGAGGAAACCTGTATGGATTTCAACGGTCATGCCTGCGAAAATGATCGAAAATCACAAACGCACAGCTTGACTTTGTCCGCGCGCCCGGGTACTATGGAGAAAACAAGGTCTGGGGGGCGGGAAGCATGCAAAGCCTGCAAACGGCGGTCAACGTGGTGGCTCCGATGTTTCTGATGCTGGCGCTCGGCTGCCTGCTGCGCATAGGGGGCCTTCTGGACCGCGGGGCGCTCGAGCGGCTCAACAACGTCTGCTTTAAGGTGTTTTTGTCGCTGCTCCTCTATTATAATATCTATACGGCGGATGTGGCGGATGTATTCAACCCGCGTCTGCTCGGGTTTGCGTTTTTGCTCCAGATGGCGATCTGGGGAATCCTGTTTTTAACGGTCCCGCGCTTTGAAAAGTCGGATAAACGGCGCGGCGCGATGATTCAGGGGATCGGCCGCACAAACTTTGTCATCTTCGGCACGGCGATCGGCACGGCGCTGTGCGGCGAGGGCAACATCGGGCCGATTTCGCTTCTGGTGGCCGCCGTCGTGCCGTTTTACAATGTTCTGGCGGTGATTGTGCTTGAAATATTCCGCGGCGGCCGCGTGCGCTTCAAAGCGTTGGCGCGCAGCGTCGCGGCCAATCCGTATATTATCGCTGCGGCGGCCGCCCTGGCGACGCTGCTGTTCGGCGTGCGCCTGCCCGGGTTTGTCGAATCGGCCGTGCGCGACCTGACGCGCTGCGCCACGCCGCTGACGCTGATTGTGCTGGGCGGCCTGTTCAATTTCGGCGCTGTGCGCGGCAACCTGCGCCAGATCGCCGCGGCCGTCGTCTGCCGGCTTGCGCTCGTTCCTGCGCTGGCGCTGCCGGTCTGTATCCTGGCGGGCTTTCGCGGCGTCGAGCTGGTCGGCCTTGTCAGCATGCTCATCGCGCCGACGGCCGCCTCGTCGTTCAACATGGCGCAGTCGATGGACTCCGACGCGGATCTGGCCGGGCATCTGGTGGTGTTCACCTCCCTGTTTTCCGTACTGACAATGTTTCTGTGGATTTTCGGGCTTGGCGCGGCGGGGTATCTGTAGCGGGCGCCGTGTAAAAAAACGTGTGAAATCGGTAAAAAATGCCGCTTTTGCCCCTTGACGGGACAGGCTGGCTGTGCTATGATAAGGACACCTCTAAAAGGGTTATTTTTTTATGTCCAAAAACCATGTGTTTCCTTTACGAGGGAGGCAAAAAAATCCGGTATAATCAGGAGGTGCCGATAACATGAGAGTGAAGATTACTCTGGCCTGCACGGAGTGCAAACAGCGCAACTACAACAAGATGAAAAACAAGAAAAACGATCCCGACAGACTTGAGATGAACAAATACTGCAAGTTCTGCCGCAAGCACACCCTTCACAGGGAAACAAAGTGATGATGAAAGGCGGGCTTTACCATGGCAGATAGCGCAGCACAGAAAAAACCCGGTTTCATCGCACGCGCCAAGAAGTTTTTCAAGGATATCAAGGGCGAAACCAAAAAGGTCGTCTGGCCCGACAAAAAGCAGATTGTCAACAATACCGGCATCGTCATCGTCATGGTGGTGATCGCCGCCGTGTTCGTGGGCTGCCTGGACCTGATTGCAAAAGGACTGCTCGACCTGTTCGTCAAACTGCTGTGACAAGGATAACGGCTTTGAGCGGGAGGTATTCGCATGTCTGATTCCGCAATGCGGTGGTACGTGGTGCACACCTATTCCGGTTATGAGAACAAGGTCGCCACGAATATCGAAAAGGCGGTTGAGAACCGCAAACTCCACGACCTGTTCGGCGAGGTGAAGGTGCCCACCCAAACGGTTACGGAAATCAAGGACAACAAAAAACGCGAGGTCGAGCGCAAGATTTTTCCGGGCTATGTGCTTGTGAAAATGATTATGACCGACGACAGCTGGTATGTTGTGCGCAATATCCGCGGCGTGACCGGATTTGTCGGTCCGGGCAGCAAGCCTGTCCCGCTGACCGAGGAGGAGGTCCAGCGCCTGGGCGTCGAGCAGCGCAACATCGAGGTCAACTTCGCGGTGGGCGATTCGGTTCGCGTGAGCGGCGGCTATCTGGAGGGCTTCATCGGCACGGTCGATGAAATCGACCTTCAGGACGCGCTTGTACGCGTGACCGTTTCGATGATGGGCAAGGACGTGCCTGTCGAGCTTGAACTCGACCAGGTCGAAACCCTGAATTAATCTTTTTGAGGATGCCGGTGCGATTCCGGCGATGAGCCGGCGCGAGCCGGCTTGTGGGAGGAACGGGACCGCCCGTTCCGGCAGGAACCACTAATTTTGGAGGTGCTTTTTAATGGCTCAGAAGGTAGTCGGCTATATCAAGCTGCAAATCCCGGCAGGCAAGGCAACGCCCGCGCCGCCGGTAGGCCCGGCGCTCGGTCAGCATGGCGTCAACATCATGGCGTTCACAAAGGAATTCAACGAGCGCACCAAGAACGATGTGGGCATGATCATTCCGGTCGTCATCACCGTTTATGCCGACCGTTCGTTCAGCTTCATCACCAAGACGCCGCCCGCGGCCGTCCTGATCAAGAAGGCTCTGAACCTTGAGAGCGGTTCCGGCGTGCCGAACAAGACAAAGGTCGGCAAGATCACGAAGGATCAGCTCCAGAAGATCGCGGAAACAAAAATGCCGGACCTCAATGCCGCGAGCATCGACGCGGCGATCAGCATGATCGCCGGCACATGCCGCAGCATGGGCATCGAAGTCGCAGACTGAAACGCCCGGGTGGGAGGAACAATCCGCTAATGACCACTCTAAGGAGGAAATATCAGAATGAAACACGGTAAGAAATATTCCGACAGCGCGAAGCTGGTTGACAGCCTCAAGCTGTATGATACGGCGGAGGCGCTTGATCTCTGCACAAAGACCGGCAAGGCCAAGTTCGACGAAACCGTCGAGGTGCACGTCCGCCTGGGCGTTGACTCCCGCCATGCCGACCAGCAGGTCCGCGGTGCCGTCGTGCTGCCCAACGGCACCGGCAAAAAGGTGCGCGTCGCGGTTTTCGCCAAGGGCGACAAGGTTCAGGCCGCCATCGACGCTGGCGCTGAAATCGTCGGCGGCGAGGATTTGATGGAGCGTATCCAGAAGGAAAACTTCATGGAGTTCGACGTTGTCATCGCCTCTCCCGACATGATGGGCATTGTCGGCCGTCTCGGTAAGATACTTGGACCGCGCGGCCTGATGCCGAACCCGAAGGCCGGTACCGTCACCCCGGATGTCGCGCGCGCCGTCACCGAGGCCAAGGCCGGTAAAATCGAGTACAGGCTCGACAAGACCAATATCATCCACTGCCCGATCGGCAAGGTTTCCTTCGGCGTCGAAAAGCTCCAGCAGAATTTCGACACGCTGCTCGGCGCGATTGTAAAAGCGAAGCCCGCCGCCGCCAAGGGCCAGTATGTCAAGAGCTGCGTCGTCGCCACGACGATGGGGCCTGGCATCAAGATCAATCCTGGCCGGTTCGTTTAATTGCTGATCGATTCGCTTTTGCGGGGCGCATGCCCCGCAAAAGCGTCTTGACATCCCGCAAGCGGGATGGTATACTATAAAAGCTGTCCTAAGACAGCAGGTGTCCAAAAGGACAGAAAAGACACATTGTCTTGCCTGCCGAGGAAAGGTGCGGATATCCGTGTATATTCACGCGGTTAACAGGCTCTTTCCATCCGTGGAAAGAGCCGTTTTTGTTTGCGCCGGGACGGTTTCGGGCGGATGACATCCGCCGCCGGGCCTGCGTGCCCGATTGATGAACGACTTGGAGGTGAACGAATTTGCCAAGCGAGAAGATTCTCCAGAGGAAAAAGGACGAGGTTGTCGCGCTGACTGAAAAGCTGAAGGCTGCGACTGCCGGCGTTCTGGTCGATTACAAAGGCATCACTGTCGCCGATGACACGAAGCTGCGCAAGGAACTGCGGGAGGCTGGCGTCGAATATTCGATCGTCAAGAACACCATGCTCCGTTTCGCGGCCAAGCAGGTCGGTTACGAGGCGCTTGATTCCGTGCTGGAAGGGCCGACTGCCCTTGCCGTCAGCAAGGACGATCCGGTGGCCGCCGCCAAAATCCTGACCAAGTACGCCGAAGATCACAAGGACAAATTCACGGTGAAAGCCGGTTTTGTCGACGGCGGCGTGATTGACGCCGCGAAGGTTGCCGAACTGGGCAAGCTGCCGAACAGGGAGACGCTGCTCTCTATGCTGTGCAGCGCGCTGCAGGGCAACATCAGGGGTCTGGCCGTCGCGATCAACGCGATCGCCGAGAAGAACGGCGAGGGCGCACCCGCCGAAGAAGCTGCCGCCGAATAAGGCGCGCCTGTGTGAAAACGATTATAGGAGGTAACTGATCATGGCTTCTGAGAAAATTCTGAAGTTTGTAGAAGATATCAAAACCCTCACGGTCCTTGAGCTGAACGAGCTTGTCAAGGCCATCGAGGAGGAGTTCGGCGTTTCCGCCGCGGCTCCGGTTATGGTTGCCGGCCCGGCGACGGCTGCTGCCGGCGGCGAGGCTGAAAAGACCGAGTTTGACGTTATCCTGGCCAGCGCCGGCGCTTCCAAGATGGGCGTCATCAAGCTGGTTAAGGAGATCACCGGCCTGGGCCTGAAAGAGGCCAAGGCGCTCGTTGACGAGGCTCCCAAGCCGGTCAAGGAGGGCATCTCCAAAGCTGACGCCGAGGATATCAAGGCGAAGCTGGAGGAAGCCGGCGCGACTGTCGAGCTGAAATAAGATTATCTCAAATAAAGGCGCGCGTCCCCGCGAGGGGACGCGCGCCTTTTTATTTTGCCGTTTCTGATCGGAGTTGCGGCCTGAAAATCTATTCCAGCGCCCAGCTTAGACTCTCCTTTTGAAGCTCTGTCATATGGAAATAGATTCCCTTCTTTTCCAAAAGCGCCTCCGGCGTGCCGCTTTCCGCCACAACACCGCCCGACAGTACGACGATCTGATTGGCTCCGGCAATGGTACGCATCCGGTGGGCGATGACCAATACGGTCTTATTTTGAATGAGGCGCGACAATGCAGATTGAATCAGCGTTTCATTCTCAACGTCAAGGGACGCTGTGGCTTCATCCAGCAGGATAATCGGCGCGTCCTTGAGAAATGCCCGCGCGATGGAAATACGCTGCCGTTCGCCGCCGGACAGTTCGCAGCCATTTTCACCGATCATGCTGTTCCATTTGTCAGGCAGTTTTTCAGCGAATTCATCGCAGTTGGCCAGCTTTGCTGCGGCGATGACCTGTTCATCCGTCGCGTTTTGATTGCCGATGCGGATATTTTCCAGGATGGTATTGTCAAACAGCGTGACATCCTGAAAGACGATCGAATACAGCGAAAGCAGGGATTCGGGATCGATCTTTGAGATATCCATACCGCCTACTGTGATTCGCCCGCGGCTGATATCCCAAAAACGGGAGGCCAGCCGGGAAACCGTGGTTTTACCGCCGCCGGAGGGTCCGACAAGAGCAGTAACCTCGCCCTGTTTTGCGGTGAAGGAGACGTCCTTCAGTACCGTTTCGCCGCTGTTATAGCAGAAACCGACATGGTCAAAGGTGATGTCGCAGCCTTGGTTGATCAGTTTATTTTCGCCCTGCTGGATTGGATGATCGAGAATTTCATTCATACGGGCGATATTGGTGCGCGTGCTGATGACCGCAGCTAAATTTTGCAGAGCGCTTTGCAGCGGATCATAAAGCCGCGATACAACCAGAAGAAACATGAAGAAGGTCAGAACGTCGAGCGTTCCACGAATCAGCAGAGCGGAACCGACAAGCGCAACTGTCGCGATACCCAGCTTTAAGATGAGCGAGGCGCTGACGACAAAAGCGGCCAAGCCGAATTCATTGATAATGGAGCGCCTTTCCACAGCGCGGATTTTTGTCTCCAATCCTGTTAAATATGCCTGCTCCGCGTTGTTGGCTTTCAAATCCTGTACAGTTTCGATGCATTCCTGAATACCATCGGCACATGCCATCTTTGCGGCCATGGCCTTTTGGTTCAGCCGCTCCTGAACCTTTGCGGAGAATCCCACAATGGCGAAGGAAACCGGCAGAACCCACAGGGCGGCCATAGCCATGCGCCAGTCAAAGGAAAATAGTCCGATTGCGATCAGAAGGGTGGAGATGATGGAACCTGCCAGCTCGGGGATAAAGTGGGAAAAACTCTGCTCCAAAAAGGTACAGTCGGCCATGATGGTACTGGTCAAATCGGCGAGGTCCTTTTTGCCGAAAAAGGAAAGCGGGATTTTCCGAAGCTGTTCGGCGAGAGTGATGCGCCGCACGCCGCTTTCTACATAGGTGGCGAAATAGGTGGCGTTATATTGAAACCAGGTGGTCAAAAGAATCAATCCGATGCAGAGGACGCAACCGGCGGCATACAGACCCGCTTTGCCGCCGATATTGCCGCTCATCAGGTCGCTGACGAGACTGTAAAGAAGCCCAACGGGAAACATAAACGATATATTTTGAAATACACATGCGATACAGCCCTTGATAAGATCCTTTGCGCCCTGTTGGGACAAGGCGTATTTTTTCTGTAATTGCTTGATCATCTCTGTCACGCCTCCTTTGCGACTTTCCATTGGACGGAAGTCTGATAATTATTCCACATACCGTTGAAGATACCGTTTTGGCGAATCAGCTCATCGAACGTGCCGCTTTCTGCGATTTCCCCGTCCTTTACAACATAGATTTGATCTGCATGAACAACGGTGGAGAGCCGGTGTGCGATCATAATGACGGTCTTACCTCTCGAGAGCCTTGAGAAAGCGGTCTGTACCTTTGCCTCGTTATCGGGATCGGCAAAAGCGGTCGCCTCGTCGAGAATGATGATTGGCGAATCCTTCAGCATCACGCGGGCGATAGCGATCCGCTGCTGTTCGCCGCCGGACAGATAGACGCCCTTTGTGCCGATAATGGTGTCAATCCCATTGGGCAGTTTTTCTATAATATCCGTACACTGTGCGTTTTCAAGCGCCCGCATAACTTCCTGACGCGTTGCGTATGGTTTTCCCATCCGCACATTTTCCAGAATGGATGCTTTAATGAGACGGCTGTTCTGAAATACAAATGAAACGGTATTCATCAGCGCTTCCTTTGGAATATCACGAACATCGACGCCGCCGATTTTTACCACGCCGCTTTGCGGATCGAAGAAACGGGAGATGATATTGGCGAGCGTGGTTTTTCCGCCGCCGGAAGGTCCGACAAAAGCGACGGTCTGTCCGGCAGGGATGGAAAGGGAAATATTTTTCAGCGCATTCTTTTTGCCGTCATAGCTGAAACGCACGTGCTCCAGCTCTATGGAGCTGCCCTGCGGCGCCTGCGGCCGCGCGGCTTCGGCAAGCGGTTGCAGGTTCAGGACAGAATCGATTCTCTGAAGCGCATCATCCACGATCATCGCATTTTCGCTCTGGAACATAATTTTTGTGAGGGTAACAGAAATTATGGGTGTAATAATGATATAAAAGATTAGATTGAGCAAGAAGCCGCTTGTAACGCCGTTTTGTGTAAAAAGCAATCCGCCTGCGATCAAAAATGCAAACACACCGTTGATTGCGGCTGTATAAAACATCATGGGGGCTCGCATCTGTTTGGTATAGGCGATCACCCATTTTTGATATCGGTCGATGGAATCTTTAAATTTTTTAAAGGAAAAAATAGTTTGTCCGAAAGTCTTTACAACCGTTATCCCGCGGATGTATTCCGCTGCTTCGTTGGACATATCATCCAAAGCGTTTTGGTACTCCTTCATCTTCTGCTGCATGTTTGCTCCGGTCATGCTCATCATGATAAGGAAGCCCAGAAGGACAGGGACCAGGCTTAAAAGCCCCAGCCGCCAGTCGAATGAGAACAGAAGCACCAGCAGGCCGCAGGGGGTGGCGATGGCTCCGGCGCGGTCCGGAAGCTGATGGGCCAGATAGGTTTCCGTCGCCGCGCTCGATTCATTGACGATCTTGCGCAGCTTGCCGCTGCCAAAGCTTTCTGCGAATCCCAGCGGCAGCTTTACAATGTGCCGCATGGTCTGTATCCGCAGATTTGTGGCGATCCGAAACGCGCCCATGTGTGAGCACATCAGGCCGGCGATGTAGACGAGCACGGCAAGCACCGCGCAGAGCACAGCCATCCAACCGTTATGTGTCAGATTTTGCGTCTGGGAAAAATTGGGCGCTGTCTCCAATACCTCCTTCATAATCCGCCATATGTACCAATAGGGGACAAGCGCCATAAGCGCACTGACGGCGGATAATATCCAGGAGGCATAGGTCAGGTACTTATGCTTTCCCGCATATGCCAGCAGACGTGAAAGGTTCGATTGCTTTTTCAAGTAAATTCCTCCTCTGTTCGTTGCATTTATGATAAAAAAGGCGCCCAGGGGGCCTTAAATATCCAATCTAAGTTAGCTACAGCTAACTTAGATGCAAAAAATGATGGGGCGTCACTGCCCCATTATTTTCATCCAGCCGGCGGTATAAAAAGCACGCATTTCCTTCAGATAGTTTTCCGCGTCGGGAAGCGGCATTTCATGGATGATCAGTTCGAAAAAGGTATGAAACATCCCGGTGATTAGAATATGCTCAAGCTTAGGATCGATTCTGGGCGAGGGGCGCCCAAGCTCCCGCAGAACAATCTGGTATGCATGGGTGGCTTCGACCTCAATCTCAACCATCTCGTCCACCAAACCGGAAAAACGTGTTCCCTCCGAGCAGCAGAGAATCAGCTTGAATTCCTCCAAATGCGCATAGGCATAATAGAGCATATCAAACATACTGGCGCCCGATATGCTGCTTAGATTTTCGGGCTGCTGCGCATGGGGAAGCTGGGCAAACTGCCTTTGCGCGTCCTTAAAGCGGTTGATAATAAAATCGTAGTGAACGTGGACCAGAGACTCGAACAACGCTTCCTTGCTTTTATAGTAGCCATAAAACGCGCCGGTTGTAACACCGGCAGTCTTTACGATGTTGCGCAGGGAAGCGGATTGAAAACCTTTTTTCAAAAATTCCGCTTTCGCCGCTGTATGGATCATTTCCAGCGTCGTCTGTTCCATGCCGCCCATTTTATATCCTCGCTTATAACGTTGTTATATATCGCTGTTATATTGTAGCGTGGAACTCTCCTTTTGTCAAGAGAGAAATAAGAGCCTGTTTAGCGTCTCAATGTGCATGGATTGACGGGTGCGGGGAGATGCTAAACGCTCTCAGGCAAATATATGCAAAGAACGCCTTGACGCAGGTTTCCCTGCGTCAAGGCGCTGCGCCGGAAAGGTCCGCACAGACGGCTCCCAATCAGGCGGCATGATAGAATTGCCCATCAGGGCGTAAGCGGGCTATGCCCGCGTATCGCCCTGGACATAACAGGTGAAACAACCGCAAAGCGGCTATTTCACCTTATCCTCAGGCTCCTTGGGAGGAATATTGACGGCAGGCGGCTGGTCGGCGCGGGCGTTTTGCACAGAGGCGTTCCTGGCGGCGCGCCTTTGCTCCGCACGCCGCTGAACACGGCGGACGATCAGGAGGATCGCACAGACGAGCAGGCCGAGAATAACCAGCCATACAACCAGCACCGGGCCGGCGGACGCGCAGATAAGCAGCGTGTTCTCAAGTGAGACAACGATCGAGTCAATTCCTTCTGCGAAGGCATTGGAAAGCCGCGTGGAGAAGGCAGGCGGCTGGTCGCTGATCTTTTGATATTCAAGCACTTCGCGCAAATCCATATTGAGATACGAATATGTCACCTGGGAATCCATACGCCGCAGGGAGGCCGTGATCGATTCAATTTCATAGCGCACATCGCTCAGGGCGCTTTCAAGCGTGATGACATCCTCCAGGCTTTCCGCTTTTTCCAGAATGGCAAGCAGGCGTTCCTCCTGGATATTGAGCGTTTCCAGACGCGCCTGCGCGTCGAAATAGGTATCGGAAATGTCATCCATCGATTCGCTGCGGGAGACGACGTTGCACAGCGTCCCGACCTGGGAAGCGACCTCGTCGAGTTTTTCCGCCGGGATACGCGCCATGATGGAGGCGCTGCGCTCGTAATAGTCGCCGCGGTAGCTCAGGCTTTGCCCATCGATACTTTGACTTTCGATATAACCGCCGCTGCCCGTCACGAGCGATTCAATTTCCCGCAGCGCCTCATCGAAGGCCTTTGTCTCCAGCGTCATATTGGCGTGCCTGATAATTTTGCGCTGTGTGTCGGCCGCCTGCTGCGCAGCGCCTTCGCCGCTTGGAGCGGCGGTTTCACCGGCGGCCGCATCGCTGCCATAATCCATATCGTAATTTTCAGCCGCCGGCGCGGCGGCATCGTAAAAGCCGGCGCTGTAATCCACAGCGGTTTCCGTTGCTGCGGGCATCTCCTGGTATGCGGCGGCACTGGCGGTAGCTTGCGACGCATTCCCAGAGCTTGCGCCGCATCCGGACAACAACACGGCAAGGGAAAGCCCTGCCGCAAAAAGCGGGAGAAAACTCCTTTTCATGTCAGATCCTCCTTCATTTGTGATAGATAGCATTTCTGTTCTGTCTTATCAGTGCGCGAAAGAGGACGAATCCCTGCACAAAAAAGCCCGCTCCAAAAGGGAGCGGGCTTTTTTGTGCATAGTTACTTGCGTGGCCGCGGCCGCTGCTGCGGAGGCCGCCGGCGCCGGTTTTAATAACGGCGCCGGTTATGGTTGCGCACAATCATCAGGGCTGTATACAACACGATCAGAATAATAACAAGCGTGAGGACAAATTTGAAAATAAAGGTGTTAAAAAAGCTCTTGATTTGCTCTATATAATAGAGCGCCTGACTGCGTTCAATCGTTTTGGAGGCGACCAGCGGCACCTTGCCGATCTCCTCGCCCTGGAAGTACAAATGAACGACGCCGACCTCCTGGCCTTTTTCGATCGGCGCGTCGATAAATTGTTCAGTCTTTCCCTTCTGGCCGCGGATGGGCTTTTCAACCGCGTTGTAGATTTCAACTCGCGGCTCGATATCGTCCTCTGTGGCGTTTTTGGGGACAAGGCGCGCGAAACTTTCATCGGCGAGCAGATCGACATAATCCTCATCCCATGACATGCGAACGTTGACGCCCGCCACCTTTGTGCCGCGCTTCATCAACGTTTTGACAGAGAAAGTGTCAAACGCCCAGTTATACAAACGTTCTGTATCCTTAAAAGCAAGGTTATACTGATAGATTTCCTGTGTATCGGGGCTGCGGTAGGGCGCTCCGAGGCAGACGAGCAGATAGGTATATCCGTCGCGTGTCGCGGTAGAAACGAAATTGATAACGTCCTGATCGGGCAGGCTGCCTGTTTTGATACCCTTGATGCCCTCGTAATAATAGCCCTCCCACTGGTTGGGGATCATCATTTTATTTGTGGTGGTCCAGGTGATGCCTTCAGGATAGCGGGTTGTGGGCTGCGAGGTATAGGCTGTACGCGATACAATTTCGGCAAAATCATTGTTCTGCATGGCATACTGCGCGATAAGCGCCATATCATAGGCGGTCGTATAGCTCTCCTCGCTCTCTACATACAGGCCCGATGGATTGCCGAAATGAGTGTTCATCGCACCGATTTCCTTGGCCTTCTGATTCATCATCGCGACAAAGTCCTCAATGCTGCCGTTGCCGATATAATCGGCGATCATCATGGAAGCTTCGTTGACCGATTGAATCAGCATCGCGTTGAGCAGATCGTACAGTACATACTGGTCGCCCTGATAGATACCGCCGCCGCCGGCCTGCTGATTGTAGATGTAATTTTGAATATACACCTTCAGGTCGGTCGTTTCCGCTTTGAGGTCGTGGCCGCTCTCGAGCGCCACGATGGCTGTCATAATCTTTGTCAGGGACGCAGGGTGGATTTTGTCCTGTGAATTGCGCTCATATACGCGCTCTCCGGAGTCGATGTTGAGCATAAAAATGCCCCGCGACTGCAAAAGGTCCTCATCGGGAGGCGTATATAGTGACGCTGAATCGGCGCCTTCATTGTCGGCGGAGACACTTTCCCTATCCGCCAGTGCGGATGAGGAGGACCCGCCCGAAGCGGCGGCACTGTCCGACGACGCCTGCGACACGGCAGAGCTTGATTCATCGGCAAAAACGGGCGCGGTTAAAGCGGAGCAGACGACCGTCAGCGCGGCCAAAAACGCGAGTATTTTTTTCATCGTTCAAATTCCATTCTCCCGCCGCCGGAAACGGGACTAAAAAGCCGCAAAGCGGCCCTGCATCGAATCGCGCTGCTTCTCGGCCGGATTCAAGCGCGCGAGGTTAATCAGTAAATCCTGCATTGCAGGAAAAATTAAAATATGGTAAAATAAACGCAAAGCGTTTATTTTACCCCCATGATGGCCAGGGCGATGCGCGGGCGCAGCCCGCTTCCGCCCGGCATGGCCAATTTTATCTTTCGCCTGGCATAAAGAAGCCGCATGCACTGTGTCAGTGGCGGTTAAGCTGCGATTGCATGATAGGATTGGCAAATACTACCCATAGTATACCAAACCGCGCCCGAAAAGAAAAGACAATTTTCGATGAATTTTGTGTGTTTTCAAGGAGGCTGGCAGATGCTTGAATTTAAAGGAAAAAATTATGGCTTTGACACGCTTATGGTTCATGCCGGTACGCAGCCGGACCCGGACACGCACGCAGTTGCTCTGCCGATTTACCAGACAACGGCCTATACGTTCGACAGCGTGGACCATGCAGCGCGCCTGTTTGAGCTTAAAGAGGCAGGCAACATCTATTCGCGCATGAGCGATCCGACGGTCGATGCGCTCGAGCGCCGCATCGCGGCGCTCGATGGCGGAATCGGCGCGCTGGCGATGTCGTCGGGACATGCGGTGATGTTCAACACGTTTTTGAACCTGGCGGGCGCAGGCGATGAGATCGTTTCGTCGATTTGTATTTACGGCGGCGCGATTAATATGATGGGCGTTACGCTTGACCGCATCGGCATCAAGGTGCGTTTTGTCGATCCGGATGACCTCGACGCCTGGGAAGCGGCGGTTAACGAGCGAACAAAGGCGTTTTTTGTGGAGGGGATTGGAAACCCGAATGCGAATGTCGCGGATATCGGTGCGATTGCTGAAATTGCGCACCGCCATGGCATTCCGATGGTCGTTGATTCGACGTTCACAACGCCGTATCTCCAGCGCCCAATCGAATATGGCGCCGACTTTGTAATACACTCTGCGACCAAATTCCTGGGCGGGCACGGCACGGCGATGTGCGGAATTGTGACCGACGCGGGTACCTTTGATTTCAGTGGAAATCCACGGTTCCCGCTTTATAATGAGCCGGATGTCAGCTATCACGGCGTTGTATTTGCCAAGGACTGCGGCAAGGCAGGCTTTATCACACGCCTGCGCACGATGATGCTGCGCGACCTTGGCGCGTGCTGCGCGCCGCTCAACGCATTTTTGATCATGCAGGGCATCGAGACGCTGTCGCTGCGTATGCGCCGCATCAGCGACAGCGCGTTGGAAATAGCCCGCCATCTAAAGGCGCATCCCGATGTGGCTTTTGTCAACTATCCGGGGCTGGAGTCAAGCCGGTATTACGACCGCGTGCAGAGGTATCTGCCCAAGGGCGCAGGCGGCGTCTTTACCTTTGGCCTGCATGGCGGACGGGAGCGCGGAGCCAGACTGATCGATTCGCTTGAACTGATCATGCATGTTACCAATGTCGGCGATGCGCGTACCCTTATCAGCCATCCCGCCAGCACGACGCACAGCCAGCTTTCCGACGGGCAGCTCGCTGAAAGCGGTATCCGGCCGGAAACAGTGCGCCTGTCGGTCGGGCTGGAGGATCCGGCCGATTTGATTGCGGATCTGGATCAGGCGATCGCCGCCGCAAAATAACTGTCCAAAAGGGGAGCGCAAACGTATGATCTATGTGACCGGCGATATACACGCCGATCTCGACCGCTTCAAGGGGAAGGAAGCAAAAAAGCTGAAAAAAGGCGATACGCTGATTGTCTGCGGTGACTTTGGGTTCGTGTGGGACGGTTCGAAAAAGGAGCAGCAGGTGCTGAAATGGATTGGCAAGCGGCCCTATCAGGTTTTGTTTATTGAAGGCACGCACGACAACCTTTCCCTGCTCGATACATATCCGCCCGTCGATTTCTGCGGTGGGCGCGCCCGGCAGATCAGCGGCCGCTGCTACCATTTGCTGCGCGGGGAGGTTTATACCATTGAAAGCGATCAGATTTTTACATTCGGCGGCGGGGAGAGCTTTGACGCCGATACGCGCATAGAGGGACAGACCTGGTGGCCGGGCGAGCTGCCCACGCAGCAGGAGCTTGCGCGCGCGCGCGAGACGCTGGAACGGTGCGGCCATGTTGTCGATTACATCATTACACACGAGGCGTCGTCGATTGTCAAAGGGTTTCTCAATATGGACAGCCTGCACACCAACCAGATGCTTGCCTTTTTTGACGAGCTGTCCAAAACTGTGCGCTATAAGCAGTGGTTTTTCGGTGGTTGCCATTTAGATAAGGTGATCCCGCCAAAGCACCGCGCTGTCTATCAGCAGATTGTACCGCTCAAGGCAATGCGCTGAATGCGCTGGATGGAAATAAAAAAGAGGGGACATTTGTCCCCTCTTTTTGGCCTTCATACTGTCAAATCGTCAGCGCGTGCTCCAGCGCATGGATCAGCTGCGTGCGTTCAAGCGGCTTAAAGATAAAACCTTTTGCACCGATTTTAACCGATTCATCGATTGTATCGTCATAGGCGAGTGATGAAACCATGATGATGCGCGCGTCCGGCCAGTTGCCGATGATGGCGCGCGCAGCGGCCAAGCCGTCCATACCGGGCATAATGATATCCATAGTCACAAGATCGGGCTTGTGTTCACCGTAAAAAGCAATTGCTTCCTCACCGCTGCGGCAACATCCGACGATTTCGAAGTCGGTATCAGCGAGCAGCTTTTTCATTTCAGTGTGGACGACACGGGAATCATCCACAACCATAACGCTTTTTCCCAAGGTTGAAGAAACTCCTTTCCTGATTTTAAAACCCGTATTCACTACCGTTGGACACTGCCTGGGCAACCCTTTCCCACCATACAGCGCCGTTTGCTCTTATTCATACGTCATCAGTATGGCTGCGGAAAATTTTCTTGTCCGACGGGAAAAATCCCCGCCCGTCCAGCATTCCCCAGTTACGAATACAGGTTCTAAAAACTGTATCCATAGGCATAAAACACTGCTATTCAAAAGCGATTTTATCATGCAGCAATTCGGCGCGTTCCGCCTGATCGCTGGCATAACGAATGCGTATTTTATCCTTGGCCTTTTCCTCGTCCGTATCGCCATAGGCAAAGCAAGGTGTATGAAATCTAGCGGGCAGTTTTGTCCGCCGGAATATTTCCGAAACAATATGACCGCAGAGAACATTGAAAAATTCCTTGGAATATTCCTCCATATCCTCAGGGTCTGTTGTTTTAGCCTCCATCATATTTTCAGTCAGTCTATGTAAAAGCGCACGATCCGCATGCAAGACCAACTCGGTGTGGTAATCGCCGTCAATGGTTGTGTGCAGCGTGCACAATTCGTTGGCAGGATCGGGATCCTGGCTGCATAGCCGCAGATCAATTTTAGCGATCTGCCGTGTGATATCGACAACAGTCCGGTGGATCAGTTCCTCAAGTGCGTGTTCATCCAGCCTATCTGCGCCGCCCATGATAACGCCTCACTTTTTCATCAGGTATCTGAGAGTAATACCTATTTTGCAGACCTCATTTTTATGACTTAGCAGGTTCGTAACCAATTTGTGGAAACACTCCATATCAATCTACCTTTATTATAGAGTATTTCCATCAACAAAGCAAGGTGTGAATGAAAGTTTCATGTGATTTTGTACATATACGCAAGAAAAATATATAAAAATTTGGAGGAATAACAAACTATAAAACTGGAAAAAAGGCACAAAAAAGTTCACATATGTAAACAGCGGTATCCTGAACCGCAGCCTACCGTTTGCGGCGCGCGCGTTTTTCAAAAATCTTTGCAAGCCTGGGCGCTAGCAGCATACCAAAGATTCCCAAAATAGCAGCAACAACGAACATCATAACGGCGCTTTTGTAATTGCCCTCGATCAATGCACCGCTTGCAAAGGTGTCGCAGAAAATCATCGGAATGCGCGCGACCATCGAGATGCAGATGAAACGCCGGAAGGTGAGCGGCGTAAGCGCAGCCAGATATGTGAAAACATCCTTCGGCAGCGCGGGGATCAGGTATAGGATGAATACGACTGTGCCCAAACGGTCTGTGTTGTCGAGAAAAGCAAGCTTGGACTGGCGCTCTTTGGAAAAGACGCGGTCGATCAGCGGCCGCCCGAACCGCTTGACGAGCAGAAATACGATTGTACTTCCAATGAAGATGCCTGTCATGCAGATCGCCAGGCCGCCGAACGGTCCGTATGTCAGCCCGGCCGCAAGCTGGATGGGCAGCGCCGGGATGACGCCGGACAGCACCTGCGCGGTCTGGATAGCGATCAAAACGAGCGCGCCGGCGATGCCGAACGAATCGAGCAGCGCCCGGAAACGCTCCATGTTTTCTGGCTGCATCAGGCCCTTGATCTGCGGGTAGTATCGGATGACAAGCCATACGGCCGCCGCCAGCAGGGCTGCCGCCGCGCAGCCTGCGAGCGTCCACAGCAGGCGTTTTTTCCTGTCCTTCATGACGAACAATCCTTCCGATAGAATAGGAGCAAAGCCTGCTTAAAGGCTTTGCTCCTTTAAACAGGCTCCTGTAATTTAGGTTAACCGCGCCGGGGCAAATTTATTGGAAATAGCGGACGGCCCCGGAAAACAAATCCTGGAACTTGTCGCCCGGCACATTCTTGTAAAGCCCGCCGCCGCTGCGCTCCGAATGGCCCATTTTACCAAGCACGCGCCCGTCGGGCGAGGTGATGCCTTCGACCGCGCCGATTGAACCGTTCGGGTTGTAGCGGATATCGAGCGTGGGCTGGCCGTCGGGGTCGACATACTGCGTGGCGATCTGGCCGTTTTGCGCAAGCGTTTCAAGCAGAGCCGGCGGCGCGACAAAGCGGCCTTCACCGTGCGAGATTGCGATCGTATGGATATCGCCGACAGACATGCCCGCGAGCCACGGCGAGCGGTTGGAGGCGATACGCGTGCGCACCAGCATGCTCTGATGGCGGCCGATCGAATTGTAGGTGAGCGTCGCGCAGTTTTCATCCATGTCGCGGATCTCGCCGTAGGGGACAAGCCCGAGCTTGATAAGCGCCTGGAACCCGTTGCAGATGCCGCACATCAGGCCGTCGCGGTTTTTGAGCAGCTCCATGACCGCATCGCGCACAGCCGGGCCGCGCAGGAACGCCGTAATAAATTTGGCCGAGCCGTCCGGCTCGTCGCCGCCGGAGAAGCCGCCCGGCAGCGCGATGATCTGCGCGCGTCCCACCGCTTCTGAGAAAGCGGCCGCGCTTTCGGCGATATCGGCCGCCGTCAGGTTGCGCACCACAAAGATATCCGCCCGCGCACCCGCGCGCTCGAAGGCGCGCGCCGTATCGTACTCGCAGTTTGTGCCGGGGAACACCGGGATCAGCACGCGCGGGCGTGCGACGGATACGGCCGCGCGCTGCGGCGCGGCCGGCGCGGCGCTGTATACGGGCGCGCTGCCGCCGGTCGGCTTGAGATATGGGAACACGGGCTGCAACCGCTCCTCCCATTCCTCCTGGATATCGTCGAGCGGCAGAAGGTCGAAGCCGTAGCGGATCGTGTAGGCGGGCGAAACGGTCCCGATGCATGCAAGCCCTTCGATCGGCTCGGGCGCTTCGAGCAGGAACGCGCCGTACATCGGCTCGAACAGGGCGGCGTCGTCGAAGGTCGCCGCAAAGTCGAAGCCGAGGCGGTTGCCGAAGCACATCTTTGTGACGCCCTCGCACACCCCGCCGTAGCCAAGCGTCCAGGCGGAAACAACGCGCTTTTCGGCGATCAGGCGCTCGACGGTGTCAAAGACCGCCTTGACCGATTCAAAGACCGGCAGACGGTATTCGTCATACGCGGGCGCGAGCAGGTAGACACGGCTGCCCGCATGTTTAAATTCAGGGGAGATGATATTCGCCTGGTTGGCGACGGATACGGCGAAGGAGACGAGCGTCGGCGGCACGTCGAGCGATTCGAACGTACCGGACATGGAGTCCTTCCCGCCGATCGAACCGATCCCAAGCTGAAGCTGCGCCTCAAGCGCGCCGAGCAGCGCGGCCATCGGCTTGCCCCAACGCTTCGGGTCGTTCTTTGTGCGCTCAAAGTATTCCTGGAACGTCAGCCAGCAGCGCCGGCGGCTGCCGCCGGCCGCGACGATCTTCGCGACGGATTCCACCACCGCGTCCATCGCCCCGTGATAGGGGCTGGCCGCGCAGGCGCCGGGATTAAAGCCCCACCCCATCAGCGAGACGGTCGTCGTTTCGCCGCCGGGCACCGGGATTTTCGCGGCCATCGCCTGCGCGGGCGTCAGCTGCGCTTCACCACCGAACGGCATCAATACGGTGCCCGCGCCGATTGTGGAATCAAACCGCTCGACAAGGCCCTTCTGGGAGCAGACATTGAGATCGCCCATCATGGAAAGCCATTTTTCACGCAGCGGCGCTTCCGACCGGGGGCGCGCATAGGCGAGCGGCGGCTCGATTTCGATGTCGGTACGCTTGGGCGCGCCGTTTGAATTGAGAAAGGCGCGCGACAGATCGACAATTTTCCGGCCGTTCCAGTCCATCACGAGACGCGGCTCGGCCGTCACCTCGGCGACGACGGTCGCCTCGAGGTTCTCGGCGCGCGCAAGCGCGATGAACGGTTCGACATGCTCCGGCGCGACGACGACGGCCATGCGCTCCTGCGATTCGGAGATGGCAAGCTCCGTGCCGTCGAGGCCGTCGTATTTTTTCGGCACGGCGTCCAGGTTGATGCGCAGCCCGTCGGCCAGCTCGCCGACGGCCACGGATACGCCGCCCGCGCCGAAATCGTTGCAGCGGCGGATCATGCGCGTGGCCTCGCCGTTTCTAAACAGGCGCTGAAGCTTGCGCTCGATCGGCGGGTTGCCCTTCTGCACCTCGGCCCCGCAGCTTTCGAGCGATTGGAGCGTGTGCGATTTCGACGAGCCGGTCGCGCCGCCGCAGCCGTCGCGCCCCGTGCGCCCGCCGAGCAGGATCACAATGTCGCCCGGCACGGGGCGCTCGCGCACGACATGCGCGGCCGGCGCCGCGCCGATGACCGCGCCGATTTCAAGGCGCTTGGCCGCGTAGCCGGGATGATAGACCTCCGCGACGTGGCCGGTCGCCAGCCCGATCTGGTTGCCGTAGGAGCTGTACCCCGCAGCGGCCGTCGTGACGATTTTACGCTGCGGCAGCTTGCCGGGCAGCGTTTCGGACAGCGGGACGGTCGGGTCGGCCGCGCCGGTCACACGCATCGCCTGATAGACATAGCTGCGCCCGGAAAGCGGGTCGCGGATCGCGCCGCCCAGGCAGGTCGCCGCGCCGCCGAACGGCTCGATCTCCGTCGGGTGGTTGTGCGTTTCGTTTTTGAACATGAGCAGCCAGTCCTGGTCCTCGCCGTCGACGTCGACCTTGATTTTCACGGAACAGGCATTGATTTCCTCGCTTTCGTCGAGATCGCCGAGCAAACCCTGCGCCCGCAGCGCCTTCGCGCCGATCACAGCCAGGTCCATCAGCGTCATCGGCTTGTCCTTGTCGGCGTAAAGCTCTGCGCGCAGCTTTTGATATTTTTCGAAGCTCTCGCGGATGTAAGGCGTTTCGATGCGCACGTTTTCAATGTGCGTCAAAAACGTCGTATGGCGGCAGTGGTCCGACCAGTAGGTGTCGATCATGCGGATCTCCGTGATCGTCGGGTCGCGGCGCTCCGTATTTTTAAAGTAGTCCTGGCAGAAGGCGATGTCGCTTTCGTCCATCGCCAGGCCGTACTGTTCGACAAAGCCGCGCAGCCCCGCCGCGTCAAGCTCTGTAAAGCCGTCGAGCGTCTCGACCGTCGTCGGGATATCATAGCGCGTATCGAGCGTCTTTGGCTTTTCAAGCGAGGCAAGGCGGCTTTCGACCGGGTTGACAAGGTATCGCTCGATCTGCTCGAGCGCCTCGCCGCCGATTTGGCCGGACAGGATAAATACGCGCGCCGTGCGCACGGCCGGCCGCGGCTTTGCAAAGGCGAGCGCGATGCACTGCGCGCACGAATCGGCGCGCTGGTCGAACTGGCCGGGCAGGTATTCGACGGCGAACACGCGCTCGTTTTCGGCCGGCGCGGGCAGCTCGTCGTAGGTCAGGTCGACCTGCGGCTCGGAAAAAATGGTGCTGCGCGCGCTTTGGAAGTCGGCTTCGTCGATATGCTCGACGTCATAGCGATTGAGGATGCGCACACGCTCGACACAGCCAAGCCCCAGAACGGTGCGGATGTCGGCGAGCACGCCGGCCGCCTCGACGGCAAAGGGTTGCTTTTTTTCCACGTAGATGCGATAGACGCTCATGTGTTTCCCTCCAACATACAGTCGTGCCGCGCGTCCGGCGCAAGCGTGCCCACACACCGGGCGCCGTCGGCGGATGTGATCAGAACGCGGCGGATTTGGCCGCGCAGGTCCTCGTCGGTAAAGACGCGCACAGGCGTGTAATTTTCGGCATATCCGTCGAACGCGCCGCCGTCGCGCGTCTCAAAGAGCACGCCGACCGTTCGCCCGGCCTGCCCGGCCAGGAAGGCGGCGCGCGTGCGGTCCGTCGCTTCGATCATGCGCGCGCTGCGCGCCTCCTTGACAGCGCCCGGAAGCTGGCCGGGCATGTCCGCCGCGCGCGTGCCTGGGCGGCGCGAATAGGCGAACACGTGGGCCTTTGCAAGCCCGAGCGATTCGACAAAGCAGAGCGACTGCCCAAATTCCGCGTCCGTTTCGCCGGGAAAGCCGACCATCACGTCGGTTGTGATCGCACAGTTTTCAAAATGCGCGCGCAGCGCCCGCACGATCCGCATGTATTCGGCGGTGTCATAGTGGCGGCGCATGCGCGCAAGCGTCGCGTCGCAGCCGCTTTGCAGCGACAGGTGAAACTGCGGGCAGAGCTTTGGCTGCCGCGCCATGCGCGCGATATCGTCGTCGGTGAGCAGCTCCGGCTCGAGCGAGCCGAGCCGCACGCGTTCGATGCCGCCGACCGCGCAGGCAAGCTCCACCGCGTCGATCAGGCGCAGCCCAAGCTCGCGCCCGTAGGACGGCAGGTTGATCCCGACAAGCACCGCCTCGCGGTAGCCGGCGCGCGCCAGCCCTTCAAGCTCGGCGCGCAGCTCCCCGGGCGGCTTGGAGCGCACGGGGCCGCGCGCCTGCGGGATGATGCAGTAGGCGCAGTAGCGGTCGCAGCCGTCCTCGATTTTGACGAAGGCGCGCGTGCGCTCGCGGAAGGCGGCCGCGCGCATCGGCTCGAACGGCTCGCCGCGCTCGTGCGGCGCGACGGCGACGATGCGCCCGCGCGTTTCGCGCGCCCGGCGCACAAGCTCGACGAGGGCCGCGCGGTCGCGCGCGCCGGCGATCACGTCGGCTTCGGCCAGGCGCGCGGCGTCGTCCGGGAACGCCTGCGGGTAACAGCCCGTCAGCACGACGGTGGCGTCCGGGCAAAGCGTGCGGAAACGGCGCAGCACGCGGCGCGTTTTCTGGTCGCCGGAGGCGGTGACGGTGCAGGAATTGACGACATAGACGTCGGCGGGCGCTTCCGGCGGCACAATTTCGTAGCCGGCGTCGGCGAACTGCTGCGCGAGGATCTGCGCCTCGTACTGGTTCACCTTGCAGCCCAGGGTGTAAAAGGCAGCTTTCATTTATACACTCCGTCCAAATTCGACTGAATTTGCATGTGCATGTTGCACAACAAACAAGCCGCGCGATGCGGCAGGATACACATATTATAATGAATTTCTAAAACAAATACAATAAGCAGTTGACTTAAAGAATGGGCGCTGATATAGTGGAATTGTAGGAAAAACAGAAATAAGTCATATGTTCAGAAGAAGGAGGACATAACGAATGAAATCAGTGATTATCAGGCTCGACACCATCAACGATGTGAAAAGCTTTGTCAACACCGTCTCGAAGTACGATTTCGATGTTGATCTCATCTCCGGGCGCTATGCCGTCGACGCGAAGTCGATCATGGGCATTTTCTCGCTCGATCTGTCCAAACCGATCAAGATGGAGATTTACGCGGACAATTGCCCCGAGTTCCTTGGCGAGGTAAAGCCGTTCATCATTGAATGACCGCCGGATAGAAGGCACAGACAGCGGGGGCGCTCCCCGCATGAAAAAAGCGGCCGCCCAAGCGGCCGCTTTTTTGAGTTTCAGGGCTTTTTAAGGTTCCATCTTGTCGGAGAGTCCAAGCAGATAATCGGTTGTTACGCCGTAAAAACGCGCCAATGCGATCAGATGATGCGCAGGGATTTCGCTGGTGCCGGTTTCCCACCGGCTGTACTGCTTTTGGGACGTGCCAAGGACGGCTGCGACCTGCTTTTGCACCATATCGTGATCGTCGCGCAGGTCGCGCAGCCTGCGATAGCGATACATAGTTCACCCCCGATGTCGCTGGTGTGTCCGTAACCGGACGCTCATGATGTCATCCCTTATCATATGAAAATCACAAGTTTGCATCTTGATTTTAGTACAAAACAGGGGTAAAATAGTAGGCGCCGCGGGCCTTGTAAGAGATGTCCGCTTCTTGTTTCCCACACAGACTGAGCGAGGGGTCCGCGGCACACCTTTATAGATCCGGTGCGCAAAAGCAGCGGAAAGGGCGCGGCACTGCCGCGCCCTTTTGTTTGGCGTGCCGCTGTGGTTTACAAAGCGCGAAATCCGTATGCTCCCCGTACAGACCGCCCGCAGCGTTGTTCCCAGGGCCGGCATTCGCCGGGCTGGAACGCGATGAAACGCGTTTTTTAAGCCTCGCAGCTTCGTTCGTAAACATGTTCGGCCCGCGCCGCGCATACATATGATACCACGGGGGCCTGCGAACAGGCTCTGAACGACGATGCGAGAGGTGTGCGACTATGGCCAAAAAGCTCGCCGCTGTTTTCCTGGCGGCAGTCATAATGTTTGCGGCGGCGGCGCCGGTCTTTGCGGAGGATGAAGCCGATTTGACGGCGCTGGAAACGGCCGCGGCGGCCGACGATTCGCTGCCGGCCCGTTCGGCGATTCTCATTGAACAGAGCACGGGACGGGTGCTTTTTGAAAAAAACGCCGACGAGCAATTGCCGCCCGCGTCGATCACAAAGGTGATGACGCTGCTGCTCGTGATGGAGGCGCTCGACAGCGGGCAGATCGCGCTTGGCGACATGGTGACGTGCTCCGAACATGCGCAGTCGATGGGCGGATCGCAGATCTGGTTTAAAGCGGGCGAACAGCTTTCGGTCGACGATCTGCTCAAGGCGGCCGCGATCTCGAGCGCCAACGACGCGTCCGTCGCGCTGGCCGAGCATGTGGCGGGCAGCGAAGAGGCGTTCGTCGCCCTGATGAACGAGAAGGCGGCACAGCTTGGCATGACGAACACGCACTTTGTCAATGCGACGGGGCTTGACGCCGACGGACATCTGACGACGGCGCGCGATATCGCGGCGATGAGCCGCGCTTTGCTTGCTTATCCGAAAATCACAGAGTATTCGGGCACGTGGATGTCCGAGCTGCGCGGCGGAGCCACGCAGCTTGTCAACACAAATAAGCTGGTGCGTTTTTACGACGGCTGCACGGGGCTTAAAACCGGGACGACGGACGGCGCAGGCAGCTGCCTGAGCGCGAGCGCGACGCGCGGCGGCCTGTCGCTCATCGCTGTAACGCTCGGCAGCCCCACGTCGGCGGAACGGTTTTCCGCGGCGCGCGGACTGCTCGACTACGGTTTTGCAAACTATACGCGCGTCGAGCTGCCGCCGCTGGAGGAGCTTGCGCCCGTGCCGGTGCGCGGCGGCGTCGCACCCCAGGTCGGGGTTTTGTCCGAGACGCCGGGCTATGTGATCGTACGTACCGCCGACAAGGACGCGGTCAAACAGGACGTTACGCTGCTGCCGGACGTACAGGCGCCCGTTGAGACAGGGCAGCTGCTTGGACGGGTCGTTGTCCATATCGAAGGGAGCAAGCTGTGCGAATACGATCTTGTCGCGGCCGACGCGGTCGACCGGATGACGGCGCCGCGCGCGCTGAGTATGCTCCTGCGCGCGCTTGTGCAGATCTGAAAGCTTTTTGCGCCGAATGACAGGAAAAGGCTTGAAAAAGAAGTGCAAATCAGGTACAATATGTGTAAGAAAGACCGAATACATCGCGTGTCGAATTGTGCGATTTGTACAACGTAAAAATGGGAAGGAAGTCCTGGACATGGCAATCAAGCTGAACAGCAAATATCTCAAGGGCTTTGTAAATGAACACGAACTGCGGGCGATCGAGCCGCAGGTAAAAGCGGCGCACCGGGTCCTGTCCGAGAAAACGGGACTTGGAAACGATTTTCTCGGCTGGACCACGCTGCCCGCCGACTATGACCGCGGCGAATTCGCGCGGATCAAGGCGGCGGCGGCGCGCATCCGGGAGGACAGCGACATTCTGCTCGTCATCGGGATCGGCGGTTCCTATCTGGGCGCGCGCGCGGCGCTTGAATTGCTGCGCAGCCCCTATTATAACAACCTGAAAAAGGACACGCCTGACATCTATTTTGTCGGCAACAGCATCAGCCCCGATTATCTGAACACAATCCTCGCGCTGTGCGAAGGCAAGCGCGTTTCGGTGAACATTATCTCCAAATCCGGCACCACGACCGAGCCGGCGCTCGCGTTCCGTGTGTTCCGTGAGCTGCTTGAGCAGCGGTACGGCCGCGACGGCGCGAAAAGCCGCATTTACGCGACGACCGACAAGGCGCGCGGCACGCTCAAAGAGCTGTCCGACCGCGAAGGGTACGAGACGTTTGTGATCGCCGACGATGTCGGCGGCCGCTACTCCGTGCTGACGGCCGTGGGCCTGCTGCCGATGGCTGTCGCGGGCATCGATATCGACGCCGTCATGGCTGGCGCGGCCGATGCGATGAAGGCGCTCGACAACGACGATCTGTGCACAAACGACTGCTACAAGTACGCCGCTTACCGCAACATCCTTTACCGCAAGGGCAAGGCGGTCGAGCTGCTTGTCAGCTACGAGCCTGCGTTTGCGATGATGAACGAATGGTATAAGCAGCTTTTTGGCGAGAGCGAGGGCAAGGACCAGAAGGGGATTTTCCCGGCGTCCGTCGTCTTTTCGACCGATCTGCATTCGATGGGTCAGTTTATCCAGGAGGGCAGCCGGATGCTCTTTGAGACGGTTGTCGATATCCAGAAGCCGTCGAAAGAGTTCTTTGTGAAGGACGATCCGGAAAATCTGGACGGGTTGAATTTCCTGTCGAATCAGAACATGTCGGTTGTCAACCGCAAGGCGATGCAGGGTACGGTGCTGGCGCATACGCAGGGCGGCGTCCCGAATATGCTCCTTGAGGTGCCCGAAATCAACGAGCATGAATTCGGCTATATGGTTTATTTCTTTGAAAAGGCGTGTGCAATCAGCGGCTATCTGCTCGGCGTCAATCCATTTGACCAGCCGGGCGTTGAGAGCTATAAGAAAAATATGTTCGCACTGCTCGGCAAGCCGGGCTATGAGAGTGAGCGGGCGGCGCTGGAGGCGCAGCTCGGCTGACACAGAAAAGCAGCAGGATTCCAAAATTTATATATTGGGAGGAATTTCATATGATTAAGCTGATCGTCGGCAACAAGGGTTCCGGCAAAACCAAAAGGCTGATCGACATGGTCAACGACGCCGTTAAAACCTCGAAAGGAAACGTGGTCTGCGTTGAAAAGGGCAACACGCTCAAATTTGACGTGAGTCATCAGGCGCGTTTGATCGATATTGAGGATTACGCCGTCTCCGGCTTTGAAATGTTCTATGGCTTTTTCAGCGGCCTGTTTGCAGGCAATTACGATATTACCGAGGTGTTCGTCGACGCCACGTTCAAAATCGGCGGCAAGGATTTCGAGGCGTTTGCCGTTATGATCGACCGTTTGGCCAGGCTGCTCGGCGAAAACGGCGCGACGATGACGTTTACAGTCTCCTGCGATAAATCCGACCTGCCTGAGCGCGTGCATCAGTATATCATCTGAGCCGCGCGATACAACGGGATAATCTGACGCCGCGCCGCATGAAAATGCGGCGCGGCGGTTTTTCCCTGTGCTTCTGCGCAGAAAAAAGGTCTCCCCGCCGTTTGCCTGCCCCCGACGGGCGGCCGGACGCGATGCGGGTACCCTTTGCGCGCAGGTGGTTTTGCGTTCATCGCGGTGTACGGACCGCCGTGAAGTTTTATGGGGAAGATCTTGACAGGCAATACAAAATTGGGTATAATAAACTTCGTGACATTTGCGGGGGCAGTGGGTCCAAATCCGCAAATGCAGTCCCTGAGTATCGAACCCTGAACGGAGTATGCAGTATGAAGGTCGATCTTTCCGAGCTGTTTGACAATCCAGGCCGCGCGCAGGATTTTTCCGGCGAAGTGGACCTTGCGGACGTGAAGCGGCACGGGGACAGGCTGTTTGAAGGCCCTGTCAGGATCGCCGGGCGCGCGCAGAACCGTGCGGGGATCGTCAGCATTGGCTATCAGGCGGATTTCGTGCTCGGCGCGGTATGCGATCGGTGTCTTACGCCGCTGTCGCGCCCGCAGCATCTGGAATTCACGCACACGGCGGTTTTATCCCTGAACCGTGAGGACAACGATGAGTATATAGTAGTATCGGACGGGCAGCTTGATTTGGCAGAGCTGGCTACCGCCGATATTCTCCTCGAACTCCCCACCTCGGTCTTGTGCGTCGAAAGCTGCAAGGGGCTTTGTCCTGTCTGCGGCGCAAATCTCAACGAAGGGGATTGCGGCTGCGACCGCTCCCAGCGCGACCCACGGCTCGATAAGCTGCGGGAGCTGCTGGACGAATAAGTGAAAAAAAGAATGCCCGCGCCCTGCGGGCGCGGTATGTCCTGACATACGACCACGAAAAGGAGGCGCCCTAAGATGGCAGTACCAAAGAGGAAAAGCTCGAAAGCACGCAAAAACAAAAGACGTTCCAACGTCTGGAAGCTGGAGGCCCCCGCGTTCTCGAAGTGCACTCACTGCGGCGAACTGAAAACACCCCACAGGGTTTGCCCGAGCTGCGGCTACTACAAGGATCGTGAAGTGATCAAGGTCGAGGCGTAAGCACGCCGGTGACGATGGAGGCGGAAGGAATTCCGCCTCTTTTTGTTTTACAGACGCATTGCAAACCGGCCGTGCGCCGCCTGCGGCGTGCGGCCGTGGAATCTGTGCGCACAGGCCGCATCATGGGAGTGTAAAAAAATGCCAGTCCTGATTCAAAGCGTCGAGCCGGCGTCATACGCGGCGCGTGCGGGCATCCGTCCGGGAGATACGCTGCTGGCCGTCGACAGGCATCCGATTGCCGATGTGCTCGATTACCGCTTCTATGTGACAAGCCGCCGCATCACGCTTGAGCTGCTTCGCGCGGGCAAGCCCTTTACCGCGCGCATTTCAAAGGGCGAATACGACGACATCGGGCTGGAGTTTGAAACGTATCTGATGGACAGGCAGCATACCTGCAAAAACAAATGCGTGTTTTGTTTCGTCGATCAGATGCCGCCCGGTATGCGCGATTCGCTCTATTTTAAGGATGACGACAGCCGCATGTCGTTTCTGTTCGGCAATTATATTACCCTGACCAACTTGACGGATGCCGATATAGACCGTATTATAAAGATGCGCATCTCTCCGGTCAATATTTCTGTCCATACAACCGACCCGGCGCTGCGCGTACAGCTTATGAAAAATCCTCATGCGGCCGGCAGCCTGCGCTATATCGGCCGCCTGACCGGGGCCGGTATCCGCGTCAACGCGCAGCTTGTGCTGTGTCCGGGGCTGAACGACGGCGCGGCGCTCGAGCGGACGCTTTGCGACCTCGACGCGCTCGGGCCGAACCTCCAAAGCATCGCGTGCGTGCCGGTCGGGCTGACAAAGTACCGAGACGGGCTGCCTGCTCTCAAGCCCTTTACAAGCGAGGGTGCGGCGCGCACAATCGATATCATTGAACGGTTTGCCGCGCGCCAGATCGCGCGCGGCGCGGCGCGCACGGCGTATCCATCCGACGAATTTTTTCTCATAGCGGGCCGCCCGCTCCCGGACGTCGAATATTACGGCGACTTTGACCAGCTTGACAACGGCGTCGGCCTGCTGACGCTTTTGGAGAGTGAATTTTCCTCGGCGCTCGCGCTCGACGGCGAGGACGCAGCGCCTGCCAGCGCCACGCTGGCGACTGGCGTCGCCGCCGCGCCGCTTTTAAAAAGGCTGGCCGCGCGCGCGATGCAGCGCCATCCCGGCGTGACGGTCGACGTGCGCCCAATCGTCAACCGCTTTTTCGGCGAGACGATCACTGTGGCGGGGCTTATCACCGGGCGTGATCTGATCGGGCAGCTCGGCGGCGCGCCGATTGGCGGGCGGCTGCTGATCCCATCGGTCATGCTGCGGCATGAACGCGACCGTTTTCTGGACGATGTGACGGCCGATGAGGTAGAAAGAACGCTTGGCGTCAGGCTTTGCGCCGTCGACAACGACGGCTACGCGCTCTATGACGCGATGACCGGGCGCGGCTGAGGTGTTTTGATGGTCAACAGCCCCCTTGACAGCCCGCGTGGCGGGCGTCGGAAAGGAACAGACGGATGAGTAAACCATTGATTGCAATTGTAGGTCGGCCCAACGTGGGAAAATCGACTCTTTTTAATAAGCTGGCGGGTGCGCGCATATCCATCGTGGAGGATACGCCCGGCGTGACGCGCGATCGCGTCTATTATGAATGCGAGTGGCGCGCCAAGACGGTCATGCTTGTCGATACGGGCGGCATCGAGCCGTATTCTACTGACAAAATCCTTTCGCAGATGCGCCGCCAGGCGCAGCTTGCCATCGACAGCGCCGATGTGATTATTCTTGTGACGGATATCCAGTCAGGCGTGACGGCGACCGACCAGGACGTCGCTGTGATGCTGCAAAAAAGCGGCAAGCCTGTGGTGCTGGCGGTCAATAAATGCGACCGTCTCGGCGATGTGCCGCCCGATTTTTACGAGTTTTACAACCTCGGCCTCGGCGACCCGATCGCCGTGTCGTCCGTGCATGGACACGGCACCGGCGACCTGCTCGATGCGTGTTATGCGCATATCGATTTTAACCGCGCCGACGAGTACGGCGAAGAGTATGTAAAGGTCGCCGTTATCGGCAAGCCGAACGTTGGCAAATCGTCGCTTGTCAACCGCGTGGCGGGCGAGGAGCGTTCGATTGTCTCCGACATGGCGGGCACAACGCGCGACGCCGTCGACACGGTTGTCGAAAACGAATACGGCCGTTTTGTGTTCATCGATACGGCCGGCATCCGGCGCAAGTCGCGCGTCGAGGAGCAGATCGAGCGGTACAGCGTGCTGCGCGCATATATGGCGGTCGACCGCAGCGACGTGTGCGTTATCATGATCGACGCGACGGTCGGCTTTACCGAACAGGACAGCAAGATCGCCGGCTACGCGCATGAACGCGGCAAGGGCTGTATTGTCGCCGTCAACAAGTGGGACGCGATTGAAAAGGACGGCAAAACGATGCAGACGTTCCGCAAAAAGCTGGAGACGGATTTTTCCTTCATGTCCTACGCGCCGATTCTGTTTATCTCGGCGATGACGGGACAGCGTATCGATAAGCTGTTTGAGCAGATACAATATGTTAACAGTCAGAACGCGATGCGCATCTCCACGGGACGGCTCAACGATATGCTGTCCGTGGCCACGGCGCGCGTACAACCGCCGACGGATAAGGGAAAGCGCCTGCGCATCTATTTCTGTACGCAGGCGGCGACACGCCCGCCGACGTTTGTATTTTTCTGCAACAACAGCGAGCTGTTTCATTTTTCCTATCAGCGTTACCTGGAAAATCAGATCCGTGAAACATTCGGCCTGTCCGGTACGCCAATCCGCATTGTGGTGCGTGAGCGCGGCGATAAAAAACGGTAACGCCCATAAACCGACGGAATGATGATAAGGGGTGTGATATCATTGAGCGTGAAGTTCTGGTCTTTTGCGGCGATTGTCGCGCTGGCGGCTTATCTGATCGGCAGCGTGAGCTTTGCGGTGATCGTTTCGCGCGTCGGCGCACAGGACGATGTGCGCCGTCATGGCAGCGGCAACGCCGGTATGACGAATATCCTGCGCAATTACGGTAAAAAAATGGCGGCCTTTACGGCGCTCGGTGATTTCGGCAAGGGGATTGTCGCCGTGGCGGTCGGACGCATGATCTTTACGTTGGCGGGGATTACAGTGCTTGACGGCGGCTATATCGCGGGCTTTTTCGTGGTGCTTGGCCACCTGTTCCCGCTGTATTTCGGCTTTAAGGGCGGCAAGGGCGTGCTCACAAGCCTGGGCGTTGTGCTGATGCTCAACTGGGTTGTGTTTGCGCTGTTAGTCGTGCTGCTCCTGCCGGTTGTATTCATCGTAAAAATTGTATCGCTCACCGTGATCATCGGGTATATCCTGTTTCCGTTTTTCACACTGCTGATCAATTATATCGAGGGGCAGCCGCTTCTGTTTAACTTTGCGTTCGCACTGCTGATGAGCTGCCTGGGCGCTTTTATGCACCGCGAAAATATCAAACGCCTGCTCGCCGGGACAGAATACCGGTTTGGGCAGAAAAAGGAAGGCTGACGACAGGAGGATCTGTATGGCAGAAATTTTGATTCTCGGCGCGGGCGGCTTTGGCACGGCCCTGGCCATCATGTGTGCGCAGAATGGACATGACGTAACGCTGTATTCACCATTTCAGCAGGAGATCGAGACACTGTCCGCCGCGCGGGAGCATAAGAAGCTTTTGCCCGGCGTGAAAATTCCGGAGACAGTCAGGATGGTTTGGGAGCTTCCGCAGACGGTCGGCGCGCCGCTGGTGATCGTGGCGACGCCGTCGTTCGCTGTGCGCGGCGTCTGCGCGTCCATCAAGGGACGCGTCGGCCGTGATACGGTTGTGACATGCGTGTCAAAGGGCTTTGAAACAGGGACGCTTAAAACGCTCTCGCAGGTGATCTGCGAGGAGCTGCCGGAAAACAGCGTCGTCATCCTTTCCGGCCCTTCCCATGCCGAGGAGGTTGCGCGCGGCGTCCCGACGACGGTTGTCGCCGCGTCGCGCAGCCGCGCGGCTGCGGAATTTGTGCAAGACACGCTGATGAACCCGACGCTGCGCATTTATGTCAACGACGATGTGACGGGCGTCGAGCTTGGAGGCGCGCTGAAAAATGTCATTGCGCTCGCGGCCGGCACGGCTGACGGGCTTGGGCTTGGCGACAATTCGAAAGCGGCGCTGATGACGCGCGGCATTACCGAGATTGCGCGGCTGGGCGTGGCGATGGGCGCGTCGACGGAGACGTTCGCGGGGCTTTCCGGCATCGGCGATTTGATCGTAACCTGCACGTCGATGCATTCGCGCAACCGGCGCGCGGGTATCCTGATCGGGCAGGGCAAAACGGCACAGGAGGCCATCGACGAAGTGGGGATGACCGTTGAGGGCTACACGGCGGCAAAATGCGCCTGGGAGCTGGCGCAGCGCGCCGGCGTGGAGATGCCGATTATCCGGGAGGTCTACGCCGTGCTGTATGAGGGCAAGCGTTCCGACGCCGCGATCCGCGACCTGATGGGCCGGCCCAAGCGGCATGAATCCGAGGTCATTTGGCTCCTCAGCCGCTAAGAGAGGGGCCTTTAAAAAATAAAACATCCGCCGCGTCTAGGGGCTGTTTGAAAAATCGGAAATACCGTCTTTTTCTACAAACAGCGGTGAATCCAGCGTTAAAAAGCCTCGGAATCCGAAAGGATTCCTGTGTTTTTTGCCTTGTATTCTCCTGCTGTCTGCGAAAAATCCGGCAATTCCTCTATTTTCAAACAAGCCCTAACCTGCGGCGGATGTTTTATTTTGTGAGGATACGGCAGCGCCCCTTTTCGCGCCTCACGGGACAGAGACGGGCCGCCCCTATCCCATGGACCCAACCCTGGGGCAGGTGCAGCCTGTATAAACACAGCGCCCGCTCCATTGTTGGCGGCGCAGCCTGTATCAGCGCAGCGCCCGCCCCACTGTTCGCGGCGCAGCCGACTAAAGTTTTTCGCCGAGGCCTTTTTCAAAAAGGCCGGAAAGTTTTTTGGCATACCTTTTTTCAAAAAAGGTATGAAGTTTTTTGCTGAGGCTTTTTTCAAAAATGCCGGGAGTGGTTTACGAACCCGCAGGCACGCGCAAGCAGCGATTCCGGAGCGAGGCGAGCAGCGAACTTCATGATTTTCATCGGCTTGCCGGGGATGATCAGCCGCTTGCGGCGGAACATCTGATCGACCGCATAGGATGCGACCTCGACGCTCGGCAGAGACGGCATGCGAAAATGCACATCGGCCGTTGCGCTAAACTCCGTGTCGACTGGACCGGGACAGAGCGCGCCGATATAGACGGCACTCTTGCGGCGGCGCAGCTCCTCGCTAATCGACTGCGTCAGGCGCAGGACATACGCTTTTGTCGCGTAGTAGCAGGCCATGCCGGGACCCGGCATAAAACCGGCCATCGAGGCCACATTGAGAATATAACCGCTGTCCCGTGCGATCAAATCGCGCAGGAACAGTTTGGTCAGTATATGCACGGCGCGGATGTTTGTATCGATCATCCGCAGCTCCGTATCGAGCTGCGTTTCGCAGAAGGCGCCGAACTGGCCGAACCCGGCGTTGTTGATAAGCAGGTCGATGCGTTCGCTGCGCGTTTCATCGTACAGAGCTTTGCAGCGGCCGGCGTCTGACAGGTCCGCGCAGATGATGTGCGCCTTAGTCGGCAGCGTGCGCGCGAGCGCCTCGAGCCGGTCGCGGCGGCGCGCGACGAGAATCAGATCGTAGCCGCGTCCGCTGAGAACCCGCGCCAGATCACGCCCAAGACCGGAGCTTGCTCCGGTGATCAATGCTTTTCGCATGCCAATTACCTCTTACCTCTTTTTTTATCAGCCGTCAGGGCCTTACCCTGAAAACAAGGGCGGCCAAACAGCCAGAAATATCATAGCACGCCATGCTGTCGCAAATGCAGGAAGTGCGCCGCGGATACAAAAAGGACGCCGCTTTGCGGCGTCCTCTCAAATTGCAGTTGGCTTACAGCGCGCGCTGAACCTTATCGGAACGCAGGCAGCGGGTGCAGGCATAGATGTGGCGGGGGGTCCCGTCTACAAGCGCCTTGACGCGCTGTACGTTGGGCTTCCACGCCCTGTTGGAGCGCCTGTGCGAGTGAGAAACCCTGATTCCGAACGTTACGCCTTTACCGCAGATATCGCATTTTGCCATGTTCTGCACCTCCTCTATCTTTTCCATTCTGTTTTTAAAGTCAACAGTGGTATTCTATCAGATTTGCCGGATGAATGCAAGGGCTTTTTTGCAAAATTTTCATTTTGACAGCACGGCGCGCTGATTTCGGGCGAATCCGCTTGTATTTTACGTCGGGAATCGGTATAATAATCCATGATCATTACCATTATGAAGGATGGGGAGCGGGGTACATCCTCTCCCGGAAAGGCGCGGATATGGGAATTTTTGATATGCAGACTTTTTTTGTGACATTGATCGTGCTGGTTACATCGCTGCCGGCGCATGAATTTGCCCATGCCTGGATGGCGTATAAGCTTGGAGACGACACAGCCGCGCGCCAGGGAAGGCTTGATCTGAATCCCCTGCGCCATCTCGACCCAATCGGCGCGCTGATGCTGATTTTGACGCAGCGGTTCGGGTGGGCCAAGCCTGTGCCGGTCGATCCGCGGCGCTTTGACCGCCGCATTTCCATGCGCGCGGGCATGGCGCTCACGTCGCTGGCCGGTCCGGCTGCCAATGTGATCCTGGCGCTGCTTTCGCTGCTGGCCGCCAAAATTTTGATGGTTGTTATCCTGGTGACGAATACAGGCGGGGCGCTGGCGATTTTGGAATGGGTTTTCATCACAATGGCGTCTATCAATGTATCTCTCGCGGTGTTTAACCTTCTGCCGGTGCCGCCGCTCGACGGCTTTTCCATCCTCACCTTTTTTGTACCGGCCAAATGGGAGTACAAGGTGCGCCAGTACCAGCAGGTCATCTACATCGTTCTGCTAGTACTCGTCGTGAGCGGCGCGCTCAATGTACCGCTGATGTTCCTGAGCAACCTGCTGTTTAAGGGGCTGAATTTTCTGACCGGCTTTGTTAATGTGATCGCGGGGATGATCCTGTGAGCATGGAAAAGCCTCAGTTTAAGACGGGCGAATTTGAAGGCCCGCTCGATCTGCTTTTGTATCTGATTCAAAAGCATAAGCTCGATATCTGCGATATTGAGATTTCGGCGTTGCTCGAGCAGTATCTGGCCTATATTGACGCGATGGGGCAGGACGACCTGGAAATCGCCAGCGAATTTCTGGAGATGGCCGCCCGGCTTGTATATATCAAAACAGCGATGCTGCTGCCGCGCCACGAGGAGGAGGGCGTCAAGCTCAAGGCCGAATTGCAGGGACAGCTTTTGGAGTACCAGGTCTGTCAGCGGGTGGCTGCGCAGCTTGGCGCGCTCAGCCGGTTATATCTGAATTTCGCGCGGCAGCCGATGAAGCTGCCGGCTGACCATTCGTACAGGCTGACGCATTCCCCTCAGATCCTCTATGACGCGTACCGCGATGCGGCCGGGCGCGGCGCTCGGCGGCTGCCGCCGCCGGTGCGCGCCTTTTCAGGAATTGTGGCGCGCCGCGTTGTATCGGTCGGCAGCCGGATTCTGCATATCCTGCGCGGGCTTTACCGGACAGGCAGCGCGCCGTATGAGAGCCTGTTTTTGACCAGCACGGACCGCAGCGAGCTTGTCGCTACGTTTCTGGCGGTGCTGGAGCTTGTCAAGGCGCGCCGCATCACGGTCGACGGCGGCCAGGTTTCGTTTGAGCGCGGCGGCCGGGCAAGGCAGCAACAGGAGGCACCGACATGATCGATTTGCCGCAGAAACAAATACTCGCCATTCTGTTTGCGGGCGGCGAGGCGGTCGAGGTATCGCGCGTGGCGCAGGCTATCGGCGCGGACGAGGAAACGGTCCTGCGCTATGTGCCGCATCTGCGCGACGCGCTCGCCGACGCTGGGATGCCGTTCGAGGTGCTGCGCCTGGGCGACCGACTCCAGCTGTGCACGTCGTCCGACTATGCGGCGGTTATCCGCGCGGCGCTGGAATTGCGCCGCAGCGCGCCGCTTTCGCAGGCAGCGCTGGAGGTGCTGGCTGTCATCGCCTACAACCAGCCAGTGACGCGCGCGTTTATTGAACAGGTGCGCGGCGTCGACAGCTCCGGCGTCGTCAATTCCCTGATCGAAAAGTCGCTGATCGAGGAGGCGGGTCGGCTCGATCTGCCCGGACGGCCGATTGCCTACCGCACGACGCCGGATTTTCTGCGCTGCTTCGGCCTGGAAAGCCTCGACAAGCTGCCGGCGCTTCCGTCCACCGATGAGGACGCGCTGCCGGACGATGTGCTCGAGGGTCAGGTCGCATTCGGCGAACTGGAGGAAACCGGGCCGGTATAACGGATGGGAGGGACCGCAATGGCGGTGGTCGGATTTGTGCTTTTGGCGATTCTGGCGCTTTTGCTGCTGCTATTGTGCATCCCGATCGTCGGGTCGGCGCGTTTTAGCTCGGACGCCCCGGGCGAGGCGTATGTGCGCTGGTTGTTTTACCGGCGGCAGCTATTGGGGAAGAAGCAAAAGAAGCGGTCGCGTGCGAAGAAAAAACAAAAGAAGCAAAAGGAGCAGATGCCTGCCGCGCCCGCAAAGAAGGAGAAGTGGGATTTCGCGGCGATCATTGGTGCGGCAATGGACTTCGTCGCGTCGCTCGGCGGCGGCACGAAGATGCTTTTGCGGCATGTGCGCGTCTACCGTGTGCGCCTGCGCGTCGTCGTCGCGGAGGACGACGCGGCCCAGACCGCGATTGCTTTCGGCCATATGAACGCGCTTATCTATACGGCGTATACGGCGGCGCGCGGGCTGTTCAACCTGAAAAAGCCGGATATCCTCATCACGCCTGATTTTATGGCGCAGGAGGGTTCCTGGCAGTTTGAGGCGCGCGGCCGGCTGCTGCCGATTGCCGCCGCCGCCGCCGCCGTGCGGATTGGCGCGGCGTTTCTTGTCAAGACTGTAAAAAGGCAGGCCGTCTGTGAAAAAGTGAAAACACGGCGCGAACAGGCGTCCCAGCCAAAGGCCGGAACAGGCGCGCGCGGCCGGTGAACTGTAAAAGGAGGTTCTTTCCATGAGCAATGAAAAGCATCCAATCAGCGAACTGATGGACAGCTCGCTTCAAAACCTGCGCACGCTCGTCGACGCGGACACCGTTGTCGGCGAGGCGATCACCACACCCGACGGGACCGTGATCATCCCGGTTTCCAAGGTGAGCTTCGGCTTCGCCTCCGGCGGTTCGGATATCCCGACCATCAAGCAGGCCGGCCAGTTCGGCGGCGGCGCCGGCGGCGGCGTTTCGGTGCAGCCGATCGCGTTCCTTGTCATCAAGGACGGGCATGTGGAGCTTTTGCAGATGAACGACAGCAAGACGACCGCCGACCGCATCGTCACCATGGCGCCGGAGATGGTCGATAAGTTCGCCGAGCTGTTTGCCAAACGGGATAAAAAAGAGCGCCGTGCGCATATCGAAGCGGACGGCGGGGAAAGCAAGGGGTAATTTCGTGCGCGCGCGCGGCATAAAATGACCTGTATCGAAATTCGGAAGCTGTTTGAAACATCCGCTGCGGGTGGGGCGGCAGGTTCCAGGTGCGGGTGATGTGATGCTGAAACGGGCGATCCTTTTGCTGGCGGCATTCGCGGCGCTGTTTATATGCGTGCGCCTGACAGATGTGCGCGCCCTCGACGCCGCGCCGGCGGTCGCGCAGTCGATTCCCGACACGCTTGGTCTTGACACAAAAGCCAAAGCGGCCGTCGTACTCGACGCCGCGACCGGGCGCGTGCTGTTTGCTAAAAACGCCAACGCGCGTCTGCCGATGGCTTCGACGACAAAGATCATGAGCACGCTGCTGACGCTGGAGCAGGACGGCCAGGACGAATGGTTCACCGTGGACCCGGATGCAATCCGTGTCGAAGGGTCGTCGATGGGGCTGCGCGTCGGCGACCGTGTGACGCTTTCGGCGCTCGCCTATGGGATGATGCTGCCGTCGGGCAACGACGCTGCCAACGCGGCCGCTGTGCGCATCGCGGGCAGCAAGGAGGCGTTTGCGCGGATGATGAACGAGCGCGCCGCCGAACTGGGGATGGAAGATTCTCATTTTGTCACACCGAGCGGGCTGGACGACAACGCGCATTACTCAAGCGCCTATGATATGGCGCTGCTGACGCGCGAGGCGCTCTCAAATCCGCGCTTTGCCGAAATCTGCTCCCAGAAAAGCGCAAAGGTATGCTTTGGCAATCCGCCGGCCGACCGTTGGTTTTCCAACCACAACAGGCTTTTAAAGCTCTATCCCGATGCGGCGGGCGTCAAAACCGGGTTTACGGATGCGGCTGGCCGTTGCCTGGTGTCGTATGCCCAGCGCGGCGGCGTGCGCCTGATCGTCGTGACGCTCAACTGCCCCGACGACTGGAACGAGCATATAAAGCTTTATGAACACTACTTTGGGGCGCTGACGCAGACCGCGCCCGGTGAGATGATCCCGGCGGCGGACCTGCCTGTGACGGGCGGGACGCAGACGTATGCCGCCGTGACATTTGAGGAGCCGGAACCGGTCGCGCTGCTGCCCGGCGAGCGGCTGGATGTGACGGTCACAGCCGAGCCGTTTTTATACGCGCCGGTGCAGGCGGGCGACGTAGTGGGGCACGCGCTGTTTTCTGTCGGCGGCCAGCCTGTTGCGGATGTGACGCTGACGGCGGCAGATGATGTCGCGGCGGTAAAAGGAAAAACGCCGTTATTCACACGCCTGTTTGGCGGATGACGGGCGGCGGATTGGAATGAGTGAAAACGGAGGACATCATGGCAAAAGTAAACGGTATCCGCATCCAAAAGGTGCTTTCTGAAAATGGAGTTATGTCGCGCCGCAAGGCCGAGGAGGCGATCGCGCAGGGACGCGTTACGGTCAACGGCCATCCCGCCCAGCCAGGCAACCCGGTCGACCCGGCGCGCGACGTGATCGCGATCGACGGCGTGCGCGTGCAGCTTCGCAAAAAGAAACAGAACGTGTATATCATGCTCCATAAGCCGCGCGGCTTTGTTACAACCACATCGGATGAGCTTGGACGGCGGTGCGTGACTGATCTTGTAAAGGATGCGCCCGCGCACGTCTATCCGGTGGGGCGTCTCGACCGCAATAGCGAGGGGCTGCTTTTACTTACAAATGACGGCGCGTTTGCCAACCTTGTGATGCACCCGTCGAACCATATCTCCAAGACGTACCGCGTGACGGTGCGCCCGGATGTCTCGGACGAGCAGGCTGCGAAGATGTCCGCGGGTGTGATGCTCGACGGGCGCATGACGCTTCCGGCGACGGTGCTTGTGCTTGAAAAGCAGGATGGGCGTGTTGTTTTGCAGATCACCATCCAGGAGGGACGCAACCGGCAGGTGCGCCGCATGTGCGAGGCGGTCGGGCTTGAAGTCGCGCGACTCAAACGCACATCGGTCGGTCCGCTCAAGCTCGGCATGCTCCAGCCCGGACAGTGGCGCGAGCTGCGTCCGGGGGAGGTGGCCGCGTTGCGCAATGCTGCGTCGAAAAAGCAGGCGGGCGGACTGTCCGAGTGAAACACCGGCAGGCGGGCCGCGCGGCCGCCCGCCGGTTATTTTTATATGCGGCGCATACCATGGCCGGGGCAGGGAAAGAGGAAAATCGCCGGTTACCCTGCCTTTGTAAGGCGGTTTGTAATAGCGGGGAATAAATACATGCAATCAGCCCGGGAAGGCGTTTGATTCATAGTTTTGCCGCTTTGTGCGGCGGAGTGGGTGGTTTTTATGCTGACAATTAAACGGATCGCGGACGCGCGCCTGGCCGCGCGCGTCTGCGACAGCCTTGGAGCGCCGGAGCAGGGCGCGTTCGCCTACGGGGTGTTTCAGGGCGGCGATGTGCTCGCAACAGCGGCTTTTTCGATGGCTGGCGGCTGTGTCACACTATGCGGCGCCGACACAGGGCGGCGTATGGACGCGGGGCTTATCGACGGGATGGCGCGGGCCGCGTTCGCGGCTGTGTCGAGGACAGGCACAAAGACGGCCAGGATCGGCGCAGGCCTTGCGCCGGAGCTGCGGTTGGCGCTGACGAAGCTTGGATATGAGGCGGATGCGCCGTTTTCACTCGACGCGTTTTTTGCGCGCAAAAACTGCACGTCCGGCAGCCGCAGGCAGGGGGATTTTTAAGGGCAAAATATCTTCGTTAAAAAATCATCAAAAAAACGCAATTAATGCTTGTTATTTGAGTTTGAAGCGTGTATACTTTAAAATGGTTAGATTTTGATGTTTTCAAAACCAAGAATGTGGAAAGTCCACATAAGATTTTAAATTTTGTTGCATTTTTCCCCGTCCGGCCGGGCGGGCGTCCACACAAAATTCCGTTTGTGTGGATGACGAATCAGATAGGAGGATAAAAACATGAGTGACAAGGCGATGCCACTGGACGACGCCCGCAAGGACGCGCTCAAGGACACGGCAGCCCGCAAGCGGATGGCGGCCCTCTTTGACTCCGACACTTTTGTCGAGGTTGGCGCTCTGGTCAAAAACGGCTGCGACGGCGCGGGCGTTATCACAGGCTATGGGCTTGTGGACGGCAGCCCGGTTTACGCGTTCGCACAGGACACCTCCGTGCGCAACGGCGCGGTCGGTGCGGCACACGGCTCCAAAATTAAAAAGATTTACGAGCTGGCGCTCAAGACCGGCGCGCCGGTTGTTGGTATTTATGATTCCAACGGCGCGGCAATCGACGAAGGACTGGACGCGATGGCCGCCTACGGCGATATGCTCTGCTGGACGAACAACCTTTCCGGTGTTGTCCCGCAGGTTTCCGTGGTGCTCGGTCCATGCGCCGGCTGTGCGGCGATGATCGCGGCTTCGGCGGATTTCGTAGTGATCAGCGAGCAGGCGGAGCTGTTTCTTTCCCCCGGCGATGAGGCGTGCGGCGCGAAGAACGCTGCGCTGTCGGGCGTGGCGCATCTTGTTGAGAAGGATGATGCCGCCGCTGTCGCAGCGGCGCGTAGGTTGATCGCGCTTTTGCCCTCCAACAACCTTTCGGCCCTGCCGCTGTGTGAATTCAGGGAAGCGGACGGAGCGGACGCTGCTTTGGAAGCAGCCGCCAAGGCGATGGACAAGGCGGATATGATGAAGATCATCGGCAGTGTTGCCGATGCGGGCAGCGTGATCGAGCTTCAAAAAGATTTCACAAAGTGCGGCGTGCATGTCGCGCTGGGTACAGTGGCCGGCTCGACGGTTGGATTTGTAGCGGCTTCTGATTCAGGCAAGGTCTGTTCGAACGGCAGCAGTAAGATTGCGCGTTTTGTTGCGATCTGTGATTCGTTCCAGATTCCGGTTGTTACATTTGTCAACTGCGCCGGGTTCGCCGCAGTAAACGGCCATGCGTTCCGCGGCGGTGTGCGCGAGGTCGCAAAGCTGGCGCATGTTTATGCTGAGGCGACCACGCCGAAAATCGCTGTGATCTGCGGCGCGGCGTACGGTTCCGCCTATGTCGCTCTGGCTGGTCGCGGTGCGAACGCCGATTATGCCGTCGCATGGCCTGACGCTGTGATCAGCGCGCTTTCCCCGGCGACGGCCGTTGCCTTCATGGAAGGCGACAAGATCACAAAGGATAAGACGCGCGCGCAGGTGGAAGCTGAGTATGCGGCCAATGAGGCGGGCGCTGTGGCGGCCGCCGCAAAGGGACATATTGACGATGTGGTCGATCCGGCCAATACCCGTGCAGCTGTTGTTTCTGCCATTGATATGCTGATTGGCAAGCGCGTGAGCAGGCTGCCGAAAAAGCACGCCAATATCCCGATGTAACTGCGCCCGCGCGGCGTGCGATCCTGTATCAGCAGCGGCGGGTATGCCGCCCCACACATGGGCTGCCGGCCGATGCGGCGGACCCCGATCATTATAAGGAGGCAAATTTGTTATGAAACGGTTTAATATAGTTGTTAACGGCAGAGCGTATGATGTTCAGGTTGATGAAATGGCTCCCGGCGCGCCGGCTCCGGCGCCCGTCCCTGCCGCGATGCCGTCCGCGATCCCGTCGCCGGTTCCGTCTCCGGTTGGATACGCTGCACCGGCTCCGGCTCCGGCTGCCCCCGCGCCGGCTCCTGCCGCCGCGCCCGCGGCCGCTCCTGCAGCCCCGGCCCCTGCCCCTGCCCCCTCCGCCGCCCCTGCGGCCGGCGCGACAAAGGTCACGGCCCCGATGCCCGGCAACATTCTTGATATCAAGGTCAAGGAGGGCGACCATGTCGAGGCGAACGACCTGCTGCTCATGCTGGAAGCGATGAAGATGGAAAACGAGATCTTCAGCCCGGCCACCGGCACGGTTGTCGGCGTTCATGTCAAGAAGGGCGATGCCGTCAACTCCGATGATCTGCTGATCTCCATCGGTTAAGGGGGCGAAACATCAATGGCTCAGAAGGTAAAAATTTGTGAAACCATCCTGCGCGACGCGCATCAATCCCTGATCGCGACGCGTATGCGTCTCGACGAGATGCTTCCAATCCTGCCCGCGATGGATGAGGTCGGCTTTTATTCCTGCGAATGCTGGGGCGGCGCCACGTTTGACGCGTGTATCCGTTTTCTCGACGAGGACCCGTGGGAGCGGCTGCGTGTGATCCGCAAAAATATGCCGAACACAAAGCTGCAAATGTTGTTCCGCGGACAAAATATGCTCGGCTACCGCCACTATGCTGATGATGCGGTTGAATATTTTGTAAAGAAATCGGTCGACAACGGAATCGATATCATCCGTATTTTCGACGCGCTTAACGACATCCGCAATCTGGAGGCGTCGATCAAGGCGACAAAAAAGACGAGCGCGCACATGCAGGCAGCGATTTCCTACACGCTGTCGCCGGTGCACAATGTCGAATATTTCGTCAAGTATGCCAAACAGCTTGAGGACGCGGGCGCGGATTCGATCTGTATCAAGGACATGGCGGCGCTGATTACGCCGTCGGTTGCCTATGAGCTGACTGCGGCGCTGAAAAAGGCGGTAAAGATCCCGGTCAACCTGCATACGCATTATACTTCCGGGCTTGCCTCGATGTCGCTGCTCAAGAGCATCGAGGCCGGCTGCGACATCATCGACACAGCCATGTCGCCGCTTGCGATGGGCACGTCCCATGCGGCGACCGAATCGATGGTTGCGGCGCTTGAGGGAACGCCGTATGACACGGGGCTTGATTTGAAAAAACTCGATGTTGTGCGGGCGCATTTCGCCAAGCTGCGTGAAAAATATCTGTCGGAGGGACTGCTTAATCCGAAGGTTATGGGCGTCGATGCTAATACGCTTGTTTACCAAGTGCCGGGCGGCATGCTGTCAAACCTGGTTTCGCAGCTCAAGCAGGCCGGCAAGGAGGACAAATTCGAGGACGTTCTGCGCGAGGTCCCGAATGTCCGCAAGGACGCCGGCTATCCGCCGCTTGTCACGCCGACCTCCCAGATCGTGGGTACGCAGGCTGTGTTCAATGTGATCATGGGCGAGCGGTACAAGATGGTTACAAAGGAATTCAAAGGGCTTGTCAAGGGTGAATACGGCAGGACGCCGGCCCCGATCGATCCCGCGTTTCGCAAGAAGATCCTGGGCGACGAGGAGCCGATCGAGTGCCGCCCGGCCGATCTGATCGAGCCGGAGATGGAGAAGCTGCGCGCCGGGTTCCCGCCTGAATATCTCGAGCAGGAGGAGGACATCCTCACAATGGCGATGTTCCCGCAGGTGGCCCCCAAGTTCTTTGAATCCCGCAAGAACAAAAAGTATGGCGTGGATGGCAAGCATGGCGATAAGGCAAGCAAAGTGCATCCCGTCTGATAGAGGTATAAGAGGGGCGCGTCCTTTGGGACGCGCCCCTCAAGGCTTCATGGACAGAAGAATGCGCAGACAGAAGGCATAAAATGTGGAGATTTGTCCGGTTTGAGGAGCTTTTATGTTTCAGGCAGCCGTGCGTTGACAAATTAGTAAAATACAAGTAAAATAGGAATATTAAGATGTGAGGCCAAACATGGCCCGCTCACAAAGGAGAGGTTGGGTCCATGGTTACAAGCATGACAGGCTACGGCCGGTCGCAGCAATCTATAGATGGCCGTGATATCACAGTTGAAATCAAGTCGGTCAATCACCGTTACTTTGAATTTTCCGCACGCGTGCCGCGTGCGTTTGGATATCTGGAAGAAAAACTCAAAGGATATTTGCAGGGTAAAATTTCAAGAGGAAAAGTTGAGGCCGGCGTGACGGTTGTCGATACCGGCGCCGCGCATACGGCTGTTGATATCAACCACGAGCTGGCCGCTTCCTATATCAATGCGATGCGCGTTACAGGGGAGAAGCTGAGCCTTCAGGATGACTTGACGGTTTCTTCGCTGATGAGGTTTTCCGACTTGTTTTCCGTGCATCGCGTGCAGGAGGATGAGGAGACAATCTGGACCGAGGTCCGGCTGGTGGCCGACGGGGCGATTGAACGGTTTATTGCCATGCGCGCAACGGAAGGCGAACGCCTAAAAGCAGATATTCTCGAACGTCTTGAAAGCATTGAATCGCGGGTCGCGGCGGTGGCGGAGCAGTCGCCCCGCACCGAGGCTGCATACCGCGAACGTCTGACGGCGAAGATCCGGGAGGTTTTGGAGGATCGCCAGATCGATGAGACGCGTATCGTCACCGAAGCGGCCATCTTTGCAGACAAGATCGCCGTCGATGAGGAGACGGTGCGCCTGCGCAGCCATATTGCGTCGTTCCGCGATATCCTGGGGGCGTTTAACGGACCGATCGGGCGCAAGCTCGATTTTCTTGTGCAGGAGATGAACCGCGAGGCTAATACAATCGGTTCGAAGGCGCAGGATGCCGCGACCGCGCAGGTCGTTGTGGAAATCAAAAGCGATATCGAAAAAATCCGTGAACAAATTCAGAATATTGAATAACACAGCCGCGATCTTTTAGCAGACAAAAAACCGGACCGCCGCGCCGGATATCTTGAGTACAACGGCGTGGAACGGCGGAGGGGAGCATTTGTATGAAACTGATCAATATCGGATTTGGCAATATGGTGTGCGCCAACCGTTTGGTGGCGATTGTCAGCCCTGAATCGGCGCCGATCAAGCGGATTATCCAGGATGCGCGCGACCGCGGGACGCTGGTCGACGCGACCTATGGACGCCGGACCCGCGCGGTCATTATTACGGATTCGGATCATGTGATCCTGTCCGCGGTGCAGCCGGAGACGGTTGCAAACCGCCTGGTCGACGAGGACGACGAGGTTGAGGACGATGAGTGAAGCTATGCAGCCGGGACTTTTGATCGTTTATTCCGGCCCGTCGGGCGTCGGCAAGGGGACGATCCTTGCGCCGTACCTGGCGGCGCATCCGGAGACGGTTCTTTCCGTCTCCGTGACGACGCGCGCGCCGCGCCCAGGCGAACGCGACGGGATCGATTATTCGTTTATAACGCGCGAGCGGTTTGACGAGCTGGCCGCCGGCGGCGGCTTGCTCGAATATGCCGAATACAGCGGAAATTGCTATGGCACGCCGCGCGCTGCTGTCGAGACGCAGCTCGCCGCGGGCCGCAACGTCCTGTTGGAGATCGAGGTGCAGGGGGCGATGAAGGTCCGCCGGACATTTCCGCAGGCCGTGTTCATTTTTGTCCTGCCGCCGTCGTATGAGACGCTGCGGGAACGCCTGACCGGGCGCAATACCGAGACGGCCGAGGTGGTCGAGCGGCGGCTCGCGGCCGCGCGGCTGGAGCTTTCCTATGCGGCGCAGTACGATTATGTGATTGTCAACGACGACGCCGACAAAGCGCGCGCGCAGTTGGACGCGATTATCTGCGCGTCGAAATGCCGGACGAACTATATGCAAACTATGATTGATAAGGTGTGTGAATTTCATGAGTATGCTTAGGCCCTCCATCAATTCAATTATCAAGCCGGGCGATAATTATTATTCTTTTGTCGTCGCGGTTGCAAAGCGCGCGCGTGAGATCGCGCAGGAGCAGGAGGAGGAACACTCCCTGAATGAGGAAAAGCCGGTCCAGAAGGCTGTCGAGGAATTTGCCGGCGGCAAGATCAAAGTGGGCCACGTTTCTCAGATTTCGGAATAACGGATACAGGGCCCTGTCGTGTACAGGGCTTTTTTGTTTTGACAGGCCCGGAGATGCAGCCGGGCGGTGGGAGGATAGCCATGTTTGAAGGCAAAACGATTGTTTTGGGCGTAAGCGGGGGCATCGCCGCATACAAGGCTGCGCAGCTTGCCAGCGATCTTGGCAAGACGGCGGCCGATGTGCACGTCATTATGACAGGGAATGCGGCGCAGTTTGTGACGCCGCTGACTTTTGAGACGCTCGTCAACAACCGCGTTGCGATCGACACGTTTGACCGCAATTTTGAGTACAATGTCGAACATGTGTCGCTGGCGAAAAAAGCGGATGTATTCATTGTCGCGCCCGCCACGGCGAATGTGATTGCGAAAATGGCGGCTGGAATTGCCGACGATATGCTCACGACGACGCTGCTTGCGGCGCGTTGCCCCAAGCTGGTTGCGCCTGCGATGAACACCGGGATGTACGACAACCCCATCACGCAGCGCAATCTGGAGACGCTGCGCCGCTTCGGCGTGACGGTGCTCGAGCCGGACAGCGGCCTGCTCGCCTGCGGCGATACGGGGCGCGGGCGGCTGCCCGCGCCGGCGGTGCTGTTCGAGGCGGTACGCCGCGCGCTGGCGCCGCAGGATATGGCTGGGCTGCGCGTGCTGGTCACGGCAGGCCCGACACGTGAGGCAGTCGACCCGGTACGTTTTTTGAGCAACCGCTCCACCGGGCGCATGGGTTATGAGGTAGCCGCCGCCGCCAGCCGCCGCGGGGCGGCCGTCACACTCGTGACCGGGCCGACGGCGCTCGCTGCTCCGCAGGGTGTCGAAGCCGTACCGGTTGAATCAGCGCAGGAGATGTTTGAAGCGGTCGCGTCGCGCGCTTCTGTACAGGATATCATTGTGAAATGTGCGGCTGTCGCTGATTTCAGGCCCAGGACCGCGGCGGCCGACAAGATCAAAAAGGGCGCGTCCGAGGGGATGACGCTGGAATTGGAGCGCACGCGCGATATCCTGGCGTACCTTGGACAGACGCGCGCGCCGGGGCAGGTGCTCTGCGGGTTTTCAATGGAGACGCGCGACCTTGTTGCGCATTCGCAGGAGAAGCTGGAAAAGAAACATGCCGATATGATCGTGGCAAACAACCTGAATGAACCGGGCGCTGGCTTTGCCGTGCCGACGAATGCCGTTACGCTCTTAACCAAGGCGGGCGCTGAGAAACTGCCGCTGATGGGCAAGGATGCGCTTGCCGATGAAATCTTCGACCGGCTGCTGGCAATGCGGAGGGAACGGACATGACGGCGTACATCGATCTGGCCTGTTGGCCGCGCAAGGAGCAGTTCGAATTTTATCGTTCGCTTGACCGTCCGCAGTACAGCGTGTGCGTCCAGCTTGACGTGACGCATTTTCATGCGCGCGTCAAAAAACGGGGGATTTCATTCAGCCATACGTTTGGCTTTTTTGTGACGCACGCGGCCAACGAGGTTCCGGAACTGCGTATGCGTATCAAGGGCGGTCAGGTTGTGCTGTACGATGAGCTTCATCCCTCGTTTACCGAGCCGCGCGCCGGCGGCGCACTGCATAAATATGTCAGCGTGCCGCTGTGCGGCGTGCTCGATGTGTTTTTGCAGCGTACCAGCGAGGCGATTGCGCGGCAGGGGGAGCGGTTTTTCCTGCCCGATGAGGAGGCGCGCGACGACTGCCTGTATCTCTCGGCGATTCCATGGCTCTGCTTTACCGGGCTGACGCACGCCGAAAACCTGGACCGGGACGACGCAATCCCCAGGATCTCGTGGGGGCGCTGGTTTTGGCTTGGGGATCGCCTGCTGCTGCCGTTTTCCGTGCAGGCGCACCACGCGCTTGTCGACGGCGTGCATCTCGGGCAGTTTATTGACGCGCTGCAAAAAAAGCTGGATGCTTTTTAACAGGCGGTTTGCGTTGCAAGGAGGGCGTTTCGGATGGCGCGTGTAGCGCGTGTAGCGGTTGAAAACGCTGCGCTGTCGTTTGATAAAATTTATACATATCTGATTCCGGACGGTATGGACGCGCGCCCCGGTTGCCGCGTGACGGCTCCGTTCGGCGCCGGCAACCGCACGCGCTTCGGCATTGTGATGGAGACGGCTGACGGGCCGGCGCCGCAGCGGGCAAAAACGCTTGCATCGCTTGTCGACGAAAAACCGTTGCTCGACGCGGAGATGCTCGCGCTGGCGCGCTGGCTGCGTGAAACGACGTTCTGCACCTATTTTGACGCGATGCGCGCGCTGCTGCCGCCGGGCGCGGGCGTTCGGCTGCAATATCAATACCTGCTGCCCCGCGGCGCTGTGCTGCCCGGCGGCGCGGACGGAGACCGGCGGCGTGTGTTCGAGTATCTGAAAGGGCGCGGCCGGCCGGTGCGGGAGGAGACGCTCTGCGCGGCGCTGGCGCTCGCGCCGGACGCGCCTGTGCTGCGCGATCTGTGCGGGGAAGGGCTTTTGATCAAGTCGCAGCTTGTCCGCCAGCGCGTTCTCGACGGCAAGCTGGTGATGGTGCGCCTGGCCGATGGAATAGAGACGCTTTCCGATGTGACGGTAAAGATCACCGCCAAGCAGAAAGCGGTCGTCGAACTTCTGCTGCAAGCTGGACAGGCGTCGCTGAAAGAGGTCTGTTATTTTGCGGCGGCCGGCAAATCGGTCGTGGACCGGCTTGAGACGGCGGGCGTCGTACAGTATTACACGCGCGAGGTTTACCGCAGCCCATACGCCGCCGGTCCGGCGCGCGATACGGCCGCCGGCATCGAGTTGTCGGACGAGCAGCGGGCTGCCTGCGATGCGCTCTGCGGTTTGGCCGACAGCGGCAAACCGCAGACGGCGCTGCTTTACGGTGTGACCGGCTCCGGAAAGACGGAGGTCTTTTTGCGCGCCATCCGCCATGTGCTTGCAAGCGGGCGCGGCGTGATCGTGATGGTGCCGGAAATTTCGCTGACGCCGCAGACGGTCGACCGTTTCCGGCGGCATTTCGGCAGCCGCGTTGCCGTGCTGCACAGCGGCCTTTCCATGACGGAGCGTCTCGACGAGTGGAAACGCATCCGGGACGGCGGCGCGCAGATCGTTGTCGGCACGCGCAGCGCCGTGTTCGCGCCGGTGCGCGATCTCGGATTGATAGTGATGGACGAGGAACAGGAATCGACGTATAAATCGGAACAGTCGCCGCGCTATCATGCGCGCGATGTGGCGCGCCGGCGCGCCGCGTGGCATAACTGCCTGCTGCTGCTCGCCTCGGCCACGCCGTGTACGGAAAGCTTCTGGCACGCCAGGCGCGGCGACTATACGCTGCTGACGCTGCGCGCGCGTTACGGCGCTGCGCGCCTGCCGGATGTGACAATCGTGGATATGAACCTTCAGGAGCCGGACGCGCGCAGCGCGTCGCTTTCCCCACAGCTCATTGGCGAGCTTGGGGAGAATCTTGCGCGCGGCGAACAGAGCATCCTGCTGCTCAACCGGCGCGGCTACAACACGCTTGTCAAGTGCGCCGTCTGCCAGACCGTGGCCGAATGCCCAAACTGTTCCGTCGCGCTGACATATCACAGCGCCAACGGCCATTTGATGTGCCATTACTGCGGCTATACAGCGCGCGCCGATGCGGTCTGTCCGTCATGCGGCAGCCGGTTCCGGCGTTTTTCGGGCGCCGGCACTCAGAAGGTGGAGCAGGAATTGGGAGAGCTGTTTCCAGACGCGCGCGTTCTGCGCATGGACATGGATACGACTATGGCAAGATTTTCGCATGAAAAGCATTTTGCCGACTTTTCAGCCGGAAAATATGATATAATAATCGGGACGCAGATGGTCGCGAAGGGGCTTGACTTTCCAAATGTGACGCTGGTCGGCGTGCTGTCGGCCGATTCCGCGCTGTATGCGCAGGATTACCGCAGCTTTGAGCGGGCGTTTTCATTGTTTACACAGGTGGTCGGCCGCAGCGGCCGCGCCCAAAAGGCGGGCCGCGCGTTTATCCAGACCTTCACGCCGGAAAATCCTGTGATCGCGCTTGCAGCCGCGCAGGATTACGATTCGTTTTATGAGGAGGAGATCGAAAGCCGCCGCCTGCATCTGTATCCGCCGTTCTGCGATATGGCGGGCATCGGCTTTTCAGGGCAGCGGGGCGGCGAGACGCGCGCGGCCGCGCGCCGCTTTTTGCAGGAATTGACGGCGCTCGCGCAGAGCGAATACGCTGATTTGCCGCTGCGCGTGCTTGGCCCGTGCGAGAGCCAGATTTTAAAGATCGCCGGACGGTACCGCTGGCGTATGGCGGTCAAATGCCGCTGGAACGCGCGTACGCGCGAGCTGCTCTGGCGGACTGTGCAGAAATATCTTGCCGTGCGTGAATACCATTCTGTCGCGCTTTCGATCGATCCGCGGTTTGAAAGCGCGCTGTAAGAGCCAATCCATATACTTTGAGAATTTGGATAGGCCCCGGGGCAAATAATATGAAGGAGGATTTCTTATGGCGTTACGCAATATTCTCAAGGAGGGCGACGAGCGCCTGCGCAAAAAAAGCCGGCCTGTCACCGATTTTAACGAGCGCCTCTGGACGCTGTTGGATGATATGTATGAGACGATGAAGGACGGGGGCGTGGGTATCGCCGCGCCGCAGGTGGGCGTTCTGCGCCGCGCCGTCGTCATCGACGTGGGCGAGGGCAAGCACGAGCTGGTCAATCCCGTGATCGTAGAACAGTCGGGCGACCAGTGCGGCGGCGAGGGCTGCCTTTCCATTCCCGGCCAATATGGGCTGGTGCATCGTCCCGCGCAGCTTCGGCTCAAGGCGCAGGACCGTTATGGAAAACCGTTTGAATTGGAGGCCGAGGGCTATTTTGCCGTGGCTGTCTGCCATGAGGTAGATCATCTCGACGGTATTTTGTTCATCGACAAAGCCGAACGGATGCTCGATCCGGAGGAGATCGTCGAGGAATAGCTGGGGGAGGAAACGAGGATGCGCATTGTATTTATGGGAACGCCCGAATTTGCTGTGCCGTGCCTTTCGCGTCTCATTAGCGACGGGCACGCGGTCGCGGGCGTTTTTACACAGCCGGATAAGCCGCAGGGACGCGGTTACAAGCTCATGCCGCCGCCGGTTAAGGTTTGCGCGCTTGAAAACGGGCTGTCGGTTTACCAGCCGGCAAAGATGCGCGACGGCCAGGCGCTTGCACTTTTAAAGGAGCTTTCCCCCGAACTGATTGTTGTGGTCGCCTATGGGAAAATCCTGCCTCCTGATATTTTGGAGCTGCCGCCGCTTGGTTGCGTCAACGTGCATGGATCGCTGCTGCCAAAATACAGGGGCGCCGCGCCGATCCAGTGGAGCGTTTTAAACGGCGACCGGACGGCGGGAGTCACGACGATGTATATGGCCGAGGGGCTTGACACAGGCGATATGATCCTGAAGCGGGAAACGCCGCTCGGACCGGATGAAACCTCCGGCGAACTGTATGGGAGGCTTGCGGGGCTTGGGGCGCAGGCATTGTCGGAAACGGTGCGCCTGATCGGCGAAGGATGCGCGCCGCGCGTCCCGCAGGACGGCGCGCTGGCGACTCACGCGCCGATGCTCACCAAGGAATTGGCGCGCATCGATTGGACGAAGCCGGCGGCCGAAGTCCACAACCTGATCCGCGGTATGAACCCTTGGCCTGTCGCACATACGTCGCTCGACGGGCGGCCGCTCAAGGTCTACCGCTCGCGGCTTGCGCCCGACGGTACGGGCGCTCCCGGCACGCTGGCCAAAAGCGGGGGCTTTGTGGTCGCCTGCGGGCAGGGCGCCGTCGAGCTTTTGGAAATCCAGGAGGCGGGAAAAAAACGAATGGCCGCCGCCGATTATCTGCGCGGCCATCCGGACGCCGCCGGCAAGACGCTTGGCTGACGGCGATCAAGGGAGGCTTGAAAGATGTTTATACCGTTCGACCGCTACTATTTAATTTTGGTGATCCCGGCGCTGCTGTTTGCGGGATGGGCGCAGATGTCCGTCTCGTCGGCGTTCAACCGTTATTCGCGCGTGCGCAATATGCACGGGATGACCGGCGCGCAGGCCGCGCGCCGTATTTTGGACGACAACGGGCTGCAAAATGTCCGGGTGGAGCATATCGGCGGCAAACTGACAGACCATTACGACCCGGGCGCGCAGGTGGTGCGCCTGTCCGACAGCGTTTACGCGGGTGATTCAATCGCGTCGCTCGGCGTGGCCGCCCATGAATGCGGCCATGCGGTTCAGCACGCGCGTCATTACTCGCCGCTGATGCTGCGAAACGCGATCATCCCGATTACAAATATTGGCTCGAAGCTGGCGCTCCCGCTGATTCTCATTGGATTGTTTACCTCCGGGGCGCTGATCAATCTGGGGCTTTTGCTGTTTTCACTGGCGGCTGTGTTTCAACTGATTACGCTGCCGGTCGAATTCAACGCTTCGTCGCGCGCGCTTGCGACGCTGGAAAATACGGGATATCTTGCGCCGGACGAGCTTGGCGGCGCGCGGGCCGTTTTGCGGGCCGCCGCCCTGACGTATGTGGCAGCGCTCATCGTAGCGCTCGCACAGCTTTTAAGGCTCGTGCTCCTGTTTGGTAACCGCCGCCGCGACTAGATCCAGCCTTTTTGAAAAAAGGCTTCGGCGAAAAACTTAGTTCGGCTGCGCCGCGAACAGTGGGGCGGGTTGTACGTAATATGATTTACGCCGCATCGATCAAAAGTTTTCGCCCGCCTTTTGGGGGAGGCTGCGAGTGAGGGGGCAGCGCCCTTAGTCCCGGGCCGCAGCCCTCGTAAAGAGCGCGCCGCAGGCCGCAAGAGCCTGTTCAGGCGCAGGGCCTTGCGCCAGCAAAATCCATGACAGGCGCAGCGCGGCTGGCGTGGATGTTGTACGCGCCGGTATTCTCCGCTTTTTGAAAAAAGCTCGGCAAAAAATTTTAGTCGGCTGCGCCGCGAACAGCGGGGCAGATACTGCGTAAAAACAGGCTGCGCCGCGAACTGCGGGGCGGGCGCTGCGTGAAGGAGAAGCCGGATGGCCCGCCCGAGAGAAAAAACATCGTTGGACGACTGTATAAAAAGGATGACTGCATGAAGAAGGACGCACGCTATACGGCGGCGCAGGCGTTGCTGCGCATGGAATCTGCCGGCGCTTATTCCAATTTGACAATTGATTCGCTGATCGAAAAAAACGGCCTTGACGCGCGTGAGGGAGCGTTTGCGGCCGCATTGTTCTATACAGTGCTGGAACGCCGCCTGACAATCGACCATGTGCTCGCCGCTTATTGTGCGCGCGGACTTGCCTCGCTGTCGAAGCCGGTGCTCCAGACGCTGCGGCTCGGCGTATGTCAGCTTGTCTGGATGGACGGCGTGGACGATTATGCAGCCGTATCTGAAAGCGTCAACCTGACGCGCGCGCTCGGCTGTGCGAAGGCGTCCGGGTTTGTAAACGGCGTGCTGCGCGCGTTTTTACGCGCGGACAAGGCCGTTTTGCCTGTGAAGGGCGGCACGGCCGAACGTCTCAGTGTGGAATATTCCTGCCCGGTGTGGCTGGTAGAAGCGTGGCTGTCCGCCTATGGCGAGGCGGCCGCGCTGCGCGTTTTGCGCGCTTCGCTTGGGCGGCCGCCCATTTACCTGCGCGCGAACACGCTGCGCGTGTCCGCGCAGCAGCTCTGTGAACGTCTGGCTGCGGAGGGCGTCGCTGCGCAGCTCGCAGAGCCGCCCGCCGGCTGCCTGCTGGCAAGGGGGCGTGTCGAGCCGGAGTCGCTTGCTTCGTTCGGCGAGGGGCTTTTTCACGTGCAGGACCGCGCGTCGCAGCTATGCGCGGCGGCGCTTGGGGCTCTGCCCGGCGAGCGTGTGCTCGACGTTTGCGCCGCGCCGGGCGGAAAGTCGTTCACGATTGCCGAACACATGGAAAACAGCGGCGAGCTGGTCGCGCGGGATCTGCATCAAAAGCGCGCGCGCATGGTGCAATGTGGCGCGAAGCGGCTGGGCCTGTCGATCATACATGCGTCCGCGGGCGACGCGGCCGTTTACGACGCGTCGCTCGGCAGCTTTGACCGCGTGCTTTGCGACGTGCCGTGCTCCGGTTTCGGGGTCATCCGCCGCAAGCCGGAGATCAAATATAAACCGCAAAAGTCCGTTGAGGGCTTGCCGGAAATCCAGTATAAAATCCTAAAAACTTCCACACACTATTTAAAGAGCGGCGGAACGCTCGTCTATTCAACCTGCACGCTGTTGCCGGCGGAAAACGAGCGGGTTGTGCAGCGGCTTTTGGACGAGACAAACGGCGCATTTAACATTGTGGAGCAGCGTGTTTATACGGGCGAGGATACCGACGGATTTTTCGTATCCGTACTGAAAAAACGGTGAAAAGATGGAACAAATCGATCTGAAATCATACACTTATCAGCAGATGGAGAAATTGACTGCCGAAATGGGACTGCCGCGCTTTCGTGCGGGGCAGATTTTTGGTTGGCTGCACGAAAAACGGGTATCTGATTTTGATGAAATGACGAACCTTCCGGCGGCGCTGCGCAGTCAGCTTGCTGAAAAGTTCTACATAAATGCCATACGCGTCAAAAAAAGGCTTGTTTCCAGCATTGACGGTACGGTAAAATACCTGTATGAGCTGCGCGACGGAAATTGTGTCGAATCGGTGCTTATGCATTATCATCACGGCAACACGCTGTGCATCTCCTCGCAGGTGGGTTGCCGCATGGGCTGCCGTTTCTGCGCGTCGACCATCGGCGGGCGCGTGCGCGATCTGACTGCTTCGGAGATGCTTGACGAGGTTTATATGGCGCAGGCCGACAGCGGCGAGCGCGTCGACGGCGTTGTGATGATGGGCATCGGCGAACCGCTCGACAACTTTGACAATGTGATGGCGTTTCTTGAAATCCTTTCGGACCCGCGCGGTCTGAACCTCGGCCTGCGTCATGTATCGCTGTCAACCTGCGGGCTGGTCGACAGGATTTATGCATTGGCCGAGCGCAGGCTCCAGCTGACGCTTTCCGTATCGCTGCACGCGCCGAACGACGCCATCCGTTCGCGCTCCATGCCGGTGAACGCGCGCTACAATGTCGATACGCTGCTGCGTGCGTGCCGCGATTATTTCGCCGCGACCGGGCGGCGCATTTCATTTGAATATGCGCTGATCGCCGGAGAAAACGACGCGCCGGAGCATGCCGCCGAATTGGCCGCGCGTTTGCGCGGGATGGGTGCGCATGTCAACCTGATCCCAGTCAACCCGGTTGCGGAAACAGGTTATCGGCGCGGCGACCGGGCGGCGATCGAACGTTTTCAGAATGAACTGCGTCTGCGCGGCGTCAACGCGACGATCCGGCGCGAGCTGGGCGCTGATATCAGCGCCGCATGCGGGCAGTTGCGGCGGCAGGACGCGGATGCGTCAACCAGCGGGCGGGTGCCCGTGACCGAAGGGGGAAGGCAGCTTTGATTCGAATTTTTGGCGCGACCGATCAGGGACGCGTGCGCGCGACAAACCAGGACGCCTTTGTTTATGAAGTGATTTCCGAGGATACGGCATATATCGTGCTGTGCGACGGGATGGGCGGCGAGAACGGCGGGCATATTGCCAGCGCCAGGGCCGTCGAGATCATCGGACGCGCCATTGCGCGCGGGCTGGAGGCGCGGATGCCACCCGCATCAATCAAGCCGATGCTTGTTTCGGCCGTCTCGGCGGCCAACGCAGTGATTCATGATATGGGCGCTGCCGACGGGGAGTTGCGCGGCATGGGGACGACGGTCGTAGCGGCTGTCATGATGGATGGGATGCTTTGCATCGCGCATGTGGGCGACAGCCGGGCCTATCTGTGTGAAAGCGGCGCTGCGCCGCGCAGGCTGACGCGCGATCACAGCGTTGTGCAGATGCTTGTCGAAAGCGGCGAAATCAGCGAGGAGGAGGCGCGACAGCATCCGAAACGCAACTATATCACACGCGCGCTTGGAGTGGAAGCCGCTGTCGAGCTGGAGTATGTGGAGTGCGCATATACGTCCGGCAGACTGCTGCTGTGCACCGACGGGCTTTATAATTACGCGCCTCCGGAGGAACATGTCGATTTGATTATGACTTGTGAAAGCGAGCAGGATATTTTCCTGTTGATCGATGAAGCGAACAAGGTCGGCGGCCCGGACAACATCACCGCCGTCATTGCCGCGATGTAAGCAGGAGGATATTTGAATGGATAAATACATGGGCAAAAAGCTCGACGGTCGCTATGAGATCACCGAGCTGATCGGCATCGGCGGAATGGCCAATGTCTATAAGGCCTACGATGTGATTGAGGATCGTGTTGTCGCGGTCAAAATCCTGCGTGAAGAATATATGGTCAACGACGATATGCGCCGCCGCTTTAAAAATGAAAGCAAGGCCATGGCCGTGCTTGACCATCCGAATGTCATGCGCGTCTATGACGTGAGCTTTTCAGATAAGATGCAGTCAATCGTGATGGAGTATATCGACGGCATCACGCTCAAGGAATACATCGAACAGGAAGGCGTTCTGAAATGGAAGGACGCCCTGCATTTCACCGTACAGATCCTGCGGGCGCTCCAGCACGCGCACGATAAGGGGATCGTGCACCGGGATATCAAGCCGCAGAACATCATGCTGCTGTCGGACGGGACGATCAAAATCACGGATTTTGGAATTGCCCGCTTTGCCCGCAGCGAGACGCACACGATTACCGATAAGGCGATCGGCTCGGTGCATTATATCTCCCCTGAACAGGCGGCCGGCGACACGATCGACGCGCGCACAGACCTTTATTCAGTCGGCGTGATGCTTTATGAAATGCTGACGGGACGTGTCCCGTTTGAAGCGGACACGCCCGTTTCCGTGGCGCTCAAACAGATCCAGTCGAAGGCGGTGCTCCCGCGCGAGCTGAACCCCTCGATCCCCGAGGGCCTCCAGGAGATCACCATGCACGCCATGGAGAAGGATGTGAAAAAGCGTTATCAGAGCGCGGCGCAGATGCTGCGCGATATCGACGAATTTAAGCGCGATCCGTCCATCTCGTTTGAATACAAATATCTGAGCGCGCCGCGTGCGCACGATGAGAGCAAGTATTCCGACGCGATCAGGAACGCTCGCCGTGGAAAGAAGGAGAAGAAGGTGCGAAAGCAAAAACCGCGCCGCGCGCCGATCATTCCGGTGCTTGCCGGCGTGACGGCGGCGTTTGTCATCGTCACATGCGCGTTTATCGGTTGGATGATCTGGCTCAACAACCCGTTTGCGACCGTGGCGGAGGAGGAAATCCCGAATCTGGTGGGTGAAAAATTCGACGCCGTCAAGGTTTCGCCCAAATATGAAAACTTTAAAATCGAGCTTGACGGCGATCCGGTTTACAACCCCGATTATGAGCAGGGCGTCATCTTTGAACAAAGCCCCAAGGCGGGCACGGCCGTCAAGGTCGGTTCGGTGGTGCGCGTCAAGATCAGCAAAGGCCGTCAGACGATCACACTGCCAGATTTTTCGGGACAGGATCTCGAACAGGTCAAGGCGCGCCTGACCGAATGGGGGTTGGTTCCAGAGGAAAAGAGCGTATTCAGCGATTCCGTACCGCTTGGCAGCGTTGTGCGCACGGTTCCGGCCGAGGGCGACGAGGTGTCGGTCGGCGATACGGTCACGGTCTATAAGAGCCTTGGCCGCGAGGAGAAGCTGGCCACGGTGCCCGATCTGGAGGGCGTCGGCATTGAGGACGCCAAGAGCCTGCTGCGCAACGCAAAGCTTCAGATCGGCAAGATCACCTATGATGAACGAAACGACGACGAGGAGCTTCAGGGGCTTGTCGTCAGCCAAAGCCCGGCAAAGGATTCGCAGGTGTCCCCGAACACGCAGGTTGACGTTGTGATTGCGGGCGAAGCGGGCGCGACCGTGCGCCTGCGCCTGCTGATCAAGCTGCCAACAACGGTCAACCGCATGGTCACAATGACGGCAACGCAGGACGGCGTCGAGGTCGCCAATGAGACGGTCAACCCGTCGGAGCTGAAAACCTGGCCCGTGTTTTTCAGCGGGGAAGGCTACGCGGATGTGAAAATTTATTTTGACGGCGAGCTGTACCAGGTTTATGATCTTGACTTTGACGAAAAGGGTTACTATCTGCTCAACGATTATTCGGATGAATTTACGGAATGAATGCAATGAACGATACAGAGGGATTGATTGTAAAGGCGACCGGCGGCTTTTACTATGTGGACGCCGCCGGCGTCCTGTATGAATGCCGTGCGCGCGGCGTATTCCGCAAGCAGGGCGTCAGCCCGCTTGTCGGCGACCGCGTGACGGTGGAGCCGGCGGGCGAAAGCAAGGGCGTTGTCGCGAAGATTCTGCCGCGCAGGAACGCCCTTGTGCGCCCGCCGCTGGCCAACGTGGATACGTTCGCGGTCGTTGCCTCGGTGGCCGATCCCGCGCCGAACACGCTGGTCATCGATAAGCTGATGGCGATCGCGTGCCACAAGAATATATCTCCAATCCTCGTCGTAACCAAGTGTGACCTGGGCGGGCCGGACGCGCTGGCCGGTATCTATCGGACGGCCGGCATGCCGGTGTTTACAGTATCCAAAGCGGACGGCAGCGGACTGGACACGCTGCGGCAGAGGTTATCCGCCGGCGGCATCACCGCGTTTTCCGGAAACTCCGGCGTTGGTAAATCGAGCCTGCTCAACCGGCTCGACGGGCGTCTTTCTATCGCCACGGGTGAAACCAGCCGCAAGCTCGGCCGCGGGCGGCATACGACGCGCCATGTGGAGCTGTATGCGTTTGGAGATGGCTACATAGCCGACACGCCGGGCTTTTCGGCCGTCGAACTGGAACGGTATGAGGTGATCCGCAAGGAGGAATTGGCCGGCTGTTTTTCGGAATTTGCGCCGTACAGCAAAGCCTGCAAATTTACAGGCTGTTCGCACACGGTTGAAAAGGGCTGCGCCGTGCTGGAGGCGGTGCGCGCCGGCCTTGTCCATCCGTCGCGTCATGCGAGCTATTGCGTGATGTATGAGGACGCGAAGAAAATAAAGGAATGGGAATTAAAGGATCATGCATAACGAGAAAAGCGATTGCCCCTGCCCACGTGGCTGTACGCGCCACGGCGACTGTACGGCGTGCGAGCGGCGCCATGCGCACAGCGTCTATCCGGTGTATTGCCGCCGCAAAGACGCGCGTGCACAAAAGCGGTGCGTCGTCGTGGCAGGCGGTCCGCTTTCCCTGTGCGATCAGGTGCGCGTGTCCGGCGACTTTGTGATCGCCTGCGACGCCGGCTATACGGCGTGCGCACAGCTCGGCTTGCGCCCGGATCTGGTTGTCGGCGATTTCGATTCCTACGGCGGACCGGTTGATCCTTCCCTGCCGGTCAGCCGGATGCCGGCTGAAAAAGACGACACCGACACGCTGGCCGGTTTAAAGCTTGGACTTGCGCGCGGTTATCGGGACTTTGTGATGGTCGCGGCGTTCGGGGGGCGGCTTGATCACACGATCGCGAATTTGCAGGCGCTTGTTTTTCTGTGTGAAAACGGCGCGCGCGGGACGATCCTTTCAAACGACAACCAGGCGTGGGCTGTTCGAAACGGCTCCATCGAAATTGAGCGCATGGACGGCTGGCATCTGTCCGTATTCGCTGCGGATGGTCCCTGCGAGGGCGTTACGCTTGAGCATGTCGCGTATCCGCTGCGCGACGCAGTCCTGACGCCCTCCTTTCCGATCGGCGTCAGCAATGAATTCTGCGGCGAGGCTGCGCGCATTTCGGTCAAACGCGGCACGCTTTTGATCGTCGCGTCAAAGGAACGCCTGCAAAATCCCGCCGGTTAGACGGCGGGGTTTTTGCGTCCGGACACAATGGACAAACCTCTGCGGCGGCGTTATAATGGAACAAAGCAATCAAGAACCTGTATTCACAGCCGCCAGGAACCGTCCCGGCGGGTCTTTGGCTCCCGCTTTGTGTTAAATTTTCTTGCCGGGCGGCAGCCCGCCTGCGAAAATTTGCCTTGATCGGTTACACCCCCCCTCGCCTGCCCGGCATCCTCCGGCTGTGAATACAGGTTCCAAGGGAGGTACAGCCCATGACAAAAATTACAAAAGCCCCCGCGTTTATGACCGATTCCGGTCAGGCGACGCGCTACACGCTTGATAACGGAACCATCCGTGCGGACATCTGCGACTTTGGCGCGCTGATTCTGACGCTGCTTGTGCCGGACCGTGACGGCAGGCTGGCGGATGTGGTGCTCGGCTACGACGGGTATGAAGGATACCGGGAGCGTGTGACGTTCTTTGGAGCGGCGGTCGGGCGCTGCTGCAACCGTATCGGCAAGGGACGCTTTACCCTGAATGGAAAGCAGTATCAGCTTGCCTGCAACGACCATGGCGTCAATCATCTGCACGGCGGCAACAGCGGATTGGACCAGAAGCTGTGGAGCGGGGAGGTGGTGCAGGGAAAGACCGGGGACGAGCTGCGCCTGACCACGTTTATGGCTGACGGCGAGGAATCGTATCCCGGCCGTCTGGATGTGACGCTGACAGTTTCGCTGACAGAGGACAACGGCCTGTCGCTGCATTATGAGGCTGTCTGCGATGCGGATACGATCTGCAATCTGACAAACCATTCGTTTTTCAACCTTGCCGGCCACGATTCCGGCGATATGCTCGGGCAAAAGCTGCGGTTGTTTGCCGGCAGCTACACGGAAACGGACGACGCGCTCATCCCGACCGGCCGCATCCTGCCGGTGGAGGGAACGCCGCTTGATTTTCGCACGTTCCATACAATTGGAGAACGTATAGCAAAAACGGCCTATGGCGGTTATGACAACAACTATGTGATCGATGCGCACGACGGGCTTTTTGTCTGCGCGCAGGCGTATGACGAGGCGAGCGGGCGTTTTATGGAGTGCCTGACAACCTGCCCGTGCGTGCAGCTTTATACGGCCAACGGCCTTGACGCGTCCGGCGGAAAGGGCGGCGCGCATTATGGCAATCACGCGGGCTTCTGCCTGGAGACACAGTATGCGCCGGATGCTGTCAACCATCCAGAATGGACCTGGACAAGTCCAATTCTGCGCGCGGGCAGCCGTTACGATCAGACCACGGTGTATCGGTTTAAAAACGATCTCTGCGTGGGCGAGGACATGGCCGGCGCGTTCTTTGTAAACAAAGACGGTGAAAAGAACGATTGATACATCATTATATGCATAAAGAGACAGCCCCGGCCACAGGCCGGGGCTGTCTCTTATGTTCAGGTTCAATCGACGTAAATTTTGATTTTCGCTGTGACCGGATCATAACGGCTGCTCTTGGGCGTGAAGGTGAAGCGGTAAGTCCCTGTTTCACGCACGCGCGTGTTTGAGGAGTCGACCCAGTACGGTTCGCCGTCAATCTTGTCGCCGTCGTCGTCGCGCACGACAACGGCGTCCTCAAGCTCGCCTAAGAGCGAACCAAGCCGCTTGGTCGAGGAGGAGGTATGGATATCCTCAATTTCAAGCGTGTAATCATCGTTGCCATATTCGCCGTCATCATCGTCGTCCGAATCTGTGTCAATAATAATTTTGATTTCGCCGGTCACAGCATTATAGCTGCTGCTATCCGGCTCAAAGACGAAGGTATAGGTGCCGGTTTTTTTAACCTGTGTGCTTCCAGAATCCTCCCACGAAACGTCTCCCCGCACCGAGTTGCCGTCATAGTATGCCTTGACGCTGTCCTCAAGCTCATCCTCCAGATCTCGCAGACGCTCTGATGTAGACGAAAGCGTGATCGGAGAGACATACAGCCGGACCTTTTTACCGCTTGATGAACTGCTGCCGCTGACTTCAATCCGGATGCTTCCGCGCACATCGTCATAATCGTCGTCGTCCGGATAGAAATCAAACTTAAAGGTGCCGGTTTTTTTGACCTTGGTGCTGTAGGAAGAAACCCATTCAGCTTTTCCGTCGATTCGGTCGCCATCCTCATCATAGACCTTGACATAGTGGTTGAGATCGCTTTCAAGGTCGCGCAGCGTGTCGCCGCTGCGGGCGGAGATGGTCGAGGTTTTGACAGTCAGCCCGTCATCGTTGGTGGAATCGTCATCGTCGCCGCCGCTGACAGAAATTTTGATCGTGCCGCGCACAGTGTCATAATCGTCGTCATCCGGGTAAAAATCGAATTTAAAGGTGCCGGTTTTTTTGACCTTGGTGCTGTAAGACGAAACCCATTCAGCTTTTCCGTCGATTCGGTCGCCATCCTCATCATAGACCTTGACATAGTGGTTGAGATCGCTTTCAAGGTCGCGCAGCGTGTCGCCGCTGCGGGCGGAAATGGTCGAGGTTTTGACGGTCAGTCCGTCGTCGGTCGTAGTATCGTCATCATTGTCGTCATCGCTGTCGCTGCCCCGAACCTTGACCGTACCGATGCCGCTGCCGGAGACGGACGATTTTTTGACCACAGTGGCGTTTTTCACCTGTGCGCCTGTACCCGCGGTCAATACAGCGCTGCCGGAAGTAAGCGTGGCGTCCGTTACCGCACCGCCTTTCGATACGGTAATGCGCGCTGCGGATGAAACGGTCAGCGTATCCACCTTGCCGCGGATGGTAATTTTTCCAGGCGCGGCGATTTTCAGACTGGAGACACTCGAACCGGTATCGAGCACAAGGCGCATACTTGTGGGCAGGCTGCTATCGAGCGACAGCGATGAAACAGTTCCTTCGACGGTCAGGGTGCTCTGTGTGCCGAGCGCAATATCGCGGGATAAATTCTGCGCGTTCTTATAGCCTAAAAGCAGTTCGCCGTCTTCCCGAGAAAGGGTCAGGTCGGTGCTTTTGGCGTTGTAGGTCTGGACGGTCTTGCCCTTATTTTGGACAAGGATGCTGTTTTTCTGGATTTTGACGGAATAGATTGTGGTCGCGGCCTGAATTCCGGCAGCCAACGACAGCGCCGTGGCGGCGGCCAGGACCAGCGCGGCGCATTTTTTGATCAGAGCTTTCATTGTGACGCCCTCTCCTTAATTCTCTCTGTTCTGTGTAGGGATGATCCTTTTCGTGTGCGCAGATATTGTCTGCTGTTGATACAGTGCTGCATTTGGGGAATTTTAATGCAGACTTTCAGGAAAAGATACCTATATTATATTCTAACCATCCAATGGCGGCAAGTCAACTGCGCACAAATGCGCAAAAAGGGGAAAATGGTTGATTTTTCTGTCCGGCGGCGGTATACTAATAGTATAATGTGCGTTTTGCGCGAATGGAAAGGACGATCAGGATGAAAAAGGGTTACAGCGCGCTGTGTTTGGCGCTGGCCGCTGCAATGGCCGCGTCTGTGGGCGTTTCGGCCGCTTCGGCTGTTACAAAGGACGATTTTTCTGATTATAAAAAGGCGGAAAATTGGACGGTTGACAATTATGCGCCGCAAGATTTCGACTATGCGGAAGGCCGGCTGTATCTGGCGGTCGGACCGGATGGGTTTCGCGCGAACCGTGACGATGAAGCTAAGGCGAAATCATATGCGATGCAGGGCCGCAGGCTGAAGTGTGAGCGTCCATCGTCAACCTCGTGGTCCGCGACGATCCGTTTAAATGTGGAGAGCACCTGGTATGGGGCGCGTGATGATAAAGAGGTCAAGCAGCGTCTGCCGGAGCTTGATAACAAACGCATCGTCGACAACAAGAAAAAGGTCGTATTCGGCGTCCAGCTTGTGGGCGAAAGCGGTTCGCGTATCACCTTTGAGCCTGCGATTTCGCTGGTGAAGGGCGGCGACGGCGTGCCGATGTTCAATTACGCCAATCCTGAGGAACGACTTGGCTGGACGGCGTCTGTGAAGCCGGAGCAGCCGGTTGAGGACAAGCAGACGGATGTTTCGGCGGATGAAAATTGGAAAACGCTCAACATCACCTGTCAAGGCAGCAAAATCACCTATTATATCGATGGACAGCAGATCGGCTCCTGCACGCTTGACGAGCCTGCTTACCCGGAATATATGTCAGTTTCCATGCAGAACTTTGACCGTTCCGATGTGTCCATATGGGACGATTGCTGCCTGTACGACGGCGCTTATAAAGAAGCCTGACGGTATTTGCAGACAACGGGCCGCGCGCTTTACAGCGCGCGGCCTGCTTTCATAAGGATTGGAGGCGTGCTTCTGTGATTGTCAGCGCGAGCCGGCGCACGGATATACCGGCTTTCTACGGCGCTTGGATGATGCGGCGGCTTGATGCGGGATATGCGCTTGTGCGCAGTCCATACAGTGCTCACCGTGTTTCACGCGTGCCGCTTACGCCTGATGTGGTCGACTGTATTGTATTTTGGACGAAAAATCCGATCCCAATGGAGGCGGCGTTTCCACAGATCGCTGCGATGGGCTTTCCGTTCTATGTTCAGTTTACCCTGACGCCATACGGCCCGGAGCTGGAACAGTGCCTGCCGCCGAAGCAGACGCTTGTGGAGGCCTTTTTGCGGCTGTCCGATTTGCTTGGCGCGGCGCGTGTTGTCTGGCGGTACGACCCTGTCATCGTGGATACGGCGCATCCCGTTTCGTGGCATATCGAGGCGTTTGGGCGCATGTGCGGGCGTCTGGCAGGCTTTACAGAGCGGTGCGTGTTCAGCTTTGCCGACGCCTATAAACGGCGCGGCGGCGCCGTTAGGCCCGTGTCCGAACACGATCAGCAGTCGATCGCACGCGGTTTTGCCGAGCTTGCCCGGCCGCAGGGCGTTGCGCTGTATACCTGCGCCGAGCAGGGCGATTTCAGCGCATACGGTATTTTGCCGGGTGCATGCATCGACCGCGCGCTTATTGAGCGGGCGATAGGCAGTCCGATTGACGCGCGCGCCGATCAAAATCAGCGGCCTGCCTGCCGGTGCCTTGAGAGTGTGGACATCGGAGCATATGATTCATGCCGGAACGGATGCATATACTGTTATGCGACGATGCCCGGCGCGGCTGCAAAAAACGCCGCCCTGCACGATCCGTTTTCACCGCTGCTCATCGGCCGGCCGTCGCCGTCGGACGAAATACGGGAACGCTCCTTGCGGCCGCAGCGTATGGACCAGCTTTCGCTCTTTGAGGCTGAATAGACATAGTGGGGGAGGAACTTTTGTGCAAAATGTATTTGAGACATGGTTGGCTGGCGAATATGAATGGATGCGAAGATACAAGGCAAAGGTGCTCGGGCGCAGCCTGCGCATGGTTGTGCCGCTCACGGTGATCGGCTCGTCCGGATTGTTCGCGGGGTTGGCGGCCATCAACTCGGGCGGCGCTGTGGGCGCGCTTTATGGGGCGTTTGGAGGCTTGTTTATGGCGGCCGTGGTGCTGTCGATCTATTTTGCGATTCTGTTGCCAGGGTTAAGTCCCGCGCATTTTGCACGCAAGGCGGAGAAAACGGTTTGTACTCTGCTCTCTGATGCGGCGGAGCGGGAGTCTTTTGCGCGGGAGATGATCGCCGCCGCCAGCGATCCGTCCCAGTCGTTCGATTTTGAAATGGTTGGCCCAAAATCCAATCATACGCCTGCCTGGTTTGCACACACGCCGCATTACGCCTGTATGCGCGGCGGCAGCCCGGCCTATATAGTGGTCCGGCTGACGGATGTGCGGGAGATCCGTCCGGATGAGGAAAAGCGTACCGCGACGACGCGTTCGGGAAATGCGCGCAGGATGCATTTTTATACGCTGTATACCATCGGCTTTTTTCAAACGCCCGGCATCGGGCTGCCGGATCAGGCGATGGGCTTTTTTGATAAGGGGATACGCGACCGCGCGCTCGCGATGCTGGAGCGCGGCTAGGCAAACAGGAGGCCCGCGGCCTCCTGTTTTTTGCTTAACGGTCACAAAAAATAGTGCTTGCCGGTTTTGGAAAAGTGTGGTATACTGCTTTTAATGGACTTGTTTTTAAAAACAAGTCCAATGCAGGTAAGGAGGAGTCCAAATGACAGCGGGTGCGATGATCGTTGCGGATGGGACAACCTCACAGGGGGAATTGACCAGGCCGCTTGAAAAGCTGGGGTCGGTTTCCGTGGCGCAGCGCATGGTCGACACCTTCCGCCATGCGGGTGTGGACCGCATTGTGCTTGTTTCTCAGCAGGAAAACAGACAGGCGCTTGAAAAAAACATCGCGCGCACGGGCGCGATCTGTTTAAGTCCGCCCAACGGCGGGCCGGTGCAAATGTTCTCGCTTGTGCGGACGGGGCTTTCATATCTTGCGGATAAATGTGAGCGCGTTCTGGTCGCGCCGGTTGATGTGCCACTGTTCACTCCCAAGACAGTGTGTGCGCTGTTGGCGTCGGATGGGCAGATTGTCAGTCCGCTTTATGAAGGCCACCCGGGTCATCCGTTGCTGCTTGCATCCAGGCTGGCGCCGGGCATTCTGGCCTATGAGGGCGGCGATGGGCTGCGCGGGGCGCTGCGGCGGTTTGCAGACAGACGTGTTTTCTTGCCGGTGGACGACAGCGGCGTACTGTTTAATTTAGCGCGTGAAGCAGATGTTGCGCAGCAGCTGGAGCGCCATAACCGCGCGCGGCTGTATCCAGATATCAAAGTGCGCCTGATGCGCGAGCAGGCATTTTTTGGGCCGGGTGTGGCGCAGCTTTTGACCTTGATCGATGAAACAGGTTCCGTAAGGCTGGCATGCGGCCGAATGGGCGTTTCCTACAGCAAGGGCTGGAAGATGCTGTCTGTGCTGGAGGAGGAGACGGCGCGGGTGATGGTCGCGCGGCAGCAGGGCGGTAAAAATGGCGGTGCGGCGAGTCTGACGCCGGATGGACGCGCGCTTCTGGAAAAATTCAGGTTGTTGGAAAGCCGCAGCCGGGTATTGGTCCAAGAGGTGTTCGACGAATTATTCGCGACACAGGGATTATAAAAGCAAACAGGAGGAAACAAATGATGAAAAAAGCAGTATTGGCAGGATTCATGGCGCTGGTCACAGCGGCTGCGCTCGGCGGGTGCGGATCAAAGCCGGCATCCAGCACTTCTTCGCAGGCGCCCGCGGCGGTCTCATCGTCAGTGCCGTCTGAGGCTGCGCCGGCCTCGCAGCCTGCGTCCTCACAGGCCCAAACGGACAAGGAGCCTGTAACGATCCTTGTCGCAGCGGCGGCCAGCCTGGAATATTCCTATACGGAACAACTGATCCCGATGTTCCAGGATCAGTACCCATGGATCACGGTTGAAGGTACATACGACAGCTCTGGCAAGCTCCAGACCCAAATTGAGGAGGGGCTTGAGGCCGATGTGTTCATGTCCGCGGCTATGAAGCAGATGAATGCACTCAATGATGAGGGGCTGATGGCTTCAGATTCGATCGTCGAACTTTTGGAAAACAAGATTGTTCTGATCGAACCGTCTGGCTCCGAGAAGTTCTCCGCGTTTGAGGACATCGTAAACGCTGATATGGTCGCGATCGGCGATCCTGAGAGCGTACCCGCCGGCCAGTATGCAAAAGAGGCTCTGACAAACCTGGGACTGTGGGACGCCGTTTCGGCGAAAATGAGCCTTGGCACAAACGTAACAGAGGTGCTGGGCTGGATCGCCGAGGGCAGTGCAGACGCCGGGATTGTCTATGCGACGGACGCTGCGACGACCGATCAGGTGCGCGTTGTGGCCCAAGCGCCTGACGGCAGCCTGGCCGAAAAGGTCATCTATCCGGTCGGCGTCACCGCCAACTCGGCGCATCCTGAGGAAGCGAAGCTGTTCACTGACTTCCTTGCGTCCGACGAGGCGCTCGCTGTCTTTGAGGAATACGGCTTCTCGCCGAACGTATAAGGGATATTAAACAAAAGGGGGCGGCCATATGGACGTATCGCCGATTCTCATTTCTATGAAAACCGCCGCCGTGTCGATTCTGGTGACTTTTTTTCTCGGGGTGTTCTGCGCGCGGCTCGTTGTCGGGCTGCGCAGCGCCCGAATCCGCATGGTGCTCGACGGTATTCTGACGCTGCCGCTTGTGCTGCCCCCGACGGTAGCCGGCTTTTTCCTGCTGTATATCTTTGGCGTCAAGCGGCCGGTCGGTCAGTTCTTTCTTGATTATTTCGGGGTGAAAATCGCTTTTTCATGGAGCGCGACCGTAATTGCGGCTGTTGTAATCTCTTTTCCTCTGATGTACCGGTCGGCGCGCGGCGCATTTGAACAGGTAGACCGTAATATGGTCGACGCAGCGCGCACGCTTGGAATGCCGGAGGGCCGCATTTTCTGGCGTGTTGTTATGCCGATGGCGCTGCCGGGCGTTGCGTCGGGCGGCGTGCTGTCGTTCGCTCGCGGGCTGGGGGAATTTGGCGCAACCGCTATGATCGCCGGAAACATCGCCGGAAAAACACGCACCCTGCCGCTGGCTGTCTATTCGGCCGTAGCTGCGGGGAATATGGAATCAGCATATGGATATGTGGCGATTATTGTGGCGATTTCGTTTATTGTGGTTGTGGCAATGAATTATTTTACCATGCAGGAAAACCGCCGCGGAAGGAAGGCGAAGCCATGATCGAAACCGCTGTTCAAAAACGGTTCCGCGGTTTTTCGCTGGAAACTGCGTTTACAACGCACGGCGGCTGTCTTGGAATTCTTGGGGCGTCGGGATGCGGTAAAAGCATGACCCTGCGGTGCATCGCGGGAATTGAACGTCCAGACGCCGGTCGCGTCGTGGTCAACGGCCGTGTGCTTTACGATTCGTCTGTGCGGCTGAACCTTCCGCCGCAGAAACGGCGCGTGGGCTATCTGTTCCAAAATTATGCGCTGTTTCCGCATATGACCGTGGCGGAAAATATCGTCTGCGGTATGCACGGCGAAAAGAATGGGCGGGAACAGATGATCAAGGAGCTGCTTGCACGGTTTCATTTGGAGGGGCTTGGCGGGCGGTATCCGGGGCAGCTTTCCGGCGGACAGCAGCAGCGTGCGGCGCTTGCGCGTATGCTGGCAAGCGAGCCGGACGTGATCTTGCTTGACGAGCCGTTTTCCGCACTGGACGCGCATCTTCGGGAGCAGATGCAGATGCAGGTTCTTGAGCTTTTGGAAAGCTATGGAAAGGATGCCGTGTTGGTCACGCACAGCCGTGACGAGGCGTATCGTCTGTGCGGCGAACTGCTTGTGATGGATGCGGGCCGGCCGATAGCGCATGGCGGTACAAAGGAGTTATTCCGTTCGCCAGGGCTTGTACAGGTGGCGCGCCTGACCGGATGTAAAAATATTTCGCGGGCGAAAAAGGCCGGCGCGCACCGCGTGGAGGCGCTTGACTGGGGCATTTCGTTCGATACGGCCGATCCCGTTCCAGAGGACGTAAGCCATGTCGGTGTGCGCGCGCATTCATTTTTTCCGCCTTCGGGAGCCTCCGCCCCAAATCTGATTGCGATTGAGGACTGCGGCAGTTCGGAGGGGCCGTTTGAGTGGAATATCCTGTTTCGCGCGGCCGGCACAGCGTCTGAAAAAATCTGGTGGAAAATTGGTAAACATGCATATGCGGGCGTACCGGATCATCTGGCGGTTTCGCCGGAGGATGTGCTGGTGCTGCGGGAATGATAAAGAACGCGCGGACGATTGCCCGCGCGTTCTTTATCATTCCCTAATAAAAGGGGAGCTTACTTCATGGAGTTCTCGTACGCCTCGATCATCTTCTTGACCATCTGGCCGCCGACAGAACCGGCTTCACGAGAGGTCAGATCGCCGTTGTAGCCCTGCTTGAGGTTGACGCCGACTTCACGGGCGGCTTCCATTTTGAACTTATCAAGAGCCTCGCGGGCCTGCGGGACAACAGGATTGTTGGAACTGGTCATGTTAGATACACTCCTTAATTTTCTTTTCAAATCGAAATTTGTTGTTTGCGTTTGCAGTAATAGTATGGTTTTGCTTCGCAGGATTATGATTGTAAATTCCTGAGCGCATAACCAAAATCAACCGTTGCCTGCTGAAATACGCCAAACAGACGATCCGGAAAGCGGGCTGCGCCGCCCCATCAGGCAAAAGACAGCCGCTGCGGCGAGCAGGTCAAACGTCTCTATACGCTGCGAATACAAAACCGGCAATTCAAATGGGTCTGTTTTTGTGCCGTCAAAAGCTGTGATTTGCCGTTGCAGAGCTATCATGGCGCTGTCCGCCGTCAGAGAGGATAATGTGAGCGTATCGGCTCCAGACAGCCCGCAGGTGATCGCAGGCAGGCGCCGGCGCGCCAAATGCTCCCGCACAGCAGCGTCGGCGCTGTCAACGATGGCGATCTGATTTTCACACTCGATTCCCGAGGGCAAGCCGGCGCCGCGCCGAACGACTAGAGCCGCATTTTCACAGGAGATACGCAGCGGCTCGCGCGCTGAAAGAAAAATTAAATCCGGTCCGTCTCCGCAAAATGACGCCTGCGCAGCATCCGTACACAGCATTGAAAGCGCGCCTGCGCTGCGCAGCAACTCGCGCAGACGCCGGTTTTCACCGCCCGCAACAACAACAATCATTTTGACACCCGCCTCAAACATTTTTAATAAGGAACGTTCTGTATACACAGGCTGTTTTCTGTGCAAAATGCATAGCAAACTGGCCGTGTGACACCAATTTTGTCTATGATCGTGATGCGCCCACAGCGCATGAAGTTTTATGCGATGGATTGTCCGGCTGCACGTCTGCGCAGCGGAGTGAATTAGCCCGCTTTCTTTATTCTTTCCCATAAAGAGGGATTCAAACCGCTGTAGAATTGATTTTACATGGCTTATGAAAACAGCGGGCTTTCCTGTCAGGAAAGCCCGCTGTATGTGGGACGGATCGTTTTTATGCCTGTTCGACCATCTGTGTCAGCGTCAGCTTGGACTGGACCCCGACAAGGCGGTTGACCTCTTGGCCATCTTTGAACAAGATGATGGTGGGAATGGTGACGACACCGTATTTGGCGGCGAGATCCGGCTCGTCATCGATATTGACTTTTCCGACAACCGCTTTGCCAGACAACTCATCCGCCAAGCCATCAATGACAGGGCCGAGCATTTTGCATGGCCCGCACCACGGCGCCCAGAAATCGACAAGGATCGGACCGCTGCCCTGAAGGACCTCTGACTGAAATGTATCGTTTGAAAAATGTTTGACAGACATATCGTTGCCTCCTTGTATTAAGTATCTAATCATTACCTCTATTATACACTAAAAAAGTGTACAATCAAGCCTTTTCTGAAAATTTTTACCGCCAAAACCGTAAAGCCTATAAATTATGAAATATGGCATTAGTTTGGCCGGGATGTGGAGTATGTATCCATGCCGCTGCTGCAAAATATGAAATCATAAAAGCGCAGTATGCCGGAGCAGCAGCGCTGCCAGACAAACCGGGGAATCTGACAAAACGTTTCAAAACCGCCCCCAAAGAGCCAATGCAAGCAAAGGCAGCAGGAACAGCACATTAAAAATGGTAAACACGCGCAGATATACGCCGCGCTTTTTTGGAACGGCCAGGGAGACATATTTATATGAAATCAGGCTCGCCATGGAGGCAATCAGCGTACCAAGCCCACCGAGATTCACACCGATCAACAGCCGGCTGCCCTGCTCGGTGAAGCCGGAGAGCAATAAAGCTGCCGGTACATTGCTGATAATTTGGCTGGCTAGAATAGCGCATATGATTTCATGACCGTTTACAGCGGCTTGGAAAAAGGCGATGAACGGTTGGATGCGTCCTAAATTGCCGATCAAAATAAAAAAACCGGCAAAGGTCAAAAGCAGGGAATAGTCCACCTGCTTAAAGATACCCCGGTCGGCAGCAAAACATGCGGCCGCGACAATACAGACCATAATCGGAATCGGTACAATGCGCACCACGGCTCCAATGCACAACACAAACAAGGATGAATAAAGCACGGCATGCCATCTGCCGCCGGCACAAATGTCCTTTGATTGTATCTGGATGGATAACGTGGTTCGCTTTTGAAACGATAGAAACAGCAGCATGCAGGCAAGGGAAACAATTGTATATGGCAGCATGGTCTGTATAAAAACAGACGCGGAAAATTTATAATGCGCATACAAATAGAGATTTTGAGGATTACCGATCGGCGTGGCCATGCTGCCCAGGTTGGCGGCGATGGTCTGCATCACAACAACCGGAACAAGCCGTTGGTCCTGTCCGGCCATGTGCAAAACTTCAATTGCAAAGGGGACGAAGGTGATCAGTGCGACATCGTTCGTGATCAGCATACTTGAAAAAAAGCAGGACAGGATCAATACGCCTTCCAACTGGCGGATGCTGTGCGTCCGTGAAAGCATGAACTGTCCCAAGCGGTGGAAAAAACCGATTCGCTGGAAGCCTGCCATAACTGCCATCAGACAAAAAAGCAGACATAATGTGTGTAGGTCGAGGTAGCCGGCATACTGATAGTCAGGCGGCACAAGTAGCATCGAACAAAATGCCAGAATCCAGGAAATGGTCAGGACAGGTTCCTTTTGCAGCCAGTTGATCATGCGGTTCATATCGCTCCCCCATACAGCCATGTCAGTCGAATTTCTGCCAAAATAGTTTAACATACGTTTTATTCAAGCGCAATAAGTCGAAGCAAGTTCAAAACGATATGGGCGGTATCAGAAAAAAATATGGTATATTTGGCGAAAATATGTGGGAATGCTATTGACTTTTTCTTTTTACGCGGTATAATAGAATTCGTGACAAAACACAACACAAAAAAGAGTGCCCGATTGTGTAATGGTAGCACGACAGACTCTGACTCTGTTTGTCTGGGTTCGAATCCTAGTCGGGCAGCCACATCGAGGTGTGGCTCAGTTTGGTAGAGCGCTGCGTTCGGGACGCAGAGGCCGCAGGTTCAAGTCCTGTCACCTCGACCAAAAGAGGAGGCTAAAAAAGATATTGAGGGAACAACCTCAGTGTTTTCAAGGCTTCCAGGGCCCGTAGATTCGTAAATCTACGGGCCCAATTTTTCCGATATTTGACCGGCGGCCCTCCATTCAGCGGAGAGTCGAACCCGCATATCAAACGCCACATTTCCTCAGCCAAGATCCTGATCACAGGGTCTTGGTTTTTCTTTTACACGATGGCAATAAAATGTGGAAAAGGAGATTCTATGGAAAACAAGTTTTTTGAAGAACTGTCCCGGCGCCTGAGAGAAGGCGGAATTGAATCATCCAATGTGGAGGACAAGCGGCTGGAGGTTTTTCTCCATGGCCGGCCTGTCCTCTTTGTTTCTCCAGGGCATGATGCCTTCCTTTTGCCGGCCGGGAGTCAAAACCAGAAGGCCAGTGAATTGTATCACAGGGTGGCAGGGATGGCGGATGAGGTATATGAGTATGTAGAAGCAGTTCAGAACGCCCCCCTGCTTCGCGCCAGCAGCTTAAAAGATGAGTTCCATCTGCTTGCGGATTTTGGTGGAGCGGTGCTGGCCGGCATAGAACTGCCGAAGGAATGGGGCTATCAGTTCAACACATGGATCTGGAATTACGACAGGACAGCCCTCCTCTATGGCCATAATTATATGGGAGATTTCCAAAGCGCAAAGCAGGACTTCGCCGTCCGTTCCGGGCTGATCTCCAAGGCCCAGCTCTTCTCACCGGAGGAGTTAACCGAACTCTATCGGGGCACAGACTATCTGTTGGATGAAGGTCCGGAGTTAGAAGATGTCCAGCTGAAAGCTCTGCAGACCGCAAGGACAAAGATCGAATACACCGTCCCAGACCTGACGGACCGACTGGAACAGGGACAGGAGCAGGAACCACAAATGGATATGTGACATCAAAGAGAGCGGGGGCCGCGTCTGCACATTGTGCAGCATAAGCGGCCCCCGCTTTTTTGTGCTCAAAAAAGGAGTGTACCATGACAAAATATTTCGCCCAAGATACCCCACGGGCCGGACTGGAGCGCATGATGATGAGCGTCCCCGGCTTTCAGAGGCGCGGCGGTGGGACGATGATCCTCAGCCGCTTCCGCTACAAGCCGGAGGATGTGGCTTGCCGGTACTGCCTGCACTACCGCCGCCGGTCCTGTCAGATCCCCATCTGCCCCTATATCGCGGAGCGGTTGAAGTCCGGCGCAATTGGGTATCGTGATTTGATCCTGGAATGTTTCGGACACATCCCTCATGCCGGCCTGCGCAAGAGAATTCAGGCCGTGGAGCATTGGGATGGGCCGGATCAGGTAATCCTGCGCACAGTATTCGTCCAGCTGAAAAGCCGCTTTGCGGCCAGGGCGTGGGATGGCACGCCTCCTGGCTATCTGGCGGCGCTCTACCTCCTCGCCTCAAAGGAGCGGCTCTGGCAGCCGGCGCTCTCCGCTCTTTCACACGATTTTATTGATTTCAACCGCATTGCGCTCCACGGGTTCACGGCACAAGATTACCCCGTCTTTTATTCCGCCAGACGGCTGTACGACCTGAAGCCGCCCATGGAGGTGGAAGATCTGGCGCACCGAAACCTGGTGAGTGACATGGATTTTCTCAATATCATTTACGCAACCCTGATCGCCCGGCACGGAAAGGCAGTCATGGATGCGGGTAAGGAGGCTCAGAATGGGCTATGTAATCCAAGCGGTGCTGAGCAGCGCCCAGCACCCGGAATATGGGCAGATTACGATTCCATTCCCCATTCCCAGGGAGGAATACGACCACACGATAGAACTGCTGGAGCCATTGGGAATCGGCGACACGCTCCGTCAGGACTGCCAAGTGGATGAGCTGGACAGTTTTTATACTGTCCTGAATGAGCTGACCGGCAAATCCGTTACCTTGGACGAGCTGGACTACCTGGCCAAGCGGTTGGACAGTTTTGATGACGGTGAGGCCGCCCAGTTCCAGGGGATGGCCCACAAGTTGGGAATCACACAAATAAAAGATTTCATCAATCTGACCTTTTGCTGCCAGCGGGCCACGGTCATCACAGATTTTTCTGACCTTAAGGAAATCGGGCAAGAACACTATATGAATCTGAATGGTGGCAGTGCCAGTATGGAGGAGCTGGAGAATCTGGACGGGGTTGAAACGGCGCTCCTGCTCATTGACAGCGGAGCCGGGACCGTCACCCCCTATGGCGTTGTCTATGATAACGGCATGAGGCTGGAGCAGCTCTACAACGGACGGCAGTTTCCGGAATATCTCTATGATAACAGCAACCTTGGATTGAAGATCATGCCGGCAGAAGGCCAAAAACCGGAACTGCTTTGGCTCCCCGCGTCGGAGCAGCAGATTCGGCGCACCCTGCTGCGGGCAGGTGTGCGGGATGCAGGCACAGCACAATATACAATAGATGCGTTTTTTCTGCAAAAGGAGGTCGGTGAACTCCTGGACGAGAAACAAGACAACCTGACCGCCCTCAACGCCATGAGCAGCGCCATTGCGAAACTGGATGAGAAAGGGCAGAACAAGCTGGAGGCTGTAATCGTGTTTGCAGATCCAAAGAACGCCGCACAGATCTGTCAGTTGGCCAAAAACCTGGATCTGTTCAGCTTCATTCCAGGCGTCCATACCCCGGAGGAATACGGGAAGTACATGATCCAGGAGTCTGGCCGCTTCGAGTATGATGACAACCTGGATGGGTTCTATGACTACAAAGGCTATGGGGAGCAACGTATTCGGGAGGAAGGCGGTTGGTTCAACGATTATGGCTATGTGTCCTATCACGGAGAAACGCCTTTGCAAGACCTAATGGAAGCTGAAGCCATACACCAAACAGGCCTCACCATGGGAGGGATATAGAATGATTTTGTTGACACTAAGCCGAGGCAACGAACATGAGCGCGTCCATCTGCGACTGCCTGCCAGTCCCGCTGAGATTGGAGAGGCTTTTGTAATCCTGGACGGGATTAGCCTCGATACCACAACCACCGCTATCCTGGATGTGAGAGGCAATGTGCCGGGTCTTTACCGCTATCTGTACGATGTGGATGTGGAAGATTCAGAGCAGTTTCAAAAGCTCCAGCAACTGGCGGAACGCACAGATGCCCTCTCTCCAGAAAAAGCCGCCATCTTTTCCGGGGCATTGGATGCGGAACACGCCGAGAACTTGGATGAGGCCCTTGCTGTGGCGAACAGACTGGATGAATATATGCTCATCGGTAATATAACCTCTGATTCAGAATTGGGCGCCTACCTTGTGGACAAAGGGATCACACCATTTCCGGATCGCTTCAAGCCCTATATCAATTACGCCCGTGTGGGGGCTGAATACCGGGAAAAGCACGACGGGGTATACGCCAACGGCAGCTATGTCCAGAAAAAGGCGCTGGAGCTTTTGGGTAATGAGCCATTGGACGCTGTTTTCCGAGTACGGCTGAAAAACATCTGCTCCAAAGGTGCGAAGAATGAAATCGTGCAGATTATGCTGCCGGCAACCTTCGAGCAACTGGAGAGCGCCAGACAGTTTCTTGGAATAGACAGCCTCAATATGGTGAAACTCGTTCAGGTGGAGGCCCTGCGCCCCTATTTGGGGGAACATCTTCCTCTGCACGGGACGGATATGAGGTTGGAGCAATTGGATGAGCTGGCGGAAAATATCCGGCAGATGGATCAGGAGGACGGCGCATTGCTGAAGTACCTCTCCGTCCTTGATGTGGAACAGCCGGCAACGCTCCAGGAGGCTTTGAAACTCTCCATCGAACTGGACGACTATGAGCGTGTACCGGACGATCCGGAGGAATATGGCAAGCAGGTGCTGGAGCGGATCGGGGCAGACGAGGAACTGATCTCCACCCTCGATGGCTTTGCGGATTTCGAGGCGCTGGGTAACTTTTATATGCAGGAGGACGGCGTCCGAAGAACCGAATTCGGTCTCATCCGAAGGTTCAGCGCTCCGTTTCCTGAAGTACAAGAGGGGTTGCAGATGCACTGAAAATTAAGGCGGGGCTGCTCTTTATTTTGATGGAGGAAAACAAAGTGGAGTACAAGATAGACTACGATGTCAGAATGGGCATTATCATCAATCCCTATTTAATGTACGGGATTATGGCTGGGCTATGTTTGAAGGTTTGCAGGCAACCATGGCGGAGCGCGTCACATCAATTCTGGCGTCTGATAATATGTTCATGGAGCGTATTCAGGAGAACATGGAGTTTACTCTGCTCCCCACATACCGAATATGGCTGGAATATGTGTTCCGCGGTAAAGGTGTGGACAGAGAAGAAGCGGCGTCTTTTGCGGCAGGCTGTATAAAACGATTGGCTGAGCCACTCCTGGACGCGGGGTATGGAATCGAAAAGATCCTCTGCTATAGGGAAGAATTTGACTGGCCATAGTTTGAGCGGTTAAAAAATCCCCTGTTGGAGGAAAGGTTAGAAAAGACCACCTTTGAGGCGGAGTTTTGGCGTTGAATAACCAGCGAATCAGGCGCCGTGCTTATTTTCTGATTTTTACGAAGTCAGGGTGGCTATTCTGCAAAAAGTGTGGTAATGTTGCGGGTAATCCGCTGGGGCTTTGGCCCAGCGCGGGAGGTAGAAAAAATGAAACTGACATTGGATGAACTGATCACGCTCATGGAACCCCAGGCACAGAGAGACAAAAAGCTGATTGTTCAGTGCATTGATGGGCTCACAGAATACGCCGCTGAACTGCGGCAGAAAGCAGGCGACGCCGGGAAAGCCGAGTCATCCGCTCTGCGGGAACTAATTGACCGGCTGGAGGGGTATTGGGGACTCGACAACAGTGGAGAAAATCGTCTGTCCGCCTTTGACCGCCGGATGCGGGAGGCGGAACAATCGGAGCAGCCGTGGGCACCCGTACAGGATCAGATCAATGGCGCAGTGCTTGGCCTGTACCGCTATGCCATGGACATGATTCCGGGACAGGGCGCCAGTGAAGCGGCCGAGCAGGTGGCGGAATGTGAGCGGCTGATGCGGAACATCGCCGCATTCTGGAACTGTGCCTCTCCGTCACTGGACAGTCTCTGCTCGCAGATGCAGGAAGCGCTGCGGGACCAGAGCGAGTGGGAAAACAGTGTGAGGATGGGAGGAATTGAATGAGCATTGATATCTGGACTGATTCCATGCAGCACGCGGAGCTGTTTGGAAAGCCCGTGCTGTTTACCAACTGGCTGGTTCAGCGGGATACCATCCCCCAAGGGTGGCACTGCTACGACCTGCGTGGAACCCGCAAGGCCCCCAATGCCAGGATCACCCTGGTAGATCAGGAAGTCGGCTATCATGCGGGGACTGTGCTCTCTCCTACCCCTTTGAGGCGCGAGGGCGTCACATCGCGCCGGGTCAATGGTACATTTTATCTGTTGGGAGAGGAACTGACGCTGGAGCAATTTTGCGAGGAGCATGATCTGCCCTGCCCCCAGGACATCCGTGAATTTGTACTGCGCCCCGCCTCTCCCGATGAGGCGGGGCTGTTTTATTCCGAACTGGAACCTGAGAAAGATGAGGCTCTGGGCACGATAGGCCATGTGCGAATGGACTTCGGCCACGGAGGAAGGGAGTTCTGGCATAGCTGGTGGCCTCATAACGGGGACAGGTTCAATATCCCGGAGTTTAAAGAGGTGCTACAGCGATTGGTAGACAACCTGCGTCAGACCGGACTCCTGAAGAACCTGGGCGCTATGGATGCCTACTGCTGGCAGCATGGCGGGGCTATCACGGAAGACCGCAGAAGTTATGGCTATATCACAGAAACAGAAAATTACCGCTTCTGCTTGCGCTGTACGCCCCTCCCTGGTGAGTATCAAGGGTATCTGTATTGCTATGATCTGCGCCAGCAGCAGATGGCTCAGCAGAACAGGCTGGTGGGCCGAACAACCTACGCCAACGGCGAACAGCAGGAGTTCACAGATCCCCCGGCATTTCTCCAGAGCATCCGGGAGGAATTGCCCTACCGTGACACGACTGGCTTCCGCTGTGAGATCCTGACAGATGATCCGACGGTTAAAAAAGCAGTAGACGATATCCTGTTAGACTTTGCCGGTGAGAAAAATCCTCGCCGCACCTGTAACTATGGGCTGACTGAGGTCGGAAAACAAGCCCTCCGGGATGCCGCAGATCCCAGCCTTCCCCACACCTATGCCTGGTTTGTCATGACGGACACCAATACCCCGCAGGAGAAAATCAGGCAGAACCTGACACTGGAGGAGGCCATCCAGATCTACCAGGATAGCGATGCCGGCGAAAAGCGGCTGGGAGTTACCAAGGATGGGATCGTCACGGTGGATATTGTTCATGCTCAGGACGGGGAGCAGCGATTTTTCGAGGATCACCAGAAACTGGCCAGCTTTCAGAATGACCCTGTTATTGCTGACGCGATAGAGGCACTTCATCAGAAATTAGACTCCCCAGAGGCTGGGATAATGATGGGAAGTATCTAAATAGGAACAAGAAGCTGTATCGTTAAACGGATTTCATCTCATGTTGTATAGGAGGCAAAGTAATGCAGACTGTACCAAAAGAATGGTTGGACTTCCTGCGGGAACAGTTCCCCAAGAATTCCCGTATCCAGCTCACAGAGATGGGGGATGATTCTCAGTCCCTTCCCACCGGCAGTACTGGGAAACTGGATTACATCGATGATGCAGGGCAGTTCCATGTAAATTGGGATAATGGCCGCACCCTGGTCCTGGTGCTGGGAGAAGACCGTTTCTCAGTCTACCCGCCGGAGCCTAAAACGCTCAAGCTGTATATGCCTCTCACCGCCGACTTCTATAGCCGGGACGAGTGGGGGGATCTGTCGGAGGATGGCGAGGAGTGGGATGGCCACACCCTCGTGGCTTATGAGGGGCACATTCTGTCCGCTTTGGTAAAAAATCGGATGCCGGAGGAAAGCGAGAGCGGCCTTATGCACTGGTACGGTGAAAGAGACAGCGTAGACCACAAAGTCCGCTCAGCGGTGTTCACCGTTGAGGTCAGGGACGGCCGGCTGTGGGGCGTGGCAGAGTGCCGGGTGGCCGGCGAGCTGACCCCGGCAGAGCTTGCCACCTTAAAAGAGTATCTGGGTGGTCAAGCCTCTGACGGCGCTGGCGAGAGCCTGGAGCAGCAGGCAATCCGTGTGGACGGCGGTGAGCTGTATGTCCACCTGTGGCAGCCGGAGAGCTGGTCCATCCAGACCGAACAGGAGCGGTTTTCTCCCAAGATTGCGGATGGCCTGCCGGAGCTGTGTTTCTCCACGCTGCGGAACACTGGCCAGCTCATCTGTATCAAGCGTGGTGAAACCGGCTACTACCCCTCCGAGTGGGACACCGGGGACAAGGAACGGAATGTGGAACTGGCGGATGAGTTGAATGAACACCTGGGCGTTACCCCCATCCAGCGGCAGGCCATGGAGATCGGAAGCCTTGCGGGATGGGACGTTCCCGGCGCCGATCCAGCCAAATATCAGGAGAATTATCCTAAGATGGGAGGGATGGATCTTGGGTAAACCGATTTTCGAGGTGGAGATCAGCAACGGCAGCCCCAAGGGGTATGAAACGGCCACGGTGATGGAGATGCCGGCAACCTGGGTGGAATTCAATGACGCGCTCCAGAAAGCAAGGATCAAGGACGGCAGATCCTGTAAAAACGAACTGACCTGTATTCGCTGTGAGGCCCTGCGCCGCGGCATGATAGGAGATCATGTCAACCTGTATGACCTGAATCTGTTTGCCCAGCGTCTGGCCACGCTGACCGAGGATCAGCGGCCGGGAATGGAAGCCCTCCTGAAGATGGAACAGGAGCAGTACAGCGGGCCCATCCCTCTGGAGCGGCTCATCAACCTGACCTATAATACCGATGTCTGCTGTTTTGCGCCCCGAGTTACCAATCACGAAGAACTTGGGACGTTTTTGTACGAAAATGAGATGCTCTCAGATGAGGCCATGGCTCTGCTGGGTACCACGGATGAGGGCAGCGGCTTTCGGGAAAGGCTGCTGGAGCTGCTGGGGGAACAGCATCAAGAGGACCATGGCGGCGTGTTCACCGACCGCGGCTATGCGGAGCTGGGTGGAGAAATCAAGCCTATCTATGTGTACCGGCCCGGCGAAGTTGCCTACTTCCACCGCTCCGGCGCTCCGGTTGTGCTGGAGGTCCGCAAAGGCTTTTTCAATGATCCCCAGTATGATAATGATAACACTGCAACGCTGGATCTCCCCACGGTGGATGCCAGTATATGGAGAGCGGTGGAAAAAGTAGATGCCGCCTCAGTGGACGAATGCGCCTTCCACTGTGTGGACTGCCTGATCCCCTCCCTGCGGGATGCCATCAATGACGCGCTGGAGGACGACGGCTTGGAGCAGGTCAACGATTTCGCCCGCCGGCTGGCAAAGCGGGAGCGAACCTGGGGCGAGGCGGAGCTTGTCCGCTATAAGGCTCTCCTGACTGCTGTGGGCCAGCCCGACTTGACCAGCGCCGTCCAGTTGATGGAGGAAGCCGGCCAGTACGAACTTCACCCCGAGGTGGCGCAGACCTGGGGCTACGCAGAGATGACCCTCCGGGAGAAGTATCCGGACTTGCCGGAGGAACTGTTCCAAACCCCGCAGGCGGTCCGGATTGGTCAGCAACTGCTGGATGACCGGCTGGGAGCCATTACGGAATATGGCCTGATCCGCAGAAAGGATGGTCAGCCCCTTCCCATATTGCATCCAGAACAGGCGGCAGAACAAGGATTGGAGATGATGTAATCGATGGCAGATCAAACCGCTGCCCTCTTTGACAAGCTGGACGGCTTCTATCTCACCAAATCGGAGCATGACTGGCTGGAACGGCGCTTTGCCAATATGACAGAGAAAGAAAAAATTCTGTTTCAAGGGGCCATGGAGCTGGAGAAGCCCCAGGAGATTGGCCATGTGACGCGGATCGCGTCCCAGCTGGACTGCTATGACCTCTTCTATGGCTCGAGAGATGAGGCCGCGCTTGGGAAATTTGTCATGGAGAATGTGGAGCCTCCCTCGGAGGCCGCCCGGCCATTCCTGAATGTGGAGCATTTGGGGGCCGCCTACCACCAGTCGCAGAACGGGGTCTTTTGCAACGGCCACTATGTGCGAAGCATCAAGCTGGCAGATCCTTTTGCGGAGGAAGACCCCATCCTCCAGCCATTCACCGGCGATTATGCCATCCGAATCAGGCTGGCCAGTCGGAGCAATATGGAGGGGGTCTGGGTGGGCTTCCCGGATTCCGGCGAGTACATCGACTCAAACCATCCGGATGAACTCTTGCTGGGGCTGGACGCGCTGCAGGCGGAGAGCCTCAGTGAGTGCATCGCGCTGGAGGTGGACTGCTGTCTGCCCCAGCTGACGGATATCCTCTCCCAGTACGACTCCGCCGGCGAACTGGTCCGCCACGCCATCGACTTCGGCTATGTCTGGGCGGAGCAGGGCCAGGGGCAACCCCACTGGCTGGACAAGTGGCTGACGGTGCTGGAACTGGAGGACTGCCACCGGCTGGATCTGGCCCTGGATCTCTCGCAGAATCTCCAACACTACGCGTTCTTTCCACGGGGCATGGATATGGCCGCATACGGACGGGAACTGGCGATCCGAAACGGTCTGATTCCACCCAGCGGTCTGCTCACAGACGCCTTTGACGGGGCCGCCTATGCGGAGGCCCAAATGAGACAGTACGGTCTCTCCGCCACGGATCACGGCTATGCGGCGTGGAATGGCGGCGAGCGCCAGTACGAATACAGCCAGCCTGAGCACCGCAGCCTTCTTCTGTCAATGTAGCCGCCTCGATTTTGTTGGGTATTGGTATAGCTATTCTCCGCAGAGTGTGATAGTGTTTGCCAAAAGGGGGCGAAACCAGTGAATGAGCAGGAAGCTCTGCGGAGGGAGATGCTTGACCGGCGCATCGAGCTGATCTTTGAGGAGATGGAGCGAAACCATCCTGAATTCAGCCAAGAGGAGGCAGAACTCTCCCACATCCGGGATGAGATCGAACAAGATCCACTTTTGGGGCCTGCGGGAAAAAAGAAAATGCAGGAGTACATCTGTTTCCTCTCCCGCATGGAGCAAAGGCACAATATCCACCTTTATTGCCAGGGCGCCAAAGACTGTGTCCGGATGCTGAGAGAACTGGGGGTGATTCTATAAGCTAAACAAGCATATCCAATCAAGATACAGGGGCCGTTTTCCGAAAGGGGAAAACGGCCCCCTTCTTTTTTATGCCCTTTTTCGGAAAACCAGGTCCGGAAAGGAGGCATTTATGCAGAAAGAACGGCTGGCGGAATATCTGGAGCGATACCACCTGGGCGCTTCAAATGCCGCCACCAGCCGGGAGTTGGAACTGACCTTCGGCATCAAAGGGATTCAGGTGCGCCACATGGTCAATGCCCTGCGGCGGGAAGGCGTCCCAATCGCCAGCAGCGGCGATGGGTACTATTTTGCCGCCACAGACCAGGAAGTTCGCTCGACCATTGCCCACCTGACACGACGGATCAGCGGTATCGCGGCCGCCATCAGCGGCCTGAACCGTTCCCTGGAACAGTTTGATACCGCGCAGACCCGCCTGCCGCTGGACGGGGGTGACGCGCCCTGAACAGTTTTATGTCCTGGATCGGCGGCAAGAAGGCGCTGCGGGAACTCATCGTTACTCTGTTCCCGGTCTATTATGAGCGGTACATCGAGGTATTCGGCGGCGGAGGCTGGGTCCTCTTTCACAAGCCGCCCGGAAATGACTTCGAAGTTTATAACGATTTCAACGGCTTATTGGTCAACCTGTACCGCTGCGTCCGGGAGAAACCGGAGGAGCTGATAGCGGCCCTGCGGTATGTGCTCAACGCACGGGAGGATTTTGACCTTGTGCGTGACGCGCTGGCCCGTGACAGCCCCGCCAGCGATGTGCAGAAGGCGGCGTGGTTTTATCAGCTCATCCGATACAGCTACGCCTCCGGCCTGACCAGCTTCGGCAGCCAGCCCCACGATATGTGGAGCAACTTCCCGCTCATCGAGCAGGCCCATCGCAGGCTGGCCAAGGTGGTCATTGAGCACAAGGATTTTGAAAAGCTGCTCCGCCAGTATGACCGCCCGGTGAGCTTCTTCTATCTCGACCCGCCCTACCATGCCACCGAGGGGTATTACCAGAACATTGGCGAGGACGGCTTCACCGAGGCGGACCACATCCGCCTGCGGGATGCCCTGATACGGATCGAGGGCAAGTTCCTGCTCTCCTACAACGATGACGCCTTCGTCCGCGGACTGTACGACCAGCCGGGCATCTGCCTCATGGAAACCACCCGCATCAACAACATCAAGCAGCGGTACGACAACGGGGCGCAGTTCCCGGAACTGCTCATCGCAAACTATGACCTGCGGGAGCGGAGCCGGATGGTCCCCTCTCAAATGACGCTGTTTGACTGGAATGGAGGTGAAACAATTGGATGAACAGCTCACCGAGCTGGAGAAGCTCCAGCAGGCGGCTCAGCTGATCGAGGAGATGAGCCAGGGCCGCCTGCTGGTCCGCCCCAGCGTGGCGGGGCTGGTCTATATCCGTCCGCAGGAGGACTCCAACCTCGGAATGGATATGCGGATCAACAGTATCCCCGGCCAGCCCCGCTATCGCGTTACCTTCGCCGTGCAGCTTCGCCGGATGGGGACCGATATGGACGCGGACGGTCTCCGGACCCTGCTGATCGAGGTGGGCCAGCTCTACGCGCTGCTGGCTGCCCTTGAAGCAAGGAGCTATACCCCAACGCTGGAAGACCTGACGGCCTTCCGGGACGGGCTGACTGCCCAGCAGGAACAGGAAAAGACAGAATCACCCAAGCCAGCCAATTCTACAATTTCAATGTAATAAGGAGAAGAAGATGAAGTTCAACAAAGAAATGAGCAACGGTACTTTATCAATCCCCAGCGGGGTATTCAAGATCAGCGGCTTTGAACACGATGAAATGGCCGAGATCCACGCTCTGGACAGCGCGGTGGTCGTTCTGAAACAGCAGATGACCGCCATGGAGCTGATCCAGGCAATGGACGCCCTGCACCAGTTGTCTGTGGAGCTGACGGTGCGCCTGGCGGAAGCCTGCGACGACTGCAATGAATGCGCGGACGGATGCCCCTATGACGATCCGGATGATGACATTCATCTGCCGAGTGATGTCTTGGAGGAAGCTGGTATTCCCGTGGGCGCCAAGCTCCGCGCCTATGCGGACGATGAGGAACAGACTGTCACCATCGGCGTGGCCGGGTACGACCACGACCTGCGGGATGTGCCTCCATATCTGCTGGAAATGCTGGCTGAAGCCGGGATCTGCCTGGGGGATCTGGAGGAGCATCTGATGACGGAGAAGATCCTCTATGGAGAATAATGTGTATCTCTATCCCCACTCATGGGCAGAGGCCCACAGGCTTGGAGAAGCGGCGCTTTGGGACGCAAGCTTCCACGCCAATGTGTCCTGCGCCCGGGACATCGAAGCCGCCATCCGCGTCTGCTGCGACAGCCGCGGCGCGTTGAAGCCGGAGGCGTCCCAAAAGGTGCTGGAGCGGTGGGGCTTCAAGCGGACCAATTTCGTGCTGGCCAACACCATGGAAGGGCTGGGCTTTGACAGGGAACAGCTCAGCGTGGAAAACCGGGACTGGCAGTCAAAAGCCTGCGTTCCCCCTGACCGCGGCCACAACCGCTATTTTGAAGTAGATACCGCCCTGTTGTATCTGGACACGTTCATCAGTCAGGTGCGGGAGGCATACGGCAAGCTGGAGCTGTTCGGGCCGGAGCATTGCGAACCCAACTCTTATGAGGCTCTGGACTATGAGGGCCGGGTGCTGGTGCTCAGTCCAGACACCCTCAAGGAGTCCTGCTGGACGCCCCAGAACCAGCTCTGGCTGGCACATGACGGCTTTGGATGCAGGCCGCGTGCCATTGGCCGCTCCATCCGCTGCACCTGTCTTGGGGATGGAGAAATGACTCGCTGGAACCGCACAGACTTCACCGGCGTTCTGAAAGAGAAATTCCTCCCCGGCTGGGCAAAAGAAAAGCTGGATGCGCTTCAAGAGCAGAACGCGGGTATGGGAGGGATGAACATGACCTAAACGCGGAAAGGAGATATGCCGCCATGCGAAGTATAGAGATGAAAAACCGATGCCTGCTCTACTATGGAAATCCAGTGGGCTACAGGACAGAACAGGGAGTGGTGGCGGACTCCATGTTCCGCCGCGAGGAGCTGGCGGACTGGCTGGCAAAGAAAGGGCTGGCCGTCCAGTGGACGGACGGAGTCTATGACCGCCTGTCCACTGGCGGATACCAGGCGGCAGACGGCGGACCAGCCCTGAAATCCTGCCGCATCTGGCAGCTCGGCCCCTTGGCCCCCATCGCCATGCGCTTCATTGGGCTGGACCGTATGCAAGCGGAATACGGCGGACCGGACCTGGCCCGCTACCAGGTGGTGTATGACGGCGCAGTAGGTACCAACAGCCTGGACGGGATCTGGGAGGCGTTCTGCCGCAAGCCCCTGGGCAGCGATGGCCAGCCGCTGGCCATCTCAGATCTCATCGAGCTCTACGATGATTCCGGCAGCGAGTTCTACTATGTGGACCGCACATCCATCGTTCCGGTCCAGTTGGAAGCCCCGGAGCAGGAGCCGGGTATGAGCATGACCCTGTGACCCCAGAGCGGCGGGGCCGCTCATTTTTTATATTCAGAGAAAGGAGGAGTACACCATGGCAAAAGAACAGAAGGCAGTTGAACCGGCTGCCCACAGCACCGGCGATCCCCATGCCGTCTATCCCACCCACTATGACGTCAAGATCCACACCCTCCGGCCGGAGGGCACCTGCAAAGCCACGGCATCCGTGAACATCAACGGCTGTTTTGCCGTCCGGGGCGTCAAGGTCATGGAGAGCAGCAAGGGCCTCTTTGTATCCATGCCCAGTTACAAGGCCGGGAACGGCGAGTACAAGGATATCTGCTTCCCCTGCACGAAGGATGCCCGGATGGAGTTTGACGACGCGGTACTCAACGCCTATCAGCAGGCGTTGACCCAGGCTATGAGCCAGCCGCGGCAGTCGGCGCCGGACCCCACGGCACAGCAGGCCCAGAAGATGGGCATGTGACCCACAGACCACACAACAATCAACAATCTAACATTTTGAAGGAGGAACCGCTCTATGAAGAAGATGTTCAACAAGATGTCCAACACCGTGAAGACCATGACCTGCAAGGCCCACTGCGCCATGACCCGCGCCCGTACCCGCCTGTCCGCCCCCCTCTGCAGCACCCGCGGCGAGGGCTACATCGACACCGCCATCAAAATTCTGATCGCCGTGGTGCTGGGCGCCCTGCTCCTGGCCGGCCTATACACCCTGTTCGGGGACACCGTCCTGCCCACCGTGACCGAGCGCGTGGAGGAGATGTTCGACTACAACGGCTGATGCACGGTGCGGGCGCTTCTGTTCCTCACGGCGCTGGCCGCCGCCTCGGCGGTGGACTGCCGCAAGCGCGTGATCCCCAATTCCCTTTGTCTCCTGACCGCCGCAGCGGGGCTGATCTCCTTCAGCCCCGCCCAGCTTTTTGGGGTGCTGGCGGCCCTGCCCCTGCTGATTGCCGCCCTGATCCAGCCGGAATGCATGGGCGGCGGTGACATCAAGCTCACTGCCGCGGCCGGCTTTGTACTGGGCTTTTGGCGGGGATTCTGGGGGCTGGCGCTGGGCCTTCTGCTGGCGGTGCTGTATTTCTGCATCGCCGGACTCTTTCACAAGATACGCCGCCGTCCCCCCGCCCTCACAGGCCGGACGCCTCTTCCGTTCGGCCCCTTTTTGTCCATCGGCTTTGCCGCACTATACTGTTTTGGAGGTTGACCATTATGAAGAAGTTCCATGTGACGAAAAAGACTGTACTCACCATTGCCGGCGTGACCCTGCCCCTGACGGCGGCCGCCATTCTCCTGCCCCGGCTGAAGCGGGGCCGCGGAGCCAAATCGGTCCGGGCGTAACGCCCGGACCTTCCGACCCAACATGAACTGAAGGAGGAAACGCGAGTATGAGTTTTTTGAAAAACCGCACCGTGGTGGGTGTGATCTGCATTATGCTCTCCCTGCTCATCTGCTTTGGCCTGACCCCGCTGTTCAACCAGAGCCTCAGCCAGAAGGCCGAGATCGTGCGGGTGGTCCAGCCCATCCGGGCCGGAGATGAGATCACGGAGAGCATGGTCCAGACCGTGGAGGTGGGCGGCTACAATCTGCCGGAGGATGTCCTGCGGCAGAAAGAGAGCGCGGTTGGCAAATATGCCACCGCGGATCTGGCTGTGGGCGACTATATTATCCCCTCCAAGCTTTCGGACGCCCCGGCCGCTGAGAATGCCTACCTGTACAGCTTGGACGGGAGCCAGCAGGCCATCTCCGTGTCCATCAAAAGTTTTGCGGAGGGGCTCTCCGGCAAGCTGCAGAGCGGCGACATTGTGTCGGTGATTGCCCCGGACTACAAGCAGCAGGGCCAGACCGTTGTCCCCGCTGAGCTGCAGTATGTGGAGATCATCAGCGTCACCGCCTCCTCCGGCTACGACGCCAACACCGGAGCGCCCGCGGATGAGGAGGAGGATAAGGAACTGCCCGATACCGTCACCCTGCTGGTATCCCCTGAACAGGCCAAGGTACTGGCTGAACTGGAGGCGGAAGGTACCATCCATCTGGCGCTGGTCTACCGGGGCGACCGCAAGAACGCCGAAAAGTTCCTGGCCGCTCAGGATGAGATCATTCTGGAGCTGTATCCCCCGGAACCCGGTCCCGAGGAGGAGCCGGAGGAGAATCCCGCGGAAGCCGAGCCTCCCGCTGCTCCCAGCGAAACCGCGGAAACGGAGGCGACCACGGAATCCGGGGAGGTGGCCTGATGCTGAACTTCAAAAAAGCCGGTATTTTTTCCCGCGGGACAGGCCAGGAGGACGCCTGTGAGCAGGAGGAGCAGGGCGGCGGGGTGCTGGCGGTGTGGGGCAGCCCCGGCAGCGGCAAGACCACCGTGGCCGTGCGGCTGGCCAAGTATCTGGCGGATAGGCGCCGGAATGTGGTCCTCCTGCTCTGCGATATGACCGCCCCCATGCTGCCCTGCATCTGCCCGGCGTCGGAGCTGGAGTGCGAGCGCTCCCTCGGGAGCGTATTGGCCGCCGCCCATGTGTCGGAGGTTCTGGTCAAGAACAATCTGGTCACCCATAAGCGTCTCGGCTACCTCACCATGCTGGGGATGCTCAAGGGCGAGAATGAGTACACCTACCCGCCCTACAACGAGGTGCAGGCGCGGGAACTCATCGACTGCCTGCGGGAGATCGCCCCCTATGTGGTCATCGACTGCGGCAGCTACATCGCCAACGACATCCTCTCCGCCGTGGCACTCATGGAGGCGGATTCCGTTCTGCGGCTGGCCAACGCCGATCTCAAGAGCATCAGCTACCTGTCCAGCCAGCTTCCCCTCCTGCGGGATGCCAAATGGGACGCGGACAAGCAGTACAAAACCGCCAGCAATGTAAAGCCCCAGCAGGCTGGAGAGCACATGGGTCAGGCGCTGGGGGCGGTGGCCTTCACGCTGCCCCATTCGGCGGAGCTGGAGGGGTGCTATCTGGCCGGCAATCTGCTGGCGGACCTCTCCATGAAGGACAGCCGGATGTTCCGCAAGGAGATCGAGAAGATTGCCAGGGAGGTGTTTGGGTGTTAGGTGAGAAACGAAATCAGTCCATGTTTGCCCCCAAAGCATCCGTGGAGGACTCTGCCGTAACGCATACCGCCACAGGCCCGGACGGACAGAAAAAGGAGCTCCCCCTCTATTTCGGTCCGGACTGGCCGGTAAGCAGCGGTACGGAGCAGAGCCGGCATGGGGCTGACACAGGGGGATTCCGGCCCGCGGATGAGCCCTTGCATCATGTCACAGCTGATGATGAGACAGGGGGTGAATCTGATCCCGCAGACCATGTGGATATGGCGGAAGAACTCCCCAGGCGTTCCCTGAACACGGAGCCGGCAGGCGGGCACCGGGCACGCTCCCTCTTCTTCACCCCGGAGAATGAGGGGCAGGACTTCAACACCGTCCTGCAGGATGTGCAGGAGTATATCTCCGGCAAGTATTCCGCCCTTATCACTGAGGGCGGCGATGAGGACGCCAAGGCCCAGATCAAGCGGTACATCACCAAATATGTGCAGGACCGGCGCATCGCGGTCAAGGGCTACTCCGCCGACCAGCTGGTGGATGCCCTCTACACGGAGATGGCTGAGTTTGGCCTGCTCACCAAGTACATCTTCGGGACCGGCATCGAGGAGATCAACATCAACTCTTGGCGGGACATCGAGGTACTGTACGCCACCGGCGAAACGGTCAAGCTGGAGGAACACTTCGACAGTCCCGAACACGCCGTCAATGTGATCCGCCGCATGCTCCATGTCAGCGGCATGGTGCTGGACAACGCCAGCCCCGCCGTTCTGGGCCATCTCTCCAAAAATATCCGCATCGCTGTCCTCAAAACCCCGCTGGTAGACGAGGATGTGGGCGTCACCGCCTCCATCCGCGTTGTCAACCCGCAGAATATGCAGAAGGAGGACTTTGTGAAGGGCGGCACGGCCACCGGCCCCATGCTGGATTTTCTGGCCGCCTGCCTGCGGTACGGTGTTTCCGTCTGCGTGGCCGGGGCCACTGGCTCCGGCAAGACCACGGTGGCTGGGTGGCTCCTGACCACCATCCCGGACAATAAGCGCATCTTCACCATTGAGAACGGCTCCCGTGAGCTGGATCTGGTACGGGAGAAGGACGGAAGGGTGTGCAACAGCGTCATCCACACCCTCACCCGCGAGAGTGAGAACGCCAAGCAGAACATCGACCAGGATATGCTGCTGGACATGGCCCTGCGGTATCACCCCGACATCATCTGCGTGGGCGAGATGCGCTCTGCCGAGGCATACGCGGCGCAGGAGGCCGCCCGCACCGGCCACGGCGTGCTGACGACCATCCACTCCAACTCCTCCCAGGCCACCTGGCGGCGCATGGTCACCCTCTGCAAGCGCAAGCATGAGATGGCCGACGACACCCTCATGGATCTGGTCACCGAGGCATTTCCCATCGTGGTATTCGCCAAGCAGCTGGAGGACAAATCCCGCAAAATCATGGAGATCATGGAGTGCGAGATCCTGCCCAATGGGGAACGCCGGTACAACACCCTCTACCACTTCAAGATTGAGCAGAACCAATTGGTGGACGGCAAATACCGCGTCAAGGGCCGCCATGAAGCGGTCAACCCCATCTCGGAGAGCCTGCGGAAGCGGTTCATCGACAACGGTATGCCGCAGGAGGTGCTGACCCAGCTCGTGGGCAAAAAGCCCGCTCCCTCTAAAAACAAGTCAGGCTCCAGTCCGGCAAAGGCAGGACAGACAAAGTCCGCTCCAAAGGCCAGGACCACAGCGTCCAAGCCACCTGCAAAGCCTAAGACCAGTCAGGAAGGAGGCGAATCCGCGTGAACATGATCCAGTTGATTGCCTGTGCCGGGCTGATCACGGGCTTTTTCATTCTCCTGCGCGTCTCGCCCATGGAGTTCACCGAAGGGGTGTTCCGCAGGATCACCAGCAAGCCCAGGAGCATCCGGGCAGAGGTCAATGAGAGCACCCGGCGCAAAAAGAAATCCTTCCTGCGCCGGGAGATCGAGGATACCCAGAATATCCTGCGGATGACCGGCCGGTCCGCCAAGTTCCCCATGGTGTGCGCCCTGTCCCTGCTCCTCTTTCTGGTGGGCGCCGCCTTCGCCCTGACGCTGGGCAACCTCTTCCTGGTGCCGGTGCTGGCGGTGGGCATGATGCTCGTGCCGTTCTGGTTTATCCGCCTGACCGCAAACCACTACAAAAAGAACATTGCCGCCGAGCTGGAAACCGCCCTCTCCATCATCACCACGGCCTATCTGCGCAATGAGGACATCCAGACGGCGGTGGAAGAAAACCTCGACTATCTCAACCCGCCCGTCCGGAGTGTGTTCGCGGAGTTCCTCACCCGTATCAAGCTGGTGGACCCCGATGTGGACGCCGCCCTCCAGGACATGGGGACGAAGATCGACAACGCCGTGTTCCGGGAGTGGGTGGCCGCTCTGCTGACCTGCCGCCATGACCGGGGCCTCAAGACCATCCTGACCCCAATTGTGGCCAAGCTCTCCGACATGCGCATTGTCAATGGCGAGCTGGAGAATCTGGTGTTTGAGCCCCGCAAGGAGTTCATCACCATGCAGGTGCTGGTCATCGGCAATATCCCGCTGCTGTATTGGCTCAACCAGGACTGGTACGGTGTCCTGATGCACACCCCGCTGGGGCAGGCGCTGTTAGCGGTCATCGCCGCCGTAATATTCATCAGCACTGCGGCGGTCATCAAGCTGACACAGCCCATTGAGTATCGGAGGTGATGTCGGTGGTATTTTTGATTTTCCTCTTTGGTATTCTCCTCGCAATGGGCCTGTTCTTCATTATGGCCGATCTGCTTAAGCTCCCCCGCCTGGCCACACAGAGGGCCATGCTCTCGGTTAGGCGTCAAGGTAAGAAGCAGGCCAGAAGTGTGGAAGCCCTGCTCATGGGCTGGGCGGTCAGACTGGCTCCACGCATCCACATGGATGAGTACAAGCGCGGACGCCTGAAAAATACGCTGGCCGCCGCTGGGCTGAACATGACCCCGGAGGAATACACCGCCTTTGCCATGGTCAAGACTGGCTCGGTGCTCTTGGCGGTGATCCCATGCCTGCTGGTCTTCCCGCTGCTGGCGCTGGTAGTCGTTCTTCTGGCGGTGGCGGTCTATTTCAAGGAGATTCGCCGGGCGGAGGAAAAGCTCTCTGTCAAGCGGGACGAGATCGAGGCGGAGCTGCCCCGGTTTGTGGCCACCATCACACAGGAGCTGGCTGTCAGCCGGGATGTGCTGAGCATGATCGAGCACTACAAGCAGCACGCCGGCGAAACCTTTTCCGCTGAGCTGGACGTCCTCACCGCGGATATGCGGTCCGGCTCCTACGAGGCGGCGCTGACCCGCTTCGAGGCCCGGTTTAATTCCCCCCTCCTCTCGGACATTGTCAGGGGGCTCATCGGTGTGCTGCGGGGCGATAACGGGATCAACTACTTTCAGATGCTTTCCCATGATATGAAACAGCTGGAGCTCCAGCGGCTCAAGGCGAAGGCCATGAAGATCCCGCCCAAAATCCGGGCCTTTTCCCTCACGCTGCTCATGTGCTTCCTGGGAACCTATCTGGCCATCATCATCTATGAAATCATCCACTCCCTGGGCGGGATGTTTTAAGAGGAGGTGACCATGTGCTGAAACGGATTCTGAGATCCCGCCGCGGCGAGGGATACATGGATGTGTGCGTCCTGGTCCTCTGCGCCATGCTGGTGATCGCGCTGGCGGTACAGGTCCTCCCGGCCTTTATCGCCAAACAGCAGCTCGACACCTTTGCCACTGAACTGGTGCGTGAGGCGGAGATTGCCGGCCGGGTCGGTTCGGAAACAGACCGCAGAGAACAGGCCCTGCGGGAACAGACCGGACTGGACCCCACTGTCCAGTGGAGTGATACCGGCCGCATCCAGCTCAATGAGGAGGTCTCGGTCACGCTCACCTATGAGATCGACCTTGGCCTGTTTGCCGGTTTTGGCAGCTTTCCCATCACCCTGCGGGCGGATGCCACAGGAAAGTCGGAGGTGTACTGGAAATGAACAGGCTCCGGCAGATTTTGAAAGACCAACGCGGCGTGGCCTTCCCCCTGATTGTTGCCATCGTTTTGGTGCTGGTGATGCTGATGTGCTGCATCAGCGAGTATTTCCGCCTGCTCATCGTGGCCCAGGGGGTCCGGGACGCGGTGCAGGAGGCTGTGATCTCCACCGTCAACGACAACTATGACGATGTGTACCATGGCGTCCGGGAGGGCTACTCCGGCGCCTATCAGCCGTTGGCGGGAGACTTCGAGGAATCGCTGGACTATGGCGATATCTATGGACGCTTGGACGATATCCTCGGACTGACCTACCGGGGCGGCTACCACACCCAGTACACGGAGGACGGCGCCACAGAGTTTCGTGTCTGGGGCCTTGATGTGGAGATCCGCAACGCGCCATTTGCTTCCGGCGACAGCGCCGGTGACCGTTTTGTGGCGGACTGTGAGATCGAGCTGGAGGTCCCGGTATCCTTTGGCGGGAAACTGCTGCCGCCCATGCGGATGACAGTCAAGGTCAGCGCGGGCTACACCCCCCGGTTTTAACACAGTTTTCAAAAAGTTTTCTGTTGCCCCAATAGACTTCTTTCCACTCTTGTGATAGGGTACAGCTTGACAAAGTCCAGGATGTATAGGAAGATGTAGGCAATGGAGCTTAAAGCCGAACTCTCCTCAGCCGCCTGGAATCATGCGCGGACCGCTTCCGCCAGAAGCGCGGCCAACAGAAAAAGGAGGAATCCAGACAATGAAGAACAATACGAAGAAATGGCTGACGGTGGCCGGTTGCCTCGCCATCTGCGCGGTGCTGGTTGTTGTGATCGTGAGCAGCTTCAGCAAAGATAAGGTCACCGACGCCCCGCTCCCGCCCAGCAGCTCCCAGCAGGGCGATGTGGTGGTGGACCCGGACGGCAGCACTCCGCCTCCCTCGGAATCCGGGGATGTCCAGGAGCCGGAAGACGATGTGACTGTCAACCCGGAAACACCGGATGCCAATGCCAACGCTGGCGAGGGAAACGGCGCTGACTATACCGGCACAGAACAGACCATCCAGGGCGATCCGGCCAAGCCGGAATATACAGAGGAGGAACTGAAGGACCCCACCAAGACGCCGGATGGGACTCCGGTAGAGGGCACCCCTGAGCCGCAGGACCACAATAATGTAACGCCGCCCCCTGAGCAGCCCTCCACCAACACCAGCGGTGGCCTGCCTGGTTTCGATCATGTCCCCAACGCAGGAGAAAATCAGGTCATTGAAGGTCATAGCGATGGCGATATCAACACGCAGGTTGGCATAATGGGGTAAAATAGTATCGCATCTGATGAAAGCACAGCTTCGGCTGTGCTTTTTATTTTGCGGGAAAGGAGATCGAGTGAAACGGATCGTTAGTATATTGCTGACCATTGTGCTGTTGTTTTCTTGTATCAGTGTCCATGCATACGCTGTGGATGGGACTGGCGGATCAGGCAACATTGATGGTGGTGGCGGAGGCATGGGAGACGCAACCAGCCATGGTTCTTGGAATCCTGGAAACGAGGGTGTTCGGGTCACTGTGGTGCGGGCCAATGATCATGCCGTGGTCACAACTCCAATCGACCTGACAAATAAAGCACCTGCATCTTCTATTTATCATTTCGGAAAGGTGAGTAAGCTCCAATATAATGGGGGTGCATCGCTCTCACCTGTGCAGGGTGGGTATACCTGCATTGTTCCACCACAAACGATTCCTCGTGTCATAAGCACAAACGGAAAAAATAACATTGAAGCTATCAAAAAATACTTTTGCTCCGAGTTCTTGGTGCAACTGGTTGCCAATCACACCGGAATGGACTATGACACGCTCATCGGCGGCGAATACAAAATTCTGCTGGAGCCAATCGCCTATTACAAGTTCGAGGGCGTCATGATTGCCACAACAGCAACGGAGGCAGCTCTCTATGACGAAGTGGTTGGAGGCCAGCTCCGCTATTGGATGGGATCGCTGACAGCCAAAAACCTCCCACTGTCCATGTTCCTCGAAACACCGGATTTAGGCTATCCTGCATGGTCCGGTCCCACCAATAAGAATGTGTCCAACTCAGACATCAAATCCTCCCTCGGCCTTGGCATCGTCCGCTTTGAGGAGCAGCCGGAGGAGCCGGTGATCAGCACCTACGACTACGAGTACCGGACCAACACAGAGGTCATCACGGCAGTGGAGGTCAGCGGCGGCCAGAGTGATCCGGACGATCCGGTCACCGTGCGGTTCCATATTGATGGGACTACCTATACGGTCAGCAATGTCTACTACCCGGACGGGGATTCCCAGCTGGCCTGGGTGCGCTGGACCACACCGGATGAGCCACAGGACATGACCATTGACGTGGACGTGTCCGGCCCCGGCTCGGCCCAGGCCACCATCCACTGCAAGATTGTGGATCTGGATGAGAACCCACCTCCCAATCCAGTGGCGGATGACCGGAATGATTCCTTCACGCCCTCCCCGGTCCCAGACCGGCCGGAGAAGACCTCCGCCCAGTGGACCATCTGGGACCCCTGGTGGCAGGAATACTGGGTGTGGCACGGCGATGATGAGGACGGATACTGGTGCGACCACGGGTGGTGGGAATTTGACCTGGAACGCTACAATGCCACTCTCTCCGCCGATATGGAGATCACGCCGGATGAGAAGAATCCCACTGCCAGCGGAACCACAATGAAATCCGGCTATGGGGTCAACCAGGTGGTCACCGCCAGGGTCAGCAGCTCCCAGCGGTCTGCTGCCACACCACTCCAGAACGCGGTCAGTTATTTCCCCGAATTTAATTATGAGTCGTTCTGGCGGCTGTTGGACCGCATCTCCATCAGCTCCTCGTCCTCCCGGCTGGAGTTCCAGAAGAACGAGTACAGCACCTATAACCGGCGCACCCATTTCACGCCGATCTGGTACCCGGACGGCTCCTATACGGTCAACACCTGGGTCATCGACTGCTGGACGCCGGCGGGGATGCTGTCGGTCAACCTCACCGATTCGCTGAGCATCCGAGGCAATCTGTGGGACGATTGGCACATCGCCCCGCTTGACCCGTAGGAGGTAGACGCTATGGGATATATCCGATTGGATGAGCGGCCCAGCGAGGTCTACCACTACACGCACCGAAAGAATCTGGACAGCATCCTGCGGGACGGTCGAATCCGGCGCATGGGCGATTGGGAGTGCTGGTTCTGTGCCTCTCTGGAGGATACCCTGACGCTCATGCGGGCCACCGTCATGATCGAGGGGAAGCCCTATTACAAGGTGGGCGGCAGCATCGGCCACTACCCCAAGTTTGTGCCGGAGGACTATGTGATCCTCCGGCTGACCCCCCGGTATCAGACTGGCGAGTGGGTGCCCTGGATGCAGGAGACGCCTCCGGGATCGCCGCCCGAACTGCTGAAGGCCGCCGAGGTATTCAGCAACCTGAAGCTGGGCTTCCGGGGAGATCTGAAGTTCCAACAGAATCCCGAGGTTATTGAAGTGGCCCCGCTGGTCGAGGTTGCTCAGACGCGGTTTTTTGATATTTCTTTCTCGATGTAAGGAGGCTCTTGACAGTGGGTAAAAAAGGGCCCCCGGCAGTATGGACCAAGGGGAAAATCGAAGAAGCCTTTGCGGGATTCGTGGAAAAGAACAGCAGGCTGCCGGTGGCGCGGGAAATGAATCCCCAATTTGGGCTGCCAACACGCAGGACCTTTGAGCGCTACATGGGGATGACCGCCCAGGAGTATGCTGAACTTCGCTACCCCACGCTTCTCTCCGCAAGAGATGAGCGCCATATTCAAACCATCCTGGTATATCGGAACGAAGTACGGGAGTGGTCTGTTGAGCGGCTTATAGAGGCGGAAAATGGTTTCTTTCAAAAGCACGGTCGGCTGCCGGAGCCATACGAATACACAGCCGAAAATGGGCTTCCAATGTATTCGGTGTTTTGTAAACTCGCAAAGGAGGTGCTTGAAGCATTATTAAAAGAAAAGTTCCAAGAACTATCCGCATCTGACGGACAGATCCTTACCTTGTAAGCGATTATCAGAGTAAAAGCAGAAAAGAGACAGGCCGTGGGAAATACCTTGCGGCTTGGTTGTGCTGGTCCACCTGTGCCGCGGGAGAATAACTCCCGCGGCTTTTCCTTTTCAAAAGAAAGGTGGATTATTTTATGACAAAGTACAGAAAGGTTCTCTGCGGGTTTGTAATGGTCTTCCTGCTGGCAGCCCTACTCGGCACGACTGCCTTTGCTGCTGAAACGGGAAATGTGGCCGAGGCCATTGAGGGGACATGGACAACGGCATCTGAGCAGATCAAAACCGTAGTGAATAATGTCATTTTTCCGGTGATCGATCTTATTTTGGCCGTATTTTTCTTTGCAAAATTGGGGATGGCGTATTTTGACTACAGAAAGCACGGCCAATTTGAGTGGACCGCGCCGGCCATTCTGTTTGCCTGCCTCATTTTCACCCTGACGGCTCCCACCTATGTCTGGAGCATCCTGGGAATGTAAAGAATTATTCTGAGAACACAGGAGGAAAGGACCAATGGAATATCCAATTTCAAATCCATCCGGAAATAAAATGCTCTCATTGGTTAACGAGTTGTACCAGCGGTCTGCCGGGATGTGCAGAGCAGGCGCAGGTCCATACGGCATCGGGGTAAGCGTGGTAGAAGATACTCCCTTTGATGTGTTTTTCACCTTTGATCCAGATCCGGTTCTGGATTGTAAAATACTGCCGGAGGAAATCCCTGAGTACACTGTCGGCGTGATTGGCTCCTGGAGCGGAGAGCGCAAATATCTTTCGCGGGAGGAGGTGGAGCAGCTTCTCTCTGCCTCGGACCCGAAGACCAGAATATTGGCGGAAATGCTCCGGTACTTTGAAGGAAAGACCTGGATCGTGAGCTGCGCAGATTGTCAGGAAGCGTTCGGGATTCTGGCGGATGCGGAAATGCGCGAGGCATTTGGGCTGGATGAGCAGGAGCAGATTGGACCGAAACTGGAAATGTAGGACAAGAATGATGAGGCGTAAGCCGGAAATGGGAGACGGTTTCTATGGGCTGTTGGGGAATCACCGCACTGGAGTCCGACAATGGACTGGATGCGGTTGGATGTGTCCGGTACAATTTACCGGCAGATGGACAACTGGACCTGGGAGAAATGCTTGAACGATTAAAGAAAGACCGATGGAATGCCCCCTGTGATGTAAAGCTGGGGTGTGCGCATACCAGCCCTATGGCACTGGCTGAGATCGTTGTAAAGTATCTTGACGGTGATCCCGGCAGTTTGGACTATGATGAGGAGTGGGCGGCCGAGGACAACAAGTTCCGGTCCATCACCTCGTTTACAGCATCAAGGGCTTCTCTCCGGGAACTCCGGGATTACCTTGCGGACACTTTGAAATACGCCAGGATCAGAGCGGAGCGGCAGATCAAAGCCGGCGAGCTGCCCGGCGGCTGGTTTGATCCGAAGGATTGGGACGGATGGCAGAAACACATGGAGGGCCTTATTCACCGGCTGGATGGCGTTCTGGCCTTGGAAGGCAGTACGCTGGAGTTAGCTCATCCACCGGCGCCGACTGTCCCGGAATTAACCATGTAGGGAGGGAAAGAAGAAAATTGAATCCATTTGGACAGGAGTTGAGGAAAATCCTCACTCAGTGCAAAACCAGCGGCGTTGTGTCTTATGCGGGCAGATCCGCCTATATCCAGCTTGACCCGGATTTGCGGGCCAGGCTGGAGTTTGTTTCTCTGAACATTGCCAGCCAGTACAATGCCCTCAAGCTGACGATCCTGAACCGGACCGAGGGCGCGGTGGATGTGAATATCCTACGCTTTGGCGATTTACTGGGAAAGAAAAAAGTGAGCAATCCCAACTTCTCGGATGGTATCTTACCACACCTCTGGGACGATTATGGGAAGGTAGACTGGTATGTTTACCAGCCTACTCAGGCGGATTACAGGCTGCTGGCGGGTACGGTGGACGAATATCTGCAGGTGTTCCAGCGTCAGGAGGAGGCGCAGGAACACAGCCCGCAAATGTGCTAAGAAAATAGGAAGCGAATACAAGCAGGGGCCGTGCCCAGTCACGGCCCCTGTGCCTTTGAGCAGGAGTATGCGTCCAATGCTGGCACGGTCCCCCTTACGCAAAGGGGTGAAACCACCAGATGTTTATATTGGACTTTTTCCTTGGCGGGCTGATGGATCAGTTTATCGACTGGGTCTACAGCCAGCTTGTTGGTTTCTTTGGCAACTTTTTTGCCGAGATGGGGAACATGGGCGTCGAGCTCTTCGAGATGAGCTGGGTACAGTCCATTGTTCTCTTTTTTTCTTATCTGGCCTGGACGCTGTATGTCGTCGGGCTGGTGGTGGCCGTGTTCGAGGTCGGAATCGAATACCAGACCGGACGGGCCAGTATCAAGGACGCGGCTATCAGCGCCGTCAAGGGCTTTATGGCCGTGGGGTGTTTTACCCTGGTGCCGGTGGAACTTTATAAACTCTCCGTCACGCTGCAGGCCAGCCTGACCTCTGGAATTACCGGGTATGGCGAGAGCTTTGATGCCCTTTCCACTGATATCATCAACTCCCTGCAGGGCGTGGATATCGGGGCCGCGGCCTCCTCCGGCGTATTCGGCGGGATCGGCAGCATCACCAGCCCCATCATGGTCATTTTTATTATCATCATGATGGGGTACGCCGTCATCAAGTGCTTTTTCTCCAACCTCAAGCGCGGAGGAGTCTTACTCATCCAGATTGCTGTGGGTTCCCTGTATATGTTCTCGGTGCCCCGCGGCTATATGGACGGTTTTGTGCAGTGGTGCAAGCAGATCATCGGTCTGTGTCTGACCACCTTCCTGCAGGCCACCATCCTTACAGCGGGACTGCTGGTGCTGAAGGATCATGCGCTGCTGGGCCTTGGCCTGATGCTGTCGGCCGGTGAAGTGCCCCGCATCTGCGGCGCCTTTGGGCTGGACACCTCGACACGCGCCAACATCATGTCCGCCGTCTATGCAGCACAGTCAGCGGTCAACACCACCCGCACCGTGGTACAGGCAGTGGGGGCGGCGAAATGAGCAGAGAAAAACTGATTTACATCGCCTCTCCCTATGCAGGAGATATTGAGGCAAACACCGCGTTTGCGAAAAAGGCGTGCCGGTATGCCATCCATCAGGGGCATACGCCCATCGCCGTCCACCTGCTCTACCCACAGATGTTGGATGACGCTGAGCCAACAGAACGGGAAATTGGACTGCGGCTGGGACACCGGGTGCTGGAAGTCTGCGATGAACTGTGGTGCTGCGGCGACCGGATCAGTTCCGGCATGGCCCGTGAGATTGAGGAGGCCCAAAAACTTGGTATCCCCATTCGACAGATTGGAGAGCAGGAAATAAAGCAGGAGGCTCTGCCCGCTGAGATGGAGCAAAGTGACGCTCCAGAGCATGGGTATGGCGTAATGCCCACACTGGGCAGCCTGTTCGATGGGATTGGAGGGTTTCCCTGACTACTGGGCTTATCTGCCCGGCGCCTCCGACTCCGCCCGGTACAAGGCGCTGAGCAACTCTGTGGCGATCCCCTGCGTGGACTTTGTCCTGCGGGGGATCGCATTGACGTTTACTGAATCAACAGAATTAAGTGAAAGGAGCTTTAACATGGAACCCATGAAAAATCTCTGTGGTTTGATTCCAGAGTCGCTTCATAAGCGGCTGATGGAAAACAAAGATCCGGAGATGACCAATGGCGAGTATCTCACCAAGGTACTCACCGCCTATCTGGACCAGCCTGCCACACCGAGGCAGGAACAGCGTACTTTGGCCGTTCAGATTTCAGAGGAGATGTTCCAGCAGTTGAAGTCGTATTTGGATGCCCATTCACCACTCACCCAAAAGGCATTTGTCCAGAGCCTTCTGAATCAGGCGTTGGGCCAGTGGGAACAGGGTGAGGAGCCGCTCCAGGATGCGGCCATACAGGACAACAAGAAAGAACGGACGCTGGCAATCACCATGCCCGAGACGCTTTTCCAACGCGTTGAGCAGTATCTCGAGGCACACAAAGGTATGTCCAAACGGGCCTTTGTTGTGGGGGTGGTAGCTCAGGAACTCCGCTCCTGGGAGATGGAACAAAACCAGAGCGAAACGCAGGAGCGAGACGAAGCGCAAAGTCAGGAACCCGATCCTGAACAGGATGAACAGGGATTTGGAATGAGCATGACAATGTGAGGTGAACGTAAGTGTATATCTATCCGGACAACCTGAAATCAAAAGCGGTTTTATGGCTGTGGGAGCTGCGGGACATCGCCATTGTCGGCGTGGGCGCCTTGATCTCCGTATTCGCCATGGCCCAACTGGGCTTTCTGCCCCCGGTGGTGATCACCGCAGCCTATGCCTTTCTCTCCATCCGGCTGGAGGATACCAGTATTTTGGATTTCCTGCGCTGCGCAGTCCGGTATTTCCTCCTGGGCCAGCAGACCTATGCCTGGGGATTGTGCGGCTCAACAAAGAACAGGAGTGATGAAGAATGAGCAGAAAAAAAGAGGCAAAAGCCAAGCAGACCACCCGGCAGCTCATCGGGATCGATGAGATCACCGACAGCGGCCTGAAGACCAACCACGGGCGGCTGGCCTTCTTTGCCATCAAGCCCACCAACCTCTCGGTCCAGCCCCCGGAGGCCGTGAGCAGCCGCATCTATGCCCTCATGACCGTCCTCAAAGGGCAGGCTGAGATCGAGATGCTGGCTCTCAACTCCAAGGAGAGCTTTGAGGACAACAAGCGGCACTACCGCCAGCGGGCCGCTGAGGAGGACCTGCCGGTCATCAGCCGGCTGCTGGAGGCGGACGCCAAATCCCTGGACCGTCTGCAGATCCAGATGGCGACTGCCCGTGAGTTTTTCGTGCTGGTCCGACTGCGGGAGGAAACAGGCATGGAACTGCATACCCACCTCTCCCGCGTCCAGAAGAGCCTCGAGGATCAGGGGTTTAAGGCAAGCCTCGCCAGCGGCGAGGATCTCAAGCGTATGCTGGGCGTGTACTTCGAGCAGAACGCCACCACAGAAAAGTATGAGGATTACGATGGGGAACGCTGGATCATTCTGAATGACTGATCTGTGACCCGCAATTCAATCGGTATGGCCGTCAGGAGAACTTCCGGGCCATATCAGGAAGAAACAGTGCGATGAAGGATCTCCTGCCGGCCTGGACAGGAGGTTTTTTCATTGCCCAAAAACAGAAAAAAGAATATGCCCCGGCCCATGGCAGAGGAGCCGTATATCAAGGGTTTCCTCGACATGGTCGCTCCCTCGGTCATCGACTTCAAGGTGGACCACTACCTGTGCGGCAATACCTGCCGCTGTGTGTGGGCCCTGCGGGAGTACCCCACCTCTACCGATGAGCAGGCCATCCTGCGGCACCTGGGCGAGATGGACGGGGTTACCATCCGCATCTACACCCGGCAGGTCACCCCCAGCGAGGAGCGCCGGATCATCCACAACGCCGCCAACAAGCACCGGATGTCCCGCTCCAGCACCGAGGATCTCCAGCAGACGGTCACCGCCGAGGCCAACCTGCAGGATGTGGTCACCCTGGTCTCCTCCATGCACCGCAACCGGGAGCCTCTGCTCCACTGCGCGGTGTTTCTGGAGCTGACCGCCCCGGATTATGACGCGCTCAAGCTGCTCCAGACCGATGTGCTGACTGAACTCACCCGGTCGAAACTCAATGTGGACCGGCTCATGCTCCGCCAGCGGGAGGGCTTTGCCTCTGTCATGCCGGCCGGCCGCAACGTCTTCGGCGCCCAGTTTGAACGGGTCCTGCCGGCCAGCTCAGTGGCCAACCTGTACCCCTTCAACTACAGTGGCAAAACAGATCCTCACGGTTTCTATATCGGCAAGGATAAGTACGGGGCCAATATCCTCGTGGACTTCGACAAGCGGGATGACGATAAGACCTCAGCCAATATCCTGATCCTGGGTAACTCCGGCCAGGGCAAGAGCTATCTGCTCAAGCTGCTCCTGCTCAACTTCCTCGAGGCGGGCAAGTCAGTGATCTCCCTGGATGTGGAGCATGAGCAGCGGGATATGTGTGAAGCCGTGGGCGGCTGTTTCATGGACCTGATGGGCGGCGTGTACCGCATCAACCCACTGGAGCCCAAGTGCTGGGATGATGGCAGCGGCCCGGAGGACAGGGACGCGCCGGAGGCATTCCGTAAGTCCACCCGGCTGAGCCAGCACATCTCCTTTCTCAAGGACTTTTTCCGAGCCTACAAGGATTTCTCAGACCGCCACATCGACGCCATTGAGATCATGGTGGGCAAGCTGTACGCCCAATGGGGCATCAGTGATGGTACCAACTTCGCCGGCCTCAAGCCCCAGGACTATCCGATCCTATCTGACCTCTACGAACTCATTGAGCAGGAGTACAGAGAGTACGATGAGAGCCGGCATCAGCTGTACACGGCAGAACTGCTGCAGGAGATCCTGCTGGGCCTCCACTCCATGTGTCAGGGGGCGGAGGCCCAGTTTTTCAACGGACACACCAATGTGACTTCCTCCCGCTTTATCGTCTTCGGTGTCAAGGGACTGCTGCAGGCCAGCAAGAATGTGCGGGGCTCCATGCTGTTCAACATCCTGTCCTATATGTCCGACCACCTGCTGACCATCGGCAATACCACGGCGGCGCTGGATGAGCTGTATGTGTGGCTCTCGGATAATGTGTCGGTGGGCACCACCATCATCGAGTACATCCGCAACACCCTCAAGCGGGTCCGCAAAAAGGAATCCAATCTCATCATGGCCTCGCAGAATCTGGAGGACTTTGACCGGGAAGGCATCCGGGAGTTGACCAAGCCCCTGTTCGCCATCCCGCCCCACCAGTTCATCTTCAACTGCGGCTCCATCGACAAGCGGTTCTATATGGATCTGCTCCAGCTGGAGGAGGCTGAGTACAGCCTCATCCGCTTCCCCCAGCGGGGCGTGTGCCTGTTCAAATGCGGCAATGAGCGGTACCTGCTGGAGGTCCATGCCCCAGCCTACAAGGAGGCGCTGTTCGGAACAGCGGGAGGGCGGTAAAACTGACCCTTGCCGGCAGGCCGACAGCAACCGCTATCCCCGCATAAAAAAAGAGATGGCCGGCGCATGACATACGCCGGCTATCCCCACAGGATATGACATCACATTTCAAGCCCCAGTTTCTCCGCAATCTCCTCCGCGGATAGGCCGGCGGCTTTCGCTTTCTCCATGACAGATCTCATGGTAACCGGGTGGAGGAGCTTCTGCTTCTGGGCTTCCAGAGCCTTGATCTCATCCTGTTTTTTGGAAATCTTCGCGTCGATCAGCGCGATACGTTCTTCAGTGCTGCGAGCGGCCATTCAGGGCACATCCTTTCTGTTTGATGCGATTATCATAAAATACAAGCTGAACCTTGTCAACCGAATTTTGTCATATCGCCGACTTTTCGGCCTTGATTGGCCACACAACGATATGAAATGAGCCTGCAAAACCGAAGGAGGTCATGAAAATGAAACCAATTGAGCTATCCCGCCGGGAGCCGCTGCCGGGAGATCCCCGGCAGACGCAGTATGCCGGCCAGCGTACCGCTCAGGAGGTCTTCGCGGAACTGAAGCACCGTCTGGAGGGCATGGGCTGCCTGCCGGACGAGTATTTTCTCATGGATCGGGAATGGGAGAACGGCCGGGAGATCCCCAAAGACGCGGATATCTTCTGTACTACCGACTACGGTAGCAGCGAGGGCGTCTATCTGGACGTGTACCTGAAGTGGTACGAAAACGATCAACCAGTCACCAAGAGTTTTATTACCGGCAAGACGCTGGGTGAAAGCGGTGCAGATCTGGATCGGATGTTCCTCATCTCCTCCGCCATCACAAAGGCGTTCCACGGAGACCGAGGGACTTATGCCCGGTACCTACGCTTGGGGGAACAGCCGGAGCCGGAGAGCAGGATCGTGCACCTGAACCCTGCGGAACAGCGCACCATCATCAAAGCGCTGGTGGAGCAGCGGGAGCGGCAGGAGCAGGCCATGTCCCAGACGGAGCAGCTCCTGCGGCGGATGACCGGGAGCATCACCGCCTATATGGATGAGGTGGGCCAGCGGCCCCTGCGCATGAGCGACTATGATAAAACAGTGCTGGCCATTCGGGACGGGGAACTTGACGCCTTCCAAAACCTCTATCCCAGAGTACCGGACCGGGCTGACGATCTGCTGATCGAGGTGGCGGGACGGCCCGGAGTCGTGGGAGGGAATATGACCCTGATGCTTCTCGCGGCGGCAGACCGATTTTCGCCGGATGCATACCTCACCGCCTGCAAGCGGGCAGTGGAAACAGGAGACAGCCAGAGGGTGCAGACACTGGTAAAGGAGGCGAAAAACCTCCTCGCGGAGCAAGCGCCTTCTCTCCCAGGCGAAGTAATTTTGTACGCTTACACGGAGGGTCATCGGAACATCGCCAAAGACCTGATCACCCAATGCACACCGGAGCAGATCGCCGCCGCGCACCCGAAGCTTCTTCGCTGGGCCGCGGAGAAGCTGGACTTCCAGACGGCGGTGGATCTGGTGGACAAGGGCGCCCAGCCGGGCGATGAGGCGGCCAGCATCCTGCGTGCCCTTACGGGCCAGCGCCAGGAGTGGATGGCGGAACACTTGCTGGAGCGCGGAATGCCGGTGGAGCCGGACAACTACGCCGCTCTTTATGCCTGCGTCAGCAATCAGGCTCCCGGCGCCGCCAAGCTCCTGCTGGACCATGGGATGGATCTGGAGAAGTACAAAACGTGGGCGGAGCATCGGCCCAAAGGCGAGGGATACGCGGAAACCATGGAGGAGCTGGCCGCATATTGGTCTGAACCGCGAAACAGCCCCCAGCCGGAGGATTCGCCCATGGGCGGTATGAGCTTATGAGCGCCGGCGCTGCGGCCGCAATCAAAGCGGCGATAGCGGTCCTTTCCAATGAGGAGGCCCGCAAAAAGGTGGGCTGGGTCATCGTGTCCATTCTCTCTCCGCTGATCGTTCTGGTGGTCCTGCTCTGCGCCATCCTCTCCGGGACCTCGCAGCACAATGTGTCCGCCGTGGAGCTGTGCTTCCACGGCGGCTCCATTTCCGCCAGCGCTACGCCGGAATACCGGGGTTATATTGAGGAGATGCGGAACAGCTTTGCCCAAATAGACGAAATGATTGCGGAGATAAACAGCCAGTGTGAGGACGGAAAAAGCCTTGACGATACCCGCGTCAAGGCCATTTTTTATGCTCTGTATTTCGCCGCGGAGCAGCCGGGGGCGGATGGCATCCGCACATTTGCGGACTGCTTTGTGGACTATGAGGAGCGGACCAGGACGGTCATAATCACCGACGAAGAAGGCAACGAAACGGAGGCCACGGAGACCTACACGGTGGCCACCCCTGTGGAAGACCTGACGGAAATTTATGAGCGGATCAGCCAGGCCATGGACATCGAAATCACTGCGGATCACCAGAGCAACGCTGACAGCATCTATAGCCTCATCCTCTATGGCAGCCCCAGCGGGGAAAGCGGCGGCTGGTTCCCAGGGGCGGATGTCCCCTTCATTGGAGCGGATGGCTTCTGCTCCCCCATCGGGGCAGGCTGGGAGTCCGTGGTCACCTCGGAATTTGGGTATCGCAGCGACCCCTTTACCGGCGAGACGCGGGGCCACACCGGGATGGATCTGGCGGTCCCCACCGGCACCCCAGTCCGCGCCGCGCTGCCCGGAACAGTGACAGTCTCGCAGTATAACGCGGGCGGTTATGGCTACTATGTGATGATCGACCACAGCAATGGCCTGTCCACCCTCTATGGCCACAACTCCCGCCTGCTGGCCCAGGTGGGCCAGACGGTGGAGGCTGGTGACATTGTTGCGCTCTCCGGCTCCACCGGGCGGTCTACTGGTCCGCACCTGCATTTTGAGGTCCGGGTCAACGGAGAGCGCACCAATCCCCGTTTTTATCTGCCCACGACTGGAGGTTGATATTTTTGCGTCTGAAACTTCAATTGCCGGCCAAGGCCGGCCGGCTCCGTATCTCCGAGTGCGAGGCGGTTCGGCTGATCACCCTGCCGGCCAACGACTTTCAAGCCTTTCTGAATTGGCCGCGGAAAGAAAAATGCCGGGGCATACAGCCATCCTATTATGAGGAGGACGGCAAGCGGATCTACCGGGGCGTCCTCATTTTGGGAGAGGGCCGCGGGGACGGCGTCTTTGCCTATGACGCAGGAGAACACTTCGCCTATCTGCCCAATATGCGGGGTATGGTCGATTCCATCTTGGAGCAGGCGGTGGAAAGGATCATCCAGGAAGGCACAGAAAACACCAACGAGGGCAGCTGGTGTTACTATTTCAGTGAACTCTATGAGCAAATGGGACTGGTGATAGAGGACGGAAATGGTTTCGACGCCCTGCTCCTTAAGAAGCTGGAGCAGCGGCCGGAGGCGGCGGAGGTCACCCTGACAGACGAGTGTTTTGACATCTGCTATTACCTCGACTACTGTAAAAAGTTTTCGCCAGAGGATCGCCAGCCCTCCCTCTCAGCAGACCGGAAAGAAAAAATCATGTCGGCCATCCTCAACTATATGGCGGAATACTTTGACGGCAGCAGCCTCTATGATATCCTTCACAACACGCTGGAAATTCGCAACGATGAGATCGGGGCCCTTGGCTTTTGCCTGTACGATGAATATGAGGATGAGCCGGTGGAACAGATAGACGGCATAACGATGCAGTGAGCGAAGGAGGGATGGACACCATGTCCGTGCTGTATCAGATAGTGGAGCAGGGGCGTCATACCGCCTTTGTAGATGAAAATGGAGATGGGCTTGCGGAACTGCACCCCTTGTTGGCGCGGGCCTCCGCTATCGCGGAAGATGAGAACAGCGGCTTTGCGGAGGCACTTTCCGCTGCCGCCGCGGAGCGCGGCGCTCCGCTCAGGCGGGCGTTTGCGGATGAAGCAGATGCCCTGATCCATGACCTTGGTCATGGCGGAGCCGCGGAGCAGAGGGTGGTCATTGACCTGGACAATGGGCGGATACGGGTGGAGTATGACCACCGGGCCGGCATCCTGCGGGAGAGCCTGGACGCCCTGGCAAACCATTTTCCAACGGCAGGCGCCAACAGAATTCAGAATAGGCTCATAGCTTTCCTCGCGGAGCATGACGGAAGTGAGGAACTCTACAGAATGCTTCGCGATGAGTTGAGACTGACCAATCAGGAGATCGAAGCCATGGGTTTTGATCTCGCCCACCGCTATGAGCCGGACTGCGGCGACGCATACCAGGACATCGTGGACTACATTCGCTTTGAGCAGGAAACCTCGGAAATCTGGCCCTGGTTCATCTCCCGCGATGAGATACTCGCCCAGGAAACGACCCTGCGGGAGATCGCCGGCCGACTGTCCGCCGCTGGAGAATGGGATACGGAGAGCATCTATGAGAGCTTAACGGAAGCCTTCGGAACCAATCCGCTGCTGGCTAAGCAATCGGAGGCTGACACGAAAGAGGAGGGAAAGAACATCAAAATCAAACAAGATTCGTTGGATCTGCTCTGGCAGTTGGAGGAGTTCAGAAAAAAGCATGAGCGTCAGGCGGAGCCGTCCGACTGGGCCATTCGGATGTGTGAGGCGTTTGTTGCCCACAGCATGGGTTTTACGGACCGGGTGCAGTGGACGGAACTGCTCCGGCAAAGAGGCGAAACCCTCTTCACCTTCGACTGGAAGTCCGGCAGCGTCAGCGACCATGTAGTCCAGTGGTGCAAGAAAAATAATCGGAACTGGAGATACAGCCATCTCGGGGAGCTGCAGGTTGCTCATGGCGGTGAGTGGAGGAAGGTCGATTATTCCTGCGTGGACGGCAGAGAAACCAGAGTGTATTTTCCGCCGGAGTCCGTGCAGGAACAGCAGCTCCAGGCATTGGCGGAGGACCCCGCCATCCATCTGCGGGACCTGCTCACCCTCGGCCTTCCGGACCACGATGTCTATCTGGTCCATACCGCGGAGGATGTGGGGTGGGTGCCCGCGGCGGACCTCCCCCGGCTGACTGCCCAAGGGAAACAAGAATTCTCAGCCCTGCTGGACGCCAAAGTCACCGCCATTCGCTCCGGCCCTTATGGTGTGGAATTGGTACTGAACGAGGTTGAGCCCCAAATGCTGGTACGATATGATGAAGCAATCGCCAATTACTCCAGGGCTGAAAATGTCCTGGGGATTTTTATGTAATGGAGGGGTTACGATGAAGAAAGCCACGGTTACCATTTCATTTGATCAGGAGAAACTCAAAGCCGTCCAGTTCTACGCGGGAAAAACCGGCACCTCTTTGGAATCGGATCTGGATGAGTTCATGGAGAAACTCTATAAGAGATATGTACCGTCCCAGACCAGAGAGTACATCGAGAGCATGGCGGAACCGGACGAGCAGACACGCCAGCGGCCTCCCCGCGCCTCACGGAGCGCGGTGCCGGATGCGCTCGGCACTGGAAAGGAGGCCAGGGAATGACAGGCTCCATATCCACCGAGGTGTGGCTGGATCAGCGGCGCTGGGACGCGCTGGAGGAGGCGCTGAAGGCCCAGGGCAGCGATATTGAACAGCATCTGCAGGACTATCTGATAACGCTGTACAACGAAACTGTTCCATTAGAACAGTGGACGCAGATTGAAACAGCCATCACAAAAGAAGAACTGGAGTCGGCACGGGAAGCGGAAGACCAGAAAGTCTATGCGGCCTTTCATATTCGGGAACATGGCCACGACAGTGTCTTCTCGACGTGTAACGGCGAGGAATTTCTGGATGTGGCTATACGGCTGCGCCGTTATCTGCAAGGGGGCGCCGCGGCGGTGAAGGGCGATTTTTCCCACCACTTTTATAATTCTCAGCCCATTACACGGGTGCGGTTTGAGGAATTATCCGCTCTGCGCCTCGAAAATACCGGCAAGGTTGCCGGCGCGTTTGAAATTGATCTGGATGCCGGCTGGTGTTCCGCGCTGAATCTCGCGGACGGTTGGCAGACCTTCAAAATCAAGGATGTATCTACGGCCGCCTACCAGTCCACCCGAAGCCGCAGCAGCCAGAGGAACGAGCAATGGCGCAAGTTTATAGACTATCTATATGGGCGGGACATTGAACTCCAGACCTTTGATCCTGTTGAAACCAGAGGAATCCGCCCTCTGCGGGAGGGTGATCTCACCTTCCCGGAGGAAATTATTCTGTCAGGGCATTGCCTGAATTTTCAGTTTGACTTCGTCAGTGCGGAGGCCCAGCGGGAGGTTCTTGGAGCAGCCTTGGATCACCCCAGCGAGGGGAGCTGGCTGGATATCCTCTGTAATTATGACGTGGCGCGGCAGGAAATCGATCACAGCCTCTCCCTCACTCTGTACAATCGGGATGGGGCTGTGCGGCAGTCTTTTTCCTATCCCCTCGGGAAAGAAGAACGGGCCCTTTTGCGGAAACAGATGGAGGTGGACTGCCTCTGCAGAACCGGAAAAACGCTGAACGACTACTATGCTCGGTTGGATCTGGAGCGTGAAAGCCCTCCTGAACTCACAGCGGGCACTAAAAGACTGCCGGCAGATGCGGTATCATTTGCGGATGAGATCTCAGAGTGCGATGGGAAGCTGAACTTTTATATCCCCATAAATTTTGATCCTGACGCGGTATTTGGCACCAATGTTGCTTCCGCCTTCAACGATGACTGGCTGAATGTATACGCCAGCTTTGACTGGAAGACCGGACGGCTGGACAGCGCGCTGGCCGTGTACCTCGTCTGCGCTGACGGGCATGAGTTTGCGTTTTCCTACCCACTGACTCCCGCGGAACAGGTTCAGCTGTGGGAGAAGATGGACGCCTACTGCCGCCAGCAGACCGGGCAGGGACTGGAGGACACCAGGGCCGCCCTGCTGCGGGAGCAGAGAGAGGACACCCCCGAAATCCAGATGTAAGCGGAGAGCTACAGCGAATTTTATTCAGTCTGCACAGTGTGACAAGCAGCTTTTTGTCGGTGCTGATGAATGGATTTCTGCAAAAAAATGTGGCAATGTGTTTGCTGCAAACCATCAACCCGTCACAAAACAGAAAGGAGTTCACACAATGAAAACACAAAAAAGGCAGGTTACAATCACAGATCTCTACAACCTCGTTGCCCATGAAACCGTCTCACTTCTCGAAGCAGTGGATGACGATGCGATCCCCCCCGCCCTGGAAATGCGCAAGGGATTGACCATGCTGGCCGCCACAGCCGGTACGGGGGAAGGCGTTGAAACGCATCTGGAGTGGATCGATCAGGAGATTGAAAACCTCAAGCAGACAGCAGGTACGCCCCAATGTGTTACGCATCTGATCCCCACTTCACAACTTGTCCGAACCGTTGATATCGATGCGCAGATAGACATGACACTGGAGTTTTTCCACATCGTTGCGGAAACCGATGAACAGGAAACCCGCACGAAGCTGTTGGAACTGGCCAGAACGACCACCGATATGTGCGGCATGGGAGACTGCCTGTTTAACTGCGGAGACGATGCCGTCGAAATGATGGACCAGATCTGGGCCGCTTTCTTAGAAGCCGCGGCTGCAGAAAATGTGGAGAGCCGGAGGGTCCTGTTGGAGAAAGCGGCAGCGGCAGCCGATGAGCTGCACGGCCTGACCGAGCCGCAGGAGGAACTGGAGGATGGACGGATGTTTATGTCCATGGACGAGCTCAGCGCGGAGCTGGACGAGGTTGCCCACATGATTGCAGGGCAAAATAACGAACCACAGCTCAGCTAAATATCAATTCACGCAACTGCCGGCGCTGCTGCGCCGACAGTTTTACATTCCCCGCCGTTGCCCCCTGTACGGCCCTGTGTGCCCTTTTCCAAGGCGGGATGGCATCCGTACACCCGCGGCACCTCCCAGCGGTTTGCGGGGGCTTTGTGCGGCAGTCCCCAAAATGAGCGGTAGCCGTCCTGCGTTGATGGCCTCTCGCCTCCGCTTTTAGCGAGGGTGAACCGAGGGGTCGAAAACAGTGCGGGATAAAGCGCGGGGGTCGCAGAGCGCCCCCCACACAGCTCACACCGCCCCGCAATGCGGGTCGGGGAACGGTTTTGCGGGGGTCACTTTCTGGGGCATGGGGTCATGTTGGGGATTATGATGGGCGGATTTACCCATCATTTCAGCGTTTATCTGGAATCAAAGCAGGGATAAGCCAGAAAAAAGAGGATTGCCTCAGTCACTGTACAGTATGGCTGGGGCTTATTTGATTGGAGGAAAGCATGGCAAGAGAAAAGATCAAGTTCGCTCTGCGCATTGCGCCTGAAACTCAGCAGCTGGTCAAGGACCTTTGTGCAAGGGACAACTGCCAGAGCCAAAACGAGTTTATTGAAAAGGCCATTCGTTTTTACGCCGGATATGTTTCCAGCGGCGAGGCCATCGACTATCTGCCGCCCGCACTGGTGGCCGCCCTGCGGGGAACGGTGGAGGACAGCGAACACCGCATTGCGCGGCTGCTCTTCAAGCTGGCCGTGGAAACCAGCATGATGATGAATGTGCTGGCGGCAGGTATGGAGATCAGCGAGGAGGATCTCCGGCAGCTTCGCGCCAGATGTGTCCGGGAGGTCAAGCAGACCAACGGCAATATCTCCCTCAAGGACGCAGTGAAATACCAAAAGGGGCAGGAATAGGCGGTGACTGAAAATGCCCCGCATTATTTTCAAGTGCCCGTATCTGAAAGGCGGCTCCCCCACTGTGACGGCTCACCTAAAAAATCTTGTAGGATACATCGCTACCAGGGATGGCGCTGAGAAAATTGACCCCGGTAATACGCAACTGGCAGCAACCAACAAGCAGAAAGAGCTGGTGGATCAGCTCGTCCAGAGTTTTCCGGAGAGCATGGAACTGTTTGAATATGAGGACTATCTCTCCGCCCCCAACAGAGGGAACGCCTCTGCTTTTATCACTATGGCCATTGAACAGAATCTGAGCCAGCTCATCCGCCGGGAGAAATATCTGGAATACATCGCCAAGCGGCCCCGCGCCCAGCGTTTTGGCGCTCACGGTCTGTTTACCGGTGACAAAGATTCTCTGGTGCTCTCACAGACTGCAAAAGCGATAGCAGAATATCCCGGCAATGTGTGGCTGCCGATCATTTCCCTGCGGAGAGAGGATGCTGCCAGACTGGGATATGACAATGCGGAGAACTGGAAGTCTTTTCTCTCCTCTTATGCCATGCAGATGGCCACAGCCATGAAAATCCCTTGGGAGCAGTTTCGATGGTACGCAGCCTTCCACAATGAGTCGCACCATCCGCACATCCACATGGTCTGTTACAGTGCAGATCCTGCCAAGGGCTTCCTCACGAAAACTGGGATCGCCCAAATCAAATCTGGTTTGGCGAAGCACATCTTCCGGCAGGAACTGACGGAGCTCTATCAAAAGCAGGCCAAAAGCCGCAACGCACTGAATGAAGATGCCCGTTCTGTGCTGGAGCAGCTGATCGAACAGATGCGGAGCGGCACTGCGGTCAACCACCGCATGGAGAAGCTCATGGAGCATCTGGCGGAGCGCCTGCGGCACACTGGAGGCAAGAAGCAGTACGGCTACCTCAAAGCCCCGCTGAAGGCTGTGGTGGATGAGATTGTGGACGAGCTGGCCAAAGACCCATGTGTCGCTGCGGCCTATGCCCTGTGGCATGAACTGCGGGAAGATGTACTGCGCACCTACAGAGACGATCTGCCCCCACGCCTTCCCCTTTCCCAGCAGAAGGAATTCAAGCGGATCAAAAATATTGTTATTGAGGAGGCGGTGAAGATTGGGGCGCATCAGCAGGTATTCCATCCGGATGACCAGCAGGACGGTGTCTCTGCGGCAACTCCAGGAGATCCGTCGCTGCCGGAGCTGACCCAGCCCGATGATGACTGTGGTGATCCTGTGGAATCTCCACCAGAAGCCCCGCCAGAGAAATCGGGATCTGCCAAAGCACACATGGAATGGAGTAAGGAGTATCGTCTGGCACGCCGCTGTTTGTTTGGCGATAAGAATCAGCCCCAGGACTTTGAGCAGGCATTTTCACTGTTCCAAGAGGGGGCGCAAAAAGGCAACGCACTGGCCATGTGCGACCTGGGACAGATGCTGGCGGATGGGCTGGGCCAGGAGATTGATATACAGGCTGCCCATGTGTGGTACAGAAAGGCGCTGGCTGCGTTCCATGCTGTGGAGGAACAGAAGAAAAACCGCTATGCGGAGTACCGGATCGGCAAACTCTATGCCGCGGGCCTCGGCTGTGAGCAGGACTATGGTGAAGCCGCCCGGTGGTTCCAACTTTCCGTAGACAAAGAGTACAAGTACGCGCAATATTCCCTTGCTGGTCTGTTTCGCCGCAGGCAGGGTGTGGAGCAGGACGATGTGCGGGCGCTGGAATTATACACAGCCTCTGCACAGCAGGATTTCCCCTATGCCGCTTACGAGTTAGGAAAGATGTATCAGGATGGCATTGGCTGTGAGAAGGACACTGAAGTGTCGGAACAGTGGTACCAGCAAGCCTTCGCCGGATTTCTTGAGTTGGAGCAGCAGAGCCATGACGATAAATTGCAGTACCGTATCGGCTGGATGCTCCTCCATGGTGTAGGAACTGGAAAGGATGAAGCGGCAGCCAGGGGGTGGTTTGAACGGGCATCCAAACTGGGCAATCCCCATGCACAGTACCAACTGGCCAAAATGATCCTCGACGCCCCATCCTCAACACCAGAGCAGACAGCTCAGGCATTGGAGTGGCTGACAAAGGCAGCGGAAACCGGCCAGGACTGCGCGCAATATGCGCTCGGCAAAATCTATCGGGATGGTCAAGGAATAGAAAAAGACATTCAAAAGGCGGTGAATCTGTTCACACTTGCGGCGGAGCAAGGAAACAGTTTCGCCGCTTTTACCCTTGGCAAGTTGTACCTTTCTGGTGACGCAGGTCTGCCCATAGATCCGCCATTCGCGCTGAAGTGGCTCACATTCTCTGCGGAACTTGGAAACCAGTTCGCCCAGTACCGGTTGGGAAAGCTGCTGCTCCAGGGCGAGGAGGTACCGAAAGACACGGAAACCGCCATCCGCTGGCTCACCGCTGTGGCGGAACAGGGCAATCAATACGCCCAGTATGCCCTCGGCAAACTCTATCTGCTTGGGAAAGAGGTTCCAAAAGACAAGAGCAACGCGACCAAGTGGTTCCAACTGGCGGCGGATCAGGGGAGTGAGTACGCTCAATACTTTCTGGAACACATGGATGACTGGCTGGGACAGCCGCCTGCAGCGGCAGTCATTTCACTGCTCCACCATCTGGCCAACATCTTTCAGGAGCAGAGCCAGCCACCCTCTGACGGTATCCGAGTGGCTGTGGACCGGAAGCTCCTGCGAAAAATCAAGGCGAAGAAGATCGCTCAGGGCCACAAGGCGGATGACCATGAGCCGGAGATGAAATTGTAAGGGAGACTCTTTTTTGAAACAGAAAAGGAAATTTAGACAGCAGATATTGTTATCCCATGCTGAGGACATTCAAAGGCTGAAAAAGAGAAAACTGATCCCCGGTAGGCCCATCCTGTTCCACAGGAAGCTCAAGGGGAGAAATCAATGAGAAGATGAACTGTGTAAAATACAGGCAGCATGATTATTGCGGGAGGTGCAGGATGCCATACATCCACTTTACGGAGGAGCAAAAGCTCCGGGCAAATTCAGTTGATCTGGTGGAGTTCCTGCGCCGGCAGGGAGAGAAACTCATCCCCTCCGGTCGGGACAAACGCCTCGCCTCGGATCACAGTATTACCGTGCGTGGGAATGAGTGGTACGATCATGCTGCAGAGAGGGGTGGCCACGCAATCTCCTTTGTCCAAAATTTCTACGGCCTGACTTACCCTGAAGCAGTGACCCGTCTGCTCAACGGTGAACAGGGGGAAGTGTATGTACCGGCGGAGAAAAAAGAAAAAGGGCCGCCAAAGGAATTTGCCCTGCCTCCCGCAAACCAGACCTTGCGGCGGGTATATGCTTATCTGCTCCAGCAGAGACACATCAGCCGGGAGGTGCTCAGCACTTTCGCACAGAAGGGACTGATCTATGAGAGCCGGGAATTGTCCATAGATCAGACAAAGGTGTATCACAACGCCGTGTTCGTCGGATTCGATGAACGCGGCGTTGCCCGTCATGCCCACAAGCGGGGCCTCTATACCCAAGGAAAAAGCTACCGGGGCAACATAGAGGGCAGTGATCCGCGGTGCAGTTTCCACTGGGTCGGTACCAGCGACCGCCTCTATGTATTCGAGGCCCCCATCGATCTGCTTGCCTTTCTCACCCTGTACCCGGACGGCTGGCAGCAGCACAGCTATGTGGCTCTCTGTGGTACGGCGGAACATGCTATGCTGTGGATGCTGGAGAAAAATCCAAATCTGCGGAAAGCCATCCTTTGCCTGGATCATGATGCCGCCGGAATCGAGGCCGTCGGCCGGCTCTCAGAAGTTCTCCGAGAGCATGGCTATTCTCAAATTGCCCCGCTGCAATCCGAATATAAAGACTGGGATGAGGATCTGAAAGCGCGGCATGGACTGGAGGCCCAGCCCGCCGAGGATCATCCGCAGTTTGCGGTGGCGGGGCTTGTCTGCCGGCGAATCGGAGCCAGGTGCAAGGAAGTTCGGCCGGATCGGGCGGTTTATCAGTTCCCCGGATTGCTCCTGCGGTACCGGAACGACCTCCATTGGGGACACTTTGACCAGGCGATGGAGCGCATGGAAACGATGGCGGCGCTGGCCCTCTCGGTGGTGCTGCGGGAGTGCAAACAGATGGGTACCGCGCTGACCACTGAGCAGGGTGTCCGGTTTTTAGAAAGCCACATCCTGCCTCATCAGAACCGGGGTATCCTCAAGAACCGGGCGGACGAGATCGCCATGCAATTCCAAAGCGTATTGGCCAAGAACAAGTGCCAGGGTATCCGTACCCAGGCAGAGAAAAAAGAGGTGGCCAGCGCATGGCTGGAGCTGGCCATCTCCTGTGCCAAGGTGCCGGTCAAGTACGAGGCCGACGAGATCAAACGGCGGCAGAAAGAGGAAAAGACCCAGAGGGAAGCTGAGCCAGTGATGGCCTAAGCCTGAAACAGCAAAGCGGAGGAATGGCTCAGTCCCACTCCTCCGCTTCTTCCTGGATGCTTGTTTGTCTGCTGAGATATTCTGCCCGCTCCTGCTTATTGGCTGGCCGGGTTGCCTGCTTCCCACAGTCCGGGCATTGCTCTGGCAGTTCCGGCGTCTCAAACAGATAGTAGCAATGGTCACATGCGCAAATCAAAGCAATCACCTCATACCAATTTATTATAGCAGACAAAGCGAAAACTGAACATCCCCTTCTGATATTAAGGCGTAGATATCAAAAGGAGGATCATGTGCCAACGCAAGTTATAACACTTATCGTGGTAGGCGCCATCATGTTTCTCGTGATCGGCGGCCTCGCGTTTCTCTCCCATTACTATACCCTTGACGGAATCAAATCCAAGACTGTGGGTGACGGCCAGCATGGAACCGCACGCTGGGCTACCAAACAGGAGATTCGGCAGACCTATGCCCATGTCCCTTTTGAACCAGAGCTGTGGCGCAAGGGAGAGCATCTGCCGGAAAAGCAGGGCCTTGTCCTTGGCTGCGAAGGTCCCAAAGACCATGTCACAGCTCTGGTGGACACCGATGACATCCATGCTATGGTCACCGCCGCCAGCGGCGCCGGAAAGACCGCGTTCTTTTTGTACCCCAACATCGAATATGCCCTCGCCAGCGGGATGTCCTTCCTCTGCACGGATACCAAGGGCGACCTGTTCCGCAATTATGCCGGTATTGCCAAGGACTGCTACGGATACCAAATCGCCGTGTTGGATCTACGCAATCCCACCCGGTCGGACGGCAACAACCTGTTGCACCTGATCAATAAGTACATGGATATCTATAAGGCCGACCCCAAAAACTTGGCAGCAAAGGCTAAGGCGGAGAAATACTCCAAGATCCTCGCCAAGACCCTCATCAACACCAGCGGCGGCGAAAGCGCCCAGTATGGGCAGAATGCTTTTTTCTACGATTCCGCCGAGGGCCTGCTGACTGCCATGTTCTTGCTGGTGGCCGAGTATCTGCCCACCGAGGACGCGGACGGCAATCCCATTGAAAAGCGCCACATCGTGTCGGTGTTCAAGCTGGTGCAGGAACTGCTGGCTCCCAGCCGGGTGAAGGGAAAGAATCAGTTCCAGCTTCTGCTGGAAAAGCTCCCGCCTAATCATAAGGCCCGCTGGTTTGCCGGGTCCGCCCTCAACACGGCGGAGCAGGCCATGGCCTCCGTGATCTCAACGGTACTGTCCCGCCTAAACGCCTTCCTCGACTCGGAGATGGAGCAGATCCTCTGCTTTGACACCGCCATTGACGCGGAGAAGTTTTGCAATGAGAAATCCGCCATCTTTATCGTACTGCCCGAGGAGGATCAGACCAAGTATTTCATGGTCAGCCTGATCCTCCAAAACCTGTACCGGGAGATCCTCACCGTGGCCGATGAGAACGGCGGGCGGCTCAAGAACCGGGTGGTCTTCTTTGCAGATGAGCTTGGGACATGCCCGCCCATCCAGTCGCTGGAGCTGATGTTTTCCGCCTCCCGGTCCAGAGGACTCATGCTGGTGCCTATCGTCCAGAGTATTACGGGACAGCTGCAGAAAAACTATGGAAAAGAGGGCTCTGAGATCATCGTGGACAACTGCCAGGTCAACCTTTACGGCGGCTTCGCCCCGGCCAGTCAGACCGCGGTGGAACTGTCCAAATCTTTGGGCAGCCGGACGGTGATGAGCGGCAGTATCTCCCGCGGAAAAAACGATCCCAGCCAGTCCCTTCAGATGATGGAGCGTCCCCTCATGACCCCGGATGAACTCAAGTCCATGCCCAAGGGCAGCTTCATTGTGGCCAAGACCGGCGCCCACCCCATGAAGGTCAAGCTGCGGCTGTTCCTCGACTGGGGCATCCGGTTCCGCAAGCCCTATGAAGTGCCGGAGAAGGCCCAGCGGTCCGTTGCCTATGCTGACAAGCAGGAGTTGGAGGAGTCCATCATCCGCCGCCACTATGGGACGATTGTAATGGATAGTGAGCAGCCGCAGGGAGGCGGCACATCCGCTGGCGGTATAGCTCAGGGAATTCAGGCCGCACCGGATTCCCGCAAAACGGTATTTCGGCCTTGACGGAGGGAAACAGAATGAACAGCTTTAGAAATATCTATAATTCCAATCTAAGCCACAGAGCCAGGAGCGTCTATATGTACCTCAAGGATCGGGCAGACAGCGAGGGACGCTGCTGGCCGGCCATCAGAACAATTGCTCTGGAGTTGGGGCTTTCCCGCTCTACGGTCAAGCGGGCGCTGAATGACCTCTGTAAAACCGGTCTGCTGCAAAAGGACCCACGCTGGCGGGAAAACGGGAGTCTTACTTCCAATCTGTATCATGTGGTATGACGGAGGTGTCCAATGCTGGTTGAGATCGATCTGCTGGATTATTTGGCTTATCAAATGGGATGCGGAGTTCTTTCTGATCTTCGGCTGTCCCAGCAAAGTGAACGGCTGCACAGGCTCACTGCCGCGATCCCTTTAGGTGCATGCAGCGAACGGGAATGGCTGGATGCGGCACAGTATTTGACAGGCCATGACTGCGCATCAGCACTGGAAGCAAGGAACCGTCTGGTGAGATAGCCTGTAAAAAGCAAACCCTCCCGCCAAGGGGAGGGTCTACATATCATGTGAACCGAGTCCCGGTTCATAATGAACCAACCAGAAGCGCCCACTCTAAGGATTTTATTTAAGACAGAAAATAACAAACAACATCTGGCCTTAAAGGTTATACCGCCTTGCGTTGTGTCCGGCTTTTGAAATTTAATCGTCTTTCTGTGCAGCTGTAATGCCGACAGCAAAACCGTTGACCTCCACGCCATCTTCTGCGGGGATCAGGAGGTACTTGCGCCCGTTGATAATTTGAGTTTCCACCAGGTAACTATACTCTGGATCAGCAGAAATGGTGATCTCAGGTGTCTTGATCTCAAAGCGGCTGCTGTCGATCAGGTTTGCCGGATTCAGGACAACCCCCGAACCAAACTGCTCGCCGCAGTTTTCCTGGAATGCTGCCACCTGTTCATCCGCAATCCCGCAGCTTTGAAGGATTTGCCCTATTTCTGAGGCACTCATCTCCAGAGGTTCCGAACTCCTGCTCTCCCTGTGCTCCTTGATTTTCTCACGCAGCTGTTCATGAACAGTCTGCATCACTTCCAGACTGCAGTCAAACGCATCGCTCAGAGCTGACTGGAATGCTTCCTTCTGCTCAACGGCAGACATCGGCGCTTCCACATGGAAGATCGCGTCAATAAACTCCTGGTGAATTTCATTGGCCTTCCTGCTGTAAAAGAGAGCATTATAGATATTTGCTGCCCGGTCATCGAATGCCGGGAACAGAAAACCCAGCTCAGGAGGAGCGACGGTTTGCCCGGCAGCACAGTGGAATTCATTGTCACCGGGAAAATATCCCAACTCTACCTTGCCCTCCTTGATGGGGCACACCACACAGACGATGTAGGTGAAGACCTCATCCGAGGCATCCGATTGCAGGGAATCATCCTTGCTGCGATGGGGGACATCGTAGCTGTCACAGGCCAGGAGCAACAGGTAACTGCTGTCCCCCATGTCCAGACTATCGATCACCTTGCGGTAAAAGGTCTGACGAGCCTCGTTGTCCTTCAGCTGGGAATCCCGCAGTGTGGTGAGCAGGCGGTGTTCCTCACTGTCCACTACCTGCTGAGTGGAGAATACGATATCAATGAGGTTTTTCCCAAGAGAGCCGGACAGTCCCTTCTTCAAAAGGCTCAAATACTTCTCGGACTCCTCCTGCGGCATCATGCCCAGGGATTCGTCCAGATCGGAAACGATCTCTTTACTGCTGTTGACATAGCATCCATAAACACGGCTGATGGCGCTTTTTTCCGGGCGAAAACGGCGCCGCAGCTCATTGATTTCTTTTTGGTTCATTTTTTCCTACCTCGCTTTGTAATTGGAACGGTTGGTAACAGACGATGAATTCCATTTTAGTGGAAAGAGCTTGAAATTTCAATAGCTGGAAGTTCTTTCCCCAAAGAGCGCAAAAAAGAAACCGCCCATGTCAGAAACTATCAGAAACTGACTGAGCGGCATATTTTTCATGTCAAACGCCAGTAGGAGCGGTTATTTTCTGATCCAGTCCAGAAAAACAGCTACTTTCTCCAAGTCTTCATCCGGCAGGGCAAGCAGCTTCTTGCCTATGATCCCACGCAGGGAATCCGGATCGTCCATAGGAGCAAAGAAAAGAGTTGGCGTCAAATCAAAGTATTCCATGATGTTGAACAGTTCTCGGAGAGAGGGCATAGAAATTCCATTGGTGATGCTTCTGATGTAGGAGCCGCTCTTTCCAAGCTCCAGGCTCATCCGATGCTCAGAAATACCCTTCTGTTCCCGCAGCTCTGTGATGCGGTTCCGCACAAACGCTTCATAGCGGCGGTTGTCGTCCATGATCCTCTCCCTCCAATCTCTGCTTATTATTTTAATATAAGGGAGTGTTGCGGGTTCGCACTTAAATCATCAACTTTCGCTTCACACAACGAATAATTAGTGATATAATTATTAAAATGGGCGCGAGCTTTATATTTCTATTATGAATCACAATCAATAAAATATGACTGCGACTGTGTATGAGGGCTGTCAGATGGGAAGCTGCTTTTTTATAGGGCATAGGGAGACGCCGGATCGGGTGTACCCAACCCTGATTGAAACCATAGAGCGCCATATCGCAGAATATGGCGTATCTGAATTTGTGGTGGGCCAGTATGGGAATTTCGACCGTCTGGTGATCCGGGCGCTGTCGCAGGCCAAGCGAGCGCACCCGGATATTACACTGATGTTGATGACCCCATATTACCCAGTCAACAGAAAGGCGGATCTGCCAGAGGCGTTCGACGCTCTGTTCTATCCGCCGGATTTGGAAACGGTCCCCAAACGGCTTGCCATCGTCCGCGCAAACCGATACATGGTGGAGCGCAGCGATTTTCTCATCGCCTATGTGTGGCATCCGGCCAGCAACGCCAGAGAACTGCTGGAGTATGCTGGTACGGGAAAGAGAAAAGGAAAAATCCACATCACAAATTTGGCTGAGGAGCAAATCTCTCTTCCAAAGAAAACAGATGATGTGATATAATAAAATAAAGAAGTTTACCCATTTAGAAATTTGTAACCCGAGGTCTTGCTATGGAAGAAAAACTGGGACAGTCCACGGCTGTTCTGTTCAAATATGAAAAATTGATTTTGGCTGAAGAAGAAACCACATCCGCTGGTGGATGTGGCGTCTCTCTTGCGGCCTTTTCACGCCCTGCGTCAGCCTGTCCAAGTGACAGGCTGTCGCGGGGCTTTTTTATTGTCTGAAAAGAGGTGATCAAGCATGAGTTTGCCAAAGCGTGACGGCGTGCATGACCGTTACTATCTGATCCACAAGCCGAACACTTCACCGGAGGTACTGGCGGAGGCGGATCTCTGCATTCAGGATGTGCTGAACGGCACCGCCCGTGAAAATCACTCCGCCTACCCGACTGTGGTGCGAAATCACAACGGAACACCGTTCCTTCCGGATCAGCTGCTGGAGCGGTATCTGTCCAAACTGCCTTTGAAGGGATTCCCCTATGAGGAAGCTGTTACATTCTGCGATGCCCTGCGGCGGTTGGCAGGCTGGAATGAGATCCGCTATACATTGGAGAAGTACATAGAAAAGCAGGTGCAGGAGCGGTACTTCCTTGTGGGAGAGCGGGACGATGGGTTTACAGTCTTTCCGCCCTGCACGGTGTGGCCGGAATTGCGGCCGGAGGATGTGGACGAAGGATTGCTGCGCTTTGCCTGCTATGTGGCTGTCTGTTGCACGATGTATGGACAGAGCTTTGAGCCTCTCAAAACCGAACACATCCTCGGCCTGGTTTCCCAGATTCGTCCTGACATGGTAAAGGAACTGAAAACCAATGGCAGCGGCAAATTGCCACCTAATATCCAAAAGCGGAAAACAAAGCACCTGACCGCCTCGGCCAACGACGCTTTCGCCACCATCCGTATCACCGCGAGGGACTGCACCGAGGGGTGCTATGCGGAAATCTTGGACTACCTGTGTGCGGTGCTTTCTCAGGAGGAATTTCCCCGCAGTTACTCGGTGGAGTTCCGTGGGAAGGAAAAACTCTATCTGCCCATTCCCGGCCTGCCCAAGAAGGGAGTCAATCAGCTCTTTGCCTGCGCTGTGCAGCACCCCAGTCTGCATCCGGCTATGGAGCGATACGCTCGTCTGGCTATGCGGGAGTTTGAGTGGTACCAAAACCTCGCGGATGAAGCCTGCGCAATGCCCGGCACCTTTGCTGTGTTCGCCCTGGGACTGGAGGGAGAACGATGGGCGCCGCTGGTGGCGGAGTATCTGGATCTCTGCGACGACGAGCACTCCTCCCTGCAAGGGAAATTCCTTCATGCCTTGATCCGGAAGTTTGGGTTTCAACCATGGACGCTGGGGGTATTGGTGCGGGGCGCATTGTCTATGCAGTGGCTGGAGCCTGCCAGAGAATTCCGCAGCCTGATCGCCAGTGCGGAAAGCCTGGATGCGCTGCTGGCAGTCAAGCGCCACTTTTCCGCTTATCTTCTGCCGGAAGAAAACAAAGACCCGAAATTCCGGGCCATCGCTTGGCAGAGTCTACTCTGGGCCATCTGGGGTACGGCCTCCGAAAACGGAGGCAGCAAAGTCATCAAGGCGGCTCCAAAAGAGCTGAAAGAGAAATATCAGCAAGTATTTGCGTAAGGAGGGCTCTGTATGTGCGAGCACTGCCGAAACATTCAAACATGGAGAAAATTTGATGCTCCCAAGGACTACCTGGCCTGTATTGCCTATATCCAGCAGTTGGTGGAACAAGGTGAATTTGAACTGATTGCAGAGGAATCCACCTGTCCGCTGGAGAAGGTAAAGAATGAGGATGGGTGGGCAGACGAAATTATGGCTCACATGATTCGGTGCAAGCACTGCGGTCAGATCTTCACCTGTGTAGTCAACACCTGGCGAGGCAGCGGACACTTCAAAAAAGGCAAAGGATGACACGGAAAAGGCGGTGAAACGATGAATCAGGCAGAAAAAGCAGAGCTGCTGGAGCAGATTGAGAAGTGGAATGATGCGGATGAGTTTGCCCGATGCATTGAGGCTATCGAAGCCATCCCGGAACAGGAGCGGGATTATCTGCTGACGCTAAAACTGGGCCGAGCCTACAGCAATCTGGCGGTGCTGGGCGACCACGGTGCCCTTGGCGAGAACGCTGAAGTAGATGGAGATCTTCTCCGGCACGCCATTGATCTACTGGAGTCCGTTCGCACCCAGGGTGAGAACGATCCCTACTGGAACGCCCGGATGGGCTACTCCTGCCTGATGGCATACAGCTCCGCAGCCACCGCCTATGAATACGCAAAACGCTGGCTGGCTCTGGCCCCGGATGACCCGGACGCCCAAAAGCTGGTGCGGGACTGCGAGGAGTATCTGGAGGAGGGAAATTCCTTGGAACTGGATTGGAATGAGCGGGAGGAGATTATCCGGCGGGAGACCATTCCCCCTGCCGACGATGACATCCTCGGCCATGTGAAAGTACATATCGACCAGCAGTTCGGTGTCTATACCCAGCTCCTCACAGACAACAGCGACCCAGATTACCCGTTGGAGATCGCCGTCATCCCGCCCCGGCTGGATCATGACTACTACACCCTGGTTACTGTGGGCCTGAGCCGGCATCGGATGGGTTTCCCGGAGGAGCGTCGGGAGGAAAAACTGGAACGGGCGGAGCTACTCATCAACCTGCCCCGAGACTGGAGGCTGACAAAGGCGGACTGTCGGGAGGAGCGGTGGAACTGGCCCATCCGGATGATGCTGGCCACCGCCCACTTCGCCATGGAGGACCCGGAGGTAGGGCTGGAATCCAGGACTACACTGGATGAGGGTGAGGATGGCATCCCCTTCGCGGAGAACACGGAGCTGCGTGGTGAGATCCTACTCTGTCCTGGTGTGTTTGGGACGGACTCCTTTTTCTGCCGCCTGCCGGACGGGGACGAAGTCAACTTCTATCAGGTGATTCCCCTCTATCGGGAGGAGATCCAATACAAGTTGGAGCACGGCTCGGACGCCCTGCTGGACCTCTGCCCGGACGAGAGCTTGGAGATCATCAATCCGCACCGGCTCAATGTGGTCACAGACCGGGAGAAAATCAGCTACGACCCGGCGGAGATGGACAACGCCGCAGAGCAGATCAAGAAGATCCGGGCGCTTCACCTGCCAGTAGATGAATTGGAAGCCTGCAATCGGATGGCCTTCTTCCTGGGCTGGGCTATGAAACGAGGCCAAATGAGTAACCCATTCCTCTCCCGGCATCGGGAGGTGGTGGAGGCGGTTCGGGCCGGAAAGAGACCGGATCTGCGGGTGTTCATCCGGGATAATCTGGATGGGAAATTGTCTACTCAGTTCTTTGACCGGAGAGGCTCTGGCTTTGCCCAGTGGTACGCCCAGGACAACCGCTCCAATCCCTATATTTACCGCCGGGACTGCCGGAATATCGTCTTGGCCGAGTCCAAAGACCGTGTCTGGAACAGTATTGCGGAAAAAGATGCGGCCTACCTGCTTCTGCCATACACTGAAAAAAGCCGTCAGCGTGTGGAGCAGTTGCTGGATGAGCGGTATCAACAGTATCTGGAAGCGGAATTTGCAGATGACCCCGAGGAGCGGGTGGCGCGGGCAGCGGAAGGGAAACCGGCTGTCATTCCTGACTGGGACGGTCCCCTGTTCTGCTACGCTTCCGACCGCGTCGCCCAGGATGGGTGCAAGGTGCAGATTATGGACCGGCTGTTCCCTGAGCGTGAGGATATGGGTTGGGAGAGCGGTTGGGCCTTCTACTCCGGGGACGAGGGCGATGTGTACGGTGAAGGGGATGAATACTACGAGTCACACTGCGGCTTCTATGATATTCGGGACATCTGCCGCATCGATCCAGACATTATCCCGCTCCTGAACCTGCCCTATGGTACCATGCAGATGCGTGGAGAAGATGGAGCGTGGTATGAGGTGATACGCGACGACGAAGGCGAGGAGGAAACCTAAATGAACAGCGAACAGATCACAGCATTTTTGCAAGAGCATTGGTACATTGCCTCGGTGCTCATCGGAGCCGTGATTTTAATTGGGGCGATCCGCAACTGGAACTGGCTCTGCGACCCCACTGGTACGCGGGATGCCCACCGCCACAGCAGAGGATACCGGCGTGTGGTTTTCTTCCTGCTGGGCGTTCTTCTGATTGTAGTGAGTATCTGGGGATTTGTGCTGAAATTGAAGTAGGAGGATCAAAGCCATGACTCAAGAAGAACAGATCCGACTCTATCGGCTGATGGAAAAACTCAACTGGTTTTTCCACCAAGAGATGCACTACCTGAATAGAGATATTGCGGAAAAGACCGCACGGGAGTGTTACCCGGAGATTCGGGATTTTACATACGATATTTTGTGGAATGACCTGCCCAAAGAGGTGCAGGGACAACTTATGAAGGAGGACGAGACACTATGAATACTCTGATGATTTTAGAACAACTGCCTCCCAAGGGCGTAAAGAGAGAACAGGCCATTTTGGAGCTGGGCAAGGATGAAGCAAACGGCGAACTGCTGTTCCAACTTGTGAATACAGAAAAGGGTAAGTGCAAAACGGCTGCTCAGAAGGCTTTGGCGCAGCTGGAGTATGCCCCTGCTGCCCCACTGTGGGCCAAACTGGTCAAGGGCAAATGGATGGGCAGCCATATTATGTCGGATGCCTGCTCGGATTGTGTATCGGAGCAGATTGCCCCAGTCATCCTGAAAACCCTCTCCCTGCTGTTGGATGAGGCGGATACAAAACCGCTGGAAGAGGGACAGGTGGAACAGATGAATTTCTGTTTTCATTTGATGCTGGGCAAAGCCTCCCCCAAGATGTTGGAGGTGTACCGTTTTCTGGCGGAAAATGCGGAACGGATCGGCCATCTCAAGCACACCCCCTTTTATGATGGTGACAAATGCACTACATGGCACATTTCCCAAGGACTGGGGCTCTATAAAGTAAAGCCAAAGGAAATGGAGAAGATTCCGGCTTTGATTCTGACCGCCTCCTTGATTCGAAACCCGGATACACGACTACAAGCACTGGCCGATGAACTATATGAACGCTATGGCGGCAGTTGGCTGATTCCAGTCTTTATGAAAGCAATTATCACCCAGCCCAAGGAACAGGTGTATGAAACCTATTCGCTCCTGCTGGGCACTCCCAAAGAAATCTACCTGTTCAATGCTCTGGGGATGCTGGATTACCGCTGTTATCCGGAGGACTGGACCTATGAACGCCTGGGGCCTGATGGAATGACTGCGTTCATCTTTTGGGGCCATGACCGCTACGGGTCCTATGACACGACCTTTATGTTTGAACGCTATGTGGAGCTGGATGAGCGGTGGCTTTTTGATCTGGCCAAAGACCCTGAAGGTCGAAAGCCTACGGTGACTTGGCAAAGTTACAACCGGAGTGGTGTTCTGTACGAAAGCTACGACGAAATGTTCATCAGTCTGCTGCCCCGCAAGGTGGAAAACCCAGAACTGAAGTGCGTTCTGCGGGACTACTTCCGCATCCGCAGCCAGAAAAAGAAGGTGGCCAAAAGCATCACCGTTTACCAGGATGCCGCCGAGCGGTTTGGCGATTAAGCAGGAATGGAGCGACTGGCATGATCGGGACAGATGAAAACTGGGCGGTGCTCCATGTGGAGGTCGTCTTCTGGAGCGGCAAACGAAAAATACCACCCAGCCTGGTCAGCGGAAAGTATTGTCCCCATTTTGTGGTCACAGGAACTACGGAATATCTGGGTGTATGCTTTCTGGACGGAACCGAGTGTACATTTGATGAACCGGCTTTGGGGAATGCCCAGCCCCTCTATCCAGATACCATTGACTACGCCCCGCTGGAAAACAATGCGGAATTTTTGATCTATGAGGGAGCCAATGCCGTTGGCAAGGGCCGGGTGCTGGGCCGGACCGTTCCCTATCAAGTGAAACAACAACGAAAGTAGGTGCCTTATGTACCAAATTGCATATATTGGCCGCTGGGAGACAATCCCGGAAACGGCTGCCGCCATCTGTGACCATGACACTCCCAAGCTGGAGGCGCTGCTCCAAGGCGGTCTGGATTTAGATGTTCCCATCCAGCTCAGCGAATACATCAAGCTGATGCCATTGGAGATCGCGGTTTTTCGGAATGATGTGCCCATGATTCACTTCCTGCTGGAGCATGGCGCTGATCCCGGTCTGGCAGAGGAACAGCCTCTGCTGCTCACCGCCGCCCGCTGTTGTGGGCCGGAGGTGGTGGCGCTCTTTGCTGAACAGGCCGCAAAACTCAGCTCGAAGCAGAAAGAGCGGGCCTTCCAGGAAGTGCGCTGGGGCAAGCGCCCAGAGAACATCCCGGTGCTGGAACAGGCCGGGATCACAGTGGACAAGTTTGGCGGCGAGGCGTTCCGGGCCGCTGTGTCCGATGGCAATACCAAACTTGCCCGGCTGCTTCTGGAAAAAGGGGCAGACATCAATTACCACAAGCCGGACATGGTGTTTCCGAACGCCCCCACCGCTGTCACCGAAGCGGCTCGGCATAAGAATCTTCCCATGGTGCGCTGGCTCATTGAGCAAGGGGCTGACATCACCATTGCTGACAAATACGGCGACCGGCCTTACACTGTGGCGGTGCAGAACAAGAATCAGGAGCTGGCCGACTATCTAAAGGCCCTGGAGCCAGAGGAATGGCACAACGAGCAGGAAAAGATCCGGCAGCTCATGCCCTACAAGCTGCCCGCCAAGCTGGTGGAATACTTGAAGACCGGCCCCCTGCGGCTGGAGTTCCCAGATCAGGAATGGGTGAAGTGGGCGGAACTGTACCCCTACATGGATGTGCAGGAGATGACCTGGAAACGGAAGAAACTGCTCTCCCTTATGGTGGCCATGGATAATTACAGCGACTACCTGCTGCTGTGGAGCCCCAGGGACAAAAAGCTGTGGTATCTGGATATCGAGCATGAGGAGTTCCACCCCCTGGCCAAATGGGATGACTTCATTGCAGACCCCGGCCGGTATCTGAACGGGATGATCGAGGGTGAGTTTGAGGAGTAAAGCCATGACATCCATCGACTTTCTGAACAAGGTACATAAAAGCCTGGACTCCCAGGAATATAACCTCTCTTATTCTCCGGCCAAGTCCAAAAATTTCATGCTGTACTGCAACGGTAACTTTATCGGCGGCCTGTTCGATGAGGAGCTGTGCTTCGTCTATGCCGACAGTGTGAGCGACCTGCTGGGACACCCGGAACCCGTTTACCGCGGCTATTCCAGCACCGCCCAGCACAGGATGCTGGTGATTCCGGAGGAACACTGGGAGAGGGCACTGAAACTTCTCTATGCCGAGAAATTTGATTGGAGCCGTTTGGTGTACGACATCACATACACCAGCATTGGCGCGGCTGTGGTGGAGGACTTCTACGACGAGAATGTGGTATTCCTGCGCTTCTGCTTTGAAAAGGAGCTGCTGAAAAAGGACCCTCTGGACCGGCAGGGCCGTATCCTGCGGATGGTCTATCTCAATCAGGACCTAACAAAAGCGGGCAAATATCTGTTCCCCAGACTAATGCAGAAGTTCCTCGTTTTTACAGATCGCAAAGGAAAAACCACTCTGGAAACCATGCTGAATCGGTGGTACATCGCGCTGGAGAAGGAGTACCGCAATCATATAGAGGGATGAGGAGAATGATCTATGTTTGAAGAATTCTATGAGATGTACGAGCCCGAGGAGCAGGAAGTGGTCGCTCTGATCAATCGCTGCATCGGGGGCGGATATAACAACAAGGGTGGCTTTTGGCAAATGACCGTCGTGACGCTGGGCATGGTGTTCTGTGACACCGGCAAGGTCACCACCAAAGAGGAGCGGCTGGAGTGGCCAGTCACCGACGAGGAACGAAACAGTGACAAGGGCTGGGGACGCTTTCAAAGCGAGCAGATCTGCCGCCTGAAGATCCGCCGGATGAAAGAGGAATGGGCGCAAAATCTGATGGTACGGCCCTGGTGTATCTCCCAGGTGGTCAAGGCCCACGAGGATTGCCCGGAACTTCAGGCCATTCTGGACGAGTACCACAAGCCGGTGGTGATCCAGGATGCGGTGCTGGGAGAACTGACACTGGACAAGGACCATGATGTCTTTGAGGGTGAGATCCAGTGGTGCGGAAAGGCTGTGCTCCTTTCCCTTGAGGTCAATGCCGAGAGCAAGCCATCCTGGACTCGCGCCCGCAGTGCCGCCAAAAAGCTGCTGGCCGACTGTGAAACCTGGGACAAGGCCATGCGAGAGCTTGCAGCCAAGGAACTGACCGGGCTGGCCAACAACTGGCTTTCCCAGGATGAGGAAAATCCCCGTAACCCGGAAACCGACCCCATCTCAGAGGAAGAACTGGCCCGGCGGATCAGCATGACGAGCCTGTCCGTCACCTCCGGTGGCAGCTTCACGGCCTGGTTTGACTGCGACGAGATGTTCACCGACCATGCGGTGACGGTCTACGGCTCCTTGAAAAAGGGTCTCAAAACTGCCAACATTGAGGGGTAAGGAGGATAATATTATGAAACTGAACTGTAAACGCATTGATTTTACATATACACCCGGCGAGGAAATCTTCAGCTTTCCCGATGAATCGGGACTGCCCTTTCTTTTCGATGTAGAGGAAGAACTGACGGCTGATCCTGCCGCTATGGATGCGGTGGGAGAAATGCTGGATGAGGCGGAGAAATTGGCAGAAAAGGCCAAAACTGCCATCAAAGCGGCGCTGGCGGACGAGGACAGCCGCTACCATAGCGTTGTGACATTTTTCATGGAGTTCCACCGAGACGATGTAGGCCCGGATATTGCGGCGGAACTCTTTCCGGGAACCGACCCAGCCAAGCTGTCCTTTGCCGAGATGGTGGACTTTTTGCGGCTCAAGCGGTTTGGCAGCCTGGTGGATAGCGAGATGAACCAGCAAGTTTTCATTCTGGATCTGTCCTTCAACCCGGAGATCACCGATGAGCTGATGGTGATCTACTTTGATTTGAAGAAGGAGATTTTTTGTATTACTCATGAGAGCTGAGGAAAGAGCGTTACCTATGGAAAAAACGACCGCTGTTAATACCTGTTTAGGTGTTTTGAAGGGACGGGACTGCATCTATCTGGATCAGGTGAAACAGGATGATCTGAACAATCTGACCTTTATGGGGGACATCAATGGCCATCTGATTTCCCAGCACAGGGACGAAAAAGACTGGTTTCCCTACACGCTTACCTTCCGGCGAGTACTGGCCTATTTTGCCTGTGAATTGGACACCTATGAAAATCTGGCTGGGACGGGGCGTCTGGATGGCAGTTCTTTTGACTTGATCGAGGATAGCACCTGGCTAAAGTCCTTGCCAGTGCGGGAGGATTTTAATAAAAACATCTATCGGCACTATCGGCTGTTTACATACGATGATGTTTACAACATCATTGCGGTTTCCTATGAGTTTGCGGCAGAGTTGTAAATGCCTGAAACATGAACCATCATTGGAAGGATTAAGCCAGGAAGGAGATGCGGCGATGAAACAGAATAGCAATTGGCCACAATATCTGCCCACGCTTCTGATCCAGCAGATCCGCCTGCAATGGTATAAAGACTGTCGGGGCGGAAACGCCGCCGCACAACGGAACCAGTATCCCAAAGCCATGCGGCTGCCGAAAGACTTCTTCTCTTATTATTCCTTTGGCCTGCCTACACACTTTGTATCTATCTTACAGAGGCCCGATGGATTTCAGATCGATAAGGACTGTCGCAGGCTGATGGAATGGAAACCTAATGGCACAATGCGGCTTCATCCTTTTGAACTGATTCAGCAGGAGTCCGGAATCCAGATGCGTTACCGCTATGATTGGCATATTGGTGCGATGCCGGAGCGATATACCTACGATAAGACCGGGCAAAAACAGCCCCTCAATGAGCTGGCACTGGATTTGATTCCTGGTGATTATGGTCGGGCTGTCTGCAATGGGAGGTTCCGAGACTGGGACACCGGGATCTGGTATTATGTGCTGGACATTTTGAATGTGATGCCGCTTACGGAGTCCACCGACTCATTGACCAGTTTTATGGACAGAGAACCGAATAAGATATATACCCAGATCGACCGGCTGTGGTGATGAAAAACAGGAGGATACTACCATGATGAAAGAACGCATCCCCATCTCCGGCGATCTGGGCAGCAAGGTCAAGCAGCTGATGGAGTACGCCGGATGGTACGAAGGCCGCAGTGTGGATATTTCCATTGCGGAGAAGTATTACGCCGATCATGGCGTCCCGATGATGAAGACCACCCAACGATTTTACCGCAAGTATTTCGGCCTGTGCTGCGAGTGGTACTTGGCGCAGAAAAAGCTGAAATGGGCGGCTGACTTTGAGTTTGCTCTGTTCCCTTACCTGGTCAACGGGATCAAAAACCATTTGGAAGAAGCCTATTTCCGGGATATGTCCGGCTGTGAGCTGGCGGAGATCGAACAGGCTGCCGGTCAGAAGTGCCAGCCCATCGGTCACATCGGCTACTACTACCCGGCAGAGGTCTGGATCTCGGAGTACGGGAAACTGTATGCGAAATATGAGTATCAGGACGAGATCGAGTGCTTCCCCGATGTGTTTGCCCTAATCGAACGGGAACTGCGGCAGTGCAAATTTGATTCCGCTGCCATGAAAACTGTGGAGGCACTGGACGGAAAACTATGAAACAGGACTTTACTATTTGGCGCAATCAAATATTGCAGAATCCGCGGGACATTTTACCGCTAAAATTTGGAATGTCGCAGGATGAGGTCATAGAGATCTTCGGGAATCCCGATGCCGTTTCCACCATGAGAAGCGACGGGAAACCTTTGATCCTCAAATACTGTGACATTGAACTGCATTTCGATAGAAAGGACCCTCATGAACTCTACTTAGTTTACAGCGACGATGAGATCGAGTTGAGCATCACAGCCGAGCACGGAGAAATGCTCCAACCGCTCACCAACACAGAGCCGGTGGACAACGAATTTTTCCTTCGGGATGGAGCGGTCTATTTCTCCGGCCTATATGAAAACGGCTTGTTGAAGGGTGTTGCGCCCAAAGACTTCTGCTGCTGGCATTACTGGGGTAAATCCTCTACGGCCTGCTTTCTCGGCGGGATTCGCCTTCGTGGAGCAGACCCGGCATCGTTTCGGGTGTTAAACTATGCCTATGCCATGGACAAAACAGCCGTCTACACCACCAGCGGGAGAATCCCAGATGCAGAGCTGGCAGCCTTCCAGGTATTAGACAACGGCCAGAACGATTCGGGTGCGCCCCAGGGATATGCAAAGGACAGCCGGCAGGTCTACTTCCACAACGGAGACGGCAAGGTGAAGATCATCAAGGGCGCGGAAGTTTCCTCTTTCCGCTCGTTGGGCGATACCTATTTTGCCAGGGATGAGAAACGGATCTATGCCTACGGCAAACAGCTTCCCAAAGCAGAGCTGACTTCTTGGGAACTGCTTGGGCACTGGTATTCCCGCGATGCCAGGCGGGTGTACTACCTCAACCGGGAGATCAAGGGGGCGGATCGGGACAGTTTCACAGTCTGCACTCCTGTGGACGCGGCTCTACTTGTCGATCATCTGGCCCGCGACAAAGACCATTTTTACCAAAATGATGAGATAATGGAAGAAACGCTGTGGCTGGAACAGCTGTGCAAAATGACCCAAGAACCGTAAACGGAGGAAAACGACTATGGACTATTTGAAGATATTACATGAAAACCCTGATTTGGCAGAGGAATTTGATTCGCTGTTTGACTTCTTCCTGCTGGATGAGTTGTCCCCGAGGGATGAGGCGGAAGGCCGATGCACCTTCTCTCTGCCCGGTATGGCGTTTGCCAGAGATGGCTCCGGCGGAGAATACCATCTGTTGGAAGATGGCTCCATCGGCTATTACAGCAGCGAAGGTGAAGCGGGCCGTCTGGTTGAGAGCATGGACGAGCTCTTTTCCCTGATCGTGAGCTGTATCTGCTGGCACGACTGCTGTGACACAAAGCAGTATGTGGATTCCAAGACATTGGAGGAGTATGGGCAGAGACAACGCAACTGCAACTTGGAAGATATGGATGTGGACAGCTGGCGGCGGGTAGCTGATGCGCTTGGCATCCCTACCGGTGAACCGCTGGCTCCGGTTCTGGAGCGATTCCGCAAAGCAACACAGCGTGAGCCTCTGTACCGGTGTATTTTCCATGAGGATGATGGAAGTTTGACCGAATCATACGGTTTGATGTTTGAATGAGAAAGGAGCAATCCCTATGAAAGAATTTGACAAAAATTATAAACTGCTGGACGAGATGTATCAGGACGATTACTATCCTGCCTTTCTGGTGGACAAGGTAAAAGACGAACTTCAGAAGGTCATCGACCTGCTGGAGAGCGGCGAAACCGACATTGAAGTAGTGCAGGAGACGCTGGACGAGGCGGTCTGCGGCATCAATGATCTCCAGGAGGAGTTTGACGAGAACGACAGTGAGATCGAAACGGTGGCACGGGAATGCATTGCAGCAAATGTGGCCTACATTCTGGAGTGGTTCAATATCCCCATTGATACCGAGGAGGCCATCCGGGAACGGGACTGGTGAGCTCTATGGCAGAAAAAGAACTGGCCGTCTGTGATGAGTGCGGCAGCCTGTTTTCCAAAGGCTCCTCACAGATGATGGGGCTGTGCCCGGAATGTGCCCATATTCTCTATGGCTACCCAAATTGTGACCATCATTTTCAGAATGGCCGGTGTGTGAACTGCTATTGGGATGGCTCAAAGAGCGAGTACATCAAGAAACCAAATCAACAGGAGGAAACGAGTATGCCGACAACAGAATGGCTGAACAAATATGAATCCGTTAAGGACAAACTGGCCTGCAAAACGGACCTGGACGCTCATTTCACTGAGAAAGTGATTGGGAATATGGGCGTGGATGTGCTGGACATCGGGGCCGTCCTCTTTCCTACCGGAACAATTTTCGCCTGTGATCCGCTGGTGGAGCTGGAGGACACACCGCCCTTTATACAGACAATCCCCGCCGGGACTTATCCCGTAAAGATCTGTGTGGTACCCAGTGAGAAATATGGTGACCGCTATGCCTGTGTCAAGGTGGAGGTCAGCCGGGAAAAGCCTGTCCGCTATGAGCTGGGCATGACCGGCAAAGAGGATCTGGACGAGGAATTAGGCGAGGACGAGTATTTTGGCTTTGGCGTAGACGCTGGAATGGGCTGTGTTGCGGACATCCAGACCCAGGCGGCCTTCAAGACCTACTGGGCCAAGCGTTTGGAAGAAGACCCGGACATCGACCCCTACAACGACCTGTTCTGCGATCTTCTGGAGGAAAACGCCAAAGCCCACCCTAAATATCAGGGAGACTGCGGCGACTGGCTCAACTGGACGGTGCCGGACACGGACTGCAATCTGCCCATCTTTGCTTCCGGCTGGGGTGACGGCTACTATCCCGTCTACTTCGGCTATGATGCAAAGGGCGAAGTCTGCGCCGTGTATGTGCGCTTCATCGACATTGAAGCCAGCTACAAGGAGCAGGCGTAAGGAGGGAAACAGCGATGGAATGGCCGAAACGGGCGCGGACAGTGAACTGGGAGAGCGGTGTCCTGACCTTAGACGGAGAAAAGCAATTTGAAGTCCCGGAGCTGACCACAGAGATCATGGAGCAGCTGGCCGCTTACACCCTGGTGGGTTTTCATGTGAAAGGCTATCCGGTGACCGATGAACTGCTTGTCCCCTTTGCCGGGCATAAAAGCATGGCCAACTTCGGCGTGGAGGACGGTGCGCTCACCGACGCCTGTTTCTCCGTTTTTTCTGCTATGCCCAAGCTGCGCTATCTGCTGTTGGACGGCAACGCCGCCATCCACGGCAGCGGCCTGTCCGCCTTGCAAGGCTGCAAGCTGGACCTTATCACTCTCAACCGCACTGGGCTGGATGATGTCGGTCTGCTCCAGGCGGCCTCCATCCCCAAACTCTCCCACATTCAGATCGACCATACCGCCGTTACCTATGAGGGCCTGCTGGCCATCGCCGGCAACAGCCGCATCGAGCCGGTGGCCCATGTGCAATTCACCAAGGAGCAGATGGAACACTTCTCCCAGCTCCAGCGGGAAAAGGCCAAAAAGCCATCCCAGCTGGATGAACAGGCTGCGGTGGAATGCCGCAGGGTGTTGTCCTCTTTCTTTGCAGAAATGACGGAATGGGAGCAGTACATGGAGCAGGCCGGGTTTGAAGATGCCGAGGCTGTGCCCCGCCTGCTGGCGATCTGGGAGAAGTATGTGAGCGAAAAGCCCCGTCCGGGCTACCGGCCTCTGGGCCTCTCGTACAGCGCCCTGGGCACCTACAACGGGGAAGTATTCCTTGACGCGGAGCAGATCACCAAGAACAAGCTCTACATCTACACCAGAGAGAAAAACACCGGCTTTGACCGCCGCTTCCTCATGAAGCGTGTGGGCGATAACTGGATGGTCGACGGGGTTCAGGAGCGACTGGACGGCTGGCAGCGCACGGGATTGTGAGGCATCACATGGCTTGGGAATATGAAACCTTTGGCCCAGACGGTCAATGTAAATTGTTCGGTGTGAACATCTTTGACTACGACTGGCAAACCACCGGCAAGCGAGTAAAAGTCAAAGACCCAATCTATCACCAAGACCATACCTTCGAGGTCTGGCAGGTGGAGATTGACGGGCAGATCCACCGCTTTGCCGCCGGGGAGTTCTCCAACTGCGTATGGGGATTCTATCTGGAAAAGAACGGATGAGAGGAGCGTGGCGCCATGAAAGTCAGCGCCGGAGAGGTCTATACGGTCTACAACCAATATCTGAAACGCTACACCGCCTGTCAGGTGGCCTATATTGCGCCGCCGGACACGGTGAGTAAGCAGCCCTGGGCGGTGGTCCTCTCTCTGGACTGGACAGGTGACGCCCCTCTGACATTGGAGGAACTGCCCCATCTCCGCCCGCTCTACAAGGACTTCATGTACTGGTCCCGTGACCTTCATCTGCTGCGGGTGCCGGTGGAGGTCCCGCCTCAGTATAAGCTGGTTGGCACACTTCCACCCTTCACCGACCAGCCCTGCCGCTCCTACGGCGGCTGGAGTGACGGCTATGATGTGTACCTCCAGATCCGGTGGCAGGCCATCCCGGAGGAACGGCGGCGGACCTTCAAGGAGGCCATGGAGAGCGACGAGCAAACGGAGATCGGCGGCATCCAGCTGAAGGTCAACAACCATCGGGTGATGGACCAGTATGCACCATTCGATTCGGCGCTGGAACTAAAGGCACTGCCCTGCCTCTCCGACCTCATCTGCCAGCGGTGGCACCCGGATCTGCTGGAGTTTTTGCGGGAAACCCCCTTTGTTGATGAAGTGACTTTGCTGAACCACAGTCAGAGGACACTTGATCTGCGGGGCACCAGCATCAGAAAGCTGATGCTGGACATGACCGGGCTGGAGGAGCTGTGGCTGTGTGAGGGAACGGAGCAGCTCCTGTTCCAGAACAAGGGGCCGGACGCCTGTGCAATCCATGCCCCCGAAGATGGCAGCGGTTTGAACCTCCAATTTATCGGGGAATACCGCCCGCACACGGAACTGCCGAACCTACGGGGGCTGCATGGCATCGAGCTGAAGGACTTTGATCTGACCAGGCTGGCTGCTGTCCATCCCCATCTGAAGGAGCTGCGGCTCTGGGGCGCGCCGGGAAACCTGGGGAACTTCTCCGCTGTGGAAGGGTTTCGGGAACTGACGAACCTCTCCACCTTCGACCTGTTCGGCTTCGGCGCAGCTGACATCCCCACCCCGGAGCAGATGCCGGAGCTTCGCTGGTTCTGGATGACCAGCCTGCCGGAGACGGCAGCAAAAGCGGCAAAGCAGCTCTGGAAAAGCAAGCCGGGAATGGATCTGCGGATCACCAAGCCCCGGAAACCGGAGTGGCTGGCACAAAACCTGGACAATCCCTTCCGAGGCTGGGACGGTGCGGAGCATATCCCTGCTTCTGCTGCGAAAAAGGCAGCCAATCAATACCGCAAGACCCGTTCCCAGTTGATGAAGCTGGCCGCTGAACCGGGCGAGGACGCCCAGTCCCAGGCGCTGGATGCGGTGACAGCCTATACCCAGACCTTCAACAAGATGGGCTTTATCGAAACCGAGGAACGGGATGAAATCTACATGGCCCTGCGGGGTATCCTGGATGCCCTGCCGGGTGATGCGCTCCAGAAAGATGCCCTGATTGAGAAGTTTGATGAGCTTCGTGATTTTTGAGGAGAACGAGTAGCATGATAGAGTTCAGCAAGGATCATAGCTCGGCATGGATGGAAATGATGTCGGCCTATCAGATTTTTCGGGCAAAGCTGTTTGATTGGGCCCATGAACCAGATCAAAAAAAGCAAAAGGATTTGCTGCTGGAGCTGGACTCTTGGGAAAATCGGGATATTCACAGAAGAATGCTGGTAGTAGATCTTCTGCGCAGCACAGAGATGTGGGACGAAAAAGCCCTTCTCTTAGTTCTGAAAGAACTGACAGCGATTGCCCTACAGGAACAAGATGAGATTGCCGCTTATGCGAGAATGGCATTGTCTAAAATCAAAGACCCGTCAGAGCGACTTACCATTGCCGATGAGGTGCTTCGTCTGGCAGCTGTCGAGGGCGAAAAGGCGGAACCTGATCCTGTTATATTCCACAACGGCTGCCTGCTGCTGTATGATTTGCACTGTGAAGCAGAGTTCTCACAGTATGCAGATCGGTATGCGAATCTGATTGAGCAGGCATACGGTTTAGATGAAAAAGACCTGACGGACATGAAAAAAACGCTGTCCGCCGAGCCTTGAATCGAAAGGAGCGTGTGGGCACATGAGCCGAATTGTTGATGAACCCTATTTCACCCACAGTGCCTACAGCGCCTTCACCACTGGCATCCAGGTAAAATGCCCCAAGTGCCATGGCGCGGGTGTGGTGACAGCGGATGAGGATGACGCCTATTTCCGCTGCTTGAGCTGCGGCCATCAGGAGACACGCGACCGGACGATCTACCGCTATGATGTCCATAACCAGTGCAAAAACTGCGGCAGGTACTATCGGGTGGATATTGAAGATGAGGCAAGGCAGCATTTTTCCGTCCTCCATGTGGCCTGCCCCTATTGCGGAACAACCATGCCGGGCGAGGTACATAAGACGGCGGAGGCTTTCTCCTATGGTGCGGAGATTCAGGGCGGAAAGGACCCCTGGTTCGGCCTGGAACTGTGGTTTTTGACCTCATTCCAGGGTAAGCCGGTCTGGGCCCTCAACCGGGAGCACCTTGCCTATCTGATCGACTATCTCAGCGCCGATTTGCGAGAAAAGCCATCGGGAAGCCAGAAAAAGACCCAGGCCGATCATCTCCCCACATTCATGAAAACAGCAAAGAACCGGGAGCGGATCGTGAAGCTGCTGAAGAAGCTACAGGAGGGATGAGGATGGATCAGAATGCCCTTTATCGTGGTCAGCGTCTTACCCTGGCGCGGTTTTGGGCGACGGGAGAGCCTTGCCTGTGGATCACCGACTCGGAGCAAATCGGGATGCCCAAAATGGAATTTGTGGGAGGCCACCCGGACGAATACTGCATTTTCCTGAAAAATCTGACGGAAACAGAGCTGGCACAGATCACATCCCTGGACGGTGCTCCGCTGGATGTGAAAGAAGAATTACGGTAGAAAGGACAAACCCTATGGCACTACAAGATAAGAAAATCATGCCGCCCCCTTGGCTGGCTTATCGGGAGATCGAAAGATATTCTATCGGTTGGCGTATGAGCTATGGCGAAGATTACATATATAGATTTGGAGATTGGCTGGATACTCTTTCCCCGGAGGAACAGGTGGAATACCGTGCACTCTTTCCCGAACCGGTGACCTGGAAGGGCTGGTGGGATGACGAGGACAGCGGCGAGGTGCTGGAGCATGGTGACTTTTTTGTGGATGCGTGGCAGCCGGAGGGACAGCCCAAGTACACCCGCCAGTGGCTCCAGCAGGAGTTTGTTGCGGGGAGAACGCGAGAGCTGTGCCTGTTCTGGGGCCATCAGCCTGCCCAGGACGGCCAGCTGACAAAAAGCTGCCTCAGCCAGTGGTGGATGGAGGACTTCTATACGATGGCTGACGCCTACCTCTGCATGGAGCAGTATATGATGGCTGCCAAGGCCGAGCTGTTCGGCGACAAAGAGATCCGGGACCAGATTTTGAAATGCAGCGACCAAAAGCAGATCAAGGCCCTGGGCCGCAAGGTGCGGGGCTTTGAGCAGAAGGTATGGGACAAGTTCAAGTACGCCATTGTGCTGCTTGGCAACTGGCACAAATTCAGCCAGAACCGCGAACTGCGGGAGTTTCTCCTCTCCACCGGGGACAGCGTGCTGGTGGAGGCCAGCCCCTATGACAACATCTGGGGAATCCGCCTCGCGGCCTGCTCCCCGGAGGCCCAGGACCCCATGAAGTGGCGGGGACAAAACCTGCTGGGCTTTGCGCTGATGGAGGTGCGGGACGAGCTGCGCCGGGTGACACAGAATGAAATGCTTTGCGATTGGAGTACAGTATGGCAACAATGAAACTCTATGAACTGGTCAACCACTACCACATCGGCACGGAACTGACCTGCGCCGAGGCTATGTTCATGGCCTGCAATGAATATTACCATCTGAATTTGTCCGAGGAGACACGGAAAATGTTCTCCGTCATGGGACTTGGGATGCAGACTGAGCAGTCCTGCTGTGGCGCTTTCACCGTGGCGGTGGGGATCATTGGGCTGATGACCGCAAAAGAAGGTCAGACGGATGTGGACAACATGGAAGGCTACCAGATGATCGCTGAATTGACGGAGTTTATGCTGGGCTTCTATGGAACGCTCCACTGCGTCGAACTGCAAAAGCTGGAGATCGTGGGCTATGAAAACCCCTGCCACGCCATTGTGGAGGCGCTGGCCAAAAAGCTGGAGGAGCTGCTGGCGGGCCGAAGGATACTCCGCCCGGCAAACGGAGGACAACTGAGCTGCTGATGTGACGGAAAGCGAGGGATTACATGAAAGACTTTTCCCAATACGGAAACAGACCGGACGACCAGTGGGAGATGCTGCCCTGGGTACCCAATCCGCGTCCGCCCTTCAAAATCTGGGTGAAGCCGGAGCAGATCGCGCCATTCTTTCTCATTCCCCACCACCCCTATGCCATCTCCCTTCTGCTGAAAATCAGCGATGGGTTCCGGGCCGAAGAATTCCGTCGGCTGGGACTGACTGGAAGCAACGGAGACTGGGAGCGGTTGGTCCGGGGTGTAATCCGGGAGTTTGAGGAAAATAACAGCGGCGTGGATCTGTTTCACTTCGACTCTGACGAGGATGTGTTCTGCGTGTACTCCCAGTACATCGACGATTTGATGCTGCTGTCCAAAATGATCCGGGCAGCCTGTGATGATGAAAAAACGATGCGGACTTATCTTGGCAAAATCGAGTACATCAAGCTCTTTTGGGAGGGCGCACCGGAGGGAGAACCGTTGGTGATCCTCTATGAAGTGGATACCGAAAATGAGCGGTTGGCCCATCGCTCCATTGACATCTCTGCAGATGGCCGCACCCGCAACATCCCTGACCTTTATGACGGCGCTATCGAGATCACGCCGATCCCCACCGTGGAGGAATTGAACGCCCATGTCTGGGGCGAGGAATTCCACGCCTGCGTCATAGAGAAAGCGGAATTTGAGGCCATCTGGGAAAGCCACACCTATGATGGAGCGTTAAAAGAATCAGGAGGGTTCTGATGAAACAGACAGATATTTATACCGAAGCTCTGATCTGTCTGCGCTCCATCCTTCTGGCAGACCATCCGGAATTCCAAAACTGGATCGGCTGGTTGGAGCGGGACATTCAGGACTGGAACCAGCGGCGGGAGGTTACCCACCATCTTCGGGCATACGGCGGCATGGGCTCGTTCAATGACCTTCCCAGTATGCACGGAAATCACGACTACATTTTTGACTTTCTCAAGTCCGTGTGCTATGCCTTCGGCCACCTCTACGGCAAGCGGGAGGGCATTTCGCCAGAGGCATTGATGGAGGAGTGCCTCCACGATGTAGAGCAGGCAGCCTATCACCCCCATAAGGCACTGAACCAAGCCATTGCCCAGCACTTGATGCAGGGCGATTTGCAGGAAAACCTGGATGCTCTGTGAGGAAAATACAATGCATGACATGAATTTGGAAAAAAACCGCAGTAAAATTCAAACTGCTTATAAAGTAAGCCCCTTCACAACGGGTACCTGCCCAGAACCGGAGGATGCTGTGAAACGATTTGAAAGCAGGTATACTCCCATCCCCGCAGAGTACCGCTGGCTACTTTTGAACTTCGGCGGCTGCTATTTGGCGGAACCGTGGATCTTCACACTGAAAGAGTTGGAAGAAGCCTACCCGATTTTTCAAGAGGCTTATGAGGATTACATGAGCGAATATGACCACGGCCCCACCTTTCCAATCGGAGGATTGGGTGACGGGAGTATCGTATTTATCGACTTGGAGAGCGGCAGAGTCCGGGGCTATAACTGTGACTATGCCGATCTGGAGGAGATTGACGAGAATTTTTCCAGCCTGCTCCTGGGCCTTGTGGAACAGGCATTGGAACTGGGAAACCTGTGCAAAGAATTGTGAGGTAAGCGTATGGCAAAGGACATCAGGGAGTGCCTGCTGGAGCAGGCAAGAAAATTTCATCAGTGGCAGGAAATCACTTATCCCGGAAAAACCACCGAGGAGATTGGCGGTGCGTGGGAGGTCGATTACCCTGCGTGGAATGATATATTTGATGCCTTTTGCCATGTGTTGACCCAAATGGATGCAGAAACAGCAGACAGCGTCCTGCTGGATGAGATGGTCTATCTGATAGCCAGGGACAACGAAGCGGAGGGGTTTATACAGGAGACCACTTCCCATCCACAATGGTTTGAGTGCCTCTGCCGCAGGGCCGCAGCCTCCAATGAGAATGAGGCCAAGTGGCAGTTTGCCGCCTATCTGCCGGAATGCTCATGTAGTCAGGAAGTCAGGGATATAATTCTGAATTTCGCAAAGGACCCCAATGAATATGTGAGCAGACGGGCGCTTTTGGCGATGCCCGCTCTGCGTCCTGACTGTGTGGAACAGTTCGCTCCGCTGTTTTGGGAGCGCAACTGTTACTCTCCTGAACTTCAGGAATACCAGCGGATCGCCGTTCTGGTCTCGCTGGATGCCATCCATTCCGACCTGCTTCCACAATACTTGGAACGGGCCAAGCAGGATGGTCGGAGCTATCTGCTGGAACACGCAAAACGAATCGAAGGAGGACTTGCCATGAACGAAAAACTGTCCCGTCCCCAATTCAATCAAATGGATACCACCGAGAAGCAGACGCTGATGGAAAGCCTGGCTGCCCGTTATGATATGACCTTTCTCGGTCTACATACTTTTGACCGCTGGGGCCAGAGCTGCACCACCGGCATCTTCAAGAAAGATGGTCGGGAGTTCGTCTTTGTCCCTGGCGATACCGTCACCCTGGGCTGGGAGCAGTTTGCCGAGGGACTGAATCAGGAGAGCCGGGAGGAATTGGAGTATCTGTTCCGGGAATGGGAAATGGAGCAGGACCCGACAGAACTCATTGGAGAGAGTATGGCTCCCGTCCGGCAAGTGGCCATCGGTCCCATGCTGGCAGGCCGGGAGCTGGAGGAAATTAACTTGGAGCCAGTCAAACTGGAGGACCCACGACTGCGCTCGGAATGGTTGGAAGATTTTCGCCAATTCGCTTTGACTGACAGGGACAGTCTTACTCTGGCAGGCCGTGCCCGTTTCGAACGGGATGGTGACAGCTGGCAGGTCAGCCTCTATCACGAGGTGGACTATCTGGACTTTCAAAACCGGCTGCAAAAACAGGGCTTCTCCCTGCCCACGACGGACGAGTGGGCCTACCTGTGTGGCGGCGGGTGTCGGACCCTGTTTCCATGGGGAGATGGGTTAGACTACTCCATGCGTCTGCACTGGTTTGAGGACATGGATGAGGATGAGAACCGGCCCTATGACATGGAGGAACCCAACTTCTTCGGCTTGTCCATCGCCTACGATCCCTATATGCGGGAAGTGGTGCAGGCTGATAGACTTACCACCTGCGGCGGTGACGGCGGGTGCAATATCTGCGGCGGGCTGGGCCCATTTCTCGGTTTCCTACCCTGTTCGCCTCACTGTAAGCCGGAAGTGCAGGAGGACAATGAACTAAACGGAGATTATGACTTTTATCGGCCTATCATTCGGCTGGAGAACTAAGATTGACAATAGAAGCTTGATACGAAATAAAGAAAGAGAGGTGCCGACATGGGAGCATGGGGCATAAAAGCATTAGAGCGTGACGAAGGGCTGGATGTACTGGACATCCTCAAAAATGAATATGTACCGGAGCATCCGGTAATGGATCTGGGCGAGATGATCGAACTGATGAAAGAGGAAGTCATGCTGGGATCTGACTTCTCACAAATCGACTTCCTCTTTGACAATACTGCGATGGCTCTGGCGGAGCTGTATTTCCAATGGAAGGATAACGGCAAGCTGGACTACGATCATGAAGAAGCTATATGGGATAAAGTCACCGGTTTCACAGCATCCAAAGAAGCCATTGCCTTCCTGCTGCGGCAGCTCACCGACATCAAAAACGAGGTGCCGGACGAGGACGGCATCCGTGAGATTATGGATCTTTGGAAGAACGAGGATAGCGGTGAGATCGCTCCTGAGTGGTTGGAACACTTGAATCAGCTCATTGATCGACTGGATTTGGAACAATCCGATGAGGAACAAGATATGGACATTTTGAAGCAGTGCCAGAAGTGGCATGAGGAGAGCAAACAACATAAAATTATTGATGCGCTGGAGGCCATCCCCGCCGAGGAGCGTACCCCTGAGATGGACAGCGAGTTGGCCCGCGCCTATAACAACTTAGCTGTTCCAGAGGATCGGGAACTGTATCAGAAGGCTCTTTCCTTGCTGAAACCCCATGCAGACTACTTTGCAGAAGACTACCGTTGGAACTTCCGTATGGGCTATTCCTATTACTATCTGGATCAGGAGGGCCGGGCATTGCCCTATTTCCGCAAGGCGTTGGAGAAACTTCCTGGTGATGAAGATACCCAAAAGCTCATTGATGCCTGTGAGAGTCTTATTACCTTGCCGCAGTTTTCAGAGTGCTTCCGGGAACGGACAGAGGACTGGTGGGAAACCTTTGCCGAGATGGAAGCAGAATTGCGCCAGATGATGGATGAGGACAAGGAGCACACCCGCGGTGCGGAGATCGTGGCCCACATGGAGGAAACCCTGAATCTGGTCTTTGATGAGATTTCCTTCGAGATGGGCTTTAACGGTGAGAAGTACGAGCTGATCCTCACCCCGGAGGGCGACAAGGTCAAGCTGTTTGAGCTGGTCTACTTCCAGAAGCACGCCCCCAAGGAGGTGCTGGAGCACTGGAACATCCTTGTGGGCCGTCAGCCCCTCCAGAACATCGGTCTGCGCACCGAGGATGGCTGGGACATCTCCGGGGAGGACGTGCAGATCTGGCTGGAGGAGCAGGGCGAAAACAGCTTCGCCATCTCCGCCTACTGCGAAAAGCTGCTGCCTATGCTCCGGGAGGCGGAAGGCCGGGCCTGGTGGATGCTCACCACCCTCACCGACCAAGTGCTGGGCGAGATCCCCCACATGAGATACATAGACAGCTTTGATGTGCTGGAGGAACCCAAGGCAGAGCCGTCCTTCCTCCTGTCCCAGCTGCCCGACAAACTGCGGGAGCAGGGCCTGGAGCTCTCCACTGATCCAAATGCCTATCTGGAGAGCTATCTTGGCTACAAAATGGAACCCAATGAAGATCCCGACGCCGATTGGCGGTTGGATACCATGGTGGGCTCCACTTGCTGTGTGCCGCTCATCAACGGCTATCTGAATGCCGACAATGACTTCATGGATGATCTCCATGCCGACGGCGCGGTAGCGGGCTTCTTCTGCTATCCCCTGGATACCCTGCGGGAGGAGGAAGGCAGTCAGAAGATCTTCGACTTCCGGGACAAGCTGGAAGAAGTGTTCACCACTGATGAAGGATCGGAAGTGCTCACTCTCACCGGCGGGGCCACCGGCCTCTACTGTGGCTATGTGGACTTCATCGCCTGGGACATCCGAGAGGCGCTGAACATGGCGAAAGAGTTCTTTGAAGGCACGGACATCCCATGGGCCATCTTCCACACCTTCCGCCGTGAAGCCGGTTCTGTACCCCTAAAGCAACAAGATGATGGGACAGAAACTGAGAATCAGGATGACGAGTTGGATGAAACGCTTATGGGCATGGACTATATTCCTTATACCCAACAGAACGCCGAAGCATTCTTCGCTCAGCTGGAGCAGTGGAACGACGAAGACGAGTACACCCGCTGTATCCAGGCACTGAATGCCATCCCGGAGGACTGGAGGAACTACCGCACCGCCTACGCCCTGGCCCGTGCACTGGAGAACTACGCCATCATCGGGGACCATGACGAAGGTACTTTGAAATCCAAGGGAGACAAAGCCCTTCTGAGGGCCATTGAGGTGCTGGAGTCCGTCCGGGAGGAAGGCCAGGACAAGGCAGAGTGGAATATGCGGATGGCCTATGGCCATCAGTATCTCTACGGCCAGGAGGAAAAGGCCATCCCCTACGCCCAACGGTGGGCAGAGCTGGACCCAGAGGATGAAAATGCCCCGGCGGTAATTCGGGAGTGTAAGGCGGAGATCCGGAAACGCCAGCGCAGCCGGAAGAAGAAGGCCAAATTCGTGCCCGGTGATACTCCATTTGAGGGCTTCGACCTCACCAACTTCTGGGATGATAATTGGTATGCACTGAAAGAATATGTCAGCGATCCGCCTTCCGACGAGCTGATTGCCAGCGTGGAGGAGGAACTGGGCTACAAGCTGCCCACCACCTACATTTGGCTGATGAAGCAGCACAACGGCGGCATTCCGGTGAACACCTGCTATCCCTGCGATGAGCCTACCTGTTGGTCAGATGATCATGTGGCCATCACCGGCATTTTCGGCATCGGACGAGAAAAGAGCTGCTCCCTCTGCGGAGAGCTGGGCAGCCAGTTTATGATCGATGAGTGGGAGTATCCTGCCATCGGCGTGGCCATCTGCGACTGTCCAAGCGCCGGACACGATATGATTTTCCTGGACTACCGGGCTTGCGGTCCCCAGGGAGAGCCTGCGGTAGCCCATGTGGATCAGGAAAATGACTATAAAATTACCCATCTGGCAGATAGCTTTGAGGAATTTATCCGCGGACTGGAGCATGAATCCCTCTATGATCCGGATGAAGATGTAGAGGATCTTGAGGATGACGACGACGAGGAGGAAACCGACCATAAGGGTTCCTTTGCCGGATCTGTGCTCCTCTCCAAAGCAGAGTGGGACAAGGAGCAGTTGATCCGAGATCTGCGGGAAGAATGGGGCATCGTAGATGAGGAGCCGGATGAGGGCGACGAAGATGTTGAGAACAGCGATGACGCTGTGGTAATGCGGGTCGGCAATATGATGCTGATTGTGACACTATTCCACGGTCACATCCCGGACAATGAAGCAGAGATCAACGCCGAAAACAACTATATGTGGCCAGAGGCCGTAGAAGTGGCCAAAGCGCACAAGGCCCATATCATGGTGGCTGTGTTGGGCGAGGAGGAAAAACTGCTGGAACGAGGTAAGCTGTTCACCAAGGCGATGGCAGTGTGCTGCAAGCAGAAATACGCCACCGGTGTCTACACCAGCGGCGTGGTATTTGAGCCTCGTTTCTATGAGGGCCTTGCCGATATGCTCAAAAAGGACGAACTGCCCATCTTCAACTGGGTTTGGTTCGGCCTGTACCGGAGCGAGGGGGGCCTAAACGGCTACACCTACGGCATGGATGTGTTTGGCAAGGAGGAAATGGAGGTGTTGAACACCGACGCTGAGCCGGAGGAACTACGGGACTTTTTGGCAAGCCTTGCCTCCTATGTGCTGGCGTGTGATGTGACGCTGCAAGACGGCGAGACCATCGGTTTTTCTGCGGACGATAAGCACACCATCACCCGCAGCCCCGGTGTCTCTCTGCCAGAGGAACAGATGACCCTGAAGATCGGTTACGAGCCTATAAAGGGAGATCCAGAGGATGATAGCTGCGACCACTCAGACAATGATGACACGCAGGATGAGGAAGAATTCAGTAATCCCGAAGTCTACACTGAGGAGGAGATGGAGGCCGTCGAGGGGCACATTGAGCAATATTTCGGTGAGGTCGAGAATGTGTTCCACGAGTTGGTCTCCCCGGACATCCATGTGGACATCTGCATCGTGCCGCCCACTGAGGAGCGGGACTATTACACCCTGGTCACCATGGGTATGGGTGCTCACCGGATGAATGTGCCGGAGGAACTGGCGGAATACAAGCTGGAGCGGGCGGAGCTGGCTATCGCGCTGCCTGCGGACTGGAAGTTGGATCAGGAGTCCATGAAAGACGAAAAGTGGTACTGGCCCATCCGCCTGCTGAAATCCTTGGCCCGTCTGCCCATCAACTGTGACAGCTGGTTGGGGCATGGTCATACAGTGGAGAACCGGGAACCATTTGCAGACAACACCAAACTGTGTACTGCTACCCTAATCGGTCCCCAGGATACGGAGGATGGCAGCGAGGTCTGCACTCTGCCGGGCGGCGAGGAGGTCAACTTCTATCAGGTCATTCCGCTTTATGAGGACGAGTTGGACTATAAACTGGAACATGATGTAGACGCTCTGCTGAACAAGATGAGGGGGATCAGTTTTGTCGTAAACCCTACTCGCCAGAATGCTATCACCCGTGGCACCCTTTCCAATGATAATTTTGACGGTGAGATGGACGACGCTTCCTATCACCTTGAGAGCATTGAGGAGAAGGAACTGCCTATTGACCCCATCAATGCTTATAACCACATGGCCATCTACCTGCGCTGGTGTATGGAGCACGACCTGATGGGCGAAGAATTCCTCACGGAATACAGGGAGGTAGCAGAAAAGGTCAAAGCTGATCCTGCCAGTGTGGATCTGCGGGAGTTTATCCGGGATGAGCTGGACGGCTGCTTGTTCTCTGTGCTGTTCAATCAGCAAGGCCGTGCCTTTGCAGGCTATTACTACGGAGAGGGCGACAGCCCCTACTATCCTGCCGATGTTGACGACAACGCCCTCCGCTTCTTCGGCCCGGAGCGGTATCACTCTGATGAGTTCCAGGATGAAGCCTACCTGTTTATCCCCTTTGACGAGGACTACTATCAGGCTATGGCAGAGGTGATCGAAGAACGCTTTGAAAACTGGCAGGGACAGGACTTCGACGGGGACACGCTGGAGCCTTCCGAGGTGGCTCAGGCCATCATGGAGTATTTGGACTGCGAGTGTACCTATTTCCCATCCATGGCAGATGATGACCCCATCATGTCGGCATACAGCTACGCCCAGCGGCTGGGGGTACGGGAGGGCTTTGTTCCCGTGCTTATCCAGGCGGATGATGAAACGCTGTTGGAGTGTCTGGTAATGAACGCCGATCCGGAGCATGATGCGGACTTCTATGAATTTGACCTCAAAACGGTAACGGAGTATCGGAAGAAGATGCTCTCCGCTCCCGTCAAGGACGGAAAGGCGGTTTTGGAGGAATTGACCGGCCAGCGTAAGGAAGAAGCCGAGGACGATGATCTGGACTGGGAGGAGGAAGTCCTGGGAGAGATGGAGGGCGGAGAACCCAACGACCGCTTCGCAAACTATTGGAACGATGATACCGGAATGACATATCCGCTCATTCTGGCTAAAATTCCGGTAAAGAAGCCCTGGGAGATCTTCACCTACCTGCCCTTTGGAAATTGGAATGAGTGCCCCGACACGCCGGACCTGATGGCAGTGGCGAAATACTGGTTCGAGCAGCATGGTGCCATCCCTGCCGCCATGAGCCACGATGAATTGGAGTTTGAACTTCCAACTCCGATCTCCAAGGAAAGAGCTATGGAGGTGGCTGTGGAGCAATATGGCTTCTGCCCAGATCTGGATCAGAATGAGGATGGAAGCATTGGCTCCTTGGCAGATGTCCTGTGGCAGTCCACCGTCTGGTATTTCTGGTGGGATTGATGGCATCATGGGAGGAGAACAGTTATGAACAAATCAAATCAATCTTGCTTGCCCCACTCGTTGGAAGCGGCTATCGCCCTGTGGGAACAGCGCCTGAACGAATTCACCGCTCTCCTCTCGGATGACATCCCGCTCTTAAAGAATACAGGCTGGAGCGTGGAGAAAAGGCGGGTGTTTGTTTGCGAGCCAGACGCTACTGGAAAACGAAGACGGGCCGCAAGCGGGCCTTCTTACCACCTTGGTGTTTCATTAAACCGCTTCACAGCGGAGCAGGTCTGGCATCGCTTTCAGGCGTTTATAAAAACTACTGGTCTGGATGAGGCGGAGCGGATTTCCGCCAATGAACAGGAACTGGGCCGATATGACTTTAGAGCATCGAACAGCCAGACAGAGGACCATTTTACTTGCCAAATCTATCTGCCGGGCGAGTGGAATCAGGCTGGCATCCGTATCTCTGTGTTTATTGGCCCAAGATACCGAAATGCAGATTTGTATGAAACGTAAAGCCGCCATGATGGAAAAACCTCTGGCTGAATTGATGGGAGGGTGTGCCTATGAACGAATACTTAAAGCAATATATTGAACTCCAAAAGCAGTTTCGAGAGACAGAAGGAAATCCGGACAGTGTCCGCGCTCTATATACCTTCAAGGAAGAACTTGAGCAGAGTGAGGATCAGCAGGCCAAGGAAGTGCTGGTGGATGTGTATGATCTACTGGACTTCAAGAAGGATGCCTATGAACTGCTCTGCCAAATCGGAAATCGTTCCGATAAAAAGACCCTCAAGCGGCTGGGCACGCTGAAGGACTATGCGGAAAACTGGGGCAATCATTATGCTCTCCCCAAGCCCAAAACGCCGGAGGAAACGCAGAACGAGAAGGAGCGGCGGGCCCAGCTGGGCCTGCCTGCCTTCCGGTATCACCCGGACCCTCTGGATACCGGCGCGTTTGAGGAGTCCGCAGAGGGCGTTGTCTGCGACTGCTGCGGCAAGATGACCCATATTTTCTATACCAATCCGTTCTTTTCCGTGGAGGATATTGCATATCTGTGCCCGGCGTGTATCGCCAGCGGCGAGGCGGCCCGGAAATATGACGGCAGTTTTCAGGACGATTTCTCTGTGGATGATGGCGTAGACGATCCGGAAAAGCTGGACGAGCTCATCCACCGCACCCCCGGCTATTCCGGCTGGCAGCAGGAATATTGGCGCGCTCACTGCGGCGACTACTGCGCCTTTTTGGGCTATGTGGGCGCCAGAGAACTGCGGGCCCTGGGCGCGCTGGAGGACGTGCTGGACGATCCCATGTGGGACGAGGAGCAAAAAGAAATGATCCGGGAATCCGTCAATGGCGGGCATCTGCAATGCTATCTGTTCCAGTGCCTCCACTGCGGAAAGCACCTGGTCTGGATGGATTTTGATTGAGGAGTTTTCAAAAGGTAGGATACAAGCAATGAAAACTAAAACGCTGACCATTCAACTGAATGATGAACAACTGCCCATCCTCCCAGTGGAACCGGAAGCTCACCTCTCCTTTACCACTCATGCCGACGGAAATGAATTGGAGTTAACGGGAAACCGGGCGGGGCTGCTTCTATTGGCGAAAGCCGCTCTTGGTATGGCGGAAACCATTCGTGAGGATGGATTTCATATCCATTTGGATGACCTGTATGGCATCAACGCCGAGGGAAAAAGCATCCTGATCCGAAAGGAGGAACAATCAAAACCATGATTGAAAAAAACTTTCTCAACCCCACCACAGATAAAAGGAATCAGATAGTAAAGGTGAAATGATAATGGATCTGTCCATAAAGGAAATAAGCATAGATATTGTTATACAAACGGAATGCTTTATGCCCAAATAAAGATAGATGATAGTTTCTTTACTATTCCGCCAATTCGTGATGAAAAACAGATGGATTGCTAAAATAAAGAAATTGAGGGCTATGGGATTGGAAATCTTTCGCCCGCCGATATGAAATTCCGAAGCAAGTTCAGAAAGGAGGCAAGTACCTATGTCAACCTGGAGCGGAATCCGGAACAAATTGGAGAATGACTACCTGTGCCCGGCGCTTCGGGGCCACATCCAGTATTTTGCCACCAGTTACAGCAAAAGCGCTGACCATGAGGGCCGGGCAGCCATTCGCATGGACGGTGTGGAAGTGCTGCGGAGCAACTACTACACCTATTTTGAGAATGTGTGGACGAAATTTCATCACCTGCGGTCCACAACGCTGAAAGATTGCGACTCCGCAAAAGAGGCCATTAACCAGGCTCATGCCTTTGCGCTGGAGCAGGGCACCTTTGACCAAAAGGTGTTCTATGAGGCGTTTGGTATCTTTGACAACCAGAGCATCGAGAAAAGCCTTGTCAGCGAGAATCCTCTTGTCCGCATCTTTGCTCTCCTGGATCGAAGGCTGGGAAAGCGCCGCCTGCTGGCTTTGGAGGAATCCATGGAGCAGGAGCTGGACTGGGTGCGGGCCTTCTATGTGATCCGGATGCAGGCAGAAGGGCTGATGGAAGGCAAAAAGCACTTACAATAAGCTACATATCTGGAGAAAAACATGAAAGTCTTTAGAAAAAAGAAGCGTGAAATTATTATAGATGGTCACGCTTTTTCTTGGATTGTCAATGAGACTGCTACCCATGTAAAAGTCAGATGTTATAGTTTGAAATCAACATACATCGAGGTGATTTTTAATTGGGGAATTGCTACATGGGCTATTAACTTCTATCAACCTTCTGTTGTATCAACAATGATACAATATGCAATAAAATTAGGATGGAAATATCAATTAAAAAATCAAATTATTGTGGTGCCTGCTAATGAAAGCGAACAATGGGCGAAAGACGCTGGTATTATCATTGATTGTAATTAGTTAATCCAATACCCTAATTTTGTTCGACTTATTAGTAATAATGTGAATAACAATCAGGAGGAATCACCATGTCACAGATTGCGTCCTTTTATCTGATAAAAAATAACCGGCGGCAGGAATTGTCCAACGGCAACTGCTCCGGTGCGGTATACATGGCTATCTGGGACTGGTGTGAGTACAAGCTGGATCTGGATGTTCGTTTTCCTGCTCCCCAGACGGAGGACACCCTGGACTGTGCTCTGTTGGAGGGAGAATTGGCGTCTAAACTGCTGGCCGCTCTGCGGGAGCAGGACCTCCAGGAGCTGGCAGCCGAGATCGCCCCGGAGTGGGACCTACCCACCGAGGCGGTGCAAAGCGGACTGGAAACGCTGCGTTCCCATCTGGAACTGGTGCAGGGCGACGCTGCCCTGCTGTATGAAATGACTTGACGGGGCCATGCCCCATAGAATATTGCGAGGAAATTATGATCGAAATCAAAGGAAAATACAATGAGGCCAAGATCTTCACCGATGTGGTGGACAGCGCCTCCATCGCACAGGTTCAGGAGCTGTGCAATCAGGAATTTACGGCGGGCAGCCGCATCCGGCTCATGCCCGACATTCACGCCGGCAAGGGCTGTACCATCGGCACCACCATGACCATCATCGATAGGGCGGTGCCCAATCTGGTGGGTGTGGACATCGGGTGCGGCATGGAGACCACCCGCATCCGGGAGGGGCGGCTGGAGCTTCAAAAGCTGGACAAGCTGATTTATGAAAAAATCCCCTCCGGCTTCTCCATCCGGGATAAGGCCCACCGCTACCTCAATGAGATCGACCTGAGCGAACTGTGCTGTGCCCGCCATGTGGATCTCCTCCGGGCAGAAAAAAGCATCGGTACGCTGGGCGGTGGGAACCACTTCATCGAGGTGGACAAGGACGACGAGGGAAATCTCTACATCGTGGTCCACTCCGGCAGCCGTCACTTGGGTGTAGAGGTGGCCAGCTATTACCAAGAGGCGGGCTATAAGGTACTCAACCGTACTGATGATGCCTCCCTGCAGACGCTGGTGGCCCAGATGAAGGCAGAGGGCCGGGAGAAGGAGATCCAGAAAGAACTGAAGAAACTGAAAAACATCAAGCAAACCAACATCCCCAAGGCTCTCGCTTATGTGTCTGGAGAATTGTTTGAGCAGTATATCCACGATATGAAGATCGTCCAGCACTTCGCCATGCTCAACCGGCAGGCCATGATGGACGAGATCGTCAAGGGCATGAAACTCCATGTGGAGGAGCAGTTCACTACCATCCACAACTATATCGATACCGACGCCATGATCCTGCGGAAGGGGGCTGTGTCCGCCAAGGCGGGGGAGCAGCTGCTCATCCCCATCAATATGCGGGACGGGAGCCTGCTCTGTGTGGGCAAGGGCAACGAGGACTGGAACTGCTCCGCTCCCCACGGCGCCGGCCGCCTGATGAGCCGGGCGGACGCCAAGCAGTCCTTCACGGTGTCTGAATTCAAAAAGCAGATGGCAGAGGTCTACACCACCTCGGTGAGCAAGGCCACCCTGGACGAGTGCCCCATGGCCTACAAGGGGATGCAGGACATTCTGGACAATATCGGCCCCACGGCGGATGTGGTAAAGGTCATCCGCCCCATCTACAACTTCAAGGCCGGGGACGAGGAGTAAGAAACGGAGCAGAATACCATGGTGAGAGATGGACTTGTGTTCAAAGATGAGGATGGTCAGGTCATATTCAATCAGCACAGCTTCTGCGAACTGGTGAAGCACCTGCTGGTGGAGCTGGTGGGGATCTCCTATGAGGAAGCCTCCCAGATAGTGGAATGCTCACCGCTGGCAGAGCCAGTGGCCGATGCCATGGGAGTGGCGATATTCAGCCATGACCTGCCTTATTACTGGGCTATGTTTTTCTACTATGGGAACGGTTATTGGCAAAAGGGTATTCCAGCGCAGCCAGAGGATATGGATGCCTATGAAGCCTTGGAAAATAAGATCATGGAGAAATATGACTTAAAGGAGCCGTTTATATGGACATGAGAGAGGTGTTCACCATTGACGGTCGCCGCTTTTCTAACATGGCCGGTTTTTATGACGAGGTGGAGCAGGTGTTCACCTGCGGCTTAGATTGGAAGATCGGTCGGAACCTGGACGCTTTCAATGACATTCTCCGGGGCGGTTTTGGGCGGCATGAGTATGGCCAGCCCATCCGCATCCAGTGGCTGGCCTATGAAAAAAGCGTCCGCGATCTCGGAAAAGAGACTATGGACACCATTACAGAAATCATTTTGGATACGGATCATTCCGGGCACGACTGTACCCTGGAACGGCTTTGACCAAACAGAAAAAGGAGGCAATGCTATGGGACTTGACATTTACGCCGGGACATTGACCCGGTACTATTCTCACAACTGGAAGACCGTTGTCCAGCAGTGGGCGGAGGAAAACGGATATTCCTTCAACCGCATCACCCCGGACGGGGAACCCGCTGACAACGAAGAAGAACTGTCCCCGGCTGAGGTCCAGGCGGCGATGGAGAACTGGCGGGATCAAATTTTGAGCGCCATTTCCCAGCCGGGTCATCCCCCCTATACTCCTTGGCCGGAGGATAACAAGAAGCCCTATTACACCGACAAGCCGGATTGGGACGCCTTCGGCGCTATGCTGCTGGTGGCCGCCTGCCATACATACGATGAGCCGGTGCCTCCCACTGTGGAGAAGGATTGGGACTTCGGGGAGCATCCCCTGATCGCCCGCCTTGCATCGGATGAGGAGCGGGTGTGGTCCCTGTTTCGGGGTGCGACTTGGTGGCTTCCCCTCACCGACAGCTTTCTGTTCCAAGGCCCTCTGCCCACCGATGACACCGCCGCTATCGCCACCTTGGGCGGACTGCGGAAGGAGCTGGAGAAGCTGAACCAGCTGGCGTGGCAGGCCGATGAGGACACCATCCTTGGCTGGGCAGACACGGAGGGCTACCCGGTAGACGGAACCGTAGACTCAGATGGACAGTACAGCAAGGCGGACATCCCGGAGCACACCCAGTATGACACCCAGTCCCTTGCCAAGTTCGCCTTCTCCATGTTCTGGCGGGCCATGCGGTTTGCCGAGGAACAGCAGGTACCCATCCTGCTTGACTATTAAAGAGGATTCGTCAGGAGGTGGAGGCCGTGGAGCAAAAACGCCCAGCAGATATATTTCAGGAACTTCTGGACTACCTATGGAGCGGCCTGGGCCTGGAGGAAAAGGGCTGGAAGCGTCTGAAAAAGGGCGACTTCAAAAAGAAAATGAAAAACGGGCTGACCTATCAGATCTGGTTTGACCGGAGACGCTACAACTACATAGACTACGAAATCGGCCATGGAAATGTGGAAGTGGGCTTCACCTGTATCATACAGCAGGGAGATGACCGGCTCTACTCTTTCAAAATAGAACCAACAACAGGCGGTTCATTCTTTCGGATGCTGACAGAGGACCTGCTGCTGGACACCGGGCTGCTGGACACCTTCCTGCCCCTGATCAAAGCCCACTACCTTGATTTTATCGACTGCTTTGAAGCAGACTCGACAGCGGCGCTCCAGAAGGTCTGTGCCCCCTTTACCCAGCCGGAGGATTACAGCTGGTGCATCCATGTGCGGGAACAGATGGTGGAACGGTACGGAACAGCGGAACAGCTGGAGGAGTACCGACATCAGTTGGAATTGCGAGGAACGCCGGAGCATAAGGCAAAGAACGGGATGGGCTCGATGTTGTTCCATCTCTCCCACGCCCATGATGTAGATCATGCCTGGGCATCAAGCCGCACCAGAGAGGAACTGGACCAGGTGGTGGAACCCTTTGTGCAGGCCAAGCGGCAGACAGGACAGTGGATGCAGGAGGATGAGGCGGGCTATCATCTCTACCGGCAGGAGACAGACCCAGAGAAGCGCACCTTTCGGGCCTGGTATCTCATCGCCAATCCCCGGGGCCTGCCGAAAGAGTTCGTCCAGAAAGAGCTGGAGTTCCGGTGGAAGCTGTTCCCAGACAAGAAGGAGGAAACCAAATGAGCAATCAAGTGTTCCAACAAAACCTGGATGACAAAAAAGGCCCCCAGCCCGGAGGCCCCTATCTCATTCAGATGCTGTTCAAAGAGCCGGTAGAAATGCCGGATAAAGAAAAAATGACTGCCGTAATGGAAAAGCACATCGGATCAGCAGAGTGCTTCTGTTATGATAAGAAAATGGCCGGCTTTGCCGCACAGGAGCATATTGCAGAGTTCAAGGACGGAAAATGCCCGGTGCAGCTGATGGTGATGAAATGCGACAAGTTCAAGGGCAAAGGCTTTGATGCCTTTTTGCTGATCCAGATGTGGGACTGCCAGGAGGACCGGGATCGGATCTTCCGAGAGTGCCGGTATCAGGTGGTGGCCACCGATATGCTGGCGGCGGCGCTCCCAGCTCTTGAACGGGCCAACCTGGATGCCGACTTCGTGGAGGCCCTTGCGGAACTGTACCCTACCTGTGAGGCGTTCTATTTCCAGAACTGCGGCAAGCTGTTTCTGGCGGAGGATGTGCGTTCTCACCAGATCGAGGGTTCGGATCGGTTCATCCGCTTCGGCGTCAATGTCCGTTTCTTCAACATTGAGGGCACCGAGGATATGCTCATCGATACTGTGGGCATGAGTACCCTGTTCCTGCCCGACCTCCAGTACCACTTCCACGGCATGGACCCCAACTGGGTGGTAAACCACGCCTACAATGCGGTGTCCTACATTCTGGCCAATGACAACCCCATTGAGGATGGGGAGACCGTTGACGGCATTATAGATGGCCAGATGAGCCGGGAGATTCAGTGGAAGTGCCAGTATGAGGATTCCCTGATCCAGCCGCCCAGAGGGGTGCTGGACATCCACATGGGGAACTATGCCTCGGGAGGACGCTGAATGAACGGCGTTGTGCTCCTGGTGGGCGGACTGCTGCTTGTGGCGGTAATCAAGCTGATTATGGATCGAAATTGGATTGGCCTGCTTCTCTGTCTTGTTGCCCTGATCCTGGTCTTTGGGACTGGACACCATACAAAATAGGCCATTTTAAGAATCGAGGTGAAGTATGCAGAATTCAACAAATATGCGGATACTGGAATTACTCCGGTTTCTCTATGAGCGGACCGATGAAAACCATCCCGCCACAGTATCTGACATCATTGCCCATCTGAATGGAAAAGGAATTCAGGCAGTGCGGCAGACTGTTTACGCGGATACCAATGCGCTGATCGATGCAGGAATTGATATTGTGGTGGCCAAGAGTACCCAAAACCAATATTTTATGGGAAGCCGCCTGTTTGAGTATCCAGAACTGAAAATGCTGACAGACGCAGTAGCATCCTCGAAGATCATTTCTGCCAAGAAATCCGAGGAACTGGTACAGAAATTATGCCGTCTGACCAGCACACATCAGGCAGAGCAGCTTCGGCAGCTCGCCAGCCTGTCCAGCCGGGTGAAACCGGACAACGAGCAAGTCTATTACATCATTGATGCCATCCAAACGGCGATCTTGGAGAAGCGACAGATCCAGTTCCAGTATTATGAATATACGCCAGAGAAAAAACGAGTTCTCAAGCATGGCGGTTACCTCTATAAACTGGACCCTTACGCTTTGGAATGGAAGAATGACCACTATTACCTGATTGGCTTTTCTCACAAACACCAGCGGATGGCCCACTTCCGAGTAGACCGCCTGTCGGGGATCAAGATACTTCCCTCCGGCTTTACACCCAATGAAGGCTTTGATGTGGCGGGCTACACCAACAAGATCGTTGATATGTTTGCTGCTGACCGCACAGTTTCTGTTGAACTGCTCTGTGAGAACAAGCTGATGAAAACCATCATAGACCATTATGGAGAAGCTGTGCCAACCCGTGCATATGACGAGGAACACTTTACTGCAAACATCGAAGTCGACCCAAGCGGCACCTTTTACGGCTGGGTCTTCAAATTTATGGGCGGGATTCAGATTATAGCACCCCAAGAGTGTGTAGAAGAAATGAAGCGGATCGCCCGCAGGTTTCTCTAAAGCAGAGGCCAGGTGTTATGGAATTTTAACACCTGGCCTTCGTTTCCTTTTTTATCCTTGTATCGAGCGGATGTACTGGCTATAATATAAACAAGATGTTCGCAAACCAGCGAAACTCTATGAAGGAGGGAGACCAGTGACCTTTGGAGCTTTCATCAGCACACGGCGCAAAGAGGCCAAATTAAACCTCCGGGATACCGCGAAACACCTCGGTATCTCCAATGGGTACCTGTGTGATATTGAGCAGGGACGCCGGCCGGCGCCAGAGGGAGCGTTTGTAGAGCGGATCTCTTCTTTTCTGGAATTGGATAAGCAGGAGCATGAAATGCTGCTGGATCTGGCCGCAGATTCCAGACAGACGGTTCCGGCCGACCTGCCTGACTATATCCGCCAGCATGACATCGTCCGCGCAGCATTGAGAGTAGCAAAGGAAGTAGATGCTACCGATGAAGAATGGAAGGCATTTATGGAAATGCTGCAGAACCGCCAGAACTAAGGGGGGATTTTCTTGTCTGTACCAAAGTATCGATTGGACGCAATTGAAACCATTGGACGGAAGATCCTGCAAGAGTATGATCCCGTTTTGTTGGACGGGCCTCCCCAGGCAGTCCCCATTGAAACTATCATAGAGACCAAATTTGATCTAACTCTGGAATATCATTGCCTACGCAAAAACGGGAGCATCCTTGGGGAAACGATTTTTGATGAAGGAGCGGCCATTTTATACGACCAAGATGAAAAACGCTACCGCCTGATCGCCGTCAAAGCCGGAACGATCTTGGTGGAGGAGCGGCTTTGTGTGGACAGGCTCCTCGGCAGGCTGCGGTTCACCTGTGCTCACGAATTGGGACACTGGGTCCTGCACCAGAAGCTGTACTCCGGCACAGGCGATGTGGCTGCCTATGAAGGAAAGACATCTTTGGATGAAAGCCACGGTCTGGTCGAACGGCAGGCGGATGCCTTGGCTACGGCTCTCCTCATGCCCCTGCCGCAAATCAAAAGAAGTTTTTACCGTTTGCGTGCAGGCAGAAGCAATGAGCAGCTGGTTGCGGAAATGGCTCAGATCTTCCAAGTCTCCAAGCAGGCCATGCGTATTCGGTTGGAAACACGCAATCTCATATAAGGTTGGTACGGCAAGCCCCCCCTCCTAAAGAGAGGGGCGCAGCCGCACCAATGTTCACAGGCTTTGTTGTATGCATTTTGTTCGCAGTTTAGCGAACATGGGAGGAGGAGAATGGCATGAGAAAAGAAAGCTCCACTGTGCAGAAATGTAAAAGGCAGATGGCGACCCTTGGATTTGACAGCCAGCTGGCCTATCACCGGGTAAAGCTGATTTTGAAAATCTACCGGGATGTGGTGTGGGTCCTCAGTGAGCGGGTGGAGGAACTGCATGAGTATGCCTGGGAGCTGGGCGCTCAGGACGCTGATACCGGGCTTATCTATCTGCAAAGCTTCGCCCCGGATATGGATCTGCAGGAGTTTGAGGAACGGGTCTGCTGCGTGATAGAAAACCGGATGCTGGTGGATGTGATCGACCGTGCCCTTCTCCGCTTGAAACGATACCCTGACCGGGGTGAACTTTACTATGAGATCTTGACCAAACAATTTATCCACCGTTTTAACAGCACAGAAAAAGAACTGCTGGATGAGCTGAATATGGAGCGAAGCGTATTCTATGACCGGAAGCGCGAGGCGATCTTCTTATTGTCCCTCTGCCTTTTTGGTTATGCTGTGCCGGAACTTCAGGAAGAATTGGAGATGCCCCGACTTTATCCCGACTGATTCCCGATGAAAAACCGACGAAATCCCTACTCCCTTCCGACTTTGCCTCTGCTATACTCAGTACAGTGGCAGGTATGCGCAAAAATGAATAGGACCAGCTGACAAGGGCCGGGACGCTGTAAAGTGTCCCGGCCCGCTGTATTCCTGCCGCAATATGGCGGCGGGGATCGGCCGGGGATGCAGAAATGCGTCCCCGGCTATTTTTCTGCCCGGCACTGGGAGGGCCGGCATGGGATGGGAGGCTTATATCGCCAAGTACCCCTGATTTCAAGATTTTGATTCGCCATCAAAATCTTGAAATTTGGAGGAAAGGCACATGGAATCAAACGGGAAGTTTACCCTTATTGTTTTTAACACCTGCACTCGGGAATATGAAGAAGTCATGGTGACAGAGGAGGTCTATCGCACTTACTGCAGAACCCGGTGGAACATCAAGGACAATGATCAGAGCTTTTTTGACCATGAGATCCAGACGAGTGGGATGATTGGAAGTCAGGATGGCACCTATGAAAATTTCCGGGAGTTTATTGACGCTATCAACACCCCGGAACACATCATCCTTGAACAAATGAAGAAAGAGGCCCTGTACCAAGCGATCTCAGCGTTGCCTGCTGCGGATCAGGCATTGGTACAGGGGTTGTTTTTTAAGGGACAAAGTGAACTTGACTATGCAAGAGAGATTGGCGTTTCACAGCCTGCAGTGCATAAGCGGAAAGTCCGTATTCTCAAGTCTTTGAAAAAACTTTTAGAAAATTGAAATTGGAGGGTTATTAAAATGCCGACATCTTCCCCTATACAAGCGAGAAGGAAATGCTTCTCACTTGTTCCTTGAAAACCGAATATCCGATTGTCTGAATACTTTCCTGACGGGGCCCCTGCTGGACAGGGGCAAGCGACGCTGGAGGATGCGCGAAAACCACCTGTAGAGGTTCTGGTACAGGCTGCAAACGAAGTCACCTATACATTTTTGTTCGGTTATGACAGCCTGCCAGATTTCCCCTCTATCAACGACGGCCAAATAAGGTGCCAAGCGGGTCCATCCGTCCAAAAAACAGCCTGTGGCAAGCTGTATCGCAATGACTCCGCCAGGGATAATGATACTTCCGTCCAGTCACAGCCCCCACCGAAATGGGGATCAAGCAATGAGGGCGGCCGACAGAGATCCTGCCGGGGGTGAGAGTCCCATGACGCGGTGAAGCCAGCCGCGGTTCAGATGGTCGCCCTACGGAGCCAGCGCCAGTGGCGCAGGCTTTTGCGCTTGGGGAAGTAGTGTCGAATACGAGCGCAGCAGAAGACAACACAAATGTGAAGTCTTAATATCAGAAGCTATGGGGATCGCTTCTGTCCAAAACCCGTTTACTGACCGGAACATGCCGTATGAGCAGCCATTCCAACCAGGTGCGGGAGATGCGGAAGCGGTCCCTATTTTTGTGGTATTAAGCAAGAAAGTCAGGAGGTGCAAGCAATGGAAACATACCGCAAAGAGGACATCCGCCGGGGCGATATTTACTATGCTGACCTTAGCCCGGTGGTCGGCTCTGAACAGGGCGGAATACGTCCTGTGGTCATTCTCCAGAACAATGTGGGCAACCGGCACAGTCCCACAGTGATCGCCGCCGCGATCACCAGCCGGAAAGGTAAGCATAAACTTCCTACCCATGTAAACCTGGATGCTCCAGTTCCAGGTCTTTACCGCGACTCTATCATCCTGCTGGAGCAGCTTCGCACCATTGATAAAAGCAGATTGAGAGGTAAGGTCGGTTCTCTTGGAGAAGACCAAATGTGCAAGCTTGATCATGCGCTGGAAGTCAGCGTGGGACTTCTCCCACTGTATAATACCATCTGATTTTACCCGCACTCAGGATACTGCCATTTAAAGAGAAACATACAATCGGGGCCGTTCATCGGCTCCGGTGGGCGGCCCCTCCATAACAGGAGGGTGCTTTTATGACTAAGACAGAACTTCAAGATAACCTTGTGTTTCTTTCAGCGCTGAAGCTGCTGGAGCAGCTCACCGAAAAGGGCCTGCTGACAGTGGATGAGGCGGAGAAGTCCCGCATTGAACTGGAGCGCAAGCTCCGGCCCACTCTGCTGTTCGCCTGAACAGGCTCTATGCGAGAATAGCTGATTGCCCAGTTTTTCCACTTCTTTTTCGTTGGTGTTGGTAATGGCTATTGCGGAAGGACTGTGGTAGTGTGTGTTGCTGAAAGGAGGTCAAAAAAGATATGACGGAAACAAACATAAGTACAGCAAGAGTTCCGCAGGTCACAGTAATCGACCCCAGAATCCCCGAAAAAGCAAAGCTGAGGGTAGCGGCCTACGCCAGAGTGAGCAGTGACTCCGAAGATCAGGTCAACTCCTACATCGCCCAGGTAGACTTCTACTCCAAGTACATCGCCGGTAAAGAGGAGTGGGAGATGGTAGACATCTATGCCGATGAAGGTATCTCCGGGCTGGAAGCCAGGAATCGGGATGATTTCAACCGGATGATGACAGACTGCCGGGAGGGAAAGATCGACCGGGTCCTCTGCAAATCTATCTCGCGCTTTGCACGCAACACACAGGAGTACATCCAGTTCGTGCGGGAACTGCTCCGGCTGGGTATTTCGATCCACTTTGAAAAGGAGAACATCGATACCGGGAAGATGACCTCGGAGCAGGTTGCCCAAATCTATGGGGCTTTCGCCCAGATGGAATCCACCAACCATTCCAGTAATATGCGCTTCAGCGTTCGTATGCGGATGGAAAAGGGATTGTTTGTCCCATCCTCCGTCCCCTATGGCTACCGGCTGGCAGGGAGGGATCTGGAGATCATACCGGAGGAGGCCGAGGTGGTCCGCCGCATCTTCTCCGCTTATCTGAGCGGCCAGGGAAAGGATGATATCGCCAGGGAGCTGAACCAGCTCGGGGTAGATCGAGGCCGAAACCGTGAGAAGTGGCATCCCAGTACGGTGGCCTACATCCTGACCAATATCTCCTACACCGGAGATATGATCTGGCAAAAAAGCTGCGCCACAGATACGATTCCATTCCGGCAGGTTCGAAACCTTGGCCAGAAGCCCCGCTACTTTGTGGAGCACAGCCACCCGGCCATCGTAAGCTGTGCGGATTTTCAGAGGGTACAGGAACTGATGTCCTCCCGCAAGGGGCAGTTCCATGGGACGCACCGTATAAGTAAGGGCAGCCTCTATGATAAACACATCTACTGCGGGGGATGCGGCTCTCTCTGCCGCAAAAAAATCACAGTGGGAAAGACTTACTGGGTCTGCCGCCGCCACGATGGAAACAAAGCAGACTGCCCTACCCCGCAGATTCCAGAACCAGAAATTACGGCGGCTGTCCTGCGGCTCTACCACAAGCTGAAACTTGGTCAGGAAACCGTCCTGCGGCCTGTCCTCAGCCAACTGCAGGAGCTTAGGGAACGGGAACTCCGCTCCAATCGCAAGATCAGTGATATTGACAATGAAATAGCCCGTATCTCAGAGCAGAATCTCGTCCTTGTTCGGCTGAAGTCGAAAGGGTATGTGGATTCTGCTCTTTATTTATCCCAGATGGATGAGATCGACCGTAAGCTGCGGGAGCTCAGGAAGCTGCGACGCCGTCTTCTGGAGGCAGCCGGTGAAGACCGGCAGATCCATGACACAGAGCGAATGATGGAGTATCTGGAGGATGGTCCGGAATGGCTGGATGAGGTTCCCGCGGAACTGTTTGGGGAACTGATTGAGCGGATCATCATTATCAGCCCGGAACGGCTGAAGTTCCGCCTGCTGAATGGGATGGAACTGGCAGAAAACATAGAGAGGACGGTGCGATAAATGGCGTGGCAAAGAAAAATTCCTTTCGGCTATCAGGTCCGGAACGGCAGGATCAACTGCCATCCGGAGGAAGCAGAGCTTGTAAGGGCTATCTTCTCCCGCTATCTGCTGGGCGGCTCCTACAGTCAGATCGCTGACGAGATGACCCAGCAAGGTGTGCGCTATCATCAACATAATGCCCAGTGGAACAAACACATGGTCAAGCGGATTTTGGAGAATGAACGGTATCTCGGGATGGATGGCTATCCCCAGCTGGTGACAGATGAGGAATTTCTCGCTGTCCGCCTGCGGCGGGGAGAACAGAACACCTACGCTCCATGCCCAAGCGAGATCATCCCTATACGGGACAAGGCGGTCTGCGCCCTCTGTGGAGAAAAGATGGCACGGGATACCAAATCCCATGGCCGCCCACGCTGGCGGTGTAAAAATCCAGAGTGCGGCGGCAGTGTATATCTTGATGACAGCATCATTTTGGAACGAGTGGTGCAGAAGCTCAAAGTGCTGGCTCATTCTCCTGCGTGTATCCAGCTTCCTAAAGCCGCCCCTGCCTCAACAGATGCCCTTCGCATCGAAAATGAACTGGCCCTCTGCTTTAACCGGGCCGATATCAACCCGGAATATATGAAAACACTGATCATGGCCGCCGCTGCCGAGCGGTATGCCGGCCTGAACGATCCAACGCCGGCCCACAGGCTGGCACTGCTGCGGCAGAAGCTGGAGCTGGAACCGGAGAACGAAGAAACCCTGTGGGAACTTTTTGAGTCGGCAGTAACCCATGTGTGCATCGGCAAAGGCGGAGAGATCAGCCTATCCCAAAAAGATCAAAAGGAGTGTGCCTCATGAACATACAGAAAACCGCCCCCACCCCCAAACTGGTCACTATGATTCCGGCTGACCCTCAGATGACAGAACGGGATCTTCGAAAAAAGCACCTGCGAGTTGCGCCTTACTGCCGGGTATCCACTGACAAGGAGGAGCAGCTCTCCAGCTATGAGGCCCAGATCGAATACTACACGGAAAAAATCGACGCCAATCCGGATTGGACAATGGTCCGCCTCTATGCGGATGAGGGCATCACCGGCACCTCGGCCAAAAAGCGCAAAGATTTCCTCCAAATGATCCGGGACTGTGAGCGTGGAAAAATCGACCTGGTCATCACCAAATCGGTGTCCCGGTTCTGCCGAAACACACTGGATGGCCTGAACTATGTCCGCCGCCTGAAACGGCACGGCGTGGGAGTCTACTTTGAGAAAGAGAATGTGAACACCCTCTTCATGGACAACGAGATGATCCTCACCTTTATGATGAGCCAGGCCCAGGCAGAAAGCGAATCCCTCAGCGGCAATGTGAGGTGGGGCCACCGGAAGAACTTCAAGGATGGAAAAGTCTATTACCACTGCAAGACCTTCCTCGGCTACCGCTGGGGTGCGGATGGCCAGCCGGAGATCGACCCGGAGCAGGCTGCCATTGTCCGGCGCATCTTCTCCCGGTTTCTGCTGGGACACAGCGTCCGGCAGATCACCACCGACCTGATGGCGGATGGAATCAAAACAGCCACAGGGAAAACAGTATGGCATGACAGCGTGGTTCAAAAAATGCTGTGCAATGAAAAATACATCGGTGACGCTCTCCTACAAAAAACCTACATCGCGGACCTGTTCACCAGAGAAAAGCGGGTGAATAACGGCGAACTGCCCAAATACTATGTCCATGACTGCCACCCGGCCATCATTGATCGGGAAACCTTCCAAAAGGTACAGGAGGAGATTGCCCGTCGGTCCAGTCTCAAGAAAACATCCTCCAAGGCGAAGACGCAGCTTGGGAAATACTGCGGAAAGTATGTGCTCAGCGAGTTGCTGGTCTGCGGAGAATGCGGCAGCCCTTATCGCCGGGTGATCTGGACGCAGAAAGGGGTCAAACGGGTCGTCTGGCGGTGCCAGAACCGGCTGGAGCATGGCAGGAAGATCTGTAAGCAGTCTCCCACTCTGGATGAGGGCAACATCCACGACGCCGTCATCTCCGCCATGAATGAACTGTTCCGGATGCAGGCAGCCAAGGACGCGGTGAAAGCCGGTATTGCGGCAGTCCTTGCCGGAGAAGAACAGACGATGAGCCTGCCTGCCGTGGAGTTTCAGATCCGGAACCTGCAGGAACGCCAGCTGGAGCTGTTCCAGCTGATCGTCAGTGCCGGCGCTGACTGTACCGACTATGATGAGGAGCTTCAACAGGTCAACATGGCCAAGACAAGGCTCATGGCCCAAAAAGCGGAGCTGGAAAAGGAACAGCGAGGCGCGGCGGCCTTCGAGAGCAGGCTGGCAGAACTTGACATGGCATTGGAGCAGGCCAGCGGTACCCTTACGGATTTTGATGAACTCACTGTCCGTCAGCTGGTCAGCAACATCAAGGTGTTGGACAAGGATAGCCTGCTCATCTGCTTCAAGGACGGCACAGAAATTACTCAGGCCATGCAAAGGAGGCAGACCGCATGATCTATATCACCGGTGACACCCACGGCGGCTTCCAGCGGTTCGGAAGCAAATACTTCCCCCAGCAAACGCAGATGGGCCGAAATGACTACATGATCATCTGTGGCGATTTCGGAGGGCTGTGGGACGGCGGCCAGAAAGACCAGCATTGGCTGGACTGGCTGGATGAGAAATCCTTCACCACCTTGTTTGTGGATGGAAACCATGAAAACTTTGATCTGCTGAACGCCCTGCCGGAAAAAGAATGGCACGGCGGCAGAGTACATGAGGTGAGGGAAAATATCCTCCACCTGATGAGGGGCCAGATATTCACCTTCAGCGGTCTCACATGGTTCACGATGGGAGGAGCCTCCTCCCACGACATTCAGGATGGCGTCCTTGATCCGGAGGACCCCGACTTCGAACAAAAGTATTGGCTGCTGCGCCGAATGCGGGGAATGTTCCGGGTCAAAGGACGCTCCTGGTGGGCGGAAGAAATGCCAAATGCCCGTGAATATGCAGAGGCACTGAGAAATCTGGAGCAGGTAAACTGGAAGGTAGACTGCATCCTGTCCCACTGCGGTCCCAGCAGTGCCGTGCAGAAAATCGACCCCTCCTATGGAAGTGACCAGCTCACCGATTTTCTGGAAACGGTCAATCAGCGGTGCCAGTTTACATACTGGTTCTTCGGGCATTACCACGACAACCGGATCATCGATGACAGATATATCCTCCAGTGGGAGCAGATTTCCGGATTAGAAATTTGAGTAAACGAGAAAATCATAACAGTGCCGCACAGAAATTGCTCTGTGCGGCACTGCTCACAACAATATAACCCCTTATAACCCCTTGAATGCATAAGGGAAATGGGGTATAATAGATTTAACAGAATGGAGGTGCGGTATGAAAGAAAAGATTCAGGAACTGGAGCGGCAGATCGCCGCCCTTCCCATCGGCTATATTTCCAAGAAGACGATCAACGGAAAGACACGCTACTATCATCAGTGGACAGAAAATGGGAAGAAGCACAGCCAATATCTGCGGGATGGCGAACTGGAGCCGCTGCAGGAGCAAATAGAGCAGCGCAAAGTATTGCAGGCACAACTGAAAGAACTGCAAGCCAAGATGCCAAAAGTGCGCCAGCCAAAGCTGGACTTTGAAACCAGTGTAATTGTTGGTAAAGGATTGGACGCCATGTCGCAGGGCGTAAAGGGCTGGGGCCTCCGTGACTGCTTCTGGCAATTGGAGGATTATCTCTACAGCAATGAAAGCGACAGGGTCTGCCTGGTTTTTGGCCTGCGCAGGACCGGAAAGACTACCATGCTCCGGCAGGCCATCGCCCGAATGAGCAGAGAGGATCTCAGCCGCACGGTCTATATCAAAGCCCGCAGAAGCGATACCATGGCCATGATGAACCGGGATCTGAAAAAACTGTTCGATGCGGGCTTCCGCTACGTATTCATTGATGAGGTCACCCTGATGCGGGATTTCATCGATTCTGCGGCTCTCTTCTCCGATGTGTTTGCAGCGATGGGAATGAAGATCATCCTCTCCGGTACGGACTCCCTCGGTTTTTGGCTGGCGATGGATCAGGAACTCTATGACCGGGCAAAGCCCATCCACACCACCTTCATCCCATATCGGGAATACAGCCGCCTGCTGGGGATCGACAGCATTGATGAATATATCCGCTATGGCGGGACGCTGCGGGCCGGTGAGCTTGCCTTTGACGATGAAGATGTCAACGCCCAGGACGCCTCCTTCCGGGATGATGAGTCCACACGGCGATACATCGATACAGCGATCTGCAAAAACATTCAGCATTCCTTGGCCTGCTATGAGGCAGGCGGGCATTTCCGCCACCTGTACTCTCTGTATGAGGCCGGTGAGCTGACCAGCGCCATCAACCGGATCATCGAGGACATGAACCACCGGTTCCTGATCTCAGTTCTGACCGATGATTTCCAATCTCACGATCTACGGCTGACCGCCTCGAATCTTCGGAAAGAGCGTGACCCCGAAAAGCGTACCGAGATACTGGACAACATTGACACAGAAGCGGTCACCCAGCGCCTGATGGAGCTGCTGGATATCCGCAACAAAGAGGAACAGTCCATCGGTATCACAGATACCCATATCCGGGAGATCAAAGAGTATCTCTCCGCATTGGAACTGATCGTAAACTGTCCCATTGAAACCGCTGACCCAGGAGCAAAATCTGTGGAACACATCCTATTTACCCAGCCGGGGATGCGATACTGCCAGGCACAGGCCCTTGTCCACTCGCTGATGAAGGACGAGACCTTTTCAGCTCTCAGCGAATTGGAGAAGACCCAGACTGCGGGCAGGATCCTCGAAGAAGTACGGGGCCGGATGCTCGAGGATATCGTCCTGCTGGAAACCATGAAGTCGGCTGACAGAGAACACCGGGTGTTCAAGCTGCAGTTTGCGGTCGGCGAGTTTGACATGGTGATTTATAATGAGAAGGAAAACTGCTGCGAGATTTTCGAGATCAAGCACAGTGGCAAACAGGTCCCAGCACAATACCGGCATCTGCTCGATCAGGAAAAATGCGATAAGACCGAACAGCGGTTTGGCCCGATCCGGGGGCGATATGTCCTGTACCGCGGAGAGGATGTCACATTGGAAAATGGAGTGCATTACCGGAATGTGGAACGCTATCTGAACGATCTGCCTGAGTTGAATATTGCCCCAGCACAGGAAGCTGGCATTGAGCAGACCGGCCCTGTTTTATAAGCTGCGGTGCCTTCTGCACCAAAAACAAAAATATCGATTTTAACCGTCCTTTGCAAATTAGATAAAACCCATATATAACATTGTTATATATGGGTTTTGTTGTTTTTATGGTAGAAGACACCAAATAAATGCACTCCAATTGTGCAAAACAACAGGACAACTTAAATACAAATAAAAATAAGGTTTCATATTCCTATGTTTTACCTCCGTTAGCGGAGGTAAAACATAGGATTTTTTATTTTAAGGAGGTTTTAAACATGAGAATACCATATGGTTTCAATTTGACAACATCCGGCGCACTTGAGATTAATGAAGCTACAGCCAAAGTCATCAAAAGGGTCTTTGATTCTTACATGACCGGAGCAAGCTTAGGTAAGATCGTGGAAATGCTCTCTGCAAAACAGATCCTTTCCCCCACAGGAAAATCAAAATGGACGCGCGCAACCATTGATCATATCCTCTCGAACTCCAAATATATTGTCATCGTTGGCATGGAAATGTATATGGATGTACAATTTGAAAAGGCTGCCCGCTGCAATATTGATTACGATAAGGTCAATACACCTCGTAAATCCAGCCGATATGTTTCGCTCTCTGTAATTCAGAAATCATTTTGATTCCCAATCTTCAAAATATCTGTTACAATAGCTTTAGGGGTGATCCATGTGACAGATGAGAAGAAAAAAGGAATTCAATTAGTGGATTTGGCATGGATCGGCAACTTGTTGGAGCATCTTGTATCGGCTGGCAGTATCTCCTGTGAAGAACGAGATAGAATTATATGCCGGATCGCACAAGACGGCAATTTCAGTGAGGTGTCCCTTTCTGTGCTTGCCGGTTATAGGCGAAGCAAAAAGGATGTGTCGGAGAAAACTACACACAGAAAACTTTCGGAAGTGTTACCAACATGCAGTGCGTCGAATGAAGAATATGTATCTCTAACAGAGCTGGTATGGGCGCATAGTGAAGGTACACCAGGATATGTGATTTAAAGCTGGCTGCGGAACGAGAATACATTGGCATTTTTGAATCTGTGGGAGAAGGAGAACAACCCAACCTATTGTGAACATGCTTATTTAGAGTTGTTGGAGAAAAAGAAAGCGGCTTCCTTTACACTAACACCAAAGCAGTGGATCGACCAGACAAAAGCGATCGGCATCGTATTAAAGCAGGGAAAGCCAGGAGGCACTTTTGCCCATCCAATGATTGCCTGTGAATTTGCTTCATGGCTCACTCCGGAGTTCAAAATGCTGCTGCTGAAATTATCGTTGATCAAGGCTCGGTTGGGGTGAAGAAAATTTCTTATAGATGGATTTCGTAGCGGTTAGAGAGGTTTTCAAAAGACAGGAGCGTTGGAAATGAACACAAAACTGAAGGATGCCTGAACGGAAAATGCTGAAAGTCGGCAGTATGTGGAGGTTGGAGTTCCTCAATAAAACAAGGAATCCGTGTAGTAGCCCACTTTCAGATAATCGCGGCCCAGACGGGACAGGTCTTTCACAAACACGGCGGAGATGTAGCCCGCCTCTCGATTGCCTTGATCATCTCATTGAAGCCGGGACGGCCAAGGGTGGTGCCTGTGATCCCATCGTCCACAAAAAACAGGGTGTCGGTGTAACCTTTCTCCTTTGCCACCTTTTTCAAAAGCGCCTTTTGATTGGTGATGCTGTTGGACTCGTTATCCACATTATCGTCACGGCTCAAGCGACAGTAGAGGGCGGCGGTATTGATAGAGTGTTTTTTGATGCTTGACTGTTTCAAAATGTCCTCCTTTCCGGCAGTCAAGCAAGCAGTATTTACACTCATATTATGCCTCTGCCGACTACCAATGAAAAGGATGCCTCCGAAATTCAAAGCCGCTCCGCGTCCGCCTGCATGAGCTTTAATAGGATTGCGGCCAGTGTCTCGCCCTCGTCGCTGTATACCGGCCCAACCACAAACGTGATCTTGTCTATCTGATAGCAATATTCTTCCTTGCAGTTACGAGACATTCGGCCTCCTTTCGTTGCGTGGGTGGATCGCCTATTAGCCTCCCTGTGTCCCGTGGGGGAAGGATGACCAGAAGCTGAAGGGATAAGGCAGAGGCCGCCGATCCGGGGAAGTTTGGCCTGTCGCAAGACAGAAAGGCACCGGAGAGGGCGCCCCCTTGATTACTATATCTGCGCCATATTTGCCACGCATCCCCGGCATGGGGAACCTTTCAGGCCGCCGGTGGATCCGGCTGTCATAGCCTCTGCCGTACCGCTGCCCTCCGGAGGGGCCTGGCGCAAAGCAGGGGCTCCCTCTCAAGTCTGTGGGAGGGCGTGAGCAAGTTTCATTATCCCCCGCGCTGTTATCGCGCCCGATATGTCAACACCGGGTCAGAGGTTTGCGTTGATCGCTCGGCCAGCTTGTCCGCCACCTCCTGAAGCTGGCTGTCTTGGCGGCACTCCTTTCGTCGCTACACTCACGCGGGTTTTGTGCCTGAAATGCTGTCTATTCAGTCGTCTCGGTTCCAAAGAAAGGGCTTGTACCTCTTTCTATTTACCGTGTCTTTTTCAGGGTTAAACCGCAGGCGATTAGATGGATTTTTTCAAAAGTTCCCGGAGCAACTTCAAGCCCCGACTGATGCTGTCCCGGACGGCGCTCTCCGCCACCTCCTCGGCCCGCGCAATCTTCGCCTTGCTCACGCCGAGTATGTAATGGGCATACACTCGGTGGCCATGTTTTTCTGGGAGAGCGGCAAAGGCAGCATACAGGGCCTCGATCTCCTCCTTTTCCTCGAACAGGTCACTATGGTTAAGCGGGTACACGTCCCGCAGATTGAACATGGTCATTTGTAAATCCTCCATTTCGATGTTGGGCAGTTGACGGATGGGCAGATCGAAATGGAGGGCGGCAGAGAGCGGCACCCAGGGGAGTGCTCCGAACCTCTGGCCACGTTGGCCAGAAGCGGGGACAAAAAACGCCCGTATAGCGAATAGCTATGCGGACGCACGAAACGAAACAATCTATTAAGTAGTGATATGTTTCATGTTTACTGGCGGACTGATCCCATGCAAAGAACGGCCTTTTTTAGGCGGTAAAGTTTGTTAGGAACTAAACTGTAACATGCGGCATCCTCCCTTATGCCGCCGTCAAGCAGACGTGAAGATATATCTGCTGTACGACGGCTTTTTTCTTTTGCCGTCGTGCGGCAGTTTTGGGCGTTATAGCGTATAGTCCCTATGAAAAATGGGGGTTACTCCCACTTAAAACATTTCACCGCAATTCCAGTACAGAAAACTGTCACAGCTCCCATCACGACGATAGGAAGCCAGACGTTGCCGGCCGGCAAGCCAAGGGAAGTTTCTTTCATGAGCTGGATGCCCTGGGTCATAGGGAGTACACGGATGATTTTCTGCATCATTTCGGGCATGACTTCAAACGGTAATGTCGCGCCGGAGAAAATCAGCATGGGGAAGTAGAGCGCACAGGCAATCACACTAGCCATCTTTTCGTTTTTCGCAATACCGCCCACCATCATTCCAATGCTCAAGGTGGACACCATAGTCAGCAGCCAACTACCAAAAAACGCTAGCCAAGAGCCATGAATGGTGACATTCCCAAATAACCTTGTCGCGGGGAGCAGGGTCAGCATGGAGAGGGCGGCGTATATCACATAGATCGTGAACTCCACAGCCAACAGCATAACGGGACTAACCGGGGTCACTTGAAAGCGTTTCAAGATTTTGCGCTCCCGATATTCTGCCACCAGCAGAGGCAGGCCCATCAAGCCGCCCGCGCAGATTGAAATGGTACAGAGCGCACCAAAGGACTGATCCAAAAAGGTGTATGCCGCGCCGTCGGCAGAGGGCTTTGTGCCGTAGAGAAAGCCGAGGATGACCAAGACCATCAGCGGCATGATGATGGCGAAAATCACCATATTCATATTTCGTATGTTGAGCCTCAACTCATTTTTCAAAAGCGTTCCAAAGGTATTCATTCGTCCGTTCCCTCCTCGCCGGAAAGCACCAGATAGGTGTCCTCAAATTTTTCGCAGCTACATTGTTCTTTTGCTTGGGCTACCGTCCCGTAGAAAACAGCTCTGCCGTTTTTGAGGATGCAGATTTCATCACACAGGGCCTCAACCTCGTCCATGAAGTGCGAAGTCAGAAAAATGGTCAGCCCGATGTGTTTAAGCCCCTCAAGGATTTTCCAGACATCCTGCCTCGCTTTTGCGTCAAGCCCGGTTGTCAGCTCGTCAAGAAAGACAAGCTGGGGATCGGGGATCAAAGTCAGAACAATAAAAAGCCGCTGGCGTTCCCCGCCGAATAAACTTTTCACCGCCCGGTTCACCTTGTCCCCAATGCCAAATTATTCACACAGCGATTTCTAGTCGGCAGGGCTCTTGTAAAGGCAAGCCGTTTCCTCGCATAGTTTCGAAACTTTGATTTCCGGCTGATAATCTCCCTCTTGAAATTGAACGCCCACCTTTTGGAGCAAATCGCGCCGGTCTTTTTTGGGGATCGCGACCAAGGACGGAAACCCCGCCGCTATCGGCTTTTCTCGTACCCAAAATACATTCGATGGTCGTACTCTTTACCGTGCCGTTTGCCCCCAGCAAACCGAAAACTGTGTTTTGCCGGACGCATAGGTTTAGGCTGTCCACCGCAAGCGAATTGCCGTATGATTTCGACAACCGCTCGACTTTGAGTGCTTCCTGCATACGCATACCCTCCTTTTTGTGATGATAAAAGAAAAAACATTGATGGTAAGGTGGAGGGTTTATGAATATTGCCGTTTCATTTTCTGCGACATTTCCATCAGAATGACGGCGTTTCTTTCCGCCGCAGATAGAGAGAGGATCAACTGGTCACAAGCAGAGATAATATCGTCGGACGGCCTTGGCGTGTTGAATACAGTCTTAATATCCACGTTGGGATTTTTAGATAGCTGCTGGAGCATCCGTAAACTGGCCTCCAGCGAGTAATTGGCACAGCGCAGGGAGTGAATAATTTTCAGCCGTTTGATGTCGTCGTCGGTATAGATACGATAGCCGTTTTCTTTCCGCTTGACCGTCAACAGGCCGTTCATTTCCCAATTTCGCAGGGCGTCCATCGAAACGCCTAAATACTCGGAGGCTTCTTTCCGTTTCATAGAAGCCAGGTTCTCTTGAGTTTCGCCGAAATGATTTGTTTCACAATGCGTATGGCGTCCTCCGCATTGTCACGCTCCTGGCGCAGCCTGCTTAAATATGTTTCCGCAAGGGAAATGGCCTGATCAAACTTTCCCGCCGCCGACAGCTTGACCATCTGAAATATTTTCTTTCGGAGGCCATTTTGCAGGATTTCAATTTGAAAGGCGGTACGAGCAAGTCGGATTTGCTCAATGTGAAAATCCGTAAAGACCCGATACACATTTTCTTTCCGCTCCGGCCTTGGAATAATGCCCAATCTTCATACAAGCGCACTGTGTTTGGATGTATTCCAATCACGGTGGCGATCTGGGAAGTTTTATATGTGTTCACAGCAAACCACCTCCAATCTACTTTAGTATATCTCATTTTGAAAGTCTGGCGTTACGGTGGTGGTGGGTTATTGTAAGTCATCTGCATTTTGATTGCAAGGATACGGACAGAAAATAAAATACTACCAATTCATAAAATTATGTTTCGTTTTCGTAATCCACCCTGAAATGTAGAATAATATAGGGGCGATATGAAAATGTACCAATACGACAAGCACTTTGACTTACACGCCCTGGGGCGGGAGATCAAGCGCAAGAGAGAGCAAAGGCTGGACGCAGGAATACCTGACCCAGATTGTGGATCGCACCCCTCGTTCCATCATGTATATTGAAAACCGGGGCCAGCATCCCAGCCTCAAAACCTTTTATCAGCTCGTCACCCTGCTGGATATTTCCGTAGACCAATTTTTTTATCCAGACAAGCAAAACGGTCAGAGCGACTGCCGGAAGCATATAGATGTCCTACTCAATTCGATGGATGAAAAAGAGCTTATCATTATGGAAGTTACAGCGGAGGGGCTGAAAAAGGCCCGTGAAACGGAGGAAGCGTAAAGACGCGGCCACCGTTTTTTCGTGGGGGTTCCGGAGTTGCGCGTAAGCGGCACGAAAATGCTTGTTGGGGTACCCCAAAACCCGCAGGACTTATGGCCAGGGTGGCCATAAGTCCTGGGCGCGATGCGCCCCTTGTCTGCGGCCTCGTTGCTATCGCTCCTGGGCCTTATTCTCCCGCCCGTCCGTCAGGCCGAGCAGATGCTCCACGTTGCCCTTGACGGCCACCAGTTCCCGCATCTGCCGCTGTGCCGCCCGGTAATCGGCATAGAGGGCCTCTTTCTTTTTGGCCAGCTCACGGTGGGATTTTTTGAGTGCGTCCATCTTAGGGAGCTTGGCCCCGGCCAGAATATCATTCATGGTGGCGCGAGCGGCCCGGTAGGTGGCAAGTTCCCCCTCGTGTTGGGCCAGATACTTTTTGGAGTACCGGGCGGTCTTGTAGCCGTCGAACACAGGCCGGGTCTTGGCGTAGTCCACCACGGCCCCCATGAGATGGCCGGTCTTGTCCAGCTCCGCCTCCACGGCTTGAAGCTCCCCGGCCAGGGTATGGACGCGATCCGCCGCCGTGGTCTTGGCCGCCAGCGCTTCATAATCGGTCAGGCCGTTCTCCAGAAGATACTGGAGGGCGCCGGCCATTTGTCTGAGATTGTAAATCTTGGCCCACCGCTCATAGGTCGGGCCTTTGCTCTGGCACATACGCTCCTGGATATCAATGACCAGATCGACGCGCCGGGAGGCCGGACGGGGGCGCTCCGGCGCTGGCTTACGTGTGGAGGCCTTGCCGTCGATGACGGCCTGCACGTCCTCCGGCCGTATCCGTCTCCCAGGGTGTAGGCCCGAAGCCGGGTCGCCTTATCCTGGCCGGAAGCAAGGAATGAGATCGCGCCGCCCCGCCCAGCCATTGGCCGTAATGTAGATGCTTCCCCCGGCTGTGGAGCTTGGGGTGCTCCACGATGGAAAGGGAGTACTCCAGGCACACCCGGTCAGAGAGCCGCCGCAGGGCAAAGGCGGAGCCGATGAAATTGCGGAACTTCCGGGAGCGGTCTACGGCGGTGGAATTGAAATAGATGTGATTATGGGTGTGCCCCTTGTCGGTGTGGGTACAGACGAAAAACTGATACTTGCCCTTTGTCCAGCGCAGGGCGGTTTCATAGCCGAGCCGGTTGGCCTCCTCCGCTGTAACCTCCCCCTGAGGAGAGGCTTGCCGGATTTGATAGCACAGCGCCCCCCTCTGCTCCGTCGTCCGGCCCGTTTCCGCCTGATACTGGCTTTTACCAGCATAAACTCGGCGTGGGCGGTTTCAGGATCGCAGAGGTAGGCGGAGACGACCCCCAGCTTTTCCGGGTTCAGGCCGTAGTCGAAACGGTCTTTCATGGATTGCAGGGCTGTCCGCTTGGTGGCCTGCTTGTGGGGCTTGATGTAGGTCGTGGCCATAGAGTATCCTCCTTCCCTGGAAACTAGAAACTGCCTTATTTCATTAAAGTCATTGGAAAATCTGTATCTAGATGTTATAATTACTCATAATGACGGATTTCGATCTTTACTAGAGGAGTTTGATTGACATGGCACTTAAATCCCAAGAGGAACAGTGGTATCAAAAACAGATTGCATATTATAGATAAACCTGGGAAAATAGTGGTATTTGATAATAATGTTCAAATAATAAAATATTCGCAAACATTAAGAACAGATGAAAACCCCATGCGCACACCGACTCCAGAAGAGTACGTACATGCCTTAGCGGTTTGCATGTTGTGCGGCACTAAATATAAATATCAGCTAGAAAACTTATACCATGAGCAATACTTTGTTCATGGTAGTAAAGGTTCTTTGTCTGATGAAGTGGATTTGATGATTTATGATGAGGATGGACTATCATACGCTTTATGGGAGTTTAAAGCATATGATAAATTTGATTCTAATGAGGAGGATGCCATTCGTTTTCAACTTTTTGGAACAGCGACTCTTGCTAATAGCCCCAAACTACTGGTTTATGCTACAATTAGACCAGAGGGCGATCAACCCAAGTTTTTATTAAAATGTATTGATTTGGCACAATACAAAACATATGAAAGTTGGGTTGATGTAGGACGTCCATTTACGGATACTTTTCCAAGTGATTATCAAGATATTAATTACAAACCATATACCTCTGGTGGAGAAAGAGATTTAAAGACTGACTGTATGCAAGCTAATTTTCGTGCTGTTGCGGCAACTTTTCACAATGAATTTTTTGGTGAACATCCTGATAATTCGTTATTTATAAACTTAGTTAAGTGCCTTTTGGCTAAAATATTTGATGAACGTACGACTAAAAGTGATAAAGAATATAATTTTCAAATTTTTTATAGAAATGGAAAGCCTGAAACTGCTGAAAAAATATTTGAAAATGTAAATTCTCTATATAAAAAAGCATATGTCAGATATATTGATCAAACAGCCTCTATCCCGGATGAAATAGATCCAAAAGAGTTTTCAAAAGAAAAGGTTAAGGCAGTTGTAGCAGCACTAGAAGGCATGTCAATTACAAAGGGAGCTGCTTTATATGGCGATATAATAGGTGCCTTCTTTGAAGAAATTCTTCGAGTTGGTTTTAAGCAAGATAAAGGAATGTATTTTACTCATTCAAATATCGTACGTTTTATGGTGGAAGCAATAGGGTTAGAATCTCTTACTCAAGATACATGGAAAAAGTCCACTCACCCTGAAAATAGACTCCCATATGTGATCGATCCGGCATGTGGTTCAGGAACTTTTCTATTGCATGCAATGCAGACAATAACACGTGCAATTAAATCGAAGAAGCTCGATTTAGTTAATGATTTTGAATCAATACAGTTTTATGATGCTCGAATGTCTGATGCCGTACCAAACTATTGGGCTGAAAATTTTGTTTATGGATTTGACCCCCAATTTATTATGGCTATTACAGCGAAAGTGAATATGGTACTTCATGGAGATGGCTCAGCGCACATTTTTAAATATGATGCCTTTAAGCCTTTAACATCTTATAGCGATCCTAAACTTAGACCTGCTGGCGAACGTATACGGACGATTGCTTCTAAAGCTTATCCGCATAATGTATGTGAAACATTTGATGTGGTCTTATCCAATCCTCCATTTGGTGTAACACTGTCTCCAGAAGTAACAAGAGATATAAAAAACACTTTTTCACTTTCTAGCTCACAACCAAGCGAGGGCCTCTTTGTTGAACGCTACTTTCAACTGCTTAAGCCTGGAGGCCGCTTGGGGTTAGTTTTGCCAGAATCCATATTTAATGCTGTAGATCTTCTGCCTGTTAGAATTTTACTTTATCGTTTCTTTAAAATTAAAGCTCTTGTAGCGTTGCCTAGGAATGTATTTATTGACACTCCAACATTGACAAGTTTATTGTTTGCACAAAAAAAGAACAAGTCTGAACTTTTACAGTGGGATAAGGAATGGGATAAGCATTATGGTTTTGCATTAGAAAAAATAAAGCGAGCAAAAAATTTAATATCTGTAAAAAGTAAAAGTAAATTTAAATCATCTCTGCAATTAAGGAATGCCATACTAAAAGAATGAAATCCTGTTATTAGTGAAAGTGACTGGGTTTGCAGAAAAGGGAAAAATGCTGCAATAATTCCGATTGCACTACAGGATGTACATATTGATGTTAAAGATGCCCGGCAATACTATATAGATATTTTTAAATCTGCAGCTTTTAACAAATTAATAATACAATATGTCTTTAGACAAACATCGCTAGCTATGGACTACGAATTTTATACTTTTGTAGTCGATGAAATAGGCTATAAACTCAGCAAACGCAAAGAAAAATCAAAGCCAAACCAACTATGTACTTTCCGGGGCTTGCGCAGTAACACATCAATTAGCAATCTTCATCTATGTGATGAACAATATGAGGTAGTAGTAAATTCAGAGGAACCTAAAACAGTCCTCGACTATATTGCTAAGGAGGTAAAGTGGGACTAATGTTTGAAAAGCCATGTTATCCCGTGTTTTGTAAGGCTCATTTGTCCGATATTGGAAAGTATCACTCATTACGTTGTGATTCCAAGCAGTTTGAGGGTAGATTCCTAGAATTTGAAACGCTTATAGAAAAGAGTGATGTATTTTTCTTAGGAGACTTATTGCCGTTACCTTTAATAAAAGGAAGTCAACCAAATTATATTGAAGGAGCGGAAGGCATCCCTGTTATTAATACACTATCAATACAAAATCTTAGAATTAATATAGAAGATTGTCGATATATATCAGAAGATGACTATGATAGTATTATTGAGGCTAGAAAATTACAAAAAAATGATGTCCTTCTTACAATGGACGGTGGGACTTCGATTGGTAAGCCTGTTTTGTTTAATCTTGATGGTTCATATACTGTTGATAGCCATATTCCTATTCTTAGAAACCCCAAAATTTCCGAAAAAGCATGGGTGTATTTGTTAGCCTCACCCATAGGCCAACTTCAGTTTAATCGTGCTGAGTCGGGTGCTAGTGGACAAACTTCTGTAACTGAAGAAGACTTAAGAAGATTTCGATTTCCCACAAAATTACTTGCACAGATTGATGCATTAGCAAAAGAATTGGATTTGGAACGTAAAAAAATTAATTTAGAAAGATGTGAACTGGATAAAAGAGAGCACGAAGCTTGGGAACAGTTTTCTTTAAAATGCTTGTGTAATAGCTAATTGTGGGGGTAGGCAGTTTGATTACAACTGCCTACCCCTACAACCAGCTGCTAAATGTTGATTAGCAAAGCCAGTTTTTCCAGCAGATCGGAGAGCGGCCCCCACAGGTCGGCATAGTCTTTTTGCAGGACCTTGATCTCCTCCGGGTATACGCCGTATGTGTTGGCGTGGATCGCCACCTGGTTCAGATTGTTGGTACACCGCCGCTGGAGGAACACAAGCTCCTGGATGGGGGCAAGGTCGGCATGAAGCACATACCCATTCAGCGCCATTTTTCGGATATAGGCGCTCATGTTGCGGATTCCCGCCTCGGCCATGCGCTCCCGGATGGCCTCCAGTTCGCCGGTGTACACCCATACATAAATGGGCACATCCCGGACGCGCTTCTTGCTCACCGCTCCTCTCGTTCCCGGCTCCGCCTGCGGCGGGGCAGTTCTTTTACCTTGTCCAGCGGTTTTTCCGGCTCCGGGGGCAGGTTGTTGATCAGGCTGTCGATGTGGTTATAGTTCTGCTCCACGGACAGCTCCGCATTTTTCAAAGGGTTGTTTTCCATTGGACACCTCCAGATGTTTGATTTAGGGCCGAAAACGGGGGCCGGACGGGAAAACGTACCGCTCCCCTGTCAACCGGCCCCGCAAAGCCTTGAAAACAGCGGGTTTCTTTTGCTCTAATCGTAACGGCGGCCCCTATGCTTGGCCCGTTGGTTCCGCATCCGCGCCCGGCTCTTTTGGCGGTTGTCCTCGGCCTGACATGCGGCGGAGCAGTAGAGCTACTGCCCCTGGGGTACAAAGGCCCTACCGCAGACGGAACAGGTCTTGAAGTCCGGGGCCGCGCCGTCAGCGGAGAGGGCGGCCTCCAGCCTGGGATCGAGGGACAGGACGGACTCCCGGAAGTAGCGGCACAAGGCCCCCGTCCAGCATTTGCCCAGCATATAGCACTCGCAGTCCAGTGGCAAGCACCCATATTTCCGGTCATAGTTGGCGCACCACTTCACCACTAGGGCGCGGATGACCGCTCGTTCCTCGCGGGTCAGTTCCCGGCTCATTCCTCCGGCTCCCCATCGTTGGGTTCGTCCTCGTCCCAGGGCGGGCCGTCTCCATAGTCCTCTGGGCCGTCATAGGTATCGGCCTCGTCATAGTCCTCCGCCGGGGCGGCGACCTGCTGGTACTTGGGGCGGTAAATCTTGAAATACCGCGCGGCCCCGCCGCCGATCAGTAGGACTGCCAGCCCAAGCGGGAACGGCCCGGCCCCGCCCTTGGCCTCCGGCTCAGGTTCCGGTTCCGGTTCCGGCGTGGGGGTGATGGGGGCCGCCCCATCAATGCTTTCCGCCAGGGTCGCGAGGTCGGCCAGGGTGACGGCGTTCAGGAAGTACACATTTTCGGCGCTTTTCTGTCGGTCAATAACCAGATAGAACATGGCCTCCTCCGCCGTGGTGATGGTGAAAAATTCCTTGCCCTCCTCGTCGGTGGCGTTGTCCACCACCGTCCTGGTTCCGTCGAAAGTAAAGGGCTTTTGCTCCGGATCCGGGGTGGGCGCGAGGGCCGTGGCCGCAGGGTTAAGCCCCTCCCACAGATCAGCGCCCTCGGTCTCCTCGCCGCCCCCGGCATAGGCAGAGGTGGCAAAGCCGCACATCGGGACGGTGGCGCAGAGGGCCGCCAGGAAACGGGCCTTCCTCATTCCTCCGCCCCCTCTCCCGCAGAGCTGGACTTCTGGTCACCCTGACCAGAAGTGCCAGCCGCGCCCCAAAGCTTCTGGAGCAGGATGGGCAGCTCGTCCAGGGGGACGCTCATGCCCCGCACGATGTCTACAATCTCCTCGTTTTCCGCCTCCCGGTGCTTCTGTTCCAATTCTTTCAGTTTGGCCTAGGCCTCGCTAATTTTGGCCTTGACCTTTTCCATCTCGGCCTGGATTTTCGCGCTTTTGCTTGTCGCCATGTAAAACCTCCAATCATGTTAAACGCCCGTAGGCGTAGAGATGAGATTGCCAGTAGTTGCTGTTCAGGTTGGCATACCCGATGGGATCGCCACAATGGAGCATCTAGCCGTCCCCTATATATAGCCCACAATGGGACACGTTGGGGGTACCGTAGGTGCCCACGAATAACACCGGATCGCCGGGGCGGGGGGAGCTGGTGCGGGTGCAGAGGTTTCATCGGCCAGGTAGGACTCCGGCACCTCATGGAGCGTGGGGCCGCCCGTGATGTACTTGTCCACATAGCCGGAAGCGGGGAACAGGTGGGGGCGGTTGCCCAGGGTCGCCATAAAGAGGGCGTACCGGGAGAGCTGGTCCTCGCCCATGATATAGATTGGGAGCTTGGACAGGTTGAAGTTTTCCAGCGTCACGGTGCAGATGTAATAATCGTAGTACACCCGGTAGCTGTCGGTATGGGGGTTGCCCTCCTCGTCCGTCCAGGTGTCGGTTTCGATGTAGTAGCGGCGCTCCACCACCACATCTTCCGTCAGGATATACTGGCGGTCAAAGAGCATTTGCAGGGTAACCTGTACCTCGCCCGCCGTCCAGGCCCCCTTATGGAGCGCACAGAGGATGGACAACAGGTTGTAGGGGTCGTGCTCGATCTCGCCCAGGTCGTAATGGTATTTGTCATAGGAATGGGTGGACTCGTAGCTGTCCAGATAGTCCCGCAGCTTCTCCTCCATAGTGACATAGGCGGCCTCGGCCACCAGCAAATCTCCGTCCCCGATGGGGTAGATGCTGGCGGCCACCGCCCCCACAGTGCCGTTGCCAATGGACACCATAGAGGACATACAGGACTGCATCACCACCAGGAGCAGGACGCAGGCCAGCAGGATCAGCGCCTCCACGGGATGCCGCTTGACGAAGCCCACCACAGCCCGGCCCGTGGCGGCGGTGGTTTTCTCCGTCGCTTTTGCATATTGGGACTCGGCGCGGGCGGCGGCCCTGGCCGGGCGGGTGCGGATGCGTTTTTTTGCAAACCGTACCCCGCTCCTCACTACGGCCTCGCCCACCAGCTCGGAGCGGTGAGCGCCCTCGGTGCCCACGTTCTCATGCTCCACCTGATAAATCTTTCCATGCACAAAGCCGTGAACGCCACGGCCAGCAGTCCGGCCCACCCGCTTGACGGGGCCGGGATGCTTGGGCGGCTTTTGGTTCGCCAACTTCTCGCGGGCCGCCTCCAGCTTGCTACCCCGCATTTCCATGCGGAGCTTGGACTTGTTCAACCGCTCCTGCTGGCTTTCCTGCCGGAATTTGGTCTTTTCCGACTTCTGGCCAGACTGGCCAGAAGCGTCCCTGGCGGGGTTACTCGTCTTTTCGCTCATTGGCCTTGTCCTCCGGCTTGGTTGTCAGCAGGGCATACAATTCGATGTCCCTGGGGAAACGATCTGCAAAGGGGATGGTGGTAACTCCGTAGAACAGCAGACCCTCGCCGAAGCCGAAATGGGTGACATAGGGGAGTTGATAGGGAGAAATGCCCAGGTGACTGGCCAACACCTCCCGCTCCCCGGCGGCCTGGGAGAGCATATAGAGAAAATCGCAGTTGCCAAAGATGGACTCGATCTTGCTGCTTTCCAACAGGCTTTTGACATTTTGGGTAATGCCGCTAGGGATGGACCCCCACTTGCGGAAACGGCGGAAAATCTCGACGCAGTAGGCCTCCACCTGGGGATCGGGCAGGAGCACATGGAACTCGTCTTGATATACCCACGTTGACTTGTGCCTGTCCCGGCTGGCCGTGACGCGCCCCCATATCTGATCGGCGAGAATGAGCAGGCCGATCCTTTTGAGCATCTTCCCCAGGGATTTGATGTCATAGCACAACAGGCGGTTGCTCACCTCCACATTCGTCCTGTGGTTAAAGAGGTTGAGCGATCTCGTGCAATAGAGTTCCAGGGCCGACGCCACGCGCCGGGCCTCCAGCTTCGGCTGGCACAGAAGCTCCTCGTACAAGTCCTGGAGAATGGGCATCCGCTCCGGGGAGGGGGGCGGTAGACAGTCCGTACCGCCCGGGCCAATTATGTTTCTGACACGCTTGCCCGGCGCGCGATCGCAGATATCCACGACGCCCTGCCCAAAGCCTTTGACAACGGGCAGGACATCGCCGCCCGCGAGACGATGCTCAACGCCTCCATGATCGCCGGTATGGCGTTTACGAACGTCTCGTTGGGGATTGTACACAGCATGGCCCATACGGTGGGCAGCCTGTTCCATGTCGCCCACGGCCTGGCCGACGCCATCATCCTGCCCTATATCATCCGGTTCAATAGCGGGGACGAACGAGCCAGGGCGCTGTATGAAAGCGTCGCCGCGGCCTTTGGTACAGATGATATGGCGGCCGTCGTACAGGGGCTGAATAAAAAACTGCACATTCCCGTTGCTCTGTCCGGCGTGATCAAGGAGGCCGGCGGCTACCGCAGCAGGCTGGGCGAGATGGCGGCCATGGCGCTGGCGGACGGATGCACCAAGACGAACCCCATCATCCCGACGGCGGGACAGATGGAGGCGCTGTTCACGCTTGTATTTGACGGAAAGGAGGCGTGACTGAATGAATTTGATCTGTTATCTGAGCAACGGTTACCCCACTATTGAGAGCAGCAAGGAGATGGCGCTGCGTTATGTCGATGCCGGCTGCGATATCATTGAAATTGATTTTCCCGCCCATGACCCATATCTGGAAAGCGAATACATCGCCGGCCGCATGGCGGCGGCGCTGGAAGCCTGCAGCGACTATACCGCCTATATGGACGGCATGGCGGAGATGAAAAAAACGTCTGCCTGATACGCGTTTTATCCTGATGACGTATGAATCGACTGTGACAGAAATCGGTTATGAGCGGTTTATCGCCTTCTGCAAAGCGCAGGGCTTTGAGGATATCATTCTGGTGGGGCAGCAGGGCGACGCGGTTAAAAACCGGTTTATTGCGGACGGCATGCGGGTGAGCTGCTATGTGCAGTTCCAGATGCTGTCCGATGAGGTTGAATCGGCCAAACAGTCCAACGGCTTCGTCTATATGCAGGGCAAGCCGGGCGCAGGCCAGACCAATCCGGATTTCCCAACGTTGAAGGATTGCATCGATCATCTGCGCACCCAGGGGATCACCCGCCCCATTTACTGTGGCGTCGGCATCCACACGCCCGCGGATGCGAAAATGGCCAGAGAGGCCGGCGCAGACGGCGTCTTTGTGGGCAGCGCGGTGCTCAGACTTCATGACGACCCTGCAGCCATGACGAAGATGATTCAGGATTTTAAGCGCGAGTGCTGAAAGGAGGAGCAATATGCAGGTAAAGATGCCTGGCACGGCTGCGAAAAGCGTGTCCATGTTAACTCTTGGCGTGAAGGATGTACAGCGGTCCGTGGCCTTTTATGAGGCGATGGGATGGGAATATTCGCCCGATTCCGATGGAGCCTGCACGTATGTGCTCAGTTCGAATATTGCCATCGGGCTTTTGCCGCACGATTTCCTGGCAAAGGAAATTGGCCTGCCGGTCGAACCGATTCCGCGCTACAACGGCCTGCTTTTGGCGATCAACGGCGAGAACGCCGGGGAGGTGGACGCGATCTTTGAGCGGGCTGTCGCCGCGGGCGCGTCTGTGCAGCAGAAACCCGTCTGGAAGGACTGGGACGGAAAACCCGGATACTCCGGTTTCATCATGGATCCGGACGGCTATGTCTGGGAGCTTGCTTACGCCCCGGCCCTGCGCATCGGCGAGGATAATCGCCTCCTGCCCACGACAAAGGCCGAGGCGGCCGCCGGGAAGGATACATAACAGAACAGGCCAGAATAATCCCGGTTCCCTGAAAGGGCGCGCTGCGGCGCGTCCTTTTTTGCGTGTGCAGCACACAGGAAAAGCGGTCGAACGGCTTACCGCAGAAAGAACAAGGCTTACCCGCTTCTTCCTGTTCCTGATGGCCGACGTGCGGTGCGCCGTTGTACACATTGGAGGGTGCCAGGCCATGCGGCGTGTGCAAGAGGTTGGCCGGATAAACATGATAGCAAGGACTTGAAATGGGGCATCCACGGCCCTTGCTGTTGCCAGTAATGCAGTATTTAAAATAACGTTTTTTCAAATAATTATTGTTAAAACAAACAAAAATAATATTGATAAAGATACAATTAAGACAAAATTGTGAATAAAAGTGATAAATTACTTGACGGGAGATCAATGTCGAACTATAATAGAGAAAACGTTTTATCATTTGATAACGGGGGAGAGACATGAGGGAAGCCACAATCCGAGACGTAGCGCGCGAAGCAGGCGTTTCCATTTCAACCGTTTCGAAGGTGCTCAATCAAAAGGGCCGCGTCGGCACACAGACAATCGAACACGTCCGCAAGGTGGCCGAGCAGCTCAATTACACGCCTAACAGCATTGCTGTCTCAATGGTCGTCAAAAAATCGAACTTGATTGCCGTAATGGTACCGGATATTATAACGGATTTTTATGCGCAGGTGATTCAAGGGGTCGAGGAAGCCGCGCGGGAAATCGGTCTTTCTACAATCATTGTGAATACGGATGCCAAGCGTGAAAACGAATATGGCCTGCTGTACGGACGGATTGGAAAGCTCGTCGACGGCGTAGTTGCAATTCCTTCGGTCAACGACCGCCAGATTTACGCTGCCTTTGACAAACCCATTGTATTTGTCGACCGTCTGGTCGACGACGCCGGGATTGACAGCATTGTGATCGACAATTATAACGGCGCTTATGCGGCCACGCGTTATCTGATCGGTAAGGGGCACCGCCGTATCGGCTTCATTTCCGCCGGGCTTGACATCAATGTTGGAAAGGAGCGGTATCTTGGTTACGCACAGGCGCTGCGTGACTTCAAAATCGCAGAGAATCGGGATTATGTCTATTTTGGGGATTGGCACGAGGCGACCGGACAGCGGGCGGTGGAGCATTTCAGCGCCTTAAAGCAGCCGCCTACGGCGCTGTTCGCCGCAAACTGCAATATCTGCATCGGCGTGCTGAAATATTGTTCCGGCCACGCGGTCAAAATAGGTGCGGACTATTCGCTGATCGGGTTTGACGATCATCTGCTCGCGCACTATGCGTCGCCGAAGGTCACGGTTGTCTCACGTCCGACCATTGAGATGGGACATCAGGCGGTGGCTATGCTGGAGAACAGGATGACGCCGCAGGGAAGGCGTGAAAGCCGGAAAAAGATTGTGTTGCCTGTAAAACTGGTTGAACGCGACTCTGTGTCAGCGGTTTCGGACGAAAGCAAGTAACATTTTCTGGGCGGTCAGCGCCTTTCTATCGCTGAGAAAACGTTTTATCAATGAAGGAGGAGCGAGGAATGAGGGTTCTATTTATCGGGGAAACATGGATTACGCACACGGTCCATATCAAAGGTGTTGATTCCTTTGAACAGTCCGGCTTCGGGTGCGGCGTCGGATGGATCAAGAAGGCGTTGGAAAGCGGCGGACATGAAGTGACGCACCTGCCGGCGCATCAGGCGATCGACGCGTTTCCGGATGAACAGCAGCTAACGCAGTATGACGTGGTCATTTGCAGCGACGTTGGAAGCAATACGCTTGTGCTGTCCACACCGACGATGGTCGATTCCCGGACGCGGCCGAACGCGCTGGAAAGCATCCGGCGTTTTGTCGCGGCGGGCGGCGGCTTTGCGATGATCGGCGGGTACATGTCGTTTCAGGGCATCGGCGGCAAGGCGGGCTATGCCGGCACGCCCATCGAACAGATCCTGCCGGTCTCGCTGCAAAGGACCGACGACCGCGTCGAGCTGCCCGAAGGGAGTGTCCCACGGGTTGTGAAGGCGCATCCGATTGTCGAGGGGACAGGGGATGCCTGGCCTGCGGTGCTGGGCTATAACCGCCTGCTGCCGAAGGAGGGCGGCGAGATATTGGTCCGCTGCGCAGGGGATATCCTTGTCGCGGCCGGCGTTTATGAACGCGGCCGCACGATGGCCTTTGCGACCGATTGCGCGCCGCATTGGGCACCGCCGGAATTTTTGGAGTGGCCGGGCTACGCGCTGTTTTGGCGGCAGGCGGCCGAATGGCTTGGAAGCGGGAAACGGTCCGTTTCATAACGATAGACTGCATCGATGAAGGAGGAACTTGTGATGAAAAAAGCGAACATGCTGTTGGCGGCGCTGTGCGCTGTGGGAATGACGGCTTCACTGTTTGGCTGCTCCAGCGGTCAGGCGCAGGGCGGAGATACGCAGCCGCAGGCGTCCGCAGCGCCCGCAGCGGATGCAGCGTCCGCGCCGCAGAGGGAGCAGATTGTGGTCGGATTTTCCAACTGGAGCCGCAGCTTTGAATTCTACGTCGATTTGGAAAAGGGGATGCAGGAGGTCGCCGACGCGCAGGGCGTCAAGCTGATCACGCAGGATCCCAACGGCGACCTGGCAGCGCAGACAAAACAGGTGGAGGACTTTATTACGCAGGGGGTGGACGGAATTGTCCTCTGTCCGATTGATTCAAACGCAGCCGTGACCGAGGCGGAGACGATCAATCAGGCGGGCATCCCGCTTGTCACAACCGATATCGCGGTCGCGGGCGGCGATGTCGCAAGCCACATCGCGTCCGACAATACGCTCGGCGGACAGCTCGCGGCGCAGTTCATCGGCGAGCAGCTCGGCGGAACTGGCAAGGTCGCGCTGATTAACAACCCGACGATCACATCGCTGATCGAACGTGAAACGGGCTTTACCGACACAATGGCGCAGAAATATCCCGATATTGAGATTGTCGCCGTGCAGAGCGGCGAATCAAAGCGGGAGAAGGGACTTTCCGTGATGGAGAATATTTTGCAGTCAAATCCGGATGTACAGGGCGTGTTCGCGGTCAACGACATGATGGGGCTGGGCGCGCTGCAGGCGGTGCAGGCCGCACAGCGCGACGATATTGTGATCGTCGGCTTCGACGCGACGGAGGAGGCCGTCAAGTACATCAAGGAAGGCTCCGCGCTCAAGGCGAGCGTCGCGCAGAATCCCGTGGAACTTGGCAAAACGACGATGGAGACAATGCTCAAGGTGATCGCCGGCGAGCAGGTGGAAAAAAACATTCCGGTTCCGGTGGAGCTTGTGACGGCCGGCAACGCCTGATATCCCGGTTCCTGCGGGGCGATTGCCGCCCGCAGGCCGTTTGAGCGCAGTGGGAGGAGAAAAACGGATGCCTTCTATTTTAAAAATTGACCGTCTGGTCAAGGCATTCCCCGGTGTTGTGGCCTTAAAGGATGTCAGCCTGGAGCTTGAACAGGGGCTTGTTTACGGCCTGGTCGGGGAAAACGGCGCGGGAAAATCCACGCTGATTAAAATTTTATCCGGCTTGTATACGGCCGACAGCGGTACAATCGAGCTGGAGGGGCGTGAAACGCGCTTTTTAAGCCCGCAGGATTCACAGGCAGCCGGTATCCATGTTATGCATCAGGATATCAAAATCCTGCCGAACCTGTCGATTGCGGAAAATATTTTTTTAAACAGGCTGTCGCAGGGCGGGCCGTTCGTGCGGTACCGGCAGATCTACGAACAGACGGCGGCTCTGTTGGAACGCGTGGGGCTGCATGTACCGCCTGATACATGCATGGAGCGCCTGAATATTGCGGCGTGCCAAATGGTGAGCCTCGCACGGATATTGTCGGCCGACCCGAAAATCGTGATGTTTGACGAGCCGACAGCGTCGCTGACGCGCACGGAGGTTGAAAAGCTGTTTGAAGTCGTCGGGCGGCTCAAGCGCGAGGGCGTGACCATCCTTTACATCTCCCACTATCTGGAGGAGGTGCTGCGCGTCAGCGACAAGGTGATCGTCCTGCGGGACGGCCGTCATATCGCCACGCGCGACGCTGCCGCGCTCACGCAGGAACAGGTTGTCGGCATGATGGTGGGGCGCACGGTTGAACGCACCATGCCGCGCGAACCGCCGGCTCAAAGCCCGGTGCGCCTGCAAATTGAGGATCTGTGCTCGCCAAAAGGGATCCGTCATGCCAGCCTGTATGCGCGAAAAGGGGAGATCGTGGGGCTTTACGGCCTGAACGGCGCAGGAAAAACGGAGTGCCTGCTTGCGGCCTGCGGCCTTGACCGGAGGCTGGGAGGGCGCGTATCCGTGGACGGGGCGCCGCTGGACGGGATGGACATCGCCGGGAGCATCGCGGCCGGCATGGTGCTGGTGCCGGAGGACCGGCGCGGGCAGGGGCTTGTACTGGGCCTGTCCGTGCAGGAGAACATCAATCTGGGCTATGAGCGGATGTTTGCCAACGCGCTCGGACTGCTCGGCGGCGGCAAAGAACGGGAAAATGCCGCGCAATTTATAAAAAGACTGCGGATCAAGACACCGGGCGCTGCAACGCCCGTCAACACGCTCAGCGGCGGCAACCAGCAGAAAATTGTTTTATCCCGGTGTATAGGCCGCGGGGCGCGCGTGTTTCTGCTCGACGAGCCGACGGTCGGCATCGATGTGGCGGCGCGCACGGAAATCTACCGCCTGATCCAGGGGCTGGCCGATGAAGGCGCAGCCGTGCTGGTCGCTTCGTCCGATCTGACCGAAATCCTGGAAATTTGCAGCCGCATCTATGTGATCCGCGGCGGACGGATTGTGCGGGAGCTTGGGCGCGCGCAGGCGGATGAGAAAAATTTACTGCTCTATGCGATGGGGGACGATGCGGATGAATAAGCTCAAATCGATGTTTAAAGCAAAGGAAATGGGCGTCCTGCTGGCGCTTGCGGCGCTCTGCCTGATCTTTTCACTGGCCGCCCCGAAATTTTTTACAATGGCCAACCTGCTCAATGTCACCCGCCAGATGGCTGTCATTTCGCTTGTTTCCATCGCAATGACCTTTGTTATCATCACCGGCGGCATCGACCTGTCGGTCGGTTCGATCATCGCGTTTGCGGGCATCTGTGCGGCGGCCATGATGGCAAACGGCGTGCCGATGGCGGCGGCCTGTCTGCTGACCATCGCCATCGGCGGCCTGGTAGGGCTGGTCAACAGCGTGTTTATCGCGCGCCTTGATATGAGTCCATTTATTACGACGCTTGGGACAATGACAATTCTGCGCGGCCTCGGCTTTCTCTACACGGGCGGCTATCCGATCTATGATCTGCCGCGGGAATTTATCCAGTTCGGTCAGGGTTACTTTCTGGGCGTTCCAATTCCGACCATCGTGCTGCTGGCCGTCGCTGCGGCGGCGCATGTGACGCTGCGGTACACTTCGTTTGGACGCCATGTCTATGCTGTAGGCGGCAACCGGGACGCGGCGCTGTTTTCCGGCGTCAAGGTTGTGCGCGTCAACGCGTGGGTGTATATCCTCAGCGGGCTGATCTGCGCGCTCGCCGCGATCCTGCAGACTTCGCGCGTCGGATCCGCCCTGCCGACCATGGGCCAGGGCAACGAGCTGGACGCGATCGCGGCCGTCATCATCGGCGGCGCGGCGATGAGCGGCGGTTCGGGCACCATCCTGGGGACGATTCTCGGTTCGGCGATCCTGGGCGTCCTTAATAACGGCCTGAGCCTGCTAAATGTCAACTCCTATCTGATGCAGGTCATCACCGGCACGGTTGTGATCCTTGCCATCCTGATCGACAAGGTGCGCGGCGCGCTGACGCGCCGCAGCGCGGTGATGAAGTCCCGCGAGTCGCTGCTGCGGGAGACGCGGGAACAAAAGGAGGCGGATACATGATGCTGCGCGGGCGGATTCATGAAACGGTGGAAAAAAACAGGCGGGCGTACATCGGCTTTTTGATGGAGCTGATCGACACCGAAACGACCGATGAAAAGGAGGACCAGGGGCAGGCGGTTTTAAGGCGGCGGCTGGAACGCCTGCCATGCAGGCTCGACTATTTTTCGCCCGACCCGGCGCGCTTGTACAGGTACGAGGATTTTAACGTGGGACACAGCTACGCGTCGCGCGGCAATCTTGTGGCCGTATTTTCTGGCGAACGTGACGAAAACGGCCTGTTGCTCAACGGCCACATGGATACCGTCTTTCCCAATGACCCGGACGCGTGGAAGTCGGACCCGCTTCGCTGCGAAATCCGGGACGGAAAGCTGTATGGACTTGGCGCCTGCGATATGAAGGCGGGGCTGTGCGCCATGACGCTGGCGATGGAGGTGCTGTGCGGGCTTGGCGTGCGCTTTCAAAAGAATATCATTCTTGAAAGCGTCTGCGACGAGGAAGCGGGCGGCGGCAACGGTACGCTGGCAGCAATCGACCGCGGCTATACGGCGCCGGCCGCGCTTGTCGGCGAACCGACCTCGCTGCGGCCGATGCGCGCGCATGTTGGCTCTGTGGCGTTCAGGATCACCTTTAAAGGCCGCGCCGCGCACAGCAACATCAAGTGGGAGGGCGTCAATGCCTTTGAGGAGGCGTTGCCCTTTATTCACGGCTTCTATGAAATGGAACGAAGGTGGCTCCAAAAGCAGAAAAATCCGCTGTTTCATCATCCTGCTTGCAGCATCAATGTGATCCGGTGCGGAACGGGTGCCGTCTGTATCCCGGATGCGTGCGTGCTGGAAGGAAACTTTACATATCTTCCGGGATATGACGGATGTATTGAAGAATTTACCGCCGTGCTGACGGACGCTTCGCAGTCCCCGTGGCTGCGGGAGCATCCGCCCGTCCTGGAATGGCTGCATCATGTGCGTCCATATGAGAGCGGCGGGGAGCAACCGTTTCTCAAAAGCCTGCTGCGCACCCTTACGGAGCTTGGAGGCGCCGGCGCCTATGAAGGTTTTGCGACCGGCGCCGACGCGCGGCTGCTGGCCAATATCGGAGGGATGAACACGGTGATCCTCGGCCCGGGCGACATCCGCAACGGCCATCGCGCCAATGAATACGTGATCGTTGACGAGTTTATACGCGCGGTGGAGCTGTACGCCAATATTATCGCGGATTTTCTCGCTATACCTGAATAAACAAAAACCATCGCCGCACGGCAACAGCCGCGCGGCGATGGTTTTTGTTATCTGCCCGCCGGCTATGGGGCAAGGCCCGCCCCATCCTCCAGGACATAGCTCCACGGCACCCGCTCGCAGAGCCAGACGCCGTTTTCGGAGCGGTAAAACACATAGCCGTCCCGCGCCATAGCGGCCGCGTCGATGGCGAGAACCACAGGGCGGCCGTGGCGGCTGCCGACAGCCAGCGCCGTTGGATAGTCGGCGGACAGATGCACATGCTGCCGGGACTGGCGCGTGATCCCCTGCGCACGGATGCTTTCAAGAAAACGCATCGCTGTCCCGTGGTACAGGCGCGCGGGCGGCTGCGCCTGCCGAAGCTCCACGTCGACCGCGATGGAATGGCCCTGGTTGGCGCGGATTTTTGTATGATCACCGTTAAAGCTGTAACGCTGCTTGCTGTTTTCCCGCACAATGCGCTCGAGCGTGTCCCGGCCGATGCGCCGTCCCGCGCGGGCGCAGCCCGCAAGCAGCGCCTCTACGTCGGCCCAGCCGTGTTCGTCGAGCGTGATCTGCGCCGCCGCGGGGTTGTGCCGCAGCACAAGGCTCAGGAACCGGCCGAGCGTCTCGTCGCTTTTGGATTGCTCCATCAGAATACCTCCTGTGTGCCGAAGCGGCGTTCAAATGCGCGGTAACAGGCCTGGTTTTTGGACTGGTCAAGCACGGCGAAGGTGACGGAGGAAAAACGGTTTTTAAAGTCCGCATCCGCCAAAAGCGAGGCCCACCAGGCGGAGATATCCTCCGGGTCGTTGCAAAATACCCCGCAGCCATATGCGCCGAGCACCAGGTTTTCATCTCCCATCGCCGCAAAGAGCGTGAGCGCCAGCCGCATACGCGCCTTCATCACGCGCTTTGCGTGCGCGGCGTCCTCGCCCTTTAAGAGAACCTGCCCGAAGTTGACAGCCGGCAGCGTCAGCACCGACGCTGTGACCGGACGATCGAGCAGCGCGAACCATTCGTCGCGGAAAAATACCACATCAGGCGAATAGATGGCGCAGTCGGTATAGCACATGGTGCCGCAGGCGCGGTTGCGCGCGTAATACTCCGGATGGATTGTCTGCGTGCGGTAAAGCCCGCTGGACGCGGCGATACTTTCCTCCTGCGCCATTGCGCCGTTTAAAAAGCCTCCGCCCGGGTTTTTGGCGCTGGCGAAGTTGAGCACGCCGATGCGCCCGGCTCCCTGCGCGCGAAGGTCGATGACTGCGCGCACAGTGGAGCAATTTCTGAGGGAAAGCGCCGTTGCCTTTTCACGCGCGGCAGGCATGGGGGGCAGCGCGGGCTGTGTTTCCGGCGTGATCAGGCGGCTGCCTGCCAGGGACGCCTGATGCATATCGGCGATTTCAATGCGCTCGCCATCGCATTCATACCACCCCTGCTCTAAAATACGCAGGGTTTCATTTGCAATTGCCTTTCGGTTCATAACGAATCCTCTTTCCAAAAAGCCGGGTCCGCCGCGTCACCATTCGTTGACAGCGTACAGCACCGCCAGCATAATCTGCCGGTACAGCGCGGCGGACAGCCGTTCATAGTCGCCGTCAAGGCCCTGTTCATGCGCCAGATACGGCGGGCTGTCGTTCCAGCTGCCCATGCCGCCGAACACCCACGCGCGCGAGGCAGCAGCGAACAGGGCCTTGTTTTTTTCCGGCAGACGGATATGCATCCAATCCGGCAGCGTTTACTGATGTGCGATAAAGAAGTAATAGAAGTGTAAAAAATTTTGCCGTTCCTATCCGGCACTTGCGCATTGTGTCGGATAGGTCGGGCGGTTATTCGGGCAAGTCCACCTTGCCAACAAAAGAATAATAAATCTCAATGTCCTGTCTGCGGGTCTTGTTCTCGTCATAGCTGCACTCATGCACAACGATTTTCTCTACAAACTCCCGCAGCAGAGTAGGGGTAAGTTCTTCAAAGCTGGTATGCCGCCGGACAACATTCATAAACTTTTCTGCGTTCACGGTGGCTTCCTGTGCTTTGGAAAGCTCCGCTTGAATAGCAGCGGCTCTTTCTTTCAGCTCCCGTTGCTCTGCTTCATAGTCTGCCGACAGCTCTGTGAAACGCTCGTCTGATATGCGCCCGGTCACGCTGTCCTCATACAGCCGCTTGAAGATAGCGGATAACTCGGCTATGCGTTTCTCGGAGGCTTCCAGTTCCTTTTTCTTGGCGGCGTTCCTGCGTTTGCCCCCGTCCTCGTTCTGCTCAATCAAGAGTTTCATAAACCGGGCTTCATGCTTTGCCGCATAGCTGGTCACTTTCCGCAGATTGGAGAGTACACCAGCGGTCAAGAGGTCGGTGCGGATAAAGTGCGCCGTACAGTCATGGGTGCGTTTCTTGTAGTTGCCGCAGATATAACAGTCCTGCTTGCGCTTGTCCGTCTGGTATCGCTGCTGATACATCACGCTGCCGCAGTCCGCACAGAACAGTATGCCGGAGAACAAACCCACTTCATCATAGCGGTTTGGGCGTTTGCGCTGTTTGCGAAGCTCCTGCACCCGTTCCCATGTTTGGGTGTCTATGATAGGCTCGTGGTGGTTCTCGAAAATCACTTGCTTTTCCGGGGGATTTTCTACACTGTGCTTGACTTTGTAAGAAAGTTTTTCTGTCTTGAAATTTACCAGACAGCCTGTGTATTCCCGGTTTTCAAGGATATGCACTACGGTATTGGTCGCCCACTTGCACTCATAGCCGGGGTGGTAGCGGCGGGTGCTGCCCGTCCTGCGGTATTCAAGCGTTCCCGGCGTGGGGATTTGCTGCTCTGTGAGCATACGGGCTATCTTGGTCGGACCATTCCCGGCAAGACAGAGGTTGTATATCTGCTTGACTACGGGTGCAGCTTCCTCGTCAATAATGAAATTTTCATCCTCGTCCATGAGGTAGCCATACACAGGCTTGCTTGTGATGGGCTTGCCATTCATGCCTTTTGAGCGTTTTACTGCTTTGATTTTCTTGCTCGTATCTCTCACCAGCCATTCGTTAAAGATATTCCGCAGCGGGGCAAAGTCATTGTCGCCCTGTGCGCTGTCCACTCCGTCATTGATAGCGATGAAGCGGACACCTTTCTGTGGGAAAATCATTTCCGTGTACATTCCCACTTGCAGGTAGTTTCGCCCTAACCTCGACATATCCTTTACGATAACTGTCCCGACTTTTCCGGCTTCAATGTCCGCAAGCATGGCTTGAAAACCGGGTCTTTGAAAGTTCGCACCAGAATAACCGTCGTCCGTGTACCAGCGCAGATTGGAAAAGCCGTTCTGCTTTGCATAGGTTTCAAGGATACGCTTCTGATTGGAAATGGAATTGCTTTCGCCTTGCAGCTCGTCCTCATGGGATAGTCTTGGGTAAAGGGCGGTAATTGGTTGTTGGTTGGTCTGTCTTAACATAAAATCCTCCGTTTCCGACAGCCAGCCCCACTATTCCGTACCTTGATTGTACCACATGGGGCGGCTGTCTGTATAGCGGCAAAAGCGTCAAATCTGCTTCTTTATGGTCGGTCAAATCGCCGTTTTTTGTGTAGCAGCTTCCGCTTCCAGCACTTTCATCATCTTGTCGGCTGCGGTGTCGGTTGCGCCCTGCTTGAAGAAGCCGGAAACGGTAAGGACGGAGTTGCCCATGCGGATTTCCGTCACACAGTCCGGGCGGCGGTCTGTTTTGGTGGTGCTTGTCTGTTTCGTTTCTGTCATAGGCTCTCCTTTCGCTGCTTCATCAGTTGCTTTAAGCGTTCCAGCTTTTCCTGTGCGGTTTCCTTTCGGAAGTTGCTGCCCGTGAAGCGGACGGGGGCGCACATGGAAGTCAGCCTGTCATAGATACGGGCGTGGGGCGTGTCCTGCGGGTGCTGCAATTCCTCCAGCGTGAGGTTGGTCGTGGCGATCAGCGGCTTGCCGCTTCGGTAACGGCTGTCAATCACGCTGTAAACCTGTTCCAGCCCGTATTCTGTTCCTCGCTCCATACCGAAATCATCAAGTATCAGCAGAGGGTAGCTGCAAAGGCGGGAAATATATTCGTTCCTGCCCTCAAAGCTGGCGGCAAGGTCACCCAGTATCGTTGCAAAGTTTGTCATGCAGACGGCAACCTCTTTTTCCATAAGGGCGTTGGCGATACAGGCGGCAAGGTAGCTTTTTCCCGTCCCCACGCCGCCCCAAAACAGGTAGCCGATATTTTCAGCCTGCATGGTTTCCCAGCTCTCCACATAAAAGCGGGCGGTTTCGGTCTGCGGGTTTCTGCCGTTGTCATGCTCAAATGTCCAGTTCCGCATAGCAGGGTCGGTAAAGCCCCGGCGTTTCAAGTCCTCCACTTTTTCAAGGTGCTTCTGTCGGCTTTCGGCGGCTTGCTGCTTTTCACGGGCTGCCCGCTGGCAGTCGCACTCTGCCGGGTGGCGGTCACGCCCGAAACAAGTCTTTCCCTCTGCAAAATAGGCTTCTTTGGGCGTATGGCACTTACCGCAGTATAAAAGCCCGTCCTCGCCTGTGTAGTCCTCCGCTTCGGCGGTAGTGGCTGTAATGTCCGTAATCATAGCTTCAATTCCGTTTTTCATAAGCTCTCGCCCTCCTTGCATGAATAATCGGGTATGCCCTGTTTCGGGGCAGCCTTGCCTTTGGCAGCGTCCTCCTGCGCCCACTTGTAAATGGTGGCTGCATGGCTGTGGTACTGTTTCCCGGTGGAAGCGATATGGCAGGAAAGCCGGTCAATATAATACTCCCACTTGTCGGGCAACTCTGTTTTTAGCCCGGAAAGCTCTGTATCGGTCAGTATCACATTGTTGTATCTGCCATAAGCGGCGGGGGCGGGGTGTCCCGTTTCTCCCTCTCTCTCTTTTTCTATCTCTATCTCTTTCTCTAACTCTATCTCTATCTCTGGTGGACGAATGTCGGACAAATGTCCGCCTTTTGTCCGGGGCGGTAAAAGTGCCTTGTTTTCCAGTCTTGCAGCCCGTTTCCGCTCGGCTTCGGTAGAGGACTGTCCTATCATCAGCTCAATGTCGGTCATATAGAAAGCCCCGCTGTCAAGCTGCTCCACAAGCCCCAACTGCCGGAAAATCTCTAAAGCCCTCTCAACCGTCCCTATCTGGTGGCGGGTCAGTGTCGCTATCATCTGCGCTGTGTAGGGGATATGCTCGTCAAGCTGCAATTTCCCGCCGTTTTTCAGCGATTTTAAGTACAGCTTCAAGAGGATATTGGAGTATAAAATCCCGTCTTTCATATCTTCCAGCAGCACAATGGAGTCGCTGTCAAAAAAGTTCTCTTTCAGCTTGAGGTAGTAATACTTGCGGTTATCTGCCATTGTCCCTGTCCTCCTTTTTCCGGCGTTTGGAGTAGTAGTGGGGGCAGAGTATGATAACCGCCCGGAAGCTCTGCTTGCAGCTATGGGTACAGCCCCGGCAGAGGTCATTGTATGTGATACGATCGCAGGTGGAATTCCCGACTTTCACTTGCCGCAGGAAAAAAGACCATTCCAGCCGCCGTTTCTTGCTCATTCTTGGCATGGGTGCGCTCCTTTCTGCCGTTTCCGCTGGTGTGGCGGTATCGGCGGTAATTCTGTATCATCTCGGTATCATTTTCGGGTTTTTTCTGCCCTATAAGCCCGTTAAAAAATCCTTTGGTATTTGCGGATAGGGTACGGGGCAGCCCCCTTGTTCTGTATAGGTTCGGGTACATTTTGGGGCGGTTTTTATCGTTCCTGTTCCTGCCTTTTCACAGGCTTGCGCTCCCGGTGTAAAATCTGGTCGATATTGCCCTTGACAGTCTGTAAGCGGCGGTATTCCTCCCGTTTTGCCCGGTAATCGTTGTAGCCGCTGTTTTTCTCTTGGATAAGGGTTTCAATCTCTGCTTGCAGGGCTTTATAGCTCGGCAGCTTGGAAATGCCGTTTTCCCTGAAATAGCGGGCGGCTGCGTCTGCTATGATAAAGTCGCTTTCGTACTTCTGACGGTAGGCTGCTTTTGCTTTGGCGTTTTTCTGCTGTTTCAGCCCGTCCCGGACAGGGCGGGTCTTGGAATAGGCAAGCACCTGCCGTTGCAGCTCCTTTTTCCCGTTCAGCGTCTTTTCCATCTGCTTCAGCTCTGTAAGGCTTTCCCGCATGGCGGTATAGGCGGCAGAACAGGCTTCGTCCAGTTCCTCCGGGGAAGAAAAGCCGTACTGCTGATAGGCGGTAACGGTAGCTGCCATTTGCTTTAGGTTGTGCTTTGCCGCCCAGCGGTCATAGCCCACGCCCTTGCCCTCGGCTCGCTTGGCTTCCCGGTCAACCATGCGCTGCAAGGTGTTGTCTGCCGGGGTGGTTTTTGTGGTTTTTTCCCCTTGTGACAGCTTTTTAACCGCGGCAGGGTATTCGAGTATGGCTTTGCTCTGTTCGGCGGCTCTGTGGGCGTTCTGCGTAAGCAGGACAAGGACAGCAGCCTTGTCAAAATCGTCCCCCAGCTTCCGGGCTGTGATAGGCTTTGTCCTGTCCGGCGTGAGGTAGGAAAGCCGCCCCCGGCTCTCCTTGACGGTCACACCCTCCCGCAGCAAAAGGGAAGAAAATTCGTCAAAGCTGCCAGCTTGGGAAAGTGCCTGCCGTATCGTCCGGCGCAGCTTCGCCTTGTCCGTTTCAAACTTGGTGGGCTTGGTCGGCTGTCCTGCGGCTTCTCTGACAGCGTTCTCTTTATCAAGGGCAAGCTGTCCTTTCTTTGCCGCCCAGTATTCCCGTTCGGTTATCCGTTCCTTGCTGCCGCTTAGGAGGTCGATTTGGTAAAGCCCCTCCCGGTGGCACATCTCCATGACTTCACTCTTGAAATATTCCATAGCGGCGTTGGTGCAGCGGTGCTTGCAGCCCTCCCGTGTGTCGGCTGGTCTGTCCATGTAGGGCAGAAGCGGGACTTCATAAATCCGCAGGGAGTTGATGACGATATGCACATGGATATTGCCGCTGTGGTTATGCCCGTCCGGGTGGGTGCAGACTAAGGCTTGGTGTCCGGGGAAATGCTCTTTACAGAACTGCTCGCCCAGCTCCTGCGCCCGGTCTACGGTCAAGCCGTTGTCTGTCCCGTCCCGTGGGTCAAAGCTGATGATATAGTGGTGGCTTTTCACATCTTCCCGTTTTTGGTTTTTCTCATAGCGGAGATTAGCCCGCATACAGGCAACAGCGAAATCCTCGCCCCCACAGTTGAGGGAAGAAATGCGGTAATCCTCCCTCGGTATCAGCCGCCCGTTTTCATCAAGGGTGGGCTTCATGGTAAACTCGTCATGCTCAAATGTGAGATAGGCTTCCGCTGCGCCATAGTCCGCATTTTTAGAGCTGATATGTTTGAATGTTGCCAACAGCGTCACCCACTTTCTGCAAGACTTCAAACTTTAGGGCAGCAAGGTCGGAAACCGCCGCCCGTACCTCCCCGGCAAGCTGCGGGTAGGGGCTGTGCCACTCGTTCAGCGTCCGGGCTATCTGGTTTAAGTTGCCGCCGATCCTGCCGTATTCGGCGGTCAGCTTCCCGACAGCGGCAAGCAACTCGTCATTGACGGGGGAAACGGTTATGATGGGGCGTATGGCTGCCCCGGTTATGGCTTGCCGGATAAACTCGGCTTGGCTCATGTTGTAAGCAGAAAGCCTTTCCGCAAACTCGGCGTATTCTTCCTCGGTCATGCGTGTCTTGACTACCCGGCTGCGGTGCGGCGTGTTATATCGTTTTCGCATGGTAAAACCTCCTTCGGCTGTGCGTGGTGTCCTCTCACTAATAGGAGAAAAACAGGGTGTAAAGCGGAACTGTTTTTGAAAAATCCGAAAAATTATTTTGAGGGATTTTCCAGCGGCGTAAGCCGCATAAGCAGGGTTTGGGGAAGGCACTCCCCAACAAGATTCCCGCAGGGGCAAAATGAGCGATAAGCGAATTTTGGTACTGCGGTAGAATCTTGCTCTGAAAAACTCCGGCGTTCCCCGGCTTCCGTACTTTCCGCTAACAAGACGTTTCAAAAGGGCTTTGCTACCCGCTATTCCGGCATATCTTGAAAATTTTCCTTTCACTACCTACAACACCACGCAAAGCAAAATGGACGGAGATTTTTAGAATTTCCCCTTATTCCCTACAACACCACGCAAGCCGAAAAAGGCGGACAATGGCAGTATTTTTTTCTTTGATACCCTCCACGGATAAGTAAGGGATTTTGCCAACTGCGGCGGCAATTTTCCCTTTTGTTTTTTCATACTGGGGATTTTCAAAAATGCCAAACAGGAACGAAAAAAAGCAGCAAATCTGTTGAATAGATTTACTGCTTTCTGGTTGCCGGCGAAGCGGCGGTTATTCAGTTGTAGGCGGTAGGGCTATCTCCCAAAGCGGAACTTGAAAATAGCTGTGAGAAGCGTCTGGGTGATGTAGTCCTCTGTATCTTGGTCTACCCGTCCATTCACACGGGCGGCACATTGTATGCGGCGGCGGTAATACTGCAATACAGTTCCCACCGCTTCCGGCTCCCCGCTGGTGGCTTGGACGATTGTTTCATAGGGGAGAAGCCTATTATTTCTCATATGCCATTCCCTCCATTTCCGCTTGGAGCTGCCGTAGGACTTTTCGGATATGGTAGCCCGCTGTGCTGCGGCTGCGCCCGTACTGTCTGCCAATTTCGTGCTGTGGAATACGCTTGAAAAAGGACAGGTAAATCATTTCCCGCTCCCGTTCGTCCAGCCGTGACAGGGCTTCCGCAAGTAAGCCGCTGCTGAAAATGACCGTATCGCCGCAAAGGGTAAGTATGTATTCCTCGTCCGGCTCCGGGGCTTGGAAATATTCATCTGTCGTGCCTAAAGGGTAGTGCTTTTCGTCTGTGAGGTATTCAAGGGATATTTCTCTTTTGTGCTTCCTGCTCCGTGTCCTCGCTGCGTTGATCGTTGCATTTCGGATAACGACTTTGCAAAAGGCATGGAAAGTGTACTCGATATGTTCCCGATATTCTTCTGTACAGGTCATGGAAAATCCCCCTTTCCTCCCAAAAGGGCTGTGGCTGGTTAGTAGTTGCTTTTTATGATAGTAAGGGGCGGCAGCACTTTAGGCTGTCGCTCCTTGACTGCCTAACTGCAAAACCGGGCGGGGCTGTCAACGGCGGGCGAAGCCCGTTCATCTTGACCGTTGACTGGCTCGGCCAGGTTTGCTATTTATCCGGCAAACTTGAATTTATTTTAAGCTATCACGTTTTACCTTTTTAAGCCTTACTATCATTACCATAGGAATTTCTTTGTTGTTTTTGAAACATTCTTCATAAAATCCATCAATGACAAATCCAGCTCTAAAACAAAGGTTAAAAATATCTTGTATGGAACGATGATAATAAATCTGCTCCTCCGGTTGCCCTTCAATCGCTATACCATAGTAACTGTGCGGTGTCATATATTTTTCAGTCAACGTGATAAAACAAGGGTGTTGCGTTGCAAAGACAAAAATTCCGCTTTCCTCCAACAGTTCATAAACAGCCATAAGAAGTGGTTCAATATCCGTAATATCCATAATTGCCATATTAGAAACTGCTTTCGTAAAGGCTCGATTTCTTTTTAATTCTAATATACTTTCTCTATTGGTCGCATCCGCTACACAAAATTCAATTTGTTTTGCATATTGTGATTGCCGTCTTTTAGCCAATTCTATCATTTTTTTGCTGTAATCAAAAGCGACAATCGAAGCGCCTCTTTGTGCAAGATACGAAGAATAATTTCCATTGCCACACGCAATATCCAAAATGTAATCCGCAGGATTAGGAGATAGAAGTTCCGTTACTTTGGGACGCACTACCTCTCTGTGAAATTCATTAGATTTGTCACCCATTGCATTATCCCAAAATTGTGCGTTTTTCTCCCAGATTTTTTTACTTTCCTCTGTTCCCATGTTCTCTCCCACTCCCAAAATTTGCCTTTTTGCTTCCATTAAATCTTCCTTACTATATTCCATTGTTACCCTCCATAACTTCTGATTGTTGCCGTCTTGACTATTATGTATCTTTTCTTTCCAAAATGGTATAGGCTTTTATTTTTATAATGCTGCAAAACTTTTCTTCTGTAAGGTATTCAAAGGATATTTCCCTTTGCCGCCGCTATTGGAAAGCCAAAAGCAGCGGCTTTTTTACGCGATATGACCGAAAAGTCTAGAAAGCAGGATATGTCATCATTTGTCATTTCTTCTCAATGTAATAACTGCATGGCATATCAAGCCAAATACAAGAGAAAAACAGCCACCGCCAAATAGTGATGCTCCCCACCCTGCACCCGACATTGTCATAAAACCGCCAACAAAGAAAATACCAATGCCAAGAAATATCCCGACACCATAAAAAAGTCCAATTGCCATATCATACTTATTAAATTGTCGTTTCTCTTTTTTTTCACATGTTTCCATTTTTGTTATTACCTCCTTCGCAAAATCGTCCATGTGGACTCCAAAAAGAAAACAAATTTTTTTCAACGTATTTAAATCGGGTTCATTAACATCTCTCTCCCAATTCGATAGCGCCTGCCGGGTAACATTCAATTCCCCAGCCAGTTCTTCCTGTGTCATTCCCGATTGTGTTCGCAGATGACGTATTTGCTTTCCTGTTGTAATATCCGTCTGTTTCTGGTTCAAAATGGTTCCTCCTCTCTGATGCTGATTTTATCAATGATATTTCGCAATAGCCAGCAATGAACGCTTGCATTGCGCAAGACGTTACATTATCTTCTGAAACATATGCCGGATCTTGTCTAAACGGCTGTTCGGGCGGCGTGGCTGAAATACAGGCTCGCCGGAAGTTTCCTGATACCCTTTTAATTCTGTAATGCAGACACTTCTTCCATTTGTATAAAAATTCAGATCATTCCTATATTCACCGATACAACGGGCAGGGATTTCACCCTTAAAAATAACTTCATCTTTTTCAAGTCTGGTTGATTCAATGATTGCGCAATACTTTGGTGCATCATTATAAGCCCGTGAAAGATATTCCTGCGGTGCAAAAAGGGTAAAGGAAAGGTATGGTTCCAACAGTTGTGTCCCTGCTTTTTTCAATGCCTGCTCCAACACGACAGGCGCAAGAAAACGAAAATCAGCGGGGGTGCTGACCGGGCTGTAATAAACTCCATAATCAAAACAAATTTGGCAGTCTGTCACTCCCCAGCCATATAAGCCCTGCTCCATTCCATAACGCACACCCTCCATGACGGCATTTTGAAAACTTTGGTTTAAATAGCCGAGAGATACCTCGCTTTTATATTGTGTTCCGCTTCCAACAGGAAGCGGTGTTACAGTCAAACCAATAGATGCCCAAAACGGATTCGGCGGCACTTCAATATGAATCGTGCAGCTCGCTTTTTTTTGCGGTCTTTCCAGATAAATAACCGAAGGCTCTTTCATAGCCACGCCCACATGATATTTTTCTTCTAATAGCGAACAAATAACTTCTAACTGTACTTTTCCCAAAAAAGATAACATAATCTCATGGGTAACAGTATCAATGTCAAAATGCAAAAGAGGGTCTGTATCAGCAATCTCTGCGAGGGCATTTAACAGGGCTTCCCTTTGCTCCGGCTTTTGCGGCTCTACCGTTGTCCGAAGTAATGGCATGGGATTATCAATCCGTGTTTTGTGAGGCAGGAGTTTTTCATTTCCCAGGATATCGTTCAGTTTCAAAGTATCATCAGCTAAAATAACAATTTCTCCCGGACAGGCATGGTCAGCCGGGACGATTTCACCATTTGACGGAATACACATTTCTGTAATCTTTATTTTTTCCTTTTTTGACAGCAGCAGGGTATCCCGTAAATGGAGCGTCCCATGATACAGGCGTAAATAAGAAAGCCGTTTTTTCCGCTCTGTATACTCAACCTTAAAAACATATCCACATAATTCAGACTGAATATCGTCCGTTTCTGTAATGAAAGTTTCTATAATCGCTTCAATCAGTTTTTCTGTTCCTAAATTGTCTTTTGCACTCCCATGATAAACAGGAAACAAAGAGCAGCATCTGGTTCTTTTGCACTTTTCATATTGTAATTCCTGTATATCCAAAGAATCCTCTGCAACATATCGTTCTAATAGTTCATCGCTTCCGGAAATAATCATATCCCATTTGTCTAAATCAGAAATATCGGTCATGGTTATCTTTGGCGACAGGGAAACCTCCTGCATGACAATCATATCACTGGTAAGTTTATCTTTAATGCTTTGGTAAACACACTGCAGGTCGATCCCATTTTGGTCTATCTTATTTATAAAGATAATTGTCGGAATGTCCATTTTCTGAAGCGCATGGAATAATATACGGGTTTGTGCCTGTACGCCGTCTTTTGCTGAAATGACTAAAACAGCTCCGTCAAGGACAGATAAAGAGCGGTATGCTTCGGTTAAAAAATCCATATGACCGGGAGTGTCCACGATATTGATTTTATAATCATTCCAATAAAAAGAAGTAACCGCTGTCTGAATGGTAATTCCCCGTTGCCGTTCCAAAATCATAGTGTCTGTTCTTGTGGTCCCTTTATCCACGTTTCCCTGTTCCGCAATCGCTCCACTGGTGTATAGCAGACTTTCTGTCAATGTAGTTTTTCCTGCGTCTACATGGGCCAGAATGCCGATATTGATTATTTTCATGTGATTGTCCTCCCTTTACAGCCCCAAAGGGCATAAAAATCCCCAGCAGTAAAATACTTTTACCACTGGGGATTCTAATTTGCGGACATACACATATACAGCATACACCTATTTGTGATTGCTGTTTTTTGAATATGTCAAAATTGATAAGGCAAAAGTATTCTTAAATTGGGTACAAAAAACCAAGCCCCCACAAAAGGAGCTATCATAATTCTTTGTTCCCACTATTTGATTATAGTTTTATTTAAGAATACCTTGCCGCATATTTTTTACTCCTTTTCTGGAATGAAGCTATTATATCACATCAGTTTTAGGAAAGCAAGTACTTAAAAGAAATTTTTCTTCCCCTTATATGTAACAATCATACCGGCTTCCTGGTGTTCAGAATGGTTTCTGCTGTCTGCTGTGGTGTTTGATTGGAATTGTCCAGCCAAAAGCCGATCCGTGGTGTTGTCTGCATAAATGTATCGTATAAGGTTTCAACCGTAAAGCCGGAATAGCCTGTTTTCTCCCTGTATCGTTCCCTTTCTTTTATTGTTTCCACATCTGGACAAAGAACGACAACCTCAACAGGGTATTTATGCAGATAATTTATCATTCGGTTTAATTCATCACCGTAGTAGTTATCTTGGATCACTACAGAAAAGCCGTTGTCAAAGTATGACCTTGCCGCATCAGCAGTCAATTTGTATCGAAGGTACAGCTGGCGGACTGCTTCCGCTGATGGGGTAGCTGACATATTTTCTCTGCCTGAAATAATCATTTTTCGGAACACATCACCACGAAGATGGACGCATTTTTCTATTGATTTTGCCAGTAAATCGGAAACTGTAGATTTTCCAGAAGCCATTAAGCCTGTAATGAGATAAATTTTTTGTTTCATTTCACTTCCTCCGGCACAAAAAATATGTACATGTAACTAATTCAACACATTTATAATTTGAATAGGGACATTATAGCATTTACTAAATACAAATTCAATGTATACGGAAAGAAAGATATAAGGAGTGGGAGGGATTCCGCCGTAGTCGGCATTGTAGGAAAATCCAAAAGTTTAGATTTTCCCACAATGCTTATCTTTTGGTCTTTGGTTCGGAATAGTGTAGTGCTGGCGGTCTATCTCTTGTTTTCGGTTGCTTGCTTCCTTACCGTACATGAGCATTATATGCTGGTCTGTCAGATAACGCCGCGCACTGTCGAATTGGGCGGCGAACTGGTTCTCCCCGATGCGCACGGCCAGTTCCGAAATCTGTGCGAGCACCGCGGAGAAATCTTCGCGATATTCCTGGAAGCGGGGCGGGGCGGCGGGCGCGTCTTTGAACGGCGCTTCGTTCCACTCGATATTCCAGCCTCGCGCAGACTGGTCGAACTCCCAACCGGCGCGCCAGCCGGCAGCGGCTTTGTCCTTGTAAAAGCAAGCGATCAGAAAAGGCGCGCCGCCCGAAAAGGCGAGCAGTCCGCGGTCCCCGGTCACTGTGGGCGCAAGCAGTTTGATATCGCGAAGGCGGCGCGCCGCCAGTTCGCGGTACCAATCGGCTGCGCTGTCCGCCCGCGCGCCGTTTTGGAAGGTGAAACGAATGGTTTTTTCGTAGTCAGCGCCCTTATAGGAAAAAGTGCCGGCGCGCAGCGCTTGGCGCACCGCCGCCACAAGGACACACGCCTGATAAAGCTCCCCATTCATTAAAGCACCCCCCTATCGCCGCTGCAAAAGCTCGCGCGCTTCGGTCAGTGCGAACCCCAAAAGATTTTTACCGCGCCAGAGCGTCGGATTTGGGGCATTGGGATTTTGCTTTCCCATGCCAATGCCCCAAATCCTGTCGCGCGGGCTTGCCTCCACAAGGATGTGTCCCTTTGTTCCGGCTAAAAATTCCCACAGATCAGCATTTTGCCCGAACTTGGCCAGATTCCCGGTGAGCACCCGGTCATAGCATCGGCTGTCCCATACCGCCTGGTCGAAGTTTCGCACGGCCCGTCCGTAAGCTTTCATCTCCTTGGGAAATTTGGACGCCATGATTTTTTCCAGCATCTCGTTATCGCCAAATATCCGGGCCTTTTCCGCCATCATGTATTGCTCGGCGCAGTTATATTCCACCCCGCCGGCCGAGAAACGGCACATCCACCACTGGCTCAGGCAGCTTTCATTCACATGCCCGTCGGCCGGCGGGGTATGCCCCCAAAAAAAGAGGAAACGGCAGTTTTCGCCCGAACAATAAGCCTTCTGAAGCGTTTTCAGATCGTAACAAATCATGTTCTGTCCTCCTGTTTTCGCTGGTACAGGCGTGAGGGCCTGTGTCCGGCGTTCTGTGTCATCTGGTCCGTCTCCTGCACAAGCGGGGCGATCTTGCGCCTGAATGCCGCTTTGAGAAGCGGGCGGCCGAGCAGGACCTCGTGCACCTGCTGAAGTTCGGTCAGCGTGAAGCGTTCCGGCAGCAGATGAAAAGCCGCGCTGCCGGACGCTGTCTGCGCGCGCAGGCGCTCCAGCGCGCAGACAATGATTTTTGCATGATCGAATGCAAGCCCGTCGTTTTCGATGATTGTGTATTCCTCCGCGCCGGCGGAAGTCGTCATCCGGCGCTCCACCACTGCGCAAAGCGTCGTGTCGCTGCCGGTCAATTTCAGTGTGAACCGTGCCGGCTTTTCCTGCTGCGGCGCGCATGATACCAGAAACCACGCGGCATTTTGCGCATCGTCGCCGGCCTGGAGCCGGACCTGTCCGCTGTCGATCAGCGCCATATGCGCGCAGCTCATAACCCAGGTGCGCGGATCACGGCCGGGATCGCTGAAAACGCCGAGCTGCTCCAGATAGACGTTTTCAACGCCTGTCTCCTCCCGCAGCTCGCGCGCTGCGGCCTGCCCCACGGTTTCAGCCGGCCGGACAAAACCGCCGGGCAGCGCCCAGCATCCCAGAAATGGATGGCCGCCGCGTTCGATCAGCAGCACGCGCAGCTGCTTTTCGGGCAGGCGGCGGTAGTTGCCGGCATCCGCGTCCATAACCGTAAAAATGACCATATCGCACGCCACCGATGGACGCGTATAATCGCCTGGCCGATATCGTTCTAAAAATTCCTGTTCGGTCAAGCCGTCCCGGTCCCGCAGTTCCATGCAATCGCTCCTTAATCTTATGTTTTTAAAGATAATATCTATTTATTACTAACATAATATCATATATTTATGGTTTGTCAAGTTCTTAAATCAGAGGAGGGGAAAAGCTGACGAAATTTTTTGGCCGGACTCTTTCAAAAAAGCGGGAAAGCGCCGTTTTCCCAGGCTGCCAGAAGCGCAGCGTATTCCGCATAGCGGTGCGGACGAATGGGACGCACCTGCGGAGGCGTCGTAAAGTACAGCACCAACGCCTCGCCGATGCGTGGATAGTCGCTGACAAAGGCATATCCGGCCAGCTCTCCGGCGCGAATGCGCCGTTTGATTTGATTGTGATATGGGTACAAATTGCATCGCCTCCTGCAACTGGTATGCCGCAAATGTATCCAAACATACGAACAAGCTGTTTGGACAAGGTCACGATAAAACAAAAGGCAATATGTATAATTAGTGAAAACGCTTGCCCGTTTCCTGAATTTGAATGAAGAATAGGAGATTTTCAAGATGTATCGTAAAAAATAAAAAATTACGCTTGGTAAAGAAGGCGCTTTTGCGGGATGGACGCGCTTTTGGCAGAATAAAGCGGCAATTTGTTTTTATCAATCAGAAAAAATATGGGATTTTTTTGCCGTCCGTTCGTATAAGATGCCAGGCAAAAAAACGCTGCGATAAATGCACAGGAGGAATTAGAATGAGCGATGCTTTACGCAGATTGTTGGCTCATACCTTATCCGACAGGCTGTCCGACCGAACCGATTTTGAACAGGCCGCGCAGGCCGCCGGGCTGAACCCGCAGGAAACGCAGGAGGCTTGGCTGGATTGGCAGGACGGCGGCTTTGCCCCGCTTTCTGACGACGCCTTGTCCGATATAGCCGGCGGGAGCTACCCGAAGGGCGGCCTTTGCTGATTTTAAAACCCTATAACAAGGGGGAAGGCGCGTGTACCGTGAATCCAGGAGGAAACGCTCCGGGCGCTTTGAAAAACAGCTTTCCGGCGGGGATTTCCTGCGCCGGGAGCTGCACGATCAGCTTTGCAGGCTCGCGCACCTGCCGGATCTTGGATACAGAACACGCGATCCGGTTTACTCGATTACAGAGGCCTTTTCCACGCGTTTTACTCTGGAAGGGCAGAGGCTGACCGGACAGATGCTTGAGCAGAGCGGACAACCGCTTGAAGAAGGAGCGGCCCGCCCGGCGGCGGAGCAGATGCCTTATCAGGTGTCGGAGACGCAGCGGCAAAGCGGGCTGCGGCTGCAAAAATTCGCGGACGCCGCTTTTTCAAAGGGAACGCTCGCGGCCGGGATTCTCGGCGGGCAGGGACGTATGATGCTGATAAGCAGTCTCAAAAGGACGCTTGGCCAGCCGGAGCCGGTCAATGAACGCCAGCAAATCCTCAAGGGGGCTTGCTCAGTTCAGAAGAATCTGCCAGGTAACGAAGGACAGGTCGTCTACAACCGGCAGGACGTTAAAAGCGCCGTCGGCCTGGTGGTAGGCAGTCTGCGCAGCGCGGGCCGCCTGTTCCAGACGATGGCTGAGGCCGCCGAAGGACCACAGAGTCCTCTTGCGCAGGCAGATAATGAGATCCTGCTCAGGATGTACCCATTTTTATCCGTGAGGGACGACCAAATGACGCTGCACGTCTGGCGCGGGCGTCTGAAGGAGCTGGAAATCGGGGAGGCAAACCGCGAGGAAGCCGATGTGCTCCGCCGCGGCATCGCCAGTCTCGAGGCATTGATCCAAAGAAAACAGGCTCAGAAAATACAGTTTATCAGCCGGTTGAGCATCCTGCGCGACAATGCCGAGCAGGCGGAGCAGCTTTTTTCCGCCGAGGGCTTTGCAGAGGAGCTGGCTGCGGAATTGACAGCGGCCGCCATGCCGCCGGAGGATGGCCGCCGCGGCGAGGCCCGGCGGTACAGTCAAAAGGAGGATGGGTATGAACCAGAGAGCGTCGCCGGCGAACAATCAAAGCCAGAGGACGCAGCAGGAGAGGACGCCGCTAATTCAGACGTCTGAACCCATCCAAAGCCGGTCTTTCCAGGCAGCGGCGGCCCTGCGGACCGCCAAAGGTATGCGTGGATTGGGCCGTCAAACGCTGCGGCAGTTATGCGCAGCGCTTGGCAACAGCCGAATGCTGCGGCTCATCAACGCCGCGCCGGACCGTCCGCCCGATCCTGTATGCGCACGGACGCCACCGGGACTGAGAGGGACGGCGCAGGCGCTCCCGGAAAACAGGATATCCCCCGATGAAGCGCCGCATATGGCTTCTGTCCGGTTTGATGGAATGGAATTGACCATGCTCACACCAGCGCCGGCGCCCTGGGCGGTAAAAGGAGGCGGCGATGGATACGCTGGCATCTCTGCTGGAGCAGGCGGGTTATGATTTCCTTGTCAGGGGGGAGGAAGCCCACCTGGTTTTTACCGACGGGCGGGTGCGCTGGCACGCTGTCTGTGTAGAACAAAAGGAGGCCGTTTTGATCTACTCCAGATATCCCTTCCGCATGGAGGACGAGACGCAAGCCTTGTATGCCTGCAACCGGATCAACGCGGTTGATCTGTGGGGGCATTTCTATTTGGAGGATGGCGCCGTCGTCGTCCGCACCCGTGTGGACCTGACCGATGCGTTTTATGCGCCGGAGCTGTTTTTGCGCGGCATAGGCGCGCATTGCGCGTCGGTATCCGGCCATTGGCGGGAGTTGTTTGCCCGGGCTGGAGGAAATCCGCCGAGGCTTAAAAGCGTTGGTTTGTAAAGCTGGCCAAAGGGCCAATTTACGATAAATTTATAATTCAGGCATCCAACCGAATCTATCAAAAACGAGAGGAGGCATCCGATTTCGCAGGGAAATCGGAACGTTGTTATGGCAGAGTACTTATCACCGGGCGTCTATGTCGAGGAAGTTGAATCCGGTGCGGTCCCAATGGAAGGGGTCAGCACCAGCACAGCCGGCTTTATTGGAATGGCGGAGCGCGGACCCGTGATCGGGCGTCCGCAGCTTGTGACCAATTTTGCCGATTACCAGCGGATGTATGGCTCCTACTTGTCCGAGGCGAAGTACGGCGATTACCGCTTTCTGCCCTATGCGGTGGAGCAGTTTTTCCTCAATGGCGGTTCCCGTGCGTTTATCATGCGCGTTGTGCCGCAGGGGGCGAAGTGCAGCGCCACCAGCGGCTCTGCGGTTTTAAAGTTCACAGCCGCCAACCCGGGCGAATGGGGCGACCGCCTGCGCGTGACAATCACCCCGGCCAGCAAGGCCAAAACACAGGCGCTCGAGGCGATTGACGACCGCAGCGTGCGTGTCAAGAGCTGCGACGGCTTTACAGCCGGCGACGTCGTTGAATTTTACGACGGCAGAACGCTCTCCCACAACAGGGTCAAGTCGGCGATTGACGGCGTGCTCTCTTTTGAGGAGCCGATCGGCTGCGATATTGTCGATACCAATCTGCTGCCGAAAAAGGTCATCAAGACCTGTGAATTTAACGTTTCGGTCCGTTTTGAGGACGCCGAGGAAACATATCTGAACGTTTCGCTCAATGAGTCCGCGTCAAGCTATATCGCGGCCCGTATGCAAAAATCCGAACTTGTCACCGTCGAGGTGGGCAAGGTTCCGGCGCAGCCCGCCGCGCAGGCTCCCGCAGAGAAAAAGGACGACAAGAAGGACGAGAAGGCTCCGGCCGTGGCCCCTGCGGCAAAAGCGGCCGGCGTGATGCCGCCGTATAAGGCGGTCGGCGGCGTGGGTGAAAGCCTCTCGCTCGGCTTCTCTGGCGGCAGCGACGGCAATATTGGAGGGACCAAGGCGTCTGACTATATGGGATCCGATAATGGACCCGGCAAGCGCACCGGTATCCAGGCGTTTTTGGAGAACGCACAGGTCAGCATCATGGCGGTTCCGGGCGTCACCGATTCCGACGTGCAGCTCGCGCTGGTTGCGCACTGTGAGAACACCAAGAGCCGCTTTGCGGTTCTCGACATCCCGCTGGACAAGAAGAAGGTCGGCGATGTGCTCGACCACCGCAACATGTTCGATACCAGCTATGCGGCGCTCTATCATCCGTGGCTTGAGGTCTTTGACCCGCTGGCGCGCAAAAGCTCCTATATGCCGCCTTCCGGCGCGATGGCCGGCATCTATGCCCGCACCGACACCGAGCGCGGCGTCCAGAAGGCCCCTGCCAACGAGGTTGTCCGGGGATGCACCGGGCTTTCCTGTCCATACAACGAGGGCGAGCAGGATATCCTGAACCCGCAGGGCGTCAACCTGATCCGCAGCTTTACCGGGCGCGGTATCCGCGTCTGGGGCGCGCGAACAGCCTCGTCCAATCCGCTGTGGAAATACATCAACGTCCGCCGTCTCTTTATTTTTGTGGAGGAATCCCTCAAGGCCAATACCAATTGGGTGGTCTTTGAGCCGAACAGCGAAGCCTTGTGGGGCCGCGTGCAGCGCACGATCGAGCTGTTCCTCTCCTCTATGTGGCGCTCAGGCGCGCTGGCCGGCACCTCGCCGGGCGAGGCGTTCTTTGTCAATATCGGCCGCAGCACTATGACCCAGGACGACATCGATAACGGCCGGCTGATCTGCAACATCGGCATCGCGCCGGTCAAGCCCGCCGAATTTGTGATCTTCCGCATCACACAGCACACGGTCGAATCCGCCGGCTGATTACGGCAGCGGATGTGAATCTGATAGAAAGGATAAGCAACTATGGCTGACTCAACCATCAGGTACCCATACAGAACATTCCGATACACCGTCGAAATCGACGGTATCGCCCGCGGCGGCTTCAGCGAGGTTTCCGGTTTTGACCTCAATGTAGACGTGGTGGAATACAGGGAGGGCGACGATTTGCGCAACACCCCGCGCAAGCTGCCCGGACTGACCAAATATGGCAACATCACCTTTAAATGGGGCGTTGTCGGCGATATGGAGATGCTCGACTGGCTTTATACCGTCGCCTCCAGCGACCAGGCGCCGCCGACAGGCGTCGAGCGCAAAAATATCACCGTTACACTGATCGACGACACAGGCGCGGACGGCCCGCAGTGGACCATCATCAACGCCTGGCCGGTCCGCTACTCGATCCCCGATCTCAACGCCTTAGGCAGCGAGGTCGCCATCGAGTCGATCGAGATTTGCCACGAGGGACTCACTAGGGTAAGCTCCGGCGACGCCGGAACGCCCTCTGCGGTCTGATCAATCAGATCCTGACGGCCCGCGCGCGCCTTAAAAGGGCGGCGCGCGGGCGCTTATGATGATACCGGAGGTTACTATGCAGACGACGTTTGAATTTATGCTGCCGCGCGGCTATGTGGATGAGAACGGCGAGGTCCATCGCAGCGGGACGATGCGTCTGGCCACGGCGGCGGATGAAATCCTGCCGCTGCGCGACCCGCGTGTCCAGCAAAATGGGGGATATCTTTCGATCATCCTGCTTTCGCGGGTGATCACAAAGCTAGGTACGCTGCCCGCCATCAGCACCAAGGTGATTGAAAACCTGTTTACGGTGGACATCGCCTATCTCCAGGACCTTTACCAGAGGATCAACCTGGCCGACACGCCGGTTTATAAGGCGGTCTGTCCCAAATGCGGCGAGGAGATTGAGCTGCCGCTGGATTTTTTGATCGAGTAGGGCTTGTCCTGTATCCTTCTGACAGGCTCTACGAGGAAATGGCGTTTCTGGCCTATTACCTGCACTGGGGGCACGATGAGGTCATGAACCTCGACCACCGGGAACGCAGGCGGTGGTGCGCGGAGCTTTCCAAGATCAACAAGCGGCTCAACGGGACCCCAAAAAATGTATTTGAAGCCTGAACGGCCGTTTTCAGACGGCTTATAAAATCAACGGGAGGAGGCGCTGCCGCGGGACGCGGCGGAATGAACTATGGCATCTGGCGCAACGACCGAGATTTTAACCCATCCATACCGTGTCTTTCGATACAAGGTTGAGATCGAATCGATCACAGCGGGCGCCTTTTCCGAGGTGTCCGGCCTGGAAGCTACGGTCGACGTGGTGGAATACCGCACGGGAAATGCCAGCCGTCCAACAGTGCAGAAGCTTCCCGGGCTGACACGGTACGGCAACGTGCGGCTTTCACGTGGAATCATCGGTGAACTGGACACGCTTGCCTGGCTGCATTCCGCGGCAGCGGACGGCACCAGCGGGCCGACCGGAATCCAGCGCAGGCTGGTGACGATTACCCTGCTGGACGACGCAGGCAACGACGGGCCGCGTTGGGAACTGGTCAATGCCTGGCCCGTTTCCTATCGTGTGTCCGACCTCAACGCGGCTTCCAGCGAGGTGGCGCTGGAAGTGTTGGAGCTTGCGCATGAAGGGTTCACCAGGCTGGACCCGCCCGATTCCACCGGGACCTCTGATAAGAGCATCGGTTCGATCCTCTCCTATCTGGCCGCGCCGGCAGGCAGATGAAGCGATGTGAAAGGGGAAGATCGGTATGGGTGTGTTTGATGAAAATCTAAACTGTTATTTCCATGTGGCGATCGGTGTGGATCTCGACGGTAATTTTTCATCGGTACAGGGAATTGGTTTTGAATTTGAAATGGAAACTTATGCGGAGGGCGGCCGCAACGACGGCCCGCTGTTCTTTAGACGAAACACTGTCCCCCAGCGGCTTATTCTGGAGGGTGGGATTATGTCGAGTTTCCAAATGGAGCTGTGGATGCGCGCGGCCATGCTTGGCACCACAACGCCAGTGTTGGGGCTGATCCAGCTCTGCAACGAAAAGGGCGTCCCCGTGCACGGCTGGACGATTACTGACGCGTATCCGGTCAAATATGAAGGCCCGATCCTCAATGCGCTGGAAGGGCAGGTTGCCATTTCCCGGATTGAACTGATGCACACCGGGCTGCTGCAACTGTTTTAAGCGCGCCTTTTCTGAGGGGGCCATTGATCTTCGGCAAGGCCTGCGTAGCGGCTGTTTAACAGGCGTTTTTCCCCTGTCCGTTGACCAAAGACATTGGAATATGGGCGGGGTACTCTTATTTCACCGTGGAGGGCACAGACGGATGAACTGCCTGAGTGGAAAATTGCATACAGCCGTCAGGGCGTTCACACCAAGCTTCGGCCGGCTTGCCGCACAGGCGAGCCGCTTGGAAGGCGGACGAACGCTTCAGACGGCGGGTGCGGGCGATTTTGCGCGCAGGATAACCGAGCGGGCAGTACGGCGCGCCCCGGACGGATGGCAAAGGTTCTCCATGGTCGATCTGGAGGAGAGCGCGCAGGAAACATCGGGACAGCAAGTGCACAGCCGCTCTTTCCCGCCTGTGAATATCCGCATGCTCTTTCAGCTTTATGGCGCGGGCTATGAGCCATCGGCGTTTTATCTGCGCCGGATGGAGCAGCTTTTGGAACGCCGGGCCGCGCAGGCGGACCGCGAGCTGCCGCCGGCTGAAGCCCGGCGCGAACGCCTTGAGAGCCGGAGCGTGAACCGTGCGGTTTATCCGCAGACAGCCGCCGAGGCTGGCCTTCGAAAGCTGCCGGCCGCGCAAAAGGCGTGGCCGGACAGCCCGCGTACAGCGGAGTATCCTGCCGAATATCCGCCGCTGGCGCGGACGTTGAGACAGCCGGTGGGACTGATTGAATGGACATACGCGCCGCAGCGGCAAACAGCATGGACGCGTCCCCTTGCAGCAGTAGCTGACAGCACGCTGCTTTACAAGGAAAAAGCACCATCGGAAGGGCAGGGACAGCAGCGCCGCTTTACATGGACACCTGTCCGGATGGTGCGGACAGCCTTTCGCACAGAGCGGTCAGCGCCGGGCGAAGGACAAGCGGGCCGCGAAACAGCCGGTTTGGTGCAGCGGTATGCGGCGGGCGGCCGGTCTGGTTCGTCCTGGTCCGGCCGCCTGGATGCTTGGGCGCCCCAGTCCGAACTGTACCCCATGGCGATGCCGGTTGGCGGTACGCTGGCGCTGCGCCTTGGGATAAATATGGATGGAATATCCGGAGGAAATGGGTTCCCGTTCCAGACTTTGGCCCTTGCGCCCGCGGCGGTATTGCCGCCTCCAAATCCCTTCAGGCATTTGGAGCGTATTTTTGGTATCGCAGGAACACAGAAAAGCTTGTCGGGCGGGATGCTGCGTCCAGGCCGCGCCAGCGCGCTTTTTGCGCCGGCGTGGGCGAACTTTTATGCTTTAAACGGACAGGGACAACGATATCCTGCGCTTCTTTTCGAACAGCCCGCACAAGCGCAAGGCCTGTCGGAGCGTACCGATGCATCGGTACGCCTGATGGAGGGCCGGCGAAATCAGACGGTTCCCCCCCGGGGTTCGTATGCGCTGCTACAACAGCTTCTTCTGGCCGGCATTCCAAAGCTTCTGAGTCCGCCGTCCGCACGGATGAAAACGTCTGGACAGGATGCGGCGGCTTTCATACAGGCGGCAAATGCCCACCGCCCGCATCCCATTCCCACACAGATGGGATGGACAAGGCAAACCGCACAGGCGAAGGATGCTTATGTTCGCTATTCGTCTGTTTTCGCAGTGCAAGCCGGATGGGGAGCGGCGTTTGCGCAAAACGCGAACCCCCACCGTCTGTCTGCCGCCGCGCCGCGCTCCAGAGGGGCAGGAGAAAGCGCGGGGATGCAAAGCCGGCTTCCCGGGACCGTATACAGTGCGAAAGCGGCGGCGCCAGTCCTATTGAGCAATATGACAGGAACGCAGCCCTTTGAACAGGCGCAGAACACAGCCGCTTCGGCAGCGGGTATCCCAGATTTTGAACAAATGTGGAGAATTCCGTCTTTGGACGGCGGTCCGCAGACGGATATCCAAGGAAAAATGCGGACCCCGGCCGTGTTGACAGCCCGGCCGGACAGCCCTTTCAATAGGCGCATTCACAGTGTCATGCTTCGCTCCGGAGCGGAGCGCGCCCTGTCCGGTCGAAAAAGAGGCAGCAGCGGCCTGTCGGGCGGATGGCGTCACTGGCGGGACCCGGCGCGGCTCATCGACCGCGAGGAGGCCCCCTCCCCGGTCCTTATGGATTTTCCATCCGCTGTGGAGGGGCCGCGCAACGCGGATTCCCCGGCCGGGTTCACACAGGTGTTGAGCATGGATCTAACGCGGCTTTTAAACAGCCTGGGAAGAACACCCGGCACGGCACGCCCAACACACGGCGGCTTCTTTGGCCGCGGAACGGATAGGGGGGGCCGGCCTGCGCCGCATACGCAATGGATGCCCTGGACATGGCGTCCGGCGCATAGAGAAAGCGCATCGGGACAAACCGTTCCGGCGTTGTCCGTGAGGGAGGCGGACCTTGCGGTCCCGCCTGTTCAACTTCGATATGGGACATATACAGACGGTGCCGGCAGAAATGCGTTTGAGCGGACTGAAAGCCGCTGGCTTTCAGTCCGGTATTCAGACGAAGCGTATTCCTGGGCGGCGGCAGAAAGCCGTACCGTCGGGTTGGAAGAAAGGCATGGTAAGCCGTTTACACCATGGGCGAACGTCAGAGACGACGGGCTGCTCGTTTTGCTCGCCGAGAAATCACAGGTGCAGTCAACCACGTTTTTGCCGGAAGGAAATACGTTCGGGCCGCGGCCGGCGGCGTTGTTTTATCGCTTGCTTTCAAAACGCCTGGAGCGCCTGACAAATGGGCCGGAAGGTTCAGAGCCGCAGGCGCGAAGGAGCCCGGCGGCTGGGAAGCGCGGCTGGGGAGCGCGGCGCGTGCATAAACGGCCCGGCGCTAGGGCTTTGCCGGACACGCGCCGTGCGCCGGTACGCATCCGGCTTTCAGAACGTCTGACAAAGCTTGTGGAAGGCGCGCTGCCCGGACAGGAAACGACTGTGGAATCTACGGCGGGCACACGACGTATCGCGCTGCTTGCCGGACGTGCGCCGCAGACGCCCGCCACGCTTATGGAGCTTCTTTCCGGGCCGAGCCGGGAGGATGGCCGCATATTTTCCGCAGCGGAGCTTGTGCTTTATGCGCCGGAAGCGGCGGATGGCGGCGGCCCGCGGCTGGGCGGGGAGCATTGGCCGCCGTTTGGCGGCCAGCCGGCCGGCCGTGTGATAAGAACCGATGCGCGTGAGCGCCGGGACGGGCGGACGCAGGCTGCCATAGACGGGAGCCGTGCGCAGTCCGCAGACTGCGGCTGGGATGAGCTGCACGCCAGCCGCAGCCTGCGGCAAAACCGCAGCCTGCTCATGCAGGCGCGGGGAGGGCCTGCGCGGATGTCCGCGCGTCTTGCCGGGCAGGCCCCTGATCTGGCCGGCGCGATTGAACGGCGGGGGCGGATCGCTCTTTTGACACTGGAGCAGCAGCGGGCGGAGCAGACGCCGTTGTCGCTTGAAATGGCGCTTTCGGGCCGCCAGGGACCGATGCGCCAAGTGTTTAACCCTTCTGAAATTGTGATGCTCAACCCGCCTTCATATTTAGGGCGGTTCGGTGAAGGTTCCGCCAGGCCGGTCGGACGGCAGGACTGGAAAAAGGTCGGATGGTCGGACGCTCCGCACGGGGCGTTTACCGCAGGAGGCCGGGACGCGGCTGAAGCGCAGCCGGACGGCCCGCTTCCCGCGCAGCTATCCGGCGAACAGGCGCGGAAAGCACAGTCCTTTTTCCGCGCGAGGGCCGAGCTGGCCCGGCGCGAACGTGAGGCGGGCGGCATTGCGCCGGCCGGCGTGCCGCCGCGCCTGATGATGCCGGATATCGCTTACAAGGAGCGTGGGACGGACGCCGCGGGGCGCTTGCCTTCTCAAACGGAGGGACAGCCGCGCTCGCTCAACACATCTGTGCGGACTACACGGGAAACGCAGGTGATCCGGCAGTCCGGGCAGGTGAGCGATGCGGAATTAAGCCGGATGGCGGATCAGATCTATCGCAAACTGGAAAGCAGGATCAGCGCCGAACGCAGGCGGTTCGGGCTGTAATACACAGAAAAGCGCAGGTGAAAACAAGATATGCCGTTATTGCTGCAAAAGGCGAAAATTTATCAGATCGATCCGCCGCCAACCCTTCTACAATCCCCTATTACCGTCCTGTTCAATCCGTCTGAATATGTGATTGAACGCACGGTGAACTACGCGGAGCATGTGATCCAGGGGCTTGACCTGCCCATTGCGCAGTTTGTCAACGGCAGTGCCGAACGGCTCACCATGAACCTGTTTTTCGATACATATGAGGCGGGCGTCAGCGCCGGAAGTATCGCCGATTCAGTGAAGCTGGCGGCAACCAGCCTGCTGCCCGAGGCCGGGAAGATCGATGTAACGGAGTACACAAGCCAGATTTATGCGCTGATGGATGTGGCGGGCGACCGGCATGCGCCGCCGCTGGTAGAATTCCGATGGGGCGGACTTTCGTTTCAGGGGTATGTCGTTTCGGTGCGGCAGGAATTTTTGATGTTCACCTTTACCGGCAAACCTGTGCGCGCCAGACTGGAGGTCACATTCCAGCGGCATATTTCCCCGCAGGACCAGCTCACAGGGGAACCGCGCAACTCGCCGGACCGCACAAAATATTGGACCGTACAGGCGGGGGATACCCTCACCGCCATCGCGGCGCAGGAGTACGGCGATCCGGAATTGTGGCGCGAGATTGCCCGGGTCAACCGGATCGATAATCCAAGACTGCTGAAAACCGGACAGGTAATCAAAATACCGGCGTGGCTTTAAACGTCCCGGCCGGACAGAGGAGGGCGGCGGATGGCGGCCATCACATTCAGCACAAGCAGCAGCTATGACTATGACCAGCTTGAACAAAAATATAAGGGCTTCGCCGCTCCGTCGTTTGAAATCCTGGTGGGAGGCGTGAAGCTCGCCGACCAGACGTGCCAGCTGCAATCGATTGAGATCAATATTCCGGTCGGCGCCGGGGATGGCGCCCGGCGCGGCGAAGCAAGCTCCTGTACCTTTCAGCTTTCCGGCCAGTTCGATCTGGACAAAAGCGCGTTCACAGGGGATTTGCTCGCCAAGCTGGAGGTTGGGAAAAAGGTCGAGGTCAACGGCGGATATAACACGCGGATCACGCTCTTTGTGGGGCTGATTGTCCATGTGCGTCACACCTACAGTCCGGAAGGGATCAGCATCACGGTGGAGGCCATGGACGCCTCTGTCCTGTTGCGCAACATCAAAAAATCGGTGGCATATGAGCAGGAGGATCAGGACGCGGTGATTCAGAAGCTGTTGGAGCAGTGCACGGTCAACGGCTATGCAAAGATGGGCAAGGTCAGCAAGATCGGCCAAAATAAGATCCGGTTGATTCAATCGGGCATGGATGACAGTGAATTCATCACACATCTGGCGCGCCGCGCGGGATATTGCTTTGCGATTATCCATGGGCAGGTGATTTTTACAGAGCTTTATAAAAAAACCGGCGCCCTGATGACGCTGGAATATGGCAGGCACCTCAAGAGCTTTGAAAAAGAGCTTGACAGCAGCCGTCAGATCGGCAAGGTGACGGTCAGCTCTGTGGGCGTGGGGCTTGCCCCGGAGCTGGCGCAGATCACCGCGACCGATATTTCCGGCACAGGCTCCAAGACGGCGCTTGCGATGATGCCGGCCCTCAAGACGCGCCAGCTCGATTATCAGGACCCGCTGGAGTTCACCGCCGCGGGTTTAAAAAGGGTAGCGCAGGCCATTTTTAACGAACGGTCGATGGAATTTGTCAGCGGCCGCGGCTCCTGTATCGGCCTGCCGGAGCTGGTGCCCGGCCGCTATTTGAAAATAGACGGTATGGACAAGCATACAAACGGGTTGTATTTTATCTCGCGGGTGGTGCACCGTTATTCGGAACAGGGCTTTACCACCGACTTTGAATTGAAGGGGGCGCGCACCAATTGAGCATTCTGGACCAGCTTGACGCGAACCGCAGCGAAATGACACAGCTCTCAGCCGTCCCCGGGGTGGCGCTGGCAAAGGTCACAAATATCCAGGACCCGGACAAGCTTGACCGGGTGCGCTGTCAGTTGCTTACAAAAAATCCCGAGGTCAAGGAAACCAACTGGGCCTGGGTCATGAGCTTTATGGGCGGCAAGGGCTATGGAGCGACCTTTTTCCCCGATGTGGGAGATGTGGTGGTGCTTGGCTTTCTGGGCGGCGACCTCCACAGCCCGGTTGTGTTGGGCAGCGTTTGGACGAAGGAAGCCGCCGGTCCTTACCACTATCAGGATGGCAAGAACGAAATCCGCAGCATCAGGACGCCATCGGGAGCGGAGCTTCTTTTGGACGACGCCAAGGACAAGGAGAAAATCAGCATCACTACCAAAAAGGGCAGCCGCCTTGTGCTTGACGATGGGGGCGAGACGCTTACCTTTGCGGACAAGGACGGCAAAAACGGGATAACAGTCGCATTGAAAAACGGCGAGATCACCATCCGGGCTGAGAAGAAAATTACGCTTAAGGCCGGATCGAATGCCGCTGTTGTGCTCGACGGAACAGGCGGGAAGGTTTCAGCCGAGGGTAAGACAAAGCTGGAACTGAAAGGCGCCCAGATCGGCATGGAAGCGTCCGGACAGTGTGAAATCAAGGCAAGCGGCCAGCTGACGCTTCAGGCGAGCGGGCTGGCGAATCTCAAAGGCTCGATGGTCAAGATTAACTGATATCCCAATGATCGGGAAGAATGGGGGCAAGGCGTATGGACAGCAGGGATTTTCTGGGGCGCGGATGGAGCTTTCCCATTGCGGTAGACCCGCGGACAGGGCGGATTGCGATGGTTTCCCATGAGGAGGACATCAGGCAATCAGTCGGCCTGATCCTGCGCACCTATCGGGGCGAGCGGGTCATGCGGCCGTCGTTTGGCTCCCGCGCGGCGGATTATGTTTTTGAATCGGACGCCCAGGACTTTGCGCTGTCGGTTTCCAGCGAGCTGGAGGGTGCGCTTACCCGCTGCGAACCGCGCATCCGGGACGTGAAGGTTGCCGCCCGTATGGAGGGCAAAGATCATACAACCGCCGTGGTGGAGATCAGCTATACGGTCCGCAGCACCAACAATTACTTTAACCTGGTCTACCCGTTCCATTTGCTTGAGGGGGTCGAAGCGTGAAACAGTTTCCAGTGCTCGACAGCCGGACCAAACAGGATCTGCTCGCCCAGATTGCCGCGCGGGCGCGCCGGTATACGCCCGAATGGCGCCTGGATTTTGAGCAGCCTGACGCAGGAGCGGCGCTTGCCGAACTCTTTGGCGGTATGCTTTATGAGACGATCTGCCGGTACAACCGGATTCCATATAAACAGTTCCTTTATTTTCTGAATATGCTCGATACCCGCCGCACCCCCGCCACGCCAGCCGTGGGCTATGCGCGCTTTTCCTGTGAGACGCCCGACGCGCGCGGCGCACACGTGGAGAAAGGTACGCAGCTTTATGCACAGAGCGGCGGCGGGGAGGATGTCCTCTATGAAACCGACAGCGGATTCGACGCGTCGGCCGCCGTGCTGGAAGGCCTGCTTCTGGTACATCCGCAGGCGGATTGTATCGAATGGTACGACGCCCTTTCCGGCGATGCGGCCGAGCTGTTCGGGGCGCATCCCGAACGCAATTTGCAAAGCCATATCCTCTATCTGGGGCATCCGGATCTGTTTTTGCTGCACACGCCGTGCATGGTGGAGGTGGAGCTGCATACAGATGTGGAGCTTCTGAGCGGGCAGGCTGCGGAACAGCTTGCACAGCCGCAATCCGCCAAATGGGAGTATTATGACGGCGCGCGCTGGAGCGCCTTTGACCATGCAGAGGCGCGGCAGAAAACCATACTGCTGCAAAAGACCGCCGACGGCCCGATGGAAGCGCAAGGGGCTGACGCCCCGGCCTGCATCCGCTGCGTGATGCAGGGAGCGCAGCCGGAGATTCGCCTGCGCGCGGCGCGGCTGCGTACAAGCCCGCTAAGGGACGCTGCGCTCGAAGCGGAGGAACTTTTTTATAACGACCTTCCGATCGACCGCGCGCTTGGCGGCTATTGCTTTGGGCGGGAACCCGTGCCTTACGACTGTTTTTATCTGGCCAGCGGCGAGGCGTTTTCCAAACGCGGGGCGCGGCTGAAGATTGAGCTGGAGATGCGTACCGTCGTGGTGCAGCAGATGACTCCGGACCAGCGGTATGAATTCAATAAAAAATATATCATCGATAAAAACGACCGGCTCACATCGGTGCCGGAAATCTACATTTCACAGGTGATATGGGAATACTGGAACGGCGCGGGCTGGAAACGGCTTTTTGTGGAGGGCGACGCCAATCCGTTCGCCTGCCGCAGAGAGGGACGGATGGAGCTTAGCTGCGTCTGCCCCGCGGATATGGAGCCGGTGACTGTGGGCGCGGTAGAAAATTATTGGCTGCGCGCCCGCGTGGGATTTGTGGAAAACAATTTCAGCACGACCGGCGACCGTCTGCTTCCATTTGTACAGGGAGTCCGGCTGCAATATGCCTATGACGAGACGCAGCCGGCCCATTATGTGCGGTCGGACAACAACTGTGAAAGCCAGATACTTGCCGACGCGCACCGGCTGGAAAATCTTGCTCTGGACGCGTTTGAGAGTCCGGAGCAGACGCCGCCGGCTGTCTACCTCTGTTTTGACCGGCCGTTCTGCGGCTATCCGGTCAACCTGTTCTTCGATCTGGATGGACAGTGCGAAGGAATTGACAGACTGGAGGTGCAGGCGCTTTTGGCGGATGGCTTTCAAAAGGTAAATGCCGCCGACCGGACCGACGGCCTTTCGGGCAGCGGCATCCTGAGCGTCTATCTGGGGGAGCCGCCCGCGCGCGGCCGTCTGTTTGGACACGAGGGGTATTTTCTGCGTATCCTGGGGGAGCGCCGCGCGCGCAGGGGGGCGCTGCCCCGTGTGACGCGTGTTTTGACAAACGTGGCGGGCATTACGCAGTCGCACCGGGAGCTTGACCAGCTCTTTGCGGCCGATATTCACGAGACCGGGCGTGAAATCGTTCTGCCGCACAGGCCCGTGCTTTCCTGCGAGGTTTGGGTAGACGAGCTGCCCGAGCTGCCGCAGCAGGAGCGCGATCGTCTCCTGGACGATCCCAAAGCGCCCATACGTCCCGAGTATGATGAGGAAGGCGCGCTGATCCGCCTGCGGGTGCGCTGGGAGGAAACCGACAGCTTTTCAGGGACCGGACCGGAAAGCCGCGTCTATCAGATCGACCGGATCGAAGGGCGGCTCACCTTTGGAAACGGCCGGCGCGGCAAAGTGCCGGCCGCCGGTGAGGAGAGCATCCTTGTGCAATATTCATCAGGCGGAGGCAGCCGCGGGAACCTGCCCGCAGGGCGCATCGGCGGCATGGTCGGTTCAATCGCTTACATAACCGGCGTAACAAATATAACGCCCACCTGCGGCGGCAGCGATTTGCAGACGATGGAAGCGGTTGAACGCCTGGGTCCGCGCCGCGTCCGTCACCGCTACCGGGCGGTCTGCGCCCGCGATTACGAGGACCTGATCGGCGAACAGTTCGGAGAGGTGGTGCAGGTTAAATGCTTTTCCAATACCGGTGCGGACGGCCGGCCTGCTCCGGGAGCTGTCACGGTTGTGGTGATGGCACGCGATTTTAATAACCGCGATTATGTGCTGCGCCTGTGCAGACGGATCCGTGCGATGCTGGAGAATTGCTGCGACTGCATGGCGCTGGAACGTCTTGCGGTGATCCCGGCGGTGGTTATGACAGTAAACGTCACCGTTCATCTGATGCCGGACGACCTCGACTATGCCGCGCAGGTTGAGCGCGATGCGGTCGCCGCGATCAGGCGGCTGCTTGAACCGTCGGATGGGCGCGGCCTGATCCGCGGAATCGGGGAACTGCCGGCCGCCGCCGATTTTTACAGCAGGCTCAAGTATGTCGAGCATGTGGCGGCGGTGCGCGACGTCTTTTTGGAGGGCGACTATTATGAGGATGGCCGCCGCCGGCTTGTCAGCCTGGACGGGTCGGTGTCGGTGCCGTTTACGGTGGTACAGGGGGGAACCCACAGGGTTCGGATGTAATATGGAAAGACGAGGTGAAAGAGCTTGCTGAACCTGCCGGTTCTGGATGACCAGAGGTTTGAAGATATTGTAACCGAGGCAAAAAAGCGCATTCCGCAGCTATGTGCGGAATGGACCGATTTTAATGAGCACGATCCGGGTATCACTCTGATCGAGCTGTTTGCCTGGTATAAGCAGATGCAGCAGTACCATCTGGACCAGATCACAGCCGATCATCTGCGGATGTTTTTAAAGCTGATGGGGATCGTGCCCGAGCCGGTCCGGGAGACGCGCGCCAATCTGCTTGCCGCCGGGAAGGGCATACAGGAACCGTTCGCGTGCGGCGAGCGCCTTTATTCAGCGGGCGGCGTCGTCTTTGAATTGGAGGAGTCCTGGAATCCAGGGCATGTGCGGCTGTGCGCCGCCTATGCAGGGCGAAACGAACGGCCCGACGACATCACGGGCCTTTTGAATCAGTGGAAGGTGTTTTATACGCTGACGCGTGAGGAGACGCTTTACCTCGGCTTCTCCTTTTCCGGGGCAAAAACAGATCTTGAGCTGTGGGTGGAGATAGACGACCGCCATCCGTCGCCCCGCAACCGTCCGGCCGGGCCGGACGATCCGCCGCCGCGCATCTTTGTGATCGAAGCGATGGACGGCGCGCGCGCCGTCCCGGTACAGGTGCTGCGGGATGAAACCTTCGCGCTTTCCTTCTCAGGCAGTCTGTCGCTGCGGCTGAAGGAGCCGTTGGGAGTCTCCGACGCCGGCATGGGGCTGCCAAAATTTTGTTGGCTGCGGCTGCGCATCACAGATCCAGGCTGCGAGGAGGACCCCGCTATCCTGGGCATTGCCGCTGGCTGCGGCCGGCTGGTACAGCGGCAGACGCGCGCTGAAAGCGGTGATTTCACAGTGTCCTGCGGCGAGACGGCTTCGGTTGAGCTGTATACGCGTCTTGCTGCCAGCGGTGAGCGGGATTTGTTTGTACGCGATGGACGCGGCTGGCGTCTGGTAAGCGCCGCAATGGAGCCGGCCGTGCGGGACGGGATCGCTGGCGTGCGCTGCAGCTTTTCCGCGCAGGATGCGGCGCAGGACGGCGCGCCCAATGTCCGCCTGTGCTGCCGGGAACGGGATTTTGCCGTGCGGCGCGCGCATACCGGCCTGCCTGGCGGCCGAATAGACCTGCTTGACGGCGAGGAAACAGCGGCGACAGGCTGCCTCAGGCTGATGTGCGCGCGCACGTTCGCGGATGGGAGTGTGCGTTACGAGGATTGGACATATGTCGATACGCTGGAGCAGGCAGGCCCGTTTGACCGGGTCTACACCCTGGATGGAGACGGACTGCTGTTTGGAGACAACCTGTATGGGGCTGCGCCGGAGGGCGGTAAAGAAGCAGTCTATTTGACAGGCTTTGCGCTGACGGACGGCGCGCGGGGCGCATTGCCGCACGGGCAGGCCCTGTTGGCCCCAGGCCGCGGCGGAGATGAACAGCCTCAGGTCGGCGCCGCCTTTTATGTGCGTCCGGGCCGGGACGCCGAGACGCCGGAGGATGCGGCGGCGCGTCTGCGGGAGCAGTGGCGCTGTGATTCGCGCGCGGCCACGGCGCGGGATTATGAGCAAGTTGCGCGCCGCACGCCGGGCCGGCGTGTGGGCCTTGTAAAGGCAATTCCACATTACCGGCCGGAAAATCTTTTTTCACAGTTGGAGCCGAACACGCTGACACTGGTGGCCGCGCCCTACAGCGGCCGTCCGCGGCCGCTGCCGGACCAGCGATTTTTGGACTGTGTGGCGGCGCAGATGGAACGGTACCGTACTGTCTGTACACGTGTCATTGTCACAGCGCCGGTCTATGTGCCCATCCTGGTGCGTGCGGAGGTGCTCTCCAAAAGCGGGGAAGCGGAGACGGCGCGCCAGGCGCAGGAACGTCTGGAGCTTTATTTTAGGGAATGTGAGCCGGGCGCGCCGGTGCTGCTCAACGATCTGTTGGGCGTGCTGGGCGCGGCGGAAAGCGTCATCGGCGTGCGGCGTGCGGCTCTGACCTATAAAGGCTCGCAGTGCCGCCACAGTGAACAGGGGGATGTGTTGATCCCAAAACATGCCGTCGCCTATCTGGAAAAATTGGAACTATATGTATCGGAACGTTAGGGCTTGTTTGAAAATAGAGGAATTGCCGGATTTTTCGCAGGCAGCAGGAAAATGCAAGGCAAAAAACGCAGGAATCCTTTCGGATTCCGAGGCTTTCTGACACAGCATCCGCCGCTGTTTGTAGAAAAAGACGGGAATTTTGATTTTTCAAACAGTCCCTAAGCGGGCCGGATGAACGGGGGGAACAAAATGCAGCGCAGAAGTTTTATCACGATGAACAGCGAAGCGCACTGGCGCGCAGGTTTCTGTGACAAAATGGAGATCGCCGGCGGCTGCCTCACGCCCGCAGCCAGCGGCGGTGTGTCGCGCGGCGTCTGGTACAGCCCCGCTTTTGACAGCCGGGAGCGCGACTTTGAATGGACCCGCCTGACTCTGGAAGGGCAGTTGCCTGAAAATACGCTGATCTCGGTGGGAGTTTGCTCCTCAAACGTATCCGACCCCGGCGGCGTACCGATAAAGCGGCTGCTGCGGGAGGGGCGTGCGCAGGAGCTTGACGCGCTCTTTGAGGACCGGTATGAGGGCGCAGATCTGCTGCTTTCCTGCCGGGGCCGGTATCTATGGGTGCGTCTGGAGCTTGTTTTTGCTGAATCCGCGCCGCTGATGGTGCGCGCCGTCCGCGTGCAGTATCAGGGGGATCATATGGCGGACTATCTGCCCGCTTGCTACCGTCTTGGCGGACGTGAAAGTTTTGTCTGGCGGTTTTTAAGCATCTTTGACAGTCTGTCGCTCGATTTGGAGGAGGCAATTTATCACACAGCCAGCCTGTTTGATGTTGGTCGGGCGCAGGGAGAGATGCTGCGCTTTCTTGCGTCCTGGGTGGACGCCGACGTACAGGGCCTTGAAGACAGCCAGCTGCGGGAGGAGATTTTCCGGACGGTCCGCGCGGGAAGCCTGGCACAGACGCCCCGGGGCATCCGAGCGCTGGTAAAGCTGTGGACCAAAAGCGACCCGATCCTGCTGGAGCACTGGCAGGTGGAGGACATGATTAAAAAGGGACGCGACCGTGCGCTTTACAGCCAGCTTTACGGATCCAATCCCAATCAGTTCTTTTTACTGATGGAGGAGACGGCTTTCCGAAGTCCCGGCGAGGCCGACCGCCTGCTGGAACATCTGGAACGGGCGCTGCCCGCTAATGTAACCGCGAAGCTGGTCCTGCTTCGTAAGAGTACTTATCTGGATTGGCACACCTACCTCGGCATTAACTCCGGGATCGGCGGATATGCGCCGGCCTCGATCGATGAGAGCGCGGCCATCCGGTATGATACCATGATTGGAGGGGATGACCATGACAAATCTGAGTCTGTTTCCGATTGAACGCAACCGTTATTTTTATGGGAAGCTGCTGACGGTGCGGGATTTTGAGCTTGAACAGAAATATCTCAACGACAAGCGGCGTCTGCTCAACCTGGCGATCGCCGGGCCTGGCGTGGTCTGCGGACTGACAGTCAGCAAAAGCGACGACATGACGCTGATGCTTGAGAGCGGGCTGGCGCTCGATTGCATGGGCCGCGAGATCGTGGTGGACGCGCCAGTGATCAAAAAACTTCAGATGCTCGACGGCTTTGAAGAAATCATCGGCAAGCGGGAGGCGTTTGTCTGCCTGCGGTACCGCGAACAGGCTGCGGAACAGGTGAATGCGGTCGGCGCACAGAGCGGTGAAAATATCCAGTACAACAAATTCGTCGAAGGCTACGCCCTTTCGCTCGAAACAGGCGAGCCGGATATCGGAGCGATTTTCGACGCTTCCGGCATGACGCATACCTGTCTGGCCTACAGTGCGAACGAGGTGCGCATCGCGCTCGGCTTTCCGGTCTGTGTGACAGCCGGGGAGGAATTCGCCGTCGAATGCATTGTGATGAAGGAGGCCGGCAGCCTGCCGCTGCATTTCACCCTCGATTTTCCGTCGGACGCCTGCGTGCCGGAGGAAGGGAGCGGCGAGATCCATCTGGAATTCACAGAAAACGCGCTGGAGCAAAAAAGCCTTTACCGCCGCGCGATGAAGCTGCGCGCTTCGCCGCTCATGCGCATGACCGTGCCGGTGGCCTCCGGTCAGGCGTTGCTGCGGCTTTCGATGGGCGATTTGCAGGACGAGGTGCAGGTAGTGCTGGACAACAGCGTCTATCTGGCCACCGGCCGCACGGAGGCGGAGCAGTATCTGGCGCGGCGTGACACGCTTGCGCGCCGCCTGGAGCAGAACGACCTGCCTATCTATCTGGCGCGGCTCGATCTTGTACCGGCCGGCTCGTCGAGCATCATAAGCGGCGTTACGCCGCTGCCGTTCGGGCAGAGGCTGCGTCGTCCGCAGGAGGGAGGCGCGGCGGGCGGATATGGGCTGGAGAAGGTCGCCAGCCAGGTGCGTTCGCTCAAATACTGGCAGAAGCCGGAGGTCGGTGTCAGTTATAACCGCTCGACCGGCTCGCTCGATTTCCAGTTTGGGATCCCAACGGCGCAGGCATACGATTACGACACCTCCTCTGGTGTGGTGGAGATCCCGATGAGCAGCGGTATGCGCGTGAACGCGCGATATTATTCGGACGAGGTGCCCCACAACCTGGGTCCAGGAAATGTGAGCATCCAGCTTGCGGTGGAATTCACAGAGGACGACCAGCCCCGCCTTTTCTTCGGCAACGGCGAGGTCTTTCGCGCCAGGAACGGCAACCGCGCCGTCCCGCAGGTGGAGACGGGCGTTATCCTGTATCCCGAAAAGGGGACCTTCCAAGTGGGCGTCTGGCTCCAGGATACGGTGCCCGGCACAGTGCTGCGCGTGCGGTATTTCGCCGCCAAGGTCAGCCGGGATGTGGATAGCCTCAAGCTCCACGACCGTGTGGCGATCCAGGTGCTCCCGGAGGTCCAGCGCGTGCATGTGCGCGAACGCCTGCGCCTGAAGGCGCTTGTCACCGGCACGGAGGATAAGCAGGTGATTTGGGAGCTGCGGGATCTGGACGGCGGCAGCGTCGATCAGAACGGGCTTTATCAGGCGCCGGATATGTGCGGCACATTTGAGATTGTCGCGCGCAGCGCCGCCGACCCGGAAGCGGCGGCGAGCACCTTTGTGATTGTAGAAGAATAAGAACCTTTATTCACATCCGGAGGATGCCGGCCAGGCGAGGGGGCTTGCATCCGATGAAGGAAAAATTTTTGCAGGCGGTCTGTCGTACGGCAAGAAAATTCAATGCAAAGCGAGGGCTAAAGACCCGCCCGGACGGCGCTCGGCGAATGTGAATACAGGTTCTAAAGGGATGAAGCAGCGATGGAGGCACTGGCGAACAGGGGAAAATACAAGGTGATCGACCGTCTGGAGTCCGGCGGCGGTTATGAGGCGTTTACCGCCGTAGATATCGAGGCGCGGGAACACGCCGAGGTGCTTGTCAACCGCTATGGAGACCCGGAGACGGTTAGGCGCCTGCTGCCGCTCTTTTTTGAAGCGCGCGAGCGAGGATGCCCCGGCCTGGTGGAACTATTCACCGACTACGGCCGCTTCGCCGCGGTCTTTCGCGCCGCGCGCGGCGCTCCGCTGCGCGCGGCCGTCAAACGCGGCCTTTCACATGAGCTGCGGCGCGAGCTGGAGGAACGGATGTTCCTACAGGCGATCGCCCTTTCCCAATTGCCTTTGGAACTTCAAAACAGCCTTCTGTGCGAGGAAAATATTCTGGTGGAGCTTGACAGCCGCCGTGTATCGGTGCAGATGCGGGCGCGGCCGGAACGGTTTCAGCGCGGGGATGCGGCTGTGCTTGAGCTTGGGAAATTAAGCGAATGCCTGCTGGGGCGCAGGTTTTGCTCCATGCGGGCCGAACTGGAGTTTCTCGATGCGCTGCGCACAGGCACCTACCGGACGGTAGGAGCCGCCTATGCAGCTTGGCGCGCGCTGTGCGACCGCCGGGAGGAATGGAAGGCTTACAATGCCAAAAACGCGCCTGCCCGGCTGTTTTACGGTCTGGTTACCTGGCTGCGGCGGCGCAAGGGGGGGCGCGCACTGCGCGCGCGATACAGGTATTGACCATTGTCCCGGGGGAAAACCACTGAGAAAAGGAGGCGCGGCCAGCCGTGGCGAAAAAAATACTGTCCTATCTGCTGATTCTCCTTGTGACGGCAGCGGCTGCCTGGGGCATCTTCGGCGGATATATCATCCAGGTGCTTAATCCGGAAACTGTCAGCCGCAGGCAGTCGCTTGGCGCGGTCTGCCTCGACCCAAGGGGTAATATCTACTGCCTGCAAAATACCGGCGGCAGGCTACTGCTGATTGGTGTGGACGACACCGGACAGCGTTTTCTGGAAAAGGCGCTCTTTGAGGAGGACGAGCAGGAGCGGCTTGTCATGGATCTTTATGCGTCTGAAACCGGCTCCCTGTTGGTGGCCAGCGCCGCTGTCGACCCTCTGACCGAGCGAATTTCCTCTATCGCAATAGACGCCTTTTATGCAAACGGGACACATGCAGGGCGGCTCTTTGAGCTTTTCTGCGATCAGAGCGCCGAACAGGCGCTCACAGGCGGCGTGCGGTTTTCCTCTGTGAGCGAGGCGGACGGGGAAATCCTGTTTGGAGTCTTTACCAGGGGCGCGGACGGCCGGCAGGTGATCGAACTGTATACGGCGGCGGAAGGCGCTTTTGAGACGGCCCGCAAGGTGGGGGAATATCCGGATACCGGCTACACCGGCTTCCTGGCCCTGGACAGCAGCACCGCGATCGCGGCGGCCCCGGGGCGGCTGGCGCTTTTGTCCGGGGACAGCGCGCGTGAAATCACGATCGATGACGGATTGCTGCCTGGCCGCTTCTGGCGGCAGGGAGACGGCGCAGCCGTTTTTCTGGATATGGCCAGCGGGGATCTCTATCTGGCGGACCCGGTGAAGATGACCGCATATCCCTGCGCGCGGGGAGAAACCGTCGTCTATGAGGAGAGCGGCCTGCGGCTGCGGCAATTCGACCTGGTATCGGTCAATCCGTCTCTGCGCATTGCGGGCGTGGTGCGCACGCCTATGGGCGGTGAATTTTATACCGGCGGCAGCAGTTATATGGATTACACGGGCAGTACCGGGCAGCGCGGCTTTAACCTGCAAATTTTCTGGGTCGCGGCAATCGCCCTTGGAGTATTGCTTGTGGCAACTTTCCTTTGGGACGTTTACGTGGACTTTTTGAAAATGCGCGTATCGATCGTCTTTAAACAGACGATTACGATTGTGCTCAGTATGGCCGCCATGACCGGCCTGCTGATTCAGCTTGTATTTTCACAGAGCCTGGAGCAGATGCTGACCTGGCAGTACCGCGAACGGCTGCTTGCAGCCGCGCAGACCGCCGAGGCCGGCATCCGGGCTGGTCAGGGGCAGACGCTTTGGGATGAACTTGAAAAAGGCAGCGTTCTGCACGAGGGGAACGGTTCTGCCGAGGTGCCTCTGAGGTATGATTTGCTGCGCGAGATGAACGGAAGCTGGCGGGTGGAGCTTTCAAGTACCCACGGGATGGAGGGCGTTTTGCTCCAGTACCTTCCTCTAAGGGATAAGCAGGCGGCGATTGCCGCAGGCGTCCCGGAGGTCGCCGCGCTCGCGGAGGGCGGTGTGGTCTATGTCGATACCTATGAACAGCTCGGCCAGCGGTTCTATCTGTTTGCCCGGCTGCCGGAGGGAAGGCTTCTGAGCGTGTCTTCCAGCGCGGTCGGCATGCAGCGCACGATCGATATGTTTTTGCGCGATATTGCGCTTGTTTTGAGTGTCGGCGGCGCGGTGATGCTGCTGGTGCTGCTTGTCGTGCAGTGGTTTGTGGTGCGCGGACTGCGCAGGCTCAAGCGCGGGGTTGACGCGGTAAGCGCGGGCAACTACGCTGTACATACTGAGATCTTTTCCGGCGACGAGGTGGAGGACCTGTCGCGCGCCTTCAACACGATGACAGGCGTTATCAGGCGGCAGGTGGCAAGCCTGGCGGGCGTCAACAAAACGGTTCTCCGGTTTGTGCCGGAAAACCTGCTTCGGCTGATCGGCGCGCAATCACTGGAGCAGATAGACAAGACGGCCTTTGTCAAGGCCGATATGACGACTCTGCTGGTTCGTTTCATATTTCCGGACGGGACACCGCAGACGGCCGACGCCTTGTTCTCCGCGATCAACCGGGTGATTGAGCGGATCGCGCCGCTTGTGAGCGCCAACGGCGGAACAGTATATGACTTCAGGCATGATGGTTTCCATGCCGTTTTCAGCGGCGAGCCGGCGGACGCCGTGCGCTGCGCAATCCAGATTCGCGAGGCGCAATCCGCCCTGAACGCGGCTGACGATTGCCGCGTGGATATCCGTGCGGCAATCGTTTCGGGCGAGGTGCTGCTCGGAATCATTGGAGATGAGCAGCGCATGTCGCCCACCGCTGTTTCAGATGCGATGGACACCGCCCGCCGCATGATGGATCTGTGCTGGGACAGCAGTCTCTACATCATTTGTACAGGACAGGTATTTGAACGGATCGAAGGCTATCGCAGCCGTTATGTCGGATTAGCCGATCTGGGCGGCCGCAGGGAACGGCTGTTTGACCTTTACGAAGGCGATCCCTATTCGCTGCTCAAGCACAAGCAGTCCTATTCAGAGGTTTACCGCCGGGCGGTGGACGCCTTCTACCAGCAGCGGTATGAACCGGCGCGGGCGCTGTTTATGCAGATTTTGCAGGCTTCGCTGGAGGATGGCGTCTCCCGCAACTATATGTACTGGGCCGACCGGTACTGCACCCAGGGGTGCAGCGATCCGGTATACCGCATTTTCGAGGGCTGAGGGCCGGGCACAGGGCTTTCGGAGGGCTTTGGCCCTTCCCATTGGATACGCTCACGGAGGAAATAGAAACGATGCTATTCAGACAACTTACAAGCTCCCTGCGGATGGGGCTGCGCATGCTTCGAACAGCGGTTACACGTCCGTTTCGCGCCGTCTGGTTCCGGCTGCGCCGCGCGACCAATTTAGGCCGGCAGTTCTCCAAGGTGGTACCGGCGGTCACCAAAAGCGTGACAAAGGTGAAGCTCAAGCCCGAGACGCGCGCCGATTATATCGACGCCGGGCCTGTATTCATCGCCAAGAGCCTGTTTGTGGTGATCGCCCTGGTATTGATTGCGGGCGGGCTGTTCGTATATTATATTGGCTGGCCGTTTGTGCAGAGCCGATTTCTGACTGCCTGCCTGCCGGTATCCGACACGCGTGTGGAGACATATACCGGACGGGTGAAGCTCTATGCTGACGATGGCAAAACGGTGCTCCTGTTTCATGGAAAGCTGGAGGAAGGGGCAAAGACCGGCAGGGGCAAGGAATACTATGAGAGCGGCCAGCTTCAATACGAGGGCATGTTTGCCAGCGGCCTGTACGAGGGCAAAGGGACGCTTTATGACGAACAGAACCACCGCCTTTATGAGGGCGATTTTGCGGCGGGGGTCCGTCAGGGGTATGGGGTTGTCTATGAAAACGGCCTGCCGCTGTATGAAGGGAATTTGGAGCAGGGCGTCTATCAGGGAGCTGGCAGGCTCTTTTATGAAGACGGGAAAACCGTGCATTATGAGGGCAACTTCGATCAGGGAAGCTACAGCGGAACCGGCACGCTTTATAATCCGGATGGACAAAAGCAGTATGAAGGCGGGTTTGTCTCCGGGCAGTATGAGGGCAAGGGTACGCTCTTTGCAGACGGCGCAGCGCAGTTTACCGGAACCTTTTCCGGAGGACTGCTTTCCGGTGCCGGCACCGAGTTTTACCCGGATGGAACCGTCAAATACCAGGGAGATTTTGAACAGGGCGTATACAGCGGTTCCGGCGCGTTGTTTCGGCCGGATGGCTCGCTTTTCTACAAGGGCGGTTTCCTGCTGGGAAAGTATGACGGCGAGGGGAGCGAATATTTTGAGGACGGCGCGGCCTGCTATACAGGCGGGTATGTGATGGGACAGCGCACCGGCTCTGGAAAACTTTATGGACCGGGCGGAAAGCTCCTTTATGAGGGGGAACTGCTCGACGGCATATACCAGGGCGCAGGCCGGCTATCGCTTTCCTCGGGCGATGTGCTGGAATGCAGCTTTGAACAGGGCGTTGCCCAAGGCTCCGGAAGCGTCTATAGAAACGGAAAGCTTTATCTGGAAGGTTCTTTTGCCGATGGATTGCTTTCGGGCGAGGGTGTTCTCTATCATGCGCGCGGCAATGCGATCTATCAGGGCAACTTTGAAAGCGGAATCCCTTACCCGGCCGAGCTGCTCGGTCAGACAGCTGCGGATGCCGCGGAAGCCTTTGCTCAGGCGCGCACCGAAACGCGTGAGGAGTCCGGTTATGGCCTTGTGATCAACAGGGACGCCGGGATCGCGCTTGTGACCGACCTGCCCGCTGGGGAGGACACGCCCGCCAGAGTTTACGAGGTTTATGTCTTTAATGAGGATCTGCTTTCCGCATGCGACCTGGAGCAGTTTGGCACGCTGGACGAACCTGTTTCGACCGGATCGGAGCTGTTGGCGCTGCCGGTTTTTGCCAGCGGGCAAGGGCTTTCACAGATGCTTGGCGGCGCGGCTGACGCGATCGCTGCCTCGGCCAAAGCGCCCGACCAGTCCCGCTGGTTCGAGTATGATGAATATACCGCAACCGCCTGGGGCTGGACAAATCCGGACGCTGCGCAGCAGGCGCAGCCGTCCGATGAGGATTCTGAAGGCGGAGCATCTGAGCAAACGCAGGCGTCCTCCGAAATAGAGGATTCATCCGATCCGGCGCGGGAACAGCTTCCAAAGGTGCCGATGGTATTTCTGGCGCTGCGTTCACATGAGCAGATGCCGGCGCCGGCCGAGCAGCCGGCGGACGATGGGGAAACGGCGGACAATACGCAGGACGATGAGGCTTCGTCCCGGGTATCGGAAGAAAAACAAAGCCGGTTAAAACCGGCGTCGAAACAGAAGGCATAAACCGGCCTGTTGATAAAGCCGCGGTTTCTGCCGCGGCGCGTAAAGGGGGAATCGGATATGGCTGGTTATACGGCGATCGCGGAGGCGGGACAGGCCATTGTGGCGCTGCTGCGCCGGGAAATGACGCCGGAGCCGGTGAGCAAGCCGGAACTGATCGGTTTGGGCAGCCCATTTGAGCCGGAGGACTTTCAGCTCACGGTCCATCTGCTCCATTTGGAGGAAAGCGCGGAGGGCCGGCAGGGATTTATACAGGAAGGACGCAATACGCAGCGGATGGCTCCTTTACAGCTCAAGCTGACATATCTGGTCACCGCCCACTCCAAAGCGCCGGTCACAAACCGCGCGGAGGACGAATACCGTATCCTTGGACGGGCCGTACAGGCGCTGCGCGACAATCCTGCCATTGACAGCGGGGTGTTGAGCGGTTCGCTCGCACAAAGCGGGGAGGCGCTGCTCGTCTCAATCTCGAAGCTGACGATGGAGGCGCTCCAGCGCATGTGGAATTCCAATTCCAAGCCATATAAGGCGTCCTTCGCGGTGAACTGCACCGTCTCAATCGAATCTACCAGGACCCGTACAGCCGGACGTGTCGGACAAATCAGCGTTACACTCGATGAAAAGAGTGCGGGGAGGGATGCACGGTGACACACAGAGCTTCTCTGGTACTGCGGCTGACAGACGGCTTTCGCGGCCAACCGGTCGCGAGCGCGGCGGCAGTGCGCTTCTGGCTCAATGGGCAGGCCGTGAAGCCGCTCTATAAGCCGGGCGGATGGTTCGTTTTGATCGATCTGCCTCCAGGGGAATACACAGTGCGCGTGGACGGACCGGGCTTTTGTCCATTGGAATGGACAGCCGTCCTGCCGGATGGCACAGGCTTTTTGGAATATTACCGGGAACTCAATCCCGCGGAAGATTATCCGTTTGGCGGCGCAGCGGTCCGATTTTACGGAACGGTGCTTGTCTCAGGCACGCCCGCGGCAGGGCGGGAGGCGCTGCTGATACAGCCCGGACGCGGGCAGATCAAGCTTGCGGAGGATGGTGTCGAGGCCGGACGGGAGCGGCTGCGCCTGTTCCTTTCCTCAAGAAATCTGATGCAGGCGGTGCCGGGGGAATTCTTTTTGCCGGATGGCAAAAGCAGCGAGACGGTGATGCTTATGGAGGAACGCGACGGGCTGTTTTTACTGGCAGCGCCGCTGAGGGCTGCGCACAAGCGCGGGACCGCGCTCTATCCGGTACGCCGTTACCAGACGGGGGCGGACGGCCGCTTTTTTGCCGCGCTGATGGGGACGGCGCAGGCGGAGCTTTATCTTGAGGCGGATGGGACATACCGGCGGTTTGCTGTCGACGCGGCCAGCGGCGAACAGACCTTCGCTCTTTGAAGGAGGTGGTTAAATGGCGATGCCTGTCGTAAACGGCGCGATGTGCAGCTGCACGTTCGGCGTCGCGCCGTGCCCGCTCATGGCGACGAGCCAGCAGCAGGCATTGGCGGTCAATATGCCGGTGGCGACCATTTCCGATGTGACGCTTGCCACCTTTGGGATGTGTTCATCCATGGCAAATCCAACGGTCGCCAGTGCAACGGCGGCCGCACTGGGCGTTCTGACGCCAATGCCGTGTACGCCTGTCCCGGCCGGCGTATGGGCGCCCGGTTCTCCGACCGTACTGGTGGGCGGTAAGCCGGCGCTTAACAACACCTCCAAGCTGATGTGCGCCTATGGCGGGGTGATCAGCGTGACGATGAGTCCCGCCTCCACTGTGAATGTCCCATAAAGGATTGCTGCAAAAGGAGCGTGACTGATGGGCCATAGAGTTAAAAAGGGGTTGGCGATCCTGATGGTGCTGATCGTGTTTTTGATCGGGATGCTGTGCACCCTCTCGGTTAAGCGGACGACGATCGACGCTGTCTACGCCGAAAATAACCGCTTACAGCTTGCCTTTTCCGCCGGGCAGTATGTGAGCCGGATTGAATATGCCCTCCGTTACGGCAAACAGTTGGAGGCATATTATAATATGGACAGCCTGCTGGAGCGGCTGCGTCAGACCTCCTCCTACATGGAGGGGGTCTGTGTGGTGTCCGCGGATGGAAAGTTGTGCGGACAGGCGGGCCGGTTTGACGGGCGGATTTTGGACCCTGCGTCGCTGCCAGAGGCGGACGGACTGTATGGAAGTCTGGACACGGCAGATGAGGCGTGGCTTTGGCTGGATATCGAGGGACGGGAAGGGTTTGCGGGCTGGATGCTGCTGAGGCTCAACCGCGCCGCCCTTAACACTGAGGTTGAACAGGAAAAGCAATCGGCAGCGTTGCAGTCGTTGGTAATCTGGCTGGAGGCTGCCTCGATTGTTGCACTTGTGATTATGCGTGCAAAGGAGAAGCGCCGCCCCCGCGCTGCGCTTCGGTTTTGTGTTTTGGTTTGTGTGTTTATCCTGGCGGCACAGGCGGTTGACTTGGGATTGGAAACCGTGCAGGCCGGATGGCGGACAGAATCGATGGCCCGGCGCAGCGCCCATCAGGTTGTCCAGACCATCCAGGAGGAGGTGAACAGCGTGATCGCCAAGGGAGCGCAGCCGGACAGCCTCACCGATCTCAACAGCTACCTGCGCAAAACGGAAGGAAACATTGAGGTGATCCGCACACTTTACAGCGATCAGAACGCGATGATATACGGGCAGCATTCCTCCGAATATGTCAGCCGGCGCACACGGGGCTACGCAGCCAGGGCGGCGGCAACGGCCGGCGTTACGCTTGGATGCTGCACGGCCGTTTGCCTGGCTGCCGGATTGGCCCCGGCCGCCATACGGCGCTGTGGAAAAAAGAAGGTGATGGCATGAGGCTGCGAATACGAATGACGGCTTTGCTCTGCGCCGTACTCCTGCCGTTTTTGAACGGCTGTGCTCCGGCTTCGCAGAAATCACAGATTGCGCCGTCCTGGCTCGCGCTGGAATCTGTCGAAAAGGAAAGAGTGGTCCGCACACCGGCGCCGCGGGAGAACAGGAAGCCGTACAGGGTACTGATGGTGGCAATTTCGTTCGACGCCACCGTGTCTGTCGCCGATTGCTATCTGCGTGGACTGAAACAAACCGGCTGGATACTGGAAAATCCGCTGGAGGACGGTCAGGCTGTACAGTATGACGGGCTGTTCGACGGATGTGAATTGGGTCCTTATCTGGAGGTTTGCGGAGAAAAGATCTATGATATTGCAGCCGATGGACAGCAGGCTGTGAGTCAGGCGGTTCAGGCGTATGTGGACGCCGGCGAGGCTGATATCATTGTGACGCTTGGCACAGAGGCCGCGCAGCTTGGCAAGCTGCACGCGCGCGATCGGGTGCCGGTGCTCGCTTTCCCGCTTGCGGACGCCGTCGGCAGCGGGATTGTGAAGGGGGAGCAATATTCGGGAATTCCCAATGTTTGGGCTTATACCGACCCGGAGCGGTATCAGCGTCAGCTTGTGCTCTATCACGACCTGATTCCCTTTAAAAAGCTGGGGCTGATCTATTATGACGAGGGCCTTGGCGGCCGTACAGGTTATCGGGAGGCGGCTGCGCAGATAGGAATCGAGCTGGTGGAACGGCGGATCGATCCGCCGCCCGTGTCCAACAGCGCGGATAGCGAGGCTGCGCTTGCCGCTTACTGGGCCGGATTGGAGGCCGCCTGCGATGAGCTGCTGGAGCAGGAAGGCATTGACGCATTCATGCTGACGACGCAGCTCATCCAACCACAGCAGCGAGCTCAGGCGTTCATCCAAAGGTTTCATGAAGCGGGCGTCCCCGTTTTCATTCAGACCGGCGAACCATTGGTCGAGGCGGGCGGCCTGATTATGCAGGAAAGCCTTGTCGACGAGGAGATCGGGCAGCTCGTCGCGGATGTGACGGTACGGGTGCTTTGCGGAGAACAGCCGGGGGATATCATGCAGCCCTACACATGCACACCGTATATCGTTGCCAATCAACAGGCGGCGCGTGCGCTAAATATTCAGCTTCCATTTGAACTGCTTATCTCCTGTGAAAAAATTTATTAAAAACCTCGTGTGCACCGATTGAAACACAGCCTGCAAAAAAACGCAGCGCCCACCCCACTGTTCGCGGCGCCGCCGCCTAAAGTTTTTTGCCGAGCTTTTTTTCAAAAAAGCGGGGGCGCAGCCGACTAAAGTTTTTCGCCGAGGCGTTTTTTCAAAAAGGCCGGAAAGGAGCGGTTATGAGCCTTGATTTTATAAATGCGGGGAAACCGTACATGGATCAGAAGTCCTTTCTGGAGGACTGGAAGGCTCTGCTTGATTGGCGCATCTACCTTGTCTATCAAAATCATGCGTGGCTTGGGCCGGAAAACAGGCTCCAAAATATGATGGGGCTTGTGGTATCCCGCGAGGAATTCGAATATAATCTTGCCCGCGGCGCACAGGAACAGGCGTTTCAAGGTGTGTCGGACGAGGAACTGCGCGATATCGAGGCGGCCAGCACGTTGGTGGAAAACCGCATCGATTGTACAGGCGGCGTGCTGCCGGCCCTCTCTCTGGCGCAGACGCTGGGACTGAGCCGGTTTGAGCGGGACTGCGTGCTGCTTGGCTTTGTAGCAGCAACTGATGCGAAGTATGAAAAGCTGTTTTCCTACCTGCAGGACGACGCGGCGCGCAAGCTGCCCGGGATGGCATTGTGCTGTCAGCTTTTTACAAAGCCCGGTGAATTGATCGCAGGCAGTATGGCAAGCTTTCGGGCTGGCGGGCTGTTTTCCGCCCTGTTTGAACCGCGCGGATGGGAAAACGCCGATTTGGAACTGCGCCCGTTTGTAATGGATTATCTGATTGGCAGCGCGTTCCGGCTTGCGCCGGGGATGACGCATTTGGCGGCCTGTGAGCCGCGTGAACCGTTGGCAATTCGTGGGGAGGCGGCCGAAAAATTGGGCCGCATGGCCTGCGGAGCGGCCGGAATGCTGGTGATCCGGGGAGAATCCGGCAGCGGTAAACGCCTGATATGCCGCCACGCCCTTGCACAGGCCGGGAAGGGCGCGTTTTTTTCCGATCTGCGCGACGGTCTGGAAGATATCCCCGGAATGGTGCGTTACACAGCTGCTGCGGCCCTGCTTGCCGGAGCCTGCCCCTGCTTTCTGCATGGGGAGGCGTTGGATATGCCGGAAAAGCCGTTGGAATCGGTTTTTGAGGAGGCGGTCGGCAATCTGCCGGAGAGATGCGCGCCTGTCTTTTTGCTGACTGAAAACAATTACCGGGCCTGTGGGCTTTCAAACCGGCGGGTGATATTCACTTACGAACTATCCGAAACGACCCAGGAGGAGCGCGCGGCCCTGTTTGACGCTTTTCTGGATGGCTGGACCTTGGGACCGGGAATCGATACGCGGGAGCTTTCGGCAAAATTCCGGTTTACCCCCATGCAGATTTACAATGCCGTAAGACAGGCCAAGGGTACTGCGGCTGAATCTGCGCGCCGGATGATAGGAGCGGAGGAAATCCACCGCTGCTGCTATGGGCAGGCGGTTCATCGTCTGGATGCATTGGCCGCGAAGGTGCGGCCGGCTTATGATTGGGACGATCTCATCCTGCCGCCCGGACAGGTGCGGCTGCTCAGGGAAGCTTGTGCGCATGTACGTCAAAGCTACAAGGTCTATGGTCAATGGGGCTTTGGGGGCCGTGTGCAGTATGGCCGCGGCGTTTCCATGCTTTTTGCAGGGCCGCCCGGAACCGGAAAAACAATGGGCGCACAGGTGATTGCTAATCAGCTTCACATGGAGCTTTACAAGATTCAGATTTCGCAGGTGGTGAGCAAATACATCGGCGAAACGGAAAAAAATTTGCGGGAGGTTTTTACCGAGGCGCGCAAATCGAACAGTATCCTGTTTTTTGACGAGTGCGACGCTCTGTTTGGAAAGCGCGCTTCGGAAGTCAAGGATTCAAATGACCGAAATGCCAATATGGAAACCGCCTATCTGCTCCAGCAGGTGGAGGATCACGACGGCGTCACCATTATGGCGACCAACCTGCTCCAGAATATCGATCCGGCATTTATGCGGCGCATCGGGTTTGTCGTTCACTTTCCCTTCCCAGAGAAGGAGATGCGCGAACGCCTTTACCATGGAATGCTGCCGGCAGCCGCCCCCGTCGCGGACGACGTCGACTTTGCCTTTCTGGCCGAACGGTTCAAGGTGTCAGGCGGCGGGATTAAAAACATTGTCCTGCACGCGGCGTTTCTCGCCGCTGAGGAGGATGCGCCGATCTGTATGAGGCACCTTGTCCGGTCGGCGGTGGGGGAGTTGCGTAAAAATGAGATCGTCGTCGTCCGGGAGGATCTGCGGGAATATGCCGACCTTGCCTTCGACTGAACGGAAAAGAGCCGCCCCTCCTGTTCAGGAGGGGCGGCTCTTTATGTCGTATGGAGGCCGGTCAATTGCCGGCGGCGCGGCGGCGGCGCGCTTGCGTCCGTCCTGCCATGAAATTGGCGAAGTTCGCGTTGCCCTTGCCTCCCAGATTTGATTCATTTTCCTCAAAGATCGCTTTTTGGCTCCTGTCGCCCTCTTTGCTCCTCTGCCCGCTGTTGGCATAGCCCAAGAGGGCCTTGACATATTCACAGATATCCTGGGCGTAGTGGTACTGCGCCTCAAACTGACGAGCCTGTTCCTCGGGCAGCGCCTGTGCGGTTCCGGTCTTGTTCAGCAGGCTGGCGATATCGCGGGTGATCTGCGCCTTCTTATAAAGCTCCGAAGTTTGCGCATAGCGCATGGCGGCGTCGTCGGTGGAAAGGATGGGCTTGTTGTGCGCCCCTTCCAGCTGAGCCATCTCAGCTTGAAGGTCAGCGACCGATTGTCCCACCATTCCCACCAGCGGCATGCCGCTGGTGGCGGCGTGCTGCGACAGCCGCGCCTCCTCCTCGGCGTTGCCTGCGCGCTTTGCGCGATTAAGGTCGGCAAGAGCCTGGCTGGTGGCGTTTTCCGCCTGCAGGGCGGCCTCCATCTGTTGATCGCTGACCCCCATGGTTTCATCTCCTGCGGCAACCGCCTGGTCGCGTTGGGCATGGGAGGTAAGAAAACGCACCATGTCGCGGTTGGTGGTGCCGCCGATCGTATAGCCGGGGTGGGCGGCTTTGAAAGCGTCGGTCCGCGTCTTGATCCCCAATGAAATTGGGTCTACCTTGGCCAGGGTGTCGGCCATCTCGCCGGTGGTTTTGTCTGCTGCCGGACCGAAGGAATTCGCACGATAACGGGCAGTCTGATCGGCCGGATCGGCGTCGGCGCGCGCCGCCCAAAGCGCCCCCTCCTGTTCGTATTGTTGCTGCATACCGGCTTTCCATGCGCTGACCTGCCGGCTGCGGGCCTTGCGTTCGCTTTTGGACTCGCGCGCCTGAATGGGAGCGGCGCTCATCGGCGCGATCTGCGCACTAGATGCCGGTGAGACGGCGGTTTCGCCGCGCGCGGCCATCATGCCCTGCACGTCGGCCTGATGCTCGAAGGAGCTGTTTCGGACCAGCCCACCGCCGGAAACCTCGCCGCGCGCCTGCTGCCCGATATGCGCCAGCTCGTGGCCAAGCAGCGCCTGCCCGGAAAAGGAACCCATATTAAATTTGCCGGGCGCGAACGCGATCTCATTGCCCATCGCGGCGGCCTGCGCCCCCTGTTCGCCGACCAGCGGGCTTTCATAGATCTTTACAGAGGAAAAATCCATACCGAGCGAAGCGCCCATTTTTTCCCGGATAGGCTCGGGGATGGCGCGGGGTCTGCCCGAAGAACGGACTGCCTGGATAATGTCCGGAGAAGCAGCTTGTTTTTTAGCGCGTTGTACATAGCTTTGCATCCTGTACGGCTCCCTTCAAGGATATTTGGATATTGTCAGTGCGCCCCTGTAAACCAACGGCTGTTGAAAAGGCGTGTAGCGGCGTTTGAACGCAGCGCCCGCGCGCCCATCCGCCGCAAAAGCGGATGGCGATGCGCGTCGAAGCCTGTGACGCCGCGCGCGCGGTTGTCCCGCACTTCCTCACGGGTGGGAACGCGGCCGATAAAGTGGGCGATATCGTCGCGGTACTCTTCCCGTGCCGCCCCTTCCAGTGAAAGGTAACGGTTGCGGAAGGACTGGATGCCGCCGAGCACCGAGCCTTCCGCATATTCCCGGTCCCAGAAGCCCGGCCGGCGCGGGGCCGGCGCGGGGCCAACAGCCTCTGGTTCAGCCGGCGGATTGTTTTCATTCTCACCGAAAGCGGGCTCGGACGGCGGGTTGTTGTCATATTCGCCCACCATGGAGGCGATTGCTTCGCCGTCCGGTGCGGCCGGTTGCGGCGCGCGCTGTGCCCGGCGGCGCGCGATGCGCTCCGGCTTGGAGCCGGGGGAGATTCGGGCCTGGACCGGCGCGCCGCCAAGCGGGAGAACAGGCTGCGCGCTTTCAACAATCGGCGGGTTGGGCGGCTCGACCGGCCGCTGGATGGCGTCTGTGCGGGCCATGCGTGGGGACACGGCACGCGCCGCCGGTGTCCGCTGCATGTACAGGGAGGTGAGCGGCGCTGCACGCCGCCGATCGGATTCATACATTTCTGTTCGCCTCCCGGAAAGGTATTTCTGCCGTTTTGGAAAAATGGCAGAGCATTGTTTTTTCACGCTCCATCTCGGTTGAAATGCCGGAGATAAAGTGCCTGATCATGCCCTCGGCGGTGGAGTTGATTGCGGTGATGCGCATCGGCTGCTCCGCCGGACGCCCTGGAAGGGCAAGCGCAAGGGCACGGCTTGCCATCGCCGCCAGAACGCCAAGGTCACGTTTGACCGTTATGCAGTCGGAAAGCTCAAGCTCGCCGCCTTCCTCCCGCATCAGCAGACAGCCGACGAGCGTTTCACCGCAAAAGGCGGCGACAGAAGCGTTCAGGAGGGTGGCGTCGTCCAGAAGCAGGCTGCTCATAGGGCTGTCCAGGGTATTCATCGATTCGTCAATCAGGTCGGCCTGCGCATCGGTCAGAGCGGTCAAGGCAAGAACCTGAAGCCTGCTTGCCGCCATCCGCTCCAGACGGGGCAGATAGGCGGAACGGCGCACCTCCCCGACTGTGGAACGGTAGGTGACGGCGGTCGTGCCGGTGGTGTAAAAGCCGTGCCGGTGTAAAAAGTTTTCAAATGCATCCGACTGCGCAAAGGGCAAAGTGAAGCGGATGCGCAGCGTACTGGCTCCGCCTTCGGCGGCAAGCTTCTGCGCGCCCGCCAGCAGGAGAGAACCTACGCCCTGTTCCCGCATTTTTTCATCGACAAAAAACCAGCTTAACCGCCATTCGTTTTCACCTGTAAAGGGCGTTTCCACAACAGCGGCCGCGCAGAGCAGACCACTCTGCGAAACGCATCCGACCGCCTCGCAGCCCTTTGAAAGCAGGGATGGATGCAGGTAAGACGGGATATATGGGAGAAACGCAGATAACTGAGGCTGCGACAAACGGAGCAAATACATGAATAGCCTCCTGATGCCTGACGGCTTTTGGTTTATATACGAGCAAGCGAAGAAAAAATCCCCCGCACAGGAGAATTTTTTGACAGGGGTGGCCGTTTTGCTTTGAAAGCGTTATAATGGAATTCAGGCGGCGCCAATGTATATTCGGCAATTTTCGGCTGTTTATTACAGACTGTGGAAAAAGCAGCCTGCTCCTGAGAACCATTGAAGGGGAGATATCCTTGAGCCAACCCATAAAAAAACGATGTGTCCGCAAAATGGCGGCTTTGTTGACGGCGCTTCTGCTGCTTCCTTCCATATTGGCGCCGGTACGGGCGCAGGAGCGGCCCGCAGCGGAAGAAGCGTCCTCTGTGGCTGGTATAGCGGCGTCCAGCCCTGCGGCAGTGCTGGATTCGGGGGCGTATGACCTTCCTTCTGCAAATCTGGGAGGAATTCAAAAGCCGCCGCCCACAGGCGACATGCCGCAGGGCGACGCCGAGGCGCTCGCGGGACTGCTCGGCTGGCTGGAAAGCGATGAACCGGAATATACGCTGACCGGCGACGTGGTCTGGCCCGGCGGCGGGTTTCCGGCATCCGGGGGCGGAAGCAGGACGCTGTATATGGGCGGTCATAATATCCTTATCCCAAAAAGAAAAATGTTTGCTCCTGTCGGAAACTACCGGTTTATCGGAGACGGCGGCGCGCCGATGTTTACCGTCCAGACAGGCGGGCTGCTCAAGCTCAATGTGGATGCGGCGTTGGAGGTTACGAACGGCTGCGCCGTCGAATTGGAGGGGGATTCGCCCGAAAATCCAGACCAGGCGGGATTTTCACCGAATTACGGCTCTGTGACCGCAAAAGGGCCGGGCGCGGTGGCGGTCCGATCCAAAGGCGATCTGTTTCTGAATATGGCCAATATCAGGACGGAAGGCGGCGCAAAGGCGGTCGAAGCCGCGGGCGATATCCGGCTGTATCTTTCTGTGATAGAGGGCGCAGTCACGGCGGGCGGGATGCTGACAATCGATGCGACCGGCATTTCTCCGGTGCCGGAACATGCCCGGGTGATCGAACGCACGGCCCGTCTCGATCGGGAGGCGATTATTTTTCCGCTGTTCCGCCTTGCATATGGGGAGGATCCGATCCTGCTGGAAACCCTGCCTTATGTGCTGTCAGCGGAGAACGCGGAGGATATTCCGATGGAGTTTGCCGATCTGTCTGTGGATTGGCGAAGCGGCGGGCAGGATATCACACAGCCGGGCATTTATCAGGTTGCTGTAACGCCGCGGCCTCCCTTTGAAGGAGTGCCGCTCGCCTGCCCGGAGGCGGAGATTACCCTGACGGTGGTGGAGGAGGGACTGCCCTACCTGCGGCGCGCTTATCATGACGTCCATACTGAGCGGGATATTCTTGAATTGTACGGCCCCGTGCCGGGGGGATGGACAGGACAGGTCTACTGCTCTGAGGACAGCGGTGAAAGCTGGACAGCCTGGGGAGAGTGGACGCCTGTTGAGAATACCGGCGCCATCGCATTGGACCGGCGGTTGGAGAATGGGAGAACCTATTGGTTTCAGGTGGATGTGAATATGGACGGCCAGGTCTTGCGGACAAATCTGATAGAGGTTTCGGTCGGAGAAAATGGCCTGCCGCAAAGCAGGTCGCTCAGCGGCGACCGGGATGACAGTCACCGGGGCGACCGCCCCGCGCGTCCATCGGAGGACAGTGGGGCCGACGGTTCAGATTTGAACGGCATACGTCTGACTGAATCGGCTGACAGAGCGCCTGCGGCTTCACAAGCGCTTCCCGCAGCAGAGCTTGCTTCCAGCCAGGCGCAAACGCTGCAGTCTGCATCAGCAGAGCCGGATCACGCTCGTGATCCGGCTTGCAGCCCGCCGGGCTTTGCCGGCGGGCTGCAAGCCGGATCACGCTCGTGATCCGGCTTGCAGCCCGCCGGGCTTTGCCGGCGGGCTGCAAGCCGGCGAGTCTGGTGTGTCCGCACCCGTCTCCTCCCATCCGCAGGTACAAAGCGGCTCTGAGGCTTTAAAAGCCCTGTCGGCTCAAGACAGTGTAAGGGAATCGGGCGGCGGCTTAAGCGCCATATTGCCAATCGCCCTGCTGTTTTGCTCCGCAGCGGCTGCAGGCGGCGCGTTTTACCGCTGGATTTGCCGGCGAAAGGGGAGGCCAAAGCCTTGAAAAAGCGACGCATTCCATTCGCCATGCTGCTTTGTGCGCTGTTGGCATGCAGTCTCGCCGGATTTTTACTGCTCTGCCGGTACGATAATAAATACAACTGGCCCGGCCCGCGCGGCCGCCAGGGGGTGCTCAAGATGAATCCGGGCGACCGGCAGAGATATCCGCTGTTCTTTCTGGTTGACGGATGGGAATTTTACCGCGGCTATCACACACCGGACGAACTGGACGGGTTGTCGCCCGATCGGGTGCTTTATCTTGGACAGTACGGCGGATATGAGCTTGATGATCCTGCCGCCGATCCGTGCGGCAGCGCAACCTACCGGCTGACCATCCTGACAGAAGGCGGGCATGACTGGCTGCTTGAAATGCCGGAGGCATACTCCGCCTGCCGCCTGTGGGTAAACGGTGAAGCGTACTACTCGTCAGGCGAGCCGGACCCGGAGCGGTACAGCCCTGCTATTGCAGACGCGCCGGTCGCGATCCGGGCAGAAGGCGCAGTCGAGCTTGTCATCGCGGTCAGCAATTTTGACAGCTTTTATAGCGGGCTGATCTACCCGCCGGCCTTTGGAACACCAAAGGCCGTTGGATTGCTGCGATCCCTTCGCCTGGCGCTGCACAGCGCGGCTATCGCCGCCGCGCTGCTTGTGGGCGGTTCCTGTCTGCTGCTTGGACTGCGGCAGGGCAGACGGGCAGGTTCGGCCGGCTTCGCGCTGCTTTGCCTGTGTTATTTTGGCTATGCCGGATACCCTGTGGCGCATGCGGTGGGGATCACCGGAGGGTGGTGGTATCTTTTTGAAAAATTAAGCCTGTATGGGATGCTGTTCGCGCTTACGGTGGTCGCTGGACAGCTCTGCAAAGCGCCGCTGCGCATACGTACCGCTGCTTTTTCGGTCGGGATGGCGGTATGCGCACTGGTGACAGGCTTTCCGCTGCTGCCCGGCGCGTGGGATGCGGTGGCCATGCGCCTTTACAGTGTGCTTTTGCATCTCTATCAGTGGGCCGCGGCCGTTTATTTGATCGTTCTATGCGTAGCGGACGCATGGCGGGGAAATCAGCAGGCGCGCGCCCTGCTCTGTGGGACAGGCGTATTTGGGTGCGCACTGCTTGCGCGTGCAGCCGCGCCGCTTTACGAGCCGGCTGTCACTGGCTGGCCCGCGGAATGGGGTGGTCTTGTGCTGATTTTTGTCATTGCGGGGATTTTAATCGGGGAAAATCTCCGTGTCTGGCGGGAGGGCCTGGCCGCGCAGTCGGCGTTGGCGGTCCAGAAGGAGGAGGCCGATCTGTTGGCCCGCTACCTGGAAACGACGGCGCGCAGGAACCATGAGGTGCAGCAAAATTATGGACTGCTGCGGTTTTATCAGACACAGGGCGAAACGGAGAAGCTGGCCCGTCTTTTGGAACAGCTCTGCGGCGAAACGGCGGATGTTTTGCAGGTATACGCGCCGCACAGGCTGCTCAATGCCATTTTGACGGTCAAGCTGGCGCGTGCGCGCGCGCTTAATATCGATATACAGCAGGAGGTGGCCTGTGTGCCGTCCGAGCTGCCATATGAGGATGTTGATCTATGCAGTCTGATGGGCAATCTGTTGGATAACGCGGTTGAGGCGTGTGAGCGGATGCCGGCGGGGATGGCCCGTGTGCTCCGGGTGGGCATTCAGTGCGCAAACCGAAGCTTTTCTGTGATTATCCGCAATACGGCCCATGGGGATTTGCCGGGGCGGACCGCGAAGCGGGACACGGTGCTGCATGGGCATGGGCTGACAGTCGTCACGCAGATTGTGGAGAAGTATGGAGGGATACAGACGGCTTCTCTGGAGGACGGTTATTTTACATACAGCGTCGCTCTGCCGCTCGATTGCAAACCGGACGGATGAGAGCCGCATTGCTGCAGGCAAGGAAACGAACGCGGCAGGACGGAGGGCCTTTCTTAAGCTGGAAAAGGCCCTCCGGGTACTGGTCATGCAAAAATAGTTAAGCCGGCAACGCAGAAACTTATGAAGAATGAGTGCTTTTCTGCACAAGATTCCCACTGATTTCCTGGATGATCCTCCAAAAATAGTAAGGATCGTGTCTGGATTCTTGACATTTTTTATCCAGAATGGTAGAGTGGAACCATTAAAAAGATGATATCCACAGGGAGGGATGAAACCTGCTGATCACACGGGAGGTCGATTATGCGCTGCGCATTTTACGGGCGTTGTCCGAGGGGGAACAGGTGAGCGCGGCGCAGCTCTGTCAGCGGGAACTGATCCCGCAGCCGTTCGCATATAAGATTATGCGCAAGCTGTCAAAGGCGAGCTTCGTTTCAATCACCAGAGGCGCCGATGGAGGATGCCGGCTGGCGGTCGATCTGCGGGAAAAGACCCTCTATGACCTTTTATTCGCCATGGATTCCGTTGAATTTGTCAATGCCTGCATGGCGCCGGGCTATCAATGCCTCTGGCGGGAGCGTTGCGGCGGCAAATGCGGCATCCACGCGCAGCTTGAGTCGATCCAGCAGGCGGTAGACCGTGAATTGCAATCGCACAGCCTGGCGTCCATTCTCTCCGGAAAACTAGGATGAGACGGTGTCCGGCGCTGTTTTTCAGCTAAAAAGTGGATGAAAATAGTCCTGTATGCGGCGGGCCGTTTGTATCCACATGATCAAAGCACGAAATTGCGCAAGATAAAGGAGGACGATCCCATGTTGTTTCAAACCACCCAGGCGCATGAGGCGCTGCGTGCAAAGGTAAGGGAGTTTGCGGAAAATGAAATCAAACCGATTGCCTTTGTCATGGACCAAAACAATGAGTTTCCCGACGAGCAGATCAAGCACTTTGGCGAAATGGGGCTGATGGGCATCCCATATCCCAAGGAGTACGGCGGCGCGGGGCTTGACGCCTTAAGCTACGCCATCGCGGTTGAGGAGCTTTCCCGTGTCGACGGCGGTACGGGCGTCATCCTCTCCGCACATGTTTCGCTCGGTTCCTGGCCGATTTTCGCCTTTGGAACAGAGGAGCAGAAGCAGAAGTATCTCGTCCCACTGGCGCGCGGTGAAAAGCTCGGGTCATTTGGCCTGACAGAGCAGAACGCCGGTTCGGACGCGGGCGGCACGGAAACGACCGCGGTGCTCAAGGGCGATTATTATCTTCTCAACGGCAGCAAGATCTTTATTACCAACGCGCCCAAGTCGGATATCTATGTCGTTTTCGCCGTGACGACGCCCGACATCGGCACACGCGGCATCTCGGCCTTCATCGTGGAAAAGGGCTGGGAAGGCTTCACCTTCGGCGATCATTACGACAAGATGGGCATCCGCTCCTCCAGCACTGCGGAGCTGATCTTCAACGATGTCAAGGTCCCCAAGGAAAACCTGCTCGGCAAAGAAGGGGAAGGCTTTAAAATCGCGATGGCGACACTCGACGGCGGACGCATCGGCATCGCGGCCCAGGCGCTCGGCATCGCGCAGGGCGCGTTTGAGCATGCGGTCGAATACGCCAAGGAACGCATCCAGTTCGGCAAGCCGATCGCCTTCCAGCAGGCGCTTTCCTTCAAGATCGCAGACATGGCCACCAAGCTGCGCTGCGCGCGTATGCTCATCTACAGCTCGGCCGAGCTGAAGGAGCACCATGTCCCCTATGGCATGGAATCGGCGATGGCCAAGATGTACGCCTCCGATATCGCGCTGGAGGTTACAAACGACGCGCTGCAGATTTTCGGCGGCAGCGGCTATCTCAAGGGTATGGAGGTCGAACGCGCTTATCGCGACGCGAAGATCACAACCATTTATGAGGGTACAAACGAAATCCAGCGCGTGGTCATCGCCTCGCATCTGCTCGGGAAGCCTCCGAAGGAGTCCTCCGACGGCGGCAAGCTGCGCAAAAAGCCCGCGCCGGTCACGGGTCTGCGCAAGACGATGATCTTTAAGGAGGGCGACGCCTCCGAACGGGTTGCGGCGCTTGTAGCGGCGCTCGAAAAGGACGGCCATGATTTCACGGTCGGCATCCCGCTCGATACCCCCATCGCTCAGGCGGAACGTGTCGTTTCGGCGGGCAAGGGCATCGGCGACAAGAAAAACATGAAGCTGATTGAGGCGCTGGCCGCTCAGGCGGGCGCGGCAATTGGTTCGTCCCGTCCGGTCGCGGAGACACTCAAGTATGTTCCGCTTGGCCGTTATGTTGGAATGTCCGGCCAGAAATTTACAGGGAACCTTTACATAGCCTGCGGTATCTCGGGCGCCACACAGCACCTCAAGGGGATTAAGGACGCTTCGACAATTGTAGCGATCAATAAAAACGCTAATGCACCGATCTTTAAAAACTGCGACTACGGGATCGTGGGCGATCTGACAGAAATTCTGCCGCTGCTGACTGCCGCGCTTGACCGGGGCGAGAAGCAGCCCGCGCCCCCGATGGTTAAGATGAAGCGTCCGACCCCGCCCAAGCCCGCCCCCATTGGCAAAACGTATGTCTGCGGCGGATGCGGCTACGAATACAATCCTGAATTTGGCGACCCGGACAGCGACGCGGCGCCGGGAACGCTCTTTGAAAAGCTGCCGGAGGATTGGGTCTGTCCGGAATGCGCGGAAGGTAAGGAGCAGTTTATCGAGGCGTAAGAATCTGTGCGCCGCCATCATAAGGAGGAATCAATTATGTATTGCGTCCGTAATGTGACAGAGGATCTTTACTGGGTCGGAGCAAACGACCACCGGCTCCATCTGTTTGAAAATATCCATCCCATCCCGCGCGGTGTTTCATATAACGCCTATCTGCTGCTCGACGAAAGCACCGTGCTTTTTGACACCGTCGATTGGTCGGCCTGCCGCCAGCTCCTTGAAAATGTCGAGCACCTGCTCGACGGCCGCCCGCTCGATTATCTGCTGATCAATCATATGGAGCCGGACCACGGCGCGTCCATCGAGGAAATCCTGCTGCGCTGGCCAAAAGTCAAGGTGATCAGCACGGAGAAGGCGTTCATGCTGATGCGGCAGTTTGGTTTCAGGATCGACGATCATGAACTGATCGAGGTCAAAGAGGGCGATACGCAGTGCTTTGGCAAGCATACCGTCACCTTCGTGGCCGCGCCGATGGTGCATTGGCCCGAGGCGATGGTGACGTTTGACCTGACAAACGGCGTTCTCTTTTCCGCCGACGCGTTCGGTTCGTTTGGCGCGCTTGATGGAAAGCTCTTTAACGACGAGGTTGATTTCGACCGCGACTGGCTCGACGACGCCCGCCGCTATTTTACCAACATTGTCGGCAAGTATGGGCCGCATGTCCAATTGCTTTTGAAAAAAGCCGGCGGCATCCTGGACAAGATCAAGGTGGTCTGTCCCCTGCACGGTCCGGTCTGGCGCAGCAACCTGGCCTATCTGATCGATAAATACGATCACTGGAGCCGTTACGCGCCGGAGGAGCAGGGCGTCCTGATCGCGTATGCTTCCATGTACGGAAATACCGAGGACGCCGCGCAGGCTTTGGCCGCCCGGCTGTGCGACAAAGGCCTGACCAAGGTCGCCCTTTACGATGTCTCCAATACGCATGTCTCCACACTGATCTCCGAGGCGTTTAAGTACAGCCACATCGTGCTGGCTTCTGTGACTTATAATCTGGGCATTTATCCGGTTATGCACAACTTCCTGATCGATATGAAGGCGCTGAACCTGCAAAACAGGACCTTTGCCCTGATTGAAAATGGTTCCTGGGCATGCAAATCGGGCGATTTGATGCAGAAGTTCATCGATGAGGAGATGAAAAACATGACCGTTCTCAATGAGCGGCTTTCGATGGCCTCGTCGCTGCATGCTGACAAAGCGGTCGAGCTGGAGACGCTTGCCAACGCGCTTCTTGAATCAGTAGGCCATACAGCGGAATAAGCGTTATAAATTAATAACTGAAAAGAGCCTTTGCAAGCAGCAAAGGCTCTTTTTGCTTGATTGGGCAGGCAGGACCGTCAGCCGCAGCCGCAGTCGCTGTGTTTGCTGCGCTTGGGCACTACATATGGGGCAGCTATCGGGGCGCAGCCGTAGCTTTTAAAGCCGATCGGCTCCGGCTCGCACGATTGGAAAACCGGCGCGGCGGCCGGCGCCGTATCCGAACAGCCGCAGGCAGGTTCAGGCTTTGCAGCCTCACAACCGCAGGCAGGTGCGGGCTGGCAGTTATCCGCAACTACTGCCGCACAGCCACAGGCGGGGGCGGCGCGTCCGCAGGTGTTCGCCTGTGCCGTGTTTGTACGTCCACAGGTGGGGGCGGCGCACCGGTTGCGGGTGTTTGCTGGTGTACGGCCGCGGCAGGCTGTAGGCGCACAGGCCGATTCAGCCGCGCTGACAACAGCCCCAGCCTCTCCAGCCGCAGTACACGGCGGCGAGAACAGCTTATCGGGCGGATTGCAGGCTTTATCAAAGCTAGGGTTGAACGCATAGAAGTTCTTTGCATTCGTATTTTCCTGGGTGATGCGCAGCGCGTCGCCGAAACGCTGGAAGTGTACGATTTCACGCTCACGCAGGAATTTGATCGGATCACGTACATCGGGATCATCCGCAAGGCGCAGGATATTGTCATACGTTTTGCGGGCTTTCTGTTCTGCTGCAAGATCCTCATAGAGATCGGCGTATGTGTCGCCTGTGACCTGCAGTACAGAGGTGGAAAACGGTACGCCGGCCGCAGCCTGCGGGTAAACGCCGGTACCGTGGTCGACAAAATAGGTGTCGAAGCCGCTGCGTTTAATCTGCTCAGGGGTGAGGCAGCGGGTGAGCTGATGAATGATTGCGGACACCATTTCGATATGCGCCAGTTCCTCTGTACCGATATCGGTCAGGATCCCCTTGACCTGCGCATACGGCATGCTGTAACGCTGCTGAAGGTAGCGGGTCGCGGCGCCGAATTCTCCGTCCGGACCGCCGACCTGGGAGATAATAAATTTTGCGAGCGCCGGGTTGGGATTTTTAATCTTAACCGGATACTCCAGTTTCTTTTCATATAACCACATATCGCCTTACGCCTCCAATTCCCAGGGCCACGGATCATCGACCCAGGTCCATCTGTTCGGGTTTGTGTTTTCACGCATGTTCAGCGGGCCAAACCGTTGGTTATAAAGGGCCACCGCCTCGTCGCGCAGTTGTTTATGTTTCTCATAATATGCGAGAGCCGGCTGGCAGGTCGGATGACCATCGAGGTAGAGGACGACATCGGTGATGGCAAAATTGTGTATTTGGATTTGCCGTAACAATTTCTGACGTTCACACACAAGGACACGCCCCCTCTAAGAAAGGTTTGTCGAGTTCAGGGAAGATTGTTCCACGGCAAAAGCCGACATCCGCTTCATAAACAGAGGTCCACTGCTGCCACGGCGAATACGTCATGCCAAGAGCCGGCATGTTGTCGGGGCAATCCTGCACCGCAATCACAACCGTCTCGGTATTGAGCTTGCATTCCATATGCCAAATTCTCCTTTTCCAAAGCGATAAGGGCGGCGCACAGGGAAAAGCCCACAGAAATATGCGGGTGCGCGCAGAACCCTCCTGATTCATGATATGACAGCAGCGATGTGATGTGCAGTGGAATAATCGTATGAAATGACGTGCAAATTGACATACAAGGTAATTTGCAGATAAATGCCAATTGAAAATATACGCTTTTGGAGCGATTAGAAAAATTGTGCTTTTATGGACAAATTGAGGAAGCGTTCCGTAAAATCAGTGTATATTCCGCATCCTGCTCCTTCGGACCGGCTGCTGTGATCCTGTTATGGAACAGATACAGGCGCCGGCCGCATAGTGACGATTCCCCGTTGTCTGTATGGGCTGGCAGCGACAAGTGCAGGTTCCTGTGCGCTTATGCGGTTTTTTATCTGTTTTATCGGGCGCATCTTCCGCTTTTGGGGCTGGCGCGGCTTTATTTGGTGGGATGACGGTGGAAAAAGGAAAGGGGGAGAAGCCTTATAGGCTTCTCCCCCTGCTTTGAGCTATGCGTCTTTTCCGGAAAAATGACGGATCCGAAGCGGAATTTTTGTTTGTTCCGACAGGCGCTTGCACGCTTCAATTTCCTCGGCTGGCAGCACATCGACGATTGAAAAAACTGTATTGAGTGAAGCGGCTTTGCAGCGTGCGGCGAAATCAACCATAGCATCAAACGATTGTATACCGAAAGATGGACGTGTCACCTCTAAATACGACTGTGCGTCCGGTGCGTTCAGGCTGACAGATACTGTATCGACCAGTCCAATCAGCAGCGGCGGCGTTTCGCGGCCGTTGATCAGGTCGCCAAGGCCGTTGGTATTGACACGAATTTTGATATCGCTGACAGAACGTATATACCGGCAGACCGCAAGCATATTGTCGAGTGCGCAAAATGGCTCGCCGTAGCCGCAGAAAATCAATTCCTCAAAGACCTCAAGGCGATAAGCCTGGAATGCGGCGATCACTTCGTCGGCGGAGGGGTCATGATCAAGCCAGAGCGTTTCTGCGGAACCAAGCCCCTGCTTTTGGGAACGGATGCAAAAGGTGCAGTTGCAGGGGCAGCGGTTCGTTAGATTCACATATAAATTTTTGCCGTATGTATAAAGAATATCCTCCATGCTGCGTTTTCCTCCATTGCTTTTGATGAGAATACGCCTGCCCGCAAAGTGGACAGATGTGCAAGATAAAGCTGCAAAACAACGATTTTGTCAGAACTCATAGGCTGTTTGGACAATCAAAATTTTCATCTTTAAGGATTTCAGCATTCTCCTGCTGTTTACGAAAATTTCGGCATTGCTATATTTTCAAACAAGCTTTAAGCTTGTGTTCGAAAAAGCTGTTTTTTCAATCCCAGGCGGTCGGCTGCGGCGGCGGCCAGCAGGAACAGCACGGCACTGCCTGCGGACTGCACGACGCCGCCCCACTGGAGCGCCAGAGGAGCGAGCCAGTTGCCGGAAAACAGGGCCTCCGCAATGTAATAGCCCGCATTGGAAACAAGACCTGCCAAAATCAGCGCGCAGACATTCCGCCGGCAAAGCAGCCGTTCACTGTGCGAAGTGAACCAGACAGCCGTCAACGGCTTGATGATCATTGTGGGGATCACCCAGATTGGCACGCCGGATAAAAAATCGGCCAAGCCCCCGCCGATCGCAGCGGCTGCACAGGCATACGGCATCGGCAGCAGGCTCGCGGCCAGATAGATGAAAGCGTCGCCAAAATGGATATAACCGCCATTCGCACCAATCGGGATGTGAAACAGATATGCTGTGGTTAATGTAATCATGGCCGCGAACATCGCGGCTGAGGTCAACAGCCGCCCTGAGGGTGTGACGCTGGTTGTATGACGATTCATTGATAAGCCTCCCTGTCAGTTAATAAATACAGATATGGTTCAAACGCAACGCCGTCATTTGGATCGGTACCTTCGGCAAACGTATGGGCAATTGCCTTTTGGAGCAAGGCAGCAGCCAAATCCAGCGCGGCTTGCGGCTTCATTTTGCGGGCCAGGCCGCCGCACAGCACAGACGCCAGAATATCGCCGGTCCCGGAAAAGCCGTCGCCCAGGCGCCGCGTCGCGATCAAATGCTCGCCTTGCGGGGAAAATACAGCGTTGACAATCTGTTCGCCGCGCGGGATGCCTGTGATAACAACGGTGGACGGTCCCTGTTCCCGCAGCGCGCAGGCCGCTAAACGAACGGCCTCCAGTCCGTCGGAACGCATTGCTTCTTCATAGCCGACACCGGCCAGGATACATGCTTCCGTCAGGTTGGGGGTGATGATATCCGCCTTTGCGATCAGTGCGCGCGTCGCCGTGACCATGGCGTGATCAAATACAGGATAGATATGCCCGCGATCGCCGAGTACGGGATCGACGAGCACATGCGTCTGCGGAGTGCGAAATTGATCGATCCAATCTGCAATTTGTCCGGCCTGCACGGGACCATTGAGAAAGCCTGTGTAGATTCCATCGAAGATCACGCCGCGTTTACGCCATTCATGGGAAAAGCGGGAAATCTGCTTTGAAAGGTCAATCGAGGCGAAGCTCTCAAAACCGGTTTGATTGCTGAGAACCGCTGTCGGCAGCGGACAAGCCTGAACCCCCATCGCCGACAGAATGGGAATCGCAGCTGTCAGAGAACACCTGCCAAGGCCGGACAGATCATTGATTGCGGCGACCTTTGGAACACGCATGCAATCGCTCCTTTTTTAAGGGCTATCTGAAAGATCGAAATTACCGTTTTTTCTGCAAATAGCGGCGAATGCCGCGTTAAAAAGCCTCGGAATCCGAAAGGATTCCTGATTTTTGCATTGTATTCTCATACCTGTCTGCGAACAATCCGGCAATTACTTTGTTTTCAATCAGGCCCTGGAATGTCTGAAATTAGAATAACGCATCGCCGGATAAAAATAAAACATGGTAAAAATTTATGTGCCTTCCGCCTGTTTGGAATATATAAATAAATTTAAATTATAATTTAATTAAAAAATATTTAAATTAACTATAATATTTTTTATGAATTTCAATTGAAAAATGGAGTGATTGTAAAAATATATAAAAATACCCGCGCCGTGCGGCCCGGGTATTGGCGAAAAAGTAGAACAGCCTGGGAATTAAGCCAATTCATCTCTGGCGCGGAACCGATCAAGGGGCGTGAGAAAAAATTTGGCGTGCTTGATAAAAAAGAAAAAGAAAAACAGACACAAAAGAACAAACAATCCGCATTCAATCGTACTGACAAAGAGCGTGATGTCGTCGCCGGTTTTGACGAACAAACCAACGAGCTTTGCAACCAGGGAACCGCCGGCAGCCGCACCTTCGCCAGCCATGCCGTCCACGCCCATCATGCCCGCGTCCATGCCCATCATACCCGCATCCATCATACCTATGCCTATATCGCCCATGCTGCCGCCCATCATCCCCATACCGCTCCCCATCGAGGCGCTGGAAAGGATTTCAAGCGCCCGGGAAGCCGCCGCCTGCAAGCCCTCCGGCAGACCGGCCGCGAATGTCTGAACGCCCTGTGTAATCATTGAAATATTCTGGATGACGCTGTCGATGGCCGTCTGGGCAGAGGATGGCGCGCCCGCAGCCGCCCCGGCGGCCGGTTCAAACAGAGACGGTGAAAAGGTGGACAAGACCCGCCACACGGCCAGAACCGGCAGGAATAAGACGTTGCTGAAAAAGGCGTACCGATCCGCTCCGTAAACAGAAACAAGCGCCGCGGTCGCAAGGATCAACAGGATCAGATTGGTCAAAAATTCCGCCGGCGAGGCGAACTGTGCGCTTGTAACTGTCGCACGCCAAACGAACATAACCGCGCTGTACAGAACGAATGCAGGCAGCAGCAGATACATATATAGGTTTAACGCACCCATCGGGCGGCCATAGTATTCCATTTTTTTCATTCGGTATTCTTTTGTACCCATCAAAAAAGCCCTCCAGTCAGCCGGCCGCACCGGCCGCTGTTTACCATCATAACACATTCCGGAGCGGTTGACAAAGCCGCGCCTTAAAAAAGAATGGCCGCCGCCCTTTCGGCGGGCAGGACCCGGGGGGATAAAAACCCACATATAAAGTGTGCGCTCTGTGATGTTTTCCTGCATGTACTCAAAATTTTTATCCATATAACCTTTTGCATTGATTAAGCTTACCGCGGCAGCAGGCTGTAGCACTTTTCGCTGCACAAAAAGCGGCCGCTGCGGAAAGCCCCACAGCGGCCATTTTTTCAATTCATTTAAGGTAAAAGGGGATGCGCAGGCTACTGGCAAATATAGTTTTGCATTCCGATGAGCATATACCGGCCCGCCACAGCGCCTTGATCGGGCGTACCAATCGCCTTTGCAGCGAAAACAGCCGCTTTGCCGAATACAGGCGTCATGGACTTGGTAGCCTCCACACCCTCGCCGGCGCCCTCGACAGCGGCGTTGATCACATCCTGCAAGGAAGATTCAGGATGTGCGGACACAAGGGCGGACGCCTTGTCCGCAGCGGCGGCGAGCGCGTCGAGAATGGTACGGTTGCCGCGCTGGCATTTGCCGCGCTGCTGAATGCCGTCTGCGAAGGCGGCAATATAGGCCGCCAGGCCGGCAGCGTCAAGCTCCGGCTTGCCCTTGAGCGCCTTACCGCCGGCCATGATGCCGGAGGACATCAGCGTGCCCATGGTGGAGGGGACGACGGAGGACATTTTCATGCCGCCCTTCATCAGCGTTTTGCCGATGTCACCAGGCTCCATATTGTCGCGCAAAAGCTGCGGCAGGGCACCGTAACCCTTACTCATAGTCAGCCCCAAGTCGCCGTCGCCCATCTGAGCGTCCATTTCACACAGCTCGTCGCGTTTTTCCGTGAACAGGCCGCCGACCGCGGCGAACAGCTCGGGAAGCTGCTCACAGGTGATCACAGTCATTTTAAAGCCTCCTCATTTCTGACAGTAGAACGGCGTATTCACCGGCATGTCAATCTGCTCCTTCATCTCTTGATCGGCCATACGGCAGATCGAAATGGAGGCGCCGGCCATCTCCATGGAGGTGGCGTACTCGCCGACAAAGGTGCGGTAGATGGAGACGCCCTTTTCCTTCAGGATGCGGGTGACGCTGCCGCTGAGGATATAAAGCTCCTCGACAGAGGTGGCGCCCAGGCCGTTGATCAGCAGACAGACCTCCTCGCCGGCGGACAGCGGCATATCCCCAAGCAGCGTGTCGAGCGACTCGGCGGCGATTTCGTCGGCTGTCTTGAGCGGTCCGTTCCAGACGCCAGGCTCGCCGTGGATGCCCATGCCCATGGCCATTTCGTTTTCACCGAGCGTGAAATTGGGATGCCCCACCTCCGGAATGATGCAGGGGGTGAGCGCGAAGCCGACGGTGCGGGTGTTGTCCTTGGCCTTCTGCGCTGCGGCGAGCACCTCGTCGAGCGTGCCCATCTGGGCGGCCTTGGCGCCGGCGCATTTATACATAAAGAAGATACCTGCCACACCGCGCCGCGTGTCGGGATTGGCGTTGGAGTTGACATCGTCGGCGCCCACAATGGAACGCGTTTCGATATCCTCCATTTCACACATTTCCGCAGCCATGTCAAAATTCATGATGTCGCCGGTGTAGTTGCCGTATAAATAGAGGATGCCGGCTCCTGCTTCTACCTCTTTTGACACGTTGAAGATCTGTTCGGCAGAAGGCGACTGGAACACGCCGCCGACGCCGCAGCCGTCGAGCAGATTTTCGCCGACATAACCGAGAAACAGCGGCAAATGGCCGGTGCCGCCGCCGGTGATGATGGCGACCTTGCCGTCTTTCTTTTTTGCCGTGCAGTAACAGCGCAGATCGCCGTCCGCATATTTGACCGCGTCGCTATGCGCGGCATAGATTCCCTTGAGCATATCGTCGGTGTACTGTTCAGGAGCATTGATGATCTTTTTCATGTGATGAAATTCCTCCTTGTTTGATACGCCGCCCCGCCCGCGCGGGAAGGGGACGCCCATTTTCAGACGTCAGCGGCATGCCTTCAGATACATTTTATCATGTCAGCAGCGCGGCATGATAAGATTGGCCGTCAGGGATAAAATAAATGCTTTGTATGTATTTTATCATAGAATTTAATTCAAAAAATGTCAAGAAAAAGGACAAAAGCAAAAAGAGAAAAACAACAGAAAAAATAGGATAAAATGACGAAAAGAAGGTGTTGGCAGACGGATGCAAAACATGGGTAGGCAAGAAAAGGCATAAAGCGCACACTTCATTTTATGTTGCAAAATGTTTGATTTTGACTGAATCAACTCTGGGAAAATAAAATGGATAAATTAGGGGATGGGAAAGCAGGGGCTTTGCTTGGCACGTGGACAGGTAGTTTTATCAACATATAAAACAGAATTTTTAAATATATTGCGCAATAGAATATCTCTTTTTACTAATTCCAAGCTTTCTAATTAAAAACAGATGGTTAATATTGACAAAAAGAATTTAAGCAATTTGGTGGAATAACCAAAAAACAAAAAAAATACAACAAATTCGTTTACAAACCAAACAGGCTGTGTTAAATTGGAGATAACACAGGGGAGCAGTAAGCGGCCCCCCAGGAGAAAGATTAATAGGAGGATACAATGAAAAAGATTATTGCTTTGATGATGGCTCTTGCAATGCTTTTGACAGTTGCCGGATGCGGCGGCTCCAACAACACGGCCAGCACTGCAAGCACCCCGGCGGCAGACACCGCCCCGGCTGGCGATGCCAGCACACCTGCGGCCAGCGCGCCGGCCGCCAGCGCGCCCTCCGGCGACACAAGCGCCTCGCCTGTGGCCGGCAAGAAGGTTGCCTATATCATGCAGATGGCGCCTTCCGACATTTTCCAGATGTGGTCCGAGTACGCGGAGAAAACCGCGGTGGGTCTCGGCATGGAGTATCAGGCGTTCTTCTGCAACGGTTCGGATACCACTTGGCAGGATACTGTTTCCCAGTGCGCTTCCGGCGGCTATGACGGCCTGCTGCTCAGCCACGGCGGTCAGAACTACGCTTACACATTTCTGACCGATCTGCTCAAACAGTATCCCGATCTGAAGATCGCAACCTTCGACACCCCGTTTAAGGACAGCAACGGCGAAACCCAGAAGATCGAGGGCGTGACCCAGTTCTTCCAGCAGGATGCCCAGTTTGCCGAGCTGCTGCTCGACTACATCTGCAATACCCTGTATCCTGATAAGGTCGCAGCCGGCGAGCCTGTCAAGGTTCTGAAGGTTTGGGTTGGCCCGAACTTCAATTCGCCGTTTGACCGCCGCCAGGTCGGCTATGAGAAGTACGAGCAGGAAGGACTTATCCAGACGGTTGAGACAATCGGCCCGTCCGATTTCAACAACGCCGAGGCTTCCATGACCGACGTTACGACCGCCACGCTGGCCAAATACCAGCCGGGCGACATCGATGCGATCTGGTGTTGCTATGACCTGTACGCCAGCGGCGTGTATACCGCTCTGACCCAGGGCAACTTCGACATCCCAATGGTCAGCGTTGACATCAGCAACGCCGATATCGACAAGATGGCCGCGGCTAATTCCCCGTGGAAGGCCTGCGCCACCACCAACTGGTACTATAACGGCGAATTCGGTATGCGCGTTCTGGCCCTGGAAATGGCCGGCGAGTACGATAAGATTATCGACCCGATGACTGGCACGGCCAGCGATTGGCTCGAGCTGCCGACCACAGTCGTGACCCAGGATATGGTGTCCGGCGGCGGAATCAACGTGATGAACCTGGATACGGTTGCGGGCGAAGGCTACAGCGATCGTTCCTGGATGCCCACCACCGACTGGATGGCCGCCCTGCTGGGGGACTGATCCAAAATAAAGGAGCGGATCTCTGGGAAGAACGACTGCTCTGAGCGTTACGTGTAACGAAGCGGGCGTCGGGGGTTCCCCCCGACGCCCTGCTTAACGCTTTTCCCATCGGCTGATTGTGAAAAGCCGCGCGCTGCGCGGCGCTGCACGCGGTTTTTCACTGCCAGCCGGCGGGGAAACCATAAACTGGAAAAGAGGGAATCTATGGATAAAATTACGCTTGGAACCAGGAATGTTTCCATTGTTTTTCCCGGCGTCAAGGCACTGTCAAACGTGGATTTTGAAATTGAAACAGGCAAAATTCATGCGGTGCTTGGCGCCAACGGCGCCGGAAAGTCGACGCTGATGAAGGTGTTGGCCGGTTCAAACCCTGATTACACCGGAGACGTGCTGTATAACGGCGAGGTGGTAGAGCTGCGCAAGCCGGCCTCCGCAAAGGCGCTTGGCATCCAGATCGTTTATCAGGAGGTCGATATGGCGCTGATCCCCTCGCTGTCCGTCGCGGAAAACGTCATGTTTAACCACATGGTTATGAACATGGGGCATGGGCAGTTCATGAACTGGGGGAAAATCCGCAGCGAGGCGAGAGAAGTGCTCAAGCGCCTGAACATCAACCTCGATGTGAGCCGTCTGGTCGGAACGCTTTCACTGGCACAAAAGCAGATGGTTCTGATCGCCCGCGCGATCCAAAGCTCCTGCAACTTTTTGATTCTTGACGAGCCGACCGCGCCCTTGAGCGATACGGAGACAGAGGAGCTGTTCCGGCTCTGCAAGCACCTGGTCGAGACAGAAAATCTTGCGGTTATCTTTATTTCCCACCGTTTGCACGAGGTGCTGCAGATCTGCGATTCGTACACCGTTATGCGCAACGGCGAGATTGTGGACAACTCCCCCATCACGCCGGAAACGACCACAAAGGAAATCGTGGAAAAGATGCTCGGCCGCTCGTTTGAGGAGAACTTCCCCAAGGAGATTGTGGACATCGGCGAAAAGGCGTTTGAGGTGGATCATCTCTCCGATACGGAGGGCAAGGTCAACGATGTGTCGCTGTATGTCCGCCGCGGCGAGATTGTCGGCGTCGCCGGTCTGGTCGGCGCGGGCAAGAGCGAGCTTTGCAAGACGCTGTTCGGCGCAATGAAAAAATCCGCCGGCACGATTACCATGGGCGGCAGGCAGCTCAAGATCAAGAACCCGTCCGACGCGGTGCGCAATCGTATGGCGCTGGTGCCTGAGGAGCGCCGCAAGGAGGGCGTGCTTGTCAACGAGACGGTCGATTTCAACCTGTCGGCCGCGTGCCTGAGCAAGTTTTGCCGGCTGTCGTTTATCAACAGGAACAAAACGGCGGCCAACGCCAAGCAGTTTGTCGAGTCGCTCGGCATCAAGACGCCGTCCATTTTCCAGATGGTGCGCAACCTGTCCGGCGGCAATCAGCAGAAGGTGGTCGTCGGGAAATGGCTTGCGGCCGACTGCGATATTTATATCTTTGACGAGCCGACCAAAGGCGTCGACGTCGGCGCGAAGGCTGAAATCTTTAAGTTGATCAATGAGATTGCCAAGCAGGGCAACTGTGTGCTCTATGCATCGTGTGAAAACTCCGAGATTCTTTCCATTACCGACCGGACCTATGTCATGTTTGACGGCAGGATCATGGCGGAGCTTAAGACAGCCGAAACGTGTGAGGATGAGATCATGCACTACGCGGTCGGCGGAACGGAAGCTTTCGTGGCCAGTTGATTGGGCTGCGGCATAAATCCACTCATTCAGGGGGAAATACATATGAATCAATTGCTCAAAAAGAAAAGCGCCGGCCGTTTTCTGATGGACTGGGCCGCCGTTATCGCGCTTGTGGTTTCTATCGTTATTTTCACAGTCATCCAGGGCGGCGCGTTTTTCTCCGCAGCCAATGCGATTAATATTTTAAGGGCCATGGCCATTACCACTATTTTTGCCATCGCCGCAACCGTGACCATGGCGCCGGACGGATTTGATATGTCCGCCTGCACCCTGGCGTCCTTCTCTGCCTATGTGTTCGCGAGTACGTTTCTGTGGTTCGGCCTGCCGTTGTGGGCCAGTATCCTGGCGACGATTGTGTTTACAATGGTTATGTATCTGCTGACCATGTTTTTAATCCTGGTCTGCAAAATCCCCGATATGCTGGCGACCTGCTCCCTGATGTTCGTGCACCAGGGCCTTGGACTCTGGTGGACGGGCGGCGGCGCGGTTTCCTCCGGTATGCCGACGCCATGGAAAGCGGAACCCATCCGCAAAGGCTGGACCGAAGGCTTTTTGAACATCGGACGCGCTCCCTGGTGCATCCTGATCATGCTGGCATGCGTGCTTTTTGCGTTTATTTTCCTCAACTACACCAAGCACGGCCGTTATCTCTACGCGATGGGCGGCAACAAGACGGCCGCGAAGCTCTCAGGTATCAACGTTAAGAAATACCGCTTCATCGCCGGAATGGTGACCGCGGTGTTTATCGCCATCGGCGCGATGGTCGTCTGCTCGCGCAACTCCGCCGCGCAGATCACCGGCTGCGACAACTATCTGATGCCGTCGCTGGCCGCTGTATTCGTCGGGCGCTCTGTGGGGGGCGCAGAAAAGCCCAACGCGATCGGTACTATGATTGGCGCCGCGCTGATCTGCACGCTGGAAAACGGGCTTACCCAGGTTGGCGTTTCGTACTATGTGCTGCCGGCTGTCAAGGGCGCGGTCTTGGCTCTGGCGTTGATTGCCGCTTACGCAACCAAGAAAGAGGATTGAACCTCGCTTTTTCTCTTGCAATCAGGAAGGGGCCGCCGCACGGCTTTGTTCGGCGGCGGCTCGTTCTTTCTTTATTGATATTAAAATGTGTTATATTGAAAATGTTGTTTTTTGACCGTTTTCAATTGACAAATATTTAAAATAGAGATAAAATCAAATTAAACAAAAATAAAAACAAAAAATAACATAATTGCTCCTACTGGAAATCAGCAGATCATTTGTATGGAATCGTAATCGACGACACAGGAGGTTTTGCGGAATGAAAAAGTATGACAGCTATTTTCTGATGAACCTAAACGACGCCAAGGAGTACGCCCTTGAAAAGGTGACGCGGTTCGACTGGGACGAAAACTCCATGCAGTGCAAGGAGATCGGCGACGGCAACCTGAACTATGTGTTCCGCGTCTGGGATGGCAAGGGCCATTCTGCCATAATCAAGCAGGCCGGCGAGGCGCTGCGCATATCGGCCGACATGCACATTTCTACCGACCGAAACCGCATTGAATCCGAAATTCTGCTGCTTCAGGGCAAACTGGCGCCCGGTTATGTGCCAGAGATTTATTTTTATGACACGGTGATGTGCGCCTGCGGAATGCAGGATTTGAGCGATCATGCGATCATGCGCACGAGTATGCTCCAGCACAAGATCTATCCGAAGTTCGCCGAGCAGATCACCACTTTTATGGCCAATACGCTGATGGGGACGACCGACATCGTGCTGGATCACAAGGAGAAAAAGGAGCTTCAAAAGAAATACATCAACCCCGAGCTGTGCGAAATTACGGAGGACCTTGTCTATACCGAGCCGTATAACAACTGCGCAAACCGCAACAACGTCTATCCGCCCAACGCCGACTTTGTTAAAAAGGAGCTTTATGACGACGCGGCGCTCCATTTGGAGGTCGCCAAGCTGAAAATGGACTTCATGTGCAACGCGCAGTCGTTGATTCACGGCGACCTGCACACCGGCTCCATTTTCATCAACGACGACACCACCATGGTGTTCGATCCGGAGTTCTGCTTCTATGGCCCCATGGGCTATGATATCGGCAACGTTGTCGCAAATATCATCTTTGCATGGTGCAACGGCGACGCGGAAATTGCCGAACCGGCAGAGCGCGGCAAATTCTGCGGATGGGCCGAGCAGGTGATCGTCGATGTGGTTGATCTGACAATGGCGAAAATGAAGGCATACTATACGGAGCATGTCACCGACCGCATGGCCAAAACGCCCGGCTATATGGATTATTATCTTGGCACGATCCTGTCCGACACCGCCGCTGTTACAGGCCTTGAATTGATCCGCCGCACGGTCGGCATGGCGAACGTCAAGGATTTGACCACCATTGCCGACGAGGCGAAGCGCACGCGCGCCGAGCGCATCTGCATCCTGGCCGCCAAACGATATATCAAAGAGCGCGCTGCGCTGCACAGCGGCGCCGATTTCCTGAAGGTTTTGAAGGACGCCGCCGCCTGCCTGTGAGCCGGCCGTCAGAAGGAGGATATACATAAATGAATGCGTTAAGTCTTGATACCGTCGTATTGGCGGACAATAAAAAGGAAATGATCATCCTCGACCAGACCCTTCTGCCAGGGGAGATCAAATATCTGACGCTCTCCAAGGCGGAGGACATTTGGGAGGCCATCTATGCGCTGCGTGTGCGCGGCGCGCCGGCCATCGGCGTGGCCGCCGGCTACGGGATCTATATCGTCGCTTCACAGCTTGAGACGGACGATATGGACGCTTTTGTGAAGAATTTCAAGGAGAAGAAAGCTTATCTCGATTCCTCACGCCCGACGGCCGTCAACCTCTCCTGGGCGCTCAACCGGATGGAGAAGGTGCTCGAGGAGAACCGCGATAAGCTGACGGTCGCGCAGATGAAGGAGCGTCTCTGCCAGGAGGCGGACGCTATCCGCGAGGAGGATATTGCCATCAGCCGCAGCATCGGGAATTTGGGCTTTGAACTGCTGCACCACGGCGACGGTATTCTGACCCACTGCAACGCAGGCACGCTTGCCACAGCCAAGTACGGTACCGCTCTGGCGCCGGTTTATATCGCGCTTGAGCATGGTTGGGACGATCTGCATGTGTTTTGCGACGAGACGCGCCCGCTGCTCCAGGGCGCGCGCCTGAGCGCCTTTGAGATGCAGACGGCAGGCGTGGACACCACGCTGATCTGCGACAACATGGCTTCGATCACCATGAAGCGCGGCAAGATCAATATTGTGTTTGTCGGCTGCGACCGCGTCGCTTCGAACGGCGACTTTGCCAACAAGATCGGCACGAGCGGCGTGGCGATTCTCGCCAAGCACTATGGCATTCCGTTTTACGTCTGCGCGCCGTCCTCCACGATCGACATGTCGCTGAAAAGCGGCGATGAGATCGTGATTGAGGAGCGTCCGGCCGAGGAGGTCACGGAGATGTGGTATGCCAAACGTATGGCGCCGGAGGGCGTCAAGGTCAACAATCCCGCCTTTGACGTGACGGACCACAGCTTGGTGACAGGTATCATTACAGAAAAGGGAATTGCTTACGCTCCCTTTGACAAGGCGTTTGAAAAGCTGGGCATCAAATAAGCAGGCGCAATGAAAAAGGGAGATGGACCATCAGCCCATCTCCCTTTTTACAGAATATCAATCATCAATAAAATGCAATATTTTTTCCAGACAGATAGTCTTGCCACTCTTGGGGCAGGGGCTTATCACAGATCATGGCGTCGATCGAATCCAGCCCGCAGGCGAAGGCAAAGGAGGTCGGCCCTACCTTGGAGTGATCCACCACCAGATAGGTGCGGTTGCTGCGCTGTGTGATCAGCCGGTGGATGGCCGCCTCGCCTTCGGAGACATCCGTCAGCCCGTTTTCCATGCTGACAGACCGGCAGGATATAAAGGCTTTATCGACATAGTAATTTGAGAGGGCGCGGCAGGCGTTGTCGCCAAGGAACGCCATGCTTTTTGGGGAAAAGGCGCCTCCGATCAGAATGAGACTGATCGTGGGGGAGGCCGCCAGGATGGTCGCAATTTGCAGGGACGTGGTTAAAACCGTGAGGTTTTTATTGGCCAGTTGCCGGGCGACAAACCAGCAGGTGGTCGAGCCGTCGAGAAAAATAGAGTCGCCGGATTGGATATGCTGGCTGCATTTTTCTGCAATCAGGGTTTTTTCCTTGGTTTTAAGGACCTGACGCATGGAGATGTCGATGTCGTTTTGCACACCGTCCAGAATGTAAGCGCCGCCGTGGGTGCGGATCAGGTCGCCCTGCTCCTCCATCAAGCGCAGATCCCTGCGGATGGTTTCCTTTGTCACATGAAGGCGTTTTGACAGATCGGTTATTGTAACGCTTTTTCGTTCGAGAAGCTGCTCCTTGATGGCGTTGCGCCGTGTGATCGCAAGCATTGCCAATCCCCTTTTCCCTGTGAGAACTCTTTTACGGACATATTACCACGTTTTCGTGCAAAGTGCAACATAAGCTTATCCGGATCGGCAGAACTCCATGTGGTGCAGACGTCCGGATGCAAAGCAGGCGGCGATTTCTTGACAAAGCGCGCGCTGCCCCGGATAATAAGTACAGAGGTATTCATTGGGTTCAGGCCGCACGGCGGTACGGATCATGAAAAACATGGGAGGTTCAATCAAAATGAGAAATATGGGCGAATATATGGGCGATTATGAGGCCAAGCAGCTGATTTTGGAGGTTGGCCGAAGGATGTACAACAAAAATTTTGTGGCGGCCAACGACGGAAATATCAGCTGCAAGGTCGGTGACAACGAGCTGTGGACGACGCCGACCGGCGTTTCCAAGGGATATATGACGGAGGATATTCTTGTCAAGGTCGATTTGGACGGAAATATCCTGCGCGGCAGCACAAAGCCGTCCAGCGAATTGAAAATGCATCTGCGCGTCTATCGCGAAAATCCGCAGGTGAAAAGTGTGGTACATGCCCATCCGCCGGTGGCCACTTCGTTTGCGATTGCGGGAATCCCGCTCTCACGGGCTATTCTGCCGGAGGCGGTGGTGCAGCTCGGCGAGGTGCCCGTCGCGCCGTATGCTGCGCCCGGTACGCAGGAGGTGCCGGATTCGATCGCGCCGTTCTGTAAAACGCACAACGGCGTCCTTCTGGCCAACCACGGTGCGCTGACTTGGGGAAAGGACCCGATGCAGGCGTATTTCCGCATGGAGTCGCTTGAATATTATGCGCTTGTGACTATGTATACAGGCAGCATCATTGGACAGGCCAACGAGCTTTCCTGCGAGCAGATCGATCAGCTTGTCGACACGCGTACACGGCTGGGGATTAGTACCGGCGGCCGCCCAGTATGTCAAAATGTCGGAAAAGACGGCGTTCCAGCCTGTATGGAACAGAAAAAATGCGGCGGGCAGTGTACCCATGGCGGTCAGCCGCCGGCCGGGGCGGACGCGGGAACTGTCGCGATGGAGGATATCGTGGATATCGTGCGCCAGGTGATGGCGCGCACTAAGCGGTAAAGGGAGCGGTTTATGAGCAGAAAAAACCGAACCGGCGGCGTGCCGGCAGCAACGCCCGCCGGCCGCGCAGCGGCCGTGCAGACGGCGCAGCGGCGCCGGCGTATTCGATTGACTGCGGCATGCATCGCCGCAGCGGCGGCTTTGCTTGCGGTGCTCGCTATGGCGCTGGCCGCTACCGGGTTTTACGCCAGATGGGCCACAGCGGTGACGGTCGGCGATATAAAGGTAAGCGCGGCTACATACAGTTGTTATTTCAGCAAGGCGTATGCGGAGATATCCTCTGTATTCTCCATGACAGGCGGTGAAAGCCTCGAAAGTTACTACGACGAGGCGACCGGGTCCGACTGGCGCGATCTGGTCAAAGGGCAGGCCGACGCGGCCATCCAGAGTGATTACGCTGTTGCGGCGGAGGCGCGGAAGGCGGGCTGGACGCTGCGGCCGGAGGATCAGGCCGCGGTAGAGGAGGAGACGGCCCTGATAAAAAGCATGGCGGAGAGCGACGGCTATGCCGACGCGGACAGCTATCTGGCCGCGACTGTCGGCGCGGGCTGCAACCTTGATACCTATCAGAAATTTGTGGAAACGGTGAAGCTGGCCGAGAGTTATCGGAATGCGTACAGGACGGGATTGACCTTTGATCAGTCGGAGATTCAGGCGGCTTACGAGGCGTCGCCGGAAACGTTTGATATGGCGACCTTCCGTTCCTTTTATTACGCGGGCTCCAGCCAGGAGCAAGCCGAAGAAGCCGCCTCGAAGGTGACGGACGAAGCTTCCTTCGCACAGATGGCGCGGGATTATGCGTCCGCTGACGAACAGCAAACGTATGCGGACGACGGCGCCACCCTTCAGACGATGCTTGTTTCACGTCTTAACGAAGGCAACCGCGCATGGCTGACGGATCCCGCCCGCGCATATGGGGATGTTGGGACCGTCGCTTATAAAGACGCGGGGTATTTTATCCTGTTTTACATTGGGCTCAACCAGGATGAAGCGGCCCGGGATCAGGCCGTGGAGGAACGGCTGCGCGAGCAGACGTATGAGCAGTGGACGGCGCAGCTGACAGAGGACTATCCGCTCAAGCGTCATTGGTTCGGAATGGCCGGTATTGCGCAGTGAGGTTTCGAATAAAACGGACAAAATCGGACATCGGCATGGACCGGATGTACGCATGACAAAAAATACGATGTAATTTCTACAGGTTTGACAACCTTGAGACGGTTGCGCAGAGCGTTTTCCTCGTGATATAATGACACTGTAAATGTGATAAATTGTTTGATTTTGTGGAAAAATATCCGCTTATAAACGAAGCAGACGCCTGCAAAGCGCACGGTCGGGCAAGGCAAAGGAGAGTGACAGCATGGAGAATCATGTGGTCGAGCTGGTACAGCCCCGCCACACACTGATCGGGGAAAACAGCATTTTGGAGATACCGCAATTCCTGCACAGGCTGGAAGGCACGGTGACGGCTCTGGTTGTAACCGACCAGGGTTTGGTAAAAATCGGGACCGTCAAAAAGGTTACGGATGTGCTTGACCGCGCCGGAATTCGATACTGGACATACGACGGCGTGCAGCCGAATCCCTCGGTTGGCGTTGTCAACAAGGCGATGGAACAGTATACCCGTCAGGGCTGTAACTGCATCATCGCGATCGGCGGCGGCTCGCCGATCGACGTGGCCAAGGCAGTAAGCATTCTGGCCGCCAATGGCGGCCGCATTGAGGATTACTGCGGCGTGCGCAAGTCGGCGCGGCCGGGCGTGCCCATCGTGGCGGTCAACACAACCGCAGGCACCGGCAGCGAGGTGACATGCGCATATGTGATCACCGACGAGGTGAAAAACGTCAAAATGGTCATGATGGACCCGAACTGCCTGGCGTATCTGGCCATTAACGATCCGACCCTGATGGTGGGGATGCCGCCTTCCCTTACAGCCGCGACCGGCATGGACGCGCTGACTCATGCCGTGGAGGCGTATACCTGCCGCGAGGCCACGCCCTACACGGACGCGCTGGCGATTGAAGCCATCCGCCTGGTGGGCAGGTCGCTGCGCAGGGCTGTGGCCGATGGCTGCGACATGCAGGCCCGCACCGATATGTGCTGGGCGGAATATATGGCGGGACTCGCCTTTTCAAACGCGGGCCTGGGGCTAGGGCACAGCATCGCCCATCAGCTCGGCGCGCAGTACCATATCCCGCATGGCGCTGCCTGCGCGCAGATCCTGCCCCGTGTGATGGAATATAACATCCCGGCCTGTTTGGAACGCATGGGCGATATCGCAGCCGCGCTGGGGGCGGATATCCGCGGCCTGCCCGCTCAGGAGGCGGCCCAAACGGCGGCCGACTGCGTCCGCGATCTGAGCGAGGACATCGGTATCCGTCCGCTGCACCGTTATGGATTTTCCATGGACGATATCCCGCTGCTGGCCCGCCATGCGATGGAGGATACCTGCACACCTTCAAATCCGGTTGACGCTGTTGAGGGCGAGGTAGCCCGCATCATCGCAAAGACATATTGCGAGGGCCTTGTAGTGGAGGCGGTCCGCCGGCAGGGGCTTTGATTTTCAGCTTGAGGCGGTACGGATATGGATAGGGAACAGATGCACAGCCTGATTGAGCAGGTCGCCGCCGAGGTGGACCGGCGGCTGGCGCGCAGGAACGGCGGCCAGGGCCGCAGCAGCGCGCATATCGTCCTGTTGCCCGCCCCGGCGGCGTTCCCCGAGGAGCTTGGCCGATGCCTTGCAGAGCGATACGGCGGCTGGATTATGGCGGATTTTTCCGGCACGATGCAAAACGCGCTGCCGCCGGAGCAATTGGAACGCGGGCGCCTGCTCGCGCTGACGTCGCAGGCAGAGACGGTCGCCCTGGCGGCGCCGTCCGTCGCCCTCCTGCGGGAGATCGCCGCGGGAGAGGATGGGACGGATTTGGCCTTCCTGGTCATCCGTGCGATCCTGTGGGGCAAAAAAGTGGAGCTGCTGCTGGATTTTGACCCGCCGCGCTTTCACCGCAACAGCCTGCTTGGGCAGGTCGCCGATGCGCTTGAGACGCTGGCCTCCATGAATGTGGAGACAGTGAATTACCACCGCGTGCAGCAGCATGAACGGCTGACGCTGGTGACGGAGGAAGCCGTGCGCCAGGCCGCGCGGACTGTGGACAAAACGGTTTGGTGCAGCCCCGGCGCGATCATCACGCCGTCCGCCCGGGACGCCTTGAATGAAACGGGTGTGCGGCTGCGGTACTAAGAGGAGTGAGCCGATGCAGTTGGCAAGAGTAAAGGGCACGGTGGTCAGCACAAACAAAGCGGAAACCCTGACCGGGCTGAAGCTGCTGATCGTCAAGCCGATCGATATTGAAACCTGGGAGGAGAAGGGCGCGCCGATGGTCGCCATCGATGCGGTCGGCGCCGGCGAGGGCGAGGTCGTCATGCTCGTCAGCGGCAGCTCCTCCCGCCAGACGCAGTTGACTGTGAACAAGCCGACCGACCTGACGATCGCCGCGATCATCGACTCGGTGGACATCGGCGGCAAGCGCGTGTTTGAAAAGTTTGTCAGCGGTGAAAGCTGATTTCGGCGTGTGACAGATCAGAGTTGAGGTAGTCATATATGGATGTTAAGGAAATGGTGATGAACGCCGGAATCCTGGGCGCGGGCGGCGCGGGGTTCCCGACGCATGTAAAGATCAACTGCCAGGCCGGGACTGTCATCGTCAACGGCGCGGAGTGCGAGCCGCTTTTGCGGGTCGATCAGCAGGTGATGGAGCTTTACGCGGCCGAGGTCGTGGAGGGGCTGCGCCTGGTGATGGAACAGACCGGCGCGAAGGAGGGCGTCATCGCGCTGAAAAAACATTATGAAGGCGCGGTCAAGGCTCTGGGCGCCGCGATCGAACCGTTTGGGCAGCTCCGGCTGCACCTGCTGCGCGAATATTATCCGGCAGGCGACGAACAGCAGATCGTTTACGAGGTGACGGGACGCGTCGTACCGACCGGCGGCCTGCCGCTGGACGTTGGTGCGGTCGTCTGCAACGCGAGCACCCTGCTCAATGTGGCGGACGCCGCGGCGGGCAAAAAGGTGGTTGAAAAGTATGTGACCGTTGGCGGCGCGGTGCGCACGCCGCGCACGTTCAAGGTCCCGGTCGGCATCTCCTGCCGGGAACTGCTTGAGGCGGCCGGCGGTACGGCCGAGCCGTGCCGCTATATTATCGGCGGCCCGTGCATGGGCCGCGTGGTGGACGACCCGGATGTCCCGGTGACAAAGACGACCGGCGGCTTTTTGGCTTTTCCGGTGGATCATCCGTTGTGGAAGCTGCGCGAGGAGACGCTCAACATGCAGCTGATCCGGTCGGTTTGCTGTCAGTGCTCCATGTGCACGCAGATGTGCCCGCGCAACGCCCTTGGCCTGAACGTCCAGCCGCACAAGGCGATGCGGACAATCGCACAGGGAACCGACCTGCTCGGCGATGCGAACGGGGTTTTTTCCTGTTGCAACTGCGGGGTGTGTACATACTACGCCTGCAATTTTGGGCTGAAGCCGTCTCAGGCGATGCAGCAGATGAAGGCGATGCTTGCGCAGAAGGGCGTCAAGCCGCGCAAGGAGGTTTATACCCGCGCTGACCGCAGCATCGACGACAAAAAGCTGCCCGTTAAACGCCTGATCGCACGGATGGGCCTGGAACGCTACGACGTGGACGCGCCGCTGTCGGAAAAGCTGCTCCCAACCGGGCAGGTGCGTATCATGCTGCGCATGGGCGTGGGGGCGCCAAGCGTCCCGGTGGTCGGCGTAGGGGACAAGGTACGCAAGAACACGCTGATAGCCGATATCGCCCCCGGAAAACTGGGTGTGAAAATGCATGCGAGCATTTCCGGCACCGTGACCGCAGTGACGGACAGCTATATTGAGATAAGGAAGGCGACCGTATGAACGCTTTAGGTATGATTGAGTTGACCAGCATCCCGGCCGGCGTGCAGGCGGGGGACGCCATGCTCAAGGCGGCCGCTGTGGAGCTTGTCACCGCGCAACCGGTTTGCGCGGGCAAATACATTGTGCTTGTCACCGGAGAGGCGGCCGCCGTGCGCGAGAGCGTCGAGGCCGGCAAGCTGTCCGGCGGTGAAAAACTGGTGGACAGCATGTTTGTCGCGAATATCCATCCCCAGGTGCCCCGGGCGATCAACGCCTGCACGGAGATCGGCCGGGTCGCGTCGGTGGGTGTGATAGAGGTGTTTTCGCTTTGCGCGGCCGTGCTGGCAGCCGATGCGGCCGCCAAGGCCGCCGACGTGCGGCTGATGGAGGTGCGCCTCGGGCGCGGGCTTGGCGGGAAATCGTTCATTGCCCTCACCGGCGAGATCGCCTCCGTGCAGGCCGCGATCGACGCTGCGCGTGCCGTCGAAGGGACGGCTGGGCTGATGAATGACAGCGTTGTGATCCCCGCGCCGCATCCCGATATGATCAGGTCATTGTATTAAGTTCAAAAGCCGGACGGATGAAGGGCCGGAAATGATAGGGACAGCATCCGATTTTATAACAACAGGAGGATATGACAATGAAATTAGCACTCGGTATGGTTGAGACACGCGGCTTGATCGGTGCGATCGAGGCGGCCGATTCGATGGTGAAAGCTGCAAACGTCACGCTCGTGGGCAGGGAGCAGATCGGCTCCGGGCTTGTCACGGTGATGGTCCGCGGCGATGTGGGCGCGGTGAAAGCCGCGGTTGAAGCGGGGGCGGCCGCCGTGAAAAATGTGGGCGAATTGTACGGCGTGCATGTGATCCCTTCGCCGCACGAGGATGTCGAGGCGATTCTGCCTGTCAAGGAGTAAGGCTGTATGTATATCGGCGAGGTGACCGGCCGGGTGGTATCAACCGTCAAAACAGAAGGGCTGAAAAACATCCCGCTGCTGGTGGTGCAGCTTATTGAAAAGGGCAGACGCACCAGGATGATTGTGGCGGCCGATTCAACCGGCCAGGCCGGCCAGGGCGATCTGGTCTATCTGATCGGCTCCGAACATGCGGCACAGGTATTCCGGCGCGAGCTGGTGCCGTCCGACGCGTCGATTGCCGGGATCATCGATACCTGTCATATCGCGATTCCAAATGATATAAATTAAGGAGTGTTTGAAATGAAATTAGCGCTTGGTATGGTTGAGACACGTGGGCTGGTTGGCGCGATCGAAGCGGCCGACGCGATGGTCAAAGCAGCAAACGTCACGCTTGTGGGCAAGGAGCAGATCGGTTCCGGGCTTGTCACGGTGATGGTCCGCGGCGATGTGGGCGCGGTGAAGGCCGCTGTGGAGGCGGGCGCTGCCGCCGCCAAGCGCGTCGGCGAGGTGTATGGCGTGCATGTGATTCCGTCGCCGGCCGACGAGGTCGAGGCGATCCTTCCCGCCTTGAAGGAGTGATTCTGTGCGGGTCGCGCAGGTTGTAGGCAATATTGTGTCCACGGTCAAGGACCCAAGCCATGCGGGACAAAAGCTGATGATTGTCGATTTTCTGGACGGCGCGGGACGCCGGACAGGGGAAAACGCCGTTGTCTTTGACGCAGCGCAGGCAGGCGTGGGCGACGTGGTACTCGTAAGCACAGACGGCGGCGCATCGGCCATCTTTCTGGGAAAACATGTGATCGCGGATATGACAATCTGCGGCATTTTGGACAGCATTTGTCTTGACGGTGAAATAAAAAGCTATTTTTAAATTTTAAAACGTCAAAAGCTGTGTGCGTTGCTTTGGCAGAAAGGGAGGGCACGGCCATGGAACGGCATGAGATTGTAAGCGTGGTGGAGCAGCAGATGCTGCGCGCCGCCCGCGGCAAAGGACCTGGCGGCGGCCGGGCGCAGCGATGGCCGGAGTCGTCCACCGTGCCGGGAGCCGTTTCGCTCGAGCTTCTGTCTGCGCTTTGCACACAGGGACAAATAGAGCATGCGTGCCGTCAGGCACGCATGCTCGGTGCGGCGGCGGTGACGCTCCCGCCGTATTTTTTGCCGCTTGGACGGCGGCTGTTGAGCGGCAGCCCGACCGTTTTGACCGCGGCGGTGGGGCATCCGTGGGGCGCGCTGACGCCGCGGGCGCGCACGGCGCTCGTAAAGGACTGCATAGAGGCCGGAGCGGATGAGTTGGAGGTCGCGCTCGATCTGGCGGCGGTCAAGTCGGGCGCGCTGGCCTCAGAGCGGGCCGCGCTGGAGGAGCTGGCGCGTCTGGCCCAGTCCGGCGGACGCATCCTGTCCATACTGATCGATTTCAAGACGCTGTCGGCAGCGGAGCTTGAGCAGGTGATGACAGCGGTGCGGCGCTGTGGTGCGGCCGGGATTGCACTGCGCCGCTGTACCGATCCGGGCGATGTGCGTGTGGCTATGGAGCTGATCGGCGAACAGGCCGCCGTGAAAGCAAGCGGACCGGTTAAAAGCTTTGATGAAATCTCATCGCTGCTGTGTGCAGGCGCTGTCCGTGTCGGCGTGGCCCGGCTGGAGGCTATGCGGCGCATGGAGGGCTGGGAACAGCCTGCGAAAGCCGGGGCGGCTTTGCTGCTTTCAGACAGCCCCTGAAAAAGTTAAGCGGAATGCTCCGCTGGGACAACCGTCCCGGCGGAGCATTCCAATTTTATTCCAGATCCTGCTGATTGAGCGTCGCAAGCTTTTGTCCGATATAGGCCTGAACTTCCTTCAGGGCCTCGGCGATTTTTGACCGTTCTGATTGATGAGAATACGGATCGTCGGTATTGCCGATCAGATAATCAACGGATACGCCGAAATACCGGGCAACCTTGGCGACCTTATCGACTGCGGGCGGATGGTTGTCCCAATATCGTATGGTGCTTCTGCCAAGGTTGACTTCGCGTTCCAGCCTTGTGATACTGATATTTTTCTGCTGACAAAGGGCGGCGATACGGTCAATCATACGCAAATATTCACCTTCAAATTCAAATAAAAGACGCAAATTTTGTTGACATTCGGTATATAATGCGATAAAATAAAACTAATCTTTTTCATCAATGGAATAGTTGAGAAGATGATCCAAGTGCTCCTGGACCTCGGAGGTTGCGCGGGAGAGCAGCTCCAGGGAACGGATAAAATCATACATTGCGTCTCCGGCATTCTTGTGTGACTGCGGATTATCCGTGTTCCCAATCAGATAATCAACAGAAACATCAAAATAACGAGCAACCTTGGCCACCTTATCGACCGCTGGCGGATGATTGTCCCAAAAGCGGATGGTGCTTCGACCAAGTCCGGCTTTGCGCTCCAGCTCGGTTATCGTGATACATGAATGCTTACAAAGCGCTTTGATTCTCTCAAGCATATCGGTCACCCGTTTTGGATCGTGTGAGTTTACGATTTTTAGAACAAATTTCGATATATAACAACAATTATCTTGACAATTGTTATCTAATACGATAAAATATGAATAATTGATATATATTAGCGAAAGGACGGTTAAGGGGGATTGTACCTGTGGTCTATAGATCCCTTAGATCAATCATGGATCCCCTTTGATTTCATACAGAGATCGGCCTGCATCCCGCCGGCCGGTTTCTGTCCCCCACCGTTTTATATCTATGCGCTTTTCAGCGGGCGTTATTTTTTTATTATAGCGGATTTTCTTTTTAATGACAAGCGTCGGTGTGCCGATATCATATCACCGTTTTTTCATGGTGTTTCATTCGTATCGGCCGTGCCCGCCCGCAAACGGTTGCAAGGTCGCTCTACAGGCCTTTCATATCCCTTTACTATATTTGGACACGGCATTCATTCTGACTGCCGTGTCTTTTTTTGCTATGCAAATGCATAACAAAATGGCCATGTGCCGCCTTTGGCGGCACGCTCTGGAATTAAAGCGCGTGGCGGTCCCGCTCCACATGCGCAAAACTTCGAGCGTCGCCTATTTTGCTTATGATTGTGGTGCGTCGGAAGCACATGAAGTTTTATACTTCTCAATCACTCCTAGGGGATGCAATTTTGAGGGCTTCCAGCCATTCCAGACAATCTGTAAAAAATGGCCTGTTATGCCTGACAAATCAACCGGGTTTGTGTTATGATGAAATTATGAAAAACCTTACACCTGCTATAACATGACAAGGAGGGTGATTTCATGCATCTGCTGACAGTGGGGGAAATGGCGCGCTTAAATCATGTGTCGGAACAGACCCTGCGCCTGTATGACCGGGAGGGGCTGCTGTGCCCTTGTGTACGAAAAGAAAATGGCTACCGTTATTATGATATCAAACAGAGTGTGGAGTTGGATGTCATTCAGTACATGAAATCGCTTGGCATCAGCCTCAAGGAAATTAGACAGCAGTTAAAAACACGTGATATTGAAGGCGTTGAACGGGCGTTGCGCGACAGGGACCGGCAGCTTATGGAGGAAATGCGCGCGCTCCAATGCCGCAGAAGTGCTGTGCGCCGCACCCTGGAAAGCCTGGCTTTTTACCGTTCGGCTCCGCCGGATGGCGTTCTTCAGTTGGAATACATGCCGGCGCGCCAGGCCTATGTACTGGATACCGGCGTCAATTTTTACGAGCACGACCTTGACACCTATGAATCCCTTCTGCGCCAGTTGAAAAAGGGTCTATTGGAGGACGATTTGCCTCAGATTTATTTTTGCAACGCCGGCACTGTGCTGCGCCGGACATATCTGGATAAACGCTTGTTTTATTCCACAGAGGTATTTGTATTTGTCAATCCGGAATTTGTTTCTTCCGAGCTGATTACGATTTTTCCTGCAGCCAGCTATGCCTGTATATATTGTGATGATTTCTATAAAGAAAAGGATTATGCGCACCGCTTGCTGGAATATATTGAAGCGCAGCATTATATAATAAGCGGGGACTACCTGTGCGAAGTGATTACGGACATGCCCATTTCTCTGCCGGATGAACGCAAGATGTTTCTCCGGCTTCAGGTGCCCATAGAGTTTTGCACAAAAAGATTGTGAAAAAAATGGCAGATTTGCGGATTGACCTTATACCTGCTACAACAGTTACACTGAATTCACAATCAACATCGCTTGAATATTCAGAAAGTGAGGGATTTTACAATGATCAATCGTGAAAAAATCCGCGTGGTGCAATATGGCTGCGGAAAGATGTCAAAATATACGCTGCGGTATCTCTATGAGAAGGGCGCGGAGATTGTTGGCGCCATCGACGTCAATCCGGCTATTGTCGGAATGGATGTTGGCGATTACGCCGGGCTGGGTGTTAAGCTCAATGTTCCCATTCGAAATGACGCCGACGCTGTGCTGGACGAATGCGACGCCGATATTGCGGTCGTGACACTGTTCAGCTTTATGCCTGATATGGTGCAGCATTTTGAAAAATGCCTGTCCCGCGGCATCAACGTTATTACCACCTGTGAGGAAGCTATTTATCCATGGACGACCTCGGCCGCTATCACCAACCGTCTTGACAAGATGGCCAAGGAAAATGGCTGCACAATCGCCGGCACCGGTATGCAGGACATTTTCTGGGTCAACTGGATCGGAACTGTCGCTGGCGCTGTTCATCGCATTGATCGCATTGAGGGCGCGGTCAGCTACAACGTTGAGGATTATGGACTCGCCCTGGCCAAGGCGCACGGCGTTGGATTGACGCCGGAGCAGTTTGAGGAGCAGATTGCGCATCCGACCACACTGGAGCCCGCATATGTCTGGAATTCCAACGAGGCGCTGTGCAACAAGCTGGGCTTGACCATCAAATCGAACAGTCAAAAGTGTGTGCCGTATTTCTATGATCAGGATTTGTGGTGCGAGACGACGGGCGAGACAATTCCAAAGGGCAACTGCATCGGCATGAGCGCCGTTGTGACGACTGAGACGTTCCAGGGCGTTGTGATCGAGACGCAGTGCATCGGCAAGGTTTATGGACCGGACGACGGCGATATGTGCGACTGGACGATCAAAGGCGAGCCGGATACAGTGTTCACACTGAAAAAGCCGGATACTCCCGCGCACACCTGCGCGTCGGTTGTCAACCGCATTCCTACAATTCTAAATGCGCCGGCCGGTTATATCACTGCTGAAAAGCTGGATGAGCTTGAGTATCTGGCTTGGCCTATGCACATGTACGTTGACTGATTTTGGTCCGCTGCAAAGCGGTGAAGGCTGCAAAATAATAGCGATGACAAAGGGACGCCAATCCAATGGATTGGCGTCCCTTTTCAGCTATGTGAGCTTTCCATAACCTCCGGATAAAAAATCCACCGGCAGGCTCTGACAGTATCCAAAAAAATTTCCATTATAATCAATGGAAAACACAGCATAGCAAAGGAAATTTTGCGGATACTATCTACTGTCAAAAGTATCAAATACATCATCCCAATCTTTTTATCTGATATCGATCAGGATTTGTTTGAACAAAGGAATATTCCGATTGTTCAAGGAAACCTAAACATGCTTTTGGAGGTAATAAGAAGTGAAAGCCACAGGAATTGTGAGACGGATCGATGATCTTGGGCGCGTAGTTATCCCGAAGGAAATTCGTCGGACGATGCGCATCCGGGAAGGCGACCCACTGGAAATATATACTGATAACGATGGACAGGTAATTTTTAAAAAATACAGTCCGATCGGGGAACTGTCCGCCTTTGCCGGACAGTATGCCGAGGTACTCAGCAAGACGGCCGGTTATCCTGTGATCGTATGTGACCGCGACCATGTGATCAGCGTCGCGGGCGTCCCAAAGAAGGAGCTGATCGAACGCCGCGTATCGCCTGCCCTGGAGGAGATGATGGAGCAGCGGCGCAGCTTCGCTGTCACAGCCGACGGTAAGAAGATGCAGCCGGTCGAGGGAGTCGACCGCTATGCGCTTGCCCAGGCGCCGATTGTTGCTGCGGGCGATGTCTGCGGAAGCCTGATGTTCCTGGCAGGGGACAGCCCGGCGCCGGCTACCGAAACGGAGATCAAGCTGATCCAGGCAGGCGCGTCATTCCTTGGCCGCCAAATGGAGGAATAGCGATGGCGAAAAAGAACGATCGGGCTGACAGCGCGCTTTCGCCGCGTGACAAGCTGCGCGTCCAGCGCGTCATTGAGCATATGATCGCGATCCCGCCAAGCCGTACCGATCCAAATGGAAGCTATACAGGCCGTCCTATGGCGCGCGGGGAGGTACCTGTGCAGGACGCCGATGATCTTTAAAAAACAAACAGGCGGTCCCTGTAAAAAAGCCGGTATTTGGACGGCTTTTTACAGGGACCGCATTGCTGTCACCAAAAAAAGCGCCGCGCGTATACTGGGTTAAGAGCATCGGGCGGCCTTTTGGACCGTCCCGGCGTATCCGAGTCAACAGGCGGAAGGTGAGCGGGATGAAAAAGAAATTCCTTGATTGCAACTGTTGGGCACAATGCTGTGCGGGATTTGGGCTTGGCATTGTGCTTGCAGTCTTTACATCGCTCAAGCTTGTGCTGATCCTGGCGGGTATCATGCTTGTCGCGCTGGCTGTCCGCATTCTGCTGCTGTGATAATATCGGGCCGTTGGCCTGAGAAAAGGTGGTTGCTTATGAAGATTGTTGTCATCAAAAGCCCGAAGTTCCTTTCCCCAATCCTGCGCTTCTTTTTTAAGATCAGCAAGGAGCCGGCCGCATAGCGGTACGCAGCGCGCCCGCAGGGCGCACAAAAAACAGAAACACCCGGGACAAAGATCCCGGGTGTTTTTGTTGTGATGCCGGAAATTCTTAGAGCCGTTTCGTCGTTACGGCAAGCGCCGGTCGGCTCTATGTAAGATTCTCAGGCAGCGGATTCAGAAGCGGCAGCCTCGGAAGCAGCGGATTCAGAAGCGGCAGCCTCGGAAGCAGCGCCCTCAGAAGCGGCAGCCTCGGAAGAAGTCGCCGCACCGGCTTCAGTACCCATGGTCATCAATGCAGACTGCAATTCCTGAAGCGCCTCGCCGTACTTCTGGGAAGCCTCAGTGAGCTTGGCCTGCATGGCTTCAGCTTCTGCGGCCGGGTCCATAGCGAGGCCTTCCTTAAAGAGCGTGGTGGCCTCGTCCATTTTGCCGCTGGCGCTTACAAATGCGTCATGCATTGTCGCCAGTGATTCGGGCGGGGTCAGAGCGGCAATCTCCTTAAACGCATTGTTCAGGCCGTCGACAAGTCCGATCATCTTTTCATTATAATCCGCAGCGGAGGGATCAAGCTGCTGGACAGCAGTTGCTTCCTCCTGAAGGCCAGTCATCAACTCGGAAATTTTGTTGGCATATTCCTCCTCAGTCATAGCCTCGCCGGCCGGGGCGGCGGCCTCAGAGGAGACGGCGTCAGAAGCGGCGGCGTCAGAGGAAGCCGGGGCGGACGCGTCGGCGGCTTCGGAGGAGGCCGGCGCGGAAGCGGCCGGCGAGGTGGTATCCGCAGCGGGCTTGTCGCCACCGCAGGCGGCAAGGGAAAGGGCCATCAGGCCAGCAAGAAGGGTAATTCCTATTGTTTTTGTAAGCTTATTCATTCTGTTTTAGATTCCTCTCAAATTTGTTAGATTATGCATCACAACTTGATCATTTTAGCATATTTGAAAAAATAGTCAAGTCAGAAAGTGTCGATCTTTGTTAACAGTTTGTTAAAGCAAGGAGCGATTGCGCGCGCATATTCAGAAAAAGGTGGACATATATTGGTGGTAGCAAACGGAAGGTGAGGGTCATGCTATGGAGTTGAATCTGCAAAAACAAACGGTCAGCGTCAATGAAACGGTTTATGACGGCTCCGTGGAGCAGCCGTTGGAGTGCGATGTCCTGCTGCCGGATTACTGCCCGGATATTCAGAAGATCCTGCGCTGCGAAGTGACGCCGTCGCTGCTTGCCGCCAGTGTAAACGGTGACCGGCTGTCCATTGACGGCGTGGCCGCGGCGCATCTTTATTATCTCGATGAGAACGGCTGTCTTCGTCATGCGGAATACAAAATCCCTTATACGCGCGTTATTGAGCTGCGCGCCGCGCCGCAGAACCCGGTTATCACAATCAGCCAGAGCGTCGATTATTTCAACTGCCGTTCGGTCAGCGCACGCCGGCTCGATATGCGCGGCGCCGTCAGCATTGCGGCGCGTGTATACGGACAGAGCGAGGAACAGGCAGTCTGCTCCGCGTGTGAGGGCGGACTGGAATTTTGTCCGGAGACGGCGGAAAATACACGCATTCTCCCACAGGCTTCGCGCCAGATCGTTTTGCGCGAGGAGGTCGAGCTCGGTTATGGCAAGCCGACTATTGCCGGGATTATCCGCTTTGACGCCTCGGCGGAGCTGACGGATTACAAAATTTTGACAGGCAAGCTGGTTACAAAGGGAGAATTGACGGTCCGGATCATCTATCAATGCGAGGAGGACGCCAAAAAGCTGGAGATGATGGAATACAGCCTGCCGGTCAGCCAGGTGGTGGATATCGATGGACTGGAGGAGGACTGCGCATGCAGCGCATGGTATGAGGTAAGCACATGCGAAATCACGCCAAAGACCAACAGCGACGGTGAAAACCGTATGTTTGCGCTGGAATGTTCAATGAACGCCTGCGTGCTCGCGCACCGGCGCGTGCAGCTCGACGCGGCGTGCGACTGCTATTCAACGCAGTTTGAGTGTAAGCCGACGATCAAGCCGGTGCCGCTGCTCAAGCTGCTCGAGGCGGTGAACGAAACATGTATGTATAAAGAGACGCTCGATTTGCCGCCGAATGTGGAAAGCATCATCGATGTCTGGTGTGCGGCAGGCACGCCGGGGGTGCGCGTGGAGCAGGAATGTGTTGTTGTCTCAGGAAAGATGACCATCTGCATGTTTGTATGCGAAGCGGGCGGCGAGGTCGCTTATTACGACCAGGTGCGCGAATACAGCCACCGCATTCCATTGCGGGAGGAATATGAAACGATCGTATTTACCCCGTCGGTCTGCGCGGGGACGGCAACCTTTTCCATGAACGGGCATGATAAGCTGGAGGTCCGCTGTCCAGTGCGCATCTGCGGCGGTTTATACAGCCAGTACCGTAAAAAGATCGTCTGTGATGTTGCGATTGATGAATCGCGTCCAAAGCCGCGGCATGACAATATGTTGTATCTTTACTATGCGGCGGAGCATGAATCCATCTGGGAGATCGCAAAACGGTATAATACGTCGACGGCCGCCATCCAGGCGGGCAATCAATTGGAAACAGGCGTGCTCGACGGCAGGAAAATGCTGCTGATCCCGATGAAATAAAGCGGCAAACGACCGAAAGGGGAGAAATCGAATGGAGACACAGGCCATTTATAGGGATATCGCCAAACGCTGTGGCGGCGATGTCTATATTGGAGTAGTGGGTCCGGTCCGCACCGGAAAATCCACCTTTATCAAACGGTTTATGGAAACGCTCGTTATCCCGAATATCACGAGCGAATTTGCCCGCGAGCGGGCGACGGATGAACTGCCGCAGTCGGCGGCCGGCCGCACGATCATGACGACAGAACCGAAGTTCATTCCTGAGGAGGCCGTCAAGATTTCGCTTGACGACAGTGCAACGCTCAATGTGCGCATGATCGATTGTGTCGGCTATATTGTCCCAAGCTCGCTCGGCTATATTGAAAATGAACAGCCGCGCATGGTTGTGACGCCGTGGTTTGACAAGGAGATCCCTTTTAATCTTGCCGCTGAAATCGGCACGCAGAAGGTGATCAATGAACACAGCACAATCGGCTTGGTCGTCACAACGGACGGCAGCATCAGCGATATTCCGCGTGAGGAATACGAGGAGGCCGAACAGCGCGTTGTCAATGAGCTGCGCCAGATCAATAAACCCTTTGTCGTATTGCTCAACTGTACAAATCCGTCGGCGCCGGCGGCCGTTTCCCTGCGCGCATCGCTTGAGGAACGCTATGGCGTGCCGGTTGTCGCAGTGAACTGCCTCGACCTGGGTGAGGCGGACATCCGTGTGATTCTTTCCGACGTCCTGTTCCAGTTTCCGGTGCGCGAGGTCGCCGTGTCGCTGCCCGGATGGGTGACTTCGCTTGCACCCGACCATTGGCTGCGCACCTCTCTGTACGATTCGATCAGGCAATCCGCTCAGGACGTTGAACGCATCGGCCAGCTCAAGTCGAAAATCACAACGCTGTCCGAATGCGAGTATGTCAGCCGCGTGCTGGTTGACAACATCGACCTGGGCAGCGGCGGGGCCAGCGTCAGCGTCGATGTAAAAAATGATTTGTTCTACCGCATTCTCGGTGAGGCGACCGGGCTGGAAATTCCGGATGAATCGGCGCTCATGCCGTGCATGGTGGAACTTGCGGCCGTCAAGCGCGAATACGACAAGGTAAAATGCGCGCTCGACGAGGTTGCGGCCACGGGCTACGGTATCGTGATGCCGTCGCTTGAGGAGCTGTCGCTCGAGGAGCCGGAGATCGTCAAGCAGGGCGGCCGGCACGGCGTGCGCCTGAAGGCGTCCGCCCCGTCTATCCACATGATGGCCGCAAACATCACGACAGAGGTCAGCCCGATCGTCGGCTCCGAAAAACAGTCGGAGGAGCTGGTCATGTACCTGCTGCGGGAGTTTGAGGAAAATCCGAAGAAGATCTGGGAAAGCAATATCTTTGGAAAGAGCCTGCATGAGCTTGTCAACGAGGGGCTGCACAACAAGCTTTACCGGATGCCGGGCGACGCGCGCATGAAACTTCAGGAGACGATCGAACGCATCATCAACGAAGGCTGCACCGGACTGATCTGTATTATTTTATAGGGGGTATATAGGTATGGCCGGCCGCGCAGCAGCGCGGCCGGCTGCTTTGCCAGCGGACGGTGACAAAAAAAGCCGTCTAATTTTATGCAGAGTGACGCTTGCGCTTCCGTTGTTATTATATATAATATATTATATATAATTATTCAAAAAGAAAGAGGAGATGTCATTGAGCGGAAAAAGGGCACGATTTGCAAACTATCTGTCGGCTGCCCGCGATCCGACCCGGCGTGCGCAGATACTCGATGAGATCCTTGCAGGAAGGCATACCGTAAGTCCGGCTGCTCCTATGTCAGAGACGGTGCCGGCCTACACCGCGCAGCCCGGCGAAACCGTCACGCCGACCGTATGCTTTTCCTGCCATTCCACGTGCGAGGCGCTTGTATACAGCGAGAGCAAAACAGGCGAGGTTTTACGCGTGGAAGGCGATCCGACATCGCCGCAGACACGCGGCATATTGTGCGCAAAAGGGTTGGCGGCGCGCGATCTGCTTTACAATCCGACGCGGTTAAAAATGCCGCTGAGGCGTGTTGGTGCGCGCGGCGAGGGGAAGTTTGAGGAAATTTCCTGGGACGAGGCGCTTGAGATCACCGCGGACAAGCTTCTGGAGTTTCGCGATCGATACGGCCCGCAGAGCCTTGCGCTTCTGGAGGGAACGCGTCGCGGCTGGAGCCGCGTGTACAGCCGCTTTTGCAATTTGTTCGGCGCGCCCAACCACGGGGCTGCCGGGTGGGCGCAGTGCCTTTGGCCGCGCCTTGTGGACTGCAACCTCACGTTTGGCGGCGCGCAGTATATGGAGGCGTTTGATTTCCCCAATACCCATTGCATTCTTGCATGGGGCGTCAATCCCCCCACCTCATGGGGGGTGCGCGCCGCCGATATTATGGATGCGCGAATGCGCGGCGCCGCTTTGCTGGTTATTGATCCGCAGCTATCCGAAACGGCTGCCAAGGCGGATCTATGGCTGCAGCCGCGTCCGGGCACCGATATGGCGCTTGCACTTGCTATGATACAGGTCATTATTTCCGAAAATCTGACGGACGTCCCGTTTGTTCGAGAATGGACGGCCGGCTTTGACCGGGTCGCAGAACAAACGCGGGCCTATACGCCGGCCTGGGCGGAGAAAGTGACCGGCGTTCCCGCTGAAAAAATTGTGCTGGCCGCTCGCGTTTATGCGCAGGCGAAATCAGCCTGTCTGATCCGCGGTCTCGCGCTCGACCAGATGCACGACAGCGTACAGGTCTGCCGGGCGACGTCGATTCTTGCATCTATCACCGGAAATATCGGCCGGCCGGGCGGCAACATTCTTGTATCGTCGCGCGGCGAGGTCAGCCAGAATACACATCGTTTCATCTGTTCGGACGAGCTGCCCGAGCCGATGCGCAGGCTGCGCATCGGGTATGATGAATTTCCCCTGCTGTGCGGCGAGCTGTCGCCGGTGCCGAGCGCGCATATGCCGTCGTTGTGGAGGGCGATGGCCACAGGAAAACCATATCCGATTCGATGTGCAATGATTTTTGGAAGCAACGCGGTTGTCAGCTATACGAATTCAGATATGGTGCAAAAGGCGCTTGAAAACCTCGATTTTTTGATAGTATCCGATCTGTTTCTGACGCCGACGGGACGCATGGCTGATATTGTGCTTCCGGCGTCCGCCTGGCTGGAACGCGACAATGTCATCTCATCGTTTCAATCGAACAACACACACACATTGATTCAGCAAAAGGCGGCGTCTGTCGGGCAGGCGCGCAGCGATGTGGATATCATCTGTGAATTGGCGCGGCGTGTCGGCCTGGGTGACCGTTTCTGGAAGGATGCGCGCGCGCTTTACGACGATCTTCTCGCACCGGCCGGCGTGACCTTCCAGGAGGCTGCAAAACGCCGCCGTTTGTATGCGCCGCTTCGCTATGAAACATATCGGGAAAAGGGGTTTCAGACGCCCTCCGGAAAAATCGAGCTGTACTCATCGTTGGCGAAGCAAAACGGCTGCGATCCGGTGCCGCGCTATACCCCGCCGTTTGAAAGCGGCCGGCCGTCTGAGCAATATCCGCTGCTGATGTCGACCGGACGTCATGAATCGGCCTTTCGCATTTCTGAAAACAGGCAGAATCCATACCTTCTGGAGCTTGCGCCGCGCGCGTATCTTTACATCAACCCAGCCACTGCTGAACAGCTTGGGATTTCCGATGGTATGCGCGTGCGCGTACAGTCGTCCGCCGGCAGCGCCTTTGCGTACGCGCGCTTTACTTTCGGCATGGCACAGGGCGTTGTGCAGGGCGTGTCAGGCTGGTGGGGAGAATACAACATCAATAAAACCGTTCCCTGGGATGGCTTTGCGCAGGGAATGGGAACTGTCTGCGCGCGCGGCTATTATTGCAGCGTGACGCCCGCGCCGGAGGAGGAATAAAGGGATGGAACAGGTGCTTTTGGTGGAAATCGACCGCTGTTGGGGATGTAAGGCATGCCAGGTCGCCTGTAAGCAGGCGCATCAGACGCCGCCCGGTCCAGGCGGCGTGGAGGTTCAGGCGGTTGAAGGGCCGGGCGCAGAGCCGAGCTGCGACTATATTCCCGTCATGTGCCAGCATTGCAGCGACGCCTCGTGTGCCAAGGCGTGCCCGCGTGGAGCGATCAAGCGCGGCGCGGCAGGGGAACAACTGATCGATGATGCACTTTGTATCGGGTGTGGGCTTTGTGTGCGCGCCTGCCCGTTCGGCGCCGTTTATCTGCGCCCCGATACGGGCCGGGCAGAGAAGTGCGATCTGTGCGCGGTACGGCGTGCACAGGGGCTTGTGCCGGCGTGCGCGCAGCATTGCCTGGGCCGGGCGATCACGCTTTGCGATGTGGAGGAGGTACGGCGGCGCACAGCCGGCCGGCATGTCTGGAGCATGGGCCGTGTGGTGTATGTATCCGAACAGGTGATTTTCCCAACAAAGGGATATGTATAATTTTAAAAGTATTTGTAAAAATTGAATAAAAAAAGAATTGTAAGATTGGGTGAAATATGTCTTGAAATATATTATATATAATATATAATATAGAAAAACGAGGGCAAAGCCTTCGCATGGGAGAAACAAACTAAGGAGAAAGCGGGGAACGATATGAAAAGCAGAATGAAAAAACTTCTTTCGGCCGTATTGGCCGTGGGGCTGATGACGGCAGGCTGCCAGAACGCGGGACAGGGCGGCGGCGCGGCGAACACCGGTTCAACAGCCGGCGCGGACGCCGCGGGCGCTGCCTCCGGGACGCTGTCCGGGCAGTTGAGCATAGGGACGGCGAGCATGGGCGGCGCTTACTATCCGTTCGGACAGGCGATTGCCAATCTGGTGACACAATATTCCGGCGGCCTGACGATGACGCCCGAAGTTACGGGCGGCGCGGTTGAAAACTGCCGTCTTGTCGCCTCCGGGGATGTCGACATCGGGCTGACAAATGAAAATCATGCATACGCGGCCGTCAACGGTACCGACCCGTTTACAGAGAAATCCGATCTGAATGTGGTGGCGCGGCTTTATCCAAGCGTGCTGCATATCATTGTTCCGGAGGATTCACCGATCAATTCCATCGCCGATCTCAAGGGTAAGCGCGTGGCTGTCGGACCGTCCGGCGGCGGAACCATCGCCCCGCTTGAGGCGGCTATGAAGGCGTACGGGCTGACCATCGACGACATCGTGCCAAGTTATCTTTCGTATTCCGACGGCTTCACACAGCTTTCCGACGGAAATGTCGATGTGGCGCTTGCGCTTGCAGGCTATCCGGCGTCGGCTGTTATGGAGTTCTCGACGACAAAGGCGGTCAAATTTGTCAACATCGATGAGGATAAATTTGATTCCATCATTGAAAATGACCCTTATTTCAACAAGGTTGTCGTGCCGGCGGATACTTACGGCATGAAGGAGGACGGCGTTGCCATCGGTATCAACAATGTCCTTATCGTGCGCTCCGATATGAATGAAGATCTTGTTTATGCGATAACAGCCAGTATTTTTGACCATCTGGACGAATTTGCGGCAGCCAATGCGAACGCGAAGGATGTGACAATTGAGACTGCGCGTGAAGCGAGCGTCACGATCCATCCCGGCGCGCAGAAGTATTTTGACGAGCACAAATAGGCCTTCAAAGGATGGTAAAGGAGGGGGAGCTTATGGCCGCAAATACCTTAAACGACCGGCTGACAGCCGCGGGCAAAAAACTGGTTGCCGTGGTGGCCGTCGTTGTCGGCGTTATACATCTGCTCAATGTAACGGGCACGCTTGTGATGTCGACGCTGACGCTGCGCGTCATCCATCTGATGGCGATGCTTGTAATCGTTCTGCTGGGCGGGAAAAAGGCCGCGCCCACGCTGGCCGCCGGCCTGACGCGTGCGGCGCTGGCGCTGTGCGCTGTCGTATGCAGCGTGTATCTGCTGTTCCGCTGGGAGAGCATCAGCACCTCCGGAGGTGTGACCAACAGCACGGATGTCATTATGGGCGTGATTCTTGTATTGGTTGTCATTGAAGCGACGCGCCGCACTGTTGGGTGCGCGCTGGCGATTATTGTCGCGGTGTTTCTGGCATATCCGTTTGTCGCGGCCTATCTGCCTGGTGTATTCCAGGGACGTAATTACAGTGTATCGCGCATTTTCGGATTCCTGTTCACAACGACGGAGGGGCTTTACGGCACGCCGCTCGGCGTGTCGGCCACATACATTGTCCTGTTCTGCATCTACGGTGCGTTTCTCAGCGAATTCGGGGCCGGCACGTTCCTGTTTCGGCTTTCAACCGCCGTTACACAGAAATTTGTGGCGGCCACAGCCAAGACGGCAATTATTTTTAATCTGCTCATCGGCATGATCTCCGGCTCGGCCGCGGGCAATGTCGCCATCACCGGGACCCTGACGATTCCCATGATGGAAAAACGCGGCTATACGCCTGAAAAAGCGGGCGCGATTACGGCGGTGGCGGCGACGGGCGCGCAGATTATGCCGCCGGTGATGGGCGCTGCGGCCTTCATCATGGCTGAGATCACAGGATACAGCTACGCGAGCATTATGAAGGCTGCGATCATCCCGGCGCTGCTGTTTTTCGCAACGCTCGTCATCATCTGTACTTATGAGGCGCGCAAGGGCGGTTTTGACATCTACCAGGAGGGCGAGGCGAAGGAAAGCCTGAGCGCGGTGCTGCGTGAAGGCTGGTACTACCTGGTGCCGATCATTACACTCGTCGCCATGCTGATTGTCGGGTACTCCCCGTTTAAAGCGGCGTATTTTTCAAGCCTGGCGCTAATCGTCGTCTATCTGGCGGCCATGATCGCCAAGCAGCGCGGCGTAAGCGGCGGTCTGCTGCTTGACGTAGGAAAAAAGATTGTCAGCGCAATCAAGAAAGGCGCGCTCGACACAGGTTCCCTGGCCATCGCCTGCGCCGCTTCAGGCATCATTGTCGGCGTGCTGTCGATCACGGGGCTTGGGGCGAAGCTGTCCCTGTTTATTGTCAGCGTATCCGGCGGAAACGCGCTGATCGCCCTGATCCTGACGATGCTGACTTCGATTGTGCTCGGCATGGGCCTGCCGACGACGGCGGCCTATCTGGTGCTGGCGTCCGTCGTCGTACCTGCGCTCGTCAATATGTCCATTCCGCTGATCGCGGCGCATATGTTCGTGTTCTTTTTCGGATGCATCTCCACGATCACGCCGCCGGTGGCGCTGGCGTCCTATGTCGCAGCCGGCATTGCCAACGCCGATCTGAATCGGGTGGGCTGGACAGCGTTCCGATATGGAATCGTCAGCTTTGTACTGCCGTTCATGTTTGTATTCAGCCCAAGCCTTTTGATGGAGGGGAGCGCCGTGTCGATCGTGACGACGGTAATTCTGAGCTTTATCGGGACCTTTGCCATCGCGCTGGCGGTCGTCGGCTATTTTAAGACCGACTTTGCCCTGTGGCAGCGCATACTGCTCTTTGTCTCAGGGATTTTGATGATCGACGAGGGGCTTGTTACAGATATAATCGGCATTGCGCTGCTGATCGGGTGCCTGGCGCTTAACAGAATGGCTGCAAGGCGGACAAACACAAATAAGGCAGAGGGGGAACATGCATGACTTTTATCGACGATACGATTTTAAAAGGCGCGATTGACCTGCACGTCCACGTGGGTCCGGACTACTCGCCGCGCTATTCCGATGCGATCCGCCTCGCCCGCGAGGCGGCCGCCGCTGGAATGCGCGCAATCGTCATCAAAAAGCACCTGGCTTCAACTGTCGGGGAAGCGTATGAGGCTTCCCAGGTGGTTCCGGAGGTATCCGTTTTCGGCGGCATCGCTTTAAACGCGCCCTGCGGCGGACTCAGCGTGCGCAGCGTCACCGCCTGTGTCAAAGCCGGCGGGAAAATGATCTGGCTGCCGACGACCGACGCCAAGTACGCGATGGATTTGGCGGCGCGCGGCCATTGGATTAAAGAGTACGTGGGCGGCTGCGCGTTCGGGGAAACGGTGGAACCGCTGACCGTGCTGGATGAAAACGGCGCGCTCAAGCCGGAGGTCTGCCAGATCATGGCCGTCTGCAAGGAATACGGCGCGATTCTGGGCAGCGGGCATGTTGGGCCGGACGAGTGCCTGGCGCTGGCGCGTGAGGCGCACCGCATCGGTTATACGAAGCTGGAAATCACGCATCCAAACGATTGGGAGGGCGGTTTTTCGATTGAGCTTTGCCGGGAGCTTGCATCTCTGGGCGCGACGCTGACGATGGCCTACGGCGCCTGTTCGCCGCATAATGGCCGCCAGGACCCGCACGAAATCGCGGACATGATCAATGCTGTGGGCGCACAGCATATGGCGCTGATTACCGACTATGGGCAGGTGGCAAGCCCGGCGCCGGCGGATGGCATGCGCGTATTTTATTATCTGCTTCGCCGCCTTGGCATCAGTGATGCAGACCTGCATGCGATGATCGTGACAAATCCGGCGCGCCTTCTGGACCTTGAACCACTGACGGAAGAAGTATAAAACTGTGCGCGCCGACCGACAAATCGGCTTGCAAGTTGCGCGAACACGATATAAAATATAGAATATACCGTGGCAAGATTTGTAAACGGGTGGGAGGCGCGATGATGACGCAGTATAAAAGTAAAGTAGATATTGTGTATGAAGGGCTGATGGAGGGTATCGCCGAAGGTGCATACCAACAGGGCGACCGCCTTGTGATCAGCCAGATTTCAAAGCAGTGGCAGGTGAGCGACATTCCCGTGCGCGAGGCAGTCCGGCGCTTGGAGAGCGAGGGCTATGTGCGTATCGTTGCAAACCAGGGCGCCGTTGTATGTGGCTTTGACCGGGAGACACTGAAAAATATTTTTCAGATCAAGGGCGTCCTGGAGGGATATGCGACGCGATTGAGCATCGATTATATAACGCCGGAAATTCTCGCGCGCCTGCGGGAAATGAACGAGCAAATGAAAGAAGCGTTCTATGCCGGTGATGCCAAACGCTGTTCGGAATTGAACCGGACCTTTCATCTGGAGATGTACCGCCACCTGCCGAATCAGGAATTATATCACATGATCTGCGACCTGTGGAAGAAATGGGGCATCACAAAAACAGTGTTTGCGGTGGCCCCGGACAGCACGGAGGAATCGCTTCGGGAGCATGAGGAGATTCTGCGCCTGATTGAGGAAAAGCAATATGACGCTGTGGAACAGTATGTGCGCAAGCACAAATTCCGTGCGGGCGAAGGGCTGACAGCGAAGCTGTCGAAATAGTCTATGTGCATGCCCGCGCAACATCCCGTCCGATCCGAAGTCAGGCTTTGCTGAGTGTGGAGGAGAACACGGCCGCAGACAGGTACGCCGCCAGCGGCGTGCCGGAAAGGTCTGATGAATTTGTCTTATTATAAAGAAAATGCATGGTGGGTAAGCCCTTTTAATGAAACAGGTCCAGTCCGCGAACAGACACAGCCGGCTGGTCACGTGGAGATCCACGACGCAACGCTGCGCGATGGAGAACAGACGCCGGGCGTCGTATTCTCAGCGGAGGACAAGGTACGTATTGCTGAAAAACTGGTTGAGGCCGGCGTCACTCGCATCGAAGCGGGGATGCCTGCCGTTTCGGCGGAGGACCGCCGGGCGATTACCGAGATCGCGCACAGATTCCCGCAGGCGCAGGTGTATGCGTTTGCACGCGCAAAAACCCAGGATATCGACATGGCGCGCGATGCGGGCGTGAAAGGCGTTGTCATCGAAATCCCCATCGGTTATCCAAAATTAAAATATCAGTTTGGCTGGACCTGGGAGCATGTGTTGGAAAAAAGTGTGGACTGCATCAATTATGCGCGCAGCCAGGGGCTTAAAGCCGTCTATTTCCCATATGATACGACGCGCGCCCGGGCAGAGGATCTGGAAAAACTGCTGACAGGGCTGATGCAGAGCGCGCCGCCCGATTCGGTTGGTGTGGTCGATACGATGGGCTGCGCCCTGCCGCAGGCCGTGGCGTATCTGGTGCGCGAGGTCAAGCGCCTGACAAACGGGCTGCCGGTTGAGGTGCATACGCACAACGATTTCGGACTGGCCGTTGCCGGGGAGCTGGCGGGGATCGCGGCCGGTGCGGACGTGGTGCACACCTGTGTCAATGGGCTTGGCGAACGCACCGGCAACGCCGCGCTGGAGGAAATGATCCTTTGTATGAATATCCTTCTGGAAATGGATACGCCTTACCGTCTGGACCGCCTGGGAGAGCTGTGCGCATTGGTGGAAAAGCTTTCAGGAGTCGCCGCGGCGCCCAACAAGCCGTTTGTCGGCGCGCGCAATTATATGCGCGAGTCAGGCATCGGCGTCGATCTGGTGCGCAGTTGTCCGCTCGCAATGTTTGCGACCGACCCGGCGCTGTTTGGGCGTTCCGGCGAGATCGCGCTTGGAAAAAAAAGCGGGAAGGCATCCGTTCAGTATTACCTGGAGCGATGCGGGATGACCGCCACGGATGAACAGGCCGCCGAAATGCTCGCGCGTGTCAAGGCGCGCGGCCTTGAAAAACGCGGCCTGCTCGACGAAGCGGAATTTCGTGAAATTGCCGCGGCGTGCCTGGGTGCGTAGAAATGAGATGATGAAAAGAGGCGGACCGCATTGCGGCCCGCCTCTTTGACGCTCCCTCTTAAACAGATTGCCGTTATGCCCGCACCATGCAGTATTGCTTGAGCGCGAAGTGCTTTTGCACAACCTCGAACAAGCGAAAACCATAGTGTTCGTACATGCGGACGTTTTTTTCATTGTGCGTCTCCAGGGAAACCATCAGTTTTCTCTGATCGGCATATTGCTGAACAGCGTGCATCAGCTTTGTCGCGACGCCGCGGCCTCGCATGGCCGGACGCACCGCAAAATAGACAATGTGCATGCGGCGGTCGGTGTGCAGGTTATTTGTCCAGACAGAGTTGAGGTAATCCTTGCCGCGGATAAAATTCCAAAAGGTACGCAGCGAATGGTCGTCACGGATCAGATACATGCCGCTTTTCAGCGCGTAATAGAGTTCGACAGCATAATACTTGAGCGGATTATACGGCTCTGTCTCATCGGAGACAATGATGATACCGTTTAAATCCGGACTGTCGGCATAGATTTCACAGTTTTCGAACAGTTCATCCAGATCGCAGCTAAAAAGCTCCGGCAGAAGCTTTTTGCGTTTGTCCGCCTGTGGGATCAGTTGCAAATAGAGCGGGTCCTGTTGAAAGCATTCAGTCAGCAAGGAGCTGAGCTTTTCAACATCTTGTTTCTCCACGCGGTATAATTGGTCGGTTTTCAAAATTTCACTCACCTTTTGTTATTTCAATGGGTAATCGTATGGTGAGCAAGTGCTAGTTCATATTTCCACCCCTATGGTTTTTCCCCGAAATACCGGGTTGTTTTTGCCGGATGGAACTGCGCTTCTGGATGTTAAAATTGTAGCATTTTGTACAAGTTTTATGCAAATTGGTTGTGCGATAATTGCAGTGAAAGAAATAAAGCAGGACGCGATCCACCGGTGCCGGCAGACCGCGTCCTTTCATTATCGCCTGTTTTCTTCGATTATCTCTCAAATTCTCGGAAATCAGGCGCGCTCCAAACCAGGAAGTGTCTTTAGAAGTTCGGCCAATCTGCGGCAGGCGGCATTTTCTTCGCCGATACACCGCACAAGCGCCGCGCGCTGCTCGCCATAGGCGCGCTCGACAGCGTTGAGCGCAGCCGCGATATCCGCTTCACTGCATGGGCGTTTTAATGCTCGCACTGTACTGAACAGCCGGCAGTCCCCCGGCAGGCGTCCAGCCCCCCACATCAGCCGGTCCAGGGGCTGCTGACGCGCGTAGTCGGTGAAGTGGGCGCATACTTTGTCGTCGAAGGCAAGGGCATACCGATTGCAGTCGACTGCACAGAGCGCGTCGCACGCAGCAGCCGTATCGCCGGCGCACAGCGACTCGCGTGCTTTGAGCAGGAAAGAGAGGTTTGTCTGTGCATATTCATGCGGGAAGATGACCGCGTCATGCCAGTCCAGCCGCGTGAACGCGTCCTCGCAAAGATGGAACGCTTTTAAAAGGCCGGCGGAAAGTGCACGCGCATCTTTTGGGGAGCGGGCGCCGCGCGCAGCGCGCGCGGCGGCTTGCGCGCGCTTTTCGGCATCGGCGGCCGCTTCCAAAAGCGGCCGCGCATCGGTGCCAACGCGCGCGCAGAGCTGCGTATCGAGCGTTTTGCGCAGCGCCGCAAGACGAGGAGAAAAATCAAGAGGCGGTACAGCGCGCGCGTCAAAGGCGAGCGTCAGCGCGCCATACAGCGCATGATGGAAGCGGTAAACTGCGGGATCATAGGCGTCGTCATTGTCAAACTGTGAATGGTAATGCGATTCCATAAAGCTGCCTTCAGCAAAGTCGTTGACAAGGGATGGAATGCCGGAGATCGCCAGGGAAAAATCATCCGACCAGGTGAGCACCGGCGCGGCTGCGCCAATCCCTGCCGGGAACAGGCCGACACAGCCGGGATATGCGGTTGAGAAGGACGCAGCGAACGCTTCAAGAAACGGCATCCACTCATAGACGCCTCGAATCACAGCCTGCCTACCATGCGCACAGGCAGGCAGCTCAAAGTTGAGGGCCGCATGAATTTTGCCGGGCCAGTCTGGCCGCACGCGGAATACCTGGTTGTATGCGCCGGTTGACCAGTCGTATTTGGAATCGCACACACCCCACTCCTCGGCGGCAAACGCACAGAACACAAGCGTATGGCGGGGCCGTAAGCCCATGCGGATCAGGGCGGCCGCAATGCCGAGCATCATCGCGACGGCGGCATTGTCGTCCTGAAATCCGGTAAAATAACTGTCGTAGTGCGCGCTGAGAAGGATGTACGACGTGCGGTCTTCGCCTTCAATGCAGCCGGTGATATTATATGAAACGCCGCCGTGCCCGATTGTTGAACACGCGTCGAACTGTACCTGCGCCTCGCCGCCGAAGCCGCCGAGCACAGCCTCCAGCAGCCCGGCGTCAGCACGCGACATGGAAAAGGCGGGCGCGTCGGCGGGACCGCAGATATTTTGTGCGTTGAGCGCCGCTGGATGCGCCTGTGCGTAGCCGCCGCTTTGCACAGCGATTACAGCAGCCGCACCGCGCAGATGCGCTTGATAGGCCGGGTAGGCAATCCACCAGTCAGCGCGCTGATTGATCTCAATCAGTACAAGCTTTCCGGCGACATCGAGCTGATCGAGTTCGGCGGCAGTGCCGCGGCCGGCGGAGATCATCGTAAACGGCCGCCAGCCGTTTGTGTCAAATGCTGTCTGATAGGCGCCCAATTCAAAGACGCGCGCGCCGCCGGGCAGCTCGACGCGCAGGCGCGCATGTGAAAACTCCCAGGTGTCAAGTGTAAAGGCATCTTTCTTGACATCGGTCAGGCCGATTTCCAGCATCCTGGCGCGGATATGCTCGCCCGCATCAAACTCCGCTTGTGAACCGGCTGTGCGGTATCCAAGCGCCGGATTTGATTTAAACTGTTCAAGCTCCTTTGCGAAGCGGTACGACTCATCGATATCAATCTGCTCCAGAAAAGCTGCCTGCACGTCGGAAAGCGTCATTTTTTATCACATCCTGGAATAAATTATAGAAAAATCAGAGATTGTATACAGCCCGTGCGTTGGCACAGGTCTGGTTCAGCAGAACCTGCGGGTCCACGCCGCGGATTGCCGCGAGACGCTCGGCGACATACGCGATCATCGATGAATCACAGCGCCTTCCGCGCAATGGCTCCGGCGCCATATAAGGACAGTCTGTTTCAACAAGCAGCCGATCCTCCGGCACCACAGCCGCCGCCTGTACGGCGCGCCGCGCGTTTTTAAATGTGACCGCGCCGCCAAACGCGACATACATACCGAGCTTGACGATCTCCGCCGCCATTTCGGCGCTTCCGGAGAAACAATGGACGATCCCCTTTGGACGGTATTTGCGCAGCACCTCCATGGTATCGGCATGTGCCTCGCGGTCATGAATGATGACAGGCAGTCCAAGATCGCACGCAAGGCGCGTCTGCGCTTCAAAAACCGCGCGCTGTTTATCGCGCGGCGAGAAATCATAATGGTAATCAAGCCCGATTTCTCCGACTGCGACAACCTTTTCAAGGCGGCTGAATTCGGCAAGCTTTGCAAGGTCGCTCTCATGAAATCCGTCCGCCTCGTGCGGATGGACGCCCACAGCGCAGTACAGCCACGGCCAGCGCGCTGTAAGCTCCATTCCCTTTACACTCGACGCAAGATCGCTCGCGGCGTTGACCACGCCGCAGACGCCCTTTTCGGGCAGACTGTCAAGCAGCGCGCAGCGGTCATCGTCGAATTTATGGTCGTCGTAATGCGCGTGGGTATCAAAAATATTCCGATACATATACCAGTCCCCTTTCACTTGGACATAGACCCGCGGCGCAGCCGGCAAACCTGGTTTGCCGGCTGCGCCGCGGGTTAGAAACAGTTTGTTAAGCCGGGCAGATCATCCAAGCCTTCAAAAAGCGTCCGTCAGCGGACAACAGAGCCGCAGGGAATGCTTTCGTCGACAAAGATTACCCTGACGTCGTTTTCACCCGCGTCGGCGGCAAGGATCATACCATTCGATTCGACGCCGCACAGCTTGGCGGGCTTGAGGTTGGCCACCACAATCAGCTTTTTGCCGATCAGCGCATCAGGCTCGTACCACGGATGAATACCGGAAAGCACCTGGCGCGGCGTACCGCTGCCGTCGTCAAGCATGAGGCGCAGCAGCTTGGCGGTCCGCTTGACTGGTTCGCATGACAGGACCTGCGCGACACGCAGCTGTACCTTGGCGAAATCGTCGATTGCGATCAGCGAGGCGACGCCCTCGGGTTCGGCGCGCTTTTCCGGCGCCGCTTGTTTAGCGGGCGCGGCGCCCTTGCTTGCAGCTTGCTTTGTCTGCTCAAGCGCGGCAAGCTCCTTGGCTACGTCGATGCGCGGGAACAGGCCCTCTCCCTTATGAACATGGACATCCGCGGGCAGAAGTCCCCAGGTTCCGGCGGATTCATAGGCTGTCACTGCTGCAGGCGCTCCGATCTGCGCGAAAATCTTCGGCGAGGTCGCCGGCATAAACGGCGTAAGTAGAATTGCGCAGATGCGCACGCATTCCAGCAGATTGTAAATCACGGTTGCCAGACGCGGCCGGTTTGCCTCGTCCTTCGCCAGCACCCAGGGCGCCGTTTCATCGATGTATTTATTGGTGCGGGAGATCAGCTTGAAGATGTCGATCAGCGCGTTCTGGAAGGCGTAGGACTCCATATGGCGGTCATACGTTTCCTTAAGCGATTTGGCGATCGAGATGATCTCATCGTCGATCGGTTCGGACTTGCGCTCTGCGGGCAGAGCGTCTCCAAAATATTTTTCAGCCATGGCGACGGAACGCGAAACAAGGTTGCCCAGATCGTTGGCAAGGTCGGCATTGATGCGCGTGATCAGGCTTTCGTTTGAAAATAGGCCGTCTGAACCGAATGGGAACTCGCGCAGCAGGAAATAACGGATGGCGTCGACGCCATAACGGTCCACCAGTACGACCGGATCGACGACATTACCCTTGGATTTTGACATCTTGCCGCCCTCAAGCAGCAGCCAGCCGTGGCCGAACACCTTTTTCGGAAGCGGCAGGTCAAGCGCCATGAGCATAGCCGGCCAGATGATTGTATGGAACCGGATGATTTCCTTGCCGACAAAATGCACGTCGGCAGGCCAGTATTTTTCAAAATCATGGTAGCGGCCATTGCCATAGCCGAGCGCGGTGATATAGTTTGTCAGCGCGTCTACCCAGACATAGACGACATGCTTGGGGTCGAATGTGACAGGGATGCCCCATTTGAACGAGGTGCGCGACACGCACAGATCCTCAAGCCCCGGCTTGATGAAGTTGTTGATCATCTCGTTCATGCGGCTCTGCGGCTCCATAAACTGGGGGTTGTCCTCATAGAGCTTGAGGATGCGGTCGCTGAAAGCCGACAGCTTGAAAAAGTAAGCTTCCTCCTCTGCGTCGGCAACTTCGCGCCCGCAGTCGGGGCACTTGCCATCGACCAGCTGGCTGTCCGTCCAGAACGATTCGCACGGCGTGCAGTATTTGCCCTTATAGGAACCTTTGTAAATATAGCCTTTATCGTACAGGTCCTTAAAGATTTTCTGGACCGATTCGACGTGGTAGTCATCCGTTGTACGCACGAACCGGTCGTTTGAGATGTTGAGCAGATTCCACAGCTCCTTGATGCCGTCGACAATTTTATCAACGTACGCCTGCGGCGTGACGCCGGCCGCAAGCGCCTTTTGCTCGATCTTCTGGCCATGCTCATCCGTTCCGGTCAAAAACATGACATCAAACCCCTGCATCCGCTTGTAGCGCGCCATAACGTCGGTGGCCACGGTGCAGTAGCTGTGCCCGATATGCAGCTTATCGGAAGGGTAATAAATCGGCGTGGTGATATAAAACGTCTTTCCTGTTCCATTCATATCGAAGGGAGCCTCCTTGTATGCGTTTGATGTCGTAAAATATAATAATATAGTATACCACGAAAGCGCTCCAATGAACAGAGAAATCGTAAACATTTACCGGTAAAATTACAAAACCGGCCGGCGCCGGTGCGCAAAAGGCGGCTCAGGTGATGGCTATAACAATGACAATCAGGCTGACAGCCGCAGCCACGCCATATATGACGTTCTTTTCCCCGCCGCGGATTGTCTCCTGCACCGCACGCAGGAGTGTGAATACAAAAACAAACGGCGCAATCCACCAGAACAGGTCTATGATATCTTCTAAAAGCTCGAGCATGCATGTCCTCTCCTTCGATGACAAATTAGCCTCATAGCTGGGCGACATTGGTTATCCGCTGATAACTGTGATGATACAACGGCGGGGACGAAATGTCAACCTGCATAGTATGCTAACAAATAGGAAAAGGCCCGTTTCCTGGTGCAACGGGAAACAGGCGCATTTTATGGCGCTCATAGCGGGCAGTCGATGCTGTCCGACAGAGCGACGCGCAAAAGCGAAAAGCGGTTGGAAACATAGTCGGCCGCGGTGCTGAAAACAGCGGGCGGCGCATTGCTGGAATCGTTGATGGGGATGGTGCAGATAACGGTGGTGCCGCGTCCCGGCGTGGAGGTAAGGGCCAGCGTACCGCCCATAAGAGCGGCCGCACTGCGCGCGATGGTAAGTCCAAGCCCGTTTCCGGCAAACGGGGAGCCGCCGTGGTCATAGGAAAAATACGCTTCAAAAACGCGCGGCTGGATATCGGCCGGAATACCAAGACCGCGATCCGAGATTGTGACAAAAACAGCTTCCTGCTGGCGCCGCACACGCACGGTGATCCGGTTGCCCGGGCGCGTAAAGCGGCAGGCGTTCGACAGAAGGTTGCCGATGATCAGGCCGAGCTTTTCTGTATCGCACGCCACCGGCAAAACGCCGTCAGGGATACGGGCTGTCACGGGTATGCCGGCCGGTTCGATGATTGCGGCCGCCGCGGTGAACAGCTCGCGCAGGTGACCGTACAGATTGGTTCTGCTCGGACGGTTCGGCGACAATCCATAGGAGAGCTGCATATGCTCGGTGATCCATTTGCAGCTGCGCAGCAGGCGAAAGGCGCTTTGATTGATGGCGCCGATATACTCGCCGCAATGGGCAAGGTCCTCCGCGCCGGCCTGCGGCCCACAGGCGCGTGAGAGCAGTGTCAGCATGGAGAAAATGACAGTCATGGGCGCGCGGTATTGATTTGAAAATGAGGAAAGCGTGCGGGAGATGCCCTCCGGACGCATACCGGTGCCAAGTTCGGATGCGCTGCAGTCGGCCGGCGTCAAAAGAAACCGGTCTGTCGTGCGGGGAAAGGCGCTGACACGCACCGGCCGCTCCAGGTGCAGGTCGGGGCGCGCGGCCGTCACAAAAAAGCCGTTTTGTCCGACCTGCTCGCAGATGAATTCAGGTGCGTAACCGGTGAGCAGCACACGCGCCCCATCGGGCAGGCGCAGGGCCGGCAGGGCCTCGCCGGCGGCATGGCTGCGCCAAATCAAATTGAAATCGCGGTCGATCAGAGCTGCGGGCAATTGGGCGTCTCTGCACAACGCGGTGAACTGGTCAAAAAAAATACGATCGTCGCACCCGTCCATGGCGGACCTTCTTTCCGGCGGATTTGTTCTCTATGGTTTGGCCCTTGCAAAGAATTATACGAGGCCAATATCTGGCAGCCAATTTAAGAAGCCAGAAAGAACCATTTTCGACATAATTCGACATGTATTTCATTCCCAATTATAGTATAGAACAACCATATTTTCAATAGGTTTGGGCGTTTTCCATAAAATCCCGCGTTTATAAAAAGAGGGATTGCAGACAATAAGGAAAATCGTTTAAAAATTGACAAGGTTTTCGAAGTTCCCTATTGTAGTTTCTCCGATTTTGTATTATGATAAAACTATCAAAAACACAGGAGGTTGTTTCCAATGGCAATTAAAGTTGGCATTAATGGTTTTGGCCGCATCGGCAGGCTTGTGTTCCGCGCCGCGGTCGCACAGCCCGAGAAATTTGAGATTGTGGGAATCAACGATCCGTTCATCGATCCCGATTATATGGTTTATATGACCAAATACGATTCGATGCACGGCCGTTTTGACGGTGAGGTCAGCACGAAGGACGGCAAGCTTGTCGTCAACGGAAAAGAGATCGCCGTCTATGATAAGATGAATCCGTCTGAAATCCCGTGGGCTGCCTGCGGCGCTGAATATGTCGTCGAGTCCACCGGCGTTTTCACCACGACCGAGAAGGCTTCCGCCCATCTCCAGGCCGGCGCCAAGAAGGTCGTTATCTCCGCTCCGTCCGCCGATGCGCCGATGTTCGTCATGGGCGTCAATCAGGACAAGTACACCACTGATATGAACATCGTGTCCAATGCAAGCTGCACCACCAACTGCCTGGCGCCTCTGGCTAAGGTCATCAACGACAATTTCGGCATCGTTGACGGCCTGATGACGACGGTTCACTCAACCACCGCTACTCAGAAAACGGTTGACGGTCCGTCCAAGAAAGACTGGAGAGGCGGCCGCGCCGCTGCGGGGAACATCATCCCCTCCTCTACCGGCGCTGCGAAGGCTGTCGGCAAGGTTATCCCTGAGCTCAACGGCAAGCTGACCGGTATGGCGTTCCGCGTTCCGACACTGGACGTTTCCGTTGTCGACCTGACGGTCAACCTGGCTAAATCCGCCACGTATGACGAGATCTGCGCCGCCGTCAAAAAGGCTTCTGAGACAACGATGAAGGGCATCCTCGATTACACCGAGGACGCGGTTGTTTCCTCGGACTTTTTGACCGACCCGCATACCTCCATCTTTGACGCGAAGGCCGGTATCGCTCTGACCGACAAGTTCGTCAAGCTCGTTTCCTGGTATGACAATGAGTGGGGCTACAGCAACAAGGTTCTGATGCTCATCGGACACATGGCAGAAGTCGACCACAAGTAAAACAGTTTCAAAGGCGCCCTTTCCGTGAAACGGAAAGGGCGCCTTTTTCTGTATAAAAGCTTGCGCGCCTGCCTGCGCCGCATAGCAGCTCAGGCAAAGCTTTAACCGTGCAGGACGGCTGTACGGCGGTACCCAGCAATGCTCTATTGGAAAATTTTGCTCTATATTGACAAAAAAAGACCTGTGTTCGACAAGCCGCACGTGATATGATAATTATTTGAACGGCACAAAAATCCACCCCTGTTTGTTCGATTAGGCGAAAAGAACAGGAAAGTGTATAAAAAATGTACATATTACATAAAACACTTTCGGGTTATCCGGTGATTTTATTGGGATTTTCACAATAAATACTTGAAAAGCAATCCAAATACTGTTAAAATATAAAAAAGGAGGTGAGGGCAATGGTAAAGCCGAAGGAAAAGAAAACCGGAAACTTGCCATTGTATTTATTCCACCAGGGTACGAACTTTAAAGCGTATGAATATCTTGGTGCGCATCCCCAGCGTGGCCGCCGCGGTTTGGAAGATGGATATACCTTCCGCGTATGGGCGCCAAATGCCGCGTCCGTCTCCGTGGTGGGTGACTTTAATGCATGGGACCCGGATGCGAATCCCATGGCGCTTTTGGAGGACAAGGCTGTCTGGGAGTGTACAATTGAAGGACTCAAGCAGTACGATATTTATAAATACTGTATCCGGACACGGGATGGGCGTTCCCTGATGAAAGCCGACCCCTATGCTTTTCATGCGCAGACCGCGCCGGAAACCGCCTCCAAATTATTTGATATTGAGGGCTATGAGTGGCATGACGAGGCGTGGTTTCGGTCGCGGCAGGGCCATAATCCATACCGCAGCCCCATGAATATTTACGAGCTGCACCTTGGCTCCTGGCGGCGTTACCCTGACGGTAATACATACGATTACCGTAAGACGGCCGATGAGCTGGTCATCTATCTGGCCGATATGGGATACAACTATGTCGAATTGATGCCGGTGATGGAGTATCCATACGACGGCTCCTGGGGATATCAGGTGACGGGGTATTTCGCTCCGACCTCGCGATACGGCACGCCGTTTGACTTTATGTATTTTGTCGACCGCTGCCACCAGGCGGGGATCGGCGTGATTATGGACTGGGTGCCCGCCCATTTTCCCAAGGACGCGCACGGGCTTTATGAGTTTGACGGACAGCCCCTCTATGAATATCAGGATGTCCACAAGCGCGAGCACGCGCACTGGGGTACGCGTATCTTCGATTTCGGACGCAACGAGGTGATCTGTTTTCTGACCTCGAGCGCGATGTTCTGGGTTGAACGCTACCATATCGACGGCATCCGCGTCGATGCGGTCGCGTCGATGCTCTATCTTGATTATGGGCGCGAGGACTGGGAATGGCTGCCGAATATCAACGGCGGCCGCGAGAACCTGGAAGCGGTCGCATTTTTGCAGAAGATGAACACCGCTGTGCTCACAGAGCACCCGCACGCGCTGATGATCGCGGAGGAATCGACCGCATGGCCGCTTGTTACAAAGCCGGCGTCGGTTGGCGGGCTTGGTTTTAACTTCAAGTGGAACATGGGCTGGATGAACGATATGATCGCGTATACGTCGCTCGACCCGATCTTTCGCAGCTATAACCATGACAAGCTGACATTCAGCCTGTTTTATGCGTTCAGTGAGAACTTTATCCTGCCGATTTCACACGATGAAGTCGTGCATGGAAAGTGCTCGCTGATCAATAAGATGCCCGGCGATTATGCGATGAAATTTTCAGGCGCGCGTGTGTTCCTCGCTTATATGATGTCGCATCCCGGCAAAAAGCTGCTGTTTATGGGCTGCGAGTTCGCGCAGTTTATCGAATGGAATTATAAGCAGCAGCTCGACTGGATGCTGCTCGACTATGACGCGCACCGGCAGATGCAGGATTTTGTGCGCACGCTCAACAAATTTTACCTCGATACGCCGGCCCTCTGGCAGGTCGAAGATTCATGGGACGGCTTTAATTGGCTGGCGCACGACGATCATGCGCGCAATATCATCGTATTCCGCCGTACCGATGAAAAGGGTGGGGAAATCGTCGTACTGTGTAATTTTGCGCCGGTCACGCGCGAGCATTACCGCGTGGGCGTGCCGGACGCCACATCTTATGACGAGGTATTCAACACCGATGATGTGCGCTTTGGCGGAAGCGGCGTCGTAAATACGGGGGCGATCCGCGTCAGGAAGATCCCCGACCACGATATGAAGCAGTCGATTGAGCTGACGGTGCCCCCGCTCGCAGCCGTATATCTGAAGGGGCGTCCGCGCAAGGCAAAAGCTGCGTCAGCGACGAAAGCCGCGGCCAAGACAAAGACAAAAGCTGAAAAGTCCGCCGTTAGGAAAAAAGCGGATAAGCCTGCGGCAAGGCGTAAAGCGGATTGATACGTCTGCGCGGCGGGGCTGTGCGGACGCGACAGAATATAAGGGGGTAAAGCAATGTTTCGGAAAAAGGAATGGATCGCCATGCTGTTGGCCGGCGGCCAGGGGAGCCGGCTTTATACGCTGACGCAGAACCTAGCCAAACCGGCCGTTCCATTTGGCGGCAAGTACAGGATCATCGACTTTCCGCTCTCCAACTGTGTCAATTCAGGCATCGATACGGTTGGCGTACTCACGCAATACCAGCCGTTGATCCTCAACGAGTATATTGGAAACGGCCAGCCGTGGGATCTCGACCGCTCCAATGGAGGCGTGTTTGTGCTGCCGCCGTACCAGAAAAGCTCCGGTTCCGACTGGTATACCGGAACAGCCAACGCGATCTATCAGAATATCAATTTCATTGAACGGTATGATCCCGAGTATGTGCTGATTCTTTCAGGCGACCATATTTATAAAATGAATTATGAAAAGATGCTCGCGTACCACAAGGAGAAAAACGCGGACTGCACGATCGCGGTTTTACAGGTGCCGATGGATGAGGCATCCCGTTTTGGTATCATGAACACATATCCGGACGGCACGATTTTTGAGTTCGAGGAAAAACCGCCCAAGCCCAAGAGCAACCTGGCCTCGATGGGCATTTATATCTTCTCATGGAGCAAGATGCGCAAGTATCTGGTTGACGACGAGAAGGACCCGCTGTCGTCCAAGGATTTCGGCAAGAATATTCTGCCCGCCATGCTGGCCGACGGACAGAAGATGGTCGCCTATCCGTTTGAGGGCTACTGGAAGGATGTCGGTACAATTGACAGCCTGTGGGAAGCCAATATGGACCTGCTTGACCCAAAGGTTCCGCTCGATTTGTATGACGACAGTTGGAAGATTTACTCGCGCAACCCGGTGATGCCGCCGCATTATATCGCGGATGGAGCTGTTGTGCAGAATTCGATGGTGACAGAGGGTTGTACGATTGAAGGGAAGGTCGATTTTTCGATTATCTTTGCCGGCGTGACCATCGAATCCGGCGCGGTTGTGCGCGATTCAATCATCATGCCCGGGACGGTGATCCGCAAGGGCGCAGTTGTCGAATATTCGATCGTCGCTGAAAACTGTGTGATCGGTGAAAACGCGATTGTCGGACAGCGTCCGGAAAACGCGGAGGACCGTGACGCCTGGGGTATTGCTGTTGTCGGAAACGATGTCAAAATCGGTGCGGGCGCTACAGTGAAGCCCAAGGCGATGATCGATCAGGATGTGCCTGGCGTGGAGCAGCCGGCGAAGGCCGCGGATGAGCCGCAGGATATTGAGGGGGTGCAGTGACAACATGAGAGCAAATAAGGTAATGGGGATCATTTTCTCCAACATGCACGACAGTATGCTCGGAGAGCTGACGGAACGCCGCACCACCGGTTCCGTGCCGTTCGGCGGCCGCTACCGTTTGATCGATTTTGTGCTCTCCGCAATGGTCAATGCCGATATTCAAGATATTGGCATCATCACAAAAAGCAATTATCAATCCCTGATGGACCATGTCGGCGCGGGCCGCGCATGGGACCTTGCGCGCAAGGTTGGCGGCCTTGTGATCATTCCCCCATTCGCCAGTCAGACCAGCGGCATTTACCGCGGCCGTCTCGAGGCGCTCCAGGGCGCGATCAGCTTTATTCGACATAACAACGCGAAATATGTGCTGCTTGCCGACTGCGACACCGTCGCCAACATCGATCTGCGCGATATGATCAGCGAGCATATCCACACCGGCGCACAGATCACCATGATGTGCAGACGTGCCGATGTGCAGCCCGATACGGCGCGCGATACGACAATTCTCACCTGCGACGAGGAGACGATGGATGTCACCGATATCATGGTGCGTCCAGACGTCAAGGGAACGCAGACCATCTATATGAATGGCCTGCTGATCGAAAAAACCCTGCTCGAGCGCCTTGTCAACGAGGGAAAGGGGCATGATCACTATTCTCTTGTGCGCCATGCCATTCAGCCGGCGCTTGGCAAGCTGAATATCAAGGCGTATTTGTTTGAAGGGTACGCCCAGCGCGTTTCCAATATGCGCTCGTATTTCGCAGCCTCGATGGAGCTGCTTGATCCGAAGGTGCGCGCAACGTTATTCCCGAAGGACCGGCCGGTTTACACAAAGGTACGCGATCAGGTGCCAGTTAAATACGGCTTGTCGGCGCGCGTGGGCAATTCGTTGATTGCGGACGGCTGTATCATCAACGGCGATGTACAAAACTGCATCATATTCCGCGGTGCAAAGATTGGAAAGGGTGCGGTGCTTAAAAACTGTATCATCATGCAGGACACCTATATCGGCGATAATGCGCACCTTGAATATGTCGTTACCGATAAGGACGTACTGATCAAGGATTCGCGTGTGTTAATTGGATACGAAACATATCCGACTTACATCAGCAAGGGCAGCGCCATTTGACACGGATGATTTCCCGCGCCGCCGTGCGGCGCGGGAAAATGAAATAGGATACCGGCTGTGTTTATCTATGTAAAAAATTGACGGCCAAAAGCCGCTTTAGAGGGGGAATCTGTAAATGAGAATCTTGTATGTTGCATCTGAGGCGACGCCCTTCATTGCAACCGGCGGTCTGGCCGATGTGGCGGGGTCCCTGCCGCGCGCGATCCGCGGCAAGCAGCACGCGTGCCGGGTGGTGATCCCGCTGTACAGCGCAATCAAAGCGGAACTGCGCCAGGAGATGAAATTTGTCTGTAATTTCTACGTACCGCTTGGTTGGCGCAACCAGTACTGCGGCGTCTTTGAAGCAAGCTATGGCGGCGTTAAATATTATTTTCTCGATAATGAATACTACTTTAAGCGCGATGGCGGTATCTATGGCTTCTATGACGATGCGGAACGGTTTGCGTTTTTCTCTAAAGCTGTCTGTGAAATGATTCAGTACATAGATTTTGACCCTGAGATTATCCACTGCAACGATTGGCAGACTGCAATGACGCCTGTTTATCTCAATTTGTTCTACCGCAATATGGACAAATACAAGGGCATTAAAACGGTCTTTACCATCCATAACATCCAATATCAGGGGAAATATGGAATGGAAATTGCTTCGGATGTGCTTGGGCTTCCCTACTATGCCGCTCCGACTATGCTGTATGACGGCTGTCTGAATATGATGAAGGCTGCAATCGAAGTCTGCGATTACGTTTCAACCGTCAGCCCGACATACGCTAAGGAGATCACCGATCCATGGTTTTCACATGGGCTTGACCGCCTGCTGCGCGCCAACCAGCACAAGCTGATTGGAATTTTAAACGGCATCGATACAATCAGCTATAATCCCGAGACGGACCGCGCGCTCTACGCTAACTTTACAGCAAAAACGATTGAACGTAAAACGATCAACAAAACACATCTGCAAAAGGATATGGGCCTGTGGGAGGACCCGGACAAGATGCTGATCGGGATCGTGACACGTTTTGTCGCGCATAAGGGCATCGATCTGATCCAGTATATCTATGAGGAGCTGATGAAGCGCGAGCTTCAGATTGTCGCGCTTGGTTCGGGCGATTATATTTTTGAAAGCTTTTTCCAGGAGATGCAGGCGAAATATCCGGGAAAGACAGCGGTGCGCATCGGCTTTATTCCCGATCTTGCACGCAAAATTTATGCCGGTTCGGACGCTTTTTTGATGCCGTCCAAGAGCGAGCCATGCGGGCTTGCACAGATGGTTTCGCTGCGTTACGGCACGTTGCCAATTGTCAGGGAGACAGGCGGACTCAAGGATTCAATCACCGATATGGGCCTTGACCTGTCGGGCAACGGTTTTACCTTTAAGACCTATAACGCGCATGATATGCTCGGCGCGATCGACCGCGCGGCCGGACTTTATTACAACCGTCCGGCGTGGGCGCAAGCCGTTCAAAAGGCGATGAAAAGCGACTTTTCATGGGATCGCTCGGCGGATGATTATATCAATATGTATCGCCGTGTGCTCGGCCAGATCGGCTGAAACGCTGTATAAGGAGCAAAAGCGCCCGGCCCCTCCGTGGGGCCGGGCGCTTTTGGCGTGGGCGCGGCTGAAAAGCCGCGCCCAACCGGGCTTGCATGCGAAGATCAGTCCTTTGGCCGCTGCGCCCAGACGACACGGCGGATACCTGCAAGATCGCGTTCAACAGAGCAGCTCTGATAACCGCTCCGCCCCAAAAGGCCGGCAACCGTGTCCGCCTGCGTATAACCAACCTCAAAGGCGATATAGCCGCCGGGACGAAGCAGCGGCATCCAGATACGCGGCAGCGCGCGGTAAAAATCAAGCCCATCCTCGCCGCCGAGCAGGGCCATTTCCGGTTCCCAGCGGACCTGCGGGGAGAGTGTTTCCATTTCTGCGCGCGCAATATACGGCGGATTGGAAACAATCAGATCGAGCGGCGGCAGCGGCGGCGGCGCGAACGCGTCGCCGCAGATCGCCTCGGCATTGCCCGGCGCGTTGCGCGCGAGATTGCGCACGAGGTAAGGGAATGCCGCATCGGAAAGCTCGACAGCATAGACATGCGCGTCCGGCCGCGCGTGCGCAATGGCGGCGGCGATACATCCGCTGCCCGCGCACAGGTCGGCGACAGCCGGCGCGGCCGTCCCTTTCAAAAGACGAAGCGCCGTTTCAACGAGCGTTTCCGTGTCGGGCCGCGGAATCAGCACACCCGGTCCCACTTCGAACGGCAGGCCGTAAAATTCCCACATGCCAAGCAAATATTGCAGCGGCTCGCCCGCCTTGTACCGGGCAGCAAGCGCATTGAACGCCGCAAGCTTTGCGCTGTCGGCTTCACGCGCGCTGTTGCCGGGCGCGCGGCGCGGCGCCCCGAAGATGTGTTCAAACAGGCAGGAGAGATCGAATTCCGCGTCCTCAGACAAATCCGGTCCAAGGGACGCGTATGCATTTTGATAAGCCATTTGCAACGTCATAGAAAAATGCTCCTACTGATAAAATGCGCCGGGGACCGGCAGGTCCGCGGCGCATTTGGGCCGGCTAGTAGAGATCGTCGGTTCCGTTTTTCGGAATACAGGGCTTCATTGCGGCGATGGCGACCTCAAGCTGCGTCAAATCCGGCTCGAAAGTCGTCAAACGCTGAAGCCACAACCCCGGCGCTGAGATCACGCGTGTGACCGGGTTGTTATGGCGTCCTGCAAAACGGATGATCTCATAGGAAATACCGACGACGACCGGCAAAAGCAGCAACTTAAGCCCGACACGCATCCATACGCTGTCCCAGGTGAGCAGGGAAAAAACGAGGATGGAAACGACGAGCACAATCAACAGAAAGCTGGTGCCGCAGCGCGGGTGAAACCGGATGTATTTTTTGGCGTTTTCCGGCGTCAGTTCGTCGCCGGCCTCATAACAGGCAATCGTTTTATGCTCCGCGCCGTGATATTCAAACACGCGGTGGATATCCGACATGCGCGTGACCGCAAACAAATAAAGCACAAATATGGCGATTTTAAGCACGCCTTCAATCAACGTCAAAACTGCGGCGGGCGCGGAGGTCAGGGTGCCGGCATATTTGACGATCGCGGATGGCAGGAGCATAAACAGGCCCACGGCAATCAATACGGCAAAGACGGTGACAAGGATATTAAAAATCCATACGGCGCCTTTGCCCAGATGCGCGTCCATCCATTTGTCAAATTTGGACGGTTCCTCATCCTCGGCGAAGCCGGACAGCTCCGCTGAACGCATCAGGCATTTGTAGCCCTGAAAGAGCATGGAGATGAAATTGACAACGCCGCGCACGACCGGCACCTTGGAGTACCACTTGCCGCCGCCGGTCGCCCAGGTTTCGACTGTGATGGAGCCGTCCTGTTTGCGGATAGCCATGGCGGAAGTGTGAGGACCCTTCATCATGACGCCCTCGATCAATGCCTGTCCGCCGATCGAGGTCTTTTTAATTTCTTTTTTACAGGAATTTTCCGACAAATAATCAGCCCTTTCCGGCCTGTCATACAGGGCCTTGTGTCTGCGTCCTATTATAACGTGTAAAATATGAACAAATCAACCGTTGCCAAGCGGCAGATGAATTGTAACGCGCGTACCGACGTTTTCCTTCGAGGTGATATCGAGCGTGCCGCCATGCAGCGAGACGATTTCATCGGCGACCGCAAGTCCGATGCCTGAACCGCGCCGCGTTGAATTCGCCTTAAAAAACTTTTCCTTGATCTTGGGCAAATCCTCCTCGCGGATACCGATGCCCGTGTCTGCGACAGAAATATCGACCTGTGATTCCGATACAGAGGCGCGGACAGTCACAGTGTCGCCGCGATCGGAGTATTTGAGCGCGTTGTCGATGATATTGACAAAGACCTGCCGCAGACGGTTGCGGTCGCCCATAAATGAGGCGAACTGATCCGGCTCGTTGTAGATCAGGCGCTTACCCTCGTGACGCGCGCGTTCCTCAAACATCAACACAGCCTCGGACAACTCGGCAATCACATCCATGCGGTCCTTGACCAGCTTCATACGGCCGCTTTGGATGCGGCTGAAGTCGAGCAGCTCCTCGACCATGCCGGCCAAACGCTCTGTCTCGCTTGTGATGACGCGCATCCCCTTGGCAAGCATTTCCGGATCGACTTCGCCGCCCATATCGGCCAACGTTTCGGCCCAGCCTTTGATGGCGGTCAGCGGCGTGCGCAGCTCATGGGAGACAGAGGAAATGAAGTCGTTTTTCATGCGGTCGTTGGCGGACAGCTCCTCCGCCATATAGTTGATTGTGTCGCACAGCTCGCCGATTTCATCGTCGTTTTTCTTGGTCAGGCGGGCGTTGAAGTCTCCGTGCGCGATCTTGCGCGCCGTGACACTCACCTCGCCGACCGGGTTGACAATGGAGCCAATGAAATAGGAACCGGAGAAGATGACAAAAAAGATGATAGCGATACAGACAAGCGTAATCACAAGGATGAACAGGATGATCTGGCGGTCGACCAACTCGAGCGACACGGCAAAGCGCATGGCGGCGAGCTGCTGATCGCCGACGCTTGGAGAAATTTTTGTGATCGCCATGATCTTTTCACCGTCGATCGTACCGACAAATTTACCGATGCCGTCCGGGGAAAGCAACGCCATATCGAAATCAGGCATGGAAAGGTCGCCGCCCGGTTCGAAGCCGCTTGACGTAAACGACACTTTTTTATCAAGCCCCACAGCCATCAATTCCATGCGGTCACGCGCCTGAAAGCCTTCCACAAGCCCGCGCACCTGCTCGGAGTAGTTGGCGGAGCTGTCCTCGGCATAGGCGGCCAGCTGTGAGGCAACGACATTCACCTGTGTGAGCACCACAGATTCGACGCTGTTGTAATAAAACGCCTTGATACCGAATGAGAAGCCGACTTCAAGCGCGACGAGGATCACAAGGATCACGCCGAAGTTATTGACCATCCAGCGTTTGGTGATTTTTTTGACGGCCACACTCGGCCCTCCTTTTGCCAGAAATCGTCAGCTTATTTCTGCACCCATTTGTAACCGAAGCCCCATACCGTCAAAAGAAATTCCGGCTTGGACGGTGCGTCCTCCAGCTTCATGCGCAGGCGGCGGATATTGACGTCCACAATTTTGATGTCGCCGAAATATCCCTCTCCCCAGACCTTATTGAGAATATCCTGCCGCCCGAGAGCCGTATTTGGATTGTTGAAAAAGTATTCAAGAATCTGGTATTCAACCTGTGTCAATTCGAGGACGCGCCCGTTTTTCGATACGGTCCGGCTTTTCATGTTAAGCACAAACGGACCTGATTTCAGCTCACTTGGAGCGGGCGCCTGCGCCTTTTCAGCGGCGACTGTGACACGGCGGTGCAGCGCATCGACGCGTGCCACAAGCTCCGAAGGAGAGAACGGCTTGGTAACATAATCATCCGCGCCGATCATCAGGCCGTTGACCTTATCCATCTCCTGGCTTTTAGCGGTCAGCATGATGATGCCGATGGAGCTGTTTTTTTCACGGATACGCCGGCAAACCTCAAAGCCGTCCATACCGGGCATCATCACGTCGAGCACAGCCACGTCGAAATGCGTGGGATTGCGTTCAAAAACCTGGATCGCCTCCTCGCCGGTGGGTACATCGACCACCTCATAGCCGGCGCGCTTGAGGTTTATAACCTCAAAATCGCGGATGACATCCTCGTCCTCAACGACAAGTATGCGTTTCATAATTAAATCCTTCCTTTCAAAGGCTCCGGCCCGTCACAAAAGAGAGAACATCTCCTGAAGCTCATCCCATGTGACGGAGAGCGGTCCTGACGCCGCTGGCGGCACATATCCATAGTATTGGAACATACCGCGTGTCTGGCTGAATTTGCGGTAATTTTCAAGAAATTTATCCTGATAATCCTTCTGTGATACAACACGGATACGCGCCAATTCAACAGAAAGATCGTTTAGCGGATCCTCTCCGCCATTATAGCCGATAAAACGCCATTCGTTGCTTTCCACCTGATTGACAATTGTGACCGCACCGATCCATTCGTCCGGGAAACGCACACGGTAGCCGCCGCTGCGGTTGACCGCCGCCGCGAACGCCCGCTTGAGCGTATCGCCTTCAAGATGGTTGTATTCAATCAGATAAAGCGTTTCGGATTCGGCCTGCTCCTCATAGCCGGGCAGAACGGAGGCAGTGGGAATTTCTATAACGCGATCGCCGTCCGCGTCGCCGCAAAGCGGCGCGGCCGCTTCATTGTCGGAGCTTGCGGCGCTGTAAGCCGTATTGACACGGAACGTCCGTTCAAAAAGCGTTGGCGTTTTATAATCCGGTTCATAAATATCGCCGTCGGGGCTTTCCGCCGGCGCGGCCAGCGCGGAAGCTTCCGCTTCGGCGGCGCTGCTGATGACCGGCTCGAACCGATTGGATGAATTGACCGTGAATACCTCTGTTGCAAGCATCCCGTTGGAAAGAACCTCGTCGATAAAAACGCCGTGTTTTGGCGAGGAGGCGCTGATACGTCCCGCCGTAATGCCGGCGAACGTGTCGATGCGATCCGAAAGCGCCATGCGGTCTGAAATGACAAGATCGTTGCCGTCAAAACAGACCATCTTGACCCAATAGGCGTCGCGCGCGCCGCTCACGCTGCTGCCGGTAAAAACGATATCGTCCCGCCCGTTTCCACTCAAATCACCGATCAGATAGGCGTCATATTCCATATTGGAGCCGCCGCCTTTTAGCCCATTGACAAGGATTCCGTCTGCATAGGTGTAGATGCTCAACTGCTTATCGGAGCCGTCGGAGGCGCTCCAGCCAACAACAATGTCGCTTGAGCCGGATGCAGTCAGGTTGGCAAACGCAACAAACTCCACATCCTGTCCCGCGCCTGCCAGATCGCACGAGGCCTTCCAGACGCCGCCCTCGCGGTCAAGCAGGACAATACGCGCCGTATCGTTGATATCCGGTTCATAAAAAGCGATCGCTTCTTCCACACCGTCGCCATCGATGTCATGAAAGACAAATGCTGAACGGTATTCGCCGCTTTTGGGATATTTAAGCGTATAGGTCTGCGTCAGCGCAGCGGCGGTGAGGGCCTCGTTGATGGCGCTCTGCTCCGGCGTCAGGCGCGGGGGGCGCATGAGATCAGCCGTTGACGAGCTGAAGCCGGAACAGCCGCTCAACGCCCACAGGCATGCGAGAAGCACCGCGGACAGCACTATTTTGTTTTGCATAAAGCGGCCCTCCTTGCAAATCCCTCATCCCCAATCGGCAGGGCAAAATAAATCATTCTAATTTTATAGCATTGGCGCTGTGATGTCAACGTAAACCGTCCGACGCTGGCCGCCGAAAATATACAGCGCCCGCACAAAGATTGCACGGACGCTGTATATGTGGTACAATATTCATAGATGCAGCCGGATTTGCTCCAAAGCCATGGGCGTGGATAGATGGAAACGCCGCAGCATCAAAAATCCAACTGCCGCCGCTCACTTCTTGGAAGGAGCGGGATAGGCGATACGCGCTTCAGAATTCTGAATCAGGTTGAGCAGCGACGAGGCAAACAGCGGATAATCATGGGAAAGCGCCTCAGTCGTCACATAGAGAGGCTCTGTATTGGCGATGCGTTCCATGCCTGCGGCCGGATCTCCCTTGGAGATAGAGGCGGCGTTTGCGCAGCTGATCTGCATGGCCGCGTCGGCATATTGCTGCGCTACGGTTTCAGGCACTGTAAACAGTGCGCTCTGATTGCGCGGGTTGGCGCTGTACACCAGGCGGAACATCCGATAGACGGCCAGCATCAGAAACGATGAAACCTCATGGACAAGCGGCTTGCACGCGCTTTTCGCAAGCAGGTCAAACAGAATGTTCAGAGAGTTTGCGATCAGCTTTTTGTTAAGCACAGGGAGCACGCCCGATTTAAAGACGTTTTCCTTTCCAACGGAATCTGGCTCCGGGATGTCCTCGACCGTCAGCTTGGAGCCGGTGCGGTCCGGCGAACGGCCAAGCATATAATCGCAGGAAACGCCGTAAAAATCGGCGCAGCGGATTAAAAAGTCAAGGCCGCATTCGCGGATTCCTTTTTCATAATGGGAAAGCAGCGCCTGCGAAATCCCAAGCTTGGATGCGGCGAGCTTCTGGCTGATCCCGCGTTCTTTGCGCAGCAACGTCAGGACCCGTGGAAAATCAGCGTTCATTTGTCAATACCCCTCAAAAACCTTTTTGTCTATCTATTGTTAACAGGCTTTTGGCGCCTGTTCAAAAGGCCTTTACGTATTGTAAATTATATAATACGCAAAACCTTTTGTAAAGGGACTGTGTCGAAAAATTCTGATATTTGTGAAATAAAGTCAAAAAGAGGCGTATATTTTATGTTAACATACAAAATCCACATCCTACGGCACGGTCTGACACAGGCCAATCTGGAGGGGCGTTACATTGGCCGCAGCGATCCGCCGCTCTGTGAGCAGGGCCGCGCGCAGCTCCGGGAGCTGGCTGCCGGATGCGAATATCCGTCTGTACAGCGCGTTTACACAAGTCCGCTGCTGCGTGCGCGCCAAACGGCGGAAATGATTTATCCTGGTCAGGAGCAGGAGACGGTGGACAAGCTGCGGGAGCTTGATTTCGGCGATTTCGAGGGAAGGACAGCCGCCGAGCTTGAGCATGACCAGGCGTTTCGCGCCTGGATTGCCGCTCCGCCGTCGGCGCGCACGCCGAACGGAGAAAGCGGCGCCGACCTGCTTGGCCGTGCTGTCGAGGCGGCGGCATACATTTTTGCACAAATGATGGAGCAGCGGATGACGGATGCCGCCGTTGTCACGCACGGAACGTTGATTATGAACCTGCTGGCGGCCATGGGGCTGCCGCAGCGCAGTCTGCTGCGCTGGAATACGCAGCCAGGCGCCGGTTACACGCTTCTGCTCACGCCGCAGATGTGGATGCGCGACCATAAATTTGAGGTTTACGGACAGATCCCTCTCAGACGTGTGTAATATTTACGAGGAGCGTTTGACCGTTTTTTTTGATAGAAGCGGAGCAAAATCTGCGCCAGCCGCCCGGCGTCTGTCACGGATTTTGCTGGCGGCAGGTCCCGCTTTGGCGCACGCAATCCGTGAGCGGCTTGCCCACAGCCGCGGCCGCGCCCCTAAGCGCGCCTCACAAGGGGCGGGCCGGCCTCCCCTTATGTTATCCCCGCCTCTGTTCGGCGCGATCGTGTCGGGCGCACGCCGGTGCGTTCTGTGGTAAACCGTCAAGCCGCCCCTGGCCCATGGACCCACCCCCGGGGCAGGTGCAGCCGTATAAACGCAGTGCTCAACCTGCTATTTGCGGCACAGCCTGCATGAATGCTGAAACTTGTCCCACTGTTTGCGGCGCAGCCGGATAAAGTTTTTCGCCGAAGCCTTTTTTCAAAAAGGCTGGAGCGCAGCCAATTAAAGTTTTTCGCCGAGGCCTTTTTTCAAAAAGGCCGGAAAGTTTTTTTCCCCGCTATTTTGAAAAAGCGGGGAACGGAATACCAGAACAAAAGGAGACAGGCAGGATGGACATGAAAATTTGTGTACTGGCCGGCGATGGGATCGGCCCGGAGATCACAGAACAAGCGGTGCGTGTGTTGGAAACAGTATGCACTGTGAAAAAAATCAGCCTTACACGCACGGATGCGCTGATTGGCGGAGCTGCAATCGACGCGGTGGGCGTGCCGCTTCCGGACGAAACGCTTGCAAAGTGCCGTGCGGCTGACGCGGTGCTGCTCGGAGCTGTGGGCGGTCCGAAATGGGATGCGCAGCCTGCAAGCCTGCGCCCGGAAAAGGGGCTTCTTGGAGTACGCGCGGCGCTTGGGCTGTATGCGAACCTGCGGCCTGTGTCGATATTCCCGGCGCTGCGCGGCGCTTCGCCGCTGCGGGATGAAGCAATCGGGCCGGGCGTTGATATTATGGTGGTGCGCGAATTGACGGGCGACGTATATTTTGGAGAGCATACGCGCGGTGAGCAAAATGGAGTTCTGTTTGGCCGCGATGTCATGTCTTATAACGTCCCAGAGGTGGAGCGCATTGCGCGAACCGCGTTTAAGCTTGCCGGCAGGCGGCATGGCCGTGTTGTGTCCGTGGATAAGGCAAACGTGTTGGAAACCTCACGCGTATGGCGTGAAACGGTGGCGCGTGTCAGCAGGGAATTTCCGGATATTGCGCTTGAACATATGTATGTGGACAATGCGGCGATGCAGCTTGTGCGCAATCCGTCACAGTTTGATGTCATAGTGACAGGCAACCTGTTCGGCGATATCTTGTCCGATGAATCGTCAATGATCTCCGGTTCCATTGGGCTGCTGCCGTCCGCAAGCCTTGGAGATGGGAAGTTCGGCCTTTATGAACCGATCCACGGCAGCGCGCCGGATATCGCCGGCAAGGGGCTTGCAAATCCGCTGGCGGCGATCCTTTCTGTGGCGATGCTGCTGCGGTATACATTCGGCTTATCAGAGGAGGCGGCCGCAGTGGAGCAGGCGGTTGGGCAGGCGCTTGAAACGGCTCGCACGCCGGATATCCAGTGCGGCGGACTGCCGGTTTACACGACCGCGCAGATGGGCGGACTGGTGGCTGAAAATGCTTTGAAATTGCTTTCATAGCCGCCCCAAACCATCGAACATGCAAGCCGGGCGGTCCAACAGGATTGAACTGCCTGGATAACGGGAAAACTGTTTATATCGACGCAATTTATCGAATAGATTCCGGAATGCTGCTCTTAACGCGTCATGCCGGCAGGAGGTCGTTTATGGGTTTTTTTAAGATGATGAAAATAAATGCACGCCGGGCGCTGTCCGGATTTTGGGGGCGTGCCATTTTGGCGATGCTGATCATGGCGCTGCCTACAATCCTGATCAATGTGTTGGAAAACGGGATGCGGCAGGTGGTCGGCGTTCCTGCTTTTGTCGATTACGCGATGACGCCCGGCAATGCGTTGGACGATATGGCAAACGTAGCGGCTGCGTCTATTGTCATTTCGCTGCTGGTGTATGCGCTGCTGTTCTTGATTGTCACTCCGCTTTCCCAAGGCGTATTAGCTTGGTATTACCGAAGGACAGGCGGCGCCGATGACAGTTTGACCACGATCTTTTCCTATTTTGAACAGGCGGGCACTTATTTTCGCTCCATCGGCCTGCATTTTATGATTGGACTTAAAATGTTTTTCTGGGCGCTGCTTCTCTATTCGCCGCTGTTTGCAATGGCGGCAATGTTTATTATTTCAGGCGGCGATCAGCCGCGCGCAGTCATCCTGTTTGCTTTTCTGCTGTCGGTCGTATGGCTGCTGATCGCAACCGTGCTTTTGACAATTGTGGGGCTGCGGTATTTTCTTGCTCCGTATCTGCTGGCGGCATATCCGGGGCGCAAAATACGCGCTTTGATTCGGGATGGGGTGCGTAAGGTAAACGGCCATAAGGGGCGGCTGTTTCTGTTCAGTCTGTCGTTTATCGGCTGGTATCTGCCGCTTGTAGCTGTTTTAGGACTTATCATTTTCCTGCCGTTTGCAAGCAATGTATTTATGACGCTGCAAATCCTGGGGATTATGATTCTGTTGTTGGTCCTTCAGCTTGGGTTGATGTTATTCGTGGGTCCTTATACGCGCGCGGCGCTTGCAATGTACGCACGGTATCTGATTGAACGAAGCGAACATGATGATATGGACAGCGGCGCGGACAACAGGACGCGTGAGTATAAGCCGGAAATCGATCACTATCTGGAAAGCCAGCGCACCAGGGAGTTATCCGGCGGCTCTGGCGACAGCTCAAATCCACATGACCCGCCGGTATAGACGGCGGGAGCGGACGGGCAACGAAAAAGCACAGGACAAAAATGTCCTGTGCTTTTTTGTTCAGGCCGATATTGCCTTACTTCCTCTTTCCCACACGATGGAAAACTCACTCTTTTTTGCTGTTAGCGTCAAACAGCTCCTTGATACACTCGGCACAGACATTCCTTCCTTTAAAGTTGACGACGTTAGATGCACTGTTACAGAAAATGCATGCTGGTTCGTACTTCTTCAGGATGATATGGCTGCCATCAACATAAATTTCCAAAGAATCCTTTTCGTTTATGTCGAGCGTGCGCCTAAGCTCGATGGGAAGGACAATTCTGCCGAGCTCGTCGACCTTTCGGACGATGCCAGTTGATTTCATTGATCCACCTCCAATCTGACCTATTAGGCAAAAATGCCTTCATGTTACAATATATCTTAAATTTGCAGAAATGTAAACAAAATTGTAAAAAACTTGATGTTATTTGTCGAATTAAACGAAACATAATAAATCAATTTGTGAAATATACATAGAGCAATGACAGGAGATGACGGCCATGATGAACTACATTTTTGCAGGAATGGTACTATTTTCATTTGTGTTCGCAGCCTTGACGGGTCGGATGGATAAGCTCTCTGAAGCGGCCATGACACAGGCTGGGCAGGCAGTAACGCTGCTGTTGTCGCTGATGGGCATGATGTGCATGTGGAACGGCTTGATGCGTGTTGCCCAGGCATCCGGCTTGACCAAACACCTGAGCCGGCTTCTTTCACCTGTTACAAGGCGTTTGTTTCATGGACTTGATCCTGACGGAGAGGCGGTCAGCGCAGCAACCATGAATTTGGTCGCCAATTTTTTAGGACTTGGCAACGCGGCCACACCGCTTGGAATTAAGGCGGTCTGCGCGATGGAGAAGGAACAGCGCGCCAACGGGCGCGCAACCGATGCGATGGCAATGTTTATTGTACTTAATACAGCGTCAATTCAGTTGATCCCTGCCACGACAGCTATGCTGCGCGTACAGGCGGGCGCGTCCGTGCCGCTGGATATTCTGCCGGCGACCTGGTTGGCTTCGGGCGTGTCGCTTGCGGCAGGCATTGCAGCCGCCATGCTGCTTGCGCCGCTGAGGAGGAAAAAACAATGACTGCGTTTGGCGTATGGGCAATTCCAACGGCGGTTGTACTGATTATTGGATATGGCCTGATGAGGGGCGTGCGTGTATTTGAGGTATTTCTGGAGGGGGCGAAGGAGGGCCTGGAAATGTCCTGGCGAATCCTGCCGGCGCTTGTGGCGCTTGTGGTTGCGGTGGGGATGTTTAAAGCCAGCGGAGGACTGGATCTGTTGTCGTTCGCATTGTCGCCGCTGGGGCGTTTTTTGGGGCTGCCGTGCGAGGTCATGCCGCTGGCGCTGATGCGCCCTGTGTCGGGCAGCGGCGCGATGGTCGTTTTTACAGATCTGCTCAAGACATATGGTCCGGACAGCATGATCGGGCGGATCGCCAGCGTTATGATGGGCGCCACGGAAACAACCTTTTACACCGTCGCGTTATACTATGGCGCGGCCCGTGTCCGCGATACGCGCCATACAATTCCTGCGGCGCTTACCGCTGACATCACCGGTTTTTTTATGTCGGCGCTTGCCGTCAGGCTGTTATTCTGATCGCAATTTATGAAAACGGGAACGGCCATCCGCGGCGTTTGCGACGCCATGGATGGCCGTTTTCTGCGGGCAGCCTGCCTGGTGTATTCAGAAGCAGGCCGCCTCTCCGTTCGCGGCGCAACCGGATCGGTTTTTGCAGAGGCTTTTTTCAAAAAGACCGGACGGGTGCAAAAAGATCGGCTGGAAATCCGATCTTTTTATAGACCTTTTCAAGCGTGCGGTACGAGACGGAGAGCGCGCGCTGCGCGCCCTGCGTATAGCATGCTTCGAGATAAGCGCGGTCCTGCATATACTGGTCATACCGCTCGCGAACAGGGCGCAGCATTTCAACGACCGCTTCCCCGACCGCGAGCTTAAAGTCGCCGTAGCCGCGGCCCGCGAACTCCGCCTCGATTGCAGAGAAATCACGGCCGGTCGCAACACTGTAAATCGCCATCAGATTGTTGACGCCATCTTTGCCCTGCCGGTATGCGACTTCAGCGTCGGAATCCGTCACCGCCGATTTGAATTTCTTGACGATCGTTTCCGGCTTATCAAGGATGGAAATGTATGCCTTGGGATTGTCGTCGCTTTTGCTCATCTTTTTGGTCGGATCGGACAGGGACATCACCTTTGCGGCAAGCTTGGGGTAATATCCGTCGGGGATAGCGAACACATTGCCGTAGATGCCGTTAAACCGCTGCGCGATGTTGCGCGCAAGCTCCAAATGCTGCTTCTGATCGATGCCAACAGGGACAAGGTCCGTCTGGTACAGCAGGATGTCGGCGGCCATCAGCACAGGGTAGGTGAACAGGCCGGCGTTGATGTTTTCCGGGTGCTTGGCGCTTTTGTCCTTGAACTGCGTCATGCGCGACAGCTCTCCGAACTGCGTGTAGCACGACAGTACCCAGGAAAGCTCTGCGTGCGTGCGCACATGGCTTTGGATAAACAGGATGGATTTTTCCGGATCGATACCGCACGCCATAAGCAGCGCCAGCGCCGAAATTGTATTGTCGCGCAGGGCTTTCGGCTCCTGGCGGATGGTCATCGCATGCATGTTGACGATTGAATAGACGCAATCGTATTCGTCCTGAAGCTCCACCCAATTCCTGACCGCCCCAAGATAATTGCCGAGCGTAAAGGTGCCGGTTGGCTGGATGCCTGAAAAAATGCGTTTTTTACGGGCGGGAGCCGATTGGTTATTGTTTTCTTCCATCGTTATCACCTCAGTTAAATAATTCGCGCGTCAGCTTGCCGAGGCGTTTGCAGCCCTCGACGATCGCTTCGTCGGTCGGTGTGGAAAAGTTCATGCGGAAGCTTTGGCACGGATCGCTTTCATTGGCCAGAAACGCGACGCCAGGCACAACTGCAACCTTTTGGGCGACTGCGCGGCTGCAAAAATCGAGCATATCGGCCCCGTCAGGCAGGGTGCACCAGAGGAACAGGCCGCCGTCCGGGGTTGTGTGCGTTACGCAGGGCGCGAATTCACGGTCAATACATTCGAGCATCAGGCGGCATTTGCGGCGATAGATGCCGCGCAGGCGCTCAAGGTGCGCCGAAAGGTCGCAGGTGGCCAGCCAGCGATCGCAGATCATCTGGGCGAGCATATTCGTATGGACGTCGGCGCACTGTTTACCGACCGTCATTTTGGCAATGACTGCTTTGGGGGCGAGCACAAATCCAACGCGCATACCCGGCGCGAGAATCTTGGAAAAGCTGCCGACATAGATGACGGCGCCGTCTGTATCCATTGATTTGATCGGCGCGACAGGCTCGCCCGAAAAGCGCAGATCACCGTATGGATTGTCCTCCAGAACCATGACGCCGTGTTCGCGGCAGATGCGCAGAATTTCGCGGCGCTTTTCAGCGCTTGTTGTAATGCCGGTTGGATTCTGGAAATTTGGGATCGTGTAGAGCAGCTTGACCTTCTGGTTTTTGATGATCGCCTGTTCGAGCTTTGCGGTGTTCAGACCGTCGCTTTCCATCCCCACGCCGACAAGGTTGCAGTTATAGGAACGAAAACAATTCAGGCTTCCGATGAAAGACGGGTCCTCGCATAAGACGGTATCGCCTTCGTTGACAAACGCCTTGGCCGCCAAATCCATGCCCTGCTGCGCGCCGGAGATCACGATGAGATCATCGTCGGCGCTCAACGGGATGGCGTAATGCGTCTGGACCATGCGCTTGAGCGCATCGCGCAGGGGGGCATACCCTTCGGTGATCGAATATTGCAGCGCGTCGATGGGAGCATCGTCAAGGATCTCGCCGGCGATGCGGCGCACATCCTCGACGGGGAATGCGTCGGGCGCGGGGTTGCCGGCGGAAAAGGCGATCACTTCCGGGTCGGAGGACGCTTTGAGAATCTCACGAACCAGCGATGGCTTGAGCGTAGCCATGCGGTCGGAAAATTGATAGTTCATGATGGGTCCGTCCTTTCAAGATGGTGGGATCTGCGCTTTAACGCGCGAAATTCTAAGCCTTATTCTATCATATGGTGCAGGTGTTTTCAATGGCGGAATACGCTGCGCTGTTAAAAAATGGGGCGCATTGTGCCTATGAATCAGACTGCTTTAAGGCATATGCGCAAAAAAGAGCGGCATGGCCGCTCTTTTTTATGGATTCGCATGAATCGACAGCGTGTTTCGACCGGTTATGCAGAACTCAATATTTACAATAGATTATACAACAAGGATAACTTGCTAGTATATGAAAAACAGGTGAAGGCTATGCAGAACAGGACAGCGGCGGGTCTTTCCATCGGCGCGCGGGCCAGGCAGACGGTGCGCGCGCATCGGCTGGCGGCGGGATATTTCGCCTATGCGGCGACAGGGTTTGTCGCGGCCAATGCGTTTGTACTCGGGGGGCTTGCGCCGTTTGGCATTGCGTTCGCTGCCTCGGCCAAGCCGCGCTATTATGCCGGCGCGACGCTTGGCGCGACGCTGGGCTATCTGATGTCGTTTCATATGATGACCAATGTCAAGTACATCGTTGCGATGGCGCTGTTGTTCGGACTGCGCGTCATGCTTGGTTCCGGAACGCTGACACGATTTTGTGCGCGCGTTTCCGGACAGGCTCTGACCGCTGTATCGCTTGGGCTGCCGTCGATTGCAATCGTATTTGTGGGCGGTGGGAGCGTTTACGATGCGTCGCTCGCTGTGGCGGAGGTGCTGCTTGCATGCTGTGCGTCCTACTTTTTCACACGCACCGCCCAGGCGCTTGAGCTTGGCGTCGAGAATATGCGTCAGACCGATGTGACCTCGCTTGTCATCACCTTCGGTATCGCCGTGCTGGCGCTTGTGAATCTGCGGGTGCTCGGCGTATCCGTTGGCCGCGTACTGGCAGTGCTTGTGATTTTGCTTGCTGCACAGGCGGCCCGTGAGGCCGGCGGTGCGATCGCAGGCGTCGCGGCAGGCGTCGCAGCGGGTGTCGTGGGCGGAAATTACACGTTCTTAATGGGCACCTACGGCCTTGGCGGCCTGCTTGCCGGTGTATTCGCGCCGGTGGGACGCGCGGCGAGCGCAGGCGCGTTCATCGTCGTTAACCTGTTCGCGCTGCTCGCTTCCCGCCGTATGCTCGACCGCTATCTGCTGATTGAAATCTTTATTGCAAGCCTGATTTCAATTTTGATTCCGCAGGGCGCGCTGCGCCGTCTGAAAAGCGTGCGCGAGGGACAGGGCGCCGCTGTACAGGGCGATACGTATAAGGCGATGCTTACGAACCGCATCGACCATGTAGCGGGGGCGCTGCGTGATGTGGCCGAGACAACGCGCCAGGTCAACGAACGCCTGTCCGGTATGGTAAACGGCGATCTGTCGTCCGTCTATCACTGCGCCGCCGACCGTGTCTGCCGCAAATGCCGCGGAAACGCGACTTGCTGGCAGCTTCGCTACACCGACACAAGCGACGTTTTTAATAACGCGCTCTCTGTGTTGCGGCGCGGAGGGGAATTGACGGAGAACGATTTTCCGCAGTATTTTGTTAAGACATGCCCGCGTGTCAAGGAGCTTGCCGTACAGATGAACCGCTTGTTTGAGGAATACGCCGCGCGGGAAAGCGTGCGGCGCAAGGTGGCGCAGGTGCGCGGCGTCGTAACGGATCAGTTCGAGGGGATGGCGCTGATGGTCGATGCGATGGGCCGCGATCTGGACGGGCTGGCCACACAGGATACGGCCGCCGCCGGAAAGGTACGCGAATACCTTCAATCACTGACGGTATTTCCGGATCTCGTAACCTGTACGGTTGACGGAGGCGCCAATATGACTGTCGAAGTGACCATTCCGACCTATAAGCTCTCGCGGCTCGATATGGCGGAATTGACGGTGGCGCTGTCCGATATCTGTGGGCGCGATTTCGACCTGCCTGCGACACACAGCCGCTCCGAGTGCGCCGCCACAACACTTACCTTTGCTGAAAAGGCGGCCTATACGGTCAAATGGGGGGCGACGCAGCTCGGCAACTCCGAATCGAAGCTCTGCGGCGACAGCTTCTGTTATGTGGACGGCCAAAACGGGCGCGTCAACGTCATCCTGTCGGACGGCATGGGCAGCGGCGGGGCGGCGGCCGTCGATTCGACGATGACCGCCGAGCTGTTGCGCCGGCTGATTGAAGCGGGCGTCAGCCTCGACGCGGCGCTCAAGCTTGTCAACTCGGCGCTGCTGGTCAAATCGGGCGACGAGTCGCTTTCAACGATCGATATTGTCGGCGTCGACCTCTACACCGGCTGCGTTGATTTTTATAAAGCGGGCGCCGCGCCGACCTTTTTGCGCAAGTCGGGGCGCGGCGGCTATGTCGAATCCAGTTCGCTGCCGGTCGGTATTCTTGGCGGCGTGACGTTTGAAAAGAACACCGTTACGCTGCGCGAGGGCGACCTTGTGGTCATGGTGTCGGACGGCGCGCTTGCCGGCGGGTTTGAATGGCTCGTATCGGATCTGGAGCATTATGCTGGCGACGATCCGAAAGAGCTGAGCGAGCAGCTTGCCGCGGAGTCGAAGCGCCGCCGCAGCGACGGCCATGAGGACGACATCACCGTGATTGTATTGATGCTGGAGCGCGGTGTTTGAGCAAAACGTGAAATTTTATTTGAAGAAACCTTGTGGATTCCCAGAATGTGCAATATAATATGCGTAGGGCAAACGGTTTTGCCGTTTGCAGCCGAAACCGAAAAAGTCGGTTTTGTTGCCGCTGTGGTATCATTGGTAGGAAAAAGATGCTCTGAAGGAGTGTGCATACAATGGGAATCGGATTGTACGGCTGGCAGACGGCGATGGCGTATGCGCCGGCTCAGTACGGATGGCAGAGAAATGCCGGAGAGCAGCCTGTGCAGGCCGCCGAACCGGCTTTGACGGCCGCGGCGCCGCAGGACAATCCCACGCGGACGTTTGGGATTACCGCGCCTGTTCCACTGGACCGTGAAGGGACCGCTCCGGTGGAGCTGGCGGTACGCGGCCGGTTTCGTTATCCCGATATTGAGGAGGAAACCGGAAAATCCCCGCGGGAAACCATGGAGGAAGCGGAATGCCAGACCTGCAAGGAGCGCAAATATCAGGACGGTTCCAACGATCCGGGCGTGTCCTTTAAGACGCCGACCAGCATCTCGCCCGAACGGGCCGCATCCGCCGTGCGCGGACATGAGATGGAGCACGTCGTCCGTGAGCAGGCCAAGGCCCAGCGCGAAGGGCGCGAAGTGATTTCGCAGACGGTGACGATCCATACAGGTATCTGCCCGGAGTGCGGCAGCGTTTATGTTTCTGGCGGTACGACCCGTACAACCACGGCGAAAGCCGCAAAGGAAGATCAGACACAGGCAAAAGCCGGGGAGCCGGCGCGCGGTACGGCGTTCTGACCTGTCAATACAGGTTCTAAAACGGTGCGCCGCCGGCGGCCGAAAAATATGAAAAAGCGCCCGGCCATTGGCCGGGCGCTTTTGGCAGAGCGCTTGATTTACTGATAGTTGCCCGCTTCAAACAGGACGATGAACCGCTCCTCGGGCGCAAGCAGGACGACGCGCTTGCCCTTTGACTTTTCTGTGTCCACGGCTTCAACGGTCACGCGCGTCGGCGCACATGTATTGGAGCGGACAAATCCTTCCTCGAAAGACGAGATTTTGCCGATATTTGATACCCAGATGCCTTCAAGTCCGCCTGACAGATAGGAGTCGTACTCCGGGTCGCGGTTGTTGCCGAAATCGTCCACAAAGGTGTATATGCCTGCGTCTCCGGCTCCGGTCCGCTTTTGCAGTTCCCCTACAAATTCCGGCGACGTGACGCGCGAAAGGGCGGGATAATAGGATTTGAAATCCATCTTGCTGATCTTTTGCGCTTTCAAATTTTCATAACGCGTTTCAGATTTATACAGGCGCGCCTTTTTTTCCGTAGCCGTCAGGCGCCAGGATTCGGCCACACCGTCGCTTACAATATTTGTCATGTCAAGTGTCACAGAGGTCACAGCGCCCGCGCCAGTCATCTTGACCTCGCTGCTGAGGACACAGATATTGGAAGCATCCTCCTGCCCCATAATTTCGAGGATTTTGTTCATATTTGCTTTTTCAAGCACATTGGCTGCCGTTGCGTCCTTGATGGTGGTTGTGTTGAGCGCGGCGCGGATCGCCTGCACCCCCTTGGAGGCGCCGAACAGCAAAGCCGCCGCCAGCGCGGCTGCGCAAAGGATCACAAGAAACAAGCGCCGTTTATATTTGGGTTTCATGCGCCGGAACTGCGCGTAGGTCATTGACAATCACCGCCCGTTTCCCCAAACAGAATCATATCTCTATTATAAAGAATCCTCGAAATATGTCAATCGGTGGCGTCCGCGGGCGGCCCGGTCGAGAAAGCCCGGATCGGTGCGCGCGCAATGAAAAAGATATTGCTGTGCAATGCCCTCGTATCCATATGTACAGGCGGGCATGCCGCCGGGATAGAGGCGGTCCAGCACGCGCCGCATCCATACATCGACAGGCACGCATTCAACACGGCCGCAGCCATAGAGCAGCGTGCATGCAGCCACCTTGACGCCAACGCCTGTGATGCGTGTGAGCATGGCCTGCGCTTCGTCGAGCGGGAGCGTGCCGAGCGCCTCGAGGTCGACCTCACCGGAGACGACACGGCGCGCAGCGTCGACAAGGTAGCGCGCGCGAAAGCCGGCGCGCAGCGGCGCGAGCGCGTCAGGCGCGAGCGCGGCGATGGCTTCGGGCGTCGGGAAAGCGTGCCAGCCGCCGCCGAGCGGCCGGCCGAATGCCGCGCACATGCGCCCGACAATACCGGTGATGCGGGGGATGTTGTTGTTTTGGCTGATGATAAAGGTACACAGCGCCTCCCAGGGCTGCTGGCGCAGCACACGGATGCCGGGGGCCTTCGCGACGGCTTCGGCCAGCGCGGGGTCGGCGCGAAAGCGATTCTTGAGCGCGCCGTAGTCGCGGTCCAAATCGAAATAACCGCGCCAAACCGCGTCAAAATCCCCCGCGCTCTGACAGGAGACGACAATTTTTCCGTTCGTCTGTGCAATCTGACATACTTTTTCAAAGGCGGCGCCGATAAAGGTGTTTTGATCCAGTTGCCTCCAGCGAAAAGCCTGCCCGCATAAAAGCGTCTGCGGCAGGCTGAAATCGGGCGATTCATCGAGAACTGTGTCGTATGGAAGTGATAATTCGTCGCATTCGGTCATAACAGGCGTCATAATGCGCTCCTTTTTGTAAATGTGATGGCCTTTCCAGTATAACAGGGCACAGTGCCGAAAGAAAGATGGAAATTATGAAAATTTCGAGCATCCTGTATAAAATCCGATGCAAGGGAATTTTATCCAATCTACAAGCAGTATTCATTGTTTCTTCATACTTTCGGATGCTGTTTACATCGGTTGAAAGCCTGTCTGTTGAGAAAAACGCATAACGATGCGGAGTTTTCCCCATTTTCCACAGAGTTTTCCACATAGGGGAAAACAAAGCGTGTGGAGAACTGATTTTTGTATTACGGCGTGTATAAATGCGCTCCGATCCGGAGCGTATTTTTTTTGTGCAATCTGGCAGTTGACAAGGGAATATTTGACCGCATGGCGACCAAAATAGAAAAGCGAAATGCGTTACGCTGTCCCGGCCGCGCGGGGACGAGCGGAAAAGGATTCTGTTGGCGGACAAAGCGGCAGCGCCTGTCCGCGGTTTTGACGGCAGACCCAAAAGATCAATCCAATCAGGCGCGGGCAAGGGGGATTTTATGGTGCTCAAGGGAGTCAGCCAAAAGGTGATCGAGGTTGTGCACACAGACAACCGCTATTTTGAAAAGGCCATCCTGTTTTTGCGGCCAAACGCACAGGAGGGCGATAAAACGCAGCTGCGTGCGAAGGCCGGGGAATATCTTTCGCAGATCGATTACAGCCCGCGCGAAGCGGCGCCGCGCAGATTTTCTCTGACAGAAGCTGTCAAGTTTGGCCTCGCGGCGCTCGGGGGAGCGGCGGTGGCGTGCTTATTTTTCCTGTTGTAATGGCCTGTACCTTTCCATTGAGTTTGCTTGCACAGTTGGCTTCGGACAGGCTTGGCCGGCCCGGATTCGATGAATTTTATTAAAATCTGTCAAAAATCGTGCGGAACGTATGGCATCCTGTATGCGGCTATGTTATAATATGCTATGTATAAAACAGGACGTATAACCGCCGGGGGTGGCTCCGGCCGGCAAAACGGTCAGGAGGCTGTCAATGGGAAATTCAAACCCGAAGCGCGATCTGGAGGAAGGGCTTGTGCTTGGCCGCAACGCGGTCATTGAGCTGCTCAAGGGTCCGCGTGAAGTGGAATGCATTTACATCTGTGACGATGTCCCTGCGCGCGGCCAGCCGATCTCGCGTATTGTCGCTTTGGCGAAAGAGGCGCGCGTCCCAGTCAAGCGCGTCGATGTGCGCAGGCTTGACACGCTTGCCAACGGGCTGAACCATCAGGGTGTGGCTGCGCAGGCCGCGGCGTTCCACTACTGTACCGTGGAGGAGCTTTTTGCCCGCGCGGCAGCGCGCGGTGAACCGCCGCTGCTGGTCATCGCAGATTCGATCGAGGATCCGCACAACCTTGGAGCTATCATCCGCACAGCCGAGGCTGCCGGCGCGCATGGACTGATCATCCCTAAACGCGGCGGCGCGGGCCTTACGGCGATCGTCGGCCGCACAAGCGCGGGCGCCGTCGAGCATCTGCCTGTGGCGCGTGTGACGAACCTCGTCAGCACAATCAAGGAGCTGAAGGCGCGCGGTGTCTGGATTTACGGCGCCGACGCGTCGGGCGCGCGGTGGGATCAAACAGATCTGACCGGTCCATCGGCGCTCGTGATCGGTTCGGAGGGATTCGGCCTGTCGCGCCTGGTTCGTGAAACCTGCGACGCGCTGCTGTCGCTGCCGATGCGCGGCGAGGTGAACTCCCTCAACGCGTCGGTTGCCGCGGGCATTTTGATGTATGAAGCCGTCCGCCAGCGGACAAAGAGATAGAGAGCACATGATCCGGAGTAATAAAGAGAGGAATCGCACATGCCGCAAGATTACGATGTAAACGATATCCTGGAGGAAATCCGCAGGAAAAAACAGCGCGAGGCAGCGCCGCCGCGCGATACATATACTGATGCGCGTCCGGCAGCGTCCGGCCGCGCGCCGCGCGGACGCACCTATGAAGGAGCCGCTCATGCGCGTGCTTCCGCACAGAATGGCAATGCGGATACATCAGCGCAGCGGCGTTCGCAGCGGGAGCGGCGCGTGGACACACAGACGAACCGCCCGTCTGCGCGTGAGCGTTATTATGACCAGCCTGCGCAGCGCCGTCCGGCACGGGAACGCTACTATGATCCGCCTGTTCAGCGCCGCACGGCCCGCGAGCCATATGAGGAACCGCCTGTTCAGCGCCGCACGGCCCGCGAGCCATATGAGGAACCGCCTGTTCAGCGCCGCACGGCCCGTGGCCCGTATGAGGAACCATATGTTCAGCGCCGTGCAGCCCGCGATCTGTATGAGGAGCACCCAGAATATGGCGGCGATCAATCGTCGTATGAGGGAGCGGGCGGATTTTCGTTCGATGCGGGCGATGCGGATGATGGCCGCGATCCATTTGCGGGCGAGACGCTCGACGAGACAATGCGGCGCGTGCGCGGAGAGCCGCCGGTCCAGCCGGAGGCTCTGTTCGGCGCACCGGACGACGGTGATTTGCCGTTGTGGGACGATCTGACAGACGGTGGAGAGCAGGAGCCGCCGGAGGACAGTGCGTTTGCGTTCGGCGCGCATCAGGAGACGCCGGTGCCACGCGGCACGCAGCACCGGCATGACCGCCGCCCATCGTTTGAAAGCGGCACGCGGGAGGCCGATATGGATGAATCGGCGCAGCTTGCCGAATCGCGCTGGCGGCGCTCCTATGATGAGCAGTCGCTGCTGGAGGATGAGGACCCGGACGATGAGTTTGCATCGCCGGAGGACGCGCCCGAGGTCGCGGCCGATCTGAAATCGATACGTGTCGGGCTTGGCGTCAAGCAGTTCTTTACATTTATTTTCGCGTTTATTTCGATCTATTTGACGGTTTCCCTGCGCGCTGCGCCTGCGCTTGAAAAAATCGGTGTCAAGGACGGCCTGCTTCCGCTGCCGCCCGCGCTCGCACCTGAAAACAATATGCGGCTGTTCCTGATTGCAAACCTTGTGATCGTGGCGCTTGCGGCGCTGTTCTGCTGCAATGTGGTGGGAGGCGGTATTTCAGCGCTCTGCCGTCTGCGCGCAAACAGCGATTCGTCCGCGGCTCTGGCCGTGCTGGCCGTGCTGATCCAAGGCATTGTGCTGGCTGTTCTGCCGGGTTCGGTAACGGCGTATGAGCAGATCAGCCTTTATTTCCCGGTGGCGGTCGTCGCGCTGTTTTTCGCGCTTGTGGGCAAACGCATGGCGGTACGCCGTGTGGAGCGTGACTTTACAACTTTGATGGACGATCAGGACAAATACGCGCTCGTGCGCATCCGTGACCGCGAGCTTGCGCGTGAATTTGCGCGCGGACTGCCGCCTGATGCGGATGGTGTGGCGTGCAGCGCGAAGGTCGATTTTCTGACAGGATTTTTAAACAGGAGCTATTCGCAGGATTACAGCCTGGCATTTACAAGCATCGCCGTGCCGATCTGTCTGCTTGGTGCAATCGTGGTCGCGGTTGTGACGTTTTTCATGGCGGACCGCGCCCTGCCGGTTGCAGTGTCGGCTTTTGCCGCAGTTCTGTGCGTGTGTGCGCCGTTGTCCGGCGCGATTGTACCGAACCTGATGCAGAACAAGATGTCCAAGAGACTTGCGCGCCAGGGGGCGCTATTGGCCGGGTATGTATCGGCTGAGGAATACACCGATACGAATGCTGTTGTGATCAGCGATAGAGACCTGTTCCCGGCCGACAGCGTGATGCTGCATGGGATGAAGGTGTTTGCTGAAAAGCGCATCGACGAGGCAATTCTCGACGCAGCGAGTGTAATTCTCTCGTGCGGCGGTATTTTGTCGGGTGTGTTCATCAATATGGTCGGCAACAACAAGCGGATGCTGCGCGCTGTCGATAACCTCGTTTATGAGGACGGTATGGGAATCTCGGCCTGGGTGGATGGAAAGCGTGTGCTGATCGGTACGCAGGAATTGATGCGGATGCACGACATCGACTGTCCCTCGCGCGATTTTGAAGCGCGTTATGCGCGTGACGGCCGTCAGGTGCTCTATATTGCCAATTCAGGCGAACTGTCGGCCATGTTCGTTGTGAGCTATAACGCGTCGCCGGATATTATGGACGCAATGGCGGGGCTGGCGCGCAGGGGTACGTCGTTGATCATCTACACGACCAACCCAAATGTGACGCCGGAGTTGATTGCGTCAGTGTTCTCGTATAAGCGTACACAGGTGCGTATTCTCCCGATGAAGCTGCATCCCGAATACGCCTGGCTGACGAAGGACCGCCCGCGTGTCGCGGCCGGCGGCCTGCATGCGGGCGGCCTGTCCGGCGTACTGGCGCTGCTTGACGCGGCGGCGGCCGTCAGGAACTCTGTGATGAGCGCAACGGTTATACAACTGATCGGGACAATTGTCGGATACGGGCTTGTTGCGTTTATGTCGTTTACAAATTCGCTCAAGCTGGCGTCGTATGCCATGCTGCTGCTGTTTGGCCTGGCCTGGCTGGTGATCACGTCGGTCGTTTCTCTGGCACGTCGCTGACGTTTAAAAGAGGAGTGGTTTTGCAAGCAGCAAAACCACTCCTCTTTTTGACATGCTGATTGTGCAATACATACAAATTAGCAAAGATTATTTATACAGTGCATGTAGACAGGAATCCCTTGCGAAGTTTTTCAATAGATTATATAATATCAATATAATGCTGTGGGGGCGAAAGGTCGTCTCTTGGCGATTATGACGAATGCGTTGCAAATGGGAATCATCCCGCGCAGAAGCTCCCGCCTGTCCCTTCGCGCGGCGGGGCGGCGTGTTCATTACATTTTTTGCCGGCGCGAAGCGGCGGAATGGAGCAAGGTATGAGACAGTATTTAGCAGGTAAAATCCGGAACGTTGCAATTGCCGGCCACGGCAGCAGCGGTAAGACCTCGCTGGCGGAGGCGCTGCTGTTCAAGGCCGGAGCCACCGATAGATTGGGCAAGGTCGCGGACGGCAATACCGTGTGCGATTTTGACGTGGAGGAGATCCGCCGCAAGGTGTCCGTCTCAAGCGCGGTCGCGCCGTTCGCATGGGGCAGCGTTAAGATCAATCTGATCGATACGCCGGGACTGTTCGACTTCGCCGCCGGCATGTATGAGGGCGTGCGGCCGGCCGAGAGCGTTCTGATCGTTGTTTCCGCGCGTTCGGGCGTGACCGTCGGCGCGCAGAAGGCGTATAAGCTGGCCGATTCGATGGGCAAATCGAAAATGTTCTTTGTCAACAAAATGGACGCGGAGCACGCCGACTTCTACAAAGTGCTCGAGGATCTGAAGGCGTCGTTCGGCCCGTCGATCTGCCCGCTCGTCGTCCCGGTTGTGGAGGACCATAAGGTCCAGTGCTATATCAACCTTGTTGACAACAAGGCGTATAAATACAACGAAAAGGGCGAGCCAGCCGAGGTCGCGATGCCCGATATCGCGCACCGCTTCGAGGGCCTGATCGGCGCGATCAGCGAGGCCGTCGCCGAGACGGACGAGGCGCTGTTTGAGAAATTTTTCTCCGGCGAGCAGTTCACGCGCGACGAAATCATCAAGGGCATCCACAACGGCGTGCACACCGGCGCGATCACGCCGGTGTTGTGCGGTTCGGCCGCGACGCTCGAAGGCATCGACATGCTGCTCGATTCGCTCGTCGACCACCTGCCTTCTGCTTGGGAAGCCGGCTCGGAAACGGCGCAGGACGCCTCCGGCGAACCTATTGAAATCGCCTGCACCGACGAAGCGCCGCTTGCGGCGTATATCTTCAAAACCGTCGCGGACCCGTTTGTCGGCAAGTTAAGCTACTTCAAGGTCGTTTCCGGCAAGCTGTCGGGCGAGGTGGCGCCTGTCAACTCGCGCACCGGCGAGCAGGAGCGCCTTGGGAAGCTGATCTACATGACAGGCAAAAAGCAGGAGGACACCGCGTTTATCACGGCCGGCGACATCGGCGCTGTCACAAAGCTGTCGGGTGCTGTTACAGGCGACACGCTGTGCGACCCGAAGAAGATCGTTTCGTTCGAGCGCGTCGAGTTTCCGGAGCCGTGCCTGTCGATGGCCGTCAAGGTCAAGAACAAGGGCGACGAGGGCAAGGTTGCGCAGGGGATGCAGCGGTTGATCGAGGAGGATCCGTCGATCGGCTTTGAGCAGAACGCCGAGACGCACCAGCAGGTGATCTCCGGCCTTGGCGAACAGCATCTTGACGTGATCGTTTCAAAGCTGAAATCAAAGTTCGGCGTCGACATCGGGCTGACCAAGCCGCGCGTCGCTTACCGCGAGACGATCCGCAAGCCGGTCAAGGTGCAGGGCAAGCACAAGAAGCAGTCGGGCGGCCACGGCCAGTATGGCGACGTGTGGATCGAGTTCTCGCCGTATGACGGCGAAGGGCTGCTGTTCGAGGAGAATGTATTTGGCGGCTCCGTGCCGAAAAACTTCTTCCCGGCTGTCGAAAAGGGCCTTCAGGACTGTGTCAAGCACGGCGTCCTGGCGGGATATCCAATGGTTGGCCTGAAGGCGGTGCTTGTCGACGGTTCGTACCATCCGGTTGACTCGTCGGAAATGGCGTTTAAGACAGCCGCGTCGCTCGCATATAAGGCGGCGATGCCGCAGGCGTCGCCGGCGCTGCTCGAGCCGATCGGGAATCTCAAGGTTTACGTGCCCGATTCGAACACAGGCGATATCATCAGCGAATTAAACAAGCGCCGCGGCCGTGTGCTCGGCATGAACCCGGACGAGGACGGCATGCAGGTCATCGAGGGCGAGGTGCCTATGAGCGAGATGGGGGATTTTGCCACGGTTCTGCGTTCGACAACACAGGGACGCGGCAGCTTTACCCTGAAATTTGAGCGTTACGAGCTGCTGCCCAGCCAGCTTGAAGCCTCTGTCATTGAAGAAGCCAAAAAGATGAACGAAGAAGAAGCATAACCGTTTTATATACAAGGACCGCCTCATCTGGGGCGGTCCTATTTTTGTCCGGACCCGCCCGGCGGCGCATAAGATATGCGATGGACGCGTATATATGAAAACGAACAAATGAGCGCGGGGAGGCAGAAAACGATGTTTACCATTTCATTTCGTGTGACAAAACGCCAAGTCGCCGCCGCTGCGGCTGTCTTTGTATTGTCGCTTGTGGGCGGCGTCTGGGGGCGCGCGGCGATCTCGGAGCTGCGCGGCAGCCCTGTGCGTGCGGACAGCGAGGTCAAGGTTGCAAAAGCTGCGGCTAAAACAGAGGAACAGCGGATCGATTTTTTGGAGTCGTTCGGCTGGCAGGTCGAACCGGAGGCGGATGAGGTTGTCGAGGTGCAGATCCCCAAGGAGTTTGACGACGTGTTTACAAACTACAACGCGATCCAAAAGACGCAGGGCTGCAATCTCGAAAAATATGCCGGAAAACGGTGTAAGCGGTATACATACGTTGTGACGAATTATCCCGGGCAGACGGACAATGTACGCGCGAATATCCTGGTCTATAAGGATAAGGTGATCGGCGGGGATGTCTGTTCGCTGGAGCTTGGCGGATTTATGCATGGCTTTGTTATATCGCAGCCGGAAACATCCGATGCTGCGGCGTAAGGCGCCGTACAACAGGATGCGGTGCAGACAAACGCACAAAACCAAGGCCGCCCCCCAAAAAAGGGGAGGCGGCCTTCTGCGGCTCAATTAATCGGAGCCATTGATTATAGAAAACAACGGTCTTGGCCAAAGGACGGTTCGCTTTCAGAAATAAGCTGCTTTAATTTTTCCAGCTTTTGAAGAAGCTGCCGCCGCTTTTGTTCCGTATCCACCTTGGGGTAATCCACAAATGAAGCCCATTCACCAACATTGCTGCTGATATCGCTATATAAATACTTACAAAAATGAATCATACTGGTATGGGAATACTCATTTATGACAGACTCCTTTTTTAATGGCTCTCTTTCATCGTCTTCAATAACAATATGGCAATTCCAAAAGCTTACGGTGCACAACATCCTGCCCGGCTCAAGAAAGCCCTTGACACAAAAGGGAAGCATCGTTTCCAATCCATGAATGGCCTGATCGAGCCATTCAAAAGCGATATCGTCAAGATAACTCAATCCATAGACAGAAGTGCCTTCAAGGCTGAAATCGGTCCAGCCGTAATATGGTTTTGTCAGCATCCTGATCCCCCTTGGTTGTATATTCAAGGTTAACAGTTATATTTTACCGTATTTAAGCATGGCCTGCAATGGTGGAAACGGACCGCCGGGGGCGCGCTTGCATGTGCGGTGTGCTTGTGTTAAAATAAAAGTCTACACCTTTGGGCCGGGAACAGTGGGAACGGGAGGGATGAAACGGTGATGCCCCAAAAGCAAAAGCTTGAGCGTCTGGACAAGGTGATTGCGGCGCAGACGAAGCTTTCGCGCCGCGATGTACAGCGCCTGGTCGGACGCGGGCAGATCTCTGTAAACGGCACGCCGGTCAAAAAGGCCGACCTGAAGATCGATCCGGACACAGATGTGGTGATGGTTTCAGGTAAGACGCTCGCCCTCAAGCGCCATGTTTACATCATGCTCAACAAGCCGCGCGGCGTCGTCTGCGCGACGAGCGACGCCGCGCTGCCGACGGTGCTCGACCTCGTGCCGGACAGCCTGATGCGCCGCGGTCTGTTTCCAGCAGGACGCTTGGATAAGGATACGGAAGGGTTTGTACTGATTACGGATGACGGAGCGTTCGCACACCGCATCCTTGCGCCGAAAAGCCATGTGCCGAAAACCTATACCGCGCGGCTGGACGCGCCGGTCACGCAGCAGATGATTGAGGCGTTTGCCGCCGGCGTGCAGCTCGACGGCGCTGTATGTATGCCGGCCGAGCTGTGCGTGCTGGATACGCCGGATACAGCGCGCGTCGTAATCCGGCAGGGGATGTATCATCAAATCAAGCGCATGTTTGCAGCATGCGGCGCGCATGTGCTGGCGCTGCGGCGTGACCGGATCGGAGGGCTTTCGCTCGATATTGCGCTCGGACCGGGAGAGTGCCGCGAACTGAGCGCGGCGGAGGCGGCGCGGATCGCTTTGGTCGATGCGTGATCGTACGGGGGGACAAGCTGTTCAAAAAAGCGACAAAGTTTGGTCACAATTTTTTTCTGAATTTGTAGTATGATAGGCCAAAAGCCAGTTTGGCGCCCCGCATTGAAATCGCTGTGGAAAAAAATAATCATTTTTCCACAACAAGTAAAAGAATTTGTGTTGCAAAATATACAAATTTGTTGTAAAATATTCGTGATGGCTTGTAATCATTCAAAATTCACGCAATTCCACCAGTTTCAAAGGACAATTGCAGCGTGGAATCTGTGCGCTGCCAGCAGGGAAGAACCCGCTTTTTCGTTTGGCAAGACCACCGAATTACAAGTAAAGAGGGGATTGAAGTGTCAAACAGGCTTTTTCAGGGGATCGTTCATCAGATGCGCGATTGTATCGACCGTGTGATCGGCGTTGTGGACGACAGCGCAACGATCATTTCTTGCAGCGATCTGACCAAAATCGGCGAGACTAGCGACTTTTTCACGCTTGACGCCGGCGACGCGAACGAGGTATTTGTCCGCGACGGCTATACGTATAAGCCGTTTGGCAGCAAAATGAAACCGGAGTTTGCCGTATTTGTCGAAGGCGTTGACGAACCTGCCGCCAAGTACTGCAACCTGCTTGCGATCTCGCTTTCGTCGATCAAGCAGTATTACGACGAAAAATATGACCGCAACAATTTCATTAAGAACGTCATCCTCGACAATATTCTGCCGGGGGATATCTATGTCAAGGCGCGCGAGCTGCATTTCAACACGGATGCGACGCGTGTTGTGCTGCTGATCCGCATTGTGGCGTCAAACGATATCTCCGCTTTTGACGTTATTCAGAACCTGTTTCCGGATAAACAGAAGGACTTTGTCTTTAACATCTCGGAAAGCGACATCGTGCTCGTCAAGGAGACAAAGCCGGGCATTGAGAGCAAGGATCTTGAAAAGCTGGCGCGCTCAATTGTCGACACGCTCGGCAGCGAGTTCTATACAAAGGTTGTCGTTGGCATCGGCACATCGGTTGTCGGCGTGAAGGATCTGGCGCACAGCTTCAAGGAGGCGCAGATCGCCCTGGAGGTCGGCAAGGTGTTCGACACGGAAAAGGCGATTGTCAGCTACGACAACCTGGGGATCGCGCGTCTGATTTATCAGCTTCCGACGACGCTGTGCGACATGTTCCTGCGCGAAGTGTTCCGCAAAGGCTCGATCGAGAGCCTTGACCATGAGACGCTGTTTACGATCCAGAAGTTTTTTGAAAACAACTTGAACGTATCCGAGACATCACGAAAGCTGTTTGTCCACAGAAATACGCTCGTCTACCGCCTGGAGAAGATCAAAAAGCTGACCGGGCTGGATCTGCGTGAATTTGATCATGCGATTATTTTCAAGGTCGCGCTGATGGTCAAAAAATACCTGACGGCGAATCCGGTTAAATATTGATCGGGCGCGCACAAACAGAGCCTGCCCCGAAACAGGCTTTTTCAAAGGCGGTGTACCAGTGATCGAGTTTGTCAATGTCTCCAAGGTGTATAAAAACACGGGGACGCATGCGCTCAACAATTTCAGTCTGAGCGTTGACAGAGGGGAGTTTGTATTCGTTGTCGGCCCGTCGGGCGCGGGGAAAAGCACGTTTATCAAGCTGATGATGCGCGAGGAAAAGCCGTCGTCCGGCGAGGTGTACGTCAACGGTCAGAATCTTGTGCGCATGAAGCGGCGCAAGGTGCCGTATTACCGCAGGACGCTCGGCGTTGTGTTTCAGGATTTCCGGCTGATTCCGAATATGAATGTTTATGACAACGTTGCCTTCGCGCTGCGGGTGACAAACGTCTCCGGCAAGGAGATCCGCAGCCGCGTTCCTTACATATTGGGACTCGTTGGCCTTTCCCACAAGGCCAAGAGCCTGCCGGAGCATCTTTCCGGCGGCGAGCAGCAGCGCGTCGCGCTTGCGCGCGCGCTTGTCAACAATCCGCCGCTGATCATCGCGGACGAGCCGACCGGCAACATCGATCCGGACCTTTCCTTCGAGATTGTCGATTTACTCAGCGAGATCAATAAGTGCGGCACAACCATCGTCATGGTGACGCATGAGCACACGCTTGTCAACGAATTTGACCACCGCGTCATCACGATCGACGAGGGGACCGTCATTTCGGACGACAGGAACAGGGGGTACTACGTCGAATGAGGGGAAGCAGTTTCGGGTACCTCATCAAGGAAGGCGCGAAAAGCGTCTATGCAAACAGATTGATGTCGTTCGCGTCGATCGGCACGCTGGTGGCGTGTATGCTTCTGATCGGAAGCTCGCTTTTGTTTTCAATGAACGTCAATCAAATCGTCGGATACGCGGAACAGCAGAACGAGGTCGATATAATCCTCAGTGACGACCTCGATGATGCGCAGATCGAGGATATCGGCGTGCAGCTTGATATGATCGACAATATTTATAACAAGACATATGTCTCAAAGGACGAGCTGCTTGAGGAGCAGAAGGCGCAGTCCGAGGAGCTGGCCTCCCTGATATCCGGGCTTGAAGGCGACCAGAACCCCTTGTTCAATTCCTACCGCGTCAATATTAGGGATCTGTCGCTTTTAACAGGTACCGTCATGCAGATTGAGGAGATCGAAGGCATCGATAAAATCCTTGCTCCTGATTCCGTGGCGGAGGCGTTCACAAGCATCAAACGCGCCGTATCGATAAGCGGGCTGTTTATTGTGGCGATTCTGATTGTTGTGTCGCTTGTGATCATCGCAAATACGATCAAGGTGACGGTTTTTAACCGCCGCAAGGAAATCAATATTATGAAATACGTCGGAGCGACGGATTCATTTATCCGCCTGCCCTTTTTTGTAGAAGGCTTTTTGCTCGGGCTTTTGTCGGCGCTGATTGCGTTCGGTCTTTTATGGATCGGCTACGACTACGTGCTCCAGACGATTGCGGACAGCCCCGCGACGCTGATCCGCAGCGCGCTCGACAGCACGCTTGCGTTTGAGGATGTCGCTTTGAAAATGTTCGCGTGGTTCGCGGGCGGCGGTATTGGTATCGGCGTGTTCGGGAGCATGTTCTTTGTAAACAGGTACCTGAAGGTATAGGGCTGCATGAAAATTGGAGATATTGGTATCATTTGGGTTGGATCATCTGTGACTGCGGGGGAGGTTTTGCGTTGAATTCCAGAGGGAAACGGATTTTCGCATGGGCGATGGCTATTTTAATGGCCGCTATGTTGGTCGCGCCAACGATTTCGGTTTTGGTGCGCGCCGACGACGGCGAGGAGTACGACAGCGAGCTGATTGATTCCGACGGCGGGGACGAGGAGTCGGATGAGCTTCAGGACATGCTTGACGAGCTGAATGACCGGTACAAACAACTTCAGGAGCAAAACAACGCGATTCAGTCGCAGATCAACAGTGTTCAGGACGAAAAGCAGAGGCAGGTGGCGATCAAGCAGCAGATCGACGGACAGATCAATACGACGATCGCTCAGATCGACACGCTTGACGAGCGCATTGCCGTGCTCGAGGAACGCATCGCCGAAAAGGAAACGGAGATGAAGGCCAAGCAAAAGGACATCGATGAAAATTATGCGCTGTTTCAGGAGCGGTTCCGCGCGATGTGCATGCAGCCGCAGGCAAGCACGCTCGGGCTTGTGCTTGGCGCGGACGATTTTTCTCAGATGCTTACGCGAACAGAGGTTGTAACACGCGTCGCCCAGCACGACCAGGATCTGCTTGCAGAGCTTGACGCACAGCTCAAGGAGCTTGGAGAGATCAAAGCCGATATTGAAGCGGATAAGGCCGGTATTGAAGCAGACAAGAAGGTGCAGGAAGAAAAGAGAGTCGAGCTTGACGCCCAGATGGCGACGGCCAACGCGCGCATTCAGGACATGGCGGCGATGGAGCAGGAGTATCTTGCTAACAAAGCGCAAAAGGACGCTGAGATGAAGCAGGTGCAGGCTGAAATCTCCGCATTGATTGCAAAAATCAACGAAACCTCCAAGCAGACAAAGTATATTGGCGGCGGTATGCAATGGCCGTCTGCGACGTTGTTCCAGCGTACCTGTGAATACGGCCCCCGCTTCGGCGGCAGCGATTTCCATACGGGAATTGATATTTCCGGCGGCGGCGCTTACGGCTCTCCGGTTTTGGCGGCGAACGCCGGGACGGTTAAGGTGGCCAATACCGCCGTTACGCCGGGCTATGGCTATGGAAAATATGTCATTATTGACCACGGCGGCGGTATCCAGACGCTGTATGCCCATATGAGCGCGCTCAGTGTGACAGTTGGACAGACGGTGGCTCAGGGCGAAAAGATCGGCGAGGTTGGTTCTACAGGATGGTCGACCGGGCCGCATATCCATTTTGAAATCCGCAAGGACGGTCAAGCGATCAATCCGGACAGCTTTACAGGCTGATCGGCCTTGTTGCCGGGCCATTCTGCGAATGGGCGGGGCCGCGGCCCCGCCTTTCGTTTGGCCGGCTGCGGACAGCCGCGCCGGCTCGGTTCGTTGCGGCCCTCTTTCAGATGAAAGGAGACATGGCATGAGCAAAAAAATATCGTTTGGAGCGGCCGTGGCCTTTATGGCGATCATCGCGGCGGCGACCTTTTCTATCACTTGGATTATGGCCGAACGAAACTTCAACGACAAGACACATAACCTTGTCGAGCGTGAGAAGATGTATGATAAGCTCGCTGAGGTGGACGATTATGTGCGTCAGAATTATATCGGGACCATCACGGAAAGCGCCTTGCGCGACGCTTTGGCTGCCGGCTATCTGGAGGGTAGCGGCGATATCTATGCGCGTTATTATGACGCCGCCGCCTATGCCCGTCAGAAGCAGGATTACAGCAACCAGTATGTCCAGATCGGTATAGCGACCCACATGAATGACGACGGTTATATAATGGTCGATGAGGTCTATCCCGATTCGCCCGCGCAGGCAGCTGGTATTCAGGCGGGGGACTTGATCACACGCATCGATGATACGGATGTAACGGCCGATAATTACCGGGAGGCAGCCGCGATGCTGTATGGCGAAGCCGGTACAAAGATGAACCTTTTGGTTCGGCGCGGCGTTGAGGAGACGCTGATCAGTGATTTGACCCGGCGTTTTGTCGAAACGCCGTCTGTCAACAGCACAATGCTTGACGGAGCGATTGCGCTTGTTGTAATCAAGGAGTTCAATGACGTTACGCCCGAGCAGTTTACAAAGCAGGTCGACCAGATGATCGGTGATGGAGCGCTGGCGTTTATTTTCGATGTGCGAGGTGTCGACACGGGGACGCTTTATTCCGTGACGCAGGTGCTGGACAAGCTTTTGCCGAGCGGCCCGCTGGTATCATCCACCGATAAAAACGGCGAAACAACACTGCTTGCCTCCTCGGACGAGCGATCTGTCGATCTGCCGATGGCTGTGCTTGTTGATGAAAAAACATCCGGTGAAGCGGAGCTGTTTGCTGTTGCGATCCGCGATTATAACAAGGGACAGATCATCGGCGTTAAAACAGCCGGCAAGGGAACCATGCAGGAGATATTTCCTCTGACAGACGGAAGCGCGATTGAGATTACAACTGCGCGCTATAATCCGCCCTATAGCCCAAGCTTTGACGGCGAGGGTGTGCAGCCTGATTTTGAGGTGCGCTTATCCGAAGAAGGACAGAAGGGTAGTGATCCCGCGTTCGATACGCAGCTGAAAAAAGCGGTCGAAGCCGTCCAGGTTTCGATGAATGCGATGAATGCGACGGTTGTAATCACGGATGAGGATATATTGGATGACAGCAGGCCGGAAAGCGTCTCCAGCGCGGAGGAAAGCGGCGAGATACCGGAGGAGGAAAGCAGCCCTGAAGAAGAAGCCTCCTCTGAGGAAAGCTCTGAGGACGCTTCTTCAGAGCAGAGCGCCGCACAGAATATATCCAGCGAGACGGACACATCTTCGCAGGCAGGCTGACAGCCCTAAGACTCCAGGCGGACGACAGGCGCGGCAAATTTGCCGCGCCTGTTTATGGATGCGGAATAGTTGGCGCCGGTACTGCATATGATGCTTTAAAAGCGGACGGGCGGCCGCTGGTGAGATATGATAAATTTATAGTTTATCCACTTGACATTATTAAACCTTTTGACTATAATACTAGTCATTGCAGGGGACGGGCGCGGAAAAGACGCGCCCGTCAGTGTATAATCGGCGCCTGTTTCGTGAATCATTCTTATTTGCCGGCCTTGCGGGCGGCTTCTGCCGCAAGGCGGCATGGAATGAAAATGAGCAGGCCCTAAAAGTGGATGGTCTGAAAAGGGGAATGTGGGAATGGCAACACAACTTTTAATGACGCAGGAAGGCTACGACGCGCTGAAAAAGGAGCTTAACGAGCTTAAAAGCGTAACGCGCGGCGAGATTTCGGAGAAGATCCGCGTCGCACGCGGCTTCGGGGATCTCTCGGAAAACAGCGAATACGACGAGGCCAAAAATGAGCAGGCCGTTGTTGAAGCGCGTATCAAGAAGCTGGAAGACCAGCTCAAGCATGTCAAGATCATTGAACGCGACCAAATCTCGACGGATGTTGTTTCCGTTGGAAGTCGTGTCAAAATCTTGGATATGGACTATGATGAAGAAATGGTGTATACGATTGCCAGCTCGGTGGAATCGCATAATGATCTGGAGTCTATTTCCGACGAGTCGCCTGTCGGTAAGGGCCTGATCGGGCATAAGGTGGGCGATGTTGTAGAGATTCATGCCCCCGCCGCGGTGTTGAAGCTGAAGATTCTTGAGATCGGCCTTTAAAAACTGCTGAAGCTTCCGATACATTGGGATTTGGAAAAGGGGGGCGTTCCCCCTTTTTTTCTATACCATGGAGGCAATGGCTTGCGCCGTCGTCCGGGATATGGACAGATGGGAGCACAGGGACTATGCAGGGTGCGTTTTTTTTGGTATAATAACCGCAAAGCGGTTATTATACACCTCATGGCCGGGGCGATACGCGGGCGCGGTCCGCTGCCGCCCTGACGGCCGATTATACCATGCCGCTTCGCGGACATGGTTCATAGGGACAGATTGGGCGCGGCGCCGCCCGGCAACAAGAAGGATGTGTTAGATCATGCAGGAAAATCAAAATCAGACCGGGGCAGAGCTGACCGCAGAGGAGGAACAGCAGAAGCTGTCCGAAGTGCTCCAAATCCGCCGTGACAAGCTTGAAGCACTGAAAAACGAGGGGAAGGACCCGTTTCTGACAACCTCTTATACGCGCACGGCATATGCACAGCCAATTGTCGATGCATTTGACGATTATGAGGGCAGGGAAGTGTCGATCGCGGGGCGCATGATGAGCCGGCGCATTATGGGCAAGGCGTCGTTTATCGATGTGCGCGACGCATCCGGTCGTATCCAGAGCTATGTCCGGCGCGATGAAATCGGCGACGAACCATATGCTGATTTTAAAAAATGGGATATCGGCGATATTGTCGGTATCCGCGGCGAAGTATTCCGTACCCAGAAGGGCGAGATTTCCATTAAGGCGCATGAAATCACATTGCTGTCAAAATCACTGCTGCCTCTGCCGGAGAAATGGCATGGCTTAAAGGATACGGAATTGCGCTATAGACAACGGTATGTCGATTTGATCGTGAATCCTGAGGTTAAGGATACGTTTGTAAAAAGATCAAAGATCATCACGGCGATCCGCAGCTTTCTAGAAGCAAAAGGCTACATCGAGGTGGAAACGCCGGTGCTGCATGCGATTGCCGGAGGCGCGGCGGCCCGCCCGTTTATCACGCATCACAACGCGCTTGATATCGATATGTATATGCGCATTGCGCTGGAGCTGCACCTCAAGCGGCTGATTGTCGGCGGCTTTGATAAGGTATATGAAATCGGCCGCGTTTTCCGCAACGAGGGCATTGATACGCGCCACAATCCTGAATTTACGCTGCTTGAGCTGTATGAGGCGTACACCGATTACCACGGCATGATGGATATTACAGAGGGTTTGGTGCGTCACTGTGCCCATGCGGTGCTCGGTACGGGCAAAATTGTGTACGGCGATGTGGAAATTGACTTGGATAAACCGTTTGAGCGTCTTTCGATGCGTGAGGCGGTTAAAAAATACAGCGGCGTTGACTTCGCACAGATTGAGACGCTGGAACAGGCGCGTGCCATTGCAAAGGAACATCACATTGAATATGAACAGCGCCATGGAAAGGGCGATATTCTCAGCCTGTTCTTTGAGGAGTATTGTGAGAAGCATCTGATCCAGCCTGTTTTTATCACCGATCATCCAGTCGATATCTCGCCGCTGTCCAAACGTAAGCCGGAGGAGCCGGAGTATACGGAGCGGTTCGAATTGTTTATCCTTGGGCGTGAGCACGCGAACGCGTTCAGCGAACTGAACGACCCAATCGATCAGCGCGGCCGCTTTGAGCATCAGGCCGCGCTCAAGGCTGCGGGCGACGATGAGGCCAACGATATCGACGAGGACTTTCTGACGGCGCTCGAGTACGGTATGCCGCCGACCGGCGGACTCGGTATCGGCGTTGACCGTCTCGTGATGCTGCTGACAAACAGCGCGTCGATCCGCGATGTGCTTTTGTTCCCGACAATGAAGACCCTGGAACCAAAGCGGGCTGAAAACAAAGCCGAAAAAGCAGCGGTAAATGGTTCTGCAGAGGATGCAACCGTGTCCGCTCCAAGTGTACAGATTGATCTTTCCAAGGTGAAAATCGAGCCTTTGTTTGCAGATGATGTAGACTTTGAAACATTCAGCAAGTCTGATTTCAGAGTGGTTAAGATCGAAGCCTGTGAGGCAGTGCCGAAGTCCAAGAAGCTCCTGAAATTCACACTGAATGACGGAACAGACCGGAAACGCACCATTTTAAGCGGTATTCACGAGTATTACGAGCCGGAAGAGCTGGTTGGGAAGACCTGTGTGGCAATCACAAACCTGCCGCCGAGAAAGATGATGGGTATTGATTCCGAGGGTATGTTGATTTCCGCAGTGTACGAGTATGACGGACGGGAAGGCTTAAATCTTTTGATGCTGGATGACAGTATTCCGGCAGGAGCAAAGCTGTACTAAAGAGGTCATTTACTACAAAAAATCGCGTTACTACAACTTTTCTACAACTTTTGCGTGAGACCCTACGAAACCGGATGAAGCAATATGAAAGGCGGATCTGCTTATAAAATGCAGATTCGCCTTTCTTTTTACATCAGCTTCATGTTCACACTAATGTTTTTTGCCTTCTCCTGCATATTCTCTTGTGTGATATGGGTGTAGATGTCCATTGTGGTAGAGAAATCGGCATGCCCCATGACTTGCTGAATGAATTTAACATCGTTGGTGCTTTCGCAGAGCCGGGTACAGAAGGTGTGCCGCAAGTTGTGAACACTAAAATGAGGGAGCAAATCCGGTTCACGGTCTTCCAGTTCAGCCTGATCCATTTCCTCCATGTTGTAAGTTACGCTGATTCTCTCAATCGCCCGATTGATATTGTGGGCGCTCATGAATGAGCCGGTTCGGTTGCGGAAAACAAAACCGTGAACTCCTCCTAACACCAGTTGATCGTCTGGATACAATGCGTCGATGGTTTCAATCTGGAGGCGAAGCTGCTCGGCCACCTCTGGATAGAGGATAGGGATAATTCGTGTACCGCTCTCAGTTTTGGGAGTGGTAATGTGAAATCCGGCTTTTCCGTCAATGACCCGGTAGATTAAGTTGTGGTTGACGGAGATTGTGTTTTCGCTCAAGTTAATATCGCTTTTGGTAATGCCGGTACATTCTGCTACACGCATTCCTGTTCCAAGGAGCACAGTCATGATGGGGAGCCAATGGCTGTATGTAGGGGACTTGGCAATAAAACGCAGGAAATTCTGCTGTTGCGTTTTAGTGAGTGCGATCCGCCGTTTAGGTTTTGGAGCGCTGCCATCCGTCTTGAGCTTGCGGTAAATGCCCTTGCTGGGATTTTTGCGGATGTAATCGTCGTCCACGGCCATTTCAAGCGTAGGGTGAACAATGGTGTTGATGCTCTCCAGTGAGTTGATAGCAAAGCCGTGTTTCAGCAGTTTGGTATAAAACGCGAGAATATCACTTCTGTGGATTTGTGGCAGAGGCATGTTAGCGAAAGGCTCTTCTTTCACATAGAAGTCCCACAGGTAAAGATAATTTGCTCTGGTAGAGGGCTTCAGTTTGATGTTGTTATTCATGTAGACCTTGAACATATCATTCAGGGTAAGCTTCATGGCTTCCTGAGTACGGATGCCATCATCCTTATCTTTGTTGATCTGCTTTTCTTTGACACGAAGACTTGCGAGATCGGAGTCGTAAAGATATTTCTTTTTAGTGCCTAATTTGTAGACATACATATAGCTGCCATCTGCCCGTTGTGTTTCTCCGGGCCGAAGATTTCGCCCTTTGTTGTCTTTTCTCACTTTTGCCATTACTGGTACCTCCTGATTATAAAAGTGTAGTGCGCCTTACTGGCATGGTTATTTAGCCGGAAATATCATAAAGATATTCTTTGATACGCTGGACACTCCATAGGACACGGGTGTTCATGGTAATGCGTGCATTGGCAAGATCCCCAATCTGTACTGCAGTGTGCCTTCCACAGCACAACAGTTTGCAAAGGGTATCGGTATCAACAGCCAAGCACTGCTCCGGCGGTAGGTCATTCGGTTTTCTTTTCTCCATAATCGTCCTCCTTTTTTCGATTACAATGATCCCTTACGATTTGTAGAAGAAGGTTTTCAACAAAAACAATGAAAACGGTCTTGAGGTCAGGAAGTATTGAAATAACAAAAGAACTCTAATGGGGCCATTTCCTACGCCAGAACGGTTCTGCCGTGTATTTCAGGCTGCTGCTGTGCAACACTTCGATTATGGGCGCGCTTCTGTGGTCATCGCACACTGTCCAGAATTCCTGTATAACTCCCCATAGAGGTTATGAACTTGTCAAGGTACTAAAAGAGCGTAGGGATCATCCGGTATTACCAAATGATCCGATACATCCTATAAATAGGCGGGGAAGAAAGAACTTCTGCAAAGAGGAAAGAAAATTTAAAGAAAATCCAAAATCAATATATAGAATGTTTGAATTGACAAGCACTATATATTGTGTTAGAATTGCAATGTAATTGATTTTTGTGCGTTGCCCGTCAGGGTACACAGGCTTTAGGGCTTGTGTTGCGGAGTAATGACTGCATTGCACACGCTGTTAATTTTGTACTTGTGTCAGTAGTATCACTGCGCCTTTTCAGGCCGGTATATTGCTGGCTTTTTTTATTTTACGGGATTTACCCACCATTGCGAGAATGACATCGGTTCATAGGCAACTATGGACGCCAGGCTTTATGCCGTCTGTCATTCTCGCTTTTTTATTGCCTGTAAGCCTGAAAGGGCTTTAAGGATAAATCAAAACTGAGAAAGGCAGGTCATGTACATGAATGTGAAGCAGAAAAGAAAGCAGAATGGTCGGCGGGTCAAGCCGGCACACTCCACGGACTGGAAGATGAAGAGACAGGCAGTATCTTCGCTCCGGCCCCAAAATGTTGCACCAATGGCGAGGGCAGTTATTTTGCCCCGAAGATCACGAAGGGGGATTTGATATGTCTGGCAGCAATAGTGCTGAACGAAAGCGGCATGAACCGCTGGTGCTGGTAGAAACGGCAGATCTTTCAGAAGAAGAATGGCTGGATTACCGGCGCCGTGGAATCGGCGGCAGCGATGTATCAGCAATCTTTGGCACTTCTCCATTCCGGACAGCCAGGGATCTGTACTACGACAAACTGAACATAGCGTCAGTGGAAGATGATGAGGGCAACTGGGTTGCCATGGAAATGGGGCATTTGCTGGAGCCTCTGGTAGCAAAGATATTCGAGCGGAAAACCGGATATCGGGTCTACCAAATCAAAAAGATGTTCCAGCACCCACAGTATCCTTGGATGCTGGCTGATGTGGACTACTTTGTGGAACTGCCGGATGGCACCACAGCGATCCTTGAGATCAAGACCACAAACTATAATGCCAGAGATAACTGGTGGATGAATGGGAAGGAGACTGTTCCAGTCTACTATGAATCTCAGGGGCGTCATTATATGGCAGTAACGGATCTTGACCGATGTTTCTTTTGCTGCCTGTATGGTAACAACGAGGAGGAAGTTATTATCCGGGAGGTCAAGCGTGATTTCGAGTATGAGGCTGAGATGGTCTTTTTGGAGCAGTATTTCTGGGAAAACCATGTGCAGCGCCATGTGCCGCCGCCCTATACAGAAAGTGGGGCCTTGATTATTGAGAGCGCACGCAAACACTTTGGCCCGGCAGATAAAAATGCCCCGGCCGTTGCACTTGACCTGGATATGACTGCAAAACTTATGCAGTATTTGCGGCTTCTGGATGAAAAGAAAAATGCAGAGGTGTACTCCAAAGAAATCGACAAGGATATTCAGCGTCTGAAGGCGCTGTTGATTGCGGAAATGGGTACCAGCTGCACTGCAGTCTGTGAGCAGGAGGGAGTGAACTATACGGTTACCTATACCCCTGTTCGCAAGTCCGTCATCGACAAGGATAACCTGCTTCGGTTGAAACTGGAGCATCCGGATATTTACGAGCAGTTTGTTACAGTATCCGAATCCAGACGGTTCAGTGTTAGAGCCTCGATTATGGAGGCCGCTTAGTGAGGTGAAAAAGGATGAATTGTATTGGTACCTACGACGGGACGATTTTTTATAATCCTGCCAATAAGTTTTGTATCATCAGTGTAAAAACCGCAGACCAGAGTGTGCCAGCTGAGGCCAGGTCAAACAGGCGGTACAAAGACCATTTGATTCGCTTTACAGCTGTGGGGTATGAGATTCCACGGACAGATGCGGTAGAGTTGGAACTGGATGGTGAATGGGCAAAAGGCAAGTATGGTGTCCAGCTCCAGGTGGAGCAGTGGCGTGAAATTGTGCCCAGAACAAAAAACGGCGTAGAGGGCTACCTTGCCTCCGGGCTTATCAAAGGGATTGGTCCCAAAACTGCCGCAGACATTGTGGAGCGGTTCGGTGTGGACACATTGGATATTCTGGAACACCAGCCGGAGCGGCTGTTGGAGATCCGGGGCATTACGGAAAATAAATTGGAGGACATCAAAGCTTCTTATGCAGAAAACCGTATGCTCCAAGGAATTATGACCTTGCTGGCACCGTTTAAGATTACTCCCAAGACGGCATTGAAAATATATCAATATTTCGGCCCGACCAGCGTAGAGATTTTGGAAAAGAGCCCATTCGAGCTTTGCCAGATCTCCGGCTTTGGATTTCGGCGGGTAGATGCAATCGTACAAAAGAGCGGGGGCGATCTCCATGACCCCATGCGTATCAAAGGGGCTGTCTTTTGTGCGCTGGATGAGGGCAAGAGTAAACGAGGCCATCTGTACATCAGTTCTGAAGAACTGGAGAAATCAGCGCTGAAACTGCTCAATGAGAAGATACCTGTACCGGAGCTTCGCCTGCATCAGCAGGAAGTCAGGGATATGATGCAGGAAATGATCCTGAATGGAGCAATCGTTTCCGTGAAGGATAATATTTATCTTCCCAGAGTGTTTGCCCAAGAGGATGAAACGGCGCGCCGGATCGCCCAGCGTCTGGTCACCCAGATGCCAGTAGAGCATATTGCGCCGGTGCTGGAACAGGTCAAGGTTGAAATGGGACTGCGCCTGTCTGCACAGCAGGAGGCTGCGGTCTATGCAGCATTTAGGCATGGCTTGTCAGTGATTACGGGTTCTCCTGGTACTGGTAAAACAACAGTGCTGCGGACGATACTTGAGGTTTACCGGCGGCTGCACCCTGATGGCAAAATTGCTCTTATGGCGCCTACCGGTCGGGCAAGCCGCAGGATGTCGGAGAGTACCGGCTTTGAGGATGCCCGAACATTACACAGTGGTCTGGGACTGACCAGTGAAGAGGATGAGGGTAGCCGGAACAGAAAGTCAGAGCCACTGTCGGCCGATTTAATCATTGTGGATGAGTTTTCCATGGTGGATATGTGGCTTGCCGAGAAATTCTTTGAGCGCATGAAGGCAAATGCCAGAATCGTACTGGTAGGCGACCCAGATCAGCTTCCCAGCGTAGGAGCCGGAAATGTGTTTCGTGAGATCATCGAGACCCAAATCGTCCCGGTAACGGTGCTGGATCAGATTTTCCGTCAGTCGAAGGACAGTCTGATTGCCTATAACGCCAAATTTATTAACGAGGGCAATACCAAACTGTTTTATGGACCGGACTTTGTTTTCGTGTCTGGTGATAGTCAGGAAGACACCGCTGAAAAGATTACAGAACGGTATTGTTTGGAGATACAGGAGAGTGGCATTGAGAATGTGCAGATTCTTTCACCTTTCCGTTCAGAAGGCGCCGCGTCGTCGGAACAGCTGAATGAGACCATTCGTGAATTGGTCAACCCATTCCGCTCTGCGGAGGAAGAAATCAAGTTTGGCCCCAGGATATTCCGGGTCAATGACCGCATCATGCAGACCAAGAACACAGAAAAGGTCTCTAATGGAGATCTGGGCTTCATCCGGTATATTAAGGACACTGACCAGGGTAAAAAAATCGGCATGGATTTTGGCGCTGGCAGAACACTGGAATACGGCGTAGATGATTTGAGCAATGTGGATCTGGCTTATGCTACTACGATCCACAAGGCTATGGGCTCTGAGTATGAGACCGTTATTATGCCGCTGCTCAAAGCGCACACCATCATGATGTACCGTAATCTGCTCTACACCGGAATCACGCGTGCCAAAAAGCGGGTGGTTCTGATTGGGCAGAAACAGGTATTGTTTATGGCAATCCATCGTAATGAGATCGGCAAGCGGAATACGCTGCTGGGTATGCGTATTCAGATGTATTTCAAAGCCTACGCAAAGAAAGCCGGTATCCCCATTCCGGCTGCGTTGGAAGAACAATTAAAGAACGCAAGTTAAAAAAGAGAGGTCAGATGCAGAAATAGCACTTGGCGTCTCCTATTTTTATGTCAGAAAGGAGTTTCCAACATGAACGAAAAAAGTAATCCGATGCCTATGATGTACAAAACAATTCCGGCAGTGGCAGAACTGAACAAGGTGCCGGGCTTTGACCCGCTCAAATTTCTGCGCCATAAGGTATCCAGAAAGACCAATGAGGAAATGCTGCAGTTGGAATTGCCTTATCAGAAACTGTGGTTCCGTCTGCGTCACCCACAGGGCCGCATGAAACTGACTACCCTGCGAATCACGGAACAGCTTGCGATTATGGAGGCCAGAGTCTATCTGGACCGCAGTGATGCAGAGCCCATCAGCAGTTACATCTCGCAGCATAGTGCAGAAGAAGGTACTGACTATGTACAGGCTGCCCAGGATGAGGCATTGAGTGCTGCGCTGTCGGATGCCGGTTTCGGTCTGCAGTTTGCCGATGTTGCTGTTGACAGTACGGGCAAGGTGTTTGGAAGCAGTATTCCGCTTTCCGGGACGGCTCCTATCCGGCAACCGATGCCAAATGCGGCGCAGAGGCCCGTAGAAGCCCCTGGAGCGGCGCTGCGGCAATCTGGTGGGGAAGTTCATGCCCGGCCGGAAAGAGCGCCTCAGAACGCCGTAGAGGGCCGTAATACGCCTGCTCGTCCGGCGCCTATTCAGAAACCTGCGGCAAAGCCGGTTCAGAATGAACAGTCCCCGGTTTCTCCGGTACAGCCAGTTGTCCAACAGATGGTTGCAGAAGAGAAGGAGAATATGGATACACTGCCTGCCGGCAAGGTAGAGGAGAATGCTTCCAATATGGAGCTGCCGGTACCGAGCCGCGAGGTTACATTGGATAGCAGTCCAAAACAGGATGATGTGTCTGAGCAGCCGACCGCCTCCGTATTCCAATCGGATGAACCGGAAGAACTGCCTGTGGCGCCTGTTGTCCAACAGGAAGCACCCGATCAGCCTATGGCGCCTTCTTATACGGAGAGCACTCCGGTAGAAGACATCTTGAAGGTAATGACCTTTGAAGAAGCGCAGAATGTGGTGGTGGATAGCGGTCTGAGCAAAGGAAAGACCATGGCAACAGTTGCCAAGGAGCGTCCGGTGAGTCTGAAATTCTACCTCACCCCCGGCAACAAGAGCACCAACAATATCGTTCGTGCTGCGGCGCAGATCATGCTCGATGGTATGGCCGCACAGAAAGCCGGATGATAAGCAGCCCCATCTATGGGGCCAAGAAGGGAGGGAGAACAGATGGACTCATATCCAGGAGATTTTCCGTTCGGTATTATGGATGTAGTGGAACTTCTACATCTACGAATCAGACGCCGACAGGCAAACAGTGTATATGTGGATTGCCCGTTTTGTGGTGACCGCCGCGGTAAGATGAATGTGAATTTCGTCAAAAATGTCTGGCGGTGCAATTATTGTGATGAGCATGGCGGTATGCTTGCGCTTTATGCGCGGCTAAACAATACGACTACATCCGATGCGTATTGGGAAATAGGAGAAGCCCTGTGCAACGATTTTCACAGGGAACGGCCGAACTCTGGATATGAGATGGCAGGAAACCAGCAGGCTGGCACTGGGTCCCCGGTTTCGGGGACTCAGACCGACCTTGCGGGATATGAGAGGAGGGGCGAACTAAAAACAGTGCAGCAAGCAGAACGGGCCAGCGGACAGGAAATTCATCAAACGCTTTCGCTGCTGCTCGCTATGCTGCCTCTTCAGCCTGCCCACCGCAACCATCTGCACTCCCCAAAACGGGGACTGTCGGATGAACAGATCGACCGGATTGGGTTCAAGAGTACTCCACCCCCATTCCTTTGCCGCTCCATTACCGAGCGGCTGATGAAACAGGGATGCAAGGTGGAGGGGGTGCCCGGCTTTTATCTGGATGACAGCGGGCGCTGGACCATGAACTTCTACCGAAAAAACGCAGGGATTTTGATTCCGGCTGTGGGATACGACGGTATGATACATGGCCTGCAGATACTTTTGGATAGTCCGCTCAAGCAAAAAGATGATCCACCGGATAAGTCAGGAGCCAAATACATCTGGTTTTCGTCCTCGTCCAAAAATATGGGTGTCACATCCGGGAGCCCGGTACATTTTATCGGCAATCCATCTGCTCGGGTGGTCTATGTCATTGAGGGACTGCTGAAAGCAGACATCTCGCACTGCCTGACAAACCGGACTTTTGCGGCGATTGCCGGCGCAAACAACACAAGCCAGTTGGATACGCTGTTTGCACTGCTGGCACAGAATGGCACTGAGGAGATCATTGAGGCTCATGATATGGATAAGTACAGTAACCAAATGACCTCCAACGGGGCATCTAAGATCTATCTGATGGCCCGGAAAAATGGAATGGCATGTCGTCAGCTGACCTGGAATCCGAATTATAAAGGGTTTGATGATTGGCAGCTTGCCCTTCGGGAGAAAGAACAGAAGGAAAAGGAGGTGCAGAGAATGAATTTTAAGCAGCAATATCTGTGCGGTAAGTGTGACTTTACCTATATAGATGGCTGCGTCGAGCTTTGGCACACCAGAGCGGAGAAAGATTTGGACCTGACAGAGTATCTGGGGCTTACAAAGGAAGAGTATCAGATATTTCTTGCTCAGGGCAATCGGGCGCTGAAGGATATTCTGGACAGCCAGAGAGTTTTCCGGAGGTTTTGCATTTACCAGCTTTGCCTAAGTGAGACACAGACAGTACCATTCGCATTCAAGCGACTGGATGCGCTACATAAGGCTGGATATGAACAGCCGCCTGCCGCCGCCTATCAGACGGTATGGAGCGCAGAGGTCTGTTGCCCAAAGGGGCAGAATGACATGGAAGTGCTGGGGCGCCTGTTCCTGGACTTTAATGAGCATTTGCCGGAAGATTACAGAGGTCGTCCGTTGGCTCCATCTGATGTGGTGGAACTGGACTGCCAAGGCAAACGCACATACTTCTATGTGAATGACTGCCGGGATTTTGCGCCGGTACGCTTCTCCCCATTCTTGTGTAAAAGACTTCCGGAGCCTGCTCAAAAACAGGAATGAAGGGATAGGGGTCAGATGCGTATTGCAGAAAAGAAGAAAAGCCAGATTACAGCACTGTATGAGCAGTGTTCCAATCTTCCGGTAGATGTCAGAAGTTGTCTGGAGAATGGCTACTTTACCGTAACGGTACCTCCACCCTGGAATATGAGCAATCAAAAGACTGCGCAGGAGGTGCAGGACAAAATCAAGGAATGGTCAAGGCAGTATACTGGCGTGGTCTGCTACTGTTTTGACAGCTTCAGCACACTTTTATATGTGCTGTGAGCAACACACAATGGCATGGAAAGGGTCATAACGGCCTGCTCCATGCCATTTTTTGCGAAAGGAGATTTTACAATGGGTGTTTTTTCAGAAATAGTAATGGAGCAGCAAAACAGTATGTTCGATTCGTCTGCAGCCTTTGAGGATGATGAAGCCTTTGAGCTGGAGGAGATGGAATCTTTGCCTGTGCCGCCTGTAGGTACAGACACTGTCCCAGTATCGGCGGCTTCGGTTTCTGCCGGTGAGACTGCTTCGGCTGATGCAGAGGAAGAACCTGTGGATGAAGTAGCGTCTGATGGGGAAGAGAAGTCTGCTGAGGAGGGGAATTCGGCACAACCGCCCGCCGCAGAAGATGAAGAAAAAAAGCGTGCGGAGCATGAGGCGGCTGAAGCCCAGCGCAAAGCGGAATTTGACGCCAAACAGCAGGCGAAGAAAGCCGCGGAGCAGGAGCAGATCGCCCGTCTGGAAGCGATGAGTGATGAAGAAGTAATCGCGGCCTCTACCCAGAGGGTGAGTACCGATGTGGAAAAACTGACACGGCGAAATATGAAGGAATGTGTGTCCGAGCATATCCAGATGCTCTGTATGGAAGATACGGCGTTTGCCCGTCTGACGATGCATCCGAAAAAGAACATGATCCGCTGTTTCCAGTACATCAACCGAAAGGCATGGGATTATGTGCAGGATGAACTAAAAGCAAGCGGAACCCACCCTGGTCCCGGACAGCAGACATATGGCTGCGATGTGCCGGATGATATGTGCTATCAGTGGGCAGAAGATTATTTCCGTGACCCTGATGCCAAGGAAGACCATGAGGATGAGGAGAAGTTTGTTCCCAAGCCGTATGCTGGGAAGTCCTCTGCAAAGAGCAAACCCAAGAAGGCGGCAGAGAAGAAAAAGACGGAACCCAAGGCGGCACCCAAGCAGGAGGAAAAAAAGCCTTCTCAGGATGGGCAGATGTCGCTGCTGGATTTTGGGATGGCAAAGGCAGGCTGAGCCGGCAAAGGAGGAAAAATGAAGAATGATTGCTTATAAGGGTTTTCGCCCCGGGCTGATATGCCGTGGCTATCAGTTTGTGATGGGGCTCAATACGACTGAAAAAGCAAATTGCAGGGAAAATGGATTTCACTGCGCGGAAGACCCGCTGGACTGCCTTAGTTATTATTCCAGCCTGGAGCATTCGGAATATTATATTGTCAACGCCGGCGGCGACATCGATGAAGATGAGCATGACTCCAAAATCGCCTGTACGGAGCTGACTGTGATTAAGCGGCTCACCAAAGAGGAGCTGTTTTTACATGGTTTGGCCTACATGGCAGATCATCCGCGCAGGGTGTGGAGCTCCCATGTGGCAGCCAACCGGGCAATGGCGAACTGCGGCTATGCGGTGGTACGGGGTAAAGACCCCGTTGCCACCGGCAGACTGGGAGACATCCTTGCTTTTGCGAAGGAAGCACCGGATTCGGAAAGTATCGTACAGGTTGCAGTGGGCCGGATTGACGGCGTTACATTACTGCCTGATGTGTGGTATAGCGTAGATTTGACAAAGAGGATGGTGAATTGAGATGAAAAAAAGAGCCCTGATGGCACTTCCCAAGCTGACAGCGACGGATGAAATGAAGCAAATCGCGACTTCAGACCTGCCAAGAAAGGAAAAAACTGACTACGGATATGTTCGGGAAGTCTGTGAGTATTATACCTATCTAAGATGTATCAAACAGGATGGGATATTGAAGGTGGCTTTCTTTTTCCCGGAGCATCTTCGCCTGGATGGGAGTAATCCGGCCTATGAAGTGTATCTGGATAAAGAAAAGCGGCAGTTTATTACCTATAACAGCCTGATACAGAAATGGAGCGAATCCAAGCTGGACAGACTGGACTGGAAGCGGCAATACTGGTATACCAAAGCCTACTGGATCAGCGATGAAGATGAGACATCTATACAGGCATATCTGAACATCAATAAAAAAGCGGTAGAGGCAATCCGGCAGTTTCAGCGGGATGTGCGTGATGAACAGCTCGAACAGCGGCACCGGCGGGAAACTGACCCATGGGATAAGGATATGGAACAGGTGCCGGAGCTTCCAAAGGACTGGAGCCGCTGGGTGGATAAGGTTGCCATTCGGCAAAATTACATTTACTACCACTATAAAAAGGGCGGCGCCAAAACAGGTTACTGTACCTACTGCGAAAAGGAAGTGCCGATCAAAGTACATCCACATCACAATCAACAGGGCCGCTGTATTTGCTGCCGGCATCCGGTAGTATTCAAAGCCTATGGACGAGCGGGGTATATGCAGACAGAAAAACATTTTGCCTACCTGATCCAGCGATGCAAAGACGGCTTTGTAGTTCGTGAATTTCAGGCTGACCGGACATATGGGAAAGAAAGCCTTCCAAACTCCAAGCTTTATTGTCAGGAAATCCGGCGCACGATTTATGACCGGGAAAGAAAACCAAGAACCTACTATTGGGGTCTGTATAAACAGCGAAATATGCGCTGGATTTCCGGAAGCCCCTGTTCTTATAGTTGGTCTGGTTCGCATGATGGACGGGTTTATGGCAAAACACTGCCAACTTTGGAACAGCAGGAACTTCGATGCACAGGGCTCGTCAACTGGATTCGGAAGCAGAAAAGCGTTGATCCGGAAAAATATCTGGCTGTGCTCGAACGGATACCTCAAATGGAACAGATCAGCAAGGTGAACCTGCCGAAGCTTACCAAGGAATGTTTCAGTTCCTGCGGAACAGTCAGCGAACTAATCAAAAACCATAGTGCCGGGAGTCTGATTAAAGCTCTGGGCCTTGACAGCAGGAGGTTTCAGCGACTTCGACTCCATAATGGAGGCTGTGATCTGCTGCGGTGGCTGCAATATGAAAAGGGCATCGGCAGGGAAATCCCGGATAATGTCCTTTTGTGGATGTGTCAGCAGGATATTGAGCCTGGGGATGTCCAGTTCATTGCTGACCGCATGAGCATGGTGCAGGTCTATAACTATGTACGGCGTCAGATGCCATCCTTCCGGCGAAACAGCCATGAGGTACTGCGTACCTGGGAGGATTATCTTTCCATGGCAAAGAAATTGCACATGAATGTATATGATGAGATCGTATATCGCACCAGAAAACTGCGGCGGCGTCACGATGATCTGGTGCTCAAATGTCAGGAGAAGGATATTGAACTGCAGGCCGAGGAGATGGAGGAGAAATTCCCCCATGTTAATGCCATCTGTCAGGAAATCAAAGCGAAATATGAGTACGCCGATGCGGATTACATGGTAGTGGTGCCAGACGGTATTCTGGACATTATTACCGAGGGGCGTGCGCTCCATCACTGTGCAGGCAGCAGTGACCGCTACTGGGACCGGATTGAGCGGCGAGAAAGCTTTGTGGTGTTTCTGCGTAAAACGGCTGATCCTTTCCATGCCTATTACACGCTGGAAGTGGAGCCGGATGGAACAGTGAGGCAGAAACGGACGGAATATGATCGGCAGAAGAAGGACATTGAGCAGGCGACCGAGTTTCTGCAGAAGTGGCAGCGGGTGATTACTGCCAGGCTGACAGAAAGCGACAAGGCGCTGGCTGCGGAAAGCCGGATTCTTCGTGAGAAGGAATTTATCCAGTTGAAGAAGGATCGTGTCATCATCCATACCGGTCATTTGGCAGGAAGGCTTTTGGCGGATGTGCTGATGGCAGACCTGATGGAAAACACGGATAGCATCCAGTCTCCGGTATTGGCTGCTGCAGCGTGACAAAATGAGAATGGCCGGGCGTCCTTGAGGGCGTCCGGTCATTGATGAAGAAGGAAGGAGCAGAGCATGAAACAAATTGGAAATCTGGCAGTGGTTTGCGCCAGGCGACAGGATGTGCTGCTGCAGGTTGGCAGTGAAAAGGTATGTGTCCATGTGGGAGCCGGGCCAGAGCGGAATACGCTTCACGCAGCGTGGAATGATGATGACACCATTCAGCGTATTGTCCATGAATTGAATTTTGGCAGGTATGCAGCCGGCAGAAATGGGCTTCATACCGCACAGCAGGATTGCCCTGTGGGGCGGGGAAAGGAGAAAATCGCATGATCAAAAATCTGAATCAGCTGCGCAGGACACTTCGGGAAGGGACACAGTTGGAGATATTGGATCACTGTCGGCCGGAGTGTATTGGGCAGATACGGAACATTACGCTGGTAAACACGCAGGGCTTTTATAGTACCGTAGCGAATCAGCCGGATGCGTCTGCCAACAGAGGCAACGGCGGCCGCGGCCCGATCCTTTGGTGGGGCAGAGCCGCCCACTGGCAGTTTGCAGACGGTGTTTGCAGTGTTTTCGACAGTGAACAGAAGCATACGGAAGAAGAACTGGTTATGTCCTTCCGGGTACTTGAAAAGGAGGCAGCATAATGGAACGGAATATTTTTGAAAAGCAGAGAGAATTGAATGACCGGCTCAACCGTTATCGGGATGAGTATTATAACCGCAATGCGCCCAGTGTGTCAGATGAGGTCTATGACAGACTCTTTGACGAGTTGAAAGAGCTGGAACAGGAAACGGGAATCCAAATGGCAAATTCGCCAACCCAGACAGTAGGCTATCCTGCGGTAAGCAGGCTGGAGAAAACCAGACATGAGATCCCGCTGTTGTCTTTGGATAAGACGAAGAGCAGTATGGATCTTCTGAATTTCATGGGTGAGCAGCAGGTGATGCTGATGCTCAAACTGGATGGCCTGACTGTAAAGCTGACCTATGAGAATGGAGAACTTCTGGAGGCGGCTACCCGTGGCGATGGTGACGAAGGGGAGATCATTACCCATAACACCCGAGCCATCAGCGGTATCCCTTCCCACATTACCTACAAAGAGAGACTGGTTGTGACGGGTGAGGGCTTTATCAGACCCAGTGATTTTGAGGAACTGAAGACCAGCCTGCAGGACAGCAGCGGTAAGCCCTATAAAAACGGCCGCAATCTGGCTGCTGGTTCCATCCGTCTGATGGATGCCAAGACATGCCAGGAGCGTCGGCTGGTTTTCATGCCGTTTGGTGTGCTGGAGGGCTTTCCGCACCTGACCCGGAAATCAGATAAGCTGAGGGAATTGCGTGCGCTGGGGTTCCAGCCCTGCAAGTATCTGGTCACAAAGCAGAAACTGACATTGGAAAATGTGGAAGCCGGTATTTATCAGCTGAGGCAATATGCCACTGACAAAGATATCCCCATTGACGGTATCGTGGTTTCGTTTAACGACATCGCCTATGCCCAGAGCTGCGGCCGCACCGGACATCACTATAAGGACGGTCTGGCCTATAAATTTGAAGATGACCTGCATGAGAGCCTGCTGCAGTACATTGAATGGACGCCGGGCAGAACTGGAGAGATTGCTCCGGTAGCTGTGTTTACACCGGTGGAAATCGATGGCTGCGAGGTCAGCCGGGCCAGTCTGCACAACCTGTCCTTTATTGAGGATCTGGAACTGATGGCTGGAAACCGGATTCTGGTAAGCAAGCGAAATATGATCATCCCTCATGTGGAGGAAAATTTGGATAGAGGCGGTTTCTCTATGGCGGATACGATTCCCCATGTTTGCCCCTGCTGCGGACAGCCTACCCGCATCCATGAATCAAGCGGAAAGGGCGAAAAGAGCGAGGATCGCATCATCAAGACGCTGTACTGCGATAATCCTGACTGTGAAACACGCCGGCTGAAGAAGTTCGTTCATTTTGTCAGCCAGAAGGCGATGGAAATTGAAGGGCTGTCGGAGGCTACACTGGAAAAATTCATTGGTCAGGGATTTATCCATAGTTATCTGGACATTTACCGTCTGGACCGCTACCGGGCTGAAATCGTCCGCATGGATGGGTTTGGTGAAAAGTCCTGGCAGCGCCTTTGGGACGCTATCCAGCAGAGCCGGAATACCACCTTTGAACGGTATCTGATTTCTATGGACATCCCTATGATCGGCAACACTGCCAGCAAGGTATTGGGTCGTGTGTTCCACTATGATTTGGATGAGTTTCGGGATGCGGTCTATGGAGGCTATGATTTTCGGCAGCTTCCGGATTTCGGGGAGACATTGCATAACAATATCCACGACTGGTTCTGTGTAGAAGATAATTTCTGTATTTGGGAGGAGTTACAGACTATGATGAATATTCAAAAGCCTGCTGTGGCAGAACACAGCGAAGACAGGGTGCAGGATAATCCCTTTGTAGGAAAGACTATCGTAGTTACCGGCAAGGTGGAACCCTACACCCGGGACGGAATCAATGACCTGATCGAATCACTGGGCGCCCATGCCGGCAGCTCGGTGTCTAAGAAGACGGATTATCTGGTCTGCGGCGAAAATGCCGGCAGCAAGTTATCCAAGGCCAGGGATTTGGGCGTTACAGTGCTGTCGCCTGCGGAGTTTTTCAGTATGGCTGGTGCTGAGTAAGATAATATAGCATACCATCGGTGTGCTGTCAGTTAATCAATGGGGAGAGAGCCGAAACAGGGCTCTCTCCCCATATCTTTTATGGAAGATTTCAAGTAGGAGGGATTTTAATGCATATCGACAGGATACCGGTTTACAGAGTATATCGGAGGGCTATTGACCTGGATCTATACCATGCATTTGCCGAATTGGTAGTACAGACTTCTCAGGACGATACGGCGAGAAGGACTTACCGACAAACAAGGGCGATGCAGATATGGCAGGTGGAAACGGATGTGTCCGGCTATTTTGAACCATACCATTTGCGTTACCCTGGCGAGGTGTTGGAGCGGTTTGAGGAAAAACTGGGCGATGATGTCCAGGTGTTCCGCGCTCTGGCCCTGGCGCTGGGAAATACCTGTGCGATCCAGTCTGACAATATGTTTGTGGGTAACCAGCGTGGAGCATTCCTCCAGAAATTGCGACGGTCTGCCGGAGAAGATGTGTACCTTCAAGGCGCTCTGTATCTTTTGGAAACAGATGCGGCACAGCGCCATGCCCTGTTGGAGAAACTGGCAGAAAGAGAGTATATGAGAACGGAAGAAGCCCTGTTTGTACTGTCGCTATTTGATGATACGGAACGCGGCTATGAGGCGATGCATACCCAGCTGAGCCGCCTGTTTACACAAAATCGAACACTTTCTCTGGTATATGATTTTGGTGTGCTGGAATGGTTCATCCGGTTTTATGCAGAGCAGGCAAAGAAATACCGCGGGAAAGCCGATCTGGTGCTACGCACGCTGATGAAACTGCCGTATATGAATGTGAAGCCCGACAGCCGCGAATTTTCGGTTTTGACTAAAGCAGGGTATCGCTGCGATGAAATCATTTTGGCAAACTCTCTCGCTGTATGGGCGGACAGGCTGCCGGATCGGTTGAGTTCCAAGAGCATCACTGCCGAGAAAATCGCAGCGGCGTGTGGGCGGATGCTTCTGAATGCGCCAAAGGATCTTTCGGAAGAATTTTATGAGTATCTTGGCTGGCTGTTTCGGTTCTATGACAGCTTTACGGTCAAGTACGAAGGATTTCAGGGACTCTGGGAAGCGGTTCAATATGGTTTGAACCCCACAGCGCCGAAAACACTGTTATGGATGAATCAAACGATACAGAAAGATTTTCCGTACCGATTTGATGTGTTTGATCCTCAGTACGATGATCTGGCGAAGGAACTGGAGAGGGATAACTATATGGAGTTGTTTACCTTGCAAATGCTGCATTCCAGGCAGGCGATCCCTTTGAAACAGTGGCTTTCCAGATACCAAGAACTAACCGGAGCCGATTATGGAGAATATTTCAGAAGTTGCCATAAGAACAGTGGGCGGGCGTTTGCCTTTCTGGTGGAAAGGAAAGAAATCGATTTATGGGAGTTTTTTGAGCAGCACAGGGATGATGGCGAATACGCGCCACAACTGAAACTGCTGCGGGAGTATGCCCTGAGAATTTCGAGCTGGAGGTGTTTCCGGTTTGTAGAGAGGCTGCTGGCTGAGTATACTTTTCCCCATCTTCAAACGATTTTTGGCGAGCGGTTTTACTTTCACGAATGCTTTGTCAGAAGTGAGGGGTATTACAGCAGAAGGGAATATAAAACATACATCAGCCGGCCATTCCTAACTGCAGAGCAGCAGCGACAGCTTTATGACTGGGTGGAGCTTTCATTTTTCCAAACTGAGCCGGAAAAATATGAGGACTTCGTTTTAAGTGCCTTAAAAGCACCGGAGATCCAACGCCTTTATGATAAAAAAGCGCTGGCAGCGGTGTTGCGGCAGTTTTTGCTCCACAGCGAGTATAACGGCTATGAAATCAACTGGCTGAAGGAAACATTCTATTCCAAGGAAGAGTTGGAGGATGAGCGCAGAGTCGAAGCTGAGAGAAAGGAGCAGGAAAAACGGCTGGAGCAGGAAAAGCGGACTGTACAGAAACGGGAAAAGCTGCAGCAGCTTTATAACGGCAGCGCCGAATCTCTGGTTAAATTCATTGGGGGATATTATTATCAGGACGAGAAGAACGAGGTGCTGAATATGGCGTTTAACAAGCTGGTGGAATGGCCTGTCGGTTGTGTACGGACGATGGAAGCCAAAGACGCATATGCCTTTTTTGAACTGTGTGGGGAACTGGTAAAGTCTGAACCCCGACCAAGACATGAAATTTTGAATATGGTGCTGACAATGATCGGAGGTGAGGCAGCATGATAAATACGTTAAAACATCTGACCCTATTGACCAGAATGAAAGATGACGGATTGCTTCCGGCGCTTACAGGCAGTTTTTCAGAGGATGCCATAGCGCAGACATGTGAACAGGTGGAGACACTTCAATTACAGGAACGGCTGCATATTGGGAAGAAAAAGCGGATACAGGAAGAACTGGTTTGGGTGCCGGACTTTGCAGCACTCTATGGTGCGTTGTGCAGGCAAGAGATTGATGATGAAGAGATTGTCCCAGTATTAGAGTCGGCAGACGGGTATGGAGAAAGACTGACAGCGTATCCCCAAGAGCAGGTGCTGGCAGTCATGAAATTGGAACTGTTGCCTTCCCTGCGGTTTGAATACCTGAAATACTATTTTCCCTTTGTGATGTATGAAGAAGAGGAGCAGGTCATATTGGATAACCTGCAGGCTTTTCCCATTGCGGAGTGGAAGGGACTTTCCATGCTGACGGAGCACCAGCGGGATATGATACGGCAACCGTTTCTTGGTTCGTATCTGTTTTGCTGGCATCAAAATGAACGGAAAGCTCTGGAACTGTTGGAACAGAATCGTCCGCTCCAGAGAGTCTGCATCTTGCTCTATCGGTATGGTGTGCGGCTGTTTCTGTCAGTAGAACGCCTGAAAGATCTCCGGTGGATGAAAATGACCGATGTGGGAAAATTCCGCCGGCTGTTGGCTGTATTTGAATATGACGCAGAGGATTTGTCTGCTTTTTTTGACCTCTGGCTGGACAACCATGCCGGACAATATGACCTCAACTGGTTTATCTCCCAGCCACATCCTTTGAGCAAGGAACGGAGGGAAGAAATTTTATGCAACCAACTGAGTTATCTGAATGCTCTGTATGCCGGCAGGCTCCATCTGGATTTTAATGCTGTCCGGCAATTCCAGTTTTCAATTCTCATTTATGCGGTGGAGCATAGAAAAAAGCATTTTTTGGAATTGGTGGATCAGAACAGTGAAGTGTTCCTGTCCTTGGGGCGATACTCTCTATTGTTTGAGCCGGGCTTTTGTGAGCACTGTAACATCAATTCCCTGACGCTGAAGAATTTGAAAGCCAGCGATTCTGTGAACCGCAGCGACAGCTTTTTTACGCTTCTGGAAGAAGGGCAGCAGTACACCTTTGAGGAAATGTATCAGCTTTGGCATCAGAAAGAGGTTTATGTCCGGTTATACACTATGCTGACACCTCTTTCCATAGATCAGCGTTTGCTGACACTGCGGCAGCTGATAAAACGGGATCTGGTCAGCCAGTATACAGGAGATGCAGAGTTGGAGCAGCTTGGAAAATGTCTGCTGGAAAGGCCGTTTAGCGAATGGTATCGGGGTTCATTTGGACATATCTGTGGGCTGACCCGGCGGATTGCCATGGGGCTGCTGCAACACTATACGCAGCTGCAGGCATTCATACCGGATTTCACTACAGAGTCGGATGCGGTATTTGCCCTCAATAATATGATGGCTCTTTTGGAAATGACGGATTGGAAACAGGTGCGCAAGGATATTCTGACAACAGATGCAGACTGGCTGGATCTAAAAGAAAAACTGGCATTTTCAGACGATTTTGTGGAGCAGAACCGGGAGACTGTCACGGAGTTTTTACTGCAGGGCGGCGCGGCTATGGTATGCGCTCTCTATGGGGAACTGGACGGGCAGGAGCTGGCTGTTGAAGCGCTACGACGGATCGTACAGGCTGAATTGATGGGTCAGTTCTATAAACTCAAATATTTTGCCGGTGACCTGCAGCGTGAGATTCGCTACCCTGTCAGCGAGATGCAGGAGAGCTTCTGGAAGAAAAATCTTTCGTTGGCGCGAGGTGCATTTTGGGCAGAAGAGGTGGATGATTTTTACCACACTCTGCGGCTTGGTGAACTTCCTCATAGTACCTGCTTGTCTTACCGTACTGGAAGCCAGAGGGAGTGCCTGTTAGCTGCCTTTGACTCTAATAAGAAGATTGTCCTTGTGAAAAAGGATGAAGCGGTGGTGGCTCGTGCCTGTCTCCGCTTGACAAAAGGTGCATTTCAAAAACCGCCTGCCGTCGATTTTTCTTTTGCTGATCTGTCGCAGGAGAACATGGATAGCGGAAAGCCTGTCACCAGTGAGAAGCCTGTGCTGTTCCTGGAGAGTATCTACACTTTCGGACTCAATGATATTGAAAAAGAGGAAGTAATGAAACTGGCAGTTTCCCTGACGACACAGAAAGCGGCAGAGCTGGGTGTTGTGGCAGTACTTGCAAGACGGTATCTGGGCTGCTATGAACGGGATGAGTATGTGCTTGCACCGTTCTATGTGTACATCTCAAAATCCAAAAACGGATGGCAGTATCTGGACTCTCTGGGCGGAGCAGCATATACCTCGGCAAAAGAGGAGTATGTAGAGCATCCATTCCTGGTCATACAGACTGCCATGCATCATGCAGGAGCACATAACAGAAACGAGGTGGATTATGAATAATAGGACAATGACAACAGTTTATGTGGATCGGGATAGTATTTCCCTCAAGACCCGTTCCAGAAGTGGCTGTTCGCCGCAGCACTTTATTATTTTGAAAAAGGAATTGCAGCGGCTGGAGGAGAAAAAGTATTTGATCACAAAAGATATCCATTCCTATGCAGAACTGCGGCTGTGTGATGCCGTAGGCGGTGCCAAAGTGCTGGAGTTTTCCTTCACATGGCTGAAGGATGCTGGCAGAGACAGCGTTTCCGGTTATACCGAGCGAATAAGACTGCCTTATGAGCCGTTCCGCTCATATGCGGCAGGTGAGAAAGAAAACATTGATGGAACACGGTGGCGGCTGCTGTCCATTCCAGAACAGAGCAGACCAAAGCTGGAGTTTCACAGCCGGAAAAATCTCAAGGCCGTAGTGGAGAATCCTATCCTGCGGCACAAACTGGGGAAGTTTCTGGATCAGCATTTTAACTGGTACAACTACGAACGCATCGTCCTGACAGATGATTACCTGCCTTACAGCTTCTTTTTTGAGGGCTACATGGTACAGGGCACAAAGACCTGCGGCGGAGTAATCCTGCATGGTGAAGAGGACATCCAAACGGCGAAATACGGGATACATACTTAACAGGTTAATAGGAACGGAGCCGCAGGTCGGAGATGATCTGCGGCTCTTTATGTAAGCATAATCACAATAGTCAGCTTGTACTATTCGAGATAAAGAACTATAATCTATCCTATGGAGGTGCAAAATGGACTATATGACACTAAAAGATGCCGCCGAGAAATGGGGCGTGACACCTCGTAGGGTAAATTATTATTGTGCTGGTGGACGTATCCACGGCGCTGTGAAAATGGCCGGTGTTTGGCTGATCCCTAAAACCGCAGAGAAGCCGATTGATGGCCGGACAAAACAAGGGAAGGAGCTGAACCATGAATAAAATTTTGATTATAGATGATGACAGAGAACTGTGCGCTTTGATCAAACGCAGCGTACAAACAGAACATATAGAAGCCGATTTTTGTAATACCGGAAAAGAGGGCTTGCAGAAATTAAAAGAACAGGAGTATCAGCTTGTGGTGCTGGATGTGATGATGCCCGGTATGGATGGCTTTGAAACGCTGGAAGAAATCCGCAAAGAGAACAGCCTGCCGATTTTGATGTTTACATCCAAAAATGACAGCATTTCTAAAGTGCGGGGCTTACGGGCCGGGGCGGACGATTATCTGACAAAACCGTTTGATATGGACGAACTGATTGCCCGCATTGCGTCCCTCATTCGTCGCTACACCCGTTTTAATCATCAAGCCGGAGCTGTGCAAAAACTGGATTTTGATGGATTGCAAATTGACCTTGAAAATCGTTCTGTTACGACGGAAAATGGCACTTTTGAACTTCCACCAAAGGAATTTGATCTGCTCCTGTACTGTGCAAAGCATCAAGGAAAAATTTTGACAAAACAGCAGATTTATGAGGAAGTTTGGGGCGAAGAATATTTCTATGACGACAGTAACATTATGGCGATCATCAGCCGGCTTCGTAAAAAATTAGAAGTGAATCCTTCAAGCCCCAAATATATACAAACGGTCAAAGGGATTGGCTACCGCTTTAATAAGGAGGTGTAGCTGGTATGGAAATCATCGTTTTCTTGTCCATTGTGATTGCTGTTTTGGCTGTGCTGACATCCATCGTTCTCGTTCGGCGCGTAAAAAAACAAATAGCAGAAATGACCGATGTGCTGGTTGATGTGAAAAACGGAAATGGCAACCGGCGTATTCTGTCTGCAACAAATGAACTGACAGCACCTCTTGCCTATGAAATCAATGAGATTGTTGTGTCCTATGAAAGCAGACTTTCAACTGTACGGCAGACAGAGGAAACCAACCGCCAGCTTATGACGAGCCTTTCCCATGATGTGCGAACGCCCCTTACCACTCTGATTGGGTATCTTGATGCTGCACACAAAGGACTGGTCACAGGAAAAGACCGGGATGATTATATTGAAACCGCCCGACGGAAAGCCCATGATCTGAAAGAATATATTGATGTGCTCTTTGACTGGTTCAAGTTAAATTCTAACGAGTTTGCTTTAGAAATCCAGAGCGTTGAGGCCGCAGAGCTGACAAGAAATATCCTGATTGACTGGATACCGATTTTTGAGGATAAACAGGTTGATTATGACATTGATATTCCCGAACAGCCTGTCCGGGTAAGATTGGATATGGACAGCTATATGAGGATCGTCAACAATCTCATTCAAAATGTAATCGCTCACAGCCATGCGGACAAAATCAAAATTGTCCTGTCAAAGAAGGAAAATAACATGGAGCTGCTGCTGGCGGATAATGGAGTAGGAATTGAGAAAGACGATTTGAAACACATATTTGAACGGCTTTATAAGTGTGATAAAGGACGCTCCGAAAAAGGCAGCGGACTTGGTCTTTCTATTGTCCATCAGCTTGTAGAAAAGATGGGTGGAAGCATAACAGTTGAAAGCTTTCCGGGAGAAGGAACTGAATTTATGTTGCTTTTTCCTTTAGAGATTTAAGCGGGTTCCCGTCTTTATGGCGGGAACCTTTGTCATTTTGCCGGATTTCAAATTGCAAGGTTAATGCAAGGTTGCGGCAAGGTTAATGCAAGGTTGGCGTGATAGAATACTTTACAGAACAGGAGGTTTTGAATATGGATACAAATTACATCATTGAAACAAAAAATCTGACGAAGCAATACGGCTCACAAAAGAGTGTGGCTGACTTAAATATCCATGTAAAGCGCGGGAGAATTTACGGTCTGCTGGGGAGAAACGGAGCCGGAAAAACCACTACTATGAAAATGCTGTTGGGCTTAACGAAGCCGACTTCCGGAGAGGTCAAAATTTGGGGAAAGCCCTTGCAGGGGAATGAAAAGAAATTGTTGCCCCGTATTGGCAGTTTGATCGAGTCTCCCGGCTTTTATCCCAATCTGACCGGCACAGAGAACCTGCGTATCTTTGCTACTCTGCGGGGCGTACCAAACAATCATGCCATTAAAGACGCTCTGGATCTGGTAGGACTGCCCTACAAAGATAAAAAGCTCTTTTCACAGTATTCCCTTGGTATGAAGCAGCGGCTTGCGATTGCCCTTGCCGTTATGCACGATCCAGAACTTTTGATTTTGGATGAGCCAATCAACGGCCTCGATCCCATCGGTATTGCGGAGGTACGCTCCTTTATTCGGGAGCTTTGCGACGCAAGAGGAAAAACGATTCTGATTTCCAGTCACATTCTTTCGGAGATTTCCCTGCTGGCTGACGATATTGGAATTATCGACCACGGTGCATTGCTGGAAGAAGAAAGCCTTGCTGAGCTGGAGCAAAAAAGCAGTAAGCATATTCGTTTTACGCTCTCTGATACTGCACAGGCGGCAAGGATTTTGGAACGCAATTTCCATGAAAACCATTTTTCTATACAGGACGACCACAATCTGCGCCTGCACAACCTTGATCTGCCTGTTGGGAAAATTGTAACTGTCTTTGTAGAAAACGGATTGGAGGTATCGGAGGCGCATACTTGTGAGGAAAGTCTTGAAGATTACTTCAAGCGTGTGACAGGGGGCGAAGGAATTGCTTAAACTAATCAAATGCGAATTTTTGAAATTGAAACGGAAGAAATTTATTCCGCTGATTATTCTGGCTGCTTTTCTGTTTCCAATCCCGCTGACTTATCTGATGACAACGCCCTCTATGATGGAGCGATATACGGATCAGGCAGATGCTTTCGATGGATTATTTAATATGGTGCTGGGATATGGTATCCAGTTTTTACTGCCCTGCATTATCGGAGTGATTGCCGCTATCCTGTTTTTTATGGAACGCGACAACGATACATTCAAAAATCTGCGTACAATTCCCGTAACCAGCACGCAAATGGTACTTGCAAAGATTATTGTCTTGTTTCTTTTTGGAATTGTTTTTTGTGTGGCTTCTACCATTGCAACAATTCTTTGCGGATTTGGAACATTAGAAGTTTATGGAATAGGCTATAAATTGTTTTTAGCGGTTGAAACAGGAATTTTCATTACAGCTGGAACACTCCCGTTGATTGTCCTTGTTGTCTTTTTCAGTAAGACCTATGTTTTTTCCATTTTGCTGTGTGTCTTTTACAGCGTTCTGAACATGAGTGCTACAGCATTGTTTGACACACTGCCTAAAACCATGTTATGGCTTCTGCCCACGCCACTGACTACATTTTGGAGTGCAGGAGATATGGCGGCTCATGGAATAAAAATGGACTTGGAGCAAATGACAGGGCTAATTCCTTCAACATTTCAAGTTGTATTCATTCTTGGGATCATGGCATTAGTTTCGTTCTTACTGATTGACAGATTATATAAGCAGAGGGGGGAATAAACATGGTTCGCATTGTAAAAACAGAATTTTATAAATTGAAAAGGTATCATATCCTTTGGGCGGGCGTTGCACTCATGCTCCTATCCGTCCTGCTGACCTTGTTTACCTCTATGGCGAATGATGGTTCCGTTTGGGATTTCGCCTATCTTACAGAACAGGTCATCAAAAACAATATGTCCATGATTTTTCCGATGTGTATCAGCCTAATTGCTGGATATATGATTTCTCGTGAGCAGACGGATGACACATTGAAAAATATTCTGACTGTGCCGATCTCTTTTAAGAAACTGCTGACCGGAAAATTGATTGTGTGCGGCGTATTGTCTATTATTTTCGGGCTGATATGCAGCCTGTTTACAATCATAGCAGAAATGATTGTGGGATTTCCCGGCTTTGAAATTTCCTTAGCACTAAAAGCAACCTTGCAGATTACCGCGGTTAATTTCTTTTTATATCTTGCGGTTCTGCCGATTATCGCTCTTACTTGTCGGAGGGCAGGCAGCTTTTTAGTCGGTGTAATCATTGCTTTTGTCTATGGATATGGAGGGATGTTTGCCGCAGGAAATATGACATTAGCAAACCTTTATCCGATTACCGCAAGTCTCGGAATGGTAGGCTACCGTAGCTATGATACCGCAGTCAACTGGAATATCGGAACCTGTTCTTGCAGTCTTGTGCTTGCTGTCGTTATTTCTGCCATCTTGATTTTGTGCATGAAAGAGCGAGAAGCAACCCAAACAAAGAAAAAGGCCAAAAAGGTAGCACCAAAGAAAGGCTGGTGATGATTTTATGAAGAAAATAGTTTTAGCATTAGCATTTGTCCTTTTGGGAAGTTTTATGATTTCTGGCTGTTCAAAAGATGAAATTCTCGACCATTATAATAATATCGTTCAGTCCGCTGGAGCCATAGAGCTTACAGGAAAAATATCTTTAGAAGGAACAAAAGAAAAAGGGATTGATGATTATACAGGAACTTATACGGCTGATTATGAGAATTTTTCTGATACAGAGTATTTGTTCGGAGGAACTTCCATAAAGCGTGAAGCTGGTAAGGAACTGTCTATTGACTGTACTCTGGAGGTTTCGGAGGGTACTGCAAAAGTATTTTGGATTTCTGGATCTGATGAAGCAGTCACTTTGATTGAAACGACCGGAACTTATAGTGACACAATTACACTTCCTGATGGTGGAAATTATATCGGCATTGAGTGTGAGAACTTTACAGGAAGTATTAAATTGACTGTTAAATAGCATTCAGGTCATAGGAAAATTAAGCTATTGTATGTTACACATGTTCAAGGGAGGGACATATGGGAAAAATCTTTGTATTGTCAGTAACAGACCATGAAGAGTATATACTTAGCAGAATTATGGAGGTTATTGCGGCCGAGCCAGGATTTGACCATACTGTGTCATCCCATCCGTGTAATATTCTTGTTTTTCCGGGATTGGAACTTCGCCTGAAGGAGAGAACGGTACACCGAAACGGTGAGTTGATTTCTATGACCCATCGGGAATTTGCAACATTGGCGTACTTGGCAAATCATCCATCCTGGGTATTTTCTGCCGGGCAGATCTATGAAGAAGTGTGGGGTGGGTATGGCGAAAACTGTGGAACGGCTGTTGCCAGCGTCATTGGTCAGATCCGCAGAAAACTGACTCCGGATATGCCGAAAGCGGGTTATATTCGTACTGTTCTGGGGAGCGGATATAAATTTGAAGTTCCGCAGGGTATGGCAGAATAGAACAATCAAATATATTAGCTGCGCACACTATGAAGCAGCCAAAAGCGGGAAACCTTTATGAAATGAATGGGTCTCCTGCTTTTTTTGTTTTTAGAAAATAGTGTGTGATTGTTGAGAATAGGCGTCATATAGGCGTAAAGGATATGTATAAAGAAAAAAGGAGGCATTACATATGCTTATTGGCGTTGATCATGGCAACAAACAAATTAAAACGGTTCATTGCAACCCTTTTGTGTCCGGGGTGAAGCAAAGTGTCACCCGTCCCTTTGGACAGAATGTGCTGAGGTATCAGAATACCTACTATACGCTGTCCACTGAGCGGATCCCTTATCGGAAAGATAAAACGGAGGATGATCGCTTCTTTATTCTAACCCTATTTGCTCTGGCTGGAGAGATTGAAGCGAGGGGGGCATATTCCTCGGAGGTTCAGCGTATCCAACTGGCAGTTGGACTGCCGCCGGCACACTTTGGCGCCCAGGTGGAACGGTTCACACAATACTTCAGACAGCGGGGAGTGATAGAGTTTGAAATGCAGGGGAAACCGTATTCTATCTATATTGAAGATGCGGCCTGCTTCCCCCAGGCTTACGCAGCAGCAGCCACCATGCTTCACACGCTCGTGGAGGAACCCAAAGCGGTGATTCTGGATATTGGCGGGTTTACGGCTGACTATCTGCTGATGAAAAATGGAGAGATTGACCTTACCTCCTGTGATTCGTTAGAAAATGGCGTGATCCTGTTGTACAATAAGGTGCGTTCCAAGGTGAATTCGGAGCTGGATCTGCTGTTGGATGAAGGAGATGTGGACGCTATCCTGATGGGAAAAAAGACTCAATATCCGGATGCAGCCATACGGCTGACAGAACAGATGACGCAGGAATTTATCAATGACCTGTTCAGCACGTTGCGGGAGCGAATGTTGGACTTACAGTATTGCAAGGTAGTATTTGTAGGCGGCGGTGCCATTCTTTTGAAACGGCAGATCGAAACTTCGGGCAAGGTGGGAACACCATTCTTCGTACCGAAAATCAATGCAAATGCGGATGGCTATGAGTATCTGTACCGGATTGAAACAGCAGGCAGGTGATGGTATGGGCGAGAAAAAAGAACGAGGGAGGTTTACGCTGCGCTTTAATGAGGGCGATCCCATACATGAAGCTGCCATAGGATTGCTGGAGCTGCAGAGTCCCCGCACGAAAGCGCAATATGTGGCAAATGCAGTGGTCTACTATAATGAGCACTTTGGGCAGGAGCCGCAGCCACTAAATGCTTCTATTATCAGCAAAGAAGCGGTAGTGGCTATCGTCAAAGAGATTTTGCGGCAGGAAGGTATGGGACAGGAAAAAGCAAAAGAGCAGGCGATCACAGCCAGATTGGTTGAGGGGCCCGTAGCGCCTGTGATGCCTTCAACTGCACAGGAAGTGGACGATGATTCGGAAATGGACGATAGGACACGCAGCCTGATTGCTGGTGCCTTGTCTGCATTCCGCAGCCGGGGATAATCAAAAGAGGCATGGGAGCCAGCAATGCTCCTATGCCTCTTCCTGTATGGCCGCGATAAAACTGTCTAAAATATCTTCAAAATGCCTGTATTGTTTGGGCGTTAATGTGGAAATCTTCTCCATAAGAAGGGAGGAATCTGTTTCTGTGATGACGCCTCGCAACAAATACTCGGTGCTGATGTGAAGTGCATCACAGACTTTGAGGATCGTCTCAGGCCGCATAGCCTTTTGACCCAGTTCTGCGGTGGAGATGGTCTGTGGTGTGACATGAGCCAGCTCTGCCAGAGTTTCTTGAGTCATATTTAGTTGTTTCCTCCGGTCGAAGATCCGTTTACCCATATCTTTCAGTAGATTTTCCATGCGTCACCTCCATGCTATAGTTACATTTTATCCGCTATGACATGGATTATTAAGCGGTCATGGTTGATTTATCTCGTCCATGGCAAGTATAATATGCAGAGGAGTACGCCAGGAAAGGAGAATTATATGAACAGTTTTTCGTGTGTGATTACAGGTCACAGACCGACCAGATTTAAGTTCAAATATAATGAAAAGGATAAACGCTGCCAACGGATCAAAAAGTGCCTGCAGGAGCAACTCATACGACTCTATCATCAGGGAGTACGATGCTTTTGGGTTGGAGGAGCAATGGGCGTTGATATGTGGGCAGCGGAGCTCCTGCTGCGTATGAAAGAGCAGCAAGCGTATCAAGATGTGGAATTGTGTCTGGCTCTCCCTTTTGAGGGTTACAATGCAGACTGGGATGACTGGCACCGAAAGAGGATGGATTTTATTCGCAGATATGCTGAGAAGGTCTTAGTGCTGGGCGAAATGCCCTCAAGCGAAAGCTATAAGAAACGCAATTACTATATGGTGGAGCAGGCCGGGCATATGATAGCTGTCTATGATAATGCACACAATATGCGATCCGGAACCCAGCAGACGGTCAACTATGCCAAGAAGAAAGGACTCCAGATCATTTATATCCATCCAGATACAGCCCAGGTAACAGCGGAAGATATAACTAAAAAATAAAGGAAGGGCTCTAAAGCGGGACACTGAGAGAGGTTGAAAAGCAGTGTGTCCGTTTTAGAGCCTGTTTTGTCATATAATGTCGAATGATTTTCTTTTTACTCGAAAGAGACTCCAATGCAACTCCAAAAGTTTCCGAAAACTGTCAGTTACACTGTAATTATGGCAGTGATCCCAAAACCAATGAAAACTCGATAAGTGGAGGTGGGGGTATGAGATCAGTACAGTATCCAATGAAAATCGGAAGAAGAGGGTGGTCTTTATCCTGACAATAAGGATGAAGGCCGCCTTTTGTTTTAATTTCATAGATTCATAGAATAGTTGAAATAGCATTTGAAAAAAGTATTATTTCACAATTTAACAATTATCAGCAGGGCGGCAGCGTTGCGCTGCCATATCGCGAAAGAAAGGGGATGATGCAGGCCGCCTGTGTGCCGTCCGCATAACTGCGGACAGGGAGTAACGATGTTATGGAAAAAGGATTCCACAACATCGAGCAGTTCATTGCTTTCATAACTCCAGGACACACGGCTTTTCATGAACGGCTCTCAATAGGGGTATATCGTCGAGGCAGGACGAGAGAGTTTTCTCCACATAAAGAAAAACCTCCACCTGCTCGGATGGTATCTATTGAACTGCTCGATGCAGCAATTCAGGGAACAGCTGGTTTTGTCCATTGGTACAAAGCTGGCTGTTTTTGTTTATCACAGCCAGGTTTTGTCCGGTGCAGGTCACCGCCAGAAGCTCAGGAAATTCATAGAAATTCTTGAGACTTTTGGAGGTAAAGCCATGTGGCAACGGAACAATGGACAGGCAGAAGATGACCTGCAATTCAGATTTACAGCATATTTGGTGTCGGCGGTCAAGCGCCGCAGAAAAGATTATTTAATCCAGCTTTATAAGCGCAGCAGCATAGAGAGTAGTTCGGAAGTGGTTTACGAATCCGAACCCAGCTCAGAGGAAGTGGTTTTAGACAAATTGCCGCTTATGGATGTCATTGAAAATGGAGCGCTTCTGGAGGCACTTCAGAAACTCAATGAACGGGAGCGCCAGATCTTTCTGGCTCGAACGCTGGAGGAAGAAGATTTTGAGACTTTGGGAGTAAAGTTTGAACTTTCCTACAAGGGGGCAGCTGCACTTTACTACAGGACGATCCAGAAAATCAGAAAGAGCATTGAAGGAGGTGACAAGAGATGAATTTTGAATGCCTGCTTCTCAGCGCCAAGGCGGGAAACGAGAATGCCATTACGACGATTTTACAGATGTATCGTCCATTGCTGTTAAAGTATGCCATTATAGATGGTGTGCTGGATGAGGATCTGTACCAGGAATTGAGCATTATTTTGTTGAAGGCGATTAAACTGTTTAAGATTTAAGTCAATGAGAAAGGCTCCGAGATCATTATGGCCTCGGAGCCTTTCTTGCTGACTTAAAATGGAGAACTGTTAAATTTGTATCCGCTGCCCAGTACAGTCCGGATATAACCGCCCTTCGGCGTATCCGGTGTCAACTTGCGTCGGATTTGGCCGATTACGCTGGCAACAGCGGTACCGCAGTGTTCACCGTCCGCAGCCCACACAGCCTCATAGATTTGGCTGGCAGAAAAGACCCAGCCAGGATGGCGAGCCAGATAAGCAAGGACAGCAAACTCATGGTGAGTCAGAGTAACAAGTTGACCGCTGCAGGATACCGTCTGCTCCTTTAGCCGAATTTCAAGGTGTGGAAAGGAGAGGCTGGCGTTAGAGGGTGGGAGAGCAATATGGTCAAGCTCTGGCTCGTCTGCAATAATTTCCATAATTTTGTTGAGTATATGTTCTTCGTGGTCAGAAATGGACACTATCAAGAGTTTTCCCATATTGTGTATCCTCTCCTGTATGCTTGTATTTAGTGTCCGATGACTTTTCCTTTTGTCAGCGAACATAGGGCTTTCGTTACAGTAAAATTAGGTTATTGTTTTAGTACGACTTTCGGCTATGGATATTTCCTTATGAAGATGTATTGCCATAAACAGCGTGATTACTACGGAAATTATATCTGCAATGGGTTGGGCATATAGGATTCCGTTCATTCCCCATACCATAGGCAGCAGCAAAATGACAGGAACAAAGCAGATACCTTGTCTGCATGATCCCAAAAAGAAACCTGCCGCTCCCTTGCCCAGAGCAAGAAATAGAGAGGAGTATACCGTGTAGAAACCGAAAAAAATGAATGTAAGACCGTTCGCAAACAGAGATTTTTGACCGGCTAAAATCATTTGAACATCTCCCTCGGTAAATTGAGAGATAATCTGCGTGGAGAAAGCAGCCATCACCAAGCCCACGACTAAGCAGAAACTTGTAGACCAAATGATTGAGGTTTTGATTGCTTCGCGTAGACGATCAAATTTCTTTGCCCCATAGCTGAATCCGGCAATAGGCTGAAACCCTTTCAGAAATCCAAAGACAACAAGCGTTCCCATAGAAGTAATTCGCGTGACCGCCCCCATGCCTGCAATAACCGAATCGCCATAATCGCTGGCTGCACGGTTAATCAGAGCAATAGAAAGACTTGTAAGCAACTGGAATACCAAAGTAGGTACACCGATTTTCAAGATTTCCGCCATCATTTGCCCATTTGGAGAAAATGCTTTTAAGCTGAAAGAAAATGCACTTCTTTTTCTCAGAATGTATGTGAGATAAACAAGTGTAGATACTAGCTGAGAAATCGCAGTGGCGATTGCTGCACCGGCAACCCCCATGTTGAAAGTGTAAATAAACAGAGGGTCTAATCCGATATTCAACACAGCGCCCAACAGTAACGCACACATAGTTGTCTTTGCTGCACCTTCACTGCTTACAATATTGTTCATGGTTACATTAAACACATTGAAAACACAGGACAATATATAAATTCTTGAATATGTCAGAGCATACGGCATGATAGTTTCTGTCGCGCCTAACATAGTTAAAATTGGTTTAAGGAAGATTGTAGAGAAAAGGATGATAATAGCACCAATCAGAAGGCTGCTATACAGAGCGGTACTTGCCACCTTATTGGCAGTATCCTTATCGCCTCGTCCCAGAAGTCTTGACAGGTAGGATGCAGCACCGTTGCCAAACATTAGTCCCAATCCAACTACGACTTGTCCTAACGGGAAAACGATGGAAATGGCTCCCATTTGACTTTTTCCCAGTCCGCTCACAAAATAGGCATCCACCAGATTATATAGGGCATTGATTAACATCCCAATCATAATCGGCACGCCAAGCGACATCAGAGCTTTGGGGATAGGCGCACTGCCCAAAAGCTCAAGTTTGTTGTTATGTTCACTCATTGTTAATACTCCTTTCGCACTTTGAAGATGTAAATTATAGTGGTATAAATTACAGTATACTGCTGAATGAATATACTACTATAATTTATAGTAGATGTCAAGAGGAGAGAAGCGATTTCCCTTGACAAAAAGTATAAAATCTACTACTATAATTTATAGCGACTTTGACGGTAATATTTTATGCAGAGAACATAGCGAAAGGGCGTGATCCACATGGCTACCATAGATTTAATCGTGTTGGGAATTTTGAAAAAGGATCCAATGAGTGCCTACGATATTCAAAAATTAGTAGAATATAGAAAAATATCAAAATGGGTAAAAATCAGTACCCCGTCTATTTATAAAAAAGCAATTCAGTTGGAAGAAAAAGGGCTAATCCGAGGCGAAATCGTAAAGGAAGGAAAGATGCCAGAAAAAGCAATTTACTCCCTAACGGAAGCCGGAGAAGCAGAATTTGAACGCCTCATGTTTGAGATTTCCGCAAAGCCGATTAACATTTTTCTTGACTTCAACGCTGTTATTGTAAATTTGGACTCCTTGCCGCCCGAAAAACAAAAGTCGTGCATAGCAGAGATTCAGGAAAATATTAGTGTCTTAAAATCCTATCTGGAAGATAATATACGGGAAAAAGAAAACACCCCCAGCATTCCGGAAACAGGTATGGCCGTCTTGCGTCAGCAGTATGTATTGGTGGAAGCAATCCAAGCATGGATTAGTTCTTTAAATATTATCTGAAGCCAGTATTCTTACAGGGATTATAGTTGATTGAGTTATAGTGTCCATGCTTTATGAAAAATAAGAAAGGCTTCGAGATCATTACGGCCTCGAAGCCTTTCTTGCTGTCTTAAAAGGGGGAACTGTTAAACTTATATCCGCTGCCCAGTACGGTGCGGATATAACCGCCCTTCGGTGTGTCCGGCGTCAGCTTGCGACGGATCTGACCGATTACACTGGCAACTGCAGTGCCACAGTGCTCACTATCTTTGCGCCATATAGCTTCATAGATTTGATGAGCGGAAAATACCCAACCTGGATGTCGAGCCAGATATGTAAGGACTGAAAATTCATGGTAAGTCAAAGCGATGAGAGTACTGTTGCAATATACGGTTTGCTCCTTTAGCCGAATTTCAAGACCAGGGAAGGAAAGTGCAGACTGAGGGAGGGATGGTGCAAGGTGGATAAACTCTGGCTCATCCGCAATAAGCTCCATAATTTTGTTGAGTATATGTTCTTCGTGGTCAGTAACGGACAGAATCAGAAGTTTGCCCATTTTGCTCACATCCTTTCTCATATGTTATTTTTGCGATATTTCACTCCGAAGTCCTCAGCCGTTCCACCACAGTTCCCTTATTAAAGAAGTGGAGAACGATCAGCGGAATAACCGCAGCCAGCAGCAGATAAAGCACACCAATGACCAGAACAGGAACCAATGTAATGTTCAGAGTAAAGAACCACATGGAGGGGCCATTCAATGCGCTCTTTAGCACTGTGACTGCCAAGATCGCTGCGACTGCTCCGCCGATAATGTCCGCACCTATGGCATAATAGATGCCCTCATAGACCATCAGGCGGCGAAGCTGCTTGCCGGTCATACCGATGCTCTGCATGGTAGCAAACTCGTGGCGGCGGGTAATGATGTTGGTAATGATCATGTTGGTAAAGTTGATCAGTCCCGCAAAGGCCATGATACATCCAATCAGACCGCCGATAACCAGAATCATACTGCGAACCGAATCAAGCTGCTCTTTCAACAACTTGGTGGAAGTATAGGCAACCGAAGAATTTTCGCTCACATAGCTGCTCAAAAATTCTTCCATCTGCGGCTGCAAGGCTTCATCCACATTGAATCCATAAGTCAGCAGCGTGGGAGCGTCATAGATTTCCTTAAATACAGTGTCCGGCAGATATACAAAAGGAGCATCAGCGCCGATATGCACCTGGGCGGTGGTGCCTGTGGGCGTTTCGGTTTCTGTTCCCACGAGGATCGCTTTTGCAAGGATGGTGCTGGTTTTGACCAGTTCACCATCCTTGTAGAAGGAAATGCTCTCTCCAACCTGTAACTGATCGGTCAGCGGAGTGTTCTTTGGTTCCTCCGTCAGTTTGTCGATGGGGCAGCCAATAATGACATATTCTCCGGTAGCCATTTTCTGCGTTAAGGTTTCAGTATCCTTCTCGCCTTCAAAAATACGCATATCCGCCCAGAAATTCTCGGAGGCACCCATCACATTACCAAAATAGCGCCTTTCGGTATCAGAACTTGTGTACAGGCTGTATCCCTGATAGCTTTGATTTACGACGCCTTCTTCCTCATGGAATAGCTCTATGCCGCTTAAATCTTCAAACCCATAGTCAACCAACACATTTCTATCGTCTTTTGTATTTCGGTAAAGATAGCGTTCATCCTCAACTCCGGGCTGTCCGGCAATCAGATCCACCGCCTGCTGTGAGAGCGTATCTTCATGGTGCTGAACGCTTTCCATTACATTAAATGCGGCGGAGTTATAGACATTAAAATCTGTTCTGGTAACACGATTTACCCACTTTTCTTCATCAAGGCTTTGCGTCACGATGATGATAGAGTTAAACAGAACGATGCACAGAAGCAGAGAAATAATGATGAACGCTGAGCGCCGGCGATTGCGCCCCAGATTGGATAAGGCCATACGGGACAGCTTTACTCCATTGGTTCGCTTTGCGGTTCTCTTTTTATAGGCGTTCTGCTCTGTGTAACGAATCGCCTCCAAAGGAGAAATCTTTGCCGCCTTTTTTGCAGGCTTCCGGGTGCTGATAAACACGGTCAGGATCGTAAAGAGGGCGGCGATAACAAAGATCAGCGGCGAGGTAGATACGGATGTACCCACCATAGAATATTCAAGGTTAATGATCTCTGTCACGGCAGGAAGCAGTACCCAACCGGCAAAGAAACCGGCAATCAGACCGATGGGCAGCCCAATCAGCGTGAGCCAGACTGCCTGACGGTTCACAATACCCTTGATCTGCCGTGTGGAAGTTCCAATCGTCCGCAGCAGGCCGTATTGACGGACATCCTGCATCACAGAAATATCAAAGATATTGTAGATCAGCAGGTATCCGCACACGACAAACATCAAGATAAATACAACGGCAAACACGATGGACTCTGATGAGGTCAATCCCTGGGACATTTGATTTTCAGAGGCGAGAATGAAATTGCCTGCGCTCATATCCTCTGGATTGCCGCCAATGGAGTAAACAAAATCATTTAACTGCTGCTGAACATTTGCTTTATTCTTCAGCACAACATCGGAAAAAGTAACGCCGGACATTTCATGGTCTACCGCATAAGTGTTCTGGACCACATCGGGGTTTTCTTTTATAAACTGCTCTGAAACAGTCGCAACGCTCACAGAGTCATTGCTCGCTTCCCACCAGCCGGAAAGCACCATATCATAATGATAAGTTTTTCCCCGCAGTTCAAATTCCAGCGGAACCTCTGCGCCAATCTCAGGTTCTACACCCAGCGCCTTCAGTGCCAAATCCGTGGTGGCAATCTCATTTGCCTTCTCCGGTGCTGCTCCATGAGTAGGTACGCAGAAAGTCAGTTCCTGCTGCACACTGTCCGCATAATTGATCTCAATGGAATGGCTGGAAGTATTGCTTGCATAGCCAATGATACGCCGGTGGCCTGCCTGCTCCACAAAATCGCTGTTTACAAGCTGCTCATACTGTTCCTCCGTCATATACCCCAAAGTGCCATCCGCCTTGCTGCCTTTTTGCATTTGCAGAGAGAGCTGGATGGAGGACGCCATATTGAACGCCAGGGAAGTGACAGAGGTAAACAGGAAAGCAGTCAGGATGATTGCTAACAGTGCTGCCAGATTGCGTACCTTATTCTTCTTGAAATAGCGTTTGGACAGCTTGGTAATCACTTTGGAATTATTGTTGCCAAATAAAATATCATTCATGTTGGTCACCTCCTATGTCCTTACTCATTTACCCGAAGCCGCTCTACGACACTCCGATTGTTAAAGAGCCGGAGCGCGATAACGGGAACAATAAACGCCAGTACCAGAAAGAGAACCAGCATAATCAGCGCAGGCAGCAAGGTCATCTGGAATGTCATCATGATACTACTTGGGCTGATGTCTACAAAAGCCCTTACCAATGTCATGCCAAGCACACCAGCAGCCAGCGTACCGACAATCCCGGCCAGCAGCACATAGGAGAAACTTTCAGAAATCATCATCTTTCGGAGCTGCTGGTTCGTCATACCGATACTCTGCATGGTGGCAAACTCGTGCCGGCGGGTAATGATGTTTGTCATAACCAGATTGATGAAGTTGATTAGTCCCACCAGGGCAAACACAGCGCCGATCACTCCGCCGATCAGAAGAACGACATTTTTAACACCAGAAACAGTTGCTTTCATCGTCAGGATAGAGGTATAGGCAACATCTGTATCCTGCGCCAGATAGCTTTCCATCTCCTGCTGGTACTGTTCCTCTACATCAAAAAGGAAACCATACAAGGTAGGCGTTTCATAAATCTCCTTAAATTTGTTTTCAGCCATAAAAATTTTAGGACCTTCTATTATTTGTGCGATATTTGAACCGCCTCCAGTCATAGTCGTTTCGCTATGAGTAGCTGCGACTTTTGCGATAATGGTAAACTCCTCGGTTGGAGTTCCATTTTCATAAAACTGAATGGTATCTCCAACTGATAATCCAAAATAAAAAGCGGACTCCGCCCCATCAAAGTTACCATGATCGTCATATTCGCCCATTAAAATTACATTGTTTCCATTCCAAAGTTTGTCTTTTAAGACAGATAAATCAGTTTCACCTTCTATAATGTCCAGCCGATCGAAGAAGTTTTCCGAAAAACCAAATACATTTCCGAGAGGGTGGTTATCCGCAGTCAACCCAACAGTATGCCCACCATTTTCTGTTTGGTAAACACCTAAATTGAGGTGTTCCGGCAACATTCGCTGCTCCTTATTTGTGTTATCAACCACATAGGGAGTTCCCCAGTCACAAGAGATATGGTCATCTTCAAAAGTGTTCCGGTACAGGTAGACTTCGTTTGTGACTCCGGGCTGTTCCTTGATTTCCTCCACTGCCTTCTCTGGAACAGCGCTATCATGCCCAAAGTTATCTCCCCATGCAGCTTGAATGCCTGGACTATATACTATAAAATCACTTCGGGTCTGGTTTTCGATATAGGCATCTTCGTCAAAACTGCCACTCACTATGAACACCGAATTCAGAAGGACAATGCTCAAAGTCAGAGAAATCACAATAAAGACTGTCCGGCGCTTATTGCGCTGAAGATTTGCCTTCGCCATGCGGGGAATAACTGCTCCGGAAGCTGTCTTTTTTCGCTTTATGGAAACAGCGTCCTGCTCTACATATCGGATAGCCTCGATAGGGGACACACGGGAAGCTTTCTTTACCGCCTTTCTGGTACTGATATAAACCGTGAGTCCTGAGAACAGAATCGCACCTGCGATAATGCCCAAATAGGGGAGTGTGCCGACCTCAATGTTTCCGCCGCTGTAATCAACAGCAAATATCTGGAGTGCAACGGGCAGAATACTGCGGCCAATCAATGTGCCAAAAAGCAGACCGAATGGCGTACCAATCAGGAACAGGTACAGCGCCTGCCGGTTGACTAAACGCCTGATTTGTCTGGAAGTTGTTCCCACAGTCCTCAGCAAGCCGTACTGGCGAATATCATTTGTTACAGCAATCTCAAACACATTGTAAATCAGCAGATACCCACAGAACATGAATAGGATACCGAAAACACCGGCTACCAGCCACATCATAAGACCGCTTTCATTAGAGACAATGGGATTAGGGGCAACGCGAACCGCATTGGCTGCATTGACATCATCCGGATTACCGCCGATATTGCGGACAAGCTCTGAAATGCGGTCCTTTACCATATAATTATCCCGCATTACTACATCGGCGGTATAAATGCCGCAGCCAACACGCCCCTGGGCAATATCGTTCATCATTTCTGCGTTTTCTTCCAGAAAGGCTTTGGAAACAATGACCGATTCCGATTTTTCATTTGGTGTGTCGTAAATACCGGATACGACCATATCAAAATGATAAACCTGATCACTTTGACGAACCTTCAATTCCACAGGAATTTCTGCCCCGATTTTTTCTTCGATGTTCAGATCCTTCAGTATATTGGCAGAAACCAAAACCTCATTTGCTTTTTGAGGGGCAGAGCCTGTACGCGGCGTCAGCATCCGAATCTCCAACTGGGTCTGATCGGCATAATCGACTTCTGCAACACGCCGGTTTGTGTTGGTCATAATTTCGACCGGTATCCAGCAGCCTACCTTTTCAAACATGGCATTTCGTTTTAACTGCTGGAACTGTTCCTCGGAAAGCCCTTGCACCAGCGCATCAGCAGATGATCCCATCAGTTTTGCCATGCTGTATTCCAGCGTCCCATTGGCGCCCATGCCAATAGTCAGGACTGCCGTAAAGAGAAAGGTTGTCAAGGCAATCGCAATGACCGCAATCACATTCCGCATTTTGTTGCTTCGGAAACTGCGGTTTGCCAGTTTTTTGATGACAGCCTTGTTGTTATTGCCGAATAGAATGTCATTCATAGTCCTGCCCCCTTTACTGCACGATTTTGCCATCCTCGATTCGAATAATGCGGTCGGCAAGCTGGGCGATCTCATTATTATGGGTAATCATCACGAGGGTCTGGTGGAATTTCGTGCTGGTAACTTTTAGCAGGCTCAGCACATCGCTGCTGGTCATACTATCCAGATTTCCGGTAGGCTCGTCCGCCAGAACGATAGCAGGCTTTGATACCAGAGCGCGGGCAATGGCTACACGCTGCTGCTGACCGCCGGAGAGATTGCTGGGCATATTGTTCAGCTTATCCTCCAGCCCCAGCATCCGCACCACTTCTTTCATAAACTTCTTGTCTACTTTGTTTCCATCCAACTCTACGGGAAGCACAATGTTTTCAAAGACATTCAGCACTGGCACCAGATTGTAGTTCTGAAAGATGAAGCCGATCTTTCTTCTGCGGAAGATAGTAAGCTGCTCGTCTTTCAATGTAGATAGGTCACGCCCATCTACAATGACCTTGCCGGAGGTAGGCACATCCAGCCCGCCAATCATGTTCAGCAGAGTGGATTTGCCGCTGCCGGAGGTTCCAACAATCGCTACAAATTCCCCCTGTTCAACAGAGAGGTTCACACCATCCAAGGCTCTGGTAATGTTCGGCTCTGTGCCATAATATTTTTTCAGTTCAGTCGTTTGCAAAATGCTCATAAAGAACACCATCCTTTCTTTTTGATAAACCCATTGTAACGACCAAACCTCACAGAAATGTCACGAGCCACAAAAAATTTCCGCTAAATTCGGCCCCAAATGTCACGAACCTGTGACATTTGAAAAACCGGGAGAAAAATCCCCCGGTTTTCCATGTTCCACAGCCGCATACAGCGGCGCAGGAAGTATTCACTTGATATGGCTGCTCCTATTATTCATTTACCCGAAGCCGCTCTACGACACTCCGATTGTTAAGGAGTCGGAGTGCGACAACCGGAACGATAAACGCCAGCACCAGAAAAAGAACCAGCATAATCAGCGCAGGCAGCAAGGTTATCTGGAATGTCATCATCATACTGGTAGGACCATTTTCTACAAATGCTCTTAGCAATGTCATGCCAAGTGTCGCCGCAACTAGTGTTCCGACAATCCCAGCCAGCAGCACATAAGAGAAGCTTTCAGAAATCATCATCTTTCGGAGCTGCCGGTTCGTCATACCAATGCTTTGCATGGTGGCAAACTCATGACGGCGGGTAACGATATTGGTCATAACCAGATTGATGAAGTTGATCAGGCCCACCAGAGCAAATACAGCACCAATCATTCCACCAACCAGCAGGACAACATTCTTAATGCCTAAAACATTAGCTTTCAGCGTTGAAATAGAGTTATAGGAAACATCGGTGTCCCGCATCAGATAGTTCTCCATATCCTGCTGATACTGTTCCTCTACATCAAAGAAGAAACCATACAAGGTAGGGGTTTCATAAATCTCTTTGAACTTATTTTCTGACATATAGATCTTTGGTCCACCAATATCTGTTGCAATATTAGAACCACCGCCAGTCAAGGTCATTTCATTGCTCGTAACAGCAGCCTTTGCAATCACTGTAAACTTCTCAGTAGGGACTCCATTTTCATAAAATTGAATGGTATCTCCAACCGACAGACCAAAATAATAGGTATTATCCGCACCACCGCTTAAGTTTCCCTTATCGTTATAGTGACTTACTAAAATTACATTGTTGCCATTCCAGAGTTTTTCTTTCAGGACAGACACATTGCTTTCACCCTCAATAATGTCCATCTTGTTCAGGAGATTTTCAGAGAAGCCATACACATTTCCAAGCGGAAGGTTATCCGCAGTCAACGCAGCATAATCCTCTCTATCCTCAGTCCAGCCGAGATTTAATGAATCAGGAAGTACATAGGCATATTTATCCGTATTATCAATTGAGAAAGAAGGCCCCCAATCACAGGCAATATGATCATCCTCAAAAGTATTACGGTATAGGCGGACTTCGTTCATTACACCTGGCTGCTGTTCAATTTCCTCTACCGATTTTTCTGAAACAGTGCAGCTGTGTCCAAATTCATCTCCCCATGCGGCTTGAATGTCCGGGTTGTAAACCGCAAAGTCACTTTTGGTATGGGTTTTGATATAAACATCTTCATCAAAGCTGCCGCTGAAGATAAATACCGAGTTCAGGAGGACGATGCTCAAAGTCAGGGAAACCACAATAAAGACCGTCCGACGCTTATTGCGCTGGAGGTTGGCCTTCGCCATGCGAGGAATAACTGCTCCGGTATTTGTCTTTTTCCGCTTTATGGAAACCGTATCCTGTTCTACATAGCGGATAGCCTCGATAGGTGACACACGGGAAGCTTTCTTCACAGACTTTCTGGTACTGATATAAACCGTAAGCCCGGAGAACAGAATCGCACCTACGATAATACCCAAATATGGAAGTGTGCTGACCTCAATGTTTTTACCACTATAATCGGCAGCAAACATCTGGAGTGCCGCAGGCAGAATACTGCGTCCGAGCAGGATGCCAAAAAGCAGGCCAAATGGTGTACCCATTAAGAATAGATACAGCGCCTGCCGGTTGACCAAACGCTTGATCTGCTGGGAAGTAGTCCCTACCGTTCGTAGCAGGCCATACTGCCGAATATCGTTGGTAACTGCAATCTCGAATACATTGTAGATCAGCAGATACCCACAGAACATGAATAGGACGCCAAATACACCTGCTACCAGCCACATGATAGAGCCGCCGCTGTTGTTGGAAAGGAAAGTGTTGGGGGCTACACGGACATAATTCTCAGCACTTCTATCGTCTGGATTACCACCAATGCTACGGACAAACTCCGAGATGCGCTCCTTTACCATGGAGCTGTCCCGCATAATCACATCAGCATCATAAATGCCACAACCCTCACGCCCTTGAGCAATTTCGTTCATCATCTCCGGATTTTCTTCCATGAAGGCTTTGGAAACAATGACTGATTCCGATTTTTCGTTTGGTGTGTCGTAAATACCGGATACAATCATATCAAAATGATACATCTGGCCGCTTTGACGATTCTTAAATTCAATGGGGATTTCCGCACCTATTTTTTCTTCGATGTTCAGATCCTTCAGTATATTGGCAGAAACCAAAACTTCATTTGCTTTTTGGGGAGCAGAGCCTGTGCGCGGCGTCTGCATCCGAAGCTCCAACTGGGGCTGATCCGCGTAATCAATTTCCGCAAATATCCGGTTGGTGTTGGTCATGATCTCAATAGGTACCCAACAGCCCACCTTTTCAAACATGGAATTTTCTTTTAACTGCTGGAATTGTTCTTCGGAAAGACCCTGTACCAGCGCATCCGCACCAGTGCCAATCATCTTTGCCATGTTGTATTCCAGTGTTCCCTTGGCGCCCATACCAATGGTCAGGACTGCCGTAAAGAGAAAGGTTGTCAGGGCAATCGCAATGACCGCAATCACATTCCGCATTTTGTTGCTGCGGAAACTGCGGTTCGCCAGCTTTTTGATGACAGCCTTGTTGTTATTGCCAAATAGAATGTCATTCATAGTCCCGCCCCCTTTACTGCACGATTTTGCCATCCTCGATCCGAATAATGCGGTCAGCAAGCTGGGCGATCTCACTGTTATGGGTGATCATCACAAGAGTCTGGTGGAATTTCTGACTTGTGGTTTTCAGAAGCCCCAGCACATCGGCGCTGGTCTTGCTGTCCAAGTTGCCGGTGGGTTCATCAGCCAGTACGATAGCGGGCTTCGACACCAAGGCGCGGGCAATGGCTACGCGCTGCTGCTGGCCGCCGGAGAGGTTATTGGGCATATTGTTCAGCTTATCCTCCAGCCCCAGCATCTGCACCACTTCGTTCATAAACTTCTTGTCTACCTTGTTTCCGTCCAACTCCACAGGCAGCACAATGTTTTCGAAGACATTCAGCACCGGCACAAGATTGTAGTTTTGGAAAATAAAGCCGATCTTTCTCCTGCGGAAAACGGTCAGTTCCTCGTCTTTGAGTTTGGACAACTCCTTGCCATCCACGACCACCTGGCCGGAGGTGGGCACATCCAATCCACCGATCATGTTCAGCAGCGTGGATTTACCGCTGCCGGAGGTTCCCACGATGGCTACAAATTCGCCCTTTTCTATGGAGAGGGTCACACCATCCAAGGCTCTGGTAATGTTCGGCTCTGCGCCATAATATTTTTTCAGTTCAGTCGTTTGCAAAATGCTCATAAAGAACACCATCCTTTCTTTTTGATAAACCCATTGTAACGACCAAACCTCACAGAAATGTCACGAGCCACAAAAAATTTCCGCTAAATTCGGCCCCAAATGTCACAAGTCTGTGACATTTCAATTTTGGGGGCGTGTCGGCGCTACTTTCGGAGCAGGAAAACAGAAAAGGTTGAGCCTTTCCCGACCTCGGACGCCACCCTGATATAACCGCCCTGCAAAGTCACGATCTCGCGGGCCAGATACAGGCCAATCCCAATACCGTCCACATCATGCACCGCATCTTCCCGGTAAAACCGTTTGAAAATCGTCCCCTGGTGCTGCTCTGAAATGCCGATGCCAGTGTCGGCAATGTCGATCTTCACATACATTTCCCAGCCTTCCACCGACACACGAATCTGCCCGCCTGCCGGGGTGTACTTCACTGCGTTATCCAGAATGTTGAACAGGGCTTCGCTTGTCCATTTTCTATCATGGCGTGCATCCAAATGCTCCGGGCATTCCACCTGCACATCTATTTGTTTCTTTTCGGCATTGAGCAAAATCCCGCCCAGGGCAGCGGCAAGGGTATCATAAACCGGCTGCTGTTTTTGCTCCAGCGAAATGACTCCTGTTTCCAGGCGGGAAGTCTTAATCATAGCTTGCATGAGGAAGTCCAGCTTATCAAGCTGGCTGGCCTGAGCTGTCAGAAATTCCTTTTGCTTCTGCGGGGGGACCTCGTTTTCAAGCAGCGTGTTGTTGATCATCTTCAAGTTGGCAATCGGGGTCTTGACTTGATGGGAGATGTCAGAGATCAGCTCTTGCAGGTCAGCCCGTTCCTTTGCGATGCTGTTTTTATTTTCCTGCATGACCTCGTACAACCGCCCCAGCCGATAGTTGATTTTATAGAACAGGCTTTCTTCCTCAACCGTCTGCTTGGGCTGTATATCCCCGGAGAGCATATCATCCATCTGACCACAAAAGGCATCGGAGAACCGAACCAGCTTCCGGCGGATCAGGGCCACAAAGAAGATAACGCAGAGCAGTACAAAGAGACTGAACAGGAACACACACCGGACAGCGGTTATATTCTGGGTCAGCAGATAAACAGCGGCGCAGACTGCGCCAACCGCCAGCAGCAAAAGCGTTCCCCAAAGGACGCAGGCTTTGTTGATGGAGAGTTTTCGCATATTCATTTCGGTGCCCCTCCGATCCACATATAGCCCATGCCGTACACCGTCTTGATGTACTGGCGGCCCTCCGTTTCAATTTTGTTCCGCACCCGGCTGATGGCCGCAGTCAGGGCGTGTTCATCCACAAAGTTCCCATCGGCATCCCACAGCTTTTCAAGCAGTACCTGCCTGGTCAAAACATTCTGCGGGTTTTTGGTCAGAATTTTCAACAGCCGGTATTCTAACGGAGTGAACACCAACGGCTTGCTGGACAAGGAAGCAGTCATCTCCGAGAAATTGATGGATAGTGCGCCATCCTCATAGCAATCGCCGCCAGACTGTTTCGCCAGCCGCCCCAGCACCACGGACAGCTTTTTTTGAAAGACGCTCATAGGAAATGGCTTGGTCACATAGTCCTCTGCGCCCAGCTCATAACCTTTGAGCATATCGCTCTCCATATCATTTGCAGTCAGGAAGATCACCGCTGTATCCGGCCGGCGCTCCTTTACCTCACGGCAGAAATCAAAGCCATTCCCATCCGGCAGGTTTACATCCAGCACGATCAAGTCATAGTCCTGCTTGGTCAGAAAGTTGCTGGCTGCTGATTTTGTCAATGCAGAGTCCACGGCATAGCCCGCAGTATCCAGGTTATAGCACAAAGTATTATTCAAAAGTCGGTCATCCTCGACTACTAAAATTCGCATTGTATCACACTCCTTCATTCTTAGTGTAGCATCAAAATGTCACAGAAACCTCACGAGAGGATTATTTTTTTGTATTTTTGAAACGGCGGTCTGCCGGTTTCTCCGCATCCTTGGGAATCAGCCAAATGGTAGCCATCTTCACAGCACCGGGGATACGCCCACCGGTACACAAATAATTGGTCTGCCTTGAGGTAACACCCCATTTTTCCTACTTGTTTTTTCATAGAATATAAATTATGTGGATTTCTGTGATTCCTCAATTATAATTTCTTCGCTCAATCAACGCAAGGAAGTAATACTTGTAGCCTTGTTTTATATAAAACGAAGCGCCGGACAGAGCCAAGCGGCATATGTCCGGCGTTTCCTATATCACGGATTCAAATTTATATCCACTGCCCGGTACGGTGCGGATATAGCCACCCTTTGGTGTATCTGGCGTCAACTTGCGCCGGATTTGACCGATGACGCTGGCAACAGCGGTACCGCAGTGTTCACCGTCTCTATCCCATACGGCCTCATAAATCTGGCTGGCTGAGAATACCCAGCCGGGATGACGAGCCAGATATGTAAGGACAGCAAACTCATGGTGAGTCAAAGTGACAAGTTGATCTCTGCAGGATACTGTCTGCTCCTTCAGCCGGATTTCCAGATTTTTAAAAGAAAGAATGTTGCAAGGGAGAGGAGGCGCAATATGGTTAAGCTTCGGCTCGTTTGCGATAGTTTCCATAATTTTATTGAGTATATGTTCTTCGTGGTCAGTGACGGATAATATTAAAATTTTGCCCATATTGTTCGCCTCCTTTGCTTGGGGTAAATGCGGAAAACTGTTGTGCCAGTGGCCGCCAACTGTACCAGAATCAGCACAGCAAATAGACAAAAGCTCCTTTATCCACCTGCTTTCACTGATAAGGTCATTCTAAAACCTAAATGTCCACAAAATATTAGAAAGTTCGGACAGTTCAAAAAATAGTGTTCTACTCAACCGTTTCAATCGAATCCACAATACTCATTTTTGAAATTTTCCGCAGCGGAATTGCTGTCGCCATCAAGCAGGCTCCTACTGCCAAGAGGGTTGCTTCAAGAATGGGTATGACAGGAATTGCAACAAGCTGGAGGGTATCGCTCGTAGCCGCCTCAATGAAGATTGTACAAACATATCCCAGCACGCTTCCAATCACAGAGGCAATAATCCCGTAATATGCACTTTCCCAAAGAAAAGTTTTATAGAGGCTATCCATTGAAAAAGAATGAGTGCAAAAATGGTTTCGACAAAATACATCGGTGCGAGTATAAGTACAACCAACGAAAGCGGAAGTAATACCGCTTATACCATTTGCTTGGTTGATGTCAAGTCAACCTTACACGCTTGAAGAATGTGTTTGAACTAGTATTAAGGCCCACTCTGATCTTGAGGTTCGGTTGAGCGTGTTCGTACTCGTATTTTAGAGCCGTAGCGCAGATCACAGTAGATCACATAATATCTTTTTCAATCAGCCAGCCTAAACCCAGCCACAGAACCGTCCTCAAAGAAACTTGCCGTAAAGGTTAGTTTTCCTTTTTCATAATTTGCAATTTGAATAACTCGTACAAATTCGATCCCGTCATCGGTCTTGTCAGCTACATACGATACATTGCCATAGCTTTCAAAAGTACCATAGGTTTCAATTATTTCACCGCTTGCTTCAAAGGTCGATGCGTCTACTGCTGGATTGTTATCGGTGAATATACTGGTCTGCATAAAGTGTAAAAGTCGAGGTAGAAATAACATCCCCAAAATTTCCGGCAGCTATATCAGGGAATTTGCAGAACATAAAGATCATAAATGCAAACAAAACCAGAATAGCCGCCGCTGCCTTTAGTCGGGCGATACGAGCAGAGGAACTTTTCAAGATGCGGTAAATCTGTGTTCCGATCATTGTTCCCAAAAGACCGGGAATGACAGGAAAGATGATTGTTATTCCAAGCACAATTAGATAAAACGGAAATCCCATATCTGCGGTCAGGCCAAACAGCACCATCATAGGAAGCAGCAGCGCCACAGTAAGGGCGACTTCTACCATAAACAGGACAGTCAATTTGGAGAGTATCAATGTACGCAGCGGAATTGGGAGTGCAAGCATACTGTCAATATTAGTATCGCTAAGGAGCAGGCCACTTCCCCAAAAAACACTAATCGCAATATTAAGGCTCACGCAGATCAGAACCATAGGAATAACAAGTTCCGTCACTACTTCCTCCAACGACCACGCAATAGAATAAATGATTTTCAAGGAGTAAATCAGGTATGCAAGCAATCCCATTAGGATCGCTGCTATAAGCATATACAAAGTGATCGTTTTTGTGCGGTTCTTTGTATCTGCATATCGAAGCTGATTGGCATGAGATAGCTGCAAAATATTATTCCTTAGTAGGGGTAACAGAAATTTCATCGCCATTCATCTCCATAAATACTTCTTCTAAACCCTTTGTTCCAACGATTTCTGTCGTTCTGCCGGAATACAGTAATTGTCCATGCTTAATAACGGACACTTTATTGCACACCTTTTCTACCACATCAAGAATATGGCTTGAAAACAGAACAGAATTTCCACTTGCACAGAGTTCTTTCATCTGCTCTTTCAGGATCACAAATGCCTCCGGGTCTAATCCAACGAAAGGTTCATCCAATATCAGCAGTTTAGGCGTGTGCGAAAAGGCGGCAATCAGCGCAAGTTTCTGTTTCATGCCGTGGGAGTAAGAGGAAATCAAGTTATTCAAATGCGGCCCCACCTGAAAAGCCGAGGCCAATTTCTCGAAGTTTTGTTTCCGCATCTTGGACGGTACTTCGTAAATGTCACAGATAAAATTGAGATACTGCAATCCAGTCATATACTCGTCAAGCTGGGGATTATCTGGCACATACGCCATCTTCCGCTTACAAGCCATCGGTTTTTTGAGGACAGAAGTTCCATCCAAAAGGATTTCTCCCTCGTCAATGCCGATGATACCTAAACAGGCTTTCAATGTTGTGGTTTTGCCAGCTCCATTCTTTCCGATGAAGCCCATTATGTCGCCATCTTCCACGACAAAACTAAGGTTGCTTACAGCCTTTTTCGCACCGTAGCTTTTGGATAAGTTCTTGATTTGTAACATAGCATTCCTTGCCTTTATTTAGAAAAAATTCAAAATGACATTCAAAAAAAATAACCGTTCCGCCATCAAAGTTCTTGTTGGGGCAATTCACTTCATCCCCAAATAGATCATGATGCCCGTTGCTACGAATGCAACAACAGCCATGATATAGTACATATACGGCTTTGCATTCTCTTTCTGGCTGACGGTAAAGCCAGAAATGAGGTTCAGCAGGACACAAGCCACAGGGACGCCGAACACTACAACATTGCGGGGCCAGAAAGAATTTGCAACTCCGGCAGAATCAAAGTGGACGGGGATAGACGCCGGCAGGCGGTTATAGAAAGCGAGAAAGACTACCAGCGTCAATGCACACAAAATGGTGCTGATAACAATATGCTTTGTTGCGGACTTCATAAGTATTACCTCCTTTAATTGCTTCGTTTCCTCTTAAAATAGAGGACAAGCGAATAGACCAGTGGGACAACGCCAACCAGAAAAATGATTAACGGAACGGTTACAAAAACAAGATTGTGTAGTGGATGAAGAATGCTGACAATACCGGCTAATATCCATGTGTAGCTACCCAGCCGATGCGTCTTGTACCAGCCTTCTTCATCATTGAATAACCATGGAAACTTTAGCCCGATATAGGGATTGATGTGGTTTTTTGGAAAATAATTGCCGCTGACAATAAACAAAATGCCAATAAAGACATACCAATAAGTATCTTGCATAGTCTTAGCGGGAAACAGTACGGAATATACCTGCGGGATCAAATATACAACTCCCGCAATCGGCATAATCCATTTGCCCAAAGACACTAACGCCTTGGCTCCGTTTGTCGAAGCAATTTTGATACTAAGCGCAAGGTTCAGAACAATATTCAGCAAAACGGCAATCACATAGAGCAGAATATAGTTTTCGTTACTGGCACCGCCCATGTGGGATAGAGCGAATGCTACGATGGACAAAATAATGCAAATTGTACTTGTCAGAAACAAGGTTCGTTTATTTTTGGGGTTCATCTTTATCCTCCTGAAATTGCATAAGCCACATAACAACACTTTCAAATACCGATGTATTGATTTCATAATAGATGTATTTCTGATAACGCGTTTCAAAAATCAAATCAGCCTTTTTTAGAGTAGAAAGGTGGTATGAAATAGTGGCATTAGTTAAGTCAAATTCTGCGGCAATTTCACCGGCTGACATCTTCCGTTTTTGTTTTAGTTTCAGTAGTATCTCCCGTCGGACAGGATCACTTAATGCTTTGAAAATATTAGGTAAACTCACAGTGCTTTCACCTTTGTCCCTGTTATTTTGAAAAATCTCTAAATGATATTTTCATTGTAGCACAATGAGAAAGAAAGTCAACACTCATTTTGAAAATTCTCTAAATGGCTTTCATAGTATTAGGGCTTTTTTAGAATATAGCAGCGCCGCAAACGATGTGCTGAATACGAGAGCTGGAAAGCCCCTGTTGTCTACGCATTTAAGGGGCAAAAAGTCCACGGAAATCAAAGGTTTTCGGCGGCGGTCAATGGGGTGGCAGAATGATTTATCAAATACTTGCCGGAACGGGCTTTGAAATGCGTAGAATAAACCCATAGGAAAGCGCCGGGCGCAGGGCCAGCAGGCCGCCGCGTCCGACGTTTTCTTATGGGCTGTTCAGGATAGCCCAGATTAGTCTACTCTGGTGTCATGGTTATGTATTGCCATAATCAAATAAATATGAATTATATAGAGAAAAACGCACCGAATACAGAGCCGATAGGCATACTGTATCCGGTGCGTTGCAGACTTTTTAACCTTTCAGATAGTAATGCACATAGGCATTATAATCTCGACGCCTGGTAATCAACCGCAGCCAGATATAAAAGTGAGCAGTTTCCGAATACAAATTGAATTCGGTGGGCTCGCTGGTGGGTTGGGCGTACCCTCGGCAGAACCGTGTCAGGGTGTCCAAATTCCGAAACTCCGGCAGTTGGAACAGCGCATTCTGGAAAGCATCAATTTCATGGGCAGCTTCCAGAATGGGCGCGCTCTTTTGGCACTGATGCCAAGTGGTCCACCATTTCCATCCATCATAATCAGAACGGGAATAGGCTATCTCGCTGGCAGGCCGGGAACCCTGCTGGAATAGATCTTCAAAGGTGCAGGAAGTAGTCAGCAGCGGAGCTTCAAAATCGGTCTGCTGCTGGCTCAAACCGTTTTTGACAGCTGCCCATTCTGTTAGAGGAAGTGGGCAACGGTTGGCATCACGCAGGGCTTCATCCATACCGCACGCCTCGCAGATATGGACATCTGCATAGCGGCTCAGGGCGTTGATGACCAGCCGGTGGTCCAGTGGCTGCCCACATCGAAGACACAGGGGTGGTTGCTCCGCTTCTGGGATAAACAGCAGTTTGTCCTGCTGCCATACGGTTTCCAACATGGATTTGGGATAGATATGGATCTTCATGATGATGTCCTCCTAATTTTATTCCTTTAATATTCGTACCGTTTCCTCCGGTCTTCAGACCAGGGAGGGTAGACACGCAATTCTTCCTGAAACATGGCCATCAGCTCGGTTGCCATGTCCTCTTTACGCCGATAGATGCGCTGCTTCTCTGTACCATCTGCATAGAGGATGGTAGTTTGGAGTGCGGGACCTTTCTGCGTGAAGATGAATTTGCGGCCATGAGAAGGGTCAAATGCCTCGATCCAGAGGGGCAGGGTGGAGGAACTCCCATCCAGACACCGCCAGCCGCTGTAATCGGTGTAGCTGAATCCGTTGATTTCTCGCGCCAGTCTTCGCAGGGCGAGATACAGCCGCTCAAATCGGCGCCCAAGTTCGCCTTTCTGCCGCCGGATGTAGAGGGTGTGCCCCTCATGATCCAGAGCATCCAGTTCTTTGCCATTAAACAGGTATTCGGGGTAAAGGCAGCCATCCGATTCAAGAATTTGCCCGGTAGGTTCCGCAAGGTGATTGTCTGACAGCCAGACTGGAAAAAGTCCGTCTGCGGCTTTTATATTGATGAAAGCGCAGTAGTCGGGCCGGATTCCGGTTAAGTTGGTGGTAAGGGTTTCCCAAAAAATCAGGATGCCGTGATCCTTTTCATAAAGCTTGATGGCGAGATTGCCGTTGGGATAGGTACTGATTTTCAAAGTCAGCTGGGATCGGTATTCGCCCAGCGTAAATGCGAGAGTATTCATAAGCGTTTTCCTCCAAAGAAGCACCGGACGTCTGCAAAAATGCAGATTTCCGGTGCTTCTTAGTGTGTGTTCCGGACAAGGAAACCGGAGCAGGGAGAGGAATGCAGTTCCTCTCTGGTCATCGTCAGCTACACAGCCAAAGTTTTTGACTCGAACTGATAGCGCAGAACTTGAGCCAGCTTTGTCCTGTTTTCACAAGTAATGCGATAGGTAGGGCCATAGTTGTGCCGCTGTTCATCCATCCTTCGAATGGAAATGCTAAATCGGGTGCCCTCCTGAGTGATCCACAGACGCCTGCCCGTGGCAGCATCTTCAGCAATAATCCATAAAGGGCACTGCATGGTCATGTAGGTCTGGGGGTAAGCACGCCAGCCGCTGCGGTCATGGTAACAGAAACCGGGGGTAGTCTGCCGCCTTTCATTCAGTACATCATAAATTGCCTTATATTTCATGCGCTGCACCGCCTTTCAAAGTTTTTCAGGTAGCCTGCATACCCTTCCGGGTCCAGCTCCTGCAGCCGGTTGGCACGAAAACGATATTCAGGATAGGTGCAGAACCCACTCTGCATGGTGCGGCCGGTTGGGATAGCCAGACCATGTCGGATGAGCCAGGTGGGAAATTCCGAATCGGCATTGGTGTCGATAAAGGCATGGTCTTTTTGCCGTTGGCCGGGCAGGTTGACGGTGAGAGTCGCCCAGGGTTCCGGGTCGCCGCTTTCCCATGTCACCATTTGTATGGCAAGGTTTCCATTCAGGTAGGAAGTCACCTGCAGCTGGATGGGGTGCGTGGCGCCAAATTTCTTGTAAGGCAAGGTAACAGGTGCCGCATCGGTATCAGGTTCTTCGTCCTCCACGCCCAGTTCCCAACTAAGGGACAGAATCTGGCTCTGGCTCAGCGTGCGGGCATATTTCTTTGCGTATTTTGGCTTGAAGAGCAGGGCCCCGTCCTGCAGGAGCAGTTTTCCTTCTTTTTGTTCCTGGATACAGCGCAGGCCATGCAGACGGGGCTTTGCGCGCTCCACCGCATCGTGGATCTTCGGATGGTCAAACCATATGGAATACTGTACGGCTACATGGAGATGGGGATGCTCCTGAAAGCGTGAGCATAGGAGCTCCAGCACCTGTTGACAGACTTTTTTTCGTTTCTCCAGCGTCTGACGCTCGTTAAAGGTCAGCGTGAAATATGAGAAATCCCGTTCGGATGCGTCTGCGGCGCCGTTAAAGGGATTACACCAGAAGTACAGGTCCCATCGGTCGCTGCCATAGGACACAGGGATATTTTCGTCATACTGGTAGCAGACAAAGTCCTGTGCGATAGCTTCCATGACGGGTTTCATTGCTGCGCTGCTCTCCAAACTTGCTTGGCGGATATACTGATCCCATTCTTCGCGGGTGTGGCTGTCGTAAAACTGTTTGTTGGCTGCTGCCTCTGCTTCGGTGCATAGAGACTGCAGGCGCAGGGAGTGGACATCTTCTTTGATATAGCCTTTTTCAAACCATCTGGTATCAATATTCATATGAGAACGATCTTCGTGAATTTTCATTTTGCATCCTCCTTGTGTATAGTTGCTGCATTTTTTGACGCAGTGTGGTCATTGGTCTTTCCAGTCATAGAGCAGTAGGTCATGTCCGGAAGATTTGGCTTCGGCTCTTTTGTCCCGGAAACGGTAGTTGGTAAACACAAAGCCGGTGGGCTTGTGGGTATAGCGGACAGCCAGAATGTGGAACTGACTATTTAGCCATTCAGCTGAGTCTACGGCTTCCTCAACGGTGTTCTCAAAATCGGTGGCAAAGAGCCAGTTTTCCCAGTACCAACCATGCCCAACCGTTTCTCTGGCATCCGGCAGGGAGAGCAGCTTTTCCCTTAGTGCTTCCTGATTCTGCAGGTGCGGATATTGTGTATGAACGGACTGCACCAGCGATTGGCGGAATTGGCAGAAAGGTACGAAGGGTTTCTTGCCTTCAAAGTTACCATTGCCGTCCAGTGCACAGACTACGCCATCTGCAATCACTTCAAAGATGAGGTCTTCCCGGATGAGACTGCCATTTTCATTCCAGTCCGGTGTAGAGCTGTACCATGCGCCGCTTTCGGTATCCCGGTTGTAGTAGCGTACCGGTTCTGCAATGGTGCAGAATACATCTATACAGAATCCGGGATCTTCAAACAGAAAAGATATTTGTCGTTTTATCATCAGGTGTTTCCTCCTAAATGAAAAAAGGACCGGCAGGCCGCTAAATGCAGTCTGTCGATCCTTTCGGTTATAAGCCGCAGGTAATGCGGCAGGGTTCCTCGTTAAATCAAAGAGATAGGCACGATCAGATTGTTCTGATCAAAAGCGCCCAACTGGTCAGCCATGCACAGGATAGCACCAGTGCCGCGCTGCAGTGGGGACTTGTCGATCAGGTCAAATACCTTCGTCAATTTCTTTGGCGGCGAGGCCATCTTTTTGATCTCGATGGGAAACAGTTTTCCGTCCCGCTCCAGGATCAGGTCGATTTCTCTGGCATCCTTATCCCGGTAATAGTACAGGAATGGCTCCTGACCGGCGTTCTGATAGGTCTTGATGATTTCCGCTACGGTATAGTTTTCCAGTAGTGCGCCGCTCATGGCTCCTTCCATGGCTGTCTCCGGACTGCTCCAACGGGTCAGGTAGCAGACAATGCCGGAGTCGTAGAAGTAGAGCTTGGGTGTGGATACGGTGCGTTTGAGGACATTATTGGAATAGGGCTCCAATAAAAAGATGATCCCCAGCGCCTCCAGAACATGAAGCCAGTTTTTGGCCGTGGTCTGGTCGATCTCCGCATCATCGGCAATGCCCTTGTAATTGACCTGCTGGGAAGTCCTGGCGGCGACAGAACGCAGGAACCGCAAAAACTTCAAGCTGTCAATGTCATTGGACAGCCGCCGCACATCCCGTTCCATGTAAGTGTCAATGTAACTGGAATAGAAGATGGAGGCATTGGAATAGGTTCCTGTGACCAGGGCAGGCATCCCGCCCTGATGGATACGCTGAAAGACCTCTGGCGTGTTCAGCATTTGGCGTCCGTTCTGCCGTTCGGACAAAAGAGGCAGCTCCAGGCTGAACGGTGGTTCAGGAGGCCGTTTCATGATCTCACTCTGGGAAAGCGGTGAGAGGTGGAGCAGAGCCACCCGGCCTGCCAGAGATTCCTGTACGCCCTCCATCATCTTGAAAAGCTGAGAACCCGTCAGCCAGAAATCGCCGGGCTGATGGCGTTCATCTACCATGATTTTGATATATGGGAACAGTTCCGGTGCGTATTGCACTTCGTCAATGAGCAGCGGCGGCTGATACAGCTGAAAGAACATCTTTGGGTCCGTCTTGGCGAGTTCCCGCAGCGTCAGATCATCCAAAGAGACCTTTTTGCGCCCCTTGCCCTCGACCTCTATCAAATGTTCCAGCATGGTAGTTTTTCCAACCTGCCTTGGGCCGGTAAGCAGAAGCACAGGATACTGTTCATTCAGCTCCATCACCGGTTTCTCCATGTGTCGGGTGATATACACAGGCGTTCCTCCTTTCTTAATTTCGGCTGATATATTATTATATACCTATTTTAGCCGAAAAAATCTGATTTTGCAAGTAGGCAGTCTGCAAAGTAAATTTCAGTAGCGATTTTAAGGGTCATTCCTGCGCAGCGGAGGGGTTGATCATTTCCTTCAGACTGGCGATATACTGCCTCCATGCCTGCCTGGATTCCTCAGCACGCTTCAACTCGGCAAGCTGTTCTTCCGGAGACAGGGCTTCAAACTCGCATTGGCGGCAGTCTCTATCAATATCCTGAAAGATACGGTTCAGGATGGAGAGAGCCAGTTCTGTAACAGTGGGGCTGTGTTCATCAAGTGCCCTGCGACCTTGACGGAACAATTCCAGATAGTGCTCATACTGCTGTTCACTGATGAATTCCCAGCCGTAGGCTTCCTGGATGTCGCTTTCGCTATGGTATTGCATGGCCGCTTCAAATTCTGCCTCGCGGTCTGCGGCTTCCTTTTCGATGTGCCGCCTGAGCTTGGCGCGGATGCGCTCCAAGTCTTTGAGCAAAAGCTTGCAGGCTTTGGCCTCCATGAGATAACCGTGTGCTTCGCTGTTTAGATATTGCTGAGATGTTTTTTTCATGCGGCAGCTTCCTCCTTGGATTTGGATTGGACAAAGAGCAGGAACCCTTTGCTGGTATCCTCCAGAAGCTGCCATGTGCCATCCCGCCAGACACAGGCGGTTGCATCGTTGTAGACTTCCGGCGTCTTGGGTGGGTCGTCAAAGCATTCCGGCGTCACATAAAGGCACATATGTCCCATATAGAAGGGCTGTAGAGCTGCGTCTATCTCTTTGCGCAGGGCAAGGGCGAGTGATTCGATCTCGTCAATATCCTGACGCTGGAAGGCAGCATCTGAGATCTGTTTGAGCCGCTTGGTTTGCTTCACAGCTGCATCAATATAGGGTACGGCCTCATCAAAGTATTTGTGTTTGATCCGCATACCGTCGAATACCAGAAAGCGGGTATAGGCGGTAGCGGCTTTACAGATGTCTTGCCGCAGGGCATCAAATGGTTTTTTGTACTTGGTTTTCAGCACCTCCATGGATACGACCTGCAGATTGCGCCGCAGGGTTTCCAGATGGTTCACTAAAGTGGTGCGTAGTTCATCTCGTTCCATAGGCATCCTCCGTGGGTAGCTTCAGGGCGGTTATCCGCGCCGGAAGTGGCGGCAGTGCTTATGCACATTGGCGTGGGTAAACGCAAAATTCTTGCAAGCCAGCAATCGGTTCCGTTCTCTGGGGGATTGTCGGGCAACGCTTGCATGATACTTTTTAACAGGTGTTTTTATATGGTTATTCGAGTTCAGGTTCCCAAGGGGTATCTTCCTCATAAGGCGCAGCCTCCTTTTCATTGTCAGCGGACTTGCCGGCAGCCCGTACCGTCAGCAGAAGGGCATCTTCCCCGACATCGTTGCTGTGGGACTTTCTGGCTCGTTTCTTTTTGCATCTTTCCACGGCTTTGTCATAGTCGTAGCCGATACCAGCTTGCAGTTTATCCGCAATTTTACGCAGTTTTTCTGCATGGTACTCGTAGGTAGCACGATGGAATCCAGTCAGCTCCCACTGATCGCACACCGATTCCAGAAGCCGGATATAGTCCCGCAGTGCATTGACCGTTTTATAGATATCGCCATAGCAGGTAGTAAAGGTATGAACGCCATCAAGATCCCGAAAGCAAAAAATCAGTTCTTCCCCCAAAAACTGTTCCAGTTGGACTGATTGTGCGATCATTGGCCGAAAAGCTTCCTGGGGCAGTTCGGGCAGTCTGTTCTCATCCATTATTATCCTCCCCATGTTCCGGTACTGGCGGCTGTGGGCCTAAGCCTGCCGCAAACATCTGCACAGCGGTACGGTAGCCAGAGGCGTATGCCTGTTCTAATACAGTAGAATTGCGGCATTGTACCGCAGCCTGATACTGTTCAAAAGCGATGGACGCCTCGTTGGAGAGCAGCGGAAGCAGAGCTTTTTCTTTCTGCTGTACTGCCTGATTAAAAGGCGCGAGGCGTTTATCGGGCTTGAACACATCTGCTTCATATTCACCATAATAGAGCGAAGTGAGAAAGTGTTGGTCTGCCGGAAAGGATATAGCAGATGGTGCAGGGCGGGAAAGCGCCGCCGCAATATCTTTGAGTGTGTTGATCAGTGCAGGGAGCTGAACATTAAAAAATCTTTGCCCCATTGCTGTTTCGTGTAAATTCATAAAATAAGGCCCCCTTTCTAAAAGCCATTTGCCTTTTACTGTTCCCTGACAATCCGGTGCAGGTCTGCTAACAGATGCCGGTTATTCTGCTCATACTGAGGCTGAAAAGGCTGGCCTAAATCAAAATTGTAATAGCGGTAGTAGAGCACCTTGAATACAATGCCTGGCCGCATGGCAGGATCTATGGCGCGCATCAGTTTGCCCAGTTCGGTAGCGATCTCATATTCCCGCTTTACATATTCTTTGTCTTCCCGCTTGAAATTCTGATACAGCCAGTCCTTGACGGATACCCGGCTGCCGGTAAAGTGGCTCTGGTGCCGATCCAGACATAGGCAGTATTCAAAATCGCGGCCACGCTCCCCTGGACCTACGGTAAGAGGATAGATACGGCAGGTGCGGGTACGGGCAGGGTAGACAGAACAGCGCCCATCCGTAAGGAAGATGCAGGAGCTGTTAGGGGCTTTTGTCTTGAGCATATAGATGGGGAAGCCTTCCTCAGTCAGTGGTTCAGGTTCGCAGTAACGGAACAGGAAATCCTCTATTCCTTCGATGGGCTCACCCTTTGCCCGGAGGTAGCGGGCCAGACGGTAGGCGTCCAGACTTTCCACCATGACACAGCCTTCGATATTGCGGCAGCACGCCCCGCATTGACGGCAGGAAAAGGTAAACTGGTCTTTGGGGCGGACTGGTTGGATCTCATTCATGATTTCTTCGTTCATTTTGTTCCTCCATAAAAAGAGCCGTGACGGAATGGTATCCGCCACGGCCAGAACTTGTGGAATAGTCAGCGTGAGCCGGCTGTTCCAATCCATTTACAGCCCCTTCACGCACATGCGGCCAATCTCACAGGGAGCGGACTGACAGCCGCCAGCGGAAAAGGGGACATGGAGAGATGGTAGTGGGAGTTCTGCGTTTCAAAACGGACGCAATCCTCCGACTCCTCCAGAATCGCCACCACACGCGAAGTATGGTAGATGTTTCCTCCGGCGTGCAGAATCGCACCCCGTCCAACAGACAGTGGACGCAGCAGAGAACCATTCAAAACGATCTGTTTCTTTTCTTTCTTCATTCGGTTTGACCTCCAATCTTTTTGAAAATGTGGATGTAAGGGTATTTCTTATCTGTAATGGGTTCATCCATAGCAAATATCCAGCAGCACATCATGGACTTCAGCCAGCAACTCTTTAATGCGCCGCATAGGAACCTTCTGGGTGCGGGCAATCTCACGGATGCCATAGCCGCCCTGTTTCAGATGCACAATATCCATTTGCTGCTTGGATACTCTGCCGGCCAGCTCGTGGAGAAGAAGGTCCATTTCCAACTGCTGCATGATTGGGTCATGGGCAGGAATGGTATCTTCTAAAGGCGCACCATCAGGATATAACCCGACATGAATACTGAGAATCTCCATATTGCGTTTGCGGCGCTCCTGAGTGCGGAAGTAATCGAACAAGCAGAACTTCATTCTACGATTAGCAATGGTGGAAAAAGTAAACTGTTGTGCAGTGAGGTCAGAGAAATAATCCCGAACAGCTTTCAGATAGCCGAAAATAACTACATCGTAAAATTCATCTTCCGGCAGACGGTTTTCGTTCAGAAACTTATAGACTAGGCTATGATGGGCGGTGGCAAATGTCTGCTGTTCTTTGGTTAATGGTACTTCACATAACATAATGGTTTCCTCCTTAAATAAAAAAAGAGGGATACCTCCGGTGTGTTAGACCGAAGGCATCCCGTTGTTTATGTGTCATGTGGCACAAACCACATCAAGATACTTATGCAGGCAGCTGTTCGCAGTCACCATTGATCTGACTGACAGTATAGTGACCATCTGCCGGCTCGTTGGTCATGGCGCCAGGCTCGATTACATAATCGCAGCCGGTGTCGCGCTGCTCCTCAGTGATCTCGGCACGCTGCTGGAGCAGGAGTTTGATCTGCTCCTTAAAACTGTTGGCGTAAGCCCGGATCTGAGCCAGCTCCTCGCCCTGGAAATCCTGCAGCAGTTTGAAGGTAGCAACACTGTAGTCATTGGTGCCGTTGTTCTCACGCTTGAGACCAATCTGCACGATACTGCCGTAAGTGGCGCGGCGGCGGAGCATGAAGGCCCGGTTCAGAAATTCCTTGAAGGGCTTGATGCTGGTAGGAGGCAGATTTACCTGCAGAGGCATGTACTCACCACTGCGAAGCAGGTAGAGCACACGCATATTTTTACAGGCTTTTCCTTTGCTGCCATCAGGTGCAGAACCAAAGCGGTTCATCACGCAGGCAGCACAGGCGCCTCCGGGAGTGCCGATGCCAACCTTGCCATCCACAGAAGAACAAAGCGGCGTGGTATCGTCGTCATATTCGCTGCCAGCCGGCCAGTAGGCGCAGGTGGCGTGGTTATGCAGAATGACGCCTACCAGATTCTTTTCATAGTCGGGATTGTCCGGATCATCGGACGGCATCTCAAATTGGAGTGTGCCGCCGGCGGGAATCTTGACACGCTGAAAACTCATCTGCAGACCATCGGCGTCCTCAGCCAGTTCCTCGGCGCTGAAATCGCCTTCGATCATAGTGGGGAGCATGAATTTTTCCTGTTTCATCAAATCGCTGTTCTGATTATACATAGTGGTTCCTCCTTAAAAACTGTGATGGTTGCAGATGGTCAGGCGGCCATCTGATTGATACGGTTCCACTGCTGTCGGGGCATGGACAGGATATTGTATCCGATCCCCTCCAGGGCAGTGGCGCGGTCATAGCTGTCCACATCCTGACTAAAGCGTGTTACGGCATTGGATAGCCCATAGAGGGTCAGATCTTTGCCTTCAATCAGACGCTGCAGAACGCCGGTGCTTTCTTCCTCGGTGATATTGAAATCCTTGCTTGCCAGACGGACAACGCCGGGAATATCAGTGGTATTCATCTGAACGGTTGTGGCTTCACGCATCATGCCAACTACACGTGTAAACCGCGTTTCATCCACGGCGGCCATCACGGTATCTTTGATCTTCATGGCAAATGCGTGGTCATCAGCGGCCAATGTCTCCTGTGAGAACAGTTGAAAGTTTTCATCTGCCTCATTGACCCGGCCGATGTGAGTGCGGCGAGTCTGGGCATCGTTGACGACCATGCCGTTACTGCATACCAGCCGATAGACCAAAGGCTGGATGTTGACGGAACCCAGTCCAACTTCACTATTGCTGATGATAACACCGGACTGCACGATGTCACCGGGTACAACTTCGGCTTCAAGCCGCTTGTTGACTACCTTGATGTACATACGGCTGTCCGTGATCTGGCAGCTTTCAAAATAGGCGTCCTCCATTTGCTGAATGACAGGGAGGACGATTTCTGCAATGTCCAGATTATCAATGCGGCGATAGCGGTTACTTAAAAATGCCCGTACAGTGCCATCCAGAGTACGGACCATACGCTGGGTCGGTTCCCGCTGGAACCAGGAATTCACATTCTCCGCCAGCAGTTCCGGATAATCGGAAAGCATACGGTCATAGTAAGCAGCCGGAATCTTCAGATGTGTGCCGATCTGCCGATGGGCGATCTGGTTGATCTCCAGTGGCTCCACCAGTGGGTCATCATGGTCGTCAAAGGTATGGAGATAAAGTTGAGAACCAAAAGGTTCTACTTGAAGTCGCCGGGTATCAAGCAAATAGTCTTGCTTGAGTTTGGATTGGCGTTCAATCTGCTGTGCCATTTCCACGATGGTAAGTCCTGATTTCATTCGTCAAGTTCACTCCTTTCTCTGTGTTCCTTGGCAGCAGAAGCATTACCAGGATACCTGAATGCCCTGGGCAGTGACTTCAGCGGCCAGACCATTGCTTTCCAGAACCTCTGCCAGACGGGGCCAGTAGACCTTCTGGGGAAAGTTATTCAGATGCTCCTGAGAAACAGCATCTTCGCCCTGCTCAATGCAGATATCACCGTTTTCCCGAAGCGTCAGTTTGCTGTGTCCGCGGGAATTAAGGTCGGAGATCAGTGCTTCCAGTACAGAGCGTCCCTGCGTTTCATACCAGATACGGGGATCAACAGGCTGCCTGTTCGGAGGAGTTGCATCATCCTCGCTTGTTTCTCCGCCGACCTTAGATAGCGGAACGATCTTGACCATATCGCATTTGATATTGGCGTTCTGATCCAGTGTCACATCAGCGTGATCAAACTCGTCAATGCCAAACACACGGATGCGGCCGGTACCGCCATTGCGGATCAGCTGCTCCGGCTGCTTTTCACACCACTCGAAGGTGGCTTGCGGATAAGCGGAGCGCAGATATGCCAGAATACGATGGTTGGTGTGGCGAATCAGCAGGTCATCGGAGCTGGTGCTGCCCAGGTCAGGAATTTCAAAATTTCTTGTTTGGATGCCTTCTGCATGGAGTTGTCTGGTGCGCTGCTGACGCTGGCGATGCCGCTTAGCCTGCTGCATATAGGGGAGAAGCAGGATCAAAACTACCCACAGTCCCCAGAGTGTGAAAATGCCCAGAAGCAGCCAGACTTGCCAGGGCCCGCGTACCAGAGCCATAATTGCGATGACTGCACCAATCAAGATCGTGATGCTGCCGCTCAAAAGTCCTCTGTCATTATTCATGTTTGATACCATCCTTTTTCTGAATTTGTTGGAAAACAAAAAAAGAGGGACCGCACCAAGCTTTCAGTTTCATTCTGAAAAACTTGATACGGTCCCTCTTGGGCGCCGAAGTAAACTACTCCGGCAGGGATTCACGGTCACCGTCCAATACCTCTGTGGGAGGCGGTGCGGGTTCCGCAGTAATGTCCGGGTCATTCTCCTGTCTGTTCGCTATGGCGGGCTGTTTGGGGAGGAAACCAAAGTCATTTAGACTGACCTTCAGTTTCTTTTCCAATTTACCGTCCTTCATGCGAACATCTACCAGCCGCTGTGAGCCGGCAAGCCAGATCATACTGCCTTTTTTGACCTTGAATTGCATGAGCCGGGTGACATCTGCATCCCAGGCCCATACCTGATAGAACTGCGTCCAGTTTTTGGTGCGTTCCATCAGATCAAAGCATACATAGCTTTGTTTGGACTGGCTTTCTTTGGGTACGAGGTCGTTCATGACGCGCCCGAACACAAAAATCTGTGCCATAACACTCCTTTCTGCCATTGGCATTATTATCTATATAAAAAAGTGCCAGCAGTTTTTCGGCCCTAAAAGGGCGCAAAAAATCACTGACACTTGCATACAAACTTAACAGCGTGTGCAATGCAGGCTTTTGGCCTACGGTACAGATCAAAAAGACCTGTATTCCCAAATGGGATACGCACAAAAATCAATTACAAGCTCAGTATAGCACTGGATCTTGTGTCTGTCAAGATATAAAACACTATATATAGATTTATTGCCAGTGACAAGCACAATATGTAGTAGTTGAAAAGGTCTTATTCTGTAAGATGGTTCATAACACGGTAGTAGTCATCCAAAAGGTAGAATTGAGTCTTTGTTGGGGATGCCGTTTGATAGTCAAAGGTCAGACCGTATAGGCTGCCGGTGCCATCTACTCCCAGAGGACCAAACCAGCAGGACATTGTATGGCCGTTGAAATACCATAGCTGCAGGTCATTATATTCCGATTCGGTAACGAGTCCTTTGCGTGCCAGCCGAAGGGCCTCATCTTCACTGATCAAAGGATGAGACAGAAAATGGCGGTAGAGATCATCGGACATACCAAGCGCCTGCTGGTAGGTAAGCGGGTTGGGATTGTCCAGCCACCAGCGGGTCAGCGCTTCAAAGTCATGGACGACTGGGTGGGGCGTAAGGCTGCGGAATTGTTTTAGAAAAGCGGTTACCGTTTCCGGATCGGCTGGAGCTGGTACGGGTATTTCCTGCACACAGTTATTGAGAAAGGCAAACGCGATTTTCTCATCGGTTTTGTCCTCCAGCATCAGTCCGAAGCGTGACAAAGGAGCGAGCAGGAAATGCTCCAGCGCAAAGTTTTCTTCCAGAAAGCGATAGACTTTGTATTGTTCAATGGTGTGGGGCTTATACATGGGAAACCCTCCTTTCTTTTATCTACCTAATAAATAGGGACGGAAGGAATGTATTCTGCAAAATATAAGAAAATCAGGCGTTGGTCATTATGATTTGCAAAATGCCCTTTAAGAAAGCGAGGCGGTTCAAAACCACCTCGCATTTTCAAGATTTAGAGGATGGATCGGGATGTTCCTCCGGCTCGTTGATTGCTTCATAACCCAAAAAGCTGTTCGTTGAAAGGGCTGCGTCCAGATAGTCATTTCCCACGGTAGGCCGCGCCCCTTTCTGAAAGTAAAATCGGTAGGGGGCGCCTATTTTAAGCCGGGCCGATTTACTGAGAAGCAGTGTGATCTCTACGCCATGGCTGTCTATCAGATGTACTTTGCGGTAGCGGCGGAGCATAGGTGTACTGATACCGGCGCAGATGCCTTCCACTACTTCGTAGTTCTTATGTGCCGCAGTCACCCAGATTCCTCTACAGGATATAAGACAGGCGCAGAGTACGATAATTCCCAATGCCAGCAGGATATGATCTTTAGTCGCCACGCAGATGATGGCGCTGATTCCCGCACTGGCGATTCCGGCCAGCAGAGTGAGCAGAAACTTTCGCTGCAGTACAGTGGGAAAAAGAGTCCATTGTTCCATCATGCTCATACCCTCTCAAAGATAATCTGCTGCCGCAGATAAAGATTGGCAACGGCTAATGTCACCGGCTTGCTGCTCTGACTGATTTTGACCATGCTTGCAATGTTGTCACTGGTGGTCGTTTCATCTCCGTAGAGGGAATCCAAAAGCGCACATTCATTGGGGAGGCGGGAAATATTTTTATCTATGCACTTGATGATCTCTGCAGTGGAGAGCAGGGCTTGTCCGGCAAGGCGCATGACCAGAGTTTCGTATTTGGTGCGTTTATCTTTCTGGAACAGTTTCCGCGCAGCGGATACCGGAACATGTGCCAGCAGCGTCAGCTTGACAAAAGAGGCGAGCCGGAGAAAGAACGGTCCGCTGGTTGGGATAATGCTGAGCGAGCCAAGCAGGTCATACAGAGCATCGTATTCTGTTTCACCACTGCCGGATACCAGAAGGCCACGGGTCAGCAAGCGGTTTGTACAGTCTTCCCAAGACCGCTCGGTACAGTAACCGGATGCGGTGGATAGCTTTTCGTATTCTTGTGCGATGTCATCCCAGCGCAGGATTCTCCAGTTGAGCATGCTCCAAATCACCATTTCCTGCATATCGACCATGTACTCCTGACCGCCTAACAGGATGATTGGACAACTGCGGTTGCAGCCGTTTGTCCTTCGTTCAAACCGGCCGACCGCAGTGTATAGGGTTTTGATTGCCATATTTCGATACCTCCTATTACATATCCCTTACTGTTGTTGATGCTGATTTTCAACAAATCAAAGCAGGCAGGTCAAAAAGTCAGGGTCATTGCGAAGTTTTTCCAGAGAACGGGAAATCCAGGCGCCTACATGGGAAGGAGGGACTTGATAGAGGGCAGCGATGTCTGTAATGCGCATTCCCTGGACCTTCAGCGCCAGTGCTTCGATGCCAAGTCTGGCAACGCCCTGATAGTTCTGTTTGCTGGCTTCCAGCAGATCAAGGGTCTCCAGACGAGAAAGATGGGAGTCAAAATGGTCGTCTGGCTGTTCTAACTGCTCTCCATCTGCAGCCAGTTCGCCTTGATCTCCGATGCTCAGCCGGCTGATGTGCCGTCCCTGGCTACAGATTTTGCGGCAGTAGGAGAGGAGTCCATTTTTTACAACCTTTTTGGCGTAGGTTGAAAACTGCGCCTGTCCGGCATGGTAGGTAAAGGCGGCCTTGCAGAGCCACAGGCACCCTTCCTGGAACAGATCTCCGTATTCCAGACCACAGATGCCGGGATTTACATGAATGTTGTTGACAATGACCCAGTGAACGATGGACAGGTTTTTTTCTACCAGCGTCTGCTGGTCTTTGGTAAGCTTAAAGTTTTGCTTCATCCGGCTTCACCTCCGTTCAGGCAGCACGCCCGGATGTATACACCGGAGCCTGCTGACAGAGGGAAATGACTTGCTCACACATATACTCGGAAAACTGACCGATGTGAGTCTGGCGCGCATCCAGCCCCAGCTTGGCTTGCAGCCAGATATAGACCTCCCATTTTTCCATCTGGCAGTCCTGCTGCAGTTTTTTTAGGGCACGATGGGCCAGAATGCGTTTGTGGCGCAGATCGCCATTCGCCAGTGTCCCCATTGGGAGCAATGTGCGCTCATGAGCACTGACATAGGCATTGCAGACCGGCCATCTGTCGCAGACATACAGGTACTTTCCTCTGGCCTGTGGGGTAGCCCCATACACAAGGCTTGCAGGCCGAAGAGAAGCGTGAGCATGACAGTACGGACATTTGATTTGCTTTTGTTTCAATAAAATCACCTCCATTACGCGCCGATGACGGCGGCATTGCGTCGTAACAGGCAGAATCACCCGAAGTAGGTATCCTTATCTGGAGCCAGCTGTAAAAATGGACATACATGGTCCGAAGAGGTATGCCATTCCAGAAACCTGCTATAAGCAGTCCGGAACGAGCGGCACTCCAGAATGGCAGAGCATTCTTCGGGGTCTACTGCTTCTCCACTCAGCTTCCGCACTGTCTGGACGGACAGAAAGATCGGCTGACAGCCTGCGTCTGCTGCCATCAGGAATCCCTCACAGGATGCCTGCCGGATCATTGGACAAAGTGAACCGCTGCAGCGGATAAGCAGGGCGTTACGCCAGTTACCCCGGACTGCCTGCAGAAAGGAATAGAACTGACACGGTTTTTGATTCATGCTTTCACCTCCATTAGTCGTTATCTGCAAATAAAAAAGGGGGCCAGCTGCAGAAGTTCTGCAAACTGGCCCCCTGATTTGGTGCTTAGGAGAACAGACTTTCAATCTCCTGGGTGATGCGGGGGATGACCGTATCATTGAAGATGAGGGTCAGAGCCGCCAGGAGCAGCGCACCCAAAACTACGGCGATAATGATCTTGACGGCGTCCGAAATGTAAAAATCGCCGCGCTGATTGGACAATGCCATACGGCCGCGGTTGAGCAGATAGTTGGCTTTGGTATAGATATGGGTCGTGAATTTTCTCATGGGTAACCTCCTGTTATATGTTTGATGATTGAGTGGATAGGTATATCAAGTCCACCGTCTGTTAAGCGCGGCGGATAGGCTTGATCAGATTGTTTTTGTTGGAACGGGGCCGGTTCGGATATGCTTTAGGCCGCTGGAACAGCAAGCAACGAAAGCGGCGTTTTTTGGTGCCGGTATCATTCGGCGGATAAAATTTCTTTTTGGGCATAGGCATTCTCCTGTAAAAAATGGAGCCAGGCTGATGAAACAGTCCGGCTCAGTCCAGATGAAAAAGAATGGTGTGCCTGCCGCTATGGAAAATCGCTTGGGTACAAACGCTCACCTCCCTGTGTATCTGTCTTCCATATGAGGAGCAGGTATGAAAACGCCCGGAAGTACCGTGGCGGATGCCGATTAGCCAAAGAATGCCCCGAGCGAACTCATAACCTCGGTACAGAGCACCACCAGATAGATGATCATAATGCAAATCAGCATCATCATAGAGTAATGCTGGATCTTTTTGGGACGTTTGGCAGCTTCCTTTTTCAGATTGTTCTGCTCGATCTGGCGCATATCGAAGGTAATCATTTTGAAGTACATCCGCTGGTCATCACCGCGCAGGACACCAATCAGGCCACGGATCACATCGGACAGCATGGGGCTGCCAATGCGGGTTTCAAATCGAATGAGGGCATTTTCATAGTTGCCGGTCTTCATATCAGCAATGGTCTGATCCAGCTCGGCGCCGAAGTCTTTCCCAGCCACACGGCGGTAGGAAGTCAGAATTTTAAGTACATCCCTGTCATTTTCAAGGCTCTGGCCGACGGTCAAAGCAAATCGGGGAATCTCGCCCTCAATCAGTTTGCGGCGTTTTTTAACAAAATCAAAGGCTGCATAGTAGGTTGAAAACCACAGCGCCACTGCAAGACCGATCAAAATAGGCACCAGCAGCGGAATAAGAAGTGCCATGGGGATGGCACACAGGCCAACTGCCCCTGCAGTTACCCAGGCTCTGGCTGTATAGACCTCCGGGGTAAGCTGCAGACCTGCAATGTCCAGAGCGCGTTGTACCTTATTGCGCTTGAGCCGGTCCAGCCGCAAATAAGGGGCGATCCAACCGGCGATTTTTGTCACATAGACATCAAGCAGCTTTTCGTTTTTGGTGCCCTGCTGTTTGCGGGAGAGCATCATCATTTGTGAGGTCTTCTTGGTCGGGATGTCCACAAAGGCGCAGGTCAGGTTGTAGACAGCAAAACCGAAGAAGATGATGGCGATGAGCGCCAGAAAAGTCATACGCTATCACCTCCATATTCGATGGGCTTGCTCAGTTTCATGATCTGGGTCAGCGCAAATAGGATGATGGCTGCGCAGATCGCCAGTGCAATTTTGCCCGGTGTGGTGAAGATAAGGGTGTGGAACCAATCCTCATTCAAGAAATAGAGCAGCGGCACATTGGCGATAACCAGAAATATCATGGTGATGGCTTCACGCCGCGGCCCTTGCATCATTGCCTCAAGTTCCGACTGCACCACACGCACATCGGAGAATTTCTGGTTGATGGTAGGAAGGGTATTCTTCATACTGCGGTCGGACTGGCACTGGATGAGGGTGCCGCACCATTCATGGAAGACCCGGTTGGGAATCTTCATCTTCAGGCTGTTGATAGCACTGGTGATGTTGGCGTTGATCAATTCCGCTTCATAAACGAAGGCTTCAAAGTTGGCTTTTACCGGCTCATTGATATAGGGCAGGTTTTCCTTGACAGAACGGATCAGATCCTCGGTGCGCAGGTAGGAAGTCGTGATGATGGAAATAGCGGTTTCCAGTTCTTCATTCAGGTGCTTTTTATAGCTGGCGGCAGTGCTGCGCAGATACCAGATCGGTATAAGAGAAAAACCGATACCCAGAATGGGCACCATGTACACATTCCCAATCAAAAGAGCCAGCACAGCCCCCACAGCGAACAGAATCAGGGACAGTCGTTTTATTGCCTCATAGCGGTCCGCCCGTCCGGTACCCTTCAAGATCTGTTTCAGTTCGTAATCCTGATTAAAAAAGCCCTTGGCTGGTGTGCCCAGAAGAACATTCAGTTCATCCGACAAGGTGGCGGATTTTCGCTGGGAGCGGAAGAGGGCGTCAATAAAATCACCCGGCTTCACACCAAACAGAGCCAAAAGCCCAGCACTGAGCAGGATAAAACAGATAAGATAGATCCATTGCAATTAACTCACCTCCTTTGGCGGCTGCATGAATTCTTCCAATTCCTTGTTGGAAATGCCATTGTCCAGCAGCCTTTTCTTCAAGGAATCGGAGATCAAGCCAATTTTTTTATGGTGCCCTACCACACGGGTTTCACCACGGTCATCAGTTACATTGTCCTCCACTTCATATTTGTATAGGGAATGGGCGATCAGCCGCCCGTCTTGGTAGTCCTCGCCCTCGATGATCTCCATGATCTTACGGGAACGGTCCTCCAGCTGCTTGGTAAAGACGATGATGGGATACGCCTCTACCATGATCTGCATGAGGATGGAGTCATCCATGTTGTACTTGCGTTTGGCAAGGGTCATCATCCTGCGGTAAGTACTGTTGCAGGAATTGGAGTGGATGGTGGTACATACGGTATGGCCGGTGCGGGAACTTTCGGCTGCGGACAAGCTTTCTGCTGCTGACCGCATTTCACCCACGCCGATGACATCCGGGTGCTTACGCAGCACCCGCTCCAGAAGAAAATCCTGATTGATGTTCAACGCAGGGTTCTCGCTGGGGCGGGTCAGCAGATGTACTACGGAATTAAGGATATTGCCCTGCGCATCCCGCTTGATCAGATCAAATTCGCGGCTGCCTTCTTCAATGGTAATAAGGCGCCGGTTATTGGGCACATTGGACAGCAGCCAGGCCATGATCGTGGTTTTGCCGGAGCCGGTGGAGCCGGCAATGCAGACGGACACCCCATATCGGATACAGGCAGTCAGAAAGTGAAGCATTTCAGCGGTGGCACTTCCGGAGTTCAGCAGTTTTTCTTCACTGACGGTCTGCTGATTGACAATACGGATGGAGGCATTGACGCCTACATCTGCATCCACAATGGGAGTTTTGTCCACCGAAATACGGATGTTCTTGTCCAGAAATCCCACAATGCTGGGCATAGTATCATCAATGACCATGCCGCAGGCGTTGAGCATTCGGCGGATCACATCGATGGCGTGCTGGGGCGAACTGAATTTATCAGGGATCTTGATACTGCGCCCACTGGATTCGATTACTTCAATGTCGTTGTAGGCGTTGATGTTGACCTCCTCAACACCGGGCTTATAGATCCATTTCTTCAAAAAGGAGTAGCCGGCCATGTCTTCATAGAGCTTGGAACACAGTTCTTTTGTAGAGAGCCCGTCAAGGGCATATTTGCGTTTGACAATGTAGTGTTCCATCAGTTCTTTCAGCAGGCTTGTGGCACGCTCTGCATTGCCTTCCCCAGCTTCGGCAATGGTGGAGGCATGGTTTTCGGCAAAATACCGCTGTACATCCTCCAGTACCTGGTCATAGGTCAGCTCCTGATTGGCGGCCGGTGTGAAGAATATATCATTCAAATTACTCATCGGCATCCTCCTCACATTCATACGCCGCATCCTCCTCTGACTGCTCGGCCAGTTCCATTTGCTCCAGGATTTCCAGTACCTTGTTCAGTGAAGCAGTGTATTTGGGGTTACAGTAGGTGATAGCCTTGAACATACCGCCTTCGGTAGCACAGCGGTCGATCTCCTTACTGTAGGGAAGCAGGCCGTCAAACCCGCCAATGATATAGCCCATTTCATCCAAGGCGTGGAAGGGACGGGCCAGACCGGCGAATGTCATATGCTCAGAAAACCGGAAGCGCTCGTCCACAAGCAGAGGTTGATGGGCTTTCAGGTAGTTGATGCCCTTTAGGTCCGGGGTGAGGATACGGATGACCACATCGCCGGCTTCAATAGCGGCGGGAGTGAACACATTGGTCATGCTGGTGCTGCAGTCCAGAATGACGAAATCTACCAGTTTGGCGGCAGCATGAATGAGCTGCAGCACCATGGTATATTTGACCTCTGGGTAGCTCAGCGGGTTTTCTCCTGCCGCATAGCCCATCATCCCAATGAAGGGATAGTTTTTCAGCACTGTCACATGACTGGCAACCAGAGATGTATCGATCTCCACACTGCTCAAAACCTGGCCGATAGAGGTATTGGTCTGGATGATCTGCTCCGGCAGCCAGACCGGCAGCATAGGGACATTCATGTCGGCATTGATAATGATGGCTTTCCGCTTGTCCCGGGTCAGGGCTTTGGCCAGAATACAGCAGAACATGGATTTGCCGCTGCCGGGGCTTCCCCAGACGGTGATAACTTTACCCATAACGAAGATCCTCCTTCCTTGATTTGATTATTCTGCCGAGGGTGCAGTTTCATTAGTAGATTGTGCAGACTCTGCAGTTTCCGTTTCCTGGGGTTCACTTTCAACATCAGAATTTTTCGCATCTGCAGCTTCTTCCTCAATCAAAGTTTCGGGGAAGTAGATTTCCTGAAGAGTCTTATCCTGCTCGGCAAGCAGCTCATCTGCCAGTTTGTCATTGTTGCGGGAGATAAGGGCCACATGAGCTACGCCGTCATTTTCAAGACCGGTAATGATCTTCGCCTGTTCAGGGCTTGCCAGCACAGTGATGGTGGCTGACTGCTGCTTTTCTTCATCCTCCGTGGGCTCCTTGGCATTATCCACATTGATGCCGTCTGAGTCGGTGACGGACAATACTTTGACAAAACGCAGTTCCGGTACTTCGGCCGCCGTATCAAGAAAGTGGTAAATACGGATGATGTCACCGGGCTGAAGCTTGTCAGAGAGGCCGGAAGCAAGTGTTTTAACGGTCAGCGAGATAGCAACCTTACCGGAAGGGATGCTGTTGAGCGCCACATCGGACGAAACCGGTACAGAGCTGATCTTGCTGGTAAGGATATAGTCACCCACAGCCAAGTCGGCGGTAGCGTAAAGACCATTTACATCGGAGAGCTGATGGGCGATGTTGGAGGGGAGGTTATAGCCGCCTACCTCAACCACCTCGGCATTTTCTGACGAGATTTGCTCGCCTTTCAATACCGGCTGGGTGATACGGACGATTTCCTCTTTTCCATTGGTCTGACGGGCGATGGTTGGAAGTGCCACAAAGGCGATAACTGCCGCCAACAGCAGGGAGAGGATACCGAAGATGAATCGGTTATTCAGTTTCATAAGCGTTGTCTCCTATCTTAAAAATAGTTGGGCCAGGGTCGCTGTACAGCAGCCACAGGCGAGAAATGGCAGGAACGGGATAGCAAGGGGCTGCCCAGTTCGATAAAGCCGCCTGAGAAGAAAGATCACAGGCATTGCGGTAACAGCGGCAGTCAGAAAGACCAGCGCCATGCCGGAAGGGCCATAGACCAGCCCTAATATCCCGCAGAACTTGATATCCCCGCCGCCCAGACCAGTGCCGTTTGTTGCCAGTGCAGCTGCCAATGGAATACAAAAGCCGAGCAGGGCGCCTACCAGGGCATGGGTGGCGACCGGCCAGAGAAAGAGCGGCGGGAGCCCGTGATTTAACAGGAAATATCCTTGCAGGACCGGCGCCAGGGCAGCTAAGGGGATAAAAAAGACGAGTGCCCGGTCAGGCACCCGTCTGTAAAGCACATCGTAGACAGCAAAGCCGGCCACCACAAAAAATATGGTAAGCAGGTAAGCTGTCCAGAGGCTATTCTCGATTGGTATACCAGTCATCATAAAGGCTCCCTTGGATCGAAACATAGTCATTTAGGTTGATGGATAACATGCCGTCAGGAGTCCAGGTATCCCACACCTGTGTATAGATGGTGTAGTCGGTGGCATCGGGGAACCACAGCGGTGTGAAATGCACTGTCCGGTCATAGGTGGAAAATTCGTTGGGCTTAAAGATGAATTTTGCACTTTGGCCGCCGGAACGCTGCAGAAGCCGCAGATAGGTCTGATACTGGAACTCAGGAAATACGGAAAAAGCAGTTTGGGGATAAGTAATGTGGCTGGTCGGGGCATCTGTGGACAGCGTTGCCCGCACTTCGGTTTTAACGCCGTACCCGCTTTTCATCGTCTTGCCGGATGCTGTGGGTACAATATCGTCTGGCATTAGAGACATCTCGCCGCTGATGGAAGCGGAGTAGCCCGTATATTCGTATTCCCAATATCCTTCATCAACCCAGTGCCCGCCATCTTCACCGTGGTCGCACCATACCCATACAGGCACCCAGTAGCAGCTCCAGACGCCCCAGTTGGCAGTGAGCTTCTGCGTTTTACTGGGGAGGGGCGGCACAGAGTAGCCGGGATTCGTGTCGGTTGCCACAGGGTCAGGTGGAATGTGCTCATTCAGATCCACGATTTTTGCGACAAAGGTATCCTGAGCGGTATAGGCACCGCTGACAGATACTGTAATGGTCACGGTTTGTGGGGTGGAGGGGGTATGCCATTTGACCCAGACTACCTGACTGTCACCGGCTGGGATCACTATATCATTGACCCGGTAGGTGGTGCCGAGAATATGGAAGGTAACCGATGCCGGATTATCCGGCGTCAGATCCTGATCTGTCCGCAGTGTGACGGCGGTGATCACATCCGTATCTACTCGGTATTCGACATCAGGGGCCTCAATTTCTCCTTCCGGCGGAGCTTCATCAAACCAGACGATACCAACGCCAAGGGTGCTGATGATGTCGGAATTGTTCTGCTTTCCAGTGGTGCTGCCTGTCCAGGCGGAGATGCCAAGGTCGCTGAATTCCAGGAACATTGACAGCGGCAGATTTTTATGGGTAAGCGAGGTCATGGTTTTCCGCAGATTGCCGCCGGACATCTGATCATACAGGCCGGCTTCAGTAGCTGTCATACAGTAATACTGGCCGTTGTGCGTGAAATAGGCAATGGGCTCGATCAGCAGCTTGTACTCGCCGGCAATCATCCGCTCATAATCGACTCCGGCTGCCTGAGCGACCATCATGCACGCATATTCAGAACAGAAATACCGTTTGATGGCTTCGATGTTGCTCTGCCCCTTGCTGCTGACGATTGTGGGCATAGATTGCGTAGGTCTAATGCAGGAATAGGCAACGCCGGACTGGAGGGAGAGGCCGGCGCCGCCCAGGTATTGCAGTTTGTTGACTTTCCCAAAATGGAGAAGACTGGTCTTCTGCGTCCGGTTTGAAAAGTCCAGCGGAGAAGATACGGCAGTTCCGCTGGATGCGTCAACAACAGTAATGCGGACGCCATCGTTGCCTGAGTTCCAGAAGTTGCTGCTTGTGCCATGACCCATGCTGCCACCGCCGCCATCTATGTTTCCATTTCCGCCCGTTGCAAAGGCAGAGGAGGGGAATAGACAGAAAACAAGGGTAAAGCAGCATAGGAAGGCGAGAAGTCGTTTCAAATACATCACGCTCCATTCCTTTTGAAAATAGGAAGGCCGCCACAATCCTGTGACGGCCAAGTAGTGCCATATTCAGTTGTAGTAAATCAGCCCATATTGCCGACCTGTTTGTTCAGATCTCCATCGCTGTCACCGGTGGACTGCTGTACATTGCCGGGAACAACCCAGCCAAACACCGGATCGTATACAGCTCCATTTCCGTTGCTGGAGCCTGGAGCCGGTTCATTGCTGGGCGGCGTTTGCTCGGCAGGCGGGGCAGTGACTTCCGGAACTGACGGGTCGGGATTGACAGCATGCCCCTGACCAGGATCTTTGATTTCGGTTTTACCTTCCGGTACCGGAGGAGACGTGTCTTCAGGCTTTTCGGTATCGGTAAAGTCGATCACAACCTCATCCTCCGTTTGGGAGGTTACTTTAGGATATTCCTCTTCGGCGTCTGTGGACTGGCCGGGGGCATAAGCATCTGCTCCATTATCACCATCTGTCTGCGTGCCGCCATCTGACCAATCGCCGGTGACGCTGCTGGGTGGGGATTCATCTGGTCTGAAATCTCCGGTACGGTCGCGGCTTACGAACCAGCAGACGCCCAGAATAGTGATGCAGAGAAGAGCCAGCGAGGAAACAATAAAGCCTTTGGATTGGAAAAACTTTTTCATATTTTACATACACTCCTTTTTTGCTGTTATATAAAGCCTATACGGTATAACGTGCCGGGCTTTCAACAGTATGGTTAGAATTTTGTGTTGTGGTAGCCTGTCAGCTCCACCCGTTGGGTGATAGCCGGATAACTGTGACCGAACATCCGCACATAGAATTCCACATCACAGTAGAAGATGTACTCAACCCGTCCATTCTCTACATTGAACTCCAGGCTGATGTCGGAAACCTTGTAATCCTCCGTTGAAAGCGGAATCTTGGAGTCCAGGCCGCCTGCCACTGTAGCCTCCAGCATGTCGGTATAGTCACTGCTGGAGTAAAGGGTATTTAGGTACTCTTCAAAGTTGGTTTCACGCTGGGAACGGTAGGTATCTGCATAAATCGTGCCGCTAAGGTTATTTAACTCCATTTTAGCGCCGTTGCGGATGTTGATACAGGTGATCCGTATGGAAGCGTACAGGAGCAGGAAGGAAATCAGCATCACGATGCCTACTACAAAAAAGCAGGCGAAAAAGGTGATCTCGCCCCGTTCGTTTCGCAGCGGCTGTTTCAGTCGCAGGAATATGCGTTTCATAGGTCACCTCACTTCCAGTAGTGCTCACTGACGCCGCTGCCGCGGGCAACCACTGTAATGTTTACCAGGTCAAAATTCCAGAACCCGCCCAGTTTGGCATCTCCCTCGATAGTAATGAAGAAGGGGGTGCCCAACTGGATGGCATTTGTCATACCGGATGGTCTGGGTGATGTGTAGGTAGCGTCAATGGAGTAGGAAATATTTTCGGCTCCTTCGATCTGAGAACTCAAAAATTCAAACAGCTCATCGGTCTCACTGTTGACGCCGCCGGAAAGCTGGATCTGTTTGACCATCTGATCGGCGGCATGGTCAAGTTCCTGCTTGGTGGAAATGATGCTGAACAGGTCAATAATGAAGGCCAGCAGCAGGACAGCGATGAAGATGAAGACCACCGTACTGAAATAGTTGGCCTCGCCCCGCTCGTTGTTCAGCACCTTCCGGGCTTTTTGAAAGAGAATAGAAACCACCACCTTTACTGAAATTGAAAACAGCCGCTCCAAACCGGAGCGGCTGCTATGCAAAGTTTTGACTGTACCAAGTATAACAGATATGGATTTACGGCGAAAGGGCAGGACTGTGCCAATGTAGAGACAATTTTGTGCCAACCATGTTTCTTTGCAACATTACAGCAGTGATTCCACCAGCTGATAGATGTCGGTAAATGGATTGACAGCAATTCCAAACGGTTTGCTGCTGTCATTTTGAAGATGGTATTGCTCTACACGTTTGGCGTTCTGAATCGCAATGGCTGTATGCTCTGCTAACTGGTTATATACATCGCCAGCTTTCTCATAATCAGGGAGATAAGTGGTCAATGCGTTTTTCACTGCGGGGTAGTCTTTGAAAAATTTGGTGGTGTACTGGAAATGCAACAGATACCAAAATTCAAAGCAGGGATTGGAGAGTGCAATCTGAATCCCCTTCGCATCTGCCATTTTCCTTGCCTTGGAGAGCAGATTGTCCTTTGCAGTGATGGGGTCAGGGTTGTTGTAGTTCACATCGCCGTCTGCAACTACCCATACAGAGTCTCCCTCTGATACGGAAATCTGATTTTTGTTCTGATATTCCACGGCTTTCCGGATCAGGCTGAGGTAATCAGTTTCACCTCCGCTGGTGCGGCTGCCGACCACACGAATATCAATGTTTGTCTGACGGTTGCGGTAGTGTTCAAAATACTTAGGCTCAGTTTGAGAGCCCTCCGTCACAATCAGAATGACAGGCTTTATTTTTCTGCGTCGCTGTCCACGCTTTTCAATTTTTCCACGTGCCATTTTACAGCCCTCCCTTGATAAAGGGGATTGCACCATAACGGCCAATCAGATAGCCTTTCTCCACCTTGGCATCCTTGCGGATGGAAAAATCGTAAAGGGAGAACAGATCGGTAGCCGCTGTTTGCTCGTCTTTTTCGGTAAACCAAATCTGATCTCTCCTCAGTACATCCAGGTCAAGAAGATTGGTGTTGTGTGATGTGAAAATCAACTGGGCTCCATTTGGATTGAACTCCACGCTGTTAAAAAGCGAGACCAGATGCTTTGTCAGAAGAGGATGCAGATGAGCGTCCATCTCGTCAGCGACAAGAAGCGTTCCTTCATCCAGCACCTTTTTTACAACACCGATCAGTTTGAAATAACTGTTGGTGCCATCAGATTCCTCTGCCATGTTCAGCGCGTAGGAAGAAGTATTTCCCTCTGTATCCTGTACCGTGTGAATGGCCTCGATATTGGTAAAGATATCATTACGCTGAGAAGGAGCGGGTTCTGTATCACGCATCTGAAGGGACTGTATGCCAAAATCTGCAACACGCAGCATAGAGGCGATCACATGCCGGTAGTCATCATCTTTGAGTTGTTCTGCTTCAAGGCCGTAGGCGTCTGCAACAGAATTTTTCGTGATGATCTGGCAGGAAGCAAACCATTCCAGAACCGGAATCACTTTGGAATAGCTCCAGTTTGATGCGACAGACAGATAGAGCTTGTTGGCCGAAGTGCGATCCTTGAGAGTATTTTGTTCATCGACATCAACGGTAAAGCGAAAATCTTTTGTGTCTTTTCGCTCAAAAATGAGTGCCTGCCTGCCATTGGGATAGTAATACAGATATTCTTCAATAACAGCTTTGTCTGTTACAGAAAAGCCATACGCATATCGGATGCCATTTGTGGTGAAGATGACCTCAAAGCTGCTGGGGCGAGAGGGTGTTTCCCGGTCAAACTTGAACGGCGAACGCTCAATGGTTTTGTGGAGCTGCTGGTTATGCGAAGTCAGCACATAATTTACCATGAACCAAAATGCATTCAAGACATTGGACTTTCCGGAAGCATTGGCACCGTAAATCACGGCAGACTTCAAATGCTTTTTGTTTCCGTCCACAATCAGGTGTTCCGGATGTTCGTTATCCTTACTGGCAAGCAGGGATAACACGACATTATCTTTGATAGAGAGAAAGTTCTCTACACTAAATTGAATCAGCATAAAACAACCTCCTAAATCCTTGCTATAATATATTATATCCGCATTTTTGTGAAAAATCAACGCAAATGAAAAATAAAAATCTATATAGAGGATTTAAGAGAACAGTCGTGTGGAGAGGATATGCGGTGGGAGTTTCGGTAATGATAAAAAGCAAGCCTGGGAAACAGTTCGCCGCTGCTTCCCAGGCGCTTTGCTTACAGGTTCTGACGGATGATCCGGGTGATAATACCTACGGCCACACCCCGCTCCATATCCAGACGGGTGACGGCAAAAGATACATCGTCCTTTTTGCCGGGCATCCGGTAGTCATAGCAGGAGTGGGCTACCGCATTGACGCCATTGGAGAGGCGCACATAGACAACGCCCTTGTGGACATCTGTGACACGGCCGGCATACTTGCCTTGGATACGGCACTTCTGCAGGTTGTCCCTGTCGGTGTTCTCGGAAATACTCTTGATGTCAGCCTTGATGCCCAAGTCCTCCAGACTGTTGCGCCGCACGCTGAGAATACGGACCAGAACCTCATCGCCTACGGAAAAACGCTCATGGGCATCACCGATCCAATCCCAGGCAAGGTCACGGGCAAGGATGGAGGTTTCAACGCCGAAAACTTCCACGCGCACAACCTTTTCAGCCACTGCAATCACACGCGCCTGGACGATGCGGCCCTCATAGACACGGTACATACCGGCAGCATCCGTATCCAGATAGAAAATCTGGCGTTTGCGCAGCATGGCCTCCTTGCGGCTGGCAACTACGCTGCGGGTCTTGGAGTCGATACCACGCACGATGAAGTCAATGTCAGCACCGAGCATGTTGCCAAGGATCTTATTTTGGCGCAGCATAAGGTCTGCGTATTCCTGACCGGAAGGACTGCGGCCCAGATTGATCATCATTTCCTTGATAGGGATAATGACACGGAACCCCTTGTAATCCACAACTGCCACCGTCTTGCGGTTGTCCAGCTGTTCAATGCCGCCCAGCTTGCCGGTGATGATCTTGCGGGTGCGGTAGGCATTATGGATCTCATGCCAGATTACATCATCACGGTCTTCGGCAGTCTCGACATCATCCCGGCTGCGGATGGTAAGGACGGGGGCCTCGCCGCGCTGGGGGCGGGGCTGGCGCTGGGGAGGAGAAGGAGTAGGGGCAGGAGCGGCAGCTTCTTCCACGACAGGAACATCAGGCTCCACAGCAGGTTCCTCCGTATCAAGAATAGAGTCGGCTGTATCCGCCGACTCTGTTGTTTCGGCAGGGACTTCCTCTGTGACAGTTTCTTCAGGAGCAGCAGCTTCTTTCTTCTTTCGGCTGGTACGCTTGGGCTTGGGAGATGCAGGGGGTTCCTGCACAGCGTCGGCGTTATCTTCGTAAACATCAGGCGGCTGCACATCAAAGTCTTCCGGCATATCAGTGGGAGCAGCGCTTTGATCGTCTGTTTCAGCAGGCGTATCTCCGAACATTTCCTCCTCGGTGAGTTCAGGAAGGGGATCTTCAGCCATATATTCGGCAGAGGTGTCCTCCAGGGGCTGATCCATCTGCCCCAGCAGTTCGTTCAAATCCAGACTATTGCCAGTATCAGCAGGAAGGGATTCAGGTTGAGCAGTATCGGCCGGCAGAGTTTCGCCTTCCGACATAACGGTTTCGGTAACAGGAGCCTCCTGTTCCAGAAGTTCTTTTTTCTTGGTTGCCATAGATTAAAACCTCCTATGAATTTGATAGTTTTGTTTAAGACAGGATGGAATCCTTGTCTGTGGTGATAATGCCTTCCGGCGTACCGGCAGATTTGGGGGCCGGAGCCTCTTTGGGTGATTTATCCGTGGGGGATGCCGGTTTGGTGGCTTTGCGCTTTGCCGGCTTCTTTGCTGCAGGAGCCGGTTTCGGCGCGGGCTGCGGTGTTTTGGCGGCTTCTTCTTCCAAGCGGCGCCATTCCGGTACATGGGCAGATGCTTTGCAGGAACGCAGGTACTTGGCTTCCGGGTGTTTGGAGTAATCCATTTTGTCTACCTGCAGAACCTTCTTGCCACGGATGATGATGAGCGCCTGATCCAGCGGGAGCCGCAGGACTTCATCAGGAGTAAGTACAGGGCGTTTTCCAACACCAGAGGTCTCACGAAACTCCGGTGTATAGTTGGAGATACGCCAGGTGCCCAGCTGTTTGGACTTACTGGATACTGCTACGGAGGCAAGCCCTGTCCTGGCAGAAATAAATTCGGCAGTAAGCTGGTCTGTACAGCCTAAAAACAACTGCGCGTCACAGTTTCCAATGATCTCCTGCCACAAATTCTGCGGGTATCGGTTCTGCAATCCTGCGAGATTTTGGAACACACAGGACATGGAGATATTCCGGGAGCGTATTACGCTGAGCCGGCGGGAGAGGTCGGGGATCGTGCCGCACGCTGTCAGTTCTTCCCCAAGGATATGGACAGGCACAGGCAGTTTGCCGCCCTCGCAGTTGTGGTCTGCATATCGCACCAGTTTGATGAAGCAGAAAGATAGAAACAGCGAGGCCAGAAAATCAAAGGTGCTGTCCTGGTCGCTGGTAACGAGGAAGTAGGCACAGGGCTGCTGACCCGGAAGCTCCAGATCGATCTCATTCTTAGCGGTAATTTTTTTGATCAGCTCAGACTGGAATACCTGCAGGCGGCTGCCCAGACCGATAATCACGCCGCTTCGCACTGTGTCGCTGGCCTGCTTGAACAGGCTGTAGGGTGCTTTGGCAGGGTGCGTGGAAGGAAGCGCCTCGAACAATGTGTCAAGTTGGGATTCCCCATTGAGAGTCAGCAGCCGGTAGACTTCGCCAATGTTGCGGTTTTCTTCCGCATAGCCTTGATCCACATACAGTACCAAGGCCTTGAGCAGATTCATCTCACAGGCATCCCAGAAATGGTCGCTCTTGCCGTTGTTCGTGGTGTTCTTGATGATGACATCTACAAAAAGCTGGGCCATTAGTTCCTGTCCCTCAACTTCGGCAAGGCAACACCAGGAATCTGAGTTTTCAGGCGAAACGAGGTTGAATACCTTGACACAATAGCCCCGGCTGCGGAGAAATTCGCTTGACTTCTCGTACAATTCCGATTTGGGATCGCAGATGATCAACGATTCTCCGGCGCCATTTTCACCTCGGACAGTGGCCTGAAGGATACGGTTCATACAAAACGAACGGGTTTTCATGGAACCACTGGCGCCGTAGACTGCCAGATTACTGTTGATTCTGGTATCTTCCGGTATGCAGACTGCTTTGCCATCCAGCATACCCAGTACAACACCCTTGTGTTTGCGCAGATCGGGCACCAGATCCAGTACGCCGGACATTTCTTTGCGGGACATCCAGCCGGAGGTGCCATAAGTGCCTTTGGCGGAGTAGGAGAAATTGCGGTCTTCATCATACTCACCGGCATCACCATATCCCATGCGCATGACCATGATGAGCAGCACTGCTAACAAGCCAATGCAGATCAAAATGCCATACACGCCATAAGGCGGTCTGAGCACAGAGGAAAGGCAGAGAAGGAAGTCGGGCGAAGCGGCCAGCGGTGAAGTACCGTCGCCGGGAATACCGCCGCCCTGTTTCCAGGTTGCATAGTTACCCAAAAGCTGTGCCAGAAAGCCGCCTGCGTATAGAATCGCAAGAATGGCAAAGGGCGCTGCAATCAGGCTTACGATCAGTTTTTTCTTGTTTATGGGAACAACCTCCCCTCGAATTTTGTGAAATCAATGGTCTGGAAGCGCACCCGGGAACCACAGTAGCTGCGAAGTACCTCTGCCTGGAAGTCAAAACAGATCAGTGTGCCTGGGCGCTCGGATAGTTCGAGGGAGGTGTTGAAGCGTGCGATACGGGGCAGATCGCAGAAATAGCCAAACAGGACTGGTGAGCCATCCGGTGAAACACCGTCATGCTCAATAGCCAGTCCGGGCTGCCTCGCAGTAAGACCTTGGAGCAGAATGCGGTCCAGCTCCGCAGTTTTCACAGGGTCGCACAGCAGTGCAAGTATCACCTCCCCCTGATGGTTGTTGGTAAGATAAAGAAAATGCTCATAGCTGCCATCCAGCATGAAGAAATCATGTTTGCGTCCTCCGGTGCTGGTCAAAATCTGGTAAGCCAGATCCATGCTGTTGCCCAGAATCAGTCCATGAACATCCTCATGGCGAAACTGTGGGGCCAGGCGCTGTTGGCAGATTACGCTCCAAATCAATGCCTTGACCCGCATTTCCGATTTGTAGCGCCACTTCATCAGGGCGCTGCTGCTGTTGTAGGTCACGAAGATGCCGGAGGGCGCAAGGAGTATTCCAGTGGAGCGGGAACTGCGGATCTTCGTGGTGTCGATCCCCATTTCTTTCACTTCTCTGGAACTGAAAAAAGCAGGATAGACAATCCTGCCGCCAGCGTAACCATCCGGCGCAAAAATTGCCGGTTTTTCATCCCGATACACACATACACCCGCATTATCCATGGTCACATAGGTTTCTGCCAGGCGGTGTAGCCGGAGTCTTCGGTCAATTTCGCATTTCAAACGGTTGGTGTCGGTATCTCCTGTCAGGTAGCTGGCAAACCTGTCCGGCCGGCTTTCCAGCAGAGTGGCTTTGGCTCGCGGCCCCAGACGGTAGCCGCGCAGTTTATCCCGGTAATAGGTACGCAGCAGCCCGTCTTTTTTCAGTGCAGTGACAACAGACTCCAGATAATATGGACTGCCGGGAAGTCTGTTAAGCTGGTCTGTGGGGAACTCGCCGGAGATGGCAGTCAGAGAGAGAAGCCTGTACGCCATCGTGTCTGGCTGTGGGAATTTCCCAAGTGATCACCTCCTTGTGGTGTGTGGCTTTTACCGAGACTGCAAGGAACTTCGGTAAAAATCCGTGGTGTAACGACAGAAAAAAGCCCCGAAATCCGGGGCTAAATACGATGTTGCGGCAGGTCGGACAAGCAATGGCTGAAAATGCTCAAAAATCCGAGATGGATTTTAGGGTGTTTTCATGCTCAGCAAGCCAGGCGGGAAACCGCTTTTTTTCCATGACACTGATTCTGGTACAGTCCTTTTCGCCCAGCGCAGCGGTGTTGTAGGCATCGCAGAGCAGGCCGGTATCGTCAGCCATGACGAAGGTGGAGAGGACATCCAGAAGCTGCTTTTCTTCCAGATTGTCGTAGTCACGGATACGCCGGGTGGGAAGGCACTGGTCATAAACCTGCGTAAAGCACACCACACAATCGCTGAAGCGGGGCATGGGATGCTCTTTGGCGTATTGCTCCAATGAGAAGTAGAACGGGTCGAGCAGAAACTCAGTGTTTTGCCTCTGCTTGCGTTTTGGGAGCAGACCAGGCAGGGTGACCTCCAGTACACCGTCCTCATAGACAACCTCAATTCCGTGTACAATACCGGCGGATGTCAGGTAATCGCCTTTGCGGATGGTGGTGCTGGAATATATCAAATGCCGCAGCCTGCAGGCAATTTTCTCTGCCCGCAGGGCGGCATCAGTGGATAAGACTTCATAGTTGTCCGGATAGCGCTGAATATCCGTGGTATCCATCGCGTAAAGAGCATTGCTCAAACGGGATATATCATCAAGAATGCTTCCGATTCGGTGTGAGATGATTTTTCGTTCCAATCAAGTTCCTCCTGTTTTCTTAAAGTAATGCACCTGGCCCGCTGCATCCACGGTGCAGAAACCGGAAATGCCAGGGCAGTCAATGCGGCGAATGTCTTCCGGATTATCGACCAAAATGATGCGGCGTCCACCGCTGCGGTCATCCCGAAGCGCATGGTTGATCAGGGCCTCCTGGCCGGAAGCTGCGTAGACGATTTCGTATAGTTCACCGTTTGCAAAGAAGATAAGCTTGACCGGAAAATCACCGGGAGCATGGTATTCCACCTGCCCGATAAAATCCAAGAGTACCCAGGCAGCCCGTATCAGGGAGTTGTCTGATTTTGCTGCCCAACCAGACGGAAAGTAACCGCCTGTATCAGTTTGAAAAATACGGCCCTGCTTTTGTAGATGGGAGAGCAGGGTCTTGATGATTTCTTCTTTGCCAGGGTGAAAGCAAAGAAGCTGCTGCATATTGAGACCGGGATACATCGTGACGATCCGCAGCAGAGCCGCAGCTTCATTTCCATAGATTTCAGCCCTGGTCTTCATGGGTATCACCTCCAATGGCGTAATATAGGCGTATTCAAGACGCATTAAAATAGGAAGGAAAGCCAGTCAGTGTAAGCCAAAAGATGATCTGGTTGGCAAAACTGGCTTTTAGGCGTAATGCAGACGCAAAGCAGACGCATAGCGGCGTCTGGCAGGAAAGTTGCACATGGGAATCACCTCGCTCTTCAAATTGTTATATCTGCTGTTCGGCAGATGTGGATTGTTCACGGCGTTTTCGCTCTACGATTTCACGCAGCTCGCGGCGGTCGGTAGTAATCAGATCCTTTTCCAGAGGGCTGGCTTTGAATTCCACCATAATATTGTTGTTATTGGTAGAAATCAGACCGTGACCTCTTTCAAAGTGAGTGATCTCCATTGTTTCAGCATCGGACAGGTGCAGGGCTTCCTGTACCCGCTGGGCTTCGTCGTCCTCCAGATTCAGAATGATCTTGGTCTTGGAGTTGTTGATGATGCCCTTACCAAATCTGCCGCCGTCAAGGTCAAAGAAATCGGCAAGATCCTGGCTTGCAAAAATCGAGGCGCCGCCGTAACCGCGTATGGTTTTGGCAATTTCCAAAAGGAAATCGCCAGCCAATCTTACACCAGCAGCACCGGCGCCGGATAGAAGCTGCCAGCACTCATCGATGAAGATGGCTTTTTCTTCTGTACGGTCGGCTTTGGCTCTGTCCCAAACAAAGTCCAGCGCCACAAACATACCTACGGTGAGCAGATCTCCCGTGAGGGAGGAAATATCCAAAACAGTGTACTTGTTGTCGAGCCGAACATTGGTCTGCTTATTGAAGGTGCTGGCGCTGCCGTTTACCAGACGGTTTAGAATGTGGGCCATGCGCATCGTTTCCTTGGAGGTTTTCAAAATTTCGTACAGGTCACCAAGCACCGGCATTTCACGGTACTGGCCGGGCTGTGCAGGGTCTTCCAAAGAGGCGTTATCATGAGTGATGCCTTTTGTGTTATAGGTACGAACAAGGGCTTCGTCCAAAAGCTGTCGTTCTTCGTGAGACATATCGGGGATCAGCAGACTGAAAAATATGTGGAGCTGCTGGATCTTTGCTGCAAGTTCAGATAACTGAATGCCTGGACCGTCCAGAATTTCATTCACCGAGCGGTCTACCCGCCGAATCTCCATAACATTGATGCAGTGGGGACTGGCCGGTGAAATCTGGATAAAGGAGCCGCCCACATTGGAGCAGGCGCGATGGAATTCATGGCCTTTTAGGGGCGCAACAATGAAAATGGGGATATTTTTCCGCCTCATTCGCAGCGCCATCAACTGCATGGTAAAAGTTTTGCCGGCTCCGCTCGTGCCAAGGATCGACATATTGGCGTTCTTATAGACCGCAGAATTGAAGATGTCCACGATAATAAGGGAGCTGTTGTACTTGTTGACGCCCAGCAGGATACCGTTATCATCACACATCTCATAGGAGGTAAAGGGATAACAGCTTGCCGCACCGCCTGTCAGCAGGTTGCGTTTACCGCGCTCATACAGTTTCTTTTCCATTGCCACCAATGGAAGGGCAGATAAAAACGCCTGTTCCTCCCGAAAATGGCAGGTGCAGGCGTTCATGTCTTGTGAGAGCAGGAGCTTTTTCATTTCGCTGACCTTCCATTCCAAGTCTTCCTCGTTGGAGGCAGTAATGGTAATCAGCAGATTCAAGTAGTAGAAGTCCTCGTTGTTGGCAAGGCCCTCTTTGAGAAAGTACCCGCTTCGGATAGCGCCATCAATGTCATCAAAGTCGGTGTTGGTGTCGCTGGCGTCCTTGATTTTGGAACGGTTGATACGCAGCTGCTGTCCGACTTTCTGGATGATGGTTTCTTTGGGCTGACGGGAGAGGAACATATCCATATCGATCCCGTCACCGGCATTGACGATAAGACTGAGCCAGCCGGCTGGAACCTGCGTTTTGTAGCCATCAGAGGGCACCAGCAAATAAGCATAATACAGACCGTCAATGCAGATATGGTGACCATGCGTGAAGTCAATGCTTTTTGGCGCACAGAATTCGGTGGCAGGGATATGGTCGATCTCACTGTCGCGCCCTTTGGCAAGGTACTCAGCCACAACCTCCTGTGCCCGGACGGAGAGCGGCTTTACAGCACTTTCATTTCTGCAGAGCAGGTTATAGAGGACATCTACGGTGAACTCATCCCAGTTTTCCGGAACGATGACCTCGTTACCGCACTGACGGAGGTAGTTGGTAGCAGTATGGACTGCACTTTGCAGGGCATTGATTGCCTCGCCTTCTTCATCAGAGCGCTTGGTGTTGCTCCACGGCTCATATTCAAAAATCAGGAAGAAACGTCGGGTAATTGCCTCACGGGAACCGATCTGCTGAACGAACTGGAGGTAGTCTTCCTGCATGAGCAGACACTGTTCATTGGTCTCCTGTTCCATCTCCTTCCGAACGGTATCCAGATGGCGGTTGATCTCTGCCCGACGTGTCAGTACCTTGATTTGCAGCTTGATGGGGCTGATTTTCAAGTAGGATACAAAGGAATAGATGATGTTCCGCTGTTCCTGGGCGCTGCGCAGCATAAAATTGATGGGTACTACCTCGACGACCTTGACATAGCGGTGGTCCTTCGTGTAGATGATGCCGTTTTCAATTTTGGAAATCGGCAGATAATCTGCTACCGGGTTAAGGCAGGCGGGCTTCGGCTCCTGGGTGCGGATAGGGCGTTTTACTTTGCGCTCCTTGGAGACCTTCTTTTTTTGCTTGGCGGCTTTCTTCTCCTTGGCAGGCTTCTGCTTTTTCACAGGACGGAGTTTTTGGCGGATCTCGTAGCTACGAACTTCATCAAACTCCGCTGGGAAATCCTCTCTGCCGGAGCGCCGTGACCGTCTGGGAGCCTTGTCGGGCTTGTGTACCTTCTTTTTAATATGCTTGCCGCCATGCTCTGCCGCCGGAACCGCATCTTCTGCGCTGTTACCGCCTATAATGCGGCGGTTTCGCAGGTACTTTATGAAAATCAGCAGAAAAGAGGAAAGGCTCTCACCGGAAATTCCGATAAGCGCCACCAATGCTGCTGGCAGTGCGGTCAGGCACAAAGCGATGATACGGGCAGTCAGGCTAAGAGGGAGCAATGAAAAAACCGGCACACCAATGGCAAATGCCAGGATGCCGGCTTCAATCACATTTCGGGCTTTGAACATACCACCGAAGAAGGTGCCTGACTCGATGAAATTCGGTGGTATTATGTAGGTATCTCGGTCGATTTTATGATTCATGATTAACCTCGTTTCCGAAGCCGGGCGGGCACATCAGCCGATAATCCAGAACGGACCGCCAGCTCCAGCGCGCCGGCTGGCCTCATTTAAGATAATGGACAGATCCCAGAGCTGTTCGCTCCGTGTGTAACTGGCAGGGTCAGCCACCATGATCTTGCCGTCTTTTACGCCACGCAGGACAATGAAGTGACCGGATGAGGTAAAGTGGCCTTCAGACATGATTGCTACTACCAGTTTACCATTAGCCAGTGCGTCTGTGATGCGCTGTGGTTCCGCAGTGGTACAGCCGGAAACCGGAAGCCCCCATTCCCCAGCGGCGGCAGGTATCAGTGCATGGTAAGAACCACTGCTTTTACACCAGTAGCCGTTGTTGTAAGACCACTCGGCCATCTCCATAGGGTCAACCATATCGTCTGTCAGAGAGGACACCACGATTGCCATAGCGGTAGGGCCGCAGCCATAACCGCCAATATTGTCCGTGCCATAGGCTTTACCGGCATAGCGTTCATCCAGCTGATTGTAGTAAACAACAGGTGTGATCCCATCGGTGAAAGTAACATCGCCCAGAGAGGTGATGCTGTTTCCGGTCCACGCTTCCAGATTCTGCAGCAGACCATCGCCCAAGAACAGGCTTAGGTTGGAGGCATAATCGGCTGCAAGCTCCTTTTGGTCATCGGTAAGCTGGAATACAACATCAGAAAAATAGGACTCACCGTTGTAACGGACAGTATAGACCATCCATGTTTCTGGCTCTGTTGTTTCTTCCCCAGTCTCCGGATCGGTCACGGTGCTCTCACGAATCTCTTGCTTGCTGGTGTAGGAATATAGATGCTGCTTGTTTTCCCGCAGGGTGGCGGCAAGGTCATTTAGAGAAATGCTTTCAAAATCCTTGTCTTTGGCTGCACAATACTGAGAAATAAACAGGTTGGCGTTATAAATAGGCCCGCCGGAATAAGCATTTTTGACCTCCATATGGTCGGCTCCCGATGCCGCAAAGTCAGCTTCGATCCGGGCAAGTACATCATCCAGTGCCTCGCCCAAGATGCCGTTGAGGGTAAAGGTGATCTCGTTGGCGTTCTCAATAATCGCTGTTTCGCTATTCAAAATCGGAATTTCGGGGTCAGATGGCGAAAAGGCATTGGTCAGTCCGCCGAAAATAAGACCGGGGAGCATGAGAACAAATAATACCGGCAGCATAAGCAGGGCAATGACTGCCACAATGATTTTTCCGATATGCTTCCGACCTGCCCACACTGCGCCTGCAACTGCACCGTAAGGACCGCCTGCGGCAGCGCCTTTGGCAGCGGAGGAAATAGCTTTTCCGGTTTTGATTGCACCGCGGATGGTATGCGCTGCGGAGGCGCCGGTCTCCACAGCTTCGGAAAAACCGCTTTTCTGATCTTCTGGCATTTATATCTTGTCCTTTCTCCTCGGGGCTGGAGGCAGCTTTTTGACAATGGACTCGTTGAAGGCGATAGAACCGTCAGGGGCCATATAGGGCGATTTGTCAACAGCATCCACAGCGTACTGCTTATACCATGCTGTACCATCCACGGCATGAACGGTGGTGTACTGGCCTTCCGGGGCAACATATTGGTCTGCGTGGTACATACCAAAGGAGATACCTTCGGGATGTTCTGCAGTTACTTCTGTACCGGTGATGCGGCCGCCGCCGATTTCGACATTCTGGAAGGTCGGAACATTTTCAGCTCCGGATTCCAGTGCCGCGTATCCCATGTAAGAGTGCAGGGCTTCGGCGGCTTTTTCACCGGAAATGGAACCCATTTGGCTGATACTGCCAGTGGCTACGCTGCCGATTACATTGTTGGCAAAATTGCCGCCCTTACTGACGGAAGAAGCGTACATATGGCCGCCGATCCCTCCGGCTGCAGCATCGCCTAAAAGACTGCCAAGACCGGAGGGCTTGGAGCCGGGAGTTGTGGTGGCTGTTTTGATGGCGCTGTTTGTGACTTTTCGGCTCACCACTCCAGCAAGACCGCCGCTGGCAAACCCTGCTCCAAAGCCGCCGCTGCCTTTACCACCGTTTGCGTTGACATTGGTGGAACTGCTGTTCCTCCCGCCGCCAAAGTGGTGACTGGAAAAGTTCTTGATGCCGCCGATGCCTCTGGCAGCAATCATAGCCTCAGCCAACATGCTGCCGCCGGTATGTCCTACATTGACACCCAGGCTGGAGAGGAAAGAATCGATTTTCTGACCGACTTTGAGAAAGCCGATAGCACAGAGAAACCAGATAAACACATTGCCGGAAACGGCTTCTTTTCCCACAGCGTCTACCTGAGCCTGCACATCGCTTTCGGAGATAGCGGCAAAAGCCGGCTGGCAGAGCAGGCAGGAGAGAATTGCGACTGTAAAGGCCGCAAATAAAAATTTTTTGAGTTTCTTCAAGGATAAGACCTCCTTATAACGAAAGCGGGTTCGCAAGGAAGGACCCCACCATGCTTGTGAACAGGCGCAGGCACCAGGCGTTCATGACCAATAGGAAAATTTGACCGCCAAGCATCCGGCACCAGGATTTCCAGATGTTTGCTGTGGTCTGGCTGGCGCCCATAGAAAAAGCCACAGGAGCCGTGTAGACCAGTACACCGAGCAGCACATACCGTTCGGCTGCCTCGAACAGAAGTTTTAGGTAGTTCCAGGCCAGGATGAGAACCAAAATCAAGGTAATCAGTGCCACAGCCCCATTGGCACACACACCGATGATGACCAGCATCACGGAATTGAAGTCTGCAAAGCTTAATGCAGGAAGGTCGGACTCCATGATCCAGTGGTAGGGGGTGCCGCCGATGGTAAGAACAATATTGACGATTTCATCTGAAAAGAGCGTCAGCAGGATAAAAATAACGGAACGGATACTCAGCTTTACCGGGTCTTCTGCTTCCACACCTGCGCCAAGACCGAAGTTTTTGAATAACTGCCAGACCCAGTTGAGCAGGATGATCCCGATTGCCAGAGCCACGAAAACAGAGTACATAGTCTCTGCTGCGGGAAAATAACGCAGAAATACAGCCATATCACAGCCCAGCGCACCCAAAACCGATGTGGTCACCAGATCAAGACCGGCCATTACCTGTTCTGCGATCCATTCCACTATGCCGTCTAAAATGCCCATAAATGCAAGCCTCCTTTCCGGCGAGCAGTCAGACGGTCAATCAGCCTGTCCATTGTCCGCCACTAAAGAGCGGCGTCACATACGCCATGATAAAGCCCAAGCCATTGAGGATAGCCCAGGTGATACAGATTCGTTTGAGCCAGGCGCGGCTTTCATCCACCGTCCGTCCGGAACGGGAGAAGTTCATGAGCAGCAAGGCTACCGAAGCAGTGACGATGGCGGCGATAGTGGAGATGGCAAGGATTTGGGTGTATACATCCTGCATGATCTCTTTGGCCTTGGTCCATACATCTGTTGCCGCATAAGCCGGCTGGCAGAATATCATGGACATCATCACACACAGGAAGGCGCTGTAAGCCACTTTGGGCAGCGAAAGCCTGCGCTTGGACTGGGTATCCGGCTCCTGAAGCTGCGGAGTTTGAGGGGTTTTCGTTTTCTTCAATTTGCGATCCTCCAATTCTGAATGATTTTTTGATGCTCAATAGGGAACAGAAAAACCCACACCTGTCAAAACAAATGTGGGCTTTCAAATGGCCGGGCGGCCATCTGGGCAGCAAAAAAGCACCCTGATGAAAGGTGCCGTTACTGTCCTGTTCGGTTTTGGGTGCAAGTTTGAGCATATTCAGTTTAACACATCGGTATTTACACTGAAAGAGCAGAACCATGCCAATTTTGTTCCCGAATTGTGCCAATTATTTGCCCGATTGTCCGGAAGATGATTTTGGCTCTGGGAAGAACTGCTCCAGCATGTCTAAACTGTCCTTGGAGGTATAGCCCCAAAGAACGGAACTGAGGGCTTCAATGGCTTCCCGGCGTTTGCGGTAGTAAGTTCTGAAACTGATGTCGCGGATATGCGGTCGCAGGGTCTCGATAATTTCCTCAACATTTTTGAGCTGCTGCGGCGAGAGGAAGGAGTAGTACAGCAACCAGTAATATGCCTCACCGTTTTTGTGCTTGGTACGCAGCAATTCGATTGCGGAATCCAGCAGCTTGAGCATTTTGTGGCTGCGTTCAATGCATTTGGCATGATGCTCGATGTCGCTTCCGGCCAAATCAGCGCCAGCCAGATAGACTGAATCCAGAAAATCCTCAATGGAGGTACCATACTCAATCTCAAACTTGGTGCGGACATGCTGGACAGAAAGCTCCAGGCTCCACACAACATCCCGGTATTTTTTCAGCAGTTTCCAGGTATCATGGTACAGGGGATTATCAGCAACATCAGGTTCAACAAATTTTCTCATTTCAGGTTCCTCCTATTTTCGTGCTCCTCAGAGGGAGTGAGTGTAAGTTCAAAAGTGGCGATTGAAGTGTTTGTGCCGCAGAGGATGGTCAGACCAAAGTGGACTGTAGATTTCCCTCGCGCACGCGGAATCAACTCTTCCCAGCAGTCGTCCGATAAGGGATATAACTTATAGCGGGAGAGTGGGCAAGAAAAGCAGGAAATCCCTTGCGTAGATAGGATGTCAGCCATCTTGCGGAGTATCGTTTCAATGTGCGATTTTGAAACGCTGGAAAGTGCATCCGAAACAATGACCTCATGCTCAGAGATAGAATGGCTCTCTTCGGTTTCAGCAGTTTCCGGAAGCTCCAGATGAATGTTTAAGGTCATGGCAACTTCCTCCTTGTCGATTAAAACATCGGAAATCTCAAACATGGTGGACAGGTAGTTCTGCAGGTAGATCACGCTTCCATGCCGGCCGGGAAACGACATGATAGAGATATACCCAAGACCGTCCAGCTTTTTCAGTATCCGGCATACGGTAGCGCGTGACAGCCCCCAGCGGCAGGAGAGTTCGGTATAACTGACCAACGGGTTTCCTGTACCATTGCGAAAGTAGGCTACCGGACCGACCTCTGACCCCTGCACCTGCGTATCGTTGTAGACAGCGGATACCCACAGATCCAGAACGATGTCCATTTCAGAGCAGCGGGCAGAGCTGACCAGTTCCAGGGCAACAGAGACTGGCAGGAAGAAAAAACCGGTATCCTTTTGGCAAGGGGCATTGTACTCCAGTGCGGAATTGTGGCGGGCCCAGTGGAGGATTTTATATTTGACTACATTGCCACGGCCCAGCAGTGTATAGGAAATCAAGTGCTGCTTCTGAAGGGTATCCAGCATGGACAGCGCCTGCCGATGAAAGCGGGTGCGGAACCAGCAAGACAGTTCCTTGACGGTGCAGACCCATTCGCCGGGGGAGACTGTGTAACTGATCCCGTCAATACGGCGATATGAGGTGCGGAAGTTTGCATAGCTGCAAAGTACAGTAAAATGAAAAAGGCCGGAGCCTCCGTTTATGCGGATGCTCCGGTCGTTGATCAGTTTGTGGATGAACTCACGATAAATCCGGCATCGTGGGTAATCTACCACTTGTTTGATTTGAAGTTGGTATTCTGGCATAGTGAACCTCCTAGTTTTTTATGCAGACAAGTAGTTCGCTGAAAAATGTTGACTTGAATAACTGATGGGGGTATACTCATATTTGTATGAGCTGCAAATAAGCAGTTTGTGCATTGCTGGTTTCCGCAGTTTTAGCATTGATACCTTATAATATAGGCTAAAAGCGATAAAGAAACAGTATCAGGGATGTTCTTCATGGCTCTACAATGTGCCAGTCCTTTTCATGGAAAATTTATCCAATTTTTGACATTTTGGAGCTGACACACTTTTTCACAAAAAAATATGCCTACAAACAACTACAATTTTTATACAACTTTTCGAGTGAAGCGGACGGTCAAATAGGACACAGGACGAATGATAAATAGTTTCAAAAACCCAGCAATTATGCGGATTTTGCGCACTACGGAGCGGCATGGGGCGGGATGGAGAGAGCAAAATTTTATTCCCGACGATGAAGCCCGTCCGCGAATAAATTGCCCGGCAGTCAAGCAAGATAATCAGGAGGGTTCTGCGAAAGGAGGCGATCGGCCATCGACAGCAGCAAGAACCGTGACGCCCGCATTGTGCATAAACGGCGCATGGGCATTTTCGTCGTTGCGTTGGTCGTGGCGGTCGTGCTGGCGCTCGCGTATTATTTTTCCGAAGGGCGGGACGACGGCGTCAATACGGTCGTGGTCGCTGTGCGCGGATATGTATCCGTTGAGCAGCGCGAGGCGCTGAAATCGCAGTTGTCCGGATATCAGGAGGAAAGCGAAAGCGTGATTTCGCTCGACGTTTACGAATTCCCCGCAGCCGGAGATCTGACCGGAAAATCGCCGTTGACAGCGCTGCTGACAACGATCCGCGATGGGAAATCGGATCTGTTTATAGTGGACGATTACGTCTATTCTCAGATTGGCGGAGAGGCGCTTTTTGAGGATTTATCCGTGCGCTATCCGGGCGATCCCGCTGTGATCGGGCAGGACCGTTATGCCTTGGCGGGGAAGCCGTTTGTAAACGCTTTGGGGCTGGAGGGGCTGCCGCGTATGTATCTGCTTTTGCGCCGTGCCGATTCCCCCACCGTCAATCATGACGCGCAGAGTGTCGGTAATTATGAGGAACAAAGCGCCCTGCTTGACAATATTGTCAACAGCACGCCGCTGCCGGAGCACGCGTCGCGAAGCATGGATTTATAAAGACAGAATGGATTTGTGAAGAAGCACAGGCGGGCCTGTGCTTCTTTTTTTGTTGCGCAAAAGTATGAAAAAAACTGTAAAATTTTATACGCGGTGCGCCTACAGCTTAGAACATTTCGACACGAGTGTGAAACCACTACCTTTTGGAAAAATTTCCGCCTTACGTCGTTAATGATTTCTGCATTCACCAGGGATTGTAACGAATGTTTGCCTGGCAGGACAAAAATTCTGCTCAAAATGTGTCAATTTCAACTTATGTCAACACGCTCTATGGAGTTTTTAGGGTAATTGGCTGCCGGGCAAATAAACATAATTTTCTAATAAAAGCCGCTTGACAATGATATTATCTGTATATATAATAAATATACAGATAATAACGGAGGAGGCGATCATCTGGATATTATCATTTCAAACTCCTCGCCGCGTCCGCTGTATGAGCAGATCGAGGAACAGATCAAAAACGAAATCCTTGCCGGCCGGCTCGGTCAGGGAGCGCCGATGCCCTCTATCCGGCATTTGGCACGGGAGCTGAAAGTCAGTGTGATTACGACCAAACGCGCATATGACGATCTGGAGGCGCAGGGATTTCTTTCGACGACGCCGGGCAAGGGGACATTTGTTTCCCTGGCCAGCCGCGACCGTCTGCGCGAGGTTGCATTAAGTCAGATCGAGCAGCGATTAAGCGAAGCTGTCGATGCGGCGCGTGCGATTGGTTTAACAGCGCAGGAGCTTTGGGAGATCACGAAAACGCTTTATGAGGAGGAACAGCCATGAACGGCAATGTAATAGAAATAGCAGGCCTGGAAAAACGTTTCCATAAAAGCGGTTTTCAGCTTTCCCTGCCATCGCTTTGTGTACGGGAGGGATATATCACCGGCTTTGTTGGGGAAAACGGGGCTGGAAAAACAACCACGATCAAGCTGCTGATGGATATGCTGCGTCCTGATAAGGGGACAGTCAGAGTATTCGGGCTGGATGCGCGCGCTGACGGCGAGGCGGTTCGGCGCGAAATCGGTTATGTCGGAGAGGAAACGGGATTTCTGGCAAACGCGCGCCTGCGGGCGCTTGCTTCGATGATGCGGCCGTTTTATCCCCAGTGGGACGATACGGCGCTTATGCGGTACATGGAGCGGTTCGGATTGAAGCCGGAGCAAAAGTTTAAATCTCTGTCCAAGGGTAAGCAGAAGCAGTTTGCGCTGGCTGTTGCGCTGTGCCGCCGGCCAAAACTGCTGTTAATGGACGAACCGACGGCCAACCTCGACCCTTTGGTGCGGCAGGAGGTGCTGGATCTGCTTGCGGAGGAGATGGAACAGGAGGGGGTAAGCGTGTTCTTTTCAACGCATATCACTTCCGATCTTGATAAGATTGCCGACTATCTGATTTTTTTGCATGGCGGCGAACTGCTGCTGGAGGGGGAAAAGGATCGTTTGATCGATACGCGGCGCATGGTCAAGGGACGCCGTGAGCTGTTGACGCAGCAGGCGCGCGCACTTTTGCGCGGCGTTGAGGAATCAGATTTTGGTTTTCGGGGCTTATGTGAGGATGAAGCCGCAGCATTCGCTCTGTTCGGTAATGAAGCCGTTTATGAAAAACCAACCATTGAGGATTTGTTTATGGCGTATACACGAGGGAAAGGGGCTGCGCATCATGTCTGATATTCTGGCGGTTATCAGAATGAACCTTTTAAAGCTGTTCAATTGTGGGACGGAAATGATTCTGATTGTGGCTGCGCTCGTCTGCGTGATCGGATATACGTCGGGTATTTCGGCAGTGTTTGTCGTATTTCTATATCTGCTGATCTACATGGTACCGGCATATGACGACCAAAGCCACGGCGCTTATCTGCTGCACGCGCTGCCGCTCACGCGGCGCCAAATCGTGCGCGCCTGCTATTTATATGACCTGCTGGCGCTCGCGGCAATCTGCCTGATCGGTGCAGCGCTGTCCAAAACAGACGCAATGCAATCAGTTTCGCTGCTGTTTTTGATGGGCGCGGTGTTCGTCTCCGTTACGCAACCGCTGATCCTGTACTTTGGCGCGTTAAAGGCGCGATACGCAATTCTGCTGATGTATGTAGTGGCCTTCGCGCTCTCCGGTATCGCCGGCGAGCTGCTGAACACGCACGCATCCGGTGTGACGCTCACTGGAGCGCCCGCTGCGGCGGGGGCCGGCTTGCTGCTGATCTCCTATTTTGCAGCACAGGCGCTTTACAGCCGAAAGGAGATTATGGCATAGCGGGGAATTCTGAAAAGCGGGAGAGTTTTACAGCTTGGCAGGAGGGATTCAGATGCGGAATATCGCACGGCTGCTGGCGCTCGACCTGCGCAGCCTTTGCGCTGCGCCTGTAAGCGCGGCGGCAGTCCTGATTGAGACGGCGCTCTTTTCAATGTCAGACGTTCTGGCGGTCATCGGTTTTTTGATGGGCGCTTGGGTGATTTCCTGCACCGCGGCTGCGGACGACGGCGCGGTGAGCGCCGCTGTCTGCATGCTGCCGGTAACGCGCGCGCAGGCTGTCTGCGCGCGCTATCTGTTCACCGGCGCGTCCCTGTTGGCTTTGTGTGCGATCATGCGGCTTGTCAACGGAGCCGCCGCACCGCTGCTGCCGCGTGCCTTGAACCGGCTTGGGACAGACGCCGGCATGGCTGTCGGTTTTTTTGCGGGGGCGTTACTGGCGGCCGTGATGCTGGCGCTTTTGTATACGCTTGGCGCAATACGCGCGCAGAAGTGGTTTCTGGCGCTGTTCTGCGCTTTATTTCTTGGTGCGACGCTTTTCGGCCGTGGGATCGCCAAAAGCGGCGATTCGTGGCGATTGCCTCGCGGCGCCGGACCGGCCCTTTGGGCAGCGGGATTTGCGGCGTTGGCTGTTTCATTTTTAGTTGCAAAGTATGCATATACACGCCGCAGCTTCGAAGCGGGCGGTTGAGGCTGCTTGGAAACCAGGGGGTGTTTGAAAATTCGGTAATTCCTCTATTTTCAAACAGACCTCTGGAACGTCCGCCGTGCAGCGGCAAAAAGGCTCCCGCCCTTGGGCGGGAGCCTTTTTGCTTAGGAACAGCCGTGTTTATCGGAGAGTCGAAAATCCAAAGCTGTTTGCAAGCGCATCGATGGGGACGCCGTCGTGACACATCTTGCAGTCGCGGAACGAGCAGGTCGTATAATCGGGGATGTTGGCACAGGAGAACAGATGGTGAATCGTATGGCCCTCGATCTCGTCACACGCGCTGAATATGGCCGCGATCCCTTCGGTGTAACCCTTATAGTAGGCGATGCATTCGAGCGCGCGGTGGATCGTTTTGCCGGTTGTGACGGAAGCAAGCAGCAGCAGGACATGGTGACCGGCAATCATCGGCTCCAGATTGTCGCGGAAAATAATCTGTCCATTTGTGCTGAATTCAGGCGGCACGACATAGATATTTTTCTGGCTGTTCACAGTGTAGGCGCTGCTTTTTGCGAGCGCCTGGGCCAAGAATGCGCCGATGACCTCGGTCCCATCCATACAGATGATCGTATCGACGGGCTTTTCATACGAGAAGCGTCCAGCCAGCGTTTCCGCGGCTTCACGCGCCATGGTGAAATCATGCTTCATCGCAGTGATATCGATATAATAGTTGATGTGTGAATGGCTGGTTACAAAATGGCCGGGAATTGCGTTGATCTCCAGATTGCTGTTGCTGCTTGAACGAATTGTGATCGGATCCATTGGCATAAAAGCACCTCCAAATTCATCCGTAAGGGCCTGTACAGGCAATATCTGCCATATGATCAGTATACCACGGATATATTCGTCCTGCAAGCGGTTATCCGTGCACAGATATTTTCTGTGTGTAATCAGAGCCGCACGGCAGCACGCCGGGCAGCCCGAGCGCATAGAGATCTGCCGCGCGCGCTTCGAGCTGTGCAAAGCGTGCGCAGACGTCGTCGTGCGCCTCCAGCTTTGCGAGCGAATGCGAGATTGGAAGACTGGCCGTTTGATCGGCGGCGGAAAGCAGCTCCATGCCGCGGCGGTTAAAGGCGAGCACGCGGATATACGGCGGCGGCAAACGCATGAGCGCCGCGTCCGTGCCCAGAAACGCGTGCCAGACAAGCCGCCTTATGCGCGCGAGCGTATAGCGTTTTGTTTTGGTTCGCGCGAGAAGATCGTCGAGCGAGACGGACGAGCGCACAGCATCATGGAGGCGGTTGTCAAGCCCTTCGCTCGAAATGTCCGGCAGGCGGGAAAAAGCGTCCTTTTCCATCATGCGCAGGTGGGCGAGCACAGCGGTATTGAGGCTGTGCGAATCAAACGGCATCCGTCCGGCGGCCGCCGCGGCCCGGTAGATTTGCAGGGCGGGCGCAGGGACATACGGAGCGATCGATTCAATGCCCTCCAGATCGAGCAGATTGCGCAGCAGTGCGGCGGAGGCCGTTTTTCCATCCGCTTTGCCGCTGTCGTGGCGCGCGCCGCCGCGCGTCACTGTGAACGGCGCGATGCGCAGTTTTTGCAGGGCGATCTGGCGCAGGTACTCCACAGCCAGCGTGTTGTTTGGGGAGGACAAAACCTCGGCGATCTGCTGCCCGTAAAGTTGTTCCACCGCCTTCTGTCGGGCGCGCGCGTAGGTGACGCCGCTCTCGAGCAGGTTTTTCGTATAATCGCTGCAGTAGGGGGAGCAGATTGCTTCGGCTGCTTTGGCCAACAATGCGAGATCGCCGCATTCGCTTCCAAAGGAGATGACATCCACGCAGCCAAGCGCGCCGAGCAGGCCCACAGCGCCGGCGGCGAACCGTTCGGCCGTAGCCATCGCGTAGGGCAAGGGCAGTTCGAGCACAAGGTCCGCGCCGCAGGCGATCGCCGCATTGGCGCGGACAGATTTGGGCGCGCACGCAGGACCCCCGCGTTGAACAAAGTTGCCGCTGAGTACGGCTACAATATGCGTCGCGCCGGCTGCACGGGTCGTTTCGATCTGATAGGCGTGCCCATTGTGGAAGGGATTGTATTCAGCGACAATGCCCGCAGCCACCATTTTTTCCATACAATCGGACCTTTCCATAGCGTGGAACAATGATAGTTTTTTAACAAAACCATATAAAATCCATGCTTGTAATTTGTGTGATATTGTAATAATATATAACTGTATAGAAGTCTGTCAAGTTTGCACTGTAAAAAAGAGAAAAAGAACGGCCTGTCCAATTTGACGGAGAAACGGGCGCGTGAACAAAGAAAAGGAGTTACATGCATGAAGGTACTGGTTATCAACGCGGGAAGCTCGTCCTTAAAGTATCAGTTGATCGATATGGACGGCGAAAAGGTGCTCGCTAAGGGCAATTGTGAACGCATCGGCATCGATGGCGCAATTTCGCATACCGGCCCGGACGGCGTCAAGCACACCAGCGAAATCGCATTTCCGACACATACGGAGGCGCTGCGCGAGCTGGTCCGGCATCTGATCGAGGGAGAGGGACGCGCGCTGGAAAACATCGGTGAAATCGGCGCAATCGGACAGCGTGTCGTTCACGGCGGCGAATATTTTACAGAATCTGTTTTGATCACCGACGATGTGCTCGGCAAAATCGAGAGCCTGTGCGAGCTTGCGCCGCTGCATAATCCAGCCGCCGTCCTTTCGATCGAGGCCTGCCGCAAGGTCTTTGGTGAGCATGTGCCGCAGGTTGCGGTATTCGATACGGCGTTCCATCAGACGATGCCGGAAAAGGCGTATATGTTTGGCATTCCCTATGAGTATTATGAGAAATACCATGTGCGCCGCTATGGGTTCCACGGGACGAGTCACCGGTATGTCAGCGGCCGTCTCTTTGAAATTTCCGATATCAGCCGCACCGGAAGCCGCGTTATCACCTGCCATCTGGGCAACGGAGGATCTCTGTGCGCGATCAAAAATGGGATCTGTATCGACACGAGCATGGGCTTTACACCACTCGACGGCTTCATCATGGGGACGCGTTCCGGCAGCATCGACGCTTCGATTGTCACCTATCTGGCTGACAAGGAAGGCCTGTCCATGAAGGAAATGAGCGATATGCTCAACAAAAAATCCGGTCTGCTCGGCCTGTCCGGCATTTCCAGCGACAACCGCGATGTCACCCGCGCCGCTGACAAGGGCGATCCCCGCGCGCAGTTGACGGTCGATATGCTTTCGTATCAGATCAAAAAATTCGTGGGCAGCTATGCCGCCGCGATGGGTGGGATCGACGCCGTTGTCTTTACAGGCGGCATCGGTGAAAATGACCACCATGTCCGCAAGCGCGTCTGCGCGGGAATGGCTTTTCTGGGGCTAAATATTGACGAGGTCATCAACAGGGAGTCACAGGGACGTGAGCAGAATATTTCTGCGCCGCACAGCCGCGTGGAGACCTGGGTGATTCCGACGAATGAGGAGCTTTTGATTGCGCGCGACACAAAGCAGATTGTGGAGAAAGTTTAATTACCAATCAACGGAAATCTAACATGTAAATCAGGTCTTGGAAAAAGGTGATGATAAAATGTATGTGAAAAAAAGCCATATTGCAATCGGTGGATTCATTGTTTCAGCTATTATAATAGGGCTTCTTTACGCCGCTTTTATCAGACGCCCTCTGCCCCCTCATTTAAATAGTGTTTCTGCCTTTTTGCCGGTGGCGGAATCTAATCAAAACCTGCCGGATCAAGGCCCGGATGCCTACAGCGGCGTGGCTGCAACAGGCGGACCGAATGGCAGCATTTCTGCGGCTGTTCCAGATGAACTGAACGACAGATTTGCGGCGGATTCTGCCGAGCTGGACTTAGGCCCGGCGGCGAAGCCCTCCGGTTCCGCAGATGGCCCAAAAGCGGCGAAGCCTAAACCGGATTTAGGCCCGGCGGCGAAGCCTTCCGGTCCCGCCGATGGCCCCAAAGCGGAGAAGCCTGAACCGGGCTTAGGCCCGGCGGCGAAGTCCTCCGGTCCCGCCGATGGTCCCAAAGCGGCGAAGCCTGAACCGGGTTTAGGCCCGGCGGTGCCGCCTAAGCCGGCTGAGGGACATTTGGAACCACCTTCCGGTTTAGTGGCGTGAGTGTTGGGGTAAGCATATCGAGCTTTCAAAGAAGCGGTTGCGCATAAAATGCTCATCAGTGGGTTGGGAATTTACTGGATAAAGGAATCGGCCATCCGGGCTGAAAATGCCCGGATGGCCGGTTTTTGATTATATGGCGCTTTCGGAGATGGACTTCGATGGAAAAAAACGTTCAAGCAATTCAACAACGGCGAGCTTTGGTTTGAAAAGAGGTTCGCTGTTTAACGCTTCAATTTCAGTGAGTGCGGCCGATTCAGGAGGCTCGGCCGCCGGCAGACAGATAGGCGGGTACATGACGCACCACCAATTATGTCCGGCGCCCGTGCCGATGGTCACGCGCACGGCGTCATAAATGCCTGCCGGCAGGGACAGATCGTCGTACTGCCGCGTTGTGAAATACATGCTGCAAACCTCAGCGCGCACCGGCGCTTCACAGCCAGCTTCAATAAGCGCGGCGCGCGCGGCCGCTTCGATTTCCGGCAGACTGGCAACCGCTGCCGCTTTGGCGTCGGCCTGCGATTGCTGCGCGCTGAAAATCCCCCCGACCTGTGCAAGAATCCGGTCGCGCACGCGCAGCTTGAGACCTTGATCATAGCCGCTGTCGGAATTGGCAAGGATATGTAAACGGACAACATCGCCGCGTACCTGTGCACATTCCCGACCAAACACGGAGAGATTGGCGAGCATGACAGAAAAAACGATGCCGAGCAAAACGGCACAATCGAACCGTGTTGTATGAAAACGTTTCATGGATAATCCTCCCAACTGTTCGTTGAAAGAATTCTTGACTGCACGGGCGGCTTTATTCAAAAGCAGCTAAAATTTATAAGCTTGGCCGGAGTGAGAGCATTGATCAAATCATATTCATAAAAGCAAGAGCCTCGCTGGAAAGCTGGCAGGACGGATTCCATACCAGACGTACCCAGGGAATGAAGGCTGTAAAGGTCAGACGGCGGATCACTAGTCCCGGATCGATGCTGAGGATGGCTGAGGTGTACGGCGCAATGGCGATGCCGATTCCCGCCCGTGCCCAACTCAGGGAGGAATGGATTTCGTCGTTTTCGCAGATGATATAGGGATTGAAGCCGCGCTTGCGGCAGGCTCCAAGGATCATCTCCCGGTAACGTTGATGAATAATCAGAGGCTTATCCTTAAGCTCGTCAATCTCGATGGTGTCGCGGGAGTCGCCTTCATAATAGGCGTCATAAAATTGGGGCTGTGCAATGGTGACGAAATGGTCGGACTGACCTGGCGCTAAGGCCGGATCGTGAATCAAGACCGAACGAAAATGGGACGTGTTAAAGGGTTCGCGGACGAAGCCGAAATCTACATCACCGGATGTTACATGCTCCAGGACATGCTCGGTCCTCCCTTCGATAACACGAAAATTGACATAGAAATAATCCCGGGAAAAACGGGCGATGAGATTGGGAAGCAGGCGGTTGTTTACCGAACCGATGGTGGCGATGCGCAGGGTGATCTGCTTTTCGGTTGACAGGGCATGGATATCACCGGTGGTTTCATCCAGAAGGGCCAGGATCGCCTGGGCGCGTTCCTGGAGCAGCTTGCCGGCGGGGGTGATCTCCAGATGCCGTTTGTCACGCCGGAAAAGGGGAGTTCCAAGCTCGTCCTCCAGCGATTTGAGCTGAAGGCTGAGCGGCGGTTGAGAAATATTCAGGCTTTGGGCGGCACGGGTGACATTGCCCAGTCGCGCGATCTCCAAAAAGTACTCCAGCTGTTTTAGTGTCATCGCACAAAAACTCCTCCATAGTTTTTAATATTGGTGTCATTGCACAAAAAGAGCTTTAATATTTTTGATATTATTGAGTATATCAATATATAAAAAATGTATAATGAGGCGTTTTGCAAAACTTTATTGTATTTGAAATCATATGCCCAATGTGGTATTATATAAATGTTAAAAAAATAATTTGCTGCAATTTTGCTACGTTTCAATTAATTTATTGTGATAATTAACTACAATAATTTGAAATAAACACAAAAATGATCAAAAAAATCATACGATATTATTATAATATAATTAAGATGAAAATCAATGATAAAGTTGAATATACCATATGTCGGTTTCGGCGTGTGGTATAGATAACCGGCCGACGGGGGAACGGTCGGGAAATATTCCCAATGCATTGCGCGCCAGACACAGCTTACGAATCGAGGAGGAGGAAATCTATGCAAATGGAAAACAACGCACAGGAACTAACCGGCATCAAAAAGTATTTCAAGGAACAAAACATCGAGCTTTCCTTTAATCGTATTGCCATTCAGGGATTAGGCGGCATGGCTCATGGTTTGTTTGCGTCGCTGCTGATCGGTACCATCATCAAGACCATCGGCGGTTTTATCCCAGGAAGCGTCGGCGCTTTTCTTTTAGAAATCTCCGGATATACCGCAGCGGTTCAGGGTGCGGCCATGGCTCTGGCTATTGGTTACGCAATGGGCTGTCCCCCGTATGTGCTCTATTCCTTGGCGACTGTCGGTTATGCGGCGAATGCTCTGGGCGGCGGCGGCGGACCGCTGGCCGTCTATGTTATCAGCCTGGCGGCCATCTTCTGCGGCAAGCTGGTTTCCAAGCGCACACCGATTGACTTGATTGTTACCCCCACAGTCACCATCGTTGTGGGCGTACTGCTTGCAACATTCTTGGCACCGCCGATTGGCGAAATCGCAGTTATTTTGGGCGATATCATTATGTGGGCAACCAATCAGCAGCCGTTTATTATGGGTATTTTGGTGTCTGTTATCATGGGTATTGTCCTTACGCTTCCGATCAGCTCGGCTGCCGTCTGTGCGGCGCTCGGACTTGTCGGGCTTGCGGGAGGCGCGGCTGTCGCTGGCTGTTGTGCCCAAATGGTTGGCTTTGCGGTCTGCACCTATCGTGAAAACAAATTGGGCGGTTTGACTGCGATCGGCTTGGGTACTTCCATGCTGCTGGTCCCCAACCTGCTTAAAAAGCCGATTCTGTGGCTGCCTCCGACGCTTGCAGCCGCGATCACCGGGCCGATTGCGACCTGTGTGTTCGGCTTGACCATGAACGGCGCTCCGATTTCTTCCGGCATGGGTACCGCCGGTCTGGTTGGACCGATCGGCGTTGTCACCGGATGGCTGACGCCGAGCGAGAATGCAATTAATGCAGGTATGACGGCCATCACGCCCGGCGCTATGGAATGGATTGGAATGCTTTTGATCTGTTTCGTGCTTCCCGCCATTCTGGCGTTTGTCATCTCCGAATTTATGCGGAAAAAAGGCTGGATTCAGGAGGGCGATTACAAACTCGTCTGATGAAAGCGCCGCATCCCGGACGGCGGCATACATATGTTACGAGCCGGGCGCCTGTTTTTTAACAGGCGCCCGCCACATTCCGTTATGACCGATCTCCCCGCAAGGGATACAAATAAGTTACAGACCGGATAAAAACAGAAAGGGGTTTTTGCTATGAGTTCCATCGTCATCAAAAACATCGGTACCATTCTCAGCGGTGATATCGACAATCCTATTTTAAAGGGCGACACAATTGTTGTCACCGACGGCAAAATTGCAGCCATCGGCGGCGCGGAGATCGCGAACGGTATCGAGGCTGAGAAGGTTATCGACGCGGCTGGTTCTACCGTTACGCCAGGGTTGTTTGATACACATGTACATACCAGTCTGGGCGACTACGCGCATCGTCAGTTTGCCAGCAATTTCATCGAAGGCGAGCTGCACGGCGGCGTCACCACGATCATTTCCGCCGGCGAGTGTCATACGCCCGGCCGTCCCAAGGATCCCGCGGGCACCAAGGCGCTGGCCATCCTGGCGCATAAGTCGTTCGCGGCGCTCAAGCCCGGCGGCGTAAAGGTTCATGGCGGCAGCGTCATACTTGAAAAGGGCTTGGTAGAAAAGGACTTCGAGGAGATGGCGAAGGAAGGCGTCTGGACAGTCGGTGAAATCGGACTCGGCAGCGTGAAGGATCCCGCCGACGCGGCGCCGATGGTAGAGTGGGCGCACAAGAACGGCATGAAGGTGCAGATGCACACAGGCGGCACCTCGATCCCTGGTTCCTCCACCGTCACCGCGGCCCAGGTTATGGCCACAAAGCCGGATGTTATTTCCCATATTAACGGCGGCCCGACCGCGATTCCGCTCAGTGAGGTTGATAAGCTCATGGATGAAACGGATTTCGCGATGGAGATCGTTCAGTGCGGCAACCCGAAAGTCACCGACTACGTTGCCCGCCGCGCCAAAGAGAAGGGCCAGCTCGGCCGTATTATTTTCGGAAACGACGCGCCTTCCGGCACCGGCATTATCCCGCTGGGCATCCTGCGCAACATCTGTCAGGTCGCTTCCGTTTCCGACATCCCCGGCGAGATTGCCCTGTGCATGGCGACCGGCAACTCCGCCAAGGTTTATAACAAGCTCAATACCGGTATCATCGCCGTGGGCCGCGAGGCTGACCTGGTATTCATGGACGCTCCGATGGGTTCTGTGGCGAATACTGCTGTCGAGGCGTTCGAATGCGGCGACATTCCGGGCCTGAGCATCATTATGGTCGACGGCGTTATCAAGGCCGCCAAGAGCCGCAATACGCCTCCTTGCAAACGCGCTGCGAAAGTGATCTGAAGCGGGACTGACAACAGCCCCAAAGCGATCTGATGAGAAAGTGGGAGACGCTCAATGGTAATCGTAAATGAAAAATGTAAGGGCTGCACCATCTGTTCAAAGAACTGCCCGGTGGGTGCAATCGAAATGGTGGAGCGCAAAGCCGTCGTCAGTGCCGAAAAGTGCTGTGAATGCGGCGTGTGCACCCGCGTTTGCAAATTCGGGGCCATCAGCAAACCGTCGGACGTGTCGGACGGCTTGATCGTTTGTTCCTCTTGTTCGGTGCAGTGCCGCATCCCTGCGGGGCACACCGGCGCCTGCAAGCGGTACACAAATGAAAACGGCAAGCTGGTGCGCAACCGCGCGCTGGTGGTACATAACGACGGTATTACATATCCGGACCCCCGGCTCCAAGGCCCGATCATCACTGCCGTGGGCGCCGGCACCAACTATCCCTGCATCCGCCCCGCGCCGCATATCGTTTCCGAAGTCCGGGACGGCGTGGAGGTGGTCACAACCGTGACCGAGGCGCCTCTGAGTTATTCCGGCGTCACCGTAAAGCTGGACACCAACACCTACATCGGCGAGGAAGGCGATCCCGTTTATCGTGACGGGAAGGTGGTCGGCATGGTGAACACCGAGGAATACGGCTCGAAGATGATCGCCGTGGGCGGCGCAAATAAGCTCACCGGGCCGGACGGCTTCATCGTGGCACGTACCATCGTGGAGCTGGCCAATGGCGAGGAAGTGGAGCTTTCCGTCAACAAGAAAACAAAAATCGTTGTTCAGGCCGGCAAGCCTCCTGTCATTAACGGCGTGAAGGAAGCAAAAATGCGCATCGGCTGCGGCAGCGCCACCGTGGGGCTGTTCGCTAAGAAGATGAAGGAGGCGGTGGACGAGGTCATCGTCATCGACCATCATGTCACCGGGCTTTTCACTGAGCATCTGGCCGGCGCGGACGTCGGCATGGAGTGGTCCGGCGTAATACCGAACGCCCGCAAATCCTCCCGCGGCCGCTATTTCGGCGAGCATGGAGAGGGGATTGGCGGCACCACGATCGAAACGCCGCGCGACGCAATCAAGAGCGTGGATATGACCCGCGCCAGGGCCGGGATGCAAATCCTGGTGGTCAACACGACCGGCGAAATCCGCGCCCTGTTCGAAGTCCTCCCGGACGGCGATGTGAAGGAAATCCCGATGACAGAGAAGGCCGCCGCCCTGGCCGATGACATTATGAACAACTGCGAGGAGTCCCTTGCCAGCGTCATGTATACCGGCGGCACGGGCGGCAGCGCCCGCGGCGGCGTGTGCACAAAGCCGCTGGCCATCACCAAGGCCGTTCACGAGGGCAAGGCGGTCCTCACCATCGGCGGCGCGCCTGCTTATATCCTGCCCGGCGGCGGTATCAACTTTATTGTCGATGCGGGCAAGGTCGTCAACCACGGCTTTACCTGGGTGCCCACGCCGGCCACGGTGGCCCCTGTGGAATACACCATGACAAAGGCCGACTATGAGGCGATCGGCGGCCATATGGACTGCATCCGCCCTGTGGAGGAGCTGCGCAGGGAGCTGGGCGTATAAGCCGTATGAAGGACGAGGTCATGGAGGTGCTCGCACCCGGGCATGTGTTCTTTGATTATGGCCCCGTTTCCATGGTCGTTTCCGCCATGCGGGGCGGGGTTGGGGATACGGACCTGTGCCGCAGCGCCTTTGAAATCATCGACGGCTGTCTCAAACAAATGCGCCCCGTGCTGGAGGTACTGCGCAGTTATCCTGAAAGCGTCGATCCGGACGCGCTATGCGGTTTGCCCGCGGTCATGGCCCGGGCGGTCGCCGCAACAGGCGACCCGCTTTTGACGCCCATGGCGGCGGTGGCCGGATCGGTTTCCGACGCGGTGGCCGACCATCTGGCAGCTCATGGCGCGGAAAAGGCCGTCGCCAATAACGGCGGAGATATCGCCGTCCGTCTGGCCGACGGGCAGAATTTAAAGCTGGGCATCGTCTACGATCTGGCGGCGGGAACAGTTTCCAGGACGGTTTGCCTGACAAACCGCAGCGGCGTGGGCGGCGTGGCGACCAGCGGCTTGGGCGGCCGAAGCCTGACGACCGGGATTGCCAGCGGCGTGACGGTATTTTCGGCACGCTGCGCCGAGGCGGACGCGCTGGCGACTCTGCTGGCGGATCGTTCCTGTCTCGACCTGCCAGCCGTTCATACAGTTTTGGCGGGGGAGCTTGACAGCGACAGCGACATCGCAGACCAGCAGGTCGTGGTGGGTGTAGACCCCTTGACCGAGGCGGAAAAGGAGCAGGCCCTTGACCAGGTGATGAAGGAAGCAAAGCTTCAATTCGGCAAAGGGAATCTCCTTGCCTGTATCGCTACTGTACAGGGGCGCACGGCTGTGTTTGATCCCAATCGGATACTGGAAGAATCCTGAAATTATAAAACTTTACCGAAGGAGTGTTTCATTGTGAAAGAGCCGAAGATTCGCAAGATCGTGACAAATCTGGAAGAAGTGTTCTACGAGGGCGGCGCTGATATGCCCATCGAGAACGGCGGCAAGAAGTCGATCAAGACTGTTTCCGTCGCGGCTGTCATCAAAAATCCGTATGCCGGCAAATGGCAGGAGGATCTAAGCGAGCTGACCGAATACGGCGAGTATCTCGGCGATCTGCTGGCGCGCAAGGGCGCGGAACTGCTGGGCGCCGACGCTGTGGAAACCTACGGCAAGGGCTGCCTTGTCGGCACAGACGGCGAGCTGGAGCATTCCTCTGCGATGCTGCATCCAAAGGCCGGCAAGCCCATCCGCGCGGCCATCGGCGGCGGCAAATCCATCATCCCCTCCAATGAGAAGGTGGCCGGTGTCGGCGCCTCGCTCGATATTTCCCTGCATTACAAGGACGCCGCTTTTGTGCGCACGCACTATGGCTCCTTCGAGGTCCGCGTCCCCGACGCTCCGAAGGCCGATGAAATTATCATGGCTGTTGTACTGTCCGACGGCGGCCGTCCTCATGCGACTGTGAACGGCGTTGGCCGCATCGGCGGTTTGCAGAAATCCGAAGCCAAGTGCGAGGACGGTATGCACTAATAGAACCGTAAAGGGCCTCCGACCGAACGTTTCGATGCGCTGGCCGGAGGCCCCTTTTCCTAAGCGGCAATGACCCGCGGTGTGCGGGCCGTTGAGAATGGAGGTCTGGGATGGGCCGACAGACCCAGAGCGGCCTTTATTCCCAACGGCCTGATCTGACAATTAATGTAGTAAAGGTGTGTAGATTTTATGAAGATCGGATTCGTGGGACTTGGCGCGATGGGCAAGCCCATGGCCTGCAACCTGTTAAACGCTGGATATGAGGTATATGCCTTCGATGTGGTGGAAGCCGCCGTCAAGGAGATGGAGAGCAAAGGCGCCAGGGGCTGCGCCACAGCGGGCGAACTGGCAGGCAAGGCGGACGTTATCATCTGCTCTTTGCCCAATGCCAAGATTGTGGAGAATGTGATGTGCTCCGAAGGCGGCGTATTTGAAAACTGTAAAGCAGGAACCATCATCATCGATATGAGTTCCGTTGCGCCCAACAGTACGAAAGCGATGGCGAAAAAGGCTGCCGAGAAGGGGATCGGATATATCGATGCTCCGGTTTCCGGCGGCGTGTCCGGAGCGGCCGCAGGCACGCTTACCATTATGGTGGGAGCCGACGGCGCGACCTTTGAAAAAGTGAAGCCTGTTTTGGATGTTTTGGGCAAGAACATCTATCATGTGGGCGAGGTCGGCGGCGGCGACGCCATCAAGATGGTCAATAATCTTCTGCTTGGATGCAATATGGCCGCTTTAAGCGAGGCGCTGACTCTGGGCGTAAAATGCGGACTGTCCGTGGAGACAATGAAGGAAGTCATTTCCGTTTCTTCGGGACGCAGCTATGCGCTTGACGCCAAGCTGGAGAAATTCATCATGGCCGATCAGTTTACAGGCGGCTTTGCCGTGGATTTGCAGTATAAGGATTTGGGACTGGCGCTTGAGGCGTCGCGCGACGAGCGTGTGCCTCTGCCCATGACCGCCGCTGCCGTCCAGGTCTATGAGATGGCCCGCGCTAAGGGGCAGGGCCGCGAGGATATGTCCTCCGTCGTCAAGGTCTGGGAGGATTTGACCGGCGCCAAAGTGCGCGGGAGCGGTAAATAAGCCCTGTACAGCCTATCAGGACGAAAGGAGTTTAAACAAATGAAGCCCTTTACTTACCACGCCCCCACTACAGTGGACGAGGCCGTGGCCATGCTGGAACAGTATCAGTCCAGCTGCGCCGTGGTTGCGGGCGGCACCGACGTGATCATTGAGTTAAACGAGCGCCATAAGACGCCCGCGCATGTGATCGCAATTGATAAATTGTCCGAGCTGCGCTACATAAAAGAGGAGGAGGGCCTTGTGAAAATCGGCGCCCTCACCACGTTCGACGATCTGGAAAACGACGCCTATGTGCAGGAACATCTGCCGGCTCTTTGGGAGACGGCCGTTCATGTCGGTTCACCGCAGATACGCAATCTCGGTACCGTCGGCGGCAACGTTGTCAATGCATCCGTAGCGGGCGACAGCCCCACCACCTTCCTCACCTATGGCGCGCAGGTGGTTCTTAAAAGCGCCGGGGGCGAGCGCGTCATGACGATTGAGGATTTCAACAAGGGTCCCGGCAACTGCGCTATCCGTCCTGACGAGCTGCTCACGGAGATCCGGTTTCCCGCGCTTTCCGGCGACGAGGCCGTAGGATATTTCAAGATTGGCAAGCGCAAGAGCCTGGCGATCGTTGTACTGGCTGTTGCCATCTATATAAAACGCACCCCTGACAACAAGGTGGAGGATTGCCGTGTGGTGCTGGGCGCGGTAAGCAAGCATCCCATGCGTTCCCCTGAGCTGGAAGCACTTTTGAAGGGCCGCGCGCTCACCAGGCAATCTCTGGACGATACGCTGCCCGCTTTTACAGACGCCGTCCAGGCGGCGATCCCAACACGGCCTTCCGTCGTCTATAAGCGCGAAGGCGTCCGCGGAGCGGCCCGCCGCTGCTTCGATCAGATCATCAGTCAGTTCGGTCTGGCGTGAGGGAGGAAAAGAACCAATATGGAACAGATCAAGATTCAATTCAACCTGAACGGTAATGACGTCTCTGTCACCGCCGACCCCAACAAGCGCCTGGTGGACTTTTTGCGTGAGGATATGGGCATGACCAGCGTCAAGGAGGGCTGCGGCGAGGGCGAATGCGGGGCCTGCACCATCATTTACAACGGCAAGGCCGTCACATCCTGCCTGATGCTGGCCGGACAGGCGGACGGTTCTACGATTGTGACACTGGAAGGCGTTTCAGAAAACGGCCAGCTCAACTATATCCAGCAGGCGTTTGTGGACGCGGGCGCCGTGCAGTGCGGCTACTGCACGCCCGGCATGGTCCTTTCGGCCAAGGCGCTGCTTGATAAAAAGCCCGACGCAACGGACGAGGAAATCCGCCGCGCCATGTCCGGCAACCTCTGCCGCTGCACCGGATACAGCAAGATCATCAAGGCCGTGGAGATGGCCCGCGATGCGAAGGGAGGCGTCAGAGAATGAAAAAAACAGAAGTCGCTGTCAAGGAAAAAAGCTCTGTGGATGTCTCCGTCGCCGGTCAGCACGACTGGTCCATCCTGGGCAAAAGCGTTGTCAAAAAGGACACCATGGAGAAGATTATGGGCAGCGCCAAGTTTGCGGCCGATATGGAGCTGCCGAACATGCTCTACGGCGGCGTTTTCCGCAGCACCATCTGCCATGGCGCTGTCAAGAACTTTGACCCGTCCGCCGCTCTGGAAATCCCAGGCGTGGTGTGTGTGCTGACAAGCAAGGACATCCCCGGCAAGAACAGGATTGGCATCATCCTCAAGGACGAGCCGATCCTTGTGGATGACAAAATCCGCCGGTATGGCGACGCCATCGCTGTGGTGGCCGCCGAAACGCCGGAGCTTGTCCGCGACGCCTTGGAGGCCATCAAGGTGGAGTATGAGGAATACGAGCCGATTCTCACCATGGAGCGCGCCGCCGAGGAGGACGCGCCCAAGGTGCACGGTGAAACAAACGTCCATCAGAAAAAGCATCTTGAGCACGGCGATGTGGACGAAGCCTTCAAACACTGCGATGTGATCATAGAAAACGATTATGAGACGCCCATGCTGTCCCATATGTTCATTGAGCCTGACGCCGGCGTCGCCAGCTTTGAAAACGGACAGATGATCGTTTACAGCTCCACGCAAAACCCGCATTATGACCGCGGAGAAATCGCCGGAATGCTGGCGTTTCCTCAAAACCGCGTGTCTTCCGTCCAGGTTACCACAGGCGGCGGTTTCGGCGGAAAGCTGGATATCTCCGTCCAGTGCCATGCGGCGCTGCTTTCCTATTATACCAAGCGCCCTGTTAAGATTGTCCGCGGACGCATGGAATCGACCATGGTTTCCTCCAAGCGGCACCCGTTCAAGATGCACTATAAAACCGGCGCGACCAAGGACGGCAAGGTGCTGGCTGTTCAGGCGACCTTGCTGGCCGATACGGGCGCTTACGCCTCCTATGGACCCGCCGTTATCACGCGCGCTGTCGTCCATGCCGCCGGCCCTTATGAGGTGCCGAACGTCCGCGTGGACGCGACCTTCTATTACACAAATAACCCCATGGCGGGCGCCTTCCGCGGGTTTGGCGTTCCCCAGGTGGCCGTAGCCCACGAAGGACAGATGAACGCGTTGGCCAAGGCGCTTAACATGGATCCTATTGAGCTGCGCATTATCAACGCGCACCGTCCGGGCAGCGTTACCTCCACCGGCCAGGTGCTTGATGAAAACGTCGGCTTTGTGCAGTGTCTTGAGGCGGTGCGCGACAAGGCCAGTCAGGTTCTGCCGCCCTGCGTCCCAACAGCGCCCAACAAACGCCGCGGCCGCGGCTACGGCTGCATGTATTACGGCATCGGCAACACCGGCCTTCCGAACCCGGCCGGCGCGTTTGTCGAGGTGCTGCCCGACAACAGCGTCAACCTGATGGTCGGATGCGCCGATATCGGCCAGGGTTCCACCTCCGCCATGGCGCAGATCGCCGCCGAGGAACTGGGACTGGAATATGAGGACATCCACGTGACCTTTGCAAACACTGAGGTCACTCCGGAGGGTGGGGCGACTTCCGCAAGCCGTCAGACCTTTATATCCGGTTCCGCCACCATGCTGGCCGCCCGCATGGCCAAAAATACACTGGCCGAGGTGGCTTCAAATTATCTCAATGTGCCGCAGGATAAACTTGTTTTCCGTCACAGGGAAATCTATTCCTCCGAGGACAGAAGCGTCAAGATGACTTATCCGGAGCTGATGGGCGAGATGAAACGCCTTGGCAAGCTGGCGCTCGGCTCCGGGGCGTATAACCCCAGGACCACGGGACTCAACGCCGAGGATATGTTCGGCGTGCCGTTTGAGGTCTATTCCTATGCCGCTACCATTGTGGACCTGGAGGTCGACGTGGAAACCGGACTGGTGGATGTGCTCAACGTTGTTTCCGCGCACGACGTGGGAACCGCCGTGAACAGGCAGGCCGTTGAAGGTCAGGTTGAGGGCGGCGTGGTCATGGGTACGGGATTTGCCCTGATGGAGAAGATCGAGACGAAGGATGGCCGTATCACAAACCCTGTTTTCTCGAAATATCTGCTGGCTACCGCGATGGACGCGCCGACCATTTATCCCATTGTTGTGGAAAGCGGCAGCAGCAAAACGGGGCCCTTCGGTGCAAAGGGCGTCGGCGAACCGGCGCTGATCCCAACAATTCCAGCCACCGCCGATGCTGTGGAGAACGCCCTGAACATCCGCTTTGGCAAGCTTCCCATCCAGCATCTCGACATCATGCGCGAACTGTACAAGAAATAACGCAAAGGCAGGGGATGTCCACGGGCATCCCCCGCCTTTCGCGGCCCGAGGGCCTGTTGGAAAATTCCGCCTTTGCGCGCTTTTCTATGGCGAAGCGCCGGAACAGGCGGGCCTTCCGGTCTGGTCCGCACCGGGACGGGCAGGCCAGGATAATCAGAATGACCTGATTGTCCCGGCCTGTTTGAGAGAGCCTGTCTCCAAGCTCGCGCAAAGTGGGCTTGGGGATAGGCTCACAGCCCGGCAAAATCCTATGAAACGGAGTGAATGGAGACTCTATGAATATCATCGAAACATATCTGGCGAAGGCTGCCGGTGTTGCCGAAGCGCACGCGGGGGACGATCTTTCCTGCAAGGTCAGCTATGTGGCCGCCCACGATGTGACCGCTCCAATCGCGATTAAGATGTTCCGTGAAATCGGCGTCAGCAAGGTGTTTGATCCGGATCGTGTGGTTCTCATTGTGGATCATATCTATCCGGCTGCGACGGAAAAGGCCCGCAACAGCGTTTGGGCCATGGACGATTTTGCCAAGGAATTCGGCGTGCATCTTTACCAGCGCGGCGAGGGCGTTATCCATCAGCTGATGTATGAAAAGCACCGCGCGGCGCCCGGCGAGCTGATTGCTATCGCCGATTCCCATACCGGAACCTGCGGCGGATACGGCGCCATCGGTATCGGCGTCGGTTCCACAGAGCTTGCCGCGGCTATGGCGACCGGCAGGCTTGATCTGGAGGTGCCGGAAGTCGTTCAGATCTATCTGAACGGAAAGCGGCCGGCCAACGTATTCGGCAAGGATTTAATCCTTTACCTGGGCAGTGTGTTTGGCACGGATTATCTGGTGGACAAGGCGCTTTTGTTCACCGGACCTGGTATCGAGGAATTTTCCGTGGCCGAACGAATGACTGTCTGCAATATGGGAATTGAAATCGGCAGCATGATTACCCTGTTTGGTACAACCGCGCGGGAAGGCGATACCGCCGAGACGCGAGAGGTCGATCTGTCCGCGCTGGAGCCGCAGATCGCCAAGCCCTTCTCGCCGGCCAATGTGGTTCCGGTCCGGGAGGTGGAAGGCGTCAAAGTTACCCAGGTGGTAGTGGGTTCATGCACCAACGGACGTATCAACGATATGGAGCAGGTGGCGAAGGCTTTTGAGGGAAAACACGTCCATCCTGATGTGAATACGCTGATCGTTCCTGCCTCCAGGGACGTCCTGGAGGAGATGGAGGCGCGCGGCTGGTGTAAAATCATCCGCGACGCGGGCGCTACGGTGCTCAATCCCGGCTGCGGTCCCTGTTTTGGCGCGCACGAGGGGCTTACAAGCGAGCGCGACGTGGTGGTTTCCACCACAAACCGGAACTTCCCTGGACGCATGGGGAGTATGAAGGCCAATATTTATCTGGCCTCTCCTGCAACGGCGGCGGCAACCGCGCTCGCCGGCAGGATCACCGTACCAAAGGCGGAGGGCTGACTATGGATATCATCAAAGGAAAAGTAATCGTTTTGGGGGACGACGTGGATACCGACCAGATTCTTCCCGGCTATGCGATGGCCGAGCCGATGGATCAGCTTGGAAAATTCGCCATGGCTGGTCTGGCAGGTCTGGATTTTAAATCGGTCTTTGAGCCGGGCAGCATCCTTGTGGCGGGGCGCAACTTCGGCTGCGGCTCCTCCCGCGAGCAGGCGCCTATCGCGCTCAGGCAGGTGGGCGTGTCGCTGGTCATAGCAAAGGGCTTTGCGCGCATTTTCCGCCGCAATTCCATCAATATCGGCCTGCCGGTCTGGGCGGCCGATGTAGCTGACAGTCTTCACACCGGGGATATCATAGAGGCGGACCTGGAGAAGGGGACTGTAACGGTAAACGGGGAAGTAAAGCAGTTTGCACCGTTGGCTGCGAACGTATTAAAGACGCTGGAATACGGCGGGCTGATCCCCCGCGTCCGCGCCGAACTTGGGCTTGCTTAACAATGGGAAGGGGCCGGGAAACGCCGGCCGCATCCGAAAGCGATAAGGGGGATATATATGAAAGATCCACAGGAAAAAACAAAGCAAATCATAAAGGAAGACATTGAAACCATCCGTGCTTATGCCGACTGCTTCGGCGTGGAGATGCCGGATTTGGACGAGAACGGCGAGGTCGTGGGGCTGCCCGGACCGTATCCGCGCGAGGTGGCGGGCGTTGTCCGCAGCGGCTACCGCATCTATGAGCTTGGCCAGAAGGCGCTGGAGACGGGCGTCCCGTGCCTGAATCCGATTCTGGGGCGCAACTCGGCTGAGGAAACTTGGAAGGAATCGTGTGATATCTACAAATATGCGGATATGTATAACGACACCATCTTCCAGTTCGTCCACTCCGAGGCCACCCGCCACATCGACCCGCTCAAGGGGCGCGAGCTGATTGAGCAGTCCAGGGGCAAGGGCGGCATCACGCCGAAGGGCGAGCGCGAATTCATCCAGATGGGCGGCGGCGCCAAGCATCCCGTTCGCATCAACGCCACCGGCGATACGGCGCATATCAACATCTTAAACGCCCTGATCGCCGGCTTTGACGGCACGGACATCGGGCCCGTCATCCATGTGCATTTCGGCGGCCGCGGCATCCATGATTTCCGCACCAAGGTTGTCAACGGCTACAAAGCGATTCAGATCTGCGGCGAAAATAAGATATTCGCGCAGCTTGACACACATAAGCATATCAACAACATCGGCGGCACGGACGGCATGGCCATCGCGATGTGCCTGCTGGCCGAGGGCCTGGCGGCGCACGGCGGGCTGCCCTGGGAACTGAGCGGCATCCAGATGAACGTGGGCGGCAACAACCTCTACCGCGACTTGGCCATTATGCGCGCCTTCCGCCACAATATGCTTTCCAAGAGCCTGATCGTCGTTCCCGAGACATTCCAGAACCCGCCGGCCAACCTGATCGCGGAGCAGGCGCATTTTGCCCGCATGGCGATCTCTGCGAAGCTTGGCGGCGCGAACTTCTACCGTCCCAAGGCTGCCGAGTCCGTGGGCATCCCAACCGGCGACTCCATGGGGCAGGCGGTTTGGGCGTCCGAGGACGTGTTCCGCCGCACCTATAATCCGGGTATCGAATCGCCGGTCATCGACGAGTATGAATCCATGATGATGGATGAGGCGTTTGCCGTTCTGGAGGCCGTCCTTCATCTGCCGTCCCGCAGCCTGAAGCCCGGCTGCCTTACGGAGGAATTCTGGCATCAGTGGAGCGATACGGAACTGATCGACCTAATTGTCGAGGGCGGCAAGAGCGGTATGATGGATACCCCGCGCGCCGGCGGATGGGACCTCAAACGCTATGTTAAGACGAACCGCGATCCGGACGGTATTACCCGCTATGTTGAAGGGTATACGCCTCTTGGCGTCGACGCGTCCCGCTGTCCCATCACCAAGGAGCATGTCACGGTACATATTGAAAAGCCGCCGACGCGCAAGGAGAAGATCGTCCTGGCGACCGTTGGAGCGGACGCGCATGTCAACGGCATCAATGTGATCCGCGAAGCGTTTCAGGACGCGGGGTACGATGTAGTGTTCCTGCGCGGTATGAACCTGCCTGAGACAGTGGCGGAGGTCGCCGCCGAGGCCAACGCCGACGCGGTGGGCGTCAGCAACCTGCTGGGGCTGGGCGTCACGCTGTTCCCGCGCGTGGAGAAGCGTCTCAAGGAGCTTGGCCTGCGGGACAAAATGGTCGTGTGGGCTGGCGGACGTATCGCTGAGAAGGAAGAAGAACACAAGTATTACGAGGACAAAATCCAGTCCGAGGGTGTGGGATTTTTGGGCGTGGACGCGTTTTTCGGCCCAGGCTCCGATCCTCAGGCGTGCGTTGACTGCATTACCAAAGCGATTGAAGAAAAAAAGAAAAACAGATGAATGGAGGAATGTCAGATATGAGCGATCAGATGCGGATTCCCTGCGTGATCATGCGCGCGGGTACCAGTAAAGGCATTTTTATCAAGGAAAACGATCTTCCCAAGGACCAGGCCCTGCGTGATAAAACCATCCTCGCCATCTTCGGCAGCCCCGATGTCCGCCAGATCGACGGCCTGGCCGGTGCGGACCCGCTGACGAGCAAGCTGGCTATCATCGGCCCTTCCACCCGTGACGACGCCGACGTGGACTACACCTTCGGACAGGTGAGCATCGACGGTACGGTGATTGATTACAGCGGCAACTGCGGCAATATTTCCTCCGGCGTCGGTCCCTTTGCCATCGATGAAAGCATGGTCCGCGCCGAGGAGGGCGTTACCATGGTGCGCATCCACAATACCAACACAGGCAAAATCCTGCGTGCCGAGGTGGAGGTGCGCGACGGGAAGGCCGTTGTCTCTGGAAACTGCAAAATCGACGGCGTGCCCGGCACAAGCGCCCCCATTCTGATGGATTTCGCCTCCACTGCAGGCGCGGCCACGGGCAAACTGCTCCCCACCGGGAACGTGGTGGATGTGATTGAGACGAGCAAAGGCGCTATTGAAGCATCAATGGTCGACGTGGCTAATCCCTGCATCTTTGTGCGCGCAAGCGACGTTGGGATGAAAGGCACCGAGACGCCCAGCGAGATCAACGGCAACAAGGCGCTGCTGGAGCTTCTGGAGGAGCTGCGCGCCAAGGGCGCTGTGATGATGGGCAAGTGTAAAACCGAGGAGGAAGCCCGCACCAAGTCTCCCGCTTTCCCGATGATCTGCTTTGTCACGGCCCCGGCGGATTACACGGACTTTACGACCGGAAACACGATCAAGGCCGACGAGGTGGATTTCGTGGCCAGGCTGATGTTCATGCAGGTGCTTCACAAGACATACGCGGGTACCGCTACCGCCTGCACCGGCGCGGCCGCCAAGATTCCGGGCACCATCGTCAACCAGGTCATCCCTGATATTGAGCACAAGACCCGCATCCGCATCGGTCATCCTGCCGGCGTGCTGCCTGTGGTGGCGGATGTGAAGGACGGCCATGTCGAAAAAGCCGCTTTTGAGCGCACAGCCCGTCGTATTATGGAAGGGTATGTCTATGTAGAGACCTCTAAAATCTACGGAAAACAGCCCTGATGGAAGTGGTTGAAATGCAGGCCAATATCCTTGTTTATGATGTGGGAAGCACCTATACCAAGGCGGCGGCCTTCGCGCTGAAGGACAGGCGCTTTACTTTCCTGGGGCGCGGCCAGTCGCCCACCACGCTGCACGACGTTATGGAAGGCGCGCGCAGAGCCGAGGCGGCTATCCAAGCCCAGGGTGTGCAATTTGCTGCGGAGATGAAACGGTACAGCTCCTGTTCCGCCGCCGGGGGGCTGCGTATGGTCGCTCTCGGATATATGCCGCGCGTCACCGCCAAGGCCGCCAAGGAGGTGGCTATGACAGCCGGCGCGCGGGTGATGCAGGTGGTTTCCGCCGAGGAGCCGTTGTCCTTCCGCAGGGAAGTGCTGATGGAGATTAATCCCGACATCATCCTGCTTTCCGGTGGGACAGACGGCGGGGACGAGGGATGCGCCCTGGAAAACGCGGAGATGATCTGCGAGCTGCACGGCAAGGCGACCGTGATCGTGGCGTGCAACAAGTATGCACAGCGTGCTGTGGCAGAGCTTTTTGACAAAGCGGGCGTCGCCTATGTACGCGTGCCGAATATCATGCCGACGATTCACGAGCTGAATATCAAGCCGGCCCGCGAGGCCATCCACGAACAGTTTATCAGGCAGATCACCAGGGCCAGGGGCCTGGTGGAATTTCGCGCCGGCCTGTCCGATCAGGCTGTGGTGCCGACGCCCGGTGCGGTGCTTCTGGCCAGCGAGCTGCTGGCCAAGGGCACCTATGAGCAGGAGGGTGCCGGCTCGCTGATCCTGGTAGATATCGGAGGCGCGACCACGGATATCCACTCCGCCCTGCCGGAGCTTGAGAAGCTCTCCATCGAGGAACGCGGACTGATCATCAACAATGAAAAGCAGTTTTCCTACCGCACCGTGGAGGGGAATCTGGGGCTGCGCGTGTCGGCGACCGGCATCCCGGAGGCTGTCGGTCCCAATGCGGTGATCAGGGCTATGGACGGCGATTACGGCGTCACGCCCGACGAGGTGCTTCGATTTGCCCAGCATCTGGAGGACCACCCCGATTATATCCCGGCCGACGAGCGGGAAAAATCCCTGGAGCGCGCGATGGCCACCTGCGCCATCAATACGGCCCTGCGGCGTCATGCGGGCCATTATGCTGATACGGCCGATCCGGTCATGGGGATTATGGCGGGTACTGCCATTGGACGTGATCTGCGCCGCGTGGAGCGCGTACTGTGTGTGGGCGGCATCTTTGTTCATTCGGACAAACAGGCGGCCGAGGAAATGGTGCTGCGCTGCTTTGAAGATCCGGGTATCTCTCTGTTGCCGCAGGAGAAGCCGCGGATTGTGCAGGACCGCGACTATATTCTGTACGCCATGGGCGTGCTCGGCAAATACTATCCAGATGCCGCGTTCAGTTTTCTCAAGGAATATACGGGAAGTTAGGGCTTATTTGAAAATAGGGGAATTGCCGGATTTTTCGCAGACAGCAGGAGAATACAAGGCAAAAAACACAGGAATCCTTTCGGATTCTGAGGCTTTTTAACGCTGGATTCACCGCTGTTTGTAGAAAAAGACGGTATTTCCGATTTTTCAAACAGCCCCTAGTGCGGCGGGGCATGAAACGCCCCGGATGAATTCGGGCGGGCCGGCAAAGTCGCAGGCGGACATGTGGTTTATTTCGGTCCCGATGTGTCTGCCGGCCGCCCAACATATGAAAAAATGGAGTGATTGGAATATGAACGGACCTAAGAAGATGCGCGAACTTTTTGCCAGCAAAAAAACAGTGGTCGCCCCCGGCGCGCACGACATGCTCACAGGCAAGATCATCGGAAAGCTCGGCTTTGACGCCGTGTACATGACCGGTTACGGCCAGTCAGCCAGCCATCTGGGCAAGCCCGACGTGGGGCTTATGACGATGAGCGAGATGGTCGCCCGTGCGGCCAACCTGGTGGAATGCTGCGGCGTGCCGGTGATCGCGGACGCGGACACCGGATTTGGAAACGCCGTCAATGTCATGCGCACCGTTCGCGAGTATGAAAAGGCGGGCGTGGCTGTGATCCAGCTTGAGGATCAGGTGATGCCCAAGAAGTGCGGCCATATGATCGGCCGCGAGGTTATCCCTATGGAGGAGATGGTCGGCAAGATTCACGCCGCTGTGGACGCGCGCATCGATCCCAACTTCATGATTATGGCCCGCACCGACGCGCGCACCGTGCACGGCATCGACGCGGCCATGGAGCGCGCGCATGCCTACAAGGAAGCTGGCGCGGATATTATCTTTGTTGAGTCGCCTGAATCCGAGGCTGAAATGCGCCGTATCAACGAGGAGCTTCCGGGCGTCCTGACGCTGGCCAATATGGTGGAAGGCGGCCGCACGCCCATGTTTAAAAACGCACAGCTTTCTGAATTTGGCTATAACCTGATTATCTATCCGACCGCCTCCGTCTATGTGACCACCAAAGCCATGGTGGATCTCTGGGAGGGGATGCGCCGCGACGATACGACACAAACGCTGATTGACACAATGATTCCCTTCGCTCAGTTCAATGAGATTGTGGGCCTGCCCGAAATTCGCGAGATCGAAGCCAATTATGCCACTGGCCGCGTGGTCAAGTGATCCGTACAGGAGCAAAAAGGAGGGATATCCAATGAGCGATATCAGAGCTGTGATTCAGGAGAAGCTGCCGCTTACCGTCAGCGAGATGATCGACGTCGCCAAGCAGTTCGGCGCCCGCGTGACAGATGTGGTTCTTATTGAGACAGAGCTGCGCACGGGCCTTTCCCGTGAGGAGATTCTCACCGGCATTATGAACGAATACGCCCACAACCTTAAGGCTGTGGAAATCGGCGTCAAGGACGGCGAGAGCATCCTGCTTGGTACGGTAGCCTCGCAGCTTGCCGCGCAGGAGGGTCCCAAGTGCTTCTCGGACCCCTTTTTGGATGACGCCCTCCTGTATACGCTGGGCGCACAGGTGGGCAACCACTGTATCGGCCTGCGCCCCTGCGCCGGTACAGGCGATTCCTGTCCGTATTCCGGCTTTATCAAGGCGATGATGACGCATGGATACGATGAAAAAACTATTGCGGAGACGGCTGCGCTGATGATTAAGATCGGCAGCATCTTCCGGGTCGGCAAGGTCACGACCGGCTGCAACATGGAGGGCTACGGCGCAGGCTCCGCCTGTATTGCCGCGGCGACCGTCTCCATCGGCGGCGGCACGCCAGAACAGATGGAAAAGGCTATGGTGCTGGCGCTGTCGCCTACCATCGGCGTACCCTGCACGCCGCGCGTTCTGGTGCCCGCGCTGTGTACCACGCATGTGGGCGGGGCGATCCTGATGGGGATGTATGCGGGACGTTTGTGCATGAAGGTGGATATGACGGTCAATGTGCCGTTTGACGTCATGCTGGCTATGGCGGCCGAGGTTCATATCGAGTCCGGACATTCCCTTGTGCCCATCGTTGTGGAGTATATGGAGCCGTTCTTTAAGCGCAAACCCGCTGTGGAGTCCCTGGTAAGTCAGCAGGTTAAGGACGCTGAGGCTAAAAAGATTGAGGAGACGCTTGCCAAAGCCAAAGCCAAGGCCAAAAAACTGGCGCAGGGCACGGAAAATATCCTGCATACCCTGGGAGACGCCGTTGTCGGCGGCAGCAGCCAGGCTGTGGGCAGCCCGACGAATGCTGCGCGCATCTGTCATGAGCTTGTCAAGGGCAAGATTAAAAAGGTGCGTGTTGAACTGTATCCTGAATTGTTTGCGCGCCGCTCCATCAATATCCCCGGCGTTCTGATGGGCGCCGTGTTCGGCGCGTCCACCTCGGATTACGAGATGTATAACAAGTCGGTCCAGATGGTTAAGGACGCGGGCATTGAGGTGGAGATTGTCGAGGGGACAGAGCACGCCATTCAGAAAATCACCATCACCACAGATCAGGGCAGCTATATGGTGGATACGCTCAATCGCGGCGGCGGGCGGCTTGTTCTGCGCGGCGCCGATCCGTCCCTGCCGGAAGCGCAGGCGGCCGCAAAACGCTTGGGAATTGTGTTGGTAGACGCTTAAATAAAATTGATTCTACAAAATTAAAAAGGCCGCCTCCGGCGAGCGGAGGCGGCCTTGGACGCCTGTTTAAAATCCGCGCCGGGATTTTAAACGGGCTTTTACAACGTGAAAGGAAGATCGGTAATGCTGCATTTGAAAGAATTCCTGCCCGGTCTAAGGCCGGGGATGGCTTTGGACGTGGGGACGCGGTATGGGGAGTTTGCGTTTACGCTGGCGGAGGCCATGCCGGCGGGATCGCGTGTCATCGGTCTGGATTGCGATGAAAAAACGGTGGAGGAGGCGAAGGAGAAAAACGCAGGAAAGGGTGTGGGGTTTGTCCTGGGGGATGGCGCCCATATGGATTTTTCAGACAATACATTTGAACTGGCGGCAATCTCCAATACCCTGCATCATATTGAGAACTACAACGCTGTGCTGGACGAAATGTTCCGGGTTCTGCGTCCCGGCGGCGTTTTTTTAGTCAACGAGATGTTTTCCGATGGACAGAACGAGGCGCAGCAGACGCATTTTCTGCAGCATTGCTTCGAAGCGAAGCTGGATATGCTCTCAGGCGGATTTCAGCGCCCCACCTGGCGAAAGGATGAGATTATAAAAATTCTAAGCCGGCTGCCGTTGACTGATGTGAAAACCACCGAGCTTTTGGAGGAGTCCAAAATGGACGCGAAGCTGGCGGAGAAAAACGAAAAGCTCGTCCGCGCCGTGGAAAAGCACGCGTGCGGAAGGCCCGAATACGAGACGCTTTTAAGCGAGGCGAAATCCATCCAGACGCGCTGCGCTCAGACCGGTATACAGCGGTGTACACAGCTTGTATATATCGGCAGAAAGGCTTTATAACAGGAGCGCGGACCCGGTCTTTTTGGATCAGGTCCGCGCTCCTGTTTAGGACGGTTCATCCACGCCTTCCGTAAACTCATACGGCGTGGTCTGATAGACATAATAGTTGAGCCAATTGCAGTATAAGAGATTCGCATGGCCGCGCCAGATATGCGGAGGCGTCTGCGCCGGGTCGTTATTGGGGAAATAGTGCTCCGGGATATGGATCGGAAGGCCTCTTTGCAGATCGCGGAAATATTCATCGGCAAGCGTGCCGCGGTCATATTCCGCATGGCCGGTGATGAAAAACTGCCGCCCGTCGCGCCGTCCAGCCATGTAGACACCTGCTTCTTTTGAAACCGCAAGAATCTCAAGCTCAGGGCACCGCTCAATCTCACGCCGGGAAACGGTGGTGTGCCGCGAATGGGGGACAAAGAACAGTTCGTCGAATCCGCGGGTGATCGGATGATTCTCAACGACCAGCCGGTGCTGGAAAATACCAAACAGCTTCTCATCGAGCGGATATTTGTGAATCCCATAATGGTAGTACAAAGCGGCCTGCGCGCCCCAACAAATGTGAAGGGTGGAAAAGACATTTGTTTTGCTCCACTCCATGATGCCGCAAAGTTCGTCCCAATACTCAACCTGCTCAAAGGCCATCTGCTCGACCGGCGCGCCTGTGATAATCAGACCGTCAAAACGCTGGTCGCGGATATCGTCGAATGTTTTATAAAATTTAAAAAGATGCTCGGACGGCGTGTTTTTAGAGGTATGCGATTTGACCTGTACCAACTCGATGTCCACCTGTATGGGAGAGTTGCCAAGCAGGCGCAACAGCTGCGTTTCCGTTTCAATTTTCTTGGGCATCAGATTGAGAATCGCAATTTTTAACGGGCGAATATCCTGATGCAGCGCGCGATGCTCGGTCATTACAAAGATGTTTTCCTGCTCTAAGATACGCGAGGCTGGCAGGCTGTCGGGGATTTTGATCGGCATATTCTATCACCTTCATTTGTTCTCTGATAGCTTCATGATATCCCATTAAAGGGGCGAAATCAAGCCGAGGAAATTTTTCGGAAAAAAGTTTGAAAAAAGTGTTGACAAAAAATAATGTGTGTGGTATTATACAAAAGCTGCCTCGTGCGAACGACACAAACGCCGATCAAACGACAGCGCACAGCACCTTGAAAAATGAACAACGAGAAGGAAAGAACCGAAGTGAAACCGGAAGGGCTTGAGGAAGTCCGGAAGGGGAAGCTAAGGACCCTGGAAACGAAATTGAGTGCATCCGTCGAGAGACGGACGTACAAGCGAAACCAGCAAAGGAAACGAAGCTGGATCGTCTTTGATTAAAGATTGGAAGCTCGCAAGAGTTTTTAATACCATTATCAAAGAGTTTGATCCTGGCTCAGGACGAACGCTGGCGGCGCGCCTAACACATGCAAGTCGAACGGAGCTTACGTTTTGAAGTTTTCGGATGGACGAATGTAAGCTTAGTGGCGGACGGGTGAGTAACACGTGAGCAACCTGCCTTTCAGAGGGGGATAACAGCCGGAAACGGCTGCTAATACCGCATGATGTTGCGGGGGCACATGCCCCTGCAACCAAAGGAGCAATCCGCTGAAAGATGGGCTCGCGTCCGATTAGCCAGTTGGCGGGGTAACGGCCCACCAAAGCGACGATCGGTAGCCGGACTGAGAGGTTGAACGGCCACATTGGGACTGAGACACGGCCCAGACTCCTACGGGAGGCAGCAGTGGGGGATATTGCACAATGGGCGAAAGCCTGATGCAGCGACGCCGCGTGAGGGAAGACGGTCTTCGGATTGTAAACCTCTGTCTTTGGGGAAGAAAATGACGGTACCCAAAGAGGAAGCTCCGGCTAACTACGTGCCAGCAGCCGCGGTAATACGTAGGGAGCAAGCGTTGTCCGGAATTACTGGGTGTAAAGGGAGCGTAGGCGGGATGGCAAGTAGAATGTTAAATCCATCGGCTCAACCGGTGGCTGCGTTCTAAACTGCCGTTCTTGAGTGAAGTAGAGGCAGGCGGAATTCCTAGTGTAGCGGTGAAATGCGTAGATATTAGGAGGAACACCAGTGGCGAAGGCGGCCTGCTGGGCTTTAACTGACGCTGAGGCTCGAAAGCGTGGGGAGCAAACAGGATTAGATACCCTGGTAGTCCACGCCGTAAACGATGATTACTAGGTGTGGGGGGACTGACCCCTTCCGTGCCGCAGTTAACACAATAAGTAATCCACCTGGGGAGTACGGCCGCAAGGTTGAAACTCAAAGGAATTGACGGGGGCCCGCACAAGCAGTGGAGTATGTGGTTTAATTCGAAGCAACGCGAAGAACCTTACCAGGTCTTGACATCGGATGCATAGCCTAGAGATAGGTGAAGCCCTTCGGGGCATCCAGACAGGTGGTGCATGGTTGTCGTCAGCTCGTGTCGTGAGATGTTGGGTTAAGTCCCGCAACGAGCGCAACCCTTATTATTAGTTGCTACGCAAGAGCACTCTAATGAGACTGCCGTTGACAAAACGGAGGAAGGTGGGGATGACGTCAAATCATCATGCCCCTTATGACCTGGGCTACACACGTACTACAATGGCACTAAAACAGAGGGCGGCGACACCGCGAGGTGAAGCGAATCCCGAAAAAGTGTCTCAGTTCAGATTGCAGGCTGCAACCCGCCTGCATGAAGTCGGAATTGCTAGTAATCGCGGATCAGCATGCCGCGGTGAATACGTTCCCGGGCCTTGTACACACCGCCCGTCACACCATGGGAGTCGGTAACACCCGAAGCCAGTAGCCTAACCGCAAGGGGGGCGCTGTCGAAGGTGGGATTGATGACTGGGGTGAAGTCGTAACAAGGTAGCCGTATCGGAAGGTGCGGCTGGATCACCTCCTTTCTAAGGAGCGAAGCCGGCGGAGAGCCGGCGGACTCTGGTCAGACAGGGACAGGAAAGCTCGTTGTTCATTTTTGAAGGCGCTGGACCCCGAAAGGGGAAAGGAAGTCTTCATGCGTCAATATGGGGGTGTAGCTCAGCTGGGAGAGCACCTGCCTTGCACGCAGGGGGTCAGGAGTTCGATCCTCCTCATCTCCACCAACAAAGCCGGAAGGCTTTGGTAACGCACCTTGAAAATTGAACAATGAAACAAATCTGCAACAAAGTTTTATGTAATGCAAATATCATGAAACAAGGGTATAAGCACTGCAATAAAGCCGAAAGAGAACCAAGATTCAAGCATGGTCAAGCTACAAAGGGCACAGGGTGAATGCCTTGGCACTGGGAGCCGACGAAAGACGTGATAAGCTGCGAAAAGCCACGGGGAGCTGCAAATAAGCCTTGATCCGTGGATATCTGAATGGAGCAATCCGGCGGATGTAACGATCCGTCATGGCATACTGAATCCATAGGTATGTCAGGGGAACCGCCTGAACTGAAACATCTAAGTAGGGCGAGGAAGAGAAATCAACCGAGATTCCGTAAGTAGTGGCGAGCGAAAGCGGAAGAGGCCAAACCGCATGCAGCAATGTGTGCGGGGTTGCGGACTGCATAAGGTATGTTGAAGTCTAGCTGAACTGTATGGGAAGGCAGACCGGAGAGCGTGAGAGTCGCGTAAGCGAAAGACAGAGACAGCCGGCAGGATCCAGAGTACCGCGGGACACGTGAAACCCCGTGGGAAGCCGGGGGGACCACCCTCCAAGCCTAAATACTCCCCAGTGACCGATAGAGAATAGTACTGTGAAGGAAAGGTGAAAAGCACCCCGGGAGGGGAGTGAAACAGCACCTGAAACCCTGAGCCTACAAGCACATAGAGCACGTCAAAGTGTGATATGGTACCTTTTGTAGAATGGTCCGGCGAGCGTATGTATGCAGCAAGGTTAAGCGCTTAAGGCGTGGAGCCGAAGGGAAACCGAGTCTGAATAGGGCGTGAAGTTGCATGCATAGGGCCCGAAACCGGGTGACCTATCCATGTCCAGGTTGAAGTGGGAGTAAAATCCCATGGAGGACCGAACCGACCTCCGTTGAAAAGGCGGCGGATGAGGTGTGGATAGCGGAGAAATTCCAATCGAACCCGGAGATAGCTGGTTCTCCCCGAAATAGCTTTAGGGCTAGCGTTGTATTAGATTACCGGAGGTAAAGCACTGAATGGGCTAGGGGCCGAGAGGTTACTGAACCCTATCAAACTCTGAATGCCGGATAATTGATGTACAGCAGTCAGACTACGTGAGATAAGTCTCGTGGTCGAGAGGGAAAAAGCCCAGACCCACAGCTAAGGTCCCAAATACACGTTAAGTGGAAAAGGATGTGGAGTTGCACAGACAACCAGGATGTTGGCTTAGAAGCAGCCACTCATTAAAAGAGTGCGTAATAGCTCACTGGTCGAGTGACTCTGCGCCGAAAATTCAACGGGGCTAAACGTGTAACCGAAGCTTGGGATTTCATTCACTGAACAATGCTTTTTGTCAGGCAGGAGGGAAAGATTTGCTGCCGAAGGCAGCTAAATTCCCAAAAGCAAACGAGAGAGAAAGTATTGGTCAGTGAATGAAATGGTAGGGGAGCGTCGTATACGGGGTGAAGTATGAGCGAAAGCGCATGTGGACTGTATACGAGTGAGAATGCCGGAATGAGTAGCGAGAAATATGTGAGAATCATATTGGCCGAAAGTCTAAGGTTTCCGGAGGAAGGTTCGTCCGCTCCGGGTAAGCCGGGAGCTAAGGTGAGGCCGGAAGGCGTAGCCGATGCACATACGGTAGAGATTCCGTAGCTGCCGGAGGATTTAAGCAGAGGGACACTGTCAAAGGGTATGACCCGGGCGTTGGTAGCCCCGGGCGAAAGGGACTGAAATATAGTAGGGAAGCATACTTGGCGGCAGGCGAGAAAAGCTCTGTGGATATCTGAGGCACCCGTACCGCAAACCGACACAGGTAGACAGGAAGAGAATTCTAAGGCCAACGGGAGAAGGGTTGTTAAGGAACTCGGCAAGTTGACCCCGTAACTTAGGGAAAAGGGGTGCTCCTGAAAGGGAGCCGCAGAGAATAGGTCCAGGCGACTGTTTAGCAAAAACACAGCTCTATGCTAAATCGAAAGATGACGTATATGGGGTGACACCTGCCCGGTGCCGGAAGGTTAAGAGGAGGAGTGAGAGCTCTGAATTGAAGCCCCGGTAAACGGCGGCCGTAACTATAACGGTCCTAAGGTAGCGAAATTCCTTGTCAGGTAAGTTCTGACCCGCACGAATGGTGTAACGATCTGGACACTGTCTCAACAGCCCGCCCGGCGAAATTGTAGTACCGGTGAAGATGCCGGTTACCCGCGACAAGACGGAAAGACCCCATGGAGCTTTACTGCAGCTTAATATTGGATTTCGGTATTTCATGTACAGGATAGGTGGGAGGCAGAGAAGGCAGCACGCCAGTGTTGCTGGAGCCGCCGTTGGGATACCACTCTTGAGGTGCTGAAATTCTAACCTGCGGCCGTGAATCCGGTCGGGGGACAGTGTTAGGCGGGCAGTTTGACTGGGGCGGTCGCCTCCAAAAAGGTAACGGAGGCGCTCAAAGGTTGGCTCAGCATGGACGGAAACCATGCCAGAGAGTGTAAACGCACAAGCCAGCCTAACTGCGAGAGCGACAGTTCGAGCAGTAACGAAAGTTGGAGTTAGTGATCCGGTGGTATGTGAGTGGAAATGCCATCGCTCAACGGATAAAAGCTACCCTGGGGATAACAGGCTGATCTCCCCCAAGAGTCCACATCGTCGGGGAGGTTTGGCACCTCGATGTCGGCTCATCGCATCCTGGGGCTGAATTCGGTCCCAAGGGTTTGGCTGTTCGCCAATTAAAGCGGTACGCGAGCTGGGTTCAGAACGTCGTGAGACAGTTCGGTCCCTATCTGTCGTGGGCGCAGGATATTTGAGAGGAGCTGTCCCTAGTACGAGAGGACCGGGATGGACGTACCTCTGGTGCACCAGTTGTCGTGCCAACGGCACAGCTGGGCAGCTAAGTACGGATCGGATAAACGCTGAAGGCATCTAAGCGTGAAGCCGACCTCAAGATAAGATATGCCACTGAGTAATCAGGTAAGACCCCTTGAAGACTACAAGGTTGATAGGCCGCATGTGGAAGCGTCGTGAGGCGTGCAGCAAGGCGGTACTAATCGGTCGAGGGCTTGACCAGGCGAAGGTTGGTTTTCGAAAGCAGGGAAGTTTCATTGTTCGATTTTGAGGGTGCGTGGAAAGACATGCGCCATTAGCTCAGTTGGTAGAGCAGCTGACTCTTAATCAGCGGGTCCCGGGTTCGAGTCCCTGATGGCGCACCAGAAGATGCTGTGCCTTGGGGCACTCGCGATAGAGGTTCCGGCCGGGAGAGGTTGGAAAGAGCGGACCGGAGGAAGGGGAACCTTTTGAGGGGACGCAGGAGACGGCCCGTTGGTCAAGCGGTTAAGACACCGGCCTCTCACGCCGGTAACGCGGGTTCGATTCCCGCACGGGTCACCAGAGGTCATGACCGCCTATGGGCGGAGGATGATATACAGAGCCTTGCGGCAGGCGATACGGGAGGAAACTTCCGTCGGTGAAATATGTCGTTTCAATAGCTGGTATTTATTACGCTGAGGTCCCACCTGTTCCCATCCCGAACACAGAAGTTAAGCTCAGTTGTGCCGACAATACTTGGCGGGTGACTGCCTGGAAAGATAGGTCTTTGCCAGCACTTGCCGCAGTATGGTTATCATACTGCGGCATCCATCTTCTTTTATATTCCTCAATAGCTCAGCCGGTAGAGCATGCGGCTGTTAACCGCAGGGTCGTTGGTTCGAGTCCAACTTGGGGAGCCAAACATGCCGCCGCATAGGCGGCGGCATGTTTCTTATTTCGGGCCATTAGCTCAGTTGGTCAGAGCCACCGGCTCATAACCGGTTGGTCCGGGGTTCGAGTCCCTGATGGCCCACCACAGGGATTTTTATAGTATGTAAATACTTTACGTGGGCAAAATAGGGGTATAGCTCAGCTGGTAGAGCAGTGGTCTCCAAAACCACGTGCCGAGGGTTCGAATCCTTCTGCCCCTGCCAATTTTTCCTACAGACGGATGTCTGTATATGCTGCTATGGCTCAGGTGGTAGAGCGCGTCCTTGGTAAGGACGAGGTCACCAGTTCAAATCTGGTTAGCAGCTCCACAATAACCGTTCTTTTCGTTTGAAAAGGGCGGTTTTATTTTGTTTGAACATGTCGTGTACCCCACTCCGCCCTTCATCGCCATGCACAGCAGGTTCACGCCGTGCATCACCCAAAAGCTTGCCCTGTTGTTGTGCTTCATGGATCATCTCCAATGTATTCTTCCACTTAGAGGTATGCCAGCAGTTCATTGAATTTTGTATGGGAGCCTTCAGAATGGGTATATATCTTACAATTTCAGTATTTTTCAATATGAAACCGATAAATAAAAAATAAAATATAATAAAGATATTTGGGATCTCTACGGATGAGATCCTTTGCTCCGACACTCACATGACCGGGTTCATGTTCAAATCCAAGGTCACAACGGGAGCTCCCACGATCTGTTATTTCCGCAGAAACAGTGCGGCGTCCACCCTGGCGGCGGAGGATGTGGAGACGCTGGATTTTTCCAAGTTTGATATGATCCATCTCACAGGCATCACCCCTGCCCTTTCCGCATCTGCTCGCGCTGCCTCCGAGGTACTGAACGAGAAATCCAGAAAAGCCGGGTGTTTCTTTTCTTTCGATCCAAACCTTCGGCCCTAACTGTGGCCGTCTCAGGCGGAGATGGCGGCGTACCTCAACTCGATCGCCTACCGGTCAGACCTCTTTCTGTCTGGAATTAAGGAGGCGTCGCTCCTGATCGGCGCGGAAGCCCCGGAGAAAATTGCTGCGCACTACATCAGCCGTGGTACAAAGGCCGTGGTGGTCAAACTCGGAACAAGAGGCGCTTATTACGCCTGCGAAGATGGAGCGTCCGGATATGTGGACGGATTCCGGGTTGAACGCGTAGTGGACACCGTGGGCGCGGGTGACGGCTTCGCGGCAGGCGTGCTCTCCGCGCTGAGAGAGGGGCAGACGTTCAGCCAGGCGGTCCGGCGCGGGTGTGCGGTGGGCGCGATCCAGGTTATGAGCTGTGGGGACAACGATGGCCTGCTCAGCCGGGGGGAGCTGGATGCGTTTATGGCCGGCCAAAAGGACTGGAGGCGGCAAAGTGCCTAATTTAGTAACGCAGGCCTTCTTTGAGAGCGGCCTGGTCCCTGTTGTTGTCTTGAAGCAGGCGGAGAAAGGTGCTGCTCTGGCCCGGGCGATCCGGGCAGGGGGCCTGAACAGCATGGAGATCACATTGCGAACAAACACCGCTCTGGAAGCCATTCGTCAAGCGGCGTACCAGGTACCGGACGTTCTGGTGGGCGCCGGGGACTGTACACAGCGTGGACATGGCGAGAAAAGTCGTAGATGCCGGTGCGCGGTTTATTGTGAGTCCCGGCTTGAATCGGTCGGTAGTAACATGGTGCCAGGAGCGGGAGATTCCCGTCTTTCCCGGCATTTCCACCCCTACCGAGCTGGAAGCCGCTCTGGAGCTTGGCCTGACTGAGGTCAAGTTTTTCCCTGCAGAGCCGTCAGGTGGAGCGTCTATGCTGCGAGCTCTGGCGTCTCCGTATCAGGGCGTGCGTTTTATGCCGACGGGAGGGATTCGTCTGGAAAATCTGGCGCAATATCTGCGCTTGCCCAATGTGCTGGCTTGCGGTGGAAGCTGGATTTGTCCGGGGCATCTGGTAGAGCAGAACAGATTTGACCAGGTTACGGACCTGTGCCGTCAAGCAGTAAAAATGGTTCATCAGTTTCAGCTCCTGAAGTTGACCCGGCCCATAGCAGAAGAAACGCCTGTTCCGGTGTGTCTGGAGGATACTTTGGGAATGGGTCCGCAAAGGAAGCTGGTATTGGGTGTCAACCACGTAGCTCGGGCGCTCGCTGCTTTAGAGCGGCTGGGCTATACCCGGATACCAGATGAATCTGGGACAGCCGTTTTAAATCCGGTCGGCAGCCTCATGAATCAAGAAAAAGCGGTTTTTTAAAACAAAACCGCTTTTTCTTGATATTGTATATTTTACGATCGCTTCTGTCATGGGAGCCAACCCTTGACAAATTACACCGATGAGGTATAATTGTAATCGGAATTTGGAGGTGCCGCCATGGCAAAAACAGATTATAAAATTAAATGGATTACCCGTACAGCCTTATGTACTGCGCTGGTACTGTTGGCCCAGATGATCGGTAAATTATTACCTGCTGGGGCGGTAATTGCTGGACCTTTCAGCCTTAATCAACTGATAACCGGGTCCCTGGTCAATCTTGTACTGATTCTGGCGGCGGCAAGCGCAGGCGTCTGGTCGGGTGTAACGTGCGGTGTGATTTCCTCGATTCTGGCGGCTTTGCTTGGCATGACGCCGGTACCTTTCATTGTGCCTGCGATTGCATTAGGCAATGCTGTGATCGCGGCAGCGGCTTGGTTCTTTTTTACGAGGTTCAATGGTATAGGAATACGTGCCGCAGGCGTTGTGCTCGGCGCGGCAGTAAAGTGTGCAGTATTGTGGCTGACGGTTCCCACGCTCCTGGGAATATTGCCGGATATCCCGCCAAAGCAAGTACAGATGTTGTCAGTGATGTTCTCTTGGCCGCAGTTTGTGACTGCAATGATCGGAGGCATGTTGGCGCTGATTGTCTATCCGGCTCTGTGCCGATCGTTTGCGGGCCGATAAGGTGAAACGAAAAGGAGGCTTCAAGGGAGACGCTTTGGTCTTCTCTGTACAAGTCTGATGCCCCAAAATGCCGATATGCTGAAGGGGTTCGCAAATTGCCACACTGCTGATACCGATTGCGTTTGGGTGGGTTGCCGACTTTGGAGGCATGGCGCTGTATCCGGCATTCCAAATACTTTTTGCGCTGGCTATGATGGCGGCGCTGTCGGCCCGGAAAAATGGTTGATATGAGCAAAAAAGGACTTGGAACCGACAGGTTCCAAGTCCTTTTTTCAGTATGCGCCGTCAGGCAACCGCATAGGCTGCGATTGCCACAAACAGCAGCATCGTGCACAAGGTATGCAGAGAGAGCGTGGTGGAGATATATTCGCCATCCTTTCCAACATCCGAAAACAGGGGAATGATGAAAGGGGCAGGCAAAGCGTAAAGCACCATTAAGGCCAGATGCAGGTTTTTGTCATAGGGAACAATGCTGAAGATCAGCATGCTGATCATTACAAGAAGAATTCCCATCAAAATCAGACGGCTGAGTACAGTGATCGCCACCGGCTTCAAAAGGCTCTTTTTCAGATTCAGCTCATATCCCACCACAAGGAGCACCAACGCGCTGGTAGGCGCAGTGATTGCACTGATACTTCCAAAGACAATACCGCTGACCGGACTGCCAGCGACAAAGGTTCCCAAACCGGCCACCCCAAGGATGATACCCAGCAGCATTCCCACAAAGCATCGGTTCGTAACCATGTTGCGCAGCATCATCCTTGCGGACAATGTCTGGCCGTCGGTCGATTTCAACACCGCCAGAAAAGCGGTATAGGCAAAGACGGTCTGTCCAAGATCTACGGCCGCAAAACCGGACTGTTCGCCGGTCAGCAGCCCGTAAAGGGCGTATCCCAACATACCGCCCTCGGCGCCGGACAACAGAAAGGGCATAAATTTTCCATATGGCGCGGCAAGCCGGCGCAGTCCGAAGCCCGCGGCCATCGTCAGGCAGAAACCAATATACACCGCTACAAACAGCATGGCGACGGTCAAACTGTATTTCGCTGTAAAAAAAGCGTTGAACAGCACAACCGGCAATGCGATATTGCTGATGACAGATTTCAGACCCATCAGGCCCCCATGATCAAAAATCTGCCTGAAGCGGCACCAGCAGCCCAGCAGAAGCAAAATTAAGACCGGGAGTACCATTTCCAGTACGCGCAGGAACAAAGCAGATTCCCTCCTCACAAAAAAAGAAGGTGGACAAAGATGATTCCGGCAGCACAAAACCGCAGCCAGTTTCTCTGTCCACCATAATTTTCCTCTTAGCCGTTGATCATATCCTGATAAAACTCATACGCCTGTTTGTCGGTATAGCCCTCGTGGACAATTTTGCCGACTGCCTGCGCCATTTCGACAGGATGTGTGCTCTGGAAGATATTGCGGCCCATATCGACGCCGTGCGCGCCCTTGCGCATAACATCGTATGCGAGATTGAGCGCGTCGGGTTCCGAAAGCTTTTTGCCGCCCGCGACCACAATCGGGACAGGACATGCGGCCACGACTTCCTCAAAGTTTTCACAGTTGTAGGTTTTGACAATCTGGACGCCCATCTCCGCGATGATGCGTGTTGCCAGTTTGAAGAAGCGGTCGGTACGTTCCATGTTTTTGCCCACGGCGCAGACGCCGAGCGTGGGGATGCTGTAGCGCATACCGGCATTGACGACCTGGCTCAGATTATCGATGCTGGAGAGCTGGCCGTCCGCCCCGATGAAGGTCTGAACGGCCATACAATCGGAATTCATGCGGATAGCGTCCTCGATGTCCACGGCTACCGTTTCAAAGCTCAGATCATCCTGAAGCATGCTGGAGCCGGAGGATACGCGCAGAGCGATCGCATTGGTCAGCTCGGGGGGGACGCATGTGCGGATTGCGCCGCGTGTGCCCATGAAGCAGTCCACATAGGGCGCCAGCTTGGGAAGAAGCAGGTCCAGACGCTCCAGGCCCGACGTGCTCCCCATAAAATATCCGTGGTCAAATGCGAACATTACGGTGTTGCCGCTCTTTGGATTGAAAATATTGGCCATATGGCGCTTCATGCCCCAATCCAAGCTGTTGCAGCCCTTTAAGTAAAAACCGTTTTGGTTGGCAAAGGGTATGTCCGTATGGTATGTTTTTGCGACTTTTACACCTTCCAGATCTGCCATAATATATGTCCTCCTTTAGATTTTATGAATTTGACAAAATAAATAAATCCGCCCGGCAAAGCATTTTTGCTCCGCCCCTGTGAGACTGCCGCGCCCGCGACAACCTCACAGGGGCGGAGCACAGCCCCGAAGGGGTGCTCCGCGCGCCTGTTTGTGGAGAAAGAAAAATCAGAAGTTGTAGTCGTTCATGTTCTCAGCGGTATAAACGCTGGTTTCAGGAAGGAGCACGACGCCGTTGTTCGTCTCGGCGGTGGCGGCGCCTTCCGCGATGCTTTCATTGGCGAGAACTTCACAGTCGCCGATTCCGGGGATGCTGATCACATCGCCAACCTTAACAGTATTGCCCGCTGCCATGTAAGCGGCCAGATAACAGCCCATGGCGCCCTGAACGCCGCAGTCCCACAGGCCCCAATTGTAAAGGGTGCCGTTGCTGCAATATTCCTTGATCGCATTCGGGCTGGCAAAACCGGTGATGGTGATGTTGTCCTGATTGTAGCCCTTGTTCTCGGCGGCCTGGAGCTGTCCGGGCAGAGCTGTGGAGTCGTTGCAGATGATGACATCGATGTCAGGATGTGCAGCCAGAACGGCCTCGCCGATGGTAATCGCTTTCTCAGCGTCCTGCTCGGAATAATAGTTGTCGGGGGCTACGTTGGTCCAGTTGGGATATTCTTCTTTAATGATTGCCTCGCCGGCTACCTGCCAGCTGTTCTGGTCGGTGACAGTCGCCTGGGAATAGTGCCAGCAATAAGTAACCTCGTCGTTCTTCGGGTCGATACCACGTTTCTCCAGACCCGCGCAGGCCATATCGATGAGCATACGGCCCAGAACCTCGGGGGTACCCTGAGAAACCATCAGAGTGCGGTCGGCAGGCTGTGCATCGGAGTCCCAGGTGACGACCGAAACGCCGGCCTCAGTAGCGGCCTTCAGGGCGTCGGAAACGCCGGCTGCGTCGACCGTGGAGATGCAGATGGCATCAGCGCCGGAAGCAACTGCGGTGTTGATGACCTGCACCTGATCCGCTACTGCGGCATTGGCGCTGCCGGTGTAATCAACCGTGATTCCCCAGTCGGCGGCATACTTCTGCGCGCCTTCGTTCGCGGCCTCAAAGAAAGCGTTGCCGGTCAGCTTCGGGATAAACGCGACGGTCTTTCCCTCAACCGAGACAGCGGCGCCTTCAGTGGCAGAGGTTGCCCCCGCGGCGCTGCTTGCCTCCGGGGCGGCGGCACTGGCGGTTCCAGCATCGGCCGCCGGGCTGGCGGCCGTCTCGGAATTCGCTGCCGGAGCGCTTCCGCCGCATGCAGCCAGAGACATTACCATCGAAACAGCCGCAAGAAATGCTATGGTCTTTTTCATGTTTACTTACCTCCTGAATTTTATATATTAGAGAAGAAGGGGGATGCGGCTTCTCTAATTACCCAAACTCACTTTGCTCCCTGCCTGACGCCTGGAAAATTCTGTTTTAACCGGGCCATAAAGCTGATGACCTTTGGCTGCTGCGCCATGGCGCGTCCAACGACCACGACAATCAGCAGAACCCCGATGGGAATGTCCAGGTATTGCGTGCTCACCCCGAAGCACAGAGGCAGACCGAAACGGAGGATACCGATGATGAGCGCGGCCAGAGCCGTACCGATGGCGCTGCCCTTACCGCCGGTGGAGAGCGTGCCGCCCAGCACGCAGGCGGTGATGATGTTCATGGTCAGGGTACTGCCCAAATCGCTCTTTGCAGTACCGAGATAGGAAGTCAGCACGATACCGGCTACCGCCGCACTGATGGCGCTGAGTACGTATGTGGACAGAATGATAAGTCTGGAATTGATACCGGAAAACTCCGCCGCGTTCTGATTCACACCCACCAGGAACACCTTGCGCCCATATTTGCTTTTATGAAGCAGCAGATAGGCGATCAATGTCATGGCTGCGAAGATCAGAAGCTGCGAGGGGATTACGCCAAACAATTTGAACTTAGTTAAAGCCTTGAAGCTGTCGGGGAACCCGCTGATACCCTGATAGCTCTCGGTGGAGCTGAGCGTCGAGATCAGCAGCGCCACACCGGCATACAGGAAACTACCGCCCAACGTGACCACCATGGCCTGTACGCGGCAATAGGCGATGAAAAAGCCGGAAAGCGCGCCGCAGAGAGCCGCGGCGGCAATGGCCACCAGTACAGCCGCCCAGATATTCAGGCCAAAGTCCTGCCATGCCACACCGATGGTGATCGAGGTCAGGCCGACGATCGCGCCCGCCTGAATATCGATGCCGCCGGTAATCATAACGAATGTGACAAACAGGCTGATCAAACAGATCGCGATGAAGTCATTGACGCTTGAGAGCAGCAGCGGTATCCGCAGGAACTTGGAATTGGCCGCGCCAAAAATGACAAATTCCAAAACAAGGAACAGCAGCAGAAAGGAGTTCCAGTTACGCAACAACGATTTAAGGCCTTTGGAATGACCGCTTTTCATTTTGCTCATTCTGCAAGCCCTCCTTCCTTGAGGCCGGTTCTGGCTGCCAGCCGCTGATGACGGCTCCGGACTGAGGCGCGATGCTGGATGACCGCGTCGAATACAACGATCGAAATCAGGATGACGCCAGTAATGGCATTGTCATAATTTGAGGAAAATCCCATGAATACCAGCAGATAGCTGATGGAACTCATGATGACCGCGCCGATTGCCGCGCCAAGCACGCTGCCAACGCCGCCGGTCAGGCTGATGCCGCCCAGCACACAGGCCGCTACGGCTTTCATCTCATATCCGTTTCCACTTGTAGACGTAACAAATCCGATGCGGCTGCAAAAGATAATTCCCGCAATCGCCGCCATGATGCCGCAGATGACATAGGCGATCACCTTGGTACGCACGGGAGAAATACCCACAAGGGTCGCGCCGCCGGCGTTGTCGCCTACGGCGGTGAAGTAACGCCCCTTTTTGGTGCGCGTCAAAAGCAGATGGACAGCGACGACCAACAGGAAAGCGCAGCAAAAATAGACGGTGAGCCGTCCAGCCAAAGTCGCCGAGGAAAAATCCTTAAACGCTTTGGGTAGATTTTCCACCCAGGCGCCGCCTGAGTAAATATACATGGCGCCGCGCAGAACACCGTTGACGCCCAAAGTAAAGATCAGGGATGGAACTCCCATCACTGCGACGCCCCATCCGTTGATCAGCCCCACCGCAGCGCCGATCAGAATTCCCACCGCGAAAGCGAGCGGCCAGTTGCAGCCGTCCCGCAGCAGGCTGCCCACAACTGTGGCTACAAAGCCAAGGCAGGAACCCACGGAAACATCAATTTCACCGACGATGATCGCAAAGGCCATGCCAACCGCGATCAGGATATAAACCACCGCGGAGTTGAACACAGCGGCGATATTTTCCGAGGAAGCAAACGAGGGATTGAGCAGGCTGACAATCACAAATAAAGCCACCAGGAATAATGCGCTCGTTGCCTCTCTCGCCTTTAAAGCCTTTTTCAGCAGATTCATACATTTGCCTCCTTCCCGGACAGACCAAAGGACGCGCTGGTCAGGTTATCCTGTGTAATCTCCTCTTTGGAAAACTTTCCATTGAGCCGGCCCTGATAGATCGCGACAGCCCGGTCGCTCAATTCTATGATTTCTTCCATATCAGAGGAAATCAGCAGAACAGAGACGCCTTTTTTGCTCAACTGCTGAATAATGTTGTACACATCCGCGCGGGCCGCGGCGTCGATGCCGCGGGTCGGTTCATCCAAAATGACCAGTTTGGGATTGCTGGAAAGGCTTCGGCCGATGACCACTTTTTGCTGGTTGCCGCCTGAAAGGCTTCCGACAAGCTGATCCTGCCCGGTGACCTTGATACGGAAATCGTCCACATATTGCTGCGTCACCCGGTATTCCTCTTTGCGGTTGAGAAAGAAACGCCCCATCCGCAGGCTGCCCAGAATCGCGCTGGTCGTATTTTCAGCCACAGAGCTTATTTTAAACAGACCATCGGCGTGCCGGTCCTCTGAGACATAATTGAGTCCCGCCTTCATAACGTCCTTGGTTTTAAGTCCGGTGATATCCTTTCCGTCCAACAGCACCTTGCCGCCCAGCACCTTGTCCTTGCCGAAAATGGTCATCGCCATTTCGGTGCGGCCGGCGCCGACGACCCCGGCCACGCCGAGAATTTCGCCTGGATAGACCTTCAGAGAGATATCGGTAAACCCATATCCACTGAAATGCGAAAGCTCCAGCACAGGTGGCTTGGAGTAATCAACCGAGCTGCCTGTGTCGACCTTTTGGACCGCCATGTCCAAAGGAAGCAGTCCTTTAACCAGGTCGTCTTTTGTAAAGTCGCTTACGGGGCCGGAGAGGGTTACGACGCCGTCGCGCATGATCGCCACGGTGGTCGCAATCTCAAAGACCTCGTTGAGACGGTGGGTGATGTAGATAATGCCGATACCCTTGCTCTTGAGATCCTGCACGCAGCCAAAAAGGCTTTCAACCTCCTTAAAGGTGAGCGCGCTGGTGGGTTCGTCCAGAATGAGCACCTGCGCGTGACGCAGCAGGCCCCGAAGCAATTCGACAAGCTGCTGCTCCGCAATGGAAAGCGTGCTGGCCTTTCGATCAAGCTCCAGCCTCCAGCCGATGCTCTCCATTGTTTCCACCAGCTCCTTGTGCAGCTCCCGCTGCGGCCGGTTGAAACCAATCAGGATATTTTCCTCCACGGTCATATTGGGAAAAAGCAGAGGCTCCTGCGGCACCATGTATACACCGTTGGCGAGCGCTTCCGAGGGCTTTCCCACGGTCATTTCCCTGCCGCCCACCACGATCTCACCGCTGTCGTGCGAATAGATACCCATGATAATTTTCATCAGGGTGCTTTTGCCGGCGCCGTTGCCGCCGATCAGAGCCAAGACCTCGCCTCTGTCCAAGTCCATGCTGATTCCTTTGAGCACGGCGTTGTAGGCAAACGATTTGTAGATGTTTCGGACCGACAACAGTTTATCCCCGTCAGGTGAAGTTGGCTTTGTCAAATCATTACCCCCTCAGGAATACATAAAAGTTAATAGCCATGTCTTTTGTTTATCTAAAGAATAATATTTTTTGGTGGGGTTGTCAACTGTGCTTTTTTCATATATTTTTTAATTTCATAATATTTTTAACAAAAATTTTAAAGATAATAAAAATATTTTATCCTAAATTTCTTTATTTTTTTAATTTTTTGTGTACATTGTTTGCGGATTAATTTTGGGATTTGTGCGTTATCACAAATTTTTGCTAAAGGTGCTTTGAATAGGCTTCGGATTGACATCTAAAATTAAGAATGCTATACTATTTTTGTGGAACAAAATTATCGGAAGCGAATTTTTGTTAAGCTTTTGGCGCTTCGTTTGACGTGGGCGAGGGGAGGTCAATATGAACGGCGATTTTTCCTATGAGGAAACCTTGATGATTAAAGCGGCCTGGTATTATTATATGGAAAACTATACCCAGCAGAATATATCGAAATTATTGAAGATCAGCAGGGTACGGGTGATCCGGCTTTTGGAAAAGGCGCGTCAGGACGGCGTCATCAGCTTCCATATCCGGCAGGACAGCGACCGGAGAATGCAGGTGGAAAAGGAACTGATTACCCGTTTCGGCCTTCAGGACGTGTGGGTCGTCCCGGTCAACGGACAAGTCGGCGATCTCAACGAGAGCCTTGCGCAGGCCGCCGCCATCTATATCAGCGACCGGCTGGACAAAAATTATTTCATCAACATGGGATACGGTGATACTTTGAGTCGGGTTCTGAACCATTTGGCGCGCAGGGCGGAAACACCGATCAATGTGGTCGCGCTGACAGGCGGGGTGAACCATTACCTGCCCAATGCCCAGTCCAGTATTTTTAACGCGAGGCTGCATCTGATCCCGTCTCCACTTTTTTTAAGCAATCCCGAAATGGTGGAGGAGATCCGCAAGGAGGACTCTGTGCAGCGCATTCAACAGATGAGTAGGGAGGCGGCCATGACGGTGGTGGGAATCGGCAGTATGAGCGAAGACGCCACCATCATCAAAAACAGCATTCTCACACAGGCGGATGTTCTGCTGCTGACGATGAAGGGCGCGGTGGGCGACCTGCTCAGCCACTTTATCGATAAGGATGGAAACCCGGTTGAAAGCGGGTTGGATAACAGGCTTTTGAGCACTCCGCTCGAGGAGCTGAAAAAGATGAACAATGTCATCGGCGTAGCGGGTGGACGGCACAAGGCGGAGGCCATCCACGCGGCGCTCAGGGGCAAATATTTGGATATCCTGATTACCGACGAGGAAACGGCCGCCATGCTGTTGAAGACCTCCGAGACGCCGTGATGCCTTCGGGCGCCGTTTGATTTATGAAAGATAATATTTTAAAAAAGGAGTTGGTTCCACAATGGCGAAATACCTGATGGCGGTAGATGCAGGGACCGGCAGCGTCCGCGCTGTGGTTTTTGATCTGGACGGAAATCAGATAGGATGTTCACAGCAGGAGTGGACGCACCGCGAGGACCCGCGCTATCCCGGCAGCATGGATTTTGACTGGGTACATAACTGGGAGCTTGCCAGCGGGTGCATCCGGGATGTCCTGCATGAAACAGGCGTTGCCCCGGACGAAATCGCTGCGGTTTCCACCACATGTATGCGAGAGGGAATCCTGCTTTACGATCAGGACGGAAACGAGATATGGGCCTGCGCCAATGTGGATGCGCGAAGCACCGACGAGGTGGGCAGGCTGATCAGTACAAATCCGGAGCTGGAAAAGCAGCTGTACCAACAGTCCGGCCAGAGCTACGCGCTCAACGCGATTCCCCGTATCCTGTGGGTCAAGGACAAGATGCCGGAAATTTATGAAAAGACCGCTGTGGTGGGGATGTTCAACGACTGGCTGATCTATAAGCTTACAGGCGTGCTTGCCGTGGAACCGAGCAACGGCTCCACAACAGGCCTGTTCGACTTGCAGAGCCGCAATTGGGACCCTTCGATCGCCCAAAGATGCGGCCTGCGCGGCGACATCTTCCCGCGGGTGCTTGAGAGCGGAACGGTAGCGGGCGTTGTAAATGAGTCCGGCGCGCTCCAGACGGGTCTTGCGCCAGGGACGCCGGTCGTGGTCGGCGGCGGCGACTGCCAGCTTGGGACAATCGGCGTGGGTGCCTCTGACCCCGGGCAGGCCGTGGTGTTCGGAGGAAGCTTCTGGCAGTATGAGTTTAATACAGAAAGCGGCAGAACCGACCCTTATGCCCGTGTGCGCGTCAACTGCCATGCAGTTCCAGGATTGTGGCAGTATGAAGCGCTGGCCTTTAAACCCGGTCTTGTTATGCGGTGGTTTCGCGACGGCTTCTGCCAGCTGGAGAAGCAGGAGGGGGAAAGGACCGGCAGGGACCCCTATGCGCTGATGGACGAACAGGCCGCCAAGATTCCCACGGGCAGCTATGGCATGATGTGCTGTTTCAGCGATGTGATGAATTTTATCAACTGGAAACATGCCTCCCCCACGTTTACGAACTTCGAACTGGATCCGGAAAAATTCAACCGCTATACGTTTTACCGCGCAATTCTTGAAAACACGGCGATGCTGGTGAAAGGCCACATCCAACTGGTTAAAGATGCGGTCGGCGGCGAACCGGACCGGCTGATCTTTGCCGGCGGGGCCTCAAAGAGTCCGCTGTGGTGCCAGATTTTGGCGGATGTGACAGGCAAACCCGTGGTGACGCCGGTCGTCAAAGAAGCGACCGCGCTCGGCGCCGCGATCCTTGCAGGTTATGGCGTGGGGATTTACCCGTCGATTACCGAAGGGGCGCGCCGCTGCGTTAAAATAGACCGCACCTTCCAGCCGGACCCCGGCAATCATGAGATTTATGAGAAGATGTACGAACCATGGCGGGAGGTTTATCGCGCGCAGTTGGAGCTGTGCGACCGCAAGCTGACCAAAAATATGTGGATTGCCCCGGGGCTGTCCTGAATCCGCAGGCGTGGAAGAAATATCCCGTATTCCATGTGCAAAGTATCGGCTGGATGGACGTTCCTGAGAATACAAACAGAAAAAGGAGAGACAACCATGTTTATTATCAATGAAAATGACCGCGAGTACCGTTTTGGGGACAGCGGTCCCAAGTATCTGATGAAAGGCCCACGGATGAATTTTGCGGTCGTGCAGTTTATGCCTGGTCAGGATTTCCGCGCCCATTATCATAATGTGATGGAGGAGGATTTCTTTATCCTGGAAGGCAAGATCGATATTGTCGTCGACGGGGTTGTCCACACGCTTTCCGCCGGCGATTTAATCCACATTGAGCCGGAAGAAGTCCATTACTGCCGCAATGCCTACGACGCACCGGTCAAGATGATATCCACTCTCGCTCCCTATCGCGAGGTGGATAAGATCGAGGTTGAAAATCCGACGTATTGAGTGTTGCCGGATTTTCAGGGCGCTTTTGCCCGGCGTTTGATACACAAAAATGCGCATGCGTTTTTGGTACAAAAACGGGCTGCCTGCATAAAACAGGCAGCCCGTTTTTCATCATTCGGCAATGATTTCACAAACCGTAAGCGTATGCCCGCTTACGGTGAACCGGATTTCAAAACCGGCGTATTCCATTCCATAAACGCGGTCGGGCGTGTTTTGATAGGCCGGACGCGGATCCTGCGCCAGAACGGCAAGCAGAGCGTCGCGGCGATCGGGCGGGATGCGCTCCAAAAGCCCGGACGGGACGTTTACCTGCAGAAAGCCCTCGCGCGATTGCAGGGCAAAACCGCCGGCGGCATCGGGATGGGAATCGACATAGGGCAGATACGGCTTGATATCATAGATGGGGGTGTTGTCCATCAAATCAGCGCCCGCCACATGAAGAATGGGACCGAAGGGGCTTTGCAGCTCAATGCGTTCAAGGCGCACGGATGAAAGGCCGACGGGATTTGGCCGAAACGGGGAACGGCTTGCAAAGACGCCCATGCGCGTGTTCCCGCCAAGACGCGGCGGCCGGACGGTGGGCGACCATCCCTGACGCGCGGTTTCTGAAAACTGCCAGATCAGCCAGATATGGGTATATCCTTCCAGCCCTCTCAACGCGTCCGGATTGCGGTATTCAGGTTCAAAGACAACGGCTGCCTTCAGCTCATGAATCAGGCCGCTTTGACGCGGGATACCAAATTTGGTGGGGAAATCGCTGTGGATATGCGCAATGATTCGCAGCGGTATATTTTCTGACATGTGACACCTCGTTTTGGCTGATTGCCCTGAGATGGGCGCTTTAATAAAATATGCAGGCGGCTTAACAGCCTGTCCGGCGACATGAGATGTTTTTTATTGTAGGAAAGATCGACGGGACCGTCAAGACCCGCGTCAAAAATCGGCAAGAACCGCGGTAAGGCAGCGCCGGATTTGTCCGGATGGTTCTTTTTTTGCCTTTGCGGGCATAAAATGCGTTGAAACATGACAGAATGGTAACAAAAGAAGGCTGCTTGAATTGAGAGATTACAAAATAGAAACAAACTAATTACAAACCAGTTACAAATATGAAAAAAATTTTAATAAATTTCGCGCTTTCCTCTTGATTTTCTGATTTTCTGTGGTATAGTATAGATAAGGAAAATACAAAACGTAAAATTGTTTGTAGAAATTATTATAAAAGTTACAGATTGTAACTTTTTGAGGAGGCGACAGCCATGCTGAACAGAAAAAATGAAAATCATACGTTTCGTACAGGCGTAATTGTGGCTGCCGCCGCATTCATCGCTTTATCATTTCTCGCGGGCGGTATGATCGAAATTTCGCGCGACGTTGGGATGCTTCGCTGGCTGCGCGATGTCGCGGTTTACCTGTTCGTAAATAAATTTGCCGAGAAGCTGTTTGCTTCGGTTCTGCTTGGCGCGGGCGTGGCCTTTGTCAGCGGCATGATCGCATACGGCAAGGCCAGCCGCAAATACCGCAGCTCCCGTACAACGCGGGTACGCTTCTCCGCGGAGGAGTCCTCAGGCGTCGAAAAAACCGCCTGATTCATGTTTTGAAGGCGTGGGCTTTGGATGTCCCGGCTTTTCAAACAAACACAAATCTGCTTTTCATTTTTTTCTCCTAATTTATATAAAGGGGCGCGGCATATTTTATGCCGCGCCCCTTTATGCATTTTCAGGCCGGCTGTTTTTTCAAACAGCCCCTAAGCCAGGATATACGGCGCAAGACGCCCGAGTAATAAAAGCACGCCGATGGAAAGCGCCGTATAGAGTAAAATCCTCCAGGTGGGCGGCGTCGGCCGGTTGAACATGGACAAGGCAATCTCTCCTTTGTTGGGATACTGCTGCCAGTTTAACATATCCGCCGGGAAAAAGAAAGACCGGCCTTTTTTGCAAGGTGCTTGTGTGACAGGCTCAATCTATGCTATACTGAAAACACGCAAGCGGTTTTTAGATCGGATGGGAAAGCCGCAGACCTTTTCGGACGGCTGCTGCCGCGGATGCGGCGGGCAAAGCGTCCGGCGCTGTTCCCGCTGCCGGCGGGGATGGTCATTTTGATAATGGAGGGATCGTTACTATGTTCAATGACATGCTTGATACGATTGGATTCGTATCGGAAAGTGACCCGGAGGTCGGGGCGGCCATGCAGCGGGAGCTTGCGCGCCAGCGCAGAAATATTGAACTGATCGCATCGGAAAATATCGTCAGCCCGGCGGTGTTGGCAGCGATGGGTTCCGTGCTTACCAACAAATATGCGGAAGGCTATCCGGGCAAGCGCTATTACGGCGGCTGTGAATTTGTCGATCAGGTTGAGAATATCGCGATAGAGCGCGCCAAAAAATTGTTCGGCGCGGCGCACGCCAACGTGCAGCCGCATTCCGGCGCGCAGGCGAATCTGGCCGTCTATTTTGCGCTGCTCGAGCCGGGCGACACCGTTCTGGGCATGAGTCTGGCCGACGGCGGCCATCTGACACACGGATCCCCGGTCAATATGTCCGGTAAGTACTATAAATTTGTTCCTTACGGCGTCGATTCTGTCACACAGGTGATCGATTATGACAAAGTGCGCTCGATCGCGCTCGAATGCAGGCCGAAGCTGCTGGTTGCCGGCGCGTCGGCGTATCCGCGCGTGATTGACTTTGAGAAGCTGTCCGCAATCGCAAAGGAAGTTGGCGCATATTTCATGGTCGATATGGCGCACATCGCCGGCCTGGTCGCTGCCGGCGAACATCCAAATCCGGTCCCGTATGCGGACGTTGTGACGACGACCACGCACAAGACGCTGCGCGGCCCGCGCGGCGGCATGATTTTGTGTACGGAGGAGCTTGCTCCGAAGATTAACAAGGCTATTTTCCCGGGTACGCAGGGCGGCCCGCTTGAGCACATCATCGCCGCTAAGGCTGTTTGTCTGGGCGAGGCGCTGCAGCCGGCCTTCAAGGCGTATCAGCATCAGATTATCCAAAACTGCCAGGCGCTAGCAAAGGGGTTGACGCAGCGCGGCTTTAAGCTCGTTTCAGGCGGCAGCGACAACCATCTTGTGCTGCTTGATCTGCGCAATTTCGGCGTCACCGGCAAGGAGCTTGAAAAGAAGCTCGATGAGGTGTATATCACCGTCAACAAGAACGCGATCCCCGACGATCCGCAGAGTCCGTTTGTTACAAGCGGCGTGCGTATCGGCACGCCCGCCGTCACAAGCCGCGGCTTTGTAGAGGAGGACATGGACCGGATCGCAGAATTTATCTTTCTGGCGGCGACCGATTTCGAGTCGAAGGCCGATCAGATCCGGGCGGGTGTTGAGGCGCTCTGTGCAAAATATCCGCTGTACGAATAAAATCGAGGTGATCTTATGGCAGCGCCGCTCGCGGACCGCATCCGGCCGCAGACGCTCGACGACGTGGTCGGGCAGGAGCATCTGCTCGGCCGGGACAAGGTGCTGCGCCGCATGGTTGAGTCGGGAAATATCCCGAATTTGATTTTTTACGGCCCGTCCGGCGTTGGCAAGACGACTGTCGCGTCGATCATCGCCAAACGTGCTGGAAAGAAGCTCTGCAAGCTAAACGGGACAACTGCCTCCACATCCGATATCCGCGATGTGGTCGGCGAGACGAATACAATCGACGGCATCGGCGGCGTGATTTTATATCTCGACGAGATCCAGTATCTCAATAAAAAGCAGCAGCAGACGCTTCTGGAATTTATTGAAAACGGCTCGATCACGCTGATTGCTTCGACGACGGAAAACCCGTACTTTTATGTATATAACGCGGTGCTGTCGCGCAGCACCGTGTTTGAATTCAAGCCGGTGCAGCCTCAGGCTGTGCAGCGCGCTGTGCAGCGTGCGTTTGAGGCTGCCGGCGAGGCGGCGGGCCGCCGCCTTGAAGTTGAGGACGGCGTGTACGAATATATTGCGTCCGCGTGCGGCGGCGACGTGCGCAAGGCGGTTAATGCTGTTGAACTGCTTGCGCTCGCGGCTGGTGCGAATCAGACGGTCACACTGGAGGAAGCGCGGCAGGTGGCGCAGAAAAGCGCCATGCGCTACGACCGTGACGGGGATGAGCATTATGATATCCTTTCCGCGCTGCAAAAGTCTATTCGCGGATCGGATGAGAATGCGGCTCTGCATTATCTAGCGCGGCTTTTGGAGGCCGGCGACCTGCTTTCTCCGTGCCGCCGTCTGCTCGTGATTGCCAGCGAGGATATCGGCCTGGCCTATCCGATGGCAGCGGTAATCGTGAAAGCCTGCGTCGATTCGGCCTTGCAGCTCGGTCTGCCGGAGGCGCGCATCCCATTGGCGCAGGCGGCCGTGCTGCTGGCTACCGCGCCGAAATCCAATTCGGCCTATTCAGGTATTGACGCCGCGCTTGCCGATGTGCGCGCCGGGCTGGCAGGTCCGATTCCGCGCTGTCTGCAAAACAAGCATTATGACGGCGCGGATGTCACGCGGCCAGGCCAGTTTTACAAGTATCCGCACGATTTCCCGGGCCATTTTGTCCGGCAGCAATATCTGCCGGACACGCTGCTCGGGCGGACGTACTACACCTTTGGAGACAACAGGACCGAACAGGCCGCGCGCGCGTACCGTGAAAAGCTGGAGCGTGAAACGGATGCCTGACGCGGACTGAAAATCGGACAGGAAGGGGACGTTACGATGCGTATTTCGAAGATTGATCACGTAGTGATGACGACGGACGTTGTGGATGAATGCCTCAAGTTTTACAGGATGCTTGGGTTTTCCATCCGGGACGCGCAGGGTCGGTATGAGCTGACCGCCGGCGACGTGCGCATCAACCTTTACCGGCGCGGCGACGGCGTTTATCCGCACGCTGACAATATGCAGCCAGGCAGTACGGACCTATGCTTCGAGTTGGACGGCAATATCGACGATCTGCGGATGCTGCGTGATTATTTCGAAAAGCAGGGGCTTGATGTCTCCGATTCGCTCGTGCCGCGCAACGGTCTGCGCGGCGCGATGCAGTCGTTTTATCTGCGTGACCCGGATGGCAATTCTATCGAAATCAGCAGCTATGGCAGATAATTTCCGGCTTTTTGAAAAAGAGGACGGCGTATCCCACGGCCGGATGCGTGGGACGTATTGTGTGGAAAAAGTAATAAAAAAAGCACAGGGGCGGCCCGCGCCCCTGTGCTTTTTTATGCTGGATCGAATACCGTTTCGATCAGCCGGTCGGAACAGGCTGGAGAGTACTGCCAACGGCTGATATGGCCTTCTGTAATGAAATAAGGCGTCGGGGCGGCGCGCCATCCGGCGTCGAAGGCGTCGACAATAATCAGCTTTGCCTTCATTTTTTCCGGGATCAGGCTCTTGATGTAGACGCTCGCGTGCTGGCCGACTGTGACGCCCTCGCGCGGCTCCGCCAGTCCGGCGAGGTTCGGCGCAAGCTCTACAAATACGCCGTAGTCCTCGATCGACCGGACGATGCCCGCAACAGTTTCGCCGGGAGAAAACAGAGCCGCATTTTCGCTCCAGGTTCCAAGCAGCTCCTTGTGTGTGAGCGAAACACGCCCATCCGGCTCGACCGCCTTGACGACGGCTTTGATATCCTGCGCAGGTGTGAACCGGTCGCGCGGATGTGCGATGCGGCTGACGGAGATTGCGTCGATGGGGATCAGGGACGGCAGGCCGCAGCCGATATCAACGAAACAGCCAAACGATTCCAAATGCGTAACCTTCGCGTCTATGACATCGCCCGGCACAAGCTTTGATATGTAGGTATCCTGACATTCCTGCTGAACAGCGCGCCGCGAAAGCTGTGGAATAACAATGCCTTCGCCGCCGCGCTCAAAGCCCGTGATACGATAGCAGACGGGCTTATTGACACGGGATATGATTGCGATGTCGCGCGTCGTTCCCTCGGCAATACCAAGAGCAGCTTCGTCGCGCGGGATGATGCCGCGCCAGGCGCCCATATCAACAATCAAATTATGGTTGGAATCACAGACGATTGCACGGCTTTCCAGAATGCGGCCGGAGGCCTGCGCCTCCATAAGGGCCGTCATCGATTTGAACGCCTGCCGGTTGGGGACGGTATCAATCAGCATACCCTCCGGTTTATAAGTTGGCATTTTCGCGCCCCTCCTCTTTCAACATACATCATCTATATGAGCATGCTTTTTCAAATAGAAGCGGTACGGCGGGCGCAAATACAGACAGAAGGCGGCTTGAGAAGAAAAGGCGGGCCGCCGGCCCTTTGTGTCTGCGTCGGGGCGAGCTTTGATCTCCATAAATATCCGTTTCGTGAAAAATTTGTCTGAACAAAATATTCGCGGCGGCATCCTTGCGTTATGGTCCAATATTTTGTATAATAAATTGATATCGAATGGATATCTCGAGGAAGGGCCGGTTGTTGAAACGGACAGAATGCCTTTAATGAAATCAGGCGGGAGGGACGCGGATGGATATTCAGATCGGTGATATTCTTATAATGAAAAAGCCGCACCCATGCGGGGAATGCCGGTTTACCGTCGGCCGTGTGGGAATGGATTTTCGCATCCGCTGCAACGGCTGCGGGCGTGAGGTTATGGTTGCGCGCGCGAAGGTGGAAAAAAATATCCGGCGTGTCATGCGCGGCGGTGAGGAACTTGACCGCAGCCAGCTTGCAAAGCGCCGTCTGTAGAAACCGGGCTGCCGGACAGGCTGTAAAAGCGTGCGTTCTGCCGGCGGAGGATTTTCTGTAAGCGGCTTAGGAGGAAATCAATATGTTTGATAAGCTCGATTCTGTCGCGGCGCGCTACGAGGAGATCAGCCGCCGCCTGATGGAACCGGATGTGACCGGCGATCCGGAGCAGTACGCGTCGCTGATGAAGGAATACAGCCGCCTGACGCCGATCGTCGAAAAGTACCGCGCTTACCGCACTGCAAAGGACGCGTGCGACGAAGCGCGCGAGGTGCTCGATGAAAGCGGCGTTGACCGCGAGATGCGCGAGCTGGCGCAGGAGCAGCTCGACGAAAACCGGGCTGTCCTCGATCAGACGGCGCAGGAACTGAAAATTCTGCTGCTTCCGCGCGATCCCAACGATGATAAAAACGTCATTGTTGAAATCCGCGGCGGCGCGGGCGGCGAGGAGGCGGCGCTTTTTGCCGGCGTGCTGTACCGGATGTACACAATGTATGCCGAAGGGCTTGGCTGGCAGTGCGAGGTGATCAGCGCCAACGAGACGGAGCTTGGCGGCTATAAGGAGATCTGTTTTTCCATCACGGGCGAGGGCGCTTATTCGCGCCTGAAATATGAAAGCGGCGTGCATCGTGTCCAGCGTGTGCCGGAGACGGAAACGCAGGGGCGCATCCACACGTCGACGGTGACGGTCGCGGTTCTGCCGGAGGCCGAGGAAGTCGAGTTTGAGCTTGACCCGAGGGATTTGCAGATCGACGTGTTCCGTTCCAGCGGCGCAGGCGGTCAGCATGTCAACAAGACGTCGTCGGCCATTCGGGTGACGCATCTGCCGACCGGCATGGTTGTCGAATGTCAGGATGAACGCAGCCAGTATAAAAATAAGGATCGTGCGCTCAAGGTGCTGCGCGCCCGCCTGTTGGATATCAAGGTGCGTGAACAAAACGACAAGATCGCTACGGAGCGCCGCCTTCAGGTCGGCACGGGCGACCGCAGCGAGCGTATCCGCACTTATAATTATCCGCAGGGCCGCGTGACGGACCATCGGATCGGGCTGACGCTGTATAAGCTCGATTCCGTGCTCAACGGCGATCTTGCGGAATTGTTTGACGCGCTGATGACGTTTGACCAGGCCGAAAAGCTTAAATCGGCCGAGGAAGCGTAAAGCTTTCCGCCTGGCCCAAAGTTCTATTGGAGATGGGATTTTGCAGACAAAACAGTTTAAAATAGAGGGGACGCCGCGCGACGAGGCCGCGCTGGACGCCGCCGCCGCGCTGCTGCGCGCGGGAAAGCTCGTCGTCATCCCGACGGAAACCGTCTACGGGCTGGCGGCCAATGCGCTTGACCCGGCCGCGGCCGCCGCGATTTACACGGCGAAGGGGCGCCCATGCGACAACCCGCTCATTGTGCACATCGCGTCGCTCGACGAGCTGCCGCCGCTTGTAAAGGCTGTTCCGGATGCGCTGTACAGGCTGGCGGACCGGTTCTGGCCGGGTCCGATGACGGTGATCCTGGAGAAATCCGACCTTGTGCCGTCTGCGACGACGGGCGGCCTGGATACGGTTGCCGTGCGTATGCCGGCGCATCCGGCAGCGCGCGCGCTGATCCGGCGCGCCGGCGTCCCGCTGGCCGCGCCGTCGGCGAACCTGTCCGGTTCGCCAAGCCCGACGTGCGCGCGCCACTGTATCGACGATCTGGACGGCCGCGTTGATGCGATTGTGGACGGCGGGCCATGCGAGGTGGGGCTGGAGTCGACGGTGCTCACGCTCTGTGAACAGCCGCCGCAGATTTTGCGGCCGGGCGCGGTCACGCTGGAGATGGCGAGGCAGGTTCTTGCGGATATCGAGCTGGGGCCCGGCGTCTTTGAGCGGCTGCCGGACGGCGTGCGCGCCGCGTCGCCAGGGATGAAGTACAAGCATTACGCGCCGAAGGCGCGCGTCATACTGGTACATGCGGCGCGCGGGCCGTTCGCGAACTTTTTGGCGTCGCGCAAAGGGCGGTTCGGCGCGCTCTGCCTGGCGGGAGATGAACAGGCGCTGTCGTGCCCGTGCATCGTCTACGGCGCGCAGGACGACGCCGCTTCGCAGGCGCACGGGCTGTTCGACGCGCTGCGGCAGATCGACCGTGCAGGGCTGCCGCTCGTTTATGCGCGTGTGGACGGCGCAGGCGGCGTTGGACAGGCGGTTTATAACCGGCTGCTGCGGGCGGCGGGCTTTGAGGAGCTTTGGGTGTAAACGGGACTTGTCAAAGCCGTGCCTTTGGCAACAATTGACGGATTATTTTGGCATATCCCGTGGCATGTTTTGCCTGACGGGTGGATCGTTTGATTATTGGTTTCTGAGAAAAGGGGGCGCAAAAGCCGGTGGACGGCACAAAGACCATGATTATCGGCCTGACGGGCCAGACGGGCGCGGGCAAATCGACGCTCAGCGGCATGTTTGCCGAACGCGGCGTAGCGGTGATTAACGCCGACGCTGTCGCGCGTGATACGATGGAGCATTCCAAAAGCTGCCTGATGGATCTGGTGTTGGCGTTTTCGACGGAGGTCATTCATCCGGATGCGACGCTCAACCGTGAGAAGCTGGCGGAGATCTGTTTTTCCGACCGCAAAAAGCTGCGCCGCCTCAATGAAGTGACATATCCTTACATCATTGAGGCGATTGCGCATAAAATAGAGCAGGCGCGCGCGCGGGGCGAGCGGATGCTCCTGCTGGACGCGCCGACGCTGTACGAATCGGGGCTTGATAAACGCTGCGACTGCGTGGTGGCTGTGATCGCCGATGAACAAACGCGCGCGAGGCGCATCATTGCGCGCGACCACATGACGCAGGAGGCGGCCATGCGCCGTATCAACGCGCAGAACAACGACGCGTTTTATACCGGACGCGCCGATTATGTGATTGAAAATAACGGGGACGAAGACGCGCTTCGCTTTGCATTTATGGACCTGATGGAGAAGCTTGAGCGCCGTGCGCGCGGCGGGGAACCGGTTTTGCAGCCGCCCGCCGATCCCGAGCAGGGCGCGGGCGATTTTGAGGAGCTGACCGGCGGCGACGAATGATCGGGGGAATCGGTTATCAGAAAACAGAGACGCGCGCTCCGGCTCGCTTTTGAGCTGGCGCTGCTCGCGCTGGTTGCCGTAGGGGCGATCGCTGCTGCGCGCTTTGGGTTTGCGGCGTATTATCACCGCGCGTATCCGATGAAATACGAAGCGCAGATCGGTCGGGCGTGCGCGGAAAAGGGTTTGGACCCGGCATTGGTCTATGCTGTTGTGCGCACAGAAAGCGGTTTTGATCCGCGCGCGAAATCAAATGTCGGCGCGCAGGGGCTGATGCAGCTCATGCCGGATGCGTTCGACTGGATTCAGATGCGCAAGGGCGGCGGTGAGGCCCCGCAGGGGGAGGCGTGCTTTGATCCGGATATAAACATTGAATACGGTACGACGATGCTGCGCATCCTGCTGGATGAATTCGGTTCGGTTGACAACGCGCTGTGCGCTTACCATGCCGGATGGGGCAGTGTGAAGCGATGGCTTTCAGACCCGGCGTATGCGCCGGACGGCGAGACGGTCACGACAATCCCGTTCGACGATACGCGCGCTTATGTGGCGAAGGTTAAAAAGACTATGGAAATTTACCGCAGGCTGTACGATTTCTAGCGGATGGCTGCGGACAGACAGGGAGGATTCGATCGATGGAAAAAGAAAAATCAGCGGGCGAGCTTTTGCAGGAAAAGCTGCTGCTCAACAGAAAGAATATCGGCATGACGGCCGACGACGCGTCCGAGCAGGCCGCGCAGGATTTCTGCGAACCGTACAAGGCGTTTCTTGACGCGTGTAAAATGGAACGTGAAGCGGTATCCTGGATTGTAAAAAAAGCGCGCGAGGCGGGCTATGCGCCCTTTGATCCGAAGGCCGCATACCGTCCGGGCGACCGTGTTTATTACAACAACCGCGGCAAGGCGCTGATCCTGACGACGTTCGGCACACGGCCGCTGGCCGACGGTGTGCGCATCATGGCAAGCCACATCGATTCGCCGCGCCTGGACCTCAAGCCGAACCCGCTGTATGAGGAGGCGCAGATCGCGTTTTTCAAAACGCACTATTACGGCGGCATCAAAAAATATCAGTGGGGCGCGATCCCGCTGGCGCTGCACGGCGTCATCGTCAAGAAGGACGGTGAGACAATCACCTGCGCAATTGGCGAGGACGACGGCGACCCTGTGTTCACAGTGACCGACCTTTTGCCGCACCTGGCCGCGGAACAGATGAAACGGCCTCTCAAGGACGGGCTGAAGGGCGAGGAGCTGAATGTGCTGGTCGGCTGCCGCCCGTTTAAGGACGACAAGGCGAGCGAAAAGGTCAAGCTTAATATCATCCGGCTGCTCAATGAGAAATACGGCATCGTGGAGGCCGATTTCCTGTCGGCAGAGCTATGTGTCGTGCCGCAGTTTAAAGCGCGGGACATCGGTTTTGACCGCTCGATGATCGGCGCTTACGGCCATGATGACCGCGTATGCGCCTACACGTCGCTGATGGCTGCAATGGAGGTCAAGGCTCCCGCTTATACGACGGTCACGGTCTTTGCAGATAAGGAGGAAACAGGCTCCGACGGCAACACGGGGCTAAACTCCAGCTATCTGAAATTCTTTATCAAGAGTCTGGCCGCGCAGCAGGGCCTTTCCGGCCGCGAGGTACTCTCCAAATCGACCTGTCTGTCCGCCGATGTAAACGCCGCGTTTGATCCGACGTTCGGCGACACGCTTGAAAAGCGCAACTGTTCGTATGTCAACTACGGCGTTGTCGTAACACAGTACACCGGTTCCGGCGGCAAATACGGCACAAGCCAGGCCTCCGCCGAATTTATGGCCCAGGTGCGCCGCGTGCTGGACGGCGCGGGCGTCGTCTGGCAAACCGGCGAGCTTGGAAAGGTCGATTTAGGCGGCGGCGGAACGGTCGCCAAATACGTCGCGGCGCTTGATGTGGATGTCGTCGACGTGGGCGTGCCGGTGCTTTCGATGCACGCGCCGTTCGAGGTCGTCTCCAAGGCGGACGTATACCAGACCTACCGTGCGTTTAAAGCGTATATCGAAGCGCAGTAAGCATTGAAAGAGCGCGGCGTTTTGCAAAACGCCGCAAAAAAGCGCAGGCCGCGCCGGCTGTGCCGGCGCGGCCTGCGCTTGATTTGTTAAAAAAGGAAGGATTTGCTTGTTTGATTTTCTCGGACCGTTTTCACTGATCGTTTTTTTCCTGATCGGAATCGTGATCGGCGTGACGGTTTTTCCGCTCAAGTGGCTCAAGGCTAACAGCCTGTTGCAGACAGCGGGCATTTCCCTGACGTTGTTTTCGATGGGCGCGTCGATGGCCGGCAGTCCAACGTTTCTGGCGGATTTGCGCGCGGCGGGCCTGCGCGCGGCTGTGTTTGCAGTGGCAACGATGTCCTGTTCGGTGCTGATGGTGTACATACTGTCTCGCCTCGTATTCCCGAAGGATGCGGGAAAGGCGGGCGTTGAAAAATGATCATAGCGGCGCTTGGAAGCCTTGCGCTCGGGCTGCTGTGCGGCCTTTTTGTATTTCCGCCCGAAGTGATCGCCGTGATGGACACGGTGATGTCGTATGCGCTGGCAGTGCTGATTTTTTCGGTCGGAATCGAGGTCGGAACGAACAAGACGGTATTCCGAAAAATTCGTGAATACAATGTGCGCATCCTTGTGATTCCGTTCGGGGTGGCCGCCGCATCCATCGTCGGCGCGGTCTTGGTGGGGCTGTTGTTTGGGATGCCGGTCAATGAGAGCGCGGCCATCGGATCGGGGTTCGGTTTTTACAGCATCTCGGCGGTGATTATGCGGGAGCTTGGCGGCGCCCAGCTCGGGACGATTGCGTTTTTGACGCATATGCTGCATGAAGTGCTGGCATTTCTGGTTATTCCCTTTGCGGCGCGTCATTTTGGGCGTTATACGGCGGTCGCGGCGGGAGGAGCGACCGCAATGGACACGACGCTGCCCGCGATCGCGCGCGCCACCGATGAGGAAACTGTGTTGATGGCCGTTATATCCGGCGTGGTGCTGACGGGACTGGCACCTGTGCTGATGCCGCTGATGTACCGGCTTTTCGAGGGCGTATGATTTGTATGAACTCTCCGATGGCATCTGACGAACTGCTGCAAATATGGTTAAATGTGGAAAAATCCCGCGCCGACAGCGCGGGATTTTGTTACAATTTGTCCACAGATTTTTCTTGACAGGTTTGACAAAGTGTGGTAAACTAATATACTGTATCAAAATAGATAGGTGCGCAAGGATGCACAATTATAATAACACAGATCGACAAATTTGGCAATAGTGATTTGCAAAATAGATGGGTAAATTGTGGGAAATCCTGTCTAAATTGCATAACATTATGAGATAGATGCCCGCCGCGGACGGTTCAGGCGCGTCCGGATGCGCGCGGGGAAGTAAAATGATTCGCGCAAAACAGACGAATGGAGTGAGCGAAGCCTATGGTGAACGTGAAGCCGGTAACGCAGGGAAAGACAACGCGTATGAGTTTTTCCCACATCGATGAGGTCCTGCAGATGCCCAACCTCATTGAGGTGCAGAAGAATTCCTACCAGTGGTTCCTTGACGAAGGGCTTAAAGAGGTGTTCAAGGACGTATCGCCGATTACCGATTATCAGGACAACCTGGTGCTCGATTTCATTGATTATCACCTTGACGACAAGCCGAAATACACCATTGAGGAATGCAAGGAACGCGATGCGACCTACGCCGCTCCGCTGCGCGTGCGTGCCAGCCTGCTCAACAAGGAGACGGGCGAGGTAAAAGAGCAGGATATTTTCATGGGGGATTTTCCTCTGATGACGGACAGCGGCACCTTTATCATCAACGGTGCGGAGCGCGTCATTGTTTCGCAGCTTGTGCGCTCTCCGGGCGTCTATTATGGATCGTCCCACGACAAGAGCGGCAAGGAGCTTTACACCACGACGGTCATCCCCAACCGCGGCGCATGGCTGGAATATGAGACGGATTCAAACGATGTATTTTATGTCCGCATCGATAAAAACCGCAAGCTGCCGGTGACGACCTTTGTGCGCGCGCTCGGGTTTAGTTCCAACGAATCGATCATCGACTTTTTCGGCGACGACGAGCGCATCATGGCCACGCTGGAAAAGGACGGCACGGCCAATACGGAGGAGGCGCTGCTCGAGGTCTACCGCAAGCTGCGCCCCGGTGAGCCGCCGACGGTCGATTCCGCGCAGAGCCACATTGATTCGCTGTTTTTCGATCCGCGCCGTTACGATCTGTCCAAGGTCGGACGTTATAAATACAATAAGAAGCTGGCCATCACGCCGCGTATTCTCGGGCGCACCACGTCGCGTCCCGTCGCCGATCCGCTGACGGGCGAGCTGCTCGCCGGCGCCGATACCGTTTTGACGCGTGAATTGGCCGAACGCATCGGCAGGGCCGGCGTCGACACGGTTTATATCAGGATCGGGGACGACCGCGAGATGCGCGTGCTTTCCAACGGCATGGTTGATATCAAGGACTTTGTCGGTTTTGACTGCGCCCCGCTCGGCATTAACGAAAAGGTCCGCTTCGCTGTCCTGCGCGAAATTCTTGACGCCTGCGATGGCGAGGACGCGCTGCGCGAGGCCATCGCGGCCCGCCGCGACGAGCTGATCCCCAAGCATATCATCAAGGACGATATCTTCTCGTCGATCAACTACCTGTGCGGACTTGGCCATGGCATCGGCACTGTCGACGACATCGACCATCTGGGCAACCGCCGCATCCGTTCCGTCGGCGAGCTGCTTCAGAACCAGTTCCGCATCGGCTTTTCGCGCATGGAGCGCGTGATCCGCGAACGTATGGCGACGCAGGCGCAGGACATGGACGTTGTGACGCCGCAGGCGCTCATCAACATCCGTCCGGTCGTTGCGTCGATCAAGGAGTTTTTCGGTTCCTCTCCGCTGTCGCAGTTCATGGATCAGACCAACCCGCTGGCCGAACTGACGCATAAGCGCCGTCTTTCCGCGCTCGGACCGGGCGGCCTTTCGCGTGACCGCGCGGGCTTCGAGGTTCGCGACGTGCATTACAGCCATTATGGACGTATGTGCCCGATCGAGACGCCGGAAGGTCCGAATATCGGCCTGATCTCGTATCTGGCGACGTTTGCAAAGATCAATGAATACGGTTTTGTCGAGGCGCCGTACCGCCGTGTTGACAAGGCGACGGGCGTTGTCCTCGACGAGGTCGAGTATATGACGGCCGATATCGAGGATATGTATATCGTGGCGCAGGCCAACGAGCCGCTGACGGAGGACGGCAAATTTGCCAATGAAAAGGTCAGCGTCCGTTACCGCGACGCGGTAATGGTCTGTGAACGCGAAAAGGTCGACTATATGGACGTTTCGCCGAAGATGGTTGTATCTGTCGCGACGGCGATGATTCCGTTTTTGGAGAACGACGACGCCAACCGCGCGCTGATGGGCGCGAACATGCAGCGCCAGGCGGTGCCGCTGCTTGTGCCGGAGGCGCCGATTGTGGCGACCGGCATGGAGTATAAATCAGCGGTCGACTCCGGCGTTGCGGTTGTTTCCAAGCACGCGGGCGTCGTGGAGTCCGTCTCGGCCAACGAGATTGTGATCCGCGACAGCCGCGGTGAAAGTCATTCATACCACCTGATCAAGTTTATGCGCTCCAACCAGGGAACCTGCATCAATCAGCGCCCAATTGTCAAAAAGGGCGAGGAAATTTCCGTCGGGCAGGTGATCGCCGACGGCCCGTCGACGGCGGGCGGCGAGATCAGCCTTGGGCGCAACATGCTCGTCGGCTTCATGACATGGGAGGGCTACAACTACGAGGACGCCGTTTTGATCAACGAGCGCCTTGTAAAAGATGATATTTATACCTCGATCCATATCGAGGAATACGAAATTGAATCGCGCGACACAAAGCTTGGGCCGGAGGAGATCACACGCGATATCCCCAACGTCGGCGACGACGCGCTGCGCGAGCTTGACGAACGCGGTATCATCCGCGTCGGCGCGGAGGTGCGCGCCGGCGATATCCTCGTCGGAAAGGTCACGCCGAAGGGCGAGACGGAACTGAACGCCGAGGAGCGCCTGCTGCGCGCCATCTTCGGCGAGAAGGCGCGCGAGGTGCGCGACACCTCGCTGCGCGTGCCGCACGGCGAATATGGAATCATCGTCGATGTAAAGGTCTTTACGCGTGAAAACTGCGACGAGCTTTCGCCGGGCGTCAATATGGTTGTGCGCTGTTACATTGCGCAGAAGCGCAAAATCAGCGTCGGCGACAAGATGGCCGGCCGCCATGGCAACAAGGGCGTCGTCTCGCGCGTGCTGCCGCAGGAGGATATGCCGTATCTGCCCGACGGCCGTCCGCTCGATATCGTGCTCAATCCCCTGGGCGTTCCGTCGCGTATGAACATCGGACAGGTGCTTGAGGTCCACCTCGGGCGCGCGGCGGCGGAGCTTGGCTGGAAGGTCATGACGCCGGTCTTTGACGGCGCGGACGAGACAGATATCGCCGACTGCTTGGAACAGGCGGGCCTTTCCCGCGACGGCAAGACGTGGCTGCACGACGGCCGTACCGGCGAGCTCTTTGACAATCCGGTTACGGTTGGCTATATGTATTATCTCAAACTGCATCACCTGGTCGACGATAAGATCCACGCGCGTTCGACAGGCCCGTATTCGCTTGTTACGCAGCAGCCGCTCGGCGGTAAGGCGCAGTTCGGCGGCCAGCGTTTCGGTGAGATGGAGGTCTGGGCGCTCGAAGCGTATGGAGCGGCCTATACGCTTCAGGAGATTCTGACGGTCAAGTCTGACGATGTTGTCGGACGCGTCAAGACGTTTGAATCGATCGTCAAGGGCAAAAACGTACCGCAGCCGGGCATCCCTGAATCGTTTAAGGTCTTGATCAAGGAGCTTCAATCACTCGGGCTTGATATGCGCGTGCTAGACAAGGACAACAATGAGATCGATCTCAAGCAGACCTTTGACGACGACGACAATATGGGGTTGACCCCAGTTGACGATGCGCTGATGGACGGCGTCGAAGTCCCGTCCGAGTTTGAGGATGGCTTTGATATCGAGCATCCCGATCCGGACGCCGACGCCGACGCGGATATCGATCTGCTCGACGTCGACCTGACGGACGATGACATTGAGGAAAGCTTCGACCCAATTGAGGAGCTTGGCCTTGACGGGATCGCCAATGACGACAGCTTCTAAAACCAGCAGAACGACCGAAATTGCCGCTTGCAAAAGAAAAGAGGGGTTCGCTTTTGGAATTTAATGTATTTGAATCGATAAAAATCGGACTGGCGTCGCCGGATCTTGTCCGCGAATGGTCGTGGGGCGAGGTTAAGAAGCCGGAAACCATCAACTACCGCACCCTCAAGCCGGAGCGTGAAGGGCTGTTCTGCGAAAAGATCTTTGGACCGACAAAGGACTGGGAATGCTATTGCGGCCGCTACAAGCGCATCCGCTACAAGGGCAAGGTCTGCGAACGCTGCGGCGTCGAGGTCACGCGTTCCAAGGTGCGCCGCGAGCGCATGGGCCACATCGAGCTGGCCGCGCCGGTTTCGCATATCTGGTACTTCAAGGGAACGAGCAGCCGCATGGGGCTGCTGCTCAATATGTCGCCGCGCCTGCTGGAGAAGGTGCTCTATTTCGCGTCGTATATTGTCATCGATCCGGGCGTTACGAATCTTAAAAAATATACGCTGCTTTCCGAAAAGGAATACCGCGACCTCAAGGAGGCGTATGAGGACGATTTCCGCGCCGGCATGGGGGCGGAGGCGGTCAAGGAGCTGCTGGCCGAGCTGGATCTCGACAAGCTTTCGGAGGAACTGAAAACGGATCTTGAAACAGCCGCCGGCCAGAAGCGCGTCAAACTGCTCAAGCGCCTTGAGGTGGTCGAGGCGTTCCGCCAGAGCCACAACCGGCCCGAGTGGATGATCCTGGATGTTGTGCCGGTTATTCCGCCGGATATCCGCCCGATGGTTCAGCTCGACGGCGGCCGTTTTGCAACGAGCGACCTCAACGACCTGTACCGCCGTGTCATCAACCGCAACAACCGTCTGAAGAAGCTGCTGGAGCTTGGCGCGCCCGACATCATCGTGCGCAACGAAAAGCGTATGCTCCAGGAGGCGGTCGACGCGCTGATCGACAACGGCCGCCGCGGCCGCCCGGTCACAGGGCCGAGCAACCGCCCGCTCAAGTCGCTGTCCGATATGCTCAAGGGCAAACAGGGACGTTTCCGTCAAAACCTGCTCGGTAAGCGTGTCGACTATTCGGGCCGTTCCGTTATCGTCGTCGGGCCGGAGCTGAAGATGTATCAGTGCGGCCTGCCCAAGGAAATGGCGCTCGAGCTGTTTAAGCCGTTTGTTATGAAGCGTCTGGTCGATCTCAAGGTTGCCACCAACATTAAAAACGCGCGCAAAATGGTCGAGCGCGCGAGCGTCAAGGACGTGTGGGACGCGCTCGAGGTCGTCATCAAGGACCATCCCGTGCTGCTCAACCGCGCGCCGACGCTGCACAGGCTCGGCATCCAGGCGTTCGAGCCGGTCCTCGTCGAGGGCCGCGCGCTCAAGCTCCATCCGCTTGTCTGCACCGCCTACAACGCCGACTTCGACGGCGACCAGATGGCCGTGCACGTCCCGCTTTCCGCGGAGGCGCAGTCTGAAGCGCGCTTTTTGATGCTCGCCGCGAACAATCTGCTCAAGCCGTCCGACGGAAAGCCCGTCACCGTCCCGACGCAGGACATGGTGCTCGGCTCGTATTATCTGACGATGCTGCGCGAGGAGGAGCCAGGCGCCGGCAAGGTATTCCGCGACTTCAACGAGGCCACCATGGCGTATCAGGCGGGCGCGGTCGGACTTCATGCGCCGATCAAGGTGCGCGTCACACGCCAGGTCGGCGACGAGCGCGTCTCGCATATCATCGACACAACGGTCGGGCGCATCATCTTCAATGACCCCATCCCGCAGGATTTGGGCTATGTAGACCGCAACGACCCGGAGCATGTGTTCGATCTTGAAATCGGATTTTTGGTGCGCAAGAAGGAACTTGGAAAGATCATCGACCGCTGTATCCGCACGTATGGGACCGCCAAGACGGCCGAGGTGCTCGACCGCATCAAGGCGCAGGGCTTTAAATATTCCACGCGCGGGGCGATCACCGTCGCCGTTTACGACGCGGTCATCCCGCCCGAAAAGGCCGAGTTCATCGCGGCGGCTGACAAGCAGGTCGATGCGATCAAACGCCAGTATGACCGCGGCTTTATCTCCGAGGATGTGCGGTACGAGCGCGTCGTCTCAACGTGGAACGACTGCACGGCCAAGGTCAAGGACGCGCTGCAAAAGACACTTGACGAGCGCAACCCAATCTATATGATGGCCGATTCCGGCGCCCGCGGTTCGATGGACCAGATTCGCCAGCTCGCCGGCATGCGCGGCCTGATTGCGAACACATCCGGCCGTGCGATCGAAATCCCGATCAAGGCCAACTACCGCGAGGGCCTTAACATTCTGGAATACTTCAATTCCTCGCGAGGCGCGCGCAAGGGCCTGGCCGACACGGCGCTGCGCACGGCGGATTCTGGTTATCTGACGCGCCGTCTCGTCGACGTCTCTCAGGACGTTATTGTGCGCGAGCATGACTGCGGCACGCATGAGGGCATTGTCGTCTGCGACATCGTCGACAGCGGCCGTGTCATTGAGGACTTTGTCGAGCGCATGATCGGCCGCTACGCGGCCGACGACGTGATCGATCCGAATACGGGCGAGGTGATCGTCAGCCGCGATCAGATGATGACCGAGGCCGACGCGCAGCGCATCAAGGCGGCGGGCTTCACAGAGCTGAAGATCCGCACGCCGCTCAATTGCGAATCAAAAATCGGCGTTTGTGCCAAATGTTACGGCGCGAACCTCGCCAACGGGCAGCCTGTGGGCGTCGGTGAAGCGGTCGGCATCATCGCCGCGCAGTCGATCGGCGAGCCGGGCACGCAGTTGACAATGCGCACATTCCATACGGGCGGTATTGCGTCCGCCGCCGATATCACGCAAGGTCTTCCGCGCGTTGAGGAGCTGTTTGAGGCGCGCAAGCCGAAAAACAGCGCGGTCATTTCGCATCTCGACGGCATCGTTTCGTTCGAGAAAGATCAGAAGGGCGGCGACTTTGTCGTCGTCACCGCCGATGACGGCGAGCGTTTTGAGCGGCAGGTCGTCTATGGATCGACACTGCGCGTCTCAGAAGGGGACGTTGTGCGCAAGGGCGACATGATTACCGAAGGCGCGGTCGAGCCGAATGAGATTCTCATGGTTTCCGGCCATCTGGCCGTTCAGGACTACCTGATTAAAGAAGTGCAGAGAACGTACCGGACACAGGGTGTTGACATCAACGATAAGCACATCGAGGTCATTGTCCGCCAGATGATGCGCAAGGTCAAGATTGACGACGGCGGAGACACCGGGCTGATTACCGGCGCGAATGTCGACAAGAGCGAGCTTCTGCGCGTCAACGCTGAAATTGAGCGTAAAAACGCCGAGGACGGCGGTACGCGCCGTCCCGCTTCGGGGCTGCCGGTTCTGCTCGGCATCACAAAGGCGTCGCTTGCGACGGAGAGCTTCATGTCGGCCGCTTCCTTCCAGGAAACGACACGTGTGCTGACTGAGGCCGCGATCAAGGGCAAGGTCGACAAGCTCCAGGGATTAAAGGAAAACGTCATCATCGGCAAGCTTGTCCCGGCTGGCACCGGCACGGTTTCCTACGATTCGCTCGAGCTTGTGAACGCGGGCGGACCGTCCGACCACGGCGACTACGAGTTTATTGCCAACATCAGCGGCGCCGACGATATGCAGCCCGCCTGATGAGACAGCTTTGTTGTGCAATCATACGAAATATGTAAAATCTGACTGTATGTATTGACAACAAGTGGTTGAAAGAGCTATAATTAAATACTGTGGGATTGGCCCACAGACACGGTTTCACCGGGGCAAAGCAGCCGCTTTGCCCCGTGAAATAAAGTCCACATTTTTTTGTAAGGAGGTGCAATATGCCAACCTTTAATCAGCTCGTTCGTAAGGGCAGGGAAGTGACTGCCAAGAAATCCACGGCTCCCGCGCTGCTCAAGGGATGGAACGCCAAAAAGAGGGTTGCCATCGATCAGACTTCGCCGCAGAAAAGGGGCGTGTGCACGGCGATCCGTACATCCACGCCGAAAAAGCCGAACTCTGCGCTTCGCAAAGTGGCCAGGGTCAGGCTGTCGAACGGTTTCGAGGTCACATCCTATATCCCCGGTATCGGCCACAATCTTCAGGAACACAGCGTTGTCCTGATCCGCGGCGGCCGTGTCAAGGACCTGCCTGGTGTGCGTTATCACATCATCCGCGGCACACTTGACGCGCAGGGCGTCGCCAAGAGGATGCAGGCCCGCTCCAAATACGGTGCGAAGCGTCCGAAGGCTGGTGCCAAGAAGTAATAAAACTGCTGATTATTCTGCCAGTGATTGGCTACCATATAGATGGGCCGATGATTGGCGCGAACGGGAGTTTTGTCACTTTCGAGTACCAATGATTTCATTATAATTGTGAAGGAGGGAAGCGAAGTGCCAAGAAGAGGTCAAATTGCAAAACGCGACGTTTTGCCGGACCCGCTGTACAATTCGAAGCTCGTCACCCGGCTGATCAACAACATCATGTATGACGGCAAAAAGGGCGTCGCGCAGAAAATCGTATACGGCGCATTCGATATCGTCAAGGAAAAGACGGGTAAGGACCCGCTTGAAGCGTTCCAGCAGTCCATGGAGAACATCATGCCTGTCCTCGAGGTCAAGGCCCGCCGTGTCGGCGGCGCGACCTATCAGGTCCCGATGGAGGTCCGCCCGGAGCGGCGGCAGACGCTCGGTTTGCGCTGGCTGACGACATACGCGCGCAACCGCGGTGAAAAGACCATGAGAGAGCGCCTTGCCGGCGAGATCATGGATTCTCTCAACCAAACCGGCGGCGCCGTCAAAAAGCGCGAGGATACCCACAAGATGGCGGAAGCCAACAGGGCGTTTGCGCATTACAGGTGGTAGTTTTCCGCCTGCACGCCGCCTGACGGCGGTGCAACCTATGCGCCTTGATTTTTACCGGCGGCGTCAGCGCTTGCTGAACCGGCGTCGGAGCGCAAGAAATAAGGGAGGACACTATGCCTAGAGATGTATCTCTGGAAATGACACGCAATATCGGCATAATGGCCCACATTGACGCCGGCAAGACGACGACCACCGAGCGTATCCTGTATTATACGGGAATCAATCACAAGATCGGTGAGACACATGAAGGCACGGCGACAATGGACTGGATGGCGCAGGAGCAGGAGCGCGGCATTACGATCACGTCCGCTGCCACCACAGCCTACTGGAAGGGCCACCGCATCAATATCATCGACACACCCGGACACGTTGACTTCACAGTTGAGGTTGAGCGTTCGCTGAAGGTGCTCGATGGCTCGGTTACGGTTTTCTGCGCCAAGGGCGGCGTCGAACCGCAGTCCGAAACTGTTTGGCGTCAGGCCAACAAATACAACGTCCCGCGCATGGGATACGTCAATAAGATGGATATCATGGGCGCGGACTTCTACCACGTTATTGATATGATGCGCAAGCGTCTGAAATGTAACGCGGTTCCGATTCAGCTGCCGATCGGCGCTGAAACCTTCTTCAAGGGCATTATCGACCTCATCGAGATGAAAGCCGACGTCTATTATGACGACCTCGGAAAGGACATGCGCGTCGAGGAGATCCCGGAGGATATGCTCGAAAAGGCGCAGCAGTACCGCGAGGAGCTGCTGGAGAGCCTGGCCGATCAGGATGAGGCCCTGATGGAGAAGTATCTCGCGGGCGAGGAAATTTCCACCGACGAGATCAAGGCGGCCATCCGTAAGGCCACGATTGCCAACACGATTGTTCCGGTCTGCTGCGGTACGTCCTACAAAAATAAGGGCGTGCAGAAGCTGCTTGATGCGATCGTCGATTTCATGCCTGCGCCGACCGATGTTCCGAACATCAAGGGCGTCAACCCTGAGACGGAGGAGGAGGAGGAGCGCAAGCCGGGCGATAAGGAGCCGTTCGCGGCCCTGGCGTTCAAAATTGCGACGGACCCGTATGTGGGCAAGCTCTGTTTCTTCCGCGTCTATTCCGGTATGGTCGATGCGGGAACATCCGTTTACAATTCCAATAAACAGAATTCCGAGCGTATGGGCCGCATCCTCCAGATGCACGCAAACCATCGTAAGGATCTTGAAACGTGTTACTGCGGCGATATCGCAGCGGCCGTCGGTCTTAAAAATACGACGACGGGCGATACGCTCTGCGACCCCAAGCATCCGATCATCCTTGAGTCCATGGAATTCCCTGAGCCGGTTATCGACTTGGCGATCGAACCCAAGACGAAGGCCGGCCAGGAAAAGATGGCCATCGGCCTGAGCAAGCTGGCTGAGGAGGACCCGACCTTCCGCACCTATACCGACGCAGAAACGGGCCAGACGATCATCGCCGGCATGGGCGAACTTCATCTGGAGATCATTGTCGACCGCCTGTTGCGTGAGTTTAAGGTTGAGGCGAATGTTGGCAAGCCGCAGGTCGCCTATAAAGAGACGATCCGCAAAATGGCCGATGTCGACCACAAATATGCCCGTCAGTCCGGCGGTAAGGGCCAGTATGGTCATGTCAAGATCAAGATCGAGCCAAACGAGAGCGGTAAAGGCTATGAGTTTGTCAACGCGATCGTCGGTGGCGCGATCCCCAAAGAGTATATCGGGCCGATCGATCAGGGTATTCAGGGCGCGATGCAGGCCGGTGTTTTGGCCGGCTATCCGGTCGTCGATGTGAAGGTTACGCTATACGACGGCTCCTATCACGAGGTCGACTCGTCTGAAATGGCGTTTAAGATTGCCGCCTCCATGGCCTTCAAAATGGCGATGGCAAAGGCCGATCCGGTCATCCTTGAACCGATCATGCGCGTTACGGTCAATACGCCGGAGGATTATATGGGCGACGTGATCGGCGACTTGAACAGCCGCCGCGGCCAGATCCAGGGCATGGAAGCCGTTTTTGGCGCCCAGGAGATCAAGGCGTTCGTCCCGCTTTCCGAGATGTTTGGCTACTCCAACGACCTGCGCTCTAAAACGCAGGGCCGCGGCAGCTATGTCATGGAGCCGAGCCACTACATTGAGGTGCCCAAGTCGATCGCCGAGGGAATTATGAGCACGCGCGGCAAAAAAGCCGAATAACGCTTGCTTTTTTCCCTGTGAATTGGTAGAATACAAATCATAGACAAGGCGTGTCGTTTCAGCGCCAGCAAGCTATTCTTCTGAAACAAAAAGTCTTTATTAAAGGGAGGAACATTTTCGATGGCAAAGGCACATTTTGAAAGAACCAAGCCCCACGTAAACATTGGTACGATCGGACACGTCGACCACGGCAAGACCACGCTGACCGCTGCGATCACCAAGTATCTGTCTCTGAAGGGCCAGGCCCAGTTCGAGGCTTATGACATGATCGATAAGGCTCCGGAGGAGCGCGAGCGCGGCATCACGATCAACACCGCGCACGTTGAGTATGAGACTGACAAGCGCCACTATGCGCACGTTGACTGCCCCGGACATGCCGACTATATCAAGAACATGATCACCGGCGCTGCTCAGATGGACGGCGCGATTCTGGTCATCGCCGGTACGGACGGCCCGATGGCTCAGACCAAGGAGCACATCCTGCTTGCCCGCCAGGTCGGCGTTCCTGCGATCGTTGTTTTCATGAACAAGGTCGACCAGATGGACGGCGACGAGGAGATGATCGAGCTTGTCGAGATGGAAATCCGCGAGACGCTCTCCAAGTATGAATTCCCGGGCGATGAGATCCCGATCATCAAAGGCTCCGCGCTCAAGGCGCTTGAAGCCCCCAACGATCCGGACGATCCGGCTTACGACTGCATCAAAGAGCTGATGGATGCTGTTGACAACTATATCCCGACTCCGGAGCGCAAGTCCGACCTGCCGTTCCTGATGCCGGTTGAGGACGTCTTCACGATCACCGGACGCGGCACCGTTGCGACCGGCCGTGTTGAACGTGGCCAGTTGCGCACCAGCGACGAAGTTGAGATCATCGGTCTGACCGAGGAGCGTAAGAAGACGGTTGTTACCGGTATCGAGATGTTCCGCAAGATCCTCGATTACGCTGAGGCAGGCGACAACATCGGCGCTCTGCTCCGTGGTATTCAGCGCACCGAGATCGAGCGCGGTCAGGTTCTGTGCAAGCCCGGTTCCATTCATCCGCACACCAAGTTCCGCGGCCAGGTCTATATCCTGAAGAAGGAAGAAGGCGGCCGTCACACCCCGTTCTTCAACAACTATCGTCCGCAGTTCTATTTCCGTACAACCGATGTCACGGGCGTCATCACGCTGCCGGAAGGCACCGAGATGTGCATGCCGGGCGACAACGTCGAAATGGACGTTGAGCTGATCACTGAGATTGCGATCGAGGAAGGTCTGCGTTTCGCGATTCGTGAGGGCGGCCGTACCGTTGGTTCGGGCGTTGTCACCAAGATCAACGAATAAGGTTTTTAACAACAAGCGCCCCGCATGCGGGGCGCTTGTTTTGTGCAGATTATCGTCAAATTTTTATCAAATACACTTGACAATGGCGCGGAGCGTGCTATAATAAATTACGAAAAAAGTCTGTTTCAGGGCGAGGTGCAAGTCCTCACTGGCGGTAAAGTCCGCGACCCGGCGAAAGCCGGCTGAATGGGTGAAATTCCCATACCAACGGTAATAGTCCGGATGAAAGAAACGGCATGTATTCGCGGATTTCCGCCGATATGCCCACGCCCTTGCGCTGCGCGCAGGGGTGTTTTCATTTTCCCCGGCAGGCTCCAACATAATTTGGAGGGTCACATATGAAAGTAAGCGAAGCGACACGCAAACTCACCACAATGGCTATGCTCACAGCGATTTCAATCGTACTGGTGGCATTCGTTCATTTCCCGCTGCTGCCGGCGGCGCCATGGATGGAATATGATCCCGCTGATATCCCGATCTTCATCGGCACATTCATGTTTGGTCCGGCGGCGGGGCTTGGCTTGACTGCGGTTGTAGCGATTATCCAGGGGACGACTGTCAGCGCAGGTTCGGGGTGGATCGGTATCGTGATGCACTTTCTGGCGACCGGTACCTTTGCGCTGCTGGCAGGGACGATCTACCGCCGCCGTCATACACGCGGCGGCGCAGCCTTGGCTTTGCTTGCAGGCGTGCTTGCGATGACAGCTGTTATGGTCGGCTGCAACCTGATTTTTACGCCGATCTTTATGGGCACTCCGATTGACGCTGTTATCCCCATGCTGCTGCCAGTGATTGTGCCCTTTAACCTTGTAAAAGCAGGCATCAATGCTGCGGTGACTTATTTGGTTTATAAACCTGTAGCACGTCTTGTCCGGTTTGAGATTCAGACGGTGTAACGCTTGACAAAGCCGCGCGCATCGTGTAGAATAAAATCGGAATTTAAAAATGAATATGCTTCTACCTTATAAAGAGCGGCGGAGGGACTGGCCCTGTGAAGCCCGGCAACCTGCATATTGCAAGGTGCCAAATCCAGCGGTATGACCGAGAGATGAGGATGTATAAAAACGCCCGGCGGTCAACCGGGCGTTTTTTTGTCGCTCTGCGCAGGAATCTGTCGATTTTTTCGCACTGCGTAAATGGTGTATGTCCAGCCGTTGGCGGACGCGCTGAAAAAGGGGTTTGAAGGAGGTTTTTTTATGCAGCATCATTCATTTGGCAAGAAGCTTCTCAGCTATTCAGTCGCGCTGTGCGTTTGTTTGGGGATGGCACCAGCGGCATGGGCGGCAGACAGCTATAACGATTTTGATTATATTACAAGCCATGTCAATTTGCATACTGGCGGCCAATTAAAGATTACGCGTCCTGCGGACGATCTGACAACATCGGCTTCCAGCTATTTTATCACAGGTAATTCCGACCCGAATCAATCGTTGACAATGAACGGGGAAACTGTTGCGGTTCGCGGCGCGGGCGGCAGCTTTGGCGTGCTTGTGTCGATTGACGAGGGTGTGAATACATTTGTGTTCCGTCAGGGCGGCGCTTCAGCCACAGTCAATATCACCAAGGGCGCTGACGTGGTTGCAACCATCAGCGACGTGCGTTCACCAGCGCCGGACTACGATTGTGCGGCCTATTCGGGCGATGAGATCACTTTATCGTGTATTGCGCCGTCGGGAGCAACGGTAACAGCCAAGGTTGGCGGCCGCACGGTTTCGCTCAAACAGGCGGCGGCTACGGCCCGCGCAGGCGTTCCTGCTACATTTTCGGCGCGGTTAACCGCGCCGTCCGCTAACGGGACGGAGGAGCTGGGTCCTGTCACCTACACGATGCAGTACAATGGAAAAACGGCGTCCGCCACCTCCGAGGGCAGCGTATTTATCAACGGTGACGGCCGTCTTGTGGTTCAGGTCAAGAATGCGGCTGCGAGCCTATATCTGGATGAAAATATGAGCGCATTTATTGAATCGCCGCGCCGCGGCGGCACCGATTTGGTCGCGGAGATCAAAGGAAACCTGTATAGGCTTTCAACCGGCGGATGGATTCCGCGTTCGTCGGTGCGTCCGCTCACCGGCAGTGTTTCTTTAAAAAACAAGGTGTCCGATGTAACGATTGACGTTTCAGAAAAGGGCGAGACATATACGCTGCACGGGACGGCCAATCCCATGTTCCGCGCTTATATGGATGGGGAAAAACTGTTTGTGCGTCTTTATAATACGACAGGTGTCGAATCTATCAAGCCTTACGCTGACAGCGGATTATTCAGCTCGGTGAAGGTTACGGAGGAGGACGGTAGTACGGTTTTGCAGTTTATGCTCAGCGGTCAGCGCCGTCTGTGGGGATACGATATCAGTTATGAGGACGGAAATATTTTAATTTATGCGAAATATGCGCCGCGTCTGTCCGGAGGCGGTCAGCCTTTGGCCGGAGTGACAATTGCGGTGGATGCCGGCCACGGCGGCACTGATCCGGGAGCAATCGGGATTCCGGGTACAGACGGCGCAATGGAGAAGGATATCACGCTCGCTTCAGCCATTGCGGTGCAAAAGCGTCTGGAATCTCTTGGCGCGCATGTGGTCATGTGCCGCACAGATGACAGCGATGTATCCATGAACGACCGTATGGATTTGACGCGCGCTTATGAGGCGGATTTCTTTATTTCTCTGCATTGCAACAGCCTGAACTATTCCCAGAATATGAACAAGATTGGCGGCACAGAGGTTTACTACTACGAGAGTATCGCAAAAGAGCTTGCAGCAACGCTGTCCGCAAATCTGTCTGAATATACCTCGCGCACCAACCGCGGTCCGAAACAGTCGAATTTCCGTGTGACGCTCAATACCTTTGCGCCGTCGGTATTGGTGGAGATGGGATTTGTAACGAATCCGGCCGAATACGACAGCATGGCTTCCCGGCAGGGGATTTATCGCACGGCCAACGCCATCGGCGACGGGGTATTGGCGCTGCTGAGTTGATTGACCAGGCCAGGGAGGGCCGTCACGATAGAAAGGAGAGCATTCTATATGACAAAGTATTTATTTACATCGGAATCCGTGACCGAAGGACATCCCGATAAAATCTGCGATCAGATTTCGGATGCGGTGCTCGACGCGATCATCGCCAAGGACCCGGGCGCACGTGTGGCGTGTGAAACGGCTGTAACCACAGGTATGGTAATGATTATGGGCGAAATTTCAACGACCTGCTATGTTGACATCCCAGCGCTTGCGCGCAGCGTTATCAAGGATATCGGTTATGACCGTGCCAAATTTGGCTTCGATTCTCAGACCTGCGCCGTGCTGACAAGCATCGACGAGCAGTCCGGTGATATCGCACAGGGCGTCGACAAGGCGCTTGAGCAGCGAGAAGGCGCCTGCGACGAAGCTGATACGACCGGCGCGGGCGATCAGGGGATGATGTTCGGCTATGCTTCCGATGAGACGCCGGAGCTGATGCCGATGCCGATTTCCCTGGCGCACAAGCTGGCCAAGCGGCTGTCGCAGGTGCGCCGCGACGGTACGCTTGCCTATCTGCGTCCCGATGGCAAAACTCAGGTTACGGTTGAATATGTTGACGACAAACCGGTGCGCGTCGATGCGGTTGTTATTTCAAATCAGCATGCGCCGGAGGTTTCACTGGAGCAGATCCGCGCCGATGTGATCGAGCATGTGATCAAGCCTACCATTCCCGCGGGGCTGATGGATGCTGATACAAAGATTTATGTCAATCCGACTGGACGGTTCGTCATCGGCGGGCCGCAGGGGGATTCCGGGTTGACCGGGCGCAAGATCATTGTTGATACATACGGCGGGTTCGGACGCCATGGCGGCGGCGCGTTTTCCGGAAAGGACCCGACCAAGGTTGACCGCTCGGCCGCATATGCGGCGCGTTGGGTTGCGAAGAACATCGTCGCAGCAAAGCTCGCGCATCGCTGCGAAGTGCAGCTCGCCTATGCAATTGGAGTGGCGCGCCCTGTTTCGGTCAACGTCAATACGTTTGGTACCGGCGCGGTCAGCGATGAAAAGCTTGCCGAGGCTGTTAACAAGGTATTTGACCTGCGCCCGGCGGTCATTATCCGTTCTCTGGACCTTCGCCGTCCGATCTATCGGCAGCTCGCCGCTTATGGCCATATGGGCCGTGAGGAGCTTGGCGTAAACTGGGAAAAAACAGATAAAGTTGATGCGATTTTAGCGGCTGTCAGGGAATAAGCGCAAATTTCCATGAACATAAAATCACCTCGGAACATACGATGGTTTCGAGGTGATTTTTTATGATCGACACAGTTTGCTGGTTTTTATTTGTGGCGCTGGCTTGTATCGGATTTGTACATACGGCGGCATGGATTGCGGTTCGTCTAAGCCGTAAAGGTAATCACGTTTACAAAATTGTGCCGGTCGGCGGCGAACGCGCAGGCGATCAAATGTCGCTGTTTTACGCCTGTTTGCAGTGGGAGTCGAATCCAAGCCGTGAATCCTTTATTCTTTATGATGTTGGGCTTGACGAAGCCGGCGCGCGCGACTGCGCGGTTCTGGCTCAAAGCGCAGGCGCGGCCTTTATCCGCTCTCCATCCGAGCTTGACGCCCGATTGCGTTCCCACCTTTTTTGAAGAAAAGCTTGGAAAAAACTTTAGCCGGCTGCCCTCCAGCCTTTTTGAAAAAAGGCTTCGGCGAAAAACTTTAATCGGCTGCGCCGCGAACAGTGGGGCGGGTTCCGGTATTTATACAGGCTGCGCCGTGAACAGTGGGGCGGACGCTGCGCGTATACAGGCTGTACCCTGCCCCGGGGTTGGGTTCACGGGATAGGGGCGGCCCGCCCCTGTCTCGTGAGGCGCGAAAAGGGGCGCTGCCGCGGCTTGTCCGCGCCCGGCGCTTTATAGCGCCGGAAAGCCCCGAACAGCCGGCCGGGCAAGCGAAGCGGCCGGCGGTGGGCGACCCGCGCACGGGTCGCGCGCGCCGAAGCCGGCAGGCGCGTTTACAATCCGCGAAATCTGTATTATAATGGAACAAAGCAGATCAGAGCGGGGAGGAACGGAAATCTTGGAGGCCGGCGAGCGTTACAGAGTGGAAGGCAGCGTGGAGACGATCGTTTACCACAACGAGGAAAACGGGTTTACTGTGTTGGAGCTGTCAACAGAAGCGGAGCTTTTAACAGTGGTGGGCGAATTTTCGGATATTGCGGTTGGCGAGACATTGATTGTAACCGGGGCCTACACTACGCATGCCAAATATGGTATGCAGCTGCGCGCGGAAGCGTATGAACGCCTGATGCCGGCAACGGCCTCCGCGATTGCAAGCTACCTGTCGTCGGGCGCTGTTAAGGGCGTTGGGCCTGCCATCGCACGCAGATTGGTCCGTGCCTTTGGCGATGACACGCTCACAGTGATGGAACAAAATCCGGCAAAGCTCGCTGAGATACAGGGAATTTCGCCCAAAAAAGCGGAACAAATTTCCAATGAGTATAAGAAGCTTTTTGGAATCCGATCTGTAATGTTGAATCTTGAAAAATTGGGGATTCCTGCGCCATATGCTATCAAAACATGGAAAAAATATGGGACTGCGGCACAGGAAATCGTGTCGGAAAATCCCTATGCGCTCTGTATCGAGGAGATCGGCGTTCCGTTTGAGCTGGCCGATGCGGCTGCCGAACGAAGTGGATTGGCGCCGGACAGCTATGAACGGATCTCCGCGGGGCTGCTTCATGTGCTGCGCCACAATGTCTTTCATAACGGGCATACCTGCCTGCCGGAGGAAAAGCTGCTGGAGACAGCCGCGCTGCTTGTGGAGACGGATACCTATCATGTTTCGGACGCGTTGGAGGAGCTGATTGCGCGCGGCGAGCTTGTGCGGCTGGCTGTAAAGGATCGCAGCTTTCTATACTTGCCGCGCTATTATGAGGCGGAATGCTGTATCGTCAATCGATTGTCGCTGATGCTCTCCAAAGGCGCTGCGGAGCACGCGCCGGATATGGAGGAGATTCTAGGCAGGCTGGAGCGTGAAAGCGGCATTGTCTATGCAGAGCTTCAGCGTATGGCGATTGTTACAGCGGTCACATCGCCGCTGATGATCCTGACTGGAGGACCCGGCACCGGTAAAACGACGGCCATCTCGGCGATCATCCGGCTGCTCGGGAAGATGGGGGAAAAGGTGGCGTTGGCTGCTCCGACCGGCCGTGCGGCCAAGCGCATGTCGGAATTGACAGGTGCGGAATCAAAAACAATCCACCGCCTGCTGGAGGTCGATTTTGCCGATGGCTCGGGCTTGACGAAATTTAAGCGCAATGAGAAGAATCCGCTGCCGTTTGACGCGGTCATCATCGACGAGACGTCGATGATGGATACGCTGCTGTTTGAATCGCTGCTGCGCGCGCTGAAATTTTCGTGCAGGCTGATTCTTGTCGGCGATCCGGATCAGCTTCCATCGGTTGGCGCGGGTAATATTTTGGGTGATCTGATCGCAGGCGGCCATCTGCCGGTTGTGCATCTGACGGAGATATTCCGTCAGGCGGCCAAAAGCCTGATTGTTACAAATGCACATGCAGTTGTCGCAGGGGAATATCCTCGGCTTGACGTGCGTGACAATGATTTTTTCTTTCTGCCGGATACTTTGGCGGCACATGCCTGCGCGACAGCCGCCGACTTGTACGCGCGCCGCCTGCCGAAGCGGTACGGATTTTCCCCGATGTGGGATATTCAGGTGATTGCGCCGACGCGCGTCGGTGCAGCCGGCACGGCGGAATTGAACCGCGTGCTGCAAAATGCAGTCAACCCGCCGTCCCCCAATAAGAAGGAATATGTTTCCGGACCGGTCACATTCCGGGAGGGGGATAAAGTGATGCAGATCCGTAACAACTACGATCTGGTTTGGCAGAAGGATGGCGGGGAGGACGGTATGGGCGTCTTTAACGGGGATATCGGCGTGATTGATTTGATTAACCGGCCCAGCGCCACGATTGTTGTACGGTTCGATGAAGACCGCCTGGCGGAATATTCATTCGATATGGCCAATGAGCTTGAATTGGCTTACGCAATCACCGTTCATAAAAGCCAGGGCAATGAATACGATGCGGTGATTCTGCCGCTGATGGAGGGAAAAAGCCGGATGTACTACCGCAGCCTGCTTTATACCGCGATTACCCGTGCAAAAAAGCTGTTGATTATCCTTGGTTCCGCATCGGCCGTTAAAACGATGGTGGACAACCACAAACGTTCGCGCCGGTATACGAATCTGCGTTACCTGCTCGACGAGGTGTGCGGTGGCTGACGCGTTTTGGGAGCAGGCATTGACGCTTTTGTTTCCGCATAAATGCTTTCTGTGCGGACGTGTGCTTGCGGGAACGGGTTGGCTGTGCGGGGAGTGTGTGCCGCCGTATGCGGGCGTATTATGTACGCACTGTGGAAAGCCGGCGGCTGATTGTATCTGCGGGCGATGCGATCCAGTTTATGCCGGTGCGACGGCGCCACTGCTTTATACCGGCAGCGCCCGAGAAGGGATGTACCGCTTCAAATACGACGGCCGGTCATATTATGCTCCATTTTTGGCCGCGTTGATGGAGCGGCGTGTGCGCGCCGACTTTACAGATATCCCATTCGATTTTGTGACGTATGTGCCGATGCACCCGAAAAAACGCCGCCAGCGCGGCTATTGCCAGACGGAGCTGCTGGCGCGGGCGCTCGCCAAACGGCTTGGACTGCCTGTGTCCGATGGATTTATCGTGCATACGGGACTGGGCGGCGCGCAGATGGAGCAGAAGGGCTTTGATGCACGCGAGGCAAATGCCCGCCAAGCATTTGCAGCCTGTAAAGGCAGACATATTGATGGCGGGACGGTTTTGCTTATCGACGATGTGCTGACAAGCGGCGCGACGGTACGCCGCTGCGCCGCGCTGCTGCTTGAACGCGGCGCACAGTCCGTTTATGTAGTCACAGCGATGACGACGCCGCGTGCGCACAGAGGCTGCAAAATGCAGCGTTGAAAAAAGGCGAAAAATACGGTATAATATGCGCAGTGCAAACGCTGCAAAGCAGCGGACTGCGCATGGTACACCACAGCAAAAACCAGCTCCGCTGGTTTAGCTGCTGCTCTGCGGTTATTATACCGGTGTGCACGCAGCAACCGCCTTTCGATGGGCAATGATTCATCTTTATGGACAGGGTAATTATGCCGCATTACGGCAGGTTTATCAGCTTGCCTTTTGGGACATAACGCGATTCATTCCGGACAAAAGATGCCGGATAAAAACCGGCGGGAGGTCTAAACATGAGTTCGATTGACATTGGAATTGACCTTGGCACCTCGACGGTGCTTGTTTACAATGGTTCGCAGGGAATTGTTCTGCGCGAACCGTCGGTTGTCGCGGTCAATACGAAAACGGGCGAAACGCTCAGCGTGGGCGCGGAGGCGCATGAGATGATTGGAAAAACGCCCGCCCGCATTACGGCGATCCGCCCGCTTTGCGACGGCGTCATTTCCGATTATAAGATGACGGAAGCCATGATTAAATACTTTATGAAGAAGGCTTGCCCAAGCAATGTGGTCAAGCCCCGCGTTGCGCTGTGTATCCCGTCGTTGATTACAGGGGTGGAGGCGAACGCCGCCGTTGACGCAGCCGGCGCGGCCGGAGCGCGCAGCGTTTATCTAATTGAGGAGCCGGTGGCGGCTGCGATCGGCGCTGGACTTGATATATCAAAGCCAAACGGCAATTTGATCCTGGATATCGGCGGCGGTACCAGCGATATCGCTGTGCTGTCGCTCAACGGAATCGTCTGTAAAAATTCAATCAAGCTGGCCGGCGATAAGTTTAATGCTGCGATCATCCGCTATGTACGCAGCAAATACAATGTTCTGATCGGCGAGCGCATGGCTGAACGGGTAAAAATTGCGATTGCGAGCGTTGACCCGGACGCGGAGAATCTGACTTATGAGATCAAGGGGCGCCATTTGGCGACGGGTCTGCCCACGCGCGTGGAGCTGTCGCGTTCGGAGCTGTATCCGGTGATGCTGGAACTTGTGGAGGAGATCCGCGCAGCGGTCCATTCTGTTGTGGAGCGAACGCCACCGGAGCTTGTCGGCGATATCTATGAAAACGGCATGGTGATGACCGGAGGCGGCGCGATGCTGCATGGGCTTGACAAGCACATGAGCGCCAAGCTGAAGATGCCGGTTGGACTGGCTGAGAATCCGGTGGAATGCGTTGCGATCGGTACAGGCCGGTCATTTGAATATATTGGCCGGCTGGTCGATGGCTTTATCACATCGTCGCCGCATAAAAATTGAATACAGGTTTTGAATCATCATGCGGTTATAGCAGCCGTATAAAAACCTCCCTGAATTGGCATACTTTTAGCGATACCAATTCAGGGAGGTTTTTCATATGTCGCTAACCGCCAAGGAGCTGGCCGCGATCGAGGATCAGCTTGGCGTTGAACAGACGCTGATCAAAAAATTCACCATGTATGCGCACATGGCCTCTGATCCGCAGCTGCGCACACAGTTTGAAAACAATTCAGCGCGCCATCAGAATCATTACAACCGGCTGCTTGCACAGCTTGGGCAGGGAGGCGGCAAGTGAGTATGCGGCAGATTCCATTCGGCGACCGCGAGATGATGGAGGATGCGCTGGCAAGCCAGAAGTTTGCAGCGCACGGTTATAACCTTTATGCAAATGAATGCGTCTCCCCCGCCGTTATGGGGGAGCTGATGACGATTCTGAATGAGGAACATCAAATTCAGCACGAGGTATTTGATGAAATGCTCAAACGCGGCTGGTACACGTCAGAGCCTGTACAGCAGGCGCAGATCGATGCGTGCCGCCGCCGTTTCGGACAGAGTACAGCCTCGGTTTGACCGAAAGAGCTGGAGCGCTCGCGTTCCGGCTTATTTTTTCGGCTCCGCGCCGCAATCCTCCATATGCGAAAGCGCATATTCACAGCATTGAATAATGATTTGATTGACGGAGACATCCTTTTCCTGAGAAAGCTTTGTAATCCGTTCCAACAGACTTTTGGGGATGAAAATGGTGCGGTTGACTTTTTCCGGCTTTTCAATTTGAAACATGAACATCACCTGTCCAGATTATAGACAAGATTATAAACTATATATACAATTAAATTTTAGATTAATATTTAAATTGAAATTTAAATAATTTGGATATATAATCAAAAGGGGACAAATTGGATGCTGGCACGGCTTCAAAATGCCCTCATTACTTCCTGTGCGGCCAGCCGGATTCAGTTCCGAGTTTCCGGCAGTGGACGTGCAGAAAAGGCCCGGGATTTTCCCGGGCCTTTTCTGAAAAAACGGACGCTTTGGCGCGCCCATGCTCTTACAACTGACGCGGCCGAAGCAAAATACTACGGCTCGCGGCGGATCGCAATCTCCAATTGATTATATGGAATATGAATTCCGGAGGCGTCAAAACGCCGCTTGACCTCCTCAAGCAAATCATAATTCAGCGTCCAGTAGTCGGCTGTATCCACCCAGACACGGCACCCGATCCGGATGGCTGAATCGCCGTGCTCCACCATCCGGACAATCGGTTCAGGGTCGCTGTGCGCCAGTGGATTGTCATGCACAATTTCACGGATGATTTTTTTGGCCTGTTCAAAATCATCGTCATAACCAATTGAAAATACAAGGTCGAGCCGGCGTGTCTCCTGCGCGGTAAAGTTTGTGATCTCCGCCTTGGCAACATCGCCGTTTGGGATATGTACCAGCTTGTTGTCGACGGTTTTAATCACAGTATAGTTGAGACGAATTTCCTGGACAGTTCCCTCGTTGCCGTTGATATTGACATAGTCGCCAAGTGCAAACGGCTTTGTAAAAAGGACCGACATGCCGCCCGCCAGATTGGCAAGCGAATCCTTGACTGCCAGCGAAACAGCAAGGCCAAACACGCCGAACATGGTGATCAGCGACCCGGCGGCTGAAGGCACAAGCACGGTTACAACGATGATGGCCAACAGGATATAGAGCAGCGCGCTGAGAATTGAAACGATGAAATTATGCAGCGTTACGTCCAGCCGGGAATGCTTGAGCAGATTGCGCGCAAATTTTGCGGCCCAGCGCACAAGGATGATGCCGACCAGCAGAATCAGCGCGGCCGTCAAGAGCTTGGGCAGCAGATCTAAAAATTTTCCAAGAAGATAGTGCAGCCGTGTGTTCGATGGCATCTGTGCGATGGCGTCGACCGCGCTTTGAATTTCGGCGGCGGTTGAATTTGTTTCGAGAGCATTTGCGATATCAGTTTCCATGGAAAAGCCTCCTTGCGTTTGGAATGCAGCCGCCGGACGGCGCCGCAAAAAGATGCGGCCTGTGGTCGTTAGGGCGCTTAAGTCCCGGCCTGGTGCGCTTTGATATAGGCCGACGGCGGCATTCCGGTGATTCGTTTAAATACGCGTGAAAAATAAAGTGGATCGTCGTAGCCGACGGAAGCGGCAACCGCAGAAACAGGCAGCGAGGAATGGCCAAGCAGCTCACACGCCTGTGAAATACGGAATTTAGCCAGATATTCATTGGGCGGCGTGCTAATATGCTGCATAAAGACGCGGTACAAATGGCTTCGGCTGATGCCGACAGAGGCGGCGACCGCTTCGATGTCGATATGTCCGGAATAGTTATGTGCGATAAACCGGATGGCGCTTTCGACATACTCCAGCGACAGTCCGGCGGCCGGCGCGGGCGCACCGGCCTGCTCGATGAGCAGGGCCAAAAAGATGTATAGCATTCCGATTGCGCGCAGTTCGCTTGATCGCGTGGTTCCCGACGCACGGTAAATATCGGCAATGGCTTCGCGGATTTCATCAGGCTGTTCAAACCGGACGACAGGCCGTTGGCGTGTAAAAGGAGTCTGTGCGATCATCAGACGCGCTTCCGCGCCATTGAAGCCAACCCAGCAGTATTCCCAGGGATCGGCTGCGTCGGCGCTGTAGGTTACGACAACAGATGGATAAATGATAAAGGTATCGCCGGCTTTTACGTCATGCGTAACGCCGTCGGCCGTGTAAACGCCGCGCCCGACGATCACATGGTGAACCAGAAAATGGTCGCGCAGGCCCGGTCCCCAGGCATACAACGGCTCGCACCGCTGCGCTCCGGCGTTATAAATTGCAATCGGCAGGCTTTCGCGCGTTTTTGTTTTATAGGAATGCTTGAAAATCCCGGACGCCATGTTTACGCCCTCCCGCCATCATGAATGTCTATTGACATCATATCAGAAGTCTATGCGCCGACGCAACAAAAATCCATAAAAATGATTGTTTTTTCTGTTGTAATAGGGCCGCCTTTGCGTTAAGCTATAGGAAACAGGAAATTTTGGACGTGACATCCGGCAGACGCATCCAAAAGATGGGAGGTCAACAGATGGATACGATCGAGACGATGACAAGGATTGACAGCGGAGCATTTGATGAGGCGTTTGGCTATCTTTACAGCGAAAAAGCGCAGGAGCAGCGCGCGCGCTATAAAAATGCGGCGCTGCAGTTTGAAACATTGTTCGGCGCGGGCCGTGAGATCCGCCTGTTCAGCGCGCCGGGACGCACCGAGGTGGGCGGGAATCACACGGATCATCAGCACGGGCGTGTTCTGGCGGCGGGCGTCAACCTCGATGTGATTGCGGTGGCGTCTAAAAATGACGATCGGATCATCCGCATCAAGTCGGAGGGCTTTCCGATGGATGTGGTTGATTTGTCGGATCTGTCGGCGCGCGATGACGAGCCCAACACAGCCGCTGCGCTGATCCGGGGCGTGGCCGCCCGGCTTGCTGCGATGGGACATCCGGTCGCCGGATTTGACGCTTATACAACCTCAAACGTGCTCAAAGGCTCGGGGCTGTCGTCGTCGGCCGCGTTCGAAACGATCGTTGGAACGATGCTTGGCAGCCTGTATGCGGATGGTGCGGTCGACGCCATACAGATTGCGCAGATCGGACAGTACGCCGAAAACGTTTATTTTGGCAAGCCGAGCGGTCTGATGGATCAGATGGCCTGTTCAGTAGGCGGGTTCATTACGATTGATTTCGCCGACCCTGAAAAGCCTGTTGTTGAAAAGGTTGATTTTGACTTTGCGCGTTCCGGCTATAAGCTCTGTATCGTCGATACAGGTGGCAATCACGCCGATCTGACAGACGATTATGCGTCGGCGGCTGTCGAGATGTGTTCTGTCGCCAGGGCGCTCGGCAAAGAGGTTCTGCGGGATATCGCGCCGGAGACATTTTACGGGCGTGTCGCTTCGCTGCGCGGCAAATGCACCGACCGCGCGCTGCTGCGCGCCTTCCACTTCTACGGCGACAACGCGCGTGTGCCGCGTCAGGTCGCGGCGCTGCGCGCCGGCGATTTTGAGACGTTCAAGGCGCTTGTCATTGAAAGCGGCCGCTCATCGTTTATGTATCTGCAAAACGTTTATACCTGCAAAAATCCGGACGAGCAAGGGCTTTCGCTCGCGTTGGCCATGAGCGAACATCTGCTTGCGGGACGCGGTGCGTGGCGCGTGCACGGCGGAGGCTTTGCCGGCACCATACAGAGCTTTGTACCGGACGATCTGCTCGAAGCGTACCGGGAAAGGATGGAGTCCGTCTTTGGAGCGGGAAGCTGTCATGTGCTTTCGATCCGTCCTGTGGGCGGCGTTGAGATCACACCAAAGCTTGGCGCATAACAGCAACTGATGAACAGGAGGAATCGACAATGGCAGAATTGAGATGGCATCCGCTTACACAGGATTGGGTCATGATTGCTTCGCACCGGCAGGCACGGCCGCAGATGCCCAAGGACTGGTGTCCGTTCTGTCCCGGCTCCGGCAAGGTGCCGGAGCATTATGACGTCTATAAATACGACAACGATTTTCCAGCGTTGAGCCAGGACCCGCCCGCGCCCGACGATGTGGCCAACGATTTTTTTAAAACGGCGCCGGCATATGGAAAATGCGAAGTGATCCTTTATTCGCCCGGTCATACGACAACCGTCCCGGAGCTTTCGGACGATCATATGGAGAAGCTGGTCGATCTGTGGTGCGAGCGGTTTAACGCACTGCGGCAGGATGAAGGGATCAAGTATGTGTTTATCTTTGAAAACCGCGGCGAGGCGGTCGGCGTTACGATGCCGCATCCCCATGGCCAGATTTACGGATATTCCTTTGTGCCGAAAAAGATCGAGCTGGAACTTGCGTCCTCCGGCGGTTATTTTGAAGAAAAGGGCCGCTGCCTGTTCTGCGATATGCTCAAGGCGGAGCTTGATTTTCAAAAGCGCGTCATCTTTTCCAATGAACACTTCACCGTGTTTTTGCCGTTCTTTACGGAATATCCATATGGCGTTTATATCTTCGCCAATTCGCACAAGAGCAATCTGGATGAGTTCACGCAGCAGGAGCGCCGTGCGCTGGCTGTGACGGTCAAGCACACGGTTGGTATGCTCGACAGTTTGTTCGGCTACAAGTTCCCATATATGATGTGTATGCACAACGCGCCGGTCAATGGGCCGGATGTCCATGAAAGCTATCACTTCCACATTGAATTTTTCCCGCCGATGCGCAGCGCGGACAAAATCAAATACAATGCCTCGTCGGAAACCGGCGTTTGGGCGCACTGCAATCCGACCTGTCCGGAGCAGACAGCGCAGGAGCTGCGCGAGGCATACGAACGCTACATGAAATCGCTTATGTAATTCGATTGGTAAAAGTTCACAAAGCGCCGCCTATATGGGCGGCGCTTTTTATGTCTAAATTGTGTACGTGGAAATGAACAGGCCAAAGTTTGTTAAAATTTTTTCAAAATTTTTTGGAAAAGCAATTGCATATCACCACAAGATATTGTATAATAAATTCTAGTTTCGATTTTTTGAGGAAAGCAATTGAATTGTAGTTAATAAACATAAAAATAAAATAGCAAGGAGAATTATTATGGAAAATATGACCCTTGCGGGTGCGGTTATCATCACCGGACTCGTCGTCGTGTTTGTCGCATTGATCGGCCTGTGGTTCATTGTGGCCATTATGGGCAAGATTTTCACGGCGATTTCGCAGAAAAAGCAGCCGCAGAAGCCGGTTCAGCCAGCGCCGCCGGCGCCGAAGGAGCCGCCGAAGGCAGCGCCCCAGCAGGCGTCTGTGCAGCCGCCTGCCATCCGGGTAGCCGACGCGCCCGCGCCTGTGGCACAGCAGCCTGTCATGGCGGTTGAGGATGGAATTGGTGACGAGATTGTAGCGGTGATCACGGCTGCGATCGCCGCAATGACCGGTTCTCCGGTAATTCCCGTCCCGGCTGTTGAAGGGCCCGCCTTAGAGAGCGGATTTGTCGTTCGCAGCATCCGCCGCACCGAACGCACGGCGTGGTCGCAGGCAGGACTTGCCCAGAACACGCAGCCGTTTTAAACGGCGGAACTGCTTATGTTGGCAGTAATGGCATGTACGGACGAAAAACCGCATTTTAAACGAAAGGGCTGACAACATGCTTGAGATTTTCCTGGATTCGGTGCAGAAGCTGATTAACGGTTCAGGTTTTATGAATCTGACTGGCGGTCAGGCGCTGATGATTCTTGTTTCATTTGTTCTTATGTATCTTGCAATCGGCCGGGGCTTTGAGCCGCTGCTTTTGTTGCCGATCGCTTTTGGTATGCTTTTGACAAACCTGCCGATGGCCGGCCTGTACCATCCTGAGATTTTCATCAACGATACGGGGCATATCCTATGGGAGCAGCTTGGAAACAGCGGCGGCCTGCTTGATTATTTGTATTTGGGTGTCAAGCTCGGCATTTATCCGCCGCTGATCTTCCTTGGCGTCGGCTGCATGACGGATTTTGGGCCGCTGATCGCCAATCCCAAGAGCTTTTTGATGGGCGCCGCGGCGCAGCTTGGTATTTTTATCGCTTTCTTCGGAGCGTTGCTGCTTGGCTTTACAGGCCCGGAGGCCGGATCAATTGGTATCATCGGCGGCGCCGACGGCCCGACGGCGATCTTTACAACAACACAGCTCGCGCCGCACCTGCTCGGCTCAGTTGCGATTGCGGCATATTCCTACATGGCGCTTGTCCCGATTATTCAGCCGCCGATCATGAAGCTGCTGACTACCAAAAAAATGCGTGCGATCAGAATGGAGCAGCTGCGTCCGGTTTCCAAGCTGGAGCGTATTGTGTTCCCAATTCTTGTCGCGGTTGTTGTTTCCTTCCTCGTTCCTGATACGGCTCCGCTGATCGGTATGCTGATGCTCGGCAACCTGTTCCGTGAGTCCGGTGTTGCCGACCGCCTGAGCAAAACGGCGCAGAACGAGCTGATGAATATCGTTACGATTTTCCTCGGCACCACGGTTGGCGCGACTGCCAGCGCGGAACGTTTCCTGACGCCGCAGACATTGAAGATCATCGCCCTTGGCCTGTGCGCGTTCGCCATTGGCACTGCTGGCGGCGTGCTGCTCGGCGATCTGATGTGCATTATCACCGGCGGCAAAATCAATCCGCTGATCGGCTCTGCCGGCGTTTCCGCCGTCCCGATGGCGGCACGTGTTTCGCAGAAGGTGGGGCAGAAGGAGAACCCCACGAATTTCCTGCTGATGCACGCCATGGGACCGAACGTTTCCGGCGTTATCGGTTCGGCTGTGGCCGCCGGCGTTCTGCTGGCGATCCTCAAACCGCTTGTTTAAAATAGCAATTCGATCAAAGTAAACAAAAGGACGGTCTACAGGACCGTCCTTTTCTCGTTCACAGGCAGCGCAAAGTGTGGTACAATGGGTGTTGAAACAAACTGATTACTAGGAAAAAACTTGAGGAGAGCGATATGGAACAATCATTGTCAGAACGTTTTTTATCCGTCAGGCGGCGCATCATCGACGATTTTTTTATCCAAATGAATCCAATGCAGCGCCAGGCGGTTTATGCGGTTGACGGACCGGTGTTGATTCTTGCCGGCGCGGGCAGCGGAAAGACGACCGTAATCATCAACCGCATTGCAAATATGATTCAATTTGGCGACGCATATACAAGTGCACATGTTCCGGAGCATTTGACCGAGGATGACGTTGTGTTTTTGGAGGAATATGCTGCCGGTGAAAGCTGGGATATGGACCGTGCTTTTTCATTGATTCGAAACCGGACGGTTATGCCCTGGAATATTCTTGCCATTACTTTTACAAACAAAGCGGCCGGGGAGCTGCGCGACCGTCTTGCTGCGATGTTGGGATCCGTGGCCTCGGATGTCAATGCATCGACCTTTCATTCGGCGTGTGTGCGTATTCTACGCCGTGAGATTGAGCGGATCGGATATGGCCGGAGCTTTGCAATCTATGATACAGACGATTCGATACGCTTGATTAAAGCGGCTCTCAAAGAGCTGAATGTGGACGAGAAACGTTTTTCTCCAAGGTCTATCCTGTCAGAAATTGGACGCGCAAAAGATGAACTGCGCACACCGGCCGATTTTGCAGCGACTGTGGGGGAGGACTATCGTCTCCAGGTCGTCTCCAAAGTTTATGAGCGGTATCAGCGTCAGCTTGAAAACGCCAATGCCGTCGATTTTGACGATATCATTATGCTGACGGTGCGGGTGTTCCAGCAATATCCGGATGCGCTGGAGACGTATCGCCGCCGTTACCGCTATGTGATGGTCGACGAGTATCAGGATACGAATCATGCCCAATTTGAGCTGGTGCGCCTGCTCGCTTCTGAAAGCGGGAATCTGTGTGTCGTTGGTGATGACGATCAAAGTATTTACAAATTCCGCGGCGCGACAATTGAGAATATTTTGCAGTTCGAGGATACGTTTCCGGGCGCGCGCGTGTTCCGTCTCGAGCAGAACTACCGCAGTACAGGTACGATCCTTGACGCGGCTAACGCGGTGATTGAGCACAATACAGCCCGAAAGGGAAAGACGCTCTGGACACAAAATGATACAGGCGGCAAGGTGCGCGTCTATCGCGCGGCGGATGAAGGCGAGGAGGCGCGCTTTCTCTGCGATACCATTCAGGAGAATGTTAAAAATGGCGCGCGCTATGCCGATCATGTGGTGCTTTACCGCATGAACGCCCAATCACAGGCGATTGAGCGCGGTCTGACCAAAGCTGCGATTCCCTATAGAATCATTGGGGGACTGCGATTTTATGAGCGCAAGGAAATTAAGGATGTCGTCGCTTATTTAAGCGTCATTAACAACCAGGCCGATACGCTGCGCCTTCGCCGCATTATCAACGAGCCAAAACGAAAAATCGGCGAAAGCACCATTGCGGCTGTTGCAGAGCTTGCGGCGGGCGAGGGGAAAACCGTATTTGATGTGTTGGCCCATGCCGATGAATATGCATCGCTTGGACGCAAGGCACAGGATTTGATGTCCTTTGCCTCAATGATTCAAAAGCTGGTCGATTTGGCAGACAAGGTTTTGCTTGATGAGCTTCTGGATACTCTGCTTGAGGAAACAGGGTATCTGCGTATGCTTCAGGCACAAGGGCCTGAAGGACAGGCGCGTATTGAAAATATTGAGGAATTAAAGTCCACGATGCATCGTTATGAGGAGGAAACAGACGAGCCGTCCTTATCTGGCTTTCTGGAGGAGATATCGCTTTACACGGATTTGGACAACTACGATTCTGCCGCTGATATGGTGGTATTGATGACCATGCACTCCGCTAAAGGGCTTGAATTTGATTATGTATTTGTAGTCGGCGCTGAGGAAGGGCTTTTTCCGGGGATGCAGGCGATGAACAATCCCGAACAGATTGAGGAGGAGCGCAGGCTTGCATATGTCTCGATCACGCGTGCAAAAAAGCAGCTTTATATCTCGACAGCGGCGCAGAGGATGCTGTTTGGCCAGACAATGCGAAACCGTCCGTCACGCTTTTTGGGCGAGGTGCCGCAGCAGTTGTGCGAGGTGACGGACCAAACGGTTCTGCGGCGGCAGATGGTGGAAAATCTGCCGTCGCGCCGCCCGCGCATGACGCAGGCGGACAGAATGCTCGGCGTGGGCTATGCACCGGCTGCACAGGCGGGCGAATGCGATTGGAAGCCTGGCGATCCGGTTGTGCATAAGGTGTTTGGACCTGGCATGGTTTTGTCTGTTACGCCGATGGGTAACGATCAGCTTGTCGAAGTAGCGTTCGAATCTGTCGGAACAAAGAAGGTTATGGCGAAATTCGCGCGATTGCGCAGGAATTAACGAATGATCCGTCGATTCTTCATAGTTTATTCACGGTGATCTCCTGTTGTTCGACAAATTGCGCCAATTACTTTGCGTATAATTATTTTGTTGATCGGCGGGACTATCTGTCGAATGAATGAAAGGTGGGTTGCCGGATGGCGAAAATTAAAATGTGGATGTTGGCCTCTCTGATTGAATGGAACTGGAAACGGATCAGAAGAAACAGAAGCCGCATGGAGGCTCTGTTTGAGGCCGGTGCGCGCTACACATCCCCTGCGCTGGCGCGCCTGGACGGCCGTACGGCGGAAATCGGGTATAGGACCCGTTTGCTGGAACGTACATACCGGATACTTGCCGGATTGGACTAGGAACCTATTTGTGGATTGCTTTCCCAAAATACGTTTTGTATTGTGAAAAAGCCGTGCAAAGCACGGCTTTTTCATATGATATTTTAGCGGCATGGGCAGTCGGAAAGGGCGGCGCAGAGTCGATAAGCGAAAAGATGGCCTGCCAGAGTCAGGTAAATTGACGAATGCCTGCGGTCATGATAAAATAAATGCGCGGCATTTATTTTATCTTCATATGGCCAGGGCGATACGCGTGCGCGGCACGCTGCCGCCCTGATGGCCAATTTTATCATGCCGCGCTGCGGTCATGATAAAATAAATGCGCGGCATTTATTTTATCCCCATATGGCCGGGGCGATTATTTTCCCCTTCATGGTCAAGGCAATTTGCTTCTGTCAAAATGGCGGAGACACGCACCGGCTCTGCTCTGCGCTTACGGAGATGCAAAATCGGTCCGTATGGTCCCTTTCGAGCGGATAGGCGCTATTTGCTGCAAGAAGCATGACTTAAAGCGGAAAAAAACGCCCGGCAGGCAATCAGCGCCGGTGAAAACTTTCTCTGCTGATGCACAAATAAACGGAATGCTCATAAAATGTATTGAGTACAGCTCAAAACATTACTAGGAGGATTCATATGGCAGAGCAAAAGACGGCCCCTGTTACCGCAACCGGGGCGAACTGCTTTAAGGAAGCAGTATGCATAGATGCCGGAAGGATTTATGATTCCTGTACCGACAAGGATTGCCTGACCGATCTTCAGGTCTACTTCACCGACCGCGCGCAGCCGGTGATTGATAACGCAATCAGTGTCAAGTGCAAGGATGTGGAAATCCTGACCGCTTATCTGGATGTTGAGCCAGTCCCGTTTAACAAAGGCTTCTATGCGGTCGATATCACATTCTTTTTCAAGGTGACTGTCGCCGCGTATTCCTCGCCGACGATCCCGCCTGCGACGGTTGTCGGCGTCGCTGCCTTCGCCAAGAAGGTAATCCTGTACGGGTCTGACGGCAACGTCAAGGTTTACTGCTCCACAGACGCGCGCAATTGCTGCGAGCACGACAACACCAATATGCCCAAAGCCAGCGTGCATGTCGTCGACCCGATGTGTCTCGATTCCAAGCTGGTGGAATGCGGTCCAGGCCGTATGTTCGAGTGCGGCGTGACGCTTCCGGCGTCGATCTGCTCCAAATTCGACGGCGATTTCGCCGTGTGCAAGCCGCAGAAGGTCGTACTGATTACAATCGGCCTGTTCACCATCGTTCAACTGGAACGCTGCGTGCAGATGATGATCCCGGCATACGATTATTGTGTGCCCGACAAGGAAAGCACCAGCACAACGGACGATCCGTGCGAGGTCTTTAAGAAGATCAAATTCCCGGTCAATCAGTTTTTCCCCCCGAAGCTTTCGGAGTGCGATCAGCTCTGATTCACAGCGCGGACGGCCCGACCGGCCTTTGCGTAAACGGGAAGTAACCATGATTGCCCGGTGAAGCCGAAAGGCAGCGTGTCTTTTGGTTTCACCGGGCTGGAAATGAAAAACAGGAGGAGAGTCAAATGCCGAAGGCTAAATTGCGGGTCACGCTGATTAGCCACACGCCCGCGCCTGAAAAAACCATCGCGGCGGCGGCGAAGCTCTGTTATTCGCCGGCGTCGCTTGCGGATTTAATGGACAGCCTTACCGATGAGAAGGCGGCCGACTTCGTGCAGATGCTCGCCTCGATCGGTCATGAAAGCCCGATCGAACACGCGAGCTTTACATTTGGCATTGAAGGCGTCTCACGAGCTTTCCTTGCACAGCTTACACGCCATCGGATCGCATCGTACAGCGTGCAGAGCCAGCGGTATGTGCGCGAGGCGCAGTTTGATTACGTCGTTCCGCCTGAAATCGAGGCCGATCCGCAGGCGGCCGCGGCTTTCGAGGAGGCGATGCGCGACGCGCAGGCGCATTACGACCGGATCGCCGCGCTTTTAAAGGCGCGGCATACAGCCGCTTTCATCGCGAACGGCGACGATGAAAAAACGGCCATGCGCCGCGCGGAGAAGCAGGCGATTGAGGACGCGCGTTTTGTGCTGCCAAACGCCTGTGACACCAAACTGATCGTCACAATGAATGCGCGCAGCTTGCTGAACTTCTTTGCACATCGCTGCTGCAAGCGCGCGCAGTGGGAAATCCGTGAGGTGGCCGATCAGATGCTTTCACTTGTATGCAGGGTGGCGCCGACGCTGTTTTCGAAGGCCGGACCATCGTGTTACACAGGCGCGTGCCATGAAGGGAAAATGAGCTGCGGCGACGCGCGCGGGATGCGCGCGCATATCGCGCGCATCCATGGCGTGAAGGCGGAGGACGACGCATGAAGGGCCGTCTCATAGTGATCGACGGTTTGGACGGAGCCGGCAAGCAGACACAGGCCGCCCTGCTTCTGGACCGCTTTGCGCGCGCGGGCGTCCCCGCGCGCGGCATCAGTTTCCCGGATTATACGCATCCGTCATCGGCGCTCGTCAAGCAGTATCTGGCGGGCGAATTTGGACAGGCGGACGACGTGCCGGCCTATGCGGCGAGCAGTTTTTATGCGGTCGACAGGTTTGCAAGCTATGTCGGATATTGGAAGGATGACTATTTGGCGGGGCATACTATCATTGCCGACCGTTATGCGACGTCAAATCTGATTCACCAAATGGGTAAGCTGCCGCGCGGACAGTGGGATGCATTTATAGATTGGAGCGCAGATTTCGAATACGAAAAGCTTGGCCTGCCAAAACCGGACGCCGTGCTGTTTTTGGATATGCATCCCGATGTGTCGGAGCGGCTGCTGATGAAACGGTATGGCGGGGATGCGGCAAAAAAGGATATTCATGAGGCAAACGCCGCCTATATGCGCCGCTGCCGCGTCTGTGCGCTTTACGCGGCTGAACGGTGCGGCTGGAGTATGGTGCGCTGTTCAGACGACCGCGAGGCGTTTTCACCGGCGGCGATCGCCGAATGTATCTGGAAGGTCCTGATGGACGGCAACAAATAAGAACCTGTATTCACAGCCGGAGGATGCCGGGCAGGCGAGGGGTTTTGTACCTGATCAAGGCAAATTTTTGCAGACGGGCTGTCGCCCAGCAAAAAAATTTAACGCCAAGCGGGGCGAAAGGACCACCTGGACGGCGCATGGCGACTGTGAATACAGGTTCTAAAGGGGTAATTTTCATTTATGGTATTGGATTTCAAACCGATTGAATTGTCGGACAAGGCGTGGATCGATCCGCTGCTGCGCATGGGGAATTTCCGCGGCAGCGAGTATACATTTTCCAACAATTTTATTTACCGCAAGCTTTATCACATAGAGGTCGCGCGCATGAATGATTACTATCTTGTGCGTTCCGGCCGGGACGGTCAGCCGCGGTCGTATCTGTTTCCGTCCGGCAGCGGCGACGTAAAGCCGGTGATTGATGCGCTGTCGACCGACGCCGCGCTGCGTGGCGAGCCGCTTGTGATGAGCGGGGTGACAAAGGAGAGCGTTGCGGCGTTGGAGACACTGTTTCCGGGACGTTTCACATTTGAGGAGACGCGGGATCATTTCGACTACATTTATGAAAGCGAAAAACTGATTACCCTTTCCGGCAAAAAGCTGCACAGCAAACGCAATTTTATCAACCGTTTCCAGGCGGAACATGAAGGGGGTTGGTCGTTTGAGGCGATCACGCCTGAAAATATTGCCGAATGCTGGAGTATGAATACCCGGTGGTGCGAGCAAAACGGCTGCGGAGAGGATCCGAGCTTGATGGAGGAGCTGTGCGCTGTGCGCAACTGCTTTGAAAATTTTTCGGCGCTCGGCCTTCGCGGCGGACTTCTGCGTGTGGACGGGCGCGTTGTGGCGTATACGATGGGCCTGCCGCTCAATTCGGATACGTTCATCGTCCATATTGAAAAGGCGTTTTCGGATGTGGCTGGCGCGTATCCGATGATCAACAGGGAATTTGCGGCGTATAACTGCGCCGATTTCAAATATGTCAACCGTGAGGACGATGTGGGCGACGAAGGGCTTCGGCGGGCCAAGCTTTCCTATAAGCCGGCGATCCTGCTTGAAAAATTTATTGTGACCGAACAGTGACGCGGGGAGGGACAACGCATGATCCGTTTCGCAGACGAGGGGATGCGCGGGCAGTTAAGGGAACTGTGGAGCGCATGTTTTGGGGACAGCAACGCATATGTGGACCTGTATTTTGAACAGCACGACGCCGCGCGCCATACGATGGTGTTCCTTGACGGCGACCATATCGCCTCGATGCTTTCGCTGCTTCCGATGACCGTTGTGACGCAGGCCGGTATTCTGCCGGCGCGCTATGTTTACGCCGTCGCAACGCTGCCGTCATACCGCGGCCGGGGCATCAGCACAAAGCTTCTTGCGGCCGCGCACAAGGCGATGCGCGAGGCGGGCGTCAAGCTGTCTGTGCTCGTGCCGTCAAACGCGGCGCTTTACAATTTCTATGGCAAGCGCGGCTTTGATACGGAATTTTACAGCGGCCGCGCGATTGTCCCGCGCGACCGGATTATGCCGTATGAAAAGAGCTTTGCCATCTCGGAGGCGACCGCCTCTGAATTCATGCTGCTGCGTGAGCGCGCTTTTGCCGGGCGCACGATGTTTGTACGGTGGGATGGCGACGCGCTTGCCTATCGTTTGACGGAAACGGCCTTTGGCGGGGGTGAAACGCTTCTGCTTGAAGCGGGCGGGACGCGGGCTGTGGCGGTCTGCCGCAACGATGGCGGGAGCGTGCGCGTCAAAGAGCTTGCGCTCGACGGCATGGATGTGCGCACGGCACTGTCCGTGCTGCAAAGCAAATACAACGCCGATGAATATCATCTGACCCTGCCACCGGATATGGCCTGTCCTTTTCCGCTTGAACGCGTGGCGGCGGGCGTGACCTGCTGGTATGACGCGGCAGCGCGTGAGCGGGTGTTTGAGCATCCCGGACGCGCGCCCTACATCAGCCTTGTGCTCGATTAAAAGAAGGGATAACGGCGTGCCGCCGGCCGAAACAGCGGTTGATTTCAGAATTTGAGGAGGCAGTTTATGATTTATGTTTTTCTGGCCGAAGGCTTTGAGGAGATCGAGGCGCTCGCCGCCGTCGATGTGCTGCGGCGCGCTCGCCTGGAGGTTCAGACTGTCGGTGTGGGCGGCCGAAAGATCACCGGATCGCATGGGATTACGGTCGTCTGTGATCTTGTGGACGACGAGGCGCGCATAGACGGTCTGGAGATGGTCGTGCTGCCAGGCGGCGTGCCCGGTACGCCGAATCTGGAGGCGTCGCCTGTAGTGCAGCGGTTTGTCGACTATGCGGCGCAGAACGGTTTGTGGCTGGCGGCGATCTGTGCCGCGCCCTCAATCCTGGGGCATAAAGGCCTGCTGGACGGGCTGGAGGCGACGGCCAATCCCGGTTTTCAGGATCAATTGGGCGCGGCGCGCCTTTCGGGCGACTACGTCTGCGCCGACGGGCGTTTTGTGACGGCGCGCGGAATGGGCGTCGCGGTCGATTTTGGCCTCAAGCTTGTCGAGGTTTTGACGGATGCCGCGCGCGCCGGAGAGATCCGGGCGGCGCTGCAATGCAGGGCGTAGATATCCGGCCGCTCAAGCAGCGGCTGCGCGCGGAGATCAAGGATTGGAGGCGCGCAATGACGCCGGAGAAAAAACAGGCCGCGGACGCGCGGATTTTGCGGCGTGTCACGGGGCTGCACGAATACGCGTCGTGCGGCACGGTGCTGACATACGTTTCCAAGCCGATTGAGGTGGATACCATCGCGCTGATTGAGCGCGCGCTTGCAGACGGCAAGCGGGTTGCGGCGCCGCGCTGCGTGGAAGGCCGGCGGGAGATGGAATTTTTTCTGATTCATTCTCTGGAGGACCTTGCTGCGCAGACCTTCGGCGTGCTCGAGCCTGTCCGTGAACGCTGCGTGCTTTTGGAGGACTTTGAGGGCAGCATCTGTATTGTCCCGGCGCTTGCCTATGACCGCCGCGGCTATCGTCTCGGTTATGGGGCAGGGTACTATGACCGGTTCCTGTCGCAATATACAGGTCCAAAAATCGGCGTGATCTATGCGCATAACCTGCGCCCACGTCTTTGGCATGGCAGGTATGACGTGCCGGTCGATCTGATCGTGACGGAATCACGGCTGCTTTGCTGTGTGCCTGCGGGAAATAGACGGCGGATGCAGAACCGCTGATCATGATGGAGGTTGTGTTATGAAAAAGAAATTGGGATTGGGCGGTGTTCTGGCAATGCTGGCGGCTTTGTGCCTCGCATTGTCTGCGTGCTCCAGTAAAAGCGACAAAGCGTATCCGGTTGCGATCGACGGTACGGAGATCATTGTCGGCGAAACGAAGGCGGGCGTCCTGTTTGACGCCGGTTTTACGATGAAAAGCGTGGCGCCGGGGATGATTGGCGCGGCGGATATCAGCCCGTCGCAGCCGATGGATGCAAATTCTTATTATACCGGCGTCTATATGATGAAGGATGATGTCAAGCGCGTTACATTGGCTCTCGTGACTGAAAAGGAGAGCGTTCCCGTGCAAGATGCTGTGATTGCGTCCGTCAAGATTGATTCGGAGCTTGACAATCCGCTCGAGGGCGTCAGCTTTGACGGGGTGGCGCTGCCAGATTTAACTCCCGCCGTACTGAAGGAACATGTGCCTGACGCAGAGGACCGTGAGGATGGCTCCTCCAGCTATTTCCATGGAAGCAGTTATTCTGTCCGTGTCAATTACATAGATGGAGAGCCAGCCTCGCTTGAGGTCGCACGGGAGTATGATGTGGATTATTCGGCCTGACCTGCGGTAAACAAAAACGGCGGCCCCGGTTAATCCGGGGCCGCCGCTTTGGGTGTGTCCGGCTGTCAGCAGCAGCCGAAACCAAAGATGATGATAATGATGAGGATAATCCAGAGCCAGGAGCCGTAGCCATAACCGCCAAAGCCGCCGCAGCCGTTGTTGTAGCAGCCATTACCGCAGTAGTTCTGCATGCCGCAACCATTGTTATAACACATTTTGTTGACACCTCGCAAATTGATGAATTTGTTTTATACTATGTTGGGCACATGAAATGGGTGCATCGAATTTGAATCTGACAGATGGGGAGAATCGTTTACAGATATGTACAGGCAGACTGTAAATATTTTATGACCGGCCTATAAAATATTTGATTATTATGGCGGATTGAGGTATTATATATGGTATAATAACCGTAGAGCGGTTATTATACCGGGCTATGCCCAACGGCTCGCCGCTTGCACGGCAACCGCCTTTTGATGGGCAATTATACCATGCCGCTTCGCGGACATGGTATAATAACCGCAAAGCGGTTATTATACCGGGCTATGCCCAACGGCTCGCCGCTTGCGCGGCAACCGCCTTTTGATGGGCAATTATACCATGCCGCTTCGCGGACATGGTATAATAACCGCAAAGCGGTTATTATACCGGGCTATGCCCAACGGCTCGCCGCTTGCGCGGCAACCGCCTTTTGATGGGCAATTATACCATGCCGCTTTGCGGACATGGTATAATATGCGCAGTGCAAACGGCAAACGCTGCAAAGCAGCGGGCTGCGCATGTTATGCCACAGCTAAAACCGGCTTTACCGGTTTCACTGCCGCTTTGCGGCAGTTTTATGGGTATGCTACCGGTGCAAAGCCCGACGGCGCGCCGTATTTACACGGCGGCCGTCTTTTGATGGGTAATATTTCATATCGCTTTTCGGATATGGAATATATTGTTTTTTCCGCCAGACACGACGCTGCCGGCGTCGGATGGGGTAAGGAGGACGCATGAACAATCAGAATGAATTTGAAGATTTGATCAGAAAATTCAAGCTGGATGACGATAGCAATGCGGAGCAGACCGGCTCTCCCCAAGAGCCGCAGCGCCGTCCGGCTTTTAACTACGAGGATGATCAGCGCCGGTACGCTCAGGCGCGCAGCCATGCTGCAGCAGCGACTGCGCAGCGCCCGGCGGCACAGCCGGCCGCAAGACCTGCCGCCTCCCAGGCGGCGCCTGCCGGCTATCATGCGCAGCAGCCGGGGACAAGACCGGCGACGGTGTCAGGCCATACGCAGCGCCCCACGCAGCCGTTGGGGGCGAGGCCTGCGCCTTCAAGCCATGGACAGCACCCTGCACAGCCGGGCGCGCGGATACAGCACAGCGGTACGCAGCCAGGCGGCCAGCCGCCCGGGGACCGGCGGCCCGCCCGCGGCAGGGACGGTGCGTTTCGTGTCAATATCAACGACAAGGCTGCTTATGAGCCGCAGCCGGCCGGCGCTGGCGGAGATCCGCCGCACGGCGGCCATGGCGGCGACGATTACGACGACGGCTCGTCCGGCGGTGGAGCGGGGCGTTGGTTTAAGGCGCTTGTCGTGCTGTTGATCGCTTTGGGTGTTTCGGTATTTCTGGCGATGTTTGCCCTGCAAAGTGCGAGCGACCTGTTTGGACTCAACAAGCCGGAAGGCGAGGTCACATTTGAGCTGCCCGAGAACCTGTCGCTTTCGGAAATCGCGGCTTTGCTCAAGGAGGATGGGGTGATTACACAGCCGCTGACATTCCAGCTTTACGCAGGGCTTAAAAACGATGCGGAGGATCTGCTGCCTGGCACCTACACGCTCAACACAAATATGGGCTATGATGAGATACTGACCGTGTTTCGCACCGGCACAGGCCCGCAGGAATTGACGCTGATTTTCTATGAGGGCATGACGCTTTCGGATATTGCCAAGAAGCTGGAGCAGTACAATGTTTGCGGTGAACAGGAACTATATGATTATCTGGGCAGCAACGACTTTTCCGACCGATATGAATTTCTGAAGGATATTCCGGACGACCCAAACCGTTACCGCCGCTATGAAGGCTATTTCTTCCCGGATACGTATAATTTCTATGAGGATGAGGATCCGAGCATCATCGTTCAGAAGTTCTTCAACCGTTTTGAGGAAATGGTCTATACGGACGAGCTGCGCGCTCAGATGGCAAGCCAGAATATGACGCTTGACCAGGCGGTCACGCTCGCCTCCATCATTCAAAAGGAGGCTGCGCAGACGGCCGATATGAAGATGGTGTCGTCTATTTTCCACAAGCGTTTGGACAACCCGGACGCTTTCCCGCGGCTTGAGTCCGATGTTACGATCATGTATGTCGAGGACGACATCAAGCCATATCTGGACGATGCGGCCAACCCGGACTATCAGCCGATGTACGATGCATACAATACGTATGTCTGTACGGGACTCCCGGTCGGTCCGATCTCCAATCCCGGTATGGACGCCATCAAGGCGGCTATCTATCCGGAGGATACCGAATACTACTTCTTCCTGGCTGACAGAGAAGGTAAATTCTATTACGCTACGACCGCTGAAGAACATGCGGCCAATATTGAAGCCGCGGGTATTGAAGGTGTGCACGGCATTGCCATGCCCAATGAGGGCGAATAGCGGGCGGCGTTAAAAAGGGGAATCACCGCTTGCAAACCATAGAGATTCTGTCTCCGGCGGGCGATTGGGAGCGGCTGGAGGCGGCTGTGCGCTTCGGTGCGGATGCAGTTTACCTCGGCAGCACGCAGTTTGATATGCGCGCCGCGGCCGCGGGCTTCGGCCCGGATGAGCTTTCGCGGGCAGTCGTATATGCGCATGAAAACGATGTGAACGTTTATCTTGTCTGCAACACGCTCGCGACGAACGAGGAAACCGACCGTTTGCCGGATTTTCTAAAGATGGCGCACAGCGCCGGTGTCGACGCGCTGATTGTTGCCGACATCGGCGTGATGATGGCGGCGCGCCGTATTGTACCCAAAATGGCGCTGCATGTTTCGACGCAGGCCGGCGTCGTCAACTGGCGTACGGCCGAGGAACTGTACCGGCTTGGCGCTTCACGCGTCGTACTCGCGCGCGAGCTGTCTTTGGAAGCGATCGGCGCGATCCGTGCGCGCACCTCGCCGGAGCTGGAGCTTGAGGCGTTTGTGCATGGAGCGATGTGTATGTCGGTGTCCGGCCGATGCCTGCTCAGCAGCTACCTGACCGGTCGCGACGCCAACCGGGGCGAATGCGCCCAGCCGTGCCGCTGGAGCTACCGGCTTGTGGAGGAAAAGCGGCCTGGCCAATATTTTCCGATTGTGGAGGATACGCACGGCAGTTATATCCTCAACGCCGATGATCTTTGCATGATCGGTCATCTCGACCGTCTGACAGAGGCGGGCGTGACCTCGTTTAAGATCGAAGGCCGCGCGAAGTCGGCCTATTATACGGCGTGCGTCACAGCGGCCTATCGCGCTGCATTGGACGCATATCTTGCCGCACCCGGCGCATACAGCCCGCCTTCCTGGGCGCTTGACGAAGTGGATAAGGTAAGCCATCGCAATTATTCCACAGGCTTTTACTTCGGGACGCCGGGCCAGAATTGTGAGACAAACGGCTATGTGCGCGGATGGGATGTGATCGCTTCTGTAGAGGGATGGGCCGGCGGCCGGTTGACTGTGCAGGAGCGAAACGCGTTTTCACGCGGGGAACAGGCCGAGCTGCTTGTTCCGCGGCAGGCGCCGCGTCCGCTGCACATCGAGGAAATTTTTGATGTTGAGCTGGGCGCGCCTGTGGAGCGCGCCTGTCACCCGATGCGCCGGTATGAGCTGCCGTGCGCAGGCCCTGTGCCGCCCGGCTCCATGCTGCGCCGCCGCGCGGCACAGGGGTGAAGACGTATGATAACCGGCAGCTTTCAGCGCGCCGTTTGACGATGAATTGATAAAGAGGAAAGGTTGAACGATATGTCCGGACATTCCAAATGGGCGAATATCAAACGCAAAAAGGAGAAAACTGATGGCCAGCGCGCCAAAATATTTACAAAAATTGGCCGTGAGATCACTGTCGCGGCGCGCGAGGGAGGTCCTGATCCGAACAACAACAGCCGTCTGGCAACGCTGATCGCAAAGGCGAAGGCCAACAATGTGCCGAACGACAACATTGAACGTTTGCTCAAGAAAGCCGGAGAGGGCAAGGAGGACTACGAGGAGATTACATACGAAGGGTACGGCCCTTCGGGTGTTGCGCTCATCGTGGAAACCCTGACCGACAACCGCAACCGCACAGCGGGCGATCTGCGCCATTATTTTGATAAGTGCGGGGGCAACTTGGGGCAGACGGGCAGCGTGTCGTTTTTATTTGAGCGGCGTGGTATGATCTACATCGAAAACGAGGATAACAGGATCGACGAGGAAAAGGTCATGGACGACTGCTTCGAGGTGGGCGCGACTGATTTTAACTATGAGGATGGCATGATCACGATCACGACCGAGCCGAACGACGTGCCCAAAGTCGCGGCTGCTTTGCAGGAGAAGGGGTACACGTACGATTCCGCCGAGGCGGAGTATATCCCGATGACCAAGTCGAAGATCGACGACGAGGCGCTGCTTCAGAAAATGGAAAAGCTGCTCGATCTGCTCGAGGAGAACGACGACGTACAGAATGTCTATCACAACTGGGATATGCCCGAGGAGCCGGACGAGGACTGAGGACATTTCCTTGCTTTGAAAAGGACCTTGGCAAAAAATGATGCCTGGCTGCGCGGCGGACAGCAAAGCGGCTGCTGGGCGAAGAATACCGGGGAAATTTAAAAAAGATTAGGGGCTGTTTGAAAAATCAAATCCTCTATTTTCAAACAAGCCCTAAGCGCGACGCGAAATAAAAATTTCGCGTCGCGCTTTTTTTGTACAAACAGTATGCGCCGCCTTCCTGTTGGTTTGCCGTGAAAGGTTGTGCAAGCTGTCGGAATGCAAAGGTATGGGTCGACCGATTCCATCTGCATTCCTTGATTTGGCAAATAAAAGTGCTTGCAATTTGGGTGTGGGACAAGTATAATAAAGAAGTAAAAGTGGTGAAAAGTGGTTAAGAGTGGAGAATACTCCATTGAAGTGGTGAAAATTTTCCCAGCGGGGGTGAAGGGATGCTGACGGGCCAATATGCGCATAACCTCGACGCCAAGGGCCGTGTCAACTTCCCGGCACGCTTGCGCGAGGAGCTTGGCGATCGGTTCGTCGTGACCCGCGGACTGGATAACTGCCTGTTTGTCTATTCAATGGAGGAATGGGAGCGTCTTGCGGCCAAGCTGCGCGAGCTGCCCATCAGCAAATCCGCGCCGCTCAACCGCTTTTTCTTCGCGGGAGCAGCCGAGGTGGAACCGGACCGGCAGGGACGTGTCGTGCTTCCGGCGCATCTGCGCGAATATGCGGGGCTTGAACGCGATGTAACGATCGCGGGCGTCTCCAACCGCGCTGAGATTTGGGACACGGCGCGTTGGGAGGCGCAGAACGAGCTGCTTACATCAGAGGCCATCGCCGGTGCGATGGACGATTTGGGGTTCTAGCCTATGGACGAACTGCATTTTTCCCATGTGCCCGTGCTGCTTGACGCCTGTCTGGAGGGGCTGAATATCCGCCCGGACGGCATTTATGTCGACGGCACGGCCGGCGGCGCGGGGCATTCGCGCGCCATCGCAGAGCGTTTGGACGGCGGGCGGCTGATCGCGCTTGACAAGGATCCCGATGCTGTGGCGGTGGCGTCCAGCCGGCTTGCGCCGTTTGGCTGCGCAACGGTTGTACAGAGCGATTTTTCAGAACTGTGTACGGTATTGGACAAGCTGGGAATCGAGGCGGTCGACGGTATTCTGCTCGATTTGGGCGTGTCGTCCTACCAGCTTGACACGCCGGAGCGTGGATTTTCCTACGCGCATGACGCGCCGCTCGACATGCGTATGACAAAGACGGGACTCAGTGCCCGCGACGTGGTCAACACCTACAGCTTCAAGGATTTGTGCCGCGTGTTCCGCGATTACGGCGAAGAAAAGTTTGCGCCGGCAATCGCAAAAAATATTTTGAAATCCAGGACGCAGCGCCCAATTGCAACAACAGCAGAATTGGCGGCAATTATTGGCGCGTCGATTCCCGCAAGGGCACGGCGCGAAGGGGGCAACCCTGCAAAGCGCGTCTTTCAAGCGATTCGCATTGAGGTGAACGGGGAACTCTCCAGCCTGTCTGTTTTTCTCGGCGAAGCGTTTGAAAGGCTCCGCATCGGCGGACGCATGGCAATCATCACCTTCCACTCGCTTGAGGACCGTATGGTCAAACAGCGATTTGCGGCGCTTTGCAGGGGATGTACCTGCCCTCCTGATTTCCCGGTCTGCATCTGCGGCAATCAGCCGCGCGGGCGGCTTTTAAACCGCAAGCCGATTGAAGCCGGGGAGCGGGAGCTTGCCGCCAACAGCAGAAGCAAAAGCGCGAAGCTGCGCGTCATTGAAAAATTATAAAGCTTTAAACCGCCCGCGCACACGGGCGGAAGGGCGTGCCAACAGAAAAAATCAGGCGCGTCCAATAAAGACATAGAGAAAGAGACAGCAGAGAGACTGGATGAAAGGAGTCGGCCATGCAGGTACGTTACGCATCAAATTCAGGCGCCGCATATGATCTGAACCGGTTTGGCGCGCACAGACAGCGCGGCAGAAAACCGAATCTGACGATTGCGGCACCGTCGGCAAAGGCCCGCGCGCGCGCGGGAATGGCGGCCGCATTCAAGACGGCGGCGGCGCTTGCGCTGGTGGCCGCGTTTGTGGTGACAATGCTTTACAGCCGTGCGGTGCTGACAGAGCTGAACCAACAGATTGCGGCACAGACAAACGCGCTGGCGGACGCACAGAGTGAAAACACACGCTTGTCCGCGCAGCTTGACGCAAAGGTTTCGCTGCGCAATGTGGAGGAATACGCCACACAGGCGCTTGGCATGGTGTCGATTGACAAAAGCCAGATTACATATGTTGACTTGAGTGAAGGAGACAAGATTGAGCTGACGATGGATTCCCCCCGGTTGTCGCTGATAGACCGCATCCGTGTTGCAATCAGCAACGCAAAAAATCCGGAGGACTAAAACAGGCGCCGCGCCAATAAATATATGAATGGCATGAAAAGCAAGAAGGATGCGAAGGGGCAATACCCCGCTATGCTTCTTGCTTTCCTCGCATTTTGGCCCGGATTCGACGGTAAACGCCGCGTTTCGTATCGGTGTCCATGCGGCGGACGGCGCAACTTTTGCAAAGGAACGGTATAAAAGAATGGCGAAGTCTCCAACCTACCATATGAAAAGCCGTATGGTCGTCGTGCTTGTCGCGATGATCGTGCTCGGTTTCTGTGTCGTGCTGCATCAGTTGTTTGTGCTCCAGATTGTGGAGGGCGAGTCGATGCAGGCGCGCGCGCTCCAACATCAGCTGCGCACAACGCGCATCGGCGCCAAACGCGGCGTCATCTACGACACAAACGGCGAAAAGCTCGCTGTCAGCGCCGACGTTTCGTCGGTCTGCATTGCGCCAAAATTGGCTGATACGCCCGAAAAAGAGGAGGCCGTCATCGATCTGCTGGCGGAATATATCGGGGCGGATAAGGAAACTGTCAAAAAGAAGCTGGAGCGCAAAGGTTCCTATTACGAGGTTGTCAAGGAGAAGGTCGAGGACGACCAGGCAGACGCGTTGATGGCAGCGGTCGGCGAAAACGGACTGACGGGCGTTATTTTCCTCGAGGAGGACACCCGCCGTTATTATCCATACGGGAATTTCGCTTCGGCTGTGCTGGGTTTTGCCAACAATGACAACCACGGTGCGTATGGACTTGAGGCGTATTATGAAAAGACGCTCGCCGGGACGCCGGGACGCGTTGTGTCGATGAAAAACGGCGCGGGCGTTGATATGGATATGCAGTATGTCCAGCGGTATGAAGCGCAGGATGGCAATTCGCTTGTGCTGACGATCGACGAGACAATTCAGCATTACCTTGAAAAGAACCTTGAGATTGCGCTGTCCGAGCATCGTGTGCGCAACCGTGTGACCGGCATCGTGATGGATCCAAAGACAGGCGCGGTGCTGGCGATGGCCTCCAAGCCGGATTTCGATCCAAACAACCCGTATGACATCATCGACGAAAACGTCGCTAAAAAGCTTGAGGAGGAGTTGGCCGCTCTGCCGCAGGACGACTCGGAGGAATCGCAGAAGGCACGCCAGCAGGCCCGGATGGAGACGCTTTACTCGCTGTGGCGCAACTATGCGATTTCCGATCCATATGAGCCTGGCTCGGTCTTTAAGATTGTGACGGCGGCCGGAGCTTTGGAATGCGGCGCTGTGACGACGCAGTCGGGCTTTAATTGCCTGGGCTATGTGACCGTCAACGGCACACAGTATCACTGCTGGTACTGGACCGGGCACCACTCCGGCCATGGAGCGCAGGATTTGACGCATGCTGTGATGAATTCCTGCAATCCGGCGTTCATCGATATCGGACAGCGAATGGGCGCGCAGAATTTCGCGGAAAACTTTGCAAATTTTGGCCTGACACAGCCGACCGGAATCGATATGCCGGGCGAAGCTGGAAGTATTTACCACGGAACCTATTCCGTCAACGATCTGGCGTCCTCGTCGTTCGGCCAAACATTCAAGGTCACGCCGATTCAAATGATCACAGCCGCCTGTGCGGCTATCAACGGCGGGCAGCTTATGCAGCCGTATGTCGTCAAGCAGATCATCGACAGCGAGGGCAACGTTATTTCAAATACGGAGCCGGTTGTCAAACGGCAGGTCGTTTCCAAGGAGGTTTCCGAGGAAATGGCGCTGATCCTTGAACAGGTTGTCGGCGGAGGCGGATCCGGTAAGCAGGCAGCTATTCCCGGCTACCGTGTCGGCGGAAAAACGGGGACGTCCGAACAGCTCGACGACCGCAAGGAGGATGGACGTATCCCGAATACCCTGTCGTTTTTCGGCTTCGCACCAGTCGACGATCCGCAGGTGGCGTGCCTTGTGCTGCTCGACGACCCCGATATTTACAACGCCTTCGGTTCAACCGTCGCGGCGCCGATTGTCGGCTCCATTTTGGCGGAGACGCTGCCGTATATGGGCATCGAGCCGCAGTACACCGAGGAGGAGCTTGAAAATATCGCGACACAGGCGCCTTATCTGCTCAATTATGATCTGCACGAAGCGGAGTATGAGGTGCGCCGCCGTGGTCTGAAGTTCCGTGTGATCGGCAACGGCGCGAAGGTGCTCAAGCAGGTCCCGGGTGCGGGAGAGCTGATTCCGCAGGACGGCGTCATCGTGCTGTATACCGAGGAGGAAGGCGCGGGAGAATTGATTCCGGTGCCTGATGTCGTCGGAAAGACGCTCCAGGAAGCAAACCAGTCGATCGTCGGCTCCGGGCTGCAGATCAGCGTCCAGGGTGAACAGATCGAAGGCACGCACAGCGTTGTTTCAGCACAGTCGCCTGACGCCGGCGAGATGGTGGAGGCGGGCGCCGTGGTGACAGTCGAATGCGTGGCGGCAGAGCCGCCCGCGCAGCCATAGCGGGCATGTTTTTTACATCTCAGTATGTCCGCGCGCCGGTTGGCGCGCGGACGCGACCGAAAGGGGAATCTTTATGCGCCTTTACGAATTGCTCGACGGGCTTGACGCTGCCCGCCCGGACAGGGACTGTGAAATCACCGGCGTCACCTCCGATTCGCGGCAGGTAGAGCCTGGGACGCTGTTTGTCTGTATCCGCGGCACGCGCGCCGACGGGCATGATTACGCGGTAAAGGCCGCAGAGGCCGGCGCGGCCGCCATCCTGTGTGAACGCGCCATTGGACTGGAAAATGAGATTGTCTGCCACGATACGCATTACGCCTACGGCATCGTCTGCGGCAACTGGTACGGCAATCCCGCGCGCCGTCTGCGTCTGGTTGGCGTGACCGGCACCAATGGGAAAACGACCGTCAGCTATATGGTCAAACACATCCTGGAGTCGGCTGGCCATCAGACCGGGCTGATCGGAACCATTCACAATGAGATCGGAGACATCACGCTGCCTGCCAAGCATACGACGCCCGATCCGCTTGCACTGCATGGCATGCTCGCACGCATGGCGGACGCCGGCTGTGAATATGTCGTCATGGAGTGCTCGTCGCACGCGCTCGATCAGCAGCGATTGGCAGGACTGCGCTTTGCAAGCGTTGGGTTTACAAATCTGACGCAGGATCATCTCGATTATCACGGCGATATGGAAAGCTATTACCATGCGAAAAAAAAGCTCTTTTCAATGTGCGATGCCGCCGCGGTCAACATGGACGATGCCTATGGCGAGCGTCTGGCGGCGGAGGTGCGGCACATCTGCCCGGTGACGACGTTTTCCACCGTTTCGGACGCGGCGGATTTTACCGCGAAGGATATCCGCCCCGCGCCCGATTCGAGCCGCTTTATGATTGTTGGCAAGGGTGCGATCGCACGTGTGCGCCTGCCGATCCCGGGGGATTTTTCGGTCGCGAACGCAATGACGGCAGCCGTCATGTGTATGGCGCTCGGACTGACGCTCGAACAGGCGGCGCAGGGCTTAAACACCTGCCAGGGGGTTGTGGGCCGCATCGAGGTGCTGCCGACAGGGACGGATTATGTCGTGATCCGCGATTACGCACACAGCCCCGACGGGCTGGAGAAGATCATTACAACGATGAAGAAATTCGCGCGCGGGCGCGTTGTAACGCTGTTTGGCTGCGCTGGCAACCGTGACCGTACAAAGCGAAAAAAGATGGCTGAAATTGTAGCGCGCCTGTCCGACTTTGTGATTCTTACATCGGATAACCCGCGCGATGAGGACGAGATGCAGATCATCGAGGATGCAAAGCCCGGCCTGCTGGAGCATCCGGACACGCCGTATGAAATCATCCCGGACCGCTATGCGGCGATCGAATGGGCGCTCGGCCATGCAAAAAAGGACGATGTGCTGATCCTGGCCGGAAAAGGCCATGAGGATTATCAGGTGCTGCACGGCGAGACGATCTGTTTTGACGAGCGGCAGATTGTGCTGGAACTGCTGGAAAAAAAGAAAGGATCGTGAATCGTGGAACGCATGACGCTTAAGGAAATCGCCGCGGCCATCGGCGCGGACGGAACATTTGAAGGCGCGGTCGACTGTGTCAGCACCGACACGCGCGCCCTGCCGCCGGGCTGCCTGTTTGTGGCGCTCGAGGGCGAGCGGTTCGACGGACACGATTATATCACGGCGGCGCTGCGCGGCGGGGCAGCCTGCGCTGTCGCGCATGAGCGGCGCGACTACGGCGCCGGGCCTGTTATGTACGTAAAAAATACGCAGCGCGCGCTGATGGACCTGGCGCGCGCCTATCGGGCGCGTTTTGACATCCATTGCGTCGGCATCACAGGCAGCGTTGGAAAGACGACGACAAAGGATATGATCGCGGCGGCTGTATCCGCCGGATTCCAGACGCTTAAAACAGAGGGCAATCTCAACAACGAAATCGGCCTGCCCAAAACGCTGCTCGGTCTGACGCGCGGCCACGAGGCGGCCGTCGTCGAGATGGGGATGCAGGGCTTTGGTGAGATCGCTGCTCTGGCCGATGTGGCGCGTCCGACGCTCGGCGTTATCACCAATATCGGCGTCAGCCATATCGAACAGCTTGGAAGCCGTGAAAATATCATGAAGGCGAAGCTGGAGCTGGCCGATGCTCTGCCGGACGGCGCGCCGCTGTTTTTGTGCGGAGACGACGATCTGCTTAAAAAGGTGTCGATTCCGCGCCTGGACGTGCGCTTTTACGGTGTCGAAAATCCCGCGTGCGCGTTGCATGCGGCGGATATCCGCGAGGCGGACGCGCAGACGGCGTTTACGCTGCAATATCCCGGCGGCCAGGTGGGCGCGACCATCCCGTGCATCGGGCTGCACAATGTGCGCAACGCCGTTGCGGCCTGCGGCGTCGGGATGGCGCTGGGCATTCCAGCGGAAAAATGCGCGGCCGCGCTTGCGGCTTATGTGCCGTCCGGCATGCGCCAGCGCGTGGTCCACTGGGGCAGCGTGACGGTTGTGGAGGACTGCTACAACGCCTCGCCCGATTCGATGCGCGCGGCGCTTACGACGCTTTCAGCCATGCGGTGCGCCGGCCGGCGCATCGCGGTGCTCGGCGGCATGCTGGAATTGGGCGCATACTCGCAGGCCGCACACCGTGAGGTCGGGCGGGCCGCCGCCGGGGCGGGCGTCGATTTGCTGCTTGCATATGGAGGCGACGCCTGCTATTATAGTCAGGGCGCGAAGGAAGGCGGCGTCGAGTCCGAAACCTTCAGCGACAAGGCGGATTTGCTCGCGCGGCTGCGCGGCGCGCTCGGACCAGGCGATATCGTCTGGGTAAAGGGCAGCCGGGGAATGCGTATGGAGGAAGTCCTCCAAGGACTGTATAAGGGAGAGCGCATTGATGAATAATAGCACAGTGTTGATTTTGACGACTTTGATTTCCTTTGTAATCAGCGCGTCGCTTGGGATCGTTCTGATTCCGTTTCTGCACAAGATCCATTTCGGGCAGACGATCCTTGATATCGGCCCGGCATGGCACAAGAAAAAACAGGGCACGCCGATCATGGGCGGGTTTATGTTTATCATCTCGATTCCAATCGCTGTGATCACCGGCTATATGCTGCTGAGAGCTTATCAGCCGCAGCTTTTGTCCGCGCAGGGCGGCGTCAAGCTGTTCGATAGCTGGATTATGGCGATGGGCTTCGGCGCGATCGGATTCATGGACGACTATATCAAGGTTGTCAAAAAGCAGAACCTGGGGCTTACCGCGCGCCAGAAGTATATGATGCAACTGGTCATTGCGGCAATCTACCTGGTGATGCTCCATATGGCGGGCGACCGCTCAACCTCGGTAGCCATCCCGTTTTTCGGGCGCATCGAGCTTGGGCCGCTATACTATGTGTTCGCGCTGATTGTGATCACAGGGTTTGTCAATGCGGTCAACCTGACAGACGGCGTCGACGGGCTTTCCTCGTCGGTGACGTTTGTAAACGCTTTGGCGATGCTTGTCGTGACCGGTATCCTCGGCTTTGCCGAGACGGGCCTGGCGTCGGCGGCGCTGGCCGGCGGACTGCTCGGCTATCTGATCTGGAACTTTTATCCGGCCAAGGTGTTTATGGGCGACACAGGCTCGCTGTTTATGGGCGGCATGGTCGTGGGACTTGCGTTTCAGGTCGGACTGCCGCTGCTGCTCGTTCTGACGGGCGTCATCTACTGGTGCGAGGCGCTGTCGGTCATATTGCAGGTCATCAGCTTTAAAACGACAGGCAAGCGCATCTTTAAGATGAGTCCGATCCACCATCACTTTGAATTGAGCGGCTGGAGCGAGGTGCGCATCGTCGGGACCTTTGCGGCAGTGGGACTGATCGGCGGCGCGCTTGGCGTTTGGTCGGTGCTGCTGCTGTAACGGCCGGCAGGGATATTTGAAAGGGGGCGTGCCGATGGACGCGGCACATTCGGCGGGAAAGGCCCGCAAAAAACGCATCCGTGCGGAAAGAAACGGCATCGACCTGACATTTTTGTTTCTGGTGCTGATCCTGCTTTCGATCGGCCTGATCATGATGTTTTCCGCAAGCTACGCCTCCTCCTATTACGAGACGGGCGACAGCTTTTATTACATTAAGCGTCAGCTTTTGTTCGCTGTGGTCGGCGTTGTCATGATGCTGGCCATCGCGAATATTGACTACCACATTCTGCACCGCTTTGCATTCCTGATCTATGCGGGCACATTGTTTTTGCTTGTCGTCGTGTTGATCGTGCCGACGCGCGAGGACGCCAAGCGGTGGATCAATCTGGGCTTTACAACTTTCCAGCCGTCGGAGCTTGCCAAGTTTGCGATTGTACTGATCTTCGCGCACCTGATATCGGTCAACTATGAGCGCATGAAAAACCCGCGCTACGGTGTCTGGCCGTTTCTTGTGCTGCTCGGCGTCGTCGTAATGCTGATGCTGCTCGAGCCGCACCTGTCCGGTACCATCCTGATCGTTTCGATCGGCGTTGTGATGATGTTTGTCGGCGGTACGGATTTAAAATGGTTCATGCTCGGCGGCGTACTGATCGGTGTGGCAATCGTCGCGGCGGTTTTGATACCAGGCGTCGTTCCATATGCCATGGACCGCCTCCAATATTGGATTGACCCATGGAGCGACCCGCAGAACAAGGGCTTTCAGACTATCCAGTCGCTCTATGCGATCGGTTCGGGCGGCCTGATGGGCGTGGGCATTGGCAACTCCCGCCAAAAGCACCTGTATCTGCCGGAGCCGCACAATGACTTTGTATTCTCCGTCGTCTGCGAGGAGCTTGGCTTCATCGGCGCGACACTGATTATCCTGTTGTTCGTGCTGCTGATCTGGCGCGGCTACGTCGTCGCGATGCGCTGCCGCGACCGGTTCGGCTCGATGCTTGCCGTTGGGCTGACAACACAGGTGGGCGTGCAGACGGTCTTAAATATCGCCGTTGTGAGCAATACGATCCCGAACACGGGCATCAGCCTGCCGTTTTTCTCCTATGGAGGCACGGCGCTTGTCATGCTGCTGTGTGAAATGGGCGTTATCCTGTCTGTTTCACGTCAGACGAATATCGAAAAGGAGTAGAACCCTGCGTGTCTGCTCCGAAGGGAGGGTCCGCTGTGAAAATCCTGTTTGCCTGCGGCGGCACGGCGGGGCATATCAACCCGGCGCTTGCTGTGGCCGGATATATCCATGCGAGGCGTCCTGAAACGGAAATCCTGTTTGCGGGGAATCCCAAGGGGATGGAGGCGCGGCTCGTACCGCAGGCGGGCTATGCGTTCGCGCCGATCGAGATCATGGGCTTTCAGCGAAAGCTGAGTTGGTTTAATATCCGCTACAATCTACGCTCCATCGGCTGCCTGATGCGTTCCTGGAAACGCGCCAGGCAGATCATCCGCACGTTTGGTCCGGATGTGATCGTCGGTACGGGCGGTTATGTCAGCGGACCGGTGCTCCGCGAGGGCAGTAAGCTTGGCGTCAAAACGCTCACGCATGAGTCGAACGCTTTTCCGGGCGTGACGACAAAGCTTCTGGCACGCACGGCCGATAAGGTGCTCATTTCCGTTGAGGAGGCGCGGCGCTTTTTGCCATCCGGACGCGATTATATCGTCAGCGGCAACCCCGTGCGCGAACAGATCATATTTGCTGACCGTGAAAAGGCGCGTGCGCGCCTGGGAATCGGCGGCCGAATCTGCATAGTGTCGTTTGGCGGCAGCCTCGGCGCGCGCCGAATCAACGAGGCGGTCGCGGGTTTGATGGCCTGGGAGCAGGCGCGCGGCGGCATTTATCACATCCACGCGACAGGCTCCTATGAAAAGGACCGGTTTCCACAGCAGCTCACGGCGGCTGGAGTCGATCCGAAGGCGCCCGGATTGGATATCAGGACCTACATCGACGATATGCCCGACTGCCTTGCGGCGGCCGATCTTGTTATCTCGCGCGCGGGCGCGATGACCCTCAGTGAGCTGGAGGCCAGCGGCACGGCCTGTGTGTTGATCCCGTCCCCGAATGTGGCTGAAAACCACCAGTATCACAACGCCAGGGTGCTGGAGGAGCGCGGCGCTGCCGTTGTCATTGAGGAAAAAAACCTGTCGCCGGAGCTTTTGCGTTCCACAGTCGCAGGTCTGTGCGAGGAGCCGCAGACGCTGTGCCGTTTGGGAAAAAACGCGCAGAAGATGGCGGTGCTTGACGCCAATGAACGCATTTACAGAGAAATTATATCTTTGATCGGGACATAAGACATCCGCCCTTTATCACCACCCGTGCCCGAGCGGCATAGGATGGTTTTGCAAGGGCTTCCCGTACCCTTGCGAAAAGCGAAAGGGTGCGTGAAGATGGCTGAATTTATCATCGAAGGGAAGCGCCGGCTGGAAGGGAGTCTCGCCGTACATGGGGCGAAAAACTCCGCGCTTCCGATTTTGGCGGCCACACTGCTGCCTGGAGACTGTGTGATACATAATTGTCCCCGGCTTACCGACGTCGATGCGGCCTGTAACATTCTGCGGCATCTCGGATCCGAGACAGAGCGCGTCGGCACAAGCATTCATGTCGGCGCAGGCAAAGGCTGCTGCTGTTGTATTCCGGATGAGTTGATGCGCCGTATGCGTTCGTCAATCGTCTTTCTCGGCGCGATTGTTGCAAAATGCGGCCGCGCGCGTATTTCCATGCCCGGCGGCTGTGAATTGGGACCGCGTCCGATCGACCTGCATCTGGCCGCTCTTGAAAAGCTTGGGGTGACGATCGAGGAGGATCATGGTTATTTGGAGTGTACCGTCCGCGACCGTCTGCGCGGCACGCGGATCGCCCTGCCGTTCCCGAGCGTCGGCGCGACGGAAAATATCATGATCGCCGCCACACTGGCCCAGGGGGAAACTGTGATCAAAAATGCGGCGCGTGAACCGGAGATCAGCGATCTGGCCGCATTTCTCAATGCCTGCGGCGCGCGCGTGTGCATCACAGCGGATGGAGATTTGCACATTACCGGAGTCAAAGAGCTGCATGCGGCCGAGCACCGGGTGATTCCGGACCGCATCGCGGCGGCGACTTACCTTTCGGCCGCCGCCGCGACAGGCGGGGATGTGGAACTGACCGACGTCTGCACCGAGCATCTGGCGGCGGTGCTGCCGTGCTTTGAGGAGATGGGCTGCGCGCTGCATGTCGCGCCCGATAAGGTGCACCTATGCGCGCCAAAGCGTCTGCATCCGCTTCGTTCTGTGCGCACGATGCCCTATCCTGGCTTCCCGACTGATGCGCAGTCGCCGCTGATGGCGGCAGCCTGCCTGGCCGACGGAAACAGTGTTTTTATTGAAAATATCTTTGAAAGCCGCTATAAGCATGTCCCGGAGCTTGCGCGCATGGGTGCGGATATCAAGGTGGAGGGACGTGTCGCGCTTGTGCAGGGCGTATCGAAGCTGCACAGCGCCGATGTGCGCTGCACCGACCTGCGCGGCGGCGCGGCGATCGCCATTGCGGCGCTTTCGGCAGATGGTGTGACACGATTGAGCGATATTGGGCATATTGACCGCGGATATGAACATTTTGAGAAAAACCTTGAAAAAATCGGCGCCAAAATCCGGAGAGGGGCATAACTTATTTGCCTAAACGTATATGACGTGTTATAATAACCGCAGAGCGGTTATTATAACATTTATAGCCAGGACGATATGCGGGCGCGGTCCGCTGCTGTCTGTATGGCCAATGATTTCTTACCAGAAAGCAAGGATCACGGAATCGGCTGCGCGGCCGCCGCTTTTTTAGCGGCGCGGCGACTGGGCGGATACCGCGCTGCGGTATCCGCCAACAATCCTGTTTGCGCCAAAGCGGAGAGGGGCCTATATATAAACGGTGGGTCGACAAAATCGCCGTGAAATCGCAACTGTTTGGCGGTATACTGTCATCTGGCGGGTCTGTTGACAAAGCCGCATTTTGAAAGACCAAGCCGCTTGCTTCCAGCGCCTTTGACAAATTAACTGCCGGGCCGCAGCGGCTTGTTCGGACTTTTTGTTCAGGAACTGTTGGAGAGAAGCTTCCGGGTTTTCATAAACAGCAGGGGCACAAAGGACAGAAAACACAGGAATCGATATGGATTCCTTTTGATGCTTATTCATACAGCGGGCATCGCTGAATGCAAAAAAAGAACAGTGTTTTTGACTTTAAGCAGCCCTTAATCCGCTGAAAGACGACCGATTTTGGCGGTTCCTTGCTTGTCGACAGCCCCTGGCGGCACATATTCAGCGGTGCGCGGGAGCCAGATCTTGGAGGACGCGCAATGAAGCAAAAGATCATATCCTTTGGCGGCCCGGCCCGGCGTGCTTCGCCGGACCGCAACAGAGCCGCCGCAGCGGTCAACGCGCGCCGGCGGCGCAGGCGGACCGGCCGCCGGACCCTGCATTACATACTGATATTGCTGGCAGCAGCGGCAATCATGATGCTTTTATCCCTGACGGTGTTGTTTCGCATCGAGACGATCGAGGTCACGGGTTCGACACGGTATGCTGCAGGCGAGCTGCTTGACGCGTCGGGCGTACAGGTTGGGGACAACCTGTTTCGCGTCAGCGCGCGCGGGGTGGAAAAGCGTTTGACCGAACAATTCCCATATGTACAGTCCGTAAAGCTGCGCCGTATTCTGCCGGCCAAGCTGGTCGTTGAAATCACTCAAGCCAAGCCGCTGGGTGCAGTGGAAACGGCGGGCGGTTATGTCGTTATCGGCCGCGACGGCCGTGTGCTGGAAATCGGCGCGCAGGCTGTACCCGACGGCGTCATGATTATTTCAGGTATGTACCTTTACCAGCCGCAGGTTGGGCGCGTACTCGGCCAGGGATATTCGAAGGATGAACAGAAGCAGGCGGCGCTCGAGGAGGAAGCCTTCAAGATGCTGTCCCTGCTCAGTGACGCGATTGCCCAGACGGAGTTTGATAAGATCACGTTTGTTGATTTTACGGACAGGCTTAATATGCTGCTTGTCTATGACAACCGTGTGATTTTGGAGCTTGGGACAGAGGCGGAGCTGCCATATAAGCTGCGCTTTGCCAAAAATGTGCTCGAATCGGAGCTTGAAAGCTCCTTTACTGGAACGCTTGACGTGTCGCTCGCTCCGACCAAGAAGACCGTTTACGCGCTGCCGGGCGATATCACGGCAGAGCTTGAGAAACGCCGCGCGGCTGTTGCCGCACAGCAGGAGGAACCGGACAGCGGCGCTGAATCCGCTTCGTCCGAGCCGGTTGATCCGAGCTTGGCTGTCGTGCCAGGAACGGCGCCCGCCTCCTTGCAGATGGAAAACGCTTCTTCTGGTGCGGATGAACAAAGCCAGGCTTCATCGGCTGTTGATGATTTTCTTGCAGTGATTCCGGGGACAGCCCCTTCCGCCGTGGAGGAGCCGGCAGATTCGTCGTCTTTTGCATCGAAAAGCGAGGAGTAAGCTTTTTGTGAAAAGATTTGCACAGAGCTGGCATAGGGCCGGAGACGTTTGGTGAAAACAATCAGGGAAATATTACATTTTGCCTTCCTGGGGTGGATTGCTATTGATTTGCTCCGGTGAATCTGGTAAAATAATATTTAATAGTACATGTGCGGTATAGGCCCGTTTGATGAGGGACAGCACCCGCCGGATAGTATTACAATGGGGGAACAGCGATGTTAATGAACTTCGACATGGCGAACGACGATGCGGAGAATGTCGTATCGATCAAGGTGGTCGGCGTCGGCGGAGGCGGCGGAAACGCCATCAATCGGATGGTGCAGTCCGGTATGCGGAGCGTGGAATTTATTTCCATTAATACCGATAATCAGGCGCTGATCCGCTCGCAGGCTACATATAAGCTTCACATCGGGGACAAGCTCACGCGCGGCAAGGGCGCAGGCGGGAATCCCGAAAAAGGTCAGCGCGCCGCCGAAGAAAGCAGGGACGAGATCGCTGCGGCCCTCAAGGGCACGGATATGGTCTTTATTACAGCCGGAATGGGCGGCGGTACAGGCACAGGCGGCGCGCCGGTCGTTGCGGAGGTCGCGCACGAAATGGGGATACTCACCGTCGGCATTGTTACCAAACCGTTTTTGTTTGAAGGCAAGCGCCGCATGGATCAGGCAGAGATGGGCGTCACCGCGCTGCGTGAGCATGTGGACGCGCTGCTCGTCATTCCGAACGAGCGCCTCAAGCTGATTTCCGAGGAAAAAATTACGCTTCAAAACGCTTTTTCCGCAGCGGACGACGTGCTCAAGCAGGGTGTACAGAGCATCTCGGATCTTGTGAACATCCCCGGTGTTGTCAACCTTGACTTCGCCGACGTCACTGCGATTATGAAGGACGCCGGCTATGCGCATATGGGCGTCGGCAGCGCATCCGGCAAGGATAAGGCGCGGGCCGCCGCTGAAAAGGCGATTTCTTCGCCGCTTCTGGAAACCTCTATCAACGGTGCGAAGGGCGTGATTGTCAATATCACGGCGTCGCCTGATATCGATCTGGATGATATCGACATTGCTTCGTCGATGATCCATGACGCGGCGCACCCTGATGTCAACCTGATCTGGGGCGCTACGTTCGACGAGACGCTTCAGGACGAAATGCGCATTACAGTAATCGCAACCGGCTTTGACAACGATAAAAACTTTATCCTTCCCAATTATAATTTTGGCGGACGCTCGGCCGCAACGGGGCAAAAAGGTGCGGCTCCCGCCGCACAGACACAGCCGGAGCCGGAAACCGGCAGCGATGACGATGATAATTTCTTCGACATTCTGTCAATATTCAACAACAAGAAAAACTGATCGCAAAAGAGAGTATTGCCAGAAACGGTGATGCTCTCTCTTTTTGTAAAATCCATGTAAACGTCCCGCGGCGCGGGCACGGAAGGGGAATGGACAGATGAACGAACAGAACAGGCCGATCTTATATCACAACCGGGAACTGAGCTGGCTCAAATTTAACCAGCGTGTGCTTGAGCAGGCCGATGAGGCGTCGATCCCGCTGCTGGAACGATTGAAATTCATATCGATTTTTGGCAGCAATCTTGATGAATTTTTCATGATCCGCGTCGGTACCCTGACGGACGCGTCGATGATCGAGCCGGATACAGCCGATAATAAAAGCGGCATGAGTCCCGCAGAGCAGTTGGAAGCAATCTTTACACAGACGCGCGCACTAATCGCACGCAAGGATGAGACATACCGGCGGCTGGCCACGGATATGGCGCGCGAAGGTATCCGGCATCTCGATATTGACGCGCTCGATGACGAGCAAACGGCTTTTCTGGAGGAGTACTTTCGCACAGAGGTCATGCCGATGCTCTCGCCTCAGATCATCGATAAGCACCATCCGTTCCCGTTTTTGAAAAATAAGGAGACGTATATCTGCACGCAGCTCCAGACAAAGGGCGAGTTTGTCAAGCTGGCGATCATCCCGGTTTCCGGGTTCGACCGCATTGTATACCTGCCGTTTGACATCAATAAATTCGTGCTGCTGGAGGAGTTGGTGCTCAAATACTGCGAACACATTTTTCCAGGATATGTCGTTGTGGCCAAGACGATTTTCCGGGTGACGCGAAACGCGGATATCAATGTCGACGAGGCGCTTTACGACCATGATATGGATTACCGCAGCGTCATGGAGGAGATGGTCAAGAGCCGCCGCAAGCTGATGCCGGTTCGCCTGGAGTTTCAAGGCGGCGCCAACGACGCGGTAATCGAACAGCTTTGCCGCAAGCTGGAGCTTTCACGCGACCGCGTATTTTTTAACGTGACGCCGCTCGATATGTCGTTCGGCTTTGCGTTGTGCAGCAAGATGGAACGGCGCGGGCTGAAGCAGTTTTTCTATCCTTCGCTGATCCCGCAGGACAGCGAGATGGTGCAGCCCGGCAAGCCGCTGATTCCGCAGATTGAGGACCACGATATTATACTGTCGTATCCGTTTGAAAGCATGAAGCCGTTCATCGCGCTGCTGCTCGAGGCGGCCGACGACCCGGCGGTCCTGTCGATCAAGATGACGCTGTACCGCGTCGCGCGCGAAAGCCAGATCGTGGCCGCGCTGATCAAAGCCGCGGAAAACGGCAAGGAGGTCCATGTCGTCGTCGAGCTGCGCGCACGCTTCGATGAGGAAAACAATATTATCTGGTCCAAGCGGCTTGAGGAGGCCGGCGTCAACGTCGTCTATGGCCTTGGTCAGTACAAGGTACATTCCAAGCTGCTGGTCATTACGCGGCGCGTCGGCGACAAGACGAGCTTTATCACGCAGGTGGGTACGGGTAACTACAATGAGAGCACCGCGCGCCAGTATACGGACTTGAGCCTGATGACAGCCAACCGTGAATTCGGCGAGGACGGCCTGCGTATCTTTATGGGGATTTTGACGGATAATCCCGCCGACGGCACAAAGCATTTGATTGCCGCCCCGGTTACAATGAAGCCGGCGATGCTGCGTTATATCGACCGTGAAATCCGCTTTGCCAATGAGGGCGAGCCGGCTGCGATTACCATCAAGATCAATTCGCTGACGGACAAGGATCTGATCGACAAGCTGATCGAAGCGTCGATGGCCGGCGTCAAGATCCGTATGGTCATCCGCGGCATCTGCTGTCTGCGCGTCGGCGTACCCGGTTATACGGACAACATCGAGGTCGTGAGCATTGTCGGCCGTTTTCTGGAGCATTCGCGCGTCTATGTGTTCGGCACGCCGGAGCGGTGCCGGATGTATATTTCCTCGGCCGACTTTATGACGCGCAACATGGAACGGCGCGTCGAGGTGGCCGCTCCGATCTACGACGAGGCGATCCGGGCGCGCATCCTGCGGCTTGTTGACCTGGAATTTTCCGACAATGTCAAGGGGCGCCGTCTGTTGGAAAACGGTGAATACACGCCTGTTAAGAATCAAAAGCCGCCCACGGACAGCCAGATCGATCTGTATAAGGCCGCGTACATGCGCGCCGAAAATGCAGCCGCGCGCCGCGCGGCGCAGCCGGTAACGCCGCGTCCGCGGACGGCGGACGGGCAGAAAAAGCGCCAGCCCACGCTGATCGAGCGGCTGCGCGGCCTGTTTGGAAAGTGAGGGATCAGATGCTTTATTCGATCCGTCCGGTGCGTCCGCAGGACGCGCCGGGCATCAACGCCATCCGCTCGATGCGCGGGACAATGGAAGATGTGCTTGGGATGCCCTCGAACCGTGACGAGCAAGCGGAGCGTTTTCTGACGTCGCTGGGGAGTGACGATCACTATTTTGTCGCGGCCGCCGTGCTTGAGGACGGTACGGAGCAGGTGATCGGTTCAGTCAACCTGCACGTGGAAAGCGGACGTATGCGCCACTGTGGCGGAATCGGGCTGATGGTGCATCCCGACTTCCAGGGCCGCGGCATTGGCCGGGCGCTGCTTGACGCGGCGCTCGACATTGCCGACAACTGGCTGATGCTCTTGCGTGTGGAGCTGACCGTCTTTACAGACAATGCGCGCGCCATTGCACTGTATCAGTCGGCCGGTTTTGAGGTCGAAGGTACCAAGCGAATGGGTGCGATCCGCGACGGCGCTTATGTCGATGAATATTACATGGGGCGTATCCGTCAGAGCTGCACGCGGGAGGAAAAAACGCAGGGCGCTTGACAAACTGTGTATAAAACGGTTAAACTGGTGAATGATTGATAGAAAACCCCCGCGTCCGGAGAACGGGCGCGGGGGCGATGTTTGACGCGATGCGTCCGCAGACTATGGCAGTGACGGAGGCAGACAGATGCCAAAAAAAAGGACTACGGATTATGGAAACGACAGTATTTCATCGCTCAAGGGCGCTGACCGTGTGCGTAAGCGTCCGGGCGTTATCTTTGGCTCGGACGGGCTTGAGGGATGCCAGCACGCGATGTTTGAAATCCTCTCAAATTCCATCGACGAAGCGCGCGAGGGTCATGGAAATAAAATCCTGATCACGCGTTACCGCGACCAGTCCATTGAGATCGAGGACTTTGGCCGCGGAATTCCGGTCGATTTTAACCAGCGCGAGGGCCGGTACAATTGGGAGCTGGTATTCTGCGAGCTGTACGCCGGCGGCAAATACCAGACGAATGAGGGCGAAAGCTACGAATACTCGCTTGGGCTAAACGGTCTGGGCCTTTGCGCGACACAATACGCGTCCGAATATATGGACGTGGAAATTTACCGCGACGGCATGAAGTACACGCTCCATTTTGAACACGGTGAAAATGTGGGAGGGCTGCATAAGGAGGAGACGCGCCGCAAACAGACTGGATCAAAAATCCGGTGGAAGCCCGATTTGCAGGTATTTACCGAGATCGATATCCCGCTTGAATTTTATATGGACACGATCAAGCGCCAGGCGGTCGTCAACGACGGTGTAACGTTTATCCTGAAAAACGAGACGGCTTCGGGCTTTGAGGAGACGACATTCCAGTATGAAAACGGCATCGTCGACTATGTGACGGAGCTTGCCGGGGAGGAGCCTCTTACACCGGTCCAATTCTGGAAGGCCGAGCGGCGCGGGCGTGACCGCGAGGACAAGCCGGAATATAAGGTGCGGCTGTCGGTTGCGTTCTGCTTTTCCAACCGGGTCAAGCGGTGCGAATATTATCACAATTCAAGCTGGCTGGAATACGGCGGTTCGCCGGAGCGCGCCGTCAAGCTCGCGTTTGTTTATATGATCGACGGCTATATTAAAAACGCTGGCAAGTACCAGAAGGGCGAGAGCAAGATCACCTTCGCCGACGTTGAGGATTGCCTGGTGCTCGTCTCGTCGAGCTTTTCAACGCAGACCTCGTATGAGAACCAGACGAAAAAGGCGATCACAAACAAATTCATCTATGAGGCGATGAACGATTTCCTGCGCCATCAGATGGAGGTTTATTTCCTCGAAAATCCGGACGAGGCGGCCCGCATCGCCGAGCAGGTGCTCATCAACAAGCGCAGCCGTGAAAATGCGGAGCGCACGCGGCTCAACCTGAAAAAGAAGCTGGCCGGAACGGTCGACATGTCCAACCGTGTGCAGAAGTTTGTGGACTGCCGCACAAAAGACGTATCGCGCCGTGAGATCTATATTGTGGAGGGCGACAGCGCGCTCGGCTCCTGCAAGCTCGGGCGCGACAGCGAATTCCAGGCGATCATCCCGGTGCGCGGGAAAATTCTCAACTGTCTGAAAGCGGAATACGATAAGATATTTAAAAACGATATCATCGTCGATATTTTCAAGGTGCTCGGCTGCGGCGTCGAGGTCACGACAAAATCAAACAAGGAATTTTCCTCGTTTGATCTGGATGGGCTGCGGTGGAACAAAATTGTCATCTGTACAGATGCGGACGTTGATGGATTCCAGATCCGCACGCTGATTTTGACGATGCTGTTCCGCCTGGCGCCGACGCTCATTGAGCGCGGGCGCGTCTATATCGCGGAATCGCCGCTGTATGAGATCACAACGAAGGACAAGACGTATTTTGCCTATACCGAGCAGGAAAAAGCGCACGCGCTCGCCCAGATCGGCGACGCCAAATATACAATCCAGCGTTCAAAGGGACTTGGCGAAAACGAGCCGGATATGATGTGGCTGACGACGATGAACCCAGAGACGCGCCGTCTGATCCGTGTCACGCCGTCGCAGGCGCAGGAGACGTCCGACATGTTCGATCTGCTGCTCGGCGACAACCTGGCCGGGCGCAAGGAGTTTATCGCCGAAAACGGAAGCCGCTATCTCGAGATGGCGGACATTTCGTGAGCCGCGGCCATTTTAATTGAGGTGCAGACATGGCAGCAAAACGCCAAAAGAAAGAACCAAAAAAAAGCGTGAACACGTCGGCGGTCATTGAAAACGCCGGCGTTCTGATCGAGCAGCCGATTGTATCGACGCTTGAGGAAAATTATATGCCTTATGCGATGAGCGTCATCGTTTCGCGCGCCATCCCGGAGATCGACGGCTTTAAGCCCTCGCACCGCAAGCTGCTGTACACGATGTATAAGATGGGCCTGCTTACCGGAGCGCGCACCAAGTCGGCCAACGTCGTCGGCGCGACAATGAAGCTCAATCCCCACGGCGACCAGGCGATCTATGAGACGCTTGTGCGCCTGTCGCGCGGCTGCGAGGCGCTTTTGCATCCGTATGTCGACAGCAAGGGCAATTTCGGCAAGGCGTACAGCCGCGATATGGCCTACGCAGCCTCGCGTTACACGGAGGTCAAGCTCGACCCGATTGCGAACGAGCTGTTCCGGGACATCGACGAGGACACCGTCGATATGGTCGATAACTACGACAATACGATGAAGGAACCGACGCTGTTTCCAGTGACATTCCCATCGGTGCTTGTCAACTCCAACATCGGAATCGCCGTCGGCATGGCCAGTTCGATCTGCCCGTTTAATCTCGCGGAGGTCTGCGAAACGACGATCGCGGTGCTCAAAAATCCGGAGCATGACCTGCTTGAGACGCTGCACGCGCCCGATTTTCCGGGCGGCGGCTATATCGTCTATGACGAGCAGGCGCTTCGCCGGATTTACGACACAGGGCGCGGAGGCATCCGCGTGCGCGCGCGCTATACGTATGACCGCGCCAACAATTGTATCGACGTTACGGAAATCCCGCCGACTGCAACCGTCGAAGCCATTATGGACAAGGTGGTCGACCTGGTGAAAGCGGGCAAGATCCGCGAGATCGCGGATATGCGCGACGAGACGGATTTGAACGGGCTGAAACTGACTTTTGATCTCAAGCGGGGCGTCGACCCCGACCGCCTGATGCAGCGGCTCTTTAAGCTGACGCCGCTGGAGGATTCGTTCTCCTGCAACTTTAACGTCCTGATCGGCGGGATGCCGCGCGTGTGCGGCGTGCGCACGCTGATCGAGGAGTGGGCGGCGTTTCGAAGCGAATGCGTGCGGCGGCGCGTGTTCCGCCAGTTGAACAAAAAAAAGGAAAAGCTGCATCTGCTGGAAGGCTTGTCCAGGATTTTGCTTGATATTGACAAGGCCGTCCGGATTGTGCGGGAGACGCAGGAGGAACGCGAGGTCGTGCCGAACCTGATGATCGGATTTGGCATCGACGAGGTGCAGGCCGAGTACGTCGCGGAAATCCGCCTGCGCCAGCTCAACCGCGAGCATATCCTCAAGCGCACTGAGGAGATCGGCCAGCTTCGCGACGACATCGCGGAGATGGAGTCAATTCTGGAGCACCGCGAAAAAATACGCGCCATCATCATTTCCGAGCTGGAGAATGTGGGAAAGAAATACGCCAAACCGCGCCGCAGTCTGCTTTACTATCCAACGGAGGGCGAGGATGAAGCGGGAGAGGAGCCGGCGCCCGATTATGCGGTCCATCTGTTCTTTACGCGCGAGGGCTATTTTAAAAAGATCACGCCGCAATCGCTGCGTATGAGCGGCGAGCATAAGCTCAAAGAGGGCGACACGGTTACGCAGGCGGTGGAGGCGACCAACAACAGCGACCTTTTGTTCTTCACCGACCGCGGTCAGGTCTACAAGGCCAAGGCGAGCGATTTTGACGATACAAAGGCAAGTGTGATGGGCGATTATATCCCGGCGCGCCTTGGTATGGACGAAGGTGAAAGCGCCGTTTATATGGCGGTGACGGCGGATTACGCCGGGTATATGCTGTTTGTTTTTCAAAATGGTAAGGCCGCTAAGGTCGATCTGGCTGGATACGCGACAAAAACGAACCGCAAAAAGCTTGTCGGCGCCTACAGCACAGCGTCGCCGCTGGCCGGCATTTTCCAGTTGGCGCAGGACGCTGAGTACCTTTTGACCTCGTCGGCCGGGCGCATGCTGATCGTGCACACGGGCGCGGTCGCCGTCAAGACAACGCGGTCGACACAGGGCGTCGCCGTGATGACGCTTAAGAAAAATAATTTCGTCGAGCGGGTGCGCCCGTTTGAGGAGGGGATGGTAGCAAATCCCCATCGGTTCCGTACAAAGACGCTGCCGGCAGCCGGCGCGCTGCCTCGCGCGGAGGACGCCGGGGAGCAGCTCACGCTCGGATAAAAAACAAAAGCCGGACGGTATAGGCCGTCCGGCTCGGGTTTTATCCCCGTGCAAACGCAAGGTTCGAGGTAAAAACCAAGCTTAGTATGCGCGCCCCAGGAACAAAACATGCACGCGGCAAAAATTTTCCAAACGGGTTGCAATTGCCACTGTAATCTGTTATAATTTTATTTGTTATCTATTTGGGCACGATGGAATCGGAGGTTGAAAATATGGGTGTGATCGAAGTGATCGGCGGCATCATCCTTCTGGTGGCCGCTGTGATTGTAATTGTGTCAGCTATGCTTCAGGAGGGCAAGCAGGGCGCCTTGAACGCGCTGGCTGGCTCCAATGAGTCGTCTTATCTCGGCAAGAACAAAAACAGGAGCTTTCAGGCGACTTTGGTGCGCGTCACAAAATATTTTGGCATCGTTTTTATGGTCGTGACGCTGGCTGTCTATTTTATCAGCGCCGCGCTCAAGTAACAGAGATGAAAAAAGGCTTCCGCCACAGCGGAAGCCTTTTTTATCAGCTTGTCTGTTATGGCCATAGGCCGGGGCGGATTACAGGCGGCAAAGAGCCGCGCTCCGCGGAGAAAATGGCCTTGCTTACAAGGCGCTGCGTGCTGCCTACCGGTGCGCCGGCGCCTGTTTTTGCGGTGGCTAAAAAGCCACAAAAGGGAACGGTCAAACGAATGCTCGTTTAACCGTTCCCTTTCCTTCTGCAAGCTCAGTCTTGGGGGGACAGAACAAGGCGCGCAGATAACGCGCCGCTGCCTGCGCAAGGCTGTCTTGATCGGGAGCGAGCTGCCGCCAGATATTGTCCTTCCCGAATGGGGGAAAGCTCTCAAAGACCGCGAATCCGTCGAATCCAATTTGCCGCAGCGTGGCGGCGACGGCGGGAAAATCGATGTGGCCCGTTCCGGGCGCGCCTTTATCATTTTCACAGAGATGAATCTCCCCGAGATAGCGGGTTCCCATTCGCCCGATTGCTTCGGTGAGGCTGCGCTCCTCGATATTGGCGTGGTAGGTATCGTAAAGCAGCTTGACATTGGGCAGGCCGATTTCATCGACCATTAAAATCCCCTGCCTCACTGTGTTAATCAGATCGGTCTTGTAACGGTTGAGCGGTTCGATGCAGAGTGTAACCCCGTAATCCGAGGCGATTCTGGCTGCTTCGCGCAGAGTGTCTGCGGCGCTCCTCCATTCGGTCTGGCGCTCCGCCTGTGTGCGCGGGCGGACGGGCAGGCCGCTGAGATAGAGCGGACCGACAAAATTGCTTGCGCCGATCGCTGCGGCGGTTTCAAAACAACGGCGAAAAAAACGAAGCGCGGCATGGCGCGAAGCTGGGTCAGGGCTGCCTGGGGCGCGTTCCGGCGGGATTGCGCAGCTTACGGACGCGGACAGTCCAAGCCGGCCGAGCCGGTCCGCAAGCGCACGGGGACAGAGCGGCCGCTCACCGACAACCACCTCCACAGCGTCGTATCCGAAGGCGGAGATCCTGTCGAGCAGGGAAAGATCCGCGTCCCCAAGGCAGTCAAGCCAGAGCATTGTATGCGCGCCAAGCTTCATAAAAGAACCTCCTTTGTGACGGTTCAGGCGGGCTTGCTGCCCGCGCCAGTGCCGAAATAGGCATTGATGACCCGGTCGTCGTGGATCAGCTCCTTGGCCGGACCGGAAAGCTCAATCCTGCCCTGGCTGATGACATAGGCGTAATCTGAAACCTCAAGCGCGATACGGGCGTTTTGTTCGACCATCAGAATCGGCATGCCCTGGTTATTGATTTCCACAATCTTTTCAAACAGCTCCTCGATTACGAGCGGCGCAAGCCCCATCGAAGGCTCGTCGAGCAGCAGAATTTTGGGCCGGCCCATCAGCGCCCGTCCGATGGCAAGCATCTGCTGCTCGCCGCCCGAAAGGCTCCACGAAAGCTGGTTGCGCCGTTCCCCCAGCCGGGGAAACATATTGAACACATATTCAAGCTCCTGATCGTCCCTTTTTTTCCCAAAAAAGCCGCGCCAGTTTATACAACCGACCTCAAGGTTTTCCTGTACCGTAAGCCCGGGAAAAACATGCCGTCCCTCTGGGACATGCAGCACGCCGCGCCGGGCAATCTGCACCGAGCTGTAGTTTCGGATATTTTCACTGTCCCATTCAATACGTCCGGTGTGCTGCACCATACCGGAGATCGATTTTAACAGGGTGGTTTTTCCCGCTCCATTGGAACCGATCAGACAAACGATGCTTTTATCGGATACTTCCAGGTCGATTCCGCGCAGGGCTTCGATCGAGCCATAGTACGCGTGCAGGTCCTTAACTTTCAACATTACGCTCCCTCCCCAGATAGGCGGTGATAACGTCCTCATTGGAGGATACCTGCGCAGGTGTGCCGCAGGCGATCACCTCTCCGAAATTCAGCACCGTGATTTGCTGGCAGACATTCATAATCATATCCATGGAATGTTCGATCAGGATAATGCCGATGCCCATCTCCTGCGCAGCCATCTCCAGAAGCTTGACCGCGTTTTCAATCTCCCTGTTGTTCAACCCCGCCGCCGGCTCGTCCACGAGAATCACCTTGGGGTGTGTCAGGATCGCCCGGATGATTTCCAACAGTTTTTTCTGTCCAAAGGTCAGGCTGTCCATCTCGTCCTCCAGACAAAAGGAGAATCCCGCAAGCTGTGTCAGATGCTCGAGGTCGTTAAGAAAATCCAGGCTCTTTCTTGAAATAAAAGATTTCCAGAAGGGGACCCGTTTCCCCAAATCGGCCGCGACCAAAAGATTCTCCTCAATGTTGGAGCGTTCGAGGAAACGCGGGGTCTGGAAGGTGCGCCCCAATCCGAGATGCGCGCGCTCATGGGACGGCATATGCGTGATATCGCGCCCCATGAAGGTGATGGAGCCGCTGTCCACTTCATAAATGCCGGAAATCAGGTTGAGAAGGGTGGTTTTGCCCGCACCGTTCGGACCAATCAAGCCGTGGATCGCACCCGGTTCCAGCTCCATACAGACATCCAGGGCGGTAACCACGCCGCCGAACCGTTTATTTACCTTGTTAAGCTTTAGAATCTTTTCCATCCGTCACACCTCCGCCTGGCCGCCGGCGCCGATCCGCGTTTTATACCCCAGATGCAGGCGTTCACGGACCTGCCCGGCAATTTTACGATACAACCCGGCCAGCCCCATCGGCATAAAGACCATCAGCAGCATAACGCCAAGGCCGTAAAACAGGCGGATATACTCCTGAAGCGGTTTGAGCCACTCAGGGAGCATCGTGATAAGCAGCGTGCCGACAAAAACGCCGGGCGTGCTGGTCACGCCGCCAAGCATCGCCATAATAACGAATGTGGTCGACTGATCGAAGGTGAAGGAGGATGCGCCGACAAAATGGTTGGTATGGGTCATCAAAGCGCCCCCCAGTCCTGCGAAAATTGCAGCGATTACAAAGGCGGTGACTTTGGTCTTGTAAACGTTGACGCCCATCACCTGCGCGGCGATCTCATTGTCGCGCACCGAACTGAGCGCACGTCCGAGATTGGTTTTGCGCAGCCTGACGACCACCAATGCGCAGAGGATCGCGGCTGTCAGCAGCACCAGATAGTTCTGATCGGATGTTTTGGCCTGCAAGCCGCCGATTGAGAAGTTCGGCACACCGGCAATTCCATCCGGCCCGCCGGTGACAGCCCGCCAGTTGTTGAACACGCTGTATGTAATCTGGACCAGCGCGACGGTGGAGAAGGTGAAGAAGGTACCCTTCAGACGCAGAAGGACCATGCCGATCAACAGGGCGAACAGAGCGGAAATCACCATTGCGCCCGCCACCGAAAGCAGGATTGGCAGCCCCGCCCTCATAGAGAAAATAGCGGTCGCGTATGCGCCTACGCCCATAAACGAGATAGCCGCAAAAGAAACCATCCCGCCCATCCCGAGGATCACCTGAATCCCGAGACAGACTACAAAATAGATCAGCGCGCTGTTCATAACGGTCATCATGTATTTGCCCAAGTGGTTCGGCAGCACCAGATAAGCGGCGAGAGCGAGGGTCACCAGCAGCGTCCCCCGCAGAATACGGATTTTTTTCATATGCTACCCCTCACGCTTTCTCTTTGATAAGCTGGCCGAAAAAGCCCTCCGGCCGTACAATCAGCACCACGATCAAAACCATAAACACGACCGCGTCCTTGTAGGTGGTGGTGAAAAGGGTGGCGAATGATTCGATGATTCCGATCAGCAGGCTGCCCAACACCGCCCCTTTGACATTTCCGATTCCGCCGATGACCATACCGGCAAAGCCTTTGAGCATAAACGAACCCAGTGATGTCGAAACCAAAAAGAGCGGGGCGACCAGATAACCCCCGATACCGACCAGCGACATGCTGATGATGTAGGTGGCGATGGTGGTGAGAATCGTCGGGATGCCCAACAGCTCGGCGGCATATTTGTCCTGCGCCGCGGCCTGCATCACACGGCCGGCATACAGCTTGTCAAACAGGCAGAAAACACCGAGGATCAGGGCCGAGGCGATCACAATGATGAACAGGTATTGATACTCCAGCCGCGCTGTGCCGATGACCAGCACGCCCTTGACAATCGGCTCTGACACAAGCGGCACGGTGCCCCAGATCAATTTTACCAATTCCTTGATGACAACGGAGGCGCCCAGTGTGCTGATGAGCACGGTGGCGGACCAGGTGGAGCGGCGCAGCGGCCAGTAGACCGAAAACATGAACAGCGTCCCGAACAATGCGAAAATGACCAGCGCGACAAGCGCCATGGCGTAAAGAGGCAGATGGGCCTGATAGGTCAAAGCATAGGTCACATAAGCGCCGAGCATAAAGAGGTCGCCCTGCGCAAAATTCAACACGCCCACCGCGCGCACCAGAAGCACAATGCCCATCGAGATCATCGCATAGATCATGCCCATCGAAAGGCCGATTACAAGAAGCTGCAAAAAGATTCCAAAGTTCACAGAGTTCCCTCCCAAATCAGTCCTTTGCGCGGATCACCGGGAGCGCCGCCCCGCGGCGCTCCCGGTGATGCTGCGGCTTAAAGCCCTGGTTTTGCAACCATATCGATCATAACGCCCTTTTTATCCTGCGTTTGGGTAAGCATGATCGAAGTTCCGAGCGAATGATCGCCCTCCAGATAAGTGTAGGAGGTCATCGCTCCCACCACGTCCTTGGTCTGCTTGAGCGCCTCATTTACAGCCTTGGGATCGTCCGTACCGGCGCGGGTGATCGCGTCCTCGAGCAGCAGCATCGCGTCGTAGGCGCAGACGGACTGCATGTCCGAATCGCGGTTGTAAGCCTTGCGGTATGCTTCGACAAACGCCTTGCCCGATTCGGTCTGCACTTCGTTGGACCAGTCGGCCAGCGAGTACCAGCCGTTGGACGCCTCGCCGGCCGTATCCATCGCGAGCGCGGACGCATACTGTGAGCAGCCCATCAGCGGGAGCTGAATGTCCATCGCTTCGATCTGCATCATCACCAAAGCGGCCTGATCCTGATGGTTGATGGCGATGATCCCGTCAGCGCCGCTGTTGACGATCTGTGTGAGAATCGGGGTGAACTGCTTTTCCTCGGCCGTGCATTCCACCTGAATGGCAAGCTCCATGCCGTTCTCCTCGATCGCCTTCACAACAAAGTCGGCCATGCCGCGGCCATAGCTGTCGTTGACATTGAGGATCGCAGGTTTTTTCATGTTAAGCTGGTCGCGGCAGGCCAGCACCATTGCGGGGCTGACATTTGCGTCCGACAGGCGCAGCATCCAATAATAGTCGTTGTTCGCGTCAAGGCAGGCTTGGCTGCTGTTGCCGGCAAGCAGCGGAATTTCGTAGTTTGCGACTTCCGGCAGCACCAGCGTGATCTGGTTGCTGTATCCGTTGGAATAGACCGCGCAAAGGTCATCGTCGCTCAAAGCCTTGACCATCGCGTTCATATAGGTCTGTTCTGTCTCGCCGTTGTCCTCATACACCAGCTCGACTGGACGGCCGAGGATACCGCCCCGGGCGTTTACATCCTCCTTCCAAAGCTCGGCCCCCTCCTTGCAGTATTCGCCGTGGCCCGCGTTCGCGCCCGAAAGGGTGGTCACAATCCCGATGCGGATAGGGTCGCCGGCCGGCGCCGTATCCCCGGCGCCGGCCGGCGCGCTGGAAACAGCGGGAGCGGGAGCATCCGGCGCATCCGAGGCAGCCGGGGCGGGGTCTGAGGAGCCTGCGCCGCAGCCGCTGAAAGTAAGCGCCGCCGCAAGCAGGAACGCGGAGATGGATAAGGCTTTTCGATGGTTGGACATAATACCCCTCCTGACGAATTGGCTAAAAATTTATTATTTACTTGCTTTTATTATAGATATCTTGCTGCAATGTGTAAATGGACAGGATTGCCAAGATTATCATTGTAAAAATGCTAGCCGGCGCCATGAAACAGATGCTCGGAGGACATGATTATCCAATTTTGTATGGAGAAAATGCCCGAAAGGGACGCTTTTTTAAAACGATCTTGTGCTTTGCTAAAAATAAGTTAAATAATGATGCAATTATGCGTTGATTTTTGTCGACATTATGTAATATAATAAATGAAACGAATAAGGGAGGGGCTGCTGATGCCGGGCGGAGCTGGGAGGAGAGGGTTTTTGAGGGATATGCCGGTTCGATGGCTGATCCTGTCTCTGACAGGGCTGGCCGTGGCGCTGCCTGTGCTATGCGGTGGATTGCTGCTGGAATCCACCTCCCGCGACCTGGTGCTGGATACATACGCCGCGAGCCTCGCGGACAGCGTGGCCGCCGCAAAGGATATTGACGGCCATACGCCCGGGCAGATCGGGCAGGAGGTGGAGCGGCGCCTCTCATGGCTGACAAACCATTATCAATTCACCCTTTACATCACCCAGGGCTTGGAGGCGCTGTACAGCCGGGACTACCAGCTTGCGCCGCAAACAAATTCGTTTCCCCTTTCATGGGAGGCGCTCGGGCAGGTGCAGCGGGAAGCGAGCCGGACCCTGCTGTTTCAGGACCTCTATCGCGGACAACTGCTCTATGTGTGCACGAAGCTTCAAAACGGGATGACGCTTGTGTGCATCTTTCCAACCGCGCAGTTTCGGGTAACAGTCGAACGGTTCTGGATGGTGATCCTGCTGGCGATGCTGTTTGCGGGGGCGATGCTGTTCGGGGCGAATCTGCTTTTAAAGCGGCTTGTGACCGACCCGCTGGAGCAGCTTGTGTATGAAATCCGCAATCCTGATCTGCCAACCCGTACCGAAGGATATTTGGACTGGAAAAATGAGATCGGGCGGCTGTGCGATGCGTACCGCAGCCGCGCGCAGGAGTTTTCGGACAGCCTGGCCAAGATCAACCAGCTCAATGATCAAAAGCGGGAATCTGAACTGGATGTGCTGCAAAACCAGATTAATTCGCATTTCATTTATAATACCCTCAACAATATCCAGTGGCTCGCTTCGGACGGACGCACAGAGGATGTAATCGCAACGGTGCGCGCGCTCGATTGCCTGCTCAGGGCCTGCTCCCACAATGAGGACGAGCTTGTTACGATCGAGGAGGAGCTGGGATATGTAGACGCTTATCTTACCGCACAGAAGATCCGGTTTGGGGATGTGTTTGACTACAGTTTTGAGATCGATGTGCTGCTGATCCAGATGAAAATCCCCAAGTTTATTCTTCAGCCGATCGTAGAAAACAGCATCTACCATGGCTTCATCAATTGCAACCGCCAGAACGGGCAGATTAAGATCAGCGTTTCACGGCGGGGACACCGGATCGATATCCGGGTTGCGGACAACGGCATCGGGATCGAAAAGGAGCGCATCCGCGCGGTGTTGAGCAACCGGTATAAAAGCTCCGGCCGGTATATGGGGGTCGCCCTGGGCAATGTAAACAGACGGATCAAGCTGCTCTGTGGGAGGGAATACGGCTTGGGGATCCGCAGCGAATACGGACGTTACACGCTGGTGGAAGTTACCATCCCAATCACCCTGTAAACAGACAAATGCGGACAAATGGAAAGGAAGGGGTGCAAAATGCCTTATAAGGTGATGCTGGTGGACGACGACAGCCTTGTGCGCCGCGGCCTGAAATCCTTTGTGGATTGGGAGAAAAAAGGGCTTGTGCTGGCGGGGGAGGCGGCGGACGGAGGCAAGGCGCTCGAGCTGCTTGAGAGCCTGCGCCCCGATATTGTGATCACGGATATGTATATGCCCAACTACAATGGGCTGAAATTTATCCAGGAGGCGCAGGCCAGCTTTCCCGACCTGCTGTTCATTGTCCTGAGCTGCCATAACGATATCCATTATGTTAAAGAATCGATGCGGCTGGGCGCGTTTGATTACCTGCTCAAAAGCTCTATTGTGGATTCGGATGAGCTGGACGTTGTGCTGGATAAGGCGGTTGCGAGCCTGGATGCACGTTCGCAGCGCAATGGGGCGGAGTTGTGGGAGGCGGAAAAGGCTCCGCCCGAACGGGTGCTGTTGAGCTTCCTGCGCGGCAAAACGGACAATGTGTCTGCGGTGCGCGGCTATCTTCAGGCCCATCAGATCGATCCCGACAGCCGCCAGCTCTTTCTGCTTGCCATCCAGATGGACAATTACACAGGATGCGTCGCATGCTTTAGGGCTGGGGACCTGTTTGATTATGCGGTGGAGAATATCCTTCAAGAGATCGTGGGGGAATATGGCGGCGGTATCGTGTTTCATTCGGAGGGGCATGTGTTCTATACCGTGCTGCATGTTGCGGCAAAAAGCAGCATCATTTCCCCAAAGGACCGGGCGTTGAGCATCTGCGAGCGGTTCCGCATCAGCATCAAAAACAACCTCAAAAATACATGCAGCATCTATATTGACCAGCCACGCTGGCTGGAGGAGCTGCCCGCTTCTTACATCGAGATCACCGAGGAACAGGAGGCCAATCACCACCTCTATTATGATACGATCGTAAACCTGGAGGACAACAGCCTGCCGAGCATCTACCAACGTGCGGCGGATGACGGCGCGCTGCCGGTCGATCCGATCGACGACGTGCTCGATTACATCCATCAGCACTACCGTGAGCAGATCAGCCTGGATGATCTGGCGCGAATTTCCAACTTCAGCAAGTATCATCTGTGCAAAAAATTTAAGGAAAAGACAAAGACCAGCATTATTAATTATATTTTGATGGTCCGTATCGATAAGGCAAAGGAGCTGCTGCTGCAAAATCAGGACCGGATTTTTGTGATCGCGCAAAAGGTAGGATTCAACGATACGTCCTACTTTAACCGCATTTTTAAAAAGGTGACGGGTTACACGCCTAAGGAGTTTATCGAATATAACCACTCTGTGCTGTAGCGGGGACGTGAGAAACAAATAGTATACAAAAATAAATACAATTTTGCATTATAAATCTTGTACAAATCTCTAGTTGCATTTTGGAGACGGAGATGCGATAATATTTTTGAAAAATGCAGACGAGGCATTTGAGAAGGAATGGAGAATGGGACAGCATGATCGAGCAGGAGCACCAGCCCGTTACTTTGAGCGTTTATAATGAACTGAAAAATAAAATTGTGAGCCTGGAGCTGATGCCCGGCCAGATCCTGATGGTTCAGCAGCTTTCCAAGGACTTCGGGATCAGCCGCACCCCTGTGCGTGAGGCGGTTGTGCGTCTGCGGGACGATGGCCTGGTGGAGGAAAGCGACGGCCGCAAGTTCCGTGTTTCTGAAATTACATGGCGGATGATTGACGATATCTATGAAACGCGCCAAGCGCTTGAGGGGCTGGTGGTTTCCCGGCTGGCCGAATCGCTTGTCCCCGAGCAGATCGAACGGCTGGACAGCCTGCTCGGGCAGATGCGCCAGGCCGTGGGGCAGGGCGACCTTGCGCGCTATTTCGAACTGGATGACGAGTTTCATGGCGCCTTGCTTCGGATACATGGTAACCGGGTGATCCTCTCCTGCATCGGGCGGATCAAGGATCAGCAGCAGCGCATCCGCTTTTTGACGGAGGGTGCGCGGGATCGGACCGAGGAGAGCCTTGCGGAACACGAGCGGATTCTTCAATGTCTGCACGCGCATGATGGCGCCGGAGCCAGCGAGCAGATGCGGCTGCATTTGCAGCTTGCGCGCGAGGATACAAAGAATCTTTTGATGACGCGGTACCCGCGTCCGATGGTCAAGGACTGAATTCCGTTCCGCCCCTGGGAAAGGCGGGACGCTTTTCTTATGAAAAAATGCATACATTTTTGTATTTAAAAATGGAGGGATGGATTTGCAGCACAGGATATTTGACTATGAGTCGTCAGAGCAGCTTTTGCACGACCGCCAGATCGCGGGCTTACAGCTCCCCTTTGCGCGGGAAACAGGCATTCTCAAAACGCCGCTCCGGTTGGGCCAAAGGCAGATCGAAAACCGTTTGGCCGCACAGCCTGTAGAGGGTTTTGACGCCCTGCCGGACGGTTCGCCGAGTGAAAAAAACATGGCAAGGTATCGGGCCTACGCCGCCGGGATGTCAGGAATGATCTGGCTGGAGTCTGTTTCCGTATGCGCGTCCGGGCGCTCTAATCCGTCGCAGCTCTGGCTGCGCAGGGAAAACGTGGACCGGTTTCGCTGCCTTGCTGACGAGATTCGTACGGCGGCCAATTCTTGGGGACGGCCCTATACGGTCGTCCAGCTCACTCATTCGGGAAGGTACAGCGGCCAGCACAGTGCCGCCGGACCGGAAAGCGCGTTTCACAATCCTCTCATCCCAAAGGAACATGAGCGGATTTTGACTGACGGGGAGCTTTCAAGCCTGGAGGACGATTATCTGCTCGCGGCACAGCTTGCGCAGGAGGCGGGGTTTGACGCGGTAGACGTGCGCGCCTGCCACGGCTATCTCATCAATGAGCTGCTGGCGGCGCGGGAACGGGAAGGCAGATATGGCGGCGGCTTTGAAAACCGGGCGCGCTTTCTGCTGGATGTGGTTGAAAAGATCCGTGCGCATACCGAAATTGAGGTTGCGGTCCGGCTCAACGTATACGACGCGCTTGCTTATCCCTATGGATTTGGCGTTTCCCAAAAGGGAGCCGCGATTCCGGACCTTGAGGAGCCGGTCCGGTTGGCCAAGCTGCTTTTTGAGCGTGGGGTGAGGCTTTTCAACATCACCTGTGGAATTGGGGCCTGTTCGCCGCAGGTGATCCGCCCGTCCGATACGGGGGGAGAAATCTATCGGACCGAGCATCCGCTTACAGGAGTCGACCGGATGCTGCGGCTGACCCGGCAGATCAAACAGGCTGTTCCGCAAGCGGCTGTTGTGGCTTCGGCGTTTACATGGCTGCGGGAGTTTGGCGCGAATGTGGCCGCGGGCGGCATCGAACAGGGGTGGTTCGATTTTGCGGGGTTCGGGCGCCAGCCGGTCTGTTATCCTGACTATGCGCGGGATATTCTGACAGGCGGCGGAATGAAACGGGAACGCTGCTGTACGACCTGCAACGGATGTATGGCATGGATTAAAAAAACCGGGAAGGCCATCCGCTGTGTGAAGGCGGAAACAGGCGGCCGGACAAAAGAAAGGGATGCAAAATGAAGCAATATCGCTGCGGGCTGATTGCCCGGGACATCCACAATTCGATTACCCCGTCGGTCTATGAGGTATACGCCCGGGACATTGGAATGGAGATTGATTTTTCGCTTTTCAACATTGAACCGGAGCAGTTGAAGGGGCAGGTGGATTTTTGCCGGGCGCATCTGGACGGATTTAATGTCACGATGCCCTATAAGCAGAAGCTGCTCGAATTCGTCGACGAAGCGGATGATTCGGCGCTGAAATGCGGATCGACCAATACCGTCCTTGTTCGGGAAGGCAGGCTGATCGCCTATAATACCGACGGATGGGGGCTGATGAAGGCGCTGGAGCTGTTCGGCGTCGCCATAGAGGGCAAGCGTGTGGTGATGCTTGGCGCTGGAGGGGTCGCGCTTTCGATCGCGTATCAGCTCGGCCTGCACGGGGTAAAGCAGGTCAGTGTGGTCAACCTCTTTTTGGACCAGGCCCAAAGCCTGTGCGAACGGTTTGGACAGCGTTTCGCTCCTGTGCCATACACCGCGGAGGATTTATGCCGCTGCTGTAGGGACGCGGATCTGTTTATCAATGCTTCCGTGGTGGGGCAGGTCGGATACGACGACTTTGTTTCTCTGGAATTTTTAAAAGAACTCAGGCCGGGCGCGGCGGTCTACGATGTGAATTACTCCAATCCGGACGCCCGGCTGGTGCCTGCGGCGCGTGCGCTCGGTTTGCCTGCATGGATCGGCAAGCCGATGAATGCCTGCCAGGGGGTACGTGCGTTTGAAATCTGGTTTGGAAGGACACCGTCCGACCACTGTGTACGGGAGCTGATCGACCGCCTTCAAAGCGGCACAACTGTTTAGGGCTTATTTGAAAATAGAGAAAGGAAGGCTTGCTATGAAAAAGGTTGTTTTTGTATCCACCGTTGCGGGAATTATCCCCGGTATGAAGGAAGCTTTTGCCCGGCAATTTCCTGACGTGCAGCTCATCAATCTGCTGGACGACGGAATCATCCCGGAAATCACGGAAAACGGCGGAAAGCTCACCCCGGATATTATAAAGCGGGTCGCGGATTACGGCGTGACTGCTGAACGGTACGGCGCGTCCGCTGCGGTCTGCATGTGTACCACCATTGCGCCGGCGGTGGATGCGGCGCAGCCCGCGGTGGGTATTCCATACCTGAAAATTGATGGGCCGATGCTTGAAAGGGCCGCCACGATGGGGGATCGGATCGCGCTGCTGGTGACGGCTGAACTGACCTTCGGGCCTTCCACACAGTCTGCCCGGAAGGCGGCGGAAAAGATGGGACGCGGGCAGGTTCAAATCGACACCATCCTTGTCGAGGGCGCATGGGCGGCGCTCAATCTGGAGGGGGACAAGGCGGCGCACGACCGGCTGATCGTGGAGAAGGCAAGAGAGGTTGCGGGCAGCTACGATGTGATCGTGCTCGAACAGGCCAGCATGGTGGACGTGGCTTCCGCGCTGGAGGATCTGGGGGTTCCGGTGCTGACGAGCGTGGAAATGGGGATCGCACAGCTCGCGCAATATCTGTAAACGGGAAATACTGAAAGGATTTGGATGTGATGAGATGAAGGTGACGGACGTTTCCGCAATGATCCTGCGATACCAATATGACAATGCGATCGCGGACGCTCAAAACTATTTTTATACCCGCAGCGCGGTGATCGTCAAGGTGAAAACAGACGAAGGGATCGAAGGAATTGGGGAGTCGGCCTGCTTCGGCGGGCCTGCCGAGACAACGAAATATGTGATTGAGCATGAGCTGGCCGATCTTGTCAGGGGGGAGGACCCGACCAATATCGAACGGATTTGGCGCAAGGTCAACGACCGCACCCGCCAGCACGGGCGGGGCGGGATCATCACCGCCGCCCTCAGCGGCATTGATGTGGCGCTGTGGGATATTTTAGGCAAAAAAGCCGGCCTGCCGGTTTACAAGCTGTTGGGCGGGTACAGCGACCGGCTGCTGCCGTACGCCAGTTCGGGCTTTTACAGCGTGGGCAAGGATGCGCAGAAACTGGCGGCGGAGGCTGAAGGCTATTTCCGGCAGGGATTTCGCTATGCAAAAATCAAGATCGGGCGCAATCCGGACGTATTTATGTCGCCGATTGAAAATATGCTCAGCCCGGAAAAATGCATTTATACCCTGGAGGAGGAGCTGGAACGGGTACGGGCCTGCTGCGAGGCGGCAAAGAAATATGGCGCGCGGATCATGGTCGATGTAAACAACGTCTGGAACACATACACCGCAATCCGCATGGGTAAAAAGTTCCAGGAGATGGGGGTTTTCTGGATGGAGGAACCTCTCAGCCTGGACAATGTGGACGGCTCGGCGGAGCTGGCCCGTGCGTTGGATATGCCGGTTGCGGGTTATGAATCTGAAGTGGGGCTGTTCCGCTTCAAGCAGTTTATGGACAAGCGCGCGATCGATATTGTACAGCCCGACGTGATCTGGAGCGGCGGCTTTACCGAGTGCCGCAGAATCGCCCATTATGCGCAGGCCAACAGCCTGCCCTGTATGCCGCATGTTTTTTCTTCGGCCGTGAGCCTCGCGGCAAACGCCCATTTCCTGGCTTCCCTGAGCAACCGGGGGATTTTGGAGATGGACCGCAATCCTTACCCGCTGCGCGACGAGCTATTGACCGAGCCGATTGAAATGGCAGCCGACGGCTATGTCTATTTGCCGCAGAAGCCTGGCCTGGGGATCGAACTGCGTGAGGACACGATTGAAAAATACCGCGTGGACTGAAAACGGCGGCCGCCGGTGTCTCTGCGCGCCGGGGCCGTGTGGGGAAATCGCCGAATCCGTTGGAATTTCACTTAAACAGGCAAAAAATAAAGCCCGATGGGGGTCCATCGGGCTTTCTTTCATGGATACGCTGGGCGTTTTGGCGGATAGGACTCACGTGCGGTTAAAGGGCGTGACGGTTTTGACAAGCGTTTCATGCTCGCAGAATTCCTCGAAGAAGCGTTCGCCCGTACCAGTGAAACCGCATTTTTCATAGAAGGGTATGGCATAAAGCTGCGCGCCAAGCACGATTTTTTCGGCGCCCTGTTCGCGAGCAAGGACTTCGAGGCGCTCCATCACCAGACGGCCGAGCTGGCGGGCGCGGTACTGCTTGAGCACGGCGATGCGTCCGATGTGGAACGCGCCGCTTTCATCGCGGTAAACGCGTCCGGTCGCGGCCGGCTTGCCGTCGATATAGACGACCATATGATCGGAAATGGCGTCGAATGCGTCCACATCCGGGATCGTGAAGCCCTGCTCCTTTGTAAATACCTCGTCGCGGACGAAAAAGGCGTCGGTAAGATCGTCTCTACCGTTAAAAAAGCGGATTTCCATAAACGTCCTCCAAAAGCGCCGCCAGCCAACCGCGCTGGGCATGGCCGCATCATTGACAGCGGCTATGCTTTGCACGTGCAGTCTGCTTCGGTCCGGTGGGCGCGTTGATTTTACCGTCCCATTATACGCCGTCATGCTCGGAAAATCAACCGCAGCGCCAGCATCAGGATCACGCCGGGAATTCCAAGAACGGTTGCGATCGAAACAGATATTGGTCCAGGAGCGATTGTGACGCCGGTGAAGGCGCCGAGGTAGGCGACGCCGAACAGCGCCAGGTTGCCGGTGACGGCGGAGAAAAGCAGCGCGCGCAGGAATTTGCCGGAACGCCAGAGCGCAGCCAGGACGGTGATACACGCGGCGCCGGCCGCAGCAAGCAGCAGGGAATGGGACATCATTGATACCTCCGCTCCGGGCGGCTCTTGAGCCGCCTGCATGTTAGCCGCCTAAAAGCCGTCGATCCGGTTTTGGGGCGGGCTTCTGACAAAAGCATATGCGCGCGGACATGCAAAAAGACCGCCCAACACAGGGCGGTCTGGATTTGCAGGCGCATAGAGAGGGAGCCTGTAAGCCGGGTTCTGTCGTGGACGACGATCTTTCTTGGCTGCGCGTCGCCGCGCGGCTCCAGCCGCCTTTCGGGACCCGGCGGGCAGCCGCATTGTCCCAGTTGGCGTTGCTTCGGATAGGGTTTACATGGCAATGCGGTTGCCCGCATCCCGGTGAGCTCTTACCTCGCCTTTCCATCCTTACCGCAAAACGCGGCGGTATCTTTCTGTTGCACTTTCCCTCGGGTCGCCCCGGCCTGCCGTTAGCAGGTATCCCGCCCTGTGAAGCCCGGACTTTCCTCACGCCCATGGGGCGCGCCGCCGTCCGGCCCGCTCTCTATACATGTTTTATTGTACTATAAATTGGGCCTGGGCGTCAACAGAAGATTTTGTTCCTGCAAAACAGCCCTGCAATCCACGTGAATTCAATGGAAAAATCTAAAAAACTGCAATATTTGTATTGCATCGCTGCAATTTGTTCCGTATAATAAATAAGAAACAGAAAAACAAGGACGCTGGATTTTGTTTGTGCGGCGCGTTAAACTGATAGCTTGTAAAATTGCTGTGCGGTATTTTCCAAGCCGCAGCCTGGTTTGTTCAAGACGCCGAAATTGTGGTAAAATTTTTGACAATACAGTATATCCGTGCTATGATTGAAAAAAATTTTATAATACAATGGACGCAATCAATAAAGGAGTGTTCGATATGATGGAGATCAAGGTCACGCTGACCGATCATCCCAAGGCCAAGCCCGATGAGAACAACCTCGGCTTTGGCCATATCTTTACTGACCACATGTTCCTGATGGACTATACTGCGGGCCAAGGCTGGCATGATCCGCGCATTGTGCCGTATGGGCCGATCCCGATGGACCCGGCGTCGTCGTGTTTTCACTATGCGCAGGAAATATTTGAGGGCATGAAGGCGTATCGTACCGCCGAAGGAAAAATTCAGTTTTTCCGCCCCGGTCAGAACTTTAAACGCCTGAACACCTCCTGCGAACGCCTGGTTGTGCCCAAGCTCGACGAGGAGCTTCTGATGGAAGGACTCAGGCAGCTTGTCACCATCGACAAGGATTGGGTTCCTTCCGCGCCGGGGACATCGCTGTATATCCGCCCGTTTGTGATCGCCAACCAGGAGGTTCTGGGCGTGCATCCGTCGACGCATTATATCTATTGTGTCATTCTTTCGCCGTCGGGAGCCTATTACGCGGGCGGCATCGACCCGGTGCGCATTTATGTCGAGACAAAATATGTCCGCGCATCGCGCGGCGGCATGGGCGCTTACAAGACGGGCGGAAATTATGCCGCTTCCCTGATCGCGCAGGAGGAGGCCGAGAAGCAGGGCTATTCGCAGGTGCTCTGGCTGGACGGCGTTGAGCGCAAGTATGTCGAGGAAGTCGGTTCGATGAACGTGTTCTTTAAGATCGACGGCGAAATCGTTACGCCGGAGCTTGACGGGTCGATCCTGCCGGGCATCACGCGCAAATCGGTGATCCAGCTTTTAGAGTCGTGGGGGATGAAGGTGTCCGAGCGTAAGCTCTCCATCCATGAGCTTGAGCAGGCGGCCAGGGCCGGCAAGCTGGACGAGGCATGGGGCACCGGCACCGCCGCCGTTATTTCCCCGATCGGCGAGCTGAAATGCGGCGATGTCACCACGGTCATCAATGAAAATAAGATCGGTCCCATCAGCCAGAAGCTGTATGATACCCTGACTGATATCCAGTGGGGCCGTATCCCCGATCCGTTCGGCTGGATCACGCCCTGCTGCTGAACAGTTTTTAGGAGTCAGTAAGCCCGCCCGCCCGTTTTACAGGCGGGCGGGTTTTGGATTTGATGCGAGGTGACGGCATGGAGGAATATACAACAATCCGGGCGGCGGCGTCCGACGAATTTGTCGAGCGGCGCTCCCGGTTTATCGGATACATCGCGCCTGTGCGTACCGAGGAGGAAGCGGCCGCTTTTATCTCCGAAAAAAAGGCGCTTCATTGGGACGCGTCGCACAATGTCTACGCATACATCCTGCGCGAGGGACAGACGCGCCGCTATTCGGACGACGGCGAGCCGCAGGGAACAGCGGGCGTGCCGGTGCTCGAGGTGCTCCAGCGGGAGGGATTAGTCGATGTTGCCGCCGTTGTCACGCGTTATTTCGGCGGCGTTCTGCTCGGCGCGGGCGGCCTTGTGCGCGCATATTCACACGCTGCCAAGCTGGCGGTCGATGCAGCCGAGCGCATGGTCATGAGTGAATGCGCCGAACTGTCGGCGATGTTTTCCTATGACCAGTACGGACGGATCGAGCGGCTGCTTGCAAAATACGGCGCGCGCACGCTTGGTTCCGATTACGCGGCAGATGTAACGCTGCGCCTGCTGATGAAGGCGAACCGGGTCGAAGCGTTTCAAAGGGATCTGGCGGAGCTGACGGCGGGCCGGGTGACGGCATGTGTGGAGGACCGCCGTTATGACTGTATGCCTTAGAACCTGTATTCACAGCCGCAAAACGTTGCCCAGGCGGGCCTTTTGCCCCCCGCTCCACGTTAAATTTTCTTGCCGGGCGACAGCCCGCCCGCAAAAATTTGCCTTGATTGGGTACAAAATCCCGTGCCTGCCCAGCGTCCTTTGGCTGTGAATACAGATTCTTAAAAACAGTCGTATTTTGTAAGTTTCTGCCTTTTGCAAGAAATTTTTGCTCCAGGCAGGAATTTTTTTATTTGCGGAGTATAATATATTAGAACATACAATCAAAATGGCAAAAAACGCGGGGAAGGAGGCGCGCTATGACCATCCGCGAACAGACGCAGGCCTTGCAGGCGCAGAGCCTGTCGGAGCACGCCTGCCTGCCGCAGCATTCGCGCGGACGCGCCCGCCCGGAGGAGGAATGCCCGATCCGCACGCCGTTTGCACGCGACCGCGACCGGGTCATCCATAGCAAGGCGTTTCGCAGGCTGATGCATAAAACACAGGTGTTTCTGTCGCCGGAGGGCGACCATTACCGCACGCGCCTGACGCACACGCTTGAGGTCAACCAGATTGCAAAGACGCTTGCAGTCGCGCTGCGGCTGAATGAGGAACTGACCGAGGCAATTGCGCTTGGCCACGATCTGGGGCATACGCCCTTTGGGCACGCGGGCGAACGGGCGCTGCGGGAGGTCTGTCCGCATGGCTTTTCGCACGCGCAGCAGAGCGTGCGCGTAGCAGACCGCCTGGAGAAAGGCGGTGCGGGGCTAAATCTGACCTGGGAGGTGCGCAACGGCATTGCGTGCCATTCTTATTCCAATCCTTCGCCGGAGGGGCGCGCGGCCACGCTTGAAGGGCGCGCCGTCTATTTTGCGGACAAGATCGCCTATCTCAACCATGACCTTGAGGATGCGCTGCGCGCACGGGTGCTGTGCGACGACGATATTCCATGGACGATCAAATACACGCTCGGCCGCACGAAATCTCAGCGCATCACGACGCTGATCACCTCGCTGATCAGCCACAGCACAGACGATATCCGTATGGATGAGCAGATTGGCGAAGCGTTTGCCCAGTTCAATTCGTTTATGTATGAAGCGGTGTACCTGAACCCGACAGCCAAGGGTGAGGAGGGCAAGGCGGAAAATGTTGTCAAAAGCCTGTACGGGTATTTTACAGAGCACCCGCAGGCGCTGCCGGGCGAATATCAGGCTATCCTGGAGGGCGAGGGCGCGCCGCGTGCCGCCTGCGACTACATATCGGGTATGTCGGACCGTTTCGCGGTCGCCACATATGAAAAGCTGTTTGTACCGAAGCCGTGGTCCATTTGAGAACGACGCGCCATTTTAGAAGGGAGGACCGTTTGTTTGATACCTGATCTGTTTTTACAGGAGTTGAAAAACAACAGCGACATCGAGCAGGTGGTGTCATCCTATGTCCGTTTAAAGCGGCGTGGCCGTATCGCCAACGGGCTGTGCCCGTTCCATTCGGAAAAATCGCCGTCGTTTACCGTTTATCCGGACAACCAGTCGTTTTACTGCTTTGGCTGCGGCGCGGGCGGCGATGTGATCACATTTATCCGCAAGATTGAAAACCTTGAATATGTCGAGGCAGTCCGTTTCCTCGCGCAGCGCGCCGGCATGGCGATGCCGGAGGAGGTCGCGGACGACGGCGCGGCGAAAATGAAGATGCGTATTTATGCGCTCAACCGGGCGCTGGCGCGGCATTTTCATGATTGCCTGAAAAGCCCTGCGGGAAAGCCGGGACTTGACTACCTGCATGAACGCGGGCTAACAAACCGCACAATCACGCATTTCGGGCTGGGATATGCGCCTGAGGCGTGGGACGGCGCCGTTAAATTTCTGCGATCTCAGGGGTACCGGGACGACGAACTGCTGGCGGCGGCCGTGGCGGCGCGCGGCAGAAGCGGTGGGCTGTACGACCAGTTCCGGGGAAGGGTGATCTTTCCGATCATCGACCTGCGCGGCAATGTGGTCGGGTTCGGCGGACGCATTATGGGCGATGCGCGCGGCCCGAAGTATCTCAATTCCTCCGATACGCCCGTGTTCAAAAAAAGCCGCAATCTGTTTGCGCTCAATTTCGCAAAGGCATCCAAGCGCGGCGGGCTGATCCTCTGCGAGGGATATATGGATGTGATCGCGATGCACCAGGCGGGGTTTGACAATGCTGTCGCCACGCTTGGAACGGCGCTGACGCCGGAGCAGTCGCGGCTGATCGCACAGTATGCGCAGGAGGTTGTTTTATCATACGATTCCGACGGGCCGGGTCAGGCGGCGACAAAGCGCGCCGTTTCGCTGCTTGGGGAGACGGGGGTGAAAATCCGCATCCTCTCGATGACCGGCGCAAAGGATCCGGACGAATATATCAAAAAATTCGGCGCCGAGCGTTTTTCTCTGCTGCTTTCGGGTGCGTCGAATGCGACGGAGTATGAGATCGAGAAGCTGCGGCGGAAATACGATTGCGACACCGCCGAGGGCAAGGTTGCATTTTTACGTGAATTCGCCGCGCTGATGGTGTCGGTGCCGAACGCCGTTGAACGCGACGTATACGTTTCAAAGACGGCGGCGGAGCTTGAAGTATCCAAAAGTGCGATTGAAACGCAGCTAAAATACGAGCAGAAGCGCGCCGCCAAACGCCGCAGGGGCGACGCCTCCCAGCTGCGTGTCTACAGCGAGGCCGGACCCGCCGAGCAGCGGCGCGATCCTCAGCGAGCGCGTTATATCCGGTATGCGCTTGCCGAGGATAAGATTCTGGCGATTCTGATGAAGAATCCCGATTATTATGAGCACGCGGCGCAGCGTATCGGGCTTGACGGCTTTGTAACGGACCGCAACCGCGCGCTTGCAAAAGTGCTGTTTGAGCGCCTGGCCGCGGGGCAGTCGGTGGAGCTGCCGCTGCTTTCCGCACAGCTTGACGAGGAGCAGATGGCGGCGGCAGCAGGGCTGCTCAATTCCATCTCCGGCCTGACCTTTGGCCCGGAGGATCTTGACAGCTATATCGATACATTACTCAGCTTTAAAACAGTCAAATCGCAGGATGAAGTGGCTGCCATGACGGACGATGATCTAAAGGCGTACATAGCCGCTTTGGCGTCCAAAAAGAAATAAACAAAGACCCAGCTGCGTCCTGTGGATGCGGGCCGGGGTCAGGGAAAAACAGGCAACAGGATTGATAATAGGGGGACCGCATCAATGGGTGTACAGGAAAAAAAGGCGATCTTAAAGGAGCTTTTGGAGAGCGGCAAGGCCAAGGGAAAATTGACAACAAAGGAGATCAGCGACGCTCTGGAGGAGCTTGATTACGACGTTGAACAGGTCGATAAAATGTATGACCTGCTTGAACAGAACAATATTGAGATCATTGAGGACATGGTCACGCCCGTTGAGGAGGACTTCAAGGATCTGGGAAAAGGCACTGACCTCGACGTTGCGCTCGCGGCTGAGGGTATCAATATCGACGACCCGGTCAAGGTTTATCTCAAGGAGATCGGCCGCGTGCCGCTTCTGTCGGCCGACGAGGAGATCGATCTGGCTGTGCGCATGGCACAGGGGGACATCGATGCGCGCAAGCGCCTGTCAGAAGCGAACCTGCGGCTTGTCGTCAGCATCGCCAAGCGGTATGTCGGGCGCGGGATGCAGTTTCTTGACCTAATCCAGGAAGGCAACCTCGGACTAATCAAGGCTGTCGAGAAATTCGACCACACGAAGGGGTTCAAATTTTCCACCTATGCAACCTGGTGGATTCGCCAGGCGATCACACGCGCCATCGCCGACCAGGCGCGCACCATCCGCATCCCGGTACACATGGTTGAGACGATCAACAAGGTTAAAAAGGTTTCGTCGCTTCTGCTGCACAAAAACGGTCATGAACCGACCGCGGAGGAGATTTCAGCGGAACTTGACATGCCGGTGGACAAGGTGCGCGAGATCATGCGCGTGGCGCAGGAGCCTGTCTCGCTCGAGACGCCGATCGGCGAGGAGGAAGACAGCCATCTGGGCGACTTCATCCCCGATGAGGACGCGCCTGCCCCGGATACGGCCGCGTCGCACACGCTGCTGCGCGAGCAGCTTTCCGAGGTTCTCCAGACTTTGACGCCGCGCGAGGAAAAGGTGCTCCGCCTGCGTTTTGGCCTTGAGGACGGCCGCAGCCGCACGCTTGAGGAGGTCGGCAGGGAGTTTAACGTCACGCGTGAACGAATCCGCCAGATCGAAGCAAAGGCGCTGCGCAAGCTGCGCCATCCGTCGCGCAGCAAAAAGCTGAAGGATTTTCTCGATTGACCGAAAAAAGCCCCGCTGCGGCGGGGCTTTTTTGTTGGCTATGCAGTTCGTTTGACAGCACCGGACCTTTTATAAAAGCGCAAATTCCGGACTGTCAATGACCGGCTTCATCGAGCAAAGACAGAATGGATGGCCGGCAGGATCGAGCATGACGCGCCAGCTATCGGAAAACTGCTTCTCCGCAGGCTTTGCTCCGCAGGAGATGGCATGGCGGACTGCTTGTTCAAGGTCATTGACGGCAAAATCCATATGCGCCTGTTGTTGCTGTGTCCCGAGGGTTTGGGGCCAAACGGGCGCTTCATGCTGTGCATTCTTTTGGAACAGGATGCCAGGGTATGCCCCCTGTGCCTTTCCCGGCGCGCCGACACATGCGAATTCTTCATCATGAAACGCGATTTCCCAACCGAGAAGCGCCGCATAAAATTTTGCCAATTCATACGGGTTCCTGCAATCCAACGTAAACGCATATAATTTGATTTGCAGGTCATCTGCCATATTAAAACCTCCCATACCGTATTGCTGCTGGATTAGAGGTTGCAGAAAAAGATGGCAGCTTCGATTTTTCAAACAACTCCCAGACGGCCGGGATGCATCCAGCGTGATTTAATCATATCATATCGGTTTGTTAAGTTCAAGGATTGTAAAAAGGATGTCGGACGGATGGCTTGACAAAATGACCGCCCTGTATTATACTTATAAAGTATACTTTCTGCTGCGGCGGGTGGCTGCGGCGGATTAAAGGGGCGAAAACATGTATATTACGCTTGAGGCGGATTATGCCGTGCGCATCGTGGACTGCCTGGCGCAGCATCAGATGCGCATGGATGCAAAAAGCCTTTCCGCGGCAACAGGGGTGACGTTACGGTTCGCTTTGAAAATTTTGCGCAAGCTTGTCGCGGAGGGGATTGTGCGCTCCTATAAGGGCACGCAGGGCGGCTATGAGCTGGCGCGTCCGGCTGGAGAAATCGCTCTTGGCGAGGTGATCGAGATTGTCGAGGGACCGATCGTGATCAGCCGCTGTGTCGGCGACGATACCTTTCAGTGCTCGCGTGTAGAAAAATGTGCCTGCCGCTTTAACAAGACGTATACGGAAATCGCGCAGCTCGTGCGCGAACATCTGTATGCCGTCAATTTTGAACAATGAGCGCCGATCTGCTCGTCGGCCTGCTGCTGGGAACGGCGTGGGCGCTGATCGACGTATGGCTTTTGCGGCGTGCGATTAAAAGGGCGTATGCAGTTCCAAAGCAGGCGCAGCGTATAATAGCGGCGACGCTCGCGGCGCGCTATCTGTTGACCTTCGCCGTATTGGTTGCAGCACTGCTGCTCCCGGGCGTGGATGCGCTGGGAGCCGTGATTCCATTGATTATACAAAAGATTGCCGTCGCAGTTATGGCGCTGCGGCACAAATAAGAAGCTGACTCGAACTTTCAGCTTTTGAGGCGGGTTGGAAATATTGTACTGGGCAAAGGAGGTAAGCAGGATGACAGAACGGGAAAAAATGTTGTCCGGCGCGCTTTACAATGCGGGGGACAAGGAACTGGCGGAGGCACATATGCGTGCACGCAGGCTTTGCAGGCAGTATAATGAATTGCCGCCTGACGAGGAGGAAGCGCGTGACTGCGTGCGTATGGAGCTGCTTGGCGGATATAAGCGGTATGCATATATGGAGCCGCCGGTGTGGTTCGATTATGGCTGTAACCTTTTTGTCGGAGAGAATTTTTATGCCAACTATAATCTGACTGTGCTCGATTGCGCGCGCGTGACCATTGGCGACAACGTGATGCTCGGCCCAAATGTTTCTATTTATACAGCGACCCATCCGCTTGATGCGCGGGAACGTGCGTCCGGACTTGAAATGGCACATCCCATTACAATTGGCAACGATGTCTGGATCGGCGGGAATACAGTGATTAATCCGGGCGTGACAATCGGCGATGGAACTGTAATTGGTTCGGGAAGCGTCGTAACGCGCGATATCCCTGCGGGTGTGATTGCAGCGGGGAATCCCTGCCGCGTACTGCGCCCGGTCACAGAAGCCGACCGTATAGGGATTATGTTATAAACAATCGCTGTATCTAAGAAGCTGTACCAATTGGAGGAAAGCGCATGGATTGGCGAGAAAATTTTTTGTACGGTAAGGAAGGAAAGCGCAGGAATTCCGACGGATTTCAAGCTTTTCTGACGCGATCCGAACGGGAGTTTTTCCAACAAAGCGTATGCGTCTCCCATTGATACAGCTTCTAAAGATATGCTTCAAAAACCATATCGAACCGTCTTCGGTTCGTATAAGCAACGGATGATCGGGTCGAACAGCGTCAGCCATGAAAGAATTCAATATTGATCGCTCCGCATGAGAACAAAATGGCTTCACCCTTTCATCCCGGACCGGCTGTGTGCGGATGTGAGGGCGTCCACACAAAATATCTGAATTATATATGCATGGAAAAAAGCCGGCTATAATAACCGGCTTTTTTCCAGCAAAACTGGTGCGGTGGATGGGACTTGAACCCACACGCTCGCGCACACGCCCCTCAAACGTGCCTGTCTGCCTATTCCAGCACCACCGCATTTTAACTTTTAATTCATTCCAAAAGGAGGGTGATTCTTTGTCTGAATTTTCTCTTTATTAATCCCGACGAAATTTATCTTACCATAATAAAAGGGACATGTCAAGAAAAAAAGCAAATAATTTGGAAAATCCGTGTAAGGGCATGATGACTTCAAGTATAATCGTTGTAAAACATCCCGGCAAGAGGACAAATGAATGCATATTTACCATGAAAGCGGCGAATATACAGTGAAGAAACTGTGGAATGACCGGTGGAATCCTTGGGTGAAACTGGGGAAAGCCGCATGAAATGGGCAAACAGCATTGTGGAAAACTTGGTGGAAAGTGTTTATAACTGTTTGTATATCCAAGTGCGGACAGCCGTGCTCACAAAATTCACACATTGTTTGCTTTACAAACACTGTGGAATCTGATAAAATGCAGAATTACAGGTAATGAATTTGCGACCAATAGGAGCATGACAGGATGTATAAAGAAAAGCCGGTAAAAATCAACCGAGGGGATAATCCCCATCATTTTTTGACAGTGGTGATCCTGCTCGCCTTTGCTGTTGTTATTTCGCTGGTGATTGCAATTGTGTGGCAGAAAGTGTCTGACAAGGGCGCGGATTTGAGCCGCTATCAGACACTGTCATCAGTCGTCAGTGGGACGCAGACGGAAACCGATGAGCTGGAATCCTCCTCGGCTGCAAAATCGTCGTCTGTGCCAGAGCAATCCGAACCGGAGGAACAGAAATTGCCCGTGTTCGACGGAGCAGTGCCCGAATCAGAACGTGTGATGGGAGATTATTTCGACGATGCGGTATTTGTCGGCGATTCAATCACAGAAGGGATCATGCTGTACGGTATGATGTCCAATACGACTGTATTTGCTGGCACTGGCGTCAATCTATTGACGGTTTATTCTGCACAAACCGTCAAGCAGGAAGATGGGTCGCGTATCCCGATCATGGACGCGCTTGATGCAGAGCAGTTTGCCAAGGTTTATGTCATGCTCGGCGGCAACGAAGCGCGCGAAGATGTAGATACATTTATTTCGCATTACAGCAAGGTGATCGACGATCTGAAAATGAAACAGCCGCAGGCGCTTATTTATATTCAGTCGATTCTGCCTGTAACAAAAAATAACAACTATAACCTGGACAACACTCATATCGACGCCTTCAATGAGGCGCTGCTCACGCTCTGCAAGGAAAAAGAGGTCTACTTTGTAAATGTGGCCGAATGCATGAAGGATGAAAACGGAATGCTGCCCGATGAAGCTTCACCGGCTGACGGAATGCATTTTGGGCCGGATTATTATACTAAGTGGTTTGAGTATCTAAAAACGCATACAGTAGAGCAAGCCTAAATAATAATGACAAAGAGGGATGTATCAGATGATGAAAAGATGGATTGCAGCTGCGTTGGCGGCGGTCTGCGCCTTCTCCATGGCGGCCTGCGGCGGAAAGTCGGGCGGCAAGGAGCCGGCGGCGGCCGATGTTGTACAGGCAGTCGCACAGGGTTTGACATTCAAGGACACGATGATGACGGTTGATCAGGATGTATTCTATAATTTCTATGACATAGACGCCCAAAAGGTCGCGGACGTTTCTATGTATACGAGCAGTTCACGTGCGACGGCCGAGGAGGTAACGGTCATCCGTATGAAGGACGCAGCTGATATCCAGCTTGCGCAGGATGCCATTGCAGCGCGCATCGAAGATCAGAAGCGTTCTTATGAGAGCTACATGCCTGACGAAATGCCCAAAATCAACAATGCTGCTGTATATACACATGGCAGCTATGCGATTCTGGTTGTGGCGGATGATACATCGGGTGCTGAAAAAACCTTTGAAGCACAGTTTTAAAGCATCTTGAATGAACGGGGGCGGCGCGGATGCGCCGCCTCTTTTTGGGAAACAGGGCAAAATCGGACCACATGGCGTCGAATCAGACAGAATAAGGCCGTTTGTACAGGTTATGTAAATTTTTTGTCGATTCACTGCGCCATACGATTGCAATCGTGATTTTTTGTGGTATAATATGCGTAGTGCAGACAGCTTTGCCGGTTTGCCAGCCGCTTTGCGGCAGGCAAGCCCGAATGGGCTTGCTGCTGTGGTATAATAACCGCAGAGCGGTTATTATACTAATTTTATGGCCAGGGCGATACGCGGGCGCGGCCCGCTTCCGCCAAAATGGCCGATGATACCACCTAGCCCTGTTGTTTATGAAATTGTAAAATGGGGCGCGTTTTTTCAAATTGAAATGATAGGAGGTGACGGCGTGAATCCCGACCCTGGAAGTACAGGCTATATATATATCATGGATTTATTTATTACTCCGGGGGCACGCCGTATGTTGTAAAGCGGCCCCTGACTGAAAGGGGCTTTTTTTGCATGCTCAATTTTTATAAGACAGTTGACAACCGGATTCTGCGTTTGGATGCGCCGGAGCCGGGTTGCTGGATTTCCGCAATCAGCCCGACGGAGGCGGAGGTCGCTTTTTTGACAAACGACCTGGCGGTCGAACCGGATTTTGTACGCGCCGCGCTCGACGAGGAGGAAAGCTCCCGTATTGAGAGTGAGGAAGGGCAGACGCTTGTTATTGTGGACTATCCGTCGGCTGAGGAACAGGCTGACGAAAATAAGACGCTGCTTTATACCACGCTGCCGATGGGTATTATCAGCACGCCTGATTATGTTATCACCGTTTGCATTGAAGAAAATCTGACGATCAGCGATATGGCCGAAGGGCGGGTCAAGGGGCTTCAAACGGCAATGAAAACGCGCTTTTTACTTCTGACGCTATTGAGGATCGCTCAAAGGTTTCTTGTTTACCTCAAGCAGATCGACAAGATTTCATCGAGCACTGAACAGCGGCTGCATTTGTCCATGCGAAACAAGGAGCTGATCCAGCTGCTCGGCCTGGAAAAATCGCTCGTATATTTTTCCACATCGCTCAAGTCCGATGAGGTGACGCTCGAAAAGATTCTGCGCGGGCGGATCATCAAGCTCTACGAGGAAGATGAAGACCTGTTGGAGGATGTGCTGATCGAAGTCAAGCAGGCCATCGAGATGTGTAACATCTATTCCGGTATTCTTTCCGGGACCATGGATGCGTTTGCGTCTGTAATTTCCAATAACCTGAATATCGTTATGAAAATTCTGACCGCGATCACAATCGTTATGGCGATCCCCAATATGGTTTTTAGTTTCTATGGGATGAACGTAACCGGTCTGCCGTTTCCGGTCTGGTGGGTTCCGGTTGTCATATCAATCGTGATTGCGGGAGTTGGCGCCTTTATTCTTGTGAAAAAGGATATGTTCCATTGATCATCTCGTTTGTCCATGCGGGCGGACACAAAAAGAACGGACCGTTTAAGGTCCGTTCTTTTTGTGTTTTACTTCTTATCAAGAACGGATATGCCGGATAAATCCTGGTATGTCCGTTTTTGCTTCACTTATAGCCCATGGCAGGCGTCGCATTCACCAATCTCGCCGACGATGGGCGTCGGATCGACGCCGTTTTTGCGGTAATAATCGGCCAGCGCCGCTTTCACCGCCTGTTCTGCGAGCACAGAGCAGTGGATCTTGGAGGCGGGAAGCCCATCGAGCGCCTCGACAACCGCCTTGTTCGAAAGCTTGAGCGCGTCCTCGATGGTGGAGCCTTTGATCATGTCGGTCGCCATGGAGCTTGTGGCGATCGCTGCGCCGCAGCCGAACGTTTTAAACTTCGCGTCCTCAATCACGCCGTCTTTGATCTTCAAATACATTTTCATGATATCGCCGCATTTCGCGTTGCCGACCTCGCCGATGCCGTCGGCATTTTCAATTTCACCGACATTGTGCGGGTTGGCGAAATGCTCCAAAACTTTATCAGAATACAGCATATCCAACAATCCTTTCCGTATATACAGGTTTATAGGGCAATCGTTTTGCGCCCCTTCTGGATATCCTCCCAGAGTGGGGAGATATCCCGCGTGCGGGTGACGACAGCTTTGACCGAATCGATGATATGATCAACCTCCTCCGGCGTGGTCCAATCGCTGATTGTGATGCGCAGGGACCCGTGCGCCACCTCATGGGAGAGGCCAAGCGCCAAAAGGACGTGGCTTGGGTCGAGCGAGCCGGTCGTGCACGCCGAACCCGACGACGCGCAGACGCCGGCCATATCAAGCCCGAGCAACAGCGCTTCGCCCTCCGCGCCAACAAACGACAGGTTCGCGTTGCCGGCCAGACGGCGCTCCCGGTCGCCGTTCAGGCGCGACATCGGCAGGGTGAGCAGCTCGTCGATCATTTTGTTGCGCAGCGGCGTGACCTTGGAGATTTTGGCAGGAATATCGGCACAGGCGATTTCCATGGCGCGCCCAAGTCCAATGATCGACGCCACGTTTTCCGTACCAGCACGGCGTCCGCGTTCCTGTTCACCGCCGTCAATGAGGTTGGGCAGCACAATTCCCTTTTTGATACAGAGCGCGCCGATCCCCTTTGGCGCATGGATTTTGTGGCCGGAGAGGGAGAGCATATCGATGTTCTGCGCAGCGACGTCGATCTCAATATTGCCGACAGCCTGCACCGCGTCGGTGTGGAACCACACGCCGCGTTCGCGGCAGAGCGCGCCGATTTCAGGAATCGGCATGATAGTGCCGATTTCATTGTTGGCATACATGATCGATACGAGCGCCGTATCAGGACGGATGGCGTCGGCGACCTGCTGCGCAGTGATCAGGCCGTTGTGGTCAACCGGAAGATATGTGACCTCGAAGCCCTCCTTTTCGAGCGCCGCGCATGTGTGGAGCACCGCGTGGTGCTCAAACACAGTTGTGATCAAATGTTTCTTTCCTTTAGCGGCGAGCTTGTGTGCGGCTCCCTTGATCGCCCAGTTGTCGCTCTCAGAGCCGCAGCCGGTAAAGTAGATCTCCGCAGGCTGTGCGCCGAGCGCGGCGGCGACCTGTTTGCGTGCGTCCTCAATGGCGAAGCCGGCAGTGCGGCCAAGTTCATAGATGCTCGAAGGGTTGCCGTAGCCTTCGGTCAGCCAGGGCATCATCGCGTCGAGGACTTCCTTTGAAATCTGAGTTGTTGCAGCGTTGTCCGCGTAAACAAACTGTTTCATATCAATATCACCATCCTGTTATGGAGTTATTATGTTGCTTTATGAATCAATTGTATACCTTTTTAGTGTTATTTGCAAGAGGGAAGCGCAAAATTTTACGTTTTTCACCTAAAACGCGCAATGGCCGCGACAGCCAGAGCGTCGCAGCGTTCGTTTTCCGGATGACCGGCATGTCCCTTGACCCAGTGGAATGTGACCTTGTGGCGTCCGAGCAGAGGGAGCAGCAGCTTCCACAGGTCGGCGTTTTTGGCTGGTTCTCCGGGGGCGCGCATCCAGTTTTTCTTCTGCCAGCCATAGACCCATCCCTTGGATACGGCGTCCGAAACATATTTGGAGTCGGTTGTCAATGTAACGCTGCACGGCTCCTTGAGCGCCGAGAGCGCCTCGATGACCGCGGTCAGCTCCATGCGGTTGTTTGTGGTCTGAGCCTGGCCGCCGGAAAGCTCCTTTTCATGTTCTCCGAAGCGCAGCACGGCGCCCCACCCGCCGGCGCCGGGATTTCCGGAGCAGGCGCCGTCGGTAAATATTTCAACCTGTTTGATGGTTTCCGCCTCCAAGCCGTCGATTGTATCAGCGGACCTGCCGCGCAGTACGCGGCAAAATCCTTTCATTATTGTATACGATTTTGCTCCGTGATACAAGCCCCCGCCCGCCAAAAAGCGGAAGAACATGAAATTTAAACGTATGGCGCGCGCCGGTATTAAAGCGTGAAAAATTCGTCCATACTAAATGAAAAGTCATCTAAAGCTGCCTGAAAAGCCGTTTCTTTAAAATACAGAACCGCTTTCTTTTGGAAGCGTCCTCAAGTTTGGGCAGCCTGTATTTGTATTGTGGAGGGTCATCATGAAAGCAGTCATCATGGCGGGCGGCCGGGGCACGCGCCTGCGTCCGCTCACCGAACGCTGCCCCAAGCCAATGGCGCGCCTGTGCGGGCGGCCCGTTGTGGAATATATTCTGGAGCTGCTCGCGAAAAACGGCGTGACTGAAAGCGTTCTGACGCTGCAATATCTGCCGGATCAAATCGTTTCACACTTTCCGGACAACAGCTTCGCGGGCATCGCGCTCTCATTTTGTGAGGAAGCGCAGCCGCTCGGTACGGCGGGAAGCGTCAAAAACGCGGCCGGTCAAATCGGGGAAGATCTGCTTGTAATCAGCGGCGACGCGCTGTGCGATTTCTCGCTGCGCGAGGCGATGGATCAGCATGCAGCGCGCTGTGCTGACGTAACAATCGTTACGGCGCGCGTCGGCGATCCGCGTGAATATGGCCTCGTGATCGCAGACAGCGACGGACATGTGACGGGGTTTATTGAGAAACCGTCTTTTGCGCAGGCGACGAGCGAGCTCGCAAATACAGGCATTTATATTCTGTCCCCGCACGCCGTGGAAATGATTCCGGACGGGCAGATTTTTGATTTTGCAGCCGATCTTTTTCCGCGTATGCTTGAGAAGGGCATGGCGGTCGATTGCTGCACACTGTCCGGATATTGGTGCGATATCGGGGATCTGGAGGCGTACCGCCGCGCCCAGGCTGATTTGCTGGCAGGGCGCGTAGACGCAACGCTTCGCGGCCAACGCGATGAGTCAGGCAACGTGTTTGCAGCGCGCCGCCCGTCAGGCCGCTATGAAATAGAAGCGCCTGTCTATATCGGCGAGGGGGTCAGCATTGGGGATAACGCCGTGATCGGCGCGGGAACGGTGCTTGACGACGGATGCACTGTCGCCGCGGGCGCGGCTGCCAAGGGAAGCATCCTTTTGCCGCACAGCCTGTTGTCGGAACGGGCGGCCGCAGTCAACGCCATTGTCTGTACAGGCGCGGCGCTGAAAAGCCGGGCGGCGCTGCTGGATGGAGCGGCTGTCGGGGAGGATGCTGTAGTTGGCGCGGGAACGGTCGTCCGCGAAGGCGTGCGTATTGCGGGCGGTGTGCGCATCCAGGACGGTACGGCCGTTTCGGGGCATATCACAGAACGCGGCGGCGCGGCATGCACATTTGACGACGAGGGGCTTTGCGGTGAAATCGGCGTGGAGCTGACGCCGGAATTGGCCGCGCGTGTCGGCTGCGCGGTCGGTACGGTGGCCAAGGGCCGTCCCGTCGGCGTTGCGGCGGCTCGCTCGCGCAGTGCGCGCGCCCTGTGCGACGCGCTGATCGCGGGCGTGCGTTCGACCGGCGCGTCCGTGCTCGATTTTGGGTGCGTGTTTGAAGCGATGTTTGGTTTTGCGATGGGATACAACGCGCTGACGCTCGGCGTTTATATCAGCGCCGGGGAATCGGGCGCGATCCGTGTGCTGTGCGACACGGGGCTGCCTGCGCCGCGCCGTGTCGAACGGGAGATCGAGCTGATGCTCGCGCGCGGCGAATTTGCGCGCGCGCCGCGCGACGGTTTTGGGGACCGCGTGGATATGTCCGGCATTGGCGTCATGTATATGACCGAATTGCTGCGGCTGGCGCCGGAGGGGCTTGAAGGGATGCGCGCGCATGTGTCCTGTCCCGATGAATCGGTCGGCCGCCTGTTGTCGGACGCGCTGCAAAAGCTTGGCTGCGAGCGGGCGCCGTCCGGCATCCGGCTGATGCTTTCTACCGACGGCCGCCGCCTTTCGCTTTTCGACGGCAATGTGCGCATTGGATGGCGCAGAGCTGTAGCGGCTTACTGTTTGTCACAGTTTGAGCAGGACCGCGATGTGGCTGTTGAGAACGACTTTCCGCGCGCTCTCGATGCATTTGCAGAGCAACGCGGTCATCGCGTCTATCGTTACCTTTTGTGCCCGGCCGACGGATCTGACGCCGAGGGCCGCCGCCTGGCAGCGCAGCAGCAGAGCGCGCGCGACGGCCTGATGCTGGCGATTCAATTGCTTGGATATATGAAACGGCATGGATTCGGCCTGGAGGAGCTTGACCGCCAGCTTCCCGGCTTTGCCGTCGAGGAGAGTGCGGTCAAGCTCGACCGGCCGCCTGCGCGCCTGCTGGAGCGGTTTTCACAGGAGCGCGCCGGGGAGGGCGTTGTTGTGCGCGGTGACCGCGGTGTGGTTTTGCTGCGGCCGCGAAAAAACGGGCGGGAAATCCGCGTGTTTGCCGAGGCTGCCAACTGGGAAACAGCGCGGGAGTTGAGCGCGGACATTGCGCGGGAGCTGACGGACCTGCTTGACAAGGACGGGAAAAAAGAGTAAACTATATTATGACATTTTGTGTCCGGTTGATAAAAATGGAAAAAGGTCCGGCGATAAACCAGCATACATGCTGGCAGGCTCTGGGGCCTTTTTAATGGACAGGGGCGGAGCCGCCGCGCGTTACCGCGGCGGCCGCGCTGTCTGATTAAAAAAGGTTCATATACCGCCTATCCTTTCAGCCCGCGCTTTTGCGGCTCCCGGCGTATTGTGGAAACCCGGGACAGCCGTGTGATCGGAATCAGCGGGAAGGATGGGTTTGTGTTTTGCAGCGCCTGAGAGCTGATCAGGGGATCAAAAAGGATAATTTTCCTCATAAGCAGTGGTGTCCGCAGTGCGAAATGTGTCGGAATCCCAATGGGTGACACAGCTTTTGCCCTGGGCCTGTTTGTTATGGGTAACAGCAGAAGCCTTTTTGCTCTCATGGCTTGTTTGGAAACTGAGAAGATACAGAAAATGGTGTTTTCGGATTTTGACAGCCTCCTCTGCGCTCCAACCGTCCGGATTTTCAAATTAGAACCTGTATACACAGCCGGAGGATGCCGGACAGGCGAGGAGTTTTGTGCGCGATCAAGGCGAATTTTTGCAGGGGTCCGTCGCCCGGCAAAAAATTTAACGCCAAGCGTGGGCAGAAGGCCCGCTTGGACGGCGCTTGGCGACTGTGAATACAGGTTCTCAGATTGTGATTGCAGCAATACGGAGGTATATTTTGTGACAGATGATAAGAAGGTCGGCGGAAAGCTGACAGAGGAGCAGCTCAGTATGGGTGTGGAGGCGCTTGAAAAGCGTTCCGTGGTGGAGCGCGCCGCGCCGCGAAAGAAAAAGACCCGCCAGCCGGTCAAGGAAACGGCTGCCAGGCTGCTCCAGAAGGTAACGCCGGAACAGGCTGAGGAGACGTCCGCCAAGCCGGCGGCAAAAAAGAGCGCATCCCGTGCGGAGAAGCCGGCCAAGAAGGAACCGCAGAAGCGGGATGCGGCAAAGAAAGAGCCGGCCCGCAAGGAGCCGGCCAAGAAGGAGCCGTCTGTTAAAAAGGAAAACGGCGAGCCGCGTCAGCCAAAGCGTGGGCGCAAGCCATCCCCAAAGGCGTCCGCCCCGATCGGCGCGACGATCGAGCTTTCCGAAGCGGGAAAGGCCCGCCAGGAGAAAGCGGCGCGCCCGGCCGGGCGCGCCAAGAAAAGCCGCGTAAAGGAGCAGCGTAAGACGCCGGTGCGCATCATTCCGCTCGGTGGTCTGTTGGAGGTCGGCAAGAACATCACCGTTTACGAATGCATGAACGATATGTTCATCGTCGACTGCGGCATGACCTTTCCGGATGAAAATATGCTCGGCGTCGATCTGGTGTTGCCGGATTTCACGTATGTACAGAAGAATCGCGACAAGCTGCGCGGCATCGTGATCACACACGGCCATGAGGACCATATCGGCGCGCTGCCGTACTTTTTAAAACAGATCAACGTTCCGGTCTACGCGACGCGCCTTACGCTCGGGCTGATCGAGAACAAGCTGCGGGAGCACGGCCTTTATGGGAAGGTCAAGCTGGTGCAGATCGCACCGCGTGAGACGATTAAGCTCGGCTGCATGGAGGTTGAATTTATCCGCGTCAACCACTCTATCCCCGACGCGGTCGCGCTGGCGATCCACACGCCGGCCGGCGTCATTATCCAGACGGGCGACTTTAAAATCGACTACACGCCGATTATAGGCGATATTATCGATCTGGCGCGTTTTGGCGAGCTTGGCGGGCAGGGCGTGCTGGCGCTTCTGTCCGACTCCACCAATGCGGAGCGGCCCGGCTTTACCCCGACAGAGGTCACGGTCGCGGACAGCTTCGACAAGCTCTTTAAGCAGGCCGGACACAAGCGTATCATCATCGCGACATTCTCCTCGAATATCCATCGGATGCAGCTCATCTGCGAAGCAGCCGCGAAGCACGGGCGCAAGGTCGCCGTTTCCGGACGCAGTATGATCAACGCGGTTGCCGTTTCAACGGAGCTTGGGTATCTCAAGCCGCCCAACGGCGTTATGATCGATATCGACGATATCAACCGCTACCGCCCCGAAGATATCGTGCTGATCACGACGGGCAGCCAGGGGGAGCCGATGAGCGCGCTTTCGCGCATGGCGTCGAACGATCACCGCAAGGTGACGGTTACGCCCGACGATTTCATTATCATCAGCGCGACGCCGATCCCCGGAAATGAAAAGACGGTCGGACGCGTCGTCAATGAGCTGATGCGCCTTGGCGCGGACGTGATTTATGAGCGTATGTACGAGGTGCATGTATCGGGCCACGCCTGCCAGGAGGAACTGAAGATCATGCTGGCGCTGACAAAGCCGAAATTCTTTTTCCCGGTGCACGGCGAATACAAGCAGCTCAAACGTCATGCGTCGCTCGGCCTTGCGATGGGCATCCCGACGGAGAATATCTTTATCGGTGAAAACGGCCATGTGTTTGAGCTTGACGGCGTTTCCGTCAAAACAGGCGAGATCGTGCCGTCGGGCCGCGTGCTGGTCGACGGGCTTGGCGTCGGCGACGTCGGCAGCATTGTGCTGCGCGACCGCAAGCATCTTGGCGAGGACGGTTTAATCGTCGTCGTAACGACGATCGACGGGACCAGCGGCGAAATCGTGGCAGGACCGGATATTATTTCGCGCGGGTTCGTCTATGTGCGCGAGGCGGAGGATATGCTTTCAGAGGCGCGTGCCATCGCAAAGCAGACGGTTCAGGACTGCGTGGGCGGCCGTATGCGCGATTGGGGCAACATCAAAACGCAGGTACGCGACGCTCTGTCGTCCTATTTTTACGGACGCACCAAGCGCAGCCCGATGATCCTGCCTGTGATCCAGGAGGTTTGACAGGGCGCGGCTACTTGTGCTATATAAAAACAGCTGGAAACTGATATGGGTTTCCAGCTGTTTTTGTGCGTTAAAGATATGGCGGGTACCGGGCGGTTCCCCACTATCACGATATTGAAAAATGCCTGGACACCTGACAAAAGGCTATATGTATGCATTTTTCATAACACGCCCTTCCAGATACCGCTTGAAAAATACATATTCCTCTGGCGTAATTTCAGAAGGGGAAGACATAATTATAAGCTTATGCCCGGGACTCCCTCTGTGGTAAGGCGGGTGTATATGGAAGTAAGGATTTTTTACAAAACCGCTCCGTTCGTAAAACGCTTTCCTGCGATTGGAAATCGTATCAAGCGGCGGGTCGATTTCAAGGATGACGATTTTCCCCTGTTGCTCCAAAAGCTTTAAAATCCTTTGCCCGTAATGCATGTTTCGGAATTCAGGTAAAATACAAAAATGCTCTATATAGATAAAGCGTTCTGTCTCCCAATACAAAAGCATCCCCACAAAGATATCCTTATCATAAATTACATGAAAGTGATATTCCTGATCGTGTAATATATTCGCTTGCGAATCTGCCTCCCTCTGCTCATGAAATGGGAAACTGATATGATACAAATCCAATGCGGTCTGGTATAAGTTATGCCCTGTGTCCGTTATACGTTCAAGTTTCATTCTATCGCTCCTGGTATCTATTGCTTTCATATATACTGACTTGCATTTCTAATCATATCATACTTTAGTACCCCATTTCCTTCAGAAGGCGTGCGAGAACGGCGAAGCGTTCGCCCAACAGTTCGCTGTCACGCCCAAGCGCGTCGGCAAACAGGCGTATATCCTCCTTGATCATCGGGTTATCGGTGCAGACGCCTACTGTCATCGCGTCGCCCTGCAAGCCGATGCGGCCGATCTGCGGATGATCGGGATTGAAAAACTGAGCATGGCGGTAGCCTTCGTCGCGAAAATACTGCTGCGTACGGCAGATCAGGATCGCAAGGTCGATTACACGGTGAAGCGGCAGCTCCTCGGACTGGCGCGACCATTTTTCGCCTGTATACCGCCAAACCTTGGCTGAAATATCGACGCGGCCGCGGTCGTTCCACTGGGCAAGGCCGAGCGAAAGCCCCTTCGCGTCGCTTTCATAAGCGGCCCGGCCGTCAATACGGTCGTACCCCTGTGCGACGACGACAGGCTTATGCTTGAGTGTGGTTGGAATATTCATCTGTATACCTTCTTTATAAAATTAGTAATTTACTAAATTAGTAAAAACAATATAGCACAATCGGATGGAACTGTCAAGCTGGCTGAACAAAAAACCGGCTCCGCAGCAGCGGAACCGGAATGTATCAACTGTCGATATAGGTCAAAAACGCTTCGGGCGGACGCGCCGCGACCTGATAAAGCGGCGTACCGGAAGCGGAATTTTCAATGCGCAGAAGAATACGCCCATCCTGAAAATACACAAAATAGATCAGCTCATTTTTATCCTTGTCAACCGGGCCGATCGTGATTTCATACAGCGCGCCGGACGGATCCAAAACGCCGCCATACGCTTCAGACGGGGCGAGGATACCTGCCAGTTCGTTTATCTGCGGCGCATAATCGTCCGCTTTGCGCAGCGGGCCTTCCACCGATTTCACAAGTGCGCCGCGCACGCCGTCCTGCATCTGATAGATGCGGATATAAAAGTCTTGGCGCCGTGTCTTTCCCGATTGGAACAGCGCGAAAATGATAACGAGCAGGGCGACAGGCTTGAGCCAGGTGTTCCGCTTCATAAACGCTCCTTTTATCAGGCGCCCTTATACGCTTGCAAGGCGCGCCGGTTTGTAAGCCTATGATAGACCGCGCGGGGCTTCTTGTCAACTCAGGCGCGGCCCGCTTAAATCAGATTGCGCAGCAGTTCTCCTCCGATTTGCAGAGCGCTTTGCAGCGTATCGGTCAGATGCATCATATCATGCAGATTGGTATACTCGAACCAGTCGTTTCCCATATACTCATCCGTTATTTTCCGCCGCGCCCGCACCTCATACAATCCGTCCGCCCTCTGGTGAATTTCTAGTTTGTAACTTTTGTCGTCGGAATACTGCTCATAAACCGGCTGCTCCCTCATACGCGCCCTCCTGACATGAATTTGATGCAAACGCCGCTTCACATGGTTCGCGCCGTCCAACTGCACGCGTTGCGTACTGGGAAAAACGCTGCATACAGTATAACACAAAAATCCTCCTCCCGCATAGTGGAAAAAGGGGCAGGTTGTACAGATTTGGATTGCAACAAAGAAAGCATTGTGTTATAATAAAAACTGTATGGTTATCCGAACGAAGCGCGGACGGAGCAGGCAAGCCCGGCCCGACGACATTGTTGACAGGCGAGGTTACGAAGTGAAGAAAAGTACAAATCCGTTTCGTTCTCTGGCGTATATTGCGGTTGGATGCTGTCTGGCGATCACGCTGGCGGCGCTGTTTTTCAACCTGCGGCTGTTTTACGTCTGTCTTGGCGTGACGGTTGCGTGCGCAGCTCTGCTTATCTATCTGATGCGCCGCATCAAAAAGGACATCAACTCCCTTTTGACCAAAATGGGGCAGGCGCTGACCACGGTGCAGCGCGAAACCATGCAGACCTTTCCAATTCCGGTGTTCGTCTGCGGCGAGCAGGGGGAGATCATTTGGTGCAACGAGCTTGCGCAGTCCTCCGTGCTGGAGCATGAGGAGACATACGGCCGCAGCATTTACACGATCCTGACCGGGGCGGATATAACGCGCCGCTGCCCGGAGGGCGGTTACGAGGTCGATTATAAGGGACGCCATTTCACCGCCTATGTAACACATGCGTCCGCTGAGAACGACCCGCTGTATATTGTCTACTTCTTTGAAAATACCGAGCTGAAGCGGTACGCGCGCGAATACTTTGAGACGCGTCCCTCGATCATGCTGCTGCTGGTCGATAACTACGAGGAGCTTCAGCAGAACATGAAGGACAATGAGCGCACGCGCGTGATGGGGCAGATCGAGTATACGATCAGCAAGGCTGTGACGGAAAGCGGCGGCCTGCTGTTAAAGACAGAGCGCGACCGGTTCACCGTCATCATTGAGGAGCGCAATCTGCGCGGCATCATTTCGTCGCGTTTCCCGATATTGGAGCAGGTGCGCGCCATTGAGACAGAAAACAAGATGGTCGCGACGCTTTCAATCGGCGTCGGACGCGACGCGGCCGACCTTGAGGAGAGCGAGCGGTACGCGCGCCAGGCGCTTGATATGGCGCTCGGCCGTGGCGGCGACCAGGCGGCTGTGCGCGGCGCGTCGGGCTATGAATTTTTCGGCGGCGTTTCCAGCGGGACGGAGAAGCGCACCAAGGTTAAAACGCGCATCGTCGCAACGGCGCTGGCGGAATTGATTTCCGGAAGCGACAATGTGCTTGTGATGGGGCACAGGGCGGCGGATCTCGACTGCTTCGGGGCGTGCGTCGGCGTGATGCGCGCGGCGCGCCTGATGGGCAAGGAGGCGTATATCGTCATCCGGCGGGACAAGTGTCTCGTGCGGCAGGAATATGACAAGCTTCTGGAAAACGGCTTTGAGGGGATGCTGCTCGAGCCGGAGGACGCCGAGCTGCTCGTCACGCGTAAAACGCTATTGGTCATCTGCGACACGCATGTGCGCAATATTTTGGAATCCACTCAGATTTTTGACGCATGCCGCAGCGTCGTTGTGATCGACCATCACCGCAAGATGGTTGGTCATATCGACAATGCCGTGATTTTTTATCATGAGCCGTATGCGTCGAGCGCGTCGGAAATGGTCACAGAGCTTGTGCAGTATTTTGGTGATAAACTGCGTTTAGGCCGTCTGGAGGCGGAGGCGCTGCTTGCCGGCATTATGCTCGATACCAAGAATTTTGTCATCAAGACAGGCGTGCGCACTTTTGAGGCGGCGGCCTATCTGCGGCGTATCGGCGCAGACACCGTCGAGGTGCGCAAGCTGTTCTCCTCGACAATGGAGGCGTACCAGCGCAAAGCGATGCTGGTCGCCCATGCTAAGGTATACCGGGGCTGCGCGATCGCCGTGTCGCCCGACCACGACGCGCCTGACATCCAGGTGACGGCCGCGCAGGCCGCGGATGAGCTGTTGAATATCAGCGGCGTGCAGGCGTCGTTTCTTGTGTTCGGCCTAAACGGCGGGATGTCGTTTTCGGCGCGCAGCATGGGACAGGTCAACGTTCAGATCATCATGGAAAAGCTTGGCGGCGGCGGCCATCATACAATGGCGGGGGCGCAGCTTGCCGGCATCGATGGAGATAAGGCATATGAACTGCTGATTGCGGCGATAGACTCCTATTTCGAGGAAAACAGCCGCAAATAAACAGCGTAATTCGATTGGAGGAAGCAAACATGCAGGTTATTTTAAAACAGGATGTCAAGGGCAGCGGTAAAAAAGGGGAGCTGGTTAAGGTTTCGGACGGATATGCGCGCAATTTCCTATTGCCGAAGGGGCTTGCGGTTGAGGCGAACGCACAGGCTTTAGGGGAGATGAAAGCCAAACAGGCCTCCGCCGCGCATAAAGCCGCTGTGGAGCAACAGGCGGCCGAGGAGCTGGCATCAAAGATCAAGGGTCAGACTGTCAAGCTGTCCGCCAAGGCCGGCGCAAACGGAAAGCTTTTTGGCTCGGTCACATCGAAGGAGATATCCGAAGCGATTGAGCGCGCGTTCGGCGCTTCGATCGATAAGCGCAAGATTGTTCTCGACAGCGATATCAAGGCGTTTGGGAGTTATACCGTGCAGGTTAAGCTTCATCCGGGCGTTACGGCGGACGTTTATGTCGTCGTCGGTGAAAATGATTGACAAGCTGCGCGCACCGGCGCAGACACGCCTTGCGGATTAAACAGGCGCGGCGCCTGCGCGCAGAAGGCCCGTAAAAGGCAGAAATCAATGGCGGCCCGCGCGCCGCTTGGAGGGTGTTTTGTTGGCTGATTTGGAATTGGGCGAGTATGGCCGGCAGATGCCTTACAGTCTGGAGGCCGAGCAAAGCGTGCTCGGCGCGGTTCTGATCGATCCAGCTTGCTTTGCGCTCGTGATGGAAAGCCTGCGCGCGGATACGTTTTACCGCCCGCAGCATCGTCAGATTTTTGAAGTGATGTCCACGATGTTCAATCTGAACAAAACGATGGACTTTATTACGATCCTCGACGCGGTCAAAAGCGAGGGCATATTCGATACCGACGAGGACGCGAAAATTTACCTGACCAATCTCGCGCAGGTGGTGCCTTCGGCGGCAAATGTCGAAGCGTACTGCAAAATCGTGCGTGAGAAGTATTATGTACGGCGCCTGATCGAGGCGTCGCGCGGTATTATTGAAATGGCGTCCGATTCGCAGGCTGAATCCGACGTGCTGCTCGATTCAGCGGAACAAAGCATTTTCGATATCCGGCAGGGACGCAATACAAGCTCTTTCAAGCATATCCGCACAGCCATTACCGAGACATATGAGGTGCTCCAGCGATTGTCCGGCGAGGACCGGGACAAATACCGCGGTATCCCGACCGGTTTTTCAATGCTTGACCGCGTGATCACCGGTCTTAACCGCACGGATCTGATTTTGATCGCGGCGCGTCCCGGTATGGGAAAGACGTCGTTCGCGCTCAACATCGCGGAGAATGTCGCGACAAAAACGGATAAAACCGTGGCGATTTTTTCGCTTGAAATGAGCAGCGAGCAGTTGGCCCAGCGGCTTTTGTCGTCGCAGGCGTCCGTTGAGGGGCAGCTGCTGCGCACGGGTGAATTGAGCGGTGACGACTGGGTGCGCATCGCGATGGCTTCGCAGACGCTCTCCAGAGCGGATATCTACCTTGACGACACGCCGGGCATCACCATCGGCGAGATGAAGGCAAAGCTGCGCCGTCTGCGAAAGGTCGACCTTGTGATCATCGATTATCTCCAGCTTATGTCGTCCGGGCGGCGTTCGGAAAACCGTGTTCAGGAGGTCAGTGAGATCACACGGAACCTGAAGATCATGGCAAAGGAGCTGAACGTTCCGGTCATCACGCTGTCGCAGCTCTCGCGCGGTCCGGAATCCCGCTCCGACCATAAACCGATGTTGTCCGACCTGCGCGAATCCGGCTCGATAGAACAGGACGCAGATATCGTGCTGCTTTTGTTCCGCGAGGATTATTATGCGCGCGAGGATGCCGAGGAACGCAACGTTGCAAACTGCGACGTCGCCAAGAACCGTCATGGCGAGGTCGGCGTTGTAAAGCTCGGCTGGGACAACCGTTATACAAGATTTACGAATTTGGAGCTGGGACGCGATGAACCATAATGCGCGCGCGACAATTGAAGAATTCTCCATGCTGGCGCAGGGTGACACAGTGGCCGCGGCCGTATCCGGCGGGGCCGACTCGGTCGCCCTGCTTGATTTTTTATGCGCGCAGCTCGACCTTGGGCTGACGGTGCGCGCCTGCCACCTCAACCATTGCCTGCGCGGCGAGGAAAGCGACCGCGATGAGCAGCTCGTGCGAACGATGTGCGCTCAGTATGGCGTGGCGCTCGATGTGCGGCGCGTGGATGTGCGCGCGCTGGCGCATACGCGCGGCCTTTCGCTTGAGACGGCCGCGCGCGAAGCGCGGTATGCGTTTTTTGAGGAGGTAGCGCGCACACATGGCTGCAAGATCGCAACGGCGCACACGTTGTCGGATGCGGCTGAGACAGTCGTTTTGAACCTTGCGCGCGGCACGGGGATCGTGGGGCTTTGCGGCATCCCGCCGGTGCGTGGCGACATCGTGCGGCCGCTGATCGGCTGCACGCGCGCCCAGACAGAGGCGTACTGCGCGGCGCATGGCCTGTGCTATGTGACCGACAGCACCAATCTGACGGATAGCTGCACGCGTAATCACATCCGCCACAATATCCTGCCGCAGCTCTTTCGCGTGAATCCAGGCGCGCTGGAAGCGGTCGGCCGCATGACCGCGGCGCTGCGCCGCGATGCGGACTATCTGTCCGGCGCGGCGCGTGAGGCGGGCGCGCGGGCGGCGCGCGGCGAAGGTTATGACCTTGGGGCGCTGCGCGCGTTGCATCCCGCTTTGCGGGCGCGCGTCATCGCGGCGCTTTTGGAGGGGGGCGGCGCGGAGCGTTCGGCACAGCGCATCGCATCTATTGACGCGATGCTTGAGGGCGGGCGGCGGCGCGTTATGCAGGTCGGGCCGAGTCTCTATGTTGTTGCGGATGGCGGCCTGCTGTGTCTGGAGCGCCGCAAAAAGACGCCGCTGGAACCAATAGAGCCGCGCCTGCTGCGGCGTGAAGCGATCGATGGAGCGCGGATTTCACTGGGCGATGGAAAAGCGGTTGAATTTTCTGTGGTAAACTGTGCAGATTATGAAATTTTTGATAATAATGGCGGAAGGCTCTTAAAAAATGCCGCTGATTATGATAAAATAGATAATAGCATTTTTCTGCGGTCCCGACAGGCAGGGGACCGGATACAGCCCGCTGGGCGCGGCTGTACAAAGCTGCTGAAAAAATTGTATTCCGAGATGGGCGCGGCCGACCGAGAACGCCTGTGCGTGCTGGCTGATGAGAACGGGGTGTTCTTTGCAGAGGGCGTCGGTGTTGACGAACGCGTCCGGGTGGACAAAGCGACCACACATATCATGCTGATCGCTTTCGCGCATGACGGCGCGGACGGTCGCATGGCGCCGGAGGAGGAAACAGCATGAAAAACATGGAGCAGGATATTTTAAAGGTTTTAATCGAGGAAAATAGCATACAGGAACGGGTACGGTCGCTTGGAGCGCAGATTTCGCGCGATTATGAGGGGAAAAAACTGCTCGTACTCGGCGTGCTCAAAGGCTCGTTTGTGTTTATGGCCGATTTAATCCGTGCGATCACGGTGCCGTGTGAGGTCGAATTCATGGCCGTGTCGAGCTATCGTTCCGGCGTAAAATCGTCGGGAGTGGTTAAGATAATCAAGGATATTGACATCAACCCGCTTGACTATAACATCCTGATCGTCGAGGACATTCTTGACAGCGGCCTGACGCTCAGCTATTTGCGCGATTTGCTCATGCAGCGCGACGCTTCCGATATCAAAATTGCCACGCTGCTTGACAAGCCTGCCCGCCGTGTGGCCGACATCTCGCCCGATTACACCTGTTTTGAGGTTCCGGACGAATTCGTCGTCGGCTACGGCCTGGATTTTGCGGAGCGTTACCGCAATCTGCCCTATGTGGGCGTGCTCAAACCGGAAATTTATGAAAAATAAATAGAATATGGCGCTGTCTGCGGCCTGGCGGCCGCGGCAGCCCGGCCGCATTGGGGGGCGGCCGGCGGGACGGTTCGCGTCCCTTGGTACGCAATGATTTGACAGGAGTGAATCTGATTTGAACAAAAAAACGAAGGGTGTCGGCATCTGGCTTTCGATGTTCCTGCTGCTGATGCTCATGGCAGTGCTGTTGTTTTCTTCCATGAAGCAGCCAGCCTCGACGGAAAAATATTCCGATGTGCTTGATTACTTCCAGCGTCTGGAGGTCCAGTCGTTTGTATTCGACCTGGGAACGGGCGATCTGGAAATGACATTTACAGACGGCAAAACAAAGGCTTACCGTGTGCCGAATGTAAACCTGTTTATCAATGATGTCTATGCCGAGCGGTACGATGGCTCGGATAACTATATACAGCAGTACAACAAGGCGAATCCAGACGCGCCGATGCAGTACGATCTGCTGCCGATTAAGACGACTCCCTGGTGGGTCAGTCTGATCCCAACGCTTGTGCTGGTTGGGTTATTGGTGTTCTTCTACTTCATGATGATGAAGCAGGCGCGCGGCGGCGGCACGAGCGGCGTGATGGGCTTTGGCAAGGCAAAGCCCAGACAACCGGAGGAGATGCCGAAGGTGACGTTTAACGATGTCGCCGGTGCGGATGAGGAAAAGGAGGAGCTTGTCGAAATCGTCGAGTTCCTCAAGAATCCATCGAAATTTAATTCACTGGGCGCGCGCATCCCCAAGGGCGTGCTGCTGATGGGACCTCCCGGAACAGGTAAGACGCTTTTGGCCAAGGCTGTGGCGGGAGAGGCTGGCGTGCCGTTTTTCTCCATTTCCGGTTCTGATTTTGTGGAGATGTTTGTCGGCGTCGGCGCATCGCGTGTGCGCGACCTGTTCGAGCAGGCGAAGAAAAATTCGCCGTCGATTGTCTTTATCGATGAAATCGACGCCGTTGGGCGTCATCGCGGCGCGGGACTCGGCGGCGGCCACGATGAGCGCGAACAGACGCTCAATCAGCTGCTTGTCGAAATGGATGGCTTTGGCACCAACAGCGGCGTCATTGTCATTGCTGCGACAAACCGCCGCGATATCCTCGATCCGGCGCTGCTGCGTCCGGGACGCTTTGACCGCCAGATTGCCGTTGGCTATCCCGATATCAAGGGACGCGAGGCAATTCTGCGCGTACACACGAAAAACAAGCCGATTGGCCCTGACGTGAATCTCAAGACGATTGCGGCTTCGACAGCCGGATTTACCGGCGCGGACCTTGAAAATCTCACAAACGAGGCGGCTCTGCTGGCCGCAAAAAAGAACCACAAGGCGATTACCATGGTTGAAATAGAGGAAGCGACAATCAAGGTGATCGCCGGGCCTGAGAAAAAGAGCCATGTTGTGACAGAAAAGGATAAAAAGCTGACCTCCTACCATGAGGCGGGCCACGCGGTCTGCACCTATTATCTGCCGACACAGGATCCGGTACACCAGATTTCGATTGTGCCGCGCGGTATGGCCGGCGGTTACACGCTTTCTCTGCCTGGCGAGGATAAGACGTATGTGACCAAGCGCGAAATGAACGAGGATATCGTTACGCTGCTGGGCGGCCGTGTCGCTGAAAAGCTTGTGCTCGACGATATCTCTACGGGCGCCTCCAACGATATCGAGCGCGCAACAAAGGTTGCGCGCAACATGGTGGTGCGGTACGGCTTTTCTGAAAAGCTTGGGCCGATTGTCTACGGACACGACGACAATGAGGTCTTTCTTGGACGCGATTTCTCGAGCACACCGAGCTATTCGGAAACGGTCGCAGCGGAGATTGACGCTGAAATTCGCGAAATTATCGACACAGCGTATGAACGTGCCGTCGATATTTTGACCGAGCATATGGGGCAGCTTCATGAGATCGCGAAGTACCTGTTTGAGAATGAAAAAATGGATGAAAAGACGTTTGCCGATATGATGGCTGGCAAGAACACCGTCAATCTGGAAAAATCCGCGGACAGCACGGAGCAGGACAGCGCACAGACCGCTGTCAGCGTGGAGGAAGCCGCGGATGAAGCTGGTCAGGATCCAACGGTTTAAGCGGGAGCTGCTGTGACAAATCGGGCGGCGATGGTTTTCAGGGCGCGGTTTGCCGGCAAACCCAATTGTAGCGGAGGTTATGAGGATGCTGTTTGATAAAATTATCACTCTTTCGCTGAACCCTGTCGCTGATATTACCTTGTATGTGGACCGATATGAGATGGGCGGAGAAAACACCGTGACAAGCGAGCTGTATGACGCGGCTGGAAAAGCGGTCGACGTTTCGCGTGTGCTGCGCAGCTATGAGATTGCGAATACGGCTCTGATTGTGGCTGGTCAGGAAAACAGCAAACGGTACTTTGAACGGCTGCGCGATGAGAATGTTGCCACGCGTGTCATTTATATGGAGGGGCGTATCCGCGAAAATTTAAGCATCCTCACGCCTGACGGAACAATGACGCGCATTATCCGAAAAAGTCCAAAGATCAAGCACCACACCATCGATGAGCTGGAAACGGCGCTTTCGGAGGAAATCCGGCCGACCACACTTGTCGTCGTCGCAGGTGTGATGCCGGACGGCATCACAGATGAAATCTTTTGTGAGATCTGCGCGTTTATCAAGGAGTGCGGCGGAATCATTGCGCTTGATACGAAATCTGCGACGCTGGAAAATATTGCACAGATCAAGCCATGGGTGATCAAGCCGAACTATGAGGAACTGTGCACGCTTGTAGGTCGTCCGCTTGAAACGACCGAGGAAATGAAGGAAGCAGTCAAACAGGTGGCTGACGCAGGGGCGAAGCATGTGCTGGCAAGCTTTGGCGCGGAGGGTATGATCTATACGGATGGCTTGGTTACATACAAGGCCGATGTTCCCGAGCTTTCCGAGATTAAATCGACTGTCGGCGCCGGCGACGCGGCGTTGGCCGGGTTTATCATCGCGCACGACTATAAGTACGACGTTAAAAAATCGCTACAGTTTGCCGCTGCGTTCGGCACAGCTTCCTGCCTGGTGGAAGGGACCAATCCGCCCCGGCGGATATCTGTCGCGATGGTCAATAACCAGGTGTCTGTTTACAGCATTTGATGTTGAAGCCAAAAAAATCCGGACGTGGTCCGGATTTTTTCAGAAGGGATATGCGATATGAAAGAACTGCTTGTCGTCGTTGATTATCAAAATGACTTTGTATCTGGAAGCTTGGGCTTTGAGAAGGCGGCGTCCCTTGAGGATACGATCTGCCATAAGATTGAGGCGTACCGTTCGCGCGGCGCGGACGTTGTTTTTACGTTTGATACGCATGACGCGGATTATCTGGACACACAGGAGGGAAAGTGTTTGCCGGTCGTGCACTGTGTGCGCGGCACGCCGGGCTGGCAGCTCTGCGGACGTGTCGCCGGTTACTGCGGACCTGATACGGTCTGTTTCTACAAGCCTGTGTTTGGTTCCAGGCAGCTTGCAGATTATGCGGGGGAGCAGGGATATGATGCTGTGGAGTTATGCGGGCTTGTATCAAATATCTGTGTGCTTTCCAATGCGGTGCTGATCAAGGCGGCTCTGCCGGAGGCGGTTGTGACTGTCGACGCGCAGTGCACGTCCTGTGCCGATGAAGCGATGAATCAAAAGGCGCTGGATGTCATGGAAGGGCTGCAAATCCAAGTGATTAATCGCTGATCATTTCTCGTAAATCAGGGTACGGAAATCAGGGAGCAGCCGACTGGAGGTGAGCGGATGGTCTGTAAAAAATGTGGCAGGAATGTCAAGGGCGATTTCAAATTCTGCCCTTACTGCGGCGAACGGCTTGTGAGCGATTTTCACGATCATTACAGTGAGTTGGACCCGCCGTTTCTCGTCCAGGAACCGGACGGACCTGATACAGCGTCTGATTTTTATACATATGCTCCTGATGAGCAGGAGCCGGATTTCGGGGCGTTTGACGATTATGACGCATATGAACAGGAAATGCCGCATGGCCGTGCGGCGGATGATGATTCATACTTTGTCTATCAGCCGCAGGAGCCGCCGCCGGGGCTGATCTTTCATGCGCCTGATCCGGACGATCTCAAGGAGGAACGTCCGGCGCGCAGCGGGCGGCGTTTCGCTGAAAAGCGCGCGCCGGGACTGGTGTTCAAGCTGTTTTTAATCCTCTTGATTTTGGCGTTGGCCGCGGGCGTCACAATTTTTGGATACTATCTGCTGCGTTCTCCTGCGCCGTTTGAAAGCTTTGATCTGGCGGCGACCTTTGCGGTGTTTCCTCCTTTTTAAGCATAGCAGGAGTCATTTACGCAGGGTAATTTGGACAAGCCTATTGAAAAAAGACAATACACAGTGTATAATATAGTCAGCCGCATGTGAATCCGTCCGGAGATACGGAGGGGGGCCTTTCGGGGCAGCCGTGGGACGGCCATATGTGCAGAGTTGGGCGGAGCCGCACGCTGTGAGGCTCCGCCTGCTGTTTTTTGGAGGTGCAAAATGGAAAGAACGGTTTTGGTTGCAATGAGTGGAGGTGTTGACAGTTCGGTTGCGGCACTTCTGCTCAAGCGGCAGGGATATGAGGTGGCCGGTGCGACCTTTGAGCTGTTTAACGGCTGTCCGGAAGGAAATGTTCGTGACGCGCGCGCCGTCTGTGACTGCCTTGGAATCCGGCATTATGTATTTGATTACAGGGCTTTATTTCAGAAACGCGTTCTTGAACATTTTGTGGACAGCTATCTGACGGGAAAAACTCCAAACCCATGTGTCGCCTGTAATCGTTCAGTCAAATTCGGCGCGTTTTTACAGGATGCCATGCGCCTGGGATATACGCATATTTCCACCGGGCATTACGCTGGTGTCGCCTATGATCAGACAGCCGGCCGTTATTGCCTTCAGCGCAGCCGGCAGACACGCAAGGATCAATCATATGTACTGTATCATCTGTCGCAGGAGCAGCTTTCACGGCTGCTGCTGCCGGTCGACGGCTATACCAAGGACGAGGTGCGGGCCTTTGCCGCCGAAGCCGGCCTGCCGGTTCAGGCGAAGGCCGACAGCCAGGACATCTGCTTTGTGCCGGATGGCGACTATGCCGCTTTTATTGAGCGATATACCGGCCAGGCAAGCGAACCGGGAAATTTTATCGACGATGAGGGCCGTGTGATCGGGCGTCACCGCGGCGTGCTTCATTATACAATCGGGCAGCGGCGCGGGCTTGGGGTGGCCTTTGGAACGCACAGGTATGTCAGGCGCCTGGATCCAGGCGCCAATACGGTGACGCTGTCGGATGAATCGTCGGTGTTCTGCGATCAGCTAATCGCAGACGATCTGCGGCTGATCGCGTTTGATGTGCTTGAAACGCCGCTGCGGGCCTGTGCGAAAATCCGTTATGCGCATACGCCCGCGCCTGCGACAATAACTATGTTGGATGAAGGACGCATACACGTCCGGTTTGATACGCCTCAGCGCGCTATTACACCAGGACAGGCCGTTGTTTTTTACGACGATGACCGTGTGCTCGGCGGCGCGACGATTGTCACAGCCGGTTGATATCCTTTCTTTTTCAATAAGCGGCGGATATGCGAATTTTTCGTTCCGTGAGGGAGGAGTTTCATGAACATCTTTGAAAAGCTCTTTGCACAAACAGAAATTCCCAAGCTGTACCCGGTGCATTTTACGCTTCCAAGAGGAACTATAAAGCGGGCAGAAATCGAAGCCCTGCTGTTTGGGGAATTTGCAGAAAAGCGATTGGATTGCCAAATCCGTCCGGGCATGTCGGTCGCGATCGCCGTGGGCAGCCGTGAGATTACAAATCTTGTGGAGATTGTCAAAACAGTGGTGGAGTTTGTAAAACGCTCTGGTGGGATACCATTTATCTTTCCTGCCATGGGCAGTCACGGGGGAGCTGCCGCCAAGGGCCAACTGGAGGTGCTCTCCGGCTACGGTGTGACAGAGGCGGCTATGGGCTGCCCTATCCACTCCAGTATGGAAACGGTACAGATTTCCACTACGGCCAGCGGTCTGCCTGTACATATAGACAAATACGCAGATCAAGCCGATGGAATCATTGTCATTGGCCGAATCAAACCGCACACAGATTTTCGCGGAAAGTACGAGAGCGGTTTGATGAAAATGCTGACGATCGGACTTGGCAAGCAATGCGGAGCCAATTTATGTCATTCCATGGGTATGTCGAATATGCCGGAAACGATAGAGGCTTATGCTGGGGAAGTGCTGCGCCTGAAAAATGTAATCTGCGGCGTGGGAATCATCGAGGATGCGTTCCATGCCACCTACCGGCTCACGGTTGTACCCGGCGGAGAGATCGCGGATCGGGAACCGGCGCTTTTGTCTGAGGCCAAATCTTTGATACCGTGCATCCCGTTTCGGAAGATCGATGTGCTTGTGCTGGACGAGATCGGAAAGGATATCAGCGGCGCGGGCATGGACCCAAACGTAACAGGCCGTTCCCAGGCAATGGGCGTCAGCCAGCCCTTTGTGGAACGCATCGCCGTTTTGGATTTAACGGATAAGTCGCATCATAACGGCTCCGGCATCGGCGGCGCCGATGTGACGACCCAACGCTTCGTTGATAAGCTGGATTTGGAGATCACCTATCCCAACTGCATCACCAGTCATGATCTCAATGGCATGAAGATCCCTGCGATTATGCCCAATGACCGGCTGGCTGTGAAGCTGGCTTTAAATACCTGTATCGGCAATGAGCCTGCTTTGGGATATCGAATGGTATGGATGAAAAACACCTTGAGCCTCGACTCCTTTCATGTAACAAAGGCCTTGCTCCCGGAGGTGGAGGAAAATCCCCTGCTGCAGCGTGCGGGGGAGGGCTTTTATCCCCGCTTCGATGAAAACGGCAGCGTCATTCATGAATGACGCTGCCGTTTTTAGTTAGACGCGCTTGCAGACAGAGGCGCGCCCAAAGAAAAAAAGATCAGAACGCGGATGCTGGACGCTGTTCGGTTAATCCAGTTCGACAGCGCCGGTGTAGAGCTGGTAATAACGGCCATGCTCATTGAGCAGATCGTCATGGCTGCCGCGCTCAATGATTTCGCCCTGTTCAAGCACCATGATCGCGTTTGAATTGCGAACGGTTGACAGACGATGCGCAATGACAAATGTCGTGCGTCCCTGCATCAGCCGGTCGAGGCCATGTTCGATATGGCGTTCCGTGCGTGTGTCGACGGAGCTGGTCGCTTCGTCAAGAATTAAAATTGGAGCGTCGGCCACAGCGGCGCGTGCGATATTGAGCAATTGGCGCTGCCCCTGGCTCAGGTTCGCACCGTCACCCTCGATCACTGTATCATAACCATGCGGCAGGCGGGAGATGAATGAATGCGCCGAGGCCAGTTTTGCGGCGTCCTCAACCTCCTGGTCAGTCGCGTCCAGCTTTCCGTAGCGGATGTTTTCACGCACGGTTCCGGTAAAAAGATGCGTGTCCTGCAGCACCATTGAAAGCGAGCGGCGCAGACTGTCCTTTTTAATTTTGCGGATATCGATGCCGTCAATTGTGATGATGCCTTCTTTGATATCATAAAAGCGGGTCAAAAGATTGGTAATCGTAGTTTTGCCGGCGCCTGTCGACCCAACAAAGGCAATTTTTTGCCCGGGCTTTGCATACAGGGAGATATGCTTGAGGATCGTCTTATCCTCGTTATAACCAAAGGTCACGTCCTCAAATTTGACATCGCCGCGTACCGGAACGCGCGCGGACGGATGGCCGGACGCGTCGTACTGCTGCCAGAAGAAGGCGCCGTTTTCATGAACCAGGTCCGCCGCATACGGCGGATCGGGGTCCTCGGCCGGCTCGCGCATCACCTCATGGATGCGCTCCGCGCCTGCGATCGCTGTGATAACAGCGTTGTATTGGCTTGATGCCTCGGTGATCGGGCGGCTGAATTGACGCGTTAGCTGTAAGAATACGACAAGCCCGCCGACGCTGATATGCCCAAAGACAGCAAGCACGCCGCCGATCATGGCGACAAGCGCATAGTTGATCGTGGAAATATTCATCATAACCGGCATCATCAGACCGGAATAGCTCTGCGCTGTTGTTGCGGTTTGCTGCAAATCCCCGTTGAGCCGGTCAAATTCAGCGAGCGCGTCCGGCTCATGGCAGAACACCTTGACAACCTTTTGTCCGGTAATAATTTCCTCAACATATCCGTTGACGCGCCCGAGATTTGCCTGCTGTGCGACAAAATATTTACTGCTGGCGCGCATCAGGCGGCCGGCGACAAAGAACATGACCGGCGTCATCAGAAGCGTTAGAATTGTCAGCGGGATGCTTTTGCTGATCATCAGCGCGAGGATGCCAGTGAGGGTGATGACGCTCGAAAACAGCGATGTCAACGAATTTGCAAGAGCATCGTTGAGTGTGTCCACATCGTTGGAAAAGCGGCTCATCATTTCGCCGTGCGTATGTGTGTCATAATAACGGACCGACAGATCCTGCAAATGATCAAACAGGTCGCGGCGCAGATCATTGATGGAACGCTGCGTGGCCGTCATCATCAAACGCATTTGCAGATAACTGGCGGCGACGGCGACAAGATAGATACAAAGCAGCGTGATAACGCCCTGCAAAAGCCCTGCGAACCGCTCTGAAACGGAAAGAGCACGCACCGGCTCCAGAAAATTGTCGATGATCGGCTGCAACATGGCCGTACCGGCCAATGTCGCGCCAATATTGAAAAGAACCATCAATCCCGCAAGAAAGAGAAGCGGCTTGCGGCGGCGCAGATAGCTCCAGACAAACGCGATTGAAGCGCCAAAATTTTTCGGCTTTTCCATTGCGGATTGTTTGCGATTCGGCATTACGCGTTCGCCTCCTTTTCCTGCTGTGAATAATAGATTTCCTGATAATCCTCGCTGGCGGCGAGCAGTTGCTCGTGCGTCCCAATCGCTGAAATACGGCCGTCGGAAAGGATTATGATCTGATCCGCATCCTTGACGGAGGAAATGCGCTGCGCAATGATAAATTTTGTCGTCTGGCGCAGCGAGGTGCCGAAGGCCTCGCGGATTTTAGCCTCGGTGGCGGTATCGACGGCGCTGGTACTGTCATCCAGAATGAGGATCGGAGGTTTTTTCAGCACCGCGCGCGCAATGCAAAGCCGCTGCTTTTGTCCGCCGGAGACATTGACTCCACCCTGTTCAATCCAGGTGTCGTATCCTTTGGGAAAGCTCATGATAAAATCATGCGCCTGAGCGGCCTTGGCAGCCTCGATCATCTCGTCGTCGGTGGCATGTTCGTTGCCCCATTTAATATTGTCGCGGATTGTACCTGAAAACAGGGTGTTTTTCTGGAGTACAACGCCAATTTGGCTTCTCAGCGATTCAACCTTATAGTCGCGTACATCGCGTCCGTCGATCAGTACGCGGCCTTCAGTGACATCGTACAGGCGCGGAATCAATTGAATCAGGGAGCTTTTGCCGGCGCCTGTACCGCCGATCACAGCGATGGTCTGACCAGGCTTTGCATCAAAATCGATGTCTGTCAGGATATTATTTGGATGCTCCGGATCATATTTGAAGGAGACATGATCAAATTTCACATCGCCTTTGATTGTGTATTCCTGTGCGTCAGGGGTATCGGTTAAATCAATTTCAGCGGACAGGACTTCAATCGCACGTTTATATGAAGCGGACGCGCGGGAAATCTGGACAAACATCATAGAGAGCATCATTAAAGACATGAGGATTTGGAAAATGTAATTGATAAATGCAACCATGTCGGCCGCTGTCAGCAAACCGCCGATCACCTGGCCGCCGCCAAACCAAACGACCGCTACTGTAGAAAGATTCATAACCAGCATCATGACCGGCATACTGAAAATGACGACGTTCATCGCGCGCAGGGAGGCGTCAGTCAGGTTGTCGTTGGAAATCTTAAATTTTTTCTTTTCAAAATCCTGACGCACAAAGGATTTGACGACGCGCACGTTTGTCAGATTTTCCTGCACGCTGCCGTTGAGCGCATCGACACGCGCCTGCATTTTATTGAACAGCGGCAGCGCATGTGTGATAATGAACCCAAGAGAAAGCAAAAGGACAGGGATAATTACGACGAGAATGATTGCAAGCTCTGCATTCATACGAAGGGCCATAATCAAGGCGAAAACGAACATGAGCGGCGCGCGGATCATCAGGCGCAGCGTCATGATGCCTGCGTTTTGAAGCAGTGTTACGTCGTTTGTTAAACGCGTCGCAAGTGAGGCGGTTGAAAAGGCGTCGATGTTTTTAAACGAAAATTGCTGGACCTTCTCAAACAGCCCGCGCCGCAGTCCGGCTGCAAAGCCAACGCCAGCTTTTGCGGAATGGCGCGCGTTTCCAAAACCTGCCAAAATGGCAATCAATGCAAACAGTATCATAAGGGAACCGGTGCCGACAATATAAGGGATGTCACCCGACTGAATACCAAAGCCGACAATATTGGACATAAGCGTCGGCTGGATCACCTCGCACACAACGTCGAGCAGCATAAACGCCACTGCGATGACAACCGACTTTTTATAAGGCGCAAGATACGACATTATTTGTCGCAAGGGGATTCCTCCTTTTTTTGTAAATAGTCCCGAAATACCCGGAGATTTGAAGCCATGCGCGACAATAGGCAGATAAGCTGCTCGAATTCCGCCGCGCTGAAATCCTTAAATGAGCGTTCTGTGATTTGATCGATTACCTTTTCGGCAAAATCAGCGGATTCCACACCAGCCTGTGTCAGTTCGATCCGATTGGAGCGCAGATCCTGCTGATCCGGCACGCGCCGCACCAGTCCGGAACGCTCCAGGCGCTTGAGAGAAATAGCAATGGTGGCAGGACTGATGTGCAGTGCACGCGCCAGCTCCTTTTGATTGCATGCGCCCATATGTTTAAGCATAAACAGCAGCGACTGTTGCCCTGTATGAATATTATGAGCACAAAGCAGACGGTTTGCGCATTGTTTATGCAGGGAAATTAAGTCCCAATGTAAATGAACGGCGCGATGTAAATCTGCTGGTTGATTTTGGGATGAAGCGCGCGGGTCTTCCATGATGACAGCTCCTTTTAAAACGATACACAATCAAAAAGTTAGACAGCTAATGATTAGCTGTCTAACTAATATTAATCCTTTATAAGGAATTTGTCAACGAGATTCTGCAAAAGTTCACAAATCGTTTGCATTCGGATCGTACAAGATGTACAAGGCCCGAGAAGGATTTTCACAAAACCGGGTGGGAATTTATCTGGATACAACTGCGGTACACTCTGGCAATTTTACCAAAAGCGTGATACAATATGCACAGGACAAACGGCAAAGCCGTTTGAGGCCGCCGTTTGGCGGTTATTTCGCTGCTGCGGCATTGATAGCGATAGGTTCAGCAATATTTTTTTGTGCGTCTGTATACAAACGATACAATAGATCAAGGAGGCTGCATCATGCATTTTGACCGGCCATTCTTATTTGATGGTGCATTTGGCACCTATTATTTTTCAAAAACAGGCGATGAAGCCCCTTGTGAGTTGGCTAATTTGACCGCGCCGCAAACAGTCCTGGATATTCATCGTGAATATGCAGCGTCCGGCTGCGCTGCGCTGAAAACAAATACCTTTGCGGCCAATCCTGTTTCTATCCCCGATTCGGTGCGCTTAAACGAAGTCATTGCGGCTGGATGGTCGCTCGCACAGCGCGCCGCACAGGAGAACGGCGCGCGTGTATTCGCCGATATCGGCGGGATCTGCGCCGATACGGCAGAAGCGGATTATCTTACCGTCGTCCGGCATTTTCTGGAGCTTGGCGCGCAAAATTTTTTGTTTGAGACTCTGGCTTGCTATCAGGATGTGCAGCGCGCAGTCGGACTGATCCGCCAAAGTGTTCCAGATGCAACGGTGATTGTATCCTTCGCCGTTTCACAGGATGGCTATTCCCGGCGTGGATTGTATTGCCGCGCGCTGTTTGATCAGGCGGAGTCTGATCCGCAGGTTGATGCCGTTGGACTCAATTGCTCCTGTGGTCCGAGTCACATGCGCAGCCTGCTTCGCGCGCTTGGGCAGCGTGTGAAGCCCGTTGCTGCCATGCCGAATGCAGGATATCCTTCATCGCTCAATGGACGCGTTTTTTTTGAGGATAACGCCGGCTACTTTGCACAACAGCTTTCCGCTTTGTATATGGATGGCGCTGATATTCTTGGCGGATGCTGCGGCACAACGCCGCAGCATATTCGCTGCGCCGCTGCTGCGTTGGCGGCCGCATCAGAGCTGCGTGCATGCGGCGTCGATCTGATTACAGTGACCGATTCGCCGTTGTCACGCACGCGTGCGGACAGCCTGATGACGGCTGCGAAAATCAGACGTGAGGCGGGGATTGAGGTGATGCCGCACATCTCCTGCCGCGATAAAAACCATATCGCCCTGCGTGCGGGGTTGCTTGGCGCAGCGTTTGAAGGGATTGGCCGCGTGCTGATTGTTACAGGAGATCCGCCGATGCAAGCCGGTACGCGCGGTTCGGATGGCGTGTACCATCTCAGCTCGTATGATCTGATCGCATGGATTCACAGTATGAACAGTGAGGTATTTGCAGACGCGCCGTTTTTAATTGGCGGCGCGCTTAATGTGAACGCGGCGAATTTTGACGCGGAGCTTGCACGTGCAAAAAAGAAGCTGTCGCTTGGCGCGTCCATGCTGTTTACACAACCAATTTTCAGCGACAAAGCTGTTGATCATTTTCTGCGCGCACGTCAGGAGTTAAAGGATTGCCGCCTGTTTGCGGGGATATTACCGGTTGCAGGCTATAAAAACGCGCTTTTTTTAATCAATGAGGTGTCCGGGATAGAAATTCCAGACAATGTCGTGCGTTCTTTGGAAGGAAAAACGCCGGATGAAGCTGCTGCGATTTCGGTTGCGTACAGTGCGGGCATTATGCGGCGCGTCTATGACGCGGCTGATGGCTTTTATATTATGACCCCATTGAAAAAAGTAAACATTGTGCGGGGATTGATCGAAGAAATCAGGAGGTATGAACAGTGATTCTCATTGGCGAAAAGCTCAACAGTTCGATTCCGCGTGCACAGCAGGCATTCGAAGCTCGCGACGCGCAGACAGTGACAGAGTTGATCCGGACGCAGGCCGCTGCGGGCGCATCTTTTCTGGATGTCAATACGGCGGTTTGCGCGGCCGGCGAACAAGCGGCCATGCTGTGGACAATCGGACTGATACGTGAAAATTGTGATTGCGGCATTATGATTGATACAGCCGATCCAAAGGTGATGGCAGCAGCGGTGCAGGCGGCCGGAGACTGTCCGCTGATTCTCAATTCCGCAACAATCACCGATCGGTTTGACGCGGTGACAGCGCTCGCGAAGGAGAGCGGAGCGGCTGTTGTCGGTTTGCCGATTGACGACGATATGCCGCATAGCCTGGAGGAGAAATGCCAAAAGCTGGACTTTCTGATTGAGAAGCTGCGCGCCGCAGGTATTCAGGACGACCGGATCTATGCGGATGTGCTTGTGGAGACTCTTGCCACGGATGGTGGGAGCGCAAAAAGCGCGCTCGGCGCGATTGCGTATATGGCGGAAAACTATCCCGATGTCAAGACGACATGTGGCCTTTCAAATGTATCGTTTGGTTTACCGCGCCGTGTGTTGATCAACACTGCATTCGTTTCAGCGGCTATGGCTGCGGGGCTTTCCAGCGCGATCATCGACCCGGTGTCACCCGCAATGCGTGATGCAATTGCAGCGGCACGTGTTGTTGCTGGATTGGACGATTATTGCATGGATTATATCACTTATATTCGCGGAAATGAGTAATTTTTCCAATTGTTAATACATAATGTATAAGGAGTGTGCCATATGATCAAATTCAATCACTTTAATTTCAACGTGTTTGACCTGCAAAAGAGTCTCGATTTCTACCAAGAGGCCTTGAATCTGACTGCGGTGCGTGAAAAAAATGCTTCGGACGGTTCGTTCAAGCTTGTATATCTCGGCGATGGCGAAAGCGATTTTACGCTGGAGTTGACCTGGCTGCGCGATCGTAAGGAGCCATACAATCTCGGAGATCTGGAATATCATCTTGCATTTGTGACGGACGATTACGCGGCGCTTCATGAAAAACATCAGAAAATGGGAGTGGTCTGCTTTGAAAATCCGGGAATGGGCATCTATTTCATCCATGATCCGGATGGCTACTGGATCGAAATCGTCCCCAAAAAAGATTGACCGGATAGAAAGCAGAGAGGGGCGCGCGCTGCTAAATGCAGTGCGCGCCCCTCTCCGGCGTCATCGCATATTATTCAGCCTGTGCGCGGGCCTGTCCAAATGTTAACGGGAGTGTCAGCGCGTCGAGCTGCGGCGCGGCAATCCAGTCGGGATTGCTGCAATCGCCGAATTTGACCGTATGAACGACCGCATGCGCAGTCAGGCATTGATTATGCGGCACTTCCGGCGTTGTGACAACATACATACCAGGCCGCAGCAATTGGAATACAGCCCTGCCGCCGCGGTATTCAACATACACGACCTCGCCGCTTTGTACCAGTACCAGCTCCTGTAAGGCGGCATGTGAATGGCTGCTTTCCCAAACAGGCTTTCCGGCCGCATTTTCACAGCGGATATAGCTGCTTTTATCCGGCCCAATCAATCGGAAACGCAGCTCACCGTTGTCCATTCGCTCGTGATTTGTCGAAACGCCATACTGTTCAAATGCTGCGCCGCACGAGATTTTTTCCATATGGCCACTCCTGTCATGACTGAATATTGATTGCGAGCGGGCACTCAAGCACATCTACAAGCGCGAGCGTTGACGGATCGATCACATTGATGTAAGCCATACCGTCGTGGCTGCCCGATGAAAGCGGCTTTGACAGGTCGGCGTCCAGTATGTACTGGTTGGGGGCAATGTACTGTGAACGGTAGAGAACCGTTTCGTCGTTGTCCGCTACGATTTCAAGGACCATCAGATATTGATTAAAGGCTGGATTCTGCACACGGATGTCGCCGCCGCTGCCGTCGGACGAAAAGGTGGGGGCCGCATTGATACGGTAGCCGAACAGGCCGTCGCCCGGGGCGCGCTCGCTGTGCGGCGCGCCTGGCAGCACGCCCGTTTGTGCGGCAGGATCAAGCCCTTCGACACGAAACTGTGCGGCTACCTCGCCGGAGGAACCGGCGCCGTGCAGGAAGAAGAAAGCCCCCGCTGCGATCAGTACGATGAAAAACGCGGTAAACAAAAGCACGGGCAGCATCCCCGTGCGCTTTTTTTGTTTGACAGCCATTGGATATACCTCCAAAGAAGGGATCAAATAATCTTACGCAGGATTTTAGGGCGAAACCATCCCCGGTAAATATGAAGCGCCTGTGTAAGCAGATAATCATACATAAACAGGGTGAAGTTTACAATGACTAAAATCACTGCGACGGTATAACGTCCAAAATCGCCCCAGCCCTCGAGCATATCGGGAACCCCAAAAACGAACAGCATAACATAGTAAAACGCCACGACGACGATATTGAACAGCAGCAGCTTAAACAGAATGGAAAGCGGCCGTGCGAGACGTTCAATCCAAGGTTTGGCAAGCGGGTAGTAGCCAAGCAGCATGATATACATCATGACAGCCTCGCGGTCCGGGATGATCAGCAGCGCGAGCAGCGAAGTCGCCGCGTAGACGAGCAATGCGGTTTTCAGACCGTTTTCCTCGCGTACAGAAATCAAAACGATCCCGGCCAGTGCTGGGAATATATAGGAAGAAAACGGAATCAGCCCGGTCATGAACATGAGCAGCAGACACAAGGCGGAGGAAAGGCCGCCAAGGGCGACCTGAGTGCTTTTTTTCATCTGGCGGCTGTTATGGGACGCCGCCGGATCGAAACCCGGCTGCCGCGCCATCAGAAACAGCCGCCGCCGCATGCGTCAAGGCAGCAATTGGCGCAGTACATGGCCGCGCAGATATCACAACAGCTGCATCCGCCAACGGTGGTGCTCGATCCAAAGGGACTCTGATTATAGCGGGGCTGTCCATTCTGCCGCTGCCAGACAAGCTGGTTATAAGCTGCGCTGTATTCGCTGTTCTGCGGATTGAGCTGGCAGGCGCGCTGGAAACATTGGAGCGCATCGTCAAGCCAGCCGCGCGAATAGTATATACTGCCCTTGAGGAAATGCCATTCGGCGTCGCGGTTTGCTGCGGCCACGCCATCGAGCAGCTCCTGCGCCTCGGCCAGCCGGCCGACATTGATCATACGGCGGATATCGGAGAATTGAGATGCGCCGGAATATGCCCCCGCACCAGTTTGCCCGCCCGCGGAGTGCCCGGCTCTGCGCTGCGCGACGATCGCGTCGTACGCCTGGTTGATCTCCTGCATCTTTTCCTCGGCCAGATCGGACAGGGGATTGTTTGCATAGTTGTCCGGATGATATTTCTTGGCAAGCTCGCGGTATGCGATTTTTACCTGCTCATCGGTGGCGTTCGGCGAGATCCCAAGCACCTTGTACGGATCTGTCATCTGTGTTCATTCTCCTTCGGCAACAAAATTCGTTCAACGGTTTCCCGCAGCCCGAGATAGATCACATTATCAAGAATCGGCTTATATGCGCCAAGCTCCAGAAGCTCGTATGTTTTGATGATTTCCCCAATGGTCAAAAAAAGCGATCCCTTCGCGTTTTCGCGCACATCGGCCAGCCGCTGCGGATCGGGCGCGTCCAGATGTTCGCGCAGCACAAACGCATTGTAGCTGCCGTGACGGATATCCTCCTCAAGATCATCGAGCGCATCAGCCAGATAGACATACCGCCCAAGCAGATAGCCGAATCGTTCCAGTACGCGCCGCTGGCCGCCGTCATGCGTAAGCAGGCCGCAGATTTGTGAAAGCGCGAGCGCCGACGGTTCAGCCGCGCGGTCGACGCTGTCGCAGCGCTCGTCCTCAACGAGGCTCTGCTTACTGATCGTTTCATAGATAATCGAGGCCACGTCCGGGGTGCGGTCGGAAGCTTTTTTATAAGCCGCGCGCGCGAACGGCATGCATAGAAGCGTCAGAAAGCGGGCGCCGGTTCCGCCGTCCGTATAATTGTCGAGCGCCTTGTAGTAAAACATGATCATTGCAACGTCGGACGAAAACGACAGCCATGAACAGCTTTGCAGGCAGGGACGCTTTTTAAGCGGGTTGAGAATGCAGCGCCCCGGCGCAAACGACGAATCCTTTTCGTCAAGCGACATGCCGAGCAGCGTCAGAAACGTGAAGTCAAAACTAAGCGTCATGCGCGCGAACGGGCCATACTGCCGCCCAAGCTGCTTGCACAGGCCGCAGTAGACAGCCTGGTACGTTTCATATTCACAGACGCGCAGCATCCCTTTACTGGGCCTTATATATCCAAACATGAATGTAGTGTCTCCAATTTTATCGGATTATGAACACAGGTGCAGTGATGAAGAATACTCAATGAATGCTATTATTCTACACGAACTGGACAGAAATGTGTTTAATAAAGTATGAATTTGTGCATATCAATGGGGTTTTATGCGCTGGCAGCGGGCAGAATTTATCAAAAGATGGCGGTTAAGCCTTGATTTTATGTGCGGTTCGCGGTATGATAGGGAAAGGGTTTAATGGGTAAATGCGCTAAAGCGGCGCAGGAAGGAACGGAGGAAACCAACCGATGATTTACAACAGGCACGCCGAGACGATGCCGCGCAGGCAGCTGGAGGCGCTCCAACTGGAGCGCTTGAAGCATGTGGTACGGTATTGCTATGACAATGTCCGGCTGTACCACGACCGCTTTGACGCGGCCGGCATCGATCCCGACAAGTTTAAAACGCTCTCCGACATCAAGTACATACCGCCGACCACAAAGGACGACCTGCGCGATCACTATCCGTTTGGATTGTTTGCAGTGCCGCGCAAGCAGATTGTACGCATCCACGCATCGTCGGGCACAACGGGCAAGCCGACGGTCGTGGGATATACGAAAAACGATCTCGATATGTGGTCTGAAGTGATGGCGCGTCTGATCGCCGCGGTTGGCGTGGGCGACGAGGATGTTGCGCAGATTTGTTTCGGATACGGCCTGTTTACAGGCGCGCTTGGCCTGCACTATGGACTTGAGCGCCTCGGCGCCGCCGTTGTGCCCTCGTCGAGCGGCAACAGCGAAAAGCAGATCATGCTGATGAAGGATTTCGGCACGACAACGCTGATCGCGACGCCGACATACGCGCTGTATCTTGGCGAGCTGGCGGCTGAAATGGGTTATACGCCCGCTGATTTTAAGCTGCGCGTCGGCCTGTTCGGCTCGGAGGGAAGCACGCCGGAAATGCGTGCCAAGATCGAGGAAAAGCTTGGCCTGTTTGCGACCGACAATTACGGTATGAGCGAGCTGATCGGGCCGGGCGTATCGGGCGAATGCGAATACCGCGACGGATTGCATATCAATGAGGATCACTTTTTTGCCGAGGTTGTCGACCCGGAGACGCTCGCGGAGAAAAGCGAGGGCGAGGTCGGCGAACTGGTTATCACAACGATGACCAAGGAGGCGCTGCCGCTGCTGCGGTACCGCACGCGTGACCTCTCGCGGATCACCTATGCGCCGTGCAAATGCGGCCGGACAACGGCGCGTATGGACAAAATCATGGGACGCAGCGACGATATGCTCAAAATCAAAGGCGTCAATGTGTTCCCGTCGCAGATTGAAAGCGTGCTCATGCCGATGGAGCAGGTCAGTCCGCATTATATGCTTTATGTGCGCCATGAGGGCTATACGGATACGCTCGAGGTCAAGGTCGAGCTGATCGACGCGTCGCTGCTCGAGCGGTATTCCGATCTGGAGCATTTGACAGATATGATTCATTCGCGCCTGCGCACGGTACTCGGCATCGACGCAAAGGTCACGCTCGTCCAGCCAAAGACGATCGAGCGGTTTTCCGGCAAGGCCAAGCGCGTTGTCGACCTGCGGTAAAAATACGCACAGTTTTTGGCTTCGCAGCGTCGGACGCTCTGTTCGCGGCGCAACCTGCGTAAACGCAGCGCCCGCCTTGCTGTTTGCGGCGCAGCCGACTAAAGTTTTTTGCCGAGGCTTTTTTTCGAAAAAGCTGGAAAGTTTTTTGGCGAGGCTTTTTTTCAAAAAAGCCGGAAAGAGGGGTAAGATGAAACAATTGATGTTGGGCAATCAGGCAGTTGCCAGGGGACTTTTTGAGGCGGGATGCCGGTTTGTGTCGAGCTATCCGGGAACGCCGTCGACTGAAATTTCCGAATATGCGAGCGAGTATGAGGAAATTTATGCGGAATGGGCGCCGAATGAGAAGGTCGCGTGCGAGGCCGCGCTCGGCGCGGCCATTGGCGGCGCGCGTTCCTTCTGCGCGATGAAGCATGTCGGTTTGAACGTCGCGGCGGACCCGCTTTTTACAGCCGCCTATACGGGCGTCAACGGCGGGATGGTCATCGGCGTCGCCGACGACCCTGGGATGCATTCGTCGCAGAATGAACAGGATTCACGCCATTATGCAATCGCAGCCAAGCTGCCGATGGTCGAGCCTTCCGACTCGCAGGAGTGTATCGATTTTATCAAGGCCGCTTATGAAATATCGGAAACATATGACACGCCGGTGATCTTCCGCACGTGTACGCGCATCGCGCATTCACAGAGCATCATCGAGACGGCGGAGCGCGGGGAGCGGCCCCTGCGCGATTATGTAAAAGATCCTAAAAAATACGTTATGATGCCGGGAAACGCGATCGGCCGTCACGTGTTTGTCGAGGAACGCATGAAAAAGCTCGCGGAGCTGGCGGAGACGACGCCGCTCAACCGCGCCGAGCTGGCCGGGCGCGGCGTCGGTTTTATCACATCGGGCACGTGCTATCAGTATGTGAAGGAGGCGTTCCCCGAGGCGAGCGTGCTCAAGCTCGGACTGGTCAATCCGCTGCCGGAAAAGCTGATCCGCGATTTTGCGGCGCAGGTGGAAACGCTCTATATTGTGGAGGAGCTTGATCCGGTGATCGAGACGCACTGCCGCGCCATCGGCGTGCGCGTCGACGGCGGCAAGGACCGCCTGGGGCTGCTCGGCGAATATTCGCAGCGCGAGATCGCCGCCGCGTTCGGCGCTCCCGTGCCGGAATGCGCGGACTTCGGCGAGCCGGTTCCGGTGCGCCCGCCGGTGCTCTGCCCGGGGTGCCCGCACCGCGGCCTGTTTTATACGCTGCATAAGCTCGGCGTCATGGTCAGCGGAGATATTGGATGCTATACGCTCGGCGCGCTGCCTCCGCTTGGCGCGCTCGACACAACGGTCTGCATGGGCGCGTCGATTTCGGGGCTGCATGGCTTTAATAAGGCGCGCGGCCGCGACAGCGCCAAAAAATCGGTTGCTGTGATCGGCGACAGCACGTTCATGCATTCGGGCATCACCGGGCTGATCAATATTACATACAATCTCGGCAATTCGACTGTGATTGTGCTCGACAATTCGATCACCGGCATGACGGGCCATCAGCAGAACCCGACGACCGGGCTGACGCTGAAAAACCAGCCGACGCCGCAGGTGAGCATTGAAAAGATCTGCGAGGCCGCCGGCGTCCGGCGTGTCCGCGTCGTTGATCCGAACGAGCTGAAAGAACTTGAGCAGGTCGTGCGCGAGGAGCTTGAGGCGGACGAACCGTCCGTCATCATCGCGCGCAGGCCGTGCGTGCTGCTCAAATATGTCAAGCACGCGCCGCCGTTTGTGATCGACGATGAAAAATGCAAAAAGTGCAAGGCGTGTATGCGCATCGGATGCCCGGCGATCAATATTACGGACGGACGCGTCGTCATCGATGAAACGCTGTGTGTCGGGTGCGATTTGTGCACGAAACTGTGCAGCTTCGGCGCAATCAAATCTTCGGAGGTGCATGTGTGATGACGGGTGTAAAAAGCGTTATGATTGTCGGCGTCGGCGGGCAAGGCTCGCTGCTCGCCTCCAAACTGCTCGGCAATGTTCTGATGGCGCAGGGATACGACGTGAAGGTTTCGGAAGTACACGGCATGAGCCAGCGCGGCGGCTCGGTTGTAACGTATGTGCGCTACGGAGGCCGGGTATATTCACCTATTGTCGCGCGCGGCGAAGCGGACGCGATCGTATCGTTTGAGCGGCTGGAGGCCGCGCGGTGGCTGCCGTATCTCAAACAGGGCGGCCGCCTGATTGTCAACGACCAGCGCATATCCCCAATGCCGGTCATCACCGGCGCGATGGAGTATCCGGACGATATCATCGAAAAGCTGCGCGGCAAGGGCGCGGACGTCGTCGCCTGCGACGCGCTGACGCTCGCCGGGCAGGCGGGCAGCGCCAAGGCGGTCAACGTGGTGCTGATGGGCGTGCTCTCCACACTGCTCGATATCCCGGAAGCCGCGTGGCAGGCCGCGCTTGAGGCGTGTGTGCCGCCGAAGTTTTTGGAGCTGAACAAAAAAGCGTTCGCGCTTGGCCGGGCGTATCGATAAACAGAAAATCTGACACAGAAAGGATCGATCTCCATTGGCAAATTATTACCAGCCCGAAATTGAGCGCGCCTCGCGGGAACAAATCAAAGCGTGGCAGGATGAGCGCCTGGTCGATACAGTGCGGCACGTCTATGCAAACGTCCCTTATTACAAAAGGCTGATGGATGAAAAGGGCGTAACGCCCGGGGATATCAAGTCGCGCGACGATCTTTACAAGCTGCCGTTTCTGACGAAAAACGATCTGCGCGAGGCGTATCCTTACGGCCTGTTGGCCGCTCCGCTTGACGACTGCGTGCGTATCCAGTCGACGAGCGGAACTACCGGAAAACGCGTCGTTGCATTCTATACGCAGGGCGACATCGATCTGTGGGAGGACTGCTGCGCCCGCGCGATTGTGGCTGCCGGCGGTACGAAAAGCGATGTTGTGCAGGTCGCTTACGGCTACGGCCTGTTTACAGGCGGCCCGGGGCTCAACGGAGGTTCGCACAAGGTCGGCTGCCTGACGCTGCCGATGTCGTCCGGCAATACGCAGCGTCAGATCCAGTTTATTCAGGATCTGCATTCCACGATCCTGTGCTGCACGCCTTCCTATGCGGCGTTTATCGGCGAGACGTTTCAGGAGATGGGTATCGCGCCCGAAGAAATCAGCCTGAAAGCCGGTATCTTCGGCGCGGAGGCGTGGAGCGAGGAAATGCGCCGGGATATCGAACGAAAGCTCGGCATTCACGCGTATGACATCTATGGACTGACGGAGATCTCCGGGCCGGGCGTTTCGTTTGAATGCGAGGCGCAGACCGGGATGCATATTAACGAGGATCATTTTATTGCCGAGATCATCAACCCGGAAACAGGCGAAGTGCTCCCCGATGGGGAAAAGGGCGAGCTGGTCTTTACGAGCATCACGAAGAAGGCATTTCCGCTGCTGCGCTACCGCACGCGCGATATCTGCGTACTCAACCGCGAACCGTGCCCGTGCGGACGCACGCATGTCAAGATGTCCAAGCCGATGGGCCGCAGCGACGATATGCTGATCATCCGCGGCGTCAACGTGTTCCCGTCGCAGATCGAAACGGTTCTGCTTAATCACGGCTATCCGGCCAATTATCAGATTATAGTCGACCGCGTAAAGAACAGCGATACGCTGGACGTTCAGGTGGAAATGACGAACGAGATGTTCGCGGATACCGTCAAGGGCGTCTCGGCACGCGAGAAAGAGCTTGTCGACGGGCTGCGCGCCATGCTTGGCCTGGCGGCGAACGTGCACCTCGTTTCGCCTAAAACAATCGAACGCAGTGAGGGCAAGGCTAAACGTGTTATCGACAAACGTAAATTTTAATGGTATACTGAAAAAAAGGCCCGCCGCGCCGGATATGGCCGGGGGTGCACAAAATAACAGCCATTGCGGCAGAACGGGTGTTGATTTATGGTCATCAAGCAGTTGTCCGTCTTTGTGGAGAACCAGCCCGGAAGGCTCGCCGAGGTCACAGACGTGCTGAGTAAAAACGATATCGATATCCGGGCGCTTTCCATCGCGGATACAACCAACTTTGGAATTCTGCGCCTGATTGTCGATCATCCGGCGCGTGCTGAAAGCCGGCTCAAGGAGCAGGGCTTTACTGTTTCACAGACGGATGTGATCGGCGTCGGCATTACTGATCAGCCCGGCGGACTTGCCGTTGCGCTGCGCATTTTGGCGGACGAGGGGATCACGGTCGAATACATGTACGCATTCGTCAGCAAAGCGGAAAAGACGGCGTTTGTGATCCTGCGTGTGGAAAACAACGCACAGGCCGAACAGGTGCTTTCCGCCAAGGGAATCCCGATCCTTTCAAGCGAGGATGTCCTGCTGCGCAGCCGGCTCTGATTGTGGTGAATCCGTAGAGTGTGAAAAATGACGGCCGGCGGCGGATTTTCCGCCGCCGGCTTTTTCGGGGGAGAATTGGATGTCAATTGAAAAGGTACGCGCCTATTTTGAGGCGCGCGGACGCGGCGGCGACATTCTGGAATTTTCGCAGTCAAGCGCGACTGTGGAGCTGGCCGCGCAGGCGGTCGGCGTAATTCCAGCGCGCATCGCAAAGACGCTGTCGTTTCGGCAGGGGGAAGGGTGCATCCTGCTTGTCGCGGCCGGGGACGCGCGCGTGGACAACAAAAAGTTCAAGGCGCGCTTTGGTATGAAGGCGTCGATGCCTTCGCCCGACGAGGTACGCGCGCTGACGGGACACGCCGTCGGAGGCGTTTGCCCGTTTGCGATTGAAAACGACGCCGTCACAGTCTATCTTGACGAATCTTTGCGCCGCTTCGATACGGTATTCCCGGCGGCCGGCAGCGATCATTCCGCGATCGAGCTTGGCTGCGACGAGCTGTATGAATATGCAAATGCCGCCGGGTGGGTCGACGTCTGCAAGCTGCCGGAATGATTATCCGCGGGCCGGTGTGTATAAAACTGCATAAATGCAACCTGAAAAGCGAGGGGCCCTCCGGTCCCCCGCTTTTCTCAATTTACCGTCCGGCGATGGATCGCCGCAACCTATGTACAGTTTCAGACACGCTTTCCTGATGAAGCTCCGACGCCTTGAAGCGGAACAGGGCGAAGTTGAGATTGAACAGGCTTCCCAGAGCGAGTGCGGAAATCACCGTACCGATTCCGACACGCCCGCCCAAAAGCCAGCCGAGCAGGATGACAAGAAGTTCGACCGCCGCACGGCACAGGCCGACCGAACGGCCGGTTTTGCGCGCCAACGCCACCATCAGGGCGTCCCGGGGGCCGGAACCCAGCGCGGCACGCATGTAGAGCCAGGTGCCGATAGCCAGCAGTTCCAGACCGCAAAGCAGCATGAAAATCCCTGACGGCAGGGAAGTCATCAGTGGGATCAAGCCAAGCGCCAAAAGACAATCGATCATGATCGCACATAAAACGATATTGAGGATGGTCCCAAAGCCAACGTGTTCGTTGCAGGCGACCGCAACCCCGATGGCAACCGCGCCCACAAGCGCCGAAGCTGTTCCATAGGTGATCCCCAGGGTATGGGACAACCCCTCCTGAAGGACGCTCCACGGCTCCAGCCCCACATTTGCCTGAAGCATCATCACGATACCGACCGCGCTGACAACAAGTCCCAAAATCAGCATTCCGATCCGCCGGCAATATTCACGGATCATGTTTTGCGCCTCCTTTGCGGCTAAGAAGCTGTACCAATTGGTACAGCTTCTTAAGGATACCATTCGCCCCATCTGCCGCAGGCGATAAATCCCACTTGCTCATAAAGCCGGGCCACCTCGTCATATCCGGAGATCAGCCGCGGCGTTTTGCCCTTTTTCAGGATACGCCGGACAAGAAAACGGCTGATTTGCAGGCCATACCCTTGACGGCGGTATTCAGGTACGACGGCAACAGCGCCGATAACGCCGCATTCGTCATCCTCGGAGATGATGCAGCCGGTTCCGATCACTTTTCCATCCTGTTCAAGTTGGTAAAGCTCCGTCAACCCCAATGCACAGCGGCGTTTCAGGTCCTCAGCCCACGAATCGAAGCGAAGATGCGTCCGGTAGTATTCATGACTGCGTTGGAGCACGTCAAAGACTGCGTGCAGCTCCCCAGGGGAAAGATCGGGCGGGCCGCTGTCCGGTACGCCGCCCTGATAGACCATATAATAGGAGCTGTCTGTCGTGCCGCCCAGGATTTTTTGCAGTGCCTCGCATTGCTTCCAATTGGTATCGACTTCCCGCACGCCAAGGGAACGGGCCAATTCGGCAATCGGTTCGGGGGCCGCCTGTTCGTTTGCCGAAACCGTGAGCACGCCGTCGAGCAGGGAGAGGGCGGCTGTGGGACAACCGTCCCGTTCGCACAAATAAAAGCGCGCCGGGCTGTCCTCCAAGCCGTAAGTCCGCAGGAGGGTCAGCGCCCTGGAGCCAAACACCCGTTCATAGGCGCAGGCTGTCTGGAAATCGGAAATTCTGGCATCTGTCAGTTCATGCAGCATAAAACCGTCTCCAATCTGTTTATTCCGCGGCGCGCTCCCGCCGTATTTGAGAGAGGTAGCGGTATACGCTCGCCTGAGAGCACTGAAGGATATCAGCCACGGATTTGACCGCTCCTTTGAGCAGAAAGATGCCGTCGCTCTCCAGGGTATGGATAATTTGAAGGCGCTCCTCCGGCGTCAGACGCACGGGGGACAGCCCCAGCCGCTTAAGCTCTCTCAAAACAGCATCCTCAGCCACGCCGCCGCTGGAATTGTGGAACTGCTCCACCGCCGGCAGGGCATACGGCGTGTCGGAAATGCGCGTTTCATCCACTTGGAAGTTGGTGTCCACAAACTGGTCCGGGTGGCACAGGTGCAGGATGCTTTCGCTCACAGCATGATAACGGCTGTCGTCGAAATTGATGCACAGCATCCCGATCAGTTTTCCGTTATGCTTGATGAACAGCGTGGAGGAACGCAGCGTCCGCCCTTCGGCGGACACACCGCGGTAATGCGTAATATAGTCCTGTTTTTCATAGCTTTTGTCCATCAGAATTTTAAGGGCCATATTGGTCAGAGGCGCGCCGACCTCCCTGCCGCTCACATGACTGTTTGCGATGGCAACAATGGAACGGTTTTTGTCTGTCAGGTCATGCAGAGCAACCTCATAATCCGGTCCCAGGGTATGTCCCAGAAATTCTGTCAGCCTTATATAATGCCCAAGCATCGGATTCGTCATATCGTTACCTTTCGGCCAGTTAATGTTCTGGCATGATCTTAAAAATATGCCTAAATCCATTATATCGGCCGATTGGAATTTTGTCAAAGCTATTTAGAAATTTTTTATTGCAATAAGAAATAATTTTTGATACAAATTTTATAATTGTTGTTATTTTATATAAATATATATAATTTTACAAAACAATTTAAACAAATCGCAAAATTAAAGTGAAATAGCAATTGACAACTTTTATATTTGTGATAAAATTATTGCAGAGCTAGAAAAAAGGAGGAATCAATCCTATGAAAAAAATAATCAGTACTGACCGTGCGCCGGCGGCGATCGGCCCATACTCCCAGGCGATTACGCTGGGCGGCCTGATAATCACTTCCGGCCAGCTCCCGCTTGATCCGGCGACCGGCGCCTTCCCGGAGGGGATTCAGGCACAGACCCGCCAGTCCCTGACCAATGTCAAGGCGATCCTGGAGGAAGCGGGAAGCGGCATGGACAAGGTCGTCAAGACGACTGTTTTTCTCAGCGATATGAATAACTTCGGCGCGATGAATGAGGTCTATGCCACCTTCTTCAGCGAAGGCGCTTTTCCTGCCCGTTCGGCCGTGGAAGTTGCCCGCCTGCCCAAGGATGCACTCGTCGAGATTGAAGTCATCGCCGAGGCCTGATTGACAGGCCAAAATTTAATTTGGTAAAGGTACTGTCCGCCAGTCGTAGTTGCCTGAAACGGGAAACTGGTAAACGATGACCGGGGTATCCTCTGAAATTGAGACGCAAAGCGTCAAATATGGAGGTATAAGTATTATGAAAGAGTATCCGCTGAATGTTCCCGTTCCACATCATTTCACCTTTGCAGTCCGCGATGTGCCCAATGTAACCGTCGAGCAGCGCGAGCGCGCCCTGAAGGCCACTCATTACAATGAGTTTGCGTTCCCGTCTGGTATGCTGACCGTGGATATGCTGTCCGACTCCGGTACAACCGCCATGACTAACCAGCAGTGGGCATCCCTGTTTTTGGGTGATGAGGCATATGGCCGCAACACCGGCTATTATGTGCTGCTGGATACATTCCGCGATATTTTTGAGCGCGGCGGCGAAAAGAACTGGAAAAAGTCTATCGACCTGGTCCGCACCGACTGCCGCGATGTGGAAAGAATGATGGATGAGCTGTACCTGTGCGAGTATGAAGGCGGCCTGTTCAACGGCGGAGCGGCCCAGATGGAGCGCCCCAACACCTTTATCATTCAACAGGGACGTGCGGCTGAGTCCGTGCTGATGGAGATTGTGAAGAACATTCTGTCCAAGCGGCATCCCGGCAAGGTCTTTACCATTCCCTCCAACGGCCATTTCGACACCACCGAGGGCAACATCAAGCAGATGGGTTCGGTGCCCCGCAATCTGTATAACAAGGAGTTGCTGTATGAGGTTCCCGAGGGCGGCCGTTATGAGAAGAACCCGTTCAAGGGCAACATGGATATTGAAAAGTTGGAGCAGCTTATCAATGCTGTCGGGCCTGAGAACGTACCGCTGATTTTCACCTGCATCACCAACAACCCCATCTGCGGCCAGCCCGTCTCCATGGCTAATATCAAAGAGATCAACCGTGTCGCGCATAAATACGATATCCCGCTGGTGTTCGATGTTGCGCGCTGGGCTGAGAACTGCTACTTCATTAAGATGAACGAGGAAGGCTACGCTGATAAGTCTATTGCTGAAATCGCCACGGAGATGTTCTCCTACTGCGACGCGTTCTCCATGTCCGCCAAGAAGGACGGCCACGCCAATATGGGCGGAATGCTTGCTTTCCGCGACAAGGGCCTGTTCTGGCAGAAGTTCTCCGACTTCAATGAGGACGGCACAATCAAGACCGATGTGGGCGTTCTCTTAAAGGTCAAGCAGATCTCCTGCTACGGCAACGATTCCTATGGCGGTATGTCCGGCCGCGACATCATGGCGCTGGCTGTCGGTCTGTATGAATCCTGTGACTTTAACTATATGCATGAGCGCATTGCCCAGTGCAATTACCTGGCGGAAGGCTTTTATAAGGCCGGCGTCAAGGGCGTTGTGCTTCCGGCCGGCGGACACGCAGTGTACATCAACATGGACGAGTTTTTTGACGGCAAGCGCGGCCACGATACCTTCGCGGGCGAGGGCTTCTCTCTGGAGCTGATCCGCCGCTATGGTATCCGTGTTTCCGAGCTTGGCGACTATTCCATGGAATATGATTTGAAAACCCCGGAGCAGCAGGCTGAACTGGCGAATGTGGTTCGTTTCGCAATCGACCGCAGCCGTCTGACTCAGGAGCACCTGGATTATGTAATTGCTGCTGTCAAGGCGCTGTATGAGGATCGCGAGAGCATCCCCAATATGCGCATTACCTGGGGCCACAATCTTCCGATGCGTCATTTCCATGCGTTTTTGGAGCCTTATCCCAATGAATAAGGGTTAAAGTCATATTCAGGGCTTTTACTACATAAACAGTTAAACGTAACTGTGCCACGGGGAAGCGCACGGCAGGAGGCGGGCGTTCGCAATTGATAAAGGCTTTTGGCGGACCCCTGCCTCCCTTTTTTTATCTGTGAGAGGAATTTTTTAACAGGCAATACATTTGCAGAGAGAGGTGGATTTATATGGCAGCTCCTGGTAACACTACAGCAAATCGTGACGGTTTCAGCAGCAAGTTGGGGTTTATTCTGGCCTGCGTCGGTTCTGCCGTTGGTATGGGTAATATCTGGCTTTTCCCTGTCCGCATGGCCACGTATGGCGGCGCTTTCCTTCTGGTATACCTGATTTTTGACATTGTACTTGGCCTGTCCGGGGTTATCGGCGAAATGAGCTTTGGCCGTGCTACCCGTAACGGCCCTGTGGGCGCCTTTGGCACCGCATGTGCTTCCCGAGGAGAGAGCAAACGCAAACTTGGTTCGATCATTGGCGGTATTCCGATGGTGGGCGCTTTGATGTTGGCCATCGGTTATTCCGTAGTTGTTGGATGGATATTTAAATATACATTCGGCAGTTTCACCGGCTCCACTCTGGCGCCTACCGATGTGGATGGCTTTGGTGCCGCTTTTGGTGCGGTTTCAAGCAGCTTCGGCAATAACGTCTGGCTCATCGTCGCCTTGGTGGTCACATTTGGAATTATGACACTTGGCATTGCCAGCGGTATTGAAAAGGCCAATAAAATCATGATCCCCCTGTTTTATGTGATGTTTATCGGGCTTGCGATTTATGTGGCTGTTCAGCCTGGAGCAGCCGACGGTTATCGGTGGATGTTCACCATTGATCCGGAGGTGTTCAAGGACCCCATGATGTATGTATACGCCCTGGGTCAATCCTTCTTCTCTCTGTCCCTGGCCGGCAATGGTACTGTCATCTATGGTTCATACCTGTCCGACGATGAGGATGTAGTAAGCTCTGCCATTATAACGGCTATCTTTGATACCTGCGCGGCCATGCTGGCTGCTCTGGTTATCATCCCTGCGATGGCCACCACGGGCGCGGAGCTTACCAGCGGAGGCCCGGGCCTCATGTTTATCTCTTTGCCGCATCTGTTTTCCAATATGCCCGGCGGCCATATCGTCATGATTGTGTTCTTTGTGGCAGTCCTTTTTGCGGGCCTGACCTCACTGGTCAACCTGTTCGAAGCCCCCATTGCGACTTTGCAGGATAACCTGAAGTTCAGCCGTGCCAAGGCCGTTATTTCCATCGGCGTCGTGGGCATCGTCGTGGCTATGGTTATTCAGGGCATCGTTTCTCAGTGGATGGATTTCGTCTCCATCTATATCTGTCCTCTGGGGGCGGGACTTGCCGGCATCATGTTCGCTTGGGTATGGGGGCGCAAGGCTGTGGAAAGCGCCGTGTCCAAAGGTCGCAGCAAGCCGATTGGCTCCTGGTACTACCCGTTGTATAAATATTGTTTCTGTTTGTTAACGATGGCCGTATTTGTCGCCGGCATTGTCTTTGGCGGTATCGGCTGATCCGGACGTGTGGGTTCAAGCCTAAGCTAAAACCGGATTTATCGGTTTTGGCTGAGATACAACAGCCACCACCTACCATACAGAAAGCCCGCGGCCGTGTTCCCACGGCCGCGGGCTTTCACCGCGCTTGGACGTTTGTATTACGCTGCGAAGTACTGGAGCACAGCGTCGGCGACGGCGTTGCCATATTTAAACATGGCATATTCATCTGCGATTTCCTCATACTCCGTGGGGTTGCAGATATAGCCTGATTCAACAAGCACCGCCGGACAACCGGTCATCATCGTAACGCGGTACCACGATTGTTCGGTAAACCGCAGTTTGCGGCCCGTATCCTCCGCGAGGCTCCAGCCGATCTTTTCAGCGAGCAGCTCCGACTGGTCGTTATAATAGTAGACCTCAATACCGGAAACTTCATTGGAATCAACCGTTTCGGAGAGAGAATTGTGGTGGCTTGAAATAAACATATCGGCGTCAAACTGTTCCGCCAGTTCGACGCGTTCGTTGAGCGTCATATTTTCATTGTTGTGCAGGACATGCACCTTTGCGCCAAGTGCCGTCAAACGGCTTTCTATGGCGTAGGAGTCCGCCAGATTCAAGATATTTTCAAATGGTCCGTTTTGGCCGGGAACGCCGGCGGCGCCGGGGTCGTCGCCGCCGTGGCCTGGATCAAGCACAACCGTGATGCCGGAAAGCGGCTTTGCCGAAGCGCGGTCAAGCGTCGGCCGCTGCTTGAGATAAATCACGGTGTCGTTGTCATTGAAACGAACGTCCCAGCCGAGCAACCGCACGCCTTCGTTTAAATGGAATGTGAGCGTCACCGTGTTCTGCTCCGTACTGCTTTCAATCGATGAACACAGCTTGCTCTCAAGCGCGGCTGTGCTCAGGTTTTCAAAACCGGTGACATTATACAGACGGATTGTAACGCTGTCATCGTCCATTGCGCCGTCAAACGCAGGGCGGGCAGTTCCGCGGATTGTAAGTTTTTCCCCTTTATCCGTTTGTTCCAGCGAAAGCGAGGAAGCGTTTGTTTCCGCTGTCTGGGAGCCTTCCAGGATATCGACCGCGCCCTTGAGCACATAGCCGCCCGATGATAGATGATAATATCCGCCGGCATTCTCCGTGATATAATCGACGCAGTCCTCCTTGAGGATGGTTGCATATTCGCCGTCGTCGGCAGCGTTGGCATTGACCGGTACAATGAACGTTTTCATAACTGCAACAGGGCGTGCGCCGTTTCCACAGGCGTAGACATCGCCGGCAGATTGCTGCTCGGAATTGACGCCGCCATATTCAAGCGTATATGTGACCGGCCCGATATTTTTGACCTCGCCGTCCTGTGCGAGCGAAGAAACGTCGATGGTTGCCTGATAGGTGACAGCGACGCCGTCCGCCGCCTGTGCAACCGGCTCAAGCGTCGCGGCCAGCCCGCCAACCGACGCGGTAACGGTTCCGCCGCCCGGCGCGGTACACGAGAGCTTGAGTGATTGTCCGGGGAGCACGGCTTCGGCATTCGACGGGTAGACGGAGCTTTTCACAATGGCGCTGATGGCCGCAGATGCAGACGGCTGGTTGCGTACAATGGTAGCCGTCTTGTTGACGCCGCCCTGCGTAAAGGTATAGGTGTTCGTACCGTATGGCACATTGACCAGCACGCCCCACAGTCCGGAGGGAGAACGGGCGATCTCAGCGCCGTTGTAGAATACTGGCAGGCTTGGGTCGGACGTGCCAGTGATGAAGTAGCTTTCCCAATCCGAACCGACAGTCAGCGTTTCTGTCGGACGCGTCACAGCAAATTCTGTGCTGTAGGTAAGATCGGGCATATTCGCCTGCTCAGTCTGTGCAAACGATGCAGCCAGGGAATAAGCGGCGGCGCGTGAATCGGTGTGCAGCGCGGAAAAGCTGCTGACAACCAGGCCGCTGCCGGACGTGCGCTCCTGATAGAGAATCGCGTCCGCCAGGTGGGTAAAGGCCGTGTCGTCGCTCGCGATATACAGCGGATAGTATGGGACGCCGGAGGTCTGCCAGACCGCCAGCACGCTGGGTAACTCCTGTTCGGTCAGTCCGGCCAAATCCGGGACGGCAAAATCAAGCGCGCCGCTTTCCGCAAGCGCGGCCGCGCTCGGGGACGCGCTTGACGGGAGCAGCATGCCTAGGCGTTGGCCCTCCTTTAGACGCAGGGCGCTGCGCACCTGCGCGGCCGTTTCGGAAAGCGCGGCCATATAGTTGTCAACAGCGGCAAAACCGGCCGGCTCCACGCCTTCCAGCACGATACCCGCGATGTCATAGCGGGTGGCAAGCTCGGCGGCCACAGAGCCGGCAAGCTGCTGAACGCCCAGCTCTGTGGGATTGAACCTACCGTCTGCCGCTATCCACTCCGGATTTTTTGATGCGGGCGAGGACTCAGCAAGATCCTCGGCTGACACGGCGAACGGATCGATCATCGCATAGACTTGGATGCCGGATTCCTTGCACACATTCACAAGGTAATCGAGCGGGTCAAAAAATGCGAACGCACCCTGTTCCCCCATCCAATAGGCGCTGGAAGGCAGGATTGATGAGCGATATAGCGCGTCACAGGATGGAACGGCTTCAAAGAACACAGCGTTGTAACCGTATTCCCCGGCAAACGCGGCGATTTCATCGAGCTGCGCGCGCTGCTGCTTCGCGGAGAGTCCGGGCGCGGATGGAAAGTCGGCGTTGCCGCGTGTGCGGACAATCAGCGCGTGCAATTGCTCTCCGGCGGCGGGAATGCCGGCGGGCGGCGTTTTGGAAGAAATAGGGGAGGTCAACAGGTCGCTGGCATACAAAACGGCGCAGGTGGCCGCGACGATCGCCAGGGACGCCAGCAGGGTGCGCAGGATGGTTCGTTTTGTCTCGTGCTTCATGAATCTGTTCCTCAATTACAATTTAAAATCGGATGGATCAAAAACCGGCAGCGCATTAGGCCGTTTGGGCACGCGCTTTAGCGGCGCATAGCGATATTTCCGGCAAGAGGCATGCGGCGCAGTGACGCCGCGCTTTTCGCACAGCACGGTTTCGCCCGAGCGTGTGATAAACCCATATTTACAGTATTGGCAGGCCGGCGGTATCTCATTGGAGAAAAGCTGTGAGCGGCGCATGGCGCTCCCTCCCTTCAAATAACTTACAAAGTGTGGAATCGACCGGCTGGAGATCGAATGAAATTTTTGCTTGTTCTTGTTTCGAATTCTCCCGGTACAATTCAGCATTGTCTTATTATACAGGATTCGACGCCTTATTTCCATATACAAATCTTTAACAGTCGGGTTATTCTGTCATACGGATCCTTTTACGCGGTCCATCCGGCAGCAGAATGGCACACATACAGATCAGGCAGAGCGCCGTAACCAGCCGGTTCGGCGTATCTGGGACCGCTGCTGCACGCGCGCTGCCCGCAGCCATTACAGAGAGCGTTTGCGCTGGAAGAAGCTGATAGAACAAATTGGCCAGCAAAGCGGTGATCGCGCCGTGCGCCAGCCGCGAGCGGTAAAACGGCCCGAAACGCGGAAGGTTTTCCTGGGAAAAACAGGCGCGCACCTGGAACATGATGCTTAGAGAGGAGAAGGAGGTGAGAAATGCGCAGAGCGTAAATCCGGCGCGTCCGCCAAGCGCGCTTGCCTGGATACAGCCGTTTGTGACCTCCAGCGCCCCGGAGAGCACGGCGGAAAAAAACGGCGCGCCGAGCGCCGGAAACAGTGCGCCAAGCGATTGAGCCAGCACACCGACCGCGCCGACCGCAGAAAGCAACGCTGTGATGGCTGCAAATGCGACGACAAACGCGCAGACAGACAGCATGGAGGCGCTCGCGCTGCGCACCGCTGCTACAAAGGCTCCGTGTTCGGAGGGAAAACGGTGATGCGGACCGGCTGCCGGCCGGCCCGCATGAGCGCCTGAAAAAACAAACGCGCCGACAATAAAGGCGCTGAGAAGCTGTGCGGCGAGCAGCAGAAGCCCTGCGGTCCGGCTGTGCAGAAGTCCGGCGCCGACTGCCGAAATAAGAAAGGACGGCCCCGCGTTGACACAGCAGCAGAGCGCGCGCGATGCGGTATCCCTGTCGGTTTCGCCGCGCGCCAGCATGTCGGAAAGCATACGCGCCCCAACTGGAAATCCGCCCAAAAAGCTCATCAGAAGCACGGTCCCCATGTTTTCCGGCATGTTGAGCACGCGGCGTGAAAATACAGATACAGAGCGCGAAAGCGCGCTGCCCGCGCCTGTTGACGTGATCAGTCCTGCGAGAATCATAAATGGGAACAGTGATGGGATCAATACGCCCGCGCAGTTTTCAAGTCCCGCCCGGACGCCCGCGGCGACCTCCTGCGTTTTCCACAGCAGGCATATGGCGGCCGCCGCAGCGGCGCCCGCCCCAAGAAAATGGCTTCGCCTCATATACCGCAACCCCTTATTACATAAAATGGCCGGTCCGTTAATATGTATGTAACGAACGGTGAAAAGAATGATACCGAATTTTATATCCCGCCATGTGGCGGGATGGGGAACAGGGGGAAAGCCTGTGTTTGGACACAGAAAATCGAAGCCGCGGCGCGGTACAATCGCCGAGGTTGTGTCGCGTTCGCTGGAGATACCCGTCGATGTAGCCGGTGGGCTTGCGCAGGTGGAGCTGCTTGGCAACCGGGAAGCGGCAATCGAGCATTGCCAGAATGTATTGGAATATAACGACGATGTGATCCGTCTGAACACAGGCAAGCTGATCCTCAAGTTTACCGGGCGCGGTCTATCGCTCAAATGCATGAGCGGCGACCGGGTCACGGTCACGGGATTTTTCACGTCCATTGAGTTTTCGCAGTAGAGAAAAAACAGTATGAAGCATTTCAGGGGGGCGGGAGTTTGCTGTTTGTAAGACTGCTGCGCTGGCTGCGCGGTTATGTTTGTTTTTCGGCGCGGTCCGGTTCTGTGGAGCGGCTGATGAGCCTGTGCGCGCATCATCATATTGTCCTCTGGGGATGCCGCCGTACGGAAAACGGGTTCACAGGCTTTACAACGGCGCGCGGATACCGGCGCTTGCATCCATATGCACGTAAGGCCGGTGTGACGGCTCGCGTTGGCAGGCGATATGGCTTGCCGTTTCTGCTGTACCGATACCGCCGGCGCACCGGTATCGCGGCCGGCGTGCTGATCTGTATTTTGTTCTTAATCATTTCACAGCAGTTTGTGTGGGTGGTGCGCATTGAGGGAAATGAGCGCATCGATTCACAGGTGTTGTATCAGGCGCTCGAGGAAATGGGCGTGCGCCGCGGTACGCGCAAGGGTGCGATTGACGAGCGTGAGATCGCGCGTGCGCTGCCAGTCGCAGTCGATGGGCTTGCCTGGGCGGCGCTCAACATACAGGGAACGACGGCGACGCTGCTCGTTCATGAACGCACCGACCCGCCGCCGAAAATTGATACGAATGTCCCGGCCAATGTCGTGGCCGCAGCCGATGGCCAGATTGTGCGCATGGAGGTCACAGATGGCCGCGCCGCCGCCAAAATAGGCGACGCTGTGCATACAGGCGATATCATTGTCAGCGGCATCATTGAGGATCGCTGGGGTATGACGCATCTTTTGCGCGCTAACGCGCGCGTGTTCGCGCGCGTGCCGCAGACGCTTGAGGCACGCGTTCCGCTTGTGCTCGAGGAGCCTGTGCCGACGGGCCGTATTGTGAAACGCCGTTATCTGGAGCTTGCCGGCGTGCGCCTGCCGCTGTTTATCTACAGCGGGCTGGAGGGCGATTACAAGCTGGAGCGCGTGACGAGCCAGCCAAAAGCTGGGCCGATCGATCTGCCGTTTTGCGTGACACGCGAAACATACATTTTTTATGAATTACAGAAGGAACAGCTCGGGCAGCAAGCGGCTCTGCGCCTCGCACAGCGCCAGCTTGAGGCGTTGGAGCGCGAGACGTGGGATCAGGACGCTGTGAAAAAGCGCGACGTATCCGCATCGGTGGAAAACGGCGAGCTTGTGCTGCGCGGCGATTATATTGTGGAAATGGACATAGCGCGGCAGGTCGAGATACCGGTCACACAATACAGCCAGGAAAAAGATGAGAAAAAACCAGCGCGCGCCGGCGGTTACTGACCGCCGGCGCTTTGCCGTCTGAGGACCAATCAAGATGGTTTCAATAGTTTAAAAACTGGAGAAATTTCACAAAATATTCACAAATAACTGGTGAAACTGCTTGTTATTTGCCAATCAATTTGCTATACTATACGCGGGGTATTGGGTGTTGTTAAGAGCAGGAAACGGACTAGGGGCTGTTTGCGAAAAATTTGGTTATTTCTCTATTTTTAAGCAAGCCCCAGGCAAGGGGACGAATGAAAAAACATGATAGAGCAACTGGTAAATATAGACCGGATGGAGCATGCGCTCGCTCTGTTCGGCAGCTTTGACGAAAATGTCCGGCTGATCGAACAGGAGTATGGTGTGACTGTCACCTGCCGCGGTACAGAGATCAAGGTCTTTGGCGACGAGCAGGGCGTCTCGCTTGCCGTGCGAACGATCACGGGCCTGCTTTCGCTTATTAACAAGGGCGAAACACTCAGCGATCAGAATGTGCGCTATGTGATGGCGATGGTCAGCGAGGGGCGCGAGGACAAGGTCGCTTCGCTCGCCGACGACGTTGTGTGCATCACAACGACGGGCAAGCCTGTCAAGGCAAAGACGCTCGGGCAGAAAAAATATATTGAGATGATCCGTTCCAATACGATTACAATCGGCGTCGGTCCGGCCGGAACAGGCAAAACCTATCTTGCCGTCGCGATGGCGGTGCGCGCGTTCCGAGCGCATGAGATCAACCGCATCATTCTGACAAGGCCGGCTGTGGAGGCCGGAGAAAAGCTTGGATTCTTGCCGGGCGATTTGCAGAACAAGGTCGACCCATATCTGCGTCCGCTGTACGACGCGCTGTTCGATATGCTCGGCGCGGAAAATTTTCAAAAGTATGTCGAGCGGCAAAACATCGAGGTCGCGCCGCTCGCCTATATGCGCGGCCGCACGCTTGACGACAGCTTTATCATCCTTGACGAGGCGCAGAACACGACGCCAGAGCAGATGAAAATGTTTCTCACGCGCCTTGGTTTTAATTCCAAGGCGATTATCACAGGCGATGTAACGCAGATTGATCTGCCGGATACAAAACGGTCGGGGCTTTTGGAGGCCATCAAGGTGCTTAAAAACGTCGGCGACATCGGCATCCTGCATTTTACGGAAAAGGATGTTGTGCGCCACCGGCTTGTACAGGCGATTATTAAGGCGTATGAGCGTTATTATGAGGAGGGTAAACGCAACAGATGACGGAACGTGTAAAGGTCCTGATTTCCAACAGGCAAAAGGATGTTAAAATACCGAGTGGCATTCGTCTGCTGATCCGGCGCTGCTGCCATGCGGTGCTGGTTGCGGAGAATTTCCATGAGAGCGCGGAGATCAGCGTCAGCTTTGTCAACAACGAACAGATCCGCCAGCTCAATGCCGAATACAGGCAGAAGGATGCGCCGACGGATGTTTTATCGTTCCCGCTGGGCTCCGGCGGCAAATATGACCGCAACATGGAGACGGGTGCGCTTCAGCTTGGAGATATTGTGATTTCGGTTGAGAAGGCTGTGGAACAGGCGCGTATGTACGGCCATTCGCTTCAGCGCGAAATCGGCTTTTTAACGGTTCATTCCATGCTGCATCTGCTCGGTTACGACCATGAGGCGGGCGGGCTGGAAATGGTGCGTATGCGCGAAAAAGAGGAAAGCGTGCTGGCAAGTCTGGGACTTGAGCGCGACGGCAGCTACGTTTTGCCGGAAGATGTTAAATAAAATAGCCGCGCTTGGGCGCAGTTTTGGATATGCGCTATGCGGGATTGGGCACTGCATCCGCCGGGAACGCAATTTCCGCATCCATCTTGTCGCCGCGGCGTACGTTCTGGCGCTCGCGGCGTATCTGCATATCACGGGCGCGCGCCTTGCCTTGCTGTTTTTGACCATCGGCGGCGTGCTTGCGCTCGAGCTGGTCAACACCGCGGCCGAGGCGCTTGTCGATCTTGTTTCGCCGCAGCGCCGTCCGCTGGCTAAAATCGCCAAGGATACGGCTGCGGGCGCGGTGCTTGTGTTCGCGGCATCGGCTGCCGGCGTGGGGGCCGTGCTGCTCTGGCAGCCGCGCGCGCTGATGACGCTGCTGCTCGATACGCTTGCTTCGCCCGCACGTTTTTTGGCGTTGGCCGCTTCGGCGCTGGTTGCCGGATGGTTTGTTTTTGGATTTTCGCGGGGGGACTGTAATAAGGAGAATTTATGAAAGAAACACAACCGCAATTTGAGACAAAATCGGCCTTTGTCGCCATTGTCGGCCGGCCGAACGTTGGAAAATCAAGCCTGCTCAACGCTCTGGTCGGCGAAAAGGTGGCCATCGTTTCGAGCAAGCCGCAGACAACGCGCACGCGCATTACGGGCGTACTGACGGATGGTGATACGCAGCTTGTGTTTATCGATACGCCCGGACTGCATAAGCCGAGGACAAAACTGTCGGAATATATGGTCAGGCAGGTGGGCGACAGCGTGGCCGACGTCGACGTCGCCGTTCTTGTCGTGGAGCCTGGCGATGTGATTCAGAAGGCCGAGCAGAGCCTGATCGATTCCTTTACGGCGCAGCGTATCCCGGCGGTGCTTGTCATCAACAAAATCGATACGCTGGCCGAAAAGGAGAAGCTGATGGCGCAAATCGCCCTGTTCATGCGGGCGTATGCGTTTGAGGCGGTTATTCCGGTTTCGGCGCTGCATGGCGACGGCGTCGGCAATGTGCTGTCCGAGCTGAGGCGTTTTGCAGCTTTGTCGCCGTTTTTCTTCGACGCGGACACGCTGACCGATCAGCCCGAACGCGTAATTGTGGCGGAAATCGTGCGCGAAAAACTGCTGAGGAGCCTGTTTGACGAGGTGCCGCACGGCACGGCCGTGTCGGTCGAGTCGATGAAGGAGCGCGCGGACAAGGATGTTATGGATATCCAGGTGCAGATTTACTGCGAGCGCGAAAGCCACAAGGGTATGATCATCGGCCGCGGCGGTGCGATGTTAAAAAAGATCGCGTCCCAGGCGCGGCAGGATATCGAGCATTTTCTCGGCTGCCGCGTTAACCTGCAATGTTGGGTCAAGGTGCGCGAGGACTGGCGCAACCGGGAAAATATCATCCGCTCATTCGGATACAATTGACCGTCTGCCCTGCGCCGCTGCTTTTCAAAAGCGACGCGCTGCAGGCGGGCAGGACTTGAAAACGCTGTCAAGTGGTAAAATAGTGGAAGGGGAGCAAAGCTTTCCCTACGATAAGCGGCAGGATGCGGGGAACAATACAACCACACAACATTTTTGGAGGTGGCGGTGTTGAAACCCGACGAGGCGATGGCGTTTAATACATTTTTACAGTCCGGAAAAATCGAGGATTACATGCGTTATGTCGGTGTAAAGCGGCAGGCGCAGGCAACTGCGGCGAAAAACGCCGCGGCCGCGGGGGAAAACGGTGCATATCACAACCGAGGCGATCGTCCTGCGGGCACGATCGGTTGACGAATTTGACTGCGTGCTGACGCTCCTGACAAAGGAGCGCGGCGTCATATCCGCCTACGCACGAGGCGCTAAGAAGCCGCGAGGAACGCTGCGCGTTCCGACCGAGCTTCTCAGCTACTCGTGTTTTGTGTTGTTTTCAAACAAAGAACGGTACAGCGTCGACCGCGCCGATCTGGAAGGCGTGTTCATGGGCGTGCGCGGCGACGTGTGCAAGCTGTCTTTGGCGTCGTACCTGTGTGAATTGACGGCTGAAACGGCTCCGCGCGGCGAGAGCGCAGGGGAGTACCTGCGTTTGCTGCTCAATTCTCTTTATATGCTCGACCGGGATAAACGTGCCTGTGCGTTTATCAAACCGCTGTACGAACTGCGGCTTTTGACGATGGCTGGCTATATGCCCAACCTTGTCGCATGCCGCGGCTGCGGCTGCTTTGAATCGGAGCTGATATATTTTCTGCCGCTGACGGGCGAGCTTGCCTGCGGGGAGTGTATCGCCGATGCGCCGCCGGACCAGCCGCGGATGCGCCTTTCCGCCGGCGTGCTGGCCGCGATGCGGCATATCCTGTATGCGCCGTTTGAACGGCTGTTCGCCTTTACGCTGCCGCAGGAGCAGCTTGTATATCTGGGGGAGGTCACACAGTATTATGTCCAGGTCCAGCTCGACAAACGCTTCCCAACGCTCGATTTTTACCTGACGATCAAGGATTAGGGCCTGTTTTGCCAAACAGAATCTTTCAGGCGGCACAGGCCGTTACAGGGGACGGAAAATGGATAAATATTGTAAAGCAATTGAATTGGATAAGGTGCTTATGCGCTTGGCGCGCCATTGTTCGTGCGAGGACAGCCGCGCGCTGGCGCTTGCGATCGAACCGGCGCGCGACATCCGCGATGTGCGCGAGCTGATGCGGCGCACGGTCGATGCGAACACATTGACGAACCGTTACTCCACGCCGTCGATCGGCGGCGTGACAAATTGTTCCGCCGCGCTCAAACGCGCGGCGGTCGGGGCGCGCCTGTCGCCGCGCGAACTGCTCGACGTGGCGCGCGTGCTGCGTGCAATTGAGACGATCGAACGCTGGCGCAGCCAGCTTGAGGGCGATCCGACAAGCCTGGAATTTTTGCTCGACTGCGTTGTGGCGCTGCCGTCATTGCAGCGCGCCATATCGACGGCGATCGTAACGGAGGATGAAATTGCCGACGCGGCCAGCCCCGCGCTTGGCGATATCCGCCGTAAAATCCGGAGCGCCGGCGCAAAGGCGCGCGAGGTGCTCGACCGGCTGGTGCGTTCGGCGACCTATCAGAAATATTTGCAGGAAAACATCATCACGCAGCGCGACGGCCGCTTTGTTGTGCCGGTGCGGCAGGAATACCGCAACGAGATCAAGGGATTGGTGCACGATACGTCCGGCTCGGGCGCGACGGTATTCATCGAGCCGATGGGCGTTGTCGAGGCAAACAATGAAATCCGGATTCTGCAAGGGCAGGAACAGGCGGAGATCGACCGCATCCTGCGCGAACTTTCCGCGCAGGTCGGCGCGTGCGCCGACAGCATCGGCGGCAGCTATGAAGCGATCGTCGAGCTTGATCTTTATTTTGCAAAAAGCCGTCTGGCCGACGAGATGCGCGCGACCGAACCGGCGATCAGCGAAACGGGCGCTGCAGAGCTGAAGCGGGCGCGCCATCCGCTGCTGCCCGCGGATCGTGTCGTGCCGATTGACCTGCGGCTCGGCGGTGATTTTGACACGCTTGTTGTCACTGGGCCGAACACCGGAGGCAAGACCGTTGCGATTAAAACGCTCGGTTTGCTGTCGGCGATGGCGCAGTGCGGCCTGATGCTCCCCGCGGCCGACGGGAGCACGGTGCCTGTTTTTGAAAAGCTTTTGGTCGATATCGGCGATGAACAGAGCATCGAACAGAGCCTATCCACCTTTTCGGCGCATATGACGAATATCATCCGAATTCTGGATGAGGCTGACGGCCGTTCGCTCGTGCTGCTCGACGAGCTTGGCGCGGGCACCGATCCGGTGGAGGGCGCGGCGCTTGCCGTCGCCATTATCGAGCGTCTGCGCGCCCAGGGCGCGAAGGTTGTGGCCACGACGCATTACGCCGAGATCAAAATGTATGCGCTCAATACGCCCGGCGTTGAAAACGCAAGCTGCGAATTCGATGTTGCAACGCTGCGGCCGACCTACCGGCTTCTGATCGGCGTGCCGGGGCGTTCGAACGCGTTTGCCATCTGTGAGCGCCTCGGACTGCCGGCCGGTGTGATCGAAGCGGCGCGGGCGCATGTTTCCGGAGAAAACCTGCGCTTTGAGGAAGTCGTCTCGCAGCTTGAGCAGACGCGCCAGGAATTGGAGCGCGCGCGCGTGCAGGCCGAAAGTCAGCGCGCCGGCGCGCAGCGCGAGCGCGACGAGGCCGACGCGCTGCGCAGGGCGATGGAGCAGGAGCGCGAGCGTGAGATCGAACGCGCGCGCGTGCAGGCGCGCGGGATTGTGGAGCAGGCCGGGATGCAGGCGCAAAAGCTGCTTGACGAGCTTGACGAACTGCGCAGGCAGAAGGACAGCGCCGGCTTTGCAGAGCGCGCTGCGCAGGCCAAATCTGCCTTCAAAGCGAATATGCGCCGTTTGCACGACTTGGCCGATCCGGTGACGCGCAAAAATATCGAACAGTACACGCCCGAGCGCCCGCTCAAACGCGGCGACACGGTGCGCCTTGTATCGCTTGGACGCGAAGGGACGGTCCTGTCCGCGCCCGATGGGCAGGGGTTTGTACAGGTGCAGGCCGGGATTATCAAGACGAAGGTGCATCAGTCGGAGCTGCGCCTTGTCGATACAAAGGACAGGCACGTGACGGTCGGCGGCGCCGGCGTCTCGACGCGCGGCGTATCGTCGAAAGCCTCGCGCGACGTGAAAACGGAGGTGGACCTGCGCGGGATGACGACCGACGAGGCGCTGATGGAGCTTGACCGCTTTATCGATGCGAGCGTGCTGTCGAATGTGCCGACCGTCACAATTATCCATGGCAAGGGTACCGGCGCGCTGCGCGCCGCAGTGCAGCAGCGTTTGAAAAAGCATCGCAGTGTGAAATCGTTCCGCCTTGGTACGTTCGGCGAAGGGGAGTCCGGCGTCACCGTTGCGGAATTGAAATGATGCCGCGCTTTACAGGCAGCCTTGTTTATGGTATGATATAATTAGGTGGGAAATGATTGATTTTGATAGATTGCGAGTGATGAAGGTTTGGAAAAAAAGGTGACGAAGGCTGGCGCGCTGACATATAAGGGCCGTCCGCTTGTGCGCAGTGGGAATACAATCTATTACGGTGACATGGGCGACAAATATGTTGCGATGCTACAGATCCTGGCGGAGGCGCCGTTTGAGGGCGAACAGCTTCCGAGCAAGGTTTCCGTGCAGATCTGGTCGACGGACGACGAGCTGCGGCCGCGGGATCGCGTTGTGAAAAAGACAGAGAAATCAAATTTGTACGACGCGCTTAATATCGCGTCGATCTGGCTGGAGCGCCAGCTTTCCGGCAAGTAAACTGAAAAAGGCCCGGTAACGATTGACTCGTTATCGGGCTTTTGTGTAAAGACAGGAGGATATAGCCATGACAGAACTGCATCTTCATCTCGACGGTTCCATGCGGCCGCAGACCATCTTCGAGCTGGCGTCGCACCAGAGCATCGCGCTGCCCGCCGCGGATGCAAAGGCTCTGCGCGCGTATCTCGAGGTACCGGCGGACTGCCCGTCGCTGACGGATTATTTAAAACGGTTCGATCTGCCGCTTGCCGTGCTCCAGACGCCGGACGCGCTGGAGCGCGCCGTATTCGAACTGTCGGAGGACCTCTGGCGGCTCGGCGTCGACCGGGCGGAAATCCGTTTTGCGCCGCAGTTTTCAACAAGCGATGGCATGACGCAGGACGACGCCGTGTGCGCGGCTGTCGCCGGGGCGCGCCGCGCGATGGAAACGTATCCCGCTTTTCGCTGCGGGTTGATCTTGTGCTGTATGCGCGGAAGCGGCAATATGGCCGCCAATGAGGAAACGCTGCGGCTCGTCAGGAAGCATCTGCCCGGCGGGGTTGTGTGCGCCATTGATCTGGCCGGCGCGGAGGCGTTGTTTCCGACATCCGATTACGCCGGACTGTTTGAACAGGCCCGCGCGCAGCAGATCCCGATGACGATCCATGCCGGGGAGGCCGCCGGGCCGGAAAGTATCCGGCAGGCGCTTTCCTTCGGGACAAAGCGCATCGGCCATGGGATAACAGCCGCCGGGGATCCGGCGCTTGTCCGCCAGCTTGCAGAAGCAGGCGTGACGCTCGAGGTGTGCCCGACAAGCAATGTTCAGACAAAGGGCGCCGTCAGCCTGGAGCAGCATCCGATTCGCGCGCTGTTTGACGCAGGGGTACGCGTAACGGTCAACTCTGACAACATGACGGTATCCAATATCGATCTGCCGCGCGAGATTGCGCTTTTAAAAACACACCTCGGTTTTACCGGCGAGGAGATCGGGACGATGCAGCGATACGCACGCGAGGCGTCGTTTTTGAGAGATTGAAATCAAAGCGGCGCCATTTAATAAAGCGGCTCCCGCGCCAGCCAAAGCTGGTGTGGGAGCCGCTTTTATACATGAATCTATCCGCATATGTTCAGTCGGCCGCGCCCTGCTCGATGTGCGGGATATCGGTCAGGCCAAGCAGAAAATCGGTGGAGACATTGAAATAAGCAGAAAGCTTTACAAGGAAATCGAATGAGGCGCTGATGCCGCCTGTTTCAAGCTCTTTGACATTCTGTGCAGTCAGGCCGATGGCCTGCGCAACCTCCTCAACGGTTTTACCCTCCGCCATACGTAATGCATTGAGCCGTTCGCCGAAGGACTTTTTGTTAAACACGGGAGAAGCCTCCTTAATTTAAGTCTGTGTTTGATAACCGGTCGGTGGCCGTTTGATAACAGTATATGACTGCTGCAGGCTGATAAGTTAAAGGAATCCGCCGTCGGCCGCAATGACCTGCCCGGTGATGAAGCCAGCGCCCTCGGACGCTAAAAACAGCGCGAGCCGCGCGACATCCTCCGGCGTTCCGAGCGTACCAAGGGGCGTTTCCAGCCGCAGGGCCTCGAGCGACTCTGGATCAAGCTGTGCGTTCATGTCCGTGTCGATCACACCCGGCGCGATACAGTTGACCGTGATCCCGGAAGGGCCAACCTCTTTGGCGAGCGCCTTTGTAAAGCCGATCACCGCCGCTTTGGATGCGGAATAATGAACCTCGCATGACGCGCCGGAAATTCCCCAGATCGAGGAAACGTTGACAATTCGTCCATACTTTCTGCGGATCATTTGCGGCAGAAGGGCACGGCAGATATAAAACATGCCTGTGACGTTGACGCCAAGCATACGTGCCCAGTCCTCCGCCGTGATATCGCAAAGCAGTTTTTGCTGTGCGATGCCGGCGTTATTAATCACCACGTCGATATGCCCAAAGCGTTCCAGCGCCTGCGCCGCCGTTCGGACTGCCTGCGCTTCGGCCGACAGGTCAGCGCGAAAGAGCGCCGCGTCGCAGCCGGCGGCGGACAGCTCGTCCAGGAGTGAACGTGCGGCCGCTTCATTTTGATGATAACAGGCCGCAACGCCGTAGCCTTTGCGTGCAAAAGCCGCAGCGCACGCCCTGCCGATTCCGCGTGATGCGCCGGTGATCAATACGGTCTGAGACATGTAAGCCCTCCATAGACAAAAGCCTCCGCCATAAGCGGAGACTGCTTGTATACCGTCCGCATCCATCTGTGCGGCGCGCAAATCACGCCACACAGACGATACAGACAGGCATTAATCGTTCAGATAGCTCTTGACCAGCATTTGCAGCAGCTCGTCGCGGTCGATTTTCCGAATCAGACTGCGCGCATTGTTGTGCGTAGTGATATAGGTCGGATCCTCCGACAGAATATAGCCGACGATTTGATTAATGGGATTATACCCCTTTTGACGAAGCGCGTCATACACCTCGGTTAGAATGGCCTTCATCTGCTGCTCTTTATCCTCATGAATCGAGAAAGATATGGTTGGCTCGTGCATGGCTTTCACCTCGTTTGGGCAAGTTAAAAATACACAGAAACAGGCTCGTTAATCCCTGTCCTTATGTTCCCCATTTTACAACATATTTCGCCGGATGGCAAGTGTATAAAACTTGGAGGCTGTTTAAAAAATAAAAATTCCTCTTTTTGGATTTTTTAACATATAAAATGTATTGTACATAAAAATCAACGACATGCGGCAATCCCAATCATTTACCGACTGCATCATTCAGAATTGAAAAAGCTCTGAGAAAGTATCTATGCTATTGTATGGGGCTGTCGGCGCAAATATTCTTTGGGATATTTGACAGGTGCGTAAAGTAAAAAGAGCGGCCGCGCTTTTGCGCGGCCGCTTCGGTTGCATATATCAATAAGCCTTAACTGCGCAGCTCTGCACCGATGGTTCTGAGCGCCTTGAGCGCGCGCTTTACAGCGGCATCGGACTCCTCGTCGGTGAGTGTGCGGTCGGCCGCGCGCATCGTCAGCGAATAAGCGACGCTCTTTTTGCCATCGGCGACCTGCGCGCCACGGTAGACATCAAACAGCGTCAATTCCTCAAGCGTGCTGCCGACGGCAGAACGGATCGCCTTCTCAAGCGCAGCGACCGGCAGCGCGTCGTCGCAGATTAACGCCAAATCGCGCGTCGCAGCAGGAAAACGCGGCAGCGGGCTGTAACCGCGCTCGGGCGCGACATTTTCAAACAGGACGGTTTCGTCCAGATAAGCAATGTAGGCGCGTGTGCCAATCTGATAATTTTCACAGACAGCCGGATGGACCTCGCCGATCATACCGGCGCATTTGCCGCCGATCAGAACCCGCGCGCAGCGGCCGGGATGGAACGCGGCGTCCTCCGCGCTGGATTCATATTCGCAGCCGTCCACACCCGCCGCGCGCAGCAGTGTTTCAACAATACCTTTGAGCGCAAAGAAATCGTATGCGTCGCCATAAAGTCCGAGTGTAATCACCGGGCGCTCGTCAGGCAGCTCTCGGCCCTCCTGCGGCAGATAGACGGTGCCGATCTCATAGAGCGCGGCGGCCTTGTTGCGGTTGTTGTAATTGCGCGCGAGCACCTCGAGCATCGACGGGACGGTTGTGGTGCGCATGACGCTCGTGTCCTCGCCGAGCGGGTTTTGGATGGTGACGCAGGCGCGCAGCGGGCTGTTGGCCGGCAGGTTGATTTTATCGTAATATTTGGGGCTGATGAAGGAATAGGTCGCGACCTCGTAAAGCCCTTGGGCGAGCAGCGTCTGATTGATCAGGCGCTCAAATTTCTGTTTGGCCGTGTAACCGCCGTCGGCTGTGCCGCGGATGGCTGTCACCGGGATTTTGTCATAGCCGTAAAAGCGGGCGATTTCCTCGGCGATGTCGGCCTTGTGCTCCAGGTCGCTGCGGAAGGAGGGCGGCAGGATATCGTCGCCGTCGATTTTGCATTCCAGGCGCGTGAGGATGCGGCGCATCTCCCCGACAGGGACCTCGATCCCCAGGAACTGGTTGCTCCACTCCGGTTCAAGCTTGATACGGCGCGGCTCATGACAGGCGTTGTCGGCATCGATCATGCCGCCGATCACCTCGCCCGCGCCAAGCAGCTCAACAAGCTCGCAGGCGCGCTGGACAGCCGGAATGGTGGTGGCGGGGTCGAGCTGCTTTTCAAAGCGGCCGGACGCCTCCGTGCGCATACCAAGCTTTTTGGCGGTCGTGCGCACGGACGGACCGTCGAAACAGGCCGATTCGAACACGATCATATTTGTATCGTCCATGATGCCGCTGTATTCGCCACCCATGACGCCCGCGACCGCAGAGGGCTTGGACACGTCGGCGATGACGAGCATTTCAGGGGACAGCGTACGCGTGACGCCGTCGAGCGTCATGATGGTTTCACCCGGCTTGGCGTTGCGCACAACGATTTTGCCGCCTTCCACATACTTATAATCGAACGCGTGCATCGGCTGGCCGTATTCCAGCATAACATAGTTTGTGATATCGACGATATTGTTGATCGGACGCACGCCGCTGGCGCGCAGGCGCTCGCGCATCCAGCGAGGCGACGGTTCGATTTTGATATTTTTGACCATGCGCGCCGTGTAGCGCGGGCACAGCGCGGGGGCTGTGACCTCGACGGAAAGATAGCTGTGGATATCGCCGGCCGCGCCTTTGACGACGGGCGCTTTGATGTTGAGCGGCTTATCGAACGTGACGGCCGCTTCGCGCGCCAGCCCCGTAACAGACAGACAATCCGGCCGGTTCGAGGTGATTTCAAACTCAACGCACGTGTCGTTTAACCCGATTGCCGACTGGATATCCTGCCCGGGCGTCAAATCAGGCTCTTGTAAAATAAAGATGCCGTCCTCGATCGCATACGGGAAGTCGTGCGTTGTCAAACCAAGTTCGGCCAGCGAGCAGAGCATACCGTTCGATTCAACGCCGCGCAGCTTGCCTTTTTTGATATGTGTGCCGTCCGGCAGCCAGGAATCATGCATGGCGACAGGGACATAATCGCCGGCGCGCACATTCTGAGCGCCGGTGACAATCTGGATGGGCGCGCCCGTGCCAACATCGACTTGGCAGATAAACATATGGTCGGAATCCGGGTGGCGGACGATTTGTGTTACCTTGCCGACGACGACGTTTTTGATCTTTGCGCCCTCCGTCTCATACCCTTCCACCTTGGAACCGGACATGGTCATCGCTTCGGCGAATTCGTGGGCGGTAATCCCGCCGACATCCACATAGTCGGCGAGCCATTTCATTGATAAATTCATAGCATGCAGCCTCCTTGCAATCAGAACTGGTTTAGGAAACGCAGATCGTTTTCATAGAACAGGCGCAGATCGTCGATGCCGTAGCGGCGCATGACGATACGCTCAAGGCCCATGCCGAACGCGAAGCCGCTGTATTCCTCGGGATCAATGCCGCAGATGGAGAGCACCTTGGGGTGCACCATGCCGCAGCCGAGCAGTTCGATCCAGCCCTCGCCCTTGCATAGCCGGCAGCCTTCTCCGTGGCAGGCGAAGCACTGCACGTCCAATTCGGCGGACGGCTCGGTGAACGGGAAGTGGTGCGGGCGGAAACGCACGACGGATTCATCGCCGTAAAGGCGCTTGACGAACAGCTCCAACGTCCCCTTCAGGTCGGCCATCGTGACCCCCCGGTCGACGACAAGCCCTTCCACCTGGTGAAACAGCGGCGAGTGCGTCGCATCGACCGCATCGGAGCGGTAGACGCGTCCCGGCGCAATGACACGGATGGGCGGCTTTTGCTTTTCCATCGTGCGCACCTGGACAGGCGACGTCTGTGTGCGCAGAATGACGTTATCGGAGATGTAAAACGTGTCCTGCGTGTCGCGCGCCGGATGGTTTTTGGGGATGTTGAGCGCCTCAAAGTTGTAGTAATCCGTTTCGACCTCCGGGCCTTCCGCAATCGAAAAGCCCATACCGAGAAAGATTTCCTTGACCTCGTCGAGTACCTTTGTCAAGGGATGCGCCTTGCCAAGCGGCGCGGCGCGCCCCGGCAGCGTCACATCGAGCTTTTCGTCAATCAGGCGTTGTTCCAGCTGGGCGGCGCGCACGGCGGCGGAGCGTTCGTCGATTAACCGTTCAATGGCGGCGCGCACCTCGTTGGCGAGCTGTCCGACCTTGGGGCGTTCCTCAGCGGAGAGTTTGCCCATCTGTTTGAGGATAGCGGTCAGTTCGCCCTTTTTGCCGAGGTAGCGCACACGCAGGTCGTCGATGGCCCGCAGATCGGCCGCTGAGTCCAGCGCCTCGGCTGCCTGCTTCTGAATGGTTTGCAGCGCGTTGATCATTTCTAGTTCATCCTTCCGTTAAAATGGAATGTGTAAACAGTTTTATCTTTACAGATGTTCGCCGGTTTTCAGGTGTGCGACAGCAGCGGGAATATCAGCCGGTGCTTTGCCGGCAGGCTTTCCCCAAGGATAAAGAGCGTTGTATCATCCTCATGATACGGCTGAATATCGTCGGTTTCACCATCCGCCGGCGTGAATCCGAGCGCCGCTGTATGCAGCCCGGGCGGCAGGAGAGCCGAAAGGATATCATTGAGCGGCCGTTTTGTTTTGCCATATACGTCGTAGCACAGCAATTCGCCATCCATTGGCTCTGCGACGGCCGCCGCCCCGCAGTCTTCGATGAAAAAGACCTGCCTTTTCAGGGATTGCGCGCAGTAAAACATGAGCAAATCCCTGTTATCCAGCATCGGGAACGCGGAATAAGGGTTGCCTTCGGCATACAGCCGCAGGAAAAGCGCAAGATCGGCGCTGTCGTCCATATCAAGCCTGCGGACCTGTGTTTCCCGCCGCACGATTGTACGCCGATGCATCCATTCTTCTGCGGCAGAAAAACCGAATTTTGGGTAAAAGCCGCGCGCGTTGTCGTTTGCGAACAGGTAAATGGCATCGCATTGGCCGCGCCACTGTTGTAGAACCAACTCCATCAAAAACCGGCACAACCCGCGCTTTCGGTACGCGGGGTCGGTCATCACGGTACCAATCTGAATATAACGCCGGGCGCGCCCTTCAAAGATGGTATCCATCAGATTAACGGAAACATTGGACACAGCGTTTTTTCCATCGAACAAGGTATAGGGGAGATAGCGCGCCCCCCAGTAACCGCCCGAAAACCATGGCGCAAAGTTTAGGTTAAAGATTTTTTGTGCCAACGCGAAAAACGCCGCACGTACAGACGGATTGTCCCGCACGTTATGCTCCAAATGGTATATTTTTCCGTTAATTATACAATTATTCATGAAATTCCTCCGCTAGATGGTAGTTGACCGTTTGCCGTACGTTTGCACTGCACAATAAAAGCCGTTCGTCCACAAAGGGACGAACGGCAGAACGCCAATCCGTGGTACCACCCAAATTCCCATACGGCAAGCCCGCATGGACACTCTCGCGCCTGTAACGGGGCGTCCCGTCGCGGCCTACAACGCACAGCTTCAGCCGCGCCGCTCGCGGGCGAACTTCGCGCTTTCGGCCATGGTTTGCTTTCAGCCGGCGGCAAACCTCTCTGTGATGGCGCTGCAAAGGGCTACTTTTCCCGTTCTCAGCGTTTTGATTCCTTATATGATAACTGTATGACGGCTATTATAGCATGCCGGCATTTGTTTTGCAAGCGGTTTTGCGCCGCTTTTTAAAGGATAGCGTCGTCGTCTCCACAGTCATCGCAGCCATCGTCGCCATCGTCAACAATTTCACCGACACGCATCCGGCGGGCAATCTTCATTTCCTCCACTTGTTTGTGGATCAGCTCTTTAACCTCGCGTGGTTTCCTGATATTTTTCAGTTCCAGCTTTGGAAGGCTTTTGTCGGAGGACTGCACCAATACGGTTCCCACACGGAAAATACGCTGCCAAAGCGAAATAGACAGGCTGATATCGCGCACACGGTAAAGGATAACCTCCTCCTGCTTCATATTAAGAAGCCCTGTCTCCAAAAACAGCCTGTCGTCCGACAGAGAATAGCGGGTAAACGTGATGGGCATACCGCAGATACGTTTGCGGTCGTGCCAGAGAATCGTGATGCCTTCCATAATAAAAATCCTCCATTCCGCCGCGAAATGCGGCACAAACAGAAATAAAATGTTCCCCCGGCGAAATGGGGGATTTTTTTCGCCGTCATTGCCGGTTGCCCCAAAGGGGCGAGGCAATGAGCGCTTGAAAGACAGTGTGAAAATTCACACTGTCTTTCATAATAAAGTAGGCTTTTAAAAAGAATAGCATAGAAATTCATGCTTGTAAAGCCGCCGACGGCTTGATAGGGACGCGCCGGACGGTTATAATATAAAAAAATGGAACAGGGAGGCGGCCAGGTGGAACAGATACAGATTGAGGTTTGCTGCGGCTCGGTTGAGGACTGCAAAAAGGCGCAGCGCGCCGGTGCGGACAGAATTGAATTGGTGCAGGCGCATACGCTCGGCGGATTGACGCCGTCAGCTGGGGAAGTAGCAATGGCCAAGCGCGCTGTTGACATTCCGGTTATGGCGATCATCCGGCCTCGCATGGCTGGTTTTTATTACAGCGAGGACGATTTTGATGCGATGTGCTTTGACGCCTGGCATCTGCTGGAGCTTGGAGCGGATGGAATTGTGTTCGGGTTTTTGTCGCCGGACGGTTCGCTTGACTATGAGCGGTGCGCGCGGTTCGTCGAGCTTGCGCGCGGCAAACAAACGGTGTTTCATCGTGCTATCGATATCACACGCGATCCTTTTAACGCTGTTGAACGCTTGGCCAGACTTGGCGTGACGCGCATTTTGACAAGCGGTTTTTCAGCGGGAAGCTACGACGGCCGCGCGCAGATCGGCGCGCTTCAGAAGCAATTTGGCGATCGCATCGAAATCATGGCTGGCGGCGGGATTACCGAGCAGAATATTGCCGCCCTGATTAAAGAGAGCGGTGTGCGCCATGTACATTTTGGCGGTACGGCGCGCTTCGCCGATCCGTCCTGCTCCTACAGGCCGGGCATTGCGTTCGGCGCGTCTGAGTTGCCGCCCGACGACTGCTATATCGCTGTCGACGAGTCGCGCGTGCGCGCTATGGCGTCCGCGGCCCGGACTATGGCATAGATCCGAAAAAAACTTTCCAGCTTTTTTAAAAAAGCCTCAGTAAAATACTTAACTGGCTGGACGTTTTATAGAAGAAGGCCGCCCGCGTTAGCGGGCGGCCTTTATAATTTATTTAACCTGTCCGGTTTTACTTCAATGCTCCTTCACCGCCCATCAGCCTTGTCATTTCCTCCACCTTTTCCAAAGGGAAAGGCGGAAGCACAACAGGCTTCATGGCCAGCGACATAAGCTTCATGGGATTATCATCCGCCGCAATACGGTTTGAACTTAATTTTCCGCAAATGCGGCAGCGATGAATCACCGCCCATTCTCCATGCTTTCTGACCCATACGGCGATTGGTTCCATGACGCCGCCGCAATCAGCCATCCGGTCGCCTGGTTCATCGTCCAGATGCTGGCTGCATAAACAATTGGGGCAATGGTTCCGATGTGAACTGCCAGCCCCGGCTGGGACGACCGTTCTCCCGCAAACCTTACACACAAAGCTGTCATGACATGCATGTGTTTTAAAATACCCTTTTTCAAATGATTTTTTCTTATTTTCTCGTTTCATTATGAAACATCCTCCAAAAAGCAAAATGGTACTTTTGGGAGGTTTGAGCCTGGATTGTCTTACGCAAACCTCCCGGTTAGCAGACAATCACCGATGCACAGTTATTTTTCATATACGCGCTCCTAAAAAATATAATAACAAGTCTGGCCGGCGAACCGATTGGATTCGAAGCCAAACATATTTATAATTATTTTATCATACCTTCAACCTTTTGTCTACAGAAAACTGTATGGCGGCCAGAACGCGGTAAATCAGTTGGCTAAAGCGAAAGTGACATCAACGCGGCCAGGCGGGCTGCCGAAAGATCGGAAGTGACCCTACCAAAATATTTTCCGCCTGGGATTTCACTGAAACCTGATATTAGGGATGGCGCACAAACAAGATCAGCGCAATATGTTGTTGTGCGCCCACATTGCTTTGTATAATTTTTTCAATGGTTTATCGGATAATTCATAACCGGCGCGTTTGAGCAATGTAAACATGATTTCATACCCAGCCAGATAATAATATTCCCAGGAATCCTCAATGGCGCGTTTTTTTCTTGCAAACTGGCTGTTGAATTCCGCGTGATCTTCTGGCGGAAACTCGTTGATATACGACCGGCAAGTCTGTTCCAACGCCTGTTCCAAATCTGCCAGGCCGGGGATCTGTTTCAAACCGGCCGGCTTCACGACCTGTCCAAGCAGGCCGCCAGCCGCGCCGAGAAAGCCTTGTGCAAAATAATAGTTGCTGATAAGTTGGTCATAATCGATAAAAGCGTCAACAACGACAGGATAGCTGTTGTGCGACTCAAATTTTGGGAGAAAGGAAGGATAGTACCTCATAAACTCCCGATAGCTGGAGGAGAACAGTTGTTGGTAGGGTATCATGGCGGTGGAAATCTCCCCCATCATGCCTTCTATAAATTCTTCTGTGACCATATGCTTTTGAGACATTGCGAATCCTCCTTTTTGTTTTATGGAAATCGGCAAAAGGGAGATTTTTCATATGCCGTCGATTAAATGCAATATATAAAAACAGCCCCGGAAAAATCGGAGCCGCCTTTACTTGAAAATTGACGATGACAAGCTTATAATAGAAAAAGGTACGGTTACCCTGGACGGGCGGCCCAGCCTTGTGTTATTATAGGAGCAGGTATCGCCGCACTTTAGCAGGGCGGGGCGATACCTGCGTATCACAAAACAAAGAGCGCCTGTGGCCAGCCGTATGGGAAACGCGATCTTTCCAGAAAGGTTCGCACGGTCAGCGGATATAGGCAGGTCTTTGGTTTGCGCAATTGGAGCGTGATAAAGATGGCTGATAAGCACCCTGCCAACCAGCCGGAGGAGACGACCGTTCTTTATCAAAATATAAAGGCTATCTGTGACGAGCAGAGAAAGAGTATTTCTCAATTAGAAAGAGATTCCGGCATTCCTGCAAAAACGATTGCTAATTGGAAGGCGAATCGTTCTTGGATGATTGCGCTTATTCGTGTTGCAGATACACTGGAAATATCCTTAGATAAACTATTTGATCGCCAGAGTATATCAGAAGGCGATAACCATATATCAGAGATTATGTATTCACTCAAGGATCTTCGATTGAATGAAAAAAGTACAGCCGCTATTATCAAGATAGCAAAAATAATCGCATTAAGTATGACTGAACCCGAAGATTAGCGTACTATTTAACGTCTATAATCATATTATAGCGGTAAAAATACTCCAAGTCAAGACAAATATACTCCAAAAAGAGTATATTTGTCAAATTGAGGAGGTCGTATGAATCAGCTTTATGAAAGAATAGTGTTGTTTTCGAAATCCAATCAAATATCTTTATATGCAATAGAAAAGGGTACAGGAATGGCTCGTGGGTCATTACGTAAATGGGCAACCTCTATGCCTTCAGGCGATAGAATATTGCGTGTCGCTAATTTTTTAGATGTATCTGTCGATTACCTCTTGGGAAATACCAATAATCCACAATCTCACAAAAATCCAGAAAATTTAAGGGATGCTTTAATGCAGGTGACTGAAATTTATAAACAGGCAAATGCTACCGCAGACAAAATTCTCGCATCCCAAAATTTAATTTTTTTACCTAACAACACAGATCCTGACGAACCGTAAAAGCCGCTGTTTGCATTTGCAAACAGCGGCTTTCTACAATTTGACAAAATATGTAATTTCCTGCTAAAATAATATTGGTGAAGTGAATGGATTTTATATGGATTTAAATTTTATAATAAGACGTCTAACCGAATTGCGATTAAAAAGAGAGAGATTTCAGAAGCGCAAATGAGTTACGAGCTTGGTCACACAAAAAGTTACATTAATGGAATAGTATCTGGAAAGGCTCGTCCTACCGTTGAGGGATTGCTAGAAATCATAGAATATTTAGGCATCTCACCTTCTGAATTTTTTGAGGTCAACTCAAACGATCCTGATGTAGTAACCGCGATAACTAAACGGGCAAGGGAGCTATCAAGAGAAGATGCCCTAGTCTTATTAGAAGTAGCAAACCGGATGAACGGGAAAAGTGATAGCAAATAGCTTTTTTCATTATAGCAAAAGAAAATCGCATCGTCAATGATGTGATTTTCTTTTGTTATAATACTATTCTTAGAATGATATTATACGCTAAAAAGTTTTATTAAAGATGGTTAATCGCGGCGTATTTATTGGATACAATGAATAAGGGTGAGCAATAATGAGAGCATTTGACAGATTCTTTCATCTTGAGCCAAAATATAACCGGTCGTATGAAATTATTGATATATTTTATGACCAGCTTGTCTATCTTTCTACCCATGTTTTGGATGCTTCTCTAAATAAGCTGGTGTCGGCAGCAGTATATCATTTAATTGAAACCAAAAAGATTACAATATATCGTGTTGAAAATAGCAATCATTCAAAACGTTCTTTTGCTTTTAAGGAAAGCTTGATTAATGGATTGGAGTCCTTGAGCAAAGAATACGATCTTCCTGTTGGAAAGTTAGTGAATATTGCAATTTATGTAGCTTTAGACGAATACTCAGAATATTTAAATCGTGTAACCTATTGGCGTTCGGAGTAAAAATGATAAAATATGATAAATTATGGAAAATAATGAAAGAAAAGGGTATTTCTCAATACGCTTTATATACAACTTACAATATTAACCGTTCACAACTTAATCGCTTACGTCATAATGAAAATGTTCAAGTTAATACAATTGATAAGTTATGCAATATTTTACATTGTCGAGTAGAGGATATAATGGAACATTTTGATGATGATAATACATTTTGATCCTGTTTTGAATGGATGTGTCAATATGGATGTAGCTTCTCGATATTCAAACGATGAAGCTCGCTTTTTAAAAAATATTGGGTTCCGCATTCAGTTCTTTCGTAAGAAATGTGGAATGAGTCAAGAAGAACTTGCGGAAAAAAGCAATTTGAGCTATTCAACGATAAGTCACATTGAATCCACTTCTACCTATCCCATGTCTATTATAGCTCTCTATCGTATTGCCGCTGCTTTAAATATCGCGCCTTATCAGCTTCTAATGTTTGATTGATGTTCATGGTACTGCTGCACACCTGAAATGGCAACAGCCGCCGTTCATATTTTATGAACGGCGGCTGTTTATATGTTATAAATTACAACTCCCCCTTATTTGTTTTATGGAAATCGGCAAAAGGGAGATTTTTCGTATGCCGTCGATTAAATGCAATATATAAAAACAGCCCCGGAAAAATCGGAGCCGCCTTTCCTTGAAAATTGACGATAACAAGCTTATAATAGAAAAAGGTATGGTTACCCTGGACGGGCGTCCCAGCCTTGTGTTATTATAGGAGCAGGTATCGCCACACTTTAGCGGGGCGGGGCGATACCTGCGTATCACAAAACAAAGAACGCCTGTGGCCGGCCGTATGGGAAACGCGATCTTTCCAGAAAGGTTCGCACGGTCAGCGGATATAGGCAGGTCTTTGGTTTGCGCAAATTGGAGCGTGATAAAGATGGCTGATAAGCACCCTGCCAACCAGCCGGAGGAGACGACCGTTCTTTATCAAAATATAAAGGCTATCTGTGATGAACGTAATATAAGCATTGCTAAAATTGCGAAAAATGCGGGGGTTTCTGAAAGCACAATCGCAAATTGGAAAAAAGAACGTAGCTGGATGAGAAGCCTTCCAGCGGTGTCAAAGTCATTGGGAATCAGCATCGATTCTTTATTTAATGCTAATTGTAATGAGACTTTTGTGAATCAAATCATGCATATTCTGGAAGGAGTTACCCTTGACGAAAAATCCACAAAAATTATTATTAAACTAATTTTAGCAATAACTGAATAAATCATGGGTGATAGATAAGTAATTATAAAGCCTTATATTACCATGATTTTATTATATTATACAGCCGTACACGGCAAATGTCAACTACATACAAACTATTTATTGTTATATATGGTGGAATTATGAGCGTTTTATTTGACAGGCTTTCCCTCTACTGTTCACAGATCGGGTTATCATTCTATGCAATAGAAAATGCAACAGGGCTTACAGTAGGGTCCTTGCGGAAGTGGAAAGACTCGATGCCATCAGGGGACAAAATTCTTAAAGTTTCTAATTTTCTAGGAGTTTCCATGGATTATCTTATGGGTAATACCGATAATCCTGAATCTCAAAAAAATAATCCGCAAGATTTAGTTGCCGCTGCGGAAGAAATTGCAGCTGTTATAAACGAATTTCAAATGCAAACCCAAGATCTAATAATTAAGCTAAATAAAATTTTGGACAAATACCATATTGATTCTACTATCCTCGCCCAGACAAGCACTCAGCCAGAAAAAGATTAAATCCGTTTCTGAACAATAAGAGCCGCTGTTTGCAAATGCAAACGGCGGCTTTCTATAATTTGACAAAATATATCATTGCCTGCTAAAATAAAGTCGGCGTTGCAACAACGGCAGGCGGTTGGCCACACCACCCGAAAGGGGGTGAGGCTGTGCCAATTACCATAACGTTACATATCCTCGGATACACCGTAACGATACGGATAAAAGGCAGAAACCGCCACTCGGCCAAGTGACGGTTTCTAGGTCTTGAAAACTTAGAAATTTTTCCTGGGCCAACCGCTTGTCGCAGCGCCCTTTATATTTTTATTATATCCCACAGCCGTACAGATGTCAAGAAATATGCTGTCTTGTGGCTGCGGTGTGACATATAGCGCAGAGCAAACAGCCTTGCTGTTTGCTCTGCGCATATTATAATATCATCAACATTGTTCCGGCCGTAACCAATAGCGCGCCGGCGATCGCCTTGGGGGAAATTGCCTCATGCAGCAGGAAAAATGCAAGCGCGACAGTAATACGAGACTGAATTTATCGATGGGAACAACCTTTGCAACGTCGCCAAGCTGAATGGCGCGATAATAACAGAGCCATGACGCGCCGGTGGCTAAAGCGGACAGGATCAAAAATAACAGGCTTCTGCGGGAGATGGAGGCCAAACCGCGCTGTGCGCCGGTGGCGAATACAATTCCCCAGGAAAAGATGAGTACAACGAAAGTGCGTACTGCCGTCGCAAGGTTTGAATCGATTTTTTCAACACCTATTTTCGCCAGGACGGAGGTCAGCGCGGCAAACACGGCGGAGCCAACTGCAAATACGGCCCACATGGAACCGCCTCCTTTGAAATAGACAGGTTATAAACCTATGTAGGAAAACCGCCTTTAGCTGTCCGCGCACGCTCTTTGGAGTAGCCGTAAAGGGCGTTTGGAAAATGTTCGCGCAGCGCGCCGATCACTTCGCGGGTTTCGCAGTGGGAGAGCCCGCGGATGCTGGCAGAATAATGGACGCCGCTGCGGTCGTAAAAGTGGACGGCAGCGTTCGTGCCGATTTGGACGCTCAGGGCAACCGGGTTCTCTGAAACCGGGATGCCATTCAATGTGAGATAGACCCATGCGGCCTCGCCATAGCTGAGAAAGCACGGCATATTGGAATTCTGCAAAGTGAAATAAATGCGCCGCGCGCCATACAGGAGCGTACCATTTTGAAGCGAAGCGGCCTCCTGCTCAATTTCCATACGATCCGAATTGGCGAGCATACGATAGCGTTCCAGGGTCGCCTTTCGGGAACGGCGGCCGACGAAAAAGAAAAGGATGCCGATTGTCAGCAGAACACCAAATGCCACCATGAACAGAAAAAGTGCGACGATTGAAACCGTTTGGATCAGGTAGCCAAATGGCATGCCCCAAAAAGTGCCTGTCTCAAAGACTGAAAAGGTCAGAAAAACCATAACCAGACAGGCCGCCGAGATTGCCAGAAGCAGCAGCGGCTGGCGCGACCGGCGCATCAGACGTTTGTAAAATTGGAACGACATGATTTATTCCGCCTTTCCAAGCGTCCCCAGACTCGCGGCCTTGAGGTAAGCGTTGATAAAGCCGTCGAGATCTCCGTCCATAACGGCGTTAATATTGCCGCTTTCAAATCCGGTGCGGTGATCTTTAGCGAGCGTATACGGCATGAAAACATAGGAACGGATCTGCGATCCCCAGGCGATCTGCATCTGTTCGCCCTTGATCTCATTGATGTTGGCCAGGTGCTCGCGTTCCTTGATTTCTACAAGCTTTGCCGTGAGCATTTTCATACACATCTCGCGGTTTTGAAACTGGCTGCGTTCATTTTGACACGAGACGACGATCCCGGTCGGGATATGCGTCAGGCGCACGGCCGATGAGGTTTTGTTGATGTGCTGCCCGCCGGCTCCGGAGGAGCGGAACACATCCATCTTGATGTCCTCGGGATTGATTTCAACGGAGTGATCGTCGGGCAGCTCCGGCAGCACCTCGACCGAAGCGAACGACGTGTGCCGGCGGCCGGACGCGTCGAACGGAGAGACACGCACAAGACGGTGCACGCCGGCCTCGGACCGCAGAAAGCCGTAAGCATTGTCTCCGGTAATCAGGATCGAGGCGCTTTTAAGCCCTGCCTCGTCGCCGTCGAGATAGTCCAGAATTTTATACGTAAAGCCGTGGCGCTCGGCCCAGCGCGTATACATGCGGTAGAGCATCTGCGCCCAATCCTGCGCCTCGGTACCGCCCGCGCCCGCGTGGAAGGTCATAATGGCGTTGTTCGCGTCGTATTCACCGGTTAACAGCGTGGAGAGCTTCTGCGTTTCAAGATCGGACTCAAACCTTTCCACGTCGGCCAGCGCCTCGGAATAGACGGATTCGTCGTTTTCCTCGTCCGCCAGCCCGATGAGCGTGAGCGTATCGTCGTAAAGGGCGTTTAGCTTGTCGCAGGCCTCCAGCTTGCCTCTGACGCGCGCCGTTTCAAGCTGGTTTTTCTGCGAACGCTCTACATCGTTCCAGAATCCGGGAGCCGTCGTCTGCTCCTCCAGCTCGGCGAGCTTTCTGCGCAGAGCATCATATCCGATCGCCTGCGCAAATTCGTCAAGCTCCGCGCGATGCGCTTCCAGGCGCAAACGCAGTTCCTCAAATTGCAGCATATAATAGGTTCCATCCTTTCTGAGGTGTGTGGTGCGTGCCGGACGGGCGCAGTCCGCAAACCGAAAAGCAGGCACATATTGTCAGCATATATTATAGTATTTTTTCCCGTTTAAGTAAAGATAATCTTAAATTCAGGATGCGGATTCATATGCTCCATACTGCGTTTAAAAGCGGCAGATCAGCGTATTTACACGAAAAATTCATAATTATGCCCTTGAATTCCGTCAGGTTTCTTTGTATGATAACACATTAGAAGTAATGCGGGACCGCGCGGGTCCCAAAGGATCAGGGGTTGATTTCTTGGCAAATTATACAGGCGCGCGCTGCCCTGTGTGCAATAAGCGGTTCACGGACAACGACGACATTGTCGTCTGTCCGGTCTGCGGCGCGCCGCACCATCGTGAATGCTACAGCAGGTTGGGACATTGCGCCCTGGCGGAGCTGCATATCGACGGACATACCTGGCAGCCCCCCGAACGCGAGGAGAACGCCCAGGAGCCGGATGCGGCTGTCTGCCCGGCATGCGGCGCGAAAAATCCGGCGACGGGAATCTTCTGCCAGAAGTGCGGCGCGCCCTTAAGCCGGCAGTCTGCGCCGGATTTTGGCGGGCAGGCTCCGTTTGGACAGACGCCCTTTGGTGCGCAGGCGCCGTTCGGCCGGCCGGGCGGTCCGCAGGCGAATCCGTATACGTCCGCGTTTGGCGGCCTGGACCCGGCAGAGGAAATCGAAGGCGTCTCAGCGCGCGATATCGCGCTGTATGTCGGCGAAAATTCCCAGTATTTTTTGCCCAGGTTTAAGCAGATCGCCGGACGCAGCGGCTTTACCATCAATTTCTGCGCGCTGTTTTTTAACTTCTTTTATTTCTTTTACCGCAAGATGTACGGCATCGGCGCTATTTTGCTCGGCCTTTTGGCGGCTTCACAGATCCCGACGCTGTTTGTTTTGCCGGAAACAATCCGGTTTGTTCTTTCGCATATGGAGGATATTCTCAACGGCTTTAACGTGTTTAATCTGTTTGCGCCGACAGAGCACCTGTGGGCGTACAGTGCGATGTACTATATGCGCTTTGTGTTGCTGGCTGCGGGGGTTGTATTCGCATGCTTTGCCAACCGGCTGTACATGCGCCACGTGCTGAAAAATGTGCGCAAAATCCATGCGCGTTACGAGCAGTCGCCCGGCGGGTTCAACGACAACCGCTACACACAGGCACTGGCGCATTACGGCAGGACCAACCGCGCCATTGTCGTAATTGCAGCGGTTGGATGTGTGGTCGTATACTTTGGCGTCTACATGGTCATGATGATGGCGATGATGCAATAAATAAGGCCCGTCGTCTGCGTGCGCGATGACGGGCCTGTCAGTCGGAGGGTTACTATGAAAGTTCGCAAGGCAGTCATTCCCGCCGCCGGATTGGGTACGCGTGTGCTACCCGCATCCAAGGCCGTTCCCAAGGAGATGCTTCCGATTGTGGACAAGCCCGCTATCCAATATATCGTGGAGGAGGCTGTCGCAAGCGGGATCGAGGATATCCTGATTATTACCAACCGCGGCAAATCGCTGATTGAGGATCATTTCGATCATGCGCCGGAACTGGAGGAAAAGCTTCTTTCCTCCGGCAAGCAGGATTTGTACGACGAGGTGGTCGCCTTGGCGCGTCTGTGCAACATCCAGTATGTCCGCCAGAAGGAGACGCGCGGCCTGGGGCATGCGGTCTGGTGCGCGAAGTCCTTTGTCGGCAACGAGCCGTTCGCAGTGCTGTACGGAGACGACGTTATTATTTCCGACAAGCCCGCGGTCGGCCAATTGATCGGCGTGCATGAGGAGTTTGGGAAGGGCGTTGTCGGTATCAAGCAGGTAGCGCGGGAGCTGCTGCCCAGCTACTGTACGCTTGGCGTTAACGCGGTGCGCGGCAATATTTACGATGTGTTCGACATGATTGAAAAGCCGATGCCGGAGGAGATTATTTCCAACTTCGCCATTCTTGGGCGCTGCGTGCTGACGCCGGATATTTTTGATATCCTCGAGCACACGCCGCCTTCCCGCAACGGTGAGGTGCAGTTGACCGACGCGATGCGTACCATTGCGCGCCATGGCGGCATGATGGGCATTGAATATGAGGGTACCCGTTATGATATGGGCAGCAAGCTTGGCATCCTGCAGGCGATTGTCGAAGTCGGCCTGAGCCATCCCGATATTGGGGGCGGTTTTCGCTCATATCTGCGGGAGATTGCACGAACCCTGTGAACCGCGCAAAACAGCTTGGTAAAGCGAAAAAGGGCGGCCTGCTCCGGCAGGCCGCCCTTTTCAGTTTTCTCTCCTCTCACACTGTTACGCGAACCTCGTCAAGATGATCGACCGAAATATCCAATTCATCGAGAAGGTACTCACAAAGCTCGTTATACAGGGAATCGTCCGGAAGATCGCCTTCGACATAGCGTGACTCGGCTTTGCGGATGACTGAGACAAGATGATTGATTTCGTCGAGGTATTCATTGAAGATACGGTAATAACGCTGCTTGCTGTTCATGATGTACTGCTCCTCTTTGAATCGTCATTCAAATGGATGACGTATACGTATATAATACGCTCCATTTGCTAGACTGTCAATGTAAACTTATCGTTACGAGGTCGTGCAAATGGAGCTGAACTATTACAGGCGCCTGCGCGAATTGCGGGAGGATCATGACTATTCGCAGGCCGATATCGGAAAGCGGTTGGGTATGTCCAAGCAACAGTATTTTCTGTATGAAAAGGGATACCGGGATATACCAACGCCAGTGCTGATCGCGCTTGCGGATCTGTATGGGACAAGCGTGGATTACCTGGTGGGACGCACGGACAATCCATCGCCCCCACAGCGATGAGGCGCCCTTGAAGGCTTATAACCGAATGGTTATTATTAAAATAATTATACGTCTTCCTTGATAAACTGTCAATAGAACTGAACAGTTGGATTGGGAGGCGAACAATGACGTCAAATTATTACAGAAGGCTGTATGATTTGCGCATCGACCATGACCTGACACAGAAAGATGTGAGCACATATCTTGGAATGAGCCAGCCGCAGTATTACCGCTATGAACGCGGGTACCGCGACATTCCGACGCATGTCCTGATCGCGCTTGCAAAGCTTTATGACACAAGCGTCGACTATATTCTTGGCCTCACGGATGATCCACAACCCCACAGGGAACATCCGGGTATATAATCCATACGTTGGGGCTGATGGCAAAGCCGCCTCCCCAAAGCATTGTCTTGGCTTTTTGCGGCGCTTTGTTTGTCAGCAGCTACGCATCCGTCACGAGGGACGCCGTGTTTTTTCGCGGCGTCCCTCGCGCTGTCGGGCGATTGCAGTTCGGCTGTATAAATCCGGCCTGCGGCTGCCAACAATAAGGAAAGCGATTTTGCAGGAAAGCGAGGAGTTGCCGTTTGTTGGGCAGACGAGCTGCTGGGATTTATATTGTTTTGGTGCTGATTTTTACAGGAATGCTTTGCCGTATGTATGCGCTTTCAATGGGGGAGACGCTTTCGTCTGCGGCCAATACGCAGAGCGCGTTTGTACTCGGCGTGGACGACACGCGCGGGATTATCTACGATTGCAAGCTACGTCCGCTTGTTGGCGAAAAGACGCATCTGGTAGCCGCGATACAGCCGTCGCCCGAGGCGTTTACCGCGCTGACGGAAGCGCGTGAAAAAGGGCTTGACGCGCCGTTGCCCGACGAGGGGCAGACCAAGCCGTATCTGATGGAGCTTGACGGCCATGAAGTTTATTCACGCGGTGTTGAAATGTTTGAGGCGGTACAGCGGTATGCGGACGACCAACTCGCGCCGCATATCATCGGTTATCTCAATCCGGAAAAGACAAGCGGCGTCGCCGGCATAGAAATGGCGTATGACGATTTGCTGCGCCAATACGACGGCAGCCTCAAGCTGCGCTATACGCTCGACGCGGCGGGCAGGTCGCTTTCGCTCGGCGCGCCGGAGATCGTGCAGGACAACTATAAAAGCGAAGGCGGCGTGGCGCTCACAATTGACGCGGATATCCAGCGCGCGGCGCAGCGGGCGATGAAGGACGTCAAAAAGGGGGCGGCTGTTGTGATGGACGTCGAAACGGGCGACATCAAGGCGTCTGTCTCCATGCCCGCCTATGATGCCAACAACCTTGCGGACAGCCTGCACAATCCGGACGGACCGTTTGTCAACCGGGCGTTTTCGCAGTACAGCGTCGGTTCCACCTTTAAGCTTGTCGTGGCTGCCGCCGCTTTGGAGAGCGGCTACGGCCGCTATACGCCGTATACCTGCAAGGGCTATGAAGATGTCGACGGCCATATATTTTATTGCCACTGGCGCAACGGGCACGGTGAAATCGATTTGCAGAAGGCCATCGAGGTGTCCTGCAACCCGTTTTTCATCGATCTCGGGCTGCGCGTGGGCGGAAAGCGCATCGCGTCGATGGCGCGTGAAATCGGCTTTTCGCGTGCGGCCCAGTTTACAGACGATATCAAAACGCAAAGCGGAACGCTGCCGGATGACGCGGAGCTGTCGCTTGATACGGCCGTGGCCAACTTTTCGTTTGGCCAGGGTTCCCTGACCGCCACGCCGATCCAGGTGGCGCAGATGATCTGCACCGTCGCAAACGGCGGTTATGCTGTGACGCCGCGTTTGGTGGAGGGATTCACCGACGATGGAAAGACCTATTACGAGCATACGGCCGCATACGCGCCGAGTCAGGTGTTTTCCAAGCGAACTTCCGATATCCTGCGCGAATGCCTCGTTTCAAACGTTGAGGAGGGCAGCGGCGTAAAGGCAAAGCCCTCGTTTGGAACAGCCGGCGGCAAAACGGCCTCGGCGCAGACCGGCGTTTATGAAACGCCGGGCGAGGAGGACAGCGAGATCGTACACGCATGGTTTGCCGGTTATTTTCCGGCTGAGACGCCCAAATATGCGATCGTTGTGCTGGTGGAGGGCGGCGAGTCCGGTTCCGACACGGCCGCGCCGATCTTTAAGGAGATTGCAGACGAAATCCTGCTGCGCGAGATGTAACCCGCTTGTAATCGCGCGGCAAAAGCGGTATAATAACCGGTGATACCGGTTCATAGTTCCGACAACTCCAGACGCGGGGCGCGTTTGGATGACAACCTGTGAGGGGATACGCTGTATGAGTGCATATATCATTGTGACCGATTCAAATGCCGATCTGGTGCCGGGATTTGCGGCTGAAAATCAGATTTTGGAGCTTGAGCTTACGTATACGATCGACGGCAGCACCTATCGCTGCAACGATCCCGCGCTTTCCCGGCACGCGTTTTATGATATGATGCGCGCAGGGAAGATGCCGATCACGGCGCAGGTCAATGTCGAGGAGGCGCGCGCGCAGCTTGAGGAGCAGCTCAAACACGGCAACGACCTATTATGCATCATGTTTTCCTCCGCGCTTTCCGGTACGTATAACAGCGTGCGCGTCGCCGCACAGGAGCTTGAGGCAAAGTATCCAAAGCGCCGCGTCGTCGTGATCGATTCGCTCGCTGCGTCCGCGGGACAGGGGATGCTGGTCGCGCGCGCCGTCGATTACAAGGAGCAGGGCCTGCCGCTTGAGGAGAATGCGGCGCGCATACGTGAGGATATCCCGCACCAGGCGCATCTGTTCACGGTCGACGACCTCAATCATCTGCGCCGGGGCGGACGCGTTTCCGCGGCGACGGCGCTTGTTGGCACCATGCTGGGCATCAAACCGGTGCTGCATGTGGACGACGAGGGCCGGCTGATCCCGACAGGCAAGGTGCGCGGGCGCAGGCAGTCGCTGCTTGCGCTCGTCGAGGGAATGGCGCGCCAGATGGACCGCGCGCGGTGCGGCCGTTTCGCCATCAGCCACGGCGACTGTATTGAGGACGCGCAGTTTGTGGCTGACGAGGTGTGCAAACGCTTTGGGCTGCGCGACTACAGCATCAGCTATGTCGGCCCGACGATCGGCGCGCATTCCGGCCCGGGGACGGTCGCGCTGTTTTTCTATGCAAAGCAGCGGTGACGCTTTACCGCATCTGTATGCGGCCCGTACACGGATGCGGCCTGGTGAAAAACAGTTGAAATTTGCAATTGCGTATGGTATAATCTGTGAGTATCTGAAATAAGAGCATGACCGGTGTGTGCCCAGACATGCGGGTATGCGGGTCCTGTGCGACAGAGCGCCGTGAACCATGTCAGGCGGGGAACCGAGCAGCATTAAGCGGTTTGTGATGTGCGCCGCAGGTAATCTGCATGCCCGCATATGTGGGCACACACTTTTAGAACCTGTATTTACAGCCGGGGAATGCTGGACAGACGAGGGATTTTGCACCCGGTCAAGGCAAATTTTCGCAGGCGGGCTGCCGCCCGGCAAGAAAATTTAACGCAAAGCGGGTGCAAAATCCCCGTCCAGACAGCGTTAAACGGCTGTGAATACAGGTTCTTATTGCCGGCAGGGAGGTGAAAACGATGTATCAGGCGCTTTACCGCAAGTGGCGGCCGAAAACGTTCGACGACGTGGTCGGGCAGGAGCATATTACCGCCACGCTGAAAAACGAGGTGGCCGCGGGAAAGTTTTCGCATGCATACCTGTTTACCGGTTCACGCGGGACCGGCAAGACGACCTGTTCGAAAATTGTTGCAAAGGCGGTCAACTGCGAGCGGCCCGTCGACGGCAACCCGTGCAACGAATGCGCCGCCTGCCGCGGCATTGACGACGGTTCGGTGCTCGACGTGGTGGAGATCGACGCCGCGAGCAACAACGGCGTCGACAACATCCGCCAGCTCCGTGAGGAGGCGTATTTTCTCCCTTCCGTCGTCAAATACCGCGTATATATTCTCGACGAATGCCACATGCTTTCACAGGGCGCGGTCAACGCCCTGCTGAAAATCCTGGAGGAACCGCCGGAGCACGTCGTGTTTATCCTGGCTACCACGGAAATCCACAAGGTGCTGCCGACCATCCTTTCGCGCTGCCAGCGGTTCGATTTCCACCGCATCCGTTCGCGCGTCATCGCGGACAGACTTCTTTATATCGCGGAACAGGAGTCGTTTTCCCTTGCGGACGACGCGGCGCTTCTGATCGCGCGCCTGTCGGACGGGGGTATGCGCGACGCGCTTTCTCTGCTCGATCTGTGCGCTTCGTTTGGAACAGACATCACCGTGCAGGCGGTGACGCAGGCAGCCGGCCTGGCCGGGCAGTCGCATCTGTTTGAAATCGCCGATGCGGCGATCGCGCGCGACCCGGCGGCGGCGCTTTTGGTCGTCGGGCGCCTGAGCGAACAGTCGTGCGATTTTTCGCGTTTGTGCGAACAGATGATCGGCCATTACCGCAATTTGATGATTGTCAAAACGGTTCGTGAGGCGGACGATCTTGTGCAGGGCACGCCGGAAGATTTGGAGCGTCTGCGCACGCAGGCTGGCGGTATTTCGCTCGGTGCGATCATGTATGCGCTCGGCGTTTTGCAGGACGCCGCGACGAGCCTGACGCGCACGGCGTTTAAACGCACGGAGCTGGAGATGGCGATTGTCCGCCTGTGCGACGAGCGCATGGGCGGCGGCCTGGAGGGCGTGCTGGACCGTCTGGAAAAGCTGGAGAAGGCGGCGCGTCTTGGCGCCGCACAGGCGCCGGCCGCGCCGCCAGCGCAGCCGGAAGCGTCCGGGGCGGCAACGGCGCCGCCAAAGGACAGTGCGAAGCCGGTATCCGCCGCAGCCGCTTCGAAGCCGAAACCGGCGGCCGGCGTGGCACAGGTGACGCCGTTCGGCGATTGGGCGCGCGTATTGGAGGAGCTTGCAAAGATCAATGCGGCTTTGCGCGGCGCGATGAACGATTCACGGGCGTTTGTGCATGGCGAAATGATGCTGATCGACTGCCAAAATGAGCTGTTCCGCACGCTTTTGCGCACCAGCATCGCCGCGAAGGAGAGCCTGCGCGACGCGATTTTGGCAGTCACAGGGCATAAATATAACCTTGGACCGTATAACCCCGACAAGTACGCGCCTGCCGCCGCGCCGTCAGACCCGCTGGAAGGGATGCTCAAAAGGGCGAGCGAGCTGGACGTGCCTGTCGAACTGAAATAAAAAGGCCCGCGAAAACGGGACCGCTTTTGTTGGAGGAATGAATCAGATGAAAGCAAGATTGCCGCAGGGAATGGGCGGGGGACCGCAGAATATGAACGCTATGATCCGCCAGGCGCAGAAAATGCAGGAGGACATGAAGGCAAAGCAGGAGGAGCTTGAGCAGCTCACGTTTAAGACGACGTCCGGCGGCGGCATGGTCGAGGTGACGATCAGCGGCAAAAAGGAGGTCCAGTCGATCGTCCTCAAGCCCGAAATCGTCGATCCGGAGGACATCGAAATGCTTCAGGATTTGATTGTCGCGGCTGTCAATGAGGCGATCCGCACAGTCGAGGAGACAACAAACGCCGAGATGGAGAAGATCACCGGAAGCCTTCAGATTCCCGGTATGATGTAACGTGTGATGGCGTATCATGTAGTACCGCTTGTAAAGCTGATCGAACAGTTTGAGAGACTGCCGGGCATTGGGCGCAAATCGGCGCAGCGTCTCGCGTTTTATGTGCTTAATCTGCCGCGGGACAAGGCGCAGCAGTTTGCCGACGCAATTGTTGAGGCGCATGATAAAATTAAAAAGTGCAGCATTTGTCAAAGCCTGACCGAAACGGAAGTTTGTCCAATCTGTTCGGATCAGTCACGCGACGCTTCCACAATCTGCGTTGTGGAAAATTCGCAGGATGTGCTCGCATTTGAGCGCACGCGGGAGTATAAGGGGCTGTACCATGTGCTGCACGGCCTGATTTCGCCGATGGACGGTATCGGGCCGGAACAGCTTCATATCAAGGAGCTGCTTGCGCGTATTTCCGCCGGCGGCGTCGACGAGGTCATCATGGCGACAAATCCGACCGTTGAAGGCGAGGCGACCGCGATGTATATTGCGCGCCTGCTCAAGCCGATGGGCGTGCGCGTGACGCGTCTGGCGTATGGAATTCCAGTCGGCGGCAACTTGGAGTACGCCGATGAAGTGACGCTGTTCCGCGCGCTTGAGGGGCGAAGCGAGCTTTGATTACATAGGGTTCGTACCTGTGCCGCCCATGCGGGCGGTTTTTCACAGAAAGGATGGGGCGTTTTATCAAACGCCGGACAATAGATGTTTCAATTTGGTGATTCCGGACGTGAGGAGCTTAAGCGCGCGCTCAAATTCGCAGTAACCGGCGTCGGCAACACCGTGGTCGACTTTGTTGTTTTTACCGTGTTGGCCGTGTGGCTCGGCGCCAATGTTCCGTTTTCACAATTCTGCGGATATTCTGCGGGGATGCTCAACAGCTATCTGATCAACCGAAGCTGGACCTTTCAAACAAAGGATCGTTTTTTCAGCCTGCAAATGGCGCGTTTTGTAGCGGCCAATGTGGCGGTTATGCTTTTAAGCATGGTCCTGATTCAGGCGGGAATCGCTTATCTTGGAATGAGCAAACTCGTGGCGAAGCTGTTTACAACAGCGTTTACAATCGTGGTTAATTTTTTAATCAGCCGGTTGTGGGTATTCCGAAAGTAGATTCTATGGAAAGGGGGAAACGTCTGTGGAAAGGGTATCTACCAAAACGATTTCGGTCAATAAAAAAGCGCGTCACGACTACTTCGTGGAGGAAAGCTTTGAAGCTGGGATCGAGTTGTTTGGAACGGAAGTGAAGTCGCTGCGCAAAAATGCATGCAACCTCAAGGACAGTTGGTGCGATATCACCGGCGGGGAACTTTTTATCAAGCAGATGCATATTTCCCCATATGAACAGGGCAATATTTTTAACAAGGACCCATACCGTCCGCGGCGGCTTTTGATGCATCGCCGTGAAATCAATAAGCTTATGGGTCTGATTGCACAGCAGGGGTATACATTGATCCCGTTATCCCTTTATTTTAAAGGGTCGCGTGTCAAGGTGCAGCTTGGATTGTGCAAGGGTAAAAAGCTTTATGACAAGCGCGACGACATGGCGCGCCGCGCGGCACAGCGCGATATTGACCGTGCATTGCGGGATAGACAAAAGGCATAAAGACGTGTATAATACGAATGGGAGAAACTGCTCCCTTACTATGGGGATGTAAAGGTTTCGACGGGGATCTCGAAGTCCAGGTAGCGGGTAGAGGAGCATGCACCTCTATAAAAGTATGACGTTTTTAAATTAGACGACAACGATAATTTAGCTTTTGCGGCTTAATTAAGCCGCCGTTCCGCTGCGGAGTACCACGGCCGCGGACGGAGCGTCGATGAGTGGTGAACGATCGGTCCAAGCGCCTCGTAGGACATGATTGTATTGGGGGCTACCAAACTGCATAGCCTGTCGGACGGCGATGCAGCGCGGGAAGTTTAAAAGACCGACTGCACCCGGAGAAGCTTGGGTGGACTGGTTTTCGGACAGGGGTTCGATTCCCCTCATCTCCACCAAACGGGTATTATCCGAACCCCATCTTTTACCTTGATGGTGTGTTTGGGATCATCATTGATCTGGCTGGAAAATGCCAATAATACGAAAAAAATCCCCCCGGCGCCGTAAGGCGTCGAGGGGATTTTTGCGTGCTCATTTACTTTTGATCGTCGAGCCTTTTGTCTGCAATCTGCTTGAAAATTTGATTGCCGAAAAGGGCCACGGCCGTGATGAATGTACCTTGCAGCGCGCCGCTCAGGATCGTCGCCGGCGTGAAGCTCTGCCCAAGATGGATCGCTAGGACGAGGAGCGCCGCCACGATGGCTACCAGCCACAACACAAGCGGGATCATCCACTCGGCCTTGAAAGCGGGCAGCTTTTTGAGGAACAGGCTCACCACATAGACAAAAGCCACAAGGAAAACGAGATCCGGGATGATCATTTCAGTCCATAGAAAAATACCTCCTGTTTCATTGCGCGCCCTGGTGGGCGCTGTTTTTATACGAGCGTCAGATAGGAGAGCCTCACGACCGCGATGACGGCCGTTCCGAGTCCGATAATATTATGTAGCTTTTAACATCTTTGTAATCCTTGAGAGAACTACAGACAAACTATCGCGTAAGTCCGTCAGTTCTGCTGTGGATACGGACAGCATCTCGCCCTCCGACGCGTCCGGCTTATCCTCACACTTCCAGCCGTTGAGCAGGTTCGCCCGGATGATCTCCGGATAATCCCGGTAGCAGGCGTTGATATCCACCGGTACGGAAATGCCGTCCACACGCCCCACAAAGCCCCGTGCGTCTCCATGATGCTGCCACATCCCATAGCTGCCAGTATAGGTGCATTTTTCGGCGTACTGTGCAACCCACTTGTCATATGCTTCAAGCTGTTTGTCGTCCACCCAGTATTGCAGCCAGTTTGTCGAAGCGTACAACCCCGCGTAGTACCCGGCGTCCTCCAGAACCTTCAGGAACGCCTTTGCCATGTCGGTGCGAAGCTGCTTTCCCTTGCCCACTCCCCAGGCGTTACCGCAGGGAGATTCGTATTCCTGGTCCATGTACACCGGATAAGTCGGGCGCAGGCCGTCGAGCGCCCTGACGAATGCCGCCGCCTCCTTTTGAGCTTCGGCGACCGTCACGGCGTCGCTCCACCAGTACGCGCCCCAATCAAGCCCCGCGGCCAGTACAGCAGGCAGGTATTTTTGACGGAACGTCCCCATTTCCCGAAGGCCCTGCCCGGCCTTGATGATCACAAAGCGGACGCCGTCCGCCTTCACCCGCTCAAAATCAATGTCCCCCTGGTGCGACGAAATATCGATACCTTTTATGACTTGTCCCACCTCATAACCTCCAAATCTTAAATATAAGTATAATTATCAATCGATTTTTTAACTGTTTTTATCATTAATATTTAGTTGGTCAAGCCGCTGGTCAGATGACTGGCGGCTTAATAATTTATTCGTCACGATTCGGCGTCTTATACTCAAGCGCCCGCCTGCTGTCCCCAACGCCGGCCGTTGTCGGGTCGGTCACAGCGTTAAACACGCTGGCTGCCGCAGCAAGTAGCACAACGGGATTCTGCACCGCGCGCAGAAACACATCCCGCAGCGCGCCCCAGGAGGTCATATCTTCCCAGGCCAGGCCGAAGTATGCGAGCACCGGCAGTACCAGCGCCGCCGCTATCTGCGCCCACCACAGCGGGTTTTTAATGCGTACCTTCCAATTGATTTTCATTTGTGCTCCCTCCAGTCTTACAGCCCCATCCGTCCCAGTACAAAGGCGATCACCGCCGCGAGCACGGCCCATATCGCTTTGTCGGCAATGCTCTCCCACCGTTTCGCCGGTTTTTCCTTGAGTGCCGCGATAGTCGCTAACGCCTCATTAAGCCGGACGGACAGTTCCGTCAATTTGTCCATGATCGCCTGATAGCGTGCCTCCTGTGCAGAGCCGGACCGTTCCAACGCTGAAATGCGCTGGAACATTTCGGCGTGTGTTTCCCGCGCCTGAGTGCGGTATTCCGACATTTGCTTTTCCAGGGCGATTGCCTTATGCAGGCCAAGGCAATCCCGCTGCGGGTCTACGATGCATTTCTCATCCGCCATTACTTACACCCCCTGGGCAAAATTGAAGGCCGGGCTGTTCCGCCAGCCCGGCCCCATCGTATGTTACTGCACTCCCACATCGAGAGCGGAGAGGATTTCCCGCACCTGCTCCTTGAGCAGCGCCGGGACGTCCTCCAGCGTCTTTTTGCCTTTCACGATCAGCGTCGCGTAAACAACTGCCATTATGCACACCTCCCTCCGGCAGAATATTTTTGCGAGGAAAAGAAAAAAGCTACTCATGTTCGAGCAGCTCCTTAACCTCGGCCTGTAGGGCCTTGGGTACGTCCCCAATTGTCTTTAAGCCCTTGCGAATCAGCTCCGCGTATACTTTAGCCATTTATCTGTTCACCCCCTTCCAGAGCCTCCACGCGCGCTTGCAGCGCAAGCATGGATTCATATACTTCGGCCAGCGCGAGCAGGGCGTCTGTGTTCTGCCTGTCCGCTGTCTCATACGCTTCGGTCTGCGCCAACATGATCGTCGTTGCCTGATCATCCGCCGCCTCATATGCCTCAACTAACGCCATCTGTGCGGCTGTCATCTGCGTTTCCAGAGACGCAATGCGTTCACTTTCAGCGGGTGGGGTAGGAGGCGGCGTGGGGTGCTCCGTCTCCCATTCTGTGATTTCCTCGCTCGTGGCGGATTCTATCCACGCCGAGCCATTCCAGGCAGGCTTGATAAACCCGTCCGCACCGATATATGGACGCATCACGGGCGGCGCTGCATCTATCAGCCGTTCTCCTTCCAAAAGTGTGTAGTACTGAACTCTTTCCTGTATCTCTCCGGTTTCATCCGGTTCATTGATCACCAGCACAAGGGTTTTGTATCTGTTTTGTATGTTGATGACGCTGTAATATTTGTAACCCATGCTTTCATCCTTTCTCATGTAAATGTACGCCTTAGAAACAAACGGCGTAATGACGCTCCACAGAGTAGGAAATATGACTGACAATACGCCGTACTTTATCAACAGCCATAAATATCTGTCAGCGCCATAATCAGATGTAAAATCCGCATTGCGCCGCAAAGCTGCGGACTACGATACCATATCCCACATAGAACCAGATTTCGCCGCTGGGATAAAGAATCAGGTTTCCCATCATTTTTGTGTTGTCGCCTTCGCCCTTACCGACCCAAATTGGGATAAGCGTGTTATCTTTCGGTCGGAAACCTTCCGGCAGATAGCCGATAAGGATATTGTGGCTGATATGGTCTTCGGTTTCGCTCTTGTATATATTAAAATCAAGCCAGACCATCCCGAATTGATCTTTTGAGTATTTAGCACGCCCCAACAGCCCATTGTGCAGCGTAAGGTCAAACTTTTGCGGCGCTGATGCACGGGCCATCTGTGCCCATCGTATTGTGTATTCCGGTCCGCTCTCTCCAAAATATCGCCGTGAGTTTGTAGCACCATCGGTATAAGCAAGCTCATATGTCCTGGTCCCGGTCCCATTTGCGCGATGGATTCTAAATTCAACGCGCATTAGACTAGATGGCGTATCCTCGGGCTGCCAATCGAGAGCGACTTCCTGTACCCAAGAGTATATACCCGGCTCTAGCGCCAAAATCTCTTGTACGGTTTGAGGCATGCCGTTTCCTTCAAGCATCTTGGTATATTTCTCCGCCTTATTAGACAATTGCGTCTCTACCGCGGCAAAATTGCGGTTGAGCATCTCGTTTGCGTCCTGCATCCCCTTGGTGAAAGTCTCAAAGCCCATAAAGTCAATCCCTCCTATATCAGCCGGATATACAGGCTGTCCGTCTGGTTGTCCGGCCATGTGACCGTATATTCGCAGTCGTTCATTTTGTGCAGCGTTGGTTCTGTACCGAGCTGTGCAATGCTTTTTGTCGTCATCACGGTCAGCGACCGGCTGCTGTGATAAACCGCCCGCGCCGGATACTGCGCGGTGTCCGTGCCGCCTAAGGGGCCTTCGTCAAGCCCCGCCACGCCAAGCCCGTATTGCAGCGCGCCGAGCGTCACCTGCGGATACGTCCCAAGCCCGTGATCGATACGCACCAGCTCGCTTTCTGTCTCCAGAGAAAGAAAGCGGTTGTCATGGGCGTTTGGATCATTGTTATGTTTTTGAATATCGTCTCTTGTTGCGATAATGATTGTTGGATCGACCTCAAACTTAAACGCTTCTGTATTGGATACAAAAATATGCATACAAAGGTCTATTTCCGTGGGCAATCCTTCCGCAGTCGTCATTTTGTGGATATCTGCCGTATTTGAGATTGCGATCATATGGCCTGCTTCATCAAAGATGGCCATCTCCCGTATGATGAACGGCCCTATGTCTGCTGGGATAACAGCAGATACATATAATTCATGTTGATTATCCGCCGTCTCCGCCTTTGTAATCGGACCGCGCCACACTTCATTTACAAGAGAGGTCATTTGCGGATTTGGCTCATAGTATCTTCCGCCGCCGTCGCCTACTGCAAAATGGGTCAGATTTATTTTTTCGCCGAGCAGTATAGCATTAACAGCATGGGCAACGCCGATATCGGTTACAAAATTATAGTAATGTTGTCCGGCCCCTTCGGCCTTTACAAAATTCACGAAACTCGTCACTCCTAACTTTTCAATTTGATACCGATTGCCCCATACGAACTGATGTATGTGTTCCCTCTGGATTGGAGATCAGGGGCAATATAAGGATGTGTGAGCAGTTTCACCCCAATAACCGGACATCCGGCGGCCCGCAACTTTGACCAGCGGTGCAAGCGGTTTCTGACGGCCTCCAGCCATTGGCTTTTCCGCTTTACCAGTTCCAGGACAGCTAAGAATTTTTTTACATCCAGATTGGAAAAATCATAGTTGTCAACTACAATGCGAAAATAATGGGGCCGTCCATCATATTCCCAAAATTCCTGCACAGACGCCCGTCCCAAATATGCGCTGATCACTTCTTCGACTGCCCATTTCGTGCCAAGGCGGGCATAAACCATATCGGACTTTTTAATCAGGCGGCGTTTGGTTTCAACAGGGGCGTCGGGACTATACCATAACACGTTCAATTCCCAGGCCAGTTCATCAAGCTGCCGGTTGTCCATATTATCGATCTGCTCCCATTTATGCAGCAGGGGGAGCTCCCGGCTCACGCGCCGCGTGTACTCGTTGACCACGGTGGACAGGGCACCGACGGTCTCGTCCTCCCGCATAAAGATCGGGATTAGCTCCCGGAGCTCCAAGTCTGAGAGTTTCATAGCCTCACTCCTTTACCACTTCATGCGTGACCTTAGCTTGGCCGGAATATCGGGCCACGCTGCGCTCATCGAGCACGGCATAGCTCGGCGCCACCACGTCCACCCGGAGGGCGCCCGCCAGGGGCGTCTCGCTCTCCCAGTTGGGGCAAAGCACCAGGGCCCGGAGCTTGTCAGGGTTGATGTCCCGGCCGATGCTGCCGCCCTGCCAGCCGACGAACTGATCCAGGGCGCCGCCGAGGCCCTCAATGGTCTGGATCGCTGCGGCCTCGGTCTCCTGGGTAACGTAGTATTTGAGCTCCAGGTCGTACTCCTGGAACGTGGGGGCCTCGACCGTGACCTTGTCGCCGAGCGGTCGGACGGTGGCGTCGTTGGCCGCCTCCAGCACCCGGGCGGCCACGTCCTCCGAGGGGCCGCCGCCATCCTCCATGAGCGTGACGATACTGACCGTGCCGGCGGCCTGATCGGAGATGATCCGCACGTCACGGATCCCCGGGTCGGCCGAAAGCGCGTAATATTTATATGCCGCCTCGGGCCCGGCCGTGGAGAACCGTGCCGGCGCGAGCCGGATCCGTTCCCGGTAGGCATCATCGCCCTCCTCGGTGTAGGGTTCCCCGTCGTCGCCTCCGTGTGTGGTGTCAATGTTCTGGACTCTATTGACATAGGGCACGAGGTCGACCAAGGTGCTCACGGTGCCGGGCCGGTAGCCGTTATAAGCGCCGCCGCCCTCGGTGGCTTCAGCGTCCACGTCGACATGGGTCTCTCCGGCGGGCAGCACGGCCGGGCGGCTTGTTGCAAAATAGAGGGTTGAATCCGGGGTGGCCCGGGTGCCGGCGGGAATCACCACATTTTGACCGAGCGCCTGCGACATGGAAAAGCGGAGGACGGTGCTGGCCTTGTTCGGCTCCAGGCGCGGCGTGTCGACTCGCTCCCCGATCGCGTCGAGGACGGTGCCCCGAGCGTAGCGGAGGAGGCTCTGCCGCGCGTCGTCGTTCAGCTTATTAAAAACCGCCACCATGACCGCGGCCACGGCCTCGCCGAACAGGCGGCGCTCGTCGCCCGGATAGAGCGGCTCGGAGACCTTAGTCTCCAGCGCCGTGATGATCATGTTGTAAATCTCGCCGGCGTCCACTTCTATGAAATTTATATCTGCCACTGATCTCCCTCTCTTACTGTTTGATAGCGTCGACGCCGATGACAAAATGCCCGGCCTTGGCCAGCTCTGCCGTCATGCTGACGCTGCCGAGGGAGACGCGGGGCTCATAGGTCTCCACGAGCCACTCGGCATCCGCCTCCAGGAGCGGGGCGGCCTCCTCGCTCGGCCTGTCTGTCAGGGTTGCGTCGATCCCCTTGAGGCGCTCGAAAGGCACCTCGCCTCGAACAATGAGGAGGAGGTTCTCGACGCACTGTTCCGGGGAGCCGTTCCCTTTGGCTTTCATGATGTCTACCTCCTTTTACTTGCGGGCCGCTTTCTCGGCCGCTGAGGGCCCCACGCGGGCTGCTGAGACCACGGAGCGACTCGTACCTATCCCAGCAGGCTCCCGGGTACTCTGGAGGCTTAAAGGGCCGTTCTGCTCAAACTTGAGCGAGATCTTGGCCAGGAGCATCCGGCCCTGGTTGCTGAACGTCACGTCGCCCAGGCTGACCTCGACAAGCTGGATCCGGCTCGGGCCGAACCGGCGGCCGCCGAGATAAAAGGGCGCCGTCTGCCCGACGAGCCGCTGCCATGCCTCGAACTCCGCGCGGGGGTCGCCGCCGGCCGCGGTGCTCGCCTCATAATCAAAGCTGAGGCCCTGCGCCTCGTAGCCCTTGACGTTGGTGGGATTCCCCCCGTCCTTGTCCTCGTTGGTGTCTTTCTTGAGCTTGAGGGAGGTGGAAAGGCCGGCCAGGGCGGCCAGCCTCCAGGGGGAGACCTCCCAGCTCCTCCCGTGCCACTCAGCCATAACGGCCATGCCATCGCCTCCATTACTTCGGGTTCCCGGTGTCACCCGGGCCGCCCATGATCCCGCCGTGGCGGTGCCCGTTGTAGCTCGGCACCTGCTCGGTGATCATGTCCTCGACCGTGGCCTTGCCGGTGACGGTGACGTCGCCCGGGACGATCCCCGGCCACTCTCCATCCGTCCGGCCGATAAGAAAGCCGGTCAGATCCTCGAATACTGCGAACACGACCTCGGTGCCCGGGCTGAGTGCGCCCATTTGGCCCCGGAGCCACCAGGGAATGACCAGGGGCCTCGAGGGCTCTGTCGCCCTGGTGGACGGCAGCACGCGGGCCCTGGTGTTGTCTCCGTTGCGGTCTGCCGGCCCCTCTATGGTGGAGATCTTGCCTTTCTCAATCTGTGCCATTAGTAGCCCTCCAGCGGTTTCCTGAAAAAGATCTTGCTTTTCTTTGCGACATAGTCATGCCGGATCCGCATGATAAAGGCCGGCCCGTCCCAGGAGCCGGCCCCTCCGGTTTTGAGCGTGGCCACGCTGCCGGCGGCGTACTCCGGGAGGAGGGCCGTTTGCAGCGTGCCGGTTGTCATGTTGCGGTTTTCGTAGCGGAGGAGGCCCTTGGCGAACCTGTTGCCCTCCGCTTGGCTGGCGATGCGGATCTGGAGGACACGGTGCAGCAGCTTGGAGCCCCCGGAGGGAGCCGCAAAGCTGCCGGTGATGTCCCCGTTGACGACCTCGGCCTTGCCATAGGCGGCCGTCGCGTCGTCGTGATACTCAAAAACGCCGTCGGGCGGCACGTCGATGGATCCTGCCGGGGCTTTTGCCTCCAGGGCTGCCTCCCCATACATGACCAGCGTGCCGTCGAATACCAGAAAGGCGACGCCCTCGAGCGCGCATCGTTGCTCGAGAAACTCAAAGTCCGGGAGGTTATCCTGCCTCACATAGTCGTAAAGCTGATCGGTGACGTCGTACTGCTCAAAGCCCAGGCCGTGCCGGCTGGCGATCTCTTGCCCGATCTGGAGGAGCTTGACGTTTTCCCATGACTTGGTAAACGGATCCTTTGCGGTGGGTGGAATAGAAAAGGCCCGGAGCGTCATGAGGCCGTTTTCAGGAATCACAGACTCAATGAACATTTTGCCGCTGCGGGCGGCCCCCTCCACGACCTCGATGGTCTCCTCGTTGGCCGGGTTCCATCCGTCCCATAGGTGCCGGGTGTCATTGAAGCGGAGCAGCAGCTCGTCGCTCTGCGAGGCGGCGAACATATCGTGAAAACATTGGTTGACGCTGATGTCGTTGTAAATATCGACGCCGTTATAAAGGATCTGCGTCCGGCCTTGGCCCTTGCCACCCTCGTTCGCATACTCCGTGAACTTGAGCGAGATCCTGGCCGAGCGGATCCTGCCGAAATTGTCAAGCACGAGGTCGCCGATGCTGACCTCGTCGAGCTGAACGCTCCGGGGACCGAACCGGCGGCCGCCGAGGTAAAAGGGGCCGATCTGTCCGACCAGCCCCTCCCATGCCTCAAACTCGGCCCGTGGGGAGCCCCCGGCCGCGTCGCTGACGTCGTAGTCGAGAGAAAGCGGTTGAAGTTCAAAGCCCTCAACCTTGCGCCGGCCATCCTCGTCCGTTGACGCCTTGAGCTTGTAGGAGGTGGAGAGGCCCGCAATGGCTTTTATCATGTTCGGAGAGATCTCCCAGCGCATACCGCGCCACTGTGCCATAATGGCCATACTGCTCGCCCCCTACTTGCTGATGTTTTTAGGCCGTCTCCAGGGCGGCAGCGTGTCGGGAGACTCGACGCTCTCCAGGGTTGGGATCCTCAGCTTTTCACCGCCCTCAAAGATCAGGACGTCGGCATAGTCGGGATTCGCCTGGATAATATAGTGCGCCATTCGCTCCTCGGTGTAGAAACGAAAGGCCAGCGAGTCGAACGTGTCGCCGCCGGCCGCGGTGTGATCAAAATACCCCGTGATTTGCTGTGACATACTTGCCCGCCTCCCTCTTTCTGAGCCACGTCTCGAGCAGGTCAAAGAACTCCGGCTCGAGATCCTTGAGCTGCTGGATGATGTCGTCCTTGTCGGCGTTTCCGCCGACCGTCACCTGGGGCGCAAATGTGACGCCGCCCAGGTCATAGATCACGGTATTGGAGCCGCCCCCCTGGAGGACCCCATCGTCAAAATCGGACGCGCCGAGCATTTGCCCGGCCTGGGCCCAGTACCCGAGATTCTGCTGACGATATGCCGGGTTGAAGCTGATCACGGTCTCGGTGGGGTAGCGCGGATCCTCGCCGACAATGCCCGGCCCGCTTGTGAAGCCCCCGGCCGCGAACGGTTGGAGGGTGCTGACGAGGATCACGTTGGCGATCCCCTCGAAATAGTTGTCGGGTTCCATGCTGCGGGGCTCCACGCCGAGCATCCTGCCGGCGCGTTCCCAGTACCCGAGATTCTGCCGGCGATACGCCGGGTTAAAGCTGATGACCGCCTCGGTGGGATAGCGCGGATCCTCGCCCGCATAGCTCAGGCCGGACGTAAAACCGCCGGCGGCATAGCCCTCGGGGGCCACTCCGGCCTTGGCCTTGCCAGTGAACAGATCTACCACCCAGCCGAGCCCGCTGGCCACCCACTCGACCACCTTTGCTATCCACCCGACAACCGTAGAAAGCAGGCTGCCGATCAATTCAAGGACAGGCGCGCTTATTTCAAGCCCATGCGTAATCGCGGGGAGCAAAGCCTGCGCAAGACTGGACAGAGGCTCAAGCAACGGCGTAATCACGCTGTTGAGTATCTGTGCGAGAATATCAAGAAGCGGCGTAACAGCAGGCATCAGGCTGTTAATCATTTGCGCCAGCACAGGCAAAACCGCAGCTGCAATCTGCGTCAGTATTGGCAGGATCGTTGCAAGGATGCTGGCGAGAGGCGGAAGGACCGCCTGTACAATCTGCATAAACGGCGGCAAAAGCTGTTGGATGAGATCCAATAACGGCGGCAAAAGCGTGCTCATGAGCTGGGTAAGAACCGGCAGCAATTCCGCAGCCAGCTGCGCAATCATTGGGATAACGGCTTTGAGCGTGTCGCCCATCCCCACAAGAAACTCCTCGATAAACGGCATACAGGCGTTGAGGGTGTCGGTGATGACGGGGCTGATGGCCTCGAAGGTTTCGCTCAGGATAGGGGCCAGCGAGGTCAAAGTATTGGCGATCATGGAGGCCATAGGCAGCAGAGCCACTTCGGCCGACCGCTTGACCGCCTCGAAGGCGCTGCCGAGGTCGTTGTACTTGACATCGTTGATCTGCTGAAGGGCGGCAGCTCCGTCATAGGCTGCGGTCTCGATACTTCCGAGCACGGGCAGCACTCCCGCCTCCAGATCCTCAAATTGAGAGCCGAACAGAGCGACGCCGATCTGGTTCTTTTTCAGTGGATCGTCCAGATCATTCAGCGCGTTTACTGTCTCAAAAAATGCGGTTTGGGCTTTATCCCCACCCGCCGCAAACGAGGCGAACATATCATCCGCGTTAAATCCTAACGACTGAAACGCCTGGGCGCTGCTATCGCTTTCATCTTTTGCTCGGATATTAAATTCTTTGACGGCGTCGCCTACTTTGTCGATGGAGAACAGGCCCGCATCTGCGCCGGAAATCAGGCTGCCCATAAATTGATCGGCGGTCAAGCCGAGGGCGGCATATTGGCCAGAATACTCGTTCAGTGTGTCGAGCAAGTCGCCGTTTTTGTCTGCGCCATTTTGGGCTCCAATAGCGATCATCCCGTAGGCTTGATCAGCGTCGAGCCCAAAGTTTTTCATCAATGCTGAGGCTGCTCTTGCGCTTTCTCCTATCTCAAATTCAAAAGAATCAGATAGCAAAAAAGCCGATTGTGTGGCCGATTCGAGTTGGTCGCCAGCGAGATCGCTGATCTTTTCGACCGTTGCAAGGCCGTTTGAGACATCTGCAAGGCTTTCACCCATGCCGGACTTATACACATTTTTGACAATGTCGCCGAGCTCCTGGAGTTCCTCTCCAGTTGCGCCGGTGCTTGCAGAAAGATCATTGATTGCCGTGTTATACTCTTGGCCGAGATCGCTCAAATAGCTCCCGGCTGCTAATACGGCCTTGCCAGTGGCGACCGCTATGCCGCCCACGGCGCCGGCGACCGCCAAGGCCTTGAGGTTGATCCCCTCGAGCAACTTGGTGACGCCATCCATCATTTTGCCGAGTGAGGGGTCGATGGAGCCGGCCACGTCGACGACGGCCTGCAATATCTTGTTTTTAGCCAGCGGGATCACCTCCTCCCATGACGGATCCGAACTTTAGGCGGCCGCGGAACTGGCGGCCGTTTTTTCGCTGCCTCCCTGGCGTCCTCGACGGCCTCCCGGTAGTCGGCCAGGAAGTCGATCAGCCTTTCGCGCTCGAGGTCGGCGACGGAGGTGTGGAACTCTCGGGCATAGTTTCGGATCGCCCGCCGGAGCTGCTTTCCTGAGATACGACCGCCGACTTGAGCAGCATAAAATTTCGGCCGATATGCATCACCACAACAAGGTCGGAGCCCTTGATCCTTTCCAGGTCATTGAGGTCGAGCTGGGGATTGACGGCCAGAATGGCCATAAATCCGAGGTACAGGTGCATCCCATAGTCGACTTCGGCCATGGAGACGCCGCCGGCCCCGCCGGCCTTGACCTTTTTGGCGTCGGCCCGTGCGAACATCTGCGCCGTGATCTCCTCGGGATCATAGGGAAGCTCGGTGAGTTCCTTGGCGCCCTCCTGGGTGCCCACCTGAATCGGGTGGTTGAGTTTTAAGGTGTTCATGTAGCGCGCTCCTTTCAACAAAAGGACGCCGCCCCACAAATGAGGCGGCGCCGGGTTTTATAACATGCTCATGATGTTTTTCGCGTAGTCCACGCCGAGGATCCGCTGCGTGCCCTTGAGAGGATCGATCAGGAAATACTCCTCGCCGGCAACGTAGAGCTGATAACGGTTGACGGCCAGGGAGATCTCATTCTCTGAGGCCGTGCCGGGTTCCAGGCCGATCCCGGGGATGCCTTTCGGTACGCCGTGGACGAACGCCTTGCAGCCCTCCGGGGAGGATGTGCCGTCAGCCTTGACGACGTCCTGGGCCCATCGAAACTCAAACGTTTCATTTTTTAGGGCAATCATGCGGCCGAGGCCGAGGTCGACGCCGATCTTGGTGATGGTCATTTCCATTGCCTCGATCTGGCCGGGCACAGGCAACGTGACCGTGCCCATCGCCTTGTGGTCGTGCGTGACAAAGTTAACGGCGGGCAGGGTGACGGTAACGTCTTTCCCCACAAGCACGCCGTTTCTATAAACCGTGTCAGCCAGCACGGGGCCCTTGAGGTCGAGCCATAAAGCCATTTATGCCACCTCCTCGAAATACGCCGAGAATCCGGCGTCGGTATAGGCCACGTAGACGCTCGCACTCTTGAGGGGCGGCGTCGGGGTGACGGCGATGTCCCATCTGAAATCCCCATTCATGAGGTCGGTGGTGCTGTTCTCGCTCTGCAAAAACAGGATCCGGGGTTCACCGATCAGCGCGCCGACGGCCACATAGCCGTCGAGCTTTTCCTGCTCCCGGTTGACGATCCTGTCCCGGAGCTGGAGCGTCATGGGCTCATCGATCTTGGGGCTCCATTCGCGCTGAAAATCGTTCGTGATGTGCATGAGCATCCTCATGGACACGTCGAAAATAGCGCGCGGATCCACGTCGGCGCCGTAGGTGTAGGCGGCCGTATGATCTCCCCACAATACCCAACGGCCGCCCCACGCGATCGCGGTGCAAATGCCGTTTTGTGTGAGCTCCTTGGCCTGCTCCTGATCAAAGCCGCGGCTCTTGTTGTCCGGCCCGAAATACTGGCGCACGACGGGGATCTCCTTGTTGCCGCACGTTTCCATCGGGATCGAATTGTGGGTGTAGTCCGTCCGCATGAACTCCACCATCGCCATCGTGCTCAGGTGGAACACGCGGCCGGTGTTGTCGATGGCCTGGGGCCAATAGACCTTGGTGCGCTCGTTGGTGTAGCCGTTAGCGCGCCTCCACGCCTTGGCCTTTTCGATCGTGTCGATCTTGATTTCGCCGTCGACGAGGGGGATGTCCCCGACACAAAAGCTATTCCAATGCCCGTTGATCTGCGTGCCGGCCTTGATCATGGCGTTGTAGACCGCGGGGATGTGGCTCCAGCCGGGCGCCGCGATCAGGTTGGCGACCTGGAACTGCTCTTGATAGAGCAGGGTGATCGCGCCGAGCCCGGAATAGTTTCCGGCCGCGGTGGCGCCGCCGATGATATCGCCCTCCGCAATCTTGCCAGGCTCCACCTCGTAGAATGTGGCGGAAAGGTTATCGGTGAGCGGTCTGTCGGGATCTGCGGAGCTGACGATCACGCTGCCCTTGACAAAGCTGTAATCAAGGGTGAAGTCGACGCCCTCGACCTTGTTGGCCAGGACGAATGTGTCGAGGATGATCGTGGAGCTTGAGAACTCTGTGCGGCCGTTGGTAAAGGTCAGGGTCTTGGTGGTGGCTGCGGCCTTGCGGTGGACGTCAGGGTCGAGGACGTTGATCGCGTAAATGGGGCCGATGTTGCCCTTGGTGTTATCAAAGTGGGCGGCAAATGCCTCGCAAAGCGTGAACGTCGACCAGTCGGCCGCGTAGCCCTGTTTTTTCTGTGCGTCGACGAAATTGGAGATCTTGGTCGGCACGTTGATGACGTCCTGCTCCGCATAGCCGCGCACAAGATTGACCGGCGCCACTCCCACATAGACGGGGACGGTGCCGGCCTGCACGGCGCTCTGTGCCACGGTCTCGCCGATGTGGCCAAAAGCGCCGTATAAATACTCGTTTGCCATGCTTTTCACCTCTCAAAAGTAAAGCGGCCGCGCGGGCCGCCTAGAGTAAATCACGGTATTGCTTGGGGTTCCGGGCGATCCCGTACTGCACGGAGAACGAGATCCAGGCGAACCAGTAGGGATAATAGTCGACGACCGCGTCCTGCTCCGTGAGCGGGCCGAACGCGATGCCCTCCTCCTTGGCAATGCGGAGCCCGCCTAAATACTCGGCGTTCTCCAGCTCCCGGAGGGCGACGTCCACAAAGCTCCAAGCATCCCGCCAGCCGTCGGCGTTGCGGGTAAAGCTACCCGCTCCGGCGCCGCTGTGTGGGAGCGAGCCGGCAGCCTTGGCCGGCTCGACATGGATGTCGACACCGGAGGCCGGCGGGAGGGTGTCGGGCCCGTGCTGCCCGGGGTTCCATGCGGAAAAGACGAGCCGCACGCGAAGCCGTCCCTTGCTCTCCAGGAGCGAGTCACTACCCTCCAAAAGCTGCACACACACGGACGGGATCGGCGCCACGCTCTGCGGGAGCCGATCCTTTCCGGGCACGAACAGGGAGAACGCCGCCGGCTTGACGAGCTTATAGGGGTAGGTCTCGGCGGCCGCGTTGTCGTCGGGGAGCTTGAGCTCCACCAGGGAGCAGACGTTGGCCTCGAGCCAGTCGCGGATCGTCTCGATACTCTGCACGATAGTCATGCCGGCACCTCCTTAGCTGCTGCGGCTCTGGCTGAGGGCAACGGTGGCGATCCCCATGTCCTCGCTCCAGTCGTCCACAATGTACTCCCGGCCGTCGACGTTGAGGCTGGCGCCTGCTGCGCGGCGCGGCGGGAGATCCTCGGGCTTGGCATAGAATAGCAGCGACGACTCGGCAATGCTCAGGGCGGCCCCTCCTTGGCGCTCCTTGAGGGCATCGTCGTCGATCATGATCGTCACGTCGCGTCCCTCGACGCGGTGGGTCTCCCCATATTCGCCGAGGTTCAAAAACAGATCCCGATCCCGTTGCACCATGTCCTTGAAATCAAAAGCCATTACACCACAGGGGCGGCCGGGGTTACGACGGGAGGGGCCTCGTCGTCCCCGGTCTCCTCCTGGAGCGCCGCCTTGGCCGCGTCAATCGCGGCCACGACTTCGGCCTTGCTCCGCATTTTGGAGGCGTCCACATCATAGGCGGCGGCGATCTCCTTGAGCTCGTCGAGCTTCATGTCGGCGTTATATTCCGGCAGGCCGTCGTCGGCTCCTGTGGGCTCTCCCTGGACGCTGTTTGCGGGATCAGAATTGCCGGAATCCTCGGCACCAGTGGGGGCGGGAGGCGCTGCGGGAGCCTGAGGCTCCGCGTTGACATATACGGCCACGCCTTTCTCGACGAGGCGCTGCTCCAGCGTGGGCTCCAGCTCCAGGGGGCCGTCTTTGGAGGTCTTGGGCACGACGCTCGTGCCGTTCCAATAGCCGAAAGTGCCTTGCACAATCTGGATCATGACTTTTTACTCCTTTCTTTCGGGCATGCCGGTATTACTGCACCTTAGCGACGATCCACGGATTTTTATTGTTGGGGATCAGCAGCGGGCAGGAGGTGAGCGTCAGGCTGCGGGTGTTGTTGTTGGCGTCAGCCAGATATTTCGGCACCCGGCGGGCGGCATAGGTGTGAGTCTGCCCGTCTGCCTGCTCGACCTGGGTGACGGCGCCGTAAAGGGTGCGGCCGGCCGCGGGGGCGGTCATGACGACGTAGCCCGCGGGGATGTACTGCTTAACCGTGCCGTCGTCGTCCTCATAGGTGTCCTCATAGCTCAGGATGTCGATCATACGGCCCTTGAAATTCAGCCGGGCGATCTTGGTCACGCCGGCCGGCAGCGTCGCGGGATCCACGCCGCCGAGCTTATAATTGTTGTTGTCGAGCTTTTTGAGGATGTCGGGATCCGCGAGAATGGTGTCGGCCACGTCCGGGGCAACAAGGAGATCGGCGGCAGGCAGGCCGCGGGAAGTGAGCAGCCGCGCCATCGCGGCACCGTCGGCCAGAATGTGCGCGCCCTCCTGATTCCAGGGCACGGCGGGTGTGTATACAGCGGGATTGCTGACCCCGGAATAGAAACGGATCTCCTTTTCCTCGGGCTTGCTGGCGTCGTCGGTGATGTGCTTCATAATGCAGCCGTTGGTCAGCAGCGTCTCGGCGGCCATTTGCTCCTCGCGGCGGCTGATCATCTGGCCCATTTCGTCGGCGTCTCTCATGAGCAGGGCGCCCTCCCGCTGCTGCGGGGTGAGCTTGGCGAACAGGGCCTCACCAAAACCGCGCTTTTTGAGGTCGTCGATGGTAATCGGACGGCGGGGCGCGATATAGGGAGGGGTGAACCGCTCCATGTGGGAGCCGTTGCGGAGCATGGTGATGCCGCCCTTGCGGGGAGCCACAAACGGGGCGAGCTTTTTGTCGCCGTCGCGGTACTCGATCAGGACGTCGTCGGTGGTGAAGATGTCCGAGGCGTCATTCGTGGGGAAGTAACGATCCCGGAGAAAGGTGTGCAGCGGCTCGACTTGCTCGACCGCCGCGATCAGGGTGTGGGTGCTGTAAATATCAAACGGCATGATCTTCTCCTCCTCAGATTGCATCGTCGAGCAGGATCCCGCCCTTGCGGAGCTCCTCCTCGTCTGCCTTGGTCATGGTGTAGCCCTCTTTTACGATCAGGGTGTTCCGATTGAAATGCCCGGTACGGTAGGCGATCCCGTTCACGGCATCGCCCGCCGCGGTGCCGGTGTCGGTGTCGTCCGCGAGGATGCAGTTGGCGGCCAGGGTCTCGTCGGCCACGGCCTCGGTGCCGAGGAGCACCATGTCGCCCTTGCCGGCGGTGCCGGAGCTCAGGGCGAGCGCGGTGCCGCGCGTGAGGTTCCCCTGGCCGGCCCGAAGGGACACGGCGAACACGTCGCCGGTGGGAAAACACTGGTTGATCAGGCCGTCATAGCCCACGGCGCCCAGGTTTTCATCAAGTCGCTTGCTCATTTGTTGTTACCTCCCTTGATCATGTTGTAGGCGTCGACGACCGCCTTGACCTGATGCGCCTCGTCTTCGGGCTCATTGCCCGCGCCTCCGTTAGGAACTGCGCCCACTCCGTCAGCTCCAGACGCGTTGAAATCCTTGGCGGCGTTCTGGAGGTGCTTGGCGCCGAGCTTGGCCTGCTGCTGCATGGCCTTGAGCGCCAGCTCCGGCGCAGTACATGGGGCGTCCCCGTACTTGGCATCCTCGACGAGCTGCGGATCTCCGACTCCGGAGGCGATCTCCTCGATAGCCTTGATGCGGGCCCTCTCCGCGGTCGTGGCCTCAGTCCGGGCGGCGGCCTGCGCTGCGCTCTCGATCTGAGCCACGAGCTCCGGGTGCGCTGCCCTCAATTCTTCCAATGTCATGACCTGTTTTCCTCCTTGCTTCGTTTTTTCTATCCCGGCCGTAGGGCGAGCGGCCGCCGCTGCGGGCAGAATATTGTCTTTTACGGGGATCCCCCCGGGAATATTGCGGAGCCCCTTGGCGTTGAAGCGGAGCCCGCCCACCACGAGCGTCGAACGGTCGGCGCTCATGGCCATTTGAGGCCCGTCTCCCTCGAGTAGCTCCGTGGCGAATCCCTTGTCAACGGCCTCCTGGCCGATCATCCATGTTGTTTTTGCCATCATGGAGCGGACGGCGTCGACCTCCAGGCCGGTCTTTCCGGCGTAAACCTCAGCGGCCGACCTGCTGGCGGCGTCGAGCATCTTGAGGACGCCCTTGAGCTGCTGCTGGTCATAGCTGTCCGCGAGGAAAGCCGATGGCTCATGGATCATAACGGTGCCGCCGACGGGAATCTGAATTACGTCCCCGGCCATAGCGATCACGCTGGCCGCGCTGGCCGCGATCCCGTCAATAACAACGGTCTTTTGCCCCGGCAGGGCCTTGAGCTGGTTATAAATGGCCATGCCGGTATAAAGATCCCCGCCGATCGAGTTAATCCTGATTGTGACGCGGCTCTTGCCCTTGACCTGAGCCAGATCCTCGAGGAATCCCTCCGGGCTGATGAACAGGCCGGGCTCAGGCTCTCCCGTCCACCAGTCGACCGGGCGGCGGTCGACGATCTCGCCGTACATGGTGATCTCGGCTTCGTCCTCTCCCACGTCGGCCATGCTCCAGAACTTCGGCGCGGTGCCGGCGGCTGCTGCGGGCGCCGGGCCTGCCAGTACGCGCAGGTTGTTACTTATACGCATTTTCTTCGCCCTCTTTCAAAATGTCTAATAGTACGGCCTTGACGACCGCGGTCTTGATGGTATTAGCGACCGGCGGATGACCGCTGCCGGAAGGGTCCGGCGCCTTTGCCTGGGCAAGCTGCTCATTTTCCCGCCGGAGCTGCTCGACGTTTGCGCCCCACTGGCCGCCGTTGAGGCGGATGGTGGATTGCTCATGCGTGGAATAGCCGGCATCGTTGGCCAGGATCTCGGCCGTAATCTCTTTGACCGGGTCGAGCTGGCCCTGGGAGGGCCCGATCCACTCGGCGCCGAGATATGCAGCCCGGATCTCCGGGGCAGTAAAAAAGCCCGGGGCGCTGATACGTCCACGGGCAACGGCCTCGGAGAGCCACACCTCATAGGTGGGGCGGCAGAAATCAGCCACGAACCACTCGCGGCGCATACGAAAGGCTTTCCACGCCTCCAGCAGCGCGGCCCGGCTGGCGCTGTATGAGCTGTTAAAGCTCTTGAGCAGCAGGTCGGCCGGAATCTCCAGCGCGGCGCCCATCTGCTCGCACATGGCACGGACGAACGTGGAAAAGCCACTCGTCGGCCGTTTGGGATCCGCGAACTTGACATCCTCGCCCTGCTTCATGACGTTAATCTGGCCCGGGCCCATTTCATACTCGTCGGGGTTCCCGGAGACCTCTCCGAGCGAGGTGCGGGTCTCGTTGAATGGGTTCTCGTCGGCCTTGTTGGCCCCGGTGATCACGAACGCTGTGAAAAAGCTCTCGACCACGGCCGCGGCGAGCTCGCTGTCGGTGTAGCGCCGGAGCTGGAGCAGCGGCTCAATGATCTGCGCGAGGTAGCTGACGCCGCGATATTGATCCGGCCGCTCCGAGTCCATGATCTGCACAATGTTCGGCAGGCCGGTCTCCTCCCCATATGCGAGGACGCGCTGCCACTCGGTTCTCGCTGCGCCGAGCTGGTGGGGGTAGGTGTTGCGGATATAGTAGGCCACGATCATGCCGCTGCCGTCGACCTCGACGCCGTCAAAGATGTCGTTGCCGTTCGCGGCCTTGCCGTCAGTGAGCCATAGGCGCCGCGGGCTCGCGTCGTAGGGTGTACTAATTCGGTCAGCCTCAACGATGTGGATTCGCAAGCTATACGGGTTGAGCTGCGTGGGCTCCCGCTGCTTATAGACGGCAAAGACGTCGCCGCTCAGGAGCCACGAGGAGAGGGCGAGCTGCTGGAGCGCATAGAAGTCGTTGACGCCGGTGGCGTCACATGCCCGCTTGTTTTCGGCCCACAAAGCGAACTCGCGCTCGGTCTTTTTCTGCCACGCCTCCGCGGCCTCGGGGCTCATGCCCAGGACATCCCGGTCGATCTGGCTCTTGAGCCGGAGGCCGATGCCGACGACGTTGGTGCGGTTGGTCTTGACGGCGCTGCCGGCGAGCGGCGAGGACATGGCCAGCATCCGTGCCCGCTGCCTGAGCGTGGCGTTGTTATAGTCAATATCCTCCCGGGGGCTGCCGCTCTGTGCGTTAAAGCCCTTTGTCGCCCGTTTGTGCCAGCTCGCTCCGGCGTCCCCGTAACCCTTATTTTGTGGGCGCATACTGTCCGGGAGGTACAAGCCGAGCCTCTTGTCTAAATAGGGAATGACGATCACCTCCTTGCTGAAAATGGAGGGCCCCCGGGTGAGAAAAGGAGTAAACTCACCCAGGGGCTCTGTATGTTAAAAGCCCGTAGGATCCCGGGCGTTTAACTTTTTACCAGTCGCGGGGAACGACACCTAGCGCGCGACGCGGGCATTGGCCAGAGAGGGAGCCCTCAAGAGTCTGGATTTCCTCTTCGAGGGTTTGGATGGCATCCCGAACTTCTTTCAAATCTGTCGAATATCTCGCCAGATTGCGAGAGCCGATGCCGTAGCTCTGCACGCCTCCGGCAAGCATTTCCTCCTCGCGCTTATAGTAAAGCTCCAGCCGGCGGCGTTTCGTTTCTATTTCTTTCACAATGCTTTCTTTGTTCTGCATGATAGCCTCCATTTACCAGTCATCGAAAAAATCGGACTTGCGGGATCTCCTGGCCTGGGGTTGCTGCTGCGCGGCCGGCTGGGACTGCCGGAGCTCCGGCAGTCCCTTGAGACGGCGCTCCACGGCCTGAAGGTCGGGATCCAGCATCTTAAAACCTGCGTTCGCGTAGTTGCGGAGGTCGAGCGGCTCGTTTCGCTCGTGGCCGGGGAGCTTTTGCCATTCCCAGCGGTCTCCGCGCCTGGTCTCCACTCTGGTCAGCTTTTCAGAGAGGAGGCCGGTGAAGTAGGCGCGATCATAGCCTCGGCCGAACTGATCCTCGACTGGGAAATGAGCATAGCCCGCGCCCTTTTCCTGTACCTTGAGGGAGCTCATGATCGCGGCCTTGCCAGCGTCGACGCCTAGGCTATAGAGCCAGCAGGTGCCGATCACCTGCTTATTGACGACGATCTTGGTCTTTTTGGCCGGGGAAACATATGGTATTCCGTTGGCGCTCTTGCCCTTGATGGCAAAAACTTTTTTATTCTGCCGGGCCCGGCAGGCTTTATATACGTCCTGCGTGTGATTACCGCCGGAGTCAACGAACGTGACCGAGATCTGGAGGCCGGCGCCGTTCTTGAAGCGGTAGACATGATCCACGACGTCGTCGAGGCGCTGCCACACCTCGGGGGTGTCCGGCACTCCGTTGATGACGCCTTTCTTGATGCCCCAAGTTTCGCCATAGTGGCCATGCCCGACGACCTCATACTCGAGGCGGTCTCCCTGGGTATCGACGCCGCACGTCAGCACCAGCACGCCCTCGGGCAGCTCGGCGCCGTATTCCTCGCGCCGGCCGAGCAAGGTCTCCTCGTCGGCCAGCTCGCCGCGATCCTCCCATAGCTGCCCGAGCAGGGTGTTGAAAACGACTTGCAGCTTTTCGGGATTCTTGCCGGCGGCCAGGAACTTATAAGCGATTTTCGACCAGGGCGTCCACGGGCTCACGAAAGCATTGAGCCAAAACGATCGGATCCCTTTCTCCAGATAGGCGTCAGGGTTTTCGGCAATCCAGCGGGCCGGCTGCCGGCGCATGGTGGCCTCGCTGGAGAGGCAGCCGCATGAGGGGCAGGCCCAGCCGAGGATCCTGACCTTGAAATCCCGCTTGCCGTGAACGGTGACGGCTTCATGCTCGAACTTGACCTCATCGAACTCAATCGAGTGCCATGCGCCGCACTCGGGACACTGGTGGCTCCATCGCTCCCGGGTGCCCTCGTCGAACGCCGTCTCGATGTTGCTGTGTCCTTTGACGGTGGGGCTCGAGATCTCGATCGCTTTCGCATTATAAAACGTAGCTTGCCGGGCCTCAGCCAGCGCCCATGGATCGCCCTCGGTGCCGGCGCTGACCGCCCATCGGTCGCGCTCGTCGCCGATCACATAGCGGCAAGGGGTGGAGGCAAGGGCCGAGGCGCTGTTCGAGCCGGTAATGGTGAGCATCCCGCCGGGGAAAGACTTTTGCAAAATCGTGTTGCCGCTGTCCTTGGCTTTGACGTCCGAGACCTTGGCCTTGAGCGTCTTGCTGTCGCGGATCATAGGGGCGATACGGATCCGCGAAAACTTCCTGGCGTCCTCAAGGGTCGGGTGGATATAGAGGACGCTGCCCGGATCCTGGTCAATGATATAGCCGATTGTGTTGAGCTCAAGCTCAGACTTGCCCACCTGGGAGGCCGCCACCATGACGACCTTGTGGATCTTCGGGTCGGTGATGGCATCCATAGGTTCCACGAGGTAGGGGGTGCGCGCGTTCCTCCAGGGCCCCGGCTCGGCCGATGTCTCCGGCGAGAGGTAGCGGTGCCGCTCGGCCCATTGGGAGACGGTCAGGTTTTCCGGGGGCTGGAAGTTTTTCAGCGCCGGCGCGATGGCCGCGTTGAGGCGCTCGGTGGCCCGCTTATTCGTCCGGGCCATCTTCCTCCACGCCCTGCCAGCCCTCCCGCTCCCGGGCCCGCCGTTTGTACTCGGCCGGATCATAGCGATAATTTGCGAGCTGCTGCAAAATGCTGTTGACCTCCAGCCGGATCCTCTCCGAGATCTCCAGGGGGCTGTCGAGCCCGGCCAGATCCACGGCCAGCCGGCCGGGCAGCGCCACCAGCATCCCGCGAATGGTAAACACGAGATCGGTGGTCATGTCCTCCACGTCCTCCGAGCGGTGCATCTTGCCCTCGAGCTCCTGGAGCTGAAGCTCGGCGAGCCGGGCCTTGGACTCCTTGATCCTGATCTCGGCTCCGAGCTTTTGGTTGTCGAGCTCGCTGTTGTGCCTGCTCTCGCGGCCCTGCACCTTTTCGGAGAGGTGCCGGATGTACTGCTTGACGACGACGTGGAGGTCGTACTTGTTGACGCCCTTTTCCTTGGTGGCCGTAATGATGCCATCCTTGACGAGCTGCTGCACTCGCCGGGTGGTCACTCCGAACAGGTTGGCGACGATGTCGCTCCCGACCAGATTGGAACCATTCGCTGCCGGCATGGATCTCCCTCCTTTCCGAAAGAGTGGGGAAACGAAACGCCCCGGAAAATTTTTCTGGTGTCTGCGCGTTTTTTGGGCTCGAAAGCGCCGCAGGCATTTCAGGCTCCAGAAAGAACCTATGCGCGGCAACTTCCGGCCAACGGATGGCTCTGGCGGCCTCTGTTCGGCCCGTGGAGGCCCCTCTGGCCGTTTGGTCGTCTCTCTCTCTTTACCTCTCGCGCCTCGTGGGCACTGCGGCCCGTTTGCGGCGGGCCTGGAGCGGGCAGGGGGCCCGTTACTTGATGTTGATGCCGAGCTGCCGGCTCATATGGTGGTTGAACCTCTCCTCAAGTCCCTCGTTGAGCTTGCCCTGGATGGTTTCCTCGACTTGTACATTTTTCAGCATCTGCGGGACACTCAGTGTTTTAATCGCTTTTATAGGAGTCCTGCCTGATCCTATGCGCTGGAATGGGATCTCGCCGGTGCCCTTGCTGCTGGCAAGGAACACGTCGGCCCCGAGCCCCTTGCGCTGGCCCTTGATCTCGGCCGTCACGGTGTAGGGCTTGGCGCGCTTCACGGTACGGCCGCGTTCGTCCTTGGTGGAGCGCCACGGCCTCTGCTTGGGCTTCATGTCGAAATGGGTGGGCGTCAGCCGGCGGCCCATGTAGGTGATGGCGATGCTGTCTATGGTCTCCCCCGAGACGCGGACGCTTGCCGCTTTCTTCTGCGGCCTCCTGGCCGAGCTGCTCGCCGGCGTGACCTCCGACTTATTAATGTTATAGACGCCAACGACCGCCTTGGAGATCCAGCTCGGGGCCCTGGCCTTGATGTCCTTGACCGTAGCCTTGATAGCCTTGGCTGTTCTCTCGTCGATTGCCCGGAGATCCCCGATCAGCTTTCTATAGCTGCGGATCTGCATCTTGATGGTCTTACTGGACATGGCTCTCACTCCTCTCCGCAATGAGAAAGCCGCCCGGGATCGTCTCCCTGGCGGCCGTTCTATTTTGCTGAGTGTAATGCTATCACCCGGATCCCATGACATTCAATGACATTTGGTGACATTCACTCCGGTTTACTACCATTTACTCCGGTTTACTACCATATTTTCGAGCACAAAAAAGCCCGCAAACGCCGGCGCGGTGCGGGTTTGCGGGCTCTCTGGTGTGATTTTCAAATTTACGGATTTTTCTGCAATATTTTTTCGAGCGACATGAGCGCGGCCCCGTGGAGGCGTTGGGCCCTCCTGGTGTAGCTCTCCAGTTTGTCGTCATAGTCCGGCCGCCTCCCGAACAGAACGTCGGTGATGTCCGTCCAGGTGCAGCGGTCGAAATACCTGAGCCGGAGCACCATGCGCTCCTGTGCCTTCCTGAGCTGCTTGACGGCCCTCTCCAGTTGCCAATATTCGCGGTCGGCCTCTGCACGGATCTCCTTGAGGTCTGCCATTATGACCTCCTTGCGGGCAATCGCCGCGCCGATCTGATCCGTGCCGTGGCCCGCCCTGGGCATCCCGTCCATATTCAGCGAGCGTGGCGCGGTCATGGACGACTCCAGACGCATGAGCCTCTCGCTCTGGTTGTCTATCTCCTCGAGGAGCTCCGTGTATCTCTGGAGCCGCTGCTTGACTGGTTCGGGCATATCTCAGCGGGGCATCACTCCCGTCCACCTCCCTCGGCGTCGGCGGCCTCCTGCGCCGCCCGTTCGAATATCCCCTCGAACTTGGAGCGGGCGAGCTCCTGGCCGCCGCGGATGCAGCGAATGAGCTTTTTGCCGGCCTCCCGGATGTACCTCGCCACGGTGGCGTCGGCCTGCGCCGGCTCAATCTCCACAATGACCACGGCCGCACGCTTGGAAGTCCTTGACAATATTCCTTTCATGGTCTCCTCGCTCGCTTGGGTGGCCTTGGCCCCGAGGAGCCACACGTCGCCGGCCTGGGTGACAGGGGCCCCGGCGTCCTCCTCTGCGGGCTCCTCCTGGGGCTCCTCGTCGTGTATGGCCTCCGAGAGCGCCGTGACGATCTGCTGGTATTGCTCCTCTGTGTAGCCGGAGAGGAGGAACGGGATCTCGCCGGTGTCTATCTCTGCAAATGCGTCGGCGAGCTTGCGATTGTCGATGTCACTGAGCTCCGCGATCCTGTTGTCGGCCACGAGGTCGGCCATTTCCTCGGCCTCGCTGCCGTACTCCTGGAAATCGACCGGCACCTCCTCGAGATCGTCCAGCAGGGCGGCCTCGAGGCGCCCATGCCCGCGCACGATCAGCCCGGAGCGTGTGCTCACGGTGATCGGCGCCCGCCATCCCTGCGTCCTGATCACATAGGCCAGGAGCTTGATCTGCTCCGGCGGGTGGTGGTTTGGGTTCTTGGGGTTCGGCCGGAGCTCTCCGATCGGCATGACCTTGTCATGGGCACAAAACACGGGAACGCCGGAGGCCCATGCCCTCGGCGTCGCCGTTGTTATGTATTCCTGCACCGGCTCGGCCGGCTGCTGCTCTCTCATCGTTTGCGCTCCCTCCGTTTGAGCTCTTTACGTACTTGCCCGGTGAGAGCGACCACCAGGACAATGACCAAAATGGTCATTGCCAGGGCCGCCGGGCCCCACAAGGGCGCTAGCACCCACCACCAGCTCCAGGAAATGACGTTGCATAGCTTGAGGACGATAAACACGATGGCTAGGAGCCCGAAAAAGCCGATCCCGCCGGCCGCGCTGCTGTGCCCTCCGTTGCTGCTGTTGTCACTCATGATCCTGCTCCTTTTCGTTGCCAAGGTACTGCTCGGCGAGCTCCTCATATTTTGCATGTATGGCCTCGAACGCCTCCTCGAACTTGGGGCCGTGATCGTCCTCCTGGTTCCCGGTGGCGACGTGCGCCAGCTCATGGGCGAATATCTCCAGCATATCCACGATGCGGAGCTGTCCGGAAATCTCCACCAGGGGCCGCTCGCCCGGCTCCTTGGGAATGGTGGTGCAGCCGCACACCTGGGAGCCCTCCTTGTCGACAATATCGGGGACGAGCTGCGCGTCGTACTCCTTACCCGGGTAGAGCTCGGCAAAAGCGAGCGCAAGGAGCCCGCAAGGACTATTCAGGAATGGATCCTTAAACCTTCTCACTGTTCCCCCTCCTCGCCGTCTCCCTCGAGGTCGATCGCGCTCTTAGGCGCCGGCAGCGCCGGACGGGTTTGGCCATCGAGCTTGGGCGTGTTGTCGTCGGCGTTGTGGAAATCCACGTCGACCACGACATAACTTCCATCGACCTTGGTGGTGATGCCCTTGTCCTCGTTCTGATCAAAGAGGGAGGTCTGCCCATGTGTGAGCTCCCGGAGCTTATAGCAGCCGGCCTCTCGGTCATATACGAGCTCATAGTCGCCCTCGAGCTTGCCGCTGCGGCTGTCCTTGACCTGCATGACGGAACTGATCTTATGCTCAAATTTTGGCTTGATAATTTCCCTCATGGCCTCATAGTTGACGACCTCCTCGTCGGTGGTCTCTGCCTCGGCGAGCGTGATCTTGAGCTTGAGGGTGATCTCCGCAAGATCCGCCTTTTTATCCTCCATATTGGTGATCGTATCATTGAGGACGCTGTCAAAATCCATTTTCATGGCGGCGAACGTGTCGTCGCTCATGGAAAGCAAAAGCTCTTTTTTCATGTCCTGCCTCCTGTAAAAAATGATATTTGAGTGTTCTGCGCCGGCTCCGCTGGCGGCATATTCTCGGGTGCCAATCGTAAAGCCAGGAGGCCGCCCTTGGTTTCTCCGGCGACTTGAAAACCGGCTTTTTGATACGTCCAGCCCCACACGGGGCTCCCATGCACCATCATCGGCCTGACCTTGCGCCGGTCGATAAACGTGACCATGCCGGGCTCCGGCGGGATTCCAAAATGGGCCCGTGTTGCTGCGACGGCCTGCACTATGAGCTCGGAGGCTCTGCCGGCTCCCTCGTTTCTGAATGCGGAGCAGATCCACGCTCCCGGCCATGCGTGTCTCACAAATTGGGGGAAAGGGAACGACGTCACCCACAAGGCCCGGCCGGAATCTGTGGAGGCGTACAAAACAAGGCAACGGCCGGGAGGCACAAATTGAACGGCCCCGACGCTTTGCCGATTATAGTGACGGTCAGCGATCTCTCTGGCCTTTGGATCCGCCCGGTTCGACATTTCCCACACCATGATGGCCTCCTTGTGGTCGCCAGTTCCAGATCCTTTGACCACCACGGGCGAGGATCGGCTCCTCCAGCGCCCGCATGTTTTTGAACTCCCAGGCATAGCGGCCTATGGTATAATCGCCAAGCCGTTCCTCTCCCTCGCACAGAGAGGAGAGGAACACGTCGTCGATCGGGTGGCACGCTACCAGATCGGCCGTGCCGATGATGCTGCCCGTGGGCAGTTCCTCCAGCAAACGGCCTCCCAAGTGTCGCATGATATGCTCGAGCACCAGCGGCGGGATAATCTTCTTGGTAAGGCTAGGCACCCGTTTTGCGGCATGGATGGCGATCGGGCCGCGGTAGCTGGTGGCCCAGCTCCGGGTCTCGTACTTCTTGGGACCATCCACCAGCAGGGACGCCCAGGGCTGCCAGATTGTGAGCGCCTTGATGCCGAGATCAAGCGGGATGACCTCGAGAGTAGCAAAACCGCCGCCCAGTTGTATCTCTCTCATTCTGCCGACCTCCGGGCCCACACGGCGACATTTTTGCCAGTGCGCTTGCACATGCGTTTCCCGACGGTCATAACAAGTCCGGCCTCCTTGAGCTCCGTGAGGCGCGGGGCGACAAAATTGCGATCGTAATACTTGATGTACCCCTTGGCCAGCAGCTCCCAGGTGAGCTCGCTGGCCGTCATTTGGCGATCCCCGAGGAGCTCGAGGATCAGCGCGCGGCGGTTGGCCCGCTTGGCCGTGATAGCCTCATAGGACTCGCGCCGGATCTCCCTGGTGTAATCACTCATGATGGGCACCTCCCTCAATGGCGGCCCTCCAGGCGATGGCATTCTTGCCCGTCACCTTGCAGGGGCGTTTCCCAATATTCTCCACGAGCCTGTCGGCGAGGAGCTTGGTGAGGCAAGGGCTCACGGTTCCGCGGTCGATGTCGTAGCCGGTGGCCTGGAGCCGCTCGGTGATCTCGTTGGCCGTCATATCCTGGCCACGGATTAGGCCCAGGACGAGTTCCTTGTTGCCCCCCTTGGGCCGCTCCTTGACCGGCGCCTCCGGTTGCTGCGCGGTGCCCCGGTAGACGGCGAGCAGGGAGCCCGTTGCCGGGCGCCCTCCCTTGTTGCCGTCCTCGTCGACAAGAATGAGCCGCCCTTTGAGGAAACGGAGCTCAGACTTGCCGAGGATGTAGTCGTGGAAATAGGAGGTCTCGGTCTTAGCCGCCGTCAGCAGCACGACCGCCGTGCCGGGCTGCTGGCTCTCCTCGTAGCATTTCCGCGCCCAAGTCTCCACATCGTCGGCTGGCGGGTGGCAGAACACGGTCTCCCCGGCCCAGGAGGCGCTCAGGCCGTCGGTCTCGGGGGTGTAATATTTGGCGCACTTGGCCGACTTCTCCGTGGCTGCTGCGTCGAGTGTAAAATGGAACTCGCGGTCGAGCTCCTCGAAAAAGGCTTGCGGCGTACAATCCGCGGCCGCTACTGCTTTAGCCATCGTTCTGCTCCTTTCCTTGGCCTCGATATATGACCAGCATAGAGGGGAATGGAGCTGCATCCTGCGTCAAGCCCTCCTCGTCAGTAAATTTTAATCGACCTTTTAGAAAACGGATCTCCGCTTTTCCGAGTATGTATTTGTGAAAATATTCTGTGTCTGTTCTTGACGGAATCAGTAGTACCACGGTGGTGCCGGACTGTTGTCCCTCCTCAAAGCCTTTTTTAATCCAGGCTTTAATCTCCCGTCCATAGGGCGGGTTGCAGAACACGGTCTCGCCGGCCCAGGAGGCGCTCAGGCCGTCGGTCTCGGGGGTGTAATACTTGGCACACTTGGCCGACTTCTCCGTGGCTGCTGCGTCGAGTGTGAAATGGAACTCGACGTCCAGCGCATCGAAAAAGTCCCGGGGAGTACACCAGTCGAGCCGTTTGCTACTTAATAATGCTTTATTCATCACGAACTTGCTCCTCTCCAAATGAGCCATGTCGGAGCGGCGGCACGAGCCCCTCCAGGAACTTGATGATCCCGCCCGGGGCGCTGACGCGGTACTCCTCCAACTCCTCGGGCTTGACGTACAAGCGTCCGAACCGCTCCCGCATATCTCGCCACACTGGCCACGGGATCCGAAAGAACTGCCGGAGCGAGAATGAGACCAGGACGAACGCACGGGCCCCGATCGCGTGGTAGCTCTCCAGCTCGTCGAGCTGCTCCTGGGTGAGCCGGCTGCGCTCAATGCGGTCGGCATCGGTGTGCTTGGCCTCCATGACGAACGCCCGTCCCCCGTATATGGCGCCCTTGAAATCGGGTTGCGCCTGCTTGGTATAGCACGCAAGGAACTGGCCCGATCCGTTCGGAGCCCGGAGGGGACGCATGGGCTCTGGCGTCTTTTCAATCTTGGCGAGGTGCGACTCCTCATAGAATCGGCACGCCCCCGCGATCATGTTCTCGAAATGCTCCCCGGCGACCTTGGCCTGCCGGCCTTGGAGCTGCCTGCGCGGATCTCTCATTGCCTGTACCTCCCGGCTGTTAAGTCCTCGCCCGGGTGCTCCTGGAGCAGCTCGGCCAGCTTCATGACGAGCGAGCCGGGGAGAACAACGTCGAGCGGTTCCCGGTCAGGGCCTCCCTTGAGGCAGGAACGACGCCTGGGGATGTGGATCGTTACGTTTCGGAGCCGGCGCCGCTTTTCGGTGTCCTCATGGGCCTGTCTGTAAACCGCCTCAGCATCGAGGACGGGGATCCCGAGCTCTCTGGCCAGTGCGATCTCCTCAGCCATGCCGGCGCTCATGCGCTCGAGGTTGTACGCCCACACCTCATCGCACATTCTGAGGAGCTCCCGGCCGAACTCCATGCCGAGGGCCCGCTCCTGCGGGACGCTGTCGTCCAGAAAACGGGTGAAATAGGCGTGCGGGGCGATAGGCAGGACGCCCAGCTCGGCAGCCTCCCGGCAATGATCCAGGGCCCGCATGATGTTCCGCTCAATATCCCCCCGGAGGGGGCTGCAAATATAAATTTTTTTCATTGTGGTTACTCCTTTTCAAACATCGAGAACTGCGACTGTTCAGCCTCCAGCCAATGTTATTCCTCCGCTATTTTCGGGGTATTTGCGGCAAATACCGTGCGCGTTCGTTTGTCCCTGTTTGGCTGCCTAATTTTCATGCTTGACGGCTTCTTCCCTCGTGATATAGTGGTGAATTCCAGGGGCGCATTCACGCCAGCGGTTTGTATCAAAATTGGGAATCTCAATTGTTTGTCCGACAATGTATTCAATTTTCGGGCTGTAGGCGTAGTCGCTCAACACCCGATCCCCAGCGGGGTGTCCTGCCAGATCTGTAATGCTGATCACCTTCGCCTTGCTGGCCCTGCATTTGCGACTTGTAGCCGACGAGCGAAGGGCGTCATATGGAATTTCCAGCTCCACGATTAAATTATTGGCCTTTTTGTAAGCTGTGTATGTGCCAGTCTCCGGGCATTGCAGAGGATAAAATGCAGTATTCGAATCCCACGACAGAGTATCGATATTTAACGCCTTGGACAGGTCAGCCCCGGACAGGTTGGCCCCGAACAGGTTGGCCCCGGACAGGTTGGCCTTGGACAGGTTGGCCCCGAACAGGTTGGCCCCGGACAGGTTGGCCTTGGACAGGTCAGCCCCGGGCAGGTTGGCCCCGGTCAGGTCAGCTTTTACGCCCTCCGGTTCACCCCGGAGCCATGCTGCGTGCTTGTCAAGGATATCTAGGATATTCATTTGATTTCTCGCTCCTTTTTCACCTCATGCGGTAGTTATATTCCAATTTTTTCGGTACAATCAGGCAGTATCCTTTTGTCCTTTCTTTTATCGAGATCGCCAGCTCTCGCCGTCCATAGGGACGCCCCCGCACATTTCCCGGAGGCGGTCGATCGTGGCCTGTGCCGTGATGTCGTCGCCGTTGGGAGGCGTCAGGCGCCGAGCGAGCTGCTGGTCGTCGTAGTTGGTGGTGACGATGGTGGGCATATAGCCATCATACCTGCCGTTTATGATCGCATAAATCTTGGAGATCCCCCACTCGGTCGCGGGCTCCTTGCCCATGTCGTCGATAATCAGCAGGGGCACCCGCTTGTAAAGGGTGAGGACGTCGGACTCGCTGCCGGCGTTCTTCTCGTAGGTCTTTTTTATCCGCTCCAGCAGGTCGATCATGGTCATGCAGACAACGGCCGTCCCTTGCTGCATGAGCTGGTTGGCGATAGCTGCCGCGAGGTGAGTCTTGCCGATCCCCGGGCAGCCCGAGAAAAACAAACCGTTGCGGCCGGGTTCCGGGTTCTCCCTGGTGGGGAGCTTAGTGGAAAAGCTGTCGGCATATGCCTTGGCGGCCCTTGCCGCCCGAGCGTTTTGCGGGGTGATCTGGAAAGACTCGAACGTCCGACGGAGGAAACGGCCGCCCATGCCGGACTCGCCGATGATTTTCCTGATCCGCTCCCGCATTTTGCGATCCTCCTCAGCCTGCCGGCGCTCCTGCTCCTGGCGGGCCCACTCGGCCCGCTCGCGCTCGGCCTTGGCCACGGCCTCCGGGCAGGTGCAGGGCATCGGGCCCATGGGGCACCAGAACACTCGGCCGGCCATCATGAGGCCCTGCGTGTAGCGGGGAGCCCCGCAAAACTCACATGCGACCGGGGCGGGAGGATCCAGCCCCTCCACGCGTGGGTCGTTGCTCAGGAGCATCCCGGAGAATTGGGCCTCAGCCGTCTCCATCGTCTCCGACAATCTGGAATCCTGAGAGCCTCGGGGCTCCGGCCTCCGCGGCCTGCTGGTCATTGGCGCCTTGCCGTTCAGAATATCCGCTAGAGACTCCACCACGGCCGCCTCCTTTCTTGGTTTCGTTGTTATATCTACCCTCGAGCACCTTGGCCATGTTGGTCGGCCTCACGAGCCAATCGAAATTAGCACACCAGTCCCGATCGTTCTGTCCCTTGAGAAAGTCGCTGGCCTCTGTCAGTCTGAAAAGATGCTCGAACGCCCCGATGCTCTTGTATGTACGCCAGCGAGCCGCCACGGCTTTCCGGCGCTGCCCGTCAATGACCTTGATCTTGGGGAACGAGGTGCAAATGCTGTTGTAAAGCTCCAGGATTTTCGCATAGGGAATGGGCCCCTCGGCTGGCGTCGTTCCCCCTATGGAGGGGGTAGGGGGTAGATCTATATCAGTAACATTAACATTATCATTATCATTTACATTATCAGGTTTTTTTGCTTTGGTTTGCTTTCCAGAAAAACCATTTGCTTTTTTTGCTTTCTCTTGCTTTTCTGTGCTTTCTGGTGTTTCCGTTTGCTTTGGAGGGCGGCCACCCTGCCGGCCTGCGTTCCTGCGCTTTTCGACCTTCTCCTCATAGCGGGCATCGTCCCGATCCATTTGAGCCTTGATGAACGAGAATGCCATGAGGACGGCGCCGGAGAGCTCGGGGACGCACTTGGTCTTGGCATAGTCAAACAATGCTATGAATAGCCGCCCACATTCCTCGTCGCTCAGGAGAGCGAGGTGTTGCCGGTAATCGTGATAGAGGATGAAGCTCTTTTTTTCCTGGGGCAATGTGTTCGCCCTCCTTTCGTCGGGAAGTTAGAACGGGAGGTCGCCGTCGTCCTCAATCTCCTCAAAGTCGTCAGGGTTTACCGGGCCGCCCTGAGGGGTGGGGGGATCGCCGGCTGACTCGCTCTTTTTGCTGTCCGCGAAATGGATGGCGCTGGCGACGATCTCGACGACGTGGCGGTTGGTGCCATCATCGGCCACCCATTTCCGGGTCTGCAAACGGCCCTCCACCACCACGAGCCGGCCCTTGGTGAGATACTTGGCCGCGAGCTCTGCGGTGCCGCGCCACGCGACGACCGTGAAAAAATCGGCTGCGCTCTCGCCGTTCGGGCCTTTCCGGCCGCGCTGGCAGGCCAGGGAGAACGAGGTCACGGCGAGCCCGCTGACGGTCTGCCTGAGCTCCGGGTCGGCGGTGAGCCGCCCCATGATCCCGACATGGTTATACATTCGCGGATCCTCCTTTCTCGGCGGCCGCCTTGTCGAGCGCGGCACATATTTCGTCATACTCCGCACGAGTCAGATCGGCCGGGTTTTCCTTGTGGTATTTATCGAGGATCCGCTTGTTGATGACCTCCTTGGAATGGCCGGCGGCCTCTCCCTTGCGGTACAAGCGATCGAGTTGGCGGTCAGTAAGCGGACGGGGGCATCCCCGGCCCTCCAGAGCGCCGTTTCCCTGTTGCTGGCCGTTATGCTGCCCGCCGCCTTTCTGGCCGCCCAGGGGCCGTCCAAGGCCCGGAGCGCCCGAAAAGTCGTTGTTGTCGGGATCGTCCTCGCCCTGATCAATCGTGAACTTCTCGAAAAGGTAGTATTTGAGGGCATACGTCCAGGCGGCGCCCTTGGCCTTGGCCGGATCGTCGTTCCAGCCTATGGCGTGGAGGGTGACGGTGCTGGTGTCATCCTCGTTGTCGGTGTTGATCCAGCAGACGGTCAGATCGGCCTCGTAGAGAAACATGAGTTTGTCGCCGTTGCGGGTCTTGGTGGTCATAGTGGAGTAATAGGCCGGATCGCCGTGGTCGTCCTTTCTGGTGGCCACCTCAGAAACGATGTCGAAATTGACGCCGATCTCATTCATGATCGGGGTGATTTTACCCCATACGTCGAAAATCTTGGAAAACTTGTAGCTCACGCCGTCGCTGTGCTTTTCCTTGATAATCAGGGGAACGGCCTTTCTCAGCTCGACGAATTTCTGTTGCAGGCTGAGGGCCTCATGGGGGATCGCGGTCTCCCCGGGCTTGGAGGCCGGGGGCTTGGGAGCCGCTGGAGCGGCCCCCGCTTGGGCTTTCTTAGTCTCTGCCATAATGAACGCCTCCTCAGACCTTGACGTCGAATGTGTCCGGGAGCTGCACGACGGTCACGCCGTCCACCACCTCGCCGGTCTCAGCCATCGTGACCACGCTCCCGGGCCCCAGGTTGAGCAGTCCTTTAACCTCGCCCCACTTGGGCGCCGGCTTTATGTACTGGCCGTAACCGTTGGCCTGGAGCCATTCGGCGAGCTTTTCGTCGTCGTGCTCGGCCTTAGGCTTGCCCCGCTTGAGGATCAGCGTGCCGGAGAGTAGGCGGTAGCTCTCTTGGGTCTTGGTCTTGCGGTGCTCGACCGTGTCGAAATACTGACCGAGCTTGCCGATCAGAAATGCGGTGTTGTTCTCACAACGTCGCCGGGCGGCAGCGAGCTTTTCCTCAACGACCGCGATCTGAGCCTTGCCGAGCTCCTCGAGGCGGGCAAGCTCCCGGCGCTCCGTGGCGATTTTCTGGAGGGCCCAGTCTGCGGCGCTGTCGTCGGCGATGCGAAACTCATGAGGCGCCGGCGCCTCCTCGGGAAGATCCCCGGGGAGGGTGAGGGCCTCCAGCTCCTCCAGGGTGACGGCCAGGGCCCCGCCCTGCTGAACGGCAGTGAGCCCGCAGGCCAGATTTTCGGCGGCCTCGTCGGCCGTGGCGCCAATACCGGCCGCGATCTCGGAAATGCTTTTACTCATGATCCTCCGCTCCTTTCTCATTCAGGGCTGCCAGCTCGGCGCGGGCGGTGTTGCGCTCGGCCTCCACGAGCTGCCTGCGAACTGCTTGAAGCTCCCGCTCCAGTTTGTCGGCGCGCTTTTTCTGCGCGGTGTAGAATCCAAACCACTGATCCCGCTCCTCCTTGACGGCGCTCTGCTCGCGTTCGGCGACCAGGGTACGCTCGGCCACGGTGGCTAGGGTGTCGGTGAGAATGGTGAGAACGCTTTTGTCGTTATTCATGGGGTGCCTCCTTAAAAAATCGGTGACAGCATATCGTCATGACGTAGCTTTGAGACTCATGCCAATCGCTGCTGCATCGGTCAGGGTTGTAAAAGAACAGGATCGGCTCGTCTGTCACGGTCTGCCCCTCGTCAAACACGGCCTCTACGGCCTCCACGGCGCCCTCCAGGGGCTCCGGGCACGCTCCTGCGTACTGGTAGACCTCCACGGCCTCCCGGGGCCGTATGCCCTTGTATTCGCAAGCGTTGAGGATGCACTGGGCGACGGCCATCTGCCCCTCCAGGGGCTCGCCGCCTGCCTCGGCCGTGACGACACTCTCGAGGAGCTTCCGCTCCTCGACCGTCAGCTCATAGCGCGGCGCCGGTGCTGACGGTACCGGAGGCTCTGGAGCCTTGGACGGCTGCCTCACAATGGTCATCGAGAGGGTGGGGGCAGGCAGCTCGACGGCCTTCTGCACCTGGGGCTCCTGGGCCGCCTGGGGCGACTCTGTGCAAGCGGCGGCAATCGTGCCGGCCAGCAGCGCCAGCGCCAGAATGGCCGCCCCGGCAAGCCCGCCGGCGGGGCGCTGCCGCTCAAGCGTGATGGCCTTGGCCGCGCCGGAGGTTTCCACCCGGGCGACCTTGAGGATCCCCTTGCTGGTTTTAATCCGATCGCCCGCTTGAAGCTCAGAAAGCCACTTTGCAAAATGGTCGGGGTGTGGTATACTTTTTTTGGTTGCTGCTGGACTTTTGCGAGGCCGCTGCGACTCTCTGGAGCTGCCCGGTGCTGACGGGTGGCTCCTCTTTTTAGCTTGATTCATAGTTCACCTCGTCGATGTGCTTTTTGACTTGCCCGATCACGAATGCGGCGCACGGCAAGGCGATCCCGTTTCCCCACATTTTGTATTCTTTGGTGTCGCTGTGTGGCACATCGGCGCACCACCAGTCAGGAAAGCCCTGGAGCCTCGCGCACTCGGTCGGAATGAGTCGTCTTACCCGGTGGCCAATACGGACGGGATGGATGCAGTTGAGGCTCTGGCCTCCTGTTGGTTTGGCTTGGAGCGTCCCGCATAAATCCCCGTTTTCTTTCATATTGCGAAAGTCACACCCGGCCACACACACGATCGTCGTGTAGTCCGTAACCCTGTTTTGATGGTCTCCCGTTAAAGCCGACACGATATTCTCAGTTCCGTTGCCCCGGCAATCGTAGCAAAAGGAGGTGGGATCCGGCACACAAACGACCGTTGGGCCTCTGTCTATACAAGGGGATCCATCGTGCCGCGCGAGGAGGGCGTTGGCTCTATCTGGCCATGCAGGTGCCACGAGACAAGGTGCCATATTTGTGCCGCTGCTCGCTGCCTTGAGAGTCGGAGCCACCTGCTCGCTATATGCGATCCCGCCAGCTTTGGAGCCTTGACCTCCCATAAACGCCGCCACAATATCCGGCGGCATTTTTGTGTTGAGGCAAGGGGCGCACTCTTGGCCAAATTCTATTGAACCGCTTACACTTCTCCAGCCATTAAAGCCGGCGGTCGTAATAATAGGAGCCTCGTGGTTGCAGTTAAGACAGGCGCTTATATCTGTAAGTATTTCAGCATTAGCTTGACCTGTTGACATACAGATAGTGGCTTCAGTTACTCCTGCATCCTGATCCCGGCTTGGAACTCGAGAGCCGTCTTGAGAATCGGGGGGAGTTCTTTGCCGCGTTTGGCCGCCCGCCGTAGGATGCCAGAACACGCGCGCGGGCTCAAATAGTATTTTTGCGGCACAGTCGTCTCTAAAATCTGCGACAAGGTAGATTCGACGGCGACGCTGGGGGACTCCCCAAAATTGAGCGTCGAGCACTCGCCACGCGATTGACCATCCATCTCCCAGTAGGGCGTCGGCCTTTCTCCATCTGCTTTTCTCAGGCGTAGGAACAACGGCATCGGGCTCGACGATCTTGACGAGCTGCTCGAGGACGACACGGAAATCCTCGCCTCTGTTGGAGCTGAATGCTCCGGGGACGTTTTCCCAAATAGCGAAAGCTGGGTACAATCCATCTGTTGCCTCCCTCATTTCTTTGATAATTCGCACGGCCTCCATAAACAGGCCAGAACGGGAACCCTTAAGCCCCGCGCGCTTTCCCGCGACGCTCAGATCCTGACACGGGCTCCCAAAAGTGATGATGTCGACCGGTCGGATCTTTGCGCCGTCAATCCTGGTAATGTCTCCGAGGTGCTCCATGTGAGGAAAACGCTTTTTCGTCACCTCAATCGGGAACTTTTCGACCTCGCTGGCCCATACGGGGAGGATTCCGTGAATAGCTGAGGCCAGAGGAAAGCCGCCGCTCCCGTCAAAAAGGCTTCCCATCGTGATCTCCCTGTTCATGCCATCACCTCGAAATATTTGATTGTGCGGCGAGAGAACTGGCGCTCCCGGAGAGTGTCGGCGGTCAGCTCCACGAGGTACTCCTCGCCATAACCAGCCGCGCCGAGGTTCCGGCTCTTGAGGATCGCCAGCTTGCGGCGGGCATACTCCTCAGCGGCGCGGAACGAGTCCGGGGGTGTATTCCAGCCGAGCCGCTTGTCGACCTTGGCCTTGAGCCGCTCGCTGCGGGCCGTCTCCGCATCGCGGATCACTCTGCGGGCCCGGTAGGCCGCGTTGTCGACGGCCTTGGCCGTGTTGTACCCGAGCATCCCCGCAATCTCTGAGGCGGTATAGCCGGCCGCCTTGAGGCTGAGGATCGTGCGCTGCCGCTCGGTCAGGACGTCCAGCAGGACGGCATATTGCTCGGCCATGATGCCGTCCTCCTCCAGCCCAGGGAGGAACTCGGGCGCCGGTACAAAGTCATAGAGCTTGCGCCCGTTCTCGTCCTCATAGTCGAGGCTGAGGGGGTGAAGCTGCCGGCGCTCCCGGCGCCGCTCGTTGCCGAGGGCGGTGGCCATCGCGTTAAAGGCGATAGTTGAAAATGCGTATTGCTGGAGGGCCTCGTCCTCGTTGTAGCGGCGAACGGCCTGTATGTACCCAAACACGACGATGTCATAACAGTAGTCATCGGTGAGGCGGCGCTGCCTCAGAAATGAATAGATAACGCTGTGATGCTCGGCCGCGAAAGCCTGTTGCTCCGGGGTGAGCGGTGCCTGCTGCTTTCTCGACATGGGATCAACCTCCTTTCGAGGCGCCGGCAGATCTGCCGACCTTGGCTGGGAGTGTCTGCTCCGGGCGCGTGAGAATCTTGTGAAACTCTTGGGCCTCATAGCGGATCCCGGAGATCCTGCGGCCGTTGACGCCATACTTGGCGTTGTAGCCGAACAGGTTGACATAGAGCGCGAGGTCGTCACGCTCCTCGCCCATAGCACGGAGCACCTCCAGCATGGCCGTAACGTCGTCGATCGCACGGTGGCTGTTTTTGACTTTGCCATCCAGGTCGTAGGCGATGATCGCGTCGGCCAGCTTATGAGGATAAGGCCGGCGGTCTTTGTAGACCGTGAGCGTGTCGAGAAACTCAAGCCGAGGCGCCAGCTTGACGCCCTTGAGCAGCGATCTCACGAACAGGAGATCAAACTGTGCGTTATGGGCCACCAACAGGACGGGCCCGTCGCCGGCGTTGATTAGCTTGGCGAACGCCGTGGCAGCCTTGTGAGGTGCGACGCCCTCGGCCTCGAGGATCCTGTCGGTGATGCCAGTTAGCTCCACGATCTTCTCGGTGAGCTGCTGCCCCTCGGGCAGCCTGATAAACTGATCCATCTGGCCCGCTATGCGGAGGCCCTTGGCAGCCGTCTGCTCGATCCTGAGCGCGGCCAGCTCTATAATCTGATCCTTGTCAAAGTCGAGGCCGCTGGTCTCGGTGTCGAAAAGGATGAGGGCCTTGTGAGATTGAAATAGGCTGGCGAGCTGTGTCACGGTGTCGCCACCTCCCCCGGGCACTTGGTAGCGGGGAGGGCCTCGCCAGTCCTGAGCCAGTGCGTCCAGCACTCCCGGCAAGCGACCACACTGCAATGTGTCAGCCCGACGGGCGGGCACGCGCCGGAGACGGCCGCGGCGACCTCCTCGATGGTGTGGGCCGGATCCCGGAGGAACTCGAGCCCGGTCTGCTTTACTCCTTTTTCCACGCTGCTACTCCTTTCTATGTGGCAGCCTTGGCCTTGGCCGCCCTGGCCGCTTTCCAGACCTCGAACTCGGCGCGCACTTTCGGATCCTCGAAATATGCGGCGACAATCTCGACGAGGGGCTTGGTAAGGCGGCTCATTTCATTGGCGGGGATGTTCCCGGCCTTGAGGTCGATCTCTGTGGTGGTGCTGCGATATGTAGGATCGCCGTTCATTGGTTGGAGCCCCCTTTCTCCTGAGGCTCGGCCTTTTCGACCAAACGTGGCGCGCTGCTCATGCGCGGATCCTTGCGCTGACAGTCGCAAGCCTCACCTGGGTCTAAATTGGAGCCACACTCGGGGCAGGTGTGATACATTCCCGGCATCCCTCTCCCTCCTCTCGTAAAGCCGCCAAGGCGGCCAGCATTGAGTCGCAGATCCTGTGCTCGTATTTCTTGCGGACGCGGCTCTTTTTAGCGTGCTTGTAATAATGCCACCACTTCGGGGGCGCGTAGGCGTGCATCGCCGCCTCCATGAGCTGCCGGGGCAGGCTTTTGGCCGCCCACTCGGCGATCAGTTGGAGCAGTTCCAGCAGTTTCTCGGCGAGCTGCTTGGCTGCGGCCGCAATCGTGTCAAACATGGAGAGGAGCCTCCAAAGCTGCTGACGGTCAAGGTGTAGCTCGGCCGCTACGCTTGCGATCTCGTCGATTTTCTTGGGAGCCATATCGGGATCGTACATGGCCACCACGCTCTTGAGCTCTTGGTGGGCCTGCCGGCGCTGCTGCATGAGCTCAAAGTCCTCCGGCGTCATGCTGGCGTCGTAGGTGTAGGGATCCAGATCATCCTCGGCTCCCTGGGAGGGCCTGGAACTGAACGGGAGCCCGTGATCATAAGCGAGCTGCCGGGCCTCCTCGATCCGCTCCTGGTTCCCGGCGGCCTCATTGGGAGCCGCTCCATTTTCTGTGCCTTGTTTCATGGCTGGTTTCCTCCTTTTTGCCAGTACGGTCTGAACAGATCCTCAAGCACAACGTGGTAACTGCTGGCGTGCGTGAGGCAGTTGTTGAACTGGGGACAGTTGCCCCCGTTTTTGACCGAGTCCTTGAGCCATCGGGCATACTCAAGGCGTTCCTGTTCTTCGCGGATGACATATTCACGGAGCAGCCCGACAATGGTTTTGTTTTTGAAAATCTGCCCGGCGTTCTGAACGAGTGCGGCCCGGATCCCCTCGATGTAGGGCGCGGAGAAAACAGCCAGATCGGCGACGAACTCGTCGGAGATCTCGGAGGGGTCGACCGGCTGCTGAATGGCAGCGATCTCGGCCTTGAGAGCCACGATCTCGTCGTTCTTCTGCTCAATGGTCGAGCGAGTAGCGGAGAGGGAGTTCTCGAACTCCCTGCGGGAGTCCGCAAGCTCGCGCTTGAGCTCAATGGCCTGCTGCTCTGCGCTCTCGGCGCGCTGCTTCATGCTGTCCCCGAAATCGTTGTCGATGTTCTGCTCGGCAATCTCCAGGCAGCCCTCGAGGGCGGTGCCGATGTAGCTCTGCGGGCCGAGCTCGTCGATCATCAGCCGAATCGCGGCGAGGGTGTCGCGCTCCTGCTGCTTGGTGGCCTGCAAGCCGGTTCTGAGGAGCTCTACATCGGTGATGGTGCATTTCTCGCCGTGATGATCTTCCTTGAAACTCTTGCGAGCGGCGGCCTCGTTACGCTCGATGATGCTGTCTGTGCCGGTCTCCTGGTCGCTGGTGAGGTATGTAATGCGGTACTCGTTCATGTTGTAAGCCCCTTTCTTGCTGTCCCCATCTGCCGGTGCTATAATTGGCATTGAGAGGGGGTGAAAACGTGGATAATAAGGAAATTGCATTGCGCTTGACTGAGGCGATGCTGTCTGCAAATGTTTTGATTTTAGAAACTGCTCAAAATTCTATTTTTCCAAAGGAAGATATAAACTCTCAAAATGCACAGGTAATCGCTGATTCATATTGTGAAATTCTGCAATTACTAGATGAGCAAGTGTGCGAATCAGATCAGTAAGATTTTTGCAATTTCTGTTATCGCCGCTGAGAGTTCTGTAAGTTGCTCAATAGTACAATCCTGCTTTTTCTCCGCGAGTAGTTCGAGTTGCTCGCGGAGAATTTTTTTAACTGCTTCTTTTTCTGCTGCTTCTTTTTCAATTTGAGCCTTTCGGGCGGCGATATATGCCGCCCTCTCCTCGTCTGTCATTCGTGTCATTTTTAACTCCTTTCTAATAATTTTACATTGCGGCCTTAATTTTCGAGGCGTTCGGATTTTAACGTTTTCTTGGCTTCCTCCAGAAGAACCGCATACTGCACCATGTGCAAGATGCGTTCCTTCTCTCGTTTCGGCAGCTTGTGCGCCATTTCCGCAATTTTTCCCGCGTCGATCTTGTCGTCTTGGCTGATCTGCTTTCTTTCGTTCGTCAACATGGTTTTCACCTCCTAATCACTTCATTTGTGATTTTTTGTATCTAAAATTTATCACATATAAAATGATAAGTCAATAGTAATTGCAAATTTCCTTGACAATAAATTTCATTTGTGATATTCTGTGCTCAAATGGGGGGAGAAAAAATGAACGAAAGGCTAAAACAAATAAGAGCAAAAAAGAAAATGAACCAAGCTGACTTTGCGAAGTCGCTTGGTATTGGTCAATCTACACTTGCCATGATGGAAGTCGGCAAACGCGAAATTTCTGAACGTCATATAAAAACTATTTGTGCTATATTCGGCGTTAATGAATGCTGGTTACGCGACGGTGTTGGTGATATGTTTACCGAAACAAATAGCACTGTCATTTCATCTTTGGTCGATGAATATGACCTTGACCCGCTTGATCAAAAGATCGTCGAATGTTATTTGAATCTCGGTTCTCTCCAGCGCAAGGTGATAAAGGACTATTTGCGTAAACTTGTTGACGCGGTGCTCTCCGATGAAAACTATGATGAATATCGGGAGGATTATATAAAAGAAAACGCCGGCGCAACTGCGGCGCGCGGCGGTCAAAACGAAAAGGTCGACGAGCTGAAAGAGTTGTACGATAAACGCGACGGAGACAACGAGTAGTGCGGAACTTCCTTCAACATGCGGCATGGCGATTTTTGCTCGATCAAAAGATCGATTCATTGCCGGTTGATCCGTTTCGCATTGTTATCCAAAACGGATGGATTGTTTACACCTATGAAGAATTTGCAGCTCTCGTGCATAAAAGTGTCGAAAGCCTGATTTCCCGCTATGAGAAGGACGGCTTCGCTTTTTGGTCTCGGCGAGATGGTCGTTTCATCATCTGTTACAATGCCGCGTTACCGTTTTCAGTGTGCCGCTGGACTTTGCTCCACGAGATGGCACATATTCATTTGCAGCATATCAACCCCGGTACTCCGATATTATCACGCATCCGCTCGGAAGATCGTCCGTTGTTTGAGCGTGAGGCGCAAGGCTTCGCCCGGCGCGTTCTTTGTCCTTCCATTGTTCTGCATAACTGCAAAGCATTCGAACCCGATCAAATTATGCGTTTGTGCGGAATCAGCCGCGAAGCTGCCGATTACCGTAGCGAGTACATTAAGAAGCTGGAATGTCGAGGAAAATTCTGCGTTGACCTGCTTGAAAGGGAGGTGGAAAAGCAGTTTGCACCCTTTGTTGAGCGATACACGTTACAGGAATTAAAACGGTGGAACTACGATTTTTTATTTGAAATTGCGAAAGAAATATCCGCGTAAATAAAAAAGTCGCCACCCTCTAGGGCGGCGGAAAATGCAGGGTCATGGAAAACGTAATTTATATACGGGAGTATTAACGGTGAAAAAGGGGGATTTACAATGAAGTTCTTATTGAGCTCATCAAAAGGTAAGGGTGCGCTGGCTCTATGTATATTGGCAATTTTGGGGTGTTTCAGTGCTCCAAAAGATTTGTCCGTTATTCCGGGAGTGATCGTGATGCTCATTATGGCATTCGTGATAATCCTACCGGAAATTAAATATTTGCGTTCTTCTTCTGAAAAACTATGGAAGAAATGGGAGTTAGCCCATGATTCTAAAACACAATTTAAAAGAATGGAACGCGCAGCACAAAATGATTGCACAATAAAACAACTAGATAAATTAAACCGGTATGCCCTGTTTTCGGGAAAACAGGGAAAGCCATACAGAACCACATTAATCTCTTGCACTTGCCCTGATTTTAAAGAGCGTAAATTGCCTTGTAAACACATGTATAAATTAGCCCAATCACTTGAATTAATTGATTTGGCAGAACTTGAAGAAAAATCGGAAGATTTACTAATCTAAGAATTGGAGGATCGCGCCTTGTTCATGACGTTGTCAAAGTATATAGAGAGCGTCAGGCTCATGGACAAAGACGGGACAAAAGACGCAAAGATCCGCGATCTCCTCGCCTATTATGAGAGATATAATAAAACCGTCAAGCCCGGCCCGGGTGTATTCTATGCGGTCATTTATGCGAGGTACTCCTCCCATAGCCAGCGCGACGAATCCATCGAGGGACAGGTGCGCGAGGATCTGGAGTGGGCTGCCCGAAACAATATTATTGTGCTCGGGGTGTATATCGACCGCAAGCTGACGGGCAAGGAGGCCGACCGGCGCGACTCATTCCAGGATATGATCCGGGACGCTGCAAAGCGTCGTTTCCAGTTCGTGATCTGCTGGAAAGTCGACCGTTTTGCCCGGAATAGATACGACGCGGCCATATACAAGGCCCGGCTCAAAAAGTATAACATCCGGGTGGTATACGCCCGGGAGAGCATCCCGGACGGCCCCGAGGGGATCCTCCTGGAGTCGGTGCTCGAGGGGCAAGCCGAGTATTACAGCGCTAGCCTCTCCGAGAATATCAGGCGAGGCCAGGACGACAACGCCCTCGAGTGCAAGGTGAACGGCGGCGGGCTGACGCTCGGCTATAAGATCGGCGCCGACAAGCGGTTCGAGGTGGAGCCGGCCGAAGCTGCGATCGTCCGCATGATTTTCGAACACTATGACGCCGGCAAGACGTTCAAAGAGATCGAGGACTTTCTAAACTCCCGCGGATATAAAACTAGTAGGGGAAAGCCCTTTAATAAAAACAGTTTTAAGCGTATACTTAGAAACAGGAAATACATCGGGGTTTACCAGTATCGGGACATTGTAAAAGAGGGCGGGATCCCTGCAATAATCGAAAAGGAGTTGTTTGAGTCCGTGCAGAAAAAGCTCGATAAAAACGAAAATGCTCGTGCTCATAAAAAGGGCGATGTCGAATATCTGCTCACCACAAAGATCTATTGCGGGCTTTGTGGCAAGGCCATGATCGGCGAGTCTGGCACGGGTCGGCACGGGGGGAAGTTCCATTATTACACATGTGTCGGTAGAAAGCGGGATCGTATATGCAAAAAAAAGCCAGTCAAAAAAGATTGGATCGAGAACTTGGTGATCAACGAGACGATCCGGCTCGTTCTCTGTGACGATATCATTGCCGAGATTGCCGATGGAGTAATGGCCTATCAGGCCAGGGAGAGGGATCAAACGGTTTTGAACTCCCTGCGGGTGGAACTGAATGACGTGGAGCGGGCGATCAAGAATCTCCTCTCGGCCATAGAGCAGGGCATCATCACTCCCTCCACCAAAAGCCGGCTCGAGGATCTGGAGGACGAAAAAGGCAGAATCCAAAACGGGATCGCCGAGGAGAGCATGGCGCGCCCGCTGGTTGACCGGGATCAAGTCGTTTTCTTCCTGGAGAGGTTCCGAAAGGGCGACGCCGACGATCCAGTCTATCGGCAGACCTTGGTCGACGTCTTTGTAAACTCGGTGTATGTGTACGACGACAAGATCGTCATAACCTATAACTACTCAGGGGAGCATAACAAGGTCACGCTCGAGCAGGTCGACGAGGCCGTCGAGAGGGCTGAGAGTGGTGGAGCTCCCCGTGGTGACGGCCTTTCCGGGGGTTCGGTTGAAAGCTCGTCGCCTCCACCACGTAAAGCCGCTTGCAGGTTTATTGCAGGCGGCTTTACTTTTTACGATAACACACTTTATAACACGTTTTTATTTAACAGCTTTGCAAACAAATCGCCGATGGCGGCGGCAGTTTGCTCGGAATCATTGAGCAGCGCGTGCCCGTATTGCCCAAAGGTGTCCATGCTCCGGGAATGCCCGACAAGCGATTTTATGGTTCCTTCCGGCAGGTACTTTGCAATGGAGACAAATGTATGACGCAGTTCATATGGCGATATAGCGGGCAACCCATTAGATTCAAGATACCGTTTCCATCTTTTATAATATGCGCCTTGACTTTTGATCTGGAATAGCGGCGTTTCCGCAAGCAGCGGTTCTCCTGTATCTTTAAGCAGTTTGATCTGCCCCTCGATTGCCTGTTGGGCTAAAGGTGATGGGGTGGAACTGCGGATTGCATTCTGATTTTTACCTTGTATGACTTTTTTTATGTGGTTTATAGACCGTTTAATGCATATGTCGCCGGTATTGGTTATGTCACCGATCTGGAGGCCAACCAGCTCGCCCGGCCGGACGCCGCTGGCCACTTGAAACCTGTATGCGTAAATATAATTATCAAAGACGCGCTGTCCGCGCATGATCGTTGTATCAGTGCGGAATAACACTGCAAGGCTATCCGGCTGTTAAATTTTTCCGCGATAGCGGGCGCCCTCTGGTATCGTAACATCTTCCGGCCGCAGAGAAGTTGTCTTTTGTAAGCGGCACCATTTAATAAACGCCAGGAGCACGGCCTGGATGTTGAGCAGCGTTTTTCGGGATAAAGGAAGCTGCTGCGGCCGGCGCTGTTTATAATCGACTTTATATGAACCGTGTTTATAGGCGGAATCGATAATCCCTTGTAAAACACCTTCGGTTACTTTCTCAATTTTATGACGCCCCATGATTGGCAGGATATAATTTTCGCCGACTGATACGATTTGTAGATATGATGACCGGGATTGTGTATCCCGACATTTTTTCAGGTATAATTGCCACAGGTCGGCAACCTTAACAGAACCGCTGATGCCTTCATCCAGCCAGGCGTCCGCCTTGCGGTTGCATTCTCGCTGGCCGTTGCGCCCGGGAGTGGAGCAAGTAAAAGTCCGCCGTTGCCCGTCCTTTTGAACGTTGATCTGCCAACGCTTTTGCGTGTCCAGCCATTTTGCTGTGTTCGTGCGTCTGCCCATAAAAAACAACACCCTTCCAAGCCCTTGCGCGCGGCCTGAAAAGGCGGTATAATAGACACGCAGAGCTTATAAATTTTTGGTAGGTTTATATGCTTGCACCCATCCGTCCCCGGTTGCCGCCGGGGACGGATTTTTTTATGTTTAGTTATATTTATGACTAGGAGTTTCCGCCATTAGATATTTGTTCCTCAAGTTCGGCCATTTCAGAATTTATCTTTTCGGATATTTCTTCTTGTGTATAGCCTGCACGAACAAGCAAGGTTCCTCTATTAGATGCAATCAGTAGGGCGGCTTCCTTAGCATCTTCGAGGTGATCAGTAGCTTTGGAAAGATCGGATATGTTACCTTTGTCTAAGTATTTCATTATGCTTTCCGTAGCCATTTGATCTGATAACGCCATAGATGAAAAAGAAGATAAATAAGTTTTTTCTTCGCTATTGTTTCCATAATCAAAACTCATAGCAGCTTTCCTAAAATATTCTTTTGCTTGTTTCATTGAATCATACAACTCTAACTGGCTTACGCGCCCCTCTGAAAAAAGGGAAACATTTTGTAAAAGTCTACTATGTGACACATATAAATTTTTAAAATCAGCCCATGTACGGTCATCAAATTCACGCCAAGATTCAGCGCTGGTTGATGTTGTGTTAGAGGATGTAGCATTGTTTGAGTTCTCTGTAATTTTTGTGACAACACTTATTATACCAGTTATGACAAAGAGTACAATCAGGACAGAAATTAAGCAACCCTTCCCTGTTTTTTTAGGCTTTTCGGGCAACGGCTGTAGACCTTGATTTTGAGGAGACGAAGCGCTGTTGGTACTTTCAGTTGGTGTATTATTCAGTAGGCGGCTTTTCTGTTGATCGTATTCATCTTGCGTAAGAATACCATCATCAAGCAGCTTTTTTAATTTCGCTATTTCATCAGCAATTCCAATAGAAGTTTCTGATCCTGTGATTTTGTCATCCGTTTTCATGTCTCCTCTCATGTTGCCTGGATGAAAATTCCTCTTTAAGAAATATAATACAAGTATTACAATAGACTTACCGGAATAAAATGGGGCGCCCCCGATACGGGAAAGGAGAAAGACTATGCGACGGTGTTGAAAAAGTAGTTCCCCTTGAAAACATTCGGGAGAAAATCCAAGCTCTTTTAGAGTTGGCGGATGACAGGCAGCTAAACATAATTTATCAGTTTGTAAAATCCATAACGGAGAAAGGCTGAACCGAAAGGTTCAGTCTTTTTTTATTCCTGCAACCATACGTTCTAGCACTTCCCAATCAGATTCTTTCAAGCGTGCCAGCATAGAAATAAAACGCTTTTTAAAGGAATCTGTTTCCTTAGCAAGCGCACCGCCAATGAAAGCTGCAATTTCCTCATCTCTTGTCATTTGTAAGAACATTTCGCCCTCGCCAGTACGTAACCACCGCTCATTTACGTTAAATTCTTTACAAATTAAAGATATAACAGCATCGATAGGATCGTTACGCCCAGTTTCATAATTAGCAATTGTGTTTCTCTTAATTCCGATACGATCGGCAAATTCTTGCTGGGTAAAATGTAAAGCTTTGCGCAGCTCCTTAATGCGCTTGTACAAAATTTATGCCTCCTCTCTAAAAATAACAATATCATACAAATGTGCGTTTGTCAACAAATAAATACTTGACTTATGTGATTTGGCGACGTATAATAGTCATATAAACACATAAAGGGGTAGATAAAATGTCAGACAAAGAGCGTGAGATTCTGGATGTGTTTAAGAAACTCGTACCAGTTCTTACCGATTTTGAAGAAGAAAAACTACTGGCGTTTGGCGAAGGAATGGCTTTCAAGGCCGCGCAACAGCAAAAGGATTCTACCAGCCTAGCGGACAGCATAAAAAAGCAGCCCGCTAGGGCGGCGTGAAGGAGGTCAAACGGCCTCATGATACTCTTTTTCATGTCGGCGAATAGACATCTGTGTGTCCTTTGCGGCCTCGTTGATGCAGGTTTCAAGGAAATCCAGACGATCATCTACTTTATCAAAGCGACGGTCGACAGCCTCAAAGCGTTCATTCATTTCTTGCCTTAAACCTGAAATGTCTCCTTGCATCTGTTGCAGGATTGCTAAAATCTTTTCTTCGTTGTTCATGGCGCAGCCTCCTTCGGGATGGTGTTACTACTATATCACGTTGATACAGGGCAGTCAACGCCGCGTGGGGGCGTCTCTTTTGTTAAAGGAATGACGCAGGCGGAGTTGGCGGAGAAAATTAACGTTACTCAATCCATACTCTGCCAAATTGAGAGAGGGACGAAAGCGCCGTCCTGGCCGTTAGGTACGGAAATTGCGGTCGAATTGAATTGTGCACTTAATGACCTGTCTCGTTTTATAACAGTTTATGGAAATAATTACTTGAATCAATCGTGTTTTAACTCAAGAGTGTTAAACTTCTTGACAAACGTATTTAAATGTACATTTAAATACACAAAACAGGGTGGCGTACGCCACCCTGAAGTCCCGATGTTCTGATTTTTATTATTGTGCTTTTTTTAAGCTCCGAAATTTGTGTTGTATGAGTTTTTACAACGTTTTCCAAGGTGCTTATACGTCCCTTGAGACTGTCGATTTCCTCGGTTACAGAAAGCTTTTCAATCATATCGCTGTGCTGTTCAGCGATCAGTTGGATTTTGGGGACAACAACCGTTTCGATGATGGCGTTTGCTTGATTGTGGTTGCACACCGATAAGGAAATGACGTTTTTACTGGGGAAATATGTATTTTGCAAAAACTGCTCCCGCCTTGCCTGTTTGCGGCAGATAGGTGAGAGGGCGGAGCGAATCGCCCCGTTGGGACAGCTTTTGATGTACTTGCCGCAGCGAATGCTTTTCCATCCTGTTTTCCTATTTTGAGGTTGGCATACAGGCTGTAGATTAACTCAATAAGTAGCTAGGTAAAAAACAGGAGGGAAAAATAGGCCGTCCGGACCGATCACGGCCCGGACGGCCTATTTTTCCCTAAGTGGATACGCCCGCAGGGCGGGCAATACGCACAGACGATGAAGGTGATTTAAATTGATAACCGAGCGTAAAGAGTCGCAGCGCCGCATCAAAAATTAATCGGCAGATAAACGTTCATTAACACGGTCTTTGTATCTAAAAAGACCGTGTTTAAAAACAGCAACACAAAAAAGCCTGCCATAAACAGGCTGAAGCAATAGGAACATGTATAATTAGGGCGTCAGATAGAGGGATGTGTGAGTAAAGCAAGGACGGATAAACCGGTTCCCCGGCTGAGCTTATCAAGTGTTTTCAATGAGGATTGAACCTCGGCACGTTCAATCTGAGCATAGCCCTTCACGCTCAGTCCACTTTTCCAGGCCAATTCCTCCTGAGACAAATTGTTATCGTTGCGGAAGCGCAATAAATTAAGCGCCAAAATATCTTTTGATTCCACAATGGCCCCTCCTTGAAGTCATTAGGGTCATTGTAAAATGAAGTGGAATTTTTATCCAGGCATAATTGGTTCTTGACAAAGAACAGGCCCAATATTCTGCCTGATTTGTGAAAAAATCAATAAATCGACGGTATATTTTAGAGAGAACAGCAGAAAAAGCCCTGATGCCGAATGAACCATGTCGGAAGTATAGATCTCTTAATTTTGTATAAGCAAATACCTGAACACCGATGATCAAGGCTGAGGTGTGAGCAGTTCCGGAACCGGGATGCCGGTGGCGTGGCTGAGCTTATCCAATGTCAGCAGAGTCGTATGCGCCTGTGCATGCTCGATTTCTGCATATCGCTTTACATCCATGCCGATCCGCCAGGCCAACTCCTCTTGTGAAAGATTATTGTCGTAACGGTGCCGTAGCAGGTTCCATGCCAGAATATCACTTGATTTCATAAGCCTTTCCCCCTCTTTGGACTATTATGGAATCACTTGCTTTTATCTTCAAGAGACGATCATTCCTTGACAATAGTTAAAAGCAGGAGTCAACTGCATACAGAAACGGAGAATAGGTAGATCGTAGTATTGGTGTTGCAGCTTTATCCATAGAGGATATTGTTAAAATAAATGGATAGGATTTCAACTGTTAAAAAGGGCAAATATTCCAAAAATTCCATAATAAAGAACTATAAAATTTAAATTTAGCAGAAACTACAAAAAAGCTTGAAACGTTTTTGTATTTAATCCAATTGACAAAAAATTAGCTAGTTGCTAAAATAAAGAAAACGTTAAAGTTGATGTTTGAAGGAAGGCGAAATAAAGCCTTTTATATTTACGCCTTTTACTAAAACGTTAACTATAACAATAATTAGAACAAGGAGGATTTATCATGGGAAACAAAAAGATTCGTCTTGGACTTGTCGGCGTCGGCAACTGTGCGGCGTCCTTGGTGGAGGGAATTGTCTTTTACAAGGACCAGGAAACCGCAGACAGGGTCGGCGGTTTGATGCATTACAATGTCGGGGGATATGAACCTTCGGATATCCAGGTTGTCGTTGGCTTTGATGTTGATTCCAAGAAGGTCGGCAAGGATGTCAGCCAGGCTATTTGGGAAAAACCAAACTGCGCCTATAAAATCTGTGACGTTCCATTCCTCAATGCGCCTGTTTTAAAGGCTCCTGTGCTGGACGGCGCTCCCGAGCACCTGCGCTATTATTATGGTAAGGACTATTTCACCATCGATGACAGTCAGCAGCCTGTTGATGTCGCGCAGGCGCTGATCGATTATAAGGTCGATGTAATTCTCATTAACCTGCCAACCGGCTCCCATGATGCGGTCCGCTTCTATGTAGATTGTGCCAAGAAGGCAAAGTGCGGCGTGGTTAATGGTATCCCCGAATTCATCGCCTCGGATCCAAAGATTGCCGCTGAATGCAAAGAAGCCGGCATCCCTGTACTGGGCGACGACTGGAAAAGTCAAATCGGCGCAACAATTGTCCACCGTGCGCTCGCCAAACTGTTCGAGGACCGCGGCATCCGGATTGACAAATCCTATCAGCTCAACTTTGCGGGCAACACAGACTTTATCAATCTTGTCATGCGCGGAGAAACGAAACATGTTTCCAAGCACGATGCGATCTCCTCAATTTTAAAGAAAAAGGATACCGCAATTGCTCCCGGTTTTGCTTTTGTGGACAATCAGGGCGATCAAAAAACCGCGGAAATTTACATAGAGGGCGCCAAGTTCGGCAACGCGCCGGTCAAGCTCCAGCTTCATCTCGAGGTTGAGGATTCTCCAAATTCCGGCGGAATCAGCATTGACGCAGTCCGTTGCTGCATGCTGGCGAAGGACCGCGGTATTTCCGGAGCGATCGAAGCGCCGTCCTCTTACTTCTTTAAGCATCCGCCTGTCCAGTTTACCGACGATGTCTGCAAAGAGAAGGTCAACAATTTTATCGCAGGCAAATAAACGGTCCGCTGGCTTGCAGTGCGACTGACGATAGGAAAATGAGTATGGCAAAGAATTTGGATGTAGTCACCATTGGCAGCATCATCAAGGAAACGATCGTCTATCCCGATAAGCAAATTGGTCCAGTGATCGGCAGTCCAGCGGCCTATTCCTCTTTGGTGATGGCCGCTCAAGGCTGTAAGGTGGGAATTGTCACCTACTATGGATATGATATGGAAAACATGATCTCTGAATTGGACGCCCTGGATCGGACCGGTTTTATCCCATTTGCGTATACCACCACAAATAATCTGGTGTACCGTCAGGACGGGACCAAATATGTGGAATATACCCGCAAAACACCTGATATTCGCTTTGAGGATATCAGCGATCAGTACCTGGAGGCTGATTTTTTCAAAATCTGTCCTATGAATTACGAGGTGGAGCTTGACCTGATCGAACAGCTTGATGCGATGGGAAAAACCGTGTTTGTTGATCTGGGCGGATACGGAGGTGCAACCAGCGAGATCCGCCACTCCGTCGAAACGGAATATGGCAAGATGGTTGTTAATACCATCTGTAAGAATTGTTCGATTGTCAAGGCCAGTGAGGAGGATCTCGCTTCGATCATCCCGGGCAAAACTGCTGAACAGGCGGCGCAGTATCTGCGCGATGCGGGCGCCAGGACCGTGGTTGTCACACTCGGCGGCAAGGGCGTACTCTATAAGATCGGCGACGGCGCGATCCGCTACAGGAAACCTTACCAGGCGGTCAGCGAAGCGCCGGACGGTTCGCTCAACTTCACTGGAGCTGGCGACAGTTTCGGAGCGGGTTTTATGGCCTCCTACTGCCACAGCCGGGATGTCGACAAGGCGGTGATTAACGGCAACGCTACCGCTTCAATTGTGATTCAGCGCCCGGGCGGCTGTTATTTCAAGCGGATGCCGGACAAACAAAGTGTTGAGGAACGTATCTCCTCCCTGCACTGAAGCCCGAGCTTTCCAGGACGCGGTCCCGGGCGTCAACGACAGTTTTGACAACAGAAAGGAAAAAAGCATATGAGCAAGATCGGCGTGGGAATTATCGGCGCAGGTTCAATAGCGGATATCGGGCATTGTCCCTCAATCGAGGCGCTTCCCAATGCGTATCTGGCGGCGCTCTGTGACACCAACACAGAATTTTTGGACAAGATGTCCCGCAAATGGAATCCAAAGAAAACGTATGTCGATTATCACGATATGCTGGAGGACAAGAATGTCCAGGTGGTTATCGTCGGCACTCCAAACCGCCTGCACGCACAGGAAGCCATTGACGCAATGCGTGCCAAAAAGCATGTAATTGTTGAAAAGCCGTTTGCTTGTACACATGCCGAAGCATGGAAAATGGTCGATGTCTGCCATGAGGAGGGCGTGTTCCTGATGGCCGGCACCAATCAGCGATTTTGGGAGCAGAATATGATCGCCCGCAAGCTGATTGACGATGGCTTTATCGGCCGGCCGCAGATGGGGCGTTCCTCGCTGCACGAGGGCTGGTCGCTCTATCATGAGCAGCTTTCCTTCACGCGTTTCCGCCAGAACGCGCATGAAGCGGGCGCGGGCGCTCTGTTTGATCTTGGCGCGCACCGCGCGGATCTTTTGATGTACCTGATGGGCAGCCGCCCCAAACGCGTTATGGGTATCATCAAGGCGTTTGGCCAGGATTACACGGAGCTTGACGATTCCTTCTGGATCACCATTGAATTTGAAAACGGCGCAACCGGCGTCATCAGCGGCGACCGCTACTCCCCGGCGGTTTCCAACATCTCGGAGGTCTATGGTACTGAGGGCACCATCTTTACCGGCTCCGAGGCGACAAACCCCTTCCAAACCGCACCGCTGGCGGTTTTCACGAATAAGGACTTCAGGCAGAATGAGCTTCCGGAGATTGTTCGGGAATACCGTTACCCGCAGCTTTTCTGGTCCGAGGACATCATGCAGCCGAACGGATATGTTCCCAAGCGTTGGGTCCCGATCTATCCAAAGCGCGGCTGGGCCTATAAGACCATGCTGGAGCATTTCCTGCATTGTGTGGAGACAGGAACCGCGCCTTCGCTCACACCGGAGGACAGCGCCCTTGTAACCGACGTGCTCGTCGGCGCCTATCTTTCCATGAAGACGAATTCATGGGTCGAGGTTGGCCGCCATATGGAAAACTATATTGTTCCGCACTATGACGCCCCGGAAATCCGATAAGCCGAAAAGGCTCCCGTCCATATCGTCCCATAACCTGAATGACAGAGGAGGATAAAAATGAAAAAAACTTTTTTGGCGATTATCACCGTAATGGCTATCCTATTCACCATGACAGCTTGTGGCGGGACAACCACCCCCTCTGCTTCGGACGCGCCGGCACAGCCGGCGGCGCCGCAGGCGCAGGACGCTGGCTCCGAACCGGTTTCGGAACCAGTGGGCGGCGCCTTCACAATCGGCTTTTCATTCCCGACAAGCAACAACGAGTTCTGGCAGAACGCGGTCAACTACTTTAAGATGGCCTCGTCCGACCTCGGCTTCACCCCGCTTTCCGACGATTGCAACGGAGATACCGCCGAGCAGCTCTCCGATGTGGAAACCATGATTTCCTCCGGCATCAATGCTCTCGTGCTTGCTCCGCAGGACTCGTCGGTTGTCCCGGGCATTTTAAACGCCTGCAACGAAAAGAGCATTCCAGTCGTTATCATCGACCGGCTGCCGGATGAGGATATTGTGGCGGGAGAGGATTATATCGCTTTCATCGGTCCGAACGATGAGGAGGCCGGATATCAGGAAGCGATCGCACTGATCAATGCGGGCGTCAAAAACCTCGTAGCGGTCGGCGGCATTCAGGGAACCTCGGTCGCAATGGGGCGCAACGACGGCCTGATGCGTGCGCTTGAGGAGCATCCGGAGGTCACGCTGCTTCAATCTGATTACGCGGGCGAAAACTGGGATGACGGCGACAAATCCTTCCGCAACATGTATTCTGCACATCCTGAACTTGACGGCGTCTGGTGCTACAACGATTCACTGGCGCTTTCCACGGTCAACGTTCTGACTGAATCTGGCGCGATTGATTCCGTCAAGGTCGGCGGTATGGACTGCCTGTCCGACGCGGTCGCGTCGATGGAAGCCAATCAGCTTTATTTTTCCTGCGGAGGCCATTACATGATGCCGGCTATGGCGTCTGTCATTCTTTACGATACCCTCAATGGTATTACATACGACGGCGTAGCGAACGCTCAGCTCAATCTGCTGAACGTCACTACGGAAAATGTTGCAAAGTTCCGTGAAAAGTATCTTGACAATCCGGAGCCGATCGACTGGTCGCAGTACAGCAAGGTCTACAATCCGGACGTTTCGTATTCCTTTGAAACGATGCTCTCAATGGATTGACAGGCAGTCATTCCCCATAATCTATAAGATGATGCCCAAAGCCCTTGCCGGGCAAAGTCCCGGCAAGGGCTGCTGAAAATAAGCCGAGGAGGGAGCACTTTGGAAAATGCGCTGGTCCTGAAAGGAATAAAAAAGTATTTTCCCGGCACAAAGGCGCTGGACTGGAACAGCGACCAGATTGTCGAATTTAAGGCGGGGGAAATCCACGGTCTTGTGGGAGAAAACGGCGCCGGCAAATCCACGCTGTTCCAGATTTTGATGGGTATTCACGACATGACGGAAGGAGAAATGACCCTTTTCGAAAAACCCTACCGTCCAAGCTCCTCCCGGGAAGCGGAGGAAGCCGGCGTCGCAATCATCATGCAGCAGCCCAATTTTGCCTTCAATCTGACAGTGGCTGAAAACATCTTTCTGGGGCGGGACAAAACGTTTTTGAATAAGGCGGGCGGCATCGACTGGAAACGGCAGAACGCGGCTGCCGCGGAGATTTTACACGAATACCATTACGACCACATCAAGCCGACAGATATTGTGGGAAGTCTCAAATTTGAGGAACGTAAGCAGGTTGAAATCGCGCGGGCGCTTTCAGTGCGCGCGAAGGTTCTATTGGTGGACGAAACCTCAGCCGCGATTTCCAAGGAAAGCGTGGAGGGCCTTTATGCCCTTCTGCGGGAGCAGAAGGAGCAGGGTGTCTGCGTCATCTATATCTCCCACTTCATTGACGAAGTCTACAGCCTGTGCGACCGGCTTACGGTCCTGCGGGACGGGAAGCTGATTACGCGGATGAACGTTTGTGAAACTACGCCTCAGATGATCATTAACAGCATGGTCGGCCGCAATATCTCCGCCGAAAACTACCGGAGCGAGGACAACAGCTCCATCGGGGAGGTCATGGTAGAGCTGAGGGATTTCACCATGGAAGGCGAGTTTGAGAATATCAACCTGACTGTGCGCGCCGGTGAAATCGTCGGTATCGCCGGCATCGGCGGCTGCGGATCCGAGGCGCTTGGCCGCGCGCTGTTCGGCTATGAACGCGCCACCGGCGGAGAACTGATCTATAAGGGAACATCCGGAAGGATGAAATCTCCTTTGGAGGCAATCCGCAGCCATATCGGCTACATACCGAAGGACCGGGACACGGAGGGACTTTTTTTGATCTACGACTCGGTATGGAATATCTCGTCCGCCAATCTGACTGCGATGTCCCGCGCGGGGATGATTGATCACAAAAAGGAGCGGGAAACAGCACGCAAAGCAGTCAAGGAATTCCGAATCAAGACGCCCTCCGAACTGACCAACGTCTCCAGCCTGAGCGGCGGCAACCGCCAGAAGGTAGTGATCGCCAAATGGATCGAAAATCATTCCGAGTTTTTGATCGTCTGTTCCCCCACGCGCGGCGTCGACGTTGGAGCAAAGTACGAAATTTATCATTTCCTGGAACGCCTGAAAAACGAAGGTAAATCGATTCTGCTCATTTCAGATGAGCTTCCGGAGCTGATCGGTATGTGCGATCGGATCTATACGTTTAAAAGTGGCAAAAATTCCGGGGAATTTACCCGAGGGAAAGACTTTTCAGAGGAACTGATCATGGCAAAAATGGTCTGAACAAATTTTGCGTGCGGCACAACCAGCCCGATGCAAAAGGCCGGGCGTTCCAACGAAAAGAAGGAAGGGTTTTGATTATGACATGGGAACATAAAGCGAAGCTGACAACATTTCTAAAGAAAAACATCTCTCTGCTGGCGTTTGTCATCCTGTTTATTCTGTTTTCCCTTACCTGCAATGGGAAATTTCTGACCGTCTCCAATCTGCTCACAATCGGCGGATCCGCGATGGACCTGCTGATCGTGGCCATGGGCGCCACATTCATTATTTTATTAGGAAGCATAGACCTTTCCGCAGGCTCCATGATGGCGCTCTGCGGCGTCCTGACTGCAAAGCTGTTTGCCAAAACCGGCAGCACGATTCTGACACTGATTATTGTAATGGCAGTCAGTATGCTGATCTACCTGATGCAGGGATTGGCGCATACCAGGCTGAAGGTCCCAACATTTATCGTCACCCTGGGCTTTCTGTCGATCGCCCGTGCAAGCGCGACAATGATCAGCGGCGGAACGAATACCTCTATCCCTTTCACCTCGTCGCTGAAAATCTATCTGGGACTAAAGCCTTGGATTTTGATCATCGGATTCGGCGTTTTTTTCAGCTGTCTGTTAATTGAAAAGTTCACCCTGTTTGGCCGGTACACCAAGCTTGTCGGCGGCGATGAAATCGTTGCCAAGCTGAGCGGACTCAATGTGGACAAAATTAAGCTCAAGGTGTTCATGTTTGCAGGCTTACTGACCGGTCTGGGCGCCGTCGTGATGGCGGCGCGCATGGGTTCAGGCTCTCCGTCGGTCGGCGACGGCTACGAGTTGGACGTGATCTCAGCGGTGGTTCTGGGCGGTACTTCCCAGCGGGGCGGTATTGGCGGCGTGCGCGGAACCCTGATCGGCGTTTTGACACTGAAAATGCTCGCCAACGGTCTGGTCCTGTGGGGACTTTCCTCGGAAATTCAGCTGTTCATCAAGGGCTTGATTCTGATCATGGCAGTCTTTGTATCTCAGGAGCGGTCGCGCAATATGGTTGTAAAATAAATTTAAGGGAAAGAGGTTGTCCGAAATGGAAGCGTTAACGGATGAGAAAATCATTGATTTTTGTAAGGAACAGATCCAAAAGGAATCCGACGCCCTGCTGCGTGTCAAAAGCCAGGTGGACGAAGCCTATGCACAGGCCTGCCGGGCGATATTAGATTGCAAGGGGCGGGTAATCGTTACCGGACTTGGCAAGACCGGCCACATCGGCAAAAAGATCGCCGCCACAATGGCAAGCCTGGGCATTCCCGCCTTTTTTGTCCATAGCTGTGAAACGCTGCATGGCGACATGGGGATGATTACAAAGGACGACCTTGTCATCATGATTTCCAACAGCGGGAAATCCTCTGAGATCCTCAACATGCTGGCCCCGCTCAAAATCATCGGCGCCAAAACGATCTCGATCACAAAGGATAAGCATTCCCCGCTGGCCGAGGCGACCGACATCAAAATTCTCTGCGACGCCGGGCCGGAGATCGATCATATGGGCCTTGCTCCTACGGCCAGTTCCACCGGGGCGCTGGCAATCGGCGACGCGCTTGCGACGGTTGTCTGTAAAATGCGCGGCTTTACAAAGCAGAATTTTGCCCTGAGCCATCCGGGCGGGGCGCTCGGACAGCAGTTGATCAAGGAGTATATGGAGCAGATATCCAAATAACATGCGGGCGGAGGCGGGAGCATGAACAGAAACGGGGCCGAAAAGCTGCGGTTCACCATCGGCATCTATGCCATGATGCTGGTAAGCGCCTTCTGCACCTCGGCTCAGGGAACGCTGCTGTCGGATTTCATCGGGCAGTATCATCTCGAATCCTCGGCACAAGGACTTATGAGCGCGGCGCAGAGCGCGGGCAATCTCTGCGCGGTTTTTTTGATCGGCCTTCTTGTTGGAAAGCTGCGTAAAAGCACCGTTCTGGCAATCGCAGCGGTCGCGACTCCATGCGTCTTTTTCCTGCTGGGGATGCAGCCTGTATTCGCGGCGGCTTTGGGAGCCTTTTTCGTCTATGGAATAGTTTTCGGCTTTCTGGATTCCCTGGCCTCCTCAATGATGGCCGATCTCTATCAAAGCGATTCAGCACATTATATGAATCTCTTGCATGGCTGCTACGGTGTCGGGGGCTTGACAGGGCCGCTCATCATCCGTTGGATGCGCCTGTCCGGCGTCGCATGGTACGGCGTCATGCAGATCTGCGCGCTGGCCGCCCTGATAGCCGCTGCGGCCTATCTGGCGGCGCTCTTGACATCCGGGTCCATCCGGCGGCAGTTTGCGGCGCAGCCAAACCAGATTCACCGCGCTGATTTGGCAGGGTATCTCCGGGAGCGCCGCAAACGCCTGCTGTTGATCTGCTCCTTTCTGTATGGGGCGCATCAGATTGGAATCACTGTGTGGGTGACGCGCTACATTTCAGAATATCTCCATGAACCGCGGTGGGGCGCGGCTGCGCTCTCCTGCTTTTGGCTTGGCATCACGGCGTCGCGGCTGATTTTGGCCCGTTTTCGTCCGCCGCGCAAACAGACGATTCTGATCTGTCATTGCGTCACGGCGGCAGCCACAGCCGCAGGCGTGTTGTCGGGCAGCGGGAGCATTATGACTGCCTGCTGCGGGATTGCCGGCTGCGCGGAGGGCCCTGTGCTTCCGTTTACGCTTGATATCGCGTGCGAATGGGAGGGCGAACGTTCCTATCTTGGAAGCACAATGGTGCTCTTTGCACACTATACCGGATTCATTGTTTGCGCGCCGGCCGTCGCGTTTGTCATCGCCCGGATCGGGATCAGGTCGGGAATGATTTTGCCGGCGCTTTTGTCGGCGATCGCAGCGGTTGTATGCGCCCGCTTGATTCGCACGGGAGCAGGCTGTTCAGCGCGGCGGTAAAACCGAGAATAGGGGGACATTATGGGCTTGGATATCCGTTCGATGCACCATGTCTGTATCGTATGCAGCGACTACGGGCAGGCTGTCGAATTCTATGTGCACACCTTGGGCCTGACACTCCGGCGGGAACAATACTCACCGGAAAAGAAGCGTCACAAGTTGGAGCTTTATCTCAACGGGGAGTATCTGGTGGAGCTGTTTATTCAAGAAAGCGCGCCTGACCCGAAGCAGCCCCCGCATGCGGGCCTGGAGCATCTCTCCTTTCTTGTGGAGGACGTGGAGCAGTCGGTGAACGATCTGAAAAGCCAGGGAGTCAAAACAGACCCAGTTGCACTCGACAGGGAAACCGGCAGGCAGTATGCATTTTTTTACGATCCCGACGGGACAAAGCTGGAGCTTTATCAGGCCGGCTGAATCTGTCAATGCTCCCACATCGAAGGAGAAAAGAGACAGACGTTTCCCAATGGTAAAATGATATGAGAAAGGGCGGCCGTCTTTCGGTGTGCGGAGATCCTCGGCGCATCGAAGCAAAATGCGGCTGGTACGGTGATGATATGAACAAATCGCAGTTAGAAAGAACCGCGAACAGAATCCGCAAGGGGATTGTGTCCTCAATTCACAGCGCCCGGGCGGGGCATCCCGGCGGTTCTCTTTCGGCGGCGGATATTTTGACCGCCCTGTATTTTCACGAAATGAACATTGACCCCGCAAATCCGCAGGCGCCTGAACGGGACAGGTTTGTGCTTTCCAAAGGGCACGCGGCCCCGGCGCTTTATGCAACGCTGGCGGAGCGCGGATACTTTGACGCCGCGGAGCTTAATAGCCTGCGCCAAATCGGTTCCATTTTGCAGGGGCACCCTGATATGAAACATATCCCCGGCGTCGATATGAGTACCGGATCTCTGGGACAGGGGATTTCAGCCGCCGTCGGTATGGCGATCTCCGCAAAGCTGCGGGGAAAGGCGTATCGTGTCTACGCGCTGCTGGGCGACGGAGAACTACAGGAGGGGCAGGTTTGGGAAGCATCCATGCTGGCCGCCCACAGAGAGCTGGACAACCTGACGGTGATCGTCGACAACAACGGCTTACAGATTGACGGCGATATCCGGCAGGTCTGCTCTCCCTATCCCATCGATCAAAAGTTCGCGGCTTTTGGATTCCATGTTGTCCGGATCAACGCCCATGACTTTGGACAAATTCTGGATGCGTTCGGCGAAGCGCGCGCTGTAAAGGGCAGGCCGACCGCGATCATCGCAAGATCGGTCAAGGGCAAGGGCGTTTCATTCATGGAAAATCAGGCGTCCTGGCATGGGGTCGCGCCGAATGACGAGCAGTATGTGCAGGCGATGGAAGAACTGAACAGAATGGGGGACGCATGATGGCGATGGGAAAGAAAATCGCAACCAGGGAGAGCTATGGAAACACATTGGTGGAGCTTGCAAAGGAGCATGACGATCTGGTCGTTTTGGATGCGGACCTCGCGGGAGCGACCAAGACCAGTATCTTCCAAAAGGCGTATCCGGACCGGTTCATCGATTGCGGAATCGCCGAAGGCAATATGATGGGGGTGGCGGCCGGTCTGGCGACAACAGGGTTGGTGCCGTTTGCAAGCTCGTTTGCCATGTTTGCGGCCGGCCGCGCGTTTGAACAGGTGCGAAATTCAATCGGGTATCCGCATTTAAACGTCAAAATCGGCGCTACACACGCGGGTATCTCCGTTGGGGAGGACGGCGCGACGCATCAGTGCAATGAGGATATCGCGCTGATGCGCACAATCCCTGGGATGGTTGTAGTCAATCCGTCAGACGATGTCGAGGCGAGGGCCGCCGTCCGGGCCGCTTACAAGCATCAAGGGCCTGTATATCTGCGTTTCGGCCGCTTGGCCGTTCCGGTGGTCAACGATTTTGACGGTTACGCGTTTGAGCTGGGAAAGGGCGTTACCCTGCGCGAAGGGAAGGATGTAACAATCGTGGCGACGGGACTTTGTGTCTGCCCCGCGCTGGAGGCCGCCGTGCTCCTGAGCGAAGCGGGCGTGTGCGCCGAGGTGATCAATATCCATACCATTAAGCCGCTGGATACGCAGCTAATTGCCGCATCTGCCAAAAAGACAGGGCGGGTGGTCACAGTTGAGGAGCATTCCGTAATTGGCGGGCTTGGAAGCGCAGTATGCGGCGCGCTTGCCGAAAAATATCCTGTTCCGGTCAAAAAGCTTGGTATTCAGGATACCTATGGTGAATCAGGACCGGCGGAGAAGCTGTTGGAAAAATACGGTTTGGACGTGCCGTCCATCTATTCTGCGGTCCGTGCCTTTGTCGGATAAAACCCGTATGAAGCAGCCGGCGATGGCTATGAAGCCATGGCCGGCTGCCCGCATTTCGGGACGGAAACTTTCTTGACTAAAGACAATATATGGAGTAGAATGATTTCATTGAAGCAAAACCTTGCGCCCGCAGCTCCAATGGTTCCGGCAATATTTTGATTCCGAACGGCAAAGAGGTGAGTTCAAATAGATATAGAGGTTGTCGTCATTGGAAACATCGTGAAGGAAAATATTATTTTTGTAGACCGTATCATCGGGCCGGTGCTCGGAAGTCCTTGCGCATATTCCTCCATTATCATGGCAAAATTAGGACTTCAGGTTGGCATTGTCAGTTATGTTGAGGAGAATCTGGAACAAAATTTCCTCAGCCAGTTTGCCCGTGTCGACCTTCAGGGGGTTTTGTGGAATAATTTGAATACGGAAGACAATTTGATCTACGATGAGGCGGGCGTCAAAAGCATCGAGTACGCATGTACCGCGCCGCTGATCAATTTTGAGGATATTATTCCCGCGTATCTTGATGCGGGGAAATTTTTTATCTGTCCGATGAATTATGAAGTCGATCTCGATATGTGCCGGTGTCTGGCGCGGATGGGAAAAACTGTAATCGTTGATCTCGGCGGATTCGGCGGTACAACTTCCTATCATCATTTTTCCATCCTTACGCCGCGCGGCAAAAAAGTGATCGATACGCTCTGCAGGGATGCGACCATCATCAAGGCGAGCAAATCGGATCTTGCGCATATCTTCCCGGGACAAACCATAGAGCAGGCGGCTGGCTATATCTTACGCGCTGGCGCGAAGGCCGTATTGGTGACAATGGGGGACGAGGGAGCGGCCTATCAGGTGGGAGGCGCAAAAATCCGTTATGTACCGGCACTGGAGCTGAATTGTCCATACGCTGACAAAAATCCGGTCGGTGGGGGAGACGCATTCTCAGCCGGCGTCATTGCAAGCTATCAGACGCTTGACGATCTTCCGCAGGCGGTCATATTCGGAAACGCCGTGGCGGCCCTGGTCGTTTCCGCCGACGGGGGATGTGAAGAAAAGCGGATGCCAAGCAGCGTTATGGTGGTGCAGAAACTGAATGGGCGCATGTCGCCGGCCTAGAGGCTGTTTGAAAAATCCAACGATTTTTCTGTTTTTAAATAAACGGCGACACCTCGGTTGAGGTATGGGGCGATGGGATTAAAGGAGACACTGATATGCAAGAAAAGGTTCGCCTGAAGGATTTGGCGGAGAAACTGAATATCAGCATTACGACAGTCTCAAAAGCGTTAAATGGACATCCGGATATTTCAGAAAAAAGGCGCAAAGAGATCATTGAATACGCGGCGTCTGTCAACTATGTGCCAAATCAGGTTGCCAAAAATTTCCGCCAACAGAGGACCAATACGGTAGGAATTATTTTAAGCGACAATGCTTATCCCTATAATTCCAGAATGCTGCATGGCATGGAGGAAACGCTGGCCGCAAGCGGATACTATCCGATCTTTGTGGACAGCCACCAGGACGCGCGGCGGGAGCTTGAACTGATCCGCAGCCTGCACGCGCTCAATGTGGCGGGCGTGCTTTTGACACCGTCGCATAACGGCCGTGAAAGCTGCGATCTGCTGACCAATTTTCAAATTCCCTATGTGCTGGCAAGAGGCTATATCGACCCGGATCAGGACGCCTACGTGGTTGTTGACGACCGGATGGTTTCCTACATGTCGGTAAAATATTTGTCGTCCTATGATGGAAACAAGATCTTTTTCATCAATTCCATGGAGCGGCTGCCGTCCGCGCAAAACCGTCTGCTTGGTTACAGGCAGGCATTGGCGGATCATGGGATCAAGGAGGAAGATGATTGGGTCATTCAAAATTGTATAGGCCAGCAGGGCGGCTATGAGGTGATGAAGCAGCTTCTGAGGCGGCACAAGCCGCCTTTTTCGGTGATTTGCTACAGCGATTATGTGGCAACAGGCATGATTTGCGCTCTACAGGAGCGCAAAATTCAGATTCCCTCGGAGGTAGCGATCATGGGCGCTGACAATATAGCCATTCTCTCCTATGTAAAGCCGCGTCTTACCACCATCGACCTGCCCAAAAAGCGGCTGGGACAGCGCGCTGCGGAGATGTTGGTGGAGATGATTGAGCATCCGTCGAATGACGCTCCGATCGATTTCAGCAAAATGCGTTGCGTTTTTCAGCCGCGTTTGATTATCCGGGAAACGAGCTGACGCCTGCGGGAGAGGACGGCCTTTTTTAGGGCGCAGCAGGCGGCGCTTTCAGAACCTATATTCATAACCGGGGAATGCCGGCTGATGTTCAACGGTTGTGGATTCAGGTTTTTAAAATGGGCGGTTTTACAGGGCCGGCTATGGCGGCGCGCATGAGAAGTCTCCCCGATTGGTACAGATTTAGGCGAACACAAAGGTCAAGGCTTTGAGCCTTGACCTTTCCTTACACTTGGAGCCATGCCCAGGATCGAACGGAGTGGATAAGATGACCGCAGATGAATTGATGTTTTTCAGTCCCATGCCCGACGCGCTGCCTCTGTACGAAATATTGTGCGACAGACTTCGGGCAGAGTGCCCCGACACTATATTAAAAGTGCAGCAATCACAAATTACCTTTAAGGCGCGATATGGATTTGCTTTTGTGTCTCTCCGACGGATGAAGGGCTGCCCGGAGGTGTTTATGATTGTATCGTTCAGCCTTTCACACCGGCTGGAATCGCCTCGGATAGCGTTGGCTGTGGAGCCGTATCCTGGCCGTTGGACGCACCACATGATTATATCTGAAATGGGGCAGATTGACGATGAGCTGTTGGACTGGTTGCGTGAAGCGCACGATTTTGCGCTGACGAAATAGGAGGAACCGGAAAAGAGAAGGGGCAGGTATCGAGTCGTATTCGTCTGCAGCGGGGAAAGAGCAGCCTTTACCAAAATTTTTTCTTTTTACAGATCCACAGGCTGATAAGCACAATAGACAGGCTGACCACAATCACTGCGGGGTAGCCATATTTCCATGAAAGCTCCGGCATTCCTGTAAAGTTCATACCATACCATCCAACCAGCAGGGACAGGGGCAGAAAGATTGTAGTGACAAGTGTCAGGATTTTCATAATACGGTTTTGCCGGATATCAATTTCAGATTGAAACATCGATTGGATCTGCGTGCAATATTCCCGCAAAAGCTGTGATTCCTGACGCAGACGAACGATCCGCTCCTCGAGCATATGGAACAGCCGCTGTTCATCCTCTGAAAAATAGCCGTTTTCACTCCCCCGCAGCTCGCAGGTCACGTCATCCAGTTGCGAGTAATAGCGAAACCAAGCCATGGTTTCCTTTCGCAGACAGGTCATATCGGCGCTGAATCCATCCAGTTGGCCGGACAAGATGCGGTCCTCCAGCTTTTCTGCCTGATCCTCGATCCCTTCCAGATGATGCAGATCTTTGGCGATCAGTAATTCCAAAATATTGTAAAAAAAGCGGCCGACGCTGTCACCTGTCCAGAGTTTTTCCTTGATAAGATGTTTTATATGGGACTGGAGCGCACCTGTATCATCTACCAGCACAACTCGCTTGCTGGTGAGCAGATACCCATAGGCCAGCCTGACGCCGGTTTTTGTAGTGCGCGGAAGAACCAGAGTGCCAGAAAGACAATTTGAACGCACCTCCGCTTTGCATACCCGTGCGTCGCGTGCAGCGGGCGTGTGGTGGAGCACGTCGGCCAAACCGGACAGTTTAGGCTGTTGGGATAGTTCTTCAGAGGTGAGCAGGACCGCTGCCGGCATATCTGAAGACGGCTCTTGCTCCAGAGGGATGAGCGTTTGACGAATGGCATACCAATACAAGAAAATTCCTCCAATGGGCGATCAGGCTTTTAATACTTTTATAAAATGTGAACTTATGTCTGTGAAGATGGCGCAAAGCTTTTTACAGCCCCTTCATCATAACACAGTGACAAGCCTGTTTGGTCTTGTGTGCCGCAAAGCGGCAGTAAAACCGGCAAGGCCTGTTTTGACTGCGGCGCAGCGTGCGAAATTCTCTGCAAAGCAGCGGTTGCCGCTGTCCGGCGGCCGCAAACGGCAAAGTCCGGTTGCCTTGCGCATATTACAGCATATATGGCAAGACGTATAAAGGCGCCGCCGCGTGCTGGAATTGCTTCAAATCACAAAATCGCCGCCGTTTTCCGAATGCTCCATCAGGTCGGCAAGCGTATAGCTGTCAAAGAAATCATTCACAACCTGATCAAATTTTTTCCACATGGGAAGCGTGCGGCAATGTGCAGCGCGGGGACAGGCCAGCGCGTGCGGCTCCAGGCAGGCGACAGGGGCCAGAGAGCCTTCTGTCAACCGGATGATGCTCCCGGCTGTATATTGTTCAGGTGCCCTGCTCAGTCTATAGCCGCCGCCTTTTCCGCGCACGCCGATCAGAAAGTGCTCCCGCACCAGCACTTTTAAAATTGCTTCCAGATATTTCTCCGAAATTTCCTGCCGCTGTGCAATTTCCTTTAAAGGGATATAACCTTCTCCTTGATGTTCTGCCAAATCAACCATTACACGCAGCGCATAACGGCCCTTCGTCGAGATCATCATACAAGCGCCTCCATTCAAATGATTTCCATAACCTATTATACAATCAGGTAGGTATGCTTTCAATATAGGAAGAAAAGTTTCTGAAATCAGGATTGACATTACAAAAAAGATGGCGTATAATACCAACAAAAATACTATTTTTATTGGTATTAAATGAAAGGCGGCGTATCACAGTTGTTTACAGTCTGCAAGCTCCGCCGATGTTGAGGCGCTGATCGGATCATCCATCGATTTAGAATTTGGAGGCGATATTATGAGCAAAGTTTATACCAGCGCGGATCAATTGATTGGGAGCACACCGCTTGTAGAGCTGACACATATCGAGCGTGAAGATGGACTTAAAGCGCGCATCATCGGCAAATTGGAATTTTTTAATCCCGCAGGCTCTGTTAAGGATCGGATTGCCAAGGCTATGATCGAGGACGCCGAATCCAGAGGTCTGTTAAACGAAGGCTCTGTGATTATTGAACCAACATCGGGAAACACAGGAATTGGTCTTGCCGCGGTAGCAGCGGCCAAGGGATATCGCATTATTATTGTGATGCCGGAAACGATGTCGGTCGAGCGGCGTCGTATGATGAAAGCCTACGGCGCAGAATTGGTATTGACCGAGGGCGCCAAGGGCATGAAAGGCGCAATTGCCAAAGCGAATGAATTGGCAAATCAGATACCCGACAGCTTTCTTCCGGGACAGTTCACCAATCCTGTAAATCCCGCGGCCCATAAATCTACAACTGGTCCCGAAATTTGGGCGGATACAGATGGGCGGGTGGATATTTTTGTCTCTGGTGTCGGTACTGGAGGAACGGTGACTGGAGTCGGCGGTTACCTCAAGGAGAAAAAACCCTCGGTTAAGGTTGTTGCGGTAGAACCGGCGGATTCTCCGGTTCTGAGCGGTGGCGATGCAGGCCCCCATAAAATTCAGGGAATTGGAGCGGGTTTTGTGCCGGCTGTGTTGGATACAAAGATTTATGATGAGATCATCACAGTCAAAAATGAGGAAGCCTTTGCCACAGGAAGGCGCATCGCAAGGAGTGAAGGCATTCTGGCGGGTATTTCCTCCGGCGCCGCTGTTTGGGCCGCCATACAATTGGCTAAACGCCCGGAAAATGAGGGGAAAACCATCGTTGTATTGTTGCCTGATACGGGTGATCGCTATCTTTCCACACCGCTGTTTGAAGATTAAGCAGGAAAACGGGACATGGATATAGCTGTCAACCCTGCCTGATCAAAAGGAAAAAATGGAAATCGGAGAATTGCAAAAGCGGCGCGGCCCGATAAACAGAAGCTTCGCAGCTTTTCTCCTGTTTAAAAGCGATCAAAGCATGTTGTAAATATAGGCCTGCCGGCATTTTTTGAAAAGATTCTTGACAGAAATGACCAGAGAGAGTATAATAAATAACATACTATTTTAATAGGTTTATGAAAGGGGAAGCGGCATGACCATATGGTTTGGGATCTTGCTGAGAAGCAACTACCGCTGTGGACGAATGTTGGACTCCCGGGCAAGCGATATGGCCGGACGCACCACTATGCATTTTTTGCGTCCGTGGTGAAAGCCGCACCAAAACGCCATACCTCTTATCCGGGAGCTGAAGGCAGACCCGGCTTTGTATTTCTAAACTGATATGATTGAAAGGGGTATGTCAAATGAGCAGCTACAAATTTGAAACATTACAATTGCATGTGGGACAGGAACAGCCGGACTCCGCTACGGATGCCCGGGCGGTACCGATCTATCAAACGACCAGCTATGTGTTTCGGGATTGTGCACATGCCGCCGCCCGGTTCGGCCTGGAGGATCCCGGCAACATCTATGGTCGCCTGACCAATCCCACACAGGAGATTCTGGAAAAGCGTTTGGCAGCTCTTGAGGGAGGCACGGCCGCTCTGGCGCTGGCTTCCGGTGCGGCAGCCATCACCTATACCATTCAGGCGCTCGCGCAGGCGGGGGACCACATTGTCGCGCAAAAGACCATTTACGGAGGCAGCTTTAACCTTTTGGCACACACGCTGCCCCAGTTTGGCATTACAGCCACCTTTGTGGATGCCCACAGCCTGTCGGATTTGGAAGATGCCGTGCAGTCCAATACAAAAGCTATCTATCTGGAGACACTGGGAAATCCAAACAGTGATATTCCCGATATAGAGTCCATTGCAGCCATTGCGCACAAGCATGGCTTGCCCCTGGTGATAGACAACACTTTTGGGACCCCGTATTTGATTCGGCCCATTGAGCATGGCGCGGACATTGTCGTTCATTCCGCTACCAAATTCATTGGCGGTCATGGAACAACGCTCGGCGGTATCATCGTGGATTCGGGTAGGTTTGATTGGAAGGCCAGCGATCGATTTGCCCCCATTGTTAAGCCAAATCCGAGTTATCACGGCGTAGCCTTTGCGGATGTGGCAGGTCCGGCGGCTTTTGTAACCTATATCCGCGCCGTTCTCCTGCGGGATACCGGTGCTGCAATCTCTCCTTTTAATGCATTTCTTTTGCTTCAGGGCGTGGAAACGCTCTCTCTGCGTTTGGAACGCCATGCGGAAAACACCAAAAAGGTGGTTGCATTCTTACAAAATCATCCGCAGGTGGAACGTGTTAACCATCCTTCCCTGCCGGATCACCCGGATCATGGATTATATAAAAAGTATTTTCCAAATGGCGGCGCCTCCATTTTTACATTTGAAATCAAAGGCGGACAGGAGAAAGCGCACAGATTCATTGATAATCTGAAAATATTTTCTTTGCTGGCCAATGTAGCAGATGTAAAGTCGCTGGTCATCCATCCGGCCACTACGACACATTCGCAGCTCACACAGGAAGAACTGCTTGACCAGGGGATCAAGCCCAATACCATCCGGCTCTCAATTGGAACAGAGCACATCGACGACCTTATTGCCGATCTGGAGCGGGGTTTTGCCGCGGTACAATAGAAAGTGAACAGCAGCAAAGGGGGGCGCAGGCGGGATTTTCCCGCCTGCGCCCCCTTTTGTTATGTGACGGGGTGCCGCCGTCAACCGTTCAAAGGGCTTTGGTCCTGCTTTCTTTTATACAGAATCGGCTCATCGTATCCAAAGGTGCGCCGCCCATTCAGCTCCATTGTCTCAGATACTTCCAACAGCCTTGGCGAAAAACGTTCGAACAGTGTAAATTTGAGGACGGGGGAGAACATACTGATACTGCCGCCCTCCCACACTTCTCCCTTTTGTACATAAATAGCGGGCGTGAATTTTTCGGACCTCTGCAACGTCTCAAATTCGACCTGCCCCATCTTATCATAGGAAAAGGTCGCTTTATCATAGCCTTGGGGAATATCATAGGAGGTTAATTTGATCCCCTCAGGCTCCTGGGTAAACAGGAATAAATGTGGAGAAGCATGTGTCTTTTTTCCAACCGTGTAGTAGCTTTCCTCAACCATGAAAATGCCTTGGAACCCTTCCGGCAGATGCAGGATTTTTTCATTGCAGGCTGTATTGACATGCTCTGCAAGGGGGAAATCCTCCACGCCCTTTCGCTTGAATTGCTCATACTGTTCTGTATTATCGAAGCGGCCGGTCAAGACGGCCATAAAATTGTCTAATTGGCTCATGAGATGGTTTTTCCTTTCAACAAATAATCATGATATAGAATGATTATATCGCAATAAGTATATCTCCCAGATACATCTTTGTTATGACATAGATGTTAATTTTCTTGCGGAAATAATCCGGCCGCATTTTGTTGCGAAATGAATGGTTGCGGTATATGTGTGCAGGTGTTATAGTGTTATTGCAGGACTGTTGACAAAGTCGCAGCCTCCAAAGCGGCGGTGCTTTTAAATTTGTCCAATATACTCATGAAGCAACAAAGGTTTACGTTTTCGCTTTCAAAAAATCGCTCTTGTTTTCGGTGCGGCTTAGGGCCTGTTTGAAAATAGAGGAATTGTCAAATAGTTCACAAACAGTAGGAGAATATAAGGTAAAAAAGCAGGAATCCTTTCAAATTTCGAGGCTTTTTAACGCGGAATCCGCCGCTGTTTGCAGAAAAAGACGGCAAATTCGATTTTTTAAACAGGCCCTAGCAGATCAACAGTCCCTTTGTGAGCTGAACACTTTAAAAAACGGGAGGACAATCTATGAATGTAAAAGAAAAGGGATCGGGATTTATCTCTGAATTTAAACAGTTTATTGCACGGGGCAACGTCATGGATATGGCGGTTGGAGTCATTGTCGGCGGAGCGTTTAAAGCGATTGCCGATTCCCTGACTGCCGACATTATAATGCCGATTATTGGAATATTTGTAAAGGAGAATTCTTTTTCTGATCTGAGCGTCAGCATAGGAGCGGCAACGATCACATACGGGAATTTTATCCAGGCAGTTCTGAATTTTCTGATTATGGCTTTTGTTGTGTTCTGCATGGTGAAGGGGATCAATCGGTTCCATCGCAAAGCTGAAAAAGCGCCTCCGATGCCTCCAGCGCCGTCCAATGAGGAAAAGTTGCTCATAGAAATTCGCGACTTGCTGAAAGAAAAATAAGCGGGCTTCCATAGAACCTATACCTGACGGGCTGCTCCTATTGAAGGGGAGCGGGCGCTTATGTCCGGAGCAGGTTCTTTTTTTCGGGAGGCTATCCGGCGATTTGCAAATATAGCTTTGGACTTCGTGGCCATTCGAGGCTAGTCGGTGCGGCCCGCTGATGGAGGCAGCGAATCAAAGGCCCCAATAAGGTATGAAGGCCAGGTGTTTCTGTGTAATAATCTTTATATAATGTGGAATATCCACAAAGTATATGGGATATATACTTGAGCGGTATATCCTCAAAGAAGCGATATAGACGGACAAAAGGCCCGAATTTTGTAAAAAATGGGACTGGAAAAATGTTCATAAGATTGTTATAATGAGATATATGAATAGATGATTTATAATTGTGTCTAACACACAAATCAGGATTATAAAATGGTCAGGACGGATTATTTGGGCGCATCACACCACAAATTTTCCTGTATTGTAAATATGCAGGGGGGACACATTATGTCGATAGGGGTCATAGTGGGCAAGAAAATCAGATTATACAGAAAAAAGGTCGGGCTTACACAGAGCCAGTTTGCAAACGAATGCTTTATGAGCGAATCGTATGTCAGTCGCTTTGAACGCGGACTGGTGGACAACCCAACACAGGCGACGCTCGAACACATCGCCACTTCAATTGGCACTACCGTACCGGAGCTGATTCGAGAGAGTGAAGTGTCCGGAATGATCATCAAGGATCGTACACGCCGTGATTTCAGCAGATATATGGAAGTATTCGAACGTTTCCCCGCGTGGAGGCAGGAGCAGGCCCGCAGAATTATGGACGCGCTTTTTTCTGAAGTGTCTGAAAAACAGTTGTCCCGTTCTGATTGTACACGTTCGTTGGTGCGCAAACAGGTGGGGGATACATGACAGGCAGAAGCATTGCAGGAAAACCGCGGATTTCACCGGTGGTTTTATCGGTATACGCGCAATGGTTTACAGAAGATTCCTTGTGAAATGGGGTAAACTATGATATACTGTAAAATCAAACCACACAGATAAAGGAGATATTTATGAAACGATTGATCGCTATGCTGTTGGCATCGGCCGTGGCTATGGGCTTGGGCGCGTGCGGCGCTTCCGATGGCGCGTCGTCGTCCGCGCCGTCCGGCACATCTTCCTCTGCTGCGCAGTCCGCTGCATCATCCGGGGCGTCGTCTGCGGCGAACGAAAAGCTGGCGCAAATTATTAAAATCACCATTACAGAACCGGCTGGCTCAGGGGAGCAGTCGTCTTCCGCTGCGCAGACGTCCTCCGGTGCGGCTTCGTCACAGCCTGCTGCGGCTGCCGCTGAAACAGGCGAATCGCTTTCCATCGACCCGTTGCCGCCGGCTGACGAGATCGCCGCACGGATGGAGGCGATGCAAAATGGAACGGGCGAATACGCCAATTGCCCAATTGCTGAAATAGAAACGAATGCAGGCGTTATAAAGATCCGCCTTTTTCCTGATGCCGCGCCAAAGGCCGTTGAAAATTTTGTGACTCATGCCAAGGAGGGCTACTATGACGGCCTGACTTTTCACCGCGTCATCAACGATTTTATGATTCAGGGCGGAGATCCGACCGGTACCGGTATGGGCGGCGAAAGTATTTGGGGCGCGCCGTTCGAGGATGAATTTTCGGATTATGCATATAACTTCCGCGGGGCGCTGTCCATGGCGAATGCCGGGGCTAACACAAACGGGAGCCAATTTTTCATTGTGCAGGCCAAGACCGCGTCCGGCCTTGAGGGAAACGAGCAGCAATATTTGCTTTCAGCCTATATGAACCGCATTGTTGAGGTCGGTCAGAAGCAGATCGACGCGATGGTTGCCTCCGGAGCGGGCGACGAGGAGATTCAGGCGCGTATTTCAGAGCTGAACACCCAAATTCAGGAGATCGCGGACGCCGGCGTGCCGGACGACTTCGCCGCATCGATGCAGCCGGTGCTCGACGCTTATAAGAAATTGGGCGGCACGCCGCACCTTGACCGTGTGCATACCGTGTTCGGGTTTGTGTTTGAGGGCATGGATGTTGTCGATCAGATCGCTGCGGACTACGCCACTGAATAAATGTGTGCCGCGAGGATGTGCGAATATATAAGGCGGGCCAAAGCGGCCCGCCCCTTTTTCGGTTTTGTGATTCTGTTTTGGAGAGGGAGAAAATGACATTATTCGTAAGAGATAAGATTTTTTATAAAACGACGGCAGCGATTGCAATTCCGATTGCCTTGCAAAACCTCATCACTGTGGCGGTTTCAATGATGGATACCTTGATGATCGGGCAGCTTGGCGAGGTACAGTTATCGGCTACGTCGATTGCAAATCAGCTTTGGTTTATGCTGATGGTCGTCTGCTTCGGCGTCGCAGGCGGGGCGAATGTGCTGATTTCGCAGTATTGGGGCAAGCGCGATACCGCTGTAATTAAGCGTGTCCAGGCGATTACCTTTAAGGTCGGCTTCGTTATATCGATTGTATTCATGCTGGTCGCCCTGTTGATTCCTGAGCGATTTATGGGGGTATTTACAACCGAGACGGCTGTGATTGAATATGGCGCGCAGTATCTGCGCATCCTGGGCTGGTCCTATCCGCTCTATGCGATGGCTAATATTGCCATTATGATGCTGCGTTCCGTTGGAACAGTCAATATTTCTATCGTTGTTTATTTGACATCGCTCGTTGTCAACACATCGCTCAACTATGTACTGATTTTCGGAAAGTTCGGCGCCCCGCGCCTTGAGGTGCGCGGTGGCGCGCTCGCCACGCTGACGGCGCGCTGCTTTGAGTTTGTAATTGCCTTCGCCTATGTGCTGTGGCGTGAAAAGAAAATCCAGTTCTCACTAAAGGATCTGCTGCCGAGCAACCGGGAGCTATACAAAAAATATGTGTTTATTTCGATCCCGGTTATCGGAAACGAACTGATGTGGGGAATGGGTGCGTCGATGGTCGCCGTTGTCATTGGGCGCATGGGCACGCATTTTGTGGCCGCAAACAGCATCTATACCGTGCTCAACCAGCTTGTCACAGTGGCGATCTTCGGCGTTGCCAACGCCGCTCTGACGGTCGTGGGCAACACGATCGGCGCGGGTGAATACGAGCAGGCGAAACAGCGTTCTGTCACCTTTATGGCGATTGCGGTCCTATTTGGGGTTCTCTCGGCGGTTGTCACTTTGCTGCTTGGGCCGGTTGTGATCTCATTTTATGATTTCTCCGCCGATACCATTGCCATTGCGCACAGTATTACGCATGTCGGGGCGCTTATCGTCTTTTTCCAGTCGTTGGCCACTATCGGCATGGTGGGCGTTCTGCGCGCAGGCGGAGATGCCAAATTCGTTTTGGTCTGCGAGGTAGTGTTTTTGTGGCTTGTCGCCGTGCCGCTCGGTTTTTTGACAGGTCTTGGCCTTGGCTGGCCGGCGCCCGCGGTATTCCTGGTGCTCAAATGCGACGAAATATTAAAATCAATCATATCGCTGTTTCGGATCGGCGGATTCAAGTGGCTGCGCGATATCACGATACGGGATTGAGACTGTCTATCCCACTCTTTTGGAGAATTCGTCAAAAAAATGTCCCCTATGCCCTGGGTGTTTTTTTATAAGCTTGACAAAATGTCCCGCGCAGGATATAATATTTCTATCAATTCGGTTGGTCGCGACAGGCGTGCGGAGGAGTAAGACGGCTATGACAAATCGGGCGATATCGGCGTCTTTTGCCGTTGCCGACGAAACCTTGGCCCAACGCGCTAAAAACGGCGACGACGAGGCGCTGGCTGATTTGATAGAGCGTTACACACCGCTTGTTTGTATGCGTGCACGCGCTTATGCGCGGGGCGTTATGGATGTTGACGATGTCTACCAGGAAGGTATGATCGCACTGCTGAAGGCGGTGCGCAATTATCGGGAGGACACAGCCGGCAGTTTTCGGACGTTTGCGGCTGTTTGTGTCAACAACAAGATGCTCAGTGCGGTGACAGCGCACATGCGCGACAAAAACGCGCCGATGCGCAGTTACCTTTCACTCAGCGGGCGGGAGATTCCAGAGGATTTGCTCGCTGCGGTTTCGCCGGAGACGGATCCAGAGAAGCTGGTGATTGCAAGCGAGGAATCTGCTGCACGCAACCGGCGGATTGAAAACCTTTTGTCCCCATTTGAACGGCAGGTATTAAGATTGTATCTCAGCTCCTACTCCTATGAGGAGATGTCCAGGCAACTCGGTTCCTCTACAAAAGCTGTTGACAACGCCTTGCAAAGAGTGCGGCGAAAGCTGCGGAACGTATTTACCTTAGACTGACGTGTCCGCGCCCCTTTTTCGTGACAGTCCCGAGAGGGATTGCATATAATACCCTTTGGCGCCATTGGCAGAGCTTGGTTTTCAATCTCGGTCCACTCAGTCCAGCGGGTAAATCCAAAAATTTAAGCGAGGTAACCAAAATGTACACAGACAAAACATTAACATGCAAAGAGTGCGGATCCGAGTTTGTTTTCACCGCTGGCGAGCAGGAGTTCTACGCCGAGCGCGGCTTTGTCAATGAGCCGCAGCGCTGCAAAGCCTGCCGCGATGCCCGTAAGAACAACGCCAGGCCCCAGAGGGAAATGTTCACCGCTGTCTGCGCCAACTGCGGCTGCGAAGCCAAGGTTCCGTTCCAGCCGCGTGAAGACCGTCCGGTCTATTGTTCCGAGTGCTTTGCCAAGATGAAGGAAAACCAGTAATTTTTTCTGGTTCAGCCTTTCAAAGCCGCCGTTTAAACAAACGGCGGCTTTTTTGCAGAAAAGGGCTGACGCTGCAATTGTTCACAGTTTGTTCATTGACATAAAATTTTTAATCGGGTACGCTCTATGCATGAGTTGATATCAGCTCTCATTTTGACAAAGGAGAGCGTTTTATGATTCATTCCAGATGGAGCGGTACGCATTATGAAGCAGGACTGTCTTATGGACAGGCTCTGCGGGAGCAGGGAATCGATCCATTCGTTCATTTTCGGCAGTCAAAAGCGCGGCTGGCGTTTACACGCGCCAGCATCCCGCTATATGAGACGTTTTATCCGGCCGTTCTCGACGAGATTTGGGGAATGGCGGATGGAGCGGGCTTGGATCGTGACACGGTCGCAACGTTTTTGCTTTCGATGTACAGTTTTGCGCCACAAATTCACTGTTCCTGCTTTGCATTTTGTGCGGATGGAAAAACAATTCTTGGCAGAAACAGCGATTTCTTTGCCGGCATCGCGCCATTTTGTGACAGCGCCTTTTACACACTGGAACACGCATATGCTTTTATCGGCAACACGACGGCCTGGACAGAAATTGAGGATGGTGTCAACGAATGCGGATTGGCTGTCGGTATGACCTTTATATGCCCAATCCGCCAAAAACCGGGCTTTGGAGCGGGAATGCTCGTGCGCTGCCTGCTTGAGACGTGCGCCAGCACCCGCGAGGCGCTCGCGATGCTGTGCCGGCTGCCAATCGCTTCGGCACAGGTGTTGATCCTTGCCGATCAAAGCGGCGAACTGGCCGCGGTGGAATGCAATTGTGAGCGCATTTCAGTGATTCGGCCGCATCCCAACAAACCGTTTGTGTTTACGACAAACCACTTTAACAATCCGGATATGCAGATTTATCAGCCGGCTGATGCGGACGATTGGTTTTCCAAACGCCGGTATGAAACGCTTCGAAACGCTTTCCAAACCGGCGCGCCATATACCCCCGGATTTGCCGAGTCGCTGTTGTCCGGAAGGATGGGATTTCTCTGTCAATATGACAGCGCCATGGGTGCGGATACAGTTTGGTCCTCCCTGTATGATCTGACGGAAGGCGTTGTTCGCCGTGCGGAAGGAAATCCATCCTGCAGCGCATTTTTAGAGGACCATCGGCTCAACCTGTATACACGGCCATAAATTTTTTGTGCAGGCGGAGTTTGACGCAGACTCCTGGAATGAAATAGAACGGAGGAAAAATAATGAAGTATACAAAGGATTCTCTGGTTGGCGAAGTACTTGACAATGACGAATCCCTGGCGCGCTATTTTTTGGAGATGGGGATGCATTGCCTGGGCTGCCCATCCTCGCGCGGCGAGACAATCGAGCAAGCCTGTGAGGTACATGGTGCGGACTGTGCGCGCCTGCTGGAGCAGCTCAACGGGACGGCTCTCTGATGATGCGCCGTTTGCCGAAGTTGGACGCACGGCTGGCAGCGGCCGCGGCGCTTGTGCGCCGCGGTGCACGTTGTGCTGATATTGGCTGCGACCACGGCTATCTAATCGCCTGGCTTGCAGCCAGCGGGCAGATTCCCGGCGGATATGCATGCGATATCCATGAAAAGCCGCTTGCAAAGGCGGCTTTTACATTGTCTGAATACGGAGTGCGCGATCGGGTTGGCTTAATCTGCTGCAATGGACTTATGGGGCTTCAGGCAGGCGAGGTTGAGGATATTGTAATTGCCGGTATGGGCGGTGAAACCATATGGGGAGTGATCAATGCGCAGCCTTGGACACGCGATCACAAGCTGCGCTTTATTTTACAGCCGATGACAAAGGCAGACCGACTGCGGCGCAGTCTGTATCAAAATGGTTTTGCGCTTTTAAGGGAAACCGCCGTTGTATCGGGTGATTTTCCATACACCGTTATGCAGGCGGCTTATACCGGCGCGCCGCCGTGCGAGGTGGATGATGCGTTCGCATTGTGCGGTCTGCTGCTTGATGATCACAGCCCGGCAGCGCGCCGGTATATCGCCAAGGCGGCGCGGCTTGTGCGGGAGCAGTATGAGGGATTAAAAAAAGCCGCTGCCTCACATATGCGCCTGGAGCGATACGAGGCGCTGATGAAGCGCTTGGAACAGGGAGGAAGATAAATGGCAACCGTTCAAATGGTTTACGATGCGATTGACGAGGCGGCAGATTTTACGCTGGCGCTGGATTTTGATAATCCCGGCTTACTGGTCGGCGATCCAAATGAACAGGTGCGCGGCGTGCTGGCGGCGCTTGATGTGACGGACAGTGTGATCGGCGAGGCCATATCGCGTGGCGCGAATCTGATTGTGACACATCATCCGGTGATTTTTCATGCGATGAAACGAATCACATCCGATACGCTCGTGTGGAAATTGGTTCGTGCAGGAATCTCTGTAATCAGCGCACATACAAATCTTGATATTGCCAAAGGCGGTGTCAATGATCTGCTTGCACAAAAGCTCGCACTGAACGAAATCGAGGTGTTGGAGCTGACGCGTGCTCCCGATGGGATGGGACGCGCCGGCATGTTGGAACGCGGGATGGCTCCGCCGGAATTCGCTTATTATGTCAAACGGATGCTGGATCTATCGGCAGTGCGTTATTGTGACGGCGGCCGGGTGGTTGAACGCGTCGCAGTTTGCGGAGGTTCGGGCGGCAGTCTGCTTGATGCGGCGGTAGAAAAGGGTTGTCAGGCGCTTGTAACAGGTGATGTCAAGCATGACGTTATGCTTGACGCTGTGCACCGTGGTATTACGCTGATCGATGCGGGCCATTTCGGTACGGAAAACCTTGTCGTGCCGTACCTTGCCGGCCTCGCACGCTCGGCCTGCGGCGATGTACCGGTTGCGATCGCACGTTCAGGCGTCGACAGTGCGACGGTGATCTGATACGTTTATCGGAGATGGGGAGGCGGCGCGGCGCGCTGTCCCAAAGGGACAGCGCCGGCGCGAAGGCCCCGCCTTGACGGGATACTATTATTTGCCGTTGATACAAACATCAACGCAGCGGGTTTGGCCAAGCGCCATAATGACCGGGCGGAGCCTTCGCGCTTCCCGCGCGCAAAGCGCGCGGGGCCGCGCCGCCCTGCCCAAAGGAGACGTACCATGTCTGAGCTTTCATTTCTCCACACAGACAGTTACAACGAAACGGATCTGCAAAGTGCGATACAGCGCCATTTTGAACTGTTAAATATTCAGATCGCGCCGGATGCGCGCGTGGTAATCAAACCAAATTTGATTATGCGCTGCGGCCCGGAGCGTGCCGCCACAACACATCCTGCGATTGTTGAAGCGGTTGTACGCCAGCTTCAGGCGATGGGCGTGCGCGATATCACCATCGCCGATAGCCCGGGAGGACTGTATACGCCGCAGCTTTTGGCGGCGGCCTATGCGGCGACGGGTATGGAAACCGTGGCAAAACAATACGGCGTCAAGCTGAACACTACGGTCGGTTCACGGGAACTGCGCGGAGCGGATGCAGCTCTTTGCCGTACATTTGATATCATTGACCCGGTGGCGGACGCAGACTGCGTGATCAATCTGTGTAAATTGAAGACTCATTGCATGACCATGCTTTCCTGCGGAGTAAAAAATCTGTTTGGATGTATTCCGGGGCTGCTCAAGCCCCAGCTTCATTACCGCTTTCCGGATACGGATGCATTTGCGCGGATGCTGATCGACCTGTCGCTGTTGGTGCGGCCGGCTTTGACGATTGTGGATGCGGTGATGGCAATGGAGGGAAACGGTCCAACCGGCGGCCGCGCGCGGCCGCTGGGCTTTACTGCGGCAGCGCGGTTCGACGGGCTGTATGCGCTTGATCTTGTAATGGCGCATCTGATCGGCCTGACGCCGCGTTATGTGCCCACAGTCGCCGATGCAATCGGACGCGGCTTATGCCCGTGTGATTGGTCGCAGGCGGTTGTCCTGGGCGACACTCTGCCGCCGCCCTTCGATGATTTTTTGCCGCCTGATTCTAAACGGCTCGACTTCACAAATAATATTCCGGCGCCGCTCGCTGTTTTGGTTCGCCGGATTCAACCAAAGCTTGCGCCTCGTCCGCATGTGCGACCGCGCGATTGCGTGGGCTGTGGCCGCTGCGCGGAAAGTTGTCCGGCAAAGACGATCCGGATCAAAAACAAAAAAGCAAAAATCAACCTGTCCAATTGCATCCATTGCTTTTGCTGTCAGGAGATGTGTCCGGTGCGTGCAATTGATGTGCATACAGTAAAGCTGTTTCATTTGTTTTCCAAATCAAGATAAGTCTTTCCAATTGGACCAGCCTGTGGTACAATATGTACAAGGCAAACGGTTTTGCCGCTTGCAGCCGAAACCGACTTTGCCGGTTTGGCTGCCGCTTTGCGCCAGGCAAGCGCGAAAGGGCTTGCCGCTGTGGTACACTGGACATACAGTCATAGGAAATGGGGGCTTGCGGATGAAATCGATTGTGGTCGATGCACCTGCAAAAATTAACCTTTCATTGGATATCACAGGCATACGCGAAAATGGGTATCACAATATTGATACCGTGATGCAGTCGGTTGGCCTGTGCGATACGGTTACAATTTCTCGTATGAGTGGGCAGGGCCTCTACATATCATGCAATCAGCCGCGCATCCCCTGTGATGAAACAAATTATGCGCATATTGCAGCCAGCCGTTTTTTTGAGCGGTTCGGCCGGCCGGATACAGCGATTTCCATCGATATCCAAAAACGAATTCCGTCAGAAGCGGGACTTGCCGGAGGAAGTGCGGACGCTGCCGGCGTACTGGTGGGATTAAACGGCCTGTTGGACGTTGGCGCAGATGTGGAGACGCTTTGTGGACTTGGCTTGACAGTCGGCGCGGATGTACCGTTTTGTATTATGGGCGGAACGCGCCGTGCACGCGGTGTTGGGGAAGAATTCTCCATATTGCCTGCGCTTCCGCCATGCCATATTTTGATTGCGAAGCCAGCAGCCGGTATTTCAACGGCTGAAAGCTATCGCAGGTATGACCGCAGCGGCGCGCGCCGCCGCCCTGATACGGATCGTCTTGTGCATTGCTTAGAGCAGGCAGATCTGCAAGGGCTGGCAAAAGGGATGTATAATGTACTCAGCGAGGTTGCCGGGCTGCCTGCAATTGAAGAAATCCGCGCAGTCATGTTGGCCTGCGGCGCATTAGGAGCTATGATGACGGGAAGCGGATCGGCAGTTTTTGGCCTTTTTACATCGCGCGGGCAGGCGAAACACTGCCTGCGTAAACTTTATGGGCTGGCGGAGGGCGTTTTTTTGACACGTCCGGTCGGCTATGGCGCGGTTGTGCTTGATATGCGCAACTGAATAAAAGTACCCCCTGCGCCGGCACATGCCGGCGTGGAGGGTACTTTTTTTGCTGCTGATTCAGGCTGTACTTTCAAGAAGCCGTACCAATGGGGGACGCATACGCCTTGGCGGAAAATTCCCCGTCTGAACTGCGTCAGAAAAGCTTGAAATCCGTCAGGATTTCTGCGCTTTCCTTCCTTGTCAGACAAGAAGTTTTTCCGTCAATCCATGTACTTCTCCCAATTGATACAGCTTTTAAAAAGATCGGAGGGTTGGACGGATCTGCTCGAAAATAGCGCCGTCGCATAGACGGCGGGCTTTATCAAATTCATCCTTTTTACGCACAGTCCAGCATAAAAGCGGAATACGTTGGCGCCTGCATTTTTTAGAGAGGCGCTCTGTAATATCGCTCAGGCGGTACGAAATAAAATGCGGCCGTGCAATACAGTTAAACAGCATCCGGCTCAAAATAAAGGTGCGAAGCCCCGGGCGCATCCCGTCATATTCCATGCAGGCAAGCTGTCCGCGGATAATCTGGGGCGCATGCCGGCGCAGCCACCAGATCGTAAGCGGGTTGAATGACTCCACGATATACGGACCTCGATAGCCGCGTATAAGCCGAATGAACGTCTGTTCCAAAGCGCCTGGAAATCCCTTGTTTTTCAGTTCGATCAGCAGTGGGACGCGTCCGCCCACATAAGTCAGGACATCCTGAAACAAGGGAATGCGGCAGTTTGTTCCATCTAGCGCCAGTGTTTGCAGCTCGGCGTATGTGCGGTCTTTAATGTTGCCGCTTTTGCCGGTCATCCGCATAAGTGTGTCGTCATGAAAGACAACCGCCTGTCCATCCTTTGTCAGATGAATATCCAATTCAATCGCATATCCACCCGCGACAGCGCATTCGAAAGCGGGGAGCGAATTTTCAGGGACTCCACGCGCACGGTCATGCAGGCCGCGGTGCGCGATCAAACCATACCGCTTAAAGATCATGCCGAAACCTCACCTTGAATGATCGTACGGAAACGATCCGTATCCTTTTCGTCACTTATTTTAACACGCTTGCACATCGGATGCAATGCCTGGGGCTTGGAGTGCCTCGACACGAGTGTGAAACCACCGTCTTTTTCAGCAAACGGCAGTAAAAACCGCATTAAAAAACTTAGAAATCCGAAGGTTTTCCGGTTACAAGGAAGTATATTTTTCAATTAGGCGGTATAGCCCCGTTCAAGGGCTATGCCGTCTTTTCCTGTTTATTGGCTTCTTTATGTTCTGTCTGCGGGTCAGTCGGCAAATGAATTTCTCCCACGAAGTTAAAGACAATAGCTACTTTCTGAAAACGCTTGCCGTCTATCTTCTCCGGCGCATGGACAACGATTTTTTTGATAAATTCATTAACGATAGTGGTCGTTAATTCGGTTATTCCCACATATTTGCGGATAATGGCGGCGAAGCTGTCAAAATCGCTTTTATTCTGTTCGTAGGTATCGACCTCCTGTTGTTCTGCCTTTACCTTTTCTGTAAGTTCTTTCTGCTCTGCTTCATACTCTGCGGACAGCTTCAAAAACCGCTCATGGCTGATTGTACCGTTGATGTCGTCCTCATAAATCCGCTTGAAAATCCGGTCAAGTTCTGCAATTCGTTTTCTTGCCTGTCCGACCTCACGCCGCTTGCGTTTCATGTCCTTTTCTGCTTCATCAAACCGCTGCTTCTGTATCAGTTCCATAAAAGCAGTGATGTCCTCATAGAACATGGCAGTTACGGCAAATATCCGGTTGAGAACGATTTTCCGCAAGACTTCTTCTCTGATGAAGTGTGCCGTACAATCTCCTGTATTGCTTTTATATCTTGCACAGCGGTAATGGTCTTGTGAGCCGTCAAAACTTTTGCAGGTAGCAAAGTGCAGTTTACTTCCGCAATCTGCACAGAATACCAAGCCGGAAAACATTCCCTGCCGCTCTGCCTTTGTGGGGCGGCGTTTATTTGCCCTTAATTCCTGTACCCGTTCAAAGACAGCTTCCTCAACGATTGCTTCATGGGTGTTGCGGAAAATTGCCTGCTGTTCCTTTGTGGTAGGAATACGCTTTTTCAGCTTGTGGGATTTGGAATAACTTTTGAAGTTTACCGTATGCCCGCAGTAGTCCATGCGTTCCAAAACTGCTACAATCGTGCTGTCTTTCCAGTTATATGGATTGTCGGGCAAGGCTTTTCCCTTTTTCTTTGAATAATATGCTTTTGCTATCAGCACTTTATCTGCTTTCAGTACTTTGGCTATTTGCGACGGTCCTTTTCCGGCAACACATAAATCAAAAATCCTCTTTACCACAGCGGCGGCTTCTTCATCTACAATCCATTTCTTTCTGTCGTTGGGGTCTACCTTATAGCCATAGGGCGGCTTAGTCAGATGTTCGCCTGCCATACCCTGCGCTTTCTTGATTGCCCGTACCTTTTTACTGGTATCTTTGGCGTAAAAATCGTTAAACAGATTTCGGAAAGGGGTAAAATCATTGTCGCCCTTTGCACTGTCCACGCCGTCATTGATTGCGATATAGCGCACATCTCTTTCAACGAAAAAGATTTCCGTATAGTAGCCGACTTTCAGATAATCACGCCCCAAGCGGGACATATCCTTGACAATGACTGTCGCCACATTTCCGGCTTCAATCTCTGCAATCATACGGTTAAAATTCGGTCTGTCAAAAGTTACACCGGAAACGCCGTCATCAATGAAAAATACCGGATTTGTAAAGCCGTTATCCGAAGCGTATTTTGTTAAAACTGCTTTTTGAGATGAGATTTGTCAAGGGGGCTTTCTGCAAAAACACGCACATTGGCCAAATCAGATAATATTAAGTCAAGAACAGGCGCTTCCCAGATGCCGGTTTTGCCTTAAAATTACGTCTCTTAATCTTAATATATATGGATAAAAGGTTAAAAAATGAGAAAAAGTTTACTTTTAATTAATTTTTGTGAATAAGGAAAATAGTATTGACAAATAAAATCCGCCGAGTATAATATAAATAGAAGAAAAAAACAAGAGAATAATGTGTGTTTTATACAAAAAATCAAGATTTTTATTAGTGAAATAATTGCTGGTTTGCTTGTATAAGTTAATTATTCAGGAAAAATTTAATTATTAATTAAATTTTAAAAAGTTTAACAACCGCCGGAAGTTTGCCAACGCGCTTGGAAAATTTTTGACGGTGGGCATAGTTGAAATCCAATGTCCGTCTTTGACAGAAAGGTTGCTAAAAGATGAGCCAATTGGGCATGAACATTAAGGCCGAGAGGAAAAAGCAAAATATTTCCCTTCAGGAGCTGGCGAGCTGGGTGCAGGTTTCTACCAGTTTTCTTTCTCAGATTGAAAACGAGAAAAACGAACCTTCCCTGACCACCCTAAAGCGGATTTCCACCTGCCTTGGGGTAACGGTAAGCAAACTTTTGGGGGAGGATGAATCTGTACGCCTGATGATGATCAAAAAGGAAAGCCGACACAGGCTGACCAACCTGGGCGACGGATTAGAAATTGAGTTTATTTCCGCCTTTGACCCGGCGCAGGTAATGGAAGCCTGCATTCATGTACTTACCCCCGACGGTCAATCGGGAAAAGTTCCTTATACCCATGCGGGGCAGGAGATTTTCTTTGTGTTAGAGGGCAGGATCAAGTTAAATGTGGATGATGAAGTGATGGAGATGGAAGAGGGAGATTCTTATTATCTTATCGACTGCTCCAAATCTCATTATTTCTTCAACGCTTCTACTGAGGAAACGGCGCGGGTATTATGCGTCACTAATCCACCTTATTTTTATTGCTGCAACTAACGGGAGATCGGGCCGGTAAAGGTGAATAATTCAGAAACAATGAAGTTTCGTGACAGAAGAAAAATCTGCCGCGCAGTATTTTTGTACTCTTTTTTAAGAGGAATGTTTCTGAAACCCTTTGGAATAATCCGGTTTGTGAGGCCCGCTGGAATGATAGGGCAAAACCGCACAAAAAAGATCTGAGCAAAATTGCGGAAAATGTGATATAGTTTTCTCATGGATAAGCAGATGACGATGTCCGCATTCAGCGATGAATTAGCGAATGTACGGACACATAAGAAAGAATTTCTCGCGCAGATAGAGCGCATCGTTCCGTGGGGAGAGCGGATTGCCCTCATCAAGCCGTACTATTACAAAGGAGAGCGCGGCAATAAGCCCTATGATCTGGAACGGATGCTGAGAATCTATCTGATTCAGAACCTGTACGACCTCTCCGACATGGCAACCGTGGCGGAGGTTATAGACGGTCGCGCATTTTCGGAGTTCTGTGGCGTGGACTCCAGCAATCAAGTTCCGGATGGAGACACCTTGGGTCGCTTCCGCAATCTGCTGGTAAAGAACAGCTTACAGGAAAAATTGTTTGCGCAGGTTGTATCGCTGCTGATGGAGCGTGGAATGATTTTGAAAAAGGAACGATCGTAGATTCCACAATCATTTCTGCCCCGAGTTCCACAAAAAATAAAGAGAAGCAACGTGACCCGGATGCACATCAGGTGAAAAAGGGAAACACATGGCATTTCGGCTATAAGGCTCATATTGGTGTGGACAAGGACAGCGGTATTGTCCACACTGTAAAAGTGACTGCTGCCAATCAGCACGATGTCTCCATGACCTCGGAATTGCTGACAGGCGAGGAAACCGTTGTCTATGGAGACAGCGGCTATCTTGGGACAGAAAAGCGTGAGGACGCTGTAAAAAAGAATGCAAACGGAAAACGGATTCGCTATAAGATCAATCGTCGCCCCTCTCAGATTGCCAAGAAATCTACTCGTTCTCAAGGGCAGCTCAAACGGAGAGAACATGAAAAATCATCCGTCCGGGCAAAAGTAGAACACGTTTTTGCTGTCGTCAAAAGTCAGCTTCGATACCGAAAGACGCGATACCGAGGGCTGCGAAAACAGACGGCAAAACTGAATATGATGTTTGCACTGGCAAATCTGATTCTGGCTGACAGACCCTGTCTGGCAGTCTGATCATTGATGCCCCGCAAACAGAAAACAAAAGATTTCTTTATAAATTCTGGCAGCTCCTGCTATACCGAACCTTTTATAAGCCTGTTATGCGGTGTTGCCATAGAAAAACAGGAGGTAACTTATGGGTAAAATAGTTAACGCACACGTGCATTTTGGTCTTCCATGGGGGCCGTCCCCCCATTTAGATGTGAGCTATACGCCGGAGACTTTGCTTCGGGATATGGACCGGGACGGGGTGGATATGTCGATTATTCTGCCTTTTATTTTTAATTACGATATGGAATGGCACGCCCGCTGTGCGAGGGAGCATCCCGATAGGCTGATCGCTTATGCAATGTTCAATCCCTGGCGGCACCCCGCTATTAAAGATGATATCCGACGTTGGCGGGATTGGGGAATCCGAGGAATAAAGCTGCGTGCATCCAACGAAGCGTTTAATTTAAACAGCTTTGATCTGCTTACAGATTGTTTCGAAACCTGTCAGGAATTAAATATGATCCTGATGGTACACACGGGAGACGACGTCAACTCCGCTCCGCTGCAGGTAGAAGAGGTGCTGCGGTATTTCCCAAAACTGACGGTTTCCATTGCCCATGCAGGTTTCCGTAACGTAGCGGACGACGCTATCCGGGTGGCTCAAAGAAATAAAAATGTTATCCTGGATCAGACGGCAGCCTCCTCTCAGCAGCTGAGGGATGCCTTAGCCGCCATCGAGCCGGAAAGGATTATTTGGGGAAGCGACAGTCCGTATATGGATGAGCGGGTGGAGCTGGAGAAAATCCGAGTAGGGGTAGAGGACCCGAAAATTAGAGAGATGATCCTAGGAGAAAATGTTTTAAACATCCTGGGGATAAAATAAGTCAGGCAGAAGGGAGAAAATTTCCTATGATTATCGATTGCCATAACCACATTGGAGAACCTTGGGGAACCAGGGACCGGCAGACGCCGCAGGAACTGCTTCACAGAATGGATCGGGCAGGGATCGATATGGCGGTAGTATTTCCGTTTCGCTATGAAAATTATGATAACCGCTATACCTATGAAGCGGTAAAAGCGCATCCGGATCGTTTTATCGGATTTGCTATGGCGGCTCCGTGGGTGCGCCCAGGAATTAAAGAAACCCTTCGCAGAGAAATCGAGGAATACGGATTCAAGGGGATTAAAATTCATGCAAACGCCCACAGCTTTAAAATGACGGCGGTGATCACCCTGGCGGATATTTTTGACGTAGCCCGGGAATATGATCTTCCGGTGATCGCCTATTCCGGTGACGAACTGGTAGCGGTGCCCCATACCTTTATTCCCATTGCTCAGGCTTATCCAGACGTTAAAATTATCATGGCCCATTCCGGGTTTATGCAGAATACGCCGGAAGCTATTTCTGTAGCGAAGCAATGCCCAAATATTTATTTGGCTCATGAATCCGGAATTTCCGGAGGCCTGGGACAGAGCGTACGGGAATTAGGAGCCGAACGGGTGCTGATGGGGACGGACAGCCCTTATTGGGATTTCGAAGTCCAGTTGAAAAAAATAGAAGTGGCGGTTCCCGACGAACAGGACCGTCAAAAGATAAAAGGCGGGAATATTGCCAAAATACTTAAATTAAACCTGTAATATTGGGGGTAGACGGGGATGAGCAAGGACGCTTCTATTGCCCGAAAAAAACTATGTATGATATCTGTGCAATCGGAGAACTGATTATAGATTTTACGCCTGTAGGCGTCACCGAGCAAGGGACCCCTTTGTTTGCCTGTAATCCCGGCGGCGCGCCAGGCAATGTAATGGCCTGTCTTTCCCGGCTGGGAAAATCCGCGGCGTTTATTGGAAAGGTAGGAAAGGATCAGTTCGGGAGCTTTTTTAAACAAGTCCTCGGAGGGCAGGGGATGGAAACCCGCGGAATTATTGAGGCGGAGGACGCCAACACTACTCTGGCGTTTGTACATATTAATGAGAGCGGAGACCGTTCCTTCAGTTTTTATCGTAAAAACTGCGCGGACATTCTTTTACAGGAGAGTGAGATAGATTACGGTTTGCTGGAAGAATCCCGAGCCTTTCACTTTGGGTCGGTATCCATGACAGACGAACCTGCCCGTTCCGCTACCTTTGCTGCTGCGGCTTATGCAAAAAACGCAGGAAAACTGGTAAGCTACGATCCTAACTACCGCCCAAACTTATGGATGCAGAAAGAACAGGCTAAAGCGGCGATGCTGCAGGGGATGGAATATGCCGATGTAGTTAAGGTTTCAGAAGAAGAACTGGCGTTTTTGACAGGGGAAGGCAATATTAAGAAAATGGGACGTTCTCTTTGCCATGAATATGATCTTTCCATCCTGCTTGTTACTATGGGATGTAAGGGCGCTTGTTGTATTACCAAGGAATTTGCTATCTATCAGCCCACATTTGATGTAAAGACGGTGGACACCAACGGTGCGGGAGATGCCTCTATGGGAGGCTTCCTGTTTAGCCTGATGGAACAGCAGATCAATCCCAAAGACATCACGCAACAGGAAGCAAGGATCTGTCTGGAGTTTGCTAATGCCACCGGCGCTTTGGCAACTACCAAAAGCGGCGCGATTCCGGCGATGCCCTCCTATGAAGAAGTACTAAACTGTATTTCCCGGCAGAAGCGGTGCGCAGCAGTGCTTTCTTAAAGGAGGGAAAAATGAAAGTAAAAGTATTCCAGGACGCTCAGTCTATCGCCGAGTACACGGCGGATCAGATCCAAAAGTTGATAAAACGTAAACCAGAATGTGTACTGGGTTTGGCGACAGGCTCTACGCCGGTGCCAACCTATAGGGAAATGATTAAACGGTATGAACAAGGAAAATTGGATTTTTCCCAAGTGAAAACCTACAATTTGGATGAATATTTAGGGCTTCCAAAAGAAAATAGTCAAAGTTTTTATTATTTTATGTGGGAAAACCTGTTTTCCAAGATCAATATTCTCAAAGAAAACACCCACCTTCCGTCCGGAACAGAAGCGGATATGGAAAGCTATTGCAAAGTATATGAAAAACAAGTGGAGCAAAGCGGGGGAATAGACCTTCATCTGTTGGGGATCGGAAACAATGGGCATATTGGATTTAATGAGCCGGAAGAAAATTTTTCTCAGCATGTACATATCGTGTCCCTCACGCAGGAGACAATTCAGGCGAATAAACGCTTTTTTGAAAATGTCCAACAGGTTCCGCGCAAAGCAATAACCATGGGGATTGAGACGATTATGAAAGCGGAGAAGATTATTCTGATCGCTACAGGAAAGGCCAAAGCTAAGGCAGTCTATGATACGATCAGCGGTCCGGTGACTCCCTGGTGTCCAGCGTCAATTTTACAGCGGCACAAAGACGCCGAGATATTGTTAGATTTAGAGGCGGCCGCCCTTTTGAAAGATGAAAGCATCAACTGTTAAGACGATGGAGGTGTGAAAAATGAACGAATATAAGAGTATCGATTCCCACTGCCATATTTATTGCTTTGACAAAACCGATTATTTTAATGATCTTCCCTTATTTGATTACATGAACTTCTATAATATTGAAAAATGCTCCCAAATCGCTGTAAACGAAAGTGATAACGAAAATGTTATCCGAGTGGTTTCCCAGCATCCTGAGAAGTTGTTTGGAATTGCTTACATCAATGTGCGTAAGATGGACGAATATCTGGCAAAACTTCGCCAAGGGGTAAAAGACGGGATTTTCCGGGGGGTGAAAATGCATCCTTATGTGGAGGACTACCAGTTGGATGACCCGAAAATTTACCCTATCTATGAAACCTGCCTGGAACTGGATATTCCGGTACTTTTCCACACGGGAGTACTTCATTTTAACAAGTGGGTCACTGCCAGCGACACAGACAATTTTGATGCGAAGACCTCTTGTATCGGCTATCCGGTACAGTTTGGAAACGTGTTGGAGAGATACAAGGATTTAAAAATAATCTTCGCTCACTTCGGCGGAAACTTCTATCCGGAATTTTTAAGCCTGTGCGAGCGGTTTGACAACGCCTATATGGATACCGCCTGGCTGGATCATTACAGCGAGCGCAATCTGCCTCCGGTTACGGTGCAAAGCTGGATTGAACATGCGGTCAAGTTTTTGGGTTCACAAAAGATCTTGTACGGGGGAGAAGATATATATCCCACCGACATTGAAAAATGCAACCTCACCCGGGCGCAAAAGGACGATATCCTTTATAACAACGCAAAACGCCTATATAAACTGTAATACCAAAAATGCTTTCCGGCGCGGATGTTTCCCTCTCATCTTTTCGTTTTCTTCTCCTTATCCCGCGCCAGAAAAGGCAATTAATAAAGCAGGGGGATAAAGTATGGATATTAAGGTAATGGGGCTTTCCCATATTGGGTTGCCTACCGCCGACATAGATAATGCCATCAAATTTTATGAATCCCTAGGTTTTGAACTTTTGGTGCTGAAAAAGAATATGGACGGCTATCATTACGCTTATCTGCAAAAGGGTGATTGCATTATTGGACTTCCCCAGTGCCTTTCTCCTGAGCTGTCGCCCCAAAGGCCTTCTATGGGTGCGATAGATCATCTGGCACTAGCGTGTGAAGACATTGAGGCGGCTTATCAGGAATGTATTAAAGCGGGTTGCCGTGTGTTATCGGATGGGATTGTCTCAAATGAAATTTGGGCGCCCAAACGATGCCGGTGCTTTATGATTGAGGCGCCGGATGGGGTTCGCCTGGAATTCCAGCAGATCAGCTGAGCTGGGAGGTAAAAGATGAACGAAATTATCGTTTCTATGAAAAATATTCAAAAGCGGTTTGCAGGCGTCCATGCCTTGGATGACGCCCAGCTGACCTTGCATAAGGGAGAAGTGCTGGGACTGATTGGGGAGAATGGCGCAGGAAAATCGACACTGATGAAAATATTGTCCGGGATCTATCAGCAGGACAGCGGGCAGGTGGAAGTTGACGGCAGAAAAGTGGAATATAAAGTCCCCAAAGACGCGTTGGATGATGGAATTTGTATGATCCACCAAGAGCTTAATTTAATTCCAAAGCTTTCTGTAGCGGATAATATTTTTATCGGACGGGAAAGCAAAAACGGCCCGGTATTGGACAAAGGAAAAGACTATCAGCGCGCAAAAGAACTTTTGACCCGGCTGGAACTGGATATTGATCCCCAGATGACAGTCAGCCGCTTGACTGTGGCAAAACAACAGATGGTAGAGATTGCAAAAGGGATCTCTTACCACAGCAAGGTTTTGATTATGGACGAGCCAACAGCGGCTTTGGCCAACAGTGAGATTGAGGAACTATTCCAACTTATCCGCCAGTTAAAAGAACAGGGAGTAGCGATTATCTATATCTCCCACCGGTTGGAAGAGCTGATGCAGATTACTGACAATATCACCGTTATGCGGGATGGAAAGTATATCGACACCCTTCACACGGCTCAGTGCGATATGCAGGAACTGATCAGCAAAATGGTAGGGCGTGTCATTTATGAGGAACCGAAAACGGCTTCTCAGGTACCGGCGGATGCCCAGGTAGTACTGGAAGTTCGGAATTTGGTTTCTCCCCTGATTAAAGATGTTTCTTTCCAGCTGCACCGGGGAGAAATCCTGGGTTTTGCCGGATTGATGGGCGCGGGGCGTACTGAGCTTGCCAGATTGATATTCGGCGCCGACTGGAGACAGAGCGGAACTATCCTAAGAGACGGCAAGGAAGTAAAGATAAATTCTCCTACAGACGCGGTTGCCAATGGGATAGGTTATCTTTCTGAGGACCGAAAAACGTTTGGACTGGCGGTAAATTTGTCTATTAGCGACAATGTGGCGTTAACCTGCTGGGATGATTTTACCAAGGCTGGAGTAATTAATAATGCAAAACTGTCCCGGGCAGTGGAAGAGGCTACCCAGAAAATTTCTGTAAAGACCCCTTCTATCCAGCAGAAGGTAAGAAATTTGTCCGGGGGAAACCAGCAGAAGGTTGTTATTGCCAAATGGCTGCTGAAAAATTGTGAAATATTTATTTTTGATGAACCTACCAGAGGAATTGACGTAGGAGCCAAGAGCGAAATATATAAGTTGATGAACAAGCTGATTGAAGATGGCAAATCAATCATCATGATTTCCTCTGAAATGCCTGAACTGCTGCGTATGAGTGATCGCATTTTAGTGATGTGCGAAGGCCGGCTTACTGGAGAAATGGATATTTCCCAGGCAACGCAAGAGAAAATCATGTATTATGCCACATTGCGCTGACAGGCGTAGTTCTAATCAAGAGCGAGGAGATAAAAAGATGAGCCAAAATAGTAAAAAATCAGGGGGAGTAAAGTCCATCTTCTCTTCCCAAAGAATGATAGCCCTGTGTACGCTGTTGGTATTATTTGCGTTCTTTTCGATCTTTGGTAAACGGTTTTGTACCGCCGATACAATGATCAATCTGGTAGAAAGCTCCTACTATATTATCTGTATGGCGCTGGGAATGACTTTTATCATCGCGACCGGGGGAATTGATCTTTCCATTGGTACGGTGGGGATGTGCGGTGCGATTGTAGGCGGGGTAGCTTACAATGTATGGGGATTTCCCATGTGGGCCGCTTTGCTTATGATCATTGCTACCACCACCTTATTCGGTGCGCTCAACGGATTTTTAGTGGCCTATTGTAAATTGCCCGCTTTCGTAGCGACCATGGGGGTAATGATGATTTCCCAAGGGGTAGGATATATTATTTCAAAAGTGCAGACCATGCGTTTTCCGATTATTTCCGAACCGGACGGCTGGTTTAAACGAGTGTTTTTTAAATCCTTAAACGGTTTTCCTATGGGAATTATTTATGTGGTTATTTTGTTTTTGGTCGCGGCATTTTTGCTGCGGTATACAAAACTTGGTAAATACGCCTGTGCCATTGGTTCCAATAAGGAAGCCACCCGGCTCTCCGGTGTTAATACGAAAAGATGGGAATTATCCGTATATGTAGTCAGCGGTATTTTTACCGGATTTGCAGGATTGTTTTACGCGGCCACTTATACCTCCGTTCTTCCCGGTTCCGGCTCTGGTATGGAAATGCAGGCGGTCGCGGCGGTAGTTATTGGAGGAACCTCTCTGGCGGGTGGCTTTGGCACCATTGTTGGCACCTTGATCGGTGTATTCATTATGAACGTGCTGAAGAACGGCCTGATGACCGTTGGACTTCAGCAGCAGTGGCAGGTGTTCTTTACCGGTATCGCAGTACTGCTGGCGGTTCTTCTGGATATTTATAAAACCAGTAAAGACGGTCGGACAAAATGTTAATATGAACGCAAGGGCAAAAGCCCTGCAATAAATGAAAAAGTTAGGAGAAAAAGGAATGAAAAAATTATTAGCTTTGTTTCTCGCTGTAACCTGTATACTTACCCTCGCTGCCTGTCAGGGGGAACAATCCTCGGCTCCGTCCCAGAATGCGGCTCCCGCTGATGACGCGGCTGCTACCGACGAGGAAGAAGAACTTACCTTTGAAATGGTGAACTGCGCATTTGCCATTCAGTTCTGTCAGGTGGAAAGAGAAGGCGCAGAAGCCGCGGCAGAAGAACTTGGCGGCGTAAACATCGTTTACAGCGCCCCTCAGGATTCCTCCGGAATTCAGGCACAGATCGATATGATCAACGCCGCTATCGCAAAACAGCCGGATGCTCTACTGGTAGCAGCTCTTGATCCGGATGCCATCGCTACTTCCCTGGAAACCGCCAAGGCCCAAGGGGTTCCGGTAATCGCTTATGATGTTGCCATGCCCAACGCGCCGGAAGGTACAGTAACCGCCACGGTTTCTACCAACAATTCAAAAGCGGCTGGTTTGGCAGCGCAAAAAATGTTTGAGGATCAAGCCTTTGTAGAAAAAATCAAAGCGGCTACTCCGGAAAACCCGGTTATTGTCAGCGTAATCTCTCCAGATGCGGTACAAACTGCTCATAAATCCCGTGTAGAAGGATTCAGCAGTGAATTCTTAGCTTTAGCGGAAGAAATCGCTCCTGGTGCTGTAGAAATCAGCGGCCATGTAGCTTTCGAGAAAAAAGCAGAAAATGCCCCCAGCGTTATTATTCAAGTGGATATCTCTCCTTCTGCTTCTGATTCCGATATTCGTAATCTGGCCCAGTCGGTTATCAGCAATGAAAATCTGATCGGTATCTTCTGTGTAAACGAAGGAATTGTCACTGGCATTCTCAGCGCCACTACCGATGGCACCGACCTGGATCGGGAAACCGGAAAATACAAAGATCTGCTGATCGCTGGATTTGACGCTGGTAAAACGCTGAAAAATGCAGTACGCAATCAATGGTTCTATGGCGCGGTTGCGCAAAACCCGTATGATATTGGCTATCAGGCGGTCGTCTCCGCAGTAAAAGCTAGTAAAGGCGAAGCTGTCGAGGATATCGATGCACAGGCCAAATGGTACAACTCAGAAAACATGGATGATGAAGAAATCGCAAGACTTCTTTACGATTGATTTTCAAAAATATAGAAATAAAAAGAAGGCCGGGAGATTTCCCGGTCTTCTTTTTGTTTTATGATAACTGCAGCTGCATTGTGTAAATCTCTATCAGGTGGGGCGACTGCTCGGCAAAAAGAAACCCTGCCGACCGATAGAGACGGATTGCACGCTCGTTGGTGGCCAGCACCTCCAGCTGAATCAGGGTAAAACCCTGTTCTCGAGCCTTATTCAGCGCTACGGCGATTGCTTTGGCTCCGATCCCCTGGCCCCGGTAATCCTTTAACAGTCCTATGCCCAGACAGCCAACGGTACTTTCCTTGGAAAGAGGGCGTATGTCGCACCAGCCCACAATGGCGTCTTCGCTTTTTATAAAGAAATAGGGGTAGTTATTTTTAATCCCTTCCCGGATAAACTCCATGGTTTCCTCCAGCGGAAAAGCATGGGTTATTCTTAAGTATTTACGCTCCTGCGCTACGCGCCCAAGTGTCACCCAATATGCTTTTATATATTTTTCCTGGGCGGGAATAATTCCGACCGTGTCCATATGATCACCTCATTCCAGGGGAATTATAACATAAAGCGCCCCAAATGAAAATACAGAGGGGACGGCTTGTTTTTCCTTCTTACAAATGTTAATATTGTATTAAGGCAACACCGCAGAATGGGTTTGTTAATGCAAGACATTCTACGGATGAATCCCGTATTTTTAAATTTATCCGTGTATTGCCATCCAACTATTGTCTGAGGCAGCACTTCATCAGACTGCCAGGAAGGGCCTGTCAGCCAGAATGAGATTTGCCAGAGCAAACAATATAATCAGTTTTGCAATCTGTTTTCGCAGTCCTCGGTATCGTGTTTTTCGAAAGCCGAACTGCCCCTTTACCACACCAAATACATGCTCTACTTTTGCTCTGACAGATGACTTTTCGTGTTCACGGCGCTTAATCTGCGCTTTGGATCGGGCAGACTTTTTCTTGCTCTGGGATGGTCTGCGGTTGGTTTTATATTTGATCTTTTTTCCCTTGGTATTTCTGGTAATGGCGTCATCCCGCTTCTCAGCGCCGAGATATCCGCTGTCCCCATAAACAGCATTTTCTTCCCCAGTCAGCAGCTTCGATACCATTGTAACATCATGTGTATTGGCACCAGTCACTTCAACGCTGTGAACCAGACCACTGTCCTGATCTACGCCGATATGAGCCTTATATCCGAAATGCCATGTATTGCCCTTCTTTACCTGATGCGCATCAGGATCCCGTTCCTTCTTCTTGTTTTTGGTAGAGGATGGGGCTTCTATGATCGTTGAGTCTACAATTGTGCCTTTCTTGAGAATAAGACCCTTTTCCGTAAGGCTTTGGACCACCTGGGTGAACAGTTTCTGCTGAATGCCGTTCTCCTCAAGAATATGCCGAAACCGTCCCAGTGTATCTCCGTCTGGCACTTGATTGCTGGAATCAACGCCGCAGAACTCTGAAAACGCGCGGCTGTCTATGACCTCTGCCACAGTTCCCATGTCTGAGAGGTCATACAGATTTTGAAGCATATAGATCCGCAGCATCAATTCCAAATCGTAGGGCTTATTTCCGCGCTCTCCTTTGTAATAGTACGGCTTAATCTCTGCGACCCATTTCCCCCACGGAACGATGCGATCTATCTGCGCAAGGAATTCTTTTTTCTCCGTCCGTACATTCGCCAGCTCATCGCTGAATGTGGACAGTGTTATCTGCTTATTCATAGGTCTATTGTACCATTTTTGGGGTTATATTGCACACCTTTGTTCTGTGCGGTATTGCCTTAAGGCTTTTTTGAAAAAATTAAAATAATATAAAGATCATATCCGAAAGCAGAGGAATATATCTATGGAAATCGTCATTATTGGATGGGAAGGTAGGATCATCATGGCCGTGAAATCCTGCGTCAGCATCTCGGCGATCTGTTCATGAGAGAAATCACACACACCGGTGGCGCACAGAGCACCGATGCCGAAGGTGTGAATCCATACGTGCTCGAACAGCGTTTTTGCATTGTCTTTGCTCAAATCGTAGTCTTTTTGAAGTACATCCAGGCATTCATCGGCAAGCGAACCCAAGTGCGCGTAAATATCATCAAAGGTCTGTGCTTCGCTGATGGAAGACATAAAAATGAGTTGGTACAGCTTTGGTTCTTCCTTGGCAAACAGAATCATCTGCATACCCACCTGCTTAAAAACAGGCTTGATTTGTGCCGCTTTGTGTGCGTATTCTTCAAATCGCTCCATAGCGGCGAGCATCACTGCATCCTGAACTTCCTGCATAGAATTGAACACAGTAAAAATCGGGGTGGTGGATGTGCCAAGAGCGGCTCCCAATTCCTTGGCGGTCAGTGCCAGCGACCCTTTTTCAGAAACAACACTGAGTGCTGCTTTGGTGATCTGTTCCCTTGAAAACTTTGCTTTCGGCGGCATAATGCTCCTCCTATCTGTAATACACATTCTGTAGCGACAATTCTATAACGATGATTACAGTATCCTCATTTTTCCTAAAAAATCAATAGTCTTCATAAAAAAGATGCAATTTCCGGTTGGATAGCGTTGAATGCGCCCCAAAAGAGGCGGCGGATAAAGAAAAAAAGCGGGAGTGCATCGTTCAAAATGCACTCCTGCTGAAATTTTATCGTTCCCAACTGTCTCGATTTTTCTTCTTATTCTGCTTTTGCTGTGTCTGCTGTTGCTGTTTCCGGCGAATGAATTCCCGCACAGAGCGAACTTCCGCTTCCTCGTGGAGCAGATTTGCCACATCACGCTTGCTGTCATGCATCAGCATCGGATCATACTTCTCGCCGTAGGCAGCTTTTACCCGGTCGGCGGCAGAGCGTTCCTTTTCCTCACGAACAGCAAGCCGTGCATCCATCAGCTCAGCGGCATCCATACCGGCGGCTTGTTCTTTCAGCTCGGCATACTGCTTCAAGGAATCATCAAGCTCGGCAGAATATTTCGCCTCCTGCTCGGACAGCTTTTGCAGCGCACTCTCCAATGTGGCGATTTCTTTCTTCACGTCAGAAATACCAACATCGTCGGTGTAGTCCAAAGAGCGAAGCAGCATTTCTTTTTCGGTTTTCAGTTCCTCCAATTCCTCGGTCAGCTCGGCAATACGGCGGGTGAGGTCGTGCAGCTTGGGTATCTGATAGAACAGCGTTTCCTTTTTCTCCGCAAGCAGAGCTTTCCGTTCTTTGGATTTCTCCTTGATCTGCTGCACCAAGCCCACATAGCGTTCAAGCTCCGGCTTAACTGCATCAATACGCTTGCCCATACTGTTCTTGCCTACACCGATATAGCGAAGCTGATAGCTGAAAATCAGTATGCTGCTTCGCAGTTTCTCCATTGCCTCCGCTATGGCGGGAACCGTATTCTTTACCGCCTGCATCAGCTTTTTGACCGTTGCTTTCAGCTCACGGAGCAGTGCATTGTCTGCCTTGATCTGTCGGTTGATTTCACAGCGGTCAGATATGATGCCTTTCTTTTCCAACGCATGGGCAACCACACCCTCGTGAATGGTGGGCTGTTCGCTCAAACCTCTGTCTGCATGACTGCGGTGGTCGATGCGTTCGTCATGCCCGTATCGCTCCAAATAGCGGTTGGTCACGTCTGCCCACGCCTTGCGCCATTCCACAAGCTGTTCCTCGCTGTTCCAACGCTCGGCAATGGGATTCTGCCGCCCATACCGGGTGCTTTTGGGATGCTTGTCAGCCCGGACATAGCCCTGCGCTTCTGCTGCGGAGGGAGCCATATAGAGCTTTCTTTTGCCCACCTTGTAGGGGTACTGCTTCTCCCAGCCCTCTGCCTGGGCCTCCTTAAACTCGGCAGCGGTAAAGCCCCGTTCCTCGCCATTCCGAACGCAGAGATATTCCTTTTCGGTCTTGTACTGCCAGTTACCCTGTTCATCAAGCGGGCGCACCGTCAGCAGAGTGTGGGCATGAGGATTGTGACCGTCGGTGTCATGAATGGCGGCATCAGCGCACATCCCGTCTGATACGAACTGCTCCCGGATAAATTCTTGCAGCAGCTCGATTTGCTCCCCACGGGATAGCTCCACAGGAAGAGCAACGACAAACTCCCGCGCCAACCGGCTGTCCTTTGCAGTCTCCACTTCCTCTACGGCGTTCCAGAGTTTTTCACGATCCCGCCATTCCTGCGGGGCGTATTTCGGCAGAAACACTCCCTGCCAGACAAGCCCTTGCTTTTTTGTGTAGTCATGCTGTATCCCGTCGTAGTCATTATACAGACGGGAACAGCTCAAATAAGCGGAGGCGGCTACAGCAGAACGCCCTGCGCCCCGGCTGACTACCTTCGCTTCCAGATGGTAAATTGCCATCGTTCGTTTACCTCGTTTCCTTTTTCTGTTTCTCTTTCGTAAAAGAGAAAATGGACGGACAGAGCGCCGTCCATCTCTGCGGTAAAGCTGCCGGTGGAAGGTTTGCGCAGGCGGTTGGAGAAATAACGGCGCAGGGCACGACGGTATTTGTCCAATCGCGCAGACGATGACAGCAACATCCGCAGATGCTGTGGCATTGTCTGTCGCTTTCCGCAGAAAGCGAAATCCCCCTCGGAGAGCGCACGATGCCGCAGGCATACCACCGCCTGTTTTACAGGTGGTGAGTAAGTGCGCCCTTCGGGAGAAAAAAGAAGAAGGCCCCCGGTTTCCCGGAGACCTCCATGCGGATTCAATCGTGCTGCGGCAGCTTCTGTATCAGATAATCTTCCAGCACAGACGGTTCCATCGTCCGCACCTCCGGCAGTACCTTTTCCAGAATCGCGCCCTCCTGAATGAGCCTGCGCGTTCGCATCTTTTGTTCCTTTACTCTGTCTCTGGCCTGTGCTTCCTCTAACCGGTGCCGTGCCTGCAACAGCTTCTTTTCCGTATCCGTCATATAAAAAATCCCCCTTATCTTCGTTTCTGCCAGATGATCTCATAGCCCAGAGCGTCGGCAAGCTGGACAGCCTCAACATAGCGCAGGGATTCCCGCTGGAGCTTATTGGACAGGTTGGAAACGCTGTCAGACCAGCCGTGTTCGTCCCGCAGCAGATCGACCACCTCCTGCATGGTCATTCCCTGACGAACGATGTACGACTTGATCTCATTTCTCAGATTGGATTTCATCAACTTTTTACCTCCATATTTTCGTGATACTGGTTTTTGAGTAAGTGAACTGTGTACGCCTTGCGGTGAAAAATCTGCCGTTCCGCAAATCCACTCAGATTTCCGTCCGTGATGCCTTGTACACAGCAGCACCCTATCGGCTTCATCGTTCTGTGTGAGAACATACGAAGCGGCAGAATATGCCGCAGTCCGGTGCAGCAGCTTCACGCTTCGGTAAATCACCGGATGGTGCAGTGCGTTCGGCTTGCGGCGAAAATCTTCACGGATTTCACAAGGATTGATTTTGGGGCTGCAAAATTGAGCCGCCGGTGTACAGTTCGGTACGGCAAAGCCCCCTTGTGTACGCTTCTGTACGCCGGTTTTGCATAGCGGACAGTCATCCGCAGCTTTGCAAGCGGCTGATTTTATGCGTAACCGCGAAGTGTTTCACGAAACGCACAAGCAAGAATGGTTTTTGAGAATGAAGTCAAAAACGGCCGTACAGAGTGTACAGCGTGTACGGCAATTTTGAAGTCCGGTTCTCATTTTCAATATGGCGGCGGGTTGACCACCTCAATGCCCACAAAGCCCCGCACCCGCTTGCCGCCGATACGGACGTTGTTGGTGGCCTCCACGTTGTAAAGCCGCTCATTTTGTGCAAGCTCAGAGCTGACACGGTTAGCCGACATGGGCTTCTGCGCGTTATCGTCGCACCATCTTGTGTAGGCTTCATAGATCGCCTTGGAGCTGGCTTCACTGTCTGCCCGAAAGCGGATATAGCCCTCAGATTGCAAAAACTCAATCACATTGTTGCTGCTGCGCTTGACCGCCTCCATGTTTTCTCTGGCCTTACCCGAAATGCTGAACTGATAGTTGTTCCTGATCAGCCGGTGCAGCCCCTCCAGACACCAGAGAAAGATACCCTCCTTTTCCCGCAGCAGCTTGTCCACCAGAAACGGATCGTCCGCTCTGCCTGCGGGCCGGTCTTTGGTGGTCAATACGATCTGACGGCGAAAGAAACCGTCGGACTTATCGTGCAAAGCCGTCAGCGCCCCGTTACCGAAGCAGAGAAAGCGCACATAAAGCTGACTCTGGTAGCTCTGCACACCCTTGCGCTCCATGTCCATCTTGCACTCGGAGGTCACGATGGATTTGATATAGTTGGTCTTGGGCAGAGCGCTCATGTCCATATCATCGTCCACCATCAGCAGCTTGTTTTCCAAGTCCGCACGGCTGAACCGGTTGCTTTCTACCTTCTGGATGCTGGTGGTATTCATGCTGTCGCCCAGCAGAGAGCGCATGACAAGGCCTATACGGCTTTTACCCTCGCCGCCCTTGCCGATGAGCATGAGCATTTTCTGCCCCTTGGTAGTCGGCAGCAGACAATAGCCGAGAAACTCCTGCAAGGTGGGAACATCCTCCGCCTGCAGCAACTCTGACAGGAATTGCAGCCATTTTTTTGGCGCAGGTGCATCAGAGTTATAAGCAACGGTCAGGCGGTTGTTGCAGTAGCTCTTATCGGTGGTGAAGCTGTCGTCCATGAAATACGTCCCGTTGGCAACGTGGATACGGTCAGTCTCGATGGGCAGCGGCGGCGAATACGCTTGCAGCTTGATGCTGGCAAGCAGGTTCGTCACAACTTTGGACAGGCCGGAGGTCAGCACACCGGAGATTTCTTCCAGAATGAGATTCCCAATCCACCACTCGTCCTCAATCAGTCCATCCACCGTGAACAGCCGCCCGCGAACACACTTCATGGGGTGCTTGTCCAAAAACTGCTGGCAGAACAGCACCTCATTGATGTGCCTGCCGTCGTACCACTCAGGCCACGTCTGCGGTGTCATATCCATCTTCTAATTCCTCCTTGTGAATTTCCTCTAATCTCTGTCGCAGCCTGTCCAGCTTGCCGTCCGCCATCTGCTGCTGCACCACTTCAGCACGTTCGTGGGAATCCCCGACACACAGAATATCCAAGTAGTATTCCGTCTCGTCCAGCCTGTGACAGGCTTCTACAAATCGCGCATGGATAGGCGCATCAGGCGATTGCGGCGCATTCTGCACCTTCCAGTCCCGCAGCACACGGGCGTAATCAGACAAAGCAGAAAAGCACAGCTGCTCGTTTTCCATGAGCTGCTGTGCTTCTGTTCGGATGCGCTTTGCTTGGATCGCCGCTGCACTGGGCGGCTTGTCCGGGGCGAGGTGGAAATCTGCCATCAGCTTTCGTGCCGCATCATAGGGCGAAAGCTGAAACAGTCTGCCCACAAAGTCGATCACATCTCCGTGTTCCCCGCAGGCAAAGCAATAATAGTGGTCGTCGGCCACATACAGACTGGGGTGCCGGTCGTTGTGAAAGGGACAAAGGGCTTTTCCATACCTATTCACATCTATCTCGTACAGTTCTGCCGCTTCCCGAAGATTGACGTTTTCTTTTACAATTTCAAAAATACGCATGATACCTCCATTTCTGCGCAAAAACGACGGCCTGCCCGATATGGGGCAAGCCGCCGTCCGCGTCTTTTCTTATGCTGTTTTGATTTTTTCCTCGTTCTCAGATTCTCGCAAGGCTTTCTTCCGTGCGCCCTGCCGCTTGATTTGCGCTGCATACCGGCAATCATCGGAGCAGTATTTGACGCTGCTTCGTGTCGTTGGAAACACCTTGCCGCAGTTCTCGCAGGTACACTCCCGGCTGCGGCTTTCTGCCGCCTCCTGCCGATAAAATTTAGCACGGCAGTTGGGGCCGCAGAACAGGGTATTTGTCCGCTTGGATTCAAATTTCTGCCCGCAGCACTTGCATGTCAGCGTAACAGGAACGCCGACAGCGCGTTCACCAGATTTCAGCTTTTGATAGCGCTCCCGGCTGCGGATACGCTCTTTCTTCAAAAACTCCTGCCGCTTGATTCCTTCCTCGGTCAGTTCTGGCACGGGAAGCTCAAACTGCCCGATAAAGCGAAGGTGAATCTCCACCTCCTGCACCCGGTCGCCGTCGATGCGCTCCGGGGCGTGGACGATGATTTTCTCAATAAACTCGTTGATCATCGGAGTGGTCAGTTCAGAAAAGTCCGTGTACTTCCTTGCCAGCTCCAGAAATTGCTCCACACGGGCGGTGTCCTCTGCAAAAGCGGACAGCTTCTCTTCCGCTTCTGTGACAGAGACTTGCAGCGTTTTCTGCTCATTTTCGTAATCTGCCAGCAGACTGTCAAAGCGTTCCTCGGTGATGCGCCCGACGGCAAAGGATTCATAGAGCTTTTTGATGATGGTGTCCAGCTCGGCAATGCGCTTTTTGTCCTTGTTCAGCTTACGCTTGGCATCCCTGGCCGCTTCTGCCTGCCGGAGCTGGGAGGCAGAGCGCACCTTTTCCATAAACGCCGCCTGATTGGAGATCGCAAAGGTGCTGACCGTGCGGATGGTATCCAGAATCAGGGTACGCAGGGCCTTGGTCGTGATATAATGACCGCAGCAGGCGGTCGTGCGCTTTTGGCGAGCAAGGGTATAAGAGGAACAATCAAAGAAGTCAGATGGATAGGGATTGTTCTCTGTGCCGCCTTTGGAGCGGTGGTTATACATCTTCTCGCCGCAGTCGGCGCAGTACAAAAGGCCGGTCAGCGGATTTGCCTCTCCGATGGTGTCGATGCGTTTGGGTGTCTTGCGGAGCTTCTGCGCAAGCTCCCATGTCTCCCTGTCCACGATCGCCTCGTGGGTATCCTCAAAGATCAGCCAATCCTCCTTGGGATTCATCACGGCGTTTTTATCCTTGTAGGACTGCTTGTGGGAACGGAAATTGACCGTATGCCCCATATACTCCGGCTTGGAGAGGATCTGTCCCACAACATAGCCGCTCCAGTTATAGGGATTGGAAAATTCCTCTTTGCTTTTCCAAATGCCCTTGCCCTGTTTACCAAAGTACACGGCGGGCGTCTCCACCTTATCCTCAAAGAGAATACGGGCAATATCGTAGGGACCTTTACCCTCAATAGTCAGCCGAAAAATGCGCCGCACCACGGCGGCAGCTTCCTCGTCGATCAGCCAATGGTATTTGTTTTCCGGGTCTTTCTTGTAGCCATAGATGGCACAGTTGGTGGTGGGCTTTCCGGATTCGCCCTTGACACGGATGGCGGTTTTCTGCTTGCGGCTCAGGTCGCGCAGATACCACTCGTTCATGATGTTGAGGAAGGGGGCAAACTCATTGCTGTTCTGGTCATCGCTGTCCACGCTGTTTGCGATGGCGACAAAGTGGACGCCGTGCTGCCGGAAGAACACCTCCGTGTAAAAGCCGGTTTGCAGATAGTCACGCCCTGCCCGGCTCATATCCTTGACGATCACATGGGCAACCTTGCCCGTCTCAATGTCTGCGATGAGTTGCTTCCATGCTGGACGCTCAAAGTTGCCGCCGCTCCAGCCGTCGTCGGTATAGTGCCGACAGTTGGTGTAGCCTCTCTGCTGGGCATAGCTTTCGAGATATTTTTTCTGATTCACGATGGAATTGCTATCTCCGGCATTGTCATCGTCGCGGGACAGCCGCTCATAGAGGGCGGTAATTTTGCTTTCAGTCTGTTTCGCGCTCATGATGCGCTCCTTTCAGACTGTCGGCTCATTTGTGGTATCTCCATTATACCATAGGTTCCGTCATTTGTAACCATATCATTGCGTATAATCCGCAAAATTTTATCCTCCATGGTCTCGTAGCCGCTTTCATTGAATACGACTCTGACCTTGTAGGTGGTGCCGCCGATCCGGCGGATGATAAACTGTTCTCGTTTGTTCTGCTCCATACTGTCCATCCTTGAAAAACTTATCGTATTTTGGTATACTGATTATGGTTCCGGCGCTTGTAAGCCGAATGTGTCATATCTCTTTTCCATGGCGTTGCCGCACTCTGCGTTCCTCCTTTTCCACTGTTCTATGCCGAGAAAGTAATCCGAGTAACTGTTCATTAAATTACTTCTCACTAATAGGAGAAATACGGGGTGTAAATCGGAACTGTTTTTGAAAAAAAGAAAAATATTTTTTCGAGGAGGTGAAGCTGTCGTGGAATCATGGGAGGATGAACTGCTGCTGGATGATGATTTTTCCGATGAGGAAGAAGATGCCGAGGAACAAATAGAGGAAACCGGCCTTGAAATGGATGCGGACGGCTTTGCCGATTGGGAGGATGCGTCTGACGGTGCGCCGGAGGACGAGACACTGGAGGAAGCGCTTGCAGCGGAACGCACGCTGGAGCTGGAAAGCGAGCTGGAGCAGGACGAGCATCCCAGAGACTATCATGCCGAGCTGGAGGACGAGGAGGAAGAAGCCGCACCCACCAGCGAGAAACGGCTCAAGCGGGAAATTCGCGCCGAGGCGTTGAAGCGTTTAGAGGAAGCAGCCCGGACAGAATCGGATTTTCTGACTGTGGTGGACGAGTGGAATAAGCTGGACAGGAACCGGGAGCGCCGGGAGCGTGATCATGAAAACCTGCGCGGGGATGTTCCGTTGGAGTTTCAGGCGGTACCTGAACCGAAGATTGCCCCGCTGTGGATGAATCTGCCGAGATTCCGCCAACTCTGTCAGGGAAACTTTCTCGATATCATCTTCACTTGCCCCTTTGAAGTGCATGAGCTGACAGCAAATCGCTTTATCTCCAAGCTCTTTCTCAGCCTTAGCGATGAACAGAAGGAAGTGCTGTATTATTCGTTTGTTAAGCAATACAGCACAACAAGGCTTGCTGCCATCCGTGGCCAGTCCGACCGGAATATCCGCAAATTGCGGATGACTATTCAAAAAAAGCTGCAAAGGCAGATGTATGGGCATTTGAGTGAAAAGCGGGAAAACGGCCACAGCCTTACCCTTCGAGAGCTAGAGTTCATAGAGAAATACGAGACGCTGCTGCAAACCATGGGTAAGGATGCCGTAATCCGCCGGGAGAACAAAACGAAGCCAAGAAAACAGAAAGCCGCCCTTGACGATGCCAAGGACGGTTGATACAATAGTAATATGGTTAATATATAGATAGATTACGAATTGAGAGGCACAGTGTCATGAACAATCTGTTTGCGCAGTCCCGTTCCCATTGGGTGCGGTATGACCACTATGAGATCAAGACCGGCAAGGACGGAAAACGCTATATCACGCCGGAAAATACAGCAAAGCCAGATGTCTATAATCCGCTGAAGGAATCCTCCGAGATGGTGTTGGAGGCATTGAACGTGGGGATGCTGATGATGAACCGCAGTCCGGAATACGAAGTAGAAAAGGCGATCATGGCTTTTGTGACCCATTACGGCTTGCTGGGGCTGATGACTGCTCTGCCCACCACGCCGTCCTTCATGGACTATGAGGCGGTGTACCTGCCGAAGAATCATTTCATCAAAGAGGAATCCATGGAAACAGAGGACTACCTCGCTCTGTTTTATCCCTTTGATAAGCTGGATGTAGTGAAGCGGGGCGTGGAATCCACTTGGAATGTCTCTGGTGACAGGACGATGATTGCCCTGACCATGACCTTCATGGATGAACCGATGGCGAAAAACATGAGCTTCCAGCGGGAGTATGCAGAACCGTATGATTGGGTAGCGCAGCAGTTCAAGGACTGGGCGTTTACGCTGACCACCTCTATTTTGTACTACAATGACTACGACAACATTGACGAGGATACAAGAAATCTTTACCGCAAGGCCATGGCCGCTTTCGGCGGCATCGCGCCTACCTATCATATCGAACTGCTAGAGAAACCGACCATCTATTGGGACTTCCATTCGTTGCTGCTGGGCATCCAGATGATGTTCAGCTTCATGCTGGTGGACGATGCAAAACCCCTGCGGCTATGCAAGCACTGCCAGAAGGTGTTCCTCGGCAGTCGGGCCAATTCCGCGTTTTGCAGCGCCCGGTGCAAGAATCAGTATAATGTCTATAAGAGCAGAGGAAAAAATAAGGGACAGGACGGTGAGAATGATGATTGACCGCTGGATCGCAGAAGCGACCGAATATGATTTCAAGGTCGCGCTGGAGGTAAAGAAGCCGAAAAGCTGGCTCAAAAGCGTCAGTGCCTTTGCAAACGGAATTGGCGGTACGCTGTTTTTTGGTATTGATAATGACAGAAATGCTGTCGGCTTAGACGATGCACAGACCGATGCAGAGGCAATCAGCCGGTTGATCAAAGAGCGTATCACGCCTTATCCGAGTTTTATCCTCACGCCAGAACGGGAGGACGGCAAGGATATTCTTGTGCTGGCTGTGTCCGCAGGGCGCTCCACACCGTATTACTACAGAGCAGACGGCATTATGGAGGCGTATATCCGTATCGGCAATGAAAGCGTGATCGCCCCGTCCTATGCGCTGAATCAGCTGATTCTCAAAGGGATGCACCGCACCTATGACGAATTGGTTTCCGAGTATGATTTCAAGGATTACGCTTTTTCCAAGCTACGCGAACGGTATAAGGCTTGGACGGGCAACAGCATGGAAGAAAAGCTGTTCGATTCCTTCGATATGCGGGACGAACACGGCAAGCTGACCAATGCAGGCGCTTTGCTTGCGGATGATTCTCCCATCCGACATTCCCGCCTGTTCTGCACACGCTGGAACGGCCTTGATAAAAGCGGCGGCATGGTAGATGCACTTGACAGTGCGGAATTCTCCGGCAGCCTGATCATTCTGCTCAATGAGGGCGTCAGCTTTGTCAAGCGGAATATGAAAACACGCTGGAAGAAAACCGCCGATTCCCGTGTTGAGATGCCAGACTACTGCGAACGAAGCGTTTTTGAGGCGCTTGTCAATGCACTGATCCATCGTGACTATCTGATTTTGGGCAGCGAAGTCCACATCGACATTTACGATGACCGCCTTACCATATATTCTCCCGGCGGTATGGCAGACGGCACACGGATACAGGAGCGTGATCTGTCCAGCATTTCCTCCATGCGCCGCAATCCCGTCCTTGCAGATATTTTCGGCAGATTGGGCTATATGGAGCGGCAGGGCAGCGGCTTTAAGAAAATCACGGAAACCTACCGCGCCGCTCACAATTACCGTGACGAACTGGAGCCTAAATTCTATTCAGATGCCAGTTCTTTTCAAGTTACGCTCTATAATCTAAATTATGGAACAGTGGCAACTGCAAGCAAGGTTACGATTGAGGACGAAAATATTGCGATTGAGGTTGCGATTGACCGGCTGAACGCAAGCCAAGGTACGATTGCAAAGGCAAAAGCGGTATTTGCAAATATGGGCGTTGATGGTGTCTTTGGTCGCTCCGATATCGCTACTATCACAAAGGCTTCTGTTACTGCCGCAGGGAATCTTATTACAAAACTGAAAAATGCGGATTTGATCGAGCCTGTCAGCGGCTTTGGAAAGGGTAAATATAAGTTTATAGCGCCAAAAGAATAAAGATAATGCCCGTTATTGGCCATGCAGTCAATAACGGGCATTTGTCATTCATATACAAGCTCGGTCAAAACGATTTCCTCCGCACGATTGCGGATGCTGTTCATGCGGCGCACCCATTCCATTTGGTTGGCGGCTTTGAGCGCTTCGGTCACATCTTCCTGCCTTGCCATATCGGAAACGATGATTGCCATACGCTCGTTGCAGGCTTGGTCGATCTCGGCAAGGTGCCGATGCAGCGTTCCGCTTGTGAGCAGGCTTGCATAGAGAACCGGACGATGTTCTTTGAGATAGCTGCGGCGCATACGCCCGTACTTGCCAATCTGATATTCCGGTTCATCCGGCAGCGCAAGGTTCGGGATGAGGTAATCCCCCTCCAGACGGTAATTGCCTCCCATTTGCTCAAATAGTGATTTCATAAAAATCAGCTCCTTTTTGTGTTGATTTTCAGCAATTATAAGGATTATTCTGCTCCTTTCCTACAACTGCTGTTCCATTCACCACAAATGAGCCGCAGTCATATGTATTAGGTGGGAGAAACCACCCTCTACATAGTAACTCTTGATTGACAATGCTGTTGCTGTCTCCGTCCAATGCGTCCTCTTGACTTAAACGGGCGTATAATGCGGTTATCTGTTCGGGCTTATATGTATTTGCTGTCATGTTCATTCCTCCTGTAATGAACGCCCGACAGACAGGTTGCTATCTTTATTATAGCGGACATCTTTTCCTTTGTCAGTAGGCGTTTTGAGGTTTTCTGATTTTATGAGCCGCTTCATCTTCTCAAAAAGTGGTTCAGAGCCGTCGCAAGAGGTAGACACTTCATAGAATGTGCCGCCGATTTTATAAATCACTGTTTCATCTGCCGGATTGCCCTGTTTCTGCCTATCATCTGTTATTTCCTGTTTTTGTTTCCGTTCCATTCCTTTCCTGTCCTTTCTTTGATTTGTAATGTGATAAGTTTCTCAGCAAGCATAGGAAAAGAGTACTCTTTTCCGAAATGCCCTGCATTTTGCTTGTTGGGAAGTATCCCAAACCCTCTGATTTTCCTTTCACTATCTATAACACCGAGCAGAGCGATTTTGCCGAAGTTTTGAGAGAAAATTTTCTAAAAGTTTTTCTTATCTCTTATTACGGAAAAGTTTCTGAAATGCCAAATAAATAACCGTTTAGGAAAAAATAATTTCAAGTATCACAACTTAAAATCCTCCTCAAACTTGACACTGTAAAGTTTAGGCTTTATAATATAGACAGTGTAAAGATTGGAGGACTTAGCATGGCACAGAAACGACAGACTTATCATCATAAAGACTTGCGAAACGCTTTAATCGAAACAGGTATTCAACTTGTAAGTACAGAGGGAATAAATGCTTTTTCTTTGAGAAAGGTAGCTGCGGCGTGTGGGGTCAGCCACGCTGCCCCTTATAGCCATTTTCAAAATAAAGAAGAACTGCTTGAAGCAATGCAATTATTTATCACAGATAGATTTTCTAAACAATTAGAAAGTACCGTTCAAAAAAATAATAATGTCGCAGAAATATTGAAAGATATGGGGATAGCCTACGTATCTTTCTTTGTAGAGAACTCTGCTTATTTTCAATTTTTATATTCTCAATCCAATATAAAGATTGACTTATCATTATCAATACCAGACGACCAAAACTATAAACCTTATATCATCTATAAAAATATTGTAAGCAAATTATTAGAGCAAACGCACTATTCGGAAGAAAAGCAAAATGATATTATCATAACCATTTGGGCGTTTATACATGGTGTTACTTCATTGGCCACCATGAATAATGTAAATTATAATAATGACTGGAGAGAGAAAGTTATTGATTTTATGGACGTTTTTCAACTTTCCTTTTTAGATAATACGGGAGAAAAAATATGATTGGAATTTATTTTAGTGGAACAGGAAATACAAAATATTGTTTAGAAAAGTTTGTTGCTCTATATGATAAAAATATTGAAATAACCCCTTTAGAAGATACAGGTACAATGGAAAAAGTTACATATCATAAAGACATCATTTTTGCTTATCCAATTTATTACAGTAACCTGCCTAAAATTGTACGGGATTTTATCTGCGAAAATTCTAATATATGGTAAGGAAAACGCATTTTTGTTATTGCAACAATGGGACTGTTTAGCGGCGACGGTGCGGGTGTATCTGCAAGATTGTTCAAACGATACGGCGCACAGGTATGGGGTGGACTTCATTTGAAAATGCCGGATTGCATTTGTGATGTAAAAGCCTTAAAGCGTACTCCGGTTCAAAACAAGCAAATTGTCATACAAGCAGAAGAATGCATAAAATCAGCGGTGTGCAATTTGAAAAATGGTACTCCAACTAAAGACGGTTTGGGATTATCATGCCATATTGCAGGGCTTTTGGGACAGCGGCTTTGGTTTTACCGTAAAACACAAGAATATTCAGACAAAATACAGATAGATACCGGCGCTTGCATAAAGTGCGGGAAATGTGCATTGGTGTGTCCTATGAATAATTTGTCATTATCAGAAGATAAGATTATAGCAGACGGACGGTGTACGTTATGCTATCGGTGTGTAAATCAATGTAGCAAGAAAGCAATTACCATTTTGGGGAAACAAGTGATTTTCCAACATTCTGTTTATGATTTCCATTGAAAGTAGTCCGATTAGAAATGAGGTGGTGCATTGCAAAAAGAAAAATGGATTTTATGTCCTGTATGCAATAATAAAACCCGATTAAGAATACGGGAAGATACAGAAATAAAGAATTTCCCACTATACTGTCCGAAGTGTAAGCAGGAAAATCTTATCAATGTAAAAAATTTGAATATTTCAGTTATCACAGAGCCAGACGCATTGACGCAGAGCCGATAATCACAAGAAATAAATCTTATGATTATTGGCTCTTTCTGTTTTGTGATAGGAAAACAAACCGCCATTTCCTGTATATAAAATGGAATAGCGGTAAATACACAATTATTTTTATAGACGTGGCGGTGTCGGGAGATATTGCCATGTTTCTTTTTCACAGTTTTAATTCTATTCCATTGTTAAAAAAAGCCTATTCCATGCAACGGGATTTTGCGGTTATGAAGATGAATACACAAATCATCATAATTACTTAAATAACTCATATTGCCAAACGCCTATGCGGTTTTACGCCTGCATGGGCGTTTGTTGTAATAGCCCCCTACTGGGAAGAAAGGGGGTGAGTTATAATGAAGTATTCTGAACAATTCATGGAGCATATCGAATATGCCTTTGCCGCATTCTGTAAAATCGTTCTCCGCAATGCGGCAATCAGCGCGTACCGCGATTTTGGACGGAAACAGAAGCATGAAGTGTCGCTTGACTATCTGATGTCGGAAACGTCTTTTGAACCGTTTGCAACTGATAACTATTTTGAGCAGTATGTTTATGAGAAGGCAACTGTTTTTGTCGTGCAAGGGAAAGAGGTCGTCGTGACAAGTAAACGCTTAGCCGACGCATTAGCTAATCTGTCAGAACAAAGGCGTACTGCTCTGCTGATGAATTTCTTCCTCGGTTACAGCGAAAGAAAAATCGGGAATGAGTACGGAAGAAGCAGAAGTACAGTCAACTACTGGAAACTGGCGGCATTGAAGCAGTTAAGAAAAGAACTGGAGGAAACTAAACATGAGGAATAAGAAACTGATACCCTTTGAAACCATCGAGAAAGCTGTTGCAGGCGAGCCGGAAGCCATAGACGCGGTACTGCGGCATTACACTGCGCGGATTAAATATCTATCTACCTATCGTGGACATATTAACGATGATATTCAAGACCGTCTGAAAGCACAGCTTATCAAAGCTATCCTGCAATTCCGTTTTGACAGGTAAGAAGTAGCAAAGTCAGAAAAAGCCGTCAAGGATAAATTGCACGCTTTCGCGTCCTTGACGGCTTTCCCTGTCTTTGCTGTCGGGCAACTAAGAGAGCGCAATCGGATAAACCGCTTACGCGCTCTATCCATTATGGAATGTCACGCGATAGAGTGTGCTTTTCGCTTGATTTAAGCGGCATTACAGTGGAGATAAGGGCAGAGGTAAGGGTTTTATACTCCAACCCTTAAAAATGAGGTTCTACTGCGTAACATAACAAACGATATTTTTATATTGCCGTTTCCGTTCCATTCTTTTCCATTCCGGCGGCTCTGCCGCTTTGCCTTGCTCAAAAGGAGAGGGATTAGGGAAAGGATAGGAAGGGAATGGGTATTTAATTAAATCCGTATTTGGTATTTCTTTAGTTATTTATATCTTTATTTAATTGCGTTGGATTTTCCAACGTAGGTTTTTCCAATGTTGGATAATCCAATGTAGGCTTTTCCAACATAGGAAAATCCAAGATAGGCGGTCTATGCTCCCTAGGATAATTACCACAGGTTTGTTACGCAGTAGAGGGTAAAAAACGCTTGATTTATGCGGCTTGCAGAACGTGTAAAACGCTTAGATGATATTTTATACTTCTACCCTCAAAAATGACGTTCTATTGCGTAACAAAGTGAAGATAGAAAAACAGAGAGCCGACCACTATGGAAAGTGATTAACTCTCTGTTTCTGTTTGCACCCTGTCTGTCAGCGTTAGTGATAAGTTGTTGTGAATACTTCCTTATCAGCGTAAAACTAAATGCTTCCTGCGTATTTTTCTTTGAATGCTCTGGCTATTTGCGAACTATCCGGAAATTGTTCCCGTTCCACAGCAGACAACGGCGGCTTTTCTGTATGACGCGCGAAAAGCGGGAACGGTTTAGCTCAAGCTATATCGTTCCCGCTCAATTTGTTAGCCCAGGATCTTTAAGATATTGACAATTTTGCTGATAGAACCGATGGGGTCGCTTGTGTTGATCAGTCTGCCGAGTACGCCCGGCTGACGCGATGTATTATTTGTACGCTGCATAGATCCGTTCCCCATAGGACGTCCCTGTACAGGGCGTCTTCCCTGCATGGAACGCCCCTGCATCATTGGACGGTTGCCGCTTGGGCGCTGCATTCCACCCTGTGGCCGCCCATTCTGATTCATCGCCATGGCATCGCCTCCCGCCCTATCCTATGCAGAACATGGAGAGGTTGCGCGTACACATATTTAAACCCGGCCGCTTGTTTTTTATGAAAAAGTTTTATATTTCATGTTTTGTTCACAATATCCCGTTATACTGAACACAGCGGAATATTTTAACAATGAACAGGAGGATCACTTCCAGATATGAAAAAGCTTCTTTGCACAGCCACGGCGCTTTTGGCGGCGCTTTCCCTAAGTACTGCGGCATTTGCGAGCGGAGGTGTTGTCAAATCGACCGCCAATGAGATGAACGTCGTCACATTTGAAAGCGGGTCTGAAACGCAGGCCAAGCTGCAATATATGGCTGATTCCGATCCTGACAATTTTTATGCGGGCCTGTCAACCGACTGGGACGATTGCGCATTCGCCGATCTGTTTGATGATCAGAACGCGTTTTTGTATGCGTTTGAGATCAACCCCTCCATACCATCTACAACGGTGCCGACCATTGTGATCTATAATCCGTTTGACGCCGACGGTGACGCGGCTATCAACCCAAAGGACGTGGTATTTTACCGCATCTCGAATGGAACGCTTGAGGATGTTTCCTCTTATTTCACAGTGGGCGAGAATGATTCCGGGGATACGATCTTTACTGTACGTACCCGCACGCCAGGCACTTATATTCTAGCGGAAAAAGAGGTCGATTTGGCATCTGTTTCAAAGCCCTCGGCGACGGCGGAACCGAAGGAGACAGCCGCGAAAACAGATGCGACCGGACTTTATCTGCCGTCGCGCCGATAAACAAACGGCTCTGCGCCGTCCGCAGCGCGGGGCCGTTTGTTCAAAATGCGCCTGCCCGCAAGTGGGCAAACACGCAGGAAAATAGCTGTTAGGCGATGAATAGACGGTCTTATTTCTGGGCAGTCGGCTGAAAGAAAAACGGAGATATCCGGCTGAGGCGAAAGCGATGCTTTTCTCCCAGCCGGATTTGTTTATCGAAATGCGTTTCGCGTTCCTGCAAGCAACGGCAGGATAAGAACACAGATCACGAGCAAAAGTCCAAGCCCAAGAAAGATGGAATTGAAATTGCGCGCAGATGCAGCTTGCACACTGTTGGACACTAAGATCCCTCCCAAATCGTTTCTCCTATATTGTATGGCGCCGGCGCTCTGCTTGACAAAGCCGGTACGACGCGCTATACTTTAATAGTTAAAAGCTTTAAACTGAAAAAGAGGGATTCAAATGATTCTTGTATTAAAACCGAATCCCGCACCGCAAAAGGTGCAGGAATTGCTCGATTCATTCCATGCCAAGGGGTTTGCAACCAATGTCAGCGAAGGTACACAGCATACGATCATTGGTTTGATCGGCGATACCTCCCGCCTTGACGCGGATTATATTGCCACAATTGACATAGTTGAAAGCGCCAAACGCATCAGTGAGCCTTATAAGGCAGTCAATCGAAAAATACATCCGCAGGATACTCATGTCACAGCCGGGGATGTGACCATTGGGGAGGGACTGTTTCAGGTGATCGCCGGGCCATGTTCGGTGGAGAGCGAGGAACAGATCATCCGTGTCGCGCAGTCGGTCAAAGCGAGCGGCGCCACGCTTCTGCGCGGCGGGGCCTTTAAACCGCGCACCTCGCCGTATGCGTTTCAGGGGCTGCATGCCGATGGAATACGCCTGCTTTTAGAGGCCAAACATGAAACCGGACTGCCAATCGTCACAGAAATCATGAATGCAGATTGCCTCGATCTGTTTTCCGAAGTCGACGTTATTCAAGTGGGTGCGCGCAATATGCAGAATTTTGATCTGCTGCGTGAGCTGGGCCATTGCAATAAGCCGATCCTGCTTAAGCGCGGTCTTGCAAATACGGTGGAGGAATGGCTGATGTCAGCCGAATATATTTTGTCCGGCGGTAATCAAAAGGTAATTTTATGTGAGCGCGGCGTGCGGACATTTGAAACAATGACGCGCAACACGCTTGATATCTCCGCGATTCCGCTGCTCAAGCGGTTGACTCATCTGCCTGTGATTGTCGATCCGAGCCACGCGACAGGACACGCATGGCTGGTGCCGCCGCTGGCGCGTACTGTTGTTGCGGCTGGTGCGGACGGTTTAATGGTCGAGGTGCACAACGACCCGGCAAACGCGCTGTGTGATGGCGCGCAATCTCTCGATTTGCCGCAGTTTTCGGCACTGATGGAGGATTTGAAAAAACGCGTTTTATTTGAAGGAAAAAAATTACAATAATTATTGAAAAAGACACCGCTGGAAACAGCGGTGTCTTTTCATTTATAATAAAATCATACGATGTGCGCTTGCAAACTACTTTTGGCAGAACCCAAGCGCAACTTCCGCACAAGTGGCTGCGTCAGGCGTATAGCTGTCCGCCCCGATTTCATCGCAAAAGCTCTGCGTAACCGGCGCGCCGCCGATCATGACGCGTACATTGCCCTTAAGCGGAGATTCATTAACAAGGCTGACCACATTTCGCATTTCATTCATGGTGGTGGTCAGCAAGGCCGAACAGGCGATGATATCGGCCTGATGCTCATCCGCAGCTGCAAGATAACGGGCTGCGGGGACATCTACGCCAAGATCGACAACCTTCAGCCCCTTGCCTTCGAGCATCATTTTTACCAAATTTTTTCCAATATCATGTCGGTCACCCTTGACTGTTCCAAGCACGACAGTGCCGCGCTGTTGGCCGCCGGCGGCAGCCAACAGCGGTTTTAACAATTCAAGTCCGGCGTTCATAGCGCGCGCGGCAATCATGACTTCAGGAATAAAGACTTTATTGGCTTTGAATTTTTCGCCGATTACTCCCATGCCTGCCAAAAGACCGCCTTCGAGAATTTCGTCGGCTGTCAGTCCCTCCTGAATGGCCCGCGAAATATGTTCTTTGACAGCAGGCGCGCGGCCCTGTTGTAAACAAAGGCTGATATCTTCTAATATTTGAGACAATGTGTTACCCTCCACAGTCAAAACTATGGTATCATCATACTGCAATGTTCCCCTAAATTCAAGCGTTCGTGTCAAAATCTGTGACGGCTTGCTTTTCCAACATAGCCAGTAAACGGCCAATCCGATAATCTAAGCGTTTCCAATATCGTAAAGCTTATATGAATAAATTTAAATATTAATAGTTTATTCATAATTGACCGCTATCATCAAAAGTACTTGCTGTAAGCGTGTGGTGTGCTGCTTACGGCAGGATGCAAATTTCCCGCAAGGAGGATGATTTATGGAGAAACCTGCGGTCGAATCGATTGTTAAGACAGCAGGGAATGGGACAAAAAGATGGTATAACAGAATGAAAAAACAGACGGCGGCCATCACTGCCGTAGTGTGTGTTTTTTTGTTTGCAACGCACACACAGGCGCTCGAAGTGCCGGCACGTGTGACGCGCACCGTTACAACGACACAGAAAATTCCATTTGCAACCTCCTACATAGACCTGCCGGGTATTTACCGGGGTTATGAGGAGCCAGTGCGCAGCGGCACGCCAGGGGAGCAGAAGATTGAAGCCCAAGTGATTTATGAGGGCGATCGTGCCGTCAAGGTGGTTTCAATCAAAGCGGAGCAGACGGCGCAGCCTGTAAATGCGGTCGTGAAGCGCGGGACGAAAGTCCTCTACAGCGAGACTGCCGACGGCAGCGCCTGGAAAACATCGTTTGCACGTCCGCTCAAGGGTGGATGGCTGTCGGCGGATTTTTATGATTACCCGCATCACAATGGCATTGATTTGGCAGCGCCGTATGGTACGCCTGTTTACGCGGCGGCCGAGGGCGTTGTCGAACAGGCGGGCTGGTACGGCGAGTACGGTATTTGTGTGATCTTACGCCATGCGGACGGTTCGCGCACGCTGTACGGACATAACAGCTCAGTATCCGTATCGGTTGGCCAGACTGTGAAACAGGGTGAGAAAATCGCAAATGTCGGTTCCACCGGCAATTCCACCGGCAACCACCTGCACTTCGAGATTCGTGTAGACGGCCGCATGATCGACCCGCTCGTTTACCTGGATCAATAGGCCGCCCGCTTTTTTAAAAAAAGCTTGGCAAAAAACTTTAGTCGGCTGCGCCGCGAACAGTGGGACAGGCGCTGCGCTTTTACAGGCTGCGCCGCGAATAGTAGGACAGGCGTTCCACTCATGCAGTTTGCGCCGGTTGGTCTGAAAGCTGAATATAAAAAGCAAGCCTGCGCCCAGCGCAGGCTTGCTTTTTATATTCAGCTTTCCGTATTTTTTTATGCCGGCTGGCGCTGACAGTTGTATTTCGGGGAAAAATCAACTATAATATAAAATATTGTTTATGAATCAAGATTGTGTATAAATGGACACTGGAGGAAAAGATATGCCGAAACAGCTGGACAAGGTCTACGACCCCAAGCAGGTCGAGGACAAAACGTACCGGTTCTGGCAGGATGGCGGATATTTTCACGCCGAGCCGAACCCGGACAAAAAGCCGTATACAATTGTGATTCCGCCGCCGAATATCACCGGACGGCTGCATATGGGGCATGCCCTTGACGAGACGCTTCAGGATATCCTGATCCGGTGGCGCAGAATGCAGGGTTATGAGGCGCTCTGGCTGCCGGGAACCGACCATGCGTCGATTGCGACGGAGGCAAAGATTGTTGAAGCGATGCGCCAGGAAGGCGTGACCAAGGAACAGCTCGGCCGCGAGGGCTTTTTAGAGCGCGCCTGGGCATGGAAAAGGGAATACGGTGGCCATATCCTCGATCAGCTTAAAAAGCTTGGTTCCTCCTGCGATTGGCAGCGCGAGCGGTTCACGCTTGACGAGGGGTGCAGCCGCGCCGTGCGCGAGGTATTCGTGCGTTTCTTTGAGCAGGGGCTGATTTACCGCGGCGAGCGCATTGTCAACTGGTGCCCGCATTGCCTCTCCACAATCTCGGATATTGAAGTGGAGTATGAGGAGAAGGACGGCTTTTTCTGGCACATCAATTATCCGATCGTCGGCACGGACGATGTGCTTGAAATCGCAACGACACGGCCGGAAACGCTGCTTGGCGATACGGCTGTCGCGGTGCATCCGGACGACGAGCGGTATAAGCATCTGATTGGAAAAATGGTGCTGCTGCCGATTGTCAACAAACAAATTCCCATTGTCGCCGACGAATATGTCGAGATGGATTTTGGAACGGGCGTTGTGAAGATTACGCCTGCACACGACCCGAATGACTTCGAAGTCGGCCTGCGCCACGGCCTGCCCATCGTGAACGTTATGAACGACGATGCGACCATCAACGAAAACGGCGGGAAATACAAGGGTTTGACGCGCGAAGAATGCCGCCGGCAGATTGTAAAGGATCTGGAGGACGGCGGTTTTCTCAAAGCTGTGGAGCCATATAAGCACAATGTTGGGTCCTGTTACCGCTGCGGCAGCGTCATTGAGCCGCGCGTCTCCAAGCAGTGGTTCGTTAAGATGGAGCCGCTCGCCAAGCCGGCGGTCGAGGCCGTGCGCAGCGGCCGGACGCGCTTTATTCCGGAGCGGTTTGATAAGATTTATTTCAACTGGATGGAAAACATCAAAGACTGGTGCATTTCCCGTCAGCTTTGGTGGGGCCACCGCATCCCCGCATGGTATTGCACCGGCTGCGGTGAAATGATCGTAAGCCGCGAAACGCCGCAAACCTGCCCGAAATGCGGCTCGCATCGGCTTGAGCAGGACCCCGACACGCTCGACACATGGTTCTCGTCCGCGCTGTGGCCTTTCTCCACGCTCGGATGGCCGGACGATACGCCGGAGCTGCGTTATTTCTATCCAACGGACACGCTTGTCACCGGATACGACATCATCTTCTTCTGGGTGGCGCGCATGATCTTTTCGGGCTTGGCGCATATGGACGAGGCGCCGTTTAAAACGGTGCTGATCCATGGGCTTGTACGCGACGCGCAGGGACGCAAGATGTCAAAGAGTTTGGGCAACGGGATCGATCCGCTGGAGATCATCGACCGCTACGGCGCGGACGCGTTGCGCTTCACACTGGCGACGGGCAATTCGCCAGGCAACGATATGCGTTTCTCGGATGAAAAAGTGAACGCGTCGCGTAACTTTGCAAATAAGATCTGGAATGCGTCGCGCTTTATCCTGATGAACCTGTCGGACGATGTAGAGCCGGGGCTGCCGGAGACACTCAATATCGAGGATAAGTGGGTCCTTTCGAAATACAGAACGCTTGTGCGCGAGGTTACGGACAATCTTGAAAAATTCGAACTTGGTTTGGCCGTTCAGAAGCTGTACGATTTTATTTGGGATATTCTGTGCGACTGGTATATCGAGCTGTGTAAATCACGCCTGCAGGCGGGCGGCGAGACGTCCGAGGCGGCGCAGCGCGTGCTGGTGTACGTCATGACCGGCACGCTTAAGCTTCTGCATCCGTTTATGCCGTTTATCACCGAGGAAATCTGGCAGGCGCTGCCGCACGACGGGGAAAGCATCATGGTCGCGACGTGGCCGCAGGCCGATGCCGCGCTCGATTTCTCCGCCGACGAATCCGACTTCGAGATGATTATGCAGGTGATCCGCGCCATCCGCGCCCGCCGTGGAGAGATGAACGTGCCGCCGTCGAAAAAGACGCGTCTGTTTATCATGACGGCGCATAAGGCTGTATTTGAGCAGGGACGCCCATTTTTTGCGCGCCTTGCGTTCGCTTCCGATGTGGAGCTTGGCGACAGCTTTGACGCAGACGGTTCCGTTCAGGTCGTGACCGACGCCGCGCGCGTCTTTATCCCTATGGACGAGCTTGTGGATCGGGAGAAGGAGCTTGCGCGCCTTGGACGTGAGAAAGCCGCCTGTGAAAAGGACATCGCGGCGCTGTCGTCCAAGCTGGACAACCCCGGCTTTGTCGCCAAGGCGCCGGCGCAGGTGGTTGACGGCGAGCGTGCCAAGCTTGCAAAAGCGCGTGAGCGGCTTGCAAAGATCGAGGAGAGTATCGCTGCATTTTCTTAAATGGAGGGACTGTGGACGGCGAAGCCCTGCGAAAAACAGGATTGGTCTTACTGGTCAGTTTCGGAGCCGGGGCGGGGATTCCGTCCCGGCTTTTCAGCCTTGGGCGTGTTGGGAGAGCGCCTTTTTGCAGTTTTAGAACCTGTATTTACAGCCGGAGGATACTGGACAGGCGAGGGATTTTGTACCCGATCAAGGCAAATTTTTGCAGGCGGGCTGTCGCCCGGCAAGAAAATTTAACGTGGAGCGGGGGCAAAAGGCCCGCCTGGACGGCGTTTTGCGGCTGTGAATACAGGTTCTTACAGGAGGGATGATTTGTGACCTATCAGGAAGCTGTTTCCTATATTCATGCGCGTAAACGTTTTAACGGCCCGCCGACGCTGGACCGGATGCGCCGCCTGATGGCGCTGCTCGGCGATCCGCAGGAACGCCTGCGCATTGTGCATATCGCGGGGACAAACGGCAAAGGCTCCACTGCGGTGATGACGGCGGCTATCCTGAGTGCGGCGGGCCTGCGTACAGGACTGACCGTCTCGCCGTTTATCACCGATTTTTGCGAGCGTATCCAGATTGACGGTGCGCCGATCGCACACGAGGCGCTCGCGCGCGAAATGACGCGCATCGCGCCACTCGCCGAACAGGTGGGAGGCATGACGGAGTTTGAGCTGATCACTGCGGCGGCCTATTCGTATTTCGCGGATAGCGGCTGCAGCGCGGTTGTGGCGGAAGTCGGACTCGGCGGCCGGTTCGACGCCACCAATGTGATCAGCCGGCCGCTTGTCTCCGTGATTACACGCATCGGGCTGGACCACACGGACGTGCTCGGCAGTACGCCTGGTGAGATTGCCTTTGAAAAATGCGGTATCATTAAACCGGGCGTTCCCGTCGTGACCTGCGGTAAACAGGACCCTGACGCGCTGGCTGTGATTATGGAGGAGTGTGCAAAGCGCGGCTGCACACTGATTTCCGGAAATCCGGGCGCTGTCAGAGAGGTACAGTCCGGACTGGACGGCACAGACTTTATATATCAGGGGATGCGCCTGCATCTGCCGCTTATAGGCAATCACCAGATTACAAACGCAGTTACGGCGATTACAGCGGCCGGGCAGGCGCTCCCTGCGCTCCTCGGACGCCTGCCGGACGAGCGGACCATCGCAAAGGCGCTTGCCGGGGTACATGTGCCGGCGCGCTTTGAAATTGTACAGCGCAATCCGCTTGTAATCATCGACGGCGCCCATAATCCCCAGGCCGCGGGCGCGCTCGCGGATGCGTTGACGCTGCTTGGGGATCAGCCCGTGACCGGCGTGATCGGCGTGCTGGCTGATAAAGACAGCACCGGCCTGCTCAGGGCGCTCGCGCCGCGTTTGGCGCGCGTGCTGTGCGTTACACCGGAAAGCCCGCGCGCGCTCGGTGCGCATGAGCTGGCTGTGCGCGCTGACGCGGTGGGGCTGCGCGCTTCGGCGGCACACAGTATTGACGAGGCGTTGGAGCTTGCGCAGGCAGTCGCGTCGGCACAGGGCGGCGCAATTGTTGTCTGCGGGTCGCTGCTGTTCGCCTCCCAGGTACGCGCCAGGTTTGCGGATGTTGGATGAAATATGTTTGCATGTCATGCTTCGACATCCTTTTTACCCAAAAAGCTCTATCCTATGGATAGGGCTTTTTTGACGGCGTGCGGGCTGTGTCTGGCGGCGCGCACGGCCCGGACTTTTGCCGAACCACGCGCGCCGTGCCCGGCGCGTGATGAAAGGACGTATGAAAACGATGTCTGTTCAAATCGATCTGACGGACGAGCTGGTGACGGCGCATATCATTGGCGATATTGACCACCACAATGCGCGGGAAATGCGCGAGACGATTGACGACGCGGTGCTTAAAGCGCAGGCGCGCGCGCTGGAGCTTGATTTTCGTGATGTAACGTTTATGGATTCCTCCGGAATAGGACTTGTTATGGGCCGCTATAAGCTGATGCAGGAGGTAGGCGGCTCGCTTCGGGTGGTTAACATTGCCGGTCATCTGAAAAAGGTGATGATGCTCGCAGGACTGGACCGGCTTGCGGTGATGGATAAGCCCGAACGGCGTGTGACAGCCGGACATATTGAAAAGACCGGAGGGGACGAAGATGAAAGCATGTAACTCTATGAAGCTTCAGTTTGAGGGGAGATCGGTCAACGAGGCTTTTTCCCGTACAGCGGTGGCAGCATTTATCGCACAGCTTGATCCGACGATCGAGGAGCTTTCTGACATCAAGACAGCCGTCAGTGAGGCGGTGACAAACTGTATCGTCCATGCTTACCGGGACACGCTCGGGATCGTATACATAACAGCGAATATTTTTCCGGACAGCCATGTTTCCATTAAAATCCGCGACAAGGGCTGCGGCATTCCCGATGTGAAAAAGGCAATGGAGCCGATGTATACAACCGCTCCCGAGGAGGAACGTGCGGGACTTGGTTTCGCGGTGATGCAAAGCCTGATGGACCGGGTTAAAGTGACATCAAAGGAGGGAAAGGGGACGACGGTGACTCTGGAAAGAGACATTCGCAGCAAGGAGGCATGAACCCTGTGATCGAATGTGTCGATACCAGACGTGAACAGACGATATCAGAAAATATCGGGCTTGTACATTCCTGCGCACACCGCTTTAAAGGGCGCGGAATAGAATATGACGACTTGTTCCAGGCCGGCTGCATGGGGCTTTGCAAGGCAGTCGATGCGTTTGATCCACAGCGCGGCGTCAAGCTGTCGACCTATGCCGTGCCGGTGATTCTTGGTGAAATGCGGCGGCTGTTTCGCGACGGCGGCGCGGTCAAGGTGTCCCGCACACTCAAGGAGCTGTCGCTGCGGATCGGACGCGCGCGTGAGCAGCTCGCGCTTGCGCTTGGACGCGAGCCGAGTGTCAGCGAGCTGGCGCAGGCGATGGAGCTGCCGGAGGAGCAGGTTGTCGAGGCGCTTTGCGCCGCTGCGCCGCCGTTGTCTCTCACAGAAAGCGACGAGGACGGCGGCGGACAGATCGATTTGCCGGCTGATTCACCAGAGGATCAGCTTGCCGATGTGATCTCTCTGAATCAGGTGGTTGAAAAGCTGGAAGATAAGGATCGCGCCCTGATCGAGCTGCGTTATTATTCCGGGATGACACAGGTACAGACAGCGGCCCGCCTTGGGATGACCCAGGTGCAGGTATCGCGTCGGGAAAAGAAGATTCTCGGTATTTTGAGACAGCAATTGCTTTAGAGATTAAAAGCCGGAGCGGCTGGAATGAATACAGATGTCTGTTACAGATAAGATGCCCCATACCTGAAAATTAGGAGAAAAAAGTCCGGGACGGGCGCGCATGCGCGCCCGTCCCGGACTTTTTTCATTTAAGAGGTTTATGTGAAGCAGCAGGATGCCTGAAAACAGGCAGCGGCCGATGTACGTAAGAGTCCGGCCGGATTGGAGGACTTTTCCGCCGGAGAGCGGCTGCCCTCCGGCGGAGGGGTCTATATAAAGCAGCAGGTCGTCATACGCAGGCTGTTTTGCAGGCTGTCGCCACCCTTATACTGCCGCCGCTGAGTGTTGCTCACACTTGTATACTATGCACCGCGGCAAAAGTGGCGACTGGCACGGCTCGCCCCATGCAGCACAGTTTTGACGGCTTTTTGCACAGACAAAAAAGAAGCGCGCCCTTCCAGCCAAAAGGCGCGCCATAAAGCCTGCGAAAAAATTTTTTCAATCGATTGTATAACCGGTTAGAACGAATGTGTATTCATAAGAATGGTCAAAATCGGGAACTTCATAATAAAATTCTCCGATTTTCGTCCCTAAATCAGGGATTTCATATCCGAATTTACCCATTTTAAACTTTTCCATGGATGAAATATCAACAGGTTCTACCCCTTTATATACTTCGCATGTGGATTTAAGTGGAATGGTATTGGTATTCCACACATCTGCGTTCCACCGGATAAGGGTGCCGTTTTGATCTGTAAATCCCCAGTAGTTATAGGCAGGGCCTCCAATAGAGGGGATGGATCCGTCTTCCAGAATAACAGGCTCGTCGGTGACAAACAGCCACAGATCAGGGATCGGATTACCCGCTTCGTCCTTCACAACCAGATTTACATGCGTCGGACGTTCCTCCTCGGGAGGGCTTTCAATCCTGCTTTTTAAGTACAGGTTGAAAACTCCCATGTCATCTCCCGGCAGAAGGATATCAAACTCTTCAGCAATCGCTTGCCCATAATCTGACCGCAGGGTGACGCGCGCCTGATAGGCCCCGCTTTCGAACAGCCCCGGGAGCATAAATATTCCATCGGATTTTGTTTTGGAAAAATTACTCTGAAATACGCTTTCCAGCCCATGGTCCGTATATTGCGACAGGCTGACGTTTGCGTTGATGAGCGGCCGGCCCTTAGGGTCGCGGATTTGAAATGTAATGGGATATTTTTCCTTTTCGCCATTAGAAACGGCCGAAGACGCCGCCGCTATGGCAGAGCCGCCGGAGGAAACGGGTATGGACAACTCCGCCGCGGAAGAATAAAATTTTGCAGCGGAGGATTGCTCTGCTGTAGAAGATACAGATGATGAATGAATGGCAGCGGGACCGGACGGATCGCTGGCCAGCATTATTTGTCCAGCGGATGACATACCTGCGGGTATATTGCCGCCATAGGCTCCGGAAAATCCACAGCCGTACAATATGGCGGCGGCAGATAATATACAAATCAACCTGCTTTTCATAAGTTCACCACCACGGGCTGGAGCGAAATAAAGTTCTTCCGCTCCAACTTGGATTTTTTATTATATAAAGCATTATTTTGCAAAGCTGATAACAGTTGGAGTTATTTTTGTACCGCTGTTGCTTGTATATTCACCGCTGGAATTTTGAATCTCATATGCATGAATTCCAACGACGGAAGTACCGTTATAAATGGGTGAGCCGCTCTGCCCCGGAGCGCCATAAATTTTGTATGTTAATCGCTTTGAGTTGCTTCCGCTCTTTACTGAAACAGAGCCGCTGTCTTTAGTCTGATAGCGGTTATCCCCGGCTATAATTTCATATCCGCAAAGCGTATAGGTCTTTGAAGAAGACAGGGAAGAATTTAAAGAAAACGTGCCGTGCTTTCCTGGCTTTTCGACCGTTATAATACAATAATCGTCTCCGGCGGGAAAGCTGCCGTTTTTCCCCCATGAAGCAGGAACACGATAGGTCATGGAACCTGAACCTGTGCTCACGCAAGTAGAAGCAGCCCCATTTCTGCCTGTAATAACTTTCAATTTGGAAATGGATGCTCCTCCGCCGATAGGTTCCAAATTATGGGCGCAAGTCAATATTTTATTGCTGGCAATCCATACGCCTGTCCCGGTATATTCAAAATTGCTGCTACTGTAGGTTAATCCCAAATACACGATCCCATCATAGGGGGATATGGTAGTATCTTTGACTTGTGTTTTTGTACCAGTAAAATCATAGGCGGGGGTTGGCATATCGGCCTGCAAATCAGCCAGATATTCCATAGGATGCTTTCCTTCTGCGCCAGCCAGGCGGACAATTTGTTCCCAAGGTGATTCTTCATCGGAAAGCGGCTGTATCTGAGGTTCAGGTACATCGATAGAAAATTCGCTCACTTCGCCAGTATCAATGTTTACTTCACGAACATCCATTGAATAAGAATCGGAAAAGGCGCTTTCATCCTCATCATCAGCTCCTAAAACGTCATTGTCGGAAGAATGATCAGCATAAACAGGCATCACAATTAAAGAAATGATCGCCATGAGCGCCATCAATTTGAATAAAAACCCTTTCATTATAATAACCTCCCTTTTTACATCATTATACTGAAAAGGATATATTTTGTAAATGAGCTGATTAAACGAATTTTTAACAACTATTTTGTGGATTCCAGATATATCCTGTCAGGGCAGGGCGATACGAAATTTTAAAGGATTATCCAGTGGTAAAAATCCGCTGCCAATCTGCGCGTATAGCTTGTGGCAGGCGGGACACGTACAGACAGGCAGCCGCGCCTGTCCTGAAACACCGGCGACTATGGCGGTACGCCCATCCTGGACAAGCATGCCGCCGCAGGCACATGCTTCAAGCAGCATGCGCCTTGTGATCATATGCGGCGAATACCCGCTTTCACGATCAAACCAATTATCAAAGGAACTGATTGCAGTCGCCTCCAAATCATTTTATGATTATTATAGCACGTCAGACATTGGCTGCATAGCGGACATATAAGCATGAGCTTGCGCTGGCATTCGAAGTGGGGGAATTATCCGGCATACCTCGTATTTAAAGATATGACCAATCGATTACGCCGGAGATCTGTTACAGCATAGCCATGCGCCAGTTGCGCGTATGAATCCATCAAAGTTTGTCCTTGCGATGTGAAAAATAATGGGCGTTGTCATGGTGGAGGCTGCGCTCAATGCGTGGCGTACTGGAATACAGAAGATGGTAAATTCTGTATTGACAAACCTCTACCGAATTGATATACTGATTTTTGGAATTCAATATACAGGGTGCCTGCTTAACGCAGGAGAATAGGAAAGCTGAGTGAAAATCTCACACGGTCACGCCGCTGTAAGGGAAGAATTGCATTTGCTCGCGCCACTGGTAGAACCGGGAAGGCGAAATGCAGTGATGAAGCCCAAGTCAGAAGACCTGCCTTGTATATGCGGTTGGCACAGGTTACGAACGATGGCCGTGTGTAAAAACAGGTTGACTTACCATAGTCATCCTGTTTTGTTGGCCTGTCAGTGATCTGGCAGGTCTTTTTATATGCTTGAAGAATAGAAAGGGAGACAAAAAGATGAGTCTAAAACAAAAGAAGCTGATCGTATGGACAAGCGCCTTTGCGCTCGTATTTGGGATCACTCCCGCAGTCAATGCGATGCATATCATGGAGGGGTATTTGCCGGCCGGGTATTGTATTTCATGGGGCGTTTTGTGTATCCCGTTTCTGATTGCAGGTTTCTTGTCCATTCAAAAAACGTTGCGTGAGAATAGAAATCTTGTGACGCTTCTGGCGATGTCGGGCGCTTTCGTCTTTGTAATTTCTTCGCTCAAAATCCCATCTGTGACAGGCAGCTGCTCTCATATGACAGGAACAGGTCTAGGAGCAATTCTGTTTGGGCCGGCCGCCGTTTCCGTTTTGGGGCTGATTGTGCTGTTGTTTCAGGCGATTCTTTTAGCGCACGGCGGCCTGACTACAATCGGGGCAAATACATTTTCCATGGCAATTGCCGGCCCGTTTGTTTCTTTTGGAATCTATGCGCTTTGCAAGAAGTTGAATGTAAACAAAAAGGCCGGGATCTTCCTTGCCGCCACCTTGGGCGATTTATTTACATACTGTGTGACAGCAGGCCAAATGGCTTTAGCTCATCATGCGGATACGACAACAGGCGCCGCTTTCGGAAAGTTTTTGCTCGTATTTGCGCCGACACAGGTTCCGCTGGCAATTATTGAGGGAATTATCACAGTGCTCATTGTCGTCGGACTGGAAACCTATGCGAAGCCGGAGCTTCGTGCGATTGGATACTTACAGGAGGCGAAATAATATGAAAAAGAAAGTAATCGCAGGAATTCTTGTAATTTTCCTCATTGCACTGATCCCATTGTTTGTATTAAAGGACGCCGAATTTGGCGGATCCGATGATGCCGGAAGCGTTGTTGTAGAGGAAGTGGACTCCGCTTATGAGCCGTGGGCGACGCCGATTCTGGAGGCGTTGATTGGCGGGGAGCTTCCGGGAGAGGTTGAAAGCTTATTCTTCTGTATCCAGACAGGGATCGGTGTAGGGATTATCGCTTTCGTAATGGGCCGGTTCGTGGAACGGAAAAAATGGACAAAAGCAGAGCAATCATTTACCGGTGAAAGGATTTCTTGAATCATGATCATAGATGAGTTTTGTTATCATTCAAAGCTTAGATATGAAAACGCCGGTGAAAAATTTGCTTTTGCGGTTATTACGCTTTGCATTTGCGTAGCAAGCCGTTCCATTACAGTGGCATGTATGGTGTTGGCAAGTACAGGGATTCTCACCGTTTTAAAGGGTGGGGTCCCTGTCTTGCGTTATATGAGGCTGCTTACTATCCCGCTGGCGTTTTTATTTTTAAGTACGGTTGCAATTATTTTCCATATCAAGCAGACACCAATGGATTTATTTGCACTTCCTTTGAGCGATTGGTATATCACAACCAGCCGAGCTTCATTTGTATATGCGCTGCAACTGATACTAACAGCTCTTGCGGCCGTTTCATGCCTCTATTTTTTATCGTTGACTACGCCGGTTCCAGATATTTTGGAAGTGATGCGAAAACTGCATTGTCCGAAACTGATTATCGAATTAATGCTTTTGATTTATCGGTTTATTTTTATTCTGTTAAATACAGCTTCCGCGATTTCGATTTCGCAAAGCTGCCGCTTGGGAAATAAGGATTATAGAACATCGGTCAAATCCTTTGGTATGCTGGGTTCTGTTTTAATGATGCGTGCAATGATCCGTTCCAGTCAATTGTATATTGCAATGGAAACCAGATGCTATGACGGTACAATCCGAGTTTTATCCGAGAGCCAGCCCCCTAAAAGGCATGTGGTCGCCGCTATCATCACATATGATGCAGCTCTGTTGGTATTCGCTGTATGGAGCACCTTTTAGCATTGGAAATGAAACATAAGCATACTTCCTGTTGAACATCTATGCTTGCATCTGCCTTGGCAGCGAAAGTCTGATTACCGCCAGTCAGGAGCATATTTCTATTTGTGCTGCACAATATGATAGGATAGGTGACTGTATGAATACAGATGTTATTTTAAAAGCTGAAAATTTGGATTTTTCATATGACGAGGGAAGGTCATATGCTTTAAAAGGCCTTTCCCTAGAATTGAAACGCGGCCGCAAAATTATTTTCATGGGAGCGAATGGGAGTGGAAAATCCACTTTTTTTCTGTGTTGTGCAGGAGTGTGCAAGCCGCAAAGGGGACGGTTGTATTTTAATGGAAAAGAGATTGCCTATGATAAAAAGAGTCTGCTGGAATTAAGGAGTAAGGTCGGGATCGTATTTCAAGATCCAGATAATCAGCTTTTTTCCGCCAGTGTTTACCAGGAAATTTCTTTTGGAATTTTAAACTTGGGGGTATCGGAGGAACAGGCCAAAAAAGAGGTGGAGACAGTTATCACCAACTTGGAAATTACACCGTTCCGGCACAAGCCGACACATGCTTTAAGCGGTGGACAGAAAAAACAGGTGTCAATTGCCGATATTTTGGTGATGCATCCGGAAGTGATTTTTCTGGATGAGCCTGCTGCTGCGTTGGACCCAAAACACACCCGTTTGGTCAACCAAATTGTAAATCAAATGACAGATAATGGGATTACTGTTGTAATGTCAACACATGATGTCAATTATGCCTATGAGTGGGCGGATGAAATTGTGCTTTTTCATGAAGGAAGTGTACTTTTTCAGGGAATCCCTACAGATGTTTTCAGAAATCATTCGGCTTTAAATAAAACAAATTTGGATGTGCCAATCGTTATGGAGCTTTTTGAACGCCTGTGCAAAAAAGGAATACTGGATAGATCGCTGCCATATCCAAGAAATATGGAGACTTTGGAGTTATATATTGAAAATATCCGATGAATTCACACTGATTTTGCAGAGTATCATGATAAAACAGGAGCGATACAGAATTTTTGTTCTGTATCGCTCCTGTTTTTAAAAATAAACCAACTAAAATAATGCCTGACATATAAAATAATCATTGTAAAAAACTCTTCATTCCCACTCAATAGTTGCGGGGGGTTTGCTGGTGATATCATAAACGATACGGTTGATGCCGCGTACTTCATTCACGATGCGTCGGCTGATAAGATCAAGCGTCTCAAATGGGATGCGCGCCCAGTCTGCCGTCATAAAATCGGTGGTTGTAACGCCGCGCAGGGCAAGCGTATAATCATATGTGCGTCCATCCCCCATGACTCCGACGGAACGCATAGAAGTCAATACTGCAAAGTATTGATGAATATCGCGTTCCAACCCGGCATTTGCAATTTCAGCACGGAAAATCGCATCCGCATTTTGAAGGATAGAAACTTTTTCAGGTGTGATTTCGCCGATGATACGGATTGCAAGGCCAGGGCCGGGGAAGGGCTGACGATCGACGAGATAATCGGGCAGTCCCAATTCACGTCCAAGTGCGCGCGTTTCATCCTTGAACAATAAACGCAGCGGCTCGACAATCTCTTTAAAATCAACGTAGTCGGGCAACCCTCCTACATTGTGATGACTTTTAATAACAGCCGCATCGCCTGCGCCTGATTCGATCACATCGGGATAGATCGTTCCCTGCGCAAGATAATCGACATGCCCGATCTTTTTTGCTTCTTCCTCAAAAACACGGATAAATTCTTCGCCGATTATTTTGCGTTTTCGTTCGGGATCATCGACGCCGGCTAATTTACCGAGAAATCGTTCGCCGGCATTGACACGTACAAAATGGATATCGCGGTCCGCGAAAGCCGCTTCGACCTCGTCCCCTTCATTTTTGCGCATCAGGCCGTGATCAACAAAAATACAGGTAAGCTGCTTGCCCACGGCACGGGAAAGCAGCGCGGCTGCGACAGAGCTGTCAACGCCGCCCGAAAGTGCGAGCAATACCTTGCCGCTGCCGATTTTATGACGAAGCGCATCAATAGCTGTCTGCGCATAATCGCCCATGGTCCAGTCGCCCATAGCGCCGCACACTTCATAAAGAAAGTTACGCAGCATCGCAATACCATTTTCCGTATGAAGCACCTCGGGGTGCATCTGAAGACCATATAATTTATGTACGGGGTCCTGCATAGCGGCGGTCGGACAACGGTCGGTATGCGCTGTAGCGGTAAATCCGGCAGGCAGAGCGTCGATATAATCGGTATGGCTCATCCAGGAAATTCCTTGCTTGGGAAGCCCCTTAAATAGAACACATTCCGTATCATAATATGTGATTGTCTTGCCATACTCACGGGTATCGGGGCTAACTACATGGCCGCCAAGCGTGTAAGCCATCAATTGGATGCCATAACAAATGCCAAGTACTGGGATACCCTGTTCAAAGATCGCACGGTCAATACGCGGGGAATTGTCGGCGTAAACGCTGTTGGGACCTCCGGTGAAGATAATGCCGATTGGCTTTTTTGCGATAATTTCCTCCAGAGGCGTGCGATAGGGGAGCACCTCGCAATAAACGGAACATTCGCGCACACGGCGCGCAATCAGTTGATTATACTGCCCGCCAAAGTCAAGTACGACAATGGTCTGGTGGTCCATGCTTCATCCATCCTTTTCTTTGATTCTCAGTTGATAAGTTTATTTTGCCATAAACAGTGAAAAAAAACAAGCGGATACATCCGGCTGATATCTCTCCTGTAAAAAATCCCAGCTCAAAAAAACTTAAAATTCATGATAGCCGTCATATTCGGCAAATCAACCGGCAACAATAAAACCAAAGCAATGATCATAAAAAGGGGATGCTGTTATGAAACGGCTGGCGGCAATTTTAACTGCATTCGGTACAGCGATGTTTTGCGGCGTGCGTGTCAGTGCGGCGGATGGACAGCGGATTGTGACATTGCCCGCGGGTGGACCATACCGGTTGAATGCGCAGGCGTTGGAGAAACAGATCGGTTCGTTTGACGCTTTAACCTTTACTTTTACACCGCAGGATGGGCGTGCAGTCCTCTTTTATGAGGGAGCGCCGCTCGCGCCATATCGTACATTGACGCGTGAGCAGGTGGAGAAAGTCATGGTGTTTGCATGTGAACCTGCCGTGGCCGGCGCAGCGCCATTTTCACTTGTGCCGCATCAGAATCGTCCTCAGTTGCGTGTACGCTGTATAAATCCGATATTTTCCGGACAAACTATCGATGAAAAATCCTAAGGGCTGTTGAAATCCGGTAAATTTACTGTTTTCAATTAAGCCTTAATCAAAAGAAGGAGGGTTTTTAACATGATTGATAAGATTGCTTTGATCCTGGCCATCATTGGCGGCCTGAACTGGGGCTTGGTTGGCATTTTCCAGTTGGATGCCGTAGCCTGGGTGTTCGGCGGTTCGGGAAGCATTTTCAGCCGCATTGTGTATACGCTTGTCGCGCTTGGCGCGATTTGGTGCGTCTCGCTTCTGTTCCGTCCGGAACCACGGGAAGCGGTCTGATATGGGATTTGTAGCGCGGGAGGCATTTGCCTCCCGCGTTTCGGTTTTTTAAACAGCCCCTGGTGCGACCTTTGTGAATACGGCCTTATGAGACTGTACAAAATGGCTGAAAGGGTGTATAATATCCTCAAGGAGCCCCATAACATAAAGCTGGTTTAAATAGGGAAACGGCTGGTTGCCAGCCAGCTTTTAACTGGGGCAAATGGAAAGGGGCGGTCAGCGTGGCAAAAAGAACGATCATCACAATCGGCAGGGAATTTGGAAGCGGGGGCCGCGAAATTGGGCAGGCTCTGGCGAGTACGCTTGGCATCGCGTATTATGACCGGGAGCTGCTTGTTGCTGCCGCGAAGGATAGCGGCATGAGTGTAGAATTATTTGAAAATAATGATGAAAAGCCAGTCAGCAGTTTGCTTTATTCCCTATCAGTCAATCCATATGCAGTGGGGAATATAGCGGGCGCCAATATGCTTCCGCTGAATCAGAAGTTGTTTCTGGCGCAGTTTGAAACAATTCAGCGCATTGCGCGCGAGCACGACTGCGTGATTGTTGGACGGTGTGCCGACTATGCGCTGCGCAGCGAACCGGATTGTTTGAACGTATTTATTCATGCGCCGCTGCAATATCGGATCGCACGCGTCAAGCAGCGTCACAATCTGGATACGGCTGCCGCGAAAGAATTGATTGTAAAAACAGACAAAAAACGCGCCGCATATTATAATTCCTATTCCGATAAGCGGTGGGGTGATCTTGAGGGCTATCATTTAACATTGGATAGCAGTGTAATCAGCACAGATGGTGCGGTTGAGTTGATTAAAAGCTTTGCGTCAATGAGGAAGTGAATCCGATGCAATATATCATAGATCGCTTTGAAGGGAATTTTGCAATCCTTGAAGCCGAGAATGGGGAATATACCGGGATGGAACGTGCGCGTTTGCCGCGTGAAGCGGGGGAGGGCGACGTGGTCGTTCATGAGCTTGGAGCTTTTCGAATCGATCGCGAGGAAACAGAACGCCGCCGTGCGCGCATCCGTCAGAAAATGAAGGCTCTTTGGGAGGAGTAACATATAAAACACCGGAAGCGTGAAGCTCCCGGTGTTTTTTTAGAGCTTGTTTGAAAATAGAGGAATTGCTTAAATGTTTACAAACAGCAGAAAAACGCAAGGCAAAAAACGCAGGAAACTTTCGAATTGCAAGGCGCTTTTTAACGCAGAATCCGCCGCTGTGTAAAAAAGTCGGAAAAATTTTTTAAACAGCCGCGAATTTGTACAAACGCAGATACAACACCGGAGGCCGTCTGATCAGACAGCCTCCGGTGTACTATGTCAGGACTGGAATAGGCCCTTGAACCAGGCGACAAAACCTTCCTGCTCCTGCACAGGCGTCTGGACGGGTTCATCATCATCGGGCAGCTTGATCTCATCCGTTTTCATTACAAATTTAACATCGGTATCCATGCTGTCTGGCGCGGCCGTGAAAATACGGTATGCGTCTGAAAGCTCGGTATAACGATCCTTGCGTTCAAGCAGCTCGTCAAGATCGTCAAGCTTTTCCACGGCGCTGCCTGCCGCGTCTTTGGCCTCGAGGCGGTCAAGCGTTGCGATCATGCTGCGAGAAAGGGTTACTTTTTCTTCCTGGAGCATGTTGCGCATCGTTTCCATGATATCGCGGTGTTCCTCCAGGTCGTCCTTCATACGCAGTAGGGTATCGACCGTTTCAGGGGAAGCGTGCAGGCTCTTGTTCATCTCTGCCCGGTCGAGATCACGCCGCAGTGATTGTACAATCGGACGCAGATCGGAAAGGTCCTCACGCAGGTCGTCGATGTTTTCGACTTCGTCAAGCAGATTCATGTCATCAAGCTGTCTGAGAAGCAGGATCAGGGTATGCAGGTTTTCTTCGTTGTCCTGAAGGTCCCTCATCAGCTTTTCCAGATATTCTTTCAACTCAGGCTGCTGAACCGCTGTCAACAGATCGGAGAGGTACTTTTCACATGTCTGAGCCTGCGAAAGCAGGGAAGTGAGACGATCCGGCCCAATTTGACCAAGCAGCGCCTGTATGGCCTGCATACTTTCTACCTGGCTGGCAGCCTGTGGGTCGAACTGCTTTGCCAGCGTAAGCAGCTCGGCTGGATCGGCATTGTTCACATATGCGTCGATTGCACCTTCAATCAGATAATAACCGGCATTTGTATCGGTTGTAATTTCCTTGTAAAGGTCGGCGCGGTCGGAGGCAAGCGGTTTGATTGGCTCGGAGGGGACAAATGGCGCAGAGGACGTATCATCATTTGGCGCAGAGGACGTATCGTCGTCCGGCGCAGAGGACGTATTGTCGTCCGGCGCAGAGGACGTATCGTCGTCCGGCGCAGAGGACGTGTCGCCGTCCGGCGCAGAGGACGTGTCGCCGTCCGGCGCAGAGGACGTGTCGCCGTCCGGCGCAGAGGACGTGTCGCCGTTCGGTACAGAGGACGTGCCATCGTTCGGCGCAGAGGACGTGTCGCCGTCTGCATTATTTGTGAATGCAGCCAATGTCCGCGTTCTATTGACAACTGTGTTTTCGGTTATCGATTCAAAGACAGTCGGAGCCTTTTCGTCAGGCGCGGAGGAAGCATCCTCGTCAGGTGTGGAGGAAGCATCCTCGTCAGGTGTGGAGGGAGCATCCTCGTCAGGTGTGGAGGGAGCATCCTCGTCAGGTGTGGAGGGAGCATCCTCGTCAGGTGTGGAGGGAGCATCCTCGTCAGGTGTGGAGGGAGCATCCTCGTCAGGTGTGGAGGGAGCATCCTCGTCAGGTGTGGAGGGAGCATCCTCGTCAGGTGTGGAGGGAGCATCCTCGTCAGGTGTGGAGGGAGCATCCTCGTCAGGTGTGGAGGAAGCATCCTCGTCAGGCGCGGAGGAAACGTCCTCGTCCAGGATGGAGGAGGCGTCCGCAACGTCATCGGCATGACGAATAGCACGCGTCCTGGACGGATCAACAATCAGCCCGGCGTAGCTGGCGGCTACAAGTTCTGCCTGCAAACGTGAATTCAGCTTTGATTGTGCTAGTACCATCTGAAGCATACCGGCTGCCGTCTGCTCCTGGACATTGATGCATTTCATCAGCGCGTCGCGCACGCCCTGCCGCAAGGCCGCCTGGGCGCTCGCGGTCAACAGCTCCGGGCGCTGGATCAGCCCGTTGAGCGCGGTCAGTCCAGCCTCCTTGACGGCGGTGTCGCTGTTGATTGCGCCATATACTTGCATCAAAAGATCAAGCAGCTTTTCTGTGTCCGGGTTGGCTGCGCCCATAAGCTGTTTAAGCGCCGCGCGCAGCTTATCGTTTTTTTGCAGCTCGGCGTAATCGTCGGCAAGCTCCTGCAAGCGATTGGGGCTTAAATCGTCGACCAGATCGATCAGATCGGCAAGCTCATCATCATCCAGCAGGGAATCGAACGCTCCGTCCTTAATATCATGCCGGATACGGTCATAAAGGCGAATATTTTCATCAGTTACATATTTGGGAAGGATATCAAGCAGATCCTTATTGAGATCATAAAAATCGAATACATCGTTTGTAATCACACGCGCCGCTTCGGTACGATTTGGATCAGTCAGAAGCGAGCGAATGTCGCGGTCAGGATCGATTGTATTCAGATCGTCCTGCATATCCTGCAAATCAGTGAGGTCTTGGCGCATATCGTCAAATTCATCGCTCTTTGTCAGTTCGTCAAGATCCGGAAGCTCAGGTGTGACGGCGACCATAACAGGACCCATTTCAAAATTTTGAACATCCGCTTTAACAGTGAATTCCTCTGGGAAATCCAAATCATTGATTTCCTGTATACGATAGGTCCCGAGAGCCAGGCTGTCGTTAAGCCCCGGTACGCACGCAAAGGCGACGATCTGGTTGCTGCCGTCTGAAATAACGCTGCCCTCGCTGACCTCGACATTTTGGAAGGTATCGTCCGGCAGCGACATGCCTGCCGCAACCAGCATTGGCGTATACATATCGGTATCCTTGCCGGCGATGGTCACGCGCTGCTTTTGTGTATTGCGAAACCGAACCGTCATGGACAATTGTCCTGATTTGCCCGGCAGCTCCTGCGGCTCGATGGATTTGCCATCAAGTGTATATGTAATTTCAACATCAACGGGCGGTTCCTTGTCAGTTTTACCTGTGTAATACAGGTCGCTGCCCTCCATTTTCCATGTCAGGCGATCGCCCTCCTGGCGGGGCTGCTGCAATCCCTTGATATTTTCAATGCCTGTCAGGTCGGACAGGTCGTTTAATACGGCGTCAGGCGTATCGCTGTGGATCCAGTCTGTGACCGTCGTTTCATATGGTTTGCCGGTCGGGTCAAGATTGATAAAGACAGTTTCGCTTTTTTTGACGCCGGCGGCGTCCGGTCCTGTGAACGGCCCGGAGACGACCTGTTGGTCTGTTTGAGCAGCTTCGGACGAAGCCGGGGATGCGGCGGTGCTCTGCGTGCCGTTTGACTTCGCGCAGCCGGAAAGCACGGACGCGCAGGTTATAGCCGCGGCCAGCACGAGACTGACGGCTTTTAGCCCCCGCTGATTCATATGGATTCCTCCTGTTTTAGCTTGGATTTGCCCGCTGCGCCCGTTTTGGGCCATCCGTGTGAGGTCCTGGCGAAGAACCGTTCGCAGACCAGAAGAATGGACGGCAGGATAAAAATACTGATCAGGGCGCTGATAATCGCGCCGCGCGCGAGCATGGAGCAAAGGCTCTTGATAATTTCGATTTTTGAAATGAGGCTGACGCCGATATTGGCGCAGAAGAAAACGGATGCGCTTGTGATGATTGATTTATCGGAGGCGGTTGCGGCAACCTTGATGGCTGATACACGGTCAAGCCCGTTCTCCAGTTCCTCCCTAAAGCGTGTCGTCATGAGAATTGCATAATCGACCGTCGCGCCAAGCTGGATACACCCGATAACAATCGGGGAGATAAACGGGATGACTGTTCCGGTGAGCGCCGGAATTCCCTGGTTGATGAAAATAGCCAGCTCGATAGCCGCAACAAGCACAATGGGGATGGTGACGGATTTAAAGCAGATCGCAACAATGAGCAGAATCGCCGCGATGGAAAGCATGTTCGTCACCTGTATATCGACCGTTGTGATATCGCTTAAATCCTTTGTCATGACGCCTTCGCCGGTGATCAGGCCCGTCGGATCATATCGCTTGACAATTTCAGTCAGCGCATCGATCTGTGCGTTTTCCTCCGGACGCGCAGCCTTGTAGCGGGAGTTGACCATGATCATCTGCATCCCGTCCTTTTTACAGATGTCGCGTACTTCCTGCGGAATGAAGGAATCAGGTATTCCCGGGCCGACAAATTCATTATAGGCAAGCACCGATGCGACTCCGTCCGTCCTGCGGATCTCGTCCTCCATCTGCCGCATTTGGTAAGCCGGCATACTGTCGTCGACAATGATGAAGTGCGTGGTTGCCATATCAAATTCATCGCGCATCTTGTTGGTCGCCACAGTTGAGGCGAGATCAGCCGGCAGAGATTGATCGATGTTGTAGTAAATTTCCGTTTTGCTTTGCAGAAACCAGGCCGGCAGGAACAGGATCAGGAACAGGGCGACAAAAATTTTGCGGTGGTCTATGATCCAGTCGTTCAGGCGCGCAAAGCTGGGAACAAGCGTTTTATGCTGCCAGCGTCCAATCAGCTTATCAAACTGGAGCACAAGCGACGGAAGCACGACGAGCACAACCAAAATACCGATCACGATCCCCTTGGCCATAACAAGCCCCAGGTCCGGACCAAGCCCCAAGCGCATTGCGCACAGCGCGAGAAAGCCGGCGATCGTTGTCATCGACGAACCGGAAAGAGAGACAAACGCGCTTTCAATGGCACGGGCCATCGCGTCGCGCCGGTCGGCGAACTTTGGCTTTTCCTCGTTGTAGCGGTCGACGAGAAAGATGGAATAATCCATCGATACGCCAAGCTGCAGGATGGCCGCAATGGCTTTTGTTATGTAGGAGATCTCCCCCAGAAATAGATTGGTGCCGAAATTATAGGCAACAGCGAATCCAATACCGATGATAAATACAAACGGCAAAACGGTCGATTCCATTGTAAACAGCATCGCCGCAATCGAGAATACGACAGCCAGCACGGTGTAAAACGGCATTTCCTGCTCGACCAGATCCTTGGTGTCCTTGAGGAAGATGGATACACCCGCCAAAAAACACCGCTTGTCGCAGAGCGCACGGATATCGTCAATGGCTTTGAGCGTTTCATTTGACGCGCCGGGATGGTCGAACTGGATGATCATCATTGTGGCATCCGGCGTATTTTTGCTGTAGAACACATCCTTGATCGCGTCCGGCAGGATATCCTTCGGAACGCTGATGTCGGCGATGTTTGAAATCCAGAGCGCGCTGCTGACATTTGGTATCTCGTCGATAGCGTCGCGCAGGCTTTCAACATCGCGGGATGGCATCCCCTCAATTACAAGCATCGCAGTCGCCGCGCTGTGAAACGTATCCTCCAGCACTGCCTGCCCGCGTGTGGAGTCAAGATCATCAGGCAGATAGGACAAAATGTCATAGTTGACACGTGTGTTGATCGCTCCGTACAGACTTGGAAGAAGCATCAGTAAGGCAAGAAACAAAACCGTTTTCGGCGCGCGCGTCAACAGGCGCGCAAACCGCTTGATCAATGAAAATCCCCCTCTTTCCGGCGGCGCCCTGCGCCGTCCAAAGGAACTGCCCTTCGGCCGGTTCCTCTCTTTCTGGTAAATGATCATAGCACACAAGACAAAAAAAGTCTCTAGACAGTTTTTACATCTGTCAAAAAATACGACAGGGAAGCCCTTTTGAAAAAAACGGAGTGCAATTTGGCTGTTCGATTTGCGCGGCGGTAAACAGGACGATGCAAAACAGCCCTATGCCAGCCGCTTGGCGGCTTGGCATAGGGCTGTGCTTTTCAGTTGTTTACCGGCGTCCCATCTCATATTGCAGACTGCCCTCAACAAGCATACGGGCGCGATCGATATAGTCCTCGGGTTTCTCACGCATGCCGTGGCGCGCCCACTTCATGATCAGCCCGACAAAGGCGCACGCATAAAAATCCGCGATGAATTCCATTTCAGCGTCATCGATCATGCGCCCGCCGACCAGCTCATCCGCCATTGTCCGCACAAGCTGATGCGCGATGTCAGAAAGGTAATCCTGAAACGAGTTTTGCCCGGAGTATTCCAAGGCGTTGATATAAAATTTGCTGTTTTGCTGCATGTAGCCGCAAAGCGCGCACAGCCCCTCGACCCAGTGCTCACGGTTGGAAAACTGCTCCAAATATGGCGCGGCCTCAGTTGCGTAAATCCAGTTGACTAAATCAAATTTATCGTTGAAATGGTAGTAAAACGTCTGCCGGTTCAGGCCGCAGTTTTTGGTGATATCGCCGACAGATATTTTGGCGAGCGGAGTATGTTCCATCAATTCCTTGAGGGATGCGGCCAAGGCCCGTTTTGTGATCTTTGAATCAGCCATGAATCCTCCTGTCGGGGGTATTTATGGGGGTGGCTTATACTCATTATTTTAATACAAATCCATCAAATTTGCAATGACGGAAGATGGAAAAAAACGCCGGAACAGCAGGTTCCGGCGGGTCTGATGGAGCTATGACTGGCGGCTGTCGTCCTTTGGCTTGTCGCTGCGTGCGTCACGGATAGCAGACAGTGTTTCGTCAAGTTCGTCGTCGCCGCGAATTTCGGAGATCCCCTGATCAATCAGACGCAGCAGCGGGTCCTCATAACGGATGGGTTCGCTATTTTGGCTCATTGTTTCACTTCCTTTCAGACAGTTTACAAAAATCCCTTGTCGATGCGCACAACCGCGAAAAAATTGCCGTCGAATGCACGCACACCCTCGCGCACACGGTCCGCAATCTGCCGGTCCGCAATCGGGCAGCCGTGCGGGATAAGCAGATCAAACACAAGATTGGTATGCGTCGTCCCTTTGACAACCCGAAAATCGTGTATCGTCGCCTCCGGCGTGATCTGCGCTGCCAAATCAGCGACACGGTCGCGCAGCGCGCGTGTTTCATCATCTTCCGGGGCAAGCGGGTCCATGTGAATGGTCACATCACAGCCGAACTTGTGGCGCAGCTCAAGCTCAATCACATCGACGGCGTCGTGCATGGCGAGGATATCGGAGGTGCATGGCATTTCGGCATGCAGAGAAATGATACGCCGCCCCGGGCCGTAATCATGGACGATCAGGTCGTGGATACCGCTGACCTCCGGATGAGCGAGAACCGTTTGTTCTATATCATGGACAAAATCGGCGTCGGGCGGCGACCCGAGCAGGGGAGAAAGGCTGTCGCGCGCCGTCGTATATCCGGTATAGAGGATAAAACAAGCGACAGCCATGCCGCTCCAGCCGTCGATATTGATGTGAAATACCGCGCTTACGACAATACCGACCGCGACTGTCGTGGTCGCAACTGCGTCTGTCAGACTGTCCATCGACGTGGCGCGCATCGCAGAGGAATTGATCCGGCGGGCAAGGGCGCGGTTAAAATAACACATCCATAGCTTGACGCCGATCGAAGCAATCAGAATCGCAAACGACACCGTGCTGAAGGCGACTGCCTCGGGATGCAGAATTTTTAGAAAGGAATTTTTCGCCAGTTCCAGCCCAACCATCAGGATAGCCACCGATACGGCCAAGCCGGAAAGATATTCAATCCTGCCGTGTCCGAACGGATGCTCACGGTCTGCGGGCGCACCCGCCATACGAAAGCCCACGAACGTTACAACGGACGAACCCGCGTCGGAAAGATTGTTAAAGGCGTCTGCCGTTATCGCGATGGAGGCTGTCAGCAAACCGGCTGCGAACTTTGCGGCAAACAGGCAAAGATTTAAAAAAATACCGACGCCGCCGGCGACCGCGCCGTAACGGGCGCGCACAGCAGGGTCGTTGATATTGCCGCAGTCCTTAATCAGCCGGCGCACCAGAAAATCGGTCATCCGCTTCCCTCCAGTGAGAATGGTTTGTAATACGCTGCGGAGCTATCTATAAAAAATCGGCCGTCCGGACTGTCTTTAGCCCAGGGCCTCTTGACACCGAAAGCCGCCGCGAAACAACTAATGTTATTATAGCCAAGAAATGGCCGCGCGTCAATTTGGCAGAGAAGGAAAAGCGCGGGGATACAGTCCGCTGTTTTGTGTAAAAGACAGGACGCCGCTCCCGCGGGAGCAGCGTTCTGTTCATTCAGCGGCTATAAAACGGCGCCGTTTTATTTACTTCTTTTTGTATCCACATTTCGGGCATACGCCGTTTTCGTTCAGCGCAATACCGCACAGTGGGCAGCGATCAATTTTATTTGCCGGCTCAAATTCCTCTGAGGCGGCATTTACACCGCTGGTAAAGGTGATTTTGGCGATATTGAGCTTATCCTTCAGCAGGCTGTAAACAATTTTTATCATACCTTCAACGGTCATGGTTTCCTTTGTCACAACCAGCCGGCATTCCGGATATGCGGTCGCAAGCTCCGTTTTGAAAGCCGGTCCCATCATCTTGTTGTTTGGCGCGCCATCGCGGATGCCCTGCGCCTTATAAACGTCAAGAATCGCAGGCAAGAGAGGGTCGTCCTCCCGCAGCACCAATGCGTGGTCAAAATTTTTCAAAACTTCCCAAGCGGTTTTCTGAATTTCGTTGCAGGGAAAAACCATATTGACGCCCGGTTCGATGGAATCCTCGACCTCAATGGTCAGAACGCCTGTGTGTCCGTGCAAATACTGGGCTTCACCCTTGAAGCCATAAAATCTGTGCGCGTACTGCAGGTCCAATGTTGTAATGCTTCTCATTGTAGTCCTCCTGATTATGTGATTTATGGGAACGATCCCCGATTAACAAGGTTATAAATTAGTAATAATATCTTGTATTGATTGTGATTATATCGCAAATAGGATCTATTGTCAATAAGAAAACAGTTTTTTATTGATTAATACTAAATATGCAGTCTATTTTAAGTGCAAAAAAGCGAAAGGAAACGCATGTGCGTTTCCTTTCGCTTTCGGCAGTTTTTTCTCTGACAATGCGGGTAAAATTGTATTTCGTCAACCGGTCGTATTTGACAAGCCATGTTCATAAAGTTCCCAAAAATGATGCGTTGGACCGCAGCCCTTGCCAAGCGGGAGCGCGTGCGCAATTGCCGTCGTAACATAGTGCTTGGCGCGTGCGACAGCCTCAGGCATATCGTGTCCGAGCGCAAGGTTTGAGGCGATGGCCGACGAATAGGTACAGCCAGTGCCATGCGTGTTTTTGGTATCGATACGAGCCGTCGAAAAGCGATAAAACTGTATACCGTCATAAAGCACGTCGAGCGCGTCGCCGGCGGCATGGCCGCCTTTGACAAGCACATGCTTACAACCCATGCCGCGGATAATTTTTGCGGCGCGTTCCATATCGGCGGTCGAATGAATAACGATCCCGGCGATTTTTTCGGCTTCCGGGATGTTTGGAGTCAGCAGGTCCGCTAAAGGGATAATTGTTTCGATCAGCGCATTGATTGAGCCTGGCTCCATCAGCGGGCAGCCGTTTTTAGCGTACATGACAGGATCGATAACCACGTTGGACGGGCTGTACTCGCGCAGCTTTTCCGCGACGGCGGCCATACAGCACGGCTGTGACAGCATACCGACCTTGACTGCGTCCGTACCGATATCCTCATAAACGGCGTCGATCTGCTTTTTAATCATATCAGGGGTGACATCCATGATGTCGATGACGCGCGCCGTATTTTCCGCCACAACCGCGACAATGGCGCTCATGCCGAACACGCCGTGTGCCGAAAACGTCTTGATATCCGCCTGTATTCCCGCGCCGCCGCTGCAATCGCTTCCGGCGATGGTCAAAACCCGCTTCATAAACTGTTTACCTCGCATTCCTCATAGTTATGTATATATTGCTCAGACAGTGCGGCTATGCGCGCCTCGTCGCCGGCGGAGGCGTCGTCCGCGATTGCGACAACGCGGAACCCGGCGCGCCGAGCTGTTTCAATCGCATAAAGAGCATCCTCAAAGATGACGGTTTCGCCGCGCGGCGTGCCAAGCGCGGCGCACGCCTGCTCAAAGATATCGGGGCGGTCCTTGCCGGCCCCCACCTCCGAACAGGTGAAAATCCGTTCAAAAAAGGGCAGGAGGTCAAGGCGTCCAAGCGCCGCCTCCACCAGTGGACGGTCCGTTGCCGTTGCGACACACATGCGCACATCCGCCTGCCTGAGGCGCTCGAGAAACGCGGCAATGTCACGTTTAAGCGGGATGGTGCGCTGATATGCGTCAGTAACCATTCCATTGATCATCTCAATGATTTCAGAGGTTGTCTCGGAAATACCGTATGCGTCCCGCAAATAATTAGCCGTTTGCTCCATCGACAGGGATTTGAGCGTTTCGCCCAGATCGTCACGCGCAGTAATGCCGCGCGCGGATAAAAAGGCCCGTCCGCAGTCCTCCCATAGAGGCATGGAATCAATCAGCGTACCGTCCATATCAAAAATCGCGCCTTTGATCAACCGAAAACCAGCTCCTTTGAAGTTGCATACAGCCGTTTGGCGGCGGCGTAAACGTCCTGCTGCGCAAATAGCGCCGAGACGACCGCTGCGCCGTCGATACCGCTGCCCTTCAATTGTAGCATATTTTCTACATTGATGCCACCAATTGCGACAATTGGGATGGAAACAGCCGCGCGGATGCCGCGCAGCGTCTGGAGCGTGACGATATCAGCATCCAGCTTGGTTGAGGTAGAAAAGACGGCGCCTACGCCGAGATAATCGGCGCCGGCTTGCTCGGCGGCGCGCGCCTCGTCGACTGTATGTGCGGAGACGCCGATGATTTTATCCGGCCCAAGGATACGCCGCGCCTCGCTGACAGCGGCGTCGTCCTGGCCTATATGTACGCCGTCTGCGTTGCAGGCACGCGCAACTTCGATATCGTCGTTGATGACAAACGGCACATGATAGCGGTCTGTGACCGCCTTAATACGCCGCGCCTCATCGAGAAATGCGGCAAACTCCATTTCTTTCTCGCGAAGCTGTACGAACGTCGCGCCGCCGCGCACCGCGTCCTCAACCAGAGCGGGCAGCGCGCGGCCGCGCAGCCAGGCGCGGTCGGTTACAGCATAAAGCAGCATGGAACGGCTATCGACTTTCAATGCGAATCCCCCTGTTCAAAGTTTCCGCGTCAAGACGGCTCATCGCATCGATGAGCGCCATGCGCAGTGTGCCAGTGCCGCCGCCGGCAGCTTGGGCGCGTGCGTGTGCCAGCTCGCCGCACAGCCCCATTGCAGCAACGGCTGCGGCGGCAGCGTCGAGCGGATGGTCGGGATTGGCAGCGCACCAGGCCGCAGTGACAGCCGTCAGCATACAGCCAGTTCCGGTGATTTTGCCCATCTCAGGGCAGCCGTTTCGGATGATGTAGCAGGTTTCTGCATCCCCGACAAGATCGATCGCGCCGGTCATGGCGACAACCGCCCCGGTCTGCCTGGAAAACGTTTTGACAAACAACACAGCGTCGTCAAGCGTCTGCTCGGTCGCGGCGTCGGCCGCGTCGGCGTCGACACCGCGCGTCGTGCCGGCGCCGCGCGCCAGCGTGCGGATCTCCGAGCTGTTACCGCGTACGACGCAGAAACGCACATCGCGCAGCAGCGATTGGGCCGTGCCGGTGCGCAGCGCGGAAGCGCCCGCGCCGACAGGGTCGAACACAACAGGATGGCCGAGCGCGTTGGCGCGCAGGCCGGCGCGGCGCATCGATTCAATGGTGCGGGTATTGAGCGTACCGATATTGAGAACGAGCGCATTGCAGATCGAGGTGATTTCCTCGACTTCGTTTTCGTCGTCCGCCATGATCGGCGAGCCGCCGCAGGCCAACAGGATGTTGGCGCAGTCGTTTACGGTTACATAATTTGTTATGCAGTGGACGAGCGGCGCTTTTGCCGCTACGTTTTGCAGGATTTCTTCAAACATGCTGCATTCCCTCCGTTTTTATTTGCGGCCGAGCGCAAGCTTCATTTGGCCGAGCACGCGCGTTTTCTGCAAGGCGCCGATTGCCAGAATCGAGATAGTCGCGCCGACAGCTGTGCTTAATAAAAATGCCGGTACATATGTGAACAGCGCCGCCTCCTTGCCCATCACAAGCGTCGCAATGGGGTAGCAGGCCATGCCGCCAAGCACGCCGGTGCCGATGATTTCCCCCAGATAAGCCAGCGGCAGCTTTTGGCTCGCTTTGTAGCAGAGTCCGCAGCACAGAGCGCCGATCATGCTGCCGGGGAAGGCGAGCAGGCTGCCCGTGCCGAGCAGAACGCGCAGAAGCGAGGTGCAAAAGGCCATTGTGCACGCATAAAGCGGACCGAGCAGAACGCCGGCGATTACATTGACCATATGCTGAATTGGAAAGCACCGGGACGCGCCCACCGGAATGGAGAAGGTGGAACACGCCACGCCCACGGCGACAAGGACGCCGGCGACAGTCAGTTTTTTGACGTTTGTTTGCATAATGATCAGCCTCTTTCTTTGATGGTGCGGGCTGCCGTGCGGAAACGAAAAAACAGCGGGACGCGCGTAAGCATGTCCCGCTGAATCCAGCAAAGTCTCCCTACGTTGGCATTACCCAAATCAGGTATACGGGTCGAAACGCACAGTTTCCTCTCAGCCTGTCTGCAAGCTCCCCACGATTTAATTATATATTCATCATAGCATGGCCCAGCCGTGTTGTCAATATTTGCCCGACTGTCCGATCGGAAGAAAAAGGCTGCTCGCACCTTATCTTCCAGTATGCCGGAATTGTTACGCTGACTAATAAGGATATGACGACGGTTCGAAGCGCCTTTTAATATTTGGAGTCATAAAGAACCGAAGGCTGCGGATATGACATCTGTTCGAACGAAAGCGTATCTTGGGAAACAGGCGCCGCGCAGTCCGGAAGCTGAAATTTGGCAACAAGGTTTTTCAATTCCTGCGCTTGTCCGGAAAGCTCCTCGCTGGCCGCCGCGCTTTGCTCAGCGGTAGCGGAATTGGTTTGAACGACGCTTGATATCTGATCTACACCCAAAGCGGTCTGCCTGATCGCTTCATCCTGTTTTTGTGAATTTAACGTAATAGATTGTGATTTTTCAGCAATCCGCTTAACAGCTTCGGAAATTTGCCTGAAGGACAATGCCGTTTCATCCGCCATTGTTTTACCATGCCCGACGGCGCCTAATGCCTGCTGTATTAACTCGGCGGTTGTTTTTGACGCTTCCGCTGTTTTGGCCGCCAGATTCCTCACTTCATCGGCAACCACGGCGAAGCCTTTCCCGGCCTGTCCTGCTCTGGCGGCTTCTACCGCTGCGTTCAGGGCCAATATATTTGTTTGGAAGGCAATATCCTCAATATTTTTAATAATATTTTCGATCTTTTGAGAGTTTTCAGAAATTGAATCCATGGCTTCCAGCATGGCGCTCATTTTTTCTTCGCCCTCATGCACTTCCTCGGCTACCTGCTCAACATCTTTTCCGTTTTCCTGGATGACTGCCGTATTGCTGTCAATCTGTTGAGAAACATCCTGAAGGGTTGCCGCTAGTTCTTGAACTCCGGATGCCTGCTCTGTCGCGCCCTGGGCCTGGGACTGTGCTCCGGTCGCTACCTGTTCGGCGCCGCTGAGGACCTGGTCTGCCGCGACGACAACCGATTTCAAGGTTCGCGAGATGGTATCCCGTACCTCCAAAAGCGCGGTTTTTACCTTTGCAAATTCGCCTTTATAATCCTGCTGCAATGTAAAAACAAAATTCCCCTTGCCGATTTCTCCCAATACCGCCGTAATTTCGTCGATGTATAAAATATACTCCTTCAGTCTGCCTGTGATCGCGTTTATTTCCTGCGAAAGCTGGCCGATTTCATCATGGGAGGATATATCCGTTGACACATCCAAATCTCCATCGGCGATTTTGCCTGCGGTAACGGAGAGTTTTTTAACAGACCGCGTTATGTTCAAACTAAAAATTATGATTATCACGGCTAAGATCAAAATACCAATAGCGAACCACAGGACGACAGCCTTTGTGGTATCGGCTATATACGCCTGATATTCCGCATGGGGCAGAATCCCCAAAACCAAATAATCAAAATCGCTCAGATAGATGGTAGAGCCGTTATATGTTTCACCATCGCGCGTATATTGCAGGCCCTCGACGGATTGATTACCTAAAATAGCCTCCTTAACATTATCCGAGTATGCAATATCGGAAACATTTTTCATGATCAGGTCAGCGTTTGGATGAAATATGACATTATTATCCGTGTCAAATACAGTGACATATCCTGTGTCGCCGATCGTAATCTTGGCCAGTTCCGACGTTAAATGTTCCAATAGCACATCAACGCCGAAAATTCCCGTCATCTTCCCATTGATATAAACAGGCGTTGCAACCGTAACGATCAGCTTGCCGGAGGCGATATCCTCATAACCGCCAGTCACAATCGTTTTTTCCGAATTTATCACGGGATTATACCAGATACGGCTGGTTGCATCGAATGTGGTGGAATTTTTATAGGTGCCGTCTGATTGCAGAAAATCCTTTGAATTTATGTTATAAAGCCAGGTAAAAGCAATGGTGTCATCGGCGGACTGAATTTTTTTCAAAGTCGTTAACAGTTTATTGCGTTCCTCAGTCCCGGCCAAATTGGGCTGCCGACCGGAAAAGCGAATAATTTCATCCATCTGGGAAGCCAGATTCGCAATCCCTACAAACCGCTGGAAATAAGCAGTGATTTGCTGAGATGCGCGCATGGATTCTGCGGTTAAATAGTTCGTATCCAGTGTTTTAACCGTATTTGACATCCTGCTGTTGAGCTGGCTGCCGATGATAATAAGTACAATAATCAGAGGTATGATGGTACCCAGCAGCAATTTGGTTAAAATGCCAAATTTGACTTTTGATGTTGTTGAAAAATCATTTTGTTTCTGTTTTTGATTTTTCATGACGATTTACCTCCTTCTTTTTCAAAGCGGACACACCGTCCGCTTTTTGCCGCGTTTAGGCTGTCGGGCGATCCTGATACGTTTGGCTTGCTCAGCTCGTATCTTTTTTGTAAAAAAGACAAAAAGCACCTCCCCTGTCAGGAAAACAGGGAGATGCTTTTTTTATTTTATCCACAACAGACAGACAGACTTTATTCTGTCTGTCTGTCTGTCTAAGTATACAGCAATCTGCATTTTTTGTCAACCTCTAATTTTGATTTTTATAAAAAATATTATATCAAGATTAAAGACATATTAAAATCATACTGATTATACCAATTGTACCAAATTCTCCTGTAAAAGGAAAGACTTTTTTTGAAATGTTTTATCAGAACTTTTTCGAGATTAATTTATCGTGTTTATCTGTAAGAAATAACAGATTATATGAAAAAATTACCATTGTGCGTATTTTTTGTTAAACATAGCGCAGACTGTTGACAAGAGCATCATTATGTTAAATAATAGTTGCTGTATGACGATATGAGATATGACCCGCGACAAAACTGGAAGGAGCTGCAAAATGAGGGGCATTTATACATCGGTGACGGATATCAGGCGAAAGGTATTTACAGAGGTTGCGCGCCTGGCATATGAGGGCGGCGATTATTCGCGAATCGAGGGCCTGCCGTACAAGATTGTCCATGGAGAGACGGCGCAGTACCGCGACTCCATTTTTCTGGAGCGCGCGATTGTCGGAGAGCGCCTGCGCCTTGCCATCGGCCTGCCGCTGCGCCCGATGGACGAGCACGCGCCTGTTTCTATGGGAATCAACCAGAGCGCAGTCGCGGAGAAGTACTATGATCCGCCGCTTGTCAATATCATTAAATTTGCCTGCAATGCCTGCCCGGAAAAGCAGTACCGTGTGACGGACTGCTGTCAGGGCTGTCTGGCGCATCCCTGCAAGGAGGTCTGCCCGCGGGACGCTGTTTCCATCGTACACGGTAAATCCGTGATCGATCAGGAAAAATGCATCAAATGCGGCCGCTGCGCCGAGGTTTGCCCGTATGGGGCGATTTTGAAGCTGGAGCGCCCGTGCGCCAGCGCGTGCGGTATGGACGCCATTTCGAGCGACGAGCACGGCCGCGCCGTGATCGATTACGACAAGTGCGTTTCATGCGGCATGTGCATTGTCAATTGCCCGTTTGGCGCCATTTCGGACAAGGGGCAGATTTTCCAGGTGATCCAGTCGATCAAAAAGGGCGACCGTGTGATTGCGATTGTCGCCCCGGCGTTTGTCGGCCAGTTCGGTCCGGCGATGACGCCTGAAAAGTTCACCGCCGCCATGAAGCAGCTTGGCTTCGACAGCGTGGTCGAGGTGGCAATCGGCGCAGACCTGTGCACCATCGAGGAGGCCAAGGACTTTATGCGCGCCGTCCCGGAGGAACAGCCGTTTATGGCGACCTCCTGCTGCCCGTCGTGGTCGGTGATGGCAAAAAAGCTGTTCCCGACGCTCGCGCCGTATATTTCGATGGCGCTGACGCCGATGGTTTTGACAGCGCGTTTGCAGAAGAAGGAGCACAAGGGCTGCAAGATCGTCTTTGTCGGCCCGTGCTCGGCCAAAAAGTTGGAGGCCAGCCGCCGCACCATCCGCAGCGACGTCGATTTTGTGCTGACGTTTGAGGAATTGATGGGTATGTTTGTCGCCAAGGGCGTCAAGTTCGGCGACATCAAGGAGGAAAAGCCGCTCCAGGAAGCGACCGCGGCGGGGCGCGGCTTCGCGGTCAGCGGCGGCGTCGCCCAGGCTGTGTCGGACGCGATCAAGCGGCTCGACCCCGAACGCGAGGTGAAGATCGCGTCGGCGCAGGGATTGCGCGAATGCCGCAAGCTGCTCATGCTCGCGAAGGCCGGCAAATACGACGGGTTCCTGCTGGAAGGCATGGCGTGCCCCGGCGGCTGTGTGGCCGGCGCCGGTACGCTCCAGCCGGTGGCCAAATCATCCGCGGCCGTTACAAAGTATAAGGGGGAAGCGCCTGAAAAGAACGCGCTTGATTCCAAATATGAAATCACGCTCAGTCTGCTTAACGACTGACGCGGTCAAAAAAGAGGCCGCCGGCAACAGCCGGCGGCCTCTTTTTACTTGTCAGCCGTGCCGGAAATGAAGTACAGGTCCGGCGTATCGGCGACCATATCGATTTGAAAGAAGGGTTCCCACGCGGCCGCCTCCTCGCGGGCGGGACGCAGCGGCATCGAAATGAGGGAGGCGCTGCCGCCGTGCCGGCCGTTGATGGTTTGGCGGCCTTCGCTGTGCGCAATCAGAAAACGGCCGCCCGGCGCGAGCATTGCGCATACCTTCTGCGCAAGGCGCTGTTTATCGGGAAAATGTGGATAGGCGCTGTAAATGATCGCCGTATCGAAACCCGTTTCCTCCACGTCGAACAGGTCGGCGGCCAGCGTTTGCAGGCGCGGGTCACGGTGCTTTTGCTGTGCCTGCGCGATCATATTCGGCGACAGGTCCACGCCGAGCACAGACGCGGGATTGCGTGAAAGCAGCTCATCAAAGAGCACGCCCGTGCCGCAGGCAATATCGAGCACGCGCGCGCCGGGCGTGACGCGCGCCAGTGTAACGACGGCGGCAAGCTTGTACCGGTCGTGGGAACAAACGGCGTCCCATTGGGACGCGCGTTCGTCAAAATAACCGCGTACCTGTTCGATTTCAAACATAGAGGGCGGCTCCTTTCTTAACGCGCGGCGGCGGTACGGCCCGCCAGGCCGGCTTTTTGCAGGGCAAGCACAAGCAGGGGGATGACGATCAATTGAAGCAGGATGCCGGGCAGCGCCGTCACAAACGCGCCGGAGAGGAACGCGGAGAAGCCATAGGGCTTATCAGCCATGCCCATAAACACCGCATTGGCGATACCGGAGACGACGCGTCCGCCGAGCATCGCGCCGATCAGGGACAGGTAGACGTTGCGGCGCAGGCTGTGGTAGAAAAGCCCGGAGAGCAGCCCATAGGCGCACAGCTCGAACATCATCGCCGGCGCGACGGGGAAAATCGGCGGCATGCCCGTCAGCAGAGATGAAAGCAGCGGGACGATCGCGCCGACAGCGGCGCCATACGCCCCGCCGCAGAGCATCCCGCACAGCAGTACGGGGATGTGCATCGGCAGAAAAACGGTGCCCGCGCCGATCATGTGGAACATGGAGGGCAGCAGCAGCCCCAGCGCAAGGCAGAGCGCGGCGGTCATGAGCTTTTGCGTAGCGGTTTTGTTCAAGATGATTCCTCCCAAAAATCAAAAGATGTCCGCGCAGACAAAAAAAGAGCGCGGGAATGACAGGCTGCTTCTGCGGCCCGGCCTTCCTGGCTCTTTCATTGTGTCGATTGAGCGCCGTCTTCATGGCGGCGGGAATAATTTTAGTATAGCCCCGCCAGCCGCGCTTGTCAATCCTTCCCGTCAGCCGAAATCGTGCCGGCCGCCGCAGCCGACGTGCATCTAATCAAACACCTGGACGATTTCCTCGATTTTTTGGAAGCACTCCGCGTCGTTCAGGCGGTCGTCCGCGAGAATTGCACGGATTTTTCGCAGGGCCTTGTAGCATTCCATTCCGACAATCTCCCGGGCGCTGATTTTCAGGCGCGGGAACAGCACGCGCACCTGCTGCCTTTGCAGGACATTGACCAGGATTTCCTTGTATAATTCCATACGATCACCTCGGTTCCATTTTAACGGCTGTTACGCTCCGATTCAGGTTTTACCGTAAATACCGTTAAAACTGAAATTTTACATTTGGCTGTGGTTAAATAGGATATGAGGTGATCGGCATGAACGAACGAATCAGAAATATGAGAGAGGATAAGGATTTATCGCAGAAGGATATGGCGGAGATCCTGCATGTCTCGCAGACTACATATTCTGACTATGAGCTTGGCAAAATCAATATTCCGACACAGACGTTGATCAAGCTCGCTTCGTTTCATCATACGAGTATCGATTATTTGCTTGGATTGACAGATAATCCCGCGTCATACCAATGAAAAAGCCATGCCGCACGGCATGGCTTTTTCATTGGTGGGGGCGGCGCGTATTTTGCGGCTTGTAATCAGGGCCTCGGCGGACTATAATAAAGGCGTGGACACGATACTGTCTGCAATTTTGGCAAAAAGGAGACGATTCTATGCTGCTTGTTACCACAGAAACTGTGTCCGGCCGCGAGCTGGAGATGCTCGGCCTTGTCAAGGGCAGTACCATCCAGTCCAAAAACATTGGCAGGGATATCACCCAGGGCTTTAAAACGCTCGTCGGCGGCGAGCTGAAATCATACACCGATATGATGAACGAGGCGCGCAGCATCGCTACACAGCGCATGGTCGACGAAGCGCAGGCGCTCGGCGCGGACGCCGTTGTCGCTGTGCGGTATTCGTCCGCCTCGGTGATGCAGGGCGCGGCCGAGGTGATGGCCTACGGGACAGCGGTGAAATTTAAATAAGACAAAAAACGAAAGGGGCATCATGCAATGCTGGACGAAAAAGTAGCAAAGCTTTTAAACACACAGATCAATAAGGAGTTTTATTCAGCGTATCTCTACCTGTCCTTTTCCAACTACTTCACACAGCAGGGGCTTGACGGCTTTGCCAACTGGTACAGCGTACAGGCGCAGGAGGAGCGCGATCACGCGCTGCTGTTCATGAAGTATATGCAGAACAATGACGCTGTGGTGACGCTGGAGGCGGTCGAACAGCCAATTGGTAAGTTCGCGGATTACGCCTCAGTCCTGAGCGCCAGCCTGGAGCATGAACGCTATGTAACCGGGCTGATCAACAACATTTATGACGCGGCGCATACAGTCAAGGATTACCGCACGGTGCAGTTCCTCGATTGGTTTGTCAAGGAGCAGGGCGAGGAGGAGAAAAACGCCGGCGACCTGGTCCGCAAGATGGAGCTTTACGGCTCCGACCCCAAGGCGCTGTATATGCTGGACAGCGAGCTGGCGGCGCGCACATACGCGGCTCCGACGCTGACGCTGTGACGCGCTGGCGCGAAGGGTGAAAAAACGAAGGCGGGCGGGCCGGCGTTTGCCGGCCCGCCCGCCTGTGACGTACAAGCCGGTTCTGTTTTTAAGGCGTGTCAATCAGCTTCTCAAGCGCGTCGGGGGTGTTGATATTCGTCAGCACGCTGTCCGCAAACGCGGTGCCGCCCAGCGGGACGGCAGCGCCGCCGATTGCGTAAAACGCGTCCATCATGCGCAGCCGTCCCTGACCGAGCGCGGCGTCGAGCGCGGGCAGGCACGTTTTCATGTAAACGCCGCAGAGCGGGTGCAGCCGTCCCGCGCGGTCCTCGCAGGCGGCGGCTGGATGGCCCTGCGCCGCCTGCGCGAGAAAACGCGCCAGATCTGCGGAAAAAAGAGGCATGTCGCAGGCCGCCACAACAAGCCCGTCGCTTTTGCAGACCGTCAATGCAGACGCAAGCCCTTCAAGCGGCCCGCGTCCGGGCGTCCGGTCGGCAACGGGCACAAAGGGCGAACCGGCCGCAAATGACGCGTCGTTTGTTGAAATCAGGCGTTCGTCAAAGCCGTCAAACGCTTCGGCGAGGCGCTCGAGAAAGGTGCGCCCCTTCAGACGCAGCAGGGCCTTGTTTTGCCCCTGCATCCTGCGGGCCGCGCCCCCGGCGAGCACCAGCGCGCCGAGCGCGGGCGCGCCCACGGCGCGTCAGCGTCCGCCCGCGCGGGCGGACGGGGTTGGCAGACCAACCGCGCCCGATTCGGGCCGGCGGCAGCAAGCCGGTTGATACATATAAAAACGCATCCTTTCAAGCGCGGCGCCGGGCCGCTGTTTATTCTATCATAAAATGATTCCGGCAAAAACACAAGGGGTATTTAAACAGTAAAGCCGAAGGAGGACCCGAACATGATCGGCACCATAACAAATGCGGGCGCTATATTGATTGGATGCGCTGTGGGCGGCACGCTCAAAAAAGGGATTGGCGAACGGTATAAAACCGTTATGATGGACGCCATGGGACTGGCGGCCACGGCACTTGGGATCAATGCCATCGTGCAGGCGATGCCCGCCAGCAGATACCGCGTGCTTTTTATCGTCAGCCTTGCGCTTGGCGGGCTGATCGGGACGAAGCTTTCGCTCGATACGGCCTTTGCGCGGGCCGTTTCTAAAATTTCCGGCGGTTCCAATCTGGCGCAGGGGTTGTCGACGGCTATTTTGCTGTACTGTGCAGGTACGCTTTCTATCCTTGGGCCGATGGAAAGCGCGCTGCACGGCGACAATACCTACCTGTTTACAAATGCGATCCTCGACGGGATTTCGTCGGTTGTGCTTTCCTCCACGTTTGGATTTGGGATCGCTCTGGCCGCCGCCGTCCTCTTTTTATGGCAGGGCGGCATCTATCTGCTGGCCAACGTGATCGCGCCGTATCTTACACCCGATCTGCTGACGGAACTGTCGCTTGTCGGCGGCGTGCTGATTCTCAGTTCGGGGCTTGGGATACTGGAGATCAAGCGGATTAAAACGCTCAATCTGCTGCCTGCCCTGCTGGTCCCGCCGGTTGCGGTTGGGGTCCTGTCCCTGTTCGGGATTTGACGCGGCGGTGGTTTTCGCGATGCCCCCGATTGACTTACAGGGGGCGGGCCGGTATACTGGGACATAGAACAGGATACCCCGGCAGCGAAAGGCCGGGGCTTTGAAAGGAGCGTCATCAGCATGATAAAACGTGGACGGACGCCTGTGGAGGAGGCGGCGCGTCTGCTGTGCGCATGTGTAAAGCATACCTGCGCGGCCGAACGCATCCCGTTGGAGGCGGCCGTTGGGCGCGTATGTATGCAGGATATTTCTGCGGCGGTTTGCCAGCCGCCGTTTTCCCGCTCGCCGCTGGACGGATACGCGGCGCGCAGCGCGGATATTGCGCAGGCCAGACCCGAAAAACCGGCGGTCTTGCCGGTTTCGCTGCATCTGTATGCGGGCAGCACGCCCGCTCCCCTGGCGCCGGGAACCGCAGCGCGCGTTATGACCGGCGCTCCCGTGCCGGAGGGCGCGGATTGTGTGGTGGCGCAGGAACAGACGGACTGCGGCCAAAAAACGGTTTCCATTTATAAATCCGTTTCCGGCGGCGCGAATATCTGCCTGCGCGGAGAGGATTTCCAAGCGGGAGAGCCGCTTACGCGTCGCGGGCAGCGGCTTGATTTCGCGCGGATTGGACTGCTGGCCGGACAGGGGATAGCGTCTGTGGAGGTGTCAAAAAAGCCGCGCGTCGCGGTGTTGTCGACTGGCGACGAGCTGACGGGAGCCGGTTTGCCGCTCGCGCCCGGAAAGATTTACGATTCAAACTGTGCGATGCTGTGCGCCCGTCTGGCGGAGCTTGGCGCGCAGGCTTTTCCGCTTTCCCCCTGCGCCGACGATCTGGACGCGCTCTGTGCGCGTATATCGCAGGCGCTGCCATCCTGTGATTTTCTGATTACAACCGGCGGCGTCTCGGTCGGCGAGCGCGACCTGATGCCCGAAGCCGTCCAACGCGCCGGCGGGAATATATTGTTTTACGGCATCGCAGCCAAGCCGGGTTCCCCCGCGCTCGGCGCCGAAATAGCGGGCAAGCCGGTTTTGTGCCTGTCCGGCAACCCGTTTGCGGCGCTGGCGACGTTTGAGATGCTGGCGCGCCCGGTCCTGCACAGGCTGTCCGGAAAAGCGGGCGAGGCGTTTGTGCGCCGCTGCGCGCGTCTGGAAACCGGGTTTCCGAAACCTTCCGACCTGCGGCGCTTTGTGCGCGCCCGGTACAATGGGGAAACCGTCGTGCCGCCGGCCGCAGGCCATTCATCCGGCGGGATAGGATCGCTTGCCGGCTGCAACTGCCTGATCGATATCCCGGCGGGCAGCCCGCCGCTTGCCCCAGGCGACAAGGTCGAGGTGCTTTTATTGTGAGCGGACCGGCGGTTATCGCCGTCAGCGGCGTAAAAAATTCCGGCAAGACGACGTTTCTGGAGCATGTGACGCCGATTCTGCGCGCGATGGGGCTGCGTGTTGGGATCATCAAGCACGACGGCCATGATTTCGAGCCGGACGTCCCCGGGACGGACAGCCGCCGTCTGCGGGAGGCGGGCGCGCAGGCCGTGGCCGTTTACAGCGCAAATCGCTGGATGCTTGTCTGCGAGGAGCCGGATGTCGCGTTAAGCGATCTGTTGGACCAAATGCGCGGGATGGACGTCGTGCTGCTGGAGGGGCAAAAGCATTCTGATTGGCCCAAGATCGAGCTGGTGCGCGCCGCCGTCTCAAATGAAAGCGTTTGCCGCCCCGATACGCTGCTCGCGCTCGCCACCGATACGGGCGTGCGTATCCCAGGGGTGCCGGCGCTGCCGCTCGACGGTTATGAGGACGCGGCGCGGCTGATTTTTTCCTGCGTCAAGCGTCTGTAGACAGCGGCGTGTGATGCGAACGGCGCATATATTCGTTAATAGATATTAACAACCTGTATTCACAGCCGCAAAACGCCTGCCCGGCATGCTCCAGCCGTGAATACAGATTCTGACATCGAAAAGGGAACGGGACTTCATGCGAAGTCCCGTTCCCTTTTTATCTTCAGACCGGCGGCGCCTGTGCGATGATTGTCCGAACGCCGATTGATTCGCAATACCGCACAAAATCCGCAGGAATCTTTGAATCGGTGATCAGCACATCAACCTCGGAGAGATTGCCAATTGCAAGAAAATCAGGTTCTCCGATCTTGCTGCTGTCGGCCAGAACGATGACCTGGCTGGCGTGATCAATCGCGGCGCGCTTGATTGAAAGCTCGCTCATGCTGGAGGTGGAAAGGACGCCTGTTTTGGAAATACGCGGCAGACCGATAAAAACCGTGTTGAAGTACATGGATTTGAGCATCTGTTCAGCGAATGTGCCGGTACAGGAGCCTGTCGTTTTTTTCAGCTCTCCGCCAAGGCAGACGACGCGCAGGCTGGTGCGCGCGTTCAGCTCCATGGCTGTGGAGAGGGTATCGGTTACGGCAAGGAACTTTTGTGTATTTGAGATCAGACGCGCCAGGCAATAGACCGTGGTGCTTGAGTCGAAGAATACCCGGTCGCCGTCGCCGATAAATTGCAGGGCCTCGCGCGCGATGGCTTCCTTTTCCCGCAGATTGCGCGTGATGCGTATCTCGTAGGGCCGTTCGGTCAGCATAGTGTCAGGCGCGGCCACGGCGCCGCCGTGGCTGCGCACGGCAAGGTTGCGCGCAACCAGGTCATTGAGATCGCGGCGTATGGTCATTTCCGTCACATTGAAGATGCGGCAGAGGTTGCCGACCTCCACCTTTCCATTCGTTTGCAGCATGGTTTCGATTTCCTTTAAGCGTTCGTCTTTTAGCATTCGAACATCTCCATCCGCGATAGATTGTGCGGTGTGATTGGTTTTTCAAACATCCGCTTTTGAAGATAAGGATAACAAATCAAGACACTTTTGTAAATGCTTGCAAGAAGGAATTGAGCAAATTGAATAATATTTATGCCGGAAAATCTATAATCATGCTAAAGTTTGCGAAATCGGGTTGACAAATCGATAGGAAGTTATTATTATTTGATCTAAAGTGATCGATTAATAAAACAAAATAAAACATTATTAAACAATTTTAAGGAGGAAAAAGAAAATGAATCAGCAGCCGCTTGGATTTGTAGCTTTCTGGAAGGCAACTGACCGCTGGTTTTGTGCGGATGATCAAACAAAACAGATGTTCATGGAAAAGCTCCGTTCGGTGATGGACGAGGCGCGCGCCAAGGGCGTGCAGACCTTCGGCAATTTTGATTGCAGCTGGTCGTGCGAATGGCGGTATTTTACATTCTGGCTCTGCCCGAACATCGAACTTCTTGAGGAAACCATGCGCAAACTGACGGAGATCGGCGATATCAACCTGTTTAATGTGCAGCACCATTATGTAGGCCGGCGCACGGCCGAAGAATTTGTGCAGTGACGCCGCGGCAGGAGGGAATGGAGTATGGTACAAATTAAACCTGAAGAACTGACAACGGAAAGTTTCGCCCCATATGGCCGTGTGCTGGAGGTCCCGGATCATGCCTGCACAAAGCAGGGCGCGGGATGGGTCTGCTGGTCGCCCGTCGACTTTATGCTGCCCGATGCGCCGGTGGGCGTTGGAATTGTCAGGTGCGGGCAGGCCCCTCAGATCACAGCACTGGAACGCCATGTCAGCCGCGAGGAGCTGCTCTGGACCACGACGCGCGACGTTGTGATGGCTGTGGATCTGCCGGTACGTCTGGGTGACGCGCTGGCCCGCCCGAATATAGAAACGACGCGCGTATTCCGGATCAAGGCGGGGCAGGCGGTCATCATCGCGCGCGGCGCCTGGCATTCGCCGGCTTTTGCGGTGCAGGGGGAAACGGAATATTTCTTCCTGGTGGAACAAAAAGCGGATTTGGTCGACCAGGATGCACAGCCCTGGATAGACTTCGCGGGCGGCGAGACGTTGGAAATCGGATAGAGACAGTCCCTAAAAGCAAAGGGGTGTTCGGATGGAATATAAAATTGAAATGCGCGGCATCTGCAAGTCGTTTCCGGGCGTCAAGGCGCTTGACAACGTGTCGCTGAAGCTTTTGCCGGGCGAAGTAATGATTCTGCTCGGTGAGAACGGCGCCGGCAAATCGACGTTGATGAAGGTGCTTGCGGGCGTGTACAACGCGGATTCCGGAGAGATTTATTATAAGGGAAAGAAAGTGGATATCCGCAGCACAAAGGATGCCGAGGCATGTGGGATCTACATGATCTATCAGGAGTTAAACCTTGTGCCCGATATCTCGGTCGCGGAAAATATCTTTCTGGGGCGCGAGCCGCGTAAAAAGGGCGGACTTATGGATTACAAGACGCTTTACAGCAAAACGCGGGAGATTTTGGCGGAGATGAATCTGCACATCGATCCGCGCACGCCGGTCAAGGACCTGAGCATGGCGCAGAGCCAGATGGTGGAGATTTCACGCGCACTGATGGCTAAAGCGGACGTTGTTATCATGGACGAACCGACGACCGCGATTACCAATCAGGAGACGGAGGAGCTGTTCCGCCAGATCCGCAAGCTGACGGCTGCGGGCGTATCGATCCTGTATATTTCCCATCGCTTGCAGGAGGTCGCGGAAATCGGGGATCGCGTCTTTGTGATGCGGGACGGCGCCTATGTGGATACTGTGCCTGCGAAAACAACCGCGCGCGACGACCTGATCAAAATGATGGTCGGGCGGGAGATCGGCGATCTGTTTCCGAAACAGTACAGCGAGCCGGGCGAGGAGCTTCTGCGCGCCGAACATATCTGCCGGCCGGGCGTGCTTCGCGACTGTTCATTTTCGGTGCGGCGCGGGGAGGTGCTCGGATTTTCCGGGCTGATGGGCGCGGGGCGCACCGAGCTGATGCGCGCCATCTTCGGCGCCGATCCGGGCGTGACGGGCGATCTTTATATAAAGGGAACGAAAACGAGAATCTCATCTCCAAAGGCGGCCGTGCGTCACGGGCTGGCTTTTGTGACGGAGGATCGCAAGCATACGGGCATCATCGCGGGCATGGCGGTGGATCAGAATATTACGCTTTCTTCGCTTCAAAATTATGCGCCGGGCGGTTTTTTGCGCCATCGTCTGGAGGAGGAAACGGCCGGGTCATATGTGAAGGAGCTTAAGATCAAAACGCCGACGGTCAACACCGATATCGCTTCTCTGAGCGGCGGAAACCAGCAGAAAGCATTGCTTGCCCGCTGGCTGTGTACTGAGGCGGACGTGATCATTATGGACGAACCGACGCGCGGGATCGACGTCGGCGCCAAACGCGAGATTTACATGCTGATCAACCAGCTTACCCAGATGGGAAAAGCGGTCATCATGGTGTCGTCAGACCTGCCGGAGGTGCTTGGCATGAGCGATCGGATTATGGTCATGTCGGGCGGCGCGATCACCGGCGAACTGGATGCGCGGCAGGCCGATCAGGTCGCCGTGATGCGGCTTGCGACAAAGGATGTTCAGGTGTAGCCGATAAGGCGGCGCACTTTGTGGGAGGGATTGTTTCAATATGCTCAAAAAATACGGACCTCTGTTTATTCTGGCGGGGTTGATTGTAATCATGGCGATTGCAAGCCCGTACTTTCTGACGGCTGATAATCTGGAGACGGTTGCCAAACAGACCGCGGTTATCGGCGTTCTGACAATCGGTGAGCTGCTGGTTATCATCACAGGCGGTATTGATTTGACGGTCGGCGCTGTTCTCGCGTTTTCCATGGTTATTTCCGCGCTGATGCTGAAAGCGGGCGTGCCGCTGGTGGTTTGCATCCTGGCGGCGCTGGCAATCGGCGCTGCGGTCGGCTATCTGAACGGCTTTATCGTTACAAAGATGAAGCTGCCGCCGTTTATTGCCACGCTCGGTATGACGGGCGTACTGCGCGGCGCGGCACTCATCATTACGGATGGACTACCGGTATCCTCGCTGCCGGAGTCGATCAACTGGTTTGGCAACGGCACGGTGCTGTTTATTTCCGTGCCGATTCTGATTCTGGCAGTCCTGGCGATTATCTTTCAGATCGTGCTTTCAAAGACGATCTTCGGCCGTCAGATCTACGCGCTCGGCAGCAACACCGAGGCGACGCGCCTGGCCGGCATCAATGTCGGCTCGCGCACGCGCTGTATCTATCTGCTTTCCGGTATGCTGGCCGCCGTTGCCGGTATTCTGCTGATGGGCCGCCTGTCGGCGGCGCAGCCGACAGCGGCCACCGGCTATGAATCGAACGCAATCGCCGCGTCGGTCATCGGCGGCGCGAGTATGCTCGGCGGCGTCGGCACGGTATGGGGCGCTATCGTCGGCGCGTTTATCATGAGCATCCTGACAAACGGTTTCACGCTTCTGCATGTCAATACATTTTTCCAGCAGAGCGCGATCGGATTTATCCTGATCATGGCCGTTTACCTCGATATTTTGCAGCGCAGCAGCGGCTCGCCGTTCAAACGCCTGCACCTTGTCCCGAGAAAAGAGAAAATTTCCAAATCAGAGCATTTATAATCAGAAAATAAAATCAGGAGGAGATCAAATGAAACGGATACTCAGTGCAATTTTGTCAGCCGCCATGGCGGCCTCCCTTGTAGCCTGCGGTTCATCGCAGAGCCACTCATCGGCCCCCGCTGATACGCCGGCGCCGTCCGTGCCGGCAGAAAGCGCGGCCGATGCGCCGGATGACAAGCTCACATTCGGTCTGGTCGTCATGTCGACGAACAGCGACTATTGGCTGACGCTCAAGGACGGCGCCCAGGAGGCGGTCGATGCAATCGGCGGAGAGCTGGTTTTTACCGGCCCTGCCGACAACAACGATATCCAGGGACAGGTTTCGCTGATGGAAAATCTGATCAACAGCAAAGTGGACGCGATCCTGCTGACTCCGCTGGACAGCGACGCGCTGGCCGCGCCGGTTGAAAAGGCGATGGACGCCGGTATCCCGGTGATTGTGATCGATTCAGCCGTCAATACGGATAAATACACTTCGTTTATTGCGACGGATAACGTTGCGGGCGGCAGGATGGCGATGGAGCGTTTGATTGAATCCATCGGCGGCTCTGGAGAAGTGGTCGTTGTGAACGCGCTGGCGGGCATCCCCTCCAATGACGCGCGCGGACAGGGCGCTGAGGAATACGCCGCGACAGTCGACGGCATCACGGTGCTGCCGCAGCAGCACTGTCTCGACCAGGCGGAGGCGATGACAGCGACGGAAAACGTCATCATCGGCAACCCGAACCTCAAGGGAATCTTTGCGACGTTTAACCGCGGTGCGCTCGGAGCGGCACAGGCGATTGTCAGCAAGGGCAAGGCCGGAGAGATCAAGATGGTCGCATTTGACGCAGATGCCGATGAAATCAAACTACTTGAGGATGGAACCATCGACGCGCTTGTCGTCCAGCAGCCGTATGAGATGGGGAAAATCGGGATCGAATACGCTGTCAAGGCGCTTAATGGCGAGGAGGTTCCCAAGACCGTCGCGCCGGAGGTTGTGATCGCAACCAAGGACAACATGAACGACGAGGCGATTCACAAGGTTTTGTATCCGAAGGGATAAACAGCAAAACGGAGGTCCGGGGCGCGCGGCGCCAGATCGCACGCCCCAGACGGGCTTATGGAAAGGAGGGGCTATATGCCAGAGATTATCGGCGTGGGGGAATCCGATGTTGACGTCTATTTACAGGTGGATCATCCGCCGCGCCGCGGCGAAAAGGTTCGCGCGCGCGAAATCGGGAAGCTGCCCGGCGGTATGATCGGCAATTTCTGCGCGGGCGTCGCAAAGCACGGCGTCAGCTGTGGGATTGTTTCCGTGGTGGGCGACGATGAGAATGGAAAAATAGCCCTGGCGGACTATCAGGGCCGCGGAATCGATACGGCGGGGCTGACCGTCGAGCCTGGGAAGGCGACGTTTTACTGTGTGGTGCATATCGACGGGACCGGTGAAAAATGCCTGACCGCCGTGCAGACGCCGCTGATGAGTCCGCGGCCGGAGCAGGTGCCGGCCGATTATATCCGCCGGGCAAAATACGTACATGTCAACTCCATGGACTATACGCTCGCCTTACATGTCGCAAAGACGATTGCAGGCAGCGGGGCGGGCCTGTCGCTTGATTACGAGGCGCATGCCGAACATCCGGGTTTTGACGCCTGGAAACCAGTTTTAGAACAGACCTCCGTCCTGTTTGTCAACGAGGACGGACTGGAAAGCCTTTTACCGGGCCTGACGATGGATCAAGCCGCCGAACGCATTCTGCCTCTTGGCGTGCAGTATATGGTTATCACCTGTGCGGAGAAGGGCGGCGCCGTCTTTACAAAAGATCAAAGCATCCAATATAGAGCCTACCGGGCGGCGCATGTGGCGGATACGACCGGCGCGGGCGATTGCTTCAACGCGGCGTTTCTCTCTGAAATCGTGCGCGGCAGCGATCCTAAGGCAGCGGCGCGTTATGCGGCCGCTGCGTCCACAATCTCCATCGGGGCGGTCGGCGCGCGCACAGGGCTGCCGGCACGGGAGCAGGTGCTTGCTTTTTTGGCGGCAGAGCCGGAACAGATATAACCGCGTTCAGGCTTCTGCCTGCTCCCAAGACCCGGTATAAGGAGTATGCGGGGAAATTTGCGAACCGAAGCGATCAACAAAGAGGGGGGCTTCATTTGACGGAAGCGGAGATCCGGTCGATTCTGCCGGAACCTGAGCGGTCCAATTTTGACGATATTGTTTTACAGCGTGTGCTTGGCGCGAGCCGGCATATCGCCATGATCGGCGCGATGCTGTGTGCGATTGCGTCGGATTACGCCGTCAAAAACGGCGATACAAAAGCGATGCTGCGTGATTTAACCGCGCTGGCCGACTATTTTAAGGCGACGCGCGGCCAGGCCAGCAGCGCGATTGGAAATGCGATTGACCTGATGACACGGGATTTTGGCACGCTTGACAGCCTGCCCGCCTCCGAAGCGGCCAAAGCGGTGACGCGCGCGGTTTCATCCTATGACAAACAGGCGCGTCAAAGCATCGAAACGCTGACAGACTATGCCGTTTCCCTTGCCGCCGGCATGCGGCGCATTCTGGTATTCGACTATTCCAGTACGGTTGTCCGTTTTCTCGAAAAATTCGGCGCAGCCTGCCCCGGCGCTGTGGTTGTGATCCCCGAAAGCCGGGTGATCAACGGCGGCTATGCTTTTGTGCCGGGCGCGCTCGCCGCAGGGCTGCGTGTGCATTTTATCCCGGACGCCGCTATCCTGTACGAGCTGAAAACATGCGACGCCGCTTACTTCGGAGCGGAAACCTTTTATCCGGACGGCACGGCCTTCAATACGACAGGTTCCGATATCGTCGGTTTGGCTTGCCGGGAATGCGGGGTGCCGCTATATGTGCTGACGCCGCTGATGAAGCTGGATATGCGCCCGCTTCGGGGCTTTGTGCGCAGGCTGGTAAACAACAATACGCGTGAAAAAATGAAAACGGCCGGCTTTACAGAACAGGAATTGGAGCAGGTTGATTTCGACTGCCCGGAACTTCTGCCGGTTGGTGCGGATATGATCCGTGCGTTTATCACGGAACAGGGCGTAATTCCCGCGCAGTCAATGTTCGAGCGATCTGTGAAGTACGCTGAATTTTTAGCCGGAGGAAACGACTGATGATGAAAGGAAAAACTGGCCCGCTGGCTTTGTGTATGATTCAGCCGGAGCCTTTGCCGGGCAGTTACCGCAACATGGGTATGAAGATCGATGAAATCATTGATCTCGCGCTGCGTGAGGCTGGGATGGTGGCTGAAAACGGCTTTGACGGATTCATTCTGCAAAATATGAACGACATGCCTGTCAAGCAGACAGCTCCGCCGGAAGCGGTGGCCGGAATGACCGCCATCGCGGCGCGCCTGCGCGCCGCTTTCTCGGAGCTTGTCATGGGCGTTCTCGTCAACTGGGACGGCGTGGCCGCCCTGTCGGTGGCCGAGGCGGCCGGCGCGGATTTTGTACGTGTCGAGCACCTGTTTACCGGTGTGGAGGTGACAAGCGCGGGCCTGCTGGAAGGACAATGCTGCGAAATAGCGCAGCTGCGCAAACGCCTGGGCAGCAAAATTCCGGTGTATGCCGACGTTTACGAGGTGCACGGCGTCCCGCTCGGCGCCAAACCCATCGAGGACGCCGCATGGGAATCGGTGCATGAGGCGTTTGCCGACGGCCTTTTTATAAGCGGCCGAACGGCTGCGGAAAGCATCGAGCTAATCCGCCGTGCGCGCACGCGTGTGCCGGAAACCCCGATTTTTCTCGGCGGCGGTGCGACCGGCGACAATATCTGCGAGCTGATGCAGCATTTTGACGGCGTCAGCGTGGCGACCTGGGTCAAAAACGGCGATATGAAAAATCCGATTGACCCGGCGCGTGCGAAACGCTTCATGGATGAAATCAGACGCGCGCGAGAACTGCGCGTCTAAAACGGAAAGGCGCCCCCGCTCTGCGGGGGCGCCTTTTATGCTTATTCCGGAAGAATGCGTCCGTCGGTGGAGATCACCCTGACCTGCCAGGGGATCATCTTGCCGCATTGAGACAACGCGCGCTTGACGGCATTTTCAATCCCGCCGCAGCAGGGGACCTCCATACGCACGACCGTGACGCTTTTGATGTCGTTTTCACGCAGGATGCCGGTGAGCTTTTCGCTATAATCGCCTTCATCGAGTTTGGGACAGCCGATCAGCGCAACGCGCCCGCGGATAAACTCCTGGTGGAACGCGCCGTAGGCATAGGCTGTGCAGTCGGCGGCGACGAGCAGGCGCGCGCCGTCAAAATAAGGCGCGTTGACGGGTACCAGCTTAATTTGTACCGGCCATTGCGTCAGCTCGCTTTGCACTTCAGAAGGCTGCGCGGACGGCGCGGGCGCATGTTCGGCGCGCACGATGCGCTTCGATTGGCTGCCGGGGCAGCCGCACGGGAGCGGCCCGCCGGCCTGCTGCTTTTGGGCTTTGGCAGCCATGACCGCCGCATGGTCGTAAGCGGGGGCCTCGCGCTCCTCAAAGGAGATTGCGTTTGCAGGACATGCCGGCAGGCAATCGCCAAGCCCGTCGCAATAATCCTCGCGCAGCAGCTTTGCCTTCCCGTCCACCATGCCGATGGCGCCTTCGTGGCAGGCTTCGGCGCACAGCCCGCAGCCATTGCATTTTTCTTCGTCGATACAGATAATTTTACGTTTCATGTAAACGCCTCCAAAATCAAAGCTGGATGCAGCTTGTTTTTCTGTTCTGTTCGTACTATACTAAACGAGAGCGGATTTGTATGTTGTTTTTCCAACAACGGAGGCGGTATGGAAAAATTTTTTGATATTTTAAAAAGCGTCTCGCTGTTTCATGGGATCGATCCGGCCGATTACCCGCGGATGCTGGCTTGTCTTAATGCTTCCCCGCGGCATTTTCTGGCCGGTGAATGGATCCTGCTGGCGGGCGCTCCCGCCGACCGTGTCGGCATTCTGCTTGAGGGCCGGGCGCAGGTCGTGCGCGAGGAGCTTTCCGGAAGCCGCACCATCCTGACAGGACTTGAGCCGGCCGATCTGTTTGCAGAGGCGTTTGTATGCGCGTCCGGCGGAAACAGAACGCTGCCCGTCTCGGTGTTTTCCGTGACGGACAGCGCTGTGCTGCTGCTCGATTACCGGCGGATCATCTCGTCCGGCCCGGAAAGCTGTGCGTTTCATGACCAGCTTGTTGAAAATATGCTGGCGGTGATGGCCGGCAAAAATCTGATGCTCAACCGCAGGATCGGCCATCTTTCCCGGCGCACGACGCGCGAAAAGCTTCTGTCCTACCTGTCGGAACAGGCGGCGCTTTGCGGCAGTACGGAATTTGACATCTCGTTTGACCGCCAGGAGCTGGCCGACTATCTGTGTGTGGAGCGCAGCGCCATGTCGGCGATTTTATCAAAGCTGCGGGCGCAGGGCGTTTTGGAATATAGCCGCAGCCATTTCCGTCTGCTCGCCTTGCCAAAAGAACATGTAGAGGAAGCGTTTTATTCGGACTGAGCAGGAAAAAACATCGAAGGGGGAAGTTGTTTGTTTGAGGAGGAATTTGCGGCGGCCGCCGCGGCCGCAAGGGCAAAGGCTGCGTTTTTAAAGCGGAATCCGGCTGGGTATTTTCTGGCGTCGATGCTGGCCGGTGCGTTTATCGGCTTTGGCGTCCTGCTGGCGTTTACAATCGGCGGACTGCTGGAGGGTGCGGCGTATACAAAGGTGCTGATGGGCGTGTCTTTTGGCGTGGCGCTCAGTTTGGTGGTGATGGCGGGCGGCGAATTGTTCACCGGAAACAATTTTGTAATGACAGCCGGAGCTGTTTCCGGGACTGTCGGGTGGGGCGGTGCAGTCAGGCTGTGGCTCGTTTGCTGGCTCGGTAACCTGGCCGGAGCGGTTCTTCTGGCAGCGATGTTTTATGGCGCGGGACTGACGGACGGCGCTGTGGGAGCGTATATGGCGTCCGGCGCCGCGGGGAAGATGGCGCTGCCGCCTGTGCATCTCTTTTTACGCGGTGTGCTTTGCAACGTGCTTGTCTGTCTGGCGGTCTGGTGCGGCTTTCGCTGCAAAAGCGAAAGCGGAAAGCTCATCATGATCTGGTGGTGCCTGTTCGCGTTTATCACCTGTGGCTTTGAACACAGTGTCGCCAACATGACGCTATTGACCATTGCGCTGCTGAATCCGGCCGGCGCGGCTGTGAGCGCGGGCGGATGGCTGTATAATCTGATGGTCGTAACAGCGGGGAACATGGCTGGTGGAATCCTCTTTGCAGCGGCTCCGTATGCGGTGATTGCCGGCTGCCGGCATAAAACGGACGGTTTTTAGTAGCATGCACCCTTGGAATATTCCGGCACGGCTGTCAGACGGGCCGGCGCAGCCTATATTCAAAAAGCACTTGCAATTTTTTAAGAACATGGTATGATAAAAACATACTCATAGGCAGAGTAGGAACCGGCGCGTTAAGTGCCGCCTGAACGGGGAGTTGTCAGGCGGACGAAAAGAGTTTCTTGCGGTGCCGGTTTCGCATCCCGCTGCTGCATCCAAAGAGCATATCCTCTTTTCATGTGGCATTGATGTTGCATGAAAGGAGGTTTGTTGTTTATATGGGAAAAATTTCAAGTTATCTGTGCGGCGTCTGGTCCGATATTGCATCGGTGCCGCGCCTGACCTGTGAATCCGCGCGGGAGATGCGCGATGTGCGTTCACTGGCCGGCTCCTCTATGTTGACGGCGTTAAGCGTTGTGCTCAATCAGTTTACGATCTTTTTTACCCAGGTTCTGCGCCTGAGCGTGACGTTTTTGCCGGTTGCGATGTGTGCGATGCTGTATGGTCCGCTGCTGACCGGCGCGATGGGCGCGGCGGTCGATATCCTCAAGTATTTTACCCGCAACGACGGCAGCGCGTTTTTTCCGGGCTTTACCATCAGCGAATTCATGCGCGGCTTTCTTTACGGCGTCTTTTTCTATCGGCGCCGGGTGACGCTGCCGCGTGTGGCGGCGGCGCACCTGTCCGTAGTTGTCATCGTAACGCTTGTGCTCAATCCTTTATGGCTTTCGATCATGTTCGGCGATGCGTTTATCGCGCTTGTATCCATGAGGCTTGTTAAAAATATCGTCATGTTTCCGATCGAAGTGGGGCTGTTGTATTTCCTGCTGAAAAAGACCGGCGAAATTTACTCCCGCGCCCGGTCTTCCGGTTATTATGCAAAGAAATCCCAATGATAAAAAAAGAAGCCCTGCGGGGCTTCTTTTTTTATAGATTGCGATTTGCAATCTATAAAAAATTGGCTATCCGGGCCGGAGCCAGTTTGCCTGGACGCGCAGGCAGCGGGCAGATGCGCCAATAAACAGTTGCATGCAGCGATTAAAAAAGTCAGGCGTCAGACGATTACATTCTGTGGGTTTCCTTCAAGAAAGCACAACAGATTATCGGCTGCGGCGCGCAGAAGGCGTGCGCGCGTTTCACGGGGCATCCAGCTGATATGCGGCGTGCAGATAACGCGCGGATGACGGGCAAGCGGGCTGTCGGGCGCGGGCGGCTCGTCGCAAAGCACATCAAGCCCTGCCATATATAGCTTTCCGCAGTCAAGCGCATCTGCCACATCCCGTTCGCAGAGCAGGCCGCCGCGGGCGGTATTGAGCAGCACTGCGCCGTCTTTCATGCGTCCGATGGCGGCGCGGTCGATCATACCGCGCGTTTGTGGCGTCAGCGGACAGTGCAGACTGACGATATCAGATTGCGCATAGAGCGCGTCGAGAGCAACAAAGCGGATGTACGCTCCGGCGGAAGGGTCGGGATGGCGGCGGTAGGCCAGCACCCGCATACCGAAAGCCGCTGCGATACGGCCGACGGCTGAGCCGATGTCGCCGCAGCCGATCAGGCCGATCGTTTTTCCGGCAAGCTCGAACATGGGGACAGACACCAGGGCGTGATCGGTGGGATCGGTCCAGTGTCCGGTGCTGACGTAACGGCTGTGTATGTGCGTCATGGTGGCGATATTGAGCAGCAGGGAGATTGTATTCTGCGCGACGGCCGCAGTGCTGTAGGCAGGGACGTTGCAGACGGTGACGCCCGCCCGGCGGGCCGCGTCGAGATCGATCATGTTGTAGCCGGTGCCAAAGGTACCGGCAAAACGCAGGGATGGACAGGCTTCGAACACCCGCGCGTCGAGCCGCAGCCGGTTGACGAAAACAGCTTCGGCCGTTCCGATGCGTTCGATCGTTTGTTCAGGCGGCGTGTTGTCATACCATTTAATTTTGAATGTATCGGGAAGCGGCAAGCCATTTAAACCATATCCTGCGAGAAAACCATCCAAAACAACAACTTTCATGAAAAATTCCCCCGTTTGCGGTAAAGAATAGAATGGTTGGAAAAATCTGCGCAGGTTTGATTGTAGCAGACAGTGCGGCGGCTGGCAAGCACGCCGCCGAATGTTACCAAAATGTTAAATCTAATTTTATTAGAAAAAAGGGGTTGATTTTTAGAAATTTTGTATTAAAATAGTCTTAGCACTCAAATAGAAAGAGTGCTAAGGATTCGTCGCTGTAAAATTATTTTATATAATTGGAGGAGTTCATTATGACGATTAAACCATTGGCAGACCGCGTAGTCACGAAGATGGTGGAAGCAGAAGAAACAACCAAGAGCGGCATCATTTTGGCTGGTTCGGCAAAGGAGAAGCCCGAGGTTGCCGAGGTGCTGGCCGTGGGACCGGGCGGCATGGTTGACGGCAAGGAGGTCACAATGACCGTCAAGGTCGGCGACAAGGTGCTCATGAGCAAATATTCCGGCACACAGGTGAAGGTCGACGGCGAGGAATACACCATCCTGCGCCAGGGAGACATCCTTGCGATCGTTGAATAAATTCCCACATTTTATTTAGAACAGGAGATTGATGGATTATGGCTAAGACAATTTGCTATGGCGAAGAAGCGCGCAAGGCGCTCCAGGCCGGTATTGACAAGCTTTCTGATACGGTTAAGATCACTTTGGGTCCCAAGGGACGCAACGTTGTGCTTGATAAGAAATTCGGCGCGCCCCTTATCACAAACGACGGCGTGACCATCGCCAAGGAAATTGAGCTGTCCGACGCATATGAGAACATGGGCGCGCAGCTTGTCAAGGAAGTTGCGACCAAAACGAACGACGCGGCCGGCGACGGCACGACGACCGCCACGCTGCTGGCGCAGGCCCTTGTGCGCGAGGGAATGAAGAACGTCGCTTCCGGCGCGAATCCGATGGCTGTCAAGAAGGGAATCGCCAAGGCTGTCGAGGCGGCTGTCGAGGGGCTTAAAGAGAACTCCAAGAAGGTCAAGGGCAGCAAGGATATCGCACGCGTTGCGTCCGTTTCCTCCGGCGACGAGTTTATCGGCGAGTTGATTTCCGAGGCCATGGAAAAGGTTTCCGCGGACGGCGTGATCACCATCGAGGAGTCCAAGACCGCCGAGACGTACACCGAGGTTGTCGAGGGTATGCAGTTTGACCGCGGCTATATCACGCCGTACATGGTCACAGATACCGAGAAGATGGAAGCGGTTCTTGACGACGCTTACATCCTGATCACCGATAAGAAGATTTCCTCCGTTCAGGAGATTCTGCCGCTGCTTGAGCAGGTTGTCCAGGGCGGCAAGAAGCTGCTCATCATCGCCGAGGATGTCGAGGGCGAGGCTCTGTCCACGCTGATCGTCAACCGCCTGCGCGGCACATTTACCTGCGTGGCCGTCAAGGCGCCGGGCTTTGGCGACAGGCGTAAAGAGATGCTGCGCGACATCGCGATTCTCACCGGCGGCGAGGTCATCAGCGAGGAGCTTGGCCTTGAGCTGAAGGAAACCCAGATGTCGCAGCTTGGCCGCGCGCGTCAGGTCAAGATCGAGAAGGAAAACACCATCATTGTCGACGGCGCGGGCGACAGCCAGGCTATCAAGGATCGCGTCAACCAGATCCGCGCCCAGATCGAGACAACCACAAGCGATTACGACAAAGAGAAGCTCCAGGAGCGCTTGGCCAAACTCGCCGGTGGCGTTGCGGTCATCAAGGTCGGCGCTGCGACTGAGATCGAGATGAAGGAGAAGAAGCTGCGCATCGAGGACGCGCTGTCCGCTGCGAAGGCTGCTGTTGAGGAAGGCATTGTCGCCGGCGGCGGTGTGGCGCTGCTCAACGTTATCCCCGAGGTCGACAAGCTGCTTCCGTCGCTTGACGGCGACGAAAAGACGGGCGTCAAGATCGTCCGCCGCGCTCTGGAGGAGCCGATCCGTCAGATCGCTGACAACGCCGGTCTGGAAGGCTCTGTCATCATCGATAAGATCAAACGTTCCCGCAAAGTCGGCTACGGCTTTGACTTTGCAAAAGAGATCTATGGCGATATGATCGAAATGGGCATCCTCGATCCGACAAAGGTTACGCGCAGCGCAATCCAGAATGCCTCCTCCGTCGCTTCGATGGTCCTGACCACCGAATCGCTCGTCGCGGACGAGAAGGAAGAAAATCCGGTTCCGGCGGCTCCGGCCGGCGGCATGGGCGGCATGTATTAATCGGATATCCGCACATTATCATAGAAAAAAGACCGCTCCCCACATGGTGGGGAGCGGTCTTTCAGGTTTGCTTTCGGATTTGTCCGCTGCACGTTATTTTTTTCTGTGCGCCGTAATAATGGTGTAGCTGTGCGCGTTTACCGTTATGATGCAATGATCCACATCTATGTACCAGTTCTTTCCGGATCTGGTGACGATGGCATTGGGCGCGGAGATTTTTGATTTGCACCAATCGACGGCCTGGCCCGTATCCAGGGAAAGGTTCCTTTCTATGCGCATGGCGCCTAATTCGGTCGTATGCAGCTTTTCCAGGTTGGCAAACAGTTCTTCCATATAGCGTATCACCTGAAATAATGATATCATATTGCGCCCGCAGCCTGCAAGAAACGTTGCCGGACACAATTTTGCATGGGAACCGCGGACGCAAAAGTTTACAGTGTTTCGCTGTTTTCCGACCGGAAAACATGCTATACTGGCCGTATGACAAACGCGGCGTTTGGGCGCGCGCGGGACAGGAGTGACGACTATGCGGATTGTAACATCCGGGCAGATGAAAAAGATTGAGGAAAATGCGCTTCATTATGCGCTCAGTTATGAGCGGATGATGGAAAACGCAGGCAGCGCTGCGGCCGCCGCCATCCGCCGCCGTGCCGATATCAGCGGGCGGTATATCACGATTTTCTGCGGCCGCGGCAATAATGGAGGAGACGGGTTTGTCGCCGCACGCAGGCTGTATGAAAGCGGCGCGAATGTAGCGGTGATCCTGACCGACGGCGCGCCTAAAACGGGACAGGCTGCGGTGATGCTGGAACGTATCGGCGATATGGATATTGCGGTGGTCGCATATGGCGAGGACCAGCCGTATCTGACACAGCGCCTTGCGGAGACGGATATTTTGATCGATGCGATCTATGGGACAGGCTTTCATGGAGAGCTTGACGAACGCCATCGCGATATCTGCCGCCTGATCAACGGCGTCGACACTGAAACATATGCGCTCGATATCCCAAGCGGGGTCAATGCCGATACAGGATGGGCTGACGAATGTGCGGTGCGCGCCGATGCGACGGTCGTATTCGACAGTGACAAACCCGCCACGGCCATGCCCGCGGCAGCCGACTGGTGCGGTGAGGTGATCGTTGCGGACATCGGCATCCCGCCGGAAGCGCATGAGGGAATCGAACGCCAGTTTACCCTGGTGGACGCGGCATATGTGTTTGGGCGTCTGCCGCGCCGCCGCCGCGATACGCATAAAGGCGATTATGGAAAGCTTCTCAATGTGGCCGGTTCGCAGCAGTATATGGGTGCCGCCGTGTTATCGACACTCGCGGCGATGCGCACGGGCGCGGGGTATGTCACACTGGCGTCGACCAAGGAGGTCTGCCGCACAGTGCTGCCGCTTTTGCCGGAAGCGGTGATGCGTCCGCTGCGCCAAAATCCGGACGGTTCGCTTTCGTGGCAGGCGATGGATGAGCTGCGCAGCGCGATGGAGCGTGCGACGGCCATTCTCATTGGAAATGGACTTGGAACAGGAGAGGATGCCGTGCGCATCGTCAGCGAGGTCCTGAAGACGGCCAGTTGCCCGGTCGTTGTCGATGCCGATGGAATAAATGCGCTTGCACGGAATATAAATATATTGAAGCGGGCAAGGTGCGACGTGATTCTGACGCCGCACCTTGCGGAGCTTTCAAGGCTGACCACGCTGCCGGTTGAACAGCTCAAGGCGGATGTATTGACAGCGGGGCGGGCTTTGGCATGTGAATATGGCGTTACGGTTGTGCTCAAGGGTGCGTACACGCTGACAGCCGGGCCGGATGGGCGCGTATGGATCAATACAACCGGAAACGCGGGACTCGCGAAGGCCGGAAGCGGAGACGTGCTTGCCGGGATAATCGGAGCGCTCACGGCGCAGGGGCACAACGCGCCGGAGGCGGCCGCCTGCGGCGTATGGCTTCATGGACTGGCTGGCGATTATGCGGCGGACAGCCATTCACAGTATGCAATGCTGGCGCGGGATGTGATTGATGCGCTGCCGCTTGTATTTGCAGATCATGAGAGATAAAGCCCGGCCGGGCTGACCGCGCCGGGATGTGGAGGTGCGTTTATGCGCGGACGGATTGGCTGCTGCATCCTGCTTTGTGCGGCGCTTTTATGGACCGGAACCGGGTGCGCCCGGCGCGATCAACAGGAACAGGCGGAAAATCTGGCCAGGCAGAGCTTGAGTCAGAATTTTCAGACGACGGCCAAGGTCCGCTACAAGGGTATTGAAACGGTGATGACCATCTATAAAAAACCGATGAACTGTGCGGTCGTAACGTTTGAAGCGCCTGACAGCCTCAGGGAAATGAAGATGACGTTTTATACTGATCATGTCGCGCTCTCCTATAAAGATCTGTCATTCGATTTCACACCGGACAGCGTTCCCGGAAAGGCTGCGTCAAAGATGGTGCTGACCGCTCTGAATGCGGCGCTGAATGACGACGGTATCTCTGTACGTGAGGAGGAAGGACGTTTAATTGTTGACGGAACGATTGATGCGGGGGATTTTTCTCTGATCATAGACGCGGAAAATGGAAATATCCTGAAGCTGTCAATGCCTGAAAATGATCTTGAGCTAGAGGTGATGAATTTTAAATTTCTAGAATAAAACGTCTATTTTAAAAAGGCCCGCGCCGATTGGCGCGGGCCTTTTGCTGTCAGAAAACAAGGGGCGGCAATAGTATATAAAGGGCGCGTCAAACGATTTTGCATGGATTGCAAAACAATACATGCAAAATCGTTTGTTTAAGACCAGCGATAGCCCGGAGCCATTTAAACCTGTCGCGCGCCAGCCCGACTGGACGGCAGGCGCGCAAAAAAATAGCTGTACAGCAACTATTTTTTGTTTACACTGTTTAAAAAACATACAAGACGATCAAAATATGGATGCATGAGCATGCAATATACTTCAGCGCGGCAGCAGGTTCGCTTGAGAGCTTGAAATCAAGCAATGAAACGGCCCTGAACCGCCAATCGCCACGGAGAGTGATAAACGTGACCGTAAAAAGGGGAGATATCTACTACGCGGATCTAAGTCCGGTGGTGGGTTCCGAGCAGGGCGGCGTGCGCCCGGTGCTGATCGTACAAAACGATGTGGGAAATCGATACAGTCCCACCGTGATCGCTGCGGCGATCACCAGTCAGAAGGATAAATCCAAGCTGCCGACCCATATTGAAATCAATTCACAGGTATGCGGCCTTTCCCGCGATTCAGTCGTACTGCTTGAGCAGATCCGTACCATTGATAAACGGCGGCTGAAGGAAAAGATGGGCAGGCTTGACGACGGCTCCATGGGGCAGGTCAACCATGCGCTGTCGATTAGCTTTGGGCTTGATGGCTTTGGCAATCCGCTTGCGCCTACATAATACTTACGTAGGCGAACCGGCGCCCCGTGACTGCACTGTGTATAAAAAGGCCGGCGCTTTTCTTGCGCCGGCCTTTTCCCAATCGTAAAAAGAGAAAAATGATACATTATTATATATATGCAATATCCCCACCGCAGATATCAGCCTGCGGTGGGGATATTGTCAAGTCAACACGATATTGTTAAATCCGGCGGCGCGCGCGTAATCGGCGTGCGCCTGCATGGTTTCAGGAGAAGGGGAGGGCGTCTCGGACAAGCGTCCGCGCACGCCGTTTTTGCGGAAGGTGATCAGCTTAAGCCGCGTCTGGGTCCTGCGCGAACCGATTGTCCTTGCAATCCCATCGATCGCCGCACGCGTATCGACCAGCTCGTCGATACAGACGATGCGGATTTCCTCCAGTTTTCCATGCTCACTGAGAAAGCCGAGATTTTTCTTTACGTTGGCGTTATCAGCGCCCGTGAGCGCACGATGCATTTCGCTGTCCCAGGCTTTGACATCAAGCATCACGCCGTCGCAGACTTCCATCAGCGCGGGATACGCAGCCAAATCGACAATGCCATTGCTGTCCATCAGACAGGAAAGGCCTTCTTTCTGCGCCATTGTAAACAATTCTGTCAGAAAGTCGGCGCGCAGGGAACATTCGCCGCCGGAGGTCGTGATGCCGCGTATAAACGGGATATTTTTGCACACCTCGTCCATAACCTGCCGCGGCGTCATGGTTTTGACGCGCGGCGAAGCCAGATGCGGACAGGTAATGATGCACGCGTCGCATTCGACACATTTATCAGGATCCCATACGACGCGGCCGTCCGCCATGGAAAGCGCCCCTTCCGGGCAGCCCGGGACACATGCGCCGCAGTTGCGGCACATATTCTGCGTCTCGGGATTGTGGCAGTAGGCGCAGGCGATGTTGCACGCCTGAAAGAAAACGGAGGTGCGGCTGCCCGGTCCGTCGACCGTGCTGAAGGGGATGATGCGGTTGACCGGCGCGGTTAACGTCATGCCATCCTGACCTTTCTCTGCGCAAGGCGGTTTACGTCGTAGTTTGGAGCGCCCAGATGCGTCGTGTTTTGGAGCACAACCTCTTTGTTGCGGTATTTTTCCATTTCGCTGCGCTTGACAAGATAACCTGTGATGCGCACGAGATCGGCGTCGCCGGCGTAGAAGCTCATATAGTGGACGCCGGTCTGGAACGCGCCTTTTACAACATCAAGCAGTGCGGCCGGATTGCGGCTGACGTTGGTTGCGATCGGGAAGATATCGCCCACACCCGCCGGGAAATACTTGTGGAACTTGGCGCAATGGCGCAGATGCTCGGCAAAGGATTCCGGCTCATCGCCGACCGGGATGCGCACGCCGGAGGTGATGCCGAGATCGGAATCAAGGCCGACCTGCGCGTGCAGCATGAACTTGCCGCCGGTGATCGGGGAATACTCCGCGTCAAAGCCGCTGACAATGCGCTCAATGGCATCCATGATGCGCACGCCAAGCGCGTCGGCGTCGGGATCGTTGCCGTAGAGCTTGCCGGTGCCCTTCAAAAGCGTGTTGACACCTTCGGCCAGACCGGTGACGCCGAACATACCAACAAAGCGGTCCTTGGAGAGCAGCCCCTCCTTGACGAGGAAGTTTGACTCGAAGAAACCGGACTGCTCGACGATGAAACGGATGCGCTCATTCATGTAGTCGGCGATGAGGCCAAGGCACTCGGGGAGCAGCTCATTGAAGAAATGGTCAATGTCGCGCGCCTCCTCGGCGAGTTTTGTCAGCGTGATGCGCGTCAGCGTGTAAGCGCCGCCGCGTGTCGCCAGAATATTGTAGCAGCTTGAAATGCCGTAGTCGTCGAAAGTGTCCTTGTTCGCCTTGTGGTTGCAGATGGCGGGATTAGAGCAGACGAGCGAGCAATCGATCGCCGCCTCCATGAAATCGTCCGGCGTGATATCCGGATCGTATTTGATCGTCAGGTTCGGCACAGCGTTCTGAAGCTCCTTTTCAACCTGGAGGATCAGCCAGCCCGCGCGCGTGGCCTCGGGTCCGATGTTTGCATGGCAGAATGAATCGGTGATTGTGCGGTCGAGATAGGTCATGAACAGGCGCAGCTTCTTGAGGACTTCCTCGTCGCTGAGACCCTCGATGAACGGATCGATCAGCTTGTCAATATTTCCAAGGTAAACCGGGAAATTGGTGATGGAGGGGACATGGCGATAAAGGATCATGAGGGAATAGAGCAGCTCATCAAGATCCTTGGGCGGATCAACCTTCAAAAAGGCACTGCCGTTCTTGACAAAACGCTCGTAATCCGGCAGAATATAACGCGGCCGGTACGGCGCGCCGCCTTCAAACAGGTCGTTGATCGCGCCGGTGCTGAAATAGTGGCGCGCGCGCTCGGGGATATTGAGCACGTCGAGTCCGTTTTCGGCGCATTTGGCCAACTGCATCAGCTTTTGCTCATGGGTTAGAGAGCGGGATGAAACAATTTTGTAGGCGTTTTCCTTGTCAAACATAACCTTTACCTCCAAATTTTTAATGGCCGCCGTCTTGGGCCTGTATGCGCATCCAGTTCGATACCCGTACAGGGATTACCTCAACGTGCGGTGTTCAAGCTCGGTTGAGAGCATTTCGTACTGTTTAGCTGTCAGACGGACCTTTCCATGCTGAATCGTCACAACCCCTTCCTCCGCAAGCCTATGCAGGCTGCGGTTTACAGTGCGTGTGCAAAAGCCGATCTCCTCGCTGATGGCGGGCCGCGTCATGGCGACCGTGACAGCCGCGCCTTTTTTGGCGTTTTTTTCGTAGTAGCGCGCAAGAAACTGCATCATGCGCGCGGTGCCGTCGAGAAAGAGCGAGCGGCGTTCCTGCGCAGTCTGCCGGACAAGTGTCTGAAGGACGCTGCGTACCCGCGAAAGAAACATGCGTCCGTCGCGCATCATCCAGTCCATATAGGTCTGTGCGGAAATCATGAGAAAGCGGCAGCGTGTTTTGGCCTTGACCTCGGCCAAATAAGAGGTCATCTCGCTGAGCACTTCATATTCGCCGAACAACTCGATCGCCTCAAAGTCCCAAAAGGCATACGTGTTGTAGCCGGGCTGCGAAGCGAGCGTGGTCGTCTGCCCCTCCAGAAGAATGTATACCGCTCCGCAGGGGTCGTCCTGGCGAATCAGAAATTTTCCGGCCGGGAGTGTAAGCGGCGATACAGGCGCATCAGCGGGAAAGTTGGCAAAGAAGCGTTCAAGCTCACTGCGCAGCGGCTCGCTTTCCCGTGACAGATAGTCCGCCAATCTCATTTCGCCACCTCCTGAATCTAATTATAATCGGGCATGCCGGCAAAAAAAAGGACGTATGTCCTTAAAGGTGATCTTTGGATAATCGCACAATTATATACGTCAAGCTATGGGCATTGTGCCAAACATCGCGGTTGTGTTATTTATGAGTTGCAGAGTTGGCCGCCATTTGTTATAATAATTACACAAAATATGGAGCATGTATTTGTTTGGTTAAGCGGCGGATAAACAAATGTTTATAGCAACATCAACAAACATTTGCTTATGCTTTCAGACCATATGGTAAAATATTGTTTCTTGACTTTACATTTTAAAATTTTATGATATACTAAATGAAAAATTGTCAATGTGAACAATAATTGCCCCAGAAGATCGGGTGAAACATCACGAATCTATAAAAATATAGTTAAAGCCTGCTTGTGTTGTTTGATAAATATTGTTCATTGACCATCGCCTGGAGGATACAAATGGATAAACAGGAGCTTATTAAACTTGCTTTTGAGGCGCGCGAGCACAGCTATTCCCCCTATTCCGGCTTTTGTGTGGGCGCGGCGCTTTTGACATCGGGCGGAAAGGTTTATCAGGGCTGTAACGTTGAAAATGCGTCGTATGGCGCGGCGATCTGTGCGGAACGAAACGCCGCGATGAAGGCTGTCTATGATGGAGAACGGCGTTTCGAGGCGATTGCAATCTGCGGATATCCGCGCGGCGGCCGTCCGGAGGATGCCGGCTTTGCATATCCCTGCGGCATCTGCCGCCAGTTTCTCAGGGAGTTTTGTGATCCCAAGCAGATGAAGGTCTATGTCGCGCGCACGCCGGACGATGTGTTGGAGGCGACGCTTGAGGACATGATGCCGCATTCGTTTGGACCGGAGGATCTGATCGGCGACGTGCCGGGCGTGTGAACGCGCTCGCCCGTGGAAGTTTGTTCACCCGTCCTTTTTACGGACGGGCGTTCATAAAAACATCCCTCATTTGGGGATGTAAAACACTGTAAAAGCAAAGGAGAAACAAAATGAAAAAACTGCTCAGTTCTGTTTTGGCAGCGATCCTGGCAGCCGGTATGCTGACCGCATGCGGCTCCAAGCCGGCTGAAAGCACGACTTCGCAGGCTCCGGCCGGCGACGCCTCGACTGCGCAATCCGCTGCGCCCGCGGGCGACGAGGCTTCCGCCGCAGAAGGCAACTCGACCGCCGCTTCCGGCGATTTTTCAGCAGCGATGATCACCGATGTCGGCGGCATCAACGACGAATCTTTCAACCAGTCCGCATGGAGCGGCATGGAGCAGCTTGAGGCGGACAAGGGCGTTTCTGTCAGCTTCCTCGAATCCAAAAAGGATGCCGACTATGCGCCGAACCTTGAAAAGAAAACAGACGAAGCTCCCGACATCATCTGGGGCATTGGCTATCTGATGAAGGATGCTGTTCAGGCGGCCGCCGAAAGCTATCCGGATCAGCTCTATGCTCTGGTTGACGATCAGTTCGAGGAAGGCGCTGTCCCGAACGCGATCGGTGTTGTGTTCCAGGCGGAGCAGTCCTCCTTCCTGGCCGGCTATGTTGCGGCCAACAAGACCGAGACGGATCATGTCGGCTTCATTCTCGGCATGGATTCCCCGACAATGGACCGCTTCAAATACGGTTATTTCGCGGGCGTTCAGTATGGCGCGAAGGAGCTTGGCAAGGAAATCCCCTGCGAGTATCAGCTCGCTGAGAGTTTCAGCGACTCCGCTAAGGGCAAGGCGATTGCTCAGAAGATGTACACGGACGGCGTTGATGTGATCTTCCATGCGGCTGGTCAGACAGGATCCGGCGCGATCGAGGCCGCCAAGGAAATGGACAAGATGATCATCGGCGTCGACCTGGACCAGAACTGGATGGCCCCTGACAACGTTATCACCTCCGCTCTTAAGAATGTCGGCAATGCGGTTTATAACGTCACCGAGCGCGTCATGAACGGCGAGCAGCTTGGCGGCACAAACGTCATCATGGGTCTTGCTGAAGGCGGCGTAGGTCTTGCCCCATCCTCCGATAAGCATTTGTCCGCCGAGCTTCTCGCAAAGGTGGATGAGCTTGAGCAGAAGATCATCGCCGGCGAGATCGTTGTTCCTTACACTGAGGATGACTACAATACGTTTGTTGCGTCCCTGTAAGAACTTTACCCGGACTGTTTTGTCCGTGTAAGATAACTGTTTTGGCGTCGGGACAGCCCGTGCGCAGGCATTGCCTGCGCACGGGAACGTTCCCCGGCTGAGACAGTTTTTTTTTAGAAAAGTTTTAGAAAGTATCCCCTTAAAAGGGGGTGCTGGCGCGGGCTCGGTATTGATAAGCCATGCGCCGACGGCTTGCTTTGGCTTATGGCTGATCAATATGGAGGACGCGGCTGTGCGTCTTTCGGGAAACCTGCAAGGAGGAGGATGATGATTATGGCAGCAGAAAACCCTCAATACGCAGTACAGATGAAGGGCATTTCCAAATTCTTTGGAAGTTTCTGTGCGCTGAACCACGTGAATTTGGATGTCAAAAAGGGTACGATTCATGCCCTACTTGGCGAAAACGGCGCTGGAAAGTCGACTTTGATGAATGTGCTTTATGGCTTTTACAGAGCGGAGCAGGGGGAGATTTATCTCAATGGAGAAAAAGTTGATATAAAAAATCCAAGCGTTGCAATCAGGCATGGCATCGGCATGGTGCACCAGCACTTTATGCTTGTCGAAAATTTCACTGTGACACAGAACATCATGCTTGGCGCCGAAACGACAAAATCGCTCGGTGTTCTTGATATGAACGCCGTTAAAAAGCAGTTGATTGAGCTTTCGGAAAAGTATGGGCTGTATGTTGATCCGGATGCGAAAATTCAGGATACGTCTGTCGGAATGCAACAGCGTGTTGAAATCCTCAAGGCGCTCTACCGCGGCGTTGACATCCTGATCCTCGACGAACCAACGGCTGTTTTAACGCCGCAGGAGATTGAGGAGCTGATAGCAATCATGCACCGTTTGACCGACGACGGTAAGACGGTTATCATTATTACGCATAAGCTGGCTGAAATCAAAAAATCCTCGAATTACTGCACGATCATTCGTCGCGGTCAATATATCGATACTGTCGACGTCTCCAAGGTAAGCCAGGAGGATCTGGCAACCATGATGGTCGGCCGGCAGGTAACGCTGCATATCCAAAAGGAAAAAGCAAAGCCTGGCGATATCGTTTTCAGCATCGATAACCTTTTGGTGCGCGACGCGCGCGGGATCGCAAAGGTAAACGGCTTGTCGCTGAATGTGCGTGCCGGCGAGATCCTGGGAATCGCAGGTATCGACGGCAACGGCCAGAAGGAGCTTGTCGAGGCGATCACAGGCCTGACAAAGGCGGAGAGCGGTACGATTTCCATCAAGGGCGATCAGATACAAAATACGCCGCCGCGCAATGTTTTGGATCACGGCGTATGTACGATTCATGAGGACAGGCACAAACGCGGCCTTGTTTTAAATTTTACCGTGGCGGAAAACATGGTGCTTGAAAATTACCGTAAAGAGCCATTCAGCAAAGGCCCAATTCTGAATCTGCCGAAAATTCAGGAAAATGCCAAAAAGCTGACTGAAGAATTTGATGTGCGCCCCGCGGGCTGTGAAAAGACGCTGGCCCGTGCGCTCTCCGGAGGCAATCAGCAGAAGGTTATTATTGCGCGCGAGGTGACAAACGATCCGGAGCTGCTCATCGCCGTACAGCCGACCCGCGGACTTGATGTCGGCGCGATTGAATTTGTGCACCGTTCGCTTGTGGAGCAGCGCGACAAGGGAAAGGCCGTTCTTTTGATTTCTCTGGAATTGGATGAGGTCATGGATCTTTCCGATCGCATCAACGTGCTGTATGATGGAAAGATTGTAGGAGAGCTTGACGCCGAAGGCGCCGATGAAAATGAAATCGGGCTTCTGATGGCGGGAGGAGGCGCACAGAAATGAGATCGAAAGTCGTAAGTCTCTTGAAAAAACCGATGACCGGCATTATCATTTCGGTGTTTGTCGGCTTCATTGTGGGGGCGATTGTCCTCGGAGCCGCCGGATACAATCCAATCGAAGCATATGGGTCCATGTTTGGCGGTATGTTCCGAAAACCGAAATATGTTTCGCAGATCATCATCAACGCGATCCCGATCATCCTGACCGGCTTGAGCGTATCATTTGCTTTTAAGACGGGCCTGTTCAACATCGGGGCGGAAGGCCAGTACATAATGGGTACAGTAACGGCCGCGATGCTTGGGTATTATCTTTCCTTGCCCGGCATCATTCATCCGGCGGTTATCCTGGTTGCAGCCTTTTTGGTTGGCGGGTTGTTCGGCGCGCTTGCCGGCTGGCTCAAGGCGCGTTTCGGCGTCCATGAGGTCATCTCAACAATCATGCTCAACTGGATTGCGCTTTATTTCAACAACTTTATTCTGTCGCTGCCGGGTGTGAAAAAGACCGGAACGCAGGCGTCAAATGAGGTGCTTGAGACAGCGCGATTGACCTTTATGGGGGCGTGGAAAAAGTCGGATGCGGGAAAGGACTTCATCCGCAACAACCCCATCTGGGGCGACTTCATGCGTACTGATGTTCATTGGGGCGTTTTGATTTCGATCATCGTTGTTATTGTTGCCTGGTATTTCTTAAACCGCACGACAAAGGGCTTCGAGCTGAGGGCGGTTGGCTTTAACCAGTATGCGGCTGAATTTGCCGGTATCAACGTCAAAAAGAACACGATCATTGCCATGTTCATTGCGGGCGGCATCGCCGCGCTGGCCGGCGCAATCCATATTCTCGGCACCAACCCTTTCAGGATCAGTGTTCTGCCGATCACGGAAGGATATGGCTGGGATGGCATCTCCGTTTCCCTGATTGCGAACAACAATCCAATAGGATGTATTCTGTCGGGCCTGTTGTTCAGCGGACTTAACTACGGCGGCGGATCGATTCAGTCGGATATCGGCGCGCCGAGTGAAATCATTGACATCATGATCGGCTCGATCGTATTCTGTGTGGCGCTTGTATCGATCTTCCCGATGATTGCCGACAAGATCAAGAGAAAGGGTGACGCACATGCTAAATAACATCTTGCTGGCGATCAATATCACGCTGATGTATTCCGCGCCTTTGATTTTCGCTGCGCTGGGCGGCGTCATCACACAACGTTCCGGCGTTGATAACATTGGTATCGAGGGTATGATGACCTTTGGCGCGTTTGCAGCGGCGTCAGTTGGTTATTTTACAGCAAATCCATGGCTTGGACTTTTAGCCGGCGGTCTTGCCGGCGCGGCGTTGGCGGTGTTTCATGCTGTCGCAGCGATCCATTTACAAGCCAATCAAACAATTTCAGGCGTTGCAATGAACTTCATCGGCCCAGGACTTGCATTGTTCCTTTCACGGATGTTTTTTGAGGGAGCAACGCAGACAAAGCCTGTTCCAAACAAGCTGCCGAAAGTTCTTTCAATGTTCGGGTTTGACACATCGAATCTGACCATCAATGCGATCAACATCGACATCACGGTTCCAATTGCATTTTTACTCGTACTTATCATGTGGTTCTTCCTGTATAAGACCAAGTGGGGCCTGCGGGTACTCGCCTGCGGCGAGCATCCGGCCGCGGCCGATTCGCTCGGCGTCAATATTTATGTGGTTCGTTATGTTTGTACGATTCTTTCCGGCCTGTTTGCAGGCTTCGGCGGAGCGGCTATGACGCTTGCGGTTGTCGCCAACTTCAGCCCGACCGCAATTTCCGGTCATGGATTTATTGCGTTGGCGGCTGTCATCTTTGGAAAATGGTCGCCGCAGGGCGCGCTGCGGGCTTGCCTGCTGTTTGGCTTTGCACAGGCGTTGGTCGTGATGCTGGGAGGCATGGATTATATCCCGTCGCAGCTGCTTGCGATGTTGCCGTATGTATTGACGATCATCGTTCTGGTGCTGTTCGTTGGACGTTCTGAAGCCCCAAAGGCCAACGGAACCCCATATCGAAAGGGAGAACGTTGATGTTGGCTCATTCTGTTCTTTGAAAGAAAAACTGTCCCAATATTTTATGTTGCTGCACTGGCAACAGCGAATAAAGCTGATAATAAGAAGCGCGGCGCCTCCCTTCGGAGACGCCGCGCTTCTTGTCATATTAAGAATGCTCCCCTGCATAGATCAAGATATCATGGCGGCGATGATTGAAAACAGGTCAGGATATGTTCCAGCAAAATCTGTTCGGCACTGCACAGATTCTTTCGTTCGCGATGAAGCACACAGAGGGGGATCTGATTTTCATCATTAAAACCGCTTATGGGGACAACTGTCAAACGATCATTATTGATATCTTCATCACAGAAAATAGGATAGCGGCATAAAATAGAAACCATATTTTGCTGGGCGACAGACTGTTTTACCTGATCTACATATTTTAAATAGATAAAGCGGTTGTTTTTCAACAGGGTGGTATCTGAATCGGTCAAAAAGTGAGACAACAGGGCAAGCGACTCCTTCTGAAAATCCTGTGGCATAATACAATCCCTTGCCGCCAGAGGATGTTTGAGCGGCAACAGGGCGCATAGTTTATCCTGAAATAATACATGGATACAAACGTTATATTTTTTTGCGATAGGTTTAAATTCCTCCAAAGCCTTGCGGCTGTAATAGGTGATGCCAATATTCGCCGCATTTTGTATAATGCGGATTCCTACCTCCTCGCCTGTTGTTTCCTTCAGGTTCAGGGTGATGTAGGGATGATCTCTTTGCAGTATCGCATTGAGCGGGAGGGCCAGTCCACAGATGATGCTGGGTGCTGCCAACAATGTGACGGTCCGTTCACTCTGCCGGTCCGCCTGACCAATCTGCTGGATACACTCATATATAGCACAGATTTCTTTTGCCAGGCTTAATACGGCCTCGCCGTCGGGCGTAGGTGCGACGCCTCCAATCAAACGTTCAAATATTTTAAACCCAACTTCAGCCTCCACATTTTTCAGGATAGTGCTCAATGTGGTCTGTCCAAGATAAAGATTTTGAGCGGCGCCTGAAATGGATTGACACCGCTCAATCTCGATCAAATCGCTTAGATAGTCAAGACGCACAGGCCGTCACACTCCTTCATCGTGAGGGTTCCTCTGTGGCAAAGGGCGGTGGGGTAAGAGAGGAAAAATATTCCTCTATACAGCTTAGAAAAATACGCTCCTGATAACGCAGCCGTTCCTTGGCGTGATAACATACATAAATATTAATTTTTCCCTGTTCCTCTATCCCGGACAGAGTTCGAATACATGCCTTGCTCCATGGATAGCTTTGATCCTCACAGATGGCGTAGCCGGTCAGAATGGAAACCATCTTTTGTTCCTCCACGGCGCGTTTGACAATTCTGATATTGGGAAAGGATGTGAAGCGTCCCGCGCTTCGATATTGACGGCTGACGGCAGCGTCAAAGAGAAGGGACAGGGAATTGCCGTCAGAAGGAAAGCAGGATTGACCGACGTCAAGCAAGTTGATATGTTCCCTGTCCGGGATAAAACGAAAATTTGTTGCAACCGCGACATTTTCTTCACAAAGCCTGTGAACGTCCACCACCTCCTGTGTCCCCAACGGGCTGTCCGGAGGAAGAAATGCATAAAAGCGATCTCTGTAGAGCAGCTTGAGATAAATTTGCTCGTGAGCCAATGGTATCTCCAACCGCTTGGCGTCCTCCTCGGTCAGATAGGTGATTCCGATATTTGTTAGCCTCTGGAGTATTTGCGGGAGGATTTCAAGCCGGGGGCATTCCTCAAAGACCAGGGTGCCATAATTGAAGAATTGATAAAATCGCTGCGCCAGAGGGAGGGCAGCTCCCAGATTGATGCTGGGCGCGCATAAAATATGGATTGGATCAATGCTTCCTGAAACCCCTGATTTGAGACGCAAAAGTTCCTCAAATCTGACATGGATTTCACCGCCCAGGGTCAGAAATTGCTCCCCAAAAACAGTTGGGGCGACGCCGTTGGGTGTTCTCTGGAAGATCGGAAATCCCAATGCGCTCTCCACGTTCTTTACAATGGAGCTTAATGTTGTCTGCACCAAGCCAAGCGACCGGGCTGCCGCGGAGATGGAACGGCAGCGATCAATTTCCAGCATATATTGAAAATGCTCCAGATGAATACTCTACTCGCCTGATCGTATGCACCGCTCTGTGTTCATGCCGCTCCTCCCGTTCCGATGACATTTGGTCTATTTGACCAAATGTCAAACCATTATACGTCTTGTTGTTTGTTATTTTAACGTAAATATGAGAGATTGCAAATAGATATTTATAATATTACGGTTGATTATATCGATAAAAGCAGACGGCTGATACAAAGACTGTATCGGCCGCCCGCCTTTTGACTCGGTGGAAAGATAGGGTTTTCTTAAAATAGGCTGCTGCCGTTTACATTATCTTTTGAAGCCGCGCCTTAAATTTCTTTTAAAATCTGTTCATAGCTCATTTCTGCCGGAAATCCCAAACGTTCCAATGTCCTGCCGTGTGTTTCCAGATAGTCCCGGTCGTTGATCGCTCCCGCCACCCCCAGAAAAGCGGTCAGAACAGGCAATTCCAATCCCAGCCGTTTACCGGCTGAAACGGCAAAAGCACCGCCGCAGCCGCAGTCTTCGTGGAGATAGCGGTGGTCAAGGGAATTGGGACCGTTCATGTATTCATAGAAAGTCGCTACCTCCGGATGTTCCTTAAGATTCAGGACACGTTCGATCATATCCATTGAATTTTCATGCTCCTGCATTCCCATTGCATGGATAACAGCCTGTCGTTCCAGTCGGATTTTGGTGATGCAGTGCACAGCGGCAGGGGTAAAGGCATATTTGAACAGGGAGAAATCATCTCCCCTGCGGTCAACCTCCGCCGCGGCCAGGAGCGTGCTGGCGATATGGTTGGTGACATTGCCGGCATTGATAACGCCTTCAAATACGTTGCGGTTGGGCACATATTCCACCACACCTTTCAGAGCTTCCAGCACCCGCCCGGTGTCTGAGGCGGGCAGGGAAGCGGCCCGGCCTTCTGCGTCGATGGGAAGGCCCACCGTCACCTCTGCGGCGGCGGTCAGACGGCAGGGGCACAGATTCCCCTCTTTCTCCGTCAGCGTGACATCGGCGCTGATCCCCATCTCACGGAATACAGACCGGAACACAAAAGCGCCCAGATTGCCGGGGACAATCACAATATGCTGCCCATCCTCCAGATACGGGGCGATCCGGCGGGCGATCTCCTCGTGGCGGTCCGCCATTACATGGACGAAAATAGCCTGCGCTTTATGGACGGCCTGCGCGGGATCGGTGGTCAGGCAGGCGGGCATGAAAGTTCCGTGCGCCTCCCCGCACAGCGTAATCCCGCCCAGCCGGGAGATATCCTCAAAACGGGATGAAAAACGGCTGTCGTCGTGGGATGTGACCGTGAACCCGCGCTGCGTCAGATATGCCGCTGCGCTGTGCCCTGTCGAACCCGCGCCAATCACAGTAATCCGTTGTACCATGGAAACAACCTCCTGAATTTATATGGAAATACATTGCTCCAACCCTTTGCAATTCATATTGTACGCGTAACGTTCCGGCCTTGTCCAACGGGGTTTTACGGTACGGGGTATCGGAAGTTTTGAATCCGCGCCGAACCCATCCATCACTCTTTTTCCTATCCCATACCGAGATGCTGCGTTGGACAGCAGACGTGTTTTGATGTAGGTTAAAAGAGGAACAATGGGAAAAATTCCGCAATTTTCCGGCAAAAAGGAGGAGCCCTATGGTACACTACGCAATCGTTGGATTTGGAAATGCGGGTTATCATGCAGCGCGCGCTATTCGTGCGCGCGATCCCCAGGGAGAAATCCATATATTGAGCGATCAAACTTTTCCGCCCGCCAATCCGATGCTGACCACATATTACGTAAAAGGGGCGCTGGATTGGCCGGGTTTGTTTCCGTATGGCAGCCTGGAGGAGCTGTCCCGCAGCATGAAGCTGCACCTGCACATGGGGCGACGGGTCCGCAGGGTACATCCTGTGCAGCGGGAACTGGAGCTTGCCGGCGGCGAGCGAATCGAATATGGGCAGTGCCTTATCTGTACAGGCGCTTCCGCCTTTCTGCCGCCGGCTGAAGGGATGGATCTTGCAAACGTCTGTTGTGTGCGTGCCCCGCAGGACGCTCGCCGCCTGAAGAATGCGCTGGAAACACAGCGGCTCCGTTCCATATTGGTGGTTGGCGCTTCGATGGTGGGAATCAAGGTTGTGGAATTGGCCGACCAGTATGGGATTGCCTGTACCCTTGCAGACGGCGCACCTCATTTGTTTGCGCTGGCCGCTTTTCAGGACACGGCTGAACGGATTGAGCGTTATTTAAAAAGCAGGGGCATATCACTTGCTTTTTCCGCCATGCTGGATAAAATCGTCCAATCTCCAAAGGCGCCGTCCGGTGTGCTGACCGCAATCATGAAGGATGGGCGTCAGCTTCCAGCGGATTTGATCGTGGTGTGTATCGGCGCCAGAGCCAACATGGAACTGGTGCGCGGCACGCCAGTGGTGACGGGCCGCGGCATCCTGGTGGATCGGGGGATGCGTACAAACGTCCCCGGCTTGTATGCGGCGGGGGATTGTTGCGAGGGGTACGAGCTTCAATCCAAAGAACAGAGAAACATCGGCCTGTGGGCAAATGCGGGCTATCAGGGCCGTACAGCCGGCGCGAATATGGCGGGTGCGGATGAGTCGTTCGACTATACGATCCTGCACAACATCAGCCACTTTATGGGCATTGATTTTTTGGGCATGGGGGATATCGTCCATCCGCAGCCGGGAGACCGATACCGCCGTTGGCAGCGCGGGACGCTTTATATCCAGGCGATGGAAGGTGCGGACGGCACGCTCAAGGGGCTTAACCTCCTGGGCGGAGCGGCTGTAAGCGGAATCGTTAAAAACCACTTTATGAAGCGGCTGTCCGCTGAAAATGTGCAATTGGACGCGCTGTCGCGCTGCCAATTGAAAAACGCCGGATTTCCCCAAAACTTTATTGATTATCTCGGAGGTATGGTATATGACGGAGCTTGAGAGAAAAATTAAGGCAAAAATCCCCGGCGCCGACACTGGGATCGAGGTCAAAAAAAGCCTGTGCGCCATCTGTTCTCCCGGCAATCACTGCGGCCTTGACGTTTATGTAAAGGACGGCAAAATTTTAAAAGTAGAGGGTACGCCGGAGCATCCCTACAATCAGGGACATATCTGCACGAAAGGAGCTATGAACAGGGCCTATATTTATCGTAAGGATCGGATTCGCACGCCGCTGCGCCGGGTGGGCAAACGTGGCGAAGGGAAATTTGAACCGATCACCTGGGAAGAAGCTTACGCAGAGATTGCGGAGAAGCTCAACCGTGTCAAGGACGACTATGGCGCGAACTCCGTCGCTTTTACCACCGGATATTGCAAGTGGTATCGTCCTTATTATCACCGCTTTGTATACGCCTTTGGTTCCGTCAATTATTCTACCGATGACTGTACCTGCTATCGCGCCATGGTGCTGGCCAACGAATGCACCATGTGCCGGGCTCAGGGCCCTGATATTGCCCATACGAATACATTGATGGCCTGGGCATGGGGCGGCTTTTATTCTGACCATTTGAGCGTGGGCGAGGTGGAGGAACTGAAGGCGCGGGGCGGTAAGATCGTTGTCATTGATTCCCGAATCACCAGGGCCAGTCAACGGTTTGCTGATGTATTCCTGCATATCCGTCCCGGGACGGATGGGGCGTTGGCACTTGGGATGGCTAAAATCATTTTGGACAACGGGTGGGCCGATATGGACTTTATCCGGCGTTATACTTACGGTTTTGAGGAGTATGCAGCGTATGTAAAGCAGTTTGATCTGGAGCGTGTGGCCCGAATCACCGGCCTGAACCTGGCGGATATCATGGAGGCCACCCGCCTGTTTGCCACGAACGGACCGGCCTGCTGCAACTTTTCCGCCTCCACACTGACGCAGCAGTATAATGGGTTTCAGACACACCGCGCCATTCTCTGCCTGCTTGGTCTGACGGGAAACATAGACCGGCCCGGAGGCAATATTCCCTCCAGCAATACATATTTGTGCAGGCCCGCCGGTTTTAAAAGCCGTGAATCACAATACTATATGGAAAAGGCGCCCGACCTTACACAGATGTTCCTGTATGATAAATTTCCGATCTGGTATGAATACTGCCATGAGACGCAGGCCATTACGCTGGCTGATGTGATCCTGAGCGGGGAACCATACCCGATCAAAGCCCTGTATGGCGTCGGGATGAACTTTAAGATGTATCCGCAGACGGATAAGCTGGTCAAGGCGTTGGATCAGATCGATTTCTTTGTCAATACCGATCTGTTTATGACCTATACATCTAAATTTGCCGATATCGTGCTGCCTTGCTGTTCATCCCTGGAGCGCGGGGAATTTAAGGTCTATCCCGGCGGCTACGGCGTGTATACCAAGCCTGTCATCCAGCCGTTGTATGAATCGAAATCAGATACGGATATCCTGTGTGAACTGGCCCGCTATATGGAGCTTGACGATCCGCTTCTGCTTGAGGGATATGAAGCGTCAGTCGATTATATCATGCAGGGGTGCGGCCTGACGGTGGAACAATTCAAGCAGTCCGATCTGCCTGTTAAGATGCCCAACGCTGCGCCCACACCTGTGGGGACGACCTTGAGAAACGGGTTCACCACTCCCAGCGGCAAGTTTGAATTTTATTCCAATGTAGTAGCCAGGTATGAAAAAAGCCACGGGCTGTCCCCGCTGCCCGTCTATATCCCTTCCTTTGCCGACGACCCGTCGCCGGAATTTGCCAGGGAATATCCATTTTTCCTTTCCGCGGGCTGTCGGATACCGAATACGCTGCACTCCAGGCTTCATGAAGTCCCGTGGTCCAGGGCGATCAGGCCGGAACCCATGGTGGAAATTCATCCCGATGACGCGCGGCGCCTGGATATCCATGACGGCGATCTGGTGGAGGTCTATAGCCCCAGTGGAAGCGTAACGGTCAAGGCCATGCTGACGCGCAGGATTCATACGGGTACTGTCGAAGTGGCGCACGGCTATACGGAGGCCAATATCAGCCAGGTGGTCAGCGATCAGCATCAGAACCCTTATACCGGATTTCCGGGGTATAAAGCCTCGCGCTGCAACATCAGGAAAGTGTAGGTGAGTGATATGAAATATTATATTGCGTTTGACCCCGAGCGGTGCTGCGCCTGTCATGCCTGTTCGGTGGCCTGCATGGATCAAAACGACACCGATGTGGAGGCGGGGGAGCTGCCTCTGCGCAGGGTTTTTAATGAGGAATTGGGTTGCGACGTGCTGGATTGCGCCTATCTTTCGGCAGCTTGCGCCCACTGTGACGACGCTCCGTGTGTGATGGCCTGTCCTGTGGGCTGTCTGCAAAAGGACTATGACACCGGGATGACAGTTTATGACAATACCCGGTGTATCGGCTGCCGAAGCTGTGGGATGGCCTGTCCCTTCGGGGCGCCCCGCTATCTGCCGGACAGTGAAAAAATGGTCAAATGCGATGGCTGCAATGAGCGGCTGAAATCGGGGCTGATGCCGGCTTGCGTCCGGGCCTGTACCTTCGGGGCGTTGACCTGTATGAACGAGGAGGAATACCAAAACTCGGTCAAAGCACGGGCGCTTCATGCGATGCTTTTGGCGACAGGCCATCGAAGCTGACAGTGTCCCGCAAAAGTTGTATGCTCCATCAATAGAAACGCCGCCTTTTACAAGGCTGCGTTTCCATCTGCTTTTTGCATTCGGACGGACTTCGTCCGAATGCGAAAAACGGCGGCAAACACCCTGATTCCCGCTGCAAAAAGCAACGGGAATCAGGGCGCTGTTTGCGTATCTTTATGGCGGCCGCACCGCCCTTGAAGTTTATCCCAGGACCAAACTGAACAGGGTGAACAGCGGAATAGACACGACCAGGGTGCATGCACAGCCGAACAGCGTCACCTTTGTGCGCATACCGCTGTCAGGCAGCCCCTCCAGGGAATGAAAGATGGAGGCCGGCGCGGAGGCACCCGGCAGGACCATGCCCACATTGATGATATAAATAAGCGCGGCACCGGCAAATTGCGGATTCAATCCGCTGCTGTGGAACGGGCCAAAATGAATATCATGCAAACCATCGGCGTCAGCCTGTGCGGCGCAGAGCTTAAACAGATCAAAGACGCCATCGACCTTGCCAAGGAGATTTCCCCAGGCAGCGAAGGGACGGCCACCCTCTGGGCCGATGGGAAAAAGGTAAGCTGGGAAGCCGCCGCCTTTGCCGCTGGTACGATGGGAGATATGCTGGATTGGGAGGATTGTTCCGGCACCGGGCACTCTTCGGCCGGTGTGATTCCCACGGCCGTGATTGCGGCGGAGGTTCTCAAAAAGAGCGGTAAAGACTTGCTCACTGCGGTAGTCGCCGAGTACGAGGTGTACCAGCGTGTGGCGCTCGCGGGCGATACCAATATCGTAGGTTTCAATATTTTTGCCTGCCTGTTTTGATGAAACTGCTCGATTTGTCGGAGGAGCAGATGAATCAGGCGTTTGGCATCTGGGCGGCCTGCTCAATTATCCCTTGGCGGGCCTGGAGGCCCCGTTACGGTCTGGGGTGATGGGACATGCATGGCGGCGCCGCATGCTGCGCTGATACTGGGGACATTGGCCGATGCGCTGGCCTGGGAGGATTGTTCCCCCACCGGCCAGCCTTCCACGTGCGCTGTTCCCTGCGCATGGCTGGCGGCTGAGGAACGCCATAAAAGCGGCCGGGAACTGATCGCCGCCATTATAGCGGCCTATGAAGTTTACCAGCGCATAGCCCTGGCAGTCCAGCCTTCAGAGGGACGCTGGCGGGAAAAGGGATGGGGGATGCAGAATTGGCAGATTTTTGCGGCGATCATCCCTATCGCCAAGCTGTACGGCCTGGACGCGCGGAAGATTAACCAGGCCATCGGTATGGGCTGTGAATGCAGCGTCATACCAACAAATTTCGCCGCTGCCACCATGTCGGATTTCTCTCACTATGAATATGGCTATCGGGGCAGGGACGGCTTTTTGATTGCCAAAGCGGTTGAAAAGGGAATTTACAACCAGCGCGACGCATTGGACGATCCCCGCTGCTATACAGGGATTGTATGCGGTGATGAGAGCGCCAACGGCGACGATGAAACAAAAATCCATGCCGATGAATCGGACCGCGGTTGGCTGACCAGGGAGCTTGGGACACGCTGCCTCATCCTTGAAACGATGCTGCGCAGATGGCCTGCCGGTATCTGGGCGCAGTCAAGCGCCGAGTTAGCCCATATGCTCCAGCAAAAGTATGCGTTTTCCCCGGAGCAAGTGGAGGAAATCCTTGTCGATCCCCCGGTCGAGGGGTATATGGATATTCCGCGGGAAGGGTTAATTTTGGATATCCACGCCCAGAACGCAATTCCGTTTGTTGTTGCGTCTGTCTTGACAGATCCCGTCCCCGGCGCCCATTGGTATTCATCCGGCCGGATGCGTGATACAAAACTGCTGGCCCTGGCGCAACGGGTAAAGCCGGGTCCCTCCCAAGCGCAATCCGTCATCTCAAACTATCAATGCTTTCAAAAAGGCAGCTATCCAAACCAGCGGATGATTATCAAACTCAAGGATGGGACGCAGTATCAGGCTGAGACGGATTGCCCGCGCGGGCATCCAGGCAATATGCCGGATATGCAGGAACAAATCAAGTCTTTCCACCATCAGGCGAAGGGCGTTTTGCCGGAAGAAAAGATCTGCCGGCTCACAGAGGCAATTTGCACTCTGGAGGACTGCCGGGATATCGCGGAAATCAGCGCGCTGCTCAGTCCGCAAAACAAAAAATAAAAACAAAGGAGGCATGCGGTTTCACCGCATGTCTCCTTTGTAACTTGGGAGCGTATTTTATCAGCCATGCTGCTTTTGCCGCTTAAACCATTTGACGACCTCTATCTGAAGAACAGAGGAGAGAGACAGCATGAGCACAGCTATCCATTGGACGCTGCTTAAGCCAGTCAGCTTGAAGGCGCTTTGCGGGGACGGCAACAGCAAAATACAGGCCATCAAAGCCGCAGAAACTAAAAAGGAAAGAACCAGCCACGGGTTGATACCCTCGGCGCGGACCCAAATCGGTTCCGTATTGGACCGCTGATTAAAAGCGCGCAGCATTTGAGAGAACGCCAAAACGCAGAAGGCCATCGTCTGGCCTGTGGTTGGATTGTCCATGCGCGCGCCGATCCAATAGGCGAGCGTTGTCATGGCCGCCACGAAAATACCCTGCGTGATCACACGGCATACCAGATCCTTTTCAAACAGCGTACCGGATTTCACCGGCGGATGCTTCATGATGTTTTTACTTGCAGGGTCGACGCCGAGCGCCAATGCAGGCAGGGTCGCCGTAGCAAGGTTGACCCATAGAATATGGACGGCAAGCAGAGGCGCTTCCCAGTTGAATATGGTCGCTGCAAACAGGGTCGTGATCTCCGCGATGTTGCCTGCCAGCAAAAATTGGATAACCTTTTGGATGTTGCGGTATACTCGCCGGCCCTCCTTGATGGCATAGGCGATCGTCGTAAAGCTGTCGTCCAGTAAGATCATATCGGCGGCGTCCTTTGCCACGTCCGTGCCGGTGATCCCCATGGCTACGCCGATGTCCGCGGCCTTGAGCGCAGGGGAGTCATTCACGCCGTCGCCGGTCATGGCCGCCACCTCGCCGGTGCGCCGCAGGCTTTGGATGATCCGCAGCTTGTCGGCAGGGGACACGCGCGCGAATACAGTCGCGTTTTTGACAGCCGCGTCCAAAGCTGCGTCCTCCAGTTCATCCAGCTCATCGCCGGAGATCACCGTGTCTCCAGGCCGGTAAATGTCCAATTCCCGAGCAATGGCAAGCGCAGTAACCTTGTGATCGCCGGTGATCATGATCGTGCGGATACCGGCCTGGCGGCATGTGCGTACAGAATCAGCAACCTCTTTCCTGGGCGGATCGATCATGCCCGTTACTCCGAGGAAGGTCATATCGTATTCCACATTGTCGCCGTCCTCCTCCGGAATCTGTTCGCCGGTCAGGGTACGCGTGGCAAAGCCCAGCACGCGCAAAGCCTGCTCCGACATGGACAGGCAAAGGCGCAGAATGTTTGCACGGTCGCCTTCTGTGATGGGGCGGACTCCATCAGCCGTCAATATATGGGTGCACAGCGGCAGCATTTCATCTACGGCGCCTTTTGTATAGGAAATCCAGTTTCCAGAGATCACATGTACTGTCGTCATACGTTTGCGGTCGGAATCGAACGGCTGCTCAAACCGGCGTGGATATGTGTCCTCCAGGGCCTCATGATCGACTCCGAAAGCCTGAGCCATGTGAATCAGCGCGCCCTCTGTCGGATCGCCGATGATTGCGCCTGCGTGATCCGGGTCGACGCTCGCATCATTGCACAGCGCCGCCGCGTAAACAAGCTCCTTATAAACAATGGGGTGCTGTCCGGTGGCTTCGGCGATGGGGGTGGTCGCGCCCGCTTCAAAATCGCCGTTTACCGCGATGTGAGTCACAGTCATCTGATTGAGCGTCAGCGTCCCTGTCTTATCGCTGCAAATGACAGTGGCGCTGCCAAGCGTTTCCACAGCGGGCAAATTGCGTACAAGCGCATTGCGTTTAGCCATGCGCTGCACGCCCAGGGCCATTACAATGGTCGCCGTAGCTGGCAGACCTTCCGGAATGATGGAAATTGCCAGGGAAATAGCAACGAGAAACTGCGGGATCAGTGGACGCTGATAGAGCGCGCCGATCAAAAAGATCATTACACAGACAATCAGACCGACAATGGTGAGCGTTTTACCAACTGCATTCAGCTTGCGTTTAAGCGGTGTGTCAAGCTCATCCTGCTCCTCCAGCATTTCAGCAATGCCGCCGACCTGCGTATTCATGCCGGTTGCCACCACAATGCCGGTCGCACGGCCGTAGGTGACAATAGAGGACGTATACACCATATTGCTCCGGTCGCCCAACGGGCAATCCAGCGGGAGCAAATCGTCGGCGTCCTTTTCAGAGGGGACGGATTCTCCGGTCAGGGAGGCTTCCTGCACCTTTAAGTTCGCCGAGTCAATCAGACGCATGTCGGCGGGCACCATATCCCCATCGCTTAGAAATACGATATCGCCGGCAACCACCTCGCTGGCGGGGATTATGCTTTCGTCGCCCTGCCGCAGCACGCGGGCGGTGGGTGCGCTCATATTGCGCAGCGCCTCCAATGAGGACTGGGCCTTTTTCTCCTGCACAATACCGATGACTGCATTGAGCGCCACAATCGCAAAGATGACGCCCGCTTCCGTCCATTCCCGCAGCACAGCGGAGCATACGGCTGCGCCGACGAGAATAAGCACCATCGGATCGATAAGCTGTGAATAAAGCATCTGCAAAATGGTTTTGGGCGGTTTCGAGCGCAGCTCATTGTGCCCATCTTTTTTTAGCCGTTCGGCAGCCTCGGCATCGCTGAGCCCCTCGCTGGAGGTTCGCAAAGCTTCGTATACTTCCTGTACTGGCTGACAATGCCAAGGCGTCCGTCTGTGATCATCCATAAAGGATCAATCACTCCTTTCAAAATATATCTCTGACCGCTTTCAGACTGACAGATACCTGTTTCACACGTTTTTTCCCAATATGATGTGCGGTACCAAACAGACTTTTCAGCGGATGCAGGCAATAGGGGCATCGCAATATGTATGCAATGCAAAAAAGACATAACCCGCAAACCCTTATAAAAAGGTGCAGGTTATGCCTTTTATAAAAATCTGAATAAAATGGCTGCTTCGATCAGCGTCGCTGCTATCGGCGTCGTCCATACAAGCGGATGGTTTCCTCTTTCTGATGTATTTGCTCCATTATATGGGAAGGCGGCACAAATGTCAATAGGCAAGAGGGCGAGATAAAACCGTTTTATATGTCAAATGCATATCTGACAATAAAATAAAAGCATTGGACATTTGAAGCAATGCGGTTTAAACTGGAAATGGATCATTGGTAAATGGATACTAAGGATCCAGACAAGACAAGAAAGGGAGGAGATCGTGTGTCCCAAGCGATGAACGACATCAAAAAACTGGGGTTTGGATTGATGCGTCTGCCGCAGAAAGATGGCAAGATTGATATCGTACAGGTCAAGCAGATGGTGGATCGGTTTCTGGCAGAGGGATTTACCTATTTTGATACTGCATGGGCGTATGCGGGCAGCGAGGATGCGATTAGGCAAGCCCTGGTGGAACGCTATCCACGGGACCGCTTTTTGCTGGCGACCAAAAATGCGGCGTGGATCGATTGCAAATGCCGGGAGGATGCGATTAAGCAGTTCGACATTTCCCTTCGGCAGACAGGGGCTGGATACTTCGACTTTTATCTGCTTCATAACCTCGGAGAAAGCCGAACGCATTTCTTTGATGATTTTGATCTGTGGAACTGGATTCAGGAAAAAAAGCGGCAAGGGTTGATTCGTCATGCCGGTTTCTCCTTCCATTCCACACCGGAGGAGCTCGACGCGCTTCTGACCGCACATCCGGAGATGGAATTTGTACAGCTTCAGATCAATTATGCTGATTGGGATAACCCTGCCATCCAATCGCGCCGCTGCTATGAAGTCGCGCGAAAGCACGGAAAACCGGTAATCGTCATGGAGCCGGTCAAGGGCGGTATGCTGGCGACGCCGCCGGCGCCGGTAGAGCAGATTTTAAAAGCGTCTGATCCGCAGGCGTCAAACGCATCTTGGGCGATTCGCTTTGCAGCCGATCTCAACGGCGTCATCACAGTGCTGTCGGGTATGAGCAGCCTGGAGCAGATGGAGGATAATCTTGCAAGTATGAAGCGATTTTCCGGGCTTACCACCGTCCAGAAACAAACCATCGTGCAGGCGCAGGAGGCGCTGGCTGAAATTCCTTTGATTCCATGCACAAACTGCAACTACTGTGCAAAGGTATGTCCAAAAAACATTGGCATTTCAGGTTCCTTCACAGCGATGAACTATCTGACACTCTATTCGTCCAGGGAGATGGCGGTCAATCAGGAGAATTGGCTGGTCGGGCGGCATGGGAAAAACCGTGCGAATGAATGCATCAAGTGCGGCAAATGTGAACAGGCCTGTCCGCAGCATATCCATATCCGCGATGAATTGGAGCAGGTCAGCAAGGCTTTGCTGGAATAGATGCAGGGACACTCAAACAGCTCCTAATTGTAAGACGGCGGCAAGCGCATCGCGCTTGCCGCCGTCTTAGCTCATCCGCCGCAGCGAAGATTTGGACGCTGCGGCCTGAATGAATGAAAATCCTTGTGCATACACATACTCAGGAGGGATCCGTATGTATAGGGTATTTGCTTTTAAGCGCGCCTTGATGGGCATTTTATGTCTGCTGATCGCCGCGCTGATCCTGCTTGGCACAGCGGTAAATATTATGCCGGTCGGTGCGCCGCAGCGCGCGCTGCCGATCTATTCCGTTGAAACGGAAAAGCCGCTTGTTTCGCTTGGAATTAACTGCGCGTGGGATGACAGCGATATCGACCGTCTGCTGGAGCTGCTTGACCGGCACAGCGTGAAAGCGACGTTTTTCTTTGTCGGCGATTGGTGCGACAGATATCCCGATGCGGTCAAAAGAATTGCTGCCGCAGGACACGAGCTTGGCAGTCACTCCGACACGCATCCCGATATGACGAAGCTTTCACGTGAACAGATCGAACAACAGCTTACGCGCTCCGGGGATAAGATCGAGGCGTTGACCGGCGTGCGGCCGGCTTTGTTCCGCGCGCCGTCCGGCGCATATGACGATGAGGTCGTACAGACCGCACGGGCGCTTGGCTGGGAGGTCATCCAATGGTCGAATGACAGTTTGGACTGGAAGGGGCTGAGTGCGCAGGAAATTTCCGCGCGCGTCATTAAACAGGCAGCGCCCGGTGATATTATGCTGTTTCATGCTGGAAAACCGAATACAGCCGCCGCGTTGGATACGGTCCTGACAGAGTTGACAGCGCGCGGATACCGGTTTGTGCCAGTGGGGGAATTAATCTATCCGGCGCCGTACACAATAGACCATACCGGAAGACAGTTTGCAGGCGGATAAACGCACTTAAAAATGGCTGTTTGCAGATGTTTTCTATACATCTGCCCGCTCTGCGGGCAGGCGTATTTTAATCAAACGGCCCCGCGCCGCAGGCGGCGCAGATAGCTGATTTTTTTATAAATTGCGCTATGCAATCCATAAAAAATCAGCGCGGGGGATAGATACCCTTGGAAAGGTGGTGACGGTATGACGATTGTAACTGTCGGCGGCGGATGGGCAGGCTGCGCGGCCGCGCTTGGCGCTGCAAAAGCCGGCGTGCGCTCCGTGCTGCTTGAACGGACGGATCAACTGCTTGGCACGGGGCTTGTGGGCGGAATTATGCGCAACAACGGGCGCTTTGCAGCTGCCGAGGAATTGATTGCGATGGGGGGCGGCGCATTGTTTTCACTTGCAGATGAAAATGCGCGCCACACGAATATTTCCTTTCCAGGGCACGTACATGCGTCCCTGTACGATGTGATCCGTATGCCGGCTCTGGTACAGCGCCTTTTGGAGGAAGCGGGAGTAGAAATTTATTTCTGCGCGCGTGTCACGGCTGCGCAAATGGATGGCACGCGAATTATATCTGTCAGTACACAGGATGGCCAGACATTGAGTGGCGACCAGTTCATCGATGCAACCGGAACAGCCGGCCCGATGGCCAATTGCACTAAATATGGGAATGGATGTGCGATGTGTGTGCTGCGCTGCCCATCGTTTGGCGGACGTGTCAGCTTGACGGCGCTTGCGGGCGTACAGGAGCTTTGCGCCGAACATGCCGGCGCGCCGTCTGGGGCGATGAGCGGCTCGTGCAAACTGCTCAAGGAATCGCTTTCCCCCGAGCTTGCAAAACGGCTTGACCGGGAAGGCGTCGCCATCGTTTCGATCCCGGCTGAAATGGCAGCCGATCGGCTGGCGCTCAAGGCGTGCCAGCAGTATGCGCTGCCCCAGTTCAAAAACAGCCTTATTCTGCTTGATACAGGCGGCATCAAGTTGATGTCTCCATATTTCGGCCTGCGCTGCCTGCATATGCTTCCAGGCTTTGAAAACGCGCGCTACATCGATCCATGCGCCGGTGGCCGCGGAAACTCCATGCGCTTTTTTGCTATGGCTGTGCGCGACGACGCTATGCATGTAACCGGTGTGGAAAATCTGTTCTGTGCTGGAGAGAAGGCAGGGCTGTTTGTCGGGCATACAGAGGCGATCGTCACAGGGACGTTGGCTGGATATAATGCCGCGCTGGCAGCGTGCGGACAAGAGCCGCGCGTTTATCCGCGCGGCCTGGCCGTTGGAGAGGCAATCGCGTGGACGCGCGAACAGATGGCGCAGCCCAAAGGACTTGAAAAGCGGTATACCTTTTCCGGTGCGTCGCTTTTGGAGCATCTCAGGGAATGCGGACTTGACAGCGACGATCGGGATACGATTCAAAAGCGCGTGCGTCTGGCCGGCGCCCAGGACCTATTTGCACATATATGACCGCGATTGAAAAAACCGGAGCATGCCTTAAAAAAGGATGTTCCGGCTTTTGCCATGTAAAATCATAACAAAATGGCTATGTGCCGCCTTTAGCGGCACGGCCTGAAATCAAAGCGCGTGGACCGGGACATCTCATATGCGTAAAAACTTTATGCGCCGTCAGTTATGCCTGCGATCGTGGCGCATCCGCAGCGCGTGAAGCATTATACTGGGAAATAAAGGGACAATACCGTTTGTTCAAGCTCTTTTGAACATGCGGCCAATACGGCGCTTTTTTCACCGACAGGCAGCGGCATGCCGTGCAGACTGCAAATGGAGCCGCCCGCTTCGCAGAGGATGATACGGGCTGCGTTGTGATCCCACGGTGAGGAACGCGGCGCAATGAACAGGTCTTCTTCGCCCGCCGCCACGGCGCACAGCTCCAGCGCCACCGAACCGAGACTGCGGATTCCCCGTACATCCTGTGCCAATTGGATTATACCGTCCTGATGAGGATGGGGTTTTAAAAATGTATATACAATATCTGGAACAGAGAGCAGGAGGTCAGAAATATTTGAGCGGCCGGATACATGGATAGCCGTTTCATCGCGCCAAGCGCCATGGCCGGCCCGGGCGGAATAGAGCGTTTGACGCTCCGCATCGAGCACCAGGCCGAATAAAGGTGTCGTATCCTGCCAGCAGCCGACAGAAACCGCGTAACTGCGGTGCGCGTTGATAAAATTGGTCGTGCCGTCGATCGGGTCCAGGTACCAGGTGACATTGCCGTTCTGGCCGGCTGCGGGAAACTCCTCGCCTATAATGGAGTCATGAGGAAAGGCGGAGAGGATCGCTCTGCGAAGAAAACGCTCTGTTTCGGCATCCCATTTGGTCACCAGGTCCTGATGTCCTGTCTTTTGGTGAACGTCGCCAAATTCAAAATGAATCCGACGGAGCATATCTCCCGCCTGAAGTACAAGTGTGCGCGCCAATTCAAAACGTTCCATATCCAGCCTTCTTTCTTTGCAATACTAGGGGCTGTTTGAAAAATTAAAATTCCCGTCATTTACTAAAAACAGCGACGGATGATGTGTTAAAAGCCTTGAAATCCGAAAAGATTCCTGTGATTTTTGCCCTCCATTTTCCTACTGCTTGCGAAAAATCCGGCAATTCCTCTATTTTCAAACTGGCTCTGACAGTGTAAACAGCTTTTTGCGGTACGCGCGGCAGAGAAGCCGTCTCACCAGAGCACCTCCAATTTGCTGTTTTGGAAGGATGGTACAGGGCTGTGCGCACGCAGGTAGCGGGCCACCAGGTCAGGCATTTCGACGCTGCCCCGCCAGAGCACCGGACAGGCGCGCAGTATCTCGTAGCCGCCGGTTCCGGTTGCCCGGTAATTGCTGGTGCACAGACGCAGGGGTCTGTCGCCGAGCGGGGAACCATCCAGCCTGGTCAGATGTACAACCCGGTCGCCGATCGGCCGGCGCAAATCAAACGCGTAAGAAATACCTGCGTAAAAATCATAGTTATAGTGCTCGATTTTTGGCATCAAAAATTCGTCAGATACGCGCGGCCGTCCGTCCTCCAATGTGAAATAAGCGGCGCACCGCTCAAGGGCAGCTTTGATGACAGGCGCGGTCACCTCCAGTACAACCAGCGTATTGGCGAACAGATAAGCGGCTGTCACTCCGCGCATGGTGACAGGTGTAACCAGTCCGACAGGGTCGTTTCCAAGGCTGGTGCAGGACAAATCCGCTCCGGTTGCCTCTAACTGGACCTGATTAAACAGAGATGCCACCTGACTACCGTATAGCGCCGCCGACAGCTTTTCCTCAGGAGCGATAGGCTGTATAAGCGTCCCGATAGGCAGATCCAACCAACGTTGCACAGATTCCTCCAACGGGAGCAGCGATTGGAAGGGATGCTCGGAATGCCTGTTCCCCACTGGGAGCAGACGAGATGAAAAATGAACGGTTGGTTCGTCAAAGTGCCCGGTGATACGCGCATACCGGCTGGCGTTGGCAGGCGGCTGTACGGCAAACGTACCGGCAATGACGGTCTGTTCCACAGCCATATGCTGATGGCCGGTGAGCAACAGGTCGAAATCAAGCTCGCGGGCAATTTTACAGGCGATATTTTCCCCGCTGTCCGACAAAAGCCGTCCGCTCTCCAGTTCCTCCTCGAAGCCGCCGTGATAGATGCACACACATACATCGCAGATCCCCTTCAGACGGGCCAGAGCTGTCCGGGCCGCCTGAAACGCGTCGGTGACGCGCACCCGCTCAAGATTCTGCGGCTGCTCCCATACGTTCACAAAATCGGTAACCACGCCGGTGACGCCCACACGCAGGCCATTGGCGAGCGTATGGACAGCATCCTTTTGGAGCGGCAGTCCACCGTCCAAATCCTCCACGTTGGCGCAGAGACAAACGCCGTCCATGGCGTTGAGATACTCTCTGAGAACGTCGTAGCCAAAATTGAAATCGTGATTTCCAAGGGTGAAATAGTCTACGCCCACAGCATTAAAGGCTGCGGCGGCGGGATGAATCGGCCAATGCTCCCGATGCTCCAGATAATACTGTGTAAGGGGCGTACCTTGGAGAGAATCGCCGCCATCCAAAACGAGGGTATTTTCGTCCTTTTGAATTTGCGCGGCCAGATTTAAAAGCCCGGAATCCTCATAATGGTTCGCGGCATAGTTGACGGGAAATATGTGGCCGTGTGTATCCGAGGTAAAACAGATGGTGAACGTCTGAAGCATATTTACCCCCTTGCCAGCTTCACTCTGATTTTTGTGGAAATCCATTCCACAATCAGAACGAGCACAATCAACCCTGCCAGGATTGCGCCCGCTTCATTCCAGCGGTAAGCGTTCATGGCGAATATTAGCGGCGCGCCGATACCGCCCGCACCGACCAGGCCGAGAACTGTTGCGTCGCGCAGATTGATATCAAAACGGTAGATAGCTGTGGAAGCGAAATTGGGCATCAATTGCGGCAAAATACCATACCGGATTTTCTGCCAGGTGGTGCAGCCCGCCGCATCCAGAGATTCCAGCACCCGCACATCCAAATCCTCGATGGCCTCGATATACATTTTGCTGACCATACCTACGGAACACAGGGACATGGTCAGCAATCCGGCGAATGCGCCTGGTCCCGTAACCCGAATGAACATCAAACCGTAAACGAAGGCGGGAACTGTGCGCACCGCCATGATGATGATTCGTCCGATAAAGGCTACCGGCCGTGGCGTCAGATTGGATGCTGAAAGAAATGCCAGCGGGATGGAGATAATAGCGCCGACGATCGTACCCAAAAAAGCGATGCAGATGGTTTCCATCAGCAGATACGGCACGCCCTGCACCGTTAGATTGAACAGCAGTCCGGTATCGGGATGAAAAATTCCGGAAAGGATGTTCAGTGCAATCTTGGCGCCGTTTTGTGTTGTCCCGCTCGTTTCCACAGCGGAGCCGCTCCAAATCAGAAGCCCTGTGACAACCGCCGCCACAGCCAGCTCAAAGATATACCGCCGGGGCCGCTGTGCATAGATCTGTTCAATACGTTGATTCATACGCCCCGCCTCCTCAAACAAGCCGCCTGCGCGCGGCACGGCTGATGGTTTCGATGATAAATACAGTGACAAACAGTGCCAAAAGGATCATTCCGACGCTAGAATATTCCCGCCAGCCGATCTTTTCATTAAGGATCAGTCCAAGTCCGCCCGCGCCGACATAGCCCAAAATGGAGGCATAGCGCACATTGCCTTCGAAACAGAACAGGCAGTTGGAAAGATAGGAGGGCAATACCTGGGGAACGATTGAGCTGATAAAGGCACGTACCTTGGTGGCGCCCATAGCTTCCATTGCCTCAAATGCCCCCATATCCACCGTCTCGATTTCCTCATAAAGAATTTTTCCGATATAGGCGAATGTGAAAATTGCGATGGCTGTTGTCCCTGCTAAAGTGCCAAGACCAAAAACATAGGTGGCAATCAGAGCGGAAACAAGCGTTGGAAGGGTGCGGATGATACTCAGCAGCAGACGCATCGCTCCAACGACAATCCGGTTATGGATGATATTGGTGGACGCCAGCATGGCAAAGGGAACGACCAGAATCGCTCCGATGGCCGAACCCAAAAGGGACATCTTGATGGTGTCAAACAAGGGCTGCCATATCTGGGGCATATAATTCCATTGGGGTGGGATCATATCGCCCAAGATTACAAAAAATTCCCTGATGCGGCTGATCAGCACCGTGAGGCTGAAGCCTGTGACCCGAACCGACAGCGCCGTCATCGCCAACAGGATCAGCACGGCGAAAGGCGCTCTGGAACGGCGTTTACAAATCTGCTTCCCATTGGGAAGCGTAAACACTCTGGGTGTGAACAGCTTATCATAAAGGTTCATACGCGCTCCTCCCGCTTGCTTTGATATATGGCGTCCAGCACGGCCTCATCCACCTGACTAGCAGGTCCATCATAAACGATCTCACCGGAACGGATGCCCACCACGCGGCTGGCGTACTGCAAAGCCAGCTCCACATGGTGAATGTTGATCAGGACGGTAATCTTCATCTCCTGATTGATGCGCAGAAAATCGTCCATTACCTGCTTGGCTGTCACCGGGTCCAGCGAGGCCACCGGCTCGTCTGCCAGAATGATCTGTGGATTCTGAGCCAGGGTACGCGCGAGCGCCACGCGCTGCTGCTGTCCTCCGGAGAGCTGATCTGCCCGGACAAACGCTTTGTCCAGGATGCCAACTTTGTCCAGCGCCTCCAGGGCCTTGATCTTTTCTTCCTTGGTAAAGATACCAAACGCAGCCCGCCACCAGGGCAGATCGGGTACAAACGCGGTGAGCACGTTTTTGATAACCGTCGTCCGGGTGATCAGATTAAAGGATTGAAAAATCATACCGATGCGGCGGCGAAACGCCCGCAGGCTCTTTCCGTGTAGCCCCATCACATCGGTTCCATCCACGGTAAGCATCCCTTCAGTAATATCATGCATCCGGTTGATGGTGCGGATCAGCGTCGATTTGCCTGCGCCTGACAATCCGATGATGGCTACAAATTCCCCCTGCCCGATGGTCAGACTGACATTCTTGAGCGCCTCAAAGCCGTTGGGATATCGCTTGCTTACCTGCCTGAATTCTATCATCTTGTTACCTCTCCATTCCAAAAGAGGGAGGAAAGCCATCCGGCATATCCTCCCTCTTTTCGGTACATTTTTCAGTGCCGGATTCAGCCGGCGCTGTTGAGCGAACGTATCATTTCCTGCGCGGCCCGCTCGGAATCATAGTCGGACGACTCGGCCGGCATATAGCCGTTGTGGCTGTAGATGGCGATGACCTGCTTGCCCTGTTCGGTATTGCCGATATTGATAAACGCTTCGGACAAAGCTGCCTTGAAGCTGTCGTCCATAATAGGGGAGGTCTTACTGACGCTGATCGTATCGTTATAAATGGCGGGCGTAACGCCGATGACGGCCGTATCATCCCAAATGCTGTTGGTCATGGCATACTCGCCGGTCCATTCGTCCTCATAATCGCGGCGGCCGTCGGCATATGTACACAACACATCGACCTGGCCGGAGGCCAGGCGCGCAAAGGCGCTGCCGTAGGAGTCAGACTGTACGGCGTGGGGCAAATCAGTGATGTTTTTGCTGAAATTTTCCTGAAGCCACAGGGATGGATAGATATATCCAGCGGGGGAGGACGAGTTCATAACGCTCCAGTTCGCACCGCTTACATCCTCCCAGGTCAGTTGCTCGCCGGCGTTGACTTTGGCCGCCAACGCCTTGCCTTTTTCGGAAGGTCCGGCGATCATCAGGGCGCGGTAGCTGGTGACCTGATCGGTTGTAGGCTGTGTCGGGGCGTTGTCGTTCCAATCCTTGGCGCTGTCAGAGTCGATGGACAAACCGTCGCGTGTGGCGGTCAGCAGCACATCACATCCGTCATCATACAGCACATAGGTGCCGCCGGGGATAAGGCCCACATCGGCTGTGCCGGCGGAAAGGGCCTCTCCCACGGCTTCATAGCTGGTGCCCACTGTGATATCCACCTTGCCCACGTCATAGCCGAGCTTGGCCAGTTCGTCGGTGAGCATCTGCTTGAGCGGTTCCGTGGCGGTGATGATTTCATCCGGCTCGCGTGATGGGACAAAAGCGATGCGCAGCGTATCGATAGCTTTGTTGCCGGCTTGCGCCTGACTGGCTGAGACTGCGCCTGCGGATTCCGGCGTGCTCTCCGCGGTGCTCTGCGGCTGTCCGCCCTGTCCGCAGCCGACCAGCAGACCAATGCTCATAGCTCCTGCCAGCAGGAAAGTAAGTCCCTTTTTCATAATTGTTTCCTCCTGATTTTGAATCGTTTTGATTGCCTGCATTTATCTTGCAAGAATCCGATGCGCACCCGGTTCCTTGAAAAAATTCAGGGAGGGGACGAACGGAATCTAAGGGAAACGCCTTTTGCGGGCTGTCTACGCGGTATCGCCAATTTTCAGATGGGTGGGGATTGTAACAATGACCGCCTGAGCGCGGCGATGGCTGATCCTGCCGAATAAAAGCTCCAGCGCGTTTTCCCAGACGTAATCGGGAAACATCTCCAGGCATGTCCCTGTGGGCCATTTGCTTTCAAGCGTTTGAATATCCTGATAGATGATAACAGCTACATCCTTGGGGACACGAAGCCCTGTCTCACGAAAGGCCTCCAGTGCGCCCTCCGCGACCTCGTCGCTGCCGATCAGCATAGCCTCGGCCAACGCGCCCTTCGCAATAGCATTTTTGGCCATATGGTATCCGCTTTCCCGGCTGATCTCACCGATATGAAACAACGCGGGATTGTACTGGAGACGCTGCTCAAGGATACGTTTGAGAGCGGCCAGGCGGTGCGTGCCGATGCTTCCATTTTCCCCGTTGTAGATTCCGCCGATGTAGCCGATGTCTGTATACCGCTTTTGATCCAGCAGATAAGCCACAGCGTCCTCCAGACCCCGGTCGAAATCAACCTGGACCTGATCAAATTCATAGTTGTGCTGATCCGAGTTGACAAAGACGATGGAAAAAGTCAATGTACGCAAAAAATCAATCTCTGTTTTGCTGAACGCGCCAAAGGCAATGATACCGTCTACCGCCTGCGGCTGGTTGAAGGAAAGACGCACGAAAATGACATCGTATTGATCCGACATCATCTGTACAAGACAGGATAAAGATGAGAGCCGGACATTATGCCTGTCAGGCCGGATGATTCGCCAGTCCGCCACCCCGATCACCAAACGCCGCTTATGCTCTGCGGCCCGTCGCTGCCTTGGGGAAACATATCCCAGAGCGTGAGCGGCCTGAAAGATACGTGCGCGCACCTGAGGAGAAACGCAGATTTGCTCGTCCTTATTCAAAACCCGGGAGACGGTGGCGGCAGACACCTGGGCTGCTTGTGCCACATCTTTGATTGTTGCCATAACGCGCCGCCTCTCTTTCCGCTTGAATTTTAGAACCTGTATTCACAGTCGCCAAACGCCGTCCCGGCGGGCCTTTTTCCCTGATTGGTACAGCTTCTGAATATTTTTGCCGAACGACAGCCTGCCTGCAAAAATTTGCCTTGAGCGCATACAAAACGCCGCTCCTGTCCAGCATCCTTCGGCTGTGAATACAGGTTCTGATTTCTTTCTGATTTTGATTATATCGCAGTCCAGTGACAAGTCAATATAATTTACTAAATTTTTACTAAATATTTGACAGGATATGACGCTGTACCGGTTAAAGCCCCCATTTTTCGACAATAGCATAATAGAGCGTGTCGGCACGCATGTGGAACCACCGCCTTTTGGCAGAATTTCCGCCCTGTGTCGTTAAAAATTCTTGCATTCCACCAAAGGAGTGCGGCAAATTTTTGCCTGGCAGGACAAAAATTCTGCTCAAAATGCGTTAATTTCAACTTATGTCAACATGTTCCGGCACGGAGCTTTTTTGAAACGAAAAACCTATTCATAAAAATTGCTGCTTCAGACAAGCCGGCATCCAAAAAGACAGGAACCGAAACGGCCGTTTTTTTGTATGATGGAAAGGCGGCTTTCTTATCGCGCTGCGGTTGCAGTGTGTGAAGCGCAAACCATGAAAAGGAGATTCCATTATGGCGCCTTATAAAATTCAGGTATGCGGCGTGAGCAAATGCTTTCGCCGGGACGGCGCGGAGGTGCAGGCCATGCGGCCGACCAGTCTCAATATCGAGGAAGGTAAATTTATCAGTATTATCGGACCGAGCGGCTGCGGAAAATCGACGCTTTTTAATATCATTGCGGGTCTGACTTTGCCGACCGAAGGCGATGTGCTGGCCGACGGGCAAAGTATCGTAGGCCGGTCCGGATATGTCGGCTATATGCTGCAAAAGGACCTGCTGCTGCCGTGGCGCAGCATCCTAGACAACATCATCCTCGGTATGGAGGTACGCGGTGTACCGCGCACACAGGCGGTGGCCAAGGCCATGCCGCTGATAGAAAAATACGGACTCAAGGGATTTGACGGCCATCATCCAAGCGAATTGTCCGGCGGTATGCGTCAGCGCGCCGCGCTGCTGCGCACGCTTTTGTACGACCGGGATGTACTGTTGCTTGACGAGCCGTTTGGCGCGCTTGACGCGCAGACGCGTTTGTCCATGCAAAATTGGTTGTTGCAGATCTGGAGCGACTTTAAAAAGACGGTACTGTTTGTGACGCATGACATCGATGAAGCGATCTATCTTTCGGACGACGTCTATGTGTTTTCACCACGTCCCGGCTATATCAAGGAGAAGATTACGGTTGACCTGCCGCGTCCGCGCACGCCCGCGATGATGACATCGGAACCCTTTATGCAGCTCAAGCATCGGCTGTTGGATCTTTTGGCGCAGCCGGCTGAGGAAATGGACCAACTTTGTGAAGAACGGGGTGAGAAAGATGGAAGCGACTGAAAAAGCGGACCGGACGGGGCTGACGCGCCGCCGGGAACCAGACATAGAAACGCCTTGTGTACACACCGCCGCGAGGCGGATTGCTTCAGAGCTGCATCCTGGCAGGCGCAGCCGGATCATACGGGCGGGCCGCGCCGCCGTTGCGGTGCTGCTGCTATTTATATGGGAGGTTTTTACACGGATCGGCTGGCTGGACCCGTATTATTGGAGCCGTCCCAGCACCATTCTTAAAACGGCGGCTGTACAGCTTTCACAGGGGACGCTGCTGATGGATATCGCTTATACGTCAGGCTCTACGATCTTGGGCTTTGTGCTCGGCACGGTGATCGGCTCGGCGCTCGGGCTAACCTTTTGGTGGTCAAAAACATATGCCGGAATCAGCGAGCCATATCTGATTGTTTTAAACGCTCTGCCAAAGCTTGCGCTTGCGCCGGTGCTTGTCATACTGTTTGGAATCGGATTTCCGTCCAAGGTGATCTTAGCCTTTTCGATGACTGTCATCGTATCAGCACTTTCCGCCTACAGCGGCGTGAAAAGTGTTGATCCGGCGATGGAGACACTGCTTTACTCCCTGGGGGCCAACCGCTGGCAGGTGTTTTCCAAAGTGGTGGTGCCCTGGTCGATGCCGTGGATGGTCAGCAGTCTGCGTGTCAACATCGCATTGGCGCTGGCAGGGGCAATTGTAGGCGAATTTATTGCGTCGAGCCACGGCGTTGGGCGCATGGTCATCTATGCGGGGACGATTTTGGATATCAACCTCGTCTGGGTGGGCGTTATGGTGCTTTCGATTCTCTCGATGGCAATGTATTGGGGTGTGATCCTTCTGGAAAAAAGTCTTTCTAAACGTCTTTCAATCATTCAATCATAAAGCTTAGGAGGAACAGTATGAGGCGATTTCATTTCAAACACACAGGCAGGGGCCTGCTGGCTGTCCTGACAGGCGCAGCGATCGCGCTGCTGCCCGGCTGCGGCGCGACCGGTTCCACGGACGCGCAGGTGCAAACACAAAAGCTGGTGATTGCCGAGCCGGTACACCTGATCGGCTATCTGCCGCTGTATGTCGCACAGCACGAGGGATACTTCGCCGAACAGGGGCTTGAAGTGGAGGTGATCCAGGCGACGGGAGGCGCGCATGTCACGGCGGTCATCAGCGGCGATGCATGGGGCGTGATCGGGGGCGTCGATTCCAATGCGCTTGGCAGCAAAAACAGCTCCGACCCGATCGTCGGCGTATGCAATGTGGTCAACCGCGCGAACGTGTACCTGGTAGCCAGGCAGGGACTTGCGCCGTCCGGAAACAGCGACGAAGATCTGCGTGAATTTTTGCGTGGAAAACGCGTTGTAGCGGGCCGTCACGGCGGCTCGCCGAACCTGCTTACCCGTTATCTGCTCATCAAGCTCGGGCTTGATCCGGATCGCGATGTCCAGATGCTTGAGCCGGCCGATGCGGCGACTGTGGTTGCGATGCTGCAGCAGGATGCCGGCGATATTGGAAACGGCGGCGAGCCGCAGATCAGCGAAGGTATCTCGGCCGGTGTTTGGGGCGAACCGTTTTATAAGTTCCCGGATCTTGGGGATTTTTCCTATTCTGTCATCGGCGTGAAACGTTCCACAATCGAAAAGGACCCTGAAACGGTTCAGAAATTCACCAACGCAATGCTCAAGGCGCTGAAAGCGGTGCAGGAGGATCGGCCGCTCGCCGAACGCATCCTTAAAATTGAGTTTCCGACGCTCAGCGACGAGGCGCTCAAGGCTTCGCTTGACCGTGCGTATGCTGATGACCTGTGGAGTCCGGACGGTTTCATTTCACGTCAGGCGGTCGACACAGATATGGATGTATTGATCCAATCAAAGGTTTATGAGGGGACGTATGACTATGATGAACTGGTCGATATGCAGTTCGTCGAAGCGGCACAGCCGTAACGAAAATACCGGGAGTACAGGCAGGGCACACTGTAAGCGCGGTTAAATCTGGGATTTAACAGGTGTGAAGGCTGGAAAATAAATTGGAAATTTCCTATTGACAACGCATATTACAACTGGTATAATATTGCCATCGGCACAAAATAAATTCTGAGGGAACGGAGGGGACTGCTATGACAGCGATTATGTATATCAGGCAAAACAGTTTTGGACTGCGCAATGATGCTCATTGTTGCGGGCTTCTTGTGATGCAGGATTCGGTTTGTATATCCATGCGCTGTAAGGGCAGACCCCCAAAAACCCGGATGACGGGCTGATTGTGTCCCCTTGTATATACTTCGCATTTTGGAAACACCGGCCGCGGCATCACTGTCCGCGTCCGGTGTTTTTGTTTTTGCATATTTTCTGCCCTGTAGAGACAGCCGGTATAACCAATAGACGCCTGTACATGAGCTTGGCTTTCACCTGGATTGGTGAGGGCTTGGTTGGTTATATTATATACAAATAGTAATATTGTGATAAAAGCCGGCCAGTCAGGGAATTGGTTGGTGAATGATGATGAAGGAAAAGGAGGGCAGCCGCCCTATGTTGGAGGTTAAAGGAAAATACAACAGCGCAAAGATTTTTACCGATGTGGTTGACAAAGCATCGGTCGCGCAGGTGATTGAGCTGTGCAACCAGCCTTTTACAGCCAAAAGCCGCATCCGCATGATGCCCGATATTCATGCGGGCGCGGGGTGCACTGTCGGGACAACCATGACGATTACCGACAAGGTCGTGCCAAATCTTGTGGGTGTCGACATTGGATGTGGGATGGAAACGGTGCATCTGCGGGAACAACATTTGGAGCTTCAAAAGCTCGATAAACTGATTAGAGCGAAAATTCCATCGGGATTTTCTATCCGCGAAAAGGCGCACCGTTATTTTGATGAAATCGACCTGACGGAGCTTTACTGTTACCGCCAGATCAACCCGCTGCGTGCGGAGAAAAGCCTTGGGACGCTCGGTGGTGGCAATCATTTTATTGAGGTGGACCGCGATGATGAAGGCGGCTTGTATCTTGTGATCCATTCAGGCAGCCGGCACTTGGGGCTGGAGGTTGCGGCCTGGTATCAGAACGAGGCTTACCAAAGGCTCAATAAAAGCAGCAAATCCGATGAGGCCGCCCTAATCGCAAAGCTTAAATCAGAGGGGCGCGATAAGGAAATTCAAAAGGCGATCAGGAAGCTGAAAAATACAAAACAGACGTCGATCCCAAAGCCGCTGGCCTATGCTGAAGGTGAGTTGTTTGAACAGTATATCCATGACATGCGAATTATCCAGCGATTTGCTGTGCTCAACCGCCGTGCAATAGCCGACGATATTCTGAAGGGGATGGGGCTGCACGCACAGGATAGTTTTACGACGATTCACAATTATATTGATACCGATGCAATGGTACTCCGCAAAGGAGCTGTTTCCGCAAAGGCTGGCGAACGCCTGCTGATCCCAATCAATATGCGCGACGGCAGCCTGATCTGTATCGGACGCGGCAATGAGGATTGGAATTGTTCCGCGCCGCACGGCGCGGGCAGGCTGATGAGCCGGTCGCAGGCAAAACAAAGCTTCACGGTATCAGAGTTTAAGCATCAAATGGATGGAATTTATACAACCTCTGTCGGAAAAGCGACGTTGGATGAATGCCCGATGGCTTATAAGCGCATGGAGGATATTGTGTCCAATATTGGTGAAACGGTTCGTATCGAACGGATTATCCGCCCGGTTTATAATTTTAAAGCGGGGGAGGAATAAATAAAAAAGGGAGGACAGTTCTAATCTGTCCTCCTTGTCTTGTCAAGCGCAGCGGTAAAATTTGTTATCAATTATAAAAATAAAGAAGGATGCTTGTTTGTATTTACAAATACTAGTATAATATATGAAACAGCAAACGGAGGGATGGACCGATGATCAAAATGGTTGCCAGCGACCTCGATGGGACGCTCCTGCAAAACGGCGCGCAAGCTTTAAAGCCGCCTGTGTTCGAGCTGATCCGAGATCTGCGGGAAAAAGGAATTTTGTTTGTAGCAGCCAGTGGACGGCAATATCCCAATATGCGGCGCATGTTTTCTGAGGTGTGGAAAGATATTCTGTTCGTGTGCGAAAGCGGGGCATTGGTGATGTCGCATGACCAAGCGATTTTTACATCTCCTGTGCCGCGTGCGCTGTGCGATGCGATCATCAGCAATATTCTTGAGCATGAGGGCTGCGAGGTATTGCTTTCAGGGGCGGATACAAGCTATTTTACAGGGGATTGCCGGGAATATGCTGATTTTATAACCTATACGATGAAAAATACGGTTACAGTTGTGGACGATCTGTTTTCAGTAGACCGTGATATCCTCAAGATTTCGGCGTTTGTCCACAATGGCCGTGCTGCAAAGCTTGTTCCCGCATTTACAGAACGCTGGGGCGATCGTATAAGCGTGGCGCTTTCGGGCGCTGAATGGATTGACTTTACTATCGCGAACAAGGGCACAGCAATCCGCGTGCTCCAGGAACGCTTCGGCTTTGCGCGCGATGAAATCATGGCGTTTGGCGACAACTTCAACGACCGCGAAATGCTTGAGGAGGTCGGCCATCCATATGTCATGGAAAACGCCGCGCCTGATGTCCGCGCGCTTTGCCCGAATCACTGCCGCCGCGTCGAGGACGTGCTGGAGGCGCTTCTCCGGTCTTTTTGAAAAAAGCCTTGGAAAAAACTTTAGCCGGCTGCGCTGCAAACAGTGGGGCAGTCGCTTTACAATACAGCAGCCAGAGCGGCAGATGTTTCAAAATAGCTGCCTGTGCCGCAGCGGCTTTTAGTAGCGCAAAAAAGGCGAACACCCATAGGGTTGTTCGCCTTTTTTAATTTAACATAAACGGTAAGCGTCAGGCTTGTTTAATAAAAGAAAAACTCAAAAATTTTGATTTTTCAAAGAACCCCTAGGACCGCGTATTGAGATAACGCATAATTTCGCCGCCGATTTTGTCAAGTGGGAACTGCTTTTGGACAGCGCCGATATTAAAAGCGACCATAGGCATTCCATAAACGACACAGCTTTCCTGATCCTGACCGATCGTATAGGCGCCTGCTTTGCGCATTTTCAAAAGCCCCTTGGAGCCATCTGCGCCCATCCCTGTCAGGATAACGCCCATCGCATTGCGTCCTGCCGCCTCGGCAACGGAGTTGAAAAGCACGTCGACAGCCGGGCAGAACCCCCCGACTTTTTCGCTGCCCTCGCTCTTGACATAGTAGCCGCGTGCATCCTTGGCCAAACGGAGCTGAAGACCGCCCGCGCCGATGATGACCTGCCCCGGCACAACACGGTCGTTGTTTTCAGCCTCCTTGACGTGCATGCGGCAGATGCGGTCAAGCCTCTGTGCATACATATTTGTAAAGACAGGGGGCATGTGCTGTACGATCACAATGCCGGGTGTTGTCGGGGGCAGATCGCGGATGACGGCCAAAATAGCTTCAGTCCCGCCGGTCGAAGCGCCGATGGCTATAACCGTGTTGGTATTGCTGCGCTGTGACGCGGGCGAAAGCGCGGGCATGGCCGGGGCAGTGTGGACAGATGCCGCGGCAGCTGGACGTGCTGGAACGCGCCGCGTCGGAATTTTGGCGGTTGAAGCGATCTTGATTTTGACAATCAGGTCGTCAATAAAATTATTAAGGTCCTGTGACGATTTGATCTCGGGCTTTTTGACAAAATCAACCGCGCCCGCTTCCAGCGCGTCGAGTGCGCTGACCGGTGCTGAACTGACAACAACGACCGGAAGCGGGTGGACAGGCATCAATTTTTTTAGAAAATCAATGCCGTTGAGCTTGGGCATTTCAACGTCGAGCGTAACGACATCCGGATTTAATTGTTTGATTTTTTCCATGGCGTCGAATGGGTCGACTGCCATACCGATGATTTCAATCCGTGAATCCTTGGATAGTCCGCGTTCAAGTGATTTCCGGAAAAAAAGAGAATCATCGACAATCAAGAGTTTGATTTTTCCGAAGGGCGGCACCTGTGTCATCCTTTCCGTTGATAAATTGCAGGCTGAATATACGCGTAAGAGGACGACGGCCCGCTGCTGATACTTTCCGAATGGCCAATAAACAGATAGCCGCCCTTTGCCGTACAGTTATAAAACTTTTGAACGAGCTGCTGTTTGGTAGGCGCGTCAAAATAGATCATAACATTGCGGCAAAAAATTAAATCCATCGGCTTGCGGAATGGAAACGGTTCCATCAGGTTGAGCGGACGGAAAATGACCTCAGCGCGGATTTGATCACAAACCTGATACTGTCCATTGGGCAGCCGCTTGAAATATTTCGATACCCACTGCGATGGAACATCTTTCAGATCCTCGACATTGTAGATGCCTGCTTTTGCCTTTGTAAGCACATTCATTGAGATATCGGTCGCGAGGATTCGTGTGTCCCAATTTTTTTTGCGCGCTCCGAAGTATTCATCAAGCACCATGGCGGTATTGTAAGGCTCCTGCCCGGTTGAACAGCCCGCGCTCCAAATACGCAGCTCACGGCTGCGTGTCTTTTCGAAATAAGGGAGGACCTGTGTACGCAAATAATCAAAGTGTTCCTTTTCACGCATGAAATAGGAGAGATTGGTGGTCAGCTTATTGAGAAGCGTGACCATCTCAGCACCGGATTCATCGCGAAACAGAATAGCAAAGTAGTCGCTGAAATGGTTCAGACCACGGTGGCGCAACTCGTTTGTGAGACGCCCTTCGATCAATGTCCGCTTTTTAGTGAGGTCGATCCCGTATTTTTTTTTGACAAAGCTGGTTAGTTTGACAAATTCGTCGTCTGTCATGCGGATAAGGCCGGCTTGCGTCTGATCCAAGTTCATGTGTTAATGGCTCCAATCTGTTGATTTCAAAGACGAGCTGTCAATAGTTCAGGTCGGCCATAAAAAACTTTTGACAGTCGATATTCATGATGATGCGGTTTCCAACCTTGGCGATAGAGGTTAGATATTTGTCAGTCGCATTCAAGCCCAATTCCGGCGGAGGCGTGCTGTTCTCAGGGGCGATGTCCAAAACCTCCGCAACCCTGTCCACGATCAGTCCTACATGCATGTCATGGATCATAGTGACAATGATGCAGGTCTTTTCGTCATACGCGCGCTCCTCCTGGTTGAATTTCAGGCGAACGTCGATCACCGGCACGACCTTGCCGCGCAGATTGATAATACCCTTGATATAGGCCGGCAGGGCGGGAACCGGCGTGATTGGTTGAATACTGATGATTTCAATCACATGTGAAAGCTCTATTCCATAAACAACGTCGCCAATCAAAAAGGTCAGGCTACGGTTGCTCAGTTCATCCAATGCCGTGCCGGCGACCGTTTCTATGGCTGCATTTGCTGTACTCATGGCTTATCTCCTTTCCTTATTCAGGTTGAGCAGGGCGTTTGCATCCAAAATGAGGCTGATGCTTCCATCTCCGAGAATGGTGCAGCCGGAAAGGCCGATTTGCTTGATCGCATATTTATTGAGAAAAGTCGGGAACGGCTTGACAACGACCTGCTGTTCTCCAAGCAGCTTGTCGGCAAACAGACACGCGGCGCTTGTACCGTTTTCGATCAGAATGACGATTCCGTCGCCCAATTCGGTGATTTGCGTTTCGACATCGAACAGGCGGTGCAGGCGGATCAATGGGAAGCATTCGCCGCGCAGCATAATCATTTCCGTACCGTCGGTATTGTGCAGGATCTGGCTGTTGTCATAGATCTTGAACGACTGCGTAATAGAGGCGATCGGCAGGGTGTAGATGGTGCTGCCAATCTCAAGCTCCATACCATCCACGATTGCCAGCGTGAGCGGAATCTTGATGATGAAGGTGGTGCCTTTGTCGCGCTCGCTGTCGATGGAAAGCGTGCCGCCGACCTTTTCAATATTTTTGCGCACAACGTCCATACCGACGCCGCGCCCGGAAAATTCGGTGACTTCCTTATTGGTAGAAAAGCCCGGCAGCATAATCAGACCAAAAATTTCCTTTTCGGTGTATTCGGATTCGGGCTTGGTCAGCAGGCCGTTTTCACGCGCCTTGCGCAAAAGCACCTCCGGGTTGAGCCCGGCGCCGTCGTCCGCGATGGTGATGACGATTTCGCTGCCGATGTTTTTGGCGATCATCGTGATGCGCCCAATGTCCGGCTTGCCCTTGGCGCGGCGTTCCTCGATCGGCTCGATGCCGTGATCCATTGAATTGCGGATCATATGCATAAACGGATCGCCGATGGCCTCGTTGATGGTCTTGTCAACCTCCGTGTCGCCGCCCTCAGTGACAAGCTCGACCTGTTTATCCAGCTTTTTGCTCATGTCGCGCACAATGCGGTTCATCTTCTGAAACACGCCGGAAAGCGGCACCATACGGATGGACATGACGACATCCTGTAATTCGTCGGTGAGCTTGTGCAGCTCGCGCGTCGATTTGTTAAAATTGTCCAGACGCAGCCCCTTCAGGTCAGGATTGCTGACGACCATCGACTCTGTTGTGACCAGCTCGCCGACAAGATCCATCAACTGGTCGAGCTTGGCCTGATTAACGCTGACAAGGCTCTGCTTTGTTTTGGGCAGCGCATCGGACGGCTTGGGCGCGCTCGAAGCAGAAACCGCCGGCTTCGCGGGCGCGGCTGCCGGCTTCGCCGCGGCTGCGGGCGCCGGGGACTGCGGCTCAGGCTCGTCGTGCAGCACCGTATAATTTTTAACGTTTACGGAGCTTTCAATGACCTGGAAAATTTCGGACATTGGAACAAGCGGCTTAAAGATCATCTCGAAGCCGTTTTTGATAATCTCAGTACAGCAGGAGGCGTCGTTTTCAGGATTGGCCGGGATGGTTGTCAGATCGGCGCACAGATCCTTAAGCTGGGAAACCAGCATGAATGCGCGGATGTTTTCCATCTGGCAGTCATCGTCAAAAAAGATCCGGATGCGGCAGATTTCGCCGGCCTGCTCAGCGGCGGGCGCCTGGGCCGCCGGCGCTGCTTCGGCGGCTGCGGATGCAGCCGGGACGCCCGCAGCGGTCGGAGCGGGCGCTTCCCCCTTCATAATCGCCGCCATTTTTTCCAGCTCGGCGATGATGGCGCTGGGGTCCTTATTGGCTTCATGAGTATTCTGAACGCATTCGACCTCGTCCTTTAAAAAATCGGACGCCTGGAAAACAAGATCAAAAATGGCTTCACTGATGCTGGCCATCCGGGCGGGATCCTCACGGATGATGAAAAAAACATCCTCGACGGAATGCGCCAGCGTGGAGATGCCATTGAGATCCATCATCGCGGCGGAGCCTTTGATCGTATGCATGATGCGGAAAATTTCGTTGATGTTATCTTCGCTGAAGCTTTTGGACTTCTCCGCATCGAGAAGAATTTCGTCAAGCTGATCGAGCAGCGTGGTTGTTTCATAGATAAAAACATCCAACATGGGTTCCATACTTGGATCAATCGCCATAGAATTCACCTGCTATCCTAAAGAATAAATTAGAGCCTGGCGCCGCATACAAGCGGTAATTCCCCCTGTTTATGAGGCGTCCGCCGGTAAAATATTATAACTCTATTCTTTATTATTCGGCAGGTTGGAAAAAAACTAAAGAACAATTGCTTGTGTTATTGAAACTTTGAACGATAATTATATTGAAAAGATTGTGCCAGCGATCCAAAGTAGGAAATACCTTTGGTTTGGCCAGTCCAGGTAGGAGAAGGAAAATGGCGGATATTTTAAGGATCACAACACCGCTGGTCAATAAATCGCAGGCGCCCGACGCACAGAAGGCGCTGGAAGCTACACAGCCGTTTGACCTGCACAATATCACGCGCGTGACAAAGCCCGCCGGCCAGGAGGGGATTTTACGGCAGAACACGGGGCTAAACCAGCAGGAGGAAACCTCGGCGCTGCTTTTAAACCTGCTCAAGGATCCGTCTGTCGCGGCCAGCTCGTTGAAAAACATCTATCTGCTCCAGGAACTCATTAAGCTGTTGCCGGTCAACAACAAGCCGTTGACACAAGAGATTCAGCAGCTTTTCGATCAGTTGATGGTCGCGCCGGAGGACATTGCCGACGAGATGATGCGCCAGGAGAACGCCTCTACCTCGTTTAAGGGCGAGATGTTCGATTTTCTGCGCGAGCTGCTCTCACAAAATCCAAAACAGGAGGGGCTGCGTCAGGCGACCGTTTATTTTCTCAAGGCGTTTAACAGTTATTCCATGCGTGAACCAATGCTGCATTCCGTCGCGAACAGCCTGGAGTTTCTCTCGGACAGTCTCGACAGCAGCAAGGCGCTCTCCGCGCGGCTGGCGTCGCTGGCGGCGCGTTTTCGTGCGCCGGACGCCGCGCAGAACTTTGACGATTTGAAAAGAGATATGCTTTCTCTGTTCAAGGAGGTTGAAAACAGTATTCTGTTTTCGCCGAAGCTGGCCAAGGTGCTGTCCATTGCCACCTATAATCTCTCGCGCTTTAACGATAACGAGTTGTTTTTCCACGAGGCGACGGCGCGGCTGCTTTCGCAGCTCCATGGGGAACAGGCGCGCACGCAGTTTTTGCGCTACATTGAGCAGAGCTTTTCCGGCCGCCCGGAGCACAGCCGCTCGGTGGTCGAGACGCTGGCAAAGCTGATCGACCGGCAGTCACAGACCGACGAGATCATGCTTGTGAATTCCGAAAAGGTCGAAACCATTATCCGCAGCCTGCTATCCTCCCCGTGCAACTTTACGCCGCTGCTTCATTTTGTGGTGCCGGTGCAGTATGAGGATATGCAGTCGTTCGCGGAAATCTGGATCAATCACAACGGCGGCGAGGATAAGGAGAACGGACGCGGAGCGGACGACCACTCGATCCACATGCTGCTGGTTTTCGAGATCAGCGACATCGGACGCTTTGAGCTTGAATTGTACGTGCGCGACAAGACGATCGATCTGTCTCTGTTCTGCCCGCCGGCCTATGTAGACCGCTACGCGCGGATGGGTTCAAGCCTTGCCGGGTGCCTCAAGGCGCTTGACTTCCGGCTTGGCGACGTGCATTTTGAAAAACTGGAGCGGGCGCGTTCGCTGATGGACGTGTTCCGTTCACTCCCATATAAAAGGACGGGTATCGATGTCCAGATCTAAAAAGAACAAGGCCGTTGCGCTGAAATACAACGCCGAGGAGGATGTCGCTCCAATTGTAATCGCCTCGGGCTATGGCGAATTGGCGCAGCGCATTATTGACGTGGCGGAAAAGCAGGGGATCCCCGTTTTCCGCGACGACAGCGCCGTATCGCTGATGTGTATGCTCGAGGTTGGCAGCAACATTCCCCCCGAGCTTTATCAGGTTGTCGCGGCAATCTACTGCCAGCTGCTCCAGACCTCCAAGGAGATCCGGGATGGCATTTCGGCGGCCGGACGCGCGGCCATGGGACTGCCTGCCGGCGGTTCCGGCCAATCGGCGCAATAAAACCGGGAGGAAGCGGACAGGATGAATTTGGAGCTGTTTGCAGGCCGTGCCTGCGAATTGAAGAAGATGAACAATGCCCCCATATTGTTTGGGAAAATAGACCGGGTGGCCGGCGACAGGATGGAGGTGGCCGGCGTCAAGGAGCAGCTGCCTGAGGTCGCGTGCGGACAGCATGCGAAGATTCTGATTTATGACGAGACAGGCGGTTTTGAGGTGCTGATCGGGCGTATTGACGACTGGGAACCGAAACGGCTGATTCTGCGCGAAGTCGTCAGCCTTGTTGAATATGAGAGACAGCGTTTTTTTCGTGTCGGCGTGGATCTGCCGGCGCGCATTTATGAAATTTACGACGATCAGCTCTACGGGCCGATCCCAATTCGAATCAAGAGCATCAGCCTGAACAGCATGCTGTTCGAATGCGCGCAGACATTGGTGGCCGAGCAGCGCATCGAGGTGGATCCATCCTTTTTCAGTATAGAGGTGGAGCATCTTTATGCGACGGTTTCACGTGGGCAGCGTATGATCAACAGCATGGCCTATGTCGCTGATTTTGATCCGCTGGCCGAGTGGGAGGAACAGAAGCTGTGCGGCTTTCTGTTCGCAAAACAGGGGGATGAAATCCGCAGAAAACGGGGGACGATGGAGAAGTGACGGACGCAGAGGACAGGGGCAGGGAAGAAAGGGTTATTTTCGCGCTGGATATCGGCACGCGCAGCGTGACCGGCGTGGTCGGCGAAATTGAAAACGGGATGCTTCGCGTTCTCGGCGTTGAAACGCAGGAGCACGCCGAGCGCGCCGTTGTCGACGGACAGATCGAGGATATTGAGCAGACTGCCCGTGTGGCGCGTTTGGTCAAGCAGCGGCTTGAACAGCGGCTCGGCTTTACGCTCAGCGAGGTCTATGTGGCGGCGGCGGGCCGTGTGCTGAAAACAAAGCGCGTCGCCTGCGCGCTGGAGCTTGACGAAAAGAAGCCTGTCGGCCAGGAGGAGCTGTTTAAGCTGGAGTCAAAGGCGATTCAGCAGGCGTATCAGGCGCTGCTTGAGGAGCTTGGCGGCGACGGTGGGGTGACATACTACTGTGTCGGCCATTCCGTGATTCAATACACGCTTGACGGTTATGCCTTTTCAACGCTCGTCAATCATCGCGGCCGGCAGGCGGCGGTTGAGCTGATTGCTACGTTTCTGCCGAGCGAGGTGGTTGAAAGCCTCTATGGGGCCATGCAGCAGACAGAGCTGACGATCATGAGCATCACGCTTGAGCCGATTGCCGCGATCAGCGCGGTGATTCCACAGGAGCTGCGCCTGCTCAATATCGCGCTGGTGGATGTCGGCGCGGGCACGTCGGATATCGCGATTACCAATAATGGGAGCGTCTGCGCTTATACGATGGCGACGATGGCCGGCGATGAGATTACAGAGCGTGTGATGCGGGAATTTCTGGTCGATTTCCAGATGGCTGAAAAGATGAAATTCATGCTCAGCGAGGGCAAGGAGCTGATTGCCTACTGCGATATTCTCGGCTTTGAATACAGTATCCCATCGGAGGAACTGCGCCAGCGGATTTTGCCCGCTGTGGAGGAGCTTGCGCAGACGATTGCGCAGCAGATTCTTGAAATCAACGGCGCGCCGCCGATGGCGGTCTTTATGGTGGGAGGCGGCAGCCGTACGCCCGAGCTGTGCCGGCTGGTGGCACAGAATCTTTCAATCGATGAAAAAAAGGTAGCCATCGGCGGTAACAATTATATGAAGCGGATGGTGGAAACGGAGCCGCAGTACATCAGCGCGGAATACGCGACGCCGATTGGCATCGCTATTTCGGCGATGTCCGCGCAGGACCAGGAAAATTTGTCGGTTGTGATCAACGGCCAGCGTGTGCGTATGATGCGCATGGGCGCGATGACCTTGCTGGAGGCACTGCTGCGCGCCGGTTATCAGTACGGCCAGATCATGGGGCGCTCCGGCCGCAGCGTGACCTATGCGCTCGACGGTGAGAAGAAGGTGGCGCGCGGCGGCGTGCCGACGCTCGCCGAATTCGAAGTCAACGGCCGCGCGGCGAATATTACAACGCCGCTTGAAGCCGGCGATTCAGTCCGGTTCACACCGGCGGTCAACGGTGCGGACGCGAGGCCCTTGGCGCGCGGCGCTGTGAAGGATTTTGCCCCGCTTGAAATCGAATATAACGGCGAAACGGTCCGTGCGGGCGTATATGTGACCATCAATGGCACGCCGGCTGAGGCGGAGGATGAGATCCATGAAGCGGATAAAGTGCATGTTTTGCGAATCATCACCCTTGGCGACCTGCTCGTGCAGACGGATGGGTCGCTTGAGGCGACTGTTGTAAACGGCGCACGGCGCACGGCCGATTACATCTTAAAAGAGGGCGACCGTGTGAGCACGGTCGCAGGGGCCGGCGCCGCCGAGCCGCCGCCGGTTTCCCCAAATTCCATGGTTGTGCAGCCGGCTGCATCCGCCGCGTACGAACCTGCGCCTATGCAGCAGCCGTTCCAGCCCTCTGCGCCGCCGTTGTCCGCGCCGGCGCAGGCGTCCGAAACGTGTGAGACGCCGCGCGCGGCTGTACCGAATCAGCCGGTGAAGCCCGTGCTGCATGTGGTTTCGCGCGCGGAGGAAAAACCGCAGCCGCCGGAGCCTGCCGTACCGCAGCGGCACGGTGCGGTGCAGATCATTCTCAACGGTTCGCCGGTGCTTTTGCCGGCGAAGCCGGACGGCACGCCAAACCTGTTTTTTGATGTGCTCAACTATGTTGCGATTGACCCGGATCATCCGCAGGGAGAGCCGGTCATCCGGCGCAATGACCGCGCGGCCTCATATATTGAGCCGATTCATGACGGCGATCGGATTGAAGTCTATTGGGGGTAAAGCCTGCTTTGTTTCCAAAGGCGGCCGTAAGCCGCTTACGCTTAAAGAAGATAGAGTGAGGAGCTGAAATGTATGGAAACCTATATTGTCCGGCAGCCGATTCTCGACAGCAGCGGGAAAGTGACCGCTTACGAGATCTTATATAAGGAGGATGAAACGGCGCTATATAACCAGCGTGATTCCCGGGTTGCAAACGCGATTGAGGAGTTTCTGACAGAACTCAGTAATGAAAAGTTCCTTGGGGGAAAAACAGCGTTTCTGACATTTACGCCTAATCTGCTTATGAAAAATATTCCGCGCATGTTCTCCCCCGAGCGCCTCGTTATTCAAATCGAGGATAATTCCATTGTGCATCCTGTCGCGCAAAAGATGATTTACCGTTATCGCAAGCAGGGCTACAGCATTGCGAGCGCCGGGTTTGAGTTTTCGCCGCGCTACTTTGGAATCATGGACGCGCTCGACTATATCAAGGTCAATTTCGGCGAAATTGACGAGATGCATCCAACCAATTCCAGCCTGGTCAATATCGTCAATATCGCGCACAGCTTCCAGAAGAAAGTGATCGCCTTTAAGGTTAACACACCCGAGGCGCTTGCATTGACAAAAGAGCTTGGCTGTGAGATGCTTCAGGGCACCTATGTCGCGGAGCAGAAGCAGTCGAAGGTGCACCGCGTCGATCATATGCAGAGCAACTTCTTCCAGCTTATGATCGCTGTGACAAAGGACGAGCCGGACATCGATGAGATCGCCCGTATCATTTCGCGCGATGTCACGCTGGCCTTTTCGCTGATGAAGCTGGTCAATTCCGCCTATTTCGCACTGCGCAACCAAGCGAAATCCGTACAGCAGGCGCTTGTTGTGCTCGGTCTTGGACAGCTCAAACAGTGGATTTACCTGTTGAGCTTTAAACGCGACAACGGCGGCACCTCCGACGAGCTGATTAAACAATCGTTCCTGCGCGCCAATTTCTGCATGGAACTGTCAAAGAATATCAGCGATTTTCCCATTTCGCCGTCGGAAGCATACATGATGGGCATGTTCTCCACGCTTGACCAGTTGATGGAGGTTCCGTTGGAGATGGCGCTCGACGAACTGCCGATTTCGGACTATGTCAAAACGGCTCTGCTTAAAAAGGAAGGCCGCTGCGGCGCGCTGTATCAGCTTGTGCTTTGTTATGAGAAGGCCGATTGGAATGAAATGACCTGGCATGCGAAGCTGCTTCAGATCCCGATGGACATCATTACACGCATCTATTTTGAATGTGTTGAATATGTTAATTCCATCTGGAACAGCCTGCTTTCTCAGAATATGGACGGCGACGCACAGGCCGAGGCGGAGCCGGTATCCGCGCGGTAAGCATCTGCTGCGGTGCGATGCAGCGGACAGAGCTGCAAAAATTGTGCCTGCCGGAATGGGGCGGTCTGGTTCATTTTACCGAACAAAAAAATGTTGGATTTGCTTTGGTTTTCTAAAAACATGTCGAATATAATAAATTGAAGTATCGCAAATTAGGTTTTAAATCAGCGTATCTTGAGGAGGAGAAAATATTTGTTTAGGAATCTAAAAGTTAGTAAGAAGATTACGCTTTCCTTCGGTATCGTTATCGTATTGTATATCGTTGCCGTTATCGCGGGAACAATCGGCCTGTTCAGTGTGGCAAACGGTTTGGAATCTTTCTACAATCATGCATATCCGATTGTGCGCGAGTCCCTGCAGATCAGTAACCTCACCACATCCATCCAGCGCGATATCTGGAACGCCTATGTGGTGACGGACAACGCGCAGATCCAGTCGCTTCTTGCAGGTGTCGAGTCGAATTCGACGCAGATGGCTGCTTACGCCAAGGAGCTTGAAGCGCAATATGATGGCGACCCGCAGTTGCTTTCCAATTTCAAGTCGGCTCTGGAGGCGACAAAAGCGCCGCGCGAAAAGACGATCCAGTATGTCAGGGCACAGGATGATAAAAATGCGCTGGCTCTCCTGACCGGCGAATATACGGCCGCATGCAATAACCTGAACGCATCGCTGAACAGCATTATCAGCTATGCGGAAGAGAATGCAGGGGAATACTATACAAGCGGCATGACCGTCCGTGTCATCTGCATTGCCATCTTGCTTGGAATGGCAGTGGTGAGTTTGATTATGACGGTGCTCATCAATATCAAACTAGCGAAAGATATAACCCGCCCGCTGGCAGAAATTAAGTCGGCTGCGGAAGATTGGACAAAGGGAGCCATGAAGTCCTCGGTTACGTATCAATCCAAGGATGAGCTTGGCGAGGTTGCGGACAGCATGCGCTTTGTTTCCAAGACGCTTTCCGAGTATATCGACGATGTAACCAGCCTGCTTTTGAAGATGGCGCAGGGCGACCTGACAGTTTCCGCCGATATGGAATACCTCGGCGATTGGGCGTCGATCCGCACCTCTGTCAACCAGATTCTCGATTCTCTTAACGATACGCTTGGCCAGATCAACCGTTCCTCCGAGCAGGTTTCCAGCGGCTCTGAGCAGGTTTCCAGCAGTGCGCAGGCGTTGTCGCAGGGCGCTACGGAGCAGGCAAGCGCTGTTGAGGAGCTGGCTGCGACGATCAACGAGATCTCGCATCAGGTTATGCAGACAGCGGACAATGCGCATGATGTCGATGAGATGGTTACTTCCACAGGCGCCAATGTCAACATCTGCAATGAAAAGATGACACAGATGGTTGCGGCGATGAGCAAGATCAACGACAGCTCCGCGCAGATCAGCAAGATCATCAAGACCATTGAGGATATCGCGTTCCAGACAAACATCCTTGCGCTCAACGCGGCTGTTGAAGCGGCTCGCGCCGGTGCTGCCGGGAAGGGCTTCGCTGTCGTTGCGGATGAGGTGCGCAACCTGGCGGCAAAGAGTGCCGAGGCAGCCAAGAACACCACCACTCTGATCAGCGGCTCGCTCAGCGCAGTTGAGGAAGGCTCGCAGCTTGTTGACAGTACACAGCAGTCTTTGCTTGAGGTGGTTGACAGCGCGAGCAAGATCGTGGTTGCTGTGCAGAAGATTAGCGACGCGACCAACGACCAGTCGAACGCGGTCCAGCAGGTCACACAGGGGATCGATCAGATTTCTGCGGTCGTGCAGACGAATTCCGCCACGGCGGAGGAGAGCGCCGCTGCCAGCGAGGAGCTGTCCAGCCAGGCCCAAATGCTTAAGAGCCTGGTTGCGCAGTTCCAGATCAAAGGCATTCCTTCCACCGGCACGCCGCAGCTCAGCTATTCCCATATTCCGGATGAAGCCGGAGCGAACGATTTCTTTGGCGACAATAAATATTGATTGTAATTTTTAGAAATCGCTTTGTAAGATACGCTTACAGGAGACGCCGCAGCTGCGGCGTCTCCTATTTTTTGCGTTGTGGGATCGATGCAGGCGGCGGAATGGAAAAAATTCTTGCCAATACGCTTTAGTTTTTGGAAAAGACAACGAATATAAAGATTGAAGGGTAAACGGCGGGGCCAAGATGGCCGGCCGGCCGCTTCACAGACAGCCTTTAAACGTTTCTGCGTGACGGCCGCGCGCGGGGATGTAGAAGGAACAATTTATACGAACGCTTTTCACATGGATGTGGGAAGCACACCCAATTACATGGAGGTATAACTATGGGAATGGTAGTCAGAAGCAACATCATGGCAGTCAATGCGCAGCGTCAGTTGGGCATGAACAACTCGTCGGTCGGCAAGGCGCTGGAAAAGCTGTCCTCCGGTTACCGCATCAACCGTGCCGGCGACGATGCGTCCGGTCTGGCGATCTCTGAAAAGATGAAAGCGCAGATCAAGGGCCTTGATACGGCTTCTCTCAATGCTCAGGACGGCGTTTCAGTCGTGCAGACGGCTGAAGGCGCTCTGACTGAGGTCCACAACATGCTCAACCGTATGACCGAGCTGGCGACCCGTGCGGCCAACGGCATCAACTCGGATCAGAACAGGCAGTCCCTTCAGGATGAAATCAAGGAGCTTCAGACGGAAATCGACCGTATTTCCAAGGCGACAAACTTCAACAGCATCAACCTGCTCGACGGCTCGCTTGGCGGCGGCACGTCTGGCGCGGCTGGTGTTCCTGCGATCAATGGGGACGGCTTGGGCAACTTGACTGAAACTGCTGCGAATGCCGGTAACACTGTGATTGGTAAGGCCGCTTTTACAGCCCAGAACAACTTGAAGGCTGGAGACAGCCTTACATACAGCTTGACTGTATCAGAGGATGGTACCGCCAAGGTGATTGATATCACACTTGAGGTCAGTGCAGATGGAAAGTCTCTTACATACAATGGTGAGTCTGTTAGTGCGCTTGGTACTACAAATCAGGCCAGTGATACGGAACAAGCAAAGGCTTTGGCTGCCGCCATCAACAAACATGCAGATCTTAAGAAGTCTTTCACAGCTGCCGAAAATGCTGGTGATATTACTTTGACCCATAAAGTGAAGGGTGAAAGTGCTCCGAGCATATCTCTGATTGAAGCGCCAGCTGCTGCGGGTGCTGAGAAAGCCACTGCTACTACTGTAACTAAAGGTACGGATGCATTCCAGTCAGGGGCTCCGGTCAGTGATCAAGTCTTTACAGTCAATGGCAAGAAGTTTATGTTTGCCAGCAGTGCTGATAAGGCGGCTGCCGCTGACCCCAATGTGACTGTTGTGGTTCAAGCTGCCGGTACGATCGCAGAGGACGACTTGGAAAAGATGGCCGCATTGATCGAGAAGGAGACGGGCTACAAGCCTACGGTGAATGGTACTAACTTTGAATGGAAAAGCGACGCTAAAAACGGTAAGGCCGGGAATGGACTGGTTCTCCAAATCGGCGACACGGCTGACAGCTTCAACCAGATCACCGTTTCGATTGATGATATGAGTTCCAAGGGCATCGGCGTTGCCGGGCTTGATATCTCCAGCCGCGAGGGCGCTGCCGCAGCGATCGATACGATTCGCGCCGGCATCGACAAGGTTTCCGCGCAGCGCGCTGTTCTCGGCGCCACGCAGAACCGCCTGGAATATACGATCAACAACCTGGATACCACGTCTGAAAACATTCAGGCAGCCAACAGCCGTATCCGCGACACAGATATGGCCAAGATGATGATGGAGTACACAAAAATGAACGTTCTGACGCAGTCCGCGCAGGCGATGCTCGCGCAGGCCAATCAGCAGCCGCAGAGTGTGCTCCAGCTCCTCCAGTAATAAAACAGTTAAGCGGCCCTTTCTAAACGGGGCTTGACAATTTTCCGTTATGAAGAAGGGAGCCGCCCGCCCGGGTGGCTCCCTTTTGTCCATATCATATCATCTGTCCGAAAGGAGGTGTAAAAATGTATCCAATCCAGAACAGCATGTATTCCCTCAGCAATACGATCCTGAGCGGATATACGCAGATGAACCAGATGCGCGCGATGCTCGCAGCCAGCGGCAACAGCAAGCTTTCTGCGATCAGCGGCGTATCGAATGTCACCAGTTCGACGGCAAACAAGCTTGATGCGGACAGCGCGGCGTTCCTCAAGGACTATCAGAAACAAATGACAGCCCTCAAGGATGCGGCTGACGGCGTTCTCAATCCAAAGACCGACAAACTGGCTGCCGGTTCGTCAGACCGCACGGTAGCGACGGTGACCGGAAAGCTGGAAAGCCAGTCCGATTCCTATGAGCTGACGGTTCAGCAGACGGCCGCGGGTCAGGTGAACCGTTCCACGTCGTTTGTCAGCAACGGGGAACTGCCGTCCATGGGCGGCGGTTTGCAGATTAAAACGGCTGCAGGGACCTTTGATTTCAGTCTGAGCGCCGCCGGCGCAAAGACCAATCAGGAGGCGCTGCAAAAATTCGCCGATTCGATCAACGCGTCGAGAGCCGGTGTTACCGCACGCGTCGTCACGGAAAATGGCCGTTCGTCCCTTGAGCTTGAGGGTGCGTCGGGCAGCGACAACAAGTTTACCGTTTCCGGGACGGCCGCTGAAAGCCTCGGCCTTGATAAGGCTGTGACTGAGAGCCGCGATGCGATTTTCACAATTACGAGAAATGATGGTGAAACGTATAGCGGAACTTCGTCCACCAATGCGGTTGAAGTCGACGGTGTCAGCATCAACATTGCCGGCACGGGAAAAGCCCAGATCAAGGCCGGCATCAACGACGGCGCGGCCGCCAGCGCAATGCAGGACCTGGTTGACGCGTACAACAGCACAATCAAATTTTTAAGCTCCAACGAGGATCGGGGCGTCGGCGTTCTCCAGCAGATGAAGCGTATGATTCAGCCGCCGGTTTCCGAATCATCCATGTCGATGATCGGCCTGACTGTGAAGGCTGACGGTACGCTGTCCTTTGACCAGGATGTCTTTAATAAGGCGACGGACGCCAGTCCAAGCCTGATGGGCAGCATAGCTGAACGCGTCGCCAGTGGAATCAAGCAGGATGCGCAGCGCGGCCTTGACGCGCCGTCCGCCAGCCTGGTTGGCTCGGCCGCCAAGCAGCAGAATATGTTTGGCAGTTCGGCGTTCTCGTCCAGCCAGATGGATTCCATCAGCATGATGAGCACGTATAACCGTCTGGGCGCATACAACATGTCTAATTATTATGCTGTCGGCATGATGATGAACATGTTTGTATAACGCGTAAAAAAGATTCAAATCCGCCTGTGGCGGATTCGCGGGGAGAAATGTATCATGAATATTGGAAACGTCGGACTGTCCGGTGCGCGTTACACGGCTGCGATGGCGACTGCCGCGCAGGCTGATGAAGCCGTATCCAATCAGCAGGAGAACGCGGCGGCTGAATCAACGGTCAATCGCGATACCTTCGAAAGGACGCAGCCGGAGCAGTCGGTTACGTACAGCAAAAACAAGTTGAACAAGGCTCAGGCCGATCAACTGATGGCGGCGGAAGAAAACCGCACGCAGAGCTTTATGAACATGCTCAAAAGCATGATCGTCAAGCAGGGGCAGCAGAGCAACCTGACCTTGTTCGGCATGGATCTGTTCGTTACCCCAGAGCAGAGCGCGAAAGCCGCCGCGTCCATCGCGGAGGGCGGCGAGTATTCGGTCGATGCGGTTGCGGGGCGGATCATGGATATGGCGAAGGCGCTTTCTGGCGGCGACGCTTCCAAGATCGAGGAGCTGCGTGAAGCGGTCGAGAAGGGCTTTAAGGCTGCGGGCGTCGAATTGGGCGGCAAGCTGCCTTCGATCAGTCAGCAGACCCACACCGAGGTTATGAAACGCTTTGACGAATGGGCCGCGGAAGCTAAGAAAGCATCGTCGGCCTCCGGCGAAGCATAACGGGAAGAACAAAAAGGCTGCGGGAATTTCCCGCAGCCTTTTTTGTGTATGTAGATGTATTATTTGCCGCCCTGCGCACGGACATGTGCAGCGACCTTGACATCCTCACGCTTGATATGGTTGATCAGCCAGCCGGCGATACTGCTGTTCACCTTACCAACAAGCACGACGGTCGGACCTTCCTTATTTAACTGTTCGGCAAGCTCCCGTACAACGCGCTTGAAACCCTCATGGTACTGTTTGTGGTTGGCGTAATCAGGATATTTGTAACGAAGCTGGAGCGCCTCCTCGTCACCAAAATGCTTGGAGGTGTAATCATATAGGAATTTTGTTGTTTTTGCGACCTCCGCACGGCCCTTGCCAGTAGCGCAAGCTGCCAGCAGCGCGTTGATTGCTTCAATCAGCTCCTTGTGCTGTGAATCAATCATTGCATTGCCTGTTTCAAGATCCTTGCTCCATACGTAAGCCATTTTTCTTTCTCCCTTCTAATCTAATGCGTTTGTATGATTCTTATTATATACCTTGTTTGTGTACAATTCAAGGGCTTTTAGGAATTTCTTTGGAAGTCAGTGGCGTGGATGAGCGCGCACCTGTAAAATTGCTTTCACAAGCGCGGCGGAAACTTCCTTAGTGGAATGCTCACGCCGCAGCGCGTCAATTTCGTCGGCTTCAGCTACGACATATTCCGGCTGTAAAAGGTTGAGTGCGGCGGCCACCGCATCCTTGCGGCATTTGTCGCACTGGCAGCAGTGAAATTTAGAGAAGGCGCTGTCCAGCCGGTCGGAGACAAGCAGCTCCATGATATTGACGACAGCATATTCGCGCTTGACCGCCGGGATGGCCACCCCGTTGTTTTTGCGCGAAAAAAGGCGGCTGCGCAGATCTGAAATCGGGTTGTCCTCGTCCTCCTCAGCAGACGGGGCGGGTACGGCCTCGGGTGAGGAGGCGGGCATATCCGCAGCTGCCGCGGGTGCTTCAGATGCATTGGCGGGAGGCACGCTTGGCATAATCAGATTATAAATATAATCCTTATCGAATTCCATTTTGGGTTTTGCCATTATAAAACGCCCCTTTCGAACAACTCGTCAAGCAGCCGCTGATAGTCCTGCACAGCTTTGCTTTTGGGGGCATAGCGGATCATGTCGCGGCGCAGGATTTGCGCCTTTGTTAAATCGACGCCGGTCCGGATGGTCGTGCGCAGCAGGGGGATATTAAAGGTTTTTGCCATGTCGGCGGCTGTCTCACGGATGACGTTGTTGATCTGGCCGCGCGGATTGAAACGTGTCAGCAGAATACCTGCGTTTACAAGACCTGGATTGTTGCGTGCCCGCACGTGCTCAATGGTTTCGTTGAGCTGCACAATCCCCTGCAGGCTATACAGGTCGGACAACACCGGCATCAGGATCACATTGGATGCAGAAAAAGCGTTGACCGTTAGAACACCGAGCGCAGGCGGCGAATCGATCAGGATGTAATCATAAAGCTTTTCAACGGATTTAAGCGCGGATGAAAGCAGAAATTCACGGCCTTTTCCGGTAAACTCCAGCTCGATACCGCTTAACATCATATTAGAGGTGATCACGTCTGCAAGCTCTGTATGCTGGATCGCCTGAACCGCCTTCAGTTCGCCCTTAAGCACCTGATAGATCGAATTTTGCAGCTCAACACGATTGTCGGCACGCAGACTAAAAGACAGGTTTCCCTGCGGATCGAAATCGACACACAGCACACGGTAGCCCTTGTGCCGCAGGCCCATCGCAAGGGCGTTTGTCGTTGTCGTTTTTCCAACACCGCCCTTTTGATTGGATACGCAAATGATCTTGTTCATCCTGGGTTTCTCCTTTTTTTGCGCATGTAAAATCCACGCTTTTTTTATTATACTTGATCGTGCCCCTGCTTGGCAAGCGGGGAACAGAAAATCATATGCGGTTTTATAAGCTCAAAACGGCCTGGCTATGGAGGGGCGGACCGCGCGTGAACAGATGCGCAAAAAAATAGTTGAGCAGTGCTTATTTTTTAGGAAAGATTGTTTAGTTTTCGCTAAGTCGGGCGATAAGAAATAGTAGGAAATAGTTTATGATTATTCCATCCGTTACGGCAACGGTTAAAGAATCGAGGGATATTATGAAAATCAATCCGGCCGCTGCACATGGAATTTATAGAACAAATCTTGCCGGCTATAAGTCCGCCTTATCGGCGCAGGATCCCCAGACAAGCGCGGGAAAGCTTTCCGGAAACACAGATCATATTTCGATCAGCCAGTCTGGCGCGCGCCAGCTTGAGGCGGAGAAAGTGAGCAGGAGCATTTTGGACGACATCAATACGCCGGCCTCTCCGGAGCGTCTGGCACAATTGCGCGAGCGTGTGCAGAATGGCACCTACTACATTCCGACTGACCGGCTGACCGGCGTGCTGATGCAACGCTGGTTTGGCCTTTAAGGAGCGTGCTCATGACGAAAGAACTCGATATATTTTATGCTTTTCTGGAGGATTACGCCGATTTTATGGAGGGCCTGTCCGATCAGGAGGATGGAAAATATGCGGCGCTTTTGTCTTTTGACGCGCACAAGGTTGACCATGTAATTTCCGAGCAGCAGGCTGCGCTGATGCGCCTGGACGCTATGGAAAAGCAGCGTGAAAAGCTTCAGGAGGAGGCGGGGCTTGGCGGATGTTCCTTTCGGGAGATCGTCAGGCGCGCCGACGAGGAGGACCGCGATTATCTGCATGCGCTGTTGATGCGTATTGAGTCGGCTGTGATGGATATCCGTTTCCGCAATGCGAAATCCACATCCTTTGCAAGGGACAGCCTGCGCGCATTCAGCCAAAACGCCGACTCGCCTGAGCGGAAGGTCACGGGCGGCTATACGTCCGAAAAAAAGGTAGTGGAGGGTCCAGGCTCGCCGCTGTTTGAAACAAAAATTTAAGTGGAGGGGAATCTGCTTTGTCGACATTACGACCTACTTTTATGGGATTTGATGTTGCAAAACGCGGCATTATGACTGCCCAAAAGGGCATTGATATCACAGGACAGAACCTTGTTAACTGGGACAGCGCCGGTTATACGCGTCAGCGTGTGGAACAAGTGGCGGTCGGGGTCAATCCGTATACGTCGCGTTACGGCAGCAATCGGATCGGTACGGCCGGTCAGGGCGTCGATATCCTTGGGATCGGGCAAACACGCGACAAGTTTCTTGACGCGCGTTTTCGTGAGCTGACATCAGAGGCGAGCTACTATGATCAGGCGCAGAAAATTTTAGGCGACCTCGAGTCGGTTATCAGCGACTTTGAGCCTGACAGTGACAGCGGCATCGGCGCGATGCTTAACGGCATCTTAAACGCGCTTCAGCCAGACACGGAGCAGGCCGATTCCGAGACATACGCCTCCCTTGTGCGCAGCGCTTTTAAGGATATGACACAGACGCTTCAGTATTTAAGCGGTAAATTGGATCGTGTCGCGGAGCAGCAGAAATTTGATCTTGAGGTTTCGGTAGAGAATTTTAACCAGATTCTTGAGAAGATTTCAGGACTCAACGAGGTGATCAGTAACGATCGTAATGTGCTTCAGAATTCGCATTATGGACCCAATGAGCTGCTTGATGAGCGCAATTATTTGCTCGATCAGCTCGCGCAGTATGGCGAAATCGGAGTTACAACGAATGTAGATGGAACCGTCACAATCGAGATGGATGGACATACCATTCTCGACGGCTCGAAGTACGATGCCATGGAGATGAGTGAGAATCCAAACGGAACGGTTGTGCTCAAGTGGGTGTCGAGCGGCGATAAAATCCAGGTGACGGACGGAATTCTCAAAGCGACGACGGACTTCCTGAATGGCCGTGGCCCCAACATCATCCAGGAGGGCGAAACGACATACCGCGGCGTTCGTTATTATCAGGATGCGCTGGATATTTTTGCACATCAGCTCGTTGAGGTAGCCAATAACAGCATCCCCAATTATCAGGTTGACGCGGCTGGAGAATTGATACTCGATGCGGATGGTAATCCTGTGCTTGATCCGGATCAGCCGTATCGTAAGCTGCTTGGTTCGATCAGCGACCAGCCGGATGCCAACGGTAAATATGTGGTCGACCCGGATGGCCCTGTAACGGCGGATAATATTTCTATTACGGATGAATGGAATGCTGACGCGTCGTATTTTGTCGCACGAAAGGATAGCCTTGACAACAAGTATGTTGTGGATCTATATAACAAACTCAAAAATGACGACAACGTTTTTCAGGGACGCGGCGAGTCGTTTACAGGAACGTTCAAAGATTATCTGACAGGTTATTCCGCGACGCTTGCGCAGGATCAGAACTATTATAAGAACCGCCTTCAGTCAAGCAACAATCTTCTCTACACAACGGAGGACAGCCGCGATGAGGTTTCCGGTGTTGTGATGGATGAGGAAGTTGCAAATATGATGCTGTATCAGAAATCGCTTCAGGCGGCCTCCAGGCTGATGACGACGCTTGATGAGGCGCTCGATGTTCTGATCAATAAGACGGGTATTGTCGGCCGGTAAGCAAAGGAGCTGAACGAAATATATGAGGATTACACAGCGTACAATCAGCCGCAACTACAAGCGGCAGCTTAATACAGTGATGACTAAGCGCGCGTCCACAATGGAGAAAGGCCAGAGCGGGCTTGCATTCAACCGCCTTTCCGACAATGTGGCGGCGGGCGTGCGCGCGATGAAGGTTCAGGAGGAGCGCCTGACGAGTGAACGTCAGTTAAATACAATTGAAAACTTCCGTGAGGAGTTTAAAACGATCGATACGAATCTTGATTCGATCGACAGCATTTTGGTCAGCGCGCGGGACAAGGTGGAAAAGGCGCTCAATGGAACAAACGGCGGCGATCCACGAGAGGTGATCGCAAAGGAAATCGGCAGCTTGAAGAAACAGATTTTACAGTTTGCAAATTCACAATATGCCGGAAAATTCCTGTTTGGAGGCACGAATAACGCGGAAGCGCCATTTACCGATGACGGCACTGGCAAGCTCTGTTTCAATGGTATTCCTGTTGAGGATATCCGTTATGATGAAGCGCGTCAGACCTATTATTATGTGGCACCGGGGACAAAGCCTCCGAACGACACATATGATGACCGTGCGGGAATTGTGCCGGGCAGTGAAAACATCTATGTCGATATCGGTTTGGGACTCAAAGTAAACGACAACAGCAGCATCGATCCGCGTTCGGCTTTTCAGACAAATTTCAATGGGCTTCTTGTGCTCGGATTTGGCCCGTCAGTGACGGGGGCCAATGGGACTGAGTCGCCCAACAGCGCGTATGATATTATGTCTGAACTGGAAAAGGTGCTTGCAGACCCAGATTTTGATCAGGATAAGGCCGGCGACCTGTTTGATCATTTTGAAACCGTTATTGACGATATGCGTTTTTCCCGGGTCGATTTGGGCACGCGCATGAATTTCCTCGATCGTTCCGCCGATCGTATGGAAAATGACATTGTCAATTTGACGACAACGGAAACAAACCTGATTTCGGCCGATCCGTTCGATACGGCGATTGACCTGAAGCAGTGTGAATACACGTGGATGGCTGTGCTGCAGCTTGGAACAATGCTGCTGCCGACCTCGTTGCTTGATTTTCTGAGTTAAGGCGGGTTTTTCTAGGTTTTCACCGGAGTTGAGAGAGTTAAATGAATTGGGAAAGGAGGTGTTTTTGTGCAGTTAATTAACATTACAAGCCAGCCGTTAAAATATGAAATTCATACAGAGGCGGCGCGGCTGGAGATGAATGTGCCGAAGAACCCGCAGGGAACGGTAAAACGCACGCCTTCCCAAATGCGCATCCGTACGAAGGATATCGAGGTACGGCTCGACACCACTGAAATGCGCGCCAGTTTGAATCTGCGGTCGATCGCCTCTTGGAAGCAGGTGTGGGCGCAGCAGGGGCAGCAGGCCGCGTATGAAGTGATCGGAGAGAATGTGCAGACGGGCAACCAGATGCAGCGGATCGATGACGGCGTGACAATTGGGCAGATTGTCCGACAGAAGATGCTGCAGGCCGCTGACTGCACGACTTACACAACGTATATTCCTTCAGAGGGTACGGAAATCTCCTGGGACCCCGCGCAGATCAACATCAACTATGATCCCGGTTCTGTTCAGACGGAATGGCAGATTGCGCAGAATGTTATGAATTATATTCCGGGAAAGTTCCAGATGGAGATTTTGCAATATCCCAAAGTAACGATCGAATACTTGGGCGAACCAACATATGTTCCGCCCAGTGCGGCGCCCGGTTATGTTGAAGAATAGGGTATCCGCAAAAACAAGCAGCCAGGGAATGTTTCCCATTTACCGGGCTGCTTGTTTTCGTTATCATATTGATGGAGGTGTAAACCGTTTATGCTGAAAATATTGACAAGGGATTTTGGCGAGGTTGAAATCAGCGAAGATGATGTAATCACATTTACAGAGCCAATTTTTGGATTCAAGGATTACAGTCGTTTTGCTGTGCTGACAGAGGAATCCATAGGGCCTGATTTTGCCTGGCTTCAATCGGTTGAGGATGCATCTGTCTGTTTTATTCTGGTCAATCCGAGTACAGTGGTTGGACAATATAATCCCGTCTTGCCCAAACGCGTGGCGGAGCTGATCGAAACGGACGAGCCGATGTTCTGGCTTGTTGCCGTGCTGCGGGATACGCTTGAAAAATCCACCGTCAACTTGAAAAGCCCAATTGTAATCAATCCTGTGAGTAAGAGTGCCGCGCAGGTAATTCTTGAGGACGATCTGCCGATTCGCTATCCGCTGATGGGATCGAAAGGAGGGCTATAATTGCTGGTGCTTGCAAGAAAACCCGGCGAATCACTGGTGATTGGCGACGGGATCGAGATCAAAATTATCGATGTGACCGGTGAAAAGGTGCGGATCGGCATTTTGGCGCCGGGAGATGTAAAGGTTCTGCGCAAGGAATTGGTTCAGACAATTGAGGAAAATCAGCAGGCTGTCCGCAGCGACATTGGGCCAGGCGCCGTGCGCAGCCTGCTTGGAGGGAGGGGTACTGTTTAAACAGACGATGAATGATCAGGTTTAAGCAGTATCCGGCCGTTCCAATCAGCGGAATGCCTGCCCCTTTTGATTATTGAGGCTGGCGATGAAATTTTCAAGATTATCACGGGATTCCCGGTCGATATCGCGGATAACGCACTGATAGCTGCGCATTTCCTGTCCCATATCAATTGCCTTTTTGACATCAAGCAGGACATCCTTCAAACGCGGTTCCTGCATATTTAAAGAGATGGTTTGCTCGTCCTCCAGAATATAAGGCGTTGTAAATTTTACGCCGCGCAGGGCGATGGAGTGGATTTGGGCGTCAAAGACGGTTTCGCGATAACGCGGTTTTTTGCCGAAGAACAGAAAACGCTTATGCGAGGTGTCCAGCACGCGGGCGATCAATTTTCCGGTGAGATCGACATCGTAGGAAAAAACAGAACGTGCCGCTGGCAGAACGGTTTCTGTGACCGATACGAGACGCAGAATATGCTGTGAGGAGAGATAGACCTCGCCGACATAGCTGACGACCTCAATTCCATCCTGTATTCTAACAATTTTCAATTGATCGCCGAGCTTGTAAAGCGGAATAAATTCGCTTTTAAAATCGACGCTTTTATCCTCGATCGAAATCTGGATGACACCAGTATCGGCAACGATTTGGTCGTCAAGCGTTTTAAGAACCGCTGGGAACCTTGAATTCGACATGTTGTAGCTCACGCTGATAAGCCTCCTTGAACAATCAAAGCCGCAGCTTTGCTCAAAAGACGCACCGGCATATCTTTGAACAAAAACGGGCGATAACTATCATTATTGTACACCAAAAATGACGGCTTGTATAGAGCACAAGCCGCGATTCCTGCAATGAAATCTATGAAAAGAAGGGTTGAATATGGGCGCTTTTCCAAATGCGGTTTTGCGTATAATTGATCTCTTGGCGGAGAAAAGGGATTATTTCGCATTGTATGAGCAGGCGAGCCTTGAGATGCTCTCGTGTGAATCGGATGGGCTTGAGGAAAAATTAGAACGCCGGGCAGTGATAATCGACAGGATTGACTCCCTGGACGCACAGATCGACGAGGCATGTGACAATCAGCCGCTTTACTGCCGCGCCGCACGCGCGGTCTGCGGCCGCGGCGAGCTGCCGGAGGAATGGAAGCCGGTTTTTGATTGTGCGATGCAGATCCGGGCCATAGCAGGCCGGCTGCCGGACATTGATCTTCAGATTCAGATGCGCTTGGAGCAGGAGCGCGATATGGCAATGGAGCAGATCAAGTCGAACAACCGTGGACAAAATGCCCAGGCTGCCAAATATTACAGCGCCATGGTGGGCGGAGCGGCTCCGCGTCCCGGCCGCTTTGGATCCGCATAAACATCGGCAGGCCCAAAATATAGCTGCATAATCTCTACTTTTTGGACGACTTTTTCGGATATCTCCTTTAGTTTCCGGCGTTTTGTACGACAATTATGTTAGAGAGATTTTAGCAACGGAGGCTTCATTATGAATATAAGTTCTTCAAGCAGCAGCACCTATGTAAATAATGCGAGCAGCAACAAGGGCTTTTCTGGTCTTGCGTCCGGTATGGATACTGAAAGCATGGTCGAGGCTTTGCTTTCCGGCACACAGGCCAAAATTGATAAGCAGAATGCCCTGCGCCAACAGACAGTTTGGAAACAGGAGATTTACCGCGAAATCATCACGCAGATGAATACGTTCCAAAACAAATATTTTGGAAGCTCATCGAGCACAAATTTCTTGAGCAGCACGTTTTTCAATGCGATGAACGCGGTTTCGTCTTCAAGCGCCTTTAAGGTCAGTGCGTCAAGCGGTGCGACGGTTGGCAGCACGTCGATCGCGGTTTCACAGCTTGCTGAAGCGGCGAAGCTTTCCTCGGCTTCCGGCACGCGCAAGCTGTCCGGTGAAATCAACCTTGACGCGATTCAAAAGCAGGTTGCGGGCCAGGCGCGCGATGTGACTTTTGTAGTCAATAATAAAACGGTTAAAGTCGATTTTAAGGACTTGTTTGTCAATGACGACGGTACCTTCAAGACGCCGCCGGCCACGCAGCAGCAGATTGCAGACCGGCTGACGGAGGCATTCGCCGCGCAGGGCTTTGATAAAATCAAAGCGGAGGTCGGCAACGACGGCGAGATTGTAATCACCAGCTCAACTTGGGATGACGACAATGGCGTCGGCGATTCGATCACTGTATCCAGTTCTTCAAGCGCAGCCGGCTTGAAAATCCTGGGCTTGAACGCCAATGCAAGCGCGGAGGTTTATACGGGCGCGGATGGCAAAAAAGGCATGAAGCTGGAGTCTTCGCAGCCGATTGCGACAGGAAATTATTTTTCTGTCGATGTAACCTTTAATGGCAGCAAGACGACGCTTAATATTGATATGACAGAGGTCTTGTCAAAGGGAACGAAGGCGGAGCAGTATCAGGCGTTTGCGGCTCAGGCCAATGCGCAGATGGACGCGGCTTTTGGCAAAGGAAACGCCATTATGAAGATCGATGATCCGGCAACCGGCGCTTTCAGTTTCGATGTCAGCGCGATGAAGGGCAGTTCGATCATGCTCTCTGGAACGAACGCGACAGAGGACCTCCTTGGCGTCCTCAACGGCGAGAGCAACCGCATCGGGCTTGGCGGATCGGTCAAGATGTATTTCGGCAACGCCTTTGTTGACGGCAAGGCGCAGCTTGAGATCAACGGCAAAACCATCACCATCACTGAGGATATGACCGTTGGCGATATGATCCGAAAAGTGAATGCGAGCGGCGCAGGCGTGACGATGACGTATCAGGCTGAGGCGGACCGCTTCACGCTGACAGCCAACAGCACAGGCGCAGCGTTCGATATCAAGCTGGGCAACACCGCGTTGTCCGAGGCGATCTTCGGAAAAGCGCCCGCCGATCCTTCCAAGCCGGATGCGGGGGGATATACCTTTACCGCCGGCAAAAATGCGAAGGCGACGGTTGACGGCGTTGAAATCGAGCGCAGCAGCAATACCTTTGAATTTAACGGCCTGAATATTACATTGACCGGAACGACTGATAAGACGGAAACGATTACGGTTTCACGCAATACAGATCAGATCGTTGACGGTGTCAAATCTTTCATTGAGGATTACAATGCACTGATTGATAAGCTCAATTCGCTGATCGAGGAGGACACTGATTACCGTGAGTATGCTCCTTTGACCGACGCGCAGAAAAAGGAAATGAGCGAGAAGGAGATCGAGCTTTGGGAGGAGAAGGCCAAAAAGGGCTTGCTGCGCAATGACAGCACAATTTCGACCTTCCTTCAGCAGATGCGCAGTGCGATCTATCAGCGTCCGGCCGGCAGTCCGTTTGCGATTTACGATCTCGGTATCGAAACTGGCGAGTGGGAGACAAAAGGCAAGCTGGTTATGGATGCGGACGGTGAAGCGACGCTTCGCGCAGCTATTGAGAGCAATCCGGACGGCGTGGTCGCTTTGTTTACGGGTGAGCAGGGTCTTGCAAGCCAGCTCGATAAAATTCTTACAAATACAGCAAGCACCAGCTTTGTCAGCGGCAACAGCAGAGGCTCGCTGGTGGAAATCGCCGGTTACGCTGAAACAGCGTCCGATAAGGATAATACTCTGTATAATACAATCCAGCAGATAGACCAGAAGATTAAAGATTTGAAGGCTGCGTATGAACAGGAAAAGACCAGATACTGGAATAAGTTCAACGCGATGGAGAGCATGATCCAACAGATGAGTTCGCAAAGTTCATGGTTGGCACAGCAGTTCGGCTATTAATGCTGCAAAATCAATGAGGTGAATCAAATGCCGGTCAATCCATACCAGCAATATCAAAGGCAGTCTGTTATGACGATGACGCAGGGCGAAATGTTGACGAAGCTTTACGACGAGGTCATCAAACAGATGAGCGGCGCAAAGATTTGTCTCACAGAAAAGGACCTAAGCGGCGTCAACAATGCATTGCAAAAAGCGCAGCGTATCTTATTCTATTTAAAATCGACGCTTGATTTTAAATATGAAATTTCTGGGAACTTGGATGCTTTGTATGATTTTTTTATCGAGCGGACCGTGCAGGCCAATCTAAAGAAGGATGCGGCGATGCTTGACGAAATCATTCCTATGATTGAGGACTTGCGGGATACGTTTGTTCAGGCGGACCGTAATGCGCGGAGCAAATAAACTGTGAGAATGTCCGCGGCTAAAAAGCCGCGGACATTTTTTCTTTCGGAAGCTGCTTTATTTTTTGAGAAATCGGTCGATAAAATAATTTATAAGGCTATGTTTAAAATCTATTCGATTTCCCGGCTGCTTCGGCGGCTGGCTGTGAGGGATGCATATGGTCTGGAAAAGATTCACGGCGTTTTGTTTGGCGGCTGCGATGATGGCGGCAAATGTCGCCGATGTGGCGCTGCTGGCCGCGCCGTTTACAACGAATGCGCGCGCTTCAAGCGATGTTGAGGCTGCGACGCTTGGTTTTATAAAGAAATCATGGGACGATGATAAGGACCATCCAGAACGCACAACGGTTGTTTCAGGCGGTTCGGTCGATCTGTCGGTTTCCATTAAATCTGGGTATGAGGAAAACAAGGAAACCAGCTTCAATTATGATTCGACAGACGGAACAGCGCCTCAGGGCGATGATATAGTGATCACGGGAACTGGAAATACACGCCGCCTGGATGTATCGGATAGTTTTCCAACGATTGAGAAGCAGACGGTAATGATAACGGGCAACTATTATGCGATCAAGGGACAGGGCAAGGCGCTTGAGAAAATCAATGGCGCTGACCGTACCAAGATTGACGCAACGGTCGACCCGGAACGGATTATGCAGTACGGCGAATTGACCATAAAAGCAACCCAGGGTGAAATTGTCGCAAATGGAAAGTCCCAGGGCGGAGCTACATTTACTGTTACAGCGCCGGAGTTTCTTTCAAACGGCGGCGCGGAAAACGGTCTGTATGGATATAACGGCGGCACGGTGGGTTCCAGAAGGGCAGATAATGGCGATTTGATCGTTGAAATCCATCCGCCGGCAAGTACGGCAGGCAGGCTGGATGATTTGACCTTTACAATTACGCCATCCAAGGTATATGAGTATTTCGTTACACCGGATAAACAGAATTCGGCCGGTACAAATAACTTTTATTTAAAAGAGGACGGTACGCCATATGCGGACGACGAATTGCTCGACAATGGACTGCCGCCTGTCAAGACGATGAACGACGTTATTCAGAAGGATGAGGAAATCACATTTTATCTGGATTTGCCAAAATCGAATACACTGCTGTTGACGGTCATCAAGGCAACGGCGGCAGTGGAGGAAATTGCCAACGATATCAAAATCAGCGCCAACCGCAACGATGAAAAATTTATCAAGCTCGATCCGGGTGATGCGTTGAATTGGATCACGACTGATTTTTCGCTGCGCAATTATCAAAATCAATATAACGACAAATTTACAATTTCATGGGACTGGAAGGCCGACGATTCCGCCTATCAGGATAATGTCCATATTGGCGAGAGCAACAATGAGTGGATCGGCGCGACCATTGAGCGCGAAATAACCGATGTAAAGGGTAAGCTTCTTTATACAGTAACCTTCAAGGATCGAAACGGCAAGGAAACGAAATCCGCTCAGCAGGAGATTGATATTGTCATCCGCGGCACTGGAGATCCGCCAGTAGCGACGTTGACAGCCCAATGGCTCAATAAAGATGATCTGAGCAGCGGCGTCAACGATGACGCCAATAAGATCCCCATGAATACGGAGCTTAACAACAACGGCACGCAGCTCAAGATGGACGTCTACAAGGGCGGCGTCATCGGGTACAAGAACCCGCAGAGTCCGTACCGTTATGAAATCACCGCCAGCATGGGTGCGCGCCAAAGCTGGGCAAAGTATATGATCATTGATGCGTCTGGCAGCACGGATGCGGTCACAGTACAATTGAATACAACCAGCGGTATTCAGGATTATACGTTTGGCAGCGAATTTAATAACCCGTCAATCAGCAACAAGGATACAGCGGTTAATATCCCCGTTCAGATTAATGCGGCAAAACCGGGAACTGTAACGCTGACATTTCGCTTTTTTGTAGAGGATTCAAAGGGTAATCCTGTGGAATTGGATTACAAGCCCCGTGTGACAATTACGGTCGTCGATACCTCCCCAAGCGAGGATGCGACGCTTTCGTCGCTTGTTATGAAGGATCCGAAGGGTCAGTCGATCGATTTCGGCTTCACTCCGGAGGCGACACAGCCGTTTGAAATTAAGGTGCCGTTCAAGACGGAATCGATTACGTTGGAAGCGTTCCGCAACGACGACGCGGCCAACAAGATGATCGCCTATTACGCCTATCACCGGGATGGCGGATTGACGCCGGTTTATGGTACGGAGGACAATCCGGAAAAGGTGGAGGCCGGCAAGCCGACAGATAAGATTCCGTTAACCGAGAATGTCCCGGTTTACATTGAAGTGACGGTGACGGCGCAGAATCCAAATTTTACAAAGACATATACGCTCCAGGTGACGCGGACTCCGGCCAGCACCGATGCAACGCTCTCCAACATCGAGATTTACGATGAGAGCGACACCGATATGAAAAACAACTATCTGAAGGACTTTAACCCTCTCCAGATGGACGGCTATATGATCGAAGTGCCGTATAAGACGGACTGGCTGCGTGTGAAGGTACCGACAACTGACCCAAATGCCGCCGTTCAGTGCGATCCAAAGCTGGAAAATAAGGTTTTGTTTGGCGATCCGGAATGGATCAGGCTCAGTAAAATGACGCCGAACGACCAGGGCGTGTATGTGCTGAAGGTCAAGGTTGTTTCTGAGCAGAGCATTGACCGTTCGGCAAATAAGCAGCCCGATTTTACGAAACCCGACCGCGAATACACCGTGCAGATACGCCGGCGCGATCCAAGCGATGTATCGACGCTGACAGAGTTGAAGGTATATGATACTGACGATAAACAGTTGACGCTTTCACCGGCCTTTACAGCGGCTCAGAGCGATTACACCCTGCGCGTTCCGTTTTCAACGTCAAAAATCAGGGCGTCGGTCAAACCGCAGGAGGATTCTGTCAGCCGTATCTTTGCAGTTTATGGACGCCGCGGCCAGAGCGATTACAAGAAGTGGAAAACTGTTGATATCAATCCGGACGGTTCGATCTCCAAGGATATTCCGGTAGACTTCATTACGGCGGCTTACGACCACGATGAAATCTGGATTGTTGTCGGATCCGAAATGGCATATGGTTATACGGAGCAGGAATTGATCAAGATGGTGATTGACGGCGACAAGTCGGAATATGTTTCGGTTTACCGTATACGTGTGGAGCGCGCCGAACCGAGCGACGATGCGACGCTGAAATCACTCGTAATCAATGACCAGGACGGCGTTGATACAAAGAAGATTTCGTTCAATCCGGATGTTGAGACGTATGAAATCAGCGTGCCTTATGAGACAAGAGAGGTTAGCTTTGTGCCGACAGCGAACCACGAGGGCGCGCGCATTAAAATCCAGAGCAATCGAGACAGTATTTTGCCAGGCGTTATACCGCCCAGATGGTACACTGTGAATAGTGGAACAGCGTCAAAGAACTTTGACTTGCCCTATGCGGTCGGCGATGCGACAACGACCTTTACAATCCGTGTTGAGGCGGAAAATTACGATTATGTTGACCCGCCTTCTTATAAAGAGTACATCGTCAAGATCACACGTGAGGAGCCGAGCCATGATGCATATCTGAAAGCGCTTTCGGCGACCAACACCGAGAATTGGCAGCCGGACCCGTTTATCAGGACAACGCTTGATTATGAGGCGACGGTCAAGGAGGGGTCGTCAACCGTAACCATTACGGCGACAACCAATCATCCGGGTGCAACGCTTACAATCAATGGAATGGCGGCTCAGAGCGGCGTCGCAAGTGATCCGATCGATCTGGTCGATATTTATACAACGATTGAGATTGTGGTAACGGCGCAGGACGGCACCACAAAGATGACGTACACGATCGAGTTTTACAATCAGAACCTGGTTGAAAAAACAAACAATGCTGATCTGCGCAGCCTCAAGGTCAATTATGGGTTGATGACGCCGAAGTTCAAGCCGGCAGTCACTGAATATGAGGTGACGGCCACGGAGGATACATATTCGGTCGATATCATCCCGCGCACGGACGACCGGCTTGCGACTTATGAGGTTTTCGCCGGGACCAGGAAGATAGGCGATTACAATAATAATTACGCCTTGGCGCTTGAGGATGGAGAAAATGAGGTGCGCATTGTCGTTACATCGCCGGATAAGACTGTGACGAAGGAATATACCGTCATGATCTACCGCAATGAGGAGGATAAGCTGAAAAATCTGACCCCGCTTGAATCAGAGGATGTCGATTATGAGGGCAGCGGCGACACAATCATCATTATGATTGACCAGTATCCGCGCATTGGAGCAAGCGTTTTTGAGGAATTGAAAAATTATCCGGACAAGACAATCATTTTCCAGGGCAACGATTATTCATTGGAATTTAAGGCATCCGATCTTGCAGGCCGCGTGATTCCCTCGACAGAGATTTACGATTTCCGCATGTCGTTCAGTCCGCCGGATGAACAGGAGGATGCGATCTGGGACATCATCGAGTCACGCAGCGGCAATGATGATCTCACCTCCAGCCGGGTTGTAATGGCGTACTTCCCGCATCACGGATCACTGCCTGCGACCGCGATCCTGCATATGTCCATTGGAAAGCGGTACGGTAATGAAACCATCTACTGGCATTATTACAACGAGGAACGTGATAGAATCGACTATTACGGACCGGTTCAGACAAACGCACAGGGCACCTTCGCGGTTAAGATCGACCATTTTTCGACCTATGTGATGACGGAGCGTCACTCCATCGTCGGCGCTGAACTGCGTGTGGGTGAAACCACATTGGCTCCGGACGGCGGATTTTTGAATGACGCGGCGGATATCGTCAAGGTCAATCCTTCGACGGGTGCCGCAAAGGAGTGTAAATGAAAAAGTTTCTTGTTGCAATCGGCGTGCTGCTGTTTGCAGCCGCTCTGGCATTCACCGGCTTTACATTGGTAAAAATGATTCAAAAACAGCAGGCTGCGCCGGCGTCGGCGCAGGATGACGCCGCATCAGCGGCGTCATCCACAGCCGTTGCTCTGCCGCAGCCGGAGCTAGGCGTTTACAAGCTGGTGGAAACGGAGATGGATCTGCTTGAGGCGCTCGATTACGAAATCAAGCAGAATCGGGATACGGTTGGCTGGCTGATTGTTCCGAACACTCAGATCAGCAACAGTGTTTTGCAGGCGCACGACAATACAGCGTATCTGCGGACAGATGAACGCCATCAGCCGAGTATTTACGGCTGCTATTTTGCGGATTATACTTGTTCTATCGGTCCGCGTGAGGTCCTTTCGCCAAACACGGTGATTTATGGACACAGTGATCTCAAGGATAATCCGGATGGCCCGCGCTTTTCACAGCTTTTTAAATTTACCGATCCAGAGTTCGCAAGGCAGAATCCTTACATTCAGTTTTCTACCATCGATGATTTTATGGATTGGGAAATCTTTGCGGTATTTTATCCAAATGTTGACATGAATTATATTGAAACAAATTTGTCCGGATCCGAGCTTGTTGCGCTGGCGAACGAAGCAAAGGCGCAGTCTATTTACGATTACGATGTGACGGTCGGTGAAACCGATAAGATACTGACCTTGTCCACCTGTACAGTCAAGTACGGATCAAGTGATTATGAGCATCGGTTCGTGGTGATGGCAAAGTTGGTTCCGGAGGGGACGGAGAAAAAAGTAAATGCTGATCTGAAAGAAAAAACATCAACGGATCAACAAACGGAGGAATAAGCATGTTTTACGACTCTTTGGCCTTTCAGGCAATGAGAAGCAGCTTAAACGGTTTGGCGATTGAACAGAACATAATCCTGCACAATCTTGCCAACTATGAGACGCCCGGTTATAAAGCAAAGAGCGTCAAGTTTGAGGATGTGCTCAAGGAGTCCTCACGCAAGGACGGGAGCGGCCGGTATGATTTTAAAGCGACCGTTTTTGAGCAGGAGGATACGACGATGCGTCCCGATGGAAACAACGTCGATTCAGATGTCGAGAGCCTGAAGCTGTATGAAAATTATGTGCAGACGCTTTATCTTTATCAAAAGATCAGCGGTCAGTTTACCAACATGAACTATATTCTTGAGCAATCCGCCAAATAAGGAGGAAAAAATATGTCTTTCATGAAGTCGATGGATATTGTGGGATCGGCATTAACCGCGGAACGCTTTCGTATGGATACGATTCTGCAAAACATTGCAAACTCCAATACGACCCGAACACCAGAAGGGGAGCCTTACCGCCGCAAGCAGGTTGTGTTCCAGGAGCGCGCAATTGATTTTCAATCGGCGCTGGCCGACGCCTCTAACCGGATCGAGCGCGGCGGGGTGCGTGTGACCGAGGTTGTAGAAAGCCAACGCGATTTTACACCGGTATATGACCCCTCACATCCCGATGCAAATGAGGATGGCTATGTCATGTATCCAAATGTCAATTTGACTGAGGAGCGTGTGGATTTGATGGCCGCATCCAACGCGTATGACGCAAATTTGACGGCGCTCGCTGTCGTTAAATCCCTCGCTCTCAAGGCGCTTGAAATAGGGAAGGCTTAGGGTTGATTGCCTGATTGCACATTTCAGGCTCAAAATAAAAAGTCCGGTTGTATCCCCGCCCGTTTTCCGGGCGGGGTTCATAAATTTGTGAAAGGGGTTCGGCCTGTGAGAAACGGGATCGACACGGAATATTACGCGCAGCATATCCAGTGCACGCGCGATGCCAAAAGTGAGTGTCTGTATACGGTTCAACAATTGCTGGAGCTGTGTTTTGCGGCGCGCGAACATGGGATGCTGAAAATGGATGAGCTGATCAACGACCGTGTCCGCTATCCGGATGCTTTTTTGAGAAAGGCTGTCGCTTTGGTAATAGAGGTATCCAATCCGGATAATATCCGCGATGTGCTCCATAATTATATATTTACATCGAGCAATGTTGGAAATCAAAAGTTCCTAAATTGCATGATGATTACTGAGGCGATGATTGCGCTCAGCAGAGGTGAAGATCTCGACTACATTTTTACCTATTTGGTTCCATCTTTTTTCGGATTTGAATATGAGGCCGAATCTCGCAATATATACCAACAATTTAAGCAAAATTTGCGGACACGTGGAACATAGTGAAAGTCCATTTTACAAAAAAATAGCCGTCGCGGCCTTATTTGAACATAGCAATGGTAATATAATCCTTGGGTTTGTTCTATAAATTAGGCGCGGCGGCTCTGGTATTTCTGCTGGCAACATTCTATGCATATTTTTCATGAGTAAATATATGATATTTGATATAAAATTGTATATTTTTTCTGTAACAACACACCTCTGTTCTAAAAAGGGGTCGAATGAAAGAGAATCTTGTTAATTTTTCATGAAATTTGGGGCTAAAATGTATATATGGAGTTTTTACGGGTTGCTTTTTTGTTTCTAAAAATATATAGTATAACTGTGGATATTTTGTTACAAAGTCGTGAATAGGCGATTGCATTGAATTTGAGGGAATTCATATAGCTGTAAAAAATTGCATATACAATTTTTTGCTTATGTAACAAGTATAAATCTGTATATTTTGCGACAAATGACAGTTGCCTTTGATAAAAAACACAGCCCGTTCATAATATGGTAACAGATCCGTCGTAGATTTAGAAAGAGAGAAAGAGGGCGACATTAACAGAGTGGACTTCCGTTAGAGGAGGGGCGCCCGCTGTGTTTATGTCGCTGAAAGGATGGTTTATATGTTTATAGCGCCGATTCAGCCAATTGAAACATTTGAGGAGATGCGTGCGGGACAAAAGACAGCTTCCTCTGCATCCGGTATCCCTTTCGCATCGCTGTTGCAGGAGTCTTTGGATGAGCTGCGCAGAAGTCAGGCGCAGTCTGAGAAAGATTCGATTGATTTGGCGCTTGGACAGGGCGGGGATTTGCATACGATGATGATAAATTCGGCCGCACTTGATACGGCTGTAAAAACGACTGTTCAGCTGACCACACGTGCTGTGAGCGCATATAAGGAAATTATGCAAATGCAGGTTTGATTTCTTAATTTCATTGCTTTGGGCCGGCGCGGTCCCCAAGATCATGAAAAAGTTGGGTATGTGGCAGAATGAATGAGAAAATTAAAGATGGCGTAACCAAGGTGAAAACGTTTTGGACGGGACTTCCCAGGAAGAAAAAGATTATTTTTACTTCTTCGGCTGCGGGAATTGTCGTCATCGCTGCGGTGGTTGCATTGATTCTAAACCGTCCGTCAGGCAATCAGGTCCTTTTTCCCGATATGACGAGGGAGGAATCTCAACAGGTTTACGCAAAGCTGCAGGATATGGGCGTGCAGGCTGAAATCAACAGGGACGGACAGGTTGTAGTGCCTACCGAGGACTGGGACAATGCAATTTTTGAAATGGCGGCGCAGGGATATCCGAAGTCAGAACCGAATTATGATTTCTTTTTGAGCAACTCGGGTTGGACAAAATCGGAATTTGAACAGCGTCAGGTTTTGAAAATGCAGGCTGAGGATCGCATGCGTCAAATCCTGATGGGACAAGATGGAATCGAAAGCGCAGATGTGAGCTTTTCGATTCCTGAGACGAGCGATTACATATGGGATCAGAATAACAAAGAGGAAAGTACCGCTGCAATTACGATTAAAATGCGTAAGGGAGCGGAGCTTTCGCCTGAGCGTGTGCAGGCTGTTAAAAATCTGGCGGCATATTCTATCCCAAACTTGACGGCGGACAACGTTGTGGTTGTCGACGCCGCTACTGGCGTGCAGATGGAAGCTGCGGACGATGAAAGCGCTTCGATGTTCAGCGACAAGCGTTTAGAGTTTGAGCGGCAAATTGCGCGCGGCATTGAGGACAATATTATACGAATCCTTTCCCCGCGCTATGGGGTTGACGGCGTAACGGCTGTCGCGCGTGTGGAGCTTGACTATGACAAGATGAAAACGGAAACCCGCCAGCTCACCCCGGAGGATACTGGCAAGGGCGTTATGACGCATTTTGAGGAGCAATTTTCCCAAAACGGTCAGGTCGCTGCCGAGGGCCTTGTAGGTGAGGAAAATAATACAGATGTTCCAAAATATCCGAACCAGGTGGGTGCAGGCGACGGAACGACAAGCGATTACAGCAACAGCATTGATTATGACATCGGCTATGTTCTGACACAGATTGAAAAAGGCGAGCCTATCTTAAAGAGCGCTACTGTGGGCGTTGTCGTCAATGATTCGGCGTTTGATGATCGTAAGAAAGAAGAATTGACCGATCTGATTTCCAAAAGCGTCAACATCCAGCCGGAAAATATCAGTGTGACAAATCTTGACTACCCTGAGCCTGAGACACAGCAGACAGGTGGCGCAGGAGAGGGCGATGGCGCTGCCGGCAACAGCATCCTGCCAATTATCGGCGTGGGGGCGCTGCTCCTGTTGTTGATTTTGATTCCGATCATCCTTCTGCTCCTGCGCAGGCGCAAAAAGAATAAGGTGCATGCTGCCGAGCAGGCCTTGATTGACGCTGAAAAAGAACGTCAGGCTCAGATGGAACGTGAGATTGCGGAGCACAAGCTGATGCTTCAGAATGAGGCGCTTGCGAGCAAAAATGTCAAGGAAGACGCGATCATGCAGGAAGTGCGCACGTTTGCAGAGCAGAATCCTGAGATTACGGCGAATCTTATCAGCTCCATGTTGAGGGAGGACGATTGATTTGGCGACAAAAAGCAAGCTGACAGCTTTGCAGCGTGCGGCAGTCATCATCATTTCTCTTGGTGCGCAGCGCGCTTCGGACATTTATAAATTTTTGAAAGAGGAAGAAGTTGAACAGCTTTCCCTCGAAATCGCAAAAATGGACCGCCTCTCCGAGGAGGAGATGCAGGAAACCATAGAAGATTTTTATGGGCTGTGCGTAACGCAGAAGGTTATCAACGAGGGCGGCACCATTTATGCCCGCGATGTCCTTGAGAAGGCGTTTGGGCCGGAGCAGGCCGCTTCGTTCATGGCACGCATTTCTAAGTCCCTGAAAACACAGGCGTTTGAATTTATCCGCAAGGCGGACTATAAGAGTCTTCAGATGATCCTGCAAAATGAACATCCGCAGACGATTGCGCTGGTGCTCTCCTATGCGCGTTCCGACCAGGCTTCAATGATCATCGCCGAGCTGCCCAAGCATCTCCAGATCAATGTCATTAAGCGCATCGCAGATCTGGGCGGTGTAATGCCTGGAATTGTCGCTATTGTTGAGGAAACCTTGCAGAAACGCTTTGCCTCGATTATTTCCACCGATCAGATGGAGGTCGGCGGCGTGCCTTACATTGCGGACATCATGAATCATGTCGACCGCAGCACGGAAAAGTATGTCTTTGACGAGTTGTCCGAAAACGATCCGGAGCTTGCCGAGGAGATCCGCAAGCTGATGTTTGTGTTCGAAGACATCGCAAATCTCGACAGCATGGCTGTACAGCGTTTCATCCGCGAGGTCGATACAAAGGATCTGGCGATTGCGCTCAAAGCCTCGAACGAGGAGGTCAAGGAGGTTATTCTGCGCAATATGTCTTCGAGAATGCGCGAAACCATCGAAACCGATATCCAGTACCTGCATAATATCAGGATGCGTGATGTTGAGGAAGCGCAGCAGAAGATTGTCGGCGTGATCCGTCAGCTTGAGGAGAGCGGTGAGATTGTCATCGCCCGCGGAAAGGACGATGAGATCATTGCTTAAGGTGATTAAGCCGGGTAATGCCGTCTGTTCTGACGACGTTGTGCTGATTGCAGATATGCCCGCGCCGCCAAAGCCAAAGCCGGTTGACCCGCCGGACCAGGACAATCCCGAAGCATTGGCGCCGGAGCTGGCGCAGGAGACAATTGAGAAGGAAACGGTTCATACTGCCGAACAGGAGGCGGAGCTTCTTTCTATCCGGCGCGCCCGCGAAAATGCGGAAGAAATTTCGCAGAAAATTCTTCGCCGTGCCCGTCAGGAACGTGATGAAATGCTTGAAAAGGCGCGTGCCGACGCTGCTTTCTTGAAAGAGCAGGCAGCGAAGGAGGGACGGGAAACAGCCTATGAGCAGATGAAGGCAAGCATCGACGATTGTTTGCAGCAGGTTTCCAGCCTGCTTGATGATCTTCAGCTTCGCCAGCGCCAATTTATTCAGAAATACAGCGACGGATTGAGCATGCTGGCTGTGGACATTGCTGAAAAGGTGCTCAACATGCGCATTGTGCGTGATGACAGCGAAATGATTGAGCTTGTGCACCAGGCTGTTTCCTCCGTTAAGAACGCGGATTGGATTTCTGTTGAAGTTTCAGATAAGATGCAGGGATTGATTGAGCGCCTCGAAACGGAATTTGCACAGCAGGCGGCCGGAGGGCCGCGCGTGGACGTGATGGCAGTTGACGCGCCGGTGGGCGCCTGTGTATTGCATACACCGGAGGAGGTTATTGACGCATCTGTTCCTGTGCAGATCGAAAATGTACGGGAGCTGTTCGGACAGATTAAATAACGAACCGGGGAGGTGGGGCTTTGGCTGGAGTGGTGGATATTGCACCTTATCGCAGAGCGATCAGGTTAAACGATTTATATGCGCATTATGGAAAGGTTGAAAAAATCGTCGGTATGATGGTGGAGGCGACAGGCGTTACATGCAATATCGGTGATGTCTGCAACATCCAGATTGACGCAAACAACAGCATTCTTGCCGAAGCGGTCGGACTCAAGGGAAATTCTGTACAGCTTATGCCATATCAGGACGTTACAGGAATCGGCTTTGGCAGCGTAGTGATCCCGACAGGCCAAAGCCTGACGCTCCGCATGAGTGATGAGCTGATCGGCCGCACGGTTGATGCGATGGGTAATCCAATCGACGGTGGGCCTGCATTTCAATCGGGCGAGAGTTATTCAATCAACGGAACGTATTCCAACCCTATGGACCGTCCGCCGATTACTGATGTGATTGAAATTGGAATTAAAGCAATCGATGGCCTTTTGACAATCGGAAAAGGCCAGAGGATGGGGATTTTCGCAGGAAGCGGCGTTGGAAAAAGCACATTGATGGGTATGATCGCCCGCAATATCAAGGCGGATGTCAATGTTATCGCCCTGGTGGGGGAACGCGGCCGCGAGGTTGTCGAGTTTATCAACCGCGACCTGGGTCCGGAAGGCGTCAAGCGTTCGGTGCTTGTTGTCGCAACATCCGACACGCCTGCGATGATGCGTTCCAAATGTGCGTTGACCGCGACCGCGATTGCGGAATATTTCCGCGATCAGGGCAAGGACGTGCTCCTGATGATGGATTCATTGACGCGCTTTTGCATGGCGCAGCGTGAAATCGGATTGAGCGTTGGAGAGCCGCCGGTCGCACGCGGTTATACGCCTTCAATTTATTCGGCGCTTCCCAAGCTTCTCGAACGTTCCGGAAACTTCGAGCACGGTTCCATCACGGGCATTTATACGGTGCTCGTCGAGGGTGACGATACAAACGAACCAATTTCAGATACCGTGCGCGGTATTGTGGATGGACATATTGTTCTGTCGCGCAAGGTTGCCATGAAGAACCATTATCCGGCCATCGACGTACTTGCGAGTATCAGTCGCTTGATGGCCGGCATTGCCACACCAGAGCATAATTTCGCGGCAGGCAGGCTGCGCGCCATGCTTTCAATTTATCAGGAAAATCAGGACCTGATTTCCATTGGCGCCTATAAAGGCGGCAGCAACCCGGAGCTTGACGAGGCGATGCGCCATATTGATCAGATCAACAAGCTGCTCCAGCAGGCTGTCGATGTCAAAGTCGATTTTAACGATACTATCCAGATGATGTTGGATATTATAAAGTAGGCTTGTGCAGTCGGAGTGATTGAGTGAAGGAGGATATGTGAAAATGAAGAAATTCAAATTCACTTTGGGCCGGATGCTCGATTATAAGGACCAGCTGTTGGACGAGGAAAAAAATAAGCTTGCGCTGCTGCGCAAAAAAAAGCAGGAGATTGATGACCATATTGAATCGCTGCTGCGGGAGCTTGATAAAATTTCAGTGACGATGCGGCAGGAGCAGGAGCGTGGAATTACAGCGTTCCAATTGTTGTCGTATGAGTCGCAAAGGACCAATATTCGCCGCCAGATCGAGCAGCTTAAAAAGGAACAGGCACTGGCAAAGCTGGAAGTCAAGCGTCAGGTACAGGTGGTTGTACAGGCGACACAGGAGGTTTCAAAGCTGGATAAACTCCAGGATAAGCAGCTTGAAGAATATAGGAAGATGGTGATGAAGGCGGAGGAGCTTGAAATCGAGGAATTCGTCTCGTCACGGCGCATTGTGACCCAGTCGCAGGCGCAGGAATAAACGTATAAAATCCACTGAAAGGAGGTGAAAACAAGATGAATCAATTGGCAATACAGGATGCAGTCATGACAAACAGCAGTGCGGTCAAAGGGCTGCGGGAGCTGTTTGGACAGCAGGCGGCCGGCTCCGACGCGTTTGCGGCGCTGATCCAGCAATTGCTCGGCGGAGCCGGAGATGAAGAAAATTTTGCGATGCTGATGCAGCAGATGGACGCGGTTCAAAAGCAGGATGAGGAGGAAGGCACAAATCTTGCTATGCAGATGATGGCGGAGCTGTTGCTTTCAGGAAATCCCCAGGCACAGGAGCTGTTGAGCCAGATGGGTATTGAGCTGACGCCGGAGCAGGCTGCTGCGGCCGGAAATGTCGGCCGGCAGAATATGCTGATTCCTGCGCCGGTGCAGCAGGAGCAGCCCAAGGGCGAGCAGGAGGAGCCGGTTGTCTTTGAGGTCGTTTCAGAAACACGCCGGGCGATGGGACAGCCGCAGGATGGCAAGAGCGCGGATATGTCGCTTATGCAGGGCCGCGGAAATTTCCAAAGCGCGATCTATGAGGCGCGCCAAAAGCTGGCGAGTACGGCGAGCGAACGCATGTCCGAGCCGATCGATGTGGATGCTTTGCAGGCCCAGGTGGATGCGCGTCGGTTTGAACCGGCTGTCAATGTCCAAAAGGCAGAGCAGGCGCCGCAGCCGGAGGCCCGTAATATTTTGGAGCAGTTGAAAACGGGCATTCAGGAAAACTATGCGGCAAACAGGGACGAATTTGTCGTCAAGCTCAAGCCGGATGGCCTTGGTGAAATCACAGTCAAGCTGGTTCAAAAGGAAAACAGCATTGCATTGAGTATTCTCGCGTCAAGCCCGCAGGTGGCCAGGCTGATCAGCAATGAAGTTGCGGCACTGCAAAATGCGCTGCGTCCCTTGCAGGCCGAGGTCACACAGATTTCGGTGGCGCCGCAGGCCGCAGAGGCTGCCGCGCAGTATGCAGCGTTCAATGAGGATGGATATCATCACCAGCAGTTCGGCGGTCAGGAGCAGTCTCATGCATCACACAGAGGTGCGCGGATGGATGATTCGATCGATGAAATTTCCATGCAGCCGGAGCTGGTTGTCGAGGACGACAATCTGGATGTCTACATTTGATGAAAGGAGGTCGGACGAATTATGTCTTCAGTTTCAGGCGCGGGCGGCTTTCGCGACGAATGGATGCATAATATCATGAATTCGGACGGAAAGACGAACAGCACACAGAGTACAACACAGACAGGGCAGGTCTGGAACGCCGTGTTCGAGGATGAGAACGATATGGGCGTTTCCGTGGACGATTTTCTCAGCCTGATGGTTGCGCAGCTACAGAATCAGGACTTCATGAATCCGGTGGACGACACACAGTATGTCACACAGCTCGCGCAGTTTGCGACGATGTCGCAGATGCAGGAGCTAGCCGCAAACATGAAGAACAATTATGCGCTTTCGCTCGTTGGTACAAACGTCACAGCCGCCAAATTTGCGGTCAGCGGCGCGCTGATTAAGGAAACTGGGCCGATCAGCAAGGTATCGCTTGTTGATAATTCCTACCAGATTACAGTCAATGGCCAGACGTTCTCGCTGTCGGAGATCATGGAGATCAACAATTCTGAATCTTCCGGTTCGACAAACAATAAAAACGACCAGACAGCATATCTTGTCTCACTGATCGGAAAGAATGTAACCGTGAAGCATGATGGCGATACCATCACGGGAATTGTCGAGGAAATCTCCACAGAGGACGGCTACAAATTGATGATCGACGGCGAGTGGTATTCGCTTGACGAGGTAACCGGCGTTGGGTCGGCCGACAAGGACGATGCGGATGGGGAAGATTCGGGCAGCGCTGAGGAAGCGGCCGAGACGCTTTATTTTAGAGCGTTTTAAAGTACCCGGGAAAGGAGTGGGATGATGGACAGCTACCTGATGCAAAGCAGGCTGTATATGCCGGTTGTTACCGGTACGCCGGCGGTGCGGCCAGCATCCCCGCAAAAGGAACAGGCTCCTCAAAGCCAGGAGTCGTTTAAAAAGATTCTTGACGAGCAGGTTGCCAAAACCAGCAATTTGTCCTTTTCCAAGCATGCGGCCGCACGTGTGCAGGAGCGGAGCATCACACTCAGCCAGGACAGCCTTGCGAGGCTCGACAAAGGTGTGCGAATCGCACGTGAAAAGGGAATGGACGATACGCTAATTATTGTTGATTCAACAGCATTTATTGTCAGCGTAAAAAACGGCACTGTGATCACAACGCTTGGCGGAAATGATCTGCGCGGCAGTGCGATCACAAATATCAATGGAACCGTAATTGTTTGACTGGACCTGATGGGGGTCAACGCGGGCTTTGATCGATTGATAAGCCCGCCGGTTCCGAAAAAGGAGATTTTTTGATATGGTTAGATCCATGTATTCCGGTGTGGCAGGTATGAAATCCCACCAGCAGCGGATGGACGTAATTGGTAACAATATTGCCAACGTCAATACATATGGCTTTAAATCGAGCCGTGTTACCTTCCGCGATATGTTCTATCAGAATATCCGCAACGCGTCGGCCGGCACGTCTACGCGCGGCGGCGTCAGCCCGTCCGGCGTCGGCTACGGTTCACAGATTGCGAGCATCGATAAGCTGATGACACAGTCGTCGATGACTTCAACCGGACAGCCGCTTGACTGCGCCATTACAGGAGACGGCTTCTTCCAGGTACAGGACAGCGACGGAAATAAATTTTATACACGCGCTGGCATGCTGGATATCGACCAGGCGACAGGTTATCTGGTTGATCTGAACGGTTATTTTGTGCTCGGCACCCAGGGGCCGGATGTCATCGGCAAAGCCCCGGGCAATAGTAAAATTAAGGTGGAGCTTGACCCGCTCGAGCCGGCCGCAGGCTCCAAGGTGCAGACGATCCAAAACGTGGAGTATACCTTAAGCGCTACAAACTATACGACGGCCGGAAACGTTAATTTCAACTTCTCGCTCGACAACGAGATGCCGACTGGTCAGAATATACGTGTTGTGGTAGACGGCAACAGCATCGCTGTCAAGGTCAATCCAACCGCACAGTTTGCCAGCTTGTCCGCATTTATGGACGAGGTTAACAAGGCGATTACAGACGCGCGCGGCGGCGTGGAGCATCCGGCTGGACTTTTCACGATCACGGCCGATCCAGAGCCGGCCGGACCGCTCACCGGTGAGCAAATTGTTAACAGCGACAGAGGACCGACTGGTGGAAAAATCGTATTTGATGGCGCTTTGAAGACCGGGTATGCTGTTAAAAGCTACGGTTCGGCATTCAGCGCGAGCGGAAACTTGACGTTTGAAATCCAGCGTACAGCGCCGGCGAATAATACGACGGCTCCGGACAGTGCAGATTCCCGCTACACAGTCACCGTGACCGGTACGAATGCCGCGGGCCAGGCAGTTACTTATACAATGGCTGATTTGACCTATGCGCAGTTGACGAATTCAGCTGGCGTACATCTGGTGAATAATGCTGCCGGTGCGGACCCGAATGATAGCTTTGACCTGCGTATTCCGTCTAGTTTTTATGAAAAAAATGACAACGGTACTCCTGATAATCCTGCTGATGACACTTATACGTTTCCGGCCGCAGGCACAGCGCTTGGCACTGCGACGCCGCAGACGCCTTCCGGGAATATCGGTCTTGGTAGCAAGGATTTCCTGCTTGAGGGCGGCACTGAAGGCGGTCCGCAGTCGCTGATGAATCTGACCGGCATCGCAATTGGCGCCGACGGTATCATCCGTGCGCAGAACGCCGGAAAAGATATCATTGTCGGGCGTATCGATCTTGCAAACTTCGATAATCCGCAGGGCCTTGACCAGGCAGGCAACAGTTATTTCACTGCGACCGACAATTCCGGCAAGGCGAAATATGCAGTTCCCGGTGAGGATGGCACAGGCGCGCTAAAAAACAGCGCGTTGGAGATGTCCAATGTCGATCTTTCACAGGAGTTTTCAGACATGATCGTAACACAGAGGGGCTTCCAGGCGAATTCCCGTTTGATTACGGTATCGGATACCATGCTTGAAGAACTAATTAATCTCAAACGTTAATTTTTTGTAATTTGCCGCGTGCCGAAGGGCCGGCCCTTCGGCGCGCAGGCAAACGGATATGAAGGCTCATATCCGTTTGCCTGCGCGCGATCAACACGCATCGTATGTCTGTTTATTGCGGATGGAAAGAAAACATGGAAAGAAGGAAAGAACCATGATCGTTGTTACCAAGCTCAAGGGTGAAAGATTTGTCTTGAATTGTGATTTAATTGAAACCATTTCTGAAAATCCAGACACGACGATTTCCCTGACAAATGGGGACCTGTATATTGTACGCGAGTCGATGCAGGAAGTAATTGACAAAACCATTGATTTTAAACGGAAAATCTATCAGAGGTTTTGATTATTCCCGTAATTAAGTTATAAAGAGGATGAGACAAACGTATGGATTTTTTGTCTGTTTTAGGATGGCTCGGCGGCATAGGAGTAATTTTATTTGGAATTGTTTTTGACGCAGATACAGGAATCGTTTGGGAAAATCTGAAAAATTTTTATGATGCTCCCAGTATCGCGGTTGTGCTCGGCGGCGTTATTGTCGCTTTGATGGTTTCTTTCCCATTCAGTATTTTCAAGAAAATTCCGCGGCATCTGAAGATCATTCTTTTTCCCACCAAGTTTGTGCCGCAGGATTATATTTCACAGATTGTCGAGCTTGCTACTGAAGCGCGCATCAACGGATTGCTTTCTTTGGAAGGTAAGTTGCAGGATGACGGTGACAAAAAGAAGGGGAAAAAAAGCGACCCATTTTTGCGCAACAGTATGATGCTGATTGTCGATGCGGTAGACCCGGAAAAGGTCAAAACGCTTTTGGAGACAGAGCTTGATTACCTCGATGAACGCCATGCGCAGGACCGTGCCTTTTATGATAAAGCTTCGGCCTATGCACCGGCCTTCGGTATGATCGGTACCTTGATGGGTCTAATCAACCTGTTGAAAAGTCTTGATGATCCCGATGCGATCGCCCCGGCTATGGCGTTGGCGCTCGTTACGACCTTCTATGGTACTATTCTTTCCAATCTGATCTTTACGCCGATTTCAAATAAGCTGCGCGTTCGCCATGAAGAAGAATATTTGTGCAAAATGATCGTCGTTGAAGGTGTTCAGGCGATTCAGGCGGGCGACAACCCAAAGTTTATTGAAGAAAAGCTGACGCAGCTGATTCCAGGATTCCTTGCAGCCAAGGGCCTTTCTAAAAAGGGCAAAAAAGGTAAAAAAGATGAGTAAAGGCGGTATATTGCATGAAGAAGAAAGTTAGGCCGCCAGAGGATACCGGAACATGGATGAATACATATTCCGATCTTGTTACACTGCTATTGACGTTTTTTGTTTTGCTGTACAGTATGTCGTCTGTCGATGCTGAAAAATGGGAAATGATTGTCAAAGCATTTTCGAATCCTGGTGATGATACACAGCAGGTCGTCATTGGAAATGCGCAGGATCAGGGCGATCAGCTTTTGACCGCCACCGGCGATATGCCGCCTCCCGGCGACAAGGAGTCGTTGGAGCGGACCGATCAACAGATGCCGGCCAATTTTGATGAATTGTATGAATATTTAAAGTCTTATGCAGCCTCTCAGGGCATGGAGGATTCTGTTCAAATTTCCAAGGGAGACGGCAGAGTTTATATCCGGTTCCAGAATAACCTGTTCTTTGCGCCGGACAGCGCGGCGATTTTGGCGGATGCATATCCTCTGCTCGATTTTCTTGGCGATTGTTTGAATGCGGTTGATGATGAAATTCTGCTTGTCAATATCAATGGTCACACAGCGGCTGTTCCCAATGGTGAAACCTATCAGGTGTCCGACTGGATGCTTTCCAGTGAACGCGCAAGCAATATTGCGATTTATCTTGATGATAAAAAGGATGTCGATCCAAAGAAGCTGCGTCCGATGGGATACGGAAAAAATTTCCCAGTCGCGGACAACGATACGATCGCAGGACGCGAGGAAAATCGCCGTGTTGATATTGTGATTATCAGCAATCAGTCGAGTTTGACACAGAATGATGCAATGTATAAAGAGTTTGAGGGCTTGTTTGATCCGACCAAGTTCCCCGAGTCGGGCGGCGTTGATGATCTTTTGATTCCAAGCGACCCGCTCTTGGATGGTGAGGCGGCTTCAAGCGCCATATCCAATAACCAGACAACGCCTACACCGCTGGATGTGTCTGGTACGGATACGGATGTCAGTACAACAAACAGTTAGGAGCGAAACAGATGCCAGAGCAATTATCACAAGCTCAGATAGACGCACTGCTGAAGAAAATGAGCTCCGGTGAAGTCGCTGTCGAAGAAAAGCAGACCATCAAAGAGTATGATTTTAAATCGCCTAAGAAGTTCACGAAAGAACAGCTCAAGGCAATGGACGGCCTTCATGAGACGTTTTCGCGGCTGCTCTCCTCATATTTGTCAGGGATTTTGCGCATAGGATGCGATGTGCAGGTTCTGCAGATTGACGAGGAACGCTATTATGAATACAATAACGCGCTGCCTGATACGGCTTTGATCGGTATCGTGGGGATGGATCCGGAGGGGGAGGATTATTCCGAGGGGACGATGATCATTGACGTTTCAACGACGATGGGCTTCTACCTAGTGGATCGTCTGCTCGGCGGCTCTGGAGACGATTTCAATTTCACACGTGATTACACCGAAATTGAGATGGCGATCATCCACACAATTTTTAAGGAAATCGTCGGAAAGCTGGAGGATTCCTGGAAAAACAGCATCGAGGTCAAAATGACGTTGGACAGCATAGAAACAAATTCCCGTCTGCTTCAGATCTTTGCGCCGGAGGATACGGTCATCATCGTGGTCATCAATATTAAAGCAGGAAAGCTGAATGCGACGATGAGTATCTGTATGCCGGCCGACAATATGGAGGAAATTATCGACAAGTTCAGCATGAAGTACTCCAAATCGAATCGCCGCACAGATCCTGAAAAAGAGCAGATGCGCAAAGAGGTGCTGTTGCGCGGCGTCTGCGATACAGACCTTCCAATCAAAGCGACATTTGACCAGTTTAAGATGGATCTAAAGGATATTTTGCAGTTGCAGCCATCAGATATCATTCCTCTGAACAAAAAAATTACGGATGATATCCAGGTAACGCTGGATGGCCTGCCGTGGTTTACGGCAAAGCTTGGTGAGACGAAAAAGAAAAAAGCGATCAAGCTCAATAAGATCATAGTAGAAACCAGGAAATGAGGGAAACCAATGAGTGAAGAATTGCTTCAGAAGGAAGTGTCTGTGCCGTCCATTAGCATGATGGAACAGGACGCGATCGGCGAAGTGCTGAATATCAGCATGGGTTCGTCCGCGACTGCGGTTAGCAGCCTGTTGGATCGACAGGTTAATATTTCCACACCATCTGTCAGTGTGCGTGAATTTCATACGCTTGATTACAGTGCGATGGAACCGGCGCTGATCGTTAAAATTGAATATGTGGAAGGTATCTCAGGAAACAATGTGATGGTTTTCCGTCAGCGTGATATCCAGATTATTTTGAACCTGTTAATGGGCAACGACGATCCGCCGTCTGATGACTTTGAGTTTGATGAGTTAAGCATGAGCGCGGCCTGCGAGGTTATGAACCAGATGATGGGCGCGGCGGCAACTGCTCTTTCAGAATTTTTAAACCGTGTCGTCAATATTTCAACGCCGACCGCGTCTGTTGTGACCTCAGAGGATTCTTACCGCGATGCAATCGGTGTTCAGGAGGGCGATGAGATCGTCGCCGTTTCCTTCCATATCGATATCCAGGATGTTATGAACAGCGATTTTGTCAGCATCCTGACATGCAGCTTGGCCAAAGAGATTGTCGAACAGATCATGGGCAATAATCAGGAGTCCCTGGAGAATATCCATGCTCCGGCGCAGCCGCCAGCGGCCGTTGCCGCACAGGAACAGTCTGCCACATCACCACAGTCGGCCATGCAGCCGCCAGCTGCCGCCGCTGCACCGCAGCCGCCTGTGACACAAGCCGCTCCCCCTCAGCCGGCCATGCAGCAGCCGGCAGTTGCCATGGATATGGCGGCGCAGCAGCCAGCGATGCAGCAGCCGGGGATGATGCCGCCGGAGATGCAGCATCCCGGAATGCAGCCCGCATATGGAATGCCGCCATATGGCCAGATGCCGTATGGTTATCCGATGTATCCAATGCCGCCATATCCGCAGCAGGCTTATGGTATGCAGGAACCGCAGCCGGCTACACAGAAGCCAATCAATGTACAAAATACACAATTTCCGCAATTTACAGTTCAACAGACAGATTCGCCCACATCAAACGCCAATATGGATCTGTTGATGGGTGTTTCGCTTGACGTCTCTGTTGAGATTGGTCAAACAAAGCGGAAGATTAAGGATATCATTGATTTTGGACAGGGAACTGTCATTGAGTTGAATAAACAGGCGGGAGCGCCTGTTGATATCGTTGTAAATGGCCGCCTGCTTGCACGTGGCGACGTTGTAGTGATTGATGATAACTTTGGCGTGCGGATTACCGAGATTGTCGGCACAAAGGAATTAATGGAGAGTCTGAAAGAAGATGCCGTTTAAGCGGTTTCTGATTTATTAATAATATTTGATTAAAAGGAGTTTTCGAATATGGGTATGGACAGTAAAATTATGTTGGTTGATGACGCTGCGTTCATGCGTATGACCATCAAAAACTGCCTGACAAAAGCGGGGTATACAAATTTGATTGAAGCCGGAGACGGTGCGCAGGCTGTTGATACATTTGCAAAAGAGCATCCTGATCTTGTGATTATGGATATTACAATGCCGAATAAGGATGGAATTCAGGCGCTTCAGGAGATCAAGGCGATCGATGGCGGCGCAAAGGTTGTCATGTGCTCTGCGATGGGACAGGAAGCGATGGTTGTCCAGGCGATTCAGTTTGGCGCGCTTGACTTTATTGTGAAGCCTTTTAAGCCGGACCGTATTTTGCAGACTGTTTCAAAAATTCTGGGATAACCGGAGCGTTACATGGAAACTGCCAACCAGTTACAAAGTGTTCTGTCCATGATCGGCGCATTGGTCATCTTCATATTGATCTTGGTACTTGCATATTTCGCTACAAAGTATATCGGCCGGCGGTATGGAACCACCGGAGCCAGTGGCGGCCGGTATGTCGAGGTATTGGAACGGGTTGCTTTTGGCCCGGATCGGGCGTTGTTTGTTGTCAGGGCGGGGGGAAAGATTCTTTTGCTTGGCGCAACAGCGCATCATGTTGAGCTGATTACAGAGCTTGACGCTTCCCTCTTTCCGGAGCGGTCTGATGCGCCGGAAACGCATACCGATTTTTCAGTGATGCTTCAGGCGTTCTTAAAAAATGGACGCGGCGCAAAGTCAAAGGATGAGAAGGATAAAACAGATGGATAAAGTGAAACGGGAAAAACGGGCGCTGAAAAAGCATCTCAGGCGCTTTTTACTTTCATCGTTGATCACGGGGCTGCTATTGCTTGTATGCTGCACAATCACCGCACATGCGGCGCCGATGGTGACGGTGGATCTTGGAAGCGGCGATGCGTCAGGAAACGCATTTGGCCTTATCGACATGCTGTTTGTTGTGACACTGCTCGCCCTTGCTCCATCGATCCTGATCATGATGACGAGTTTCACACGTATCATTATTGTGCTGTCGTTTCTGCGGAACGCACTCGGCATTCAGCAAACGCCTCCGAATCAGGTGCTTATTGGCCTCGCGTTGTTTTTAACGCTGTTTATCATGTTTCCTGTGATTAACCAAATCAATGAGGAGGCTTATCAGCCTTACCGTCAAGGTCAAATTACTCAAGAGGAGGCAGTAACACGTGGGATCAGGCCGTTGAAGGAATTTATGATCCGCCAAACACGTACCGATGACGTCAACCTGTTCCTTTCCATTGCAAATGACAAGCGGCCGCCCGAACAGGCGATCACCATTCCGGAGGATTTGACGGAACTGGGGATGGAGATCGTAATCCCGGCCTTTATTACCAGCGAGCTAAAGCAGGCGTTTATGATCGGCTTTTTGCTGTTCATCCCGTTTTTGATTATCGATATGGTGGTATCAAGCACATTGATGTCCATGGGTATGGTGATGCTTCCGCCATCTATGATCTCTCTGCCCTTTAAAATCATGATGTTTGTTATGGTAGACGGATGGGGACTGCTGCTTGGAAATCTCGTGCGTGGTTTCAGATGAAAATAGCCGGTAAGGAGGGGGACGAATGACGCAGGAACAGGTGATGGGCATTTTCCAACAGGCGATCATACTGGCTTTTAAGCTGGCGGGACCGCTGTTGGCCGTCAGCATCATCATCGGCCTTGTGATCGCAATATTCCAGGCTGCGACACAGATCCATGAACAAACCTTGACCTTTGTCCCCAAAATCGTGGCAATCGCGCTGATGATGCTGTTGCTGGGACCGTGGATGATCACAATGCTCTCGGATTTCATGCAAAACCTGTTTGGCATGATTCCAACGCTTTAACCTATGCTTGATTCTGTGATGGCGGGGCTGCCCGCATATATGCTTGTGTTTGTACGGATGGCCGCCATGATTGGGACGAATCCGCTTTTGTCGCGGCGCAATGTGCCTGCCGCTGTACGCGCAGGGCTGACTGCGCTGTTGACGTTTCTGATTGCTCCAGGTCTGACAGTTGCGCCAATGGACCAAATGACGCTTGTATTGGCGATGCTCAAGGAGTTTTTGGTTGGCTTTGCCTGCGGTTATGTATTTCAAATTTTTTATTATATGCTTTTTTTTGCGGGCGACGTGATGGATATGCAGTTTGGCCTGTCGATGGCTAAGGTGTTTGATCCCGGCACGAATATGCAGGTATCTGTTTCCGGCAATTTTCTGAATATTTTGTTTTCACTGTTTATCTTTGCAACAAACAGCCATTTGTTGCTTGTGCGTATTTTTGCGACTTCCTTTCAGATCGTTCCGGCGGGATTTACGCCTTTTTCACCGCATGTCTCCGGATATATAGCTGATCTTTTTATCGAGGCGTTTTCGCTTGCGCTTCGCTTGGCTCTGCCCTTTATCGCAGTGGAGTTTGTGCTGGAAGTATCGCTCGGTATTCTGATGAAGCTGATCCCGCAGATTCATGTCTTTGTAATCAATTTTCAACTCAAGGTTTTTTTAAGCCTGGTGATGCTCCTGACCTTTGCGGCTCCGCTTTCATCATTTCTGGACAATTATATGAATTACATGCTTGAATGCATTCAAAAGGTTCTGTGGACCTTTACAGGCTGATATAACGTGATGTCGAAAAGGGGGGATACGGTACGGCGGGAGAGAAAACAGAGAAGGCAACACCCAAACGAAGAAAGGACGAACGAAAAAAAGGTAATGTTCTTCAAAGCCGTGAGATTGTCGTTGTTTTTTCGTTGATAACGACTTTTTATGGATTTCAACTGCTGTGGCCGCTCTCCTATGGAACGCTTAAACGTGCCCTGACATCGTTTATTGGCATGACCTCGTCGATCGACCGCATTGGTATGCAGGAAATCCGCATCTATTTTATGCAGGGTTGCATATTTTTTGTGCTTTCTGCATTGCCGCTATTGTTGATCTGCGGTTTGGTTGTAGTTATCTGTACGGTAGCACAGACACGCGGTCTTTTTACCATGAAGGCTGCCGCTCCGAAATTTGGCAGAATGAATCCCCTACAGGGTATTAAAAAGATGTTTTCTCTGCGAGGGGTCGTCGAGCTTTTAAAATCGATTGTTAAGATTATCATCTTAGGTTATATCATTTATAATTCTCTTGGCGAACAGTTCTTTTTCATGCCTCGCCTGATGGATATGAGTCTTGAACAGGCGTTGGCTTTTACAGGAAACATCATTCTTGATATTGCTAAAACGGCAGCGATTGTAATGGTGTTTGTCGCGGGATTTGATTATCTCTACCAGTGGTGGGACTTCGAAAAGAATCTGCGCATGAGCAAGCAGGAATTAAAGGAAGAATTTAAACAGACCGAAGGCGACCCGCAGGTGAAAGGAAAAATTAAGGAACGCCAACAGCAGCAGGCGCGTCAGCGTATGATGCAGAACGTTCCAAATGCGGATGTCGTCATCCGAAACCCGACGCACTATGCCGTGGCGATTCAATATAACCCGCATCAGAACAATGCGCCTGTTGTCATTGCAAAGGGCATGGACAGCTTGGCCTTGCGGATTGTCAAGGTTGCACAGGAGCATGACATCATAACAATGGAAAATAAGCCGCTGGCACGCGGTCTCTATGAAACGGTTGACCTGGATCGGGAAATACCGGAACAGTTTTACCAGCCGGTTGCCGAGGTGCTGGCGTTCGTTTATAACTTGAAGAAAAAGGATTTGAAGTAGATTTGAAGCTTTTTAACAATGCGGTTTCGGCGTTTGTCATCGCCGTAATAGCTTTGCTGATCGTCCCGCTTCCGACGTGGCTGTTGGACTTTATGTTCATCGCCAATCTGACGATCTCCTTCGTGATCCTGCTCACGACCATGTACATCAGGGAATCGCTGGAATTTTCGATCTACCCCTCGATGCTTCTGATTACCACGCTGTTCAGACTGGCGCTGAATGTTTCCTCCACTCGAAAGATTTTGACGAATGGCGGTTACGCCGGCGAGGTTGTCAAAACGTTCGGTGAGTTCGTGATTCAGGGTGATGTAGTCGTTGGTCTGGTGATTTTCCTGATCATCGTTTTGGTTCAGTTTATTGTTATCACCAAGGGTTCCGAGCGTGTCGCCGAGGTTTCCGCGCGCTTCACGCTCGATGCGATGCCCGGCAAGCAGATGGCGATTGACGCCGACCTCAGCTCCGGCCTGATAGACGAGGCGCAGGCGCGCATCCGCCGTTCAAAAATTCAGCGTGAAGCCGACTTTTTCGGCGCTATGGACGGTGCTACAAAGTTTGTTAAGGGCGACGCAATCATGTCGCTTATTACGACCCTGATCAACTTAGTTGGCGGCGTCATCGTCGGTTTTGTCACCGGAGTCGGCGATTTTGCACAGATTATGGACATCTATTCGACCGCTACGGTGGGCGATGGATTGATGTCGCAGATTCCTGCGCTGCTGATTTCAGTGGCGACAGGCATGATCGTTACCCGTTCCGCATCAGAATCGAACCTTAACGAGGATGTTGCCAAACAGCTCTTTTCTCAGCCGATGGTGCTTATTATGGCTTCCATCGCGATGTTTATGACAACCTTCATTGGATTCCCTAAAAAGCAAGTCATTGTGATGTCGGTGCTGTTGATGGCGCTTGGTATTCTGCTTCAGCGCCGCGGTTCGCCGGTGGTACAGCCGGAGGGGGCCATCGCAGAAGGGGGCGTGCCGGCGCCGGTTGCAGAGGTTACAAACGAAGCTTCGTTTTATAAGGATATCAACAATGTTTACGGCTTGCTCAATGTCGATCAAGTCTCTATGGAATTTGGTTACAGTTTGATTCCGCTTGTTGATGAAAACAGCGGCGGCAGCTTTGTTGATCGTGTTGTTATGTTCCGCAAGCAGTTTGCACAGGAAATGGGTATGGTATTCCCATCGGTCCGTTTGAAGGACAGCGGGCAGCTCAATCCAAACCAATATGCCATCAATATCAAAGGTGAGCAGGTCGCGCAGGGCGAGGTGCTTGTCGACCATTATCTGGCGCTGATACCGGAAAATGGGGAGGATTCTGTCGACGGTATTGAGACAGTCGAGCCGGCCTTTGGCATCCAGGCAAAATGGATCAGTGAGGATAAGCGTGTTCAGGCTGAACTGGCCGGTTATACACTCATCGATCCGACCTCAGTCATTATTACGCATCTGTCGGAGGTCGTCAAGGCACATGCGTATGAGCTGTTGAACCGTCAGGAGGTCAATAATCTGCTTGCCAATCTGCGTAAGACAAACGAGGCGATTGTCAACGATACGGTTCCAGCGATTGTATCGATTGGCAGCCTGCAAAAAATTCTGTGCAATCTCCTGCGTGAAGGGATTCCGATCCGTGATACGGAAACAATTCTTGAAACGCTCGCTGACTATGGCGCGACAGTCAAGGATATCGACATGTTGACGGAATATGTTCGCCAGTCGCTGCGCCGCACGATTACGCATCGCTTTGCCGAGGCGGGGCAGCTCAAGGTGATCAGCCTTGACGCAAACATTGAAAATCAGATTATGGGCGCTGTCAAAAAGGTGGAGAGCGGCTCTTATCTTGCGCTCGATCCGCAGACAATTCAAAATATTATCACTGCGACAACGCGGGAAATCGACAAGATCAAGGATCTGGTTCAGGTTCCCATTATCCTTACATCACCGATTGTCCGCGTCTACTTTAAAAAGCTGGTTGATCAATTCTACCTGAATACGGTGGTGCTGTCTTTCAGCGAAATTGATTCCGACGCAAAAATACAGGCGTTGGGCAATATCACGATTTAAGCCTTTTCGACACAAGGCGGCGCAGGCCGTCAAAAAATCTGACAGGCGGCTTTTATTCGGGCTGCAAGAGCAGTTTATGCGCCGGTAAAAGCCCGCTGTGAAGGGAGTGTTGAAAACTGAACACTGCGTTGCAGGAGGAGCGGCAGATCGAAGAAAATCCGGAAGAACTGATGCGCCTTTATAAGGAAACCGGCTCCCAGGAGCTGCGCAACAGGATCGTGATGCATTACAGCTACATAGCAAAGTCGGTTGCGATCGAAATGAACAATATGTTCCATAAATATGCGACGATCGAGGAGATGGTCAACCAGGGGGTGATCGCCCTGATTGACAGTGTTGACCGGTTCGATCCGGATCACGGCGTCAAGTTTTCGACCTATGCGTTTACAAAGGTAAAGGGTGCGATTATTGATTATGTGCGTAAGCAGGATTGGCTGCCCCGCCGCGTCCGTCACAACGCGATCCGCGTCAACAACGCGTACAATGACCTGCCCATGAAGCTGGGACGCAACCCGACGCGTTCCGAGATGGCTAAACAGCTCGATATGAGCGAACGGGAATTTGACCAGTGTATCTATGAGATGTCGGGGGAAAGCATATTTTCTTATGAGTCGTTGCTGGCCGACGGACCGCAAAATCAGAATATGCTGTGGCCGATGGAGGGCGAAATCGTCAACCCTGAAGGATGCGTTGATGCCAAGGAGCTGAGGGAACAGCTTGGCATGGCGATTGACAGCTTGAATGAACAGGAACGGCATGTGCTGTCGCTTTATTACTATGAGAATCTGACAATGAAGGAGATAGGCGGCGTGCTCGGTGTCAGCGAGCAGCGCATCGGTCAGATCAATCGGAAGCTGATTCAAAAATTGCGTAATAAGCTTGAACAATATATGAAAGGTTGAATGGATTATGTTGAGAGGATTTTATACAGCGGCATCGGGCGTCTTAATGCAGGAACGCACGCTCAACGTTCTCACGAATAACCTTGTGAACGCGCGGACACCGGGCTTTCGCGCTTCACGTGTTGTCAGTACGACATTTGAGGATGAATATCTCGTGCGCCTGGAAAAGGGTGCGAGCGGCGCAATTGGCACAGGCGCGCCGGTGCGGATCGTATCGGATGTTCCAACTCTGTTTGATCCAAGCTCTTTGGAGGAGACAGGACGCCCTTATGATCTCGCAATCAATGGTGAAGGCTTTTTTAATATATTGACGACCGACGCGCAGGGCAATGAGCGCCAGTATTTGACCAGAAACGGCAACTTCGATGTTGACGAGGAAGGGATGCTGGTGCTGCGCGGCCATGGACAGGTGCTGGGAGAAAAAGGACCTATTCAGCTTGATACGGCTAATTTTACTGTCGATTACAACGGTGATATTTATAATGAAAAAGGCAAGCTGGTCGATAAGGTTCTTGTCACAGTCCCGCCGCAGGACGCGGAGCTTGAGGTGGATGCAAACGGAATGTATACGGCGCAGGACATGACGGCAAACACACAGGTCGGCGATAATGTCATGATTGTTCAGGGTTGGACAGAGCGCTCCAACATCGATCCAAACCGCGAAATGGCGCTTGTGATGGAAGCGCAAAGGACCTTCCAGGCGTGCAGTTCGGCCTTGCAGATACTGGACAAAATCAACCAGAAGTCAGCCACACAGATCGCGGCGCTTTAATTGAAATAAATATATAAAAAGAGGTACGGCGCTATGAATATTGCTTTTTATAATGGTGTCTCCGGATTGGTTGCCTACCAGCAGGAGATGGACCTTGTTTCAAACAACGTGGCCAATGTCAATACAGTCGGATATAAACCGTCGCGGGCTTCCTTCAGCGACCTTTTATACACGCAGATGTGGACCAATACAGATGCGCTTGTGAATGCGGGCGGCGACGCTGGCGCACAGGATACGGCCGATGAAAATGGAGTCGGCGGCATGACCGACGCGGACGGTATCCATATGCAGGGGCATGGCGTGCGCCTTGCATATTCGGATTTGGTATTTCGCCAGGGCAATCTGCTGCAAACGGAGCATCCGCTTGATATGGCGATCAAGGGCGATGGATTTTTTGCGGTTGAACGCGCCAACGGTACGACTGAATATACGCGCAATGGCGCGTTTGATATCAGTATAGAAGGGAAATCCGGTTACCTTGTCACGTCGGATGGATCCTATGTGCTTGATGCAAGCGGCAAGCGCATCAAGCTGGACCGGGGGGATGACGATCAGTTTGATCTGACAAACCTTCAGGACGAAGTCGGCGTCTATATTTTCCCGAATCCCTATGGATTGGAACCCAATACGGGCGGCTTCCGTGAAACGCCTATTTCCGGGACGCCTACGGTCATAAAAGCGTCTTCGCGCGCGTCGCGTCCGTATACCATTGTAACAGGAATGCTGGAGCAGTCCGCGGTTGATCTGTCGGAAGAAATGGCAAATATCATCGTCAGCCAAAGGGCGTTTCAGTTCAGCGCCAAGATGGTGCAGACCGCGGATGAAATCGAAGACACGGTCAACAACTTGAGATAACAGGAGGTTTTCAATGGCGATTCGTGATTATGGTGAATTAGACGATATCCATCTTGATGTACTGCGCGAAATCGGGAATATCGGCTCCGGGAACGCGGCCACCTCTCTGTCGGATATGCTTGCGCGCAGGGTAGATATTGCTGTACCCACAATCAAAATTCTTGATTATGAATCGGTTACAGAGGAGCTTGGCGGGCCGGAAACCATGATCATTGGTATGCTGCTTTTTTTAGAGGGCGATGTGAATGGCATGATTATGTTTCTGCTCCAGAAAGAGTTTGCCCATATAACTTTGAACGCGCTGCTTGGCGAGTCGTTGGAAAGCTTTGCGGAGCTTGGAGAAATGGAATATTCAGCTATGAAAGAAGTCGCCAACATTATGGCCGGTTCCTATGTGAACGCAATCTCATCCATGACAGGACTTAACATCAATATTTCGGTGCCGGATGTCAGCATCGATATGCTGGGTGCGATTATCAGCGTGCCTGCAATCTATTATGCAAATATCAGCGATAAAATTATTTTTATCGGCGATGCGTTCAACAGCGATGAGGAACAGGCTGCCAGTCATATCCTGATGATTCCGGATATGGAGTCCCTTGAGAAAATAATGACGAATCTGGGGATAGATTTATGAGTAAGACCATCACGGTAGGCATATCCGACCTGAATATAGCGAAGGCGCCGGATATCCTGGTGACGTATGCCCTGGGGTCCTGTGTAGGGATCTGTTTGTATGATCCGATGGTAAAACTGGCGGGATTATCTCATATTATGCTTCCTTCCAGCAATCTCAACAACGATCCGAAGCAGGCATATCGGTTTGCAGATACGGCAATTGTCTTGCTTGTAAAAAAGATGGAAATGGCCGGCGCCCGGTCTGCGCGGATGAAAGCCAAAATTGCCGGCGGAGCGCAAATGTTTGCGGCAATCACTAATTCTTCAATTTCCAATATCGGTCAGCGCAATATCGCTGCGGTAAAGGAGACTCTGGCCAAATTGCGCATCCCGATCATTGCGGACGATACGGGAAAAAATTATGGCCGCACGCTTTACTTTAATGCAGCGGATGGTACGATGCGTATCAAATCGGTTAATAGAGGGGAATGGGTCTGGTAGCGGCTCGAACGTTGCCAAGTGAGTATTCAGGGAGGATGAGAGAGACGTCAAGCATCCGAAAGAAAATTGTGGTGAACACAGTTTCAATGGTCATGATTTTATCGATTGTATTTCTTTGCATTTTATTTCTGACATCACGCATTATGACGAATTTGATTTTGCTGGATGTGATGCAGCCACTGGTGCGGACTGCTTCACAGGCAGTCGAGGCCAATCTGCATGTCTTGTCTGATCGGGTTTTTATGATTTCTGACAACCGGGTTTTTACAGAAGCCGGCACGACAAAAGCTGAAAAACAGGCTTTATTGGAGAATGCGGCTTCAGGAATCGAATTTATATCTCTGTCGCTTTATACGCCCGATGGAAAGCTTTACACATCCTATGGCGATGGTACGCCGGATATTTCTCAGCGTGAGATTTATCAGTATATGAAGGAAACGGGCGGCTTGGTTGTTGATGATACATCGGTCAATGGGGGAAATTTGCAGGTTGCAATCGGTACCCCTGTCACCGACGCTGATGGGGCGGTAACATACTATTTGGTTGGCAATTATAAATACGATGTGCTGAATGATGTTGTTAGCAACATTAATATCGGCTATACAGGCCGTGCCTTCATGTTCAATCAAGATGGTGTTTTGATGGCGCATTCTGATGCAGAGAAGGTCAGATCGCAGGAAAACGTATATACGACGTATTCAGGCGGCGACAAGCTTCAGAGCCTTTTTGATCGTGCTTTAACAGGTGAAATCGGCGCGTCACGCGTCCGTATTGATGGAAAGGACAGTTACATGACGTTTGCCCCTGTGCGCGGCACCAATTGGTCGATTGCAATCGCGGTTCCGCAGTCGGAGTTTATGGGGCGGGAAACGGCGCGCTTCAGATTACATTGTTGATTACAGTGGCAATGCTGCTGATATTGGTTTTGCGCATCAGAGGCTTTTCCGGCCGAATTGCTCGTGCGCTTGGAAATGTGACAGACCGGATTCAGCTTTTGTCGCAAGGGGATCTTACCAGTTCGACCGATGTAGTCAAAACGAATGACGAGGTGGAGACGCTTTCACTTGCGTTGCGTGAAACGATCGGGGATATCAATGGTTACCTGTCTGAATTACGTGACGCACTCACACAAATTTCCAATGGAAACCTTGATATCCAAATTCAAGGCAAGTTTCAGGGCGATTTTGTTGTCATGAAGGAGTCTCTCGACAAAATTATATCCTTCCTGAACAACGCCATGCATGAATTACAGGTCGCTTCGGAGCAGCTTTTGCTTGCTTCGCGTGGCGTTTCTGATTCTGCGCAGACTGTGAATAGCTCGTCCGAAACGCAGGCGCATTCTGTTATGCGGCTTAAAGCGGAATCAGAGACAATACTACAGAATGTCAATGCGGTTAATGACCATGCACAGCAGGCGGAAGCTTTGATGAATAAAGTGAAAGTTCAGCTTGACAGCGGCGATCAGCAGATGAAGCAGATGCTGCAATCGATGGATCAGATTAATCAGAATGCGCATGAAATTGGGAAAATTTCTAAATTAATGGAGGATATTGCGTTTCAAACCAATATTCTTGCGCTTAATGCGTCCGTAGAAGCGGCCAGGGCTGGCGCTGCCGGTAAAGGTTTCTCCGTGGTTGCACAGGAGGTACGCAACCTGGCGGAAAAAAGCTCTGAATCAGCGCAGAAGGCGACGCAGATGCTCGAGCATTCACAGGAGCAGGTTGTTGAAGGTTATACATATGCGCAGCAGACTGCCAAAACGATGGCAGATATTGCGGATATTTCCCGCGATGTTTCCCAAATTATGGACGGCCTTGTCGATTTTGTACAGGAACAAAAGACTGCGTTGGATGGCATGGCGGAGGATATCGGCGCGATTTCCGATATTGGGGAGCATAACTTGTCTGCCAGTGAGCAGGCTGCCGCTGCCAGTCATGAGATGATGCAGCAGGCACAGGCTTTGCAGGATATCGCGGGACGGTTTAATCTTAGACAGACGCAGAGCGCCGAACAAATGGAGGAATCAATATGCTGAAAAGGATAGTGCCGGTTTTATTGGCCGCAGCGATGATTCTATCTTTGGGCGGTTGCGGCAAACGCACTGATTCATTAAAGGATGGTTATTATACTGCGCAGGCAGCGGAATATAATAACGGCTGGAAGGAATTTGTAACGCTTTGCATCAGCAATGGAGAGGTTGTATCAGTGGAATACAATGCAAAAAATGCAAGCGGCTATATTAAATCGTGGGATATGGCATATATGCGCCGAATGAACAGCATTGTCGGCACGTATCCGAATCAATATACACGCAAATATGCAGCCGATTTTCTGCAAACCGGCGATGTCAACCAGATTGACGCGATCGCAGGTGCGTCCACATCGTATAAATCTTTTATAAAGCTGCTTTCTTCCGCATTGGAAAATGCAAAGGCGGGCAATTCCGAGGTTGCCATTGTATCGACTGATACGGGCGGTTGAGCCGAAAATAGAGAGAAAACCCGGCCTTGTGCCGGGTTTTCTCTCTATTTAACTGGATGGGGACACGTTTTATGGGACGATTTTGAGGAGACGGTATGCGTTGAGGCCCTGTTTTTGATCATCAGAATAATACCTGAAACAATTGGGACAAACACACAGTAGGTCAAAACAGTGCGCAGTTGCTCCCCAGTTAGAGGAACCGCACGGAAAATACTGCCCAATACAGGGTTGTAGATAGCCAAATACATTAAAATTGCCGATACAGCCACTGCGCCAACCAATTTAAGATTATTCAGAGGGTTGATGGAAAACAACCCTTTGGTTTCGCTTTTGCATTCAAAAACATGAATCAATTGCATTAAGACAAGTGCAAGCAGCGCGCCGGTACGGGCGGTCAAAAGATCTCCACTGGAACGGATCAGGGAAACAAATACGCCAAGTGTGCATAAGCCGATCAATAGTCCTCGAATCACGATCGTGAATCCAAGCCCATTGGAAAAGACGGATTCATTGGCACGGCGTGGACGCTGCCGCATCACATCCTTATCAGGCGGTTCCAGACCAAGCGCAATGGCAGGCAGGCCATCTGTGGCGAGATTGACAAGCAAGATCTGAATGGGCAGGAGCGGTACCGGCATTCCCATCAGCATGGCAAAGAACATGGTTACAACCTCGCCGATGTTGCAGGAAAACAGATATCGAATGAATTTGCGGATATTCCGGTAAATTACGCGCCCTTCCTCGACTGCTGCGACAAGGGTTGCAAAGTTGTCGTCGAGCAATATGACAGATGAAGCCTCCTTGGTAACATCTGTGCCAGTGATTCCCATAGAAACACCGATATCAGCTTCCTTGACAGCCGGCGCATCGTTGACGCCGTCGCCTGTCATTGCAACAGTGTGCCCCTGTTTTTTAAGCGCACGCACGATCCGCAGCTTATGGGCCGGTGTAACGCGTGCAAATACAGAAATATTGGAAATCATACGCGTAAGTGCTTCATCGCTTGTTTTATCGAGTTCACGGCCGGTCATAATCCGGTCGCCAGGCTGATAAATCGTCAGCTCCTCAGCAATGGCCCGTGCTGTAACCGCATGATCGCCTGTAATCATAACTGGGCGGATCCCGGCTTCACGGCATTTTATAACCGCATCGAAGGCTTCTTTGCGTGGCGGATCGATCATTCCAGCCATACCAGTGAAGATCAGACGTTCCTCCCGTATATCGCCTGCGCTGTCGGCCTCGCGATAAGCGAAGCCGAGTACACGCAGCGCGCGCCGTGCGAGCGCATCGTTTTGTTGAGAAATCTGTGATTTTATGGCTGGGGTGAGAAGTGAAACGCCGTTTTTGGACAGATAATGCGTACACCGGTCCAGCAGGAGATCGGGAGCTCCCTTTGTGAACAAAAGATATTTCCCATCCTTACGCCGCACACAGACGCTCATCATTTTACGCGCCGAATCAAAAGGAAGCTCTTTAACTGGCTCATAAGGAAGCTGTTTTTTGAAAACGCCCGATTTGGCCGCTGCGATGAGCAGGGCTGCTTCTGTCGGCTCGCCATCCGTCGTAAAGGCGTCCTTTCGGCCTGCCGGGGTATCGAGCAGGGCATTGTTGCAAAGAACAGCGATATCAAGGAGCATAGCTGAACAAGGCTCGCTGGAGGCGCGTTTCCCAATTTCTGTTTCGCCGGAGGCGGTCCAGAGGACCTTAACAGTCATACGGTTTTCTGTCAGGGTACCGGTTTTATCAGAGCAGATGACATCGGCGCAGCCAAGCGTTTCGACCGCATGCAGACGGCGAATCAAGGCTTTGCGCTTGACCATGCGTCCGACAGAAAGCGCAAGCGCGATGGTAACGACAGCGGGAAGTCCCTCCGGGATTGCGGCGACGGCAAGGGAAATTCCGGTGAGCAGCATGTTGAAGGGATCTTCGCCGCGTAAAATACCAGTCACTGCAACAACAAGACAGATCACTAAACAGGCGATTCCGATTATTTTCCCCATATGTGCGAGCCGTTTTTGCAGCGGCGTTGGCTGTACCTCTATGGTGCCAAGCATATCTGCAATTTTGCCCATTTCAGTCGCCCCACCCGTTTCGGTTGCGCGGCAAACGGCGCGCCCGCGCGTCACTGTAGCCCCCATATAGACACGATTAGCCTTCTGCGGCGCATCGGGATTTGGGGCCGCATATTTTTCAACCCCGATTGATTCACCGCTGAGCATGGATTCATCGCAGCTTAAACTATCGCCGCCAAGCACACAACCGTCGGCGGGAATCCGGTCGCCAGCCTTTAGACAAAATATATCGCCAGGTACAACCATGCTGGCCGGTATACTTTGGATTTGTCCGTCGCGGATTACGGCTGCATTTGGAGCAGACAGTTCCCCAAGCTTTTCAAGCGTTCGTTCTGTGCGATATTCCTGAAAGAATCCGAGAAGTGCATTTACAAATACGATTGCAATGATGGTCATCGCTTCTGTATATTCGCCCATCAGTGCGGAAACGACGGTTGCTGCCAAGAGAATCATAATCATGGCGTCGCGGAACTGACCTGCGAACAATTTAAGCGCACTTGCTTTTTTGCCGCTTCTGATCTTATTTTCCCCATGCTCCAAAAGGCGTTTTTCGGCCTGCCGGGCCGTCAGTCCCTGGTATTCCTCCATCATGTACGTTCAACCCTTTCCGCATGAATCGCGCGGTCTTTGTCCGCGCTGTCCCCCGCGGTTTACGCGGGTGCTCCCTTCATATTTATTCTGTGGTAAACCAGGATATGTCGGGACAAAGAGCAGAAGGAGGGCCGCGTCTGAGCGCGGCCCTCCTTCTGCTTTTGGGGACAGGGGTGCTGTTATTGTGTAATCAGTTCTTCCTGGGAAAGATCGGGATGGGTATTTCCGTTCTTGGTGTCCTCCTCTTTTTTATATTCCTTATGCGGCCGTCCGCGGAACAGCAGATAGAAGGTCGGCAGCAGGAGAAGCGTCAGAATGGTGGAAGCTGTCAAACCGCCGATGATTACAACTGCCATTCCCTGCATAGCCTCGGAACCTTCGCCGATTCCAAGGCCCATCGGAATCATTGATAAAACCGTTGTCAGGGTCGTCATCAGAATCGGACGCAGACGGCTGCGGCCGGCATAGACAAGAGCCGTTTCGGCGTCCATACTGGATCGGTATTGGTTTGCCGTATCGATAAACAGGATACCGTTATTGATAACTGTACCAACAAGCATCAAAAATCCAATCAAGGACGGCATACTCATTGTAACACCCGACAACAGCATCAAGCCAAACGAACCAATCAGAGAGAATGGAATACAAATCATAACGATGATTGAGAATCTGCACGATTCAAATTGCATGGCCATGACCATAAAAACGAGGAAGACAGCCGTTGCAATCGCACCGAATAATGCGCCAAACTCCTCCATCATCTGTTCATCGGCTTGATTCTGTGTGACAGCCACGCCTTCTGGCAGTTCAAGCTCTGCGACCGCCTGTTTAATTTCTTCGCCGGCTGTCAGAGCCGAGGCTGTCGTAGGCTGACCGCTGATTGTGACAATGTATTGATTGTTTTTACGCTGGATGCTTTGCGGAGCGTTGGAATATTCGATTGATGCGATATCTAGCAGCGGGACCTGTTTGCCGCTTGGAGAAGTCAAAATCAACCCGGAGAGATCAGATACCGTTTGGAAACGTTCCTTGGGAAACTCGATGCGAATGTCATATTCACGTCCATCGCGGTCCATAGTGGCCGGAGAGGTACCGGATACCATGTTGTATACGGTTCCAACCACCTGCTGAGGCGTCATGCCGACCGCAGTCGCCTTAATGGGGTCGACAACAATCTCAGCCTGTGGATTGCCCGAAGTGAGGGTTGAGGATACGCGGACAATATTGGGATTCTGTCCCATCACTGCTTCAACGTCCTTTGACGCTTCACGCAGCAAATCGAGATCGTTGCCCTGGAGGTTAACATCGACAGATCCTCCGGAAGAAAAGCTCATCATGCTCTGTGCGCTGATGCTGATATCACAGTTGGGAATATCCTTTGTCTGTTCGCGCCATTCATCGATCCACTCGTTTGTGCTGCGTTCACGGTCTGCTTTCAGATAAACAGTCAGAGAACCGCTTTCGTTTCCAGTGCTGGTCATTGCGCCGCCGCCGGCAGTCAAGTAATAGCGTTCAACGTCGGTGGACTCTTGAACCATGGATTCCAATTGCGTCATAAGCGCATCCACTTTTTCCAGCTTGAGGCCTGGCTTTGTCTCTACGGAAATCGAAATGGTACCCTGGTCAATATCCGGCATGAGCTGAAAATGAATGAACGGAAGAAGCATAAATGACCCGACAAGCAGTCCGACTGAGATAAGCACTACAAGCAGCTTATGCCTGAACGTTTTTTTCAGGAAATTTCCGTATGCAATCGTTATCTTATTCAGGACACGGTTGACATGGGAATCCTCCTTCTCCTTTGGCGCGAGCCGGTAAAACAGGAGTGGAACAATGGTAAGCGCCGAGATCAGCGAAGCGGTCAGGGAAAAGACAATTGTAAAGCCAAGCTGACGGAACATCTGTCCGGAAAGTCCCTCCATAATGCTTATGGGCAGGAATACCACGACGGTCGTAAGCGTAGACGCTGCGACGGACGAGGTAACAATCCGCGCGCCTTCGATGGCTGCGTCACGGAAAGTCAAATTGCGTTCCCGCCTTTGGAAGCAGCTTTCCAGAACCACGATTGAGTTATCTACCATCATACCGACGCCGATGACAAGGCCGCCCAATGAAACAATATTGAAAGAAAATCCAAAGGCGTTCATCAGGATCAGCGTTGTCAATACGGAAACAGGGATAGAACTGCCAACGATTAGAGAAGCTTTCCAGTCGCCGAAGAAGATAAACAGTACGATCATACAGAGGATGATAGCGGAAATCAGTGTTTTGATAACACTGTTGACCGAACTGCGGATACTGTCGCTCGTATCATTGATAACGGACAATTCGACGCCCATATTGCGCGCGTTGATCTGTTCCATTGTTTTGACGACAGCTTCTGTAACCTCGATGGTACCTGCGCTCTGACGCTTTTTAATGCCGAGACTGACGGTTTCATTGCCATTATACCGGCTGATAGAATCTGCGTCAGCAGTTGCGTCGTAGATATGTGCGACATCGGACAGATGGATTACCTGACCGGAACGCAGCGTGATCGGAATATTTCCGAGACTCTCGACGGTATCATAGCTGACGCCGCCGCGCAACGACAGGCTTTGATCGCCGCGGTCAATGTCGCCGACCGGGATTGAAAAATCAGCAGCACCGATGAAACTGACAATCGTGCTCATATCCAGGCCATATTGTTTAAGGCGCTGCTCATCAAGCTCAACGCTGATATAATTTTCCTGTCCGCCGGAAACATCGACCGATGCGACGCCGCCAAGCTTTTCAAACTCCGGCTTAATCTCCTCATCGATATAAGAAAGCAGATCGATATCTCCAGTGGCGCGCGCGGACAGCGTAATTGCGCTCATCGAATTCAGATCCATCTCAATGATGATTGGATCCTGCGCATCGTCCGGCAGGGCGCCGCTGTACATATTCAGCTTTTCCTGCAAATCCATGTGCGCGACATCCATATTGGTGCCGTATTCAAGCTGAAGAACCATCAAAGAGACGCTGTCCTGCGACACAGATTGGATCGTTTTGATACCGTTAAGCGTGGATACAGAGGACTCCAACTGGCTGGTAACGAGGTCCTCGACCTCCTGGGGACCGGCGCCAGGATATGTCGTCATAACAAGCAGAACCGGCATTTCCATCTCGGGCATCAGCTCAAGCGGAGCGCCTGTGATCGCCGAGAAACCAAATACAATCAACGCCAGGATGATCATAACCATCGAGACGGGGCGTTTTAGTACAAGCTTTGTCAGATTCATATGGCGTTACCCCTCCGAGGAAGCTTCCGCGCTTTGTGACGGGACAACGGCGGAGGGATCAGACGCGGATGTGCCTGTCTGTGAAGCGGGAGAATCGTCAGCGGCAGACGCCGCTGACTCAGACGCAGGCTCCTGCGGCGATACGGTTTCATTTGTGCCGCGCACCTTGGCTCCATCGGTCAGATTTGCATTCCAGGAGACGATGACCTGATCGCTCGAAGTCAAACCGGAGAGAACCTCTACCGTTTCCTCATTGGAAAGACCTGTTACAATCGGCGTGCGTACAGCCGTACCATCCACATTGAGATAAACATAAGCCTCCCCGTCCTCATAATAAATGTTTTCCTGTGGGAGCAGAAGGCTTTGCTGCGCCTTGCCCGTGGTGGCAGTGACCTTGACGGATAAACCGGTCTGAAGCATCCCGTCGTCGGAGTTGATCTGTGCCTTTACCTTAAACAAACCGGTTTGCGGATCAACCATTGTCCCGATCTCTGCGATGCTGCCGGTATAACTTTTCTGACCATTTTCAATAGTCACAGAATCTCCCACAGCCATTTGTTCGACAGCGCCCGACGGAACATAGAAGGTCGTCATAATGGTGGATTTGTTCGAGAGCGTATATGCTACAGAGCTTGGCGAAGCAAGCGACTGTTCCGAAATATTCTTTTGCTCGATGACGCCATCGATCGGGGCATAAATCTTGTATTTATCCAGTGTAGACGCGCTTTGCTCCAACGAAAGCTCCGCGGATTTCAAATCGGCCTCCATGGCTCGCTGTGTATCCTCCAGAGAACCGCCAAGCAAAAGGTTATAGTTGTTGAGCGCCTGCTCATAGTTTGTCTGCGCGTTCTTGTATGCGTTACGCAGATCGCGCGCCTCGCTGTCCTCGCTGTCCTCCAGATCGTTGACAGCGGAGCGGTACATGCTGTAATCACTTTCTGCCTGAGTCCAGGCTTTGTACAGTTCTTCTTTTTCCTTTTGGTCGTCGCCTGTATAATTTTTATACGCTTCTTCCGCGGCCTTCATTTTTTGTTCGGCTTCATCGCGGCGCTTTTCAGCCATAATCAAACTGTCGTCATAGCCGTCGTTGTAATCTTTCAGCTTCAGGCGGGTATTGTTCAGGTTCTGCTGCGCAGCATCCACCTGCGCTTTTGCCGCTAGAACTCTTGATTCATATCCGCTGCCAAGCGTTGTATCAGCGGAAATCATACGCTGCTCATAACCTGCCTGAGCCATTCTGTAAGCAAGGGCCGCGTCACTGTCGTCTATTTCAAACAGCAGGTCGCCCTTTTTGACGGTCTGCCCGACCTCGGCATATGTATGTAAGACCGTTCCGCCCACTTTCGGTATCACACTGACCTGTTCATCCGGCTCGATGGTACCGATAAACTCTGTCGTAAGGGCCAAATCGCCGATTTGGGGCGTCTGCGTTTCAACCGCAATGCTTTCATCCTGCACCGGCGCGGTTGCTTGCTCAACTTTGGTCTGGCAACCGGCTGCGGACAATAAGATCATAGCAGCTAACAGGCAGGCCAATAAACGTCTGCCATAAAATTTGGACGTTTTTTCCAATGGTGTTACCTCCAATATGTAAGATTATCCAAAAATACAACGTGTTAATCATATCGTGTTTATATGAACTTTTTTTGAACTAAGCCCGAGGTTCAGCAGGGAAGACTGGAAAATTAATCATTTATTCATAAAGCTTCGATATAATACGCATAAAGGTATGATAGGGGGGCGGGAAATGTTCAGTATATTGGTTGCGGAGGATGATTACAGCCTGCGTGAGTTGATGAGCGATTTTTTGTCGGATAATGGCTACCAGGTGTACCGTGCAAAAGATGGCGCGGAAGCTCTTATTCAGATAGAACGCTCGCATATTGATCTGATGATTTGCGACATTATGATGCCGGAGCTTGACGGTTACGGGCTGACAAGGGAGCTTCGGGAGGCGGGATTTGACCTGCCCGTGATCATGGTGACTGCGCGCGAGACGCTCGAGGACAAGCATATGGGCTTTTTAGCGGGCACAGATGATTATATGGTAAAGCCGATTGATTTTGAGGAGTTGCTGTGGCGTGTCAGCGCACTTCTGCGCCGTGCCCAGATTGCCAGCGGCCACACACTGGAAATTGGTGGGATAAAGCTTGATTATGATGCTCTTTCCGTTACTACGGAGCAAGGTACGGATGTACTGCCTAAAAAAGAGTTCCAACTTTTGTTCAAACTGCTAAATACACCAGGAAAAACCTTTACACGGCAGCAGTTGATGGATGATATATGGGGGCTTGATTCCGATGCCGACGAGCGGACAGTCGATGTACATATCAAACGCCTGCGCGAAAAATTCGGCGGCTTTTCGCAGTTTAAGATTGTGACAGTGCGCGGGCTGGGATACCGTGCGGAGAAACTGATATGAAACAAACTTGTTCGCAGAGACTCAGATGGCTTCATTCGCTCCAGTTTAAGTATATGGTTACTCTGTTCGTTATCGTGTTCATTGCATGTGCGATCACTTATATGATCATGTTTATGAGCGTATGGGGGCAGGTACGCCACGCTGCGGAGGAACAGCTTCAGTCGATAACTGATTTTCTAACCAGTGTAATGGAACGGTCGAATATGCCTGTAAATGAAGTGATTGATTTGCTCCAGCCGAGGGTAGATTCAATCGGGCTGGCAAAAACAGAAGAAGCCCTTCCGGCTGGATTTCGGCTCGATACGCCTTTAGAGCTGAATCAAACGAGATTGACCAGGCTTGAAAGCAATGGAATTGCCGGTGTTTTTCGTACAGCCGACGGATATATCTGGTTGTCTGCAAAAACCGATTCCATGCGTGCCAGATGGATTCATCTGTTGGTTTTGCAGACGTTGATCATCTGCGCCGGCATCGCGAGCGCGGGCGTGTTTTTGGCAGTTCGCCATTCCACACGTCCATTGCGCGAATTGAATGCAGCGATCAGGCATGTCGCGCGCGGCGATTTTGAGGTGCGCGTCGATTACCGCGGCCGTGACGAGATGGGCGTCGTCGTACAGAATTTTAACTGGATGGTTGGGGAGCTTCGAAATATTGAATATTTGCGGAAGGATTTTGTCAGCAGCGTTTCGCACGAGTTCAAAACGCCAGTTTCCGCGATTCGCGGAAGCGTAAAGCTCTTGACAGCGACGCCGTTTGAGAAGCTGAATGAAGCAAAATTCAGAAAATATATGGGGCTGATTGCTGATGAAACGGAACGCATGTCCAGCTTGTCGTCGAATTTGCTGCGACTATCCCGCCTGGAAAATCAAAGCGCGGCAGAAAATGTCATAAATTTTTCGCTGGATGAACAATTGCGGCGCTGCATTTTACTTTTGGAAGGACAGTGGAGCACAAAACCCGTCGAATTGGATATCCAGCTTGATCGGATCGATTATCGAGGAGATATTGAATTGCTTCAGCAGCTCTGGCTGAATCTGCTCTCCAATGCGATCAAATTTACAGACCCTGGCGGAAACGTGGGGATCAAGCTGCGTGGCACACCGGAGGGCGGCGCCCGTGTGGAGATCTCTGATGACGGCGTCGGTATGTCGCCGGAGACTCAAAAACGCGTTTTTGAAAAATTTTATCAGGGTGACAACTCTCGTGCGCGTGAAGGAAACGGACTTGGTCTTTCTATTGTACGGCGCATTGTCGAGCTTCATTCAGGGGTGATTGTATATAAAAGTGAGTTGGGGAAAGGTACAGTGTGCACTGTGACCTTGCCTGGGAATCGTTGATAAGCCTTCGTCAAAAAGATCGTGCAATTTCAGGAAAAATGTGCTATATTGAAATGAGATCACGTATCGACAAAATAGGAGGCTGTTTTTATGAAATTATCGATCCTCGAACCGCTTGGCGTTGAGAAAGATAAGCTGCTCAAAATGTGCGAGCGCGCTGGGGGCGGGAATCTGGAGATTGCATATTATGATACGCGCATATTGGATAGCGCCGTACTTGTAGAGCGCAGCCGCGACGCGGACATCGTAATTCTCTCCAACCTGCCTTTTAAGCGGGAGGTGATCGAACAGTGCGATTCCCTGAAATTGATTTTGGTCGCGTTTACGGGTGTAGACCATGTCGCAATGGACGCCTGCCGTGAGCGGGGGATTACTGTCTGCAACTGCGCCGGTTATTCAACGGCCGCAGTAGCGGACTTGGTGTTCGGACTTTTAATTGCGCTATATCGCAACATCCTTTCATGTGACCGTGTAGTGCGTACCTGCGGTACAAAGGATGGTCTGGTTGGTTATGAGCTTGAGGGGAAAAAATTCGGCGTTGTGGGAACCGGAGCCATCGGTATGCGCGTGGCAAAGATTGCACAGGCGTTTGGATGTGAGGTGCTGGCATACAGCCGTACAAAAAAGCCTGAATCAGGGTTGACCTATGTTTCAATGGAGGAGTTGTTGGCAAACAGCGATATCGTTTCTCTGCATGTCCCGCTTACAGATGCGACCCGCGGATTGATCGGATATGACCAATTAAAACTGATGAAGCCGAATGCTGTGCTGATCAATACGGCGCGAGGTCCTGTTGTTGACAGTCAGGCGCTTGCACAGGCGCTTAAGGAAGGCGTGATCGCGGGCGCAGGCGTCGATGTTTTTGAGATCGAACCGCCGATCGATCCGGAGCATCCGTTGTTCTATGCGCCGAATCTGATTGCGACGCCTCATGTTGCATTTGCAACAAAGGAGGCGCTGTATAAGCGCGCGGTGATCGTATGCGACAACCTGGAAAAATGGCTCGCAGGAAAACCTCAGAATGTGATCAAATAAACGTTTTGCGTTGATTTAATCACCAAGATGGACTGGGCATTATGCGGGCGCAGCCTGTTGCCGCCTTAACAGCCGGTTCGATTGTAATACAATGGGAAGAAAGCCCTCAGCGATGATGCGCTGAAGGCTTTCTTTTTGGTATTCTCAATTTATTTTGTAGTAGGGAAGAAGGGGCGCAAAGCGCCAGCCACTGTACTGATGGGCATAGTCTGTAAAATGACCTTGCCCGGACCGGTGACAACTGTGTTAAAAAATCCTTCTCCGCCAAACAGCTTGTTTTTAATTCCTGGGACAGTCTGGATATCGATGGAACACGAGCCGCTCATCGCAGCGAGATAGCCTGTATCAACCACGAGCTTTTCACCGGGATCAAGGTCATATTCTACAGCGTAACCATCAATTTCTACAAAAGCCATCCCTTTGCCGGACAGGCGCTGCATAATAAAGCCCTCGCCGCCGAAGAAGCCGGAACCGAGCTTTTTCTGGAAAAAGATCGAAAGCTCGACGCCTGACTCAGAGGCCAGAAATCCCGATTTTTGAACAATCAATTCGTTATTTGGCGATATCTCAACCGCACGGATGGAGCCGGGGAAACTGGAAGCAAACGCAATGATGCCGGAGCTGCCCACCGCAGTGTAAATATTCTGGAACAGAGCCTCGCCAGAAAACATACGTCCAAGCGCCTTGCCCACGCCGCCGTTTGAGGTCGTTTCCATCTGCATGTTTGATGTCATCCAGCTCATGGAGCCGCGCTCGGTGATCATTTTTTCACCTGGCTGCAATTCACAGACAACAACCGGAAGCGGCTCGCCCTGAATTTCGTATCGCATGAATCTGCCCCTTTCTTTTATACACGTTCCATTTGGATTGTTCATAGGTTCAGTATACCATGTTTTTTGTCGAAAGCAAAGAAGTTTTGTACTTTGAAATGGAAAAGCCGCCCGCACGAATGCAGGCGGCCTTCCCATGTGTGAGGAAGATGTTTCTCTATATGGACAATATGGGGAATGCAGATTTTTACGCGTCCTCGAAGCCGGTGAAGGCAACAATACGGCTGATGCAGCTCTCGCCCTCTGTGAATTTCCAGGGGAAACAGCCGATAACGCAGCGTTGGTTGCTCAACTTGTCAATTTCGCCGCCCAAGCACTCCGCGTGGATCGCCTCATACGGCTGGCAGAACAACTGGATATGCATGGCCTGATAGTTCTTCGGCCACTCATAAATCTCATTGAGGTGTTTGCCGTAACGCTCCATGAAGATCTTGTCGCAGGCTTCAGCCTCCATCGGCTCCCAATCACGGATCTTTGTGTTCATCGGATGGTCGGCGGAGCCGCAGTCGACGCCGATCCACTTGATTTCCATATCGCGGATCCATTGTACAAAGTCCATTGACGGGCCAGGATGGCGCAACATATAGCGGCGCTCATCAGCAGTCGGCTGGTCAAAGCCGTATTTGTGATAACCGGTGTTGATGATCAGGATGTCGCCTTTGCGGATTTCAGCGCGGTCCATCAGATCCTTCGGCGTGTAGATACCGAAATCCTGGCCCATATCGGAGATATCAACCACGACGCCCGGAGCACACAGCTTTGTCAGCTCGAGGGACGCGATATCACGGCCGGCGGTGTCGAAATGCAGAGGGCCGTCCAGATGCGTGCCGACATGGTTGGAATGCGTAACCAACTGGCCGTTGGCACCGTTGGGCGCAAGGCGTTTGAAGAATTTCATCTGCATCGGCTCATAGGTCGGCCACGGCGGGGTCAGGATACCGATCGGGATGCTCAGGTCGTACATTTTAATGTCGCTCCACTTGCTCATGAGAATGCCTCCTTCAAATTATGTATATAAAATACGGTCCGACAGATTGCTGTGCCGCTCTAAGCGGCGAGGAGAAAATCAGGCTTCCTGTGCCCAGGCGGCGCAAGCTTCCAGCGCGTCCTCAAAGCACTTCATCGGCGGGCTGACAAGGCCGGCGCCGACCTGACCGACGCCCATTTCTTTGGCGGCGATGCCGGTGTTGATGATCGGGCGGATGCCGGTTTCAATAACCTTGCGGATGTCGATGCCGGTGGCGCTGCCGCGGAAGTTGAGCGCCGGGATCTGATAGGTGTTGCCCTCACCCTCGGTAATCTCGTACATCTGGGTGGAATATTTGATGGAATCGGCCACGGTGCCGCCGACGAACTGGACGATCGCGGGGGCTGCCGCCATGCAGAAGCCGCCGATGCCGGTGGTTTCTGTGATGCAGCTATCGCCGACATCCGGGTTGGCGTCCGCTGAGGTGAAGCCAGGGAAGTAAAGTCCGTCGATGATCTCCGCCGGGGCAGTGAACCAACGGTTGCCAAGGCCGGAGACGCGGATACCGAACTCTGTGCCGTTGCGGGCCATCGTGTAGACGATGGTGCTGTACGGAATATTGCCGACCGGATCCATTGTGGACTTACAGGCGGGCATTGTCAGGTTCAGGAAGGTGTGGTCATTGCTGTTGAGGAATTTAAGCGCCTCGATTTTCTCCTCCTGCGAGAAATGTGTCGCGACAATCGCCGGGGCAATCTCGCGGATGAGCAACGACGTACCGGCTTTATTGCGGTTGTGGCCTTCATCACCCATCTGAAGCACCTGTGCGATCATTGTTTTGAGATTGATCTCACCGTGAATCTCCAAGGCCTCTTTAATGATTGGATACAGTGTGTTCTGGAGCCATTTCAGGCGGGTAATGACCTCGTCGCCGAACGCGCCGAAGCGAAGAACCTTGCCAAGCCCCTCGTTGAAGGTGCAGTAGGCATAGTTGCCGTATGTTTTATTGACAACCTTCCAAACCGGCATGGAATATGTAACGATACCGGCCATCGGGCCGACTGCGTTATGATGATGGCAGGAATCGAAGGTGATCTCCCCGGAAGCCGCCAGCTTTTCGGCCTCCTCTTTATTGGAGGCAAGCCCTTCGTAAATCAGGCCGCCGATGATCGCGCCGCGCACCGGGCCGCACATTTTGTCCCATGTGACCGGCGGACCGGCATGCAGGATGGTTTTCTTGGTCATACCGGGGATGTCCTCGCCGGCGGTTCCCATACCGACAAGCGTCGGCTGTGCGCCGAGGATGCGTTTAAGAGCTTCAGCGTTAGCCTGATTGATCTTTTCGCCAAGCGTCATTGTAAATTCCTCCCGTTCATGTTTGAATGTATGTTATGAAGCGTTTCTGATTCCCAAATTACTTGAGCATACCGAGCAGCGACGCCATCTTCTTGTTTCCGCCCGCGACAGGTTTCCAGTCGACGTGGATGGCTTCCTGCTTCTGGCTCTTGAGATCCTCGTAGAACGACTCGATGCCAAAATTAACAATGTGCAGCTTCTTCTGGAACAGATCGTTGACTTTGCTCATTGTATCCACCTCCTACTTGATGTTGGCGAGAATCTTCTCGGAGAAGCGTGCGGCCTGCGCATTGGACGGCATGACAATCGCACCTGCTTCGCGAAGCTGCTGCTGCGTCTTGGACAGGCATTGCGGGTCGCCTTCAGTTCCGCAGACAGCTACAACGGCGCTGATGTAGCGGCCGTCCTTCTCGGCGTTGGCCTTTGCCTTTTTGATCGCGTCGCAGAGATCCTCGGCCGGGTTGGGGTGGGAGCCGTAGCCGATCACGCAGTCTGCAAGGATAACGGCCGTCGACGGATCGAGGCTTTCGGCCACGACACGCTCGGCGCGCAGGGACGGATCGATCATCGGATGCGGGCGCCCGCGCGTGAAGTCGTCGTCGCCATAATCAAGACAGGTGTTCTCGACGCTCTTGTTGACGTCGGCAAGCTTAAACTCCGGCGACAACGGGATATTCGAATGGATGCCGCCCAGATCCTTGGTAAGCAGCTTCATCGATTCGTCGCACAGCGTTCCGCCTGTGTACAGTCCGCGGATATACTTCTGTGTAGAAGCAAATTTTGCAGCTTCATCGGCCGCCAATTTATCGATCTCAGCTTCCGGCGCGGTGAACCCGGTGAAATCAACCGGCTTTTCACCTTTTGAAAACGCCACAGCCTTGCGGGCCGCGTCCTCAAGAGAGCAGGCGGCTGTCAGGCCGTACTTTTCAACCTGTGCGGGATCGCCGCCGATGAAACAGACAACAACAGGTTTGCCCGCGCCGGCAGCCTGCTTGAGGATTTTATCCGCGATTTCCTCTGCCGGCGGCTTGGAAATCAGCGTGATGACCTTGGTCATGGGGTCGTTGATCAGCGCGTCGAGTCCGAGCGTCATCATAATGCCGCCGATTTCGAGCTTGAGATCGCGCCCGCCGGTGCCGAGAACCTGGGAGCAGCCGCCGCCGAACTGGTCGATCAGAGAGGAAACCTCCTGCGTACCGGTTCCTGAAGCGCCGACGATGCCGATATCGCCTGGTTTGACCACGTTGGCAAACGCCAGCGGGACGTTGTTGATAATCGCGGTGCCGCAGTCGGGTCCCATCATCAGAAGCCCTTTGGAGGCGGCGCACTCCTTGAGGCGTTTTTCCTCGTCAATCGTGACATTGTCGCTGAACAGCATCACATTGATGTCCTTGTCAAGGCAGCTCTGCGCAACCTCGGCTGCATATTTGCCGGGAACGGAGATGACGGCCATATTGAGCTGGTCATCCATCTTGAGAGCGGAGGACAGCGTCGGCGGATAGTAGTTCATGGCGCTGTTTTCTTTTTTCTTGTTGAGCATTTCCTCGACCTTGGCGAGCGCGGCGGCCATAACTTCGTCGCTGTCGCACTTAACTGCAACAAAGAAGTCGTTGGGTGTGACCGTCTCAAATTCGGGCGAATTGATGCCCAGGTTGTGCGCCAGCTCACGGTTCAGATCGGTACCCATGCCGACGAGTGCTTCTTCAACACCATCGAGCTTTTTGAGATCCTTGGAGATGATCATGAGCGTAACCGAGTCGTAATAGGTATTCGGCTTAATATCCAGCTTGACCAATGACGATTCCTCCAATTGTATTATATTTTTGCGCCGAAATAGATACCGGTTAGAATATCCGTTCCGGAGGTTTCACCAAAACAGGCGACTTTATAAGCCGCGTCGGACAGGGCCTGCGGATCGCCTTCTGAAAAGAGGGCGGTCATGGTGGAAATTACATCTTCAGAGAAAAGCCCTTGGGCGCTCTGCGCAAGAAACCCGCCGCTAATGGCGTTTGTTTTGGGACAAGCCGCATCCGCCATTCGTCTTGTTAACGCCAGAACCGGCTGTGTGTGGTGATCCGCAGCCGACCGCGTGAGAAGCGCGGCCATGAACCCGGTCAGGAAATCGTCGGACGACGGCGTCAGGCCCGGGCCGCAACCGGCCATCTGCGCGGCCGCGGCGGCCACCGCCTCCAAATCGCCGGACCGGATCGCTGTGAACAGCGTTTCAAACCGGGGCCAAAGGAAGCTTGTATAGCAGTTGGGCGGGAAACGATCCCGGTCGGGGCGGCGCCCCACGGAAAAAAGGAGCGGGGCCAAGCCTTCGGCTGTACCGCGCCGCGCGGCCGCTTCGACGATATGGGAGAGACGTTTATACAATCCGTCCGGCACAATCAGGCCGGGTACGTGGAAAATTGAGAGGTCTTTCACCAAAGTATCCTGCAAATCAATCGTCAAATCAATTTCCGGGAAAAAACAACATTTGGCATCCAGTTCAACCCGGATACCGGGCCGAAGCCCGCAGGCGCTAAACGGCCCGTGTTCGAGCAGCCGGATGGAATCGGGGTAGAGCGCCCGGTCCGCGGTGAGCAGGGACACAAGCCCAGCCGGTGTTTGAAGATTTACGGCGTGATCGAATACGGAGAGCACGCGACCGGAAAGGAAACCCTTGTCAAGCGTCTGCCGCAGATGGCTGCACAGCTCCGCCGCGCGCAGAAAATTATCTTGTTTTATGTATCCCATGGATCTTTAAGGCGATTTGCAGATTTAAAAGCTGATCGGAATTGTCAAAGCTGACGCCCGCCAGTTCCTTGATGCGCTGGATGCGGTAAGCCACAGTGTTGTAATGGACGCCAAGCTCCTCCGCGAGACGCTTGAGGTTGCCGTTGCATTTAAAGTAAAGCGACAGCGTGTGGACCAGCTCGGAGTCATGCTCGCGGTCATAATCCACGAGCACCTTGAGCGTTTCTGTATAAAAGGACAGAAGCTCCGGCTGAAGATTCTCATACGATAAAAAACGATAAACGCCCAAATCTTCATAACAGAGCGCATGTTCACGGTCGATGGGGCCGCATGAAGCGGCGCGCTTTGCTTCGGCGAGGCTTTTCCAGAGATCGGCCGCTTCTCGATAGGCGCGGCCCACGCCGATGCAGATGAACTCCAGAAGACTGTCACCGCGCAGGACACCGCACAACGTCTCCATAAACTGTGTAACCTCCTGCTTACAGAGGTCGGTGGAACGCAGCTTATTTTCAAATACAAGGACGATATTGTCGCACTTGTTGACGAACAAAAGCTTGCAGGCTGCGTTCCTGGAAAGGCGGCGCAGCACGCGCACAATGCTGTTGTTCATCTTGTAGAGCGCGCCGTTGGAGAGCGAAAGGGAGTTGTTCGTGTTGCAGACCTGGACAACCGCGACCTGATGAACCGCCTCGATATCAAAATCAAAATATTCCGCATTTGCGAGCGCCCGGCGCTGGGACAGATCGTCGTTAACGAGCAGATCGTCGAGAAAGCTGACCTTGTGGTTGTTCTCCATTTCAAAGATGGAGATTTTTTTAATCATGTCGAGCGCGATCAGGGAGGTGGAAGCCTCGATGACAGCAAGATCGACGCTGGTGATTTCCCGGTTATCCTCCCACATGAAGATGTATCCATACAGCTTTTTATCGCTGTAAATTGGAACGGTAATCTTCGTGCATTCCTTTCCGTCGACCATACACCGTTCGCGGCGGCTCAATGTGTTTGAAAAATCAGCCGCGAGATCGTTCATGCCGCTGCCGCGCACGCAGTTTTCCATCTGGCGGTAAATCGCGTCCCGGCGGCTGAAGGCGGCAGAGATAACATAGGAGGAGAAAAATTCATTGTAGATCGCGACGCTGTTGCCATAGCGGTTATGCAGCGTTTGCGTGATGGCCTGCAAATTGCCGCCGCTTAACATGGTGGCGGTCAGCGATTTTTGCAGGTCATAAATGTCCATGAGCACCTGCGCCTGATTGTTCAGGATCGTAGTGAGCACGGGCGTAATAATTTTAGAAAATGATAATTCTGCCGGTATCTCAAAGATCGGGAATGAGAGCGCGTTTGCCGCTTCGATAACCTCGCGCGGCATTTCGGGAATAAACTCCTTCGGCTTGATGCCAAGCCCCACAACACCATGCGCGTTCAGCACAGGAACGAGGCTGGCCAGCCGCTTGACATCATCCCGTATCGAATAAGCGGTGGTGACAAGCAGATCGCCCGGCGAAACCCATTTGACGATATCCGGCGTTTCCACCATGACATTCATCGATGTAACAATCCGGTCCAGGCCGCCGCGCCCGGCAAACAGCTTGGCGCCCTTGAGCACTTCCATGTCGAGCACCGATCTGACAGAAATGCCATATGTTTTTTCCATTTAGAAACCTCCCTGACGGATGGCGCTGTACGCCACAATTCCGATTCGCCTGGAAGCTGTCTGGCCCTGTCATTGATTCCATCATACTACAAATAATCAGGAAATCAATAGGAGTTGTGTAAAATACATAATATAAAATTTTTCACTTTGTTTTGATTTACTTTGTCATGAGTGTTTTGCATAAAAATATTAAATAAATCGTGTAAAAAATAGACCAATAATACGATTTTCACAATAAATCAAACAATCGGTGCCGTGAAATCAAAAAATTATATATGTATATTACACATACATTTGCTTTGCCGCCCGCCCGGTTCTGCGGCGGGCGGCAAAGCATCTGTTAGAGCGGAATGTTTCCGTGACGTTTTTTCGGAATGGATTGTTCCTTCGTGCGCAGCATTTCAAGCGCGGCGACGATTTTCTGCCTTGATTCAGCGGGATGAATCACGTCGTCAACAAATGCGTGCTCGGCCGCTTTATAGGGCGTCGCAAATTCGGCCTTATATTGTGCGATCGATTGCGCGCGTTGCTCAGGCGTTTCCTTGCGGAAGATGATATTGGCGGCTCCCTCGGGGCCCATGACGGCAATTTCGGCGTCGGGCCATGCGAACGAGACGTCCGCTCCAAGCTCGCGGCAGCACATCGCCAGATAAGCGCCGCCATACGCCTTGCGCAGGATCAGCGTAATTTTCGGCACAGTGGCTTCGCTGTACGCGTAGAGCATTTTCGCGCCATGGCGGATGATGCCGCCGTATTCCTGGTGCGTGCCGGGCAAAAATCCGGGCACGTCGACGAGCGTGATGACCGGCAGACCGAACGCGTCGCAGAAGCGGATGAAACGCGCCGCCTTGTCGGACGCGTTGATGTCGAGACAGCCTGCACCGACGCGCGGCTGATTGGCGATGATGCCGACGGCGCGCTTGTTGATGCGCGCGAAGCAGGTGATCATATTCGTCGCAAAAAGTGGTTGGCTGTCAAGGTAGTCGCCGCCGTCGACAATGCCGCGGATCACATCGTACATATTGTAAGCGCGGTTCGCGTTGTCCGGCAGGATGGAGGCAAGCTCGGGCACGAGGCGGTACGGATTGTCGCCGAGGTCGACCTCGGGCGGCTGCTCCTTCCAGTTGGAGGGCAAAAACGAAAGCAGGCGCTTGATCTGTTGGATACATTCCTGGTCGCTCCTGGCCATGAAGTGCGCGACGCCGCTCGTCTTGTTGTGCGTGGTCGCGCCGCCGAGCGCCTCCCCGGTGACAACCTCCCCGGTGACGGTCTTGATGACATCCGGGCCGGTGATGAACATTTTGCTCGTCTGATCAACCATGAACACAAAATCGGTCAGGGCGGGGGAGTAGACCGCGCCGCCGGCGCACGGACCCATGATGGCCGTGATCTGCGGGATGACGCCGGAAGCCGCCGTGTTGCGGAAGAAGATTTTGCCGTAACCGGACAGGCCGTCGATGCCCTCCTGGATACGCGCGCCGCCGGAGTCGTTCATGCCGACGACAGGCGCGCCGACCTTTGCGGCTGATTCGAGCACATGACAGATCTTGTTCGCCTGCATCTCGCCGAGCGAACCGCCCATGATCGTGAAGTCCTGCGCATACGAAAATACGATGCGCCCGTCAACCTTGCCGTAGCCGCAGACGACGCCGTCGGTCGGGGAATGCTTTGAAGGCATGTCGAAATAGGTGCAGCGGTGGGTGACAAAGGTATCCATTTCGACAAAGGTGCCGGGATCGAACAGCAGGCCCAGGCGCTCGCGCGCCGTCAGCTTGCCACTGGAATGCTGCTTTTCAATCGCCTTGGCGTTGCCTTGGTAAATGGCTGTTTTTCGGGCGACAAGGTCCTCTATTTTGTTCATATGTAATCCCTCCAAACGGTTTATCTGTTGAGCGCGGGTGTGGAAACCGGCGGACGGCGCAGATGACTGTGCTGCTCAAAGCCGTAGGCGATTTCGATGAGCGCCGGCTCCGTAAACGGGCGGCCGAGCATCTCCATGCCGATCGGAACGCCGATGGGCGCGTCGTCGGACGGCTCGGAAAAGCCGGCGGGGACGACAATGGCCGGATAACCGGACACCGAACCGATGACGCCGTTGCGCTCCTCCTGGCTTTTGCCGACCTTGCAGACAAGCTGCTTTTGATGCGGGTAAACAATCGCGTCAACCTGGTATTTGTCCATGATCGCAAGGATCTGCTTTTGCAGCTCGGCGCGCTGGCGCAGGCGTTCGTTGTATACGGGCGTACCCACGTCGTAGCCCATTGCTTCGTCCAGGTTGCTTTTGAGGCCCGGATGGTATTTCCCACTGGCGAGCACATCGGCGAGCGAATGGACGGGCGCGGCGTCGCCGAAGGCCGCAAGGTATTGGCCGAGATGCGTTTTCAGATCATGGATATGTACGCTTACATTTTTGACAAGATAACCGGAATCGATTGTCTCCTCGATATCGACGACCTCGGCGCCGTTTTCGCGCATGATGTCAAGGCAGTGCTCCATCGCGGCGTTTACATCGCGGTGGATGTCCTTCGTGCCGAAGAAGCTGCGCAGCACCCCGATGCGCCTGCCGCGCAGGCCGTCGTCGTTGAGCGAGTCGAGATAGCTTGGCGGAACGCGCCCGATGCAACTTTCCGTGACTGGGTCCTTGGGGTCGCAGCCGGCGATCACGTCGAGCACGCGCGCGGCGTCGGCGACGGTGCGCGCGAGCGGGCCGGCCGTATCCTGTGTAAGCGAATAGGGGACGATGCCGTCGCGGCTGACAAGCCCGATTGTTGGACGGATGCCGACGAGGGAATTGGCCGACGACGGCGAACGGATCGAGTTGATTGTGTCCGTCCCGATTCCGGCGACGCCGAAGTTGGCGGCCAGACCGGCCCCCGTCCCGCCCGACGAGCCGCCGGGGGTGCGGGTGTGGTCGTAGGGGTTGTATGTCTGGCCGAGGATCGAGCTGACTGTCTCGCCCCAGACCGCGAATTCATGTAAATTCGTTTTGGCGAGGATGACCGCGCCCGCCTCGCGCATTTTTTTGACAATCCAGGCGTCCTTATGCGTCTCGAAATTTTCAAGCGAGAGGGAACCGGCGGTCGTCGGCATATCATAAGTTTCAACGTTGTCCTTCAAAAGGATGGGGATCCCGTGCAGGGGACCGGTCAGGCCGTCCTGCTCCATACGCGCGTCGAGCCGGTCTGCCTCCTCGAGCGCGTGTGGGTTTACAAGGATGATCGCATTGAGGTTCGGTCCCTTTTTGTCATACGCTTCAATGCGGGCAAGATAGCCTTCGACCAGCCGGCGGCAGGAGAGCCTGCCGTCGAGCATTGCCTCGTGGATGGCGGCGATGGTCGTTTCCTCCAGCACGAACGGACGGTCGTGCGATGCGCATCTTTCCTCCATATATGCTCACTCCTTTTTTGGAAGGGTGTCTATGTAAGCCTTGATCTCGTCGTCGCTGTACCCAAGCACGTCGCGCAGAATTTCGACATTGTGCTCGCCAACCTGCGGAGCAGGCTCATGCGGCAGCTCATCCTCGGCGGGAACGGTGCTCAGCTTAACCGGGTTTCCCGCCACGCGGACCTTGCCCATGTGCGGTTGCTCGACCTCGACAAGCATATTGCGGTAATTGATCTGCGGGTCCTCGAACAGCCGGTCAATTGAGTTGATCGGGCCGCAGGGGATGCCGTTGTCAACAAAGATTTTAAGCCACTCGTCGGTCGTCTTATCCTTGATTTTCTCCTGCATGAGGTTGGACAGCTCATGCATATTCTTATTACGCTCGGGGTTCGTCGAGAACTTCGGATCGTCAATCAGCTCCTGACGGCCGGTGACCTCGCAGAACTTGGCGAACAGTTTGTTGTTTCCGGCCGCGACGATGACCCAACTGTCCTTGGTGCGGTACGCTTCGAACGGCGTGATCGACGGATGCTTGAGTCCGAGCGGACGCGCCACCTGGCCGGTCGCGGAATATTTGGCGATGGCGTTTTCGAGGATGGCGACCTGGCAGTCGAGCATGGAGATATCGACAAGCTGGCCGGCGCCGGTCGTCTGGCGCTCATACAGGGCGGCCAGCGCGCCGTATGCGCCCATCATGCCGGCGATGATATCGCCGATCGAAGTGCCGACGCGCACGGGATTGCCGTCCGGCTCGCCGGTGATGCTCATGACGCCGCCCATGGCCTGCACGATCATATCGTAAGCGGGCCGGTTGGCATACGGGCCGGTCTGTCCGAAGCCGGAGATTGCAACATAAACGCAGCGCGGGTTGATCTTTTTGACGTCCTCATAACCAAAGCCCATCTTGTCAAGCGCGCCGGGCTTGAAGTTCTGCACGTACACGTCTACTTTTTTGATGAGATCAGTCAGGACCTTTTTGCCCTCGGGCGTCTTGGCGTTGATCTCGACGCTCTTTTTGCCGCGGTTGATGCTCAAAAAGTAGATGCTTTCGCCGTTGACATACGGCCCGTAGGCGCGCGCATCGTCGCCGGCGCCGGGCATCTCGCAGTGGATGACCTCGGCGCCGAGGTTGCGCAGCATCATGCCGCAGTACGGTCCCGCCAGGACCTTTGTCATATCGAGAACCTTGATTCCGTCGAGTGGCTTTGCCATGTTGTTTTTCCTCCCGTTTCTAAATTTAATGTGTACGATTGTGTGTGACTGATGATTCCAATTATGTTTACAATTTGATATTGTCAAAGATGCATATAAAATAAAGGATAATAAAATCCGATTTTGCCATGTGCAGAGGGGGATGCCAAAACCTTGAGGATGCGCCGAAGCCCATACGGGTCTTTACAAAAACCAGTTAAACACCCCCAGAAATCCTAATACAAAAAGAACAGCCAAAGACACGCCGGCGCACAGCAGCATAGTGGTAAAAAGCTTGTTTTTGTCAGTTTTTTCGTTGGCGGCGCTGTACCCCAGAGCGCCGATCGTGGAAAGGGGAGAAACCGTTACGACCTCCGCGCCCACGACAACCGCCGCGGCCAACGCCGCCGGGTCAATTGCTCCGCCCAGTTCTTTTGATAAATCAATGACCGTAGGGATCAGCGTCGGCATCACGACGCCGGAGGCGCTGGATACGGCTGACAGGATACCGGCCATAAGGCCAAGGAACGAACATGCCGTACTCTCCGTCATAAACCCGGCGAGAAAATCCGAAAGCATGTCTATCCCGCCCAGTTCCCTGATAACGACAATCAACACCGTCATGCCGCCGACCAGAAGCAGCGTCCCCCAGGGGATACCGGCAATGACGTCTTTCTGGCTGGCAGCTTTCAGAAGGAGCAGAATTGCCCCAAATAAAAAGGCCAGCAGCGCGACATTATAGTTCAAGATCATTGTGCCCAGAACGACCAGGATGATCGCAGCCAGGGTCATGTAATGATTCTGCGTGAAAGGGATTGCCTCCACCTCGCTGGCAGACGAGTGGGAAACTTTAATTTTGAAACCGCCGACCATCACATAAAGCACGGCGAACTGCACAAGGTGAACCGCTGCGGTTGCTGCCAGCGTGGGCAGGTAATTCAGCCCCGCTTCGCCAACGATCAGGCTGGAAGCCACAACGCCCGTGGGGCCGTATGGGGTAGTCCCGCCTATAAGCCCGCCGCAGATGACGCAGACAAGCACGACAATATCCGGGATATCTTCCTTGCTGGCAACAGAACAGGCAATGGGACACATAAGGGCCGGCGTGACGATCGGTCCAGCGCCAACAGCCGACATGACAATGGAAAACGCGAAGAACACAAAGGGGATAATCCTTGTCCTCCCGCCGGCAAGGCGGACGATCTTCATCGCCAGCGTTTCCAGAGTCCCATTAGCCTTGGCGATGCTGAACAGAAAGGTCATACCCATAAGCGTTACAAATGTATTTGTGGGGAATCCGCCGATGATTTCATTTCCGCTTATGGCCGAATTTTCGGTCATGACGCTGAAAGGCGCTACAAATGTTCCCAATACAAAAGCAAGAGCGATCCCCAGTATTCCAGTATTTACTCTTGTAAAATACCCTAGGGCAATCGCTAGAACTAAAAAAAACAGGGATATTAATTCTACACTCATAACTGATAAGCCTCTTTTCACTTCAGTGTTTGGATTGCCTGAATAAGAGAAGCATACTGATGGGTCTCTCTCCAGGCTGACAAACAGAACCCAGCCATTCCACAGTGGAATGGCTGAGAAAGGCTTATCCTTTCTCAGCCTTAAAACTCCATGTCTCCCTCCTCTCGATACAGCCGGTTTACAATGTTCTTATTTACAGAATCATCAGCGACATAAATATAAGGAACTCTAAAAAATCGTAAAATATAGCGGATTGCAGTTGTGTTCTATTGCAAATTATGATATTATAACAATATGGGTAGGGTAAAAGTGGAGATAATACCTGCAAAAAATAGCTGTTGTTGTGATATATCTACAAAATAAAAATATTCATTTGCATATAAAAAAATTGCTCCAAAATGCAAAAACGCGGCAATCCTTCTTGAAGCATTGAAATCCCGCCCCTGAAAAGTGTACGCCGCTGGTTTGTTATGTATATACATTATAGTTCATAAATTTGGAATTGTAAACTAGATAAAGCGACTTTGTATAACAGATTAAATTATAAAAATTAATGCATATTGCACAATTCAATTTAAAAAAAGTAAATAATAGGAATCTTTGATTTGTGGTTTTTAATTGAACTGACATTTGTTCGCTGCATTGTGAAATAACAAAAGGCTTTCTGCATAAAAGCTCCTTTTACAAAAAAGGATGCGGGTTTGTGATTTTTATTGTGAATATTTTACAGCGTGGTGTAATCAAAACTGCATAAAGAATAAGGATATTTCTAGGCATTACAGAAAAAATGGCTGCAAATGATTGCTTTCATCGGGGGGCGACTGTATAATGATTACAGTGGTAAGCGACAATCTGCATAAAAAGGAGTGCTGATCGTGAAGCAATTTAATTATTTAGCACCAAAAACCTTGCCGGAAGCGTTACAGATGCTCGCCGATTACAAAGAATCCGCCGTTTTATTTAACGGCGGGACCGATGTCGTCGTCCGTCTGCGCGACCGGCTGATCGCACCGGATTATGTTGTGGATATCAAGCGTATCCCAGGGCTTGACAACATTTCGTTTGACGAACAGAACGGCCTGACGATCGGCGCCTGCGCAACGATGAATGCGATCGGCGAGAACGAGGCGGTCTGCATGCACTATCCGTTCCTCGCCAAAGCGGCCCTGTCGGTGGGTTCGCGCCAGGTGCGCAACCGCGCCACCTGCATCGGCAACATCTGCAACGCATCTCCGCTGGCCGACACGGGGACCCCGCTGCTCGCGTGCGACGCGGTCATTCTGGCGGAAGGTCCCGACGGCAGGCGTGAGATCCCCATCCGTGATTTCTTTATCTTTGTGCGCAAGACATCCTTGAAGCCCGGTGAAATCGTCACGGCGATCCGCGTTCCTTACATAGCCGGCGCCGAGGGCGTGTTCACAAAGGTGGCCCGCCGCCGTGAGGTCGACCTGTCCACCGTCTGCGCGACCGTGCTGCGCTGCGGCGGCGAATTCCGCTTCGCGTTCGGTTCAGTCGCGCCGACGCCGCTTCGCCTGGTGAAAACAGAAGAACTTGTGCGCGGCAAAAAGCCGGACGCCGCTTTGATCGAACAGGCGGTCGAGCTGGCCCGCTCGGAGGTCGCGCCGATCAGCGATGTGCGCGCCTCCAAGGAGTACCGCATGGACATCGTCGGGCTGATCGTTCGCAGAGGCCTTGAAACGCTTGCGAAATAAGGAGGGGGAAGCGATGAAATATCAGGTGAACTTTTTCGTCAACGAGGAGCCGGTCGAGCTTTATGTTGACGCGAATAAAACGCTGCTGAACGTGCTGCGTGAGGAGCTGGATCTCACCGGCGCAAAGGAAGGCTGCGGCGCCGGCGAATGCGGCGCATGCACTGTGATTATGAACGGCAAGCCGGTCAACGCCTGCCTGGTGCTGGCCCCCGAGCTTGACGGTGCGCATATTACGACCGTTGAGGGGCTTGCTGACCGCAAGGGGAACCTGTCCCCGCTTCAGGAGGCGTTTGTCAAGCATGCCGCGCTTCAATGCGGCTTCTGCACACCCGGATTTTTGATGACGGCGACGGCGCTGCTGCGCGAAAACCCGCATCCGACCCGCGAGGAAATTGCACGCGGAATCAGCGGGAATCTGTGCCGCTGCACCGGATACAAGAAGATTATCGAGGCCATAGAAGATGTGGCCGAACATACTGAAGGAGGTGTGCGCAAATGAAAAGCGTGGGCGTATCGATTGATCGTGTTGACGGAATCAAAAAGGTAACTGGCCAGGCAAAATATGTTGACGATATGAAAATGGCGCGCATGCTGTACGCGCAGGTCAAGCGCAGCCCGTACGCGCACGCCAAGATTTTGAGCATCGACACCTCCGAGGCTGAAAAGCTGCCGGGCGTCAAGAGCGTTATCACCGGCGAATACTATAAAAAGCGCGGCGGACTCTATCTGGAGGATAAAAACTTCCTGGCGGTCGGCACGGCCAAATTCCGCGGCGAGGCTGTTGCGGCTGTCGCGGCTGAGACGCTTGAGATCGCGCAGCAGGCGGTCGATCTGATCAAGGTTGAATATGAGGAGCTGCCCGCCGTTACAAATGCAATCGAGGGTATGAAGCCCGACGCGCCGATTATCCATCCGGATCTTGGTAGCTACAAGGTCGCGCCGATCTTCCATCCAATCGCAGGCACCAATATTTCGCACCATTTCAAGCTGCGCAAGGGCGATGTGGAGAAGGGTTTCGCCGAATCCGACTATGTAACGGAGCACACCTATTATGTGCCGCATGTCCAGCATGTGCCGATCGAGCCGCACGTCGCGGTCGCTCAGTATGAAGCGGACGGCAAGCTGACCGTTTGGGCAAGCTGCCAATCGCCCTTTGCGGTTCGCCAGGCTTTGGCCGCGTCGTTCGATTTGCCGCTGAACAAGGTGCGCGTCATTTCGCCGTATGTCGGCGGCGGTTTCGGCGCAAAGGCCGGCACGACGCTGGAAGGCATCGTAATTCCGCTTTCCATGCTCAACTGTGGGCGGCCGGTCAAACTCAATTATACGCGCGAGGAAGAATTCGAGGATTCGTATGTCCGCCAGGGCGTACATATCAAAATTAAGACCGGCGTGCGCAAGGACGGCAAAATCCTTGCGGAAAAGGTCGAATATATATGGGACGCCGGCGCGTATACCGAATACGGCGTCAACATTGTAAAGGCAGCCGGGCTGGCGGCGCTTGGCCCATATGATATCCCGAACGCATGGGCTGACAGCTACTGCGTTTATACAAACCATCCGGTCGGCGGCCCGTACAGGGGCTTCGGCATGTGCGAAATCCATTTTGGCCTGGAGCAGAACCTCGATGTGGTCGCGCATGAGATCGGCATTTCCGAGGTGGAGATCCGCCGTATCAACGGCCTGCGTGCCGGCGGCATCACCGGAACAGGACAGGTGCTTGAGGATTCCGGATATCAGGATTGCCTCGAGACGGTTATTAAGGAAATGGATTACGACACGCCGTCCGTTTCGCCTTCGCCGACAAAGGTGCGCGCAAAAGGGATTGCCGGCGGCTGGAAATCGCCGTCCATGCCTACGGACGTTGCCTCCGCTGCAATTATCCGCATGAATGAGGACGGCACCTTCTTCCTGATGACAAGCGGCCAGGATATCGGGCAGGGTTCCGACACGGCGCTGACTCAGATTGCGGCTGAGGTGCTCAGCGTCGACCCTTCCAAAATCACAATCCGCACGGGAGATACCGACCATACGCCGTATGAATGGCAGACGGTTGCGTCCCGCACAACGTACTGCGCGGGCAACGCGGTCAAACTGGCGGCCGAGGATGCGCGTGATGAGATTCTCGATCTGGCGCAGATCAAGATGGGCTATGGGAAGCGCGACCTGGAGTTGCGCGATGGCTTTGTCGTCCATAAGATGCATCCGGAAATTAAGGTGCCGATTAGTACGTTTGCGCTTGGCCTGACGATGCCGGACGCTTCGGGTATTCACGGCCCGCTGATCGGAAAAGGTTCGTTCGTTGTGCCGAACAATATGGGCTTCGATCACGAAACAGGGCAGGGAACAAAGCCTGTCGCATTCTGGACAATGGGCGTCAACGGCGCAGAGGTCGAAATCGACACAGAAACCGGCGAGATCCGCGTGTTGAAGATGGTTTCCTGCTTTGACCCTGGAAAGGTTATCAATCCGAAGCTGTACGACGCGCAGGTAGAAGGCGCGATGGTACAGGCGCTTGGAACAGCGCTGTTCGAGGAGCTGAAGCTTAAGGACGGCAAGGTCCTCAATAAGAGTTTTGTCGATTATAAAATTCCGACCGCCGACGATATGCCGGAGATGGTCGTCAAGGTTGCGGAGCACGCGGAGCCGACCGGTCCATTCGGCGCGCGCGGCATTGGCGAACCGGTCATGGTCCCCGGAGCGCCTGCGATCGCCAACGCGATTGCAAACGCGCTTGGCGTTCGGTTCTACCGGATGCCAATCACAGCGGACGACGTGCTCAAAGCGCTGAAGGAGAAAAAAGCGCAGGAGGCCTGACGGCCTCCCGCGCCTGGGTGCCCGGTATACAGAGCGCAGGCTCTTGGATACATAGAGAAATGGAGACAAGATTTCACGATTGAGGAGGTAAGTTTATGGCCAACAAAAATGCAGGGATTTACAACGCCCCTAAGGAGCTGGGCTGGCCTAAAACCATTGTGCTTGGTTTTCAGCATGTGTTCGCAATGTTCGGCGCAACCGTTGTCGTCCCGATCATTACAGGTCTGAATGTCCAGACGACACTGTTCTGTGCAGGTATCGGCACCCTGTTTTTCCATCTGGTAACGCAGCGTAAAGCGCCTGTTTTCCTTGGTTCGTCCTTTGCCTTCCTGGGCGGTTTCGCGGCGGTCAAGGCTCTGCCGCTCACCGATGCGGCGGGAAACGCGCTCACAGAGGCGGAAAAGCTGCCCTATGCGTGTGGCGGTATCGTCATTGCCGGTTTGGTATATGTTGTTCTGGCAGCGCTGATCCGCACCTGCGGCATCAAGCGGATTATGCGGTTCTTCCCGCCGGTTGTCACTGGTCCGATTATCATTCTCATTGGCCTGATTCTTGCCCCGAATGCTGTTAATGACGCCAGTTCGAACTGGTTGCTTGCCGTAGTAGCGATTGTGATTGTCGTTGCCGCGAATATTTTCGGCAAAGGCATGATCAAAATTATCCCGATCCTGCTCGGTATCGTCGGTTCGTACATTGTGGCGCTTGTCACCGGCAGCGTGGATTTCTCCGCTGTCGGACCAGCCCCAATAATTGGTATGGTACCGATTACCCTCGCAAAATTTGATGTCAGTGCAATTATTATCATGGTTCCGATTGCTCTGGCGACCATGATGGAGCATGTCGGCGATATTGCGGCGATCAGCGCGACATGCAACCGGAATTTCCTTGCAAACCCTGGCCTGCACAGAACCCTGATTGGTGACGGCGTTGCGACAAGCATTGCCGGTATGCTCGGCGGCCCGGCCAACACGACATACAGTGAGAACACGGGTGTTCTGGCGCTGACAAAGGTTTATGACCCGGTCATCATGGAAATTGCGGCTGTGGTAGCGATCTGCTTTGGCTTTGTTCCGAAATTTGGCGAATTTATTCACACGATTCCGACTGCTACCATCGGCGGCGTTTCGTTTATCCTCTATGGCATGATTTCTGCGATCGGTGTACGCAATGTCGTTGAAAATCAGGTCGATTTTACGGAGTCGCGCAATGTTTTGATTGCGGCGATTATCCTGATCAGCGGCCTTGGCTTTAACAGCATCGGCGGCATTACATTCCATGTGGCAAGTGCATCCATTACGCTCAGCGGTTTGGCAGTCGCAGCGATTCTTGGTATCCTGCTCAATGCGATCTTCCCCGGAAACGATTATGAGTTCAGTGAGGAAGAGTTTACCGAAAATGCGGTACGCGATGAAGTCGGGGAAATTGTTGGCTGAACGCTGTCCGACGAATAAACCATACGTATTTGCTCCATTTCTCTGCATTCTTGCAGACAATGGAAAAGGGCGGTTCCCCATGTGGGGAGCTGCCTTTTTCCATTGTCTGTCTACAGTAAAATTTATACAGATTTTACATTAAAATAGCCGGATATAACGGATGATATTACAAAATTTTGCAAGCAGCTTGAAGTTTATATTCAAAAAGAGCAAAATGGAATCATTGGAAAGAGGTGCCGATATGTTTAAAAGAAGCGACCTTGTACGTCTGATTATTCCATTGATTATCGAGCAGATCCTTGCTGCAACAATCGGCGTGGCCGACACATTTATGGTATCGAGCGTGGGCGAGGCGGCGATGTCCGGCGTATCGCTTGTCGATACAATCAATATACTTTTGCTCCAGGTATTTGCTGCGCTGGCGACTGGAGGCGCGATTGTTGTTTCACAATATCTGGGGAAAGAGGACGGTGAAAACGCAAATATTGCGGCGAAGCAGCTCGTGATCGTTGTCACGCTGCTCTCACTTGTATTGATGGCCGCCTGTTTGGTTTGGAAAGTCCCGCTCCTTGATGCTTTGTTTGGTTCGGCCGAGCCGGAGGTTATGGAAAACGCTCGGACATATTTTGCAATTTCGGCGGTTTCATATCCGCTCATTGCGATTTATAACGGATGCGCCGCATTGTTTCGGGCGCAGGGCAATTCAAAAATATCGATGGTTGCCGCATTGATTATGAACATTGTGAATATCTCCTTCAATGCGGCCTTCATTTATGGGCTGAAGATGGGTGTTGCGGGTGCGGCGCTTGGCTCCTTGATCGCGCGCTTTACAGCGGCGGCATTCCTTTTTATACTGACAACACACAAGCAAAACCGCGTACATATCGAAAATTTGCGTGATCTCTCGCCGCATCCAGTTATGATACGCAATATTTTGCGTATAGGTGTGCCCAATGGTGTTGAAAACGGAATTTTTCATGTCGGTAAAATCATGGTGCAGGGATTGATCGCGACCTTCGGGACGGTAGCCCTTGCGGCTAATGCGGTCGGCAACAGCATCATGACGATGTCGCAGATGCCTGGAGCCGCAATCAGCCTGGCGATGGTGACGGTGATCGGCCAATGTATCGGCGCGCGTGAGTATAAGCAGGCTAAGCACTATATGCTGGCGTTGACTGGCACGGCCTATATGATGAATCTGGCGCTCAATCTTTCCATTATTCTGCTGATGCGTCCGATCATCGGCATGTTTCAGGTTTCTGCGCAGACTGCTGCGCTGGCTTGGCAGCTTGGGCTTGTCTGCTGCATCGGCAATTTTACTTTCTGGCCGGCTTCATTCGCCCTTCCAAACGGTCTGCGCGCCGCAAATGATGTTAAATTTACCATGATCATTTCCATTGTCTCCATGTGGGTATTTCGTGTTGGATTCAGCTATGTGCTGGGTCTGATGTTTGAACTCGGTGTGCTTGGCGTCTGGTGCGCGATGCTTGTCGACTGGCTGTTCCGGGCAGTTGTATTTTTTGTGCGTCTTATGAGCGGAAAATGGCAAAACCGGCAATTTATTTAAGACGAATTTGCAGGAGCAAACGAGCTGGTAAAAGCATGGCGGCGACCAATTGGTCGCCGCCGTGCTTTTCAAATATGTATTACTGCCATGCTGTACGCGGGCTGCCGCTACCATTTGCCGGCGGCGTGCTGTTTATAAACCTGCGCGGATTTGGAATTCCGCTGATACCGCCGCGGGGCCGCTTGCGTGTATCATAAAATGTCAGGAATTTGAGCGAAAAAAGATCACAGACGATATAGGCTTCATCGCTTGGCTGATATAGTGTGACATAATTGTTGCCGCCGCTGTAAAGGATTCCCTCCCTGCGTTCAAGGTTATTGGTGCCGATTAAAAATTCACATGCAACATAGGTGCCCAAATTGTGTTGAATGATTGAATTAAAAGACCCCAGATAAACCTCCTCATTGTTTTGAGGGTCCTCGATTTCCTGAACTGGCTCATATGGTCCCATGTTGAGAGAACCGTCGTTGTTTGGCATTTATGCAGCACCTCTCTTTAAGTTTTAAAATATGCGTCGGATGGATTATAAAAGCAATGATCTCCGATCCGTGTGATCAGATATCCGATTTGACTTGGGAAATTTCTGCGGCAGGTGGGTGAAAAGGGATTATAAAACCAGAGTGCTGTACCAAGATCCATCAGGCGGTTTCCTGCGATTGCCCAATCGGCTATGTCATAATGGATCTGTTCCGGGCGCATGTTATAGATGTTTTGTGGATTATATTTACCGCGCTCTGTTTCGGACATACATACAAACTGGCCGGTTTGGTACAGGATTTTGCGAATGCTGCCCTGCCCAACACGTTTATATTCGCCGCCCGGCGCATTTACACGATTCATAACGACGCTTGCGACGGCGCGCATACCGTTATCGCCTTCACCTCCCGCCTCGCATTGGATCAATCGGGCAAACAGCTCCCTGTCATCCATCAGCAAACACCTTCTTTTCTCAAAGCAGTTCCTCTTTATGGATATGATGGAGACATCTGCAATTATACCTGCACATATCTGTAAAGCAGAAAGCCAGCTTTTAAATTCGCCGTGGATCAATTCCGCAAAGCCGTGTCAGAAGCAGATAGAGTACTGCTGCCGCTGCTACAGGCGCGCAGGCGCCGAGCAGGACGGTGGCATCTGAAAAAAGCCCCGCATGGGACATAATTTTGGTCGCCAGCACAGAGATTGCGATACATAGAATCGGCTTTACAACACGTTCTGTCAAATCGAGTTCAAATTTTGTTACCTTGATTAAACGCCCAAGACTGAGAGAAAAATTGAATACCTCGCTTAAGCAGATAACCAGAATATAACCTTTGATACCCATAATCGGCAGCAAAATGTAGACAAGCGCCATGCTGAGCGCCGCATCAACGACATTGTACCGCATAACGCTTAACTGTTCATCCATTCCCTTGAGCATACAGTCGACCGCTGTGTCCAGGTACATAATAGGAATGACCGGCGCAAGCAGGCGGATATAGACACCCACATCCGGGTTTGGGGAGAGCGCCGCTCCGATTTCATTTGCAAAGGCAAACAATGCGCCGCAGATACCGAGCGAGCAAAACAGATTGAGTGAGAACATGCGCTCAATCAGATGCGCGACGCTGCGCTCCCTGACATGGCGTTCGGCAACCTCTGGGACAATCAGACTTGAAAAGGAATTAAGCAGCGCGGCGGGAAACAGGATGACGGGCAGCGCCAACCCATGCACCGCGCCAAATGCCGCAAATGCGTCGCCGCGTGCGAGCCCTGCCGCTTGCAGCCGCAAAGGAACAAGCAGATTTTTGACAGTGGATAATCCTGACCGCAGGTAAGAGCTGATTGCGACGGGCAGCGCAATTTTAAGCAGCCTGTGTGAAAGGCCGGCTGTCCGGGCCGGCCCCCGCCTGTGATGCACATCGTACAGATACAGGATGAGCGCCAGCAAAAATGAAAGCCCTTCTGCTGCGACGCCAGCCCACATAATAGCCATACAGGCTGATTCCAGGTTATCCGTAATCAGATATGTAAGCCCGATGATAGACAGTGTGATTTTTAAAAACTGTTCGAGAATCTGGGACGCCGCCGATTTGGCGACATGGCCGACGGCCGTAAAATAGCCGCCGAGCGCGCAGGACATGGCAAGAAAAGGCATACTTAGAGCCATTGCGCGTAAAGGCCGGATGGTCTGAACGCTTTCCAGGCAATATCGTCCAATCGCCGGCGCGCCAACATATAAAAACAGCGCGGCTGCGCCGCCGAAGGTCAGCGCATAAATCAGGCAGCGCCGCATCGCGGCGGCGGCGCTGCCGCCGGGACGTGCTGTTTCTTCTGCGACGAGACGCGTAGCCGCAAGGCTTATGCCGGAAGTTGCAAACGTCACAGCAAATGCGTAAACCGACATAAGCAACTGGAACACGCCCATGCCCTGTGCGCCGAGACGGTTGGAGATATAGACATTGAACCATACGCCGATCCCGTTCATCAATAAGGAAGTCGCTGTCATGATCATCGCGTTCATTAAAAAACGCTGTACTTTTTTCATAGCTTCACCACGGTTTAAAATTGACCATCCGGGCCAGACCTGGTCCGGGATCATTTTGATTAAATTGCGTATGCCGCAGGGCGGCAAATGTACAAAAATAGTTGCTCTGTACTATTTTTATAGACTACAGCGCAATCTATAAAAATATATGAGGCATCCGTGATAAAAAGCCCTCTGAAAAAAACTTATAGGAATGAGATTCCACATGAACCAATTTCTTTTTGGCTTATGTCTGTTAGACTGCAAGGATCTGCACAAACTATCTGCAACGATATTTTTGCAGAAGGACTGATCCAGTTTGTTTAAAATCAAGAGAACAAGGGCCGCAGCCCTCTTTGCGGCGGCGGTTATGCTGGCGTCGTTTGCAGCCTGTGGCAAAAAGGAGCCGTCAAAAGTGCCGCAGGAAGGCGGATACGATGCCGGCGGCAACTATGTCCCCACAATACCGGATGTTTCAAAGGAGCTTGAACAGGCAGTGAAGGATAATTCTGATGTCATAGGCTGGCTTCAGGTTCCGGATACTAAGATCAACGAGCCGGTTGTACAGACGACGGACAATGAATACTATTTACGCCGCGATTATAAAAAAAATTACAGCTATGCCGGCTGCTATTATCTTGATTATGAGAGCGTTTTGTTCGATGAAGGCAAGGATCTGCCGCAGAATGCGATCATATACGGCCATAACCTGGGCAATCCGCTTGGTACAAAGGACGACCCTGAAGCGGACAAGTTTGCACAGCTGCTCAAATTTGATGATGTTGAATTCGCTAAAAAAACGCCGTACATCTATTTTACAACGCCTGGCGGAAAGCATGTATTTGAAATTTTCGCCGTATTTTACTGCGAAGCTGATATGACGCCTGTACCGTACCATTTGGCCGAATATACGGATGAGCGGCTGAATACGCTGCTTGCCGACGTGCGTGCCCGCTCCATGTACAGTTATGATGTAGAAGTTACGCCCGAGGACAAAATTCTGACGCTTTCGACCTGTTCTTATAAATACGGCACCTATTCACAAAATCCTGACCAGAGGTATGTTGTAATGGGCCGGCTTGTACGCGACGGTGAAGGCTACCATGAGCAGGCGCTGCTGAAGATCAACGAAACGCCGAAGGCCCCGGCGTTCCTGAACACGGCGGCATAACACAGGGATTGGCCGGAGCCTCTATAGGACGGTCCTGTGAACCTGATTTTGCAGGCTGCCCGGCAGCCTGCAAAAAAAGGCGCGTTCCCATTATAATGGGAACGCGCCTTTTTGGATGCCATTAACTGTTCAAAAAACCCTTGCCAATAATTTCGCTGGTGTTGGAGATCAGGATAAATGCGCTTGGTTCAACCGTGCGGACATGTTGCCGAAGGGCTACAGCCTGCGGACGCCGCAACGCCGTAAATACAATATATTTTTTCCCATGCGTATAAGCGCCCTGCGCCTGGCAGACAGTGGCGCTGCGGTGCAGTTCATGAACGATATAACGACAGATCGGCTCCGGATCGTCGCAGATAATATTGAAATATTTGCAAAGGTTGATGCTTTCAATCACATTGTCAATCATCAGTGATTTCACCATAAGTCCAATAAAGGAAAAAAGCCCTGTCTTGATATCGAATACAAAGCAGGCGGACACGGCAACCACAAGGTCCGTTAGAAAGAGCGACATGCCGATATCGACGCTGGTGTACTTTTTTAAAATCATGGCGACAATATCGGTGCCGCCGCTCGAAGCGCCGACATTGAAAAGAACTGCGGAACCAAAGGCAGGCAGCGCAATCGCATAGCATAATTCCAGCATAGGCTGATCGGTCAGCGGCGCGCTCATCGGATAGAGCTTTTCCAACACAGACAACCCGACAGACACCAGCACGCTGGAATAGGCGGTCAACGCGCCGAACGACCGTCCGAGAAAGATGAAGCCAATCACGATCAGAGCCATGCTGATTACAAAGTTGATGGTGGAAACTGAAAACGGCAGAAATTCCGCGAGCACAACGGCGTAGCCTGTCACGCCTCCAAAGGAGAAGTTATTAGGAAATTTGAAAAAGTGTGTGCCGCATACAACAATCAGGGTGCTGACTGTGATAAGCAAAAATTTTTTCAGATCGCTTCGGCCGATGTGGAAATGATTCGACATGGCTGCTCCTCTTAAATCGTTAAGCATTCCGGATACAAGTCCATTATACGTCAGAGTGACTCTGTACCGCAAGAGAAAAAATGCATTTGGCAAAAGAATAAAAAGGAAACTTTAGGAAGTCGATTGCCTGTTTGAGGAAAGTATGATATACTGCTTTGAAAGGATGGGATGCGGATGCTGGAGTTGGCGGAAATATTTAAATCATATGGTTCCGCGCGCGTGCTCGACGGCGCTTCGCTTCGCTGTGAGCGCGGTCAGGCTGTATGCCTGGCGGGGGCGAACGCGGCGGGAAAGACGACGCTTCTGACTATTGCCGCCGGCGTTCAGAAGGCCGACCGCGGCGAAGTTCGCTGCGACGGAACAGTGGGATATGTCCCGCAGGAAACAGCTCTGCTTGCCGATCTGTCGGTGCGTGATAACCTTGCGCTTTGGTATGCCGCATGCAGCCGGCCGCGTTCCGCCATGTTTTCCGCCGATTCGCCCGAGCGGGCGCTCGGCCTGTGCGCATTTGCCGGCCGGCGTGTATCGCGGCTTTCGGGGGGCGTAAAAAAACGCGCGGCGATTGCGTGCGCGCTTGCTGCGCGGCCTGATTATCTCATCATGGATGAGCCGTTTACGGCGCTCGACGTGACAGGCCGGGCCGATATCGCAGCACTGCTGCGCGGTTTAAAGCAGCGCGGCGCAGGTCTGCTGTTTTCTTCGCATGATCCTTCCGCCATCGCGTCTGTCGCAGATGTTATGGTCCTGCTGCGCGGCGGCCGCGTCGATGCGCCGGCAGCCTTGACGGGTGATGAAGCATGCCGCATGGTGCAGGCGGCGGAGCAGTTATCCCGGGCGTAGGATGCTCCACGCCCTTGTTGCTGCGGATCGCATGGTCCGCTGAAAGGAAGAAAAGGAGGCATTTTGAATGGATGAACAGAACATGCCGGAGGGTATGAACGAACAAGGCTCGGCACAGTCTAATGCCGGCGCTGACGACGCGCCAAAGATTGATCTGCAAAAAGCGGCGCCTGCGCCCATGCAGGCGGACGTACAGCCGGAGAATACAGGGGAACCCGCTCCGGACACAGGCGCCGGGGTTGTCAAACCCGGTTCCAATAAGCTGCCGCTGATCATCGGCGGTGTGATCGTTGTGCTTGCAGCCGCGATTGTGTTGCTGTTTTCCGGCGTTTTCTCATCGGGCGACCCGAAGGCCGCAGTCGACAAGGCGTTTGAAGCGACGAACAAATCAATTCAGGCCCGCGCGGATAAAATTATGGCGGAAGTGCCCGGTATGGGCGTGATGAGCAATTTGGAGCCGAAGGCATCCAAAACGACGTATGATTTGCAGCTTGTCGGGATTGAGTCAGACGTCGCGGGCAGCGAGGAGGATATCGCTCTGGTCAACAGCCTGCTGGCCGGCGCGGGCGTCCGCGGCAATCTCGTTTCCGATCCGGAAAATTCCATCACGGAACTGAGCGGTTCGCTGCATTTGGGCGATCTGGACCTGGTAGAGCTGTACGGCTATATTTCGCCGGATCTGCTGGCATTTCATGTTCCGACCTTCTCGGACACAGTACTGTCGATCAACCCGCAGACCTTTGCGCAGGATTATAAAAACAGCCCGCTTTACGACGGCTATTCAAGCGACGAGGAGCTTATGGAGATGCAGGAGCTTCTGAGCTCCGAGCTTGGTATGTCAGGCGCATTCTATGGGCTGGATTATAAGAAAATGCAGGCCGATATGTATGCGATCGCCGGCAAGGCGCTTGAAAACGCGGCTTATGAAAAAGGCGCCAAGGCAGATGGCTTGCAGCAGTATGTGATTAAAGTGCCGGGCAAGGACGTTAAGACGTTTGTGATCGATTTGGTCAATTATATCTATGTCGATTCAGAGCTTGGGCAGATGTACAGCGGTATGTTCACCGCTGGATTGGACGGCGCGGATTCCTTTGCCGATCTGTTTACAAAAGAGCTGATCGAACCGCTCCAGGCCGGAATGCCCGAGATGGATACGACTATTACGATCGGCGTCGGCGCGAAAAACCAGATTCAGACCATGCATTTCGAGGTAACGCCGCCGGCCGAGCCGATCGACGGTGTGACGATCGAATCGCTGACCGCTGATTTCAATATCGCTGAAAACGGAGACGAATCGCTAACGGCACAGGCCGTCATGTCTCAGAATGGCGAGACAATGACGCTTGCAATGGATGTGTCCGATTCCTATCAGGACGGCGTATACGATGTTGACTTTACGATGGATATGAATTTGGAGAACGCGCCCGGCAGCATGGGCGGCGATGCGGCCGCCATCAACATGGCGATGGATATGACGGCCGACCAAGAGGGCAAGTTTGATATGAACTTCCATATGGGAATCCCCATGGATGCCCTGACGAGCGATTTTGCTTATGATATCGGCGGCAGCGGCGCCATTACAACCGACGGCGGCAAAACAACGTATGATTTTCCGACTTTGTCGGCGTCTGTTACTGCGGCGGGTGAAAAGATGGGAATCGTATTCAGCCTTAAGGCCGATTCGGAACCGATCGACGGCCCGTATGAATTCAGCGGCGCGCAGACGCCTTTGTTTGGCATGACGGCAGAGGAGCTTGACGCTGAACTTCAGAAATATAACGACGGACTCAATGCGACGCTCGGCAAGCTGCTGCCTTTGATCATGAGCGCCTCAATGGGATGATTGGCCTTGACGGACTAACAGCTGAAAAGAGCCTGCGAAGGGAACAACATGAGACTGTTTGCAACCTCATTTCTGATTGTATGCAAGCACAGCGGCCGACGGCTGCTGTGCTTGCTTTGCGTGCTTGGAGTCTGCGCGGCGCTCGGATACGCAGCTTTTTCCGTATTGCCGCAACAGGAGCAGCCAAAGGCGGCGGTAGCTGTCGTCAATCTTGATACCAATCCCATCAGCCGGATGGCGCTTCGTTCAGCCGCTTCAATGGAGAGCGCTGAAAAGCTGCTCGATATGCAGTTTGTGACGCCGCAGCAGGCGCGTGACGGTTCATATGCGGCCGTCATAACCATTCCAGAGGGTTTCATCGACAGTATTTTAAATGGAGAAAATATAAGCCCTGTTATCGAGCTGGACCTTTCATCCCCTCTGGAAGCAATGTGGGTGCGACAGCTTCTTGACGCGGCGGCCGCCGATTTAACCGCGGCACAGCGCGGCGTTTACACTGTTCAGGAATCCGTTTCTTATGGAGAAGGGATGTCGGCGCGGCAATACGATCAACTGGTTATGGGAATCAATATGCTGTTTGTACGCGCGTTTCTGGACCGCCTCTCTCTGGTGCAGGAGCAGACGCTATCCGCATCGGGCGCATTGTCACTGCCGCTTTATTATCTGGCGGCGGCAGTTTCCGCCCTGTTTTTTTGTTATGGCTTTCTCTTTCAGCCCGCGATACAGGATTTGCGGCGTTTTGCCCGCGCTGCGCATGCGCGCGGGCTGTTTGCCGCGGCTGGGCTTCATGTCTTTTTACTCATGCTCATGGCTGAGCTTCCGATCTTTTTGTTCGCATGTTGGCTCGACGGCTTTGCTGCGGGCAAGCTGCCGGTATATATTGGTTTTGCGTTTATTGCATCTGCGTTTGCCGCGGCGCTGTCAACGTTCTTTTCACAGTGGAAAATGTGCGCTGGCGCATGCCTGCTGCTGTCTGTGGGGACAGGGCTGTGCGCGGGGTGCTTTTTGCCGCTGGCTCTGATGCCAGAGGTATTTTCCCGGATCGCACCGTTTACGCCGGTCGGCCAGGGCTTGCGCCTGTGCGCTGCGCTGTTCGGCGAACAGCTTTCGGCTGCACAGCTTTGGCAGCCATGGGCTATGGGCGTTCTGCTGTACTTAGCTGCAGCAGTCTTTTGGCGGCGTGGGGAGGTGGCCGAATAATGATGCGCTATTTTGCAACGCTTCTTTTTGTACAGCTCAAATCGGTGCTGCGGTCAGCGGCGTTTTATGTGTCAACCGCTTTTTTTCTCGCTGTTATGCTTCTGCTGGCCGCAGTGCTTCCCGAGAACAACGGCGTAAATTTGCAGGTCGGCGTGACAGTGTCCGGCGATATAGCGTCGACAGCGGCAAACGCCTTGCTTGAAAACGCCGGTTTTACGGTGATACGCTACACGGATGACGACGCGCTGCGCCGCGATGTGCTTGCGGGCGTCCTCCACTGCGGATATCGGCTGGACGATCAAATGGAGCCGCCTGTAACGGTTTATTTGACAGATGCCTCCTATATGCGTCCGCTAACCGATGAAATCGTCCTTGCGGCATATATGGATGCGCGCGCGCCCGGGATGGCGAAAGCTTTTCTGGAGGACAATGGCATCGACGGCAGCAACACGGCGCTGATCTATGAGCGTCTGCGTATCAGCGAACCGCCGCTGTCGCTTGAGCTGCACACACGCGGGGAGGGCGCTTCAATAGAGGAATTGACAGACAGCGGCGTACAGCCGCTGCTTTACGCTGTGCTTATAACTGTATTTTTCGGCGTCACGGTCCTGTCTGCTCTGCTTGAGGCGGGAGGCCGTGCCGCCGCGTACCGTCAGTTGGCTGTGTTTTCCGGCCATAGAGCCGTGACTGCATTTGCGCCGGCGCTGGCCGGCGTGCTGATCAATCTGGCGGTGCTGCTTGCCGCAGACGGGCTTATGCATGCGCTGTTTCTTCAAGACGGCGCATACGGTGCAGGCGCGCGTGTGTTGGCATTTTGCGCGCTGTCTGTATTGATGGCTGTTATCAGTCCGCTCATGTCGCGGCTGCGCCGGTGGACGGGTATTGTCGTTGCGCTTTTACCGCCGTTTCTGTTCATCGGCATTATCTGCTCAGGGGCAATCGTCGATCCTGTGCTGCTGCCCGCCGGCATGGGCGCGCTGCGCTTTCTGTCGCCGGCCTGGTACTTCCTGCGGCTGATGGCGATTCTGTGATGAATGACCGCGGGGCTGATATCTGTTCTTTCATAGCCAGGGAGATATACGGATGCGGTCCGCTGCCGCTTTGGAGAATGATTTCATCGTACCGCAGAGCGGCAAAATACAAAGTGCGCCTGCTCCAATGGAGCAGGCGCACTTTGTATTTTAACGGTCATAATCGTTTTATTTTGCGTGCTGCGCTCAAGATGTTATGCCAATTCCAGCCGCAGGGCTGTTATATCTGTGTACCGCGTGAAAGGATTTCCTCCACCATATTTTTCACCTGATCGATTGAAAAAACAATTTCTTCATGTGCCAGCCTGTAATAGTCCTCGACGGCGTTCATGACAGAGTACGGCTCAAAATAGAGAGAAAGCCGGTGCAGCCATACGCATGTTTGCTCAAGCGTCGCCTCGCCGGATTGGTATCTGTCACGGATCAGGCCGATCAGGCTTTTTTCCACAGGGCAGTCCGGCCGGTTTTCGGGGATGTATCGATTGTCTGAAAAATACTCCGAGATACAGTGAAAGACATGCTTGAAGCCTAAAGGAATCGCCAAAGCCAGATCAATGTATATATATGGTACGTTGTCAAGTACCTCTATTTGCCGGTCAAGAAAATCGGAAAGATCATCCAATTCATAAAATCCCAGCTCGAGGCTGACCTTAGAACCTGTATTCACAGCCGGAGGATACTGGACAGGCGAGGGATTTTGTACCCGATCAAGGCAAATTTTTGCAGGCGGGCTGTCGCCCGGCAAGAAAATTTAACGTGGAGCGGGGGCAAAAGGCCCGCCTGGACGGCGTTTTGCGGCTGTGAATACAGGTTCTTATATGCGTCAACATGCTCCATCGGCGTCATACGGGCCTCCTCAAGATATGAGCGGTCCCTTACTTCCGCTAAATGATATGATAATGCTCAAGCGCGCGCGCCACAGCGCTTTCATTATTGGAGGGAGCTATCCAGCCGGCAAGCTTTCTGGCCTGTTCGCAAGCGTTGGCGGGAGCGGCGGACATACCGGCGAATTGCAGCATGGTCAGATCATTTTCGCCGTCGCCGATTGCAAGCACCTCGTCGGGCGCGATGCCAAGATGTGCGCACAGATGCGCCAGCCCGTCGCCCTTGTCGGCTCCGGCTGCGTTGACCTCAATATTTTTTGCGATTGAGGAGGTCAGCGTCACGCCGTCAAGAGCGGAGAGCTGTTTATTGATGGTCAATCGAAGGTCGTCCTCCAGATAGGGGAGATTGAATTTTTCAATCGCGCCGTCAGTTTCTTCAAGAAATGCGCGCTGACTTTCGACAAAACAGCGGCCGCGCAGCATCATGCTGCGGCGCTCCTCGCTGATGGGTAGCTCGGAAAAATATGGCATACGGCGTTCCTCAATATAATCCAAGCCGTCACAGTAAATCTCGATAAAGATCGGATATGGTTCCACAAGATCAAACACCTGCAATGCGACTGTGCGTTTCAGAGGATTTTTATAGAGCGATTTTCCTGTATGCAAGTCGGTTACGGCCGCGCCGTTGACTGTAACGGCATAGCGCAGCCACGGTTGAGCCTCAATTATTTCAGGCAGGCGGTTACAAATACGTCCGGTGGCTGGGACGATCAGAATGCCTTGTGCGGCTGCGTCGGCCATGGCATCGAGGTTTTCCTGGGAAATTGTATGATGGTCGCTGCAAAGCGTCGTTCCATCCATATCGAGAGCGATCAGTTTGATAGACATGCGGTCAATCCTCGTCCTTTCAGCGTTGTTGTTTCTATTATAATGCGTATCGCACAAAGCCGCAAGTACTGCGGACTTGGTTGGAAAAACTGTAAATTGACGGGTAAGCCGAATCTTGGTACAATATGCGCAGGGCAAACGGCTTTGCCGCTTTGCGGCAGTCAAGCCCAAAGGGCGCCGTTTGATGAATTCCTGGGGAAACGCCCGGCCGGAAGCGGCGGGGATGGAGGCGGCTTTATGTTTATTTGTCCAATCTGTAAGGGTGCGCTCATGAAGCGGGAACGCGCGCTTTGCTGCCCGAAAAATCACAGCTTCGATCTGGCCGCGCAGGGATATGTGAATCTGTTGCTGGCTAATCGGAAAAACAGCGCCAATCCAGGCGATAACGCTGAAATGGTTGCCAGCCGAACGCGTTTTCTCGACAGCGGGTTTTACGCGCCGCTTTCCGACACGCTCAATGCAGAGATCGCCGCGCGCGCAGGCGCCGCGCCGCGCATCCTGGACGCAGGCTGCGGCGAGGGGTATTATGCGGCGCGGCTGTATGACGCGCTGCACACGGCTGGAAAGGATGCCGCGCTCTATGGCGTCGACCTTTCAAAGGCGGCGGTGCGCCATGCGGCGCGCCGCTGCCGGGCGGCGCATTTTGCGGTTGCCAGTTTGTTCGCACTGCCGTTTTCAGACGGTGCGTTTGATGTTTGCTGCAATATTTTTTCGCCGCTCTGCGCGCCGGAGCTTTTGCGTGTGCTTGCGCCGGGCAGTGTTTTTGCGGCGGTATATCCGGCCGCCCGCCATCTGTACGGGCTAAAAGAAATTTTGTATGAGCATCCATATGAAAACCCGGATAAGACATTTGAACTGGAAGGTTTTTGTATCGAAAGCCGCCGCAGAATTTCGTATGAATTTACGTTGAATGGAAACGATTTGATTAAGAGCCTTTTTATGATGACGCCCTATTATTACAGGACGCCCGCGCAGGGAGCGCAAAGGCTGTCGTTATGCGATTGCCTGCACACGGAGGCGGATTTTTGGATTGTACTTTACCGCAGGGAGGGCGCATGATGGAGCACATCGTCTGGTTTGCAAAGACGGACGCGCCCGACCAGTCGGCCGCGGTGCGGCAACTGTTGGCGCGGGCGCTCGGGTATATGCCGCGTCTGGCGTATGGTGCGCATGGCAAGCCGTTTTTGCCGGAGGAACCGGAACGGCAGATCAGCCTTGCGCATACGCGCGGCGCGGTTGTCTGCGCGGTATCGCCGCGCCCTGTCGGCGTTGATATCGAATCCTTCGCTCGGCGGGTGAATATGCGGGTCGCAGAGCGAAGCTTTACGCCGCGTGAACGTGCGTATGCGGTGGACGCCGCACGGTTTCTAAAGGTATGGACGCGTAAGGAAGCGTTTGTCAAGCGCGATGGGCGCGGTTTCACTCTGCCGCTGAATACGGTCGAGACGTGCGGCCGCACCGATATTGCGACATATATGGAGCAGGGGTATGTGATATCCGTCTGCGGACAGGCCGCTGACTTTGTCCTACGGACAGTAACATTATAAATGAAAAGTGAATTTTGTATATAATAGACGATAATTTCATTGTAATTCGCAATTTTTAATGGTATAATACCATAAAAATAAACGAATCACGCGGATGCCACAATCGGCGCTGCGCGGAAAGGCGGGACATCATATGCTGGAAAATCTGGACCTTGACATGTGGATGGATCAGGCGGAATGGGACGCTGTTTCGGGGGAATTGAAAAAGAAGCTCGGCGTGCTCCAGCAGCGTGCGCGCGCCCTCAAAATTCCCACGGTGATCGTGTTCGAGGGATGGGGCGCGTCCGGCAAAGGCGACAAGCTTTCCCGGCTTATCACAAATCTGGACCCGCGCGGCTTTTCGGTGCACAGCATCACCGCGCCAAGCACAGATGAACGCCGATACCCATGGATGAAGCGGTTTTGGGAAAAGCTGCCGACATATGGAGATATCGCTCTATTCGACCGTAGCTGGTACCGGGAGGTTTCGGTGGCGCGCGAGGATGAAGCGCTTTCGCGTCGTGAGCTGAATCACCGTTATGATGAGATCGTCGATTTTGAACATCAGATCACAGACGACGGCTATGTGCTTGTCAAATTCTTTTTCCACATCACGAAAAAAGAACAGAAAAAACGCTTTAAAGCCCTGGAGGAAAAAAAGGCGACGCGCTGGCGCGTAACAAAGGCCGACTGGGATCACAACGAGCATTACGACGATTATCTGACGGCGTTCGATGAAATGATTTCCCGCACAGACCGCCACAACGCGCCCTGGACCGTTGTGGCCGCGACAGACCGCCGTTATGCGACACATAAGGTGTTTACAACGGTGATCGCCGCGCTCGAACGCGCGATAGAGGACCGGCAGAGTGGTATCGAGCGGCCGTTTACAGGAATTCGTGTGTCTGACGATATCCGCACAGAGCCTTGCGCGCGCCTTTGCGATGTGGATCTGAGCAGGTCGGTTTCTGAGGAGGAATACCGCAAGGAGCTTAAGAACTGCCAAAAGCGCCTGTCCGAGCTGCATGGGCGGCTGTATCTTGAAAAAATCCCGCTGATCCTCGCATATGAAGGATGGGACGCGGCCGGGAAGGGCGGCAATATCAAGCGGATTGCGCAGGCGCTTGACGCGCGCGGCTATGAGGTGGTTCCCGTTGCCGCGCCGAGCACGGTTGAAAAGAACCACCCGCATCTGTGGCGTTTCTGGAACACCCTTCCAAAGGATGGGCATGTCGCCATTTTTGACCGCACCTGGTATGGACGCGTGCTGGTGGAGCATATTGAAGGCTTTTGCACCGACGAGCAATGGGGCCGTGCATACGACGAAATCAACCGTTTTGAACGGGGATTGGCCGACTGGGGCGCAATCATCCTGAAATTCTGGCTGCACATCGATAAGGACGAACAGCTTCGCCGTTTTAACGACCGTCAGAATACGCCGGAAAAACGCTACAAGATCACCGACGAGGACTGGCGGAACCGTGAGAAATGGGACGCCTACGAGCAGGCGGTAGATGAGATGCTTTTGCGCACAAACACATCGTTTGCGCCCTGGTTCGTTATCGAATCGAACGATAAGCGGTACGCGCGCCTGCGCACGCTGCACGCCGTCATCGATGCGATCGAAAAACGCTTATGAACGCGCGGGCAGTGCGCGAGTACGCGCTGATCGAGGGGGAAGTACAGGGCGTAGGGTTCCGGTGGTTCGTGCGAAGCTGTGCGCTGCGCTTCTCTTTGACCGGATGGGTGCGCAACCGTTGTGACGGCGCGGTTGAGCTTGAAGCGCAGGGGGAACCGGCCGCGTTAGAGGCGTTCTTCGAGCTTGTGCGCGAAGGGCCGCGCTTCGCTGAGGTGCGTTCGCTGACGCGCCGGCGCGTCGGCATTGAAAGCGGGTATCATTTTGAGATTGTTTTTTGAATGGGAAATATTAGAAAAGCGCAGGCGGCAACATGCAGCAATGGGAAGGGGGAGACACATTTGATACGGACAGCCGGCGGCGTGGAATATGAGCTGACGTATAAGCGTGTCAAAAACCTGAATCTGCGTGTCGGCGAGGATGGTTCCGTGCGCGTTTCAGCGGCGCGGCGTGTGCCGCTGCGGCAGATCGACGCCTTTGTACAGGCGCACGCCGGCTGGATTAAACGGGCGCGTGAGCGTGTCCGGCTGCACACGCAGCAGATGCGTTCATCCGCCGCCTACACGGATGAGGAATGTCTCGCGGCTTTTTGTGCGGTCAGCGATCGGATTTATCCGCTGTTCTCATCCGTGCTGCCGCAAAAGCCGGAGATACGCGTGCGGCGGATGAAAACGCGGTGGGGCGTCTGCAATCCGGGACGCTGCCGCATCACGCTCAATACACAACTGATGGACCAGCCGGCTGAGGCGGTTGAATATGTTGTGCTGCATGAATATGTGCATTTTCTGCACCCCAACCATCAAAGAGGCTTTCACGACATGATGGCGCGGCTGATGCCCGATTATAAAGCGCGCAGGAAACTGCTGTCCGTATAGACGCGTAAATTTGCGGCGGATGGTTGCGCCGGGGGTACGATTGTGCTATTATATTGATAGAAATTTAACAATAGGCGCGTGCGACGCGGCCGAAACTGTGGTACTGGAGGAAGCAAAATGGAAGTCTATGTTTGCATCGGAAGCTCGTGTCACCTGAAGGGTTCGTATGACATCATCAATGTGTTTAAGCAGCAGATCGCGCAGCAGCATCTTGAGGATAAGGTCAATCTGAATGCGTCCTTTTGTCTGGGACACTGCCAGAACGGCGTCACCATTAAGATTGACGACCGCCTTGTGACAGGACTGAACGCCGAAAATGCGGCCGAAGTGTTCCAAAAAGAGGTAGTGGAGGGACTGAAGGAATCATGAATGACGTTTTGAGCCTGAAAAAGGCAAACTGCAAAAACTGTCACAAATGTATCCGGTCCTGCCCAGTCAAGTCCATCCGTTTTTCCGATAACCAGGCCAAAATTATTCCTGAGGAATGCATCCTCTGCGGACGCTGCGTCGTTGTCTGCCCTCAGAACGCCAAACGCGTGCGCAACGATCTGACCGAGGTCATCGGTGCGATCGGTTCTGGCAAACGTGTCATCGCGGCGTTGGCGCCGGCGTTTATCAGCGAATTTCCTGTCTCCGGGATTGAGGAGATGGAAGAACTGCTCAAAAAATTCGGTTTTTTTGCCGCGCGCGAGGTCGCGCAGGGCGCATATATCGTTAAAAGCGATTATGAGCGGATGATTCGCGAAAAAACGCAGGACGTCATCATTTCGTCGTGCTGTCATACAGTCGTCACGCTGATTCAGAAATATTATCCCGCTGTGATCCCATATATTGCGCCGATCATCTCCCCGATGATGGCGTGTGCACGGCAGATCAAGCAGGAATATCCCGACGCATATGTCGTGTTTATCGGGCCGTGTATTTCCAAAAAGGACGAGATGGAGAAGCTGCCGGGCTATGTCGATTGTGTTCTGACGTTTGACGAGCTGTGGCAGTGGTTTGAAAAGCGCGGCATTGTGCTCCAAAAGCAGGAGGTTGACGCGCAGGGCGGCCGCGCTTCGCGCTTTTTTCCGCGCACAGGCGGAATCATCGCGTGTATGCACACGGAGGAAAGTACATATAAATACATCGCTGTCGACGGTGTGGAAAACTGTGTGCAGGCGATTAAAGAAATTGAACGCGGCGGACTCAAGGGATACTTTGTCGAGATGAGCGCGTGTGAAGGAAGCTGCATCAACGGGCCGTCCACACGCGCCTACAGGGACAATATCCTGACAAGCCGCGCGCGCGTTGATGAGTATGCGCAGCCGGATATGCATCAAAAGCCTGATTTTGATGCCGCATGCGAATTTGGACTTTCGCGCCACATCGCAAACGAATTTGTCCACGAGCCGGAACCACCGGAAGCCACGATCATTGAAATCCTTGCGCGCATGGGCAAGACGCGGCCGGAGCATGAGCTGAACTGCGGCTCGTGCGGCTATCCGACCTGCCGGGAAAAGGCGAAAGCCGTCTACAACGGCAAGGCCGACATCACAATGTGCCTGCCGTATTTGCTTGAGAACGCGGAGTCGTTTTCCAATAATGTATTCGCCGTTTCACCCAATGCGATCCTTGTGCTTGACGAGCAGCTGCGGATTCAGCGTATGAATATGCCTGCCTGCCATATGTTCGGCATCGCACGTTCACAGGAGGTCATCGGTACAAGCGTCATCGATCTGATCGACCCGACTGAATTTCAGAGCGTGCTTGATACGGGAAACGATATCATTGACAAAAAGATATACATACCGGAATACGATCTGTATGTGGAACTGTCTGTTGTGCTCGATGCGGAGCACCATTCGCTGTTCGGCATCTTTAAAGATATCACAGCCGAGCATAACCGGCGCGAAAAATATATTGAAAAACGTGCCAAGACGATCGACATCACCGATAAGGTGATTGAAAAGCAGATGCGGATCGTGCAGGAAATCGCGTCGCTTCTTGGAGAAACAACGGCGGAAACAAAGATCGCTCTGTCGCAGATCAAAAATATCGTGCGCTCGGAGGACGAGTAGCATGGATAAATATTTTATGGAGAATGGCTACATCAGCTTGAACAAGGTGGGCGAGGAGCTGTGCGGCGACCGCGTCGAGGTCAAAAACAATCCGAACGGCGACTTTACCATGGTACTGGCCGATGGGCTTGGCAGCGGCGTCAAGGCGAACATCCTGTCCACATTGACTTCAAAGATCATCGCGACGATGATGGATTCGGAAATGACTGTTGAGGACTGCGTCAATACGATTGCGCAGACGCTTCCGGTCTGTTCGGTGCGTCAGGTTGCCTATGCGACGTTTACAGCGATTCAGGTACATAAAAACGAGGTGCGGCTCGTCCAGTATGACAATCCGGATGTGATTATGCTGCGCGACGGCAAGAGCTTCGACTATGAAAAGACGGAACACGTCATAGCGGGCAAACGAATTTTTGAATCGCGCTTTCCGGTGCGTCTGGGCGATGTCTTTATCGCGATGAGCGACGGCGTTATTCATGCCGGCGTCGGGCAGTCGCTCAACTTTGGATGGGAACGGCCGAATGTCGTCGAGTATACGGAACGAAAATACACGCCTGGCATGTCCGCAAAGGCAATCGCTGCGCTGATCAGCGACGCGTGCCGGGAGCTGTATATGGACCGTCCCGGCGACGACACGACCGTGGCCGCGCTGCGTATACGCGAACGCGAACTTGTCAGTTTGATGATCGGCCCGCCGGTCAATCCGGCCGAGGACAGGGAAGTTATGGAGGCGTTTTTCGCGCAGGGTGGGAAAACCATTGTCTGCGGCGGCACGACGTCGTCAATCGTAGCCCGTTACCTTGGCACGGAGGTCAAAACGAAAATCGACTATCTAGACCCGGATATTCCTCCGATTGGTTATATCGAAGGCGTCGATCTGTGTACAGAGGGCGTCCTGACAATGAAACGCGTCGTGGAGATTGCGAAGCGGTACGCCTCCTCATCGGACGCTTACAGCGAGTGGATGGCCAAGCGCGACGGGGCTTCGCTGATTGCGCAGATGCTGTTTGAGGATGCGACGGACGTCAATCTCTTTGTCGGCCGCGCGATGAACCCGGCGCATCAGAACCCCGATATGCCGATTGACCTTTCAATTAAGCTGCGCCTGATCGATGATCTGGCTCAGTGCCTTGAAAAGATGGGGAAGATCGTTTCAGTTAATTACTATTAGAGACTGTTTGAAAACTTTTGAAAAATTTCTGTTTTCAAACAAGCCCTGATCGTTTCACAGAGGGAGGAAACCAGATGGAAACGACGGAAAGAAGCTTTGACACCAATGTACAGCTTTTAAAATACAAGGTAATCAAGGGAGTTGTCGAGCATTTTGACAAAGGTACGCTTGAAAGCGCGTACCGTGATATCCCGCTTGCGATTGCGCCCGGACCCAAACCGACGATGCGCTGCTGCGTCTACAAGGAACGCGCTATTATTACTGAGCGCGTGCGCATGGCGATGGGCGGCGACCATGAAAACCCGAATGCAATCGAGGTGATCCGCATCGCTTGCGATGAATGTACGGTTAACCGCTATCACGTTGGTTCGGCGTGCCGCGGCTGCATTGCGCACCGCTGCGAGCATGCCTGCCCGACGGGCGCGATTTCCGTGCATGACGGAAAAGCGCATATTGATCAGGAAAAATGCGTCGAATGCGGCCGCTGTGCAACGGCGTGTCCATACTCCGCAATTATGAAGTATACGCGTCCATGCGAGAATGCATGTAAAATCAAAGCGATCAGTATGCACCGCGATAATTCCGCAAAGATTGATAATGACAAGTGTATTGCCTGCGGCGCATGCGTCTATCAATGCCCATTCGGCGCGATCGTCGACAAATCGTTTGTGTTGGACGCGCTGACCATGATGCGCGATTCCGAAAACAATGCAAAATACCGTGTATACGCCGTAGTGGCGCCGTCCATCTCCAGTCAATTCAGTTACGCCAAAACAGGACAGGTGGTCACAGGACTCAAAAAGCTTGGCTTTCACAGCGTTGTTGAAGCCGCGCTCGGTGCGGACATGGTCGCGTATGACGAAGCCGCCGAGCTTGCGGAAAAGGGCTTTTTGACAAGCTCTTGCTGCCCGGCGTTTGTCGCCTATGTCAAAAGCGCGTTTCCTGATTTGGCGAACCATATTTCGCACAATCCGTCGCCAATGGAGGCGGTGGCGCGGTTTATCAAGCGCACCGATCCGACGGCAAGATGTATTTTTGTCGGCCCGTGCACGGCTAAGAAAATGGAATTTCAACAAGAAGCATGTACAGGGATTGATTGCGTCATCACCTTTGAGGAGCTTCAGGCGCTCTTTGACGCGCGCGGCGTGACAATTGAACACCTGGAGGAGAGCGTGCTTGACAACGCCTCTTATTATGGACGTATTTTCGCACGCAGCGGCGGCCTTTCCGACGCTGTGGCGCAGGCATTGAAAGAGCATGGGATTTCCGAGGAGCAATTTCAGGCGAATCCAATCGCGTGCGATGGCATTGAGGAATGCCGTACCGCGCTGTTTAAGGCGCGCAAGAACATGCTGCCGAATAATTTCATTGAAGGGATGGCCTGCATCGGCGGCTGTATTGGTGGGGCGGCATGTATCACGCACGGTCCCAAAGACAAGAGCGAGGTCAATAAATACGGCCAGCTTGCAAAGGAAAAAACCATTCTTGACGCAATCGCGGTCACACGGATCTGACGAGTTAGGAAAAAGGGCCGGACAGTATAAGGCTGTCCGGCCCTTTCTTTTCGACAATAAAAGGACGCCCTGTATATCCGCGGCAAACCGCAGATATACAGGACGCAGATGTGACGGGAGATTTTACACTTCGTCCTGCTGTTCAAGCAGGCCGTCGATCAATTCAACAAGGCTGGCGATTTCGGGCTTTGTAATCTGTGCGTCAGCGCCGAGCTGTTCGCCTTTGATCCGCATCTCCTCATTGATGAGCGAGGAGAACAGGACGACCGGCAGACGTTTAAGCGCAGGATCGTCCTTAATCAGCTTTGTCAGGCGATGGCCGTCCATCTGCGGCATTTCAATGTCAGTCACTACAAGATTGACATGCTCATAGATGGGATCACCGCTCGCCTTGGCTTCCTCAAGATAATTCCACGCCTCCTGGCCGTTGTCGGTTTTAATGGTGTTGACATAACCGGCGCGGTGCAGGCATTCAATAATCATCTTGGAAAGCAGCATGGAATCCTCGGCAATCAGGATTTTTTTGTCGGAGCGTTCACGATTGCCGAGCTGGTCGAGATCCTCGAGCTGGATGCCGGTTTCCGGACAAATTTCAGCGACAATTTTTTCAAAATCAAGAATCGTTATGAGGCGGTCCTCATATTCGGCGATACCGGTAGCGATCCCCTCGGAGCCGCCGTAGATAATTTTATCGGGCTTTTGGATTTTGCGCCAGGAAATTCGGTCGATTCCAACAACGCTATGTACATGAAAAGCAAAGTTAAGGGAGTTAAAATTTGCAATGATAAAAATATCATGATCGATGTCCTGTGAAGGCGGAAGCCCCAAATAATCCGCAAGATTGATGACGGTAATTAATTCCTGACGCGGTTTAAAAACACCCTCAATAACAGGATGTGAATTCTGCATCGGTTTGACAGCGCAGTACATCATAATTTCGCGAACCTTGGCGACATTGATGCCAAAGATCTCGCCGCCGACAGTGAACTCCATGATTTCAAGCTCATTGGTTCCGGATTCCAGCAAAATTTCCGTTTGATTATTCATGCCCATAATTACCCTCCTGTGGCCGTGGATTTCACGCGGCAGCGTACAGACGCTCCACCCGCAAAGACGCCACAATATTATTATCCACCTTCTATTTTACTACATACTGCATAATAGTCAAACAAAAAATGCGTCAAATAAAAAATTTTGTCCGAAACTGTTTAGAAATTGGAGTAAGTAATGTGCTTCGCTCTCAGTAAGCGAGAAGCCAGCGGACATTATTATGATGATTGAACGGCCAGGTCAAACATATGGCGCTCATAGAGCGCGCCAAAAAGAACGTATGGTCTCATTTTATAGGACCATACGTTCTTTTTGATATTCATATTGGTATGCAGCCCAAACCCGGTTAGTACCCGGTTTTATATGCTTTGAATTAAAAGCTTATTCGGCAGTTTTGCTGATGCGGATTTGACAGACCTTATCGCCTTTCGCAATTGTCTCGCCCAGTTCAAAACGGAACTTGGGAAAGGTACTGATAATGCCGCGGTCGCCGTCCATAGCGATATCGCACAGTGTAGCGATCTCATCCTCCGGGACGCCCAACTTTTTCCAGGCATTGACAAGAGGGCAATAGTGGAAATCGATATCCAGGTTTTTATCATCCGCCCTTAAAACTTCCATTTCAAAAATATCGACGACATTTTGATTTGCAAATTCAGGGGCAAAAACCATCAGATCATCTGTTTTGGTGTACTTGTGATCGCCGTGAAAACGACCGCAGGCCAGAATTGCCTCGCGGGCGAAATCATAATCCAAGCCCTTTTTGCGCGCCTCATTGATCAAGGTATAAAACCACGTGGCGCGGTGTTCAAATGCTGCGCGCATATCCTCGCAGTGCTGTCCTCTGTTTTCACATTTGTTTTCAATCATGACAATATCTCCTTTATAAATTATAGTCTTTGATTTTCCTGTACAGCGAAGCCCGGCTGATACCCAGTGATTTCGCAATATCGTCCTTATTGCGGCTCGATTTGAGTTGAGCGGTGATCATCTCCCGCTCGATCTCCTTCATAGACTTAACCTTCTCTGGCTGAATCAAATTCAGCTTGGCAAGGTCGTCCATTTTGATTAAGCCGCCGCAATGCGACGCGATCTGATCAATTACGTACTCCGCCTCCTGCACATTGCCCGGCCATGGATAATGCATTAGAGCGCGATATACCTCTGGGCTGAACGACATTTTTTCTCCGCCGGCCTGTGCGCAATAAAAATCCCTGCCCGAACGGATCAATGTTTTTAGCAGGTCAGGCTCCTCGCGCAGCGCAGGCAGGTGAATGACATTTTCTGATATGCGGTAATACAGATTTTCGTCAAAAAGCCCATTGCGCGCCATTTCCTTCAGATCAGCGTGTGTCGAAAAAATCAACCGCACATTCAACTTGAGTACAATGCCGTTTTCACCGGTGCGCAGAGAGCATGTCCGAATAAAATCAGCCAGCTTTCCCTGTATGTAAAGAGGGGCCTGATCGATATTATGAAGCAGCAAAGTGCTGTTGTTGGCCAGATATAATCGACCCAACACCCCAAATATCATTTCGTACAGCAAATCCCGGTATAAGCGGCTGCAATTGATTGTCAGCAGGGGATATTCCTTGCGGTTGGAAAACTGGTGAATACATTTTGCAAGGATATAGCCGCCTGTTCCATGCTCTCCTGTCAGTAAAATCGGTTTATCAGAGATAGAAAGCCGCTTGGCTTGCTCCTCCACCCGCTGCGGAAACAGACGGCGATTTCCCCATTGAAAGGTCATGCTCCCATTACAATGAACAAGCTCATTGTAATCGCTGCTCATATAGCTTGCGGATTTGAAAATAAGCAGGATGCCTCTGCGCACGCCGTCAATATTAATATTCCGGCAGGAAAGCAGGCCGTAAAAGGCGCCGCCTTCCAAATCCGTTTGAATCAGACGGTTATTGATCTCCTGCGGCGTATCCAACAATTCCAGAACCAGCTTGTGCGGCACCAGCTCCCGAATCGGGCTTCCCGTCAAATCGGGCCTTGAAGGAAAAAATTTTTGAAAGTTGCGGTTGCAATAGGTGACATAACCCAGCTCGTCCACCAAAGCGATGGCGTTTTCAATGGTGTCCATCAATATCTCGCGTTCCCGGTGAATGATTCTCAAGGCGTCATACTCGTCGTGATCGCGAATTTTACTGGACAGCAAATCGGCCATATTTTCAAGAAAAGCAACCGAGTTATGAATATCATCAAAGATGTGCTCCACACGATGTCTTGGAAGAACAAGCGCAATCGCACCAACCGTCCGGTTCTGGTAACGGATCGGCACGCCGATAAACCCCACCATTTCACATTCGTCATAATCAGCACATTTCCGGCAGCCGTCATAATTACGGCGGTCGCGTACTGTTACCGTTTCTCCGGTGGCGATCACCCTGCCCACCACAGACGAGGGTTGGATCACTGTGAATTTATCGAAATAACGAAAAGTATTGCTGACATTCTTCAATCCGCTGTCCACGATCAAGACATCCACATCCAGAGTACGGGCGATCACTTCGCCAAACTTGTCGGTATCTTCCTTGATCTCTGCCAGCTTCCTGGTCATTCCAAGCTCCTTTCCGACGCAGGACATATCCTGTGTGGCTTACAATTTGCCTTCCACATAGTCCATCAGAGTTTCGATTTGATAGGACATTGTAACCGCACCCGGATCGAGGTTTCCCACGCCCTTATTTGCCTGATAATAGGCGCGGCCCCGTACAGCTTCCATTTGCCTGGTACTTTCCGCTCCCAGCAGGGCAGCCTGTTTAACTCTGGCAAGCGTCTGCTTTTCATCAACCCCGCTGGCGATGCAGCTGCGATAACATGCGGCAGCCGGCGCCAGGGCATCCAGCATGGTTTTCATACCGGGTTTTGCATTTCCCCGCTTCATAATGCCATTCATCATCGCTTCGAGAATGCCGCAAAGCTCCTCATTCTGAATCGTTTCCTTGCCATTGAGCAGCTTTGCCGCCTCCATATAGGCGGAACCATACAAGACGCCGCCTGAACCGCCGATCACGGACATCATGATCATGCTGATCTTTTTAAAGGCGTCAAACAGGCTCATTGTTTCCAGTTCGCCGGATGCTTCGACCAGCTTTTCAAACCCCATATTGATATTGGTCCAGTGATCGCCGTCTCCGGTGGCGGAATCAAGCTCCGTGATATAATCGCCGTTGGCATGAATTTTCTCATATGCTTTTTTGATATATTCCACATAATCCTTTGTCGTTAGCTGAAAGCCCATAAGGCTGTCCCTCCCTTCATTACGGCAGCGTAAGTGCAGTTGTGCTGCAAGGTGCATCCAGCAGCTCCTTCAATTCTTCATCCAGTTTCATCAGCGTCAGCGAGCAGCCTGCCATCTCGATGGCAGTCATATAGTTGCCTACAAAGGTTTTATAGATTTTGATTCCCTTTTGCGCCAGAATATCCTGGACGTCATTGTTGAGGATGTACAGCTCCATCAGCGGCGTACCGCCCAGCCCGTTGACCATCAGCGCCACTTCGCTGCCTGTGAAATCATAATCATCCAGAATTTTATCCAATAGAATCTGCGCCGTCTCCCTGGCGGACAATACCTTGGTGCGCTCCACGCCCGGTTCGCCATGAATCCCCATGCCGATTTCAATTTCATCGTCCGCCAGTTCAAACCCCGGCTTTCCAACCGCCGGCAGGGTACAGGGCGTCATCGCCATCCCCATGCTGCGAATGTTGGCAATCGCCTTTTCCGCGGCTGCCTTGACCTCATCGAGGCTCGCCCCAGTCTCCGCTTTGGCTCCGGCGATCTTATGGACAAAGACTGTACCCGCAATGCCGCGGCGGCCGGTCGAGTACGTGCTGTCCGGGACGGCAACATCGTCGCGCACTACAACGCTTTCAACGCGTATGCCGTCCATTTCGGCCATTTCCCTGGCCATGTCAAAATTCATGATATCTCCCGAATAATTTTTGATCACCAGCAAAACGCCGGCGCCGCTGTCGGCCTCCTGGATACCCTTGATAATACGGTCGGGACTTGGGGAGGAAAACATGTTGCCGGCGACAGCAGCATCGAGCATTCCCTTGCCGACGTAGCCCGCGTGGGCCGGCTCATGGCCGGAACCTCCGCCTGAAACCACCCCTACCTTGTTTGGCGTCTTGCTTTTACACGAGATCACTTCAAGCTGTTCGGTGTAACATAACTGGGGATTTGCCCTGGCCAACCCCTTAAGGCATTCGCTAACGACATCGCTTGCGTTGTTGATAATTTTTTTCAATGGATACCCCTCCTCATTTGTTGCCGAGATAGGCTTTCTTCACGCGCGGATCGTTTGCCAGCTCTCCGGCGTCGCCATGCATGGCGATGGTGCCTGTTTCCATCACATAGGCGCGATGGGAAATCGACATGGCCATATTGGCGTTTTGTTCGATCAGCAGGATGGTGGTGCCCTGCTTGTTAATCGATTCGATCAGATCAAAAATCTGCAATACAATATTGGGAGCCAGACCGAGCGACGGCTCATCAAGCATCAGCAGGCGCGGCTCGCACATCAGCGCGCGCCCGATGGCAAGCATTTGCTGTTCGCCGCCCGAAAGGGTTCCTGCCTGCTGCTTTATGCGTTCCTTGAGGCGCGGGAACAAATCGTACACGCGGGTAAAAGAATCCTCAATCGCTTTATCCTTCTTGATATAAGCGCCCAGACGCAGATTTTGTTCCACTGTCAATGCCGGAAAAACCTCCCGCCCCTCGGGAGAAAGGCTGATCCCCAGCTTCACCATTTGAAATGCAGGCCGGTTGGTGATGTTTCTCCCTTCAAATTCAACGCTTCCGGACGAGGAACGCACCAGGCCGGCGATTACGCTGAGGGCGGTGCTTTTGCCCGCTCCGTTTGAACCGATCAACGAGACGATTTCATTTTGATGGACTTCGAGGTCGATGCCTTTCAAGGCGTGAATACTGCCGTAGAACGCATGCAGCCCGCTGACCTTCAGCATTTTTTCACTCCTCCCAGATAAGCTTCGATCACTCTTTCATTGTTTGCGATCTCATCAGGCAGGCCATGCGCAATCGGCTTGCCGTGATCTATCACATAAATACGGTCGGAAACATTCATCACCACGCTCATATCATGCTCGATCAGCACGATGGTATAGCCTTTGCGGGTGAGGGAACGGATAAACTCCATCAGCTCCAGCGATTCCTGTGGGTTCATACCTGCGGCTGGTTCATCCAACAGGATTATTTTCGCGTCAGTAGCGATGGCGCGGGCAATTTCCACCTTGCGCTGGTCGCCATAAGGCAGGCTGGATGCGTAATCGTTCACATAATGACCAAGACCGATGGAATCCAAAATATCCAGCGCCTTGAGCGTCTGCTTCGCCTCCTCCCGCCGAAAGCGTCCAGTGCGGAAAAAGGAATCGAAAAAGCTGTACCGCGTGCGGATATGGGTGCCTACCAATACATTTTCTACCACGCGCATACTCCCAAACAAGCGGATATTCTGGAACGTCCGTGAAATACCCGCAGCTACAATCTCCTGCGGAGCCAGGTTATGAATGGGACGGTCTTCAAAAATAATTTCGCCGCCGTCGATCTGATACACGCCTGTGAGCATATTGAACACAGTGGTTTTGCCTGCTCCATTCGGGCCGATCAAGCTGATAACCTCGCCCTGATTGACTTCAAAGCTGACATGATCCACTGCAACCAAGCCGCCGAATCGCTTTGTGACATTATTTACGGATAATAAAGCCATTGTAATGGTTTTGGCCCATCCTGATTAACCAAGGCCGGGCCGCGCTCCTTTCTCTGCAAAATCCGGCCGCCGCGTTAAGCTTCGGCCGCCCTTTGGGCTTTGCGCTCCTCTAAAGCGATGCGGGTCAGCTTTGGCAGCTTATAGGGCATCTGCGATTTCCAGCCGAGCAGACCCTGCGGACGAAACCGCATCATCACCACAAGGACCAGGCCGTATACAACAAAACGCCAGTCCATCAAAAAGCGCGCTACCTCAGGGAATGCAATCAGAATTGCCGCCCCCAGATACATGCCGCGCATGGTACCCATGCCTCCCAGAATGACTATGCTGATAATCAGCGTGGAAACGTCAAAGACAAAGGTATTTGGATCGATAAAGCTGATAACCGGCGCGTAGAATGCGCCCGCAAGCCCGGCGATTCCGGCTGAAAAGGCAAAGGATAAAATTTTGAAGCGGGAGGTGCGAATCCCCATCATGGTGGCGGCAAGCTCATCATCCTTAATCGCGATAAAAGCGCGGCCGGTTTTTGAGCGGATGAGTACCACGCATACCACCGATACCAGCAAAACAAGAAGCAGCATTAAATAGTACAGGCCACTGTTGGCCAGTGTCAGATCCATACCGAACAGATTCGGCTTGGGAATATTTTTCAGACCCATTGGACCGTTGGTAACATCTGTCCAATTGAGAAGCACCATTTTAACAATCTCTCCGAAGCCAAGCGTTACGATGGTGAGATAACTGCCTGAAAGGCGCATGGTCGGAAGCCCCAGAAGAAAGCCGCACAGCGCCGTGATAAGCGCGCCCGCAATAAACGAAATGATAAAGCTGCATCCCAGGTTGATGGACATTAGAGAGGAAACATATGCGCCGATTGCAAAAAATCCCGCGTGGCCGAGCGAAACCTGCCCCGTATAGCCGGTAAGCAGATTCAATCCCAGCGCCAGCATCGAATAAATACCAATCATAATAAAAATACGGATCAGGTATTGGCTCAAACCCAATAGGGGCAAGCCGAGCAAAACAGCCGCCGCCGCGGCCCAAATTGGCAGCTTGTATTTTTCACAGAAGGATTCCATTGAAAATATGAATCCCCCGCGTTTGCCCAGGCGGTTTTCTGAAGGTTTTAAAACTTTGCCCATGATTTCACACCTTTGTAATAGCTTTCTTGCCAAACAGGCCGGTTGGGCGGACAATCAATACAATGATCAAAATGATAAACGCTATGGAATCGCGGTAGGTGGAACCGAGGAACGTCGCGCCCAGGCTTTCGGACACGCCCACCACCAAGCCGCCGATCACAGCGCCGGGCAGGGAACCGATGCCGCCGAGGATTGCCGCAGCAAACGCCTTCAGTCCGGCCATAAATCCCATAGTGGGGTAAACGATCTGATAATAGCCGCTGATAAGCGAACCGGCGATTGCGGCGGAAGCGCCGGTCAGAAAAAACGTCACTGAAATCACAAAGTTGACATTAATGCCCATCAGGCTGGCTGCTTTTGTATTTTGTTCGGTGGCGCGCATAGCCAAGCCAATTTTTGTTTTTTCAATGATGGCTGTCAATACCAGCAGCAGAATCAGGGAAACAACGCACATCATTAGCTGTGTGGAATGGATTTGGATCGAACCAATGCTGATCATTCCAAAATCAAAAAGGGCCGGAAAAGAACGCCGCTGGCTCCCATAAATAATCGTCAGCAGGTTTTGGATAATCTGCGAGATGCCGATGGTGGTAATCAGCGATGCAATCGGCATCGAATTTTTTTTTCGCAGCGGGGCCAGGGCCGCTTTATCCACCAGGATATCCAGGATGCCTGTGAGGATAATCGCAAGCGCGATGGCAAAAAACAAACCGAATTGAAAACCGACGAAGGACACCGCCATATGTGCGCCGAATGCATAGATGGAACCATGTGAAAAATTGGTCAGCCTTAAAATGCCAAAGACAAGAGAATAGCCCACTGCAATCAGAGCATACGCCATTCCAAGCGCCAGACCGTTAAAAAGTTGCTGTATAACCACAGTCGTCACTGTTGAGATCCGCGGGAAGCTCAACATACTCCTTCCTGTTTACTTGCTCCCGAGAGTATGCCTGAACCCCTTTGGCACAGGCTTCATGGGCAGGTGAACATACTCCGCGGGGATCGGGAGAACTCCCATTTCGGGACATATGCCAACAACACGCGCCGGTTCTTTGGACGAATCGTTTGGCTTTGCCCAAATCCAGATGCGTTCCGGCGATGCAAACGCCCCTTTGCGTTTGTGAAGGAGAGGCCCCAGGGCGGTATCCCTCTGGGGCGCTCCGTCTCCTTTGCCGGGCTTTTATGTCAGCTCGACAAATTTGCCGTCTTGAATTTCGACTTTTACAAACGCCTTGTGAACATCGCCGATTTCATCAAACTGCGTGTCGCCTGTTACGCCGGGATAATTCAGCTTGTAAAGCTCGTCCTTCACAGCGGCGCTGTCTGTGGTGCCGGCGGCTTTGATCGCTTCTAGCAGCATACCTGTGGAATCATATGCCTGGGAGGTCAGCGCGCTTGGCTCTGAACCAAACTGTGCGGTATAGGCTTCGACATACTCTTTGATGGCCGGATCTTCGGAACCGGAAAAGAAGATAACGGGGAACCGCACGCCGTTGACCGCCTCGCCGCCAAGCTCAATCAGCTGCTGGCTGTAAGCGTTGGAGAAGGCGACGATGCTGTTATCGGGGTTTATCTGCTTATACTGCTTGGCTACCGGACCCACCAGGCTGTACATGCCGCAGCAAATTACGACATCAGCGCCGGCCGCGTCGAGCTTGGTGATTGCAGGGCTGTAATCGTCGGAACCCTCCATCACATCCTCGCGGGCGACAATCGTCGCGCCGCTTTCGCCGTATTCTCCGGCAATCAGCTCCTCCACGACGGAAGCCGTATTCTGGCCCCAATCGGTCTGGATTGCGATAATGCCGATCTTCTTTTTGCCCAGGTCGTTGATCGCAATGTCCAGGCTGGCGGACGCCTCAACGTCTATAACGGTGTTGTTGCGGAATATGTAATCACCGATGCTGGAATAATCAGGATGTGAGGACGACGGGGAAATTTCGATGATTTGATTCTCCTGGTAAACCGGCGCGGCAACCATGCACACACCGGATGCAAAATGCCCGATTACGCCAGCGATATCTCCATCGCTCACAATCTTTTGCGCAATCGATGCGGCTTCTTCAGAGGAATTTTTGTCATCATACTGTACAATCTCGATCTGACGGCCCAGGACACCGCCCTCTGCGTTCCATTTCTCCGCCATCAGGGTGGCGGCATTGTAAAAACCAATGCCATATTCCGCGTTATCGCCGGTCATGGGGGCTGCAACCGCAATCCGGACCGGAGCATCAGCGCCGGCCTCTGCCGCATTATCCGCAGCGGAAACCGATCCTCCCGAACCCTGAGAGGAGGCGGGGGCAGCCTGATTGCCGCAGCCGGATCCGGCGGCCAACATCATGGACATTGCTAATGCGATACTGAGAAATCTTTTCATCTTTGTATTTGGTCATCTGTGTCAATGCGGCGCATCACGCATTTTTTAATGACCATCCTCCCTTTGTCAATCATTTTTTGTTGTTTTGCATAGATCGTTCCCAAACAGATTCCCTGCCCTTTATGCGCCCACCATGATGCGCAGAATCTCCTCGTCGGTGGTCTGCATACCATCCTTTGCCATCCTGGTTATGCTGGCAATCGTCTCCTCAATCGTCGGTTTGATTAAGCCCTCCTCAGGCTGAAAACCGCGCTGCTTCATCGCCATGGCGCAGCCAAGGATCGCCGCGTCCAGGCTGGACGCGATTTTTGCAGCGCACGACGGCTTTGCTCCGTCACATACGATCCCGGATACATTTCCCAGCGTGTTGACAATCGTCTGAGAAATAACCGCTTCATCACCACCCTTCAGATAAGCAATGGCGGCTCCCGCTCCAGCCGCGGCGCTGACTGCTCCGCAGAAAGCGGAAAGACGTCCCATGCGCGATTTGATATGGATAGCAGTCAGATTGCTGATGCACAAGGCCCGGTAAAGCTTTTCCTGGCCCGCCTGCAGCTCTCCCGCATATTCAATCACCGGCAATGAAACGGTCATCCCCTGATTGCCGCTGCCGGAATTGATTACAACCGGCAGCTCGCAGCCGCTCATGCGGGCGTCCGAGCCGGCAGCCGCCGCAGCCCGCGCACGTACCTCGATATCGCTGCCATACACGTCAATCAATGTTTTGCCCACACATGCGCCATAGGAATTTCGCAATCCTTCCTGAGAGATGTTGGTATTATCCTGAATCTGACGGTCGAGAATTTCTTTTACATCGTCAATTTTAACCTTCCGGGCAAAATCGCAGATATCGGAAATATTGAGGCAGTCATAATCAGTCTGTTGGCTGTCCTCCTCTGCGCTGTGCGGAATATCTGTCAGTACCCTGCCGTCTTTTTCCACATGAACAATATTGGTATGGCTATGGATAATTTCGACCATCGCGCTGTGTTCTCCTGCAAACAGCCGCGCAATAATATGCAGCTTGGCAGGGCTGTCCAGCCATTTCGTCTCACACCCCCCCCTTGAAAGCCATTCCTTCGCAACCGCAAGATGCCTTTCGGAGACGCCGGAGAGCACCTCCAGGCCCTTGGATGGATCTCCGCCAACAATACCAATGATTGCCGCGGCTTCCATACCGCGCAGATTTTTGGTGGCAGGCACGATCACGCCCTTTACATTTTTGATGATATTTCCACTGCACTCTACAACGGTACGGTCGGGAAGCATACCGAGCACATCGCGCGCCTTGGCCGCCGCAAAAGCGATTGCTATCGGTTCGGTGCATCCCAGCGCCGGAACCAGTTCCTCCTGAAGAATCTTCAGATAATTTTGGTAAGCTTCTTGTGTCACTTTATTTTACCTCCGCCTTTTGAAATGTATCATTTTGATACTATCTTGTTTTTGGTAGCTGTATTATAATTACCACAGGAAATATTTCAAGTGTTTCTATCGATTTAAAATATATTTAAAGGATATTTCTCTATTATAAACATGTGATTTTTATAGAAAGTAGCAAAAATGAATAATAAAATTCGTCTTATTTTGATACTATTGAACTTTTGAATCAATCTGAATAAGAACAGAATCCACTCGTTTCATCTCATAATAAGACAAAAATATTCGTTCAGCTTTGGGGTGCAGCAGATCATGATTCTATGAGAATACTCTCCGGGTCCTGACCGGATGACCTGCACAACAGAGAAAGGGCGCAGCCCTAAGGCTGCGCCCTTTCTCAAAACGATTATAACCATACAGCCGAGAAGCTGTTTGAAAAAATAAAATTCCCGTGTTTTCTGCCAATAGCGGCGAATGCTGGTTAAAAAGAATTGGAATCCAAAAGGGTCCCTGCGTTTTTCCATTTTGCATTCTCAAGCTGTTTGCGAAGAATTCGGTATTCCTCTACTTTCAAACAAACCCAAATAAACCGCTGCAGCGCGGCTTGCTTTATTCTGGCTGTGTTGTGTTTTCGATTAAATTCGTCATGCTGCGCAGGCTGACCCCCAAGGTTGAGAGATTGTGCAGCATTGCAGAAGTGGCCGGAGACAGGACGCCGGCCGCCCCAAGCCCAATCAAAGAGCCATTAAAACCAATCACAAAGCGGTAATTGGAGTGAATGCGTTTAATTAATCTCATCGCAATCTTGCGCAGGCTGACAAGCTCAAACAGGTTATCAGCCGAAATTGTGATATCGGCGATCTCACGGGCGATGGCGGCGCCGTCGCTGATGGCAATTCCCACATCTGCGGCAGACAGGGCAGGGGAATCGTTGATTCCATCACCCAGCATGATGACCTTGTGCCCATCGGCACGCGCGGATTCCACAAAATGAGCCTTATCCTCCGGCAGTACCTCGGAGCGGTATTCGTCCACACCAACCTGTGCGGCGATTGCTGCGGCGGTCCGCTCGCTGTCGCCGGTAAGCATCACGATTCTTTGCAGCCCAAGCCTGCGCAGAGCCTTAACGACAGCAGCAGCCTCCGGCCGCAGGGGATCCGATATGCAGATGACAGCGGCCAGTTTCCCGTTGATTGCCAGATACAGATGGGAAAACTCCTCCAAAAGCGCGTCAAAGCGATCCTGCTCGCCGTCGGGAATAACGCATTTTTCATCCTCAAACACAAAATGCGCACTGCCAACGATCACTTTTTCTCCGGCGACTGTGCTGGCGATGCCGTGCGCAACCAGATATTCCACCTGAGAATGCATTTCCTCATGAGACAAGCCGCGCTCCCGCGCAGCCTGTACAACGGCGTTGGCCATGGAATGCGGAAAGTGTTCTTCCAGACAGGCGGCAAGGCGGAGCATCTCACGTTCGCTGTGGCCGCCGAACGGTATCACCTGTGCAACCACCGGGCAGGCGCGCGTCAAAGTACCGGTTTTATCAAAAACAATGGTGTCAGCCTGGGCGACAAGCTCAAGATATTTACCGCCTTTGACAGTTGCGTGATATCCGCTTGCTTCACGCATGGCGGAAAGCACCGCCAAAGGCATAGCCAGCTTTAAGGCGCACGAAAAATCAACCATTAGAACCGAAAGAGCACGGGTCACATTGCGGGTCATAATGCCGGTCAGCACGCTGCCGGCCAAGGTGTAGGGCACCAGCTTGTCAGCCAGATTGGCGGCCCGGTTTTCAGCGGCGGATTTTAGTTTTTCCGACTGTTCTATCATGGAAACAATTTTGTCATAGCGGCTGTCGCCATCCTGCTGCTTCACCAACAGGACACATTCGCCTTCCTCTACAACCGTACCGGCATAGACGGATGAACCAGGACGCTTGGGCACCGGAATGGATTCACCGGTGAGAGAGGCTTGATTGACCATGACTTCTCCCTGTTCAATCACACCATCCAGAGGAATCAGACCGCCCACATGCACGGCGATTCGGTCGTCCACCTGTACTTGCGGTAGCGGAACCAACACCTCGCCCGACTCGGTTTTCAGCCAGACACGGTCAATATTCAAAGACATACAGCGTGCCAGATCGTCTACGGATTTTTTATGCGTCCACTCCTCCAACAATTCCCCAAAATGCAGAAGAAACATGACGGAAGCGGCTGTATCAAAATCACGCCGAACCATGGAAATAGCGATGGACAAACCGTCCAGCAGCTCTACGTGCATCTGTCTTTTAAAAAGGCAACGAATCCCGCGCAGAAGATAAGGAATAGCCTTCCAAAACGTGTAGGCGACCCGCAGAGGAAATGGAAAGAACAGGGAACGGATCGCCTTAAAGGCGGCCGCGCCAACCAGTTTCTCCTCATAAATCCGATTGAGCGCCCGACCGCTGTGATGCGGCACAAGATCCGCGTGCCCCTGATAGGAGAAGCGACTGAGCCGTTCCAAAAGCTCCGCCCGGGACGACTGATAACGAATCACTGCACAGCAGGTTCGTTCATGTACCGCGGCTTGGGATACGCCTTTTAGTGTTTGCAGGTATGCCTCCAGCAAATCGGCCTGTTCAAGCGTCATTCGTTTTTGGATAAACCGAATCCGAATACGGCCGTTGCTTTCATGCATGATTTGAAATTTCATAGTTGACCTCCATAAACAAAAAGGAGAGCCGCTCCGCGGCCCTCCTTATCGCTGCCGTTACGCCTCGCCGGCTTCTTCGGACATATCTTCGACCACAGTTTCCTGCGCTGCACGCTGTTCATTGATATCTTTGGCAGAAGCCAGGATATCAGCGGCGTTTTCCTGAACACAGGTCACGGTTTGCATCACGGAATCCTTCATCCTCAGCGCAGCGGCCGCGGCATGTGTATAGACCTTTTTCGCATCCTTGCTGGCGAGCAGTTTGACTCCCGCAGAACCAAACAGGATTCCGCCGGCAAACAAAGCCAAATTTTTATAACAATTCATATAGATGCCTCCCTTTATTTGCGTTTATACCCGGTGATCATGACCATAATCATACAAATAACAGCGCCCCAGGCCCAAAAACGGTGTTGCTTCAAAGAATCTCCTCCTTACTGCGCCTATATTTTAGCGGATTTAAATATTATAGGGTATTTACATCTGTTTCATCTTCTTGATTCAGACAGAAATCGACGGGGTTGGACAATTTTTCTTCCGCTTTTCTCCGATACTGCGAGGGCGTAACCTGATAAAACCGCTTAAACAAAGCGCCAAACTGGCTGACGCTGCCATATCCCACGGAAATGGAAATGTCCAAAACGGACTGTCTGGTTGTGGACAGCAGCTCTGCGGCGCGCCGCATCCGGCATTCCTGTATGTATTTGCGGATCGGCTGTCCATATAGCTGACGAAAACTGGTTTTAAGCAGGGTGGATGAAACACACAGGATTTGGGTCAATTGATCGATCGTCAAGGCTTCGTCAAGATGTGTCAAAATATAGGTGTTTGCCTGCCTTGCGACATTCAGTTGATGGCTGTCCAGATAGGAGCAAGGAATTTTACGGGGCAGCGGTTGACTGCCGCTGCTCAGAAGATAGAGCAGCTCCACCGCCATAAAGGTGCAGTACCGTCCCCGCTGTTCGACAGTCAATCCTTTACAGGTGCGAAAGATCACTTCGCTCCACGATGTTTGCGGAATGACCATGCATCCCTGCTGGCAGCACATCAATTCTTTGACGCGTAGTGTGTCCAGTTCAAGCCCGCCCATCAATGTGCAGAGCTGAGAGAGGCTCCCGCGGGCCTGTGGGGCGTTCACCGCAATCAGAATTCCGCCCATAGGCTCTTTTATCCGGCTGATGGATTGAATTTTTGAAAGATCGGAGAGCAGCAGAATTTCCCGCTCCCGCAGGCTGACATGATGGCCGTCCGTCCAATCAATCCGGAGCCCGCCCTGCCGGCAGAACAACGCTTCATAATGCTTGGCGGTTTCATTCTCCAATATTAGCCTTGCAGGCAGCGTGCAGGTAAAATCACAGACCCGTACGCCCTCCATGGAGGATATCCACTGAAATTGCCCAGGAAGCGGGCGCTGCCTACAGAGCTGTTCAAGCATTGCTTCAAACATCAAAGTTCCTCGCTTAACGGGGCGTAGAAAATGGATTCTATTTAATCGTTCTATTTTCAAACGGGACCCGAACAGAATATTTGGTTAGTCATAACTAACTTACTTGTCATTATATGACGTAAAAAGTAAACTGTCAAGAAAAAACATTAAAACAAAAAGTTGGGCAGACGACAGCCAGGGCAACATCCAAGTATTAGGCGCAGCTTGCGCACTGTCCATACAAAAAGCGCAGAAGGGACCCAGGCCTTTTGACCTGGGTCCCTTCTGCGCTGCATATATCGGCCGGCTCTCTGCGGGCAGATGTACAAACCACCGCGCGAAAGCAATTTTTACACGTCTGTTTCTGCGTTATGCAGCCCCATAATCGCGTCGACTGGCAGGGAGAAAAGAACGCCGCGGCAGTTTGTTGCCAAACCGGCAGCTTTGTTCACTGCCTGCATAATCGCCTGTTTTTGCGCACGGGGGGAAAGGATCATAACGATCTCCCGTTCCGGCTCAATGGTGATTCCAAGGAGGTTTTTAATGTCCTCCTCTCCGACCTCGCGTGCATGAAGCACGGTGCCGCCGCCCGCGCCGGCAGCGCGTGCGGCACGCATGACCGTGTCTGTACATCCGTGGTTTACGATTGTTAAGATCAAATCATACTGAACGCTTGCTTCCACTTCTTTCCCTCCGTTTTCAGTTGACAGGAATTCCGGCCTGCAGGTTGACTTGGGAATATGCCCGCTGACGCCGGACAGTGGCAGAGCACATAAAATTCCCATTCCAGGATGCATGATCCGGAAGTGTTCGCCGGCCTTTTTCATGACGCTGTGCAGTTTGACGGCCGGCGCAGGCGTAAAAACAACGTCCTTTTGCGTTTCGCTTAACCCAAAATAGTCCAGGATTTCGCTGTTGGCTGTGCCAAGTCCCAGGCAGATATAATTAAAATAGAGATGCTCAGACCGATAAAGCGCAGCAGCTTTGGCGCCCTTTCCTCGGTCGACAATCGTAATCAGAAGCTTGATCAGATGCTGTTCCATTTATAAATCCTCCTGCGATGCTTGTGCATTGGCCGCGTCGGTATAGTCGATGACCTCATCATCAATTGCTGAAATGGCGGCGGCTTCAGCCTTTCTAAGCCTGCGCTTGTAGTCAAGTCCGACAATCTGGATTGTAATCAGCGGCGTCATTGCGACCATGGCCACAATGCCGAATGCATCCATCAAAACATCACCGCCGAGCGATTCACACGCGCCCATCGCAAACGGGAGCAGAAAGGTAGCCGTCATGGGACCGCTTGCGACGCCGCCCGAGTCGAACGCAATCGCCGTAAACATTTTGGGGACAACGAACATCAGGCCGAGCGCAAGCGCATAACCGGGGACAAGAAACCAAAGGATGGAAATTCCGGTGAGAACACGCACCATTGAAAGACCGATGGAAACCGCCACGCCGATAGAAAGGCTCAGACGCATCACATGCTGCGAAATCGCGCCGCTGGTGGTTTCTTCGACCTGTTTGTTGAGAACATGGACGGCCGGTTCAGCCGTAACAATAAAATAACCGACGATCATTCCCAGCGGTATCAATATCCATTTTTGCGGCAGGCTGGCCATCTCGCCGCCGATAAAATAACCGGCAGGCATAAATCCAACGTTCGCGCCGGTCAAAAACAGTACAAGTCCGATAAACGTATAGGACATGCCGATCAGGATTTTAACAATTGCGTGCCGCCGCAGACGCAGCGCGGCAAACTGGAAAATTGCGAACAGAACAAGGATAGGCAGCAGGCCGAGTATGACCTCGCGGATATAGGTGGGAAAGCCGGCGGCAAACTGCTTGCCGACATCCTGCGACGTAAAAACGGTCGGAACTGAAAAAGGGGTATAGTTGACCGAGGTGGAACTGTAGCAAAGCCCTAAAATCATAACTGCGAGAATAGGCCCAATGCTGCACAGCGCAACCATACCAAAGTTGTTTTCATCATTGCCGCTCGCACTGGCCATACCGATGCCAAGCGCCATAATAAACGGTACGGTGATTGGACCGGTGGTAACGCCGCCCGAATCGAACGCAACCGCTAAAAAGGCGCGCGGGACAAATATAGCCAGTGCAAAAACAGCCAGATAAAGAATCAGCAGCATGGTGCGTAACTGAATCCGGATCTTGGTGCGCAGCATCGCCACAGACAAAAATACGCCGACGCCCGCGGCGACCGTCAGGATGATAATCATATCGGGTACGGCGGGCACCTGCCGCGCGAGAACCTGCAAATCCGGCTCTGCGATTGTGACAACTGCGCCGATCAGAAAGCAGACAATTACGGCGAGCGCCGTCCGATTGTGACCGACAAGCTTTCTGCCCATACCATCGCCCATCGGCATCATGGCGATATCCGCGCCGAGTGAGAAAAAGCCCATTCCAATGATCAGCAGCGCAGCGCCAAAAATGAACAGCATCAGCGTGCCGGTCGGCATGGGTGTCAGCGTAAAGCTCAGAAGAAGAACAATCAATGTGATTGGGAGGACGGAGGAGAGCGCCTCATTAATTTTCAGTTTTAAGTTTTTCCTCATGCATGCACCTCTCTTTCATTTTTTCAGAAAGAATAATATTATAATTGGCCATCGGGGTGTAAGCGGGCCGCGCCCACGTATCGCCTTGGCCATAAGATTGGTATAATAACCGCTCTGCGGTTATTATACCATATGCGGCTGCAAAGCGGAATTGGAATAGAAAAATTTACAATTCCAGAATTGTTGTCGGCTTAATCATTCGTTTTTTTGAATATGCCTTGTTTGGGTGGAAATCATTGCCGGATTGTCCCAGGTGTGGTATGATGAAACCAATCGAACTGCCAGCAAGTCAGGAGGGATATTATGACGATCCGTGAAATCGAGCGCGCCGCCGCAGGGCTGCGCGACGTAATCCACAGCATCCCGGTCAGTTCCTCAAAAACATTTTCAGATATGAGCGGCGCAGAGCTGTATATGAAATGTGAAAATCTGCAAAAGACAGGCTCCTTCAAGGTGCGCGGCGCGTATAACAAAATAGCCCGTCTGGCCGGTGAAGGCGTGCGTGAAGTGGTTGCTTCGAGCGCGGGCAATCATGCACAGGGCGTCGCCTTTGCATCAACGTCGCTCGGCGTTCAATCGACGATTGTAATGCCGCGCAGCGCCCCGCTGGCAAAGGCTGCCGCTACGGAAGGCTATGGTGCGCGTGTGCTGCTTTATGGCGACTGTTATGACGAAGCCTATAGCAAGGCGCTGGAGATCCAACAGGAAACGGGCGCGGTGTTTGTCCACCCCTTTAATGACGAGGATGTTGTGGCCGGGCAGGGGACAATCGCTTTGGAAATTCTGCGTGATATCCCAACTGTCGATACGGTGATCATTCCGGCGGGCGGCGGCGGACTGCTGGCCGGGATGGCGTTTTGTATCAAGCAGATCAATCCGCGCATCCAGGTGGTCGGCGTGCAGGCACAGGGTGCCGACGCCATCGTGCGTTCCTTCCGTGAAAAAAAGCTTGTGGCCACAAAGACCTCCACAACAATTGCCGACGGTATCGCCGTCCGTGTTCCGGGCGATCTGACCGTTGGACTGATCGCACAGTATGTCGATGAAATGGTCACAGTCAACGACGATGAAATCGCCGAGGCGATTTTGCTGCTGCTTGAACGCACAAAAATGGTGGTGGAGCCTGCGGGCGCAGCGTCTTTGGCCGCTGCGATCAACCGCAAGCTTGATCTTTCCGGCCGGCGTGTTGTTTGCTTGCTCTCCGGCGGAAACATCGACATGGGTTTTATTCAAAAGATTGTGGAACGCGGCCTTGTCGCACGCGGGCGGCAGCTACAGTTTACAACGATTCTTCCCGATATCCCCGGTACGCTTGGCCATTTTACTGCGCTGCTCGCCAAGACAGGCGCCAACATCACCGTGCTGTCGCACGACCGTATGCACGCGGATCTGCATCTTAACGAGACGTTTGTGCGCGTTACCTGTGAGGTGGGAGGCCGTGAACACGGCAAAGAAGTTGTGCGGACGCTGGAGGAAAACGGTTATCGTGTCATTTTAGATTAACCGAACCGCAAGTGCGGACGCAGATACAGAAAGAGCCGCGGCAAAGGCCGCGGCTCTTTTCAGCATGTGCCTTACTTTATATAGATGACATAATCATCCTTGCGCGGGGCGGCTTCGCCCAGTTCCTGAGCCGGATAGCCAAGAATGCAGGAGCCTACGGTGATATAATCGTCGCCGACGCCAAGCCGCTTTTTCAAAGCTTTGCCTTCATCCGTTGCAAAGATATGTTTGCCGCAGTTGATCCAGCATGATCCAAGCCCAATGGAAGCAGCGGCAAGGAACATGTTTTCAAGAGCGAGGCAGCCGTCCGCGAACGGCTCGGAACAGCCCGCCTTCGCAAACACCAGGATGACGGTCGGCGCGCCGTAATAGGGGCTGCTGTCGGCGTTTTTAACCTTCATGCCGAGCGCTGCTAATTCGTCGAGCAACGCCTTTTTCTGTATGGCTACAAAAAGCTGTGACTGCTGGTTGTTGGCGCTCGGTGCGTATTCGCCGGCCTTGAGAACGGTTTCCAGCTCGTCGTCGGTGATCTGCTCAGGCTTATAGGCGCGCACGCTCCTCCTGGCATAAATAGTTTTTAACGTTTCGTTCATCATTTGCGGTTCCTCCCTGCTGTTTTGTATTTGTATCTTCTATTTTAATACGTTGCGGATAAAAAAACAAGGCTATCCTGTTATGGATAGCCTTGCTTTATTCGACCAGGATCGCCGACGGGCCGGCAGGCAGCACCTCGCCGATGACACGCGCCCACGGCGCCGCGGCCGGCAGGACACGCATCAGTTCGCGCGCTTCTGACTCCGGCAAAGACAGCAGCAGGCCGCCGGAGGTCTGCGGATCAAAGGCCAGATCGCGTGTTTCGCGCGCAACGTGATCCGCGAAAGAGACCTTCCCTTCCAGATAGGTGCTGTTCGCATAAGCGCCCGCGGGCAAAACGCCCATTGATGCAAGTTCCCTGGCCTGTCCAAGCACAGGGAACTCTTTTACAAACAGCCGGATGGTGACGCCCGAGGCGTCGGCCATTTCAAACGCATGTCCGAGCAGGCCGAATCCGGTAACGTCGGTGCAGGCATTGATCTGAAACGGCGCGGCCGCTTCGGCGGCGGCACGGTTGAGCGTAGCCATGCTCTCAATCGCCGGGGCAAACTGCTCGGGCGTCAAAAGATCCGCCTTAGCTGCCGTATTCAAGATGCCCGCGCCGAGCGGTTTTGTCAGAATCAGCCAATCTCCGGGCTGTGCGCCGGAATTTGTCAGTATTTTATGGGGATCGACAAATCCGCTGACACAAAGCCCATATTTCGGCTCGTTGTCCTGAATGGTGTGGCCGCCCGCAAGAATAGCGCCGGCCTCCTTGACCTTGTCGCAACCGCCCGCGAGGATTTCGCGCACAGTTTGCTTGTCGAGGCAGGTGGGATAGCAAAGCAGGTTCATCGCCAGTTTCGGCGTGCCGCCCATCGCATAGACATCGGACAGTGCGTTTGCTGCGGCGATCTGCCCAAAGGCATATGGGTCGTCGACAACCGGTGGGAAGAAATCGACCGTCTGTACAAGCGCGAGCGTATCGCTGATGCGGTATACGCAGGCGTCGTCGCTTTTATCAAATCCGACAAGCAGATCCGGATCGTTAAAGGTTGGTAAGCTGCACAAAACTTGTGCAAGGACCCCAGGCCCGATTTTAGCCGCTCAACCGGCGCTGGCAGTCATCTGCGTCAGACGCTTCTGATTTTCCGCCATACAAACAATCCCCTTTCAACTGATACATTTGGGCTTGTCAAATAAACACGCCTATAAAAGGTTCTATCTTTATTTTACAGCGTTTTGTGCGTCGACAAGCTTACCTTCATCATACCCGATTCGCCGCAAAAATACAAGAGGGACGGCGAACCGGCCCCTATACCGCATATATTTTACCGGCGCCGGACAGCATGCCGGTCATCCCCATGTCATTACAAAATCCGGCTCTCCGGTCGCCTCGTCCGTGCCTGCCGAAGCAATGGAAAGCCCCTCCCTCTGATAAAAGGCCACCGCGCGGCGATTCGCCTGGTAGACATGCAGAAAAAAGGCGGGATACCTGCTTTTTATATGGCTGAGGAGCTTTTTGCCGATTCCAAGAGAACGGGACCTGACGTCCACAAAAATCCCGGCAAGGTAATTTCCCTGCATCCCGGCAAAGCCCAAAATTTCGCCGTCGGCCTCGTATACATATCCATCGGCCTGTAGAAGCTGTTCATATACGCTTGGAGCATTTGATTCCCAGAATTTTGCCGGGATAAAATTATGAGCCTGCAAATTTCCATTCAGCCAAAGCTGCATTACCCGCTGAGAATCACGGGTCTGCATATTGCGTATCATTCTTTCTTTTCCGCCTTCATTTAAAACTATGCTTTACCAGCTTTTATCATATCATACCGGCTTGCATTGGGCAAGCCGCAGCCTGCGCCATTTTTCTAAACGGATCGGAAGAATTTCACCGAAACAACAGACAGAAGGAATTGCTTTTGCAGGGATGACTTTTTGGAAACAATTTGCTATAATGGAATTGAAAAGACGGCTGCTGAATATTCAGCCTGGCTGCGGTAAGGGGGAAAACAGCGTTTTGGCGTGATAGGAGGATCGGTCATGGATTTTAAACAGCTTGAGGCGTTTGCCGCCGTGGTAAATCTGGGCAGCTTTTCCAAGGCGGGGGACAGGCTGTTTTTAACGCAGCCGACCATCAGCGCGCATATCCGCGCGCTGGAACGGGAGCTTGGCGTGCAGTTGATTGTGCGCACCACCAAGGAGGTCTATCCGTCCAGGGAGGGCAAACGGTTTTACGCCTATGCGCAAAACATCCTGCGTATGCGGGACGACGCGATCGCTGCCATGACTGAGGCGGTTCCGGTGGTTCGCGGCGTCATCACAGTCGCCGCGTCTACTATTCCAGCGCAGTATATCCTGCCGGATGCGATGGCCGCCTTCTGTAAATCATATCCTCATGCTGTATTCCGGCATATTTGCTGCGACAGCGCCGGTGTCGAACGTCTTGTAGCCGACGGGGAAGCTGATATTGGCATGACCGGCGCGCTGATGAGCGGATCGCGCTGCTCCTGGCACGATTTTGCCGGGGATGAGCTGGTCGTTGTCACGCCGAACACGCCGCAGTACAGTGTGTTTTTAAAAGAGGGCATCCCGCCGGAAGTTCTGCTTCGGGAGCCGTTTATTCAGCGCGAGGCAGGTTCGGGGACGCGGCGCGCTTATGAGCGGTTTCTCGCGGCTGCGGGAATCAATACAGAGCAAATGCGTGTTGTCGCCGAATTGGAGGACCCCGAGTCCGTCAAGCGGTCGGTTGCCAGAGGGCTTGGCATTTCGATTTTATCGCGGCGTGCGATAGAGGAATTTTGTTCGTTTGGTTTGCTGCTTGCCCTGCCCCTTACGACCGGCGTGATCGAACGCAGGCTGTATATCGGCTGTCGGAAGGGTGCGCGCCTTTCGTCTGTGGCCCGGACATTTTTAGATGAAACCATATCCAACTTTCAGAAGAATGCGGGGGATGACCGTGACATTGGATGAAAAACTCGGCCTTGAACCGGCGCGCGACCGCGTCGTATCGATCGCGGGCGCCGGCGGCAAAACGACGCTGATGTTTGCGCTGGCGCGCAGCCGTGCGCGCGAAGGCTATACGGCCGCAGTCATGACGACAACGCATATTCTCTGTCCAAAACCTTCCGAAACGCTTGCCGTTGTGACCGGCGGTCCGCAGGAAGCCGCGCGGGCGTTTTCGCAGGGGAAGCTTGTTGCCGCCGGCAGTCCTGACGCAGAGTGCTTCAAAATGACCGCGCCGGCAGGGGAAACGATGCAGTATCTGCTTGACCATGCGCAGGCGCTGATCATTGAAGCGGATGGCTCCAAGCGTCTGCCGATTAAATTTCCGAACGATACCGAGCCGGTGCTGCTGCCGCAGACGAACCGTGTCGTCGTTGTAGCGGGCCTGTCCGCGCTTGGCCGGCCGCTGGGGGAGATTTGCCACCGCGCGCCGCTCGCGTGCGAGCGGCTGGGACTTTCGCCAAGGGAGCCCGTCACGCCGCCGGTGATCGCGCGTCTTGTGACAGAGGGATATGCCCGCTATCGGCCGATTGTACTGCTCAACCAGGCGGATACACCGGAGCGCCTGCGCGCGGGAGAGGAAACTGCGGCGCTGCTTCGCGGCGCATTTGAGCGTGTCTGTGTGATGTCGCTTTTACAGGAGGGATATTTAAAATGCTGATTTATATAAAAGGCGCCGGCGATTTGGCCACAGGGGTGGCGCGGCGCCTTCATAGCTGTGGATTTCAGATTGTCATGACAGAAACGGCGCAGCCGACAACGGTGCGTTGCACCGTGGCGTTTTCACGCGCCGTCTACCAGGGAAGCTGCGAGGTGGAGGGCGTGACAGCACGCCTGGCGGCGGACGCCGACGAGGCGTGCGCGGTGACTGCGCGCGGTGAAATCGCGGTGATGGTCGATCCGGCAGCGCGCTTTTTGGAACAGCTTCAGCCGGACGCGGTCATTGATGCGATCCTTGCAAAGCGCAATACAGGCACCTGTATTACCGATGCGCCGGCTGTCATCGGACTTGGCCCGGGGTTTGAGGCCGGCGTCGACTGCCATGCGGTGATTGAAACAAAACGCGGCCATTCGCTTGGCAGCGTTATTTATGAGGGCCGCGCAATTGCAAATACAGGTGTGCCCGGAAACATCGGCGGTTTTACGAGCGAACGGATTCTGCGCGCTTCCGGCGACGGTATTTTTAAGCCTGTTACAGAGATTGGACATCTTGTGAGAGAAGGCGATATTGTCGCTTATGTCGGCGAGCTGCCGGTACGCGCCCGGATCGGCGGCGTTGTGCGGGGACTGCTGCCCGACGGGACGCCCGTCCATACTGGGATGAAATCGGGAGACGTTGATCCGCGCGGTATCGTTGAATACTGTTACACCATTTCGGATAAAGCGCGCGCGATTGCAGGCGGCGCGCTTGAAGCGGTGCTGCATCTTTTAAAAGGGAGGGTTCGCCTGTGAGACGTGCGTTTTACCGTGCGATCGCCAATTTGTTGGATTTGGGCAAAAGCGGTATCCTGATGACCGCTTTGATTGAAAAGGATGGATGCCTTGAAACGTATAAGGCGCTTTTGGATGATGGCTGTCTTACTTTGGAGGACGAGGTATGGCGCCCCTTTTGGGAACAGGCTGCCGCCGCACTGCCGCAGGGCGCTTTACCCTGCATGGCCGATGTAGACGGCGTCCGTGTGTTTTTTGAGCAGGTTTCACCGCATCAGCAGCTTGTGATCTGCGGCGGCGGACATATCGCAAAGCCGCTGGCCGAAATCGGCGCGCTGCTTGATTTTGATGTGACTGTGATCGACGATCGCCCGGAATTTGCAAACCGCGAGCGGTTTCCAACTGCACGCGAAGTCGTCTGCGCCCCGTTTGAGCAGGCGCTTGATGCGATGGAACGGTCCGATGAAATGTATTATGTCATTGTTACGAACGGCCATCTGCACGACCGCGGCTGTTTGCAAAGGGTTCTGGATCACGGGCGGTTTGCTTATTGCGGTATGATCGGCAGCCGGAAAAAGGTTTCCGTTGTCATGGAGCAGATGGAGCGTTCCGGCTATGCAAGAGAGCTGCTTGACCGCGTCTATGCGCCGATCGGTCTGCGGATCGGTGCGCAGACGCCGGCGGAGATCGCCGTGTGTATCGCCGCGCAATTGATTCAGGTGCGCAGCGGCCGCGCCGGCGATGGGTTTGACCGTGCTGCGCTCGACGCTTTGGCGCAGGGTGTCCCGATGATGCTTGCAACAGTTGTTTCCAAACGTGGTTCCGCTCCACGCGCGGTTGGCGCAAAGCTGCTGACCGATGGAGAAAGATTGTTTGGAACGATCGGCGGTGGCGCGGGGGAAGCGCAGGTTATGGCCTTGACGCGTGAGGTACTGGATTCCGGCGCTGCACGTCTGGTGGAATGTGATATGACTAATCAGGACGCAGGCAAGGCCGGTATGGTCTGCGGCGGGGTTACGACTGTGTTGCTTGAACCGATTCAATAGATAAACGCCGCTGTGCCATAAAGGTACAGCGGCGTTCTTTGCATGCGGTTCAGCGCCTTGTAAAGAAGCGTCTTACAGAACGGAATGCGGTCCGAGCTGCGCCGGTAATCATGCCAATAAATCCAAAGATCAGGCAGCCGCCGCCAGGATTTGGCTCGGGATCAGGTTCCGGCTCGGGATCAGGTTCCGGCTCGGGATCAGGTTCCGGCTCGGGATCAGGTTCCGGCTCGGGATCAGGTTCCGGCTCGGGATCAGGTTCCGGCTCGGGATTAGGTTCCGGTTCAGGCAGCGGGTCGAGATGATTGAGTCCCGCAGCGCGGATGATGGCGGGGAAATCCTGATAGGCGTAATCGAGGTCGACATCTACCGCGATTCCAGGAACGCGGCCGGTCCAGCTATATTGCCAGATCCCTACATTGCCGGGGTAGGCTGGAGACGCTGCGCCGATATGCGCGACCCAGACCGCGTAGCGCGCAATACGCGCGGGCGCGTAGCGGTAGAGACGTGTCAGAGCGGCGGCAGGCATATAGATTGCCGCAAAGTAACCGGCCTGTTCGACGCGCTGCAAAAACGCGTCAATAATCGCCAGTTGCTGCGCCGGTTCCATGCCCGCATAGCTGATGCCGCCGCGTGACCCGCCGATCTGGAACGGCTCCTCAAAGTCGTAGGCGACCAGATATTCCGGCTTGAGTCCTTTGATAACGCGCAGGAAGAAATCCGCTTCCTTTAGCGCGTCGTCTGGTGTGCGTGCGTAGGAATAGTGGAACAGGCCATACGGAGTGCCGTTCTCTTTGGCGCCGCGCGCGTTTTCGTAAAGTCTGCTATCAATTTGCCGATCATTATCCCACCCGTAACAGGCGCGTATCATCGCAAAATCAGCCGTAACAGCGGACCAATCGATAGCGCCCTGTACATAGGATACGTCAATGCCTTGTTTCCTCATAGTACATTTCTCCTGTATTTGAGCGGCTTTTATACCGCCTGATTTAGTCTATGTTTCGGAGGACTTCCCCGTGAATAATCAGCTTTACAGACCTGCACCATAGTACCAGTACTAATCGGCATTGTCAGAACAGGAAAAATTTGATATGATTTATTCTGCAAAACAAATACAGTTTCCCTATGGAAACGCCCCGTGATTTCACGGGGCGTTTTCATTGATGTAACAGATGCTGTGTATTGGATGCTGCTTTAAAATTTTGTTGGGAAGCTCTTGACGAATGCGCGGATGACTGCTATAATTTACTAGTTAGCCATCCGGCCTGTCCGGAGGGCGCAAACATCCTTGCCCTGTCCGCAGAGGCAGGGCCTAAAGTCCAAAAGGAGGTGTTCAAATGGCACAGCTTACAGCAAATTACGAAACAGTCATGGTGCTCAGCATGAAGAACGGTGAGGAGGGCGTCAACACGCTCGTTGAAAAGTTCAACACGCTTATCGCTGACAACGCCGAAATCACCAAGGTTGACACATGGGGCCAGCGCGCGCTTGCGTATCCGATGAACGATGAAACGGTCGGCTACTATGTGGTGATCAACTTCACATCCAAACCGGATTTCCCGGCTGAACTCGACCGAATTTACAAGATTACCGACGGCGTCCTGCGTTCCCTGATCGTTGCGAAGGAACCGGAGGAGGAGAAGCCGGCGCCCGTTGCTGCGGACGAGCAGGCTCCCGCCGCTCAGGAATAAGACAAAGGAAGGTGCGCCGCAATGTTGAATAGAGCGATTCTCATGGGCCGCCTTGTTGCCGACCCGGAGCTGCGTCAAACGCCGAACGGCGTTTCGGTGACATCGTTTCGAATTGCCGTCGACCGGAACTTTAATTCAAAAGGCGGCGAGCGGCAGGCTGATTTTCTCGATATTGTCGCTTGGAGGCAGACCGCAGAATTTGTTACACGGTACTTTACAAAGGGTCGTATGATTGCGCTCGAGGGTTCCATCCAAACGCGCAACTATGAGGACAAGAACGGAAACAAACGCACAGCGGTTGAAATTGTCGCTGATAATGTCTATTTCGCCGATAGCAAGCCCGCCGGCGGTGCTTCTGCGCAGTCATTTTCTCCGCCGATGTCAACTCAAGCGCCTGCGGAACCGTCTGTTTCCTATGCCAGCGGTGACATGGGAGATTTTTCCGAAATTTCGTCTGATTCGGATGATCTGCCGTTCTAAAAGGCGCCCATTTACTTGTTCCGATTTGTTTAACATGTTTATAAGGAGGTTTGAACCATGGCTTATGAGAGATCCGAAAGGGATAGCCGCGGTCCGCGCGGAAACCGGAAGGGCAGAAAAAAAGTCTGTGCTTTCTGTGTCGACAAGCTCGGCCCGATTGATTATAAGGATGTGCCTCGCCTGAGAAGGTATTTGAGCGAGCGTGCAAAGATTGTTCCCCGCCGCGTAACAGGTACCTGCGCGCGCCATCAGCGTCAATTGACGCTTGCAATCAAGCGTGCGCGCCATATCGGTCTGCTGCCTTATATCAGCGACTAATTAAAACACGCAAGCGCGCCGCCCAATTTTGGGCGGCGCGCTTTTTTGATATTATTGAAAAAGTGGAACTGCTTTATCAACGTGCTTCATACATGGAAGCTGCCGGTTATTTTGTGATGATTTCAGCTTTGCAAGCAGAAACAAAGGTGGGATCACTGTTATTGCTGTGAACGAGAACCAGAATTCCATACTCGCTTCTCAGCACAGTACCGCTTCCGACTGTCTGTCCGCCGGCATTGATGCTTACATTTGGTGTGCCAACTGGCAGGTATGCACGTACTGCCGCTTGGCAATCAGCGTCGCATCCGGTTGGGACAGGGGTTGGTGTGGGCAGATAGGTGATATCGTTGTTGTATACAGCGCTTGTGATCCGAATGGAAGCAATTCTGCAAATCGAAACCGCTTCCTGCAGGACGCCCTGTGCGTTGGTTAACTGGAGCAGACCGGAATTGGGGTTGTCATTTGGCCCTGGCAGAAGGGAGAGGGGGCGTCCGGTAACATTGTTACCGCTTTCCATAACGACAACAATATTGTCGGTGGGATAAAACTCAATGATCTGTTGAATGATATTGCGCATCTGCTGAACACAGGCGCAGCTTGCCGGTGTGGCTGCGGGGCCAGCCGGACCGGTGGCCCCGGTTGGGCCAGCTACACCTGTTGCGCCTGTTGGCCCTGTGGGTCCTTGCGGACCGTCCGCGCCAATCGGTCCCTGCGGACCGGTGGCGCCTGTGCTCCCTTGTGGCCCCGTTGCGCCTGTTGGCCCTGTGGGTCCTTGCGGACCGTCCGCGCCAATCAGTCCCTGCGGACCAGTGGCGCCTGTAATCCCCTGTGGGCCTGTGGGGCCAGCGATGCCCTGTGGTCCGGCTGAACCGATCGGTCCCTGTGGCCCGGTTGCACCAGTGGCGCCGGTCGCGCCTGGGTCACCAGTCGGTCCGATCGGACCGGTCGCTCCGGTTGAGCCGGTCGCTCCCGACGGACCCGTCGGCCCGGTTGGTCCCGTTGGACCAGTCGGCCCGGTTGGTCCCGTGAATCCCTGCGGACCTGCTGCACCAATCGGTCCCTGCGGACCGGTGGCTCCTGTTACGCCTGGAATGCCTTGCGGGCCTTGCAGCCCGATTGGGCCGGGCGCTCCCTGCGGTCCGGTCGCGCCGGTTGGCCCCACGACGCCCTGTGGTCCCTGCGGCCCGGCAAAGCCCTGCGGACCTGCTGCGCCAATCGGGCCTTGCGGCCCTGTTACGCCGGTCGGGCCAGTCGCACCGATCGGTCCCTGTAAACCCATAAGCCCTTGCGGGCCTTGCGGTCCGGTTGCACCGGTTGCTCCGGTTGGGCCAGTCGGTCCAGTCATACCAGTTGCACCGGTTGCGCCAGGCGCGCCGATTGGACCCTGTGGTCCAGTTCCGCCGACGGGTCCCTGCGGTCCCTGCGGGCCGACAGGTCCGGGCAATCCCATAGGACCTTGAGGCCCCTCAGGCCCAGTTGGTCCGGTTGCGCCAGTCATAGTCGCGCTGCCGGGAATACCCTGCGGCCCTGTTGGTCCTGTGGCTCCTGGGAAGCCCTGCGGTCCCATTGGACCAACAGGACCCTGCGGTCCCATTGGTCCGATCGGTCCCTGCGGGCCTGTGGCTCCGGTGGGACCGACTGGTCCGGGCGGGCCGGGGCAAGGCGGCGGGCAAGGCGGCGGGCAAGGCGTGGGACAGGACTGGCCGGCGTTTGTCATAAAGTTCATGCCGGTGAATCTATTCATGAATAGAATACCTCCTAATCAGGATGATGGGAAATCCCCCACAACAAAATATGCACAGAATTGATAAACTGTTCCGAAAAGAGATATACAAATAAAAAAGAGGCAGGACAGAAGGTCCTACCTCGACAGGCTGTATAGAATGCTGTCTGCACAGCGGTGCAGATCGTATTCTGAGTGGATATCGACAAAACGCCGTCCGATGAGATCCTGTACATAGCTTGGCAGCGATGCATAGTACTGACGTGCCTGTCCGTTCTTTTTGAGCAGAGCGGCCAACCCGCCGACTGCCGATTTCTGGTTATTCATGGAAGCTTCACCTCGCACAAAGTATTGCCTGATTCGATACAATTTAAACAGCTCCTTAAGAAAATTGTAAGGATTTTGTCGAATAGATGGTAAGAACTGCCGTATATAATCAAACCAAAGCGAGGCAAGGCAAAATTTGTGCTATACTGGGATTGCACAGCACGGTTATACCGTACAATTTCCAGATAGGGGAGCGGGATCATGGAGGAAAAGCTGAGTGTGTTGGTGGTGGATGACGACCGTGAAATTGTCGAATCGATCGCAATTTATTTGAGCCGGGAAAACCTGACGATCTATAAGGCTTACGATGGATTGCAGGCGCTTAATATTGTCGCAGCTCATACAATCCATTTGATTTTGATGGATATTATGATGCCGAAGATGGATGGGATTAAAGCGATGTTGAAGCTGCGCGAGCGCAATAATATCCCAATCATTCTCGTATCAGCCAAAGGCGAGGACGCGGACAAGGTGTTTGGCCTGGAGTTCGGCGCGGACGATTACATCACAAAGCCATTCAATCCCCTGGAGCTGATTGCACGAGTCAAAAGCCAACTGCGGCGCTACGTAATGCTTGGCACGGCACGCGACCGCGGCGGGCCTGCGGAAACGATTGTCTGCGGAGGTCTGACGCTCGATGTGCGGCAGAAACGCTTGGAGGTTGACGGTGAGGAGGTCAAGCTAACCCCGATCGAATATAAAATCACCGAGCTTTTAATGCGTCATCCGGGGCGTGTGTTCCCAATCGATGAGATCTATGAACGTGTCTGGAATGAACCAAGCTTCGCGCCTGAAAATACGGTGGCGGTTCATATACGCCGTATCAGAGAGAAAATCGAGATTAATCCAAAGGAACCAAAATATTTAAAGGTGGTGTGGGGCATTGGCTACAAAATTGAAAAAATCTAGGCCAGGAGCGGCATTTGTCCTGTTTGCGCTGTCGCTGACAATTGTGATTGCAGCCGTGGCCGGAGGACTGTATCTGTGGGCGGCTGGCGCGGTCGCGCTTGATTATAAGGAGACGCCGCGCTACCAACAGGCGGTCAACAGAATGATTTCGGACGCTTATGCAATTGCCGAAAACGGACCGGATGGAGACGCAGGGCTTACGCTGCGCAATGATTTAAACGTTGATTACTTTATAGAAGGACGTTCCTTCCGGCTATGGTCGGACGATATTTCCGATGCGACGGCTAAGGCGATGTATGAGCGGATAAGCGCCAATATGGACGCCGCAGGTTATGAGCATGTGATTTATGCTGTGGATGGCGTTATCACGCAGCAAATTCAGACATCGCGCGGCCAAGGCGTCAACACGGCAGCTTATCAATGGGCGGGAACGGAACAGCAGGCATCCTTTTGTTTGGCAATACGGCCTGAAAGCGGGCTTGTGAATTATGGTCTGATCTATGACGCTTATTATCAGTGGTACTATGCGTCCGTGTTTCTTGTGGCTGGGGCGGCGGTTGTCGCTGTCGCGCTGATTATTTTGCTGTGTACGCTGGTGCGCCGCCGCACGCTCGCCGAGGCGCACCGCCGCATTGCGGCTGCGCTTGGCCATATCTGGATGGAGCCGAAGCTTGTGCTGCTGCTGGGGGCGCTGACGCTTGGCGCCTGGACGGCGGTGGAGACATTCGCGTTTCGCGAAATTGGCACACTCCCCGGATTGGCCGTCATTCTTGCATGTTTCTGGTGCGCCTGGCTGATGCTCACGGATTTGTCCATCAACGGGATACAGGCGTTCTTTTCCAACAACAGCTTTATGTCAGGCGCGCGTTTTCTGCGCGGGCTGGAGAATAAATATGACTTTTTAGCGCGCATGAAGCAGCGGCTGATCCTGCTGCTGGCTGCGGAATGTGTGATTGCAGTTCCAGCCGTTTTTCTGACAGCCTGGGTCTTGCTGGACTGGATCGGCGAAATTTGGATTGCAGTTGTTTTGCTGCTGGCTGCACTGGGGCTGTTTCTGCTGGCTGGCTATGTGCGGGAGTATAACCGGAATGTGGATGATTTTGGCCGTGTGATCGATTATGTGGGACAAATGCGTAGCGGCAGTTTGTGCGAGCCTCTTTCTGTAAGCGGAGATTTTGCAGGGCTTGCCGCAGATCTCAACGATATCATGGACGGAGTCAACCGCGCCGTCGAGGAACAGATGCACAGCGAACGTATGAAGATCGAGCTGGTCACAAACGTGTCGCACGATTTAAAGACGCCGCTGACCTCGATTATTAATTACGTCGACCTGCTTGGACGCGAACAGCTCCGCCCCGATTTTGCCAATGATTACGTCCAAATCATCGATCAGAAAGCGAAGCGGTTAAAAAACCTCGTACAGGATCTCTTTGAGATCTCCAAGGCGAACAGCGGCGCGATTGACGTGCATCCGGAACAGATCGATGTGGTGTCGCTCGTTGGACAGACAATCGCGGAACTGGACGCAAGCGCCGGCGGAGTTCAAATCAAACCGCAATTCTCGGCCGCCCGCCTGTTTGTGTGGGCCGATGGAAAGATGCTGCATCGTGTGTTTGAAAATCTGCTTGGGAACGCGCTGAAATATTCCATGTCCGGCACACGCGTCTATGTATCTGCCCACCAGAATGGAGATTCGGTGGAAGTCGCCTTTAAAAATATTGCCAACTATGAGATGACCTTCTCGGCTGACGATATTGTCGAGCGGTTTCAGCGCGGCGACGCATCCCGCACGGGAGAAGGGAGCGGTCTTGGATTGGCGATCGCTAAAAGTTTCACGGAGTTAAGCGGCGGAACGCTGCATATTGAGCTTGACGGCGATCTGTTTAAAGCAATTGTTACTCTGCCGCTCTGTGCGCAGGATATGTCAGAGGCTCTGGAAGCCATCCAAGTGGAACAGGGGGCAACCGGTCCGCAGGACGCTGTCCCGCTATGCGGGCAGCCGGATGGGCTGGATATTTCGGAGGGACAGCAGGATCAGGAAAACGTACCGGCCGCTGCTGCGGACAGCGGTGAAAGCAGGTAAGTGTGTGGAAAAGAGAGACGCGCGGCGGGGAATTTCCCCGCCGCGCGCCGGCGCTATTTTTCTGTAATGGGCTTGGCTTTTTCCTTTGTACGTTTCGCGCCGCCCTGCAATTCCGGGACAGGCGGAACATCATTTTTCCGCTTCGGCCCAACCTCCGGGCGTTTCATACCCTGCTTTGCCATCGGCGATACCACCTTGCACGCGGAGCGCGCGCTCCGTTTACTGGCCAGCCCGCCATCGCGGTCCGGCGCGGTTAGCATTCCCTGAAAACGGCGCGTTATTCAGCCGGAGTGCAAAATGCCCCATCATATGTCTGAATCACTGCAGCGTTCGCGCAAAAGACGGATCTCAGCCGCATAGCCAGGCAATTCATTCGGCGTTTCCAGGCAGATGGGCAAACCTTTGAGCGCCGGATGACGCACGACGCGCACAAGTGCCTCGACGCCGATGGTTCCTTCACCAAGGCGGGCATGGCGGTCTTTGCGGCTGCCGCGCGGGTTCATGCTGTCATTCAGATGGACAGCGTGCAGGCGTGAAAGCCCGATCACACGGTCGAATTCCGTTAGTACGCCGTCAAGATCGTTCACAATATCATATCCGGCGTCCGATACATGGCAGGTGTCAAGGCAGACGCCCATTCGCTCAGAGATCGCGACGCGGTCGAGAATGGCGCGCAGCTCCTCAAAGCGGCCGCCGACCTCGCTTCCTTTTCCGGCCATCGTCTCCAGAAGGACGGTTGTATGCAGGCCGGGGCGCAGCACGCTGTTCAGCATGTCTGCAATTTGAGCAATGCCTGTTTCAACGCCTTGTCCGGTATGGCTGCCTGGATGAAAATTATAGAGATTGCCTGGCAGATGCTCCATCCGCTCCAGGTCGTCTGCGATCATGTCGCGGGCAAGCTCCCGCAGATGCGGATCCGATGAACAGGCGTTGAGCGTGTATGGCGCGTGCGCGACGATTGTGCCGAAGGCGTTTGCGTTCATAAGCTCCAAAAGCGCGCGCATATCGTCCGGATCGAGCGCCTTGGCACGCGCACCGCGCGGATTGCGGGTGAAAAACTGAAAGGTATTCGCCCCAATGGAAAGCGCGTCCTTTCCCATATGTGCATAGCCTTTGGCGGCGGACAGGTGACAGCCGATATACATAAACATCCTCCTGATCATCATTTATTTAAAAAGGCGGCGCCTGTTTGCCCGCGGCGCCAGAGAAGCGCGGCTCGTTCCGTCCGTCTGACAAATTGGTCCTTGCCGTCGCAATATCGGTCGATGCTGTCGGGATACTGCGCAGCCAGCCGTCTTTTCAGCGCGCCGTATTCGTCTGCCTTTTCAGGATGCGCACGCAGATAATCGCAAAACGCGAGATGCCGCTCGATTTCCTGAACATTGGTTTTTTCGAAAATGTGAAGCTGATGCGTGCGCCGGTCGCCGCCTTTGCGAAAATAGCGGCGCCCTGGTATTCCGAATTCACCCATCGCTTCATATCCGGCGGCCCAAAACGCGCCGGTTTGGCCGTCGACAGCGGATAGATCGAACACCACCGGAAGTATATCGATAATCGGCTTGGCGCACAGCCCAAAGACCGCTGTGCTGCCGATGTGGTGGATGCAATCCAGATTCGGGCCGAGAATTTGGCCGATCAAAGCGGACTCCTCTTTGAACAGGCGTTCCCAGTTTGGGTCATAGGGGACGACATGGATACGCTGCGGCATAGCGATTCCTCCATATGTACATAGGGACTGTTTTTATCAATACCATGACTTCTCAAAAGTCAGCGAACGAAATGATCGTCTTTAGGATATTATACTACACAACGCCTTGCCTATAAACACAAAATTACAGAAATTTGGCTTTAAGCGGCCCAATATCCAGTTGGTGGAACGATTCGGAAAAAATATGAAAAGATTACAAAAACACCGTTCCCAAAGCGGGCGATCTATGATAAAATAAATTCAGCGCATTTATTTTATCCTTTATGGCCAAGGCGATACGCGGGCGCAGCCCGCTTGCGCCCTGATGGCCAATTTATCATGTTGCGCTACGGACATGAAAAAATAATTGTGTCACACCTTCAGCATAGATTCAATCGTTTGGCGTATAGGGGAGATGTGCTTGCGTGCCTTTTTATCCGACAGTCCGGAAAAGCTTCAGAGCGCGCGGATTGCCGTTGCGCTTTCAGTGTTCGCCATATCGTTGATTGTATTCGGCTTCTTTTGGGATACGCCCGCTGAAATTGTGGGTGGTATTTGGAGGATTATCCGCTCTCAGGCCGGCTTGATCACTGACTCGATTGCAATCGGAGGCATGGGGGCCGCGTTTGTCAATTCGGGGCTTGTAACATTGATCTGTATTGGACTTTTGTGTCTGCTGCGTATGCCCTTTACCGGCATCAGCATCGCCTCTCTTTTTCTGATGGCGGGTTTCTCGCTGTTTGGCAAGGATATCTGGAATATTTTCCCGATCATCTTTGGCGGTTTTCTTTATGCAAGATTCCGCCGGGAACCGTTCGGACGTTATATTTACATATCGCTGTTTGGCACTGCGCTTTCTCCGGTTGTGACGGAAATTGTCAACGTGGGCGGTGAAAACGCTGCGGCATGGTATACGGTCGGCGTTGGAATCGGCGTTGGAATTGGCTTTATTCTTCCGGCTGTGGCGTCGTTTACCCTGCGTGTCCACCAGGGGTATAACCTCTATAATGTCGGCTTTACAGCGGGCTTGATTGGCATGGTGCTCGCCTCCTTCTTTAAATCGTTCGGTCATGTTTTCGAGACGCGTCTTGAATGGAGCGCGGGCAACAACCTGCCGCTGGCGGTTTTTCTGTTCTGTTTGTTCGGTGTGATGGGTGCGGTTGGCTTTCTGTGGAACGGACACAGCCCGCAGGGACTTTTGCGCATCACACGCCATTCCGGACGTCTGGTGGCTGATTTTGTGCTGCATGACGGCCTTCCGGTCACGATGATGAATATGGCCTGTGTCGGAGCGGCTGCGACAGCCTATGTGCTGTTTGTCGGAGGGGAACTGAACGGTCCGACAATCGGAGGAATTTTTACAATCTGTGGATTTGGTGCGTTTGGTAAGCATCTGAAAAACATTTTGCCCGTTATTCTCGGCGTCATTGTCAGCTCTATTTTTACGGTATGGACGCTTGATGAGCCGAACACACTGCTCGCGGCATTGTTTGCAACGGGCCTGGCGCCGATCGCGGGGCAGTTTGGCTGGGGCTGGGGGATGCTGGCGGGAGCGATCCACGCCTCGGTTGTGCTTAACACAGGATTTTTGCACGGAGGGCTGAATCTTTACAATAACGGGTTTTCCGCAGGGCTTGTGTGTATTGTCCTTGTGCCGCTCATTGAGTCGCTTCGCAAGGAAACGTGAGCCGTGAAAGCGGTAAAAAGGAGGGGATCGGCATGAATGCCACTGCAAGGAAAATGACAAAGGTGATCGACGAGCTGATCGTTTTTTTTATCAGCGCCGGATCGGACGGCGTCTGTATGGATTTGGAAAAACAGCAGGATGGTTACGAGCTGTCGCTGGAGAGTAACTATGATCCGGCGCAGCGCAAGAAAATTGACGACCTGGATCGCTTTTTCAACAATGCGCAGCGCAATGAGGGGTTGGAGGAATTTTTCTGGCAGCTTGCGGGCGTGAGCGGCTTGGGGCAGGATACGGAACTGCATCTGATTGGGCAGATGGTGGAATGCAGAAAGCTTGAAATCAGGGATGACAGTGTTTCACTGGTGCTTTATAAGGCCAGAGAGTAGGTCTGGATGTAGATAATTGACAAAGGAAAAAACTGGACAAGCAGAATATTTGTACAAACTATAAATTTCATCTGAAATCTTTGTTAAAAAGATAGCAATTATAAAATTTTTGTCGTATAATTAAAAACGAAAGGTTTGTCCGCTGCTGCAAAGCACGCGGCGGCAGAAGCCGCTGTGTGGAATCCTTTTATGCTTTTTATTGTAAAACAATAAAAATATAATATCGGAGGCGTAAACATGTCAAGAGAAGTTGTATTAGCCGGTGCCTGCCGCACCGCAATCGGCAAGTTCGGCGGCTCGCTCGCCAACATCCCTGTCGAGCAGCTCGGCACAATTGTCATCAAAGAGGCGCTCAACCGCGCGGGCGTCAAGCCCGAGCAGGTCGACGAGGTCTTTATGGGCTGCGTTCTGCAGGCCGCCCAGGGACAGAACGTCGCGCGCCAGTCCGCGATCCATGCGGGCATCCCGGTCGAAGTTCCGGCCACGACCCTCAACAACCTCTGCGGTTCCGGTTTGAAGTGTGTTAATCTTGCGGCGTCTCTGATTGCCAGCGGTGAAGCTGACATCATCGTCGCGGGCGGTATGGAGAATATGTCCGGCGCACCGTATGCGCTTCCGCAGGGCCGTTACGGATACCGCATGGGCAACGGCACATTTGTTGACACGATGATCAATGACGCGCTGACCGACGCGTTCCACAACTATCACATGGGCATCACTGCTGAAAACGTTGCCGAGAAATACGGCATCACCCGCGAGATGCAGGACGAGTTTGCCGCCAGCAGCCAGCAGAAGTGCGAAGCCGCTCAGAAGGCCGGCAAGTTTAAAGATGAAATCGTTCCTGTTCCGATCAAGGTTAAAAAGGACACAGTTATGTTCGACACGGACGAGTTCCCGCGCGCCGGCGTTGTCGCCGAGGGCCTGGCCAAGCTCAAACCCGCCTTTAAGAAGGACGGTACTGTGACCGCCGCAAACGCTTCCGGCATCAACGACGGCGCCGCCGCGATCGTCGTTATGAGCGCAGAGAAAGCGAAGGAGCTGGGCGTGAAACCGATGGCGAAGTTTGTCGCGGGCGCTTCCGCCGGCGTCGATCCGTCCGTCATGGGTATCGGTCCTGCCTTCTCGACCCGCAAGGTGTTTGAAAAGACCGGTTATACGATCAATGATATGGACCTGATTGAGGCCAACGAGGCGTTCGCCGCGCAGTCGCTCGGCGTGGGCATCGAGCTTGGCTGGGATGCATCCAAGGTCAACGTCAATGGCGGCGCGATCGCGCTCGGCCATCCGGTTGGCGCCTCCGGCTGCCGCATCCTGGTCACGCTGCTTTACGAGATGAAGCGCCGCAACGCCAAGCTCGGCCTGGCGACGCTGTGCGTCGGCGGCGGCATGGGCGTTTCCGAGATCGTCGAAAACATTCAGTAATTAAAACACCGAACGGACGAAGGCTTCCGGATTTCCGGAAGCCTTGGTTCGCCTGAAAACGTTCAGCCCGCGCATAGTGCGGCGGGGAAGGGACGCGAATATGAAGGAGGCGGCAAACTTGAGTTTTGTGACTTATGAGCAGAAAGGCTTTGTCGGCGTGATTACGATCGACCGCCCCAAGGCGCTCAATGCGCTCAACAGCGAGGTCCTGGCGGATCTGGAGAAAGTGATCGACGCGATTTCTGCCGATGAAACGCGCTGCGTGGTTTTGACCGGCGCGGGCGAGAAATCGTTCGTCGCGGGCGCGGATATCGGCGAGATGAGCGGGTTGAGCAAGGCCGAGGGCAAAGCGTTCGGCAAGAAGGGCAACGATATCTTCCGCAAGATTGAGACGTTGCCGGTGCCCGTCATCGCGGCGGTCAACGGGTTCGCACTTGGCGGCGGCTGCGAGCTGTCCATGAGCTGTGATATCCGCATCGCTTCGGAAAACGCCGTGTTCGCGCAGCCTGAGGTTTCGCTCGGCATTACGGCCGGTTTTGGCGGCACGCAGCGTTTGGCCCGCATCATCGGCGTGGGTAAGGCGAAAGAACTGCTTTATACGACCAACAAGATCAAAGCGCCCGAGGCGCTCGCGCTTGGGCTTGTCAACGCCGTCTATCCGGCTGACCAGTTGATGGATGAGGCGATGAAGCTGGCTGAAAAGATTGCGCGCAACGCGCCGATTGCGGTCCGCGCGACAAAGAAAGCGATCAACGACGGCTTGCAGGTCGATATGGACAAGGCGATTGAAATCGAGGAGGAGCTGTTTGGAAGCTGCTTCGAGTCGCAGGATCAGCGCAACGCGATGACTGCGTTCGTCGAAAAGCGCAAGCCCGATCCGTTTGAGAACAAGTAAGTTACAGCTTTTTTATTGCGGATGCAATCAAAAATAGATGGAGGTTACATAGCTATGAAAGTTGGAGTCATCGGCGCCGGCACCATGGGTTCCGGTATTGCGCAGGCATTCGCCGTAACGGACGGCTACGAGGTCGTCCTGTGCGACATCACCGAGGAATTTGCCGCGGGCGGTAAAAAGAAGATTGAGAAATCCCTGTCCAAGCAGGTCGCCAAGGGCCGCATGGAGCAGGCCAAGATGGACGAGGTTCTTGCAAAGATCACAACAGGACTCAACGACAAGGTTGCCGACTGCGATCTCATTGTCGAGGCTGCGCTTGAAAAGATGGATCTGAAAAAGGAGCTGTTCGGCAAGCTTCAGACGATCTGTAAAAAGGATGCGATTTTCGCTTCCAACACATCCTCTCTTTCCCTGACTGAGATGTCGCAGGGTCTGGACCGTGCGATTGTTGGTATGCACTTTTTCAATCCTGCGCCTGTCATGAAGCTCGTTGAAGTGACCTCCGGCGCGCACACCACCCCTGAAACGGTCGCTAAGATCATCGAGATCACAAAGGAGATCGGCAAGGTTCCCGTCGAGGTCAATGAGGCCCCGGGCTTTGTTGTCAACAAGATTCTCGTTCCGATGATCAACGAAGCGATCGGCATCTATGCCGACGGCGTCGCTTCCGTCGAAGGCATCGACACCGCCATGAAGCTCGGCGCAAACCATCCGATGGGGCCGCTGGCGCTTGGCGATTTGATCGGTCTTGACGTTTGCCTGGCGATCATGGATGTTCTGCTGGCTGAGACGGGCGATCCGAAATACCGCGCGCATCCGCTGCTTCGCAAAATGGTCCGCGGCGGCCTGCTCGGCATGAAGACCGGCAAGGGCTTCTACGATTACAGCAAAAAGTAAGAGACAGGATCACATGGATGCGGCGCATCCGCTTATAAGGACCGCGCGGGGCCTTTGCCCGGCGCGGTCTGCCCCGCGCCGGGGGATTTTTCTTCCCCGGTGCAAGAGCGTTTAAAGATGAACTTAGGAGGAACTTGCATGGACTTTGTATTGAGCAAAGAGCAGGAAATGGCAAGACAATTGTTCCGTGACTTCGCTGAAAAAGAAGTGAAGCCTCTGGCCCAGGAGGTCGACGAGGAGGAGCGTTTCCCGGCTGAGACAGTTGCCAAGATGCAGAAATTTGGTTTCATGGGCATCCCGTTCCCGAAGGATATGGGAGGCCAGGGCTGTGACTCCCTGACCTATGCGATCTGTGTTGAGGAGCTTTCCCGTGTCTGCGCCACCACCGGCGTTATCGTTTCGGCGCACACCTCGCTTGGCTGCGATCCGATTAAGAAATTCGGCACCCCGGAACAGATTAAAAAATATCTCGTTCCGATGGCGCAGGGCAAGCTGCTCGGCGCGTTCGGCCTGACGGAGCCAAACGCCGGTACGGACGCCTCCGGCCAGCAGACGAAGGCGGTTCTTGAGGGCGATCATTATGTGCTCAACGGCAGTAAAATTTTTATCACCAACGGCGGAAAGGCCGATATTTATATCATCTTTGCAATGACCGATAAATCAAAGGGTGTCAAGGGCATCTCCGCATTTATCGTCGAGAAGGATTTCCCGGGCTTCTCCATCGGCAAAAAGGAGCTTAAGATGGGTATCCGCGGCTCCTCTACCTGCGAGCTGATCTTTGAGAACTGCATCGTGCCGAAAGAAAATTTGCTCGGTCAGGAGGGCAAGGGCTTTACAATCGCCATGACCACGCTCGACGGCGGCCGTGTCGGTATCGCCGCACAGGCGCTCGGTATCGCGCAGGGCGCGTTTGACGAGACGGTTAAATATGTCAAGGAGCGCAAGCAGTTCGGCCGTCCGATCTCCGCGTTCCAGAACACGCAGTTCCAGCTTGCCGACCTTAAGACGAAGATCGAAGCGGCCCGCCTGCTCGTTTACAGCGCGGCCGTTGCCAAGGATACAAAGAAACGCTTCTCCACCGATGCCGCTATGGCCAAGCTGTTTGCTGCGGAAGTGGCGATGGAAGTCACCACAAAATGCGTGCAGCTCTTTGGCGGATATGGTTACACAAGGGATTACCCCGTCGAGCGCATGATGCGCGACGCGAAGATTACGGAAATCTACGAGGGTACCAGCGAGGTTCAGCGTATGGTTATTTCCGGCGGGTTTCTGAAGTAGAAGGGAGTTGCAAGTCTTGAAAATTATCGTCTGCATTAAGCAGGTACCTGATACCAACGAGGTCAAGCTCGATCCGGTAACCGGTACCCTGATCCGCGAAGGTGTTCCGAGCATTATCAACCCCGACGACAAGGCCGGCCTTGAGGCTGCGCTTGCGCTGAAAGATCAGTATGGCGCGCATGTCACGATTGTCTCCATGGGGCCGCCGCAGGCTGATCTTGCTCTGCGCGAGGCGCTTGCGATGGGTGCCGACGAGGCGATTCTTGTCACCGACCGCGCGTTCGGCGGCGCCGATACGTGGGCCACGTCCTCTACGATCGCCTCCGCAATCGAGAACCTGGAATACGATCTCATCATCACCGGCCGTCAGGCTATCGATGGCGATACGGCTCAGGTCGGCCCGCAGATCGCCGAGCATCTGGGACTGCCCAACATCAGCTATGCCGAGGATCTCAAGATCGAAGGCGACAGTGTTGTTGTTAAGCGCCAGTATGAGGATCGCTATCACATCATCAAGTGCAAAATGCCTTGCCTGATCACCGCACTCAGCGAGATGAATCAGCCGCGTTATATGACGCCGGGCGGCATTTTTGACGCATACCGTGAGAAGGAAGTCAAGGTTTGGACGCGCCCGGACCTGAAGGTCGACGACAGCAATATCGGACTCAAGGGTTCGCCGACACGCGTGTTCAAATCGTTCACAAAGCCCGTTAAGGGCAAGGGGACCGTTGTGACCCTCGACCCGCAGGAATCGGCCAATTGGCTGATCGACAGGCTTCATGAAAAATTCATTCTGTAATGGAAAGTGGTGAACGAAATGGCTGTATCTGATTACAAAGGCGTGTTTATTTTCGCGCAGCAGGTTGACAATAAAATCACCGGCGTTTCCTACGAGCTGATTGGCAAGGGCAAGGCGCTCGCCGCTGATCTCGGCACGGAGGTCACAGCCGTTCTGCTCGGCTATCAGGTCGGGGATTTGACAAAGAAGCTGGCAAAATACGGCGCAGACCGCGTGATCGTTGTTGACGACCCGGCTCTGGAGACGTATATGACCGAGCCGTATGCCTATGCGATGACTGAGGTCATCAAGGCGCACAAGCCGGAGGTTGTGCTCTATGGCGCGACTGCGATCGGCCGCGATATGGCCCCGCGTGTTTCCGCGCGTGTGCACACCGGTCTGACAGCCGACTGCACCGGTCTTGAAATCGATCCGGAGACGAAGAATCTTCAGATGACCCGTCCGGCGTTCGGCGGCAACATCATGGCAACGATCTTGTGCCCTGAGCATCGTCCGCAGATGGCGACGGTTCGGCCGGGCGTGATGCAGCGCATCAGCCCGATCGAAGGCGCGGAATGCAAGGTCGAAAACTTTGAGCTGAAAGACATCGCCGCACATAAAAATGTCGAAATCGTCGAGGTGATCAAGAAGGTCAGCGAGAAGATGGACATTCAGGATGCGAAGGTGCTTGTTTCCGGCGGACGCGGCGTTGGCTGTCCGGAAAACTTCAAGATGCTTGAGGAACTGGCCGAGGCGCTCGGCGGAACGATTTCCTCCTCGCGCGCCTGTGTTGACGCAGGTTGGGTGGAAAAGGACCGCCAGGTCGGTCAGACCGGCAAGACTGTTCGTCCGAATCTTTATATTGCCTGCGGCATCTCCGGTGCGATCCAGCATCTGGCCGGTATGGAGGAGTCCGATATCATCATCGCGATCAACAAGGACCCGGCCGCTCCGATTTTTGAGGTCGCTGATTACGGTGTTGTCGGCGATGTCTGCAAGATTCTGCCTCTCTTTACCGAGGAGGTCAAGAAAGCCCGCGCTTCCAAAAACGCGTAAGCTTTTGCAGAGTACACAAGTATTATGAAAAGGGCACGCAATCCCATAGGGATTGCGTGCCCTTTTCAGATCGGCAGGGAAGGCAGACCGAAAGATTTCCGGCACTTTCCCTTTTGAATAAGCTTTAAAGTTCAGCAAAAATCGTAGTGGCGTAAGCGTAAATGAAACCATCCTTTTCCATACAATAAATCCCTACGCCGACATGTGTAAAATTGGGCCGCACCATATTTTCATAGTGATCCGGACTGTTATACCAGCGATCGAACCAGAACTGCGCATCATAGGCGCTGTCGAGATTTGGATCGTTATAAGTGGTGGTGCAAAGGTTTTCACCGGCCGTGATGAACTTGACCGGCACATCCTGCGTAATTACAGTACTCCATTCATCGCCGTTTGGACGCTGATGAGCGAACGTCCCGCTTTTATAAAGCTCTTTGCTGCGAATCCGCGCGGCTGTTTTCAGATCGGGATCGGAGGCAAGCGGGCTTAAACCTTGATTGGAACGTTCTTCATTGATAAGCGTCAATACCTGGTCCTCGACTTTGCTTAAAAAATTGGTGCTGGAAATAGTCGCTTTTGGCTTTAAGACAGGTTCGTCAATGGTATCCGCCAACTGTGTATCTGCCGGCTGGGCAGGCGCCGTATCTTTTTCGGGTGCATAATTTTCTTCCTGAGCTGACGGCGACTGTGTTGCAGGCGTCCCCTGCGCAGCAGGCTGCTGTTCTGCTTGAACTGATATTTGCTCGGCAGAGTTCGGCAATACCACTGGTTGAGTTGGCGCCGCCTCTTGGACAGCTGCCTGTTGAATCGGAATGGTTTGCGCCAGACGAATCAAAGCGTCAGTCACGATCTGATCCATTTTGGAAATACCAGCGGATGTATTCATAATCGTGCTGCGCAATTGGGCGCGCGTAACTTGTGTTTCTTCCTGTACAGATTCACTGCTGGATTCGCCTGGAGCTGTCGAAGAGGCCAGGGATGAGACAGCGGAGACAGACGACGGCTCTTGCTTTTCCTGCAATGCGGAACAACCGGAAAAAAGAACCAGTAACGCCAATGTATATGCATATTTCTTCATAAAGGGAACTCCTTCCAAAACCTCAAAATGCCGGAAGAATACAGCATTTTTTGGCGAAACAAATATTGAACATATTTATATTAACATAAATTGTTGAGCGGTACAATGAACGCAACGTTAATTTTCCCAAAAATACAGCAACCCCCGTCCGGAAATCCAGACGGGGGCTGATGAAAAAATGGAGAGAAAGAAAAGGAGAAGGCAGAATCAGAATGTGACGTCATCGCCGTTAAAGGCGCAAAGGAGAACCTTTTTCATGTTCTCGACGTCGATGGGACGCGGGTTGGAACTGGTGCAGGGATCCTTGACCGCGTTTTCACAAATCTTATCGATGTTGGCGTTGAGAAGTTCTTCGGTAACACCGTTCTCACGATAAGTTTGCGCAATTCCAAGCTTTTTATTCATCTCACGAACCGCATTAACGAGAGAATCGGTCAACTGCTTGTCCGTGCTGCCCGGCAGGCCGATGGCGCGCGCGATCTGCGCATAACGCTCCATGCAGGCGCGGGAATTATATTGGATGACGGAAGGAAGCAGAATCGCATTGCAGCAGCCATGCGGGATATCAAAGACAGCCCCTGTCTTGTGCGCCAGGCTGTGCGCAATGCCAAGCAGCGCATTTGAGAAAGCCATACCAGCCAGGCATTGGGCGATATGCATTCTGCCGCGCGCCTCCATATCACCATTATACGAATCGATCAAATCATCGAAAATATCGGAGATCGCTTTGAGCGCCAGAGGATCGGAGAAGGAGGAGCGCGCCGTAGCGACATAAGCTTCAATCGCATGGGTCAAGGCGTCCATACCGGTATGCGCAGTCAGCTGCTTGGGCATGGTCTGCGGGATGGAGGTATCAAGAATCGCGATATCAGGCGTGATTTCAAAATCAGCCAACGGATATTTGATGTTGGTGGAGTAATCGGTAATGACAGAGAAGGCCGTTACCTCGGAAGCGGTGCCGGAGGTCGAAGGAATGGCGACAAAGATCGCTTTTTCACGCAGGCGCGGCATCGTAAAGGGATCTTTGATATCGTCAAAGGTTTTCTCGGGGTGCTCATAGAAAACCCACATTGCTTTAGCTGCGTCAATCGGCGAACCACCGCCAATGGCAACGATAACATCTGGACCAAACTCCTGCATCGCCTTGGCGCCCTTGAATACGGTTTCGATCGAAGGATCCGGCTCGACGCCCTCAAACAGCATCGTCTCCAACCCAGCCGCATGGAGAGCGTCTTCCGTTTGCTGGAGGAAACCGCCGCGCTTCATCGAGCTGCCGCCTGTGACAATGATGGCCTTTTTGTAACCCTTCAGATTTTTGAGTTCATCGATCGCATGATCGCCATAATAGAGATCCCTTGGAAGTGTAAAACGAGCCATGCTATGTAAACCTCCTGTGTAAATTAATGGAATCATTTGTTTGTTTTTTAACAAACAAATTTGATATTTATAATATACCACTGAAAAAGTAAAAAATCAAGGCCAATTTGTTAAATATACATCATAAACATATGAACTTTTTTCCGTTTTTTTTTGAGCGGTTTGACAATCCGTTGCAAAATTGGCTTTTGAACGGTATAATAACCGCAGAGTGGTTATTATATCGGGGTTATGCCCAACGGCTCGCCGCTTGCGCGGCAACCGCCTTTTGATGGGTAATTATACCATGCCGCTTCGCGGATGGTATCGTATGTGTAGATCAAACGGCTTTGCCGTTTGCAGCCGCCATCCGGCAGTGGACTGCACATGCTGCATTACCACAAAAGCGGATGGCAAGCTGGAAAGAGCTTGCCGCTGTGGTATCATACCCGGATAGCGGTTATGATACCGCTTTATGACTGGCCTGATCATGGCCGGGCCGGCTCAAATCCGCGCGTCATGGATGATCGCCGCGAATGGAGTGAAACGCAAATGAAAAGGATTCTGTTGCTTGCCACAGGCGGAACGATCGCCTCGCGCGCCGGGCAAGACGGGCTGGAGCCGCAGCCTGCGCCGCCTGAGCTGCTGCACGCGCTCGATGAATTGAGCGTATATTACAATTTGACCTATCGTGCGCTTATGAGTTTGGACAGCTCGAATATTCAGGCGGAGGAATGGCAGCAAATTGCGCGCAGCGTGTACGATGCGCTGCCTGAATACGATGGTGTCATTATTACGCATGGGACGGATACGATGGCCTATACGGCGTCAATGCTGTCCTTTATGCTTCAAAATCTGAACAAAGGCGTTATTTTGACAGGATCACAAATTCCGATCGGGATGCCGCTGTCGGACGCCCGGTCTAATCTGGAGACGGCGCTCGCCGCGATTGACAGCGGTGTGTGCGGCGTGCATATCGCCTTTAATCATAAAATTATCGGTGGATGCCGGGCTGTCAAAGTGCGCACAATGGGGTTTGACGCATTTGAAAGCGTCAACAGCCCCGACTGTGGCGAAATACTTTCAAACGGTGTGCGGCTGTATAACCGGCGCGGCCGGCCATCCGGGCCGGTTCGCCTGTGTGACGCGCTGTGCAACGACGTTTTTTTGCTCAAATTGATTCCCGGAACGAATCCGCGGATTTTTGACAGCCTGCTCGAACTGAGATACCGCGGCGTTGTGATTGAGGCGTTCGGAGCGGGTGGGATGCATTATATCCGGCGCGATCTTTCAGCGCAGGTACGCCGCCTTGTAGAAAACGGCGTGGCGGTTGTGACGTGCAGCCAGTGTCTCTATGATGGAAGCGACTTTTCCATTTATGAAGCCGGGCGCAGAATTCTTGGCACAGGCGTGATAGAAAGCCGCGATATGACAACTGAATCTGCCGTTACAAAGCTGATGTGGGCGCTCGGGCAAACGGATCGCTTGGATGAGGTCCGCCGCATCTTCGAAACCGATTATGCCGGAGAGATTACCTTATAAAGTTTTGAGGAAGGGGTATCGAGATGAAAGTAAAATGCCCAAATTGCGGAAAACGCAATGATACGGACCGTGATGAATTTTGTACGCGCTGCGGCTGTGTGCTGTATAGTGGGGCATCCTCGCGGACACATTCTGAATCCAGCCCACAGCAGCCGTGCCCCGGCGGAAATTCAGACGCGCGTCCTGTCCCGCCGCCGCGCAGCGGCGCGGCAGTCGGGCTGATTGTATTCATTGCTGTTGTGGTCCTGCTTGGGCTGATGCTCATTATACGCATCGGCTTTCAAGAAATGCTTGGCACCTCCAGTTCGGGTGCGTCTGAGATTGAAGCGCCCTGGACGCAGACGCCAAAGCATGAGCAGACGGCACAGGGTAAGTTGGAGCAATTACGCGCCGAATACGAGGAAAACGGTGGACTGACCGATCCAATCCTGTCGCAGGCTGTTTCAATGTTTTTTAACAAACCGGCGAATGAAATATCTTTTGATGAGCTTGGCCGGATTCGCGGGCTGCGCGTAACAAACGAGCTGCTCAACCCGTTTACAGATGACTGGACAATCCGTAATGAACGCATATTGATCGGCCTGAGTCTGGCTGAACCTGCGCAGGATGAGTATAGCGTCAATCCTGGGGAGGTATATGCTTCTACATACAGTTGGTTTCAGCTTGATAAGGACATAACAGATTGGCTCTCTGTTGGAGAGCTTCAGATGTTCCAGGGATTGAAGGATTTGATGATCAACGGCGCTTCCTATGAACCGTCTGAAGTGATGCAGCTGCCGAACCTGGAACGATTGACGCTGGGGCAGGCTTATGAATTTGCCAATTTTTCCGTATTCAGCAGGATGCCCAATCTGCGCGAGTTGACGCTGGATGGAAGCATCGAATCGCTTGACGGCGTTGAACAGCTTCATCTGCGCAAGCTTGGACTGCGCAGCACGGATATCTCCGATTTCAGCGCGCTTTCCGCCTTGGATGACTTGGAGGAATTGGAGTTAAATTACAACGAATACCTTTATGACCTTGATTTTCTCGCGGGATTGGACAGCCTGCGCGCGCTGTCCATCGGAGATCAGGAGGAACTGGATTTTTCAGCGCTGAATGATACGCCACAGCTTGAACGCCTTTCCATTGAGGACAGTGAGATCAAGCGGATGCAGTTTTTGTCCGGTATGACCGGATTAAAGTCGTTTATATCGCGCGATAACGACGCGCTGCTTGAGCTGCCGGAATTATCCGGCTGCACAATGCTCGAGGAGCTGACGCTTGACGCGGACGAACTGAAATCCATCCCAAGTCTGTCGGATCTGCCGAATCTGCGCGTGCTCAATCTTTTAAATGCCGATGATTTGTCGGCGCTTACAGGCGCCGTTTCGCTCGAGGAGATAGGGCTTTACTACTGCCAGGGCGATTTTTCTGTATTGGGCACGCTTCCGAATGTCTGGAGCTTGAGCGGTACAGGCTACGCAATCGGGAATTCCGGCTTGACGTTTTTACCCTCCATGACAAATCTGCGTGCGCTTACGCTCAACCGTGTGGAACTGTGGAACGGTACGGAAAATATTTATAAGCTGCCCAATTTGGCGCTGCTTGATCTGTCGGGCTGCACCATCGGCGGAGACTTCCGGGGTATCGCGAATTTGACCAATCTGCACAGTCTTGCGATGGATGAGGTGAAATTGGTTGCCAACGTCGATGTCTGGAGCGACGGATTCTTTACCTCCATTGATTATGATGATCTGACGGTGCAGGATATGATGCCGTTTGTCGGACAGCTTTCCAATCTGACATATTTAAGCGCGGGCGGGAACGAATTAACCGATCTGTCGTTTGTTGAGGGGATGACGAGCCTGACCTATCTCGATGTGAGCGACAATTATATCACAGACCTTTCGCCGCTCGAAGGTCTTGAACATCTGGAGGTTGCATTTACACAGGAGAACCCCGTTTTATAGCACCGCGTTGTGCGAAAGCCGCCTGCAAGGCAGGATTTTCATAAAAGAAAGGTTGTTTACTGATGTCAATGGCTCATGCGTTTACACGTCTGCAAAAGGCGTATCGTTTTTTGCAGGACGATTTGTCCAGGCAGGTTTTCAAGGCGCGTCTGATTTATGATATCACGCGTTCGTTTGACGACGTGGTGCATTTGGCGGGAACGTCCGGGAATTACGATGAGCAGACCCTTGCACACGCCAAGGGCTTTTCAAAACGATGTGGGCAAATTGTTGAGGCGGGTCGAAAGATCATATTTTACGGAGCAGGTACCAGAGGACTTGAATATTTGCAGCGATTTTCTGAAGATCTCGAACATGTGGAGATTTATGGATTTTGCGATCGAAGCGAAGAAAAGCAAAAAACCGGCTTCCACGGAAAGCCGGTGCTCTCCCATCAGAAACTGATGGGAGAGCACAAGGACGACTATGTGCTGATTACGACGCCGCTTTATGAACAGGAAATTCGAGCGGCGCTGCTGCGCGACGGATTTCCGGCGGATCATATTTTGGATTTCCTGGAGGATCATCTCGCAGGCGTGCCGCAGCAGTATTTTGAGTTTCCACTCCCAAAAGGAGGCGCTTTTATTGATGCGGGCTGCTTTGACTGCGGGACGGATCTGCGCTTTATTGAAATCACCGGCGGCTTGTACGATAAGATTATTGCGTTTGAGCCTGACCGGCTGAATATGATCAATTGTCAAAAAATCGCCGGGGAAAACAGCATAAAAAATATCGAATTGATCCCCGCCGGACTGTGGGACAAGGAGGAAGTGCTGTATTTCAGTGAATGCGGTCAGATAGATTCCCATCTTGATAGCCAGAATGGCGTTCCGACGCGAATGGTGGCATTGGATCAAATCATAAAACAGGAGCGTGTCTCATTTATTAAGATGGACGTTGAGGGAGCGGAATTGAAGGCGCTTCACGGAGCGCGCCGGACAATTATTGAAAACAAACCCTTGCTGGCGATCTGCGTTTATCACAAGCCGGAGGATTTTGTTGAAATAGCGGAGTTTATCAAAAGCCTTGTGCCGGAATATAAGCTTTACCTGCGCCATTATGGATCCCTGACCTATGAGACGGTATTGTATGCCGTTTTATAATAAAGGATGATAAAAGATAATTAAAAACCCGTCCGCAAACAATACTGTTTGCGGACGGGTTTGGTTTTTTCAAACATCCCCTAACCGAGCGCGAAATATGCAGCACGCTGTGCATGGATGCGGGCTGTATCGAACAGAGCAAGGCCTGTGTCGGCCTGCCCGACAAGAAGGCCAATTTCCGTGCACCCCAAAATAGCCCCCTGTGCGCCGCGCGCAGCAAGCGAATCGATGATCCGCAGATATTCATGTTTCGATTCGCTGGAGATGACGCCGAGACATAATTCATCGTAAATTATACGGTTGACGGTATCGATATCGCGCCCTTCCGGAGTCAGAACGTCAATCCCGCGTGAAGTCAGGCGCGCCTTGTAAAAATCCTGTGTCATTGTGTATTTTGTTCCCAGCAGGGCGGCCGTATGAATTCCAGCGTCTGTCAAAGTGTCGGCTGTCGCATCTGCGATGTGGATCAGAGGGATTGAGACGGCAGCCTGTACTTGGCCGGCAACCTTGTGCATCGTGTTTGTACAAATCACGATGCAGTCGGCGCCGGCGCGGGCGAGTGTCCGCGCTGCGTCAGCGAGCAATTCGCCGCTCTGCTCCCATGCGCCGCTCGCTTGAAAGGCTTCAATTTCATGGAAATCAACACTGCAAAGCAGGCACTTTGCAGAGTGCAGGCCGCCGAGCGCCTTCCTGACGGTTTCATTGATGATCTGATAGTATGTCACTGTACTTTCCCAGCTCATTCCGCCGATCAGGCCGATGGTTTTCATGTAGAAGATCCTTCCTTTTCAATCGTCTGCAAATTATTCTACAGTTACCGATTTGGCAAGATTGCGCGGCTTATCGACATCACAGCCGCGCAAAACAGCCGTATGATAGGCGAGAAGCTGCAAAACGATCACGCCGACAATCGGCATATACAGATCGTCGATCGCGGGCAGGTCGAGACGCTTTTCATAAATCTCACGGTCAGCCTCCATGCCGCGTTTGCAGATGAACAGCACATCCGCGCCGCGGCTGCGCACCTCCTTGATGTTGCTGACCATCTTGGGCAGCAGGCTCTCCTGGGTCGCAAGCGCGATGACAGGCACGCCTTCGGTAATCAGAGAAATCGTTCCGTGTTTGAGTTCGCCGGCCGCGTATGCTTCGCAATGAATGTAGCTGATTTCCTTGAGTTTGAGAGAACCTTCCATCGCAAGCGCGTAATCAAGCCCGCGCCCGAGGAAAAAAAGATCGTGCAGCGATTCATAACGGCGGATATACTCTTTAATCTCCACATCGAGTCCAAGCGCCTGTTCTGTGTGTTCGATGGCATCCAGCAGCCCGGACGTGAGCGCCCGGGCCTGTTCTTCTGTGTGTACGCCGCGCGCGAGCGCGAAACGTATGGCGATCAGATACATGACCGCGAGTTGTACGGAGTATGCCTTTGTGGAGGCGACGGCGATTTCCGGTCCGGCGTATGTATGGATCACATAGTCGGCTTCACGTGCGATCGAGGAACCGGTGACATTGACGACCGCAAGCGTCGTCGCCCCATTTTGGCGGGCCAGACGCAGCGCGGCAAGTGTGTCGGCCGTTTCCCCGGACTGTGAAATCAGCAGCACGAGCGAGCGTTTTGTCAATATCGGGTCACGGTAACGGAATTCTGAGGCGATATCGCATTCGACAGGAATTCGCGCGAGCTGTTCGATCAATGCTTTGCCGACCATACCGGCGTGCATTGCTGTACCGCAGGCAACGATAGAGATGGAATTGAATTGTTTCCAAAAGCCGTCCGGGATATCGTCCTGCAAATCAAATGACGGCAGGCCGTCGGAAATACGCGGATGTACCGTGTCAGCCAGCGCGCGCGGCTGTTCATAAATCTCCTTGAGCATAAAATGGTCATAGCCGCCCTTTTGCGCCTGCTCAACCGTCCAAGAGGCGGTCAGCGTCTTTATTTCAGCGGGAACGCCGTTCGGCTCAAACAGAGAAAGGCCGTCCGCTGTGACGCGCACAATCTGGCGTTCGCCAATCAGAGCATAGTCGCGCGTGTACTTTAAGATTGCCGGAACATCCGAGGCGATAAATGCTTCGCCATTGCCGGCCGCTGCAATCAGCGGGCTGCCCTGACGCGTGGCAAAAATTTCGCCTGGATGATCGGCGAACAGGATACCGAACGCATAAGAACCCTCCAGAAGTTCCTGCGCTTTGATAATAGCGGCAACCGGATCCCCCCTGTAGAGCGAATCGATCAGCTTGGCGGCGACCTCGGTATCAGTGCGCGAGACAAAGGTATAGCCCTGCGCTGTAAGTGACGCCTTGAGCTGCTGGTAGTTTTCGATGATGCCGTTGTGGACAAGCGAAAGCTTTTCAGTTGCATGGGGATGGGCATTGAGATCTGACGGTTCGCCGTGCGTAGCCCAACGCGTGTGACCGATACCGCAGCGCCCGGACAGCTTGGCATGTTCATGCGCCAGTAAATCGGCCAGATTTTGCAGCCGTCCCTTTGCCTTGACTGTCTCAATACCGTTGTCGCCGAATACAGAGATACCGGCTGAATCATAACCGCGATACTCAAGATTTGAAAGCGTATCAAGCAAAACACGGACAGCGTTTTTGCCGCCGGTGTAGCCTACAATTCCGCACATGTTGTTACCTGTCTTTCCCGCGCGGTAAATTTGATCTCGGGGCGTGCGTGGTCGGCCCCGCAATGTATTAAGGTCCGGCCGCGCCGCGCGCGGCGGCCGGACACAGATCGTTTTCCAATAAGATTTGCTTCCCGCCGGTCCGTCTGTCGATCCGGTTGCCCGGAAGTTTTCGGACAGGCTGCGTCCGGAAGCGGGGACGGGGAGGCATCCGCCGAACATTCGATCCTCCTCCCGCCTCGTCAACCGCTCTTAGGCGGTTCTGGCGCTTCTGACAGATTTTTTGATTTATCCACCTCCATTTCGGATTCTTGGGTAGTTTTCCTCCTTTCTCCATAAACGTGTGTTTTATGATACCATGTCCGCGCAGCGGTATGGTATCATCGGCCATTGGGGCAAAAGCGGGCCGCACCCGCGCATCGTCCCGGCCAAAGCCCGGTATAATACCCGCTTTGCGGTTATTATACCAAACGGCGTCAATAAACGCAATCCATCCTATGCGAGCGATTGTGATCGTGACACAGCTTTTGATGGATTTGTGCGGTGAAACCTGCTAAAATAGGAGAAAAGGCGCGTACCACGTCAAAAGTGAGGGAGGGCGAATGGATGAAAAAACGGCTTGCAGCCAGCCTGCTGCTGGCGCTTTTCCTATTCTGTATTGGATGCAGGCCGCCGGAAGGCGTCGCTATGCAAAGCGCGGCCGCGCAGGCGGGGATTACGCCAGGCGTATATGTTCATACGGCGCGTGAGATCGAGCAGGCGTATCGTCCGCGGCTGGAACTGTATGAGGATGGGACATGTGCTTTTACAGTAAACCTGCTTTCCGCAATGGGGCGTCTTGAAGGGCTCTATGCGGTTGACGGCGACTGGCTGACCGTGACAGTGCAGTCGCTCGATTTTACTGGTTTTGCGGGGGATGATGTGAAAGAGCTGGCCTTTGAATTGGTCGGGCCGGGCCGCCTGATGTTCCGGGGAACAGATAACCCTGATGCACCGTATCTTGGCGCGACAGAGGCGCTCGATGTTTTTACAAAAGAGGAGGCTGCGGCGTCTTCGGACGCGCCGCAGCAATAGAGAGGCCGCGCGCGGAATATCCCGCGCGCGGCCTTCTGTATGATGGCAGACCGGCTATTTTTTCAGCATCAGCTTAGCGCACTTATAAACGTCGCCGCAGCCGAGCGTAATGACAAGATCGCCGCTTTCAGCGTGTTTCATTACGTAATCAGCAATTTCCTCAAAACCAGCAAACCAGACAGAGCCGGGAATTTTTTCAGCAAGCTGACTCGTATAAACACCTTCGGTATTTTTTTCGCGCGACCCCATAATTTCAGACATGACGACGCGGTCGGCAAGAGAAAGAGCCTTTGCGAAATCATCCATCAGGAGTTTTGTGCGCGAATAGGTGAACGGCTGAAACACAGCCCATACCCGGCGAAAATCCATTTCACGCGCGGCGCGCAGCGTAACGGCGATCTCAGCGGGGTGATGCGCGTAATCGTCTGCGATTGTAACGCCGTGTACTTCGCCGAGAATCTCGAAGCGCCGTCCCGCGCCGCGAAACTGCGCCAGATGCTCCCCGAGCGCAGTCACAGGAACACCAGATTTGATGGCTGCGGCGCAGGCGGCTGTTGCGTTAAGGATATTGTGCAGACCGGGGACATGCAGCGTCAGATGCGTGAGCGCGCGGCCGCCGCAGCAAAGGTCAAATTCGGCCTGCGCACCCTTGCGTCTGATATTGGCGGGATAATAATCAAAGTGTTCGTCCCATCCAAAGGTGATGATCTCTTTGCCGTTGATCCCTTCGACTGCGCGCATGGAGTTGGGATCGCTGCCGTTGACAATAATCGTTCTGGTTGTCATATCGGCAAATTTGTGGAAGGATTTAATGATATTTTCGATTGTGCCGAAATATTCCAGATGGTCTGCGTCTACATTCAGGATGACGGAGAGATCGGGATGGAGCTGAAGAAAATGATCCTTGAATTCACAGGCTTCGCAGACCATCAGGCTGCTTTCGCCGGCGCGGCCGTTTCCACCGATGGCGGGCAGCTTCCCGCCGATGACAGCAGTTGGGTCAAGTCCTGCGCCGAGCAGCATTTGTGTAAGCATTGCGGTTGTCGTTGTTTTGCCATGCGTGCCGCAGACACAAATACAATCCTCGTAAAGCCCGGTGAGAAATCCAAGCAGCTCTGCGCGTTCAACAGTCGGCGTTTTGGAAGCAAAAGCCGCCCGCAGTTCGGGATTATCGTCCATAATGGCGGCTGTATAGACGATCAAATCCGCGCCAGCGATGTTTTCGGCGCGCTGCCCAAGCATAACATCGATGCCCATGGCACGCTCAAGTGCGAGCGTGTCGGATTCATTGTTGTCGGAGCCTGTAATTTTGTATCCCCGCTGCTGCATGATCTGTACAAGCGGAAACATACCGGATCCGCCAATGCCTATAAAATGGATTTGCCGTGCGTTTTGAAGGATTTTCTCATCTAACATTGCAATTTCAACTCCATCAGATTCAGATAACCATTTTTATGTAGTATAGGCTGATTTCGTGAAAAATTCAAGGGCGGCACGTATTGGTGCATAAGTTTTGTAAAATCGCCGAAACTATCTGTAACCGGAACCGACAATACAACGGGAGGATTCACACCATGCAGATTACAGATATTAAAATACGCCGCACTTATCAGGACACACGCCTGCGCGCGCTCGTTTCATTGACCATTGACGGCGAGCTGGCCGTTCACGATATCAAGGTGATAGAAGGTCCGGAACGCTTGTTTGTTGCGATGCCGAGCAGGCGCGATGAAAACGGTGTGTTTCGTGATATCGCCCATCCGATTACAACCGGGGCGCGCCGCCAGCTTGAAGACGCAATTTTGTCGGCTTATGCCGAGCATATGGCAGCACAGGCTGCCGCCCGCCAGCTTGAGGAGGCGCGCGAAAATTCCCAGGATAGCGAGCCGCAAGCAGAGGAATAAAAAGAGATCTATTATAAGGCGCCCCTCTGAGAAGGAGGGGCGTTTTTGTCGTGTAAAAGTTGAGACGCTGTTTTTTACTGCCGGCCCACCATGCGCAAAAGCTTTATGTGCTTTATATTTGCTGCGCGCTTTGGCGCATAAAGATCCATGCCGGCGGCGTGTGCCGGCCGTGAAAATTGTAAATCATCTGTGAATTTTAAAGACAGTCCTATAAATTGATTACCTGATTGTGATAAAATAAATGCATCGCCTTTATTTTATCTTTTTTAGCTATGATGGGGACGATTTTTCCAAGCTTCTGCGCGGATAATGAAGAATCTATCGTATGCACTATATAATTTTAATGAACAATTGATTGTAAACGACGAGGTAATCATGTATAGAAGGCTGTTGATGACGCTGCTGGCGGCGCTGACGTTGTCGCTGCTGTTTCCAGCACGGGTATTTGCGGACGATGCGCAGGAGTTGTTCGATCCGCCGGAGCTTTATGCGGAATCGGCCATTTTGGTGGATGCTGATACGGGACAAATTTTGCTTGAAAAAAATATGAACAAGAAGATGTATCCGGCAAGCATTACGAAGATTATGACCTGCCTTCTGGCGATGGAGCGTGCCAAGCCGGGCGATGTCGTAACTGTCACAGACGAGGTTGTGGCTGAGGTGCCGCGTGATACCACACACATTGCATTGACTGGCGGCGAACAGTTGACGGTAGAGCAGTTGGAATATGCCATGATGGTTGAATCTGCAAATGATGCCGCGAGCGTGCTGGCGGCGCATATTTCCGGCAGTACACAGGCGTTCGCCATGTTGATGAACGACCGCGCCAAGGAGCTTGGCGCGAAGGATACACATTTTACAAACGCAAATGGCCTGCCTGATCCATCCCATTATACAAGCGCCTATGATATGGCTTTGATCACGCGTGCGGCTATGCAGTATCCGGAATTTCGCTCGCTGGCGGGAACCACGTCCTATGAGATTCCGCCTACAAATAAGCAGTCGGAGACGCGGCGGTTGAATAACCGCAACTATATGTTTACTCTCAACGATACCTATCCAGGTGCATTTGCTGGAAAAACCGGATGGACAGAGGAAGCCGGACACACGCTTGTAACGCTCGCGGAACGTGATGGGGTTACGCTGATCTGCATCGTTATGCATTCCGATGGTGTTGTTGACGCGCAATATATCGATTCGACAGCTATTTTGGACTATGGATTTGATAACTATACCCGTGCGGTAGTATCCAAGGACCGTGTTGAGCCGAAAACCATGCTTTTGACCGGCTCGGAAGGCATGCAGCAGGAGGTGCGTCTGACACGCACAGAGGATATGCCTGTTCTGCTGCCGGCAGGGGTGACGGTCGATGACCTGTCAGTAAAGCTTTCTATTCCAGATATGCCGAGCACAGACCAGCCGGGCGAGGTGCAGCTTTATTTCCCGGAAACGGCGCGCACTGCCTATCGTGCGGCCGGTGCGTTTCCACTGACATTTGAATTGGTACAGCCGGCTGTTATACCAGCGGATGATGTGGCTCAAGGCGGTCTGCCCTCGCTGCCGCCGGTGGTGTTAAAAGCCGTTGTTGTTTTTGCCGCGCTGGTTGTGCTGTGGCTTCTCATACGCTCATTCATTCGTTGGCGTTATAAAGCGCGCCGGCGTAAGCGCCTGCGCCAAGTCGAGGAGCGTGAACGGCGCGCCGCAGAGAAAAAGGCCGCGCAGCGCCCTCCGGTTATACAGGCATCGGAGCCGCAGCAGACTGCCGGACAGGAGCCTGCCGCGCCGCAGCTATCTGATCTGTGGTCTGTGCCTCCGCCGGCTGTTTCGCCTTCCGCACGAACCGCCTCCTCCCGTTGGCGGCCGCCTCCAGGCTTGTTGGCGCCGGAAGCTTCTCACCGGATTTCGCCGCCTCCGGGCTTGTTGACAGGTAGACAGGCCGCCGCGCCTGCAAGGCGCAGGGGCTCGGTCAGGATGCAGGAGCTTTCGTCACCACCATCGGATCAGAGTATCGAGGCGGCCGTACAAACGATCGATGCGACGCTGGCGCGCCTGCGTGCTCAGCCGGAGGAGCCGTCCGCGGACATGCATCAGACTGTTTTACAGACGCAGCTGAAAATGATGCAGGAACCGGTCCGGTCGCAGGGTAATTTTGCCGCGCAGCAGAACATACAGCAGGAGCCAGCCGGCAGCGAAGCGGCCGGGCGGGAGGCGCCGCCCCAGGTGGAGGAAACGCCGCCGCGCCGCTCACGGATGGAGACGGCGTCGCATGCGGTCGACGAGGCGATGCGTCGTTCACGCAGGCGCACGGTTATGCGGCAGGAGGATGAATCCGCGCAGGAGCCAGCCGGCAGCGAAGCGGCCGGGTGGGAGGCGCCGCCCCAGGTGGAGGAAACGCCGCCGCGCCGCTCGCGGATGGAGACGGCGTCGCATGCGGTCGACGAGGCGATGCGTCGTTCACGCAGAAGGACGATGTACACAGAGAATGCGGAAACGCCGCTGAGACAGCGTCCATCATCAACCCTTCAACCGCGTCCGCACCCGGGGACGGCACACCGTTCGGACACGCTGGAACAGCCGGCGGATGACCGTGCGCAGCCATAATCTCACATAAAAACCAAGTGGCAGTTTAAACGGAAAGAGCCGCCGGCATAGCCGGCGGCTCTTTCCGCTTATTGACAGATTAATGATTAAACCTCCATTTGCACAACAATCTCCAATCCGCCCACATTGGTTTGAAGCACCATGCCATCGATCAGTCCGCAGGGCGGTTCAGCCGTTACAACAGGCGTTTTGATATCACAGACCTTTCCATGTTCTGTAAGCGCCGTTGCGGCGTTTCCGCATGTGATATTGGAAAGCTCTGCAAGCGCGGAACATACAAGCTCGTCGATCTCGGCCGGTTCGACAAAGGTCATGATTTCGATCAGCTTAAAAGCCAGCTCTTTGGAAAATCCAAAGATGATTCGGCCCTTCAGGTCGCCGATCAGGCCGATCTCAACAAAAATATCGCCTTGAACACGCTTGTTGGAAACAAACTGTTCCTCAATGTCGTTTGCGCTAAAACCAGCCATCTTTTCCATGACATCGAGCGCGCTGTCGGAAAAGATATTTAAAAACGACTGCGCCAGCGTGAGTCCAGCGCCGGTATCACCTTTGGCGATACGCTGGTCGGCATCCGCGACATGGTAGATCAACCAGGCAGTCAGCGTACCGGCCAAATCCTTGACGATACGGATATCAAAATCGGATTCAACCAACCGGCGCTCATAGTCGAGGATAATTCCGGTGAATTTTCTATGGGCCTTTTTATGATCCTCCATGCCGCTGTAATGGATGGACGCCTGATAAGCCTCCTCGTCGTGGAAATGCCGGACTGTATAGTCCTTTAAAAAAGTGATAGTCTGCCGGAATGTCTGCTTGTCCGCATTTGCTTCGATTGCTCGAACGAGTGTATCCGTCGCTCGAAACAGCTCCTCATGCTGCCGGTCGATCAAATCAATGCCAATCCTGTAGCTTTCTTTCCACATGATAATATATCCCCCAAAAATAGAGAAAGCTGTATACCATACTTGTACACACAGCCCCTCATAGACCTAATGTTTTCATCATACAACATTTTAAGCAGATGTCAAATACAATCGACAAATCTTGTGTATTTATGATCTGCTGCCAAGGGCGGCGCGTTAGCAGGCATAAATCACGCAACGACGCGGCTGTTCATAGGATAGGATATCAACTTGATGATTCGACTGACCTGTTGGGGGGTTGTATGATGCATTCCTATCAAAGCTTTGCCGTCATTGGAGGCGATTTACGACAGGCGCATGTAGCAAATCAATTGGCGGCGCAGGGAAAAACGGTTTATGCATTGCTGTTGGAGACAAACGAGGCGCTACATCGTACCCTGATTTGTGAAAAAACACCTGGTGAAATTCTTCCATTATGCGATGCTGTTGTATTTCCATTGCCGCTGACCGCTGATGATGAATTTGTCAGCGCGCCGTTTTCCGCGCGGCGTGTGCGTGTGGCTGATTGTCTGTCAGTCTTGAGGCCGGGAGCGGCTGTATTTGCCGGAAAGATCAGCCCGGAAATGCACGCCTTGGCCGAACAGTTTGACGTTGAGATGATCGATTATCTCGAGCGGGAGGAACTGGCTGTCAAGAACGCTGTGATCACAGCGGAGGGTGCTGTCGCCATTGCAATGGAGGAGCTGCCCATCGCGTTATTCGGTTCCAGATGTCTGATCGTTGGACATGGACGCATCGCACGGGCGCTGATCCGCATTTTGCGTGGAATGGGAGCATCCGTCACGGTTGCTGCGCGCAGCTATGGAAGCCTTGCGGAGATTGAGGCTGAAGGATGTCGGGCAGTGCGGACGGACGCGCTGAAAACGAGCGTCAAAGCAGCCGATGTGGTGATCAATACTGTTCCGGCGCGTATGCTGACCGAGCCGGTGCTCTCAGCTCTCAAGCATGACGCGCTTGTCATTGATTTGGCGTCGCGTCCAGGAGGCGTGGATTTGGCGGCTGCCGGCAGGCTGGGCGTTAAAACGATTTGGGCGCTGTCCCTTCCTGGAAAAACCGCGCCGATCACAGCAGGAGAAATCATTTTGCATACAATTGAAAATTGCCTGTCTGAATTGGAGGAGGCCGTATGACGAAGAAACGGATTGGTTTTGCATTGACAGGATCCTTTTGCACTTGGGCGCGCGTGATACCTATCCTGGAGGAGTTGTCCTCTACATACGATTTGTTCCCAATTCTGTCTCCGATTGCTTATATATCGGACAATAGATTTGGAAAAGCGGCTGACTGGCGCGCACAGATTGAGAAAATTTGCGGCAGACCTGTCTGGCATACCATTGAGCAGGTGGAGCCAATTGGTCCGAAGAATCTGCTGGATGCACTGGTGATCGCGCCATGCACAGGCAATACACTTGGCAAACTGGCGGGCGGCATCATTGATACGGCGCCCGTAATGGCTGCAAAATCCAACCTGCGAAATGCAAATCCACTGATTCTTGCTGTCTCGACAAATGATGCGCTCGGCGCTTCGGCACGCAATATCGGCCAGCTTATGAACGCGCGCAACGTCTATTTTGTTCCGATGGCTCAGGATGATCCAAATGGAAAACCGGCGTCCGTGGTGGCGCATTTTGAACGGATCGGAGAAACGCTGGCGGAAGCCTTCAAGGGGCGGCAGCTTCAGCCGGTATATGATTGAACAAAAGGGGCGGCGCACAGATGTGCGCCGCCCCTTTTCAGATATGGGTTATCGACAGCCTTTAATAAAGGCGATTGTATCGCGTGTACCATTGGCAATAAAGGAGATGTCGTCCCCACAGGATATGAAATGGATGCCGCGTGCAATCCAATCCCGGATGTATTGGCGGTCGTTTGGTCCGATGGAGGTACCGAAAATTTTGCCGGCAGCTTTGCATTTTTGTGCGATTTCGTCAAAAAGAGCGACAACCTCCGGATGTTGCGTATCGCCCAGGCGTCCGATGGAACCAGACAGGTCGTTTGGACCGACAACATATGCGTCAATTCCATCGACCTGAAAGATTTCCTCAAGATTTTCAACAGCCTTGACATGTTCAATCTGGGCGATGCGTAAAAAGCTTTTAGAGGCGTTTTCAAGATAGCTGCCGCTTGGTATCGCACCGTAGCGGTTGGCACGGCGAGGGCCGAATCCGCGCGCACCTTTTGGAGGATAAAGGCACGCGTCCGCAAATCGCTGCGCTTCCTCACGCGTGCAAACCATGGGGGAAATAACACCGTCCGGACCCATTTCCAGAACCGGCTTGATGAAAGCGGGATCGTTGACAGTCACCCGAACGATCGCAGCTGCGCCGGCGTTGTTGGCGGCGACAATGCTTTGCAGGATTTTTTCTTTGTCAAAGGGGCCGTGCTCGGCGTCGATCCAGATAAAATCGTATCCCCAACAGGCCATTTCCTCGGAAATGGAAGCGTCGGTGAAAAAAACATGGCCGCCGACAGCTAGCTCTGAACCTGAAAATTTATCCAACAATTGTTTGGCGCGGTTCATGTGATACACTCCGTTTCATATGTATGATAGTAGTACAGGTATAGCGTAATACAATAGACAAAAAAAGGCAAGATGATGAAATTAATTTTACCATTTGACTAAAAAATATAGATATGTTTCGTTATAACCGACGACACACGGGTTTGCTATTGACAAGCGCAGCGACATATTGTACCATTGTATTAGATTGAATCATACAGTTGAAAAATCTGATTATATTTTTTTCAGGATACTGTCCCCCAGCAGGGGGAATTTTGGTTATTAATAATAACAGCGATCTGACACGACAAAGGAGGATTTGAAATGCAGCGGCGAACATCGGCAGATCATATGTTCGAACAGCTCCATCAGCTTTATATGCCGCGGCTGTACCATACGGCTATTTATCTGCTTGGAAATCGCGCTGAGGCCGAGGATGCGGCTGGCCGGGCTTTTACCGCGGCGTTTCTGGAGCTTCATGTGGCTGATGAGCGAGTTTTCCGCCTCAAGGCGGCACGCCAGCTCTTTGCGCTTTGCTTGCGGCACGCACAGCAGCCATATGGTTCAGACGAAATTGTGCCTTTACAAAGCGCGCGTGCGATGGAGCTTTTACAAAACTTGTCGGAGCTTGATTTTCAAGAGCGCGCGGCAGTTGTATTCACCTGTGTGTATGGGTGTTCCATGCGAGAATTGGCGCATATCCAGCGCGTGCCGGAGTGGGCTGTCGCTGCCCGGTTGGAAGGCTCGTTCGGCAAATTATGCGGCATGCGGACATACGCTGTCGTCTCCGGCTGATAAAATGCGCAATATTCTGCATATTATTTCGGAAAAATTTTTTTGAATCCTTGTTTAAATCTGCGGCTGCAAATCGTTATCTGTTATATAATACGTAATTTTTATAGATTGCAAAGCGAAATCTATAAAAAATAGGACATCCGCGCCGTCCCTGGCGCGGGGCCGTTTGGTTAAAATGCGTCTGCCCTCAGAGCGGGCAGATACGAAAAAATAGTTGCTTTACAACGATTTAAAAAATGAATCTTAAGTGGGAGGCAGGATTATGAAACACCAGATCGGCGGCAGAAGCCTGATATCATGGCTGTTCCTTTTACTCGCATGTCTGGCGCTCGTGGGTGCGGGCGGCCTGCTGCTCTCAGGCTGCGGCAGCAGCGGCCCGGAATACCAGCAGGTCGTTAATGAGGTCAACCAAAAGTACGGAGCGCATATGAAGGTTGATTTTAATGGGACGGACATTACGCCCGAGCAATTGCGCGCGCATCTGGAAGCTGTGGCGCAGTCGCAGCGCCTTTGATAAGGTCGCGGCCTGCCCGCGGTGCGGGATCAATTTGCCGCAAAATTCCGGTTGTATTGGGACTGTTGACAAAGTCGCCGCACCTAGAGGCTGTTTGAGAAATCAAAATTCCCGTCTTTTTCTACAAACGGCGTTGGATACTGCGTTAAAAAGCCTCGGAATCCTCAAAGGTTTGCCTGCGTTTTTTGTTTTACCTGACGAAAAATCGCTCTCATTTTCGGCACGGCTTGGTTTGTCAACAGCCTCATGTTGACGGAGCAAGGCCGGAGATCGATAAAAAATCAAAACGAACCGACGGGCCGCCTACTTCATGTGGGCGGCCCGTTACCTGTTTATGGAGTATGATCGGCGGTCATTGGACGCCGCATGGCAAATACAGAATAAATGTCGCGCCGCCTCCGGGCGTGTCGCGCAACGTCAGCTTACCGCAGTGCAGTGAGGCGATTTCCCGCGCAATTGAAAGGCCGAGTCCATAATGTTCCTTTTTACTGCGCGACGTATCAACGCGGTAGAAGCGTTCAAACACACGCTCCCGCAGCGCACTCGGTATCCCGGGACCGTTGTCGGAGACGATCAGCGCAATACCGCCGCGCCGCTTGGCTGCAGAAAGCTTGATTTCGCCGCCGGGCGGCGTATATGCGATCGCGTTGTCCAGCAGGATGGCCATCGCCTGCCCGATGCGCTGGCGGTCACAATAGCATTTTGGAAGGGGATCGTCGGGAAGGGAAACATGGATGCGGATTTGTTTTTGCGCCGCAGCTGGTTCGTGCCATTCAGCGGTGTTGAGCAGCAGGGTTTCCAAATCTGTTTCCTCGCGGATAATGGACCAGGAGCCGCTGTCCGCACTGGCAAGCGTTAGCATATCGTCCACCAAGCGGCTCATGCGTGCGCATTCGTTCGTCACACTGTCGAAAAAATGTGCGGCCCGTTCGGGCGGCGCCTCGCGCACCGCCGACACGCTCGCCTGTATGACAGCGAGCGGAGAACGCAGCTCATGCGAGGCCGCGGATACAAAATCAGCCTGGCGCTGCCGGTTGACAGCGATTGGGCGAATGGCGCGCGCTGTGAAATACCGTGCGAACAGCCACAGCAGCAAAATTGCCGCCGCGGTCAGCACCGCGAAGGTCGCGCCGAGACGAAGGAGCTGAATTTGTTCGGCTGTACGCGGCTTGACCGCCGATAGTGACAGCCAGCCTCCCGGAATCGGTACGGATGAAACCGCCGCACGGCATTGGCCGAGAACAGGGTCGTTCATCATAAAAATGACCGTTTGCGGCTGCACGCGCATTTGAGGCGGTTTTGACGCGTCGAACCCAAACAGGCGCATCGATTCCGCTTTAGCACGGGCCGACAGGGATGCGTGCAGTCCATCGTCCCATGCGTCGTTGTAGAGAAGGGGTTTGCCCCCGTCCTCAATATACAATAACATACCAGTGTTTGATTCCGTCTGCGTATACCAGGTATGACCGATCACATTTTGACTTGCAAGGTGGTAGAACACCGCATTGAGATCGCTCAAAAAGAGTTTATCGTCGCGCGCGCGGAGCTGTGCTGCTGAGACAGCGAACGATCCCGCCGCCATACCGATCAGGATGATGCTGGTCACAGCTGTACAGACAAGCGTCAGGCGCCGCCGCAGCTGCTCAAACATGGCCGCTCTCCAGCTGATAACCTACGCCGCGGACGGTTCTTATAGAGACGGCGCTTCCGGCTGCCTTCAAACGGCGGCGCAGAAAATGGATGTAATTGTCAAGATTGCCGTCCTCCACTTCCGCATCCGGTCCCCAGACACGTGTCAGCAGCATAGAACGAGGCAAGGTTTGCCCGTGGTTTGCAAGCAGGATTTCCATAAGTTCGGCCTCGCGCTTGGAAAGCGAACAACAGCCGCCCGGTCCGGTGAGGGTTTTCTGCGCGGCATCAAAAGCGGCGTCCCCAACCTGAAGCACACGTGCGCTTTCCCATTGACGCGGCCGGCGGCGTATGGCGCGCACACGCGCAAGCAATTCCTCTACGGCAAACGGTTTGACGAGATAATCGTCTGCGCCCGCATCAAGTCCCTCGACACGCTGGCCGATATCGCCGAGCGCCGTCACGAGCAGAACGGGCGTTGTATGTCCCTGCGCGCGCAGCCGTTTGAGAAGCTCTACGCCATCCGTGGACGGCAGCATTCGGTCCAGCAGGATCAGATCGTGCGCCTGCTCGCGCGCCCAGCGAAATCCATCATCGCCGTCATGGCATACATCGGCGATATACCCTTCCATTTCCAGCGCGAAACGCATTGCTTCGCACAGCTTTTCATCGTCCTCAATAATCAGAATCCGCATGGCGGTTCCTCCTTGTTGCTTGTCGTACCGGCGGTATCAAGCCGATTGACCTGCGATTAGTATAACATAGCTTTCTAAAATGTTTCTTTAATTTTGCAGAAAATTTAGAGATTTGTGTGATAAGGTGTTTGTATTCAAAAAAACAGGAGGCCGAATGATGAACGGTTTTTTGAAACGGGCCGCCGCATGTATGCTGGCGGTTTCTATGCTTGTACTCAGCGCATGCTCCGGCGGTATGCAGCCGGGCGGCAGCAGTCTGCCGGACGGAAGCGGCGACGGCGTCGCCATGGGACGTTACATAGAGGAGGAGCATGCGGCGCCGGATGGCGCCGGTTATATATCAGGCATGACCAGGATGGCGGACGGTACATTGGAGATGGTCTGCAATCTCGATGCCGGACGGATGCTCGGCCCATGGTATCTGTTTGCCTCCTCCGACAATGGGGCGCATTGGACACAAAAGCAAATTGCCTGGCCGGAGGAGTTGAACACAGAGCTTTCAAACATGCAGTTTGCGGCTTGGGATAACCAGGGCGGTATGTACCTTTATTATTCGACGTTTACGCAGGAACAGCTCGACGCGATGATGAGCGGCGCTGGTTCCGATGAGACAGTAGCCGCGCCGGCGGAGGAAGAACAGGAGCAGGCATCCTCCGAGGACGTACCGGCCGCAGACACGCAGGGCGGGCAGGAGGATGCCATTGAAACGCAGGAGCAGCTTGCACAGGACAATTTCCTCTATATTGCACCGGACGGAACTATACGCACGATTGACTGGGAATTGCCCACGGATGATAGCGGTGCAGGTCCGATCGGCCTGCAAGTGGCGGAAAACGGAGATCTGCTGATAAACTGTTATTTCAGCATCGTCCAGGTCGACCCCGAGACAGGCGCGGTGAAAAACCGTTATCTGGAGGAATCATTTTCACAAAACTTCTCCTATATCAGTTATAAAGATACGCTTGCTGTTTCGGAGGGCGGGCCGGAAATCGATCTATACGATCTGCAGACAGGAGAAAAAACTGGGAGTATCTCCGCTTCCGCTGATGTAAACGACGTTTCGACGCGCGGTTCATTTATGGTTGCCGGAGATAGCAGCGTGACAAGGGCGATGGCGCTTGATCCGGACGGGGAGGCGCTCTGGTTTGCCGACAAAACGGGCATTTACCGCCACGTACTAGGCGGTTCCGTGACAGAAAAGCTTGTCGACGGCGAACTGTGCTCATTGACCATGCCGTCATATTCGATGCATAATTTGATCGTCTGCGACGATGGAAGCCTGCTTGCAATGCTTTATGGTGATGCAGGGGAATGGCCGCTGTTCCATTATACCTATTCCGCCGATACGCCAACCGTTCCATCGACCGAACTGCGTGTCTTTTCGCTCTATGAAAACGCGACGGTTCGCCAGGCGATGGGCGTGTATCAGCGTCAAAATCCCGATGTACGCGTCAGCTACGAGGTGGCGCTCGGCGATGACAGCGCCGTAACGGAATCAGATGCAATGCGCACGCTTTCCACAGAGCTGTTGGCCGGCGAAGGTCCCGACGTTTTAATCCTGGACGGGATGCCTGTTGAATCTTATATTGAAAAAGGAGTGCTGCTTGACCTTGCGCCTGTCTATGATGAACGTATCGCATCCGGGGGGCTTTTGAAAAATGTCGCGGAAAGCTACCGGCAGACAGACAAATCGCTGCCGGCAATCCCCGCACGTTTCGGCGCGCCGCTGATGCTGGCGGACGACGGCGTCAATCCAAAGAATCTTACCGAACTTGTCGATTGGCTGATCGCGCGGGAGGGCGCGCTGGACTCCAGCCGGATCAGCGGCGTTCTGTCCAATCTCAGCCCCAATTCTTTGTTGCCGGTGTTCTATCCGGTTTGCTCGCCTGCATGGTACAGTGAGGATGGTACGGTGCGCACGGAACAGCTGCGCGCGTTCCTGTCAGACCTTAAGCGCCTGACGGATTTGGAACACGATCCGGAGCAGTTGGAGGAAACGGACATGGTTTATATATCCAGCCCTGTTGACTTCAAATGGGACGGCATCAGATGGGCTTACAACAATCTGGCGGCGTCAATTGGAGAGGTGCTGTCCGTGGCGGACATCGCTTATCCGGATGCATATATCCGGCATAAAGGACAAGGGCATTTGATTCCTCTGCCGGGTCAGGCGCAGAATGTCTTTATTCCGCGCACGGTACTCGGTGTGAACGCCTCCGGCAAACAGCAGGATCGTGCGCTTTCCTTTGTCGATCTTCTTTTGTCCCAGCAGATTCAGCAGAATGACTTTGGCGATGGGATGCCGGTCAATGCGGAGGTATTCTCAATGGCGCAGGAGGACCCGTATCAACCCTATGACGATGGAATGTATCTTGCAACGTCCTACACCGATGGCGAGAATGTGGATGTGACTATGGAAATGGCGGTGCGTTGGCCGTCCGAAGCATTTATGAAGGAGACGGCCGCTATGCTGGAGGGACTTGATACGCCGTCGCCGTCTAACGCGGTCATTGAGCAAATGCTGACAGACGAAACAAAGGATTACTTCGCAGGCAAAAAATCGCTCGATGAGACGGTCGGCTCCCTGGCGCAAAAACTGAACCTGTATCTTTCTGAATAATGCGGATGAATATAGGCGGGATGCGCGGCCGCGCCGGGGCCTGCTTTATCCTTCCGAGCGTTCTGGGCGTATTTGTGTTCGTTATTGTCCCGTTTCTCGATGTGGTGCGCCGCTCATTTTTCGGCGCGATGAACGGAACGTTTGTGGGGCTGCAAAACTATGCTTCGGTGCTGCAAAACAGGGCTTTTCAGCTGGCGGCGGGCAATACGCTTCGGTTTATGGGAGTCTGTATGCCGCTGCTGCTTGTGCTGTCGCTGGTAGTTGCGCTTGCGCTGTACGGAAATCCACGGTGTGCCGGTGCGTTTAAAACGACTTTTTTGGTCCCAATGGCAGTACCGATCGCATCGGTCGTGCTGCTGTGGCAGGCGCTGTTCCATCAAAACGGCCTGCTAAACAGCATGCTTGACCGACTCGGTGGGCAGCCCGTCGCCTGGATGGACAGCGGCGCGGCGTTCTATGTGCTGGTCGGCAGCTATATCTGGAAAAACCTCGGCTACAATGTGGTGCTATGGCTGGCCGGACTGGCGGGGATTTCTCCGTCTATTTATGAAGCGGCCGCTGTCGACGGCGCGGGTGCGTGGACCATCTTTTGGCGCATCACGCTTCCAAATCTGCTGCCCTCCCTGTTCACCATAACGGTTCTTTCGTTTCTCAACGCCTTCAAGGTGTTCCGCGAAGCGTACCTTGTAGCGGGCGATTACCCACATGACAGCATGTATCTGCTTCAGCATCTTTTTAACAATTGGTTTCGAGAGCTTTCCATGGATAAGCTGGCGGCTGGAGCGGTGATGACGGCCGGGGTCATCCTGTTTTTAATCCTGCTCCTGCGCCGTGCATGGGAAACGGAATAGGGCGGATTTCAGAATGGGGGGATTTTCGTGCGCAGACTGAAAAAGGGACTGCTTTTGCTCTTTTTGATCATATTGGCGGTCGCGGTGTGGTTTCCGCTCGCATTTTTGCTGGGCGGGTCGTTTATGGGGACGCAGGAGGTGTTGCAGAAGCTTGGTCCTGTGCTCGGCGATATGAAGGGCTTCGCTTCCTGGAGCCTGATTCCGCAGTATCCGACACTGCGTCCCTATGTGGAATTGCTGCTTGATTCGCCGCAGTTCTTTGTAATGTTTTGGAATTCCGTCCGCCTGACAGCCGGCGTCCTGTTTGGCCAGATGATTGTAGGTGTGCCGGCTGCATGGGGGTTTGCGCGGTATGACTTTCCGGGCAAAGGCGCGCTGTTCACGCTTTATATTGTTTTGATGCTGATGCCGTTTCAAGTCACGATGGTATCAAACTATCTGGTACTCAATCGTCTTTCTCTGCTGGACACGCACATGGGAATCATTCTGCCCGCGGTATTTTCCACATTTCCGGTATTTATTATGTATCGCTTTTTTCGCGGGATTCCGCGTTCATTGATCGAATCCGCGCGGCTGGATGGAGCGAGCGAGTGGCAAATATTCTGGCGCATCGGCCTGCCGCTCGGTTCAGCCGGCGTCATGTCGGCGATGGTTCTTAGCTTTCTCGAGTGCTGGAGTATGATAGAACAGCCGATGACATTTTTAAAAAACCGTTCGCTCTGGCCGCTTTCGCTCTACCTGCCGGATATTGCGGCCGACCGCGCCGGACTGGCGCTGGCTGCGTCGGTGACGGCTCTGATTCCGGCGATTCTGGTGTTCCTGTATGGGCAGACCTATCTGGAACAGGGAATCATTGCGGCTGGTGTAAAGGAATGAAACGATGAAGCTTGAAGATATTCTCAATTACAGTCCCGAGCGCACGGCTGTTCCGCTGAGAAAGCGTGCCCTGCGCTGGCTGGCGGCGTTCCTTGCGGTCATGGCTGTGTGCACCGTGCTTTCACGCGCCGCTGATTCTCTCACGGTCGCCGTTGTAACGACACAGCATCCGGAGTCCGGCGCGGTACAGCATACCGTCGAAGCCGACGGGACGCTTGAAGCGCAGGGGGAAATCGCTGTTTTCACGCTTGAAGGGATGCGCGTGCGCAGCGTCGGCGCCCGAACCGGGGAGCGCGTGGCGGCCGGTGACGTCCTGTTCACGGTCGATCCGGACGATATCGCGCGCAAACTGACCGAACAGCAGTTGGAGCTGCAAAAGCTCCAGCTTTCACTCAGCCAGATACAGCAGAACGCAAAGACGCAGGCCGAGCGCGACGCGCTTGCCGAAATCCGTGCGCAGGAGGATTTTGACATCGCTGCGGAAAAGCTCGACCTGCGGATCAAGCAGGCGGGAGAGGACCGCCGCAGAGCCAAAAACGCGCTGCGCGACTATAAAAATGAAACGGATTTCGAGGAGGAGGACGAGGATTTAAACGACTACGACCTCGATCCAACCTATATCTCTCTGAGAGACGATTATCGGGCCAAACAGCTTGCTTACGAGGAGGCTGTCGCTGAACAGCGCGACGAGCAGGTGAAGCTGGAACGCACGCTCGAGGATTTGCGGCTCAAGGACGTCGACAATCAGGCGCAGATTCAAGCGATTGAATGCAGCCTGAAGCAGTTGGAGATCGCACGTTTGACAGAACTTTCGGCCGCGGGCGGCGAGGTGACGGCGCCGTCCGACGCCGTAGTGACCTCGGTTGATGTCAAGGCTGGCGGTCAAACGGGGACGCAGGCCGCTGTGATGCTTGCCGGTCAGGAAACAGAGCTGCGTTTTACAGCGGAAATCCCAAAGGAGGAACAGAAATATATTTCCCCCGGCGACGCGATTGCGCTGACGCTGCCCGACCGTTCAAAGGTGGAGGCGATTGTGGAAAGCGTCGCAGCCATTGAGGAAAAAAACGGATTGCTCAGGCTGACGGCACTTTTGCCAGCGGGTGAGGGGACGCCCGGCGCGCTTGCCTCAATGACGGCACAGAAGCGAAGCTCCAGCTATCCAACCTGCGTCCCGGTCGACGCCCTGCACAGCGATGGGAACCAGGATTATGTCTATATTCTGCGGACCACAGAAACTGTGCTGGGAACGGAACAAACCGTCGAACGCGTCGATGTGACTGTACAGGAAAAAAATGAGTCGCGCGCTGCAGTCACAGGCGCGCTCGATTCCACAGACGACGTGATTATAACAAGCAATAAAACGATCGGCAGCGGCGACCGTGTACGAGTGGAGGCCGCCGGATGACGGCCCTGCTGCGCCGCGCGCCCTGTTGGGTTGCCTTGGCGCTGACAATGATCTGCTGGTCTTTTTCAATTACAACATATGCGCGTGCTGCTTTCGAATGCGGCGGGCGCGCCGTGCTTCGGCTGAATGGATATGCCCTTGATGCAGCGGCTGTGGAAACGTTGTTTGACACACAGGCACGCCTGCCGTCGGCCGTCAAGTTTGCGGTCTGGCGGCAGGACGACCGGAAAACTGTCGAAAATGAGGCGTTCGGTCGATCCTGTACCGCCTCTGTACTGCTGGTGCACGGCGATGCGTCCCTGATAATGCCGTCCGGCGCCGCACTTTCCGACGAAGATCGTTCCGGCTGTCTGATCGACCGGGAGACAGCTTTGACGTTATACGGCGATGATAATCCGGCTGGCGCGCAGCTATTATATGATGGACGTGTTTATACTGTGCGCGGTGTGTTCGCGGCCCCGGCTGGTACGGTCGTTTTGCGTGCGCCATCCTCCGGCACAATGACGTTTGACCGTATCACACTTGATACCGCGGGGCAGATTTCCATGCGCGAAGCCGCACGGCAGTTCGCCGCGCGGCACAGCCTTACGGATCCGCTGATTATTACGACTGAATCCATCACAGTCTGGGGCGGACTGTTTATGCGTCTGCCCGGTATTGTGATGGGCGGCGCGCTGATCTGGGCATTGCTTATGCTGGCGCATAGCAGGCGCGTCTGGCCGGTACAGATGGCTTGTTGGATATTTGCAGCGGCGGCGGTTCTGGTTTTGTATTTATGGATCATGGATGTGCATCCCACCATCCCGCAGGATTTGGTACCGACCAGGTGGTCCGATTTTGAATTCTGGGCGCGTCTGTTTGAGGAGCGCCGCAGGGAACTGATGGAATATATCTGGATGAAAAAGGAGCGCCCGGATATCCTGGTTTTGACCCGGCTTGGGAGTTCGGCTTTGGCTGGCTGCGGCGCCCTGTTTTTTTGGAGCGGCGCGCGCCGCTCGCCAGTGGCAGGACTGGGAGAGCTGCTTTGTACGTTGGCTGTGTGCTTACTGGGCGCCTTTGGCGGCGTATGTCTCGCTGGCGGCACAGCATGGATGCTTTGGATTTGCGCGCCGCTTTTCTTTATATTCCGGCGCTTTCTGGAAACAACGGAAAAGGGCAGGATCGTTTGATCCCGCCCTTTTCCGTTTTCAGTTGGAACCCATGAGGTTTTCTGCAAACTTGCGCAGTTCATTCTCCGTCGTAATTTTTACGGCGCTCTGCTTGATCGTCTCCTGGACGTACATCGGCAAAGAAGCGAAATACTGCTGCATCTGCGGGTCGTTAAAACAATCCGGCATGCTTACCACCTCCAAACATATTTTATCCTGTCTGCTGGACGTTCAGTCAGAGAAATTTATCCAATTGCTGGCGGTGTGGATGGCAGGCTTTGGACAAACGACCGCATTTCCTGTTTGGAGCGGATTTGATGTGTGCGTTCAATGACAGCCTGCTGCTGTGCTGGCGAAAGCGATGCGAAATATTCCATCGCGTTGAGGTTTTCGGCGAGCGCCATTCCCAGTCCCATTGGAATTTCGGGACCGTTTACATAGTTGGTCACGGAAAATCACCTCAATGATTAGTATAAACCTTGTGCGTCCGTTTAAACGTTGCGGGAACTGTTGGCGTTATCCGGCATAAACTGAATTATCTGACTGATGAAAGAAGGCGAAGCAATGGATTTAAGAGGCGGACGCATTACGATCGGCGAACTGCTGTCCCGGCCGGATGTGCGGGCACGGGTACAGCGCGCTTTTCCGGGTGTATTAAACAGCCCGCTTACGGCGCGGGTTAGTGGACTTACCTTGAACGGCGCGCTGCAAATGGCAGCGCGCTATGTGCCGCGCGCCAGGCTTGACCAACTGGTCAGAGAGCTTGAATCTATGTAGAGCAGAGGGCGGGGCATATCAGCCCCGCCCAAGGCCCAAGTCTTATTTGTCACCTGCGAGCAGATTTTCGGCATAACGATGCAGTTCGTCCACACTATGGACGTTGTCGCTGCGCTGCTGGATCATGCCCTGTACATAATCGGGTAAAGACATAAAATAGGCTTTTGCGCGGCTGTCAGCGCTGAGAAGTTCATTCAGACCGGTGGTATTCTTTTTGTGAGACATATTTATTTCCTCCATATTTTAAAGTTCCGTTTTCCAAAGCCCGTGCAGATTGCACCAGGCGTAAACGCAAATGGGGCTGTCGTCTCTGGCGACGGCGAACTCTGTGACCGGATTCTCGTCAACCGGCAAGGCGCGCAACTGCCAGCCACGCCGCGTTACAAGGCAAACCCAGCCGATGCTGTGTTCCGTTGTCATGGGATGGAACACGCTTCCAACGCTGACTTTGAGGGTCCCTCCCTCCATTTCGACAACAGGGACATGCTTTTCAGACGCCCCGTCGGAAGTGTTTGCATTCAGATATTCCATGGCTTGGCCGCCGCAGCTAAGGCTGCCGTTGCCGCAGATCAGCGCGGCGAGCACGTCGCCTGATTTAGTGGCAAAAAATTTTGGCTGATTCATCGTTTTGGACCTCCAATCCTGATGGATATCAATAGTGTTTACTGCTTGCAGTGGCTTATACAAGGTATACAAAGCATGCAGACGGAACCTTTATTTGGAAAATTTGACGTTGAATTTGTTCTCAATCCTGCAATAGATCATATATTTTTGTGTATAGTAACTATTTTTCTTTCCAGAAAATTGACAAATAAAACGAACGTGGTATAATAACCGCAGAGCAGTTATTATACCGAAAATTATGGCCAGGGCGATGCGCGGGCGCGGCCCGCTGCCGCCCCGATGGCCGATTATACCATGTCCGCGAAGCGGCATGGTATAATAACCGCAGACGGTTATTAACCGGGGTTATGCCCAACGGCTCGCCGCTTGCGCGACAGCCGCCCTGATGGCGAATGATACTGCCCTTGTAATTACGGCATATTGGTTACAGCGATCTTATTATGTTTCGTATATTTTATCAACATAGAGTAAGAGACATGTAGATGGTAAGTGATGCATTAGTGAAGGAGCGTATGTGATGAACAGAAAAACAGAGAATGCAGCGATTCAAACAGGCGTCTGCTATATGATCCTTTCTGCACGCAGCGGCAAGGCCATAACCGCCTGTACAAACAATCGAATTGAAATGCGCGATGTTTCCGGAAATGACGGCCAACTGTGGAGCTTTGAACAGGTCGGAGATGATGTCTGGCGGATTGTCAGCAAGCAGACCAAAGATGTTGTGGATGTTATCCTTTCCGGCAGCGAAAACGGCGCACAGATTCACTTGTGGGAGGATGTTGGGGCAGATAATCAAAAGTGGATTTTCGAACCAGTCGGCGATGGTTTGTACAAGATCGTTTCCAAGCTGTCGGGACGTTGTCTTGATGTTGTGGGCATGTCGATGGAGGATGGAGCAGGTATTCAGATTTGGGACTATATGGGCGGTGACAATCAACAGTGGAGGATTGTGGATCCAACTGTACCGGCTGCTGAAAAACCTGTGAAGAAAGCGGCCGCGCCGTCCGCAAAAAAATCTGCTGCAAAGACAACCGGGAAACCCGCTGCCAAAACGACGAAAGCGGCGTCCAAGCCGGCTGCTGAAAAGTCCGCAAAGCCTGCGAAAACGCAGACGAAGACGACTGCGGCTAAGACAGCAAAAACAGCGGCTAAAGCGGCTCAGAAGGATACTCCGAAGGCCGGCGGCGAAAAGAAAGGCGAATGAATTTAAATCCGCGGACCAATATATGGCCCGCGGATTTTTCGATATTCTGCATTAACAGTGACGAAGGCAGCTTGTGATGGAAGGCGGCGCTTCGAACTTGACGAAGTGCGTCCATAACGGGTATAATAACCGAAAGCGTCTGTTATCCCCGTTATGGACGGGGGATACGGGCGGGGCCTGCGGCGGATGATGGGCGGTTGCGCCACGCCTACAAACGGTATGGTGCAATCATTGCAATAAATATGATACCCCGTGACAGGATATAAACAGGAGCGGAGTTTATTATGACATTAAAACGGTATGATGCGATTGTCGTCGGGAGCGGCTTTGCAGGAGCGGTAACGGCACGTGAATTGGCCGAGCAAAGCGGCGCACGGGTGCTTGTATTGGAGCAGCGGCCGCATATTGGTGGAAATGCGTATGATTGTTTGGATGCGGCGGGAGTGCGCATTCATTGTTATGGTCCGCATATTTTTCATACAAATGACGAACGTGTTTATCGTTATCTCAGCCGTTTTACACAGTGGCTGCCATACAGCCATACGGTGCTTGGAAACATCTATGGTAAGCTTGTACCCATACCATTTAATCTCAATTCAATCGACGCCCTTTTCAGTACTGAAAAGGCAAGGCGCCTGGAACGGCGCCTCGTGGAACAATATGGCGCTGGCAGCCGTGTTTCTATCCACACATTGAGACAGGCCGACGATCCGGAGCTTTCGGATCTTGCGTCATTCATCTTCGAAAATGTATTTGCCCGCTACACAGAAAAGCAGTGGGGTACGCCGCCGGATGCGGTTGACCCATCCGTTTTGTCGCGTGTGCCGGTGCTTGTTTCGCGCGACAACCGGTATTTCCAGGATCGCTTTCAGGGAATTCCGCGGGATGGCTATACGGCATTGTTCGAGCGTTTGCTCGACCATCCCGGTATAGAGGTGCGTTTAAGCATCGACGCGCGTTCTCTGCTTGATGTTTCATCTACCGGCGTCCGGTTTGAAGGCGCGCCATTTAATGGGGTAGTCGTCTATACAGGTGCGCTTGATGAACTCCTTGGCTGTTCGCTTGGACGTTTGCCGTACCGCACGCTGGATTTCCAATTTGAAACACTTCCGGTCACTTGGTATCAGCCGTGCGCTACGGTCAACTATACGGTTGATGAGCCTTTTACAAGAATTACGGAATTTAAATATTTTTCTGCACAAAAAATCGAAAATAAGACCACTATTGTTAAGGAGTTTGCGCGCGGCTATACCGGCGGCAGCGGGGAAATTCCCTATTATGCCGTGCTTTGTGAAAAAAGCGCGTCGCTTTATACCTGTTATTTGAAGCAAATCGCACATCTGTCTCGTTTTTATCTTATAGGAAGGCTGGCAGAATATCAATATTATAATATGGACGCGATTGTTGGACAGGCGCTTTCGCGCTCAAAGAAAATTTTACAGGATTTGGAGGGATCCGTTTGAAGCTGATAACATTCGCTGTGCCATGCTACAATTCCCAGGCGTATATGGATCACTGTATCTCAACGCTGTTGGCTTGCGGCGGCGCAGAGGATATTGAGATTATCCTTGTGGACGATGGCTCAACGGATGACACCGGACACATCGCAGATGCATATCGTGAAAAATATCCGGATATTGTCCGCGTGATTCATCAGGAGAACGGCGGGCATGGAGAAGGCGTCAATCAGGGGCTTCGAAATGCGTCGGGTCTGTACTATAAAGTTGTCGATTCGGATGATTGGGTTGATGTGGCAAGCGTTAAGCGGCTGCTGACGGTTATGCACGGCCACATCAGGGATGGCAAACAGATTGACCTGTACCTGTGCAACTACGTTTATGAACATGAGGAGCAGGGAAGCCGTGCGATGCGCTATCGCAGCACACTGCCGCGCAACCGTATTTTTGGCTGGTCGGAGACAAAGGCGTTTAAGCCGTGGCAGTATCTGCTCATGCATACGATGGTCTATCGCACCGCGCTGCTGCGCGCCTGCAATCTTGAGCTGCCCAGACATACGTTTTATGTAGACAATCTGTTTGCATATATTCCATTGGCACATGTTAAGACGCTTTATTATATTGATACCGATCTGTATCGTTATTATATTGGACGCGCCGACCAGTCGGTCAACGAAGCGGTAATGATCCGCCGTGTCGACCAACAGTTGCTTGTAACGCGATTGATGATTCAGGCGTATAAAAGTGATGATCTGAAGCGTCTCGACCGCAAGCTTGCACACTACATGTTTAACTATGTCACGATGATGATGACCATTTCAACGATTCTGTTGACACTGGATGGCAGTGACGCCGCATTGCAGAAGCGTGTTGATATCTGGCGGTATCTAAAAGCGGAAAACCCGGATTGGTATGCGCCGATCCGCTATCGGTCCGTTGCCACATTCGTCAATTTTCCGGGCGATTTTGGCCGCCGGCTGAGCATAGGCAACTATCGTTTGGCCCGCCGGGTCTATAAATTTAACTAGAAGGGCCTTTTTGCCAAAACCGTCAAAATCGTATTGGAGGCGTTGCGATGAAAGCAATCGGAGAGTTTTTGTATAAATACTGGCATGCGGCCCTGTTGCTGTATTTCTTTCCATATATGATGTGGTTTGGATGGCTTCAGCAAAATACACGTCCAGTGATATGGGTGTGCTCATGGATCGACGGTTATATCCCGTTTTTGGAGATATTTGTTGTTCCGTATTTGATTTGGTTTTTCTATGTCGCCGCAGCGATGGCATATTTTTTGTTCCGATCGCGCGCAGAGTTTTTAAAGCTATGCACCTTTTTGTTCACTGGCATGACCATTTGTCTGCTGATTTACACCATCCTTCCCAATGGTCAATTCCTGCGCCCACTCGTATTTAAACGGGAGAATATTTTTACCGATCTTGTACGGACGATTTATTTGATGGATCCTTCCTTCAACGTCTGTCCGAGTATCCATTGTCTCAATTCGATCGGGGTTCATATTGCCATCCGCCGGTCACAGCTTGGTCAGCGCAGCCGCGCGATTCGCTATGGCTCGGGCGTGCTGATGGTTTTGATCTGCCTTTCCACTGTGTTTATCAAACAGCATTCGATCATCGATGTTGTCGCGGCTGTCATATTAAGTATTCCGCTTTACCTTTTGGCGTATCGTTTCGACCAAATCCGCGATTATTTTGCACAGCGCCGCGCGCGCCGTCTCTCACGCGATCTCGTATAATCATGAACAGCGCCGGCCCCTTGGGGGCCGGCGCTGTTCATGCTCCATATATCGGACTCGCTCTATACTTCATAATCGGCGACAACACGCTCGGTGATGACTTTATGGATAAATTCACGCATTTTCAGATGCTCCGGATGACAATCATATGCTTTCAGAGCATCCATGGAAGAAAATTCGGAGTAGAGCACAAGATCAAAGCCCTTCGGATTGACGTTGATGCCAACCTCCAGATGAATGATTCCGTCAATAACGCCTTTTAAGGACTCCAACCCCTTCTTAATGCGGCGTGCATTTTCATCGCGGGAATTTCCCTCGGCGACATCTTCAAGGTTCCACATAACAATATGCTTGATCATATGTAATCTCCTCTTTTTTTGATGCTTCGGGGCGGAATACAGAACACGCCGTCCCCAGTCAGTTGGCTGACATTACATACTTTATCATAAACAATCGGTTAGGGCAATATCTATTCCGATTTCAGGAATTATTCTCAAAATCGGAATCGGAGCGAATCCCATATTTTTCAAGCTTTTTATAAAGCGTAGAGGTGGCAATTCCAAGATGACGCGCGGCGTTTTTTTTCCCGTTTGTGTCAAATCCGTATGCATGCAGCGCGCACAAAATTGCCTGACGTTCCGCCTGCTCAAGCGTGGGGATTGAACCGGCGCCAACCGCGCCGGCCGGACGCTCACGCAGCGCGTCCGGTAAGGTCGCACAGGTCAGCACACCCGATGAATCCATCATATTAATCATAAACTCAATTGTATTTTCTAATTCCCGGACATTTCCCGGCCATGCATAGCGGCGAAGTGTCTTCATCACATCAGCGTCTACACGGCGCACACGCTTTTGGAAGCGGTCGCTGTACCGGCGGATCATGAGCGCCGTCAGATCGTCGATATCCTCGGGCCGTTCACGCAGCGGCGGAATTTTTAACGGGATAACATTGAGCCGGTAGTAAAGATCCTCACGGAATTTATTTTCACGGATGGCGCGCAGCAAGTCCTTGTTGGTTGCAGCGATCACGCGGATATCGACTTTAATTTGGTTGTTGGAACCAATGCGCGTAATTGTGCGCTCCTGGAGAACGCGCAGAAGCTTGGCCTGTAAATACAGCGGCATGTCCCCAATTTCATCGAGAAACAGCACGCCGTGGTTAGCCAGCTCGAATTTACCCATCCGCCCGCCGGGATTTGCGCCGGTGAACGCACCCTTGACATAACCAAACAGCTCGCTTTCGAGGAGCGCTTCCGGGATTGCGGCGCAGTTAAGCGCCACAAACATTTCGTCCTTGCGTTCACTGGCCTTCCAAATGGCATTGGCGACCAATTCTTTACCAGTACCGCTTTCACCTGTGATCAGCACGGTTGACATCGACTGGGCAACCTGTATAATCCGTTCCTTCAAGCGCAGGGTCGCTGGGGAGACGCCGACGATTTTGTCGAGGGATTGTTCAAATGTGCTGCTCGTAAGCTCATAAACATCATTTTGCATCTGCCCTTTTTCGCGGAACAACAGGACCTGTATGGCGTCGGCTGTACCGACATACATCGGATACAGCTCGCCCATGATAGAATAGCTGCGTCCCAGCAGCTCCATGCGGTACTCCATGATTCCGTGGATGCTGTCGCCTGTTGCACGCAGCTGAATTTGTGCGCCGAGACAGTTTTCAGGAAGATGCAGATTCTTGCAGGCTGCACAATTGGCGCTGCGCACATGCAGGTCGTCTGTTAAAATCAGAACACACTGATCAATACTGTCCAGGATTTGCGTGAGCGTGTCGGTATAGATTCGAATCATCTGCATCTGCGTATTTTCCTGCGCCTTTTTGGCGATGAGGTCGGCAATCTGCTCGACAAAATGGATATAACTGTCAAGTTTTTCAAGTAGCATGTCGCGCTGATGTGCGGTGAAAGCCATCAATCCGATGACGCCTTCCACATGGCCCGTCAGACGGATGGGGGCTGCGATCTCGATTGTTTCAGTACAGGTATGCCTGTTGGCGCAGGCGCGGCAGATTTCATCGCGCCCGGGATTGTGGACGACGATAGACCGCGCGTCTTCAAGGACACGCTCATAAATACTCGCCCGGCTGCGCATGCTTTCGCCGGTGCGCGGGGCATAAAATCCGGAACCCGCGACACGGATATAGTCGCGGTCCATAATATCGACGTTGACGCCCGTGACTTCTGAAATGACATCTGCAAATTCGATTACAGTATTCTGGATTGCTAGCAGTGCGCTGGGAGCCATGGTCAGGACCTCCTGCCGGCCAGTTCTTGAAATCGGAATTTTCTGGATGGTTTCATGATACTCCAAAAAGAAGATTTCGTCAACTAGAAGCAAAAAACTGGGAAAATAGGCAAGCGCGTTTTAATAAAATAAGGAAATGTAGGGCGGCAGAGAAAAACTTTATTGTTTTTTGTATAAATCAAGATATTTGGCATGGATTTTGCTGTATAATAAGGCAGTACCTCAAAAGCAAAATTTTTCGGAAGGAGTGAAGCTATGGACCAAAAAGTATATGATACATATGTATCGATTCTGAAAAGCGAGCTGGTGCCGGCGCTCGGCTGTACGGAACCGATCGCGATTGCGTACGCGTCCGCCAAGGCGCGTGACGTGCTTGGTGAAATGCCCGAGCGGCTGGAGCTGTGGTGCAGCGGAAACATCATCAAAAATGTCAAGGGTGTTGTCGTGCCCAATTCAGGCGGCCTGCACGGCATTGATGTCGCGGGTATCCTTGGACTGGTCGGCGGAAATCCTAATAAGGAGCTGGAAGTGCTCGAATCGGTCACACAGGCGGATATCGACCGTACAAAAGAGCTTTTGCAGGAGGATTTCTGCTCGTGTCATCTGATCGAAAATGTGGAGAACCTGTTTATCGTAGCAAAGGTTTTTAAAGGTGAACACAGCGCCGAGGTGGAGATTGCAAACCGCCATACGAACATTACGCGCATTGTGAAGGACGGCGAGGAATGGGATGTCGGAAAGCATGTGGAGCTTGCGCCGCATCAGGCTGTTAAGCTTGATAAATCGCTGCTTAACGTCAAGGATATCCTCGAATTTGCAGATTGCGTCAAAATTGACGATGTCCGCGAGGTGCTCGACCGCCAGATCGAGATGAACAGCGCGATTTCAAAGGAAGGGCTTTCCGGCGATTATGGCGCGGAGGTTGGCAAAACGCTGCTCAAGTATTATGGAAGCGACGTCAAAATCCGCGCGCGCGCCGCTGCTGCGGCGGGGAGCGACGCGCGCATGGGCGGCTGTTCGCTCCCGGTCGTCATCAATTCCGGAAGCGGCAATCAGGGCATGACGGTTTCGCTGCCGGTGATTGAATATGCCAAGGAGCTTGGCGTTTCGCGTGAAAAGCTTTACAGGGCGCTGGTAGTCAGCAATCTGATTTCGATCCATCAGAAAAAGTATATCGGCAGCCTGTCGGCGTACTGCGGCGCGGTCAGCGCGGCCTGTGGAAGCGGCGCGGCAATCACATATTTGTATGGCGGCGATCTGGACGATGTGTCGATGACAATTACCAATACAATCGCGAATGTCGGGGGAATTGTCTGCGATGGCGCCAAGTCATCGTGCGCGGCAAAGATTGCGTCGGCGGTGGACGCGGCGGTGATGGCACATTGCATGACAGAAAACTCCAAGACATTCCGCGCTGGCGAAGGGCTTGTCAAGGATGATGTCGAAGGCACGATCGAAAGCCTTGGCAGGGTTGGCCGTGAAGGAATGAAGGCCACAGATATTGAAATCCTGAATATTATGATTGAAAAATAAATGCACCGGACAGCTTTGATGTGGTGGCTTTTGAGGGAAGGGCCGGCGTATTGCGATGTGTGCCGCAGAAGCCGGTCAGAGTCCAGCTATGAAGCTGAAAAAGAGGAGGACTTGATATGGGTAATGCGTTCTTGCAGAATTTCCTGATGATCAGCGATGTGAAAACAATCTTATTTTTGATTGTGCTGGCGGCGCTGTTCTACCTGATTCATGTGCTGTACCGGAAAAAGCATATGGATTTTGCCGCGGTTGTTATGATCGGAACCGGCATCGGTCTGGTGCTTGGCCTTGTCATCCAGGTGGTCGCCGGATTTCCGGACAATCCGATGGAGGTTACGTTTGTCAGCGAGACAACGACCTGGTATTCGCTGTTTGGCAACGGCTTTATCGACCTGATCAAGATGCTGGTCGTGCCGCTTGTTATGGTGTCGATCACACAGGTTATCATTAACATGCAGGAAGGCCGCAATATGGGCCGGCTTGTAAAAGTGACCATCATCACCACAATGACTATGGTTGCCATCGCCGCGGTCGTCGGCGTGGTGCTCGGGATGGTTTTTAATATTGGCGCCGGCGGCGTTGCGGAGGGCACCGCTGAAATTAAAGAGGTTTCATCCATCGTTTCCACGCTGCGCGGTCTGATTCCGGCGAATATTGTCACCGGCATGGTAAACAGCAATATCATCGGACTGGTGATTTTCTCCGCTGTCTTCGGTTATGCGGCCTGGTGGGTCGGCAAGGAATTTCCGCAGTTCGGCGAGCCGATGTTCAATGTGATCAACGGCTTTCACAAGACGATGATCAACATGGCGAATTTAATCCTTGATTATATGCCGTTTGCTGTGATGGCGCTCCTGGCCAACACCATTGCGCAGAGAGGCGTCGCGAGCATTATCGAGGTTGGAAAATTTATCATCGTGCTGTATCTGGCGGTTGCAATTCAATTTGTGATTCAGCTGGCCGCGCTGGCGGTTCATGGCATCAATCCGGTATTCTATCTGAAAAAATCGGTTGAGTGCATGCTGCTGGCCTTTACATCCCGCTCCAGCGTCGGCTGCCTGCCCATGACAATCGAAACGCTTAACAAGCGTCTCGGCGTCGATGAGGGTACTGCCAGCTTTGTGGCCGGTTTCGGCACGACCGCCGGTATGCAGGGCTGTGCCGGCGTGTTCCCGTCGCTGCTTATTATCTATGTTGCCAACGTCACCGGCACGCCAATTGATGTGACGCTGATTGTTATGACGATTATTGTTGTTACAATTGGTTCTCTCGGCATCGCCGGTATCCCGGGCACCGCGACCATGGCCGCCTCGGTCGGCCTGTCCGGCGTCGGAATGGCCTCCTCGTTCGCGATGGTCAGCCCGATCCTTGCGATTGATCCACTGATCGACATGGGCCGTACCTGGCTGAATGTTACCGGATCGATTGTCAATGCTCTGATCGTTGACAAACGTGTCGGCACCTTTGACGCGAAGGCTTATCAAGACATGAGCCTCAAGCAGGAGAAATCAAAGTCCAAGGGCTGAACAAAAGGCAGCCTGACAATCAATCTAAACAGGAAAGAGGAATCCGTATGCATTGTGAATACACACCAGAGGGCGTCTGCCCGTCGAAGCTTGAATTTGATCTCGACGGCGACATTGTGACCAACATCAAATTTACAGATGGCTGCGACGGCAATCTCAAGGCGCTTAGTGCTGTCGTGAATGGAATGACTGTTTCGCAGATCGAACAGTATTTCAGCAATATCACCTGCGGCAGCAACACGACCTCCTGCTCGATGCAGCTTGCGCATGCCGTGCGTGAAAAGTACAACGAACTGAATGCGTAAACAATAAAATAAAGAAGCGCCGGACAGCACTGTCCGGCGCTTCTTTATGTGGAAAATATACGTAGCTTTCGAAGGTTATCTGTGCTATAATATATAATTACGGCTTTGAGTTCATGGAGGGAGGAAGAAGATTGAACCGGCAAATTAAAACAAGTACGCTTTTGCGGCGTTTTGCTCCATATTTTAAAAAGTACAGAGGGGTGTTGGCGCTTGATTTGTTCTGCGCGTCTCTGACGACGGTCTGCGAGCTGGTGCTGCCGCTGATGGTGCGCTTTATCACGGAACGCGGCATGAACGATATGGCAAGCCTGACTGTCGCGCTTGTGCTGAAAATCGGGGGGCTTTATCTGGTGCTGCGTATCATCGACGCGGCGGCCAACTACTACATGCAGAATATCGGGCATGTGATGGGCGCTTATATCGAAACAGATATGCGCCGCGATTTGTTTGAGCATTTGCAGAAGCTGCCGTTTTCCTATTATGACCATACAAAGATTGGCCAGCTGATGGCGCGTATTACAAGCGACCTGTTCGATGTGACGGAGTTCGCGCACCACTGTCCGGAAGAATATTTTATCGCGGCGCTGAAAATCGTTGTGTCATTTGTAATTTTGGCGAACACAAACCTTCTCCTCACGCTGATCATCTTTTCTCTGCTGCCGGTTATGCTCCTGTGTACAATGTATTTCAATACGCGTATGCGCCGCGCGTTTAAAAAATCGCGTAACCAGATCGGCGAGCTGAACGCGCAGGTCGAGGACAGCCTGCTTGGCGTGCGCGTCGTCAAATCCTTCGCAAACGAATCCATTGAGGAGGAAAAATTCAGCCAGGGCAACGGGCGGTTCCTTGATATCAAAAAGGAGCAGTATTTTTATATGGCCGGCTTTAACAGCATGACGCGTATTTTTGACGGCCTGATGTACGTGGCGGTGCTTGTTGCGGGCGCGTTGTTCATGATCGCCGGCAGGATTACAGCCGGCGATTTGATGGCGTATCTTCTGTATGTGACGGCGTTGCTTACATCTATCCGGCGCATTGTCGAGTTTACTGAGCAATTCCAGCGCGGCATGACCGGGATTGAACGCTTTATCGAGGTCATTGACGCGCCGGTCGATATCAAAAACGCACCGGCGGCGCTGCCGCTTGGAGATGTCCATGGCGATATCGCTTTTGAGCATGTTAGTTTTCATTATTCGGACGACGAGCATTGCGTGCTTTCCGATATCAATCTGCATGTACATCCTGGCGATAGCGTGGCGCTGGTCGGTCCGTCCGGCGGCGGTAAATCGACGCTTTGCAATCTGATCCCACGGTTTTATGACGTTACGGCGGGCCGTATTCTGATCGATGGGAAGGATATCCGCAACCTGACGCTCGATTCGCTGCGGCGCAATGTAGGCGTTGTGCAGCAGGACGTCTACCTGTTTGCGGGCAGTGTTTATGAGAACATTGCATATGGCCGTCCCGGCGCAACGCGCGAGGAGGTTGCCGAGGCGGCGCGTTTGGCCGGCGCGCATGATTTCATTATGGAGTTTCCGGACGGGTACGACACCTATGTCGGGGAGCGCGGGGCGCGCCTGTCCGGCGGACAGAAGCAGCGCATCAGCATTGCGCGCGTATTTTTGAAAAACCCTCCGATCCTGATTCTCGATGAAGCGACCTCCGCGCTTGACAATGAGAGCGAACGCATTGTACAGCAGTCGCTTGAGCAGCTTGCCCGCGGACGGACGACCTTTACAATTGCGCACCGCCTGACGACGATCCGCGGCGCGCAGCTGATCCTTGTCCTGACCGAGGACGGCATCGCGGAGCAGGGGACACATGCCGAATTGATGGAAAAGGGCGGCCTGTATCATCGTCTGTACAGCATGTACACAGAGATGTAGACGGGAGGAATATGGATGGTCAGGGATATGACGGTCGGAAGCCCGTCAAAAATCATCATAGGATTTGCGCTGCCGATGATCTTTGGAAATATCTTTCAGCAGATGTATAATATCGTCGACTCTGTTGTGGTCGGCAACTTTGTCGGTCCCGACGCGCTTGCCGCGGTCGGAGCTGCATATCCGTTTACCTTCCTGTTCATCGCATTTGCAACGGGCGCGTCTATCGGCTGTTCGGTTGTGATTTCGCAGTTTTATGGCGCGGGACGCTGCCTGGAAATGAAATCCTCTGTATTCACAGCTTTGACGTCGATGGCGGCGGCAAGCGTGCTGCTCATGGCGGTTGGCCTGCCGCTTTGCGGGCCTGTGCTGCGTCTGATGGATACGCCCGCGGATATCTATGCCGACGCGTGCGATTATCTGCGGATTTATGTGTTAAGCGTTTTATTCATGTTTTTGTACAACACCGCGACAGCGGCGTTCAATGCCCTTGGAGACAGCCGCACGCCGCTTTATTTGCTTGCGTTTTCTTCGGCGCTCAACATTGGACTCGATTTAGCATTTGTGATCCGCTGCGCGATGGGCGTGACAGGCGTCGCCTGGGCGACGCTGATCGCTCAGGCGGCGGCTTCAGTTTTGGCGCTGACCATTTTAATGCGCCGTCTGTATGCAATTAAGTGCAAAGGGCGCCCGCGTTTATTTGAGGCGGCGCGTTTGCGGCATATCTGCCGGATCGCCGTGCCGTCGGTTGTCCAGCAATCGATTGTATCGATGGGCTTTTTGTTCGTACAGGCGCTTGTCAACCGCTATGGGCCGGCTGTCATCGCCGGCTATACGGCCGCGACCAAAATTGATAGCATCGCCATTATGCCGATGCTCAATGTCGGAAATGCCGTCTCATCGTTTACGGCGCAGAACATCGGCGCAGGAAAACCGGAACGCGCCCAGCGGGGGCTTCGCACCGCCATTTTGCTGACTGTGGCAATCGGCGGGCTGACGACGCTTGTGCTGTGGCTGTTTGGCGCGCAGTTTGTCGGCCTGTTTGTCGACACGGCTTCGAATGCGGCGGTGATCCGGGCAGGGGTTGGATATCTGACGGTCGTGTCTGTGTTTTATGTAGTGATGGGGATTATGAGCGACTTTAACGGAGTCTTGCGCGGCGCGGGCGATATGCGCGTCTTTATGGCAAGCACGCTGATGAATTTTTTCACACGCGTGACGGCGGCCTATCTTCTGGCGGCTGTGATGGGTGAAGCCGCGATCTGGTGGTCAATCCCGATGGGCTGGACCGTTGGACTTGTGATCTCCGGAGCGCGTTTTTTTTCCGGTGGTTGGAAAAATAAATCGATTGTAAAGGATGCGCCGGTATAAAGGTGGCCTGATTTTGCAGACGGCCTTGAAACTGACAGGGGAGACAGAGTTCATGACAGGAAAAAACGCGGCGCGCGCCCAGCGCGCCGAAATCCGTTCGGAATATTTCAGATACCTGGTCCCGACAATCATCGGGCAGGTAGCGCATTGCTGCTATTGTCTGGCCGATGTTTTTTTTGTCGGTCTTGGCGTCGGCAAGGATGGTTTGGCGGCGCTCAATGTTGCGCTGCCGATATTTACGGTTTACACAACCTTTTCCATCATGGTCGGCGTGGGCGCTGCGACAACGATCTCCGTATGCCGGGGCCGCGGCGAGGATGAGAATGTCGACCGCGTATTTACGATGGCGGTTGTGACGGTTCTGATTCTGGGGGCGCTGCTGTCCGTTTTTGGTACGCTTTTTCTGCGTGAGATAGCCTATTTGTTTGGCGCGACTGATTTAATCGTCGGTCACGTGGTCGGATACTTGGCTCCGATCAGTCCGTTCAGTTTCATCTATATGCTTTCAAGCGCCATGTGCGTCATTGTGCGCAGCGACGGGAACCCGCGCCTTGTGATGGTTGCCGCCACTACAGGAAACATATTGAACATTGTGCTCGATTATGTGTTCGTGCTGCCGCTCGGCATGGGAACGTTCGGCGCCGGCCTTGCGACAATTATTGGGCCGGTTGTAACGTGCCTGCTGCTGAGTATGCATTTTCTGCGGCATTATAATCAGGTCCATTTTACCCGGCGCTTTTTTTCGCCGCGTCTTTTTGCTCGTATGGTGCGCAACGGGGCCGGTTCCGGCGTGCTGGAAACATCGTCCGGTTTCGTGATTTTGATGTTCAATCTCACGCTGCTGCGTGTCAGCGGTGAAACAGCCGTCGCTATTTTTTCAATCATTTCCAACATTGGTTATGTCGGCAAGGGTATTTTCAACGGCATGGCGCAGGCCGCGCAGCCAATCATCAGCATCAGTTATGGCAGCGGCACATATAGCCGCATGAAAACGGTCAATCGTTTTGCCATGCTTACGGCGCTCAGTTTTTCTCTGGTGGTGTTTGGGCTGATTGTACTCTTTCCCGGGCAGATCATTACACTGTTTATTTCAAGCGACGCGCAGATCATAGCCATGGGCGCGCCTGCCGTTGTCCTGTACTTTTTGTCCCTGCCGTTTACCGGACTTAACACCATATTGATGTACTATTTCCAATCCACCGAGCATGCGCGTATCACAGCGCTGGTCGCCGTACTGCGCGGTATTGTGCTGGTATATGCCGCGCTGCGGATTTTTTCGTCTCTGTGGGGACTTACAGGCGTATGGCTGGCGCTGTTCGCTGCGGAGGCGCTTACATTTCTTGCCTTTTATCCGGTCAAATTGCATCTTGATGCGCGTTTGTCGGACGGTAAAATAGTATGACAAGTGGTATTAGTTTACAAAATCGGGTACAGACGCAAACGCATTTTCAAAGATGTCTCCAATCTTTTAAAATCCCTTTATTTTCAATTGAAATGCGTCGGGATTTCATGTAAACTGGAAGTATCTTTTTGCGGGAGGTGGCGGTGGAATGCGGCGCTTTCAGATCTGCGGACAGAAAAATCGGAGCGGATGCGCCGCCGCCGGTTTGGCGGTCCATCGACATCCACAGGGTTTTTGCAGGTTGCGAATCAATCGCAGCCTGTTTTCATTTACAGAAAATGGCGGTTTTCGCCGATGGAAAGGGACGATCTGATTATGGCTGAGAAAAAAGTTGCGGTCGTAATGGGCAGCGACAGCGACCTGGGCGTGGTGCGCGCCGCAATCGATACGCTCAAAAGCTTTGGGATCGGCGTACAGGCGCGCGTGATCAGCGCGCATCGGACGCCGCAGGAGGCCGCCGCCTTCGCATCAGGCGCGCGTGAAAACGGATTTTCGGTCATCATTGCCGCCGCCGGCAAGGCGGCCCACCTGGCCGGCGTGCTCGCCGCGCATACGACGCTGCCGGTGATCGGCATCCCGATCAAATCGTCGGCGCTCGACGGGCTTGACGCGCTGCTGGCAACCGTGCAGATGCCGGGCGGCATCCCCGTTGCGACGGTCGCGATCGACGGCGCCCAGAACGCGGCAATTTTGGCCGCGCAGATCATCGGCATCACGGATGCGGAGATCGCTTACAAGCTGTCCGTGCGCCGTGAGGAGATGCGCCGCAAGGTGGCGGAAAAGGACGAGAAGCTGCGTGAACAGCTCTGCTGACAGGCGGGCTTGAAAGGAAAATATGAAAGGCACAGTGGAGGTAAAAATGGAAAAGCTCGAACAGCTCTATGAGGGCAAAGCAAAAAAGGTTTTTAAAACGGACGATCCGGAGGCATATATCGTTTCCTACAAGGACGACGCCACGGCTTTCAACGGGCAGAAAAAGGGGACCATTGCTGAAAAGGGCGTAATCAATAACCGCGTTTCCAACCACCTGATGCGTATGCTGGAGAAAGAAGGCATCCCCACGCACCTGATCAGGGAGCTGTCAGACCGCGAGACGCTTGTCAAAAAGGTGACGATTGTGCCGCTTGAGGTGATTGTGCGCAACATCGCGGCCGGCTCGCTCTCCAAGCGTCTCGGCCTGCCGGAGGGTACGAAGCTCAAAAAGACGGTGCTGGAATACAGCTACAAGGACGACGAGCTTGGCGACCCGATGATCAACGACTACCATGTGTTCGCTCTGGAACTGGCCACGCCGGAGGAGCTCTCCACGATTGCCGGTTACGCGCTGCGCATCAACGAGCTGCTGTCGGCGTACCTTAAGGATCTCAATATCGAGCTGATCGATTTTAAGCTCGAATTTGGAAAAACCTCCGACGGCACAATCATTCTCGCCGACGAGATTTCGCCCGATACCTGCCGTTTTTGGGACAGCAGGACCGGCGAAAAGCTGGATAAGGATCGTTTCCGCCGCGATATGGGCGGCGTCGAGGGCGCTTATCACGAGGTGATGCGCCGTCTGCTCGGGGAATAAGCGCGGGAGGAATGCATGTTGCTGAATGGATTGCATGAGGAGTGCGGCGTTTTCGGGATCTATGAGAAGGAGCGCGCCGATGTGGCGACGAGCGCCTATTTCGCGCTGTATGCCTTGCAGCACCGCGGTCAGGAAAGCTGCGGGATCGCTGTCAACGACGACGGCGTCATCAATTGCCACAGGGATGTTGGACTGGTTCCCGAGGTGTTCAGCCGGGAGGCGCTCGACCGCCTTGGCTGCGGCAATATAGCGGTCGGCCACTGCCGGTATTCAACCACTGGAAACGTAAGCGCCATCAATGCGCAGCCGCTTGTTGTGCGCCACTGTAAGGGCGCGATGGCGCTTGCACACAATGGGAATCTTGTCAATGCGCTGGAACTGCGCCGTCAGCTTGAAAACAACGGCTCCATTTTCCATACAACGAACGACAGCGAGGTTATCAGCTATATTGTCACGCGCGAGCGTCTTTTATCGCCGAGCATCGAGGAGGCTGTCGCCAAGGCGATGCATACGATCAAGGGCGCGTATTCGCTTGTGATTATGTCGCCGAAAAAGCTGATTGCCGCGCGCGATCCGAACGGATTTCGGCCGCTGTGTATTGGCACAACTGAAACAGGCTATGTCTTTGCGTCCGAGAGCTGCGCGCTCGACAGCATCGGCGCGCGTTTTTTGCGCGACGTGGAGCCAGGTGAGATTGTTGTCGCCGATGAGGACGGGCTGCGCAGCATCCGTACCCACTGCGGCGGCAAGAGCAGCTTCTGCGTATTCGAATACGTCTATTTTGCGCGGCCCGATTCGGTTGTCAATGGCGTGAGCGTCCATGAGGCGCGCCAGCGCGCCGGGCGCATCTTGTACCGTGAGCATCCGGTTGAGGCGGACGTTGTAATCGGCGTTCCGGACAGCGGGCTTGACGCGGCGCTCGGTTTTTCGCAGGAATCGGGAATTCCATACGGCGTTGGCTTTATCAAGAACCGCTATGTCGGGCGCACCTTCATTCAGCCGACGCAGGGCCAGCGCGAGGACGCCGTGCGTATCAAGCTGAATGTGATCGATGAGACGGTGCGTGATAAACGCGTCGTGCTGATCGACGATTCCATCGTGCGCGGCACAACCTGCGGGCGCATCGTAAAGCTGCTGCGCGAGGCTGGCGCGAAGGAGGTCCATTTCATGGTATCGTCGCCTCCGTTCCGCAATCCGTGCTATTTCGGTACGGATATCGACAGCCGCGACAAGCTGATTGCCTGCCGGATGACGATCCCCGAGATCGCAAAATCGATCGACGTCGATTCGCTGCATTATTTGAGCGTCGACGGCGTTCGGGCGATCGCCGAGGGCGCAAACTGCGGTTTTTGCGTCGGGTGTTTTACAGGCGAATATCCGGTCGATGTGCCGGGGGAGCTGCCGAAGGACAAATTCGAATGTAAAATCAGCGACAGGGACAAACGGGGTGTCAGATGATGGAAAACAGTTATTCGGAATCGTATAAGGCCGCCGGCGTGGATGTGACGGCAGGCTATCGGGCGGTCGAGCTGATGAAGGCGCATGTGGCGCGCACAATGACAAAGGGCGCGCTCAGTGGCCTGGGCGGCTTTGGCGGCCTGTTTGAGCTGGATTTATCCGATATGCCGCATCCGGTGCTCTGCGCGGGGACGGACGGGGTCGGCACCAAGCTGAAAATTGCCTTTTTGTTGGATAAGCACGATACGGTCGGTATCGACTGCGTGGCCATGTGCGTCAACGATATTATCTGCTGCGGGGCAAAGCCGCTTCTGTTTCTTGATTATATTGCATGCGGCAAGAATGTACCGGAAAAGATCGCTTCGATCGTGGCGGGCGTTGCGGAGGGCTGCGTGCAGGCCGGCTGCGTTTTAAACGGCGGCGAGACGGCTGAGATGCCCGGCTTTTACGCTGCGGACGAATACGATCTGGCGGGCTTTGCCGTCGGCGCGGTCGACCGTGCGCGCATCCTTGATCACTCCTCCGTCGCGCCCGGAGACGCAATCATTGGAATCGCTTCAAGCGGCGTCCATTCAAACGGTTTTTCACTTGTGCGCCGCGTGTTCGATGTGGAGCGCCCCGGCGTTTTGCAGCAGCGGTATGACGATCTGGGCATGACGCTCGGCGAGGCGCTGCTTGCGCCGACGCGCATTTATGTAAAGCCTGTGCTTGCTGTTATGAAGGCGCTGGCCGTCAAGTCGGTCGCGCACATCACCGGCGGCGGATTTTATGAGAATATCCCTCGTTCGCTGCCCGAAGGCAGGCGCGCGATAATTTGCAAGCGCGTCGTCGACCGCCACCCGCTGTTTGAACTGATCCAGAAAGCAGGGGATATCCCTGAACGCGATATGTACAACACTTTTAATATGGGTGTGGGCATGACGCTGATTGTCGGAAAGGACGATGCGCAGCGCGCTGTTTCGATTTTGACTGAAAATGGAGAGAATGCCAAGGTGATCGGCTATATCGACGACGGCGAAAGGGGCGTTGAGCTGTGTTAAAGCGCATCGTCGTTCTGGTGTCCGGCGGCGGGTCTAATTTGCAGGCACTGATTGACGCGCAACACAGCGGCGTGCTTAAAAGCGGCGGGATTGTGCGCGTCATCAGTTCGAAGCCGGATGCGTTCGCGTTGACGCGCGCGGCGCGCGCCGGGATTGAAACGCAGGTGCTTTGTCCCGGTGATTATGAAACGCGCGCTGCATTTGATACGGCGCTGCTTGCGGCGCTCGCCGATGCGCGCGCCGATCTTGTGGTGCTGGCGGGATTTTTGTATGTCCTGGGGCCGCAGGTCGTTAAGGCGTATCCGCGGCGCATCATCAATGTGCATCCGTCGCTGATCCCATCGTTTTGCGGCGACGGCTTTTATGGGCTGCGCGTACACCGGGCCGCGCTTGATTACGGCGTCAAGGTGACGGGCGCGACGGTTCACTTTGTCAATGAAATTACGGACGGCGGCCAGATTATTCTGCAAAAAGCGGTCGACGTTCTTGAAGGCGACACGCCGGAAATACTGCAAAAGCGCGTAATGGAGCAGGCCGAATGGGTGCTGCTGCCACAGGCGGCCGAGCTGGTCTGCCAGGACGCGGTGGAGGAGCGATAAAATGGAGCTTTTAAAACTGGAGCGTCTGCTGCGGGAAAATCCATATCCGGGCCGCGGCATTGTTCTTGGACGCAGCGCGGACGGACGATACGCCGTTGCGGCATATTTTATCATGGGACGCAGCGAAAACAGCCGCAACCGCGTGTTTGTCGCGGACGGCGAGGGAATCCGCACAGAGGCGTTTGATCCCGCAAAACTAAGCGACCCGTCGCTGATCATCTACGCGCCGGTGCGCGTGCTAGGCGGCGACACCATCGTTACAAACGGCGATCAGACCGATACGATTTACAGTTTCCTTTCCAGCGGCAAATCGTTTGCGGACGCGCTGCGCACGCGCACCTTTGAGCCGGACAAGCCGAACTTTACGCCGCGCATCTCGGGGCTGCTGCACGGTTTCGACTACCGCCTGTCGATTCTCAAAAGCGCGGACGGCAATCCGGACTCGACGCGGCGGTATTTCTACCAATATGAAAATCCGGTCGCGGGCGAGGGCCATTTTCTGCACACGTATCGCGGCGACGGAAATCCTCTGCCGTCCTTTGACGGCGAGCCGGAGCGCGTCGCGATTGAAGGCGGCATAGGCACGTTCACAGATTGCCTGTGGGACAGCCTTAACAACGAAAACAAGGTGTCGCTCTTTGTGCGCTATATCGATGTCGCGACAGGAAGGCACGAGACGCGCATCGTCAACAAAAACAAATAGGAGGAAAGCGGTTATGCCTAGGGAACTGGAACTGAAATATGGCTGCAATCCCAACCAGAAGCCGGCGCGCATCTTTATGCAGCAGGGGGAGCTTCCCGTTGAGGTGCTCAACGGAAAACCCGGCTTCATCAACTTTCTCGACGCGCTCAACAGTTGGCAGCTTGTACGTGAGCTGAAGGCTGCGACGGGACTTGCGGCGGCGGCGTCCTTTAAGCATGTCAGCCCGGCGGGCGCGGCGGTGGGGCTGCCACTGTCAGAGGTTGAAAAAAAGATTTACTTTGTCGACGATCTGAAGCTTTCGCCTGTCGCATGCGCTTACGCGCGCGCGCGCGGCGCGGACCGCATGTCGTCCTATGGCGACTGGGCGGCCCTCTCCGACGTTTGTGACGCAGAGACGGCGCGTCTGCTCGCACGTGAGGTTTCCGACGGTATCATCGCGCCCGGCTATACGGACGAGGCGCTCGAAATCCTCAAAGGCAAGCGCCGCGGCGGCTATAATATTGTAAGGATCGATCCGGATTATGTCCCCGCGCCCGTGGAGCATAAGGATGTGTTCGGCGTGACGTTTGAGCAGGGGCGCAACGAGCTTGTAATCGACAGGACGCTGCTTGAAAACGTCGTAACAGCGCACAAGGAAATTCCGGATGATGCGAAGCGCGATCTTCTGATTGCATTGATTACGCTCAAGTATACGCAGTCCAACTCCGTCTGCTATGCGAAAAACGGCCAGGCAATCGGCGTCGGCGCCGGGCAGCAGAGCCGTGTGCACTGCACGCGGCTGGCCGGTCAGAAGGCTGACAACTGGTGGCTGCGCCAGCACGAACGCGTGCTTGCGCTCCCGTTTAAACCCGATATCCGCCGCCCGGACCGCGATAATACGATCGATGTATATATCTCTGACGACAGCGACGATGTGCTGGCGGACGGTGCGTGGCAGAATTTCTTCACCGAGCGGCCCGTACCGCTTACGCGCGAGGAAAAGCGCGCCTGGCTTGACCGGCTCGACGGCGTTTCGCTCGGTTCCGATGCGTTTTTCCCGTTTGGTGACAACATCGAACGCGCGCGCCGTTCCGGCGTGCGTTACATCGCGCAGCCGGGCGGTTCGATCCGCGACGACAATGTGATCGAGACATGCGACAAATATGGCATTGCGATGGCGTTTACAGGCATCCGTTTGTTCCATCATTGACGGGAGGGGTTGCGATGAAAATTCTGGTGGTCGGCGGCGGCGGCCGCGAACATGCGCTGATCCGCAAGCTGCGTGAAAACCCTACAGTGACGGAGGTCTGCTGCGCGCCCGGCAATGGGGGCATTGCGGCCGACGCCGTATGTGTGCCGGTCAAGGCGACGGACATCGAAGGGATGGTCGCGCTGGCAAAGGAGCGCGGCGTCGATTTCTGCGTCGTCACGCCGGACGATCCGCTTGTGCTGGGCATGGTTGACGCGATGAACAAAGCCGGGATCGCAACCTTCGGACCGAACCGGGCGGCGGCGCGGATTGAAGGCAGCAAGGTGTTTGCAAAGAACCTGATGAAAAAGTACGGTATCCCTACGGCAGATTACCATACGTTTACAAATCCGTCCGAGGCGCTTGGGTTCGTTACCGGTAAAAATGAATTCCCAATTGTTATTAAAGCTGACGGATTGGCGCTGGGCAAGGGCGTGGTCATTGCAAATACGCTTGACGAAGCTGCCGAAGCGATCCACTCCATCATGGAGGATAAAAAATTCGGCGCCTCCGGTAATCAGATTGTCATTGAGGAGTTTCTGACTGGCCCGGAGGTCAGCGTTCTGGCGTTCTGCGACGGCGAAGCGGTTGTGCCGATGGTGTCCTCCATGGATCATAAGCGGGCGTTTGACGGCGACCAGGGCCCGAATACCGGCGGCATGGGGACGGTTGCGCCGAACCTCTGCTACACGCCGCAGATCGCGCGGCAATGCATGGAAACGATCTTCCGGCCAACCGTTGACGCAATGAAGGCGGAGGGATGCCCGTTCTCCGGCTGCCTTTATTTCGGGCTGATGCTCACGCCGAAGGGTCCGGCTGTGATCGAATATAACTGCCGTTTCGGCGATCCGGAGGCGCAGGTTGTCCTGCCGCTTTTAAAGACAGATCTGTTTGATGTGATGCAGGCGATCTGGGAAAAGCGCCTTGGGCAGATTGAAGTCCAATTTTCCGATGAGAGCGCCGCTTGTGTTGTACTGGCCAGCGGCGGTTATCCGGCCGGATATGAGACAGGCATTGCGATCGATGGGCTTGACGCGAACGGCCAGGTCGAGGGCGCGGCCGTCTATCATGCGGGGACAAAGCGTGAGGACGGCGTTTATAAAACGGCTGGCGGCCGCGTGCTCGGCGTGACCTGCGTCGCGCCGGACAGCGCGTCCGCGCTTGCGCACGCTTACCGCGCCGCGGAAAAAATCCGTTTTGACGGGATGCATATGCGCCGTGACATCGGCGCGCGCAATCGGGTATAAACGACTTAATAAAGCGGCCCGGGCATCAGCCCGGGCCGCTTTTTGAAATGAGGGGCGTCTAACGTGCGCAGGCGTTTTCGCATAAACTGGTGTGAGGAGGTGACGCACAATGGCGGAAACAGGAGCGCCTGGCGTCGTCGCCGCGGCCGGATCAACCGGCGAAATCGCCCAGGAAACCCAAAAGGCCGCTGCAAACAACCCACAAAATGCAGGCGGTCTGGCAAACCCGCAGGCGATGAGCGGGCAGGGCGCGCAGTTTGTTTTTGTCGCGGCAACGGTCGCAAATGTGCTGTGCGACAACCTGACACAGGTGCAGATCAACCTGCTGGCAAACTTTTTATCGGTTATTACCACCTGCGTATATGCGATCCTGACAGTTGAAAATCCGACGGATATCATCGAAGCCTGACACGCCGGCCGGCGGGCGAAAGCCCGCTTACCGGCGCGGTTTTGTGTTTTTAAATGTTGCTGCCCGATACATACAGATACAAAATCGCCGGTGGACGGCCGAAGGCCAGTCCGGACTGTGGGTTATTTTGTAGTGGAAAACCGGCGAAAAATATGATATACTGATAGAACATCTCGGATGCCGCCCGCATACAGAGGCGGTTTGCGTGAAATATTTTCAGACGGATGCAGTAAAATGCAGGAATTTGATCACTGTATCAATGAGCCGTTTGATGAAAATGGTGGGTTAGAACATGGTTGTGGATGTTGCTGCCGTCGAAAAGGCGCGGCGCGGAGATAAGGACAGTTTCGCGGAGGTCTACCGGCAGATTGCCGATGACCTTTACCGTGTTGCGCTCTATTCTCTCGGCAATTCCCATGATGCGCAGGATGTTGTCAGTGAAACATTTATTGAGGCGTATAAGGGCATCGCAAACCTTCGCGACGAAAACAGCTTCAAGCCATGGATTATGCGGATTCTTTCCATCCGCTGCAAGCGCAAAATCGGCCAGTATATATCGGGACGCAATGAATTGGATATTGACGATTTCCTCGATCTTTCCGAGGAAGGGGAGGGTGTCGAGACGCGTTCTACACAAAAAATGGCGCTGCTTTCTGCATTGGAGACGCTTTCACCGCAGGAACGCCAGATTGTGGCGTTGGCTGTCGTGCAGGGATATACGGTGCGTGAGACGGCCGAAATTCTCGGCGCGCCGCAGGGGACAGTCAGTTCCAAGCTGCATCGGACTCTGAAAAAGCTGCGTGCGCAGTTGGAGAAATAATGATTGGGAAGGGAGTGAATGAGCCATGAATTCTGATATGCACAGAGAGCTTCAGGAATCGATCGATTTGCTGCGCGGCCAGTTTGATGAACTGAGCAGCGGCATTCGCCTTCCGCATTCGCTCGACGCGGACGTGCTGCGTGAACAGTTAAATCATGTGGTTCCCTTTCCCACATCCACGCCCCGAAAACACCGTTGGCGGGCGGGAGTGAGCATTGCGGCCTGTTTCGTTTTGATGTTGGGCGCGGGTGTGATGCTGTCAAGACAGGGCGGAGACGTCTTGTCGCGCTCGGCCGCACCGCAAAGCGCCGGTGCGGCGGCTCCCACGGCAGAGGCCGCCATGTTTGATGCGTCCGTGCCGGCGGCTGACGCGGGAATTGCGGGATATTCCGCATTGCCGGAAGATCTGGAGGAGGGAATGGACGCAGCGGCTCCAAAAGCTGCGCCGGCCTCAGAGGAGGCCCCTCTTTTGGCGGCAGAGCCGACAGAATTTACCGATGAAGCTGCTGATGCGCCTGCTGTGGGCGCCGGCCGCGCTGCGGAGTTTGTTGACAGCGATACCTTGACAGGCGATTTCCTTCCGTTGCCGGAGCTTTCCGATGCGCGTGCGGTTCAGACCTATGGCGCTTATGTGCCGGTGCAAGCGCCGGTTGGGACGGTTTATTCCGATGGAACCGAAAGTGAGAGCGGCGTTTCCGTTTTGTTTTCACAGCCGGGCGGCGGTAAGGAGCTGCAACTGAGCGTCACTGTTCTGACCGAGGCGGAGCGGACATATGTGGTCGATACCTTACGGCCGGAGACATATGATCTTCGTCTTTATTCCAAGCCATATGCCGATTCAATCCCTGAAAATCTGACTGAAATTTGCAGAAACGCTACTTTTTCGGCGGAGGATGTAACAGAACAGATTTTACAGGCGCGTCTGGTGCCAAGCAGCGAGTCGGGCGACGAAAAGGCTTATTACGGCCACATTGGCGTTTTATATGGAGCGGATATACTTGTCCGCTATAATGCAGTTGATCTTTCACCACAGGAATTATACAGTATTATTGATACAACGAGAAAAGCCGCGGAGTGACTTGCTTTGCGGCTTTTCTTTTGGGAGGGGATTGCGTGCGGATTCTGGTCGATGCGGATGCCTGCCCTGTTAAAGCCGTGATTACGCGCCTTGCAAAGCAGTATAAAATCGCTGTGGTGATGGTGCTGGATTCGAGCCATATATTCAGCGATGGCTACAGCCAGGTAATCACTGTTGATACAGGACGCGACAGCGCAGATTATTATTTGGCCAACCTCATGCGTGCCGGCGATATCGTTGTGACGCAGGATTACGGCGTTGCCGCGATGGCGCTTGGCAAAGGGGCGCGCGCAATTAATCAGGACGGCCTGATCTATGGCGCTGATAATATGGATCGCTTATTGTTTGAACGCCACCTCGGGCAGAAGGTGCGGCGCGCCGGCGGACGTACACGCGGCGTCAAAAAAAGGACGGCGGAAATGGATATGCGATTCGAGAAGGCGCTGAAAGAGATGCTGCAAAATAATCAGGAGGGAATGGATAAATGAAGCGGCTTATCACAACCATGTTGACGGCCTGCCTGCTGTGCTCCTGCGCACCGCGCACCGCTGCGCCGCAGGACATGGATACAGGTCTGGAGCGGTCCGTCATGCCAGATCGGCTTGCCGCTTCATCCCCGGCTGTTTCTTCAGCGGTTATGCCGAGCGAGACACTTATGACACAAACGCCTCAAACGGACTGGATCGAGGCGGCTTCGCCAGATGGGACGGTACAAACGCGTTTACGCCTGCGCGAGCCGTCAGAGCGGCCGTTTGCAGTGTCGTCGGTGGTATGGAATGAAGAAAAGGAACAATTCGCAGCGATCTATAATTGTTCGGCGTACCGGGGCGAATATCCATGGCAAATATATCGTGAGAACGCTTGGGTAGAGATACAGACGTTTGATCGGAATGGGATGCCTTTGCGTCAGATCAGGACAAATGTTATGCCTATGACCGATTCCATCGAGGGAGAGGTGCTCGATTATGCGCCGTGCGCTTATCAGGGGGATTGGATTTCTTTTCATGCGGGCGATTTATGGCCCGCCTATATATTTGTCAACGATGAAACAGGAGAGGTGCGGTCGGAGCCGGCACAGCGTGTCTGCATGGATGGGGAGCTGTTCGCGCTGTACGACTATGAGCCGGAACGCACCGTTCGGCTTGTGAGCGAAGGGGAGGTCCTGAAATCGGTTTTTCTGCCTGAGCTTGGCACAGGATTTGGAGTACAGTTGGACCATGCTGCACGCGACGGCAGCGACCCGGTTGCTTTTGTACTGGACGCGCAGGCGCAGAGCGCCCGCATATCTGCGGGGCCGTCGTCTGTTTTGATCGACTTTGAAGCGGAAAGCGCCAGCCTGGAGCGCCAGTATACACATGAACAGCTTGAGGAACAGCTTGCGCAGAGTGCGGACGGCCGGAAAATCTTGTGGAGCGCGCAAACCGGCGGCATGGGGGACGGTTTTTGGAGCGAGCTGGTGCTTGAAGATGCTGCCACCGGAACACTGACGTATTTAAGCGATGAAGATGGGCCGGCGATTCCGGTATTTGGTCCCGGCCATTTGTTTTTGGTCAATCGGATCGGTAGCATGACAATTTATGATGCCGATACAGCCGCGCCGGCCGCAGAGCAGCTTGCGTTTGATTATGGAGATAGGCCTGATGAACCCGATTGGTTTACACTTGGCTGCGCATGGGATACGGACAATCAGAGATGGATGGTGGCCTACCGCGCAGGCGGTTGGGGTGTAAGCGGTTCGTTTGATGAACAAACGCCTCTTTTGATCGACGTGTTTGATGCGCAGGGACAGAAACTGTGCACAGTGGAAACAGGGGTAAAAATTCCATTTTCCCATAAGAATTATGCTGTGACTGTCCAATTGTTTCCAGAAGGGGACAATATCAGAATATATGAGCCGATCTCCGGGCTTTCAAGTGTTGCCGCTTTGGAGCTGCAGGAGGACTCAGCCTGATATTTGATCCGCCTTTTTACAATTACCTCTTTGCCTGATGCCAGACATAGCTGTATAATAATCGTAAAGCAGTTATTCCACAGCCTCATGGCCGGGGTAATGCGTGGCGCGGCCCATGTCCGTTAGACAAATGGCAGCTTATCTGTGTGGCGGGTCGCTGCTATTCTTTTAAGATAATGACTTTGCTCCGCTTGAGAGAGCATTGAGCTGGTGTGGGGAGGAATATGCGTGCAACAACAGGAAAATGATACCATTCGTGTAATTAAGAGCGCGCAGACGATGCAGTATGCCTTGGTTTTAAACGGATTATTGGTCGGCGTTGCCGCCGGTGGTGTGGCGGTCGTGTACCGTCTGATGTTGGGATGGGCAGAGGACGCCATGCGTGCAGTTTTTGCGGCGGCGCACGGGAATATTCTGCTGGCGGCTGCTTGGTTCGTGGTTTTGGCCGGCATGGCGCTTCTGACGGGCTGGATGGTCAAAGCGGAGCCGATGATTTCAGGCAGCGGTATCCCCCAGGTCGGAGGAGAAATACGCGGCTATTTGTCACAGAGTTGGCCGCGTGTTATTCTTGGTAAGCTTGTCAGCGGGACTGTGTGTATTCTTGGCGGGCTGTCGCTTGGACGGGAAGGACCGTCCGTCCAGCTTGGCGCGATGGCAGGCAAGGGACTATCCCGTCTGCTTCACCGCGTGCGCACGGAGGAAAAATATCTGATTACCTGCGGTGCCGGCGCCGGCCTTGCGGCGGCATTTAATGCGCCGCTGGCCGGAATGCTTTTTTCGCTGGAGGAGCTGCATAAGAATTTTTCGGCGTCTGCGCTTGTCTCTGTTATGACCGCGGCGGTCGCGGCCGATTTTGTATCGAAAGTTGTATTTGGCCTGACGCCGGTGTTTCACTTTGATGTGACGGGCGCGCTTCCGCTGCAATATTACTGGCTTCTGGTTCTGCTCGGCATGCTGATCGGTGCGTTCGGCGCGTTTTATAACTGGGCGACACTCCGTGTCCAGGCATTGTATGGCAGATTACCGCTGCGGCCGGAAATGCGCATGCTGGTTCCTTTCCTGTTGGCGGGTGTGCTCGGCTTTACAGTTCCCCAGGTGCTTGGCGGCGGCCATGCAATGATTGAATTGCTATATGATGGAACATTGCTGCTCAATACCGTGCTGATGCTGCTTGTTTTAAAATTTGCTTTTTCTCTTGTCAGTTTTGGATCGGGCGCGCCCGGCGGCATCTTCTTTCCACTTCTTGTAATCGGCGCGTATGCGGGCGGAGCATTTGGACTGGCAGCCGTACAGCTTTGCGGAATGGAACTGCACTGGGTCAATAATTTCATCATTTTAGCGATGGCTGGCTACTTTTCCGCGATTGTGCGCGCGCCGGTCACAGGTATCATCCTGATCGCGGAGATGACTGGCTCGTTTACACATATGCTCTCTCTGTCAACAGTATCGATCATTGCATATGTCGTTGCATATCTGCTCAGATCCGAGCCAATTTATGAGAGCCTTTTGGAGAATATCCTGCGCCGCCAGGGTATCGAGGAGCCGGAGAACACTGGCGAGAAGATTCTGACGCTTGCGGTGGTGCGGCAGGATTCGGATGTCATCGGAAAAAACGTCAGCGAGCTGACGCTTCCTCACAACTGCCTGCTGGTCGCGGTGCGGCGCGGTAAACAGGAGTTGATCCCGCGTGGGGACACTGTCATTATGGCAGGCGATACATTGGTGGCGTTGGCCGATGCCAAAGATTACGCCGAGATTAAGGAACAGCTTCAGAACTGCTGCTCATAATTTCAGAAAATTTCTTGACAGATTGTGCAGATTTGCTATAATAAAGAAAACCAATCGTGGTTTAAGGGGAATCGCAATGAACCATTCCATCAATAAACAGAATCGATTTTACAACTTCCAGAGCCAGGGCTATTTCTTTAGCGCCGGCTTTTTTTGCTGTGAAAATCGGATTGTGTTTGATGAGTAGTGCGGTCGTTTTGCGGCCTTTGTAAGCAGAAATGCAAGAGAACTCATTGACGCAATGGGTTCTCTTTTTTATTGCAGAAAATAGGGCCCGCTGCGATCTTAATCAGGGAGGAAACAGATATGATTGTTATTATGAAACGCGGCACGCCGCAAAAGGAGATTGACAGCCTCACCGATGCGCTGACTGCAAAGGGGGTTGAAGTCAATCCTGTCATCGGCAAGGATTTGATTATTCTTGGCCTTGTCGGAGATACGAGCAAGATCGACGACACATGGATCGAGGCCAATCGCAGCGTCGAGCGTGTGATGCATGTGGCCGAGCCGTTCAAAAAGGCCAACAGGATGTTTCATCCGGACCCTTCGGTTATCACCGTAGAAGGCAATTCGATCGGCGGCAAACGGATTGCGATGATCGCCGGTCCATGCTCAGTGGAAAGTGAAGCGCAGATCTGTGGGATTGCGGAAGATGTCAAAAAAGCCGGCGCGATGTTTTTACGCGGCGGCGCCTTCAAACCGCGCACGTCGCCGTATGCATTCCAGGGGTTGAAATACGATGGGCTTGAGCTGCTCAAAGAGGCGCGCGCCAAAACGGGGCTTCCGATTGTGACGGAGATTATGTCGCCGTATGACATCGAAATTTTCGTCCGCGATGTCGATATCATCCAGGTCGGCGCGCGCAACATGCAGAATTTCGAGCTGCTCAAGGAGCTTGGCCATACACATAAGCCAATCCTGCTCAAACGCGGCCTTTCCGCCACAATTGAGGAATGGCTGATGAGCGCGGAATATATCATGTCCGGCGGCAATGAAAACGTCATCCTGTGCGAACGCGGTATCCGCACCTTTGAAACATATACGCGCAATACGCTCGATTTGTCGGCGGTTCCGGCGATTAAAAAGCTCAGTCACCTGCCTGTGATCGTCGATCCAAGCCATGCGACGGGAAAATGGTGGATGGTCGATCCGATGGCGAAGGCCGCCGTCGCAGTCGGCGCGGACGGCCTGATTATTGAGGTGCATAACGATCCGGCCAACGCGCTTTGCGACGGACAGCAATCGATCAAGCCGTCTGTGTTCGGAGAACTGATGCATGAGCTGCGTGCAATCGCGTCGGCGGTTGGACGCGAACTTTGATCGGGGTGGGGTGCCGGTATGGATGATTTGACACGATACCGCGCTGAAATCGACGAGATTGACGCGCAAATGATTTTGCTGTTTGAGCGGCGTATGGATATTGTGCGGCAGGTGGCGCTGTATAAGAAAACGCGCGGGATGCCTGTGTTTCAGGCGGGACGCGAACAGGAGGTTCTGGACAAAGCGGCCGCCCGCCTTGCCAACAAAGATTACGCCGATGAAGCGAAGCGTTTTATGAATGTAGTCATGGCGATCAGCCGCGCGGCGCAGCGGCGTGACATCGGGGCATTGGAGTTTCCGCGCCGTTCGCATTCGCTTGGAGGACCCGTCGCATTTTACGGCGCGCCGGGTGCATTCACGGAACAGGCGTTGATTGATTATTTCGGTGATGGGCGAGAAAGCCTGTCCTGCCAGGAATTTGAGGATGTTTTTTCTGCATTGAAGGATGGGCGCGCCGACTATGGCGTTCTGCCGATTGAGAATTCTTCGACAGGCGCGATCACACAGGTCTATGATCTGCTGGGGAGTTACGGCTTTTTTATCGTCGGAGAGCGCCGCCTGCGTATCAGCCAAAATCTGGTCGGTACGGCGGGCGCCTCGCTTGAGACGGTGCGGGCCGTTTATTCTCACGAACAGGGGTTCGAACAGGCGAGCGCATTTCTTGCGCAGCATCCGGCCTGGGAGCATGTGCCTTATTACAGCACTTCGCGCAGCGCGCGGCATGTCGCGCGCGCAAACGACCCGGCGCTGGCTGCGATTGCAAGCGCGCGTGCGGCCGCGCTTTACGGTTTGGAGGTGATTGCGCCGGATATCCAGAATAATCAAAACAATTCGACCCGTTTTATTGTGATTGCACGCGAGATGGAGCCTGAAGGAGCAGACAAGGTAAGTCTTGCTTTTACGCTTGACAATGAATCCGGTACGCTTTACAATACGCTGCGCCACTTTGCCGAACGGCGCATTAACCTCGTCAAGATCGAATCGCGTCCGATCCCGGAAATTCTGTGGAATTACCGGTTTTATCTCGACTTTGAAGGCGATATCGGCCATGCCGATGTGCGCGATGTGCTTGCGGATATCTCGCGCGGCGCGCGTGATTTCCTGCTGCTTGGCGCTTACCGCAGCGATACGCCCCCGCTTTGAGAGATGCAGCGGCTATTAAAACAGGCTCCCGCCGGTCCGGCAGGAGCCTGTTGTCTTGTAAGGCTTCGGGTATTTTAAACGCGCTGCCGCGCATATGATATTTTGAAGGTACGGCCTTCGGCGTTTATTGTGCGGCGCATTGACGCAAAAAGCGCGCGCCGGTATAATAAAATCAGGCGCGGCGTGGGAGGAACGGCATGGTGCAGTGGATCGAAAAGGTCAACGAATGGGTTGGCAGCCTTGTATGGGGACCGGCCATGATCGTCCTGATGCTGTTGGCGGGCGCGTACTTTACAGTCGGAACAGGATTTTTCCAGTTTCGAAGGTTCGGCCTGTGGATTCGTTCCACACTCGGCGCGATTGTACGCGGCGGGCAGGTGCATGACCGCGATCCCCATGCAATTTCCCAGTTTCAGGCGCTTTCAACGGCGCTGGCCGGGACCATCGGGACGGGGAATATTGTCGGAGTGGCGACAGCGATTGTCGCCGGCGGTACGGGCGCCGTCTTTTGGATGTGGGCGTCGGCGTTGCTCGGCATGATGACCAAATACGCCGAAAATGTCCTTGGCAACCTCTACCGCTACCGCGGCAAAACGGGCGACTGGGTGGGCGGTCCGATGGTGTATATCGAACGCGGCCTGCATTGGAAATGGTTAGCTGTGTTGTTCGCTCTGTTTTGCGCGGCGGCGTCCTTTGGTATCGGGAATATGACGCAGGCCAATTCGATCGCGGGGGCGCTCTCTGACGTGTTTCGGATCGCGCCGGCCGCTGCTGGCGTTGCGGTCGCCACTGTTTCCGGCGTCGTAATTCTCGGCGGCGTGCGGCGTGTTGCAGCGGTGACAGAGCGTCTCGTGCCGTTTATGGCGCTGTTTTATACAGTCGGGGGGCTTGTGATTATCTTTCTCAACCGCGCGCAGATACCGGACGCGTTCACCTCCATTTTCCGGGAGGCGTTCAGCCTGCGGGCGGCGGGCGGCGGCGCGGCTGGGACTGTAATGGCGAACGCGGTCCGTTTCGGCGTGGCGCGCGGCGTCTTTACGAACGAAGCGGGGCTTGGAAGCTCGGTAATCATCAATTCCGCTTCGAATGTCAAGGAGCCGGTCCAGCAGGGGATGTGGGGAATTTTTGAGGTGTTTTTCGATACGATAGTGATGTGCACGATTACGGCGCTTGTAATCCTGACTTCCGGTGCGCACCTTGGCGGCGGGGACGGCGCGCAGCTTGCTGTTGCGGCGTTTTCGTCGGGCTTCGGGCGATTTGGCGGCGCTTTCATATCGATTGCGGTCTGCTGCTTTGCATTTGCAACTATTTTAGGCTGGTCGTGCTATGGCGGCCGTGCGGTCGAATACATGTTCGGCAGACGTGCGCTGACGCCGTATAAGCTTCTGTTTATCGTGATGACATGGATCGGCTGTACGGGAAACCTCAAACTCGTTTGGAGTGTATCGGATACCTTCAACGGGCTGATGGCCATCCCGAATCTGATCGCAGTCGTCTTGCTTTCCAAAGAGGTATTTCAGGCGACGCGCGCTTATCTTGCGCGGAAAAGAAAGGGACGGTTAAATGGGATACGACATCATTTTACTCGACGCGGATGACACCCTGTTCGATTACAGCCGGGCCGAGCGCAGCGCGCTGGAGCGCACCTGCGAGGCGTTCGGCGCGCCGTTTGACAGCCGGGTGCTTGAACAGTACCATCAGATCAACGATGCGCTCTGGAAACAGTTTGAGCAGGGCGCCGTCACCCAGGATGCTTTGCGTGTGCGCCGGTTTGAAAGCCTGTTTGCGTTTCTCGGCGTCCATGCCGATTGCGCGCGGGTCAACCGTTTCTATACGCACGCGCTCGGGGAAGGGGCCTTTTTAATGGATGGGGCGGAGGAATTCTGCCGGGCGCTGTCGGCGAGGCGGCCGCTGTATATCGTTACAAACGGCGTCAGCGAGGTGCAGCGGTCGCGCCTTGCGCGCGCATCCATTGCGCCTTATATCCGTGATATCTTCATTTCCCAGGAAATCGGCGCGCCCAAGCCGCGCGCTCAGTTTTTTGACCATGTATTTGCTGCGCTCGGCAATCCTTCGCGCGCGCATGCGATTATCATGGGCGATTCATTGACCTCGGATATGGCCGGCGGAAAGAACGCGGGAATCGCAACCTGCTGGTTTGCGCCGGACGACGCTGTCGATACGGTCGGCTGTGATTACCGTGTGAGCCGCCTCGCAGGCTTCCTGCCTATCGCGCTCGGCGCATAAACCGGTGAAAAACGTAAAGAGGGCCTGCTTGCAGGCCCATTTTGATTGACAAATATTCGAGCGGGACATATAATCAAATCAAAGAATATAGCCTGTTGTTATGCATTGGGGTTGTCAGCTATAACGAATACTTCCCCCAATATTTATTACAGGAGAGGATGAAATGGCAAGCACTCCACGTATGATACCCTTGGCCATAATTTTCCTGCTGCTCGCTCTTATCGCTATAATAGCTGAGCGGAATCCGTCGCAGCCGGGTGATGAGCCTGCCTTTACAAAAGTGCAGGAGGTGGCGGCGGGAGATACGCTGCATTTGGAAGGGGGAGTCTCTGTCTGTGTGGAGCAGCCCGGTTTTCTCAACAGCCTCATGCCTTTTGGCACAGTAATAGGGGTTCACACCTATCTGATCGTCAATCCGGAAGACAACGAGAAAAACTGCCTTAGCGTGTTGCAGGTGGAAATTGAAACCGACCGGGATTTGGAACTCGCGGGCCGGTTATCGGCCGGAATCCTTACGCCAAATGGGAAATTTTATGCAGGGGACTGCTATATCCCTGATAGCTCCGGGTGTTTACCCAGTGAGACGCTTCATGAAGTTCCTGCGGGAGTCCGTCGTGTGTACTTTGTGTCGACGGTTCCACGCCGTTTGGCAAAAAAAAGCGGTGAGTTCCAGTTTTGCCTGTATGCGGATGGTACAAAATATACGCTGCCGTTTTCCCCGGGGCTTATGGAACCCATGCTGAAGGCCGGCGATACACTCGAAAATGGTGATTACCGCCTGGTGTTGGTAGATGCACGGCAGGGGGATCGGATTTCTGCCTCCAACGATCCCGAAACCTACATGTTCCAGGGCGCCAAATCTTCGTATAACGGCTACATAGAGATCATTGCGGACATTACCAATCTGTCTGGCAGAACAGAAAATATTTTACGTTCTGTTGAGTGCCGCCGGGTATTTGATGGATATGTGGAAGGCCCTCTGAGCAGTTCTATCATGGAAGACGAGGATATGACACATTTTACGCCTATGGGGCTTTACGGTGCATCTGGCAGCCGCAGCGGAATTCATATTTATCATGGTGTAGGAGCTGTCAATAACTCAGAAATTCCTCCTGGAGAGACACGCAGGGTACATTTTTTCTGGGATCGCAGCGATGAGGCTGCTGCGCAGGAGGAACACCTTATACGTATTCATATGGGCGGCAGCGATGGCTACGTGCGTATTGCTTAAATTCTGCCCTGCCGGGGAAGATGGGTGGCCGTATGTATATTTTGCTTGGTCGGATTGCATGTGTTTGAAATAATTGATGGTATGAATGAAAAGCGAGGACTCCTGATCGTTTGGGAGTCCTCGCTTTTCATTTTACAAATTCATTAACAAATTACAAATATAACCAGGCAGCAAAAATGAATTTAACTTTGATTATTTCAGATCGTCAAGCGATACAACCGGCTTTGCTGTAAAAACATACCGGCCAAGCTTGTCAATACGGGCGATAAAAGCGCCGCGTCCATTTGAATCCGCCCCATAGGTAAAACGGCTTGTCACATCCTGAAGATCGCCGGTTTCCGTTACCTCATAGATATGCACGTCTCCATGGGGGACCGTTTCATTGCCGTCAAAGGTGAGAAAGGGATTTGTCAGCGTTAATGTCGCGCCACTGACAGACGGATAGTTTGAAAAGAAACGCGTATAGTATTCTCCAAGCGGTGCGGTGTGATCGCGGCCGGTGTCGGAACGGCGCGTGGACAGCTTCGACATATAGGTATAGTCGCCGCCGTTGAGCTCCGCGACGATAATATCAGAATCCTCCCAGGTATAGTCGCTGTCGCCGTCCTTGCTGGGATAAAGAAAGATATCTTCAGCGCCGGCCGCATAGGGGCCGTCCTTAAGCGTGACAACGTCGCCGTACCAGTCGGGCAGAGGATTTAGATAGCTGCTGGCCGACAAATCGTCGCCGGTGATGTCCGCACGGTAGTTGAATACGATCTTCGCGCCGCGGCGGACATCGAGCGTTTCGGCTGTGCCGGCGTTCTTCCCGGTCGTTACAACCGGCAGTTTGATATCCTTCTGCGCTGTGTAGGTTACTGTAAAGCCGACTGTCACGCCCTCGTCGACGAGATAATCCTCAAGTGTGATGACAAACGCCGCGCCGGAGCCGACGATTTCACCGCCGGCTGCCTCGATCCGCTCGACAGACATCGGGCTGACCGTTGTTTTGATCGCACGGGTAAACGCGCTGCTGTCATTAAACAGCGTGCTGTCAGTCACGCGGTAGAGATTGCCGGCGTCGTCATAAACGCGCTCACAAGCGGCGACGGTGACAGTATTGCCATACGTCTTATAACGGCCGGCCGGGTCGGTGCGGATCGGCTCATAGTCATAAACCTTTGCGCCGAGAGCAGCTTCGGATTGTTCTGAGAGGGTATGCGTCCTTTCAGCGGCAAATACAGGAACACAGAGCGCACAGGCGCAAACGAATGCCAATACGCGGGCAGACAATGATTGTTTCATAAGCAGACCCTTCTTATTAAAATATTTCAATTTTTATCACTTCTAACTATAGCCCTAAAAACAGCCGTTCGTCAACTGAATTTTGGAAAAGTTAAAAAACCTTTAAAATATCGGCATTTTTGATTACAAAAAAGCCCATCCAAACAAGATAGGAAATAAACTCTAAAGTTTACAAATTAGACTTGATTTTTCCGATTGAAAGGGGTACTATATATTTAGCAGTCTAATATGTAGAGTGCTAAATATGTTAAAAACACTTTTATATATAGGAGGGGTGTTCAGTGAACGCTCAGAAATTTACGCAGAAATCGCTGGAAGCGATCCAGGAAGCCCAGAACATCGCGACCGATTACAGCCACATGCAGATTGAACAGCAGCATTTGCTTTGCGCGCTTGCCTCGCAGGCGGACGGCCTGATCGGCCAGATGTTTAAGAAAATGGGCGCAGACCCCGCTGCCGTAGCAGAAGCCGCGCGTGATGAGGTCAAGCGTCTGCCGCGCGTCAGCGGGCCGGGGCGCGAACAGGGGAAAATTTATGTCACGCATGAGGTCGACCAAGCGCTCGTGCAGGCTGAAAAGCTCGCCGACCGCATGAAGGATGAATATGTTTCGGTTGAACATATCATGCTTGCGCTGCTCGAGATGCCGAACGAACCGCTCAAGCGGCTGTTTGCGCAGTTTAATTTGACAAAGGATGCGTTTTTATCTGCGCTGATGAGCGTGCGCGGCAATACGCGCGTCACCTCCGACACGCCGGAGGACACATATGACGCGCTGAAAAAGTATGGTTCCGACCTGGTCGAACAGGCGCGCGCGCAAAAGCTCGACCCGGTCATTGGACGCGACAGCGAGATCAGAAACGTCATCCGGATTCTGTCGCGCAAGACGAAGAACAACCCGGTTTTGATCGGCGAACCAGGCGTCGGCAAGACGGCCATCGCCGAAGGGCTGGCACAGCGGATTGTACGCGGCGATGTGCCTGAAAACCTCAAGAACCGAACCATTTTTTCGCTCGATATGGGCGCTCTGATCGCAGGAGCCAAGTTCCGCGGTGAGTTTGAGGAACGCCTCAAGGCTGTTTTGCAGGAAATTAAAAAGAGCGACGGCCGGATTATCCTGTTTATCGACGAGCTGCATACGATTGTCGGCGCGGGCAAAACGGAAGGCTCGATGGATGCGGGCAACCTGCTCAAACCGATGCTGGCGCGCGGGGAGCTGCATTGTATCGGTGCGACGACGCTCAATGAATACCGCCAGTACATTGAAAAGGACGCCGCGCTGGAGCGCCGGTTCCAGCCGGTTCTGGTCCCCGAACCGACCGTCGAGGACACGATTTCCATCCTGCGCGGGTTGAAGGAACGCTATGAGGTGTTCCACGGCGTTAAAATTCAGGACCAGGCGCTGATTGCGGCGGCTGTTTTGTCAAACCGTTATATTTCGGACCGTTTCCTGCCCGATAAGGCGATCGACCTCGTGGACGAAGCGTGCGCCGTCATCCGCACGGAAATGGATTCGATGCCGTCCGAACTTGACGAAATTTCGCGCCGGATTATGCAGCATGAGATTGAGGAGGCTGCCCTTAAAAAGGAAACGGACCGACTGTCGCAGGAGCATCTGCATGAGATCCAGAAGGAGCTTGCCGAGATGCGCGAGCAGTTTAAGGCAATGAAGGCACGTTGGGAAAATGAGAAAAACGCTATTTCAAAGGTGCAGAAGCTGCGTGAGGAGCTTGAACAGGTAAACGCCGATATTGAGGCGGCCGAACGCACATATGATCTTAACCGGGCAGCCGAACTAAAATACGGCAGGCTTCCGGCTTTGAAAAAAGAGCTTGAGGAGGAGGAGAAGCGCGCCGAAACAGCGGAGAAGGATTCGACGCTTCTGCGCGACAAAGTAACCGAGGAGGAGATCGCGCGGATTGTCGGGCGCTGGACAGGCATTCCTGTGGCGCGGCTGATGGAAGGGGAGCGCGAAAAGCTGCTTAATATGGAATCCATTCTGCACGAACGCGTCATCGGGCAGGATGAAGCTGTTTCCAAAGTTGCGGAAGCTATTCTGCGTTCACGCGCCGGCATCCAGGATCAGGGGCGCCCGATCGGATCGTTTCTGTTCCTCGGGCCGACGGGCGTTGGTAAGACGGAGCTTGCCAAGGCGCTCGCACAGGCGCTGTTCGACGATGAAAAGAATATCGTGCGCATCGATATGACGGAGTATATGGAAAAATTCAGCGTCAGCCGTCTGATTGGAGCGCCTCCGGGATATGTGGGTTATGAGGAGGGCGGCCAGCTCACCGAAGCGGTGCGCCGCAAACCGTACTCCGTAATTTTGTTCGATGAGATCGAGAAGGCGCATCCCGATGTGTTCAATATCCTGCTTCAAGTGCTTGACGACGGACGCATCACCGATTCGCAGGGGCGCACGGTCGATTTTAAGAATACAATTATCATTTTGACATCGAACCTGGGCTCGCCGTATATCCTCGATGGTATCGATGCGTCCGGCAACATCACCCAGGAGGCGCGCGACGCGGTGGAGGGCCTGCTCAAGCAGCAGTTCCGCCCGGAATTCCTTAACCGCCTCGATGAGATCGTATTTTATAAGCCGCTTCAGAAATCGGAGATCACCAAAATTGTCGATCTGCTGGTTGCGGATTTGCAGCGCCGGCTGTCTGATAAGCAGCTTACGCTGGAATTGACGCCGGAGGCAAAATCGTATATTGTCGATCAGGGATACGACCCGGTTTACGGCGCGCGTCCGCTCAAACGCTTTTTGCAGACAAAGGTTGAAACGATGCTGGCCCGTATGATCATCGCGGACGATCTGGCGCCCGGCACGCACCTTGAAGTGTATATGGACGGCGGCGCGCTGGCGATCCGTGCGAAACAGTCATGACAGAGAGGGGTCAGACCATTGGAAACGACCATCAGGCAGTACACGGAAAAGGACCTTGCGGCAGTCACAAAAATATGGAACGAAGTTGTGGCGGAGGGCAATGCCTTTCCGCAGGATACACCGTTTACACCGGAGGAGGCGCGTGCGTTTTTCGCTTCACAGACGTTTACAGGCGTTGCGGAAAGCGGTGGACGCATCGTGGGTTTTTATATCCTGCATCCCAATAATGCCGGGCACTGCGCGCATATAGCAAACGCGTCCTATGGCGTATCATCCGAAGCGCGCGGCACAGGGATGGGCGAGCGGCTCGTACGGCACTCGCTTGAAATGTGCAGGAAGCATGGTTTTGTTGGACTTCAGTTTAACGCTGTCGTATCTTCAAACACGGCGGCGATCCGCTTGTATGAAAAGCTTGGTTTTGTACGGATCGGCACGGCAAAAAACGGCTACCGATTCAAGGACGGCCATTATGAAGATCTTTTCCTGTTCAATAAGCCGTTAATCTGACGGTTTTGCCGTTCAGGCCGCCCGGCCCTGTGCCGGGCGGCCGGTTTTTTCGAGTGAGGATTCAGCATTCCAAAGATTATAGTTGCATGTGGCGTGGAAAGATGGTAAAATAACCGCAAAGCGGTTATTTTTTACCGGGGTATGCCGGGCGGCTCGCCGCTTGCGCGGCAACCGCCTTTTGATGGGCAATGATACCACGCCGCTTTGCGGATATGGTATCATATACTGCGGGGAGTACAGGAGCCAAGGCTCCTGTTTTTTGTGTAAAGTTTATTGACGTGCAGGCGCCGGTCCGCGGCGGCGCGCCGGTCAAATTTTGGAGGAATCGGATTGTCGGATTACAGAAGCGAAATTGAGCGCCGGCGGACGTTTGCGATTATCTCGCATCCGGACGCCGGCAAAACGACCCTGACGGAAAAATTCCTGCTCTATGGCGGGGCTATCCAGCTCGCGGGCGCGGTCAAGGGAAAAAAGAACGCCCGTCATGCCGTCTCTGACTGGATGGAGATTGAAAAGCAGCGCGGAATTTCGGTGACATCGTCGGTAATGCAGTTTAATTACGAAGGCTTTTGCATCAACATCCTCGATACGCCGGGCCATCAGGATTTTTCGGAGGACACATACCGCACGCTGATGGCGGCCGATTCCGCGGTCATGGTGATCGACGCGGCAAAAGGCGTTGAGCCGCAGACGCGCAAGCTGTTCAAGGTCTGCCTGTTGCGGGATATCCCGATTTTTACGTTTGTCAATAAGATGGACCGGGAAGCACGCAATCCGTTTGATTTGATGGAGCAGATCGAACAGGAGCTTGGTATCCGTACCTATCCGGTCAACTGGCCGATCGGCTGCGGCAAGGAGTTTAAAGGCGTTTATGACAGGCATAAGCGCGAAATTATTTCGTTTCTCGGCGACGGTGCTGCCAATGGCGTGCGTCAGGTGGAGAAAGTGGAGCTGTCGCTGGAGGACGCCCGGCTCGGCGAGATGATCGGCGAAATACACCGTCAAACGTTGGTCGATGATATCGAACTGCTCGACGGAGCAAGCTATGATTTTGATATGGAGCAGGTGCGCCACGGCCGGCTTTCGCCTGTGTTTTTCGGTTCCGCACTCACCAATTTCGGCGTGGAACCATTTTTGGAGGACTTTCTCAGGATGACGCCCCCTCCGCTCGCACGTGAGAGCAGCATCGGCGTGATCGATCCCTTTGAGGATCGTTTCTCTGCGTTTGTTTTCAAAATACAGGCCAATATGAATAAGGCGCACCGTGACCGCGTCGCGTTTATGCGTATTTGCTCCGGGCGCTTTCAAAAAGGCATGGAGGTCCTGCACATGCAGGGCGGCAAAAAGATCAAGCTGTCTCAGCCGCAGCAATTGATGGCGCAGGATCGAGAGATCATCGACGAGGCGTATGCGGGCGATATCATCGGCGTATTTGATCCGGGGGTTTTTTCAATCGGCGATACGATCTGCATGCCGGACAAAAAGTTTGAGTTTCAGGGAATTCCGACCTTCGCGCCCGAACATTTCGCGCGTGTCCGCCAGACCGATACGCTCAAACGTAAGCAATTTGTTAAAGGTACGATGCAGATTGCACAGGAGGGCGCCATACAAATCTTCCACGAACCGAACACCGGCATGGAGGAGGTCATTGTCGGCGTCGTCGGCACGCTTCAGTTTGATGTCTTTGAATACCGGCTGAAAAACGAATACAACGTGGAAATCCGGCAGGAGGGCCTTTCCTATCAATACCTGCGCTGGATTGAAAATGAGGAATTCGATCCGAAACAGCTTGACATTACCTCCGATACAAAGCTTGTTCAGGATTTTCGCGACCGTTATCTTCTGCTGTTTACCGATGAATGGAATATCCGATGGGCGCAGGAAAAAAACCCATGGCTGAAACTTGCGGAATTCGGCAGGTCGTGACAGTAAAGTCAAGAGAATGGAAAAGGGCGGGTGTTTCCCGCCCTTTCTTTGGTTTTTACTGCGGAAAATAGGGCTTTTGTTTTATAGCGGGGAGTGATATAATAAACTATAAGAAAGATCCGTTTCCAAAACGGTGAAGGGGGAAGGAGATTCGTATGAAAAAGCGTGTTCTGACAGTTTGCGTCGCGCTTGTCCTTGCAGTCGCTCTGGGCGTTTTGGCTTATGCGGCGGACGGCAATCTCTACAGCGTTTCCGTTTCAGGAAAAAATATTTCGTTTGTTTCGGGCGGCCGGGTTGTCGGTACATATCAGGCGTCGTCGACAGATCTGAAGCTCATGACCGACGGCGAAGGCGATCTGCTTGTTTGCTTCCACGCAACGGACGGTCGTTATCTTGGCGTGACGCTTGGAAAGCAGACGTCGGTAACGATTCAGGGCGTTATGTCGTCTCTGACAGTTGACAGCAGCCTGAATAAAAGCGTTCAAGTGGTGGTCGGATCTTCCGGCAGCGCAGGAATTATGTATGTCTACTCGCCGGTTAGTGTGGTGATCCAGGGTAATGTCGGCACGCTCAATGTGGCAACTTCTGCACAGGTGACACTGTCGGATGGTGCGTATGTTACAAAGGCGAATGTTGACAGTTCGGCGACGCTCAACATTCCGTCGCGCTCCTCGGTCGGCAATATTGACGATGTGGAGAGCGGTTCCAGCACATCATATTCGTCCTCTGGAAAGATCAAATTCCGCACCAGGACGATCTATGCCGACAGCGGGGACCGCCTGCGCGATTTGGTGGGGGAGCTTGAGGACAATGTCACGGCCTATTATAACAACCGAAAGATTTCCGGCGATGTGGAATGGGTGACATCGGAGAGTACAACGGTCCGCAACAACCGGTATTACCGGTTCCGCTTCATCCCGGACAGCAGTAAATATGATGAAGCCACCGGAACCATCCGCGTGCGTGTTGACGGTGATGATAACGGAGACGAGAATGTTTATCTGGAGATCGACGAGATCTATGCGGACAGGGGGGATCGTCTGCGCGATCTGCGCCGTGATCTGCGTTCAAACGTAACTGCTTATAACGACAATGACGACGAGATTTCCGGGGATTTCGAATGGGTTGAATCAGGGAGCACGCGTGTTGAGGACGGCGAGGAGTATAAATTCCGGTTTATTCCAGATAGTTCACGATATGAGCGTGTGACAGATTACATCACAATTTACGTCGACTGATAACTGTGTTTCTGCATTTTTCTAAAATCGTGAGGACCGTCCGTATGAGGAATGTTTATCCGCATACGGGCGGTTTTTCATATTTCGTCAATGTTTTGCAATATTGAATTGTTTTCAGATTTTTCATACAAATTTCGTGCGGAACAGCTATAATGTATAGGCGCTGTAAAATCGGCGTTCTATTTTTGTAATTCGGAGGCGTCCGCATTGTCCCAGTCAGCGGTACAAATACCAAGAAGAAAACGGATGGCCGTGTATGGTCTGACGTTTACAAGCAGTGACGCGCGGTTTGCCGCGACCCTTTCGGTTCCGGTAATTGCGCTTTTCGCTACAGAATGGATTCATCGCGGTACTTTGGACGGCTTCGCCGCCGTTCTTTCCGCACATCTTTGGAGCTTTGTTTTAGCATGGCTTTTTTTGCAGTTGACTTATCTTGTTGTCAGCCGAATTACAGGCTTTCATTCACTGGCGGTTTTGACAACCGGTATCGTGGGGGGGCTTCCCGCTGCCATTACCTACTATAAGCTGCAAATCCGCGGCGAACCATTTTTGCCGTGGGATATATCCCAGGCGGCGGAAGCCAGCGCCGTGATTGGAAAGGCAAATATTGAGATTCAGACCTCCATGATCTGGACAATTATCATTTTTTCTGTTTTATTTTTATTGACGCTTCGTTTGCGTGAACCGCGCAGAAAAGCGAATCCAAGCGGCTGGCGCAGACGTGTGATTACAGGCGGTGTTTCCTGTATTCTGCTGGGGACGCTCATATTCGGGGTCTATTTAAAACCGGCCGCTACACTCTATTTTGGCATCAGGCCGGATATGTGGATGCAGAACCGTTATTACAGAAATCACGGCGTTATCACAGGATTTCTCTCCAACTTGCAGGCGCTTGATATTTCAGACCCCGACGGCTACAGTGAGCAGACTGTGCGGGAGCTGGTTGAACAGGTTTCGGCGAACGCTCCGCGTGCGCCGCGTTATGCGGACAGCTATGCGGCGGCAGCCGCCGAGCCTGAACAGAAACCGAATATTATTTTCGTTATGGATGAAGCGTTTTGGAATGTAAATGAGCTGCCGGGCATTACATACAGCGAGCCGGTTACGCCGACGCTCGACCGCCTCAGGCAGACAGCGGCAGTCGGCAAGTCCTATTCGCCCAGCTTCGGCGGCGGGACGTGTGATGTGGAGTTTGAGGCGCTGACCGGCTATTCCGTGGAGCATCTGCCGCTTGGCGCAAAGCCTTATCAGCAGCATGTGACGCGTGATATGTTCGCGCTGCCAGCTTATTTGAAGACACAGGGCTATGATACGCTGGCCATCCATGGCTTCTACCGTAAATATTGGAGCAGGGACACCGCCTATCCGCATCTTGGAATTGATCGGTTTGTTGCAATGGAGGATTTTGTGAATCCGGAGCGCAAGCGCGATGAGGAATGGAGCGGCGGTCTGATCTCTGACGCTGAGATGGGCCGGCGCATTATCTCCGAATATGAACAGCGAAATCAGGATAGGCCTCTTTTTATCCATGCGGTAACGATGCAGAATCACTCCGGCTATAATGCGAAGAACTATCCGCAGGAGGAGCTTGTCAAGATTACAAGCGCACCCGACGGTATTTCCCAGGAAACGCTTTTACAGCTCCAGGATTTTGCAACCGGCGTTCGGGAGGCCGATGAGATGCTCGGTACGCTCGTCGATTATTTTTCAAAGGTCGACGAACCGACGATCATCGTTTTCTGGGGCGACCATTACAACACCATCGGCAAAGGTTATGAGCTTTATGAAAAGACAGGCTATATTGCGCCGGGCGACACTTCCAGTCCGAATCTGCACGGTACGCCTTTGGTGATCTGGAGCAATTATTATGACAAGCCAGTCGACCTTGGTACGGTTGCGGCATACGATATCTCTCCGGTGATGATGGATCTCTATGGACTTGAAAAGCCGCTGATGTTTGAATTTCTTTCACAGGAGATGGACGTTTTCCGCGCGCGTTCGCGTGGGATTACTGTCAATCCGGACGGCTCATTCTCGGAGCAGATGACGCCGGAGCAGGAGCAGTGGTTTGACGATCACTGGCTGCTTCAGTATGATATGATGTTTGGAAAGCAGTACGCGGAAAAATCGGTTCTGTCTGAATAAAAAATCCGCAGCCGGGCTTACAGCCCGGCTGCGGATTTTTTTGCTGAAATTTTGTCCATTTGTCCAATCGGGACGAAATAAATTTGTAACAAGCTCCAAAATTAGGAAATAGCAATTGACAAATGGATATTTTTACAATATCCTTAATGCAAAAGGTTATGTGCTCGTGCACGGAATGCTGCAGCAGGTTGCTTCAGCGGCAGATGCGCAAAAAGAAATAGTTGCTTTGCAACTATTTCTTTATAAACATTTTTGTGCACGAGCACAATTACGCTATTTATATTGATCAACCTGTTTCCAATCCGCTGGAGAGCGGTTTAAATATGAATCAAGAAAAACAGGAGTGAAGGAAATGAAAAAGATTTTAGCAAGTATCCTCGCGTCCGCTATGGTATTCTCACTTTCAGCCTGCGGCAGCAGTGCGCCGGCAGAAAGCTCGAACGCTGCGCCTGCGGCTTCTACGGCACCGGCGGCCTCCGCTGCGCCTGCGGATGAGAGCGGTTCGCCGTCCACAGTGGCGGGCGGCGGCAAGATCGGCGTTTCGATGCCGACCCAAAGCCTCCAGAGGTGGAATCAGGACGGAACCAACATGAAGGCGGAGCTTGAAGCGGCCGGATACGAGGTCGATCTGCAATATGCAGGCGACAACGACATTCCAACACAGGTTTCACAGCTTGAAAATATGATTTCCAGCGGATGCGATGCGCTTGTTGTCGCTTCAATCGATGGTTCGGCGCTCACGGAAGTGCTCAAAGGCGCGAAGGACGCCGGCATCCCAGTCATTGCTTATGACCGCCTGATTATGAACAGCGACGCGGTTTCCTACTATGCGACCTTTGATAATTATAAGGTCGGCACCATTCAGGGCAACTATATCAAGGATGCGCTTGATCTGGACAATGCGGAAGGACCCTTCAACATTGAACTGTTCACCGGCGCGCCGGACGACAACAATGTCAACTTCTTCTTTGGCGGCGCAATGGATGTCCTCAATCCATATATCGAGAGCGGAAAGCTGGTCGTACTTTCCGGTCAGACGGAAAAGGCACAATGCGCCACGCCCAACTGGTCGGCGGAGGAATCCCAAAAGCGTATGGAGAACCTGATTACCTCAAATGGTTACGGCCCGGAGAGTACGAGGCTGGATGCGGTTCTCTGCTCAAACGATTCGACTGCCTACGGCGTTCAGAACGCTTTGATTGCGGCCGGATACACGCCTGAAAATATGCCGATTATTACCGGGCAGGACTGCGACAAGCCGAACGTCAAGAACATCGTTGCCGGCTACCAGGATATGTCGGTGTTTAAGGATACCCGTACCCTTGCTTCCCAGGTTGTCAAAATGGTCGATGCTGTTATGCAGGGTTCCGAGCCTGAGATCAACGACACAGAAACATATGATAACGGTACCGGCGTCATCCCATCCTATCTCTGCGATCCGGTTGTCTGCACCGTTGACAATTACAAAGAACTGCTCATCGACAGCGGCTATTACACAGAAGCGGACGTAGCCTAAAGCTTGTTTGAAAAAGCTGAGTAAACCGTCCAATCAGACAGCGGTTTTCGGACGGGCGGAACTGAGCTTCCGCCCGTCCGTTTCATTACCGGATTTAGGAGGGGGATTCAATTGGTAAATGTCTTGCTTGAGATGAAAAATATTGTGAAGCGGTTTCCTGGCGTCCGCGCGCTGGATAATGTCAATCTGGAGGTCGAGGAAGGTGAAATCCATGCGCTTGTCGGCGAGAATGGCGCGGGAAAATCGACCCTGATGAATGTTTTGAGCGGGATTTATCCCTATGGAAGCTATGAAGGCGATATCGTATATCAGGGACAGGTCTGCCAGTTCCATAAAATCAAGGACAGCGAAGGCAAGGGAATTGTTATCATCCATCAGGAGCTTGCGCTGGTCCCATACCTGACAATCGGGGAAAACATGTTCCTGGGCAATGAACGCGGCAGAAAAATACGCGTCGACTGGGATGAAACCTACAACAAAGCGGATGAGCTGCTGCAGATGGTCGGCCTGAAGGAATCCTCCCGCACGCTGATTAAGGATATCGGCGTTGGCAAGCAGCAGCTTGTCGAGATTGCCAAGGCGCTGGCAAAAAATGTCCGGCTGCTGATTCTTGACGAACCGACGGCGTCGCTCAACGAGACAGATTCGCAAAAGCTGCTTGATCTGATGATACAGTTTAAACAGCAGGGCATGACCTGCATCATCATCTCCCATAAGCTCAATGAGGTTTCCTATGTTGCGGATAAGATTACAATTATACGCGACGGTTCAACAATCGAAACGCTGGTCAAAGGTGTGGACGATTTCAGCGAGGAACGGATTATTAAAGGAATGGTCGGCCGTGAGCTGACAGACCGTTTCCCAAAGCGCGAACACCAGCAGATTGGGGAGATTGGAATGGAAGTGAGGGATTGGACTGTCTATCATCCGCTTTATGAGGGGCGCAAGGTTGTTGACAGCGTCAATCTCCATGTTCGCAGGGGCGAGGTAGTCGGCATCAGCGGTTTGATGGGCGCGGGCCGCACCGAGCTTGCAATGAGTATTTTTGGAAAAAGCTATGGAGCCAATATCTCCGGAACGCTGCTGATGGACGGCAGAGAGGTCCGTCTGCACAACGTTCAGGACGCAATCGATCACAAGCTGGCATACGTCACCAAGGATCGCAAAGGCAACGGCCTGATTCTGAGCGCCCCTATTCGGGAGAATACCACGCTGGCAAAGATGGATAAGGTCAGCCGCCGCCGGGTGCTTGATAAGGACTTGGAAATTCAGGTGGCGAATGAATACCGTGAGAAGCTGCACACAAAATGCGCGGATGTCGAGCAGGCCGTGGGGAATCTTTCCGGCGGAAACCAACAGAAGGTACTGTTGGCAAAATGGATGTTTGCCGATCCGGATGTGCTGATTCTCGACGAGCCGACCCGCGGCATCGATGTCGGCGCAAAATATGAAATTTACTGTATCATCAACCAGTTGGTCGCCGAAGGCAAATCGGTCGTGATGATTTCTTCGGAGCTTCCGGAGGTGCTTGGCATGTGCGACCGTATTTATGTGATGAACGAGGGCCGGATCGTGGGGGAACTGCCGCGTGAAGAAGCGAGTCAGGAATCGATCATGTCCTGTATCCTACAATCGGGCAAAGGAGCGGAAGTCAGATGACAAAAACGAAAGAAATCCTGAAAAAGAACACCATGGTAATCGCGCTTGTTGTGGTCATGGTTCTGTTTCAGGTTTTGATCTCTGCGGCGGGAAAAGGCTCTCTGTTCGCGCCTGCCAATATCACCAACCTAATCCTGCAAAACAGCTATGTCGTCATTTTGGCGGTCGGCATGCTGCTTTGTATTTTGACAGGCGGAAACATCGATTTGTCGGTTGGCTCCGTCGTCGCTCTGGTCGGCGCAATCGCCGGCGTCATGATCGTTAATAACAAGATGAATGTTTACCTGACCATTGCGGTCTGCCTGATTATGGGAATCCTGATCGGCGCATGGCAGGGCTTTTGGATCGCCTATGTACGCATCCCCGCATTTATCGTTACCTTGGCCGGCATGATGCTCTGGCGCGGCCTCGCGCTGATTGTTCTCGACGGTCTGACCATTTCCCCGTTTCCGGAGGATTATCTCAAGTATTTCAGCAGCTTCCTGCCCAATACCGCGGACAACAAAGGGTTGGTCTTTGGCGTGACCATCGCAGTCGGAGCGATTCTCTGTGCGGTTTATGTTGTATCCCAATTGATCGAGCGCGGCAAAAAGGTGCGGAAAAATTACGAGCTGGAGCCGGCTGGTATGCTGTGGGGCCGCCTGGCTGTGATCTGTGTGGCCGCGATGGCACTTTCATTCCTGCTTGGCAAAAATAAGGGGATTCCGGTCGTTTTAATTTTGCTCGGCGTAATCGTTCTGGTATACAGCTATTACACCCAGAATACCGTTCCCGGCCGTTATCTTTATGCCATGGGCGGCAATGAGAAGGCGGCGAAGCTCTCCGGTATTAACACCAACCGGACCCTTTTCTTCGCCTATACCAACATGGGTTTTCTCTCTGCGGTTGCCGCGCTTGTTTGCATCGCGCGCTTCAACTCAGCCGCTCCCTCGGCCGGCACCAACTATGAGCTTGATGCAATCGGCGCCTGTTATATCGGCGGCGCGTCCGCATACGGCGGAACAGGAACCATCGGAGGCGCGGTCATCGGAGCGATTTTCATGGGCGTGTTAAACAACGGCATGTCCATTCTTGGAATCGATTCCAACTGGCAGAGAGCGGTCAAGGGGCTTGTCCTGCTGGCGGCGGTCGTCTTTGACGTGCTCTCCAAAAAGCGATCAGCCAAAGCATGATTATAAAATTAATTCCGGCCTGAATATCCGGCGGGGATTTTGGCCGGTGCGGAAGGGGATAAACCTGTGAATTATCTGATTGGTATTGATCTTGGCACTTCCGGAACGAAAACAGTTCTGTTTGACCAGAACGGAGCGGCCATAGCGTCCGCGACTGTTGAATACCCGCTCTATCAGCCAAAGAATGGTTGGGCGGAGCAGGAACCATCCGATTGGTGGCAAGCCGCTGCGGCGACGGTCCGCAGGGTGATCGATGAAAGCGGCGTGGCGCCCGAAGCGATCAAGGGGGTTGGCCTTTCGGGACAGATGCATGGGCTTGTCATGCTTGACGAGGCTGGCGAGCCGCTTCGGCGCAGCATTATCTGGTGCGACGGGCGAACCTCGCGGGAGTGCGCGGAGATCACTGCGCTTGTTGGCCGGCAGCGGCTCATTGAGATTACCGCGAATCCGGCGCTTACAGGATTCACCGCTGGTAAGATCCTGTGGGTCCGCCGTCATGAACCAAAACTGTACGCCAAATGCAGACGTATTCTGCTGCCAAAGGACTACATACGTTATCAGTTGACCGGTGAATTTGCAACCGAGGTATCGGACGCATCAGGAATGAACCTGCTTGACGTGCCGAACCGCTGCTGGTCAGGGGAGATTCTTGAAAAGCTGGAGATTGACGGCGCTTTGCTTGCAAAGATGTATGAATCCTGTGAAGTCACTGGACAGATTACCCCAAGGGCCGCCGCGTTAACCGGTCTTGCGGCGGGGACTCCGGTAGTGGGCGGCGCTGGCGACAATGCGGCCGCGGCGGTTGGGACAGGCGTTGTTGAAAGGGGCAGGGCGTTTACCACAATCGGCACATCGGGCGTTGTGTTCGCACATTCAGACCGTGTGACGATTGACCCTCAGGGACGTGTGCATACGTTCTGTTCGGCTGTGCCGGGAGCATGGACGGTTATGAGCTGCACGTTGGCGGCAGGTCTTTCGCTTAAATGGCTGCGGGATCAATTTTTCACCGAAGAAATGAAAACCGCGGAAGGGATGGGCGTCGACCCCTATTTCCTGATGGATCAACAGGCCGGACGGGTTCCGATCGGCGCGAACAGGCTGATATTCCTGCCATATTTGATGGGCGAGCGGTCCCCGCTGCTCGATGAGAACAGCCGCGGCGTTTTCTTTGGCCTTTCGGCGATCCATACAAAGTACGATTTGCTGCGCGCGGTGATGGAGGGCGTGACCTATTCACAGCGGCAATGTCTCGATGTGCTGCGCGGTATGGGCGTTGTCTCGACCGAAATGCTCGCCTGCGGCGGAGGCGGAAGCAGCCCGCTCTGGCGGCAGATGCTGGCCGATGTCTATGGCTGCCCGGTGAAAACGGTCGTCTCCAAGGAAGGTCCGGCCCTCGGCGCGGCGATCCTTGCAGGCGTGGGCGCGGGGCTTTATCCGAACGTGCAGGAAGCCTGCCGGGGGATGATTCAGACAAACCCGGCGCAACAGCCGGATGCGCAGGCCTCTGAGCAGTACGAGCGGTTTTATCAGGTATATCAATCGCTCTACCCGGCGCTTCGGGAGAGCTTCCAGAGGCTTTCAAAGCTGTAACAAGGAGGACTTGGCCGATGAAATCTGTATTTGACAAGGAATTTGCGGTCTATGGCAAGGTTGTGGAGGGATACGATTTTGCGCCCCTGCTCAAGGCGCTGCGCGAAAACAGCGGGAAGCCCGCAGACTGTACGATTTATGTTCCAAGCGACCCCGCGCTGGAGGCGCTTGCGGCTTATAGGCTTCTTTCCGATCATCTGTTCGGCGGTATGCCGGTTCAGATCGGCTACTGCAACGGCCATAACCGGAAGCTGAATTGCCTGGAATACCACCGCAACAGTGAACTGAATATCACAGACGACGGCGTGGTCTTTCTTGTCGCGCCGCTTTGGAAGGTACGCGGCGGCCGGATCGATACCGGCGAGGTTGAAGCGTTCGCCGCGCCTGCCAAAACAGCGGTTCTGCTCTATGAAACGACCCTGCACTACGCCCCGCTGACTGCGCCGGGCGGGGAGGGGTTCCGGGTAGCCGTGGTGCTGCCGCGCGGCACCAACACCGAAAAGCCCGCGATCGGGCCGCAGCTCTGTGAGGACCGGCTGCTCTATGCGCGCAACAAATGGCTGATCGCCCATCCCGATTCTGACGAGGCAAAGAACGGCGCGTTTGCGGGCCTTACCGGAGACAATATAACGATTGAGTGAGGAGAATCATCCATGAAAAACATTCCTGAAGTTAAACTTGGCATCATCGCGGTTTCCCGCGATTGCTTTATTATTTCCCTGTCCGAACGCCGCCGCAGAGCGATTGCCGAAACCTATGCGTCCAAAGGCGGCAGTATCTATGAGTGTCCAATTGTGGTTGAAAATGAAAAGGATATGCAGAAAGCGGTCGCGGATGTCAAAGCAGCCGGCTGCAACGCCTTGTTCGTTTATCTCGGCAACTTCGGCCCTGAAACGCCCGAGACGCTGATCGCAAAATATTTTGACGGCCCGGTTATGTATGCCGCCGCTGCGGAGGAAACTGGAAACGATCTGATCAACGGGCGCGGCGACGCGTACTGTGGGATGCTGAATTGTTCTTATAACCTTGGCCTGCGCAGGCTGAAAGCGGTTATTCCGGAATATCCGGTTGGAACTGCCGGCGAGCTGTGTGGGATGATCGATGATTTTCTGCCGGTTGCGCGCGCTTTGCTCGGCTTGGCGTCTTTGAAGGTGATTACCTTTGGTCCGCGCCCGCAGGATTTCTTTGCCTGCAACGCACCGATCAAGGCGCTCTACGATCTCGGCGTCGAAATTCAGGAAAACTCGGAGCTTGACCTGTTGGTCGCCTACAAAGCGCACGCAGGCGACGCCCGAATCGATGAGATTGTCAGGGATATGGCTGACGAACTCGGCGCGCAGGGCAATCAGTATCCGGATCTGTTGCCGCGTATGGCGCAGTTTGAACTGACATTGCTCGACTGGGCCCAGTCCAACAAAGGCGCGCGCGACTATGTTGTGTTCGCGGATAAATGCTGGCCAGCGTTCCCTAAGGAATTTGGGTTTGAGCCGTGCTATGTCAACAGCCGCCTCGCTGCGCGCGGGATTCCGGTCGCCTGTGAGGTTGACATCTACGGGGCGGTGAGCGAATATATCGGCGCCTGCGTGACCGGCGCGCCCGTTACGCTGCTTGATATCAATAATTCGGTTCCTGCAGATTTGTATCAGGCCGATATCGACGGCAAATTCCCTTATACTCAGCGGGACACCTTTATGGGATTTCATTGCGGGAATACTCCGTTCTGCCGGCTGAAAGCCGGCGCGGTCAAATATCAGCTTATCCAGAACCGCCTGCTTGAAAACGGCGGCGAGCCGGACTTCACCCGCGGCACCCTTGAGGGCGACATCGCATCGGGAGAGATTACATTTTTCCGACTTCATGCAAACGCCGACGCTTCCTTACAGGCATACATCGCACAGGGCGAGGTGCTGCCGGTCGCGACCCGCTCATTCGGCGGGATTGGGATTTTCGCAATCCCGGAGATGGGGCGTTTTTACCGCCATGTTTTGATTTCCAAGCATTATCCGCATCACGGCGCGGTTGCATTTGGTCATGTCGGCAAGGCGCTTTACACCATTTTTGATTATCTTGGCGTGCCGGATATTGCGTTTAACCAACCGAAGGGGATGCTTTATCCCAATGAAAATCCATTTGCATAAAAGCCTGCGCCGATTCTTGCACATCCGGCTGTCATAGCGTATAATAAAAGCATTCAAGGCAAAACGGCGCTGCCGTTTTGCCTGTTTGTTGAAAAGGGGGAGGAGCCGGTGTCCGTTACCATCAAGCAGATTGCTGTTGTTGCGGGGGTGTCGCGCGGAACAGTGGACAGGGTGCTCCACAATCGTCCGGGGGTAAAGCCAGAGATTGCCTTGCACGTGCGTAAGATAGCGGACGACCTGGGATATGAGCCGAACCGTGCGGGAAAAATTCTCGCGGCACGCAAGCAGCCGCTCAAAATCGGGTGCTTTCTTCCAAGTATTGGGAACGCATTTTTTGACGATGTAATTGCCGGTTTCCAGCAGGCGGAAAACGAGCTTTCCGATTTCGGTGTGACGCTTGTATTGCAGGAAGTGGAGGGGTATGATGCGGGCGTTCATATCCGTGCAATACGAAAGCTGGTGGAGGCCGGTTGCCAGGCGCTCTGCGTTTCAACGATCGATACAAAAGAAATCCGGGCATTTCTTAATCAATTAATTGATTCTGGAATCCCGGTCATTGCGGTCAATACCGATCTTACAAAAACCGGAAGGCTTTGTTATGTAGGCTGCGATTATTTGCAGGCGGGGAGTACGGCCGCAGGGCTGCTTGCGCTGATGGCGTCGGATCAGCTTAATCTTCTGATTGTAACCGGTTCGCTTAAAATGAAAGGGCACAACGATCGTATCCGCGGATTTTCGCGTACCCTCCGGGAAAAGAAGGTACCGTATAAGCTGGTCGACGTGTTTGAGGCGCTCGATAATGATGAATATGCCTATCAAATGGCGCTGGGGACCTTGAGGGCGCACCCGGAGATCAACTGCATCTATATTGCGGCGGCCGGCGTTGCAGGCGTGTGCCGTGCTGTCACAGAACTTGAGCGGCAGAATCAGATTTACATTCTCTCTCATGATGAGATTGAATCGACCCGCCAGTTGGTACAGGATGGCGTGATCGATTTTACAATCGGACAGGAGCCAAAAGATCAGGGATACTGTTCGGTACAGATGATGTTTGATTATTATATGAGCGGTAAACAGGTTGCGCCGTGTAATCATATTACAAATACGGTGATTAAGATCCGCGAAAACATCAATTAGAAAAGCAGAGGCACGGCCGTTTTTGCGGCCGCGCCTCTGCTTTTTAAACAGCCCTTAATCAGGCGAACGGATTTATTTTATGCGCGCGGACCGGCGGCCTCCTGAAAGGCTTTCGCGCGCCGTGTAATTTCATCAAAATCATGCTTTGCGGCGAGCGCGCCGCTGACCAAGCAGGACCCGACGCCGATCGCGGCAGCACCCGCTTTGAAGAAATCTGCGGCGTTTTCGAGCGTGACGCCTCCGACCGGCATCAGGCTGAGCTGACCGAGAGGACCGAGCAAATCGCGGATATACTGCGGACCGACGCTTCCAACCGGAAACACCTTGATCATCAACGCGCCGAGCCGTCGGGCCTGGAGGGCTTCGGTCGGTGTAAAAATACCGGGAACCGCGAGCTTGTCATATTGATTGCACAGGGCGATCATATCCGGCGCAAGGACCGGCGAAAGAAGAAAGTCCGCGCCAGCCAGAATGCACAGCCTTGCTGTTTGAGCATCGAGCACAGTACCTGCCCCGATCATCATCCGGCCGCCCACATGCTTTTTGGCGCGTTCGATCATATCAAGGCCATGATCGGTGTTCATTGTGATCTCAACGGCATAGACGCCGCCTTTGCAGAGCGCATCCAAAACAGGTTCAAGCGTTTCGGATGGAACACCGCGCAGAATGGAAACAACACGATGCTCGCAAAGCTTGTTAAAGATGTCGCAGATCATTTATAAGGACCCCTTTCTATTGATTTACAAAGCAAGGATTCAGCGCAGTTAAGTCTCCAATGGTTTAAAACCGTCTTACGTCCCTTCAGACCGTCTGCTTTGACAGGCGGCCTTTTTGCCGCGGCGCTTTCCGATAAAGCAACAGGCCGGTGAAATCAGCCAAAAACCAACCGATTGGGATCGCCCACCAGATTGCTGGCAGGCCGAATGCGGGAATGGGCGCAAGCAGATAAGCCAGAGCCACCCGCGTGCCCAGTGAAACGACTGTTAGAACAATGGATACAGCCGGCCGGCCAATTCCCCGGAACAGGCCATATAAAAGAAACAAACATCCGATGCCGGCGTAGCAGGCGCCTTCTATACGGAGATACTGCATCCCGATCGCGATAATCTGCGTTTCCTCCGGCTTGACAAAAATCAGCATCAGGGGCCGCGCGAACAGACAGACAATCAGTGAAACAACAGCGCAGAACGCCAACGCGCAGAAAACCGCGGATCGGATGCCGCCGCGGATGCGTTCCTGTTTTCCTGCGCCGTAATTTTGGGCGATAAAGGTTGAAAAGGCGTTGCCGAAGTCCTGCACGGGCATATACGCAAAGGAATCGATTTTGACGGCCGCTGCAAACGCAGCCATGACGGAGACGCCAAAGCTGTTGACAAGTCCCTGAATCATTAAAATACCGAAATTCATGACCGATTGCTGGATACAGGTTAAAAAAGAATACCGTGCAATGTTCCAAGCGGCTGTACGCTCAAAATGCAGATGTTGTTTTTGAGGACGGATCTGCGGCACGCGCAGGAGGCAATAGACCATAATGCTGCCGGCGGAAACGCCCTGTGCGATGATGGTAGCCCAGGCGGCGCCGGCTACGCCCATTTTAAACACAATGATAAACGCGAGATCGAGCACGATATTGAGCACCGGCGAGATTGACAGAAAAATCAGCGGCACGGCAGAATTGCCGATGGCACGCAGCACACAGGCAAAATAATTGTAGATGAAGGTAAAAAAAATGCCAAGAAAGATCACCTGCAAATATACACCGGTTTCAGCGCGAATATCCGCGGGAACCTGTAAAACCGTGAGCAGAGGGGAGAGCAGCGCGAGAGAAAGTATTTCGATCACAATAGCCGCCGCGCCAATGAGCGCAAATGAGATAAATAAACTATTTTTGAGCCGGTCGGTTTCTCCCGCGCCGAACAGCATGGAAAAAACGACGCCGCTGCCCATACAAAGGCCCAGAATGATCGATGTCAAAAACGTCATCAGGGTGAAGGATGAACCGACCGCGGCAAGCGGACCCGGACCAAGAAACTGTCCTACGATCAGCGTGTCGGCGATGTTATAAAGCTGTTGAAGCAGGTTCCCGAGGATCATCGGCCCGGCGAACAGCAGCATGGATTTTGTAATTGGTCCTTTTGTCAAATCAAGCATGTTGTGTTCCTTCCATATATCATCAGACGGCCATGCCGGATCGGCAAATGGACATCTATTTCATCTTACAACATGCGGACCTGTTTGACAAGCCCCAGCCGTTTTTCTAATCCGCTTCGTAGAGGTATGCGAATTCACGATCGATCAAAAACCATGTGCTGCCGCTGCTGCCTTCAATGGCCAGCCATGCAAAATCAGGAAAGCCGCATTCCTCGAAAAATATTTTTTGTATGCCAAATTGCTCTGCTTGTGGCATATACCAGCCGGCGGCTTCTGTTCCATCGGAATGAATCAGACGTGCCGAGGCGTCTGAAAACGGCATGGACACAGTGCAAACGACTGTATCCGCGCCCGGATAATAAAGCGCGCTGTAGAGAAACCATCCGTCCTGCGCCGTATCGGGAACAGGGCGGCCAATCAGCTCATTGAGGTCCAGGGGAAGTCCCGTTTCGCTTTGGACTGTTCGCATATGTGCTGTTGTAAAGCGCGCGTCAATAAAACGTTGTTTTTGTATCTGATGCGCACAGGTATAAAAAAGCGCCGCGGCGGCCGCCAGGGCCGCCGCGACTGTAAAAAGCCGCAAGGATTTATTCATGCTTGATCGCCTCCAATGCGGAGATTTTCATGGCGCGGTTGGCCGGCAAAACGCCGGAAATCAGACCGATCAGGGTTGCAAAGGCAATGGCCGCGACGACCAGCCATGGCGGGATAACCGACACCGAAGCGCCGCCTGCATCCATTCCGCCGCCCATCATATATCCCATTCCATAGCTTATTCCTCCGCCCATACCGCCGCTGCTGCCGCTGAACGAAAAATTAAAGACATTCATCAGATAGGATATGCCGTAGCTGACTGCAACACCGATACAGCCGCCGAAAAATCCGATGACCCCGGCCTCCATCAAAAAAACAGAACGAATATTTTTCACTTTACAGCCGAGCACCTTCATCACGCCGATTTCACGGGTGCGTTCATAGATCGACATAATCATCGTGTTTGTGATACCGATGGCAGCGACAAGCAGGGAGATGCCGCCAAGGCCGCCAAGAAAAATCTGCTGCTGGCGGGCCTGTTCCTGCATGGGCTTGCGCACATCCTCCATGGAATTTGTATCGAAGCCCATCGCTTCAATGGCCGCCTGGACCGGCTCCACATCCTCCATAGTCTCGACCTTGACTGTGACATTGGTGTAGCCCTTCTTATCACGGCTGCTGGTTGTGATTTTGTTGACGCGGTTATACTCCTTTTCGAGCCATTTGACATCCTCAATGTCCATAATAATCCCCTGCGAGGTGACCCATCCTTTGTCATAATCCTCTTTTACGCGGCCAATCGGCTTGATTTCACGCGAAAACTGCTTCGAGTCGGGATCGTCCTCATCCTGCTTGTCGCTGCGCAAAATCAACTCGTCATTCATAATGTCGACAAATGGTTCCTGCTTCAACTCGCCGTTTTCATCCATTTCAGGCCAACGGTAGTTGTCGAATTTCTTTTTGGTATCCTCAAAGCTGAAGCCGGCGTATTCTCCGACGACAACATAGATCGGTTTTTTCTTGTCGGTCTGCGGTCCTGCGGGATATTCTCCCTCCAAAAGCGTATACCCCATTTTGGGCATGGCCTCGGCATACATGCCGGTTACGTCATAGAGCTGCATTTGATAGCGGTCATCCTTGCCGGCATAAATGCGCGCCTGTAGATTTGGGGAGTAAATCGGTGTTGCAACCTCAACGCCGGGCAAATTCTGTATTTTTTCGACGGCAGCGTCATCCATAACCGCATTGTCGCCGTCACTCATTCCGCTGTACCGGTAGTTCATGACATCAATCGTGGTGAGGCGGCTGCCCATTTGCGCGAGCGTGTTTTCAAGCTGCTGATTCATCCCCAGACCAAGCGAGATCATAACGACAATCGCGCAGGTGCCGACGACGACGCCGATCACCGTCAAAATGGTGCGCATCTTGCGGCGGAACAGATTTCCAAAACACATGGAAATCATATCAGAAATCTTCATCGTCTTCCTCCAGAAGCACTTCTTCCTTCTGACGCGCGCGCAGAAGCTTGATGATGAACGCCAGGAAGATGACCAGAACGACGCCGCCGACCATCCAGGCCCATACAGGGACTGTCTGATACCACGGTGTGACAGCCGGCTGATCATCGATGGGCATTCCGCCAGTCATCATGGAGTCGTCTGTCGGCTCGTCGTAAGAAACAGCGGTCGTTGTAAAGGGCTGCCTGATTTCGCTGACATTCATATTGGCGTCCTCATAGGTAATGAGGATTTCACCGGAAATCTCGCCGCTTTCCGTTGCGCCGAGCGTAAAGGAAGCAGAATCCTCCTTGCCTTCCTCTACATTGCCGATGAACTGACGCTGGCCCGGCTGTGAGATGTTTCCGGAAATTTCCGCGGTGACATTGTAAACAGGCGTCTTTCCCTTGTTTACAAAATTCACCTCAACGCTTGTATCGTCGCCGACATGGATTTCTGAGGGCACCTCGACCGGATCGACAGAGAAGCGGTTAAGCTGTGAAACGGGGATGCTGATCTCCTGTTCCGCGGTAAGCTGCTTGCGTTCCTCGTCGATGACCGCTTCATATGTAAAACTGAGCTTAATCGCTTGGGAAACCGGCTCGGCATTCGGCTTGACAGAGACGCCGATTGTCCGCTCAACGGAGGATTCACGCGACATCTTTTCGATATAGAAGGTATTTGACGAGCTTGTAAGCGTAAGCGCCTCCGGCATGGTCAGCTTGACGACAATGTTGTCGACAGGGAGCTTTTTGCTCGTGTTTGTAAAACGCATCTTGAGATTGAAATTGCTCGCGGCTGTCACATTGCCGCCGCCATAGTCGTATTCGGAAACGATGATCGTCGGCGTGGGAGGCGCGATTTCCGGCCTGCTCGAAGATTCGTCGTCGTCTTCGTCGTCATACCTGTCGTCGCGGGAGGTCTTGTCGCGCACGATCAGGTCTCCGATGCTGTCGCGCCGAAAGCTGCGGACAATTTCATTTGATCCAACCATCCCATAGTTTACAACAAGCAGCAGCTTATCCGTTTCGCCTGTGTAAAACAGGTTGGGAAAAGTGATGGTATATTTGACCCCCGTTGTCTTCCAGGGATTGACCGGCCCGATCGAATAGCCCGGGCCGTTGCTTTCGTCCGGCTGAAAGGTGTCCCTGTTGATGTTGACGCGCAATTGGTCCCGGATGGCAAGAAATTCATCCCTGGAAACGCCTTCGTCCGAAATTTCAACCTTCATGGTGACATGTGTATTTGGACGTACTTCACTGACAGGCGCGCCGTCGTTGTTAAAGAAGGTCAGGCTTTGAATTTCAGCGATTGCGTCGTCTGGGCTGTTATCGCTGCTTGTTTCTGAGCTGCTGCTGTCTGCTGCAGAGCTACTGCCATTTGACGCGGAGCTGCTGCGCTCGTTGTCAGGCGTGGAATGGTCGGCTTTGTCAGCCTGTGCGGTCAAACGGCCGCCAGACGTGCTGGAGGAAACAAAAATGATGTCAGGCGCGCTCGTTTTTGGCGGCGGCGCGCTTTCGGGTTCAGCGGAAGTCTGGGCGCTGGAAGACCCTTCCTCGGCATAAACGCGTGTACCGGACAGGACGGCGGCGAATGAAATACCCGCGGCCGACAACAAAAGCAGGACAGCGAGGATCAGAGAAAGCGCGCGTGCGGGAAAATGATTCATGGCGAAACGTCTCCTTTTTGCCGCGCATCGTCAGGCGCCGCGGGATGATCGGTAGAAGCGCCGCTTGCTGGCGGCGGGGGTTCGGGGTCGCTTTGAGAAGTGTCTGTATCCTTTACTGCCGGTGTGCGGCCGGCTTGGTGAAAACCATCCGCAGGATCGCTGTCCGGGAATAAAAGCGTATCGGCCAGCGGCGGTATAGGCTCGTCCTCAGATGCATCAATGGGGCCCTGCGGAATTTCGTCGTCCGGAACGATCAGCTCGTCAGGGAGGAGGGTTTGCCCCTGTTCGCTTTTGCCGTCGTAGATCGGTTCGTGGGATACATCAGAGGTAATCGCGCCGTCGATCAGCGTAACAACGCGGTCGGCATAGTCGGCGATCTCGGGATCATGTGTGACGATGATCAGCGTTTGCCGGTAACGGCGGGCAAAGCGGACCATCATTTTCATCACATCAATGGTCGTTTTTGTATCGAGGTTGCCGGTCGGTTCATCCGCAAAAATGACCTTTGGCCGTGTGACAAACGCGCGGGCAATGCCGACGCGCTGCTGCTGGCCGCCAGACATCTGTGTCGGGCGGTGGTAAGCGCGTTTTTTCAGGCCCACTGCGGCAAGCATTGTCATTGCGGCCTTGTCGCGCAGAGCCTTGGGCGCGCCCTTAAAAATCAGCGGCAGCGAGACATTTTCAAGCGCCGTCATAGTCGGCAGCAGATTGTAGGATTGGAACACAAATCCAAGATACCGCTGCCGGAAGGTGGCAAGCTGGTTTTCAGACAGGCGAGAAATGTTTGTTTTTCCAATGTACACCGCGCCGCGCGTCGGCTTTTCAAGCCCGGCGAGCTGATTTAAGAACGTCGACTTTCCAGAGCCGGAAGTGCCGACGATACAGACAATCTGTCCCTGTAAAATTTCGAGGTTGATATCGCCGAGCGCGACGACTTTTTCGTCGCCTATGCGGTACACCTTGCGCAGATGCCGCACGCTGATAATCGTTCTCAGCATGCTTTTTGGCTGTGCCGTCTGTTCCAAGGCCATCCCCCTCGTTTGATAGAATACCTTCTAATAGGTGCCGCGTTTTCCCCTGTTTACTGCATGTGTTTTCATATAAGTTTAGAAAAATTATCACATAACGCACACAAGCCGCACCGTCAAACAGAACTATGAACCGCTGCCGAGCAGAGCTGCAAGCTCGTCGCCCTCATAAACTATATAGTCAAATTCAAATGTATCTGTCAAAAACATGGCGATCAGACTATCAAGATCCGAGACGATTTCGTCGGAGACAAGCGCAAATTCCGCTTTTGCCCCGATGACTCCCTCGCCGGCGTGAGCAAAGGAAACGACGCTGGACCAGCCGCCTTCATATTGTAAAAACAGCAGTTGCCCGCCAGGCCAGCCATCCGGTTCGATGTACGCTTTTTCCGTTGTAAGCAGACTGGCTGCGGCAAGCACAGAGACGCCGCCGAGCCGGCCGTTAATGAAACTGGCCGCCATGGCGCCGTTCATACGTTTATAGAGGATTTCCTGCAAATCGTCAGGGAGCGTTTCGCCGGGTGAAGCCAGGCTGAAAATCTGATTGACGACGGATGGCGGAAGGGCGATCAAATAAACGCGTACAGGTCTGCTGTAATCCTGCGCGCCGATTTCATCAGTCAGTTTACGTACTTCCTCAGAATCGGATACCAGGTCCATATACATTTGATTGGCGGCCATCGCGCCCATTTCCTGTGTCAGCGCAACGCTCTCCTGAATACAAAATGCAGCAGGGTCAACCTTCCGCGGCTTTGCTCCGCAAGCAGTTGCAGCCAGAGCCATGACGATAGCAAGCAGCAGGGAAAAACATCTTTTCATCACAAGAAACGCCTCTTTTGTTATGGATTTCGTTGCCATCCCAACAGCTTTATGATAGAATAATCAAAATGTATTGTCAATGCAAAAAGCCGTCCCTGGGATATGCGGCGGCACAGGGAAGGGATGGGGCGCGAATATGCCGCAAAAAAATGAACTGGTCACACTGGATATCATCGATATGGCGCATGATGGCAACGGCGTCGGCCGGTTGGACGGTATGGCTGTTTTTGTGCCCGCATCGGCTGTAGGGGATCGCCTGTGCGTGCGGATTGTTAAGGTAAACCGCACGCATTGCTATGGACGAATCGAGCAGATCTTGCGGCCCTCACCGGATCGGATCGAGCCGGACTGCCCTGTCAGCAGGCGGTGCGGAGGCTGTGTGTTCCGCCATATCTCTTATGAGGCGGAATTGCGCTGCAAGCAGGCGTTTGTCCAGCAAAACCTGAGGAGAATCGGAAAGTTGGAGCTTGCGGCAGAGCCTATTGAGCCGTCGCCAGTCACCGATGGGTACCGAAACAAGGCGCAGTATCCTGTTCGGATGCAAAAGGGCGGGCTGTGCGCCGGCTTTTTTGCACCGCGCACACATGAGGTCATCGACTGCCACACCTGTAAATTGCAGCCGCCTGTTTTTGGGGAGCTTTTGGAGGCGGTCCTTTCTTATATGCATACATACCATGTCTCAGCCTATGACGAGAGCTTAGGGGCCGGTCTTATACGTCACGTCTATCTGCGTCGCGGACATCGCTCGGGACAGATCATGGTCTGCCTGGTCGTCAACGGGACGCATCTGCCGAATGAAAACGCGCTTGTCGATCTCCTGCTTTCCCGCTGCGGCGAAATCGTATCCATTCTGTTGAATGTGAATGAACGCAATACGAATGTAATTATCGGCGAGCACAGCCGTGTCCTGTATGGAAAGCCGGCCATTTCCGATGTGCTGTGCGGCGTGCGGTTCGAGCTGTCTGCACAGTCGTTTTATCAGGTCAACAGTCCGGGAGCGGAGCTGCTTTATGGTGTGGCTGCCGAATTTGCGGCGCTCACAGGTACGGAGACGCTTTTGGATCTGTATTGCGGTGCAGGAACGATTGGGCTTTCGCTCGCGCATCTGTGCAGGCAGGTGATTGGCGTCGAGGTCGTTCCGCAGGCAGTTGAAAACGCTGTCGCAAACGCTGCGCGCAACGGAATTAAAAACGCGCGCTTTTTCTGTGCGGACGCGGGACAAGCTGCCGCCCGGCTCGCGCGGGAAGGGGTGCGGCCCGACGTTATTGTGCTGGACCCGCCGCGCAAGGGCTGCGCGCCGGAGGTGCTGGATGCGGTCGCCGCGATGGCTCCGCGGCGTGTTGTGATGGTTTCGTGCGACAGCGCCACCATGGCGCGCGACTGCGCTGCGCTCGCGGCGGCCGGGTATTCGCCCCGCCGCTGCCGGCCGGTCGATATGTTCCCGCGTACTGCGCATGTGGAAGCGGTCGCTGTGTTGTCCCGCTTAAAATCAGATTGAAATATATCGGATTAGATCGGAAAAATCATAAACCGGCCAAGTGAAAAACCAAACAACAATGCATATCGGGAAGTGGGCCATATGAACAGATGTCCTTGGTGTGAATGCAATGAAAAGATGCGGCGCTATCATGATGAAGAATGGGGCGTTCCGCTGTATGACGATCAAAAGCAGTTCGAATTTTTGATGATGGAGGTCATGCAATGCGGATTGAATTGGAATATGATGATTCAAAAACGCGATATATTCCGCAAATGTTTCGACGCGTTTGATTTTGATAAAGTGGCGGCTTATGGCGGCGAGGACATAGAACGCATTATGAATACGGATGGAATGATTAAATCCCCGCGGAAAATTCAGGCTGTCATTCACAATGCGCGGTGTTTTCAGGAGATTCGCTCGGAGTTTGGGTCTTTCAGTTCATATATTTGGAAGTTTACAAACGGTAGAACCTATTTATATATGGGGCATCAAAAAGGCGCCATACCAGCAAAAAACGGCTTATCTGATCTTATCAGTAAAGATTTGAAGACCCGCGGCCTGAAGTATATGGGTTCAGTTACTGTTTATTCTCATCTGCAGGCGTGCGGTATGATTAATGACCATCTGGAGTCCTGCTTTCGCTACCAGGAGCTTTTGGATTGCTCTGATACAGTTTTAAAACGCAGGGATCATGAAGGATAGGGTAAAACGAACTCGAAAGAAACATAAAGGGATTGGAGACAGCAAAAGGAGAGGACGCCATGCGCAGCGTAGAAGATCGTATTTTTATAGCGTCGTCAGCAGAAGGAAAAAAATATGCCAAGATAGTGAAGGCTAGCTTGGAAAATATCGGAAAGGTTATACTGTGGTCAGATAATTTTTTCAGGCTGGGGGAATCGACGCTGGAAAACCTCTGTAAACAGGCGGCTGGATTTGACTACGCTGTTGTGCTGTATACAAAGGACGACCATGCGGTCGTCAGAAAAAAGCAGTGTTTTACAGCGCGCGACAACGTCCTGTTTGAGCATGGTATTTTCACAGGCGTCCTGAGCCGGTACCGTACGTTTGCATTGATTCAGAAAGGAGTGCGGGTTCCTTCTGATTTAAGCGGAATTACCTACATATTCTTTAAAAATGAAAAAGACTTGCCACAGGAATGCAAAAAAATTAAGGGCAAAATTCGTGAGGAACGCCAGATTTCACGTATTTCGATGCTGCCTTCCACAGCTACGGCGCTTTCTTACTTTGAAAATTTTGTAAAGCCGGTATGCAGGCATCTGTTGACAGAGAATTATGTATTATCAGAAGGAAAACAACTTGCATTTAACGGTATGAAACAAAAGCTGAATATTGTGCTTCCGCAGGTGCTTTCAGAGGATTTAAAGCCGCGGTTTTATGAATTGAAAGCGCGCGCCGGTTTGCAGGAATTTCAAATTCCGGGTATCCATCGGTATTTTACAGGATATGGACGTTTAATAGGAGGTACCTTATATGATTTGATGGATATGCCGACTTGTCTGAATGTGTCCCGCAAGGCGGTTGAATTATATATGGGAAAGGATTTTATCGGCACCGTCAGCCATATGGAGTGCATATTCGCAAGGGAACTTGAGAATTTTCGTGCTACCCTTCAGTATTTGATTGACGGCGACGATGCAGCCAGACATGTGGCGTGTGTTGTAAACGAGGAGGACTTTACAAAGGTTGGGGTGCTGCAATAAAGATTGTCCGCACGGAGATTATGCTTGCGCACATAACCATGCTGCATTGCGGTAATAGAGACGGCGGCGGTCTGTCGAATGTGAATAAAAGAGATTCATCTGTCGCAGCGGGAAGCTCGTTGCCAATAATATCCGAATTGTCCGTCCTTCAGGACGGCTGGGATTTGAAATATTTAGATGATTTTAGGAGAAGGAGGAAGAATATCAGTCTGTCTAGTCAATAAATCCGTTTTACGGATCAGAAATAATAAATGCTGGAGGATAATGCGAATGAATCATGAAGCGCATAAGGGGAAAATTGTAAGGAGCCAGTGGGCTTCCAAAATGGGGTTTATTCTGGCGACAGCCGGAGCGGCTGTCGGCTTGGGAAATCTTTGGAAATTTCCATACCTGATGGGACGCAACGGCGGTTTTCCATTTTTGGTGGCATATTTGATCTTTGTGTTGGCGCTCGGATTGCCGGTAATGATTACAGAGATGTCAATTGGCCGGCTGACACAAAAAAACCCGGTCAACGCTTATCATGCGATCAATAGAAAAACGACGTTTATCGGTGTCATGGGCGTGCTTTCCGCCTTTATCATTTTGTCTTATTACAGCGTCATCGGCGGTTGGATTCTCAAATATATCGCGTCCTATGCAACTACCTTTTCAGCGCCGGCTGATTTTTCGGCATACGTTGCCCAGCCGGTCGAACCGGTTGTATGGCATCTTATATTTATGGCTCTAACCTGCTTTATTTGTTATAAAGGGACCAAGGGAATTGAAAAGGCGTCCTCGGTTATGATGCCGGCATTGTTTATCCTGCTGATTGTGTTGATTGTGCGTTCTGTAACATTGCCGGGAGCGATGTCCGGACTTCGTTTCATTTTTACACCTGCGGATTCCAATTTCAGCTTCGATTCAATTGTGGCTGCTATGGGACAAGTATTCTATTCGCTTAGTCTCGGTATGGGTATCACGATTACATACGGCAGCTATCTCAGGCGCAGTGAAAATATTCCGCGCAGTTGTGCGACTGTGGCCGGGCTGGACACAATGGCCGCAGTGTTTGCGGGCATTGCGATTTTCCCTGCGGTGTTTGCGTTCAATCTTGAACCGGCGCAGGGCCCCGGACTTATTTTCGGCACGCTGCCGAATGTGTTTGGCAACATGCCTGCGGGCGCTGTATTTGCGATTCTATTTTTCGTTTTGATGTTTTTTGCGGCTCTGACATCGGCGATTGCTCTGCTGGAATGCGTTGTTTCCTATACAATGGATGATCTTCACTGGAGCCGTGTCAAGTCGGTGTTTTTGCTTGGGGTCTTGATTTTTTTACTCGGCGTGCCAAGTTCTTTGTCGTTCGGACCGCTTGGCGATATGTTGATTTTCAATTATACATTCTTTGATTTCATGGGTGTGCTTACCGATAATTTTCTGATGCCGCTCGGCGGTATTGCCATGTGTGTTTATGTCGGATGGATCTGGGGGCCGCAGCGTTTGCTGGCGCATATTGAATCGGACGGTGTGTCTTTCAAGCTGAAAAAGGCGTGGCTGTGGTGTATCCGAATCATTACGCCTGTCCTGATTGTGATTGTCATGGCTATGGGAATTGTCGGAATTGCCCGAGTAGTCGGAGGCTGACGCCCTGCTTGCAGACATTTAGAAAAAGCGGCGGTTTTGCTGGAGAGCGGGGCCGCCGCCTTTTTCGCGAATTGTAAACGCCAGGAATTGTAAAGGCTACATTGTTATGTTACAATGAAAAAAAGAGACGGAACAGGTGGCGGTAAAATGAAAGAGGATCAATATCTATTAAGCTCTGTAAGCAATACATTGGATATTCTTGATCTTTTAAACGACCATGAGGAATTGAGCCTTGCCGAAATCTGCAAAAAGCTGCATATGGGCAAGACAAGTGCATTTCGTATGCTGTATACTCTGGAGGCCAAACAGTTTGTTTATAAAACCCCGGATGCCAAATACCGCTTGGGGATGAAATTTGTCCGGTTTGGGAGCAATATCTCAGAGCGGCAGGATCTCATGGTGCTGCTGCGTCCTGTTCTGCAAAAATTGCGAGACGAAAACAACGAAACCTCGCATTTGGCGATACTTGTTGACGATACAGAGATTGTATTTGTTGGCAAGGAGATCGGCAACACCTCTATCCGAATGGCCTCGCAGATCGGGGTGCGGATGCCGGCTTATTGCACAGGTACGGGAAAAGTTCTGCTGGCCTATCTTCCTGAAGACCGATTGTATGCCGCACTTGAGAAGATGACATTCAACAAGTTGACCTCAGCTACCATTACGTCACAGGGGCAGCTTTTACAGAGCCTGCAAACGATCCGTGCCAATGGCTATGGCTCAGATATGGAAGAAAGCGAGGTGGGGCTTGTCTGCTATGCGGCTCCAATCCGTAATTTCAGCGGTGCTGTGATCGCGGCGATCAGCATTTCGGGACCGTCGGCACGTATGCATCAAAACCGTGAGAAGCTTTTAAAGGCCCTTATAAGCGCCGCCAAAGAGGCGTCCACAATGCTTGGATATGAAAAATGAATAGAAGATCCAATAACATGAAACGATCTCCTTTGCAATCATAGCAAAGGAGATCGTTTCGCATATAGAACTATTGTTGTTTATTTATTGATTATAGCCTAAAAAACAGTGTAAAATTTTACAAAAAAAGTTTTGAATTATATTTACTTATCATTTAAAATCACTTATACTAATTATTAAGAAATGATATTTCTTATAAAGAAACAAAAGGGGGCTGAAAAAAGTTAATCCGGTGATCCGAAAGACATGAGAAAGTTTAGGAGGCGTATTATGAAAAAGATTATCAGCATCACGCTCACAGCGATTCTTGTCTGTTCCCTTTTTGCAGGATGCGCGGAGAAGGCGCAACCGGACGTTGTCCCCAGCACGGCGGAGACAGCAGGCGCCGACAGCTATCCAACCCCTGAAAATCCCATCACATTAAAGTTTGGGCATATTTCTCCTGACACTTCGGACATGCATGCGAATGCAGTTCTATTTAAAGAAACGGTAGAAGAAAAAACCGGAGGAGCCGTTATTGTGGAAATTTACCCGAACGGACAGCTTGGCGGTGAGGAAACCATGTTGGATTCCATCTTCTCCGGAACAATGGACATGGGCATTATTTCTGCGAATGTGGCGGCAACAACCATCCCGGAATTTAACTGCATCGTGCTGCCCTTTTATTTTGACAGTTTTGAACAGGTTGGTTCCGTAATCGCCAATGAGGAGTATTATCAAAAGACTGCGGAAATTGTGGAAAAAAAGGGCGTCCATTTCCTTGGGACGCCGCTGATGGCGGCGCGCGGAATCCTGAATACAAAACACAGCGTCAGGACACCGGAGGATCTCAAAGGTCTGAAAATACGTGTCAACACAGGTTCTATTTTGGCTGATACGTTTGATACGATGGGCGTTACCACAACGCAGCTTGCCTTTGGAGAAGTCTATACCGCCTTACAGCAGAATGTAATCGACGGCCTGGACAATGGTATTTTCGCTTCCAACATGATGAAATTTACGGAGGTCGCCAAATACTTTACCAACACCATGCACTATTTCCAGCTCAGCCCGCTGTTTATCTCCGATCAAGCTTATCAGAAACTTTCCCCGGAGCAGCGCGATATCCTGCGGGAATCCTGCAAAGAGGTAGAGGCGATCCTGGTGGACGAGGCGAATAAATCCGACGCGGGCGCATATGAAGTTGCCGAAACAGAGCTTGGCGTTGAGGTAATCCATCTGACCGATGCGGAATTCCAAGCGTTCCGGGACCTGGTACAGCCGGTGTACGATAAATATGTCCCTCTGATCGGCGAGGAGTACTATGACTTTGTCACGAGCATCAAGAAATAGAAACCGTTCGGCTCAACGCTGAAGGAACCGAGGAAAGGTTTTGAGGTATGAACTATGAAAAAGGTTAGCCAGGCGATCGATGGGATCGAGCGGATCTTGCTTGTTTATCCGTTTTTACTGTTGGGATGCTGCATCGTGTTTGAGGTGTTCTCCAGAAAATTTTTTGGATTCGGGCTTTCCTGGCTTCAGGAATTGGGAAAATACATCATGGTTTACGGTACGTTTTTAGGCGCCGCAATCGCCGTCAAGGACCGCTCTCATCCGGCCATGTCCGCGATTAAGGATTCTCTGCCGCAGCTGCCGCGGATCGTGGTCAGCGTGCTGACAAATCTTTTATGTGCGGGCTGCATTGGCGTGGTCAGCTATTATTCATGGATCAAACTGGCCAATTACATCCGGATCGGCACAAAAACCTCGTCCCTCTGGGGCCTGCCGATGTGGGTGCCGTTTTTGGCGATGCCTGTCTGCCTGAGTGTAATGGCCCTGCGGTTTCTGCTGCAATGCTGTCTTGAGCTGGCGGATATCATGAAATCCATGAAACAGAAGGGGAAGGGGGAGCCTTCATGATTGTTGTCATATCGTTTTTCCTGCTTCTGATCCTGGGCATCCCAGTTTCATTGGTCGTGCTGATTTCGTCCGTATTGGGCATCGTCGCATTTTCAGACATATCGTTGATGCTGGTTGCGGAACAGATGTTCAATGGGTTGAATAACTTCGTGCTGTTGGGCATCCCGTTTTTTATCATGGCAGGCAATATTGCCGCAAAGGGGAGTATCTCCGGCCATTTGATCAATGTCATGCGCATGCTGTTAGGCCCGATCAAGGGCGGCAGCGTGATCGCCGGCATCTGCGCGTGCGCGTTTTTCGCCGCTATTTCTGGCTCCAGCATGGCGACGGTGGTGGCGATCGGCACCATCATGATCCCGGCGTTGATTGAGATGGGCTATCCCGAGGAAATGGCGGAAGGGTCCATCACCGCGGGCGGTTCGATCGGCATCCTGATCCCTCCGAGCGCGCCGATGATTATGATCTGCGTTGCCATGGGCACTTCGGTGGGCAAGCAGTTCATGGCTGGTTTTATCCCCGGTATCCTGCTGGCGGCCGTTTGGTGCGTATATATCTATTTTAAATGTAAAAAAAGCAATATTCAGGACACAAAGGTATACACAAAAGAAGAAAAGAAGGAGATCTGGAAAAAGAGCATCTGGGCTTTGCTGTATCCCTTTATAGTACTGGGCGGGATCTATTTCGGCTTTGCCACACCGACCGAGGCGGCTGCGATTGCCCTGATTTATGTGATTCTGATTGAGGTTTTCGTCTATAAGACGCTGACACTTGGACAGATTGCCCAAGAGGCCTACTGCGCGCTCAAGACATCCGGTTCTATTATTTTTATTATTTCCTGCGCGGCGGTACTCAACTGGCTGATCACCACACAGCAGATTCCGGCGCTGATCTCGGGTATGATCGCGGAGTATGTCAGCAACAAGGTCATATTCATCCTGATTTTGGTGGCAATTTTCTTTATAGCCGGCTGTTTCATGGATTTGATTGCATTGATCGTAATTTTAGGACCGATCCTCGCGCCCACGTTGTCAATTTTCAACATCGACCCGATCCTGTTCGGCATTATGTGCGTGATGTGTGTACAGATTTCCTATATTACTCCGCCGTTCGGCCTGAACCTGTACGCGACCATGGGTATGCGCAAGCGGACCATGATGCAGGTAAGCAAGAGCATCCTGCCGTACCTGCTGATCTTGATTGTCGTTACGCTTGCGGTCTGTTTTATCCCGCAAATTTCACTGTTTTTGCCCAACATGATGAACGTATAATTTTAAGCTATTGAAAAAAGGAGAATTATTATGAACGAAGTTGGTATCATCCGTCATGACGAGAGCGAGGGCCTGCGCTTCGGCAAGCTGATGGCGGAATGCTATTACTATATGGCCAAGCATATTGTGGAGGCGATGGGGGAAGAACAAGGCGCGCAGGTGATTCGCGCGGCACTCAAGGAATTTGGTGAGGACCGGGTTGCCTCCATGAAGCGGGAAGCCGCTGAAAAAGGCGTTGAAGTGACCGATTTTGAAAAGTATTTTACCATCCGCGACATGCCGGACTGCGGCTGGATCAATGGGGACGAGCGCGGCGTGGTCAAGCAGTGTCTGTTCCACGAGGTCTGGAAACGGTACGGCGATCTTGGGATCAAGCTCGGTTCATATTACTGCGAAATTGACTATATCCTCTACGGCGGGTTTGGGTTCCATCTGGACCGGCCGAAAAACAAATGCCTGGGGGACGACGAGTGCGCCATGCACTTTACCTATGACAAGTGATCTGGAGGTACATATCATGCGGACGGCGCAATTTACCCGCGTAAGCTGCGATGTGCTTTGCATCGGCGGTTCGGGCGCGGCCGTTTCAGCGGCGTTTATGGCCACGCAGAAGGGGATGTCCGTGGCGCTGGTGTCAAAAGGGAAAGCCGGGCGCAGCGGAAACGCGATGATGGTCGGCGGCGGATTTGGCGTGGACGGTTACAGTGCCAGGCATATCCTGGGAGAGGCACAGGCCGATGAACGCTATACGCCGCAGGCTTTGTTTGAAAAGGTGGTGAAGGCTTCATTCTTCCTGTCGGACCAGGCGCTGGCGGAACAGTTTGTAACCGAAGCGCCGCTGATGACGAAACAGTTTCTGGAATGGTCCAGAGCGGCCGGTCAGAATTTCCCTTTCGTAAAAAGCGGCCTGTATGCGGTTTCCGGAAGCTCTGTCGGAAAAACCATCCAGCAGGGGATTAAAAGCGCCGTGGGCTGCAAAGTGTATGACGATGTGATGGTTTTGGAGCTTTTGACCGACTGCGGACGGGTTGCGGGGGCGTTGGGGCTTGATATCTACACTGGGGACTACATTGTGTTCGAAGCGAAATGCGTGGTGCTCGCTACGGGCGGATTTCAGCCGCATACGCTGAAAAATACCATCAGCGAAATGTCCGGCGACGGTATGGCTATGGCTCTGCGCGCCGGCGCACGGCTGGCGGACATGGAATTTCTGCTTTATATCCCAACCGCTGTCCAGCCGCCGTATCTGCGCGGTTCCATTCTGCCTTATCTGTTTACAATCCCAGTGTTTATGCCGCTCTCTTTTAAGGTGATTGACCGCACCGGCAAGACGCTTGAAATCCCTGCGCCTTTTGATGATGTTGCCGGAAGCAACAAACTGAAAAAACTGATTTACAGCTATTTCTGGAGTACCGGTTCCACGTGTGACACAATGAATGGGAACCTCTTTTTCGATTACTCCATGCACACGGACGAACAGATCAACCAGGCGTTTGATTTCTTTACGGAGCATTATTCCCGCTGGCATAAAAAGGGCTATTATAACGGCGTCGACCTTGCCGGGGTGCGTGAATTGCTCCTGCGGGAACGCAGGCTGGAATTTGCGTTGGGCAACGAGTACAGCAACGGCGGCGTCGTGATCAACGAGCGGATGCAGACGGACCTTGAAGGGCTGTTTGCGGCGGGCGAAACGACCAGCGGCCTGTTTGGCGCCTTGCGCGCAGGCGACGGGCTGACGGAAATGCTTGCACACGGATACCGCGCCGGCCTGGAGGCCGCCGCCTTCGCGGCGGGAGCCGCGCGCCCCGGAAACCTGTCCGCACAGGCCGAAAAAATAGTCGCGGAGCTTGAGTCGGTCTTTGAGAGGCCTGTCGAGGAAATGCGCGTGCCGATACTGGCGGCGCGGCTTCGGTCTCTGGCGGACAGCGGTCTGAATGTGGTGCGCGATGAACAAAAAATCCGCTGCGCGCTCGACGGCGTGCGGGAAATCCGCAGGGAACTCGGACAGGTTGGCATTGCGTCAAAATCGCGGCGCTGCAATTTGGATTACCTGGGCTGGCTCGAACTGAGAAACCTGTCTGTCCTGACGGAGGCCGCCCTGCTGGCCGCTGGCCAGCGCCGAGAAAGCAGGGGATCGCATATCCGTGCCGACTATCCTGGCGTGGACAATCACCATTATCTGTGCCGCCTGACCGCAAAGCTGGAGGACGGCCGCCTGACACAGGGGCGCATCCGGCCGAGAGCCGGTCGTCTGCCGCTGCCGGACCGGGCTTACACTTCAGTCGCCGACTATCTGGCGGATATCCTGTGAGGAGGGTGAAGGATGAATGTACAGGTGACGCGATGGGACCCTGAAACAGACAGCCGTCCCCATTTGCAGCTTTATCAGGTCCCATTGCCGGCGGATGGCAGCCATACGGTGATGGACGTTCTCGATTATATCTATGAAAAGCTCGACGGCACGCTTTCCTATTACCGGCACAGCGTCTGTAACCAGGGAATCTGCGGGCGGTGCGCGGTGCGTGTGAACGGCAAGACGCGGCTGGCCTGTACCTGCCGGGTTTGGGAAGAATCGCTCGAACTTGGTCCGAAAAATGAAAACGTTGTGAAGGATTTGGTGGTCAGGTGAAGGACTTTACTGAGGAACTGATTCAGACGCTTGACAGCCGCCAACAGGAACTGGCGGATTTGAGCCGGGAAATTTGGGAATACGCCGAGCTTTCAGAGGAGGAACACCGCTCCAGCCGGCGATTGGCGGCATATCTGAAGGAAAACGGATTTGCAGTCGAGGAGGGTGTCTGCGGGCTGCCGACCGCGTTCTGTGCAAAGTGGGGCAGCGGAAATCCCGTGATTTCGTTTCTGGGGGAATACGACGCGCTGCCGGGCTTGAGCCAAAAGGCCCTGCCGGAGCAGGCGCCTGTAAGAGCCGGCGCGCCGGGCCACGCATGCGGCCACAATTTGTTAGGCAGTGGGATGGCTGGCAGCGCGGCGGCGGTCAGGGGGTTGCTGGAGCGATACCGTTTGCCGGGAACCGTGCAGTACTTCGGATGCCCGGCGGAGGAGATCATGCTTGGAAAAATCGTGATGGCAAAGCAGGGCGCCTTTGACAGCTCCGACGTCTGCCTGACATGGCATCCGATGGCCAGCAATACGGTGTCCGACTATTCCTATTCGGCGATGACCTCCATGAAATTTACATTTCTCGGGAAAACCGCCCATGCAGCCGCCGCGCCTGAACAGGGGCGAAGCGCCCTTGACGCGGTGGAGCTTATGAATGTTGGCGCAAACTATCTGCGCGAACACATCATCCCGCAAGCGCGGGTCCACTATGTGATTACGGACGGCGGCGGAAAACCGAATGTGGTGCCGGGGCGGGCGCAGTCCTGGTACTATGTGCGCGCGCCTTATAAGGAACAGGTGGAGGAGATCACAAAGCGCCTGATCGACGTATCAAACGGCGCGGCGCTGATGACCGGGACGACCGTTATGCACGAGGTTTTGAGCGGATGCAGCAACACCATATTGAACGGGCCGCTCAACCGCCTGCTTTATGAAAGCATGACGCGTGTCCCAGTTCCGGACTGGACGCAGGAGGAACTGGAATTCGCCAAAAAACTCCAGGATACGTTTCCCGATCAGGTGCGCAGAAACGCGCTGCTTGAATTTTCTGTTATGGAACTGGAGGGACAGATCCTTCATAGCGGCGTGACGCCGCTCAAGGCCGCGCCGGCCTTCCTTGCCGGCTCCACAGACGTTTCGGATGTGAGCGCGGCGGTCCCGACCGGGCAGGTCTTTACCTGCTGCATGCCAGTGGGAACGCCTGGACACACCTGGCAGGTCGCCGCCTGCGCGGGTATGTCGATCGGGCAGAAGGGGATGCTCTACGCGGCGAAAGTGATTGCCGACACGGCGATGCGCTTGTTTTGTATGCCGGAGCTTTTGGCGGAGATCAAAGCGGATTTTAAACAGACGGGCGGCAGAAACGGGGGATCGGAATGAAACTGGCGGTCATTGGGGGCGCGGGGCTTCTGGGAAGCACGGCGGCGTTCTGTGCGGGCGGAATGGACGTGCTGGAGGAGATCCGGCTGCTGGATATCCGGGAAAACATGACGATGAGCCATGTGATGGACATGGATCAGGCGCTTTCGTCATGCTCACGCACAAAAGTAACAAAGGGGGATTACAAGCGGCTTGAGGATTGCGAACTCATCCTGATCACCGCCAGCGTTCCCGAAACTGGAACCGGCACGCGCGACAGCTACCTGCAGGCAAACCGGGATATCGTGACGGAGATTTGCTCCAAGCTGCGCGGGCTGAATCAAAACCATGTGATTATCAACGCGGTCAATCCAGTGGATGTGATCAATGTTGTGATCCAAGACTGCACCGGCCTGGGTCGGCGCCAGATTATCGGCTTTTCAGCGAACGATACGCTGCGGCTGAAATGGGCCGTTGCAAAGGTATTGAATATCGGGGCGGACAGGGTGGACGCCATCTGCTTGGGTGAGCATGGGGAAAAAACAGTCCCGCTTTTCAGCCGTATTTTTATCGATCAAAAATATGTGCGGCTGGATGCACGGCAGAAGGAGGCTGTGCTTTTGGAAACGCGCTCCTGGTTTTCCCGCTATCAGGCGCTGCAAAGCGGGCGAACCAGCGGGTGGACTTCCGGCGTACAACTGGCGCGTATCATAGCAGCAATTGCGTCCGACAGCGGACAGGTGCTGCCGTGTTCCGTCATACTGGATGGTGAATATGGATACCGGGCGGTCAGTGTCGGTGTACCGGCGCGTCTTGGGGCGCGGGGGATCACGGAGATTATGGAGCTTGCGCTTTCCGGTGAGGAACAAGGGCAGCTCGACGGGGCGGTGAAGAAAATCCATTCTTTGCTGCAATCCATCAGGAATTGAATTTAACAATCAAAGGAGGGCCGATATGATCCGGCTGAAATTTTACGGCCTGGGCGGTCAGGGAGTTGTGACCGCAGCAAAGGTACTGTCGGCGGCGGTATCAATCTATGAGGGTAAATATGCCGTTACCATCCCCGCCTATGGCCATGAACGGCGCGGCGCGCCGGTGTATACCGACGTGGTGGTGGATAATGAACCGATTCTGCTCAACTGTTTTGTGTATGAGCCCGATATCGTGCTTGTAATGGACCCGTCTGTAAGGGAAAAAAATATTGACATCGGCAAGGGTAAACACGACGGTACGGTTCTGGTGCTCAATACAAAATCGGAACGGGAAGCGTCGGAATATATGGAGCAATACGGCTTCCAAAAGGCGTATTATACCGATGCGGTTGATGTGGCGCTGAAATGGATTAGGCGTCCGATTCCAAATGGAGCAATGCTTGGCGCGTTAAGCAAAACAGGACTTGTATCCATTGAATCAGTGATGGCGGCGCTGAAAGAAACGTTTGGAGAAAAGGCGGGGGATAAGAATGCAAACGCTGCAAGAGAAGCCTATGAACGGACTTGCGAGATGTGATATTTTAGGGCCGGTCGCGTATATCTTTGACGCAGCGAACACGGGAAGCTGGCGGATCGAACGCCCGCAGGTGGACGCTTCGACTTGCATTAAATGCGGTGTCTGCCAGCGTTACTGCCCGGCGGATGTCATTACAATTCATAAGGACCGGCCGGACTGTGTGGAATTTATGTGGGATTACTGCAAGGGCTGTGGGATTTGCGCAAATGAATGCCCAAAAGGCTGTATTCAAATGGTATCGGAACGAGGTGACGCATAATGGCGCATGACAAGATGCTGGATGGGAATACCGCCGCCGTCGAGGCAATTAAAGCGGCGCGCGTCAAGGTGATCTCTGCGTATCCAATCACGCCGCAGAGCACCATCGCCGAAAAGTTGGCCGACGCGGTGGCGGACGGGGAACTGGACGCGAACTATGTGCGCGTGGAATCGGAGCATTCCGCCCTGTCAGTGGCTTTGGGCGCGCAGATGACCGGCGTGCGCGCCGCCACGGCCACCGCTTCGGTAGGGCTTGCCCTGATGCACGAGATTGTGAACGCAGCCGCCGGCGTGCGCGCGCCGATTGTGATGCCGGTTGTCAACCGTGCGCTGGCCTCCCCATGGAGCCTGTGGTGCGACCATCAGGACAGCATGGCGGAACGTGACAGCGGCTGGATGCAGCTTTATTGTGAAAATGTGCAGGACGTCTATGATTTGACCATGTGCGCATATCGGATTGCGGAGGACCGTCGTGTACAACTGCCGTGTATGGTCTGTCTGGATGGATTTTTCCTATCGCATTCCATGCAGAAGGTCCGGGTCGCCGAACAGGCTGAGGCGGACGCTTTTATCGGCCCTTACCGGCGGCATAACAGCTACATCGACCCGGAAGATCCGATGATCGTCAATAATCTGACCTCGTCGGATGAATTCACGGAGATGCGTTATCAGCAGAGCCGCGGCTTTGCTGCGGCCGCAGAGGTGATGGAGGAGGTATTCACGGAGTTTCAGGAGCGGTTCGGACGCGAGCACCATGTAGTCGAGCCTTACCGGCTGGAGGATGCAAAGACAGTCCTGGTGACAATCGGCTCAATGGCGGGTACGGCCAAATATGTGGCCGACCGGCTGCGTGAACAGGGGCAGCATGTTGGCGTTTTGAAAATTGTTTCCTTCCGCCCGTTCCCGTACAGGCAGGTGGCCGCGCTGCTCAAAAACGCAGAGCATGCAGCCGTCCTGGACCGCAGCGCCGGTTTGGGCGCGCAGGGGGCGCCTGTCTGGCTGGAGGTCTGCGCGGCGCTTCAAAGTATGGGGATTAATGTGCGCGGCTATATCGGCGGCCTGGGCGGGCGCGATATCAGCATGGACACCATCCGGCATATTTTCGAGGACATGGCACAAAAGGACGCACAGGTATGTGAAGAACCGGCTTGGATCGATCTGAAGGAGCATCCCATGAATATAAGGCAGGTGTTAAAACATGTTTGATGTCGTTAAGCAAGCGAAGGGGCTTGTTGCGCATGGGGTGAGCGCCTGTGCGGGATGCGGCCTGGAGCTGATCCTCAGAAATGTCCTGGACGTTTTGGGGGAGGATACGGTTGTCATTATCCCGCCGGGCTGCTCCGCGCTTTTTTGCGGATTCGGACCGGAAGCCGGTATGAGGCTTGGCGGATTCCAGGGGAACCTGGAGAATACGGCGGCGATGGCGGCCGGCGTGAAAGCGGGCCTTGAGGCGCAGGGAAACCATCATACAACTGTGCTGGCGTTCGCGGGGGACGGGGCCACGGCCGATATCGGCCTGCAGTCTTTTTCAGGAATGGTGGAGCGCGGGGACCGGGTGCTTTATATCTGTTACGACAATGAAGCGTATATGAATACCGGGATCCAGTCCTCAAGCTCCACGCCGATGGGTGCCAGCACCACGACGACTCCTGCCGGCAAGCTTACGCCGCGAAAAGACCTGATTGCGATTGCGGTGGCGCACAGGATTCCCTATGCGGCCAGCGCATCGGTGGCAAATATTCCGGATCTGCGTATGAAGGTTCAAAAGGCCAGGGATACCGCAGGCCCTTCTCTGATCCATGTCCATGCGCCTTGCCCCACAGGATGGGGATATCCGCCGGCCAAATCGATTGAGGTTTGCCGTGCGGCAATCAATACCGGTGCATGGGTGCTTTATGAAGTTGAGGGCGGCAGGACCACGGTCAACGTAAAGCCGAAGGAGCTGCGTCCGGTTGCGGATTATTTGAATTTGCAGGGCCGTTTCAAAGGTGTCCCGGCCGATCAGGTCGAACAAATTCAAAAGTCGGTGCGGGAACGGTATGAGGCGCTGGTTGATAAAAGCGTGTAAATTCAAATACCAGGAACCGGGGGCGCCTTTCCCCGGTTCCTTTTTAAAATGGATAGGAAGGGGCTTGCAATGAAGGTTTATAAAATCGTGGCCATCAATTTGGGAAGCACTTCGACCAAAATCGCCTATTATGAAAATGACCGCTGTGTCCTTAAGGAGAACCTGTCCCATCAAAGCAGCGATTTAAAGGGCTTTGCAACCGTATGGGAACAGTATGACTACAGGATGGACGCGATCTGCGGATTTTTAGACGCTCATGGAATCCGGGTGGAGAAGCTGGATGCCTTTGTGACGCGCGGCGGACACACAAAGCCGCTGTCTGGGGGCGTCTATCGCGTCAACGAATTGATGCTGGAGCAGTCGCGCAGCGAACGTTATGGCAATCACCCCACGGATTTAGGGCTGCAAATCGCCTGGGGATTTGCCAGATACGGGCCGGTTCCCCTGACAGTAGATCCGCCGACCACGGATGAGTTCGAACCGCTGGCCCGGTACAGCGGGCTTGCGGAGATGCCGCGCCGCAGCAGTTTCCAGGTGCTCAATCACAGGGCTGTTGGCAAACAGTTTGCCAAGGATCAGGGCAAGGACTACAGGGCGCTTAATTTAATCGTGGCACATATGGGCGGCGGTATCACTGTAGCGGCGCATAAAAAAGGACGCCTGGTGGATGCGAATAACGGCATCGCAGGGGACGGGCCGTTTTCAACAAACCGCACGGGAACATTGCCTGTGGGCGCGCTGGTGGATGCCTGTTATTCCGGCGCCTTTACATATCAGCAGATGATGCGCAAAATAAATGGGGAAGGCGGGCTTATGGCTTATCTTGGCGACGCCGACGCATATCGTGCGGAACAGGAGGCCGCCAAGGGCAGCCAAAAACACCGGGAGGCGCTGGAAGCGATGTGTTACCAGACCTCCAAGGAGATTGCCGCCTGTGCGGCGGTGCTCTGCGGCGAAGTGGATGCGATTATCATAACCGGCGGGATGGCGCATTCCTTGATGATGATGGATTGGATTCGCAGGCGTGTGGAATTCATCGCGCCGGTTGCGCTGTATCCGGGCGAGTACGAGATGCAGTCGTTGGCCCTGAGCGCCTATGACGCGCTGCGCGGCATGGAGCGGATCAAGGAACTGGTTTGAGGGAGGGGCGGACAATGTTTAAAAGTTTTCAGGAGATTGAACATGCTGTATTGGATAGCGCCAAGCGCGCGCGGATCGCATTGGCGGGGGCGCACGACCTTGACGCGCTCTCGTCTCTGGTACGGGCGCGCGAAGCTGGGATTGCGCATGGGATTTTGATCGGCCGGACAGAGCAGGTCAGGGAGATTCTAAAGCGCCTTGGACAGCTTGAAACGGACTGGGAGCTGATCGAGGAACCGGATGCCGCACAGGCCGCCGCCCGTGCATGCAGGCTGGTGAAGGCCGGGGAAGCCGATATCCCAATGAAGGGCATCATGCAAACCGCAGACTTCATGCGGGCGATTTTGGACAAATCCAACGGGTTTGTACTGGAAAAACAGCTTTTGAGCCAGGCCACAGTTTTTGAATTCCAGGGCCGTCTGATGGTGGCGAGCGATTGCGCAGTCAATATTGCCCCGGAATATCCCGATAAGGTTAAAATTATGAAGAATGCGGTTGATCTGGCGCGCAGGTTGGGATGCGTTCAGCCGAAGGTAGCGGTTCTCGCACCGGTTGAGATGGTCAACCCAGCGATGATATCCACTGTGGAAGCCGCGATGCTCAGTAAGGCCTCCGAGCGCGGGCAGATTAAAAACTGCATTGTGGACGGTCCGCTGGCGCTGGATAACGCCCTGTCGAAAGAGGCCGCGCGCCATAAGGGGATTGCTGGCCCGATAGCGGGGGAAGCAGACGTATTGATCCTGCCGGATCTCGCTTCCGGCAATATATTCACAAAATCATTGACCTATGTGGCGGGGCTTCCTACGGCGGGCGTCCTGAACGGGACAACCGTCCCCGTGATTATGACTTCCCGTACCGACCGCGCGCAGGATAAATACCACGCTGTTTTAATTGCTGTTATGCAGGCGGTTTCATGATGGCCGGGCTGCATGGAACAGATCGCGTATCTGCGCATCCTGCCGGCAGGGTACGCAGGACGACTAGCCGGGCGTTTACAGAGCTTGCCGCCGGCGCGGCGATTTGTACGGCCGTTTGGCTGCTGCCGATACCTGGTCTTATGCCGGATGGGAAAAAGTGCCTTGCGATGAGCCTGTGCGCCGTCTGCTGGTGGGCGACTGGCGCGATGCATCCCGGATATACCGCTCTGGCGCTTCTGGCCGGCTACACGCTTTTTCTGGACAGCGAGCTTGTGCCTGCCGCCACGGTGTTCGGGCTTTGGACGACCCCCACGATGTATCTTGTGGTCGGAGGCTTTCTGATTGCGAAGGCTGTAGAGGCGTCCGGCCTTGGCCGGCGCGCGGCGTTGGCGTTTATCAGCCGTTTTACGCGTTCCTATGGAGGCATGGTATTTTCCTGTTACCTACTTGGGCTTCTTTTGAGCTTTGTGATTCCGCATCCATGGCCGCGGTCGTTTCTGCTGCTTTCCGTGATGTCGCATGCGGCGCGCTCTGCGGGGCTTTCACAGAAGGCGGCGGCCAATTTGAAACTTGCTGTCTTTGTTGCTTCGGTTCCGGCTTCAATGATTCTGCTCACCGGCGACAGCACGCTCAATCCACTTATCGGTGGTTTTGCAGGCACGACGGTTTCCTGGCTGCAATGGCTTGTCTATATGGGGCCCCCGGGACTGCTGGCCCTGGCGCTGACTGGGACGGTCCAGCTCTTGAGCTACAGGCAGCGCGAGGCGTTCCAATTGGATCTCGTGCAGGTGCGCCGCCAGCTTGCGGACTTGGGAAAGCTGACCCGGCCGGAAATGCGTGTGATTGCAGTAATGGCGGCGGCCGTCCTGTTTTGGATAACAGATTCCCTGCACGGACTTCATCCTGGATGGATAGCCTTAATCGCGGCGCTTTCGTTTGCAGTGCCGCCGCATGCTCTGCTAGATGCAAAGTCCTGGAGCGGCGTAAACCTCGGAACGTTGTTTTTTCTGTGTGCGGCGCTGGCCATTGGTTCGATTGGAAAGGCGGTCGGTATGAATGTATGGCTGGCGGAACTGATCATTCCGCAGCAGACGGTCCGCAGCCCTTATCTGTTTGCATTGCTGGCCATGCTGATCTGTATGGCGCTTCATATGGCGTTAGGCAGTGCATTGGCTGTATTGGGAATCGCGTGTCCGGCAATTATTTCATTCGGTACAGCCGCTGGTATAGCTCCTCTGGCCGCCGCCCTGATCGCTTACACATCTGTTTCGCTGCATTGGCTGCTCCCTTTTCACCATATGAATCTTTTGGTGGGTTGTGGTGATGATGGAGGCGGATTTGAAAAAAAGGATGTGCTGCGCCTTGGCGTTCCACAGACAGCAGTGGTCGCGGCCGTTGTTTTATTTGAAGTGTTCTGGTGGGATATCATCGGGATCTTTTAATAGGTTCCCCGGTTTCAACTGGTTGAAATCGGGGGCTTTTATTTGTAAGTCTGTGTGCCTGATATCGGGATTATGCCAACGGAGATTGTAAATGAATGAAATTCATGATATGATAATATTATGAGAAAATTATGTGGAAAAGGAGGGGCGGGATGCTGGTATATCTGGCGGTACTGGAGACAGAGCAGGAAAAAACAAAATTCGAACAGCTATATTTGACCTATCGTCAAACGATGTTCTATGTAGCCAACAGTGTCCTGCATGATACCCAGCTCGCAGAGGATGCGGTGCATCAGGCGTTTCTGCGGATTATGGACCACATGGGGAATATTTCAAAGATCGAGTGTCCCCAAACGAAAAGCTTTGTGGTTATTATAGTAAAGAACATTGCGATCAATTTGTATAACCGCCGAAAAAAACAGGCTGTCCTTTCGTTTGACGAGCTTGCGGACTGGTCAGTGGAGCGTATCGCCTCGCCGGGCAATGAAATTGAATCGCGTGAGGAATATGACTGCTTGATCGAGCTAATCGGCCAGATGCCGGAAAGCTATCGCAGTGTGTTGCTTTTGAAATATGATAACGGCTATTCGACAGCGGAAATTGCGTCGATGCTGAATTTGACAGAGGAGAATGTTAAAAAGCGTATCCAGCGCGCACGTAAAAAGCTGGAGCAGATTCTGGACACAGAGGGGGTGAACATATGAGGCTTGACGACGACCTTTTGACACGGGCGCTGCGGGAATCGCGAGATCGCACATTGTCTGAGTGTCCGCCGGCCGGTGAGCCGGAGCATGTGTTCTCCGAAGATTTTGAGCGGCAGATGTGTGCTTTGATACGTTCGCAGCAGCGTTTTACATGGCGAAAGCATTTGCGTGCTGCCGCACGCAGAGCGGCTGTTTTTGTACTGGCCGCGTTTGTGGGGCTTTCGGCATGTATGTTAAGCGTCGATGCCTGGCGCGATAAGCTCTATGAAATGGTGGAGGAAAAGCATCCTGAATATTCCAACATTTCCTATCGCCCTGTGGACGGATCAGAGATGGACAGTCAGCCGGATTTTAAGCTGATCGAATACCGTCCATCCTATCTTCCGGACGGATATTTCCTCACTTCACAAATGCTGGATGAATACGTCAATTGGTCGACATATGAAAGCCCTGACGGCGGTTTTATTTCGTTTGACCAAGCCATCATCGGTGTACCTGGCGTAGCAATTAATACAGAGGGCGCGCAACTGGAGAAATTTGATCTGAACGGTGAAACTGCTTACAAAATGGATAACAAGGGCAGCCAGTTTGTCCTCTGGAACGACAGTCGCTACCAGTATATGGTGATTACACAGAATATGCCGATGGAGGAAGCGGTACGTATCGCCGAAAGTGTGACGGTTTGCCCGGCAGACGCGCCGCATCCGCCGCAGTTGACACCTAAATTTGGTCCGCCGCTTGACTATCCAAAGGATCAGGCTGCCGCGAATGGCGATATTGTGATCAGCGGCGGAGAAATCGAAAATCTAAGCCGTCTGAACGCGTTCTTTGATGAGATGGCTTCCCAAAAACAGACGATTATCCGCGTAACCGATTATGATCAGGGGGGGCCGCGTATCCTTGAACTCTATTTCAATGGTCTGCGTGTGGATTGTACCGAGGACGATACCCGCACGCCAGGGAAACCTAAAAATACAACGAGCGGATATACTTATGAACGTATGGAACGTGTGGTGCAGGACGGAGATATTGTTGTACTGGCGGAGGATCGAAACGGCGGGCAGATGGAGCTGTTCCGATATAGACAGCCGGAGTGACGGGGGGAAAAATAATGCATACAGGCAGAAAATATTTAATCGCGGGAGCGGCGTTTTCGCTGCTCCTGCTTTTGTCCGCTGCAATGACAATGGTTTCTGCACAGCGGATTACCGCAGAAAAGCCAAAAGAGAAGGAGCAGCTTCCGTCACTGACGCTTGTTTATGAAGCCGAACGCGTAACGGCTGCCTGCGACGGTTATGAATGGGAATTTATGGACGGTTCGATTGAGGTAAGCGATGCGCGGCACCCGCTGGATGCTGCCCTGCGCATGCCGTCAATTATACGGCGCGCAGATGAAGGCCGTATCAGACTTATATTTTCAGAGAAGCCGCGCATGGTCGAGATTCGGCGATGGGAGCTTTCAGAGCGCGGTAATTATGATGCCCGCGCCGTTACCCGCAGCATAACGGATAACTGGATCAGTGTTCCATCGGAAGGGTCCTATATCTATGAGGTAAAGGCATCATGGCCGCGCGGGGAGATTTCATATGTTTTTGAATTTGGGCTTGCGCCGGAGGATATCCGGTTGGAGCTTGGAGATTTGCCGGCTAACTATACCGTGGATACCGCTGTGACCAGCGGCGATGTTGTGATTGCTCCATATGGACATATATGGAATGAGGATCGCCTGTATGCATTTATTGAAAAGACAAATATAGGTGCGCCGGGTTTTATAAGAATTGCTGTTTTTGAGGAGAACGACGGGCCGTATCTGTATGATCTTGATTTTGACGGGGCGCGTATCGTCTGTGAAAGCGACAACACGCGCGTGAAGCTTGTGGCAGCCGCGCAGCGCGGTATATCGCGCCGGACCTATGATTACATTGCGGTCGAGGAGCAGTACAGCAAGCAATATGGTTACAGCCTTGCTTATATCCGCCTCGCGTCGGGAACGGGCGCGAAGATGACAGTTGCACAGTTTATGCCCGTATCAATGGAAACGGAGCAGGCGCAGTACAGTGAAGGGACGGAGCGCCTGAAGGTTTCGATTGAAAATCATACCGGCGGTGAGATGACGTATGGCGCGGCTTTCGCGCTTGAATTGTTGGAGGACGGCTTATGGACACCCGTGGTGTTTGACGCGCCCTTCGACGACTGGGAGGAGACGGTTGTGCCGGGAGGTATGGCGGCCTGTGAGGTGCCCCTGTCTGCTGTCGGTGATTGGCTGATGCCGGGGGACTATCGTGTTGTAAAGCTAGTCAGTATTCGTCAAAGAGACACCGTACGCACATTGCGCATGTCCGCGCCATTTTCTATTGCGGCGGCGGGTGAGCCGCTTCAGTTAAGACGGCCCCAACGGATTGGCGTATTCATAGGGAATGGGGAATATATGACCGCCGCGACATTAACAACGCGCCTGCGATATGATGGTCAGTCTTCTATAGGATTTCTAATGGATGAGCTTGGAAATTTTCGCGCGCTTCCATCCGATTGGGAAATGAAAAGTTCGGTTCAGACAGCCGGTGGTATTTTGACATTCGCGTTCAGCGATCAAACGGAGCAGAAGCTTTACCTGGAACCGCAGGTGAACCGCATCATGGAGGACGGCTCTGTGGTGCCATTGACGGTACTTACAAACGGTGAACGCCGATATTATGCAGATGCGGACGCTTATGATCGTATTTTGGAATGCACGGCCGCCGCAGGAGGCCGGGCGCAGCTTCAATAATAGCATATAGGTATGATTTTTTTACAGCCGTCAGCTTTGCTGACGGCTGTTTTGCAATTTCAACGAAGATATGGTACAATTTTTATAAAATGCATTGAAATTCATAGCAAGAGCTTACAGTTTTTTGCCTGCCTGCCCGTGCCGCAGGCAGGAATATTTTGCCTAACAGGCTTCGGGCTGGTTTTTTAGAGCAAATTGCAAATGTTCCAAAACGGAAGTGGAGGGGGTTTATGAACTTGATTGCGGCAATTCAATCATTTGTGCCTGGCTGCGCACAGGAAGCAGCCGATCAGGATTTGATTCTTTCGCTCGCACTGCGCGAGCCGATTGCTATTTTAACACGGGAAAGCCTTGCGGCGCATATGACGGCATCTGGTTTCATTGTCAATGAAGCGCGCAACAAAACTCTGATGGTTCATCACAATATTTATAACAGTTGGTCATGGACAGGAGGCCATGCGGACGGGGACAGCGATTTATTGGCCGTGGCATTGCGTGAAGCGCGTGAGGAGACAGGAATCGTCAATGTGACGCCGCTTTCCCGGGAAATCATGTCGCTTGATGTACTGACAGTCCCAGGGCACGTCAAGAATGGAATGTATGTGTCGGCGCATTTGCATCTGTCGGCGGCCTATTTGCTCATGGCGCCGGAAAAACAGCCGATCTCTGTGCAGCCTGACGAAAACAGCGGCGTCCAATGGATCGCGTTTGACAGTTTGGAGCGTATGTGTAATGAGGCGCATATGCTGCCTGTTTATCGGAAGCTGATCGAAAGGATGCAGAAGCTGGTATGAGCCGCTTGGAGCAAATAGTGGAGCCGCTGCTCGCCTGGTATGAAAAAAATGCTCGTGACCTGCCATGGCGCCATGGTGTGACGCCTTATCGTGTGTGGATTTCAGAGATCATGCTTCAGCAAACGCGTGTAGAAGCTGTTAAGGGATATTTTGAGCGGTTTATGCAGGCGCTTCCGGATGTGGAGTCGCTGTCGTCGGTTGAAGAAAAACGTCTTCTAAAGCTCTGGGAGGGATTGGGCTATTACAGCCGCGCGCGCAATTTAAAGCGCGCCGCCGCGTTGATTATGGAGCGATATGGCGGTGCACTGCCGCGATCCTGCGACGAACTGCTCAAGCTGCCTGGCATTGGTCCATATACGGCCGGCGCGATTGCGTCGATCGCATATGGGCTGGCAGAGCCGGCGGTCGATGGCAATGTGCTGCGCGTACTTACACGCTTGGAGGATGATCACAGCGATATTGCGGATGCAGCGGTCAAGCGCGCGGCTGAAAAAAAACTGCGCGCAGTGATTCCGCAGGGGCGCGCCGGAGCGTTTAATTCGGCAATGATGGAGCTGGGGGCGACAATCTGCGGTCCGAATGGTCCGCCGGAATGTTTATGCTGTCCGCTTCGCCCGCTGTGTATAGGATATGCGAACGGGACGGCAGGCGATTTGCCGGTCAAGGCGGCTAAAAAACCGCGTCGGATTGAGGAGCGTACAGTTCTTGTCCTGACGCGCGATGCGCTTTTGGCTGTGCGGCGGCGCCCAGCGCGCGGGCTTTTGGCGGGGATGTGGGAGCTGCCGTCTGTTGAAGGCCGTTTGGACGACACAAAGGTGATCGAAGCAGTCCGCGGGTTTGGGTTGGCGCCGCTGCGCATAGCGCCGCTTGGAGATGCAAAGCATATTTTCACACATGTTGAATGGCATATGACCGGATGGCGCGTTACAGTTGAGGAGCCGCTGGAAAAAGAGGGGCTTGAGTGGATTGACCCGCGCCGGCTACAGAGCGATTACCCGTTGCCTTCGGCTTTTCGGGCTTATCTTACGTTGTGGGAACAACTGTAAATTTGATGAGGGCCATTCATAATTTCGCAATAAATTTTTGTTATAATTAATACAATTACCATATGATATAGTGGGGAATTCGTTCTGTTTGAAGTATGGGCCATGCTGGAGAGGCTTTAGCCTGGATGTTGGTGTTATGGAAAATGAATATAAAAAAGAACAGGTGAAAGGGAGTGTTTGCTTATGTCGGCCAATCCGTTTTCTGAGATCACGCAGGAAATTCTTGATCTTGCAAAGCTCAGCCAAAAGAACAGCGCCATTGATCCCGCGCTTTATGAAAAGCTGGATGTCAAACGTGGACTGCGCGACATAAACGGAAAAGGGGTTCTGGCTGGTTTGACGGAGATTTCAGATATCCAGTCAACCACGACGGACGAAACCGGTTCTATTATTCCGTGTGAAGGACAGTTGTTTTACCACGGCATCAACATTAAGGATTTGGTCAATGGATTTATCACTGAGAAAAGATTTGGATTTGAAGAAGCTACTTATCTTCTGCTGTTTGGCCAGTTGCCAACAGAGGTACAGTTAAAGAACTTTACGGATCTTTTGGCGCGTTACCGGACCCTTCCGACAAGCTTTGTGCGTGATATTATTATGAAAGCGCCGAGCCGTGATATGATGAACACGCTTGCGCGCAGTGTTTTGACGCTTTATTCCTATGACGACCGTGCTGATGATATCAGTATCCCGAATGTTCTGCGTCAATGCCTGCAATTGATCGCCTTGTTCCCAATGCTGTCTGTATACGGCTACCAGGCATATAATCATTACCACGAGGGACAGAGCCTGTACATACACGCGCCGGACCCGGCGCTTTCCACTGCGGAGAATCTGCTGCGCATTCTGCGGCCTGACAGCTCTTACAGCGCGCTTGAAGCGCGGGTGCTTGACGTCGCGCTTGTGCTTCACGCGGAGCATGGCGGCGGCAATAACTCGACCTTTACAACACATGTCGTTTCGTCTTCAGCGACAGATACATATTCAACAATCGCCGCTGCGATCGGTTCGCTGAAAGGTCCCCGGCATGGTGGTGCGAATATCAAAGTGGTGCGTATGTTCGAAGATATGAAAGCGACGCTGGATGATTGGACCGATGAAAGCCAGGTGCGTCAGTATCTACGTGCTCTGCTCAATAAGAAGGCGTTTGATCATGCGGGTTTGATCTATGGCATGGGCCATGCCGTTTATTCCCTGTCCGATCCGCGTGCTGATATTTTCCGAAAATTTGTCAAGTCGCTTTCAGAGGAAAAAGGCCTCTATCGCGAATATCAGCTTTATTCGCTGGTTGAGCGTCTTGCCCCAGAGGTAATCGGCGAGGAGCGCCGAATCTACAAGGGCGTTTCCGCGAACGTCGACTTTTACAGCGGCTTTGTTTACAGCATGCTCAATCTTCCGACTGAACTTTTCACGCCGATTTTTGCGATTGCGCGTATTTCGGGCTGGAGCGCCCATCGTCTGGAGGAGCTTGCCAACGCTGGAAAGATCATCCGTCCGGCCTATGGCAGCGTCGCGCCGCGTGTCGATTATGTTCCGCTCCATCAACGTGGATAAGTCTATTCACACGAAAGTAGTGATCATTGATGTTTCGAAAGAGTTTTCAAATTGAACTGGAGGATTCTTTGACTTATCCATCCGCGCGAATCATTTGTGAAGCTGTCGAATCATATGCTGCCGGTAGTAAGGAGCGGCTGACATTTGTCAGCCGTGAAATGCCCGTCTCGTTCTATCTCGATCAGGATTTATACGAGGTAAAGATCATTATGATACGGGGCGGCTATGAGCTGTCATGCAGGAAAAGAAGATAAAAGGAGGTCCCGGCCAGCCGGGACCTCCTTTTATCTTAAAAGATATTGGACAGGTTCGGAATTTCGGAATCGCGTATATGACTGATCAGCTTGCGCAAGCGGTCGACTTCGGCAGCGTACTCCGCCTTCGCCCCATACTGTGCGAGCGCGGGGAGCCGTGCGACCACGCCATTGATCATGTCCAATTCGTCGTGGTGGATATATCGTGTCATGACAGCTTCATTTTTTTTCCATGCGCTGGAAAACTGATCTGCAATACTGGCTGCGTCCTCCAGATCGTCCCGGTCAATCGCTTGTGCAACCTCTGAGAGCATTTGGTCCATTTCATCAGATACACGAATCAGATGCACCAGAGAGCCGACGCCAGTGGCGATAATACCAACCATGATGAAACAAACGATCACAATTCGTTTCATGCGGAAGCCTCCTTTTTGACAGGCGCCTTTTTTTCCTTGGGGACGATCAAATAATCGGCTTGACGGTTACAGGTCATCAGAAAGATATCGTTAATGACATAGTGATGATCGGTGACAGTTTTTTCAAGCCATTCATAGCGGAGGTTGCAGTAATCAAGCGCGCTGTCGATCACAACGCCGTCAGCGATCAGAACAACGGGCGGCGCGTCATCTCCGGGCGACGGTTTGAGCTTGAGCATTTCAGCAGTGACAGGCTGTGCCTGAAATTTGGGATAAACAGATAGTGTGCCTGTTGTTTCTACGATGGCGAAGGCTACGTCTCGGATATCAAAAATATCTTTGCCCCTTAATTCCTCCATCATATCGTCGATTGTAAAACGCAGTTCTTTTAGCTGCTGTTGGTCGATTTTTCCGTCACGGATGATTACACGCGGCGTTCCGGATACGAGACGCCGCATTTTTTTATAACGAAGCGTAAGGGCGGAAATAATAACGTCGAAGGAAACGAGCGTCAGAATTGGTATGATGCCGCTGACAAGCGGGACATTATTGTCCTCAATAGCCATAGTGGCGATGTTTGAAACAAGGATTGTAACGACAAGCTCGGAGGGCTGCAATTGACCGATTTGTCGTTTGCCCATCAGACGCAGGCTGACAATGATTAATGCGTAAATCAGCAATACTCGAAAAAATACAATCAACAAAGATATCAGTCCTCCTGGATTTCAATACAAAATTTAGTCTAGCCATAACACCTTTGGATATTCCCGGCGAATAAATGGCAATAATAGAGTGTGTTTGTAGGTTTCGCACACCAGGAAGGAATGATAACATGGGCATCTGGAATTTTTTGAAAAGCCGGCCGCAGCCGCCTGCGGAAGCGTATGCGCCGCCGCGGACGGACAGTGCGGCGGACCGAAAGATGGACCGCGTGCTTTTGCAGCGGTTAATAGATATTCGTGCGTTATGTGGTGGTACAGGCGATCTGATTGTCCACGAGCTTGAGGTCAGCGGCGTTTCGTGTGCTGTGGTGCTATGTGAAGGCATGGTTGATACAAATACATTTTCAAAGATGTTTGCGCTTCCGCTGACTTCCCTCTCGCTTTCGGATGCGTCGCCTCAGGCCGTTCTTACATGGGTGCGCAAACATGCGCTGCTTGCACCCGACCAAAAGGAAATTTATACGTATACAGAGCTTTTTCGTTTTATTATGTCCGGTTTTGTTGTCCTGTTGATAGACGGTGTAGAACCAGGGATTGTTTTTGGCATTCAGGGATATACCGGACGTTCCGTATCCGAGCCGTCAGGGGAGACGAACGAACGCGGCTCTCGTGAAGGATTTATTGAAAAACTGCGCCCGAATATTTCAATGGTGCGCAGGCGCTTTAAATCACCCAACCTGATGTTTGAGATCATTACGTTTGGAGAAAAAAGCCGCACGGACGCCGCGCTTGTCTATCTTCGGGGGACTGTCGCCCCTGAACTGCTGCGCAAGGTTAAAGAGCGGCTGTCAAAAGTACGCATGGATGTTGTCCTTGAAAGCGGTTATATTCAACCGTTTCTGGACGCGAAGCCGTTGTCGCTTTTTTCAGGCGTCGGATATACTGAACGGCCTGATACACTTTGTGCCAAAGTTGCGGAAGGGCGTATCGGGCTGATTGTCGATGGTACGCCATATGCCTTGATCGTACCATATTTATTCAATGAACACTTTCAAAGTCTCGATGATTACGCGCACCGGCCGTATTATGCGACCTTTATCCGCTGGCTCAAATATGCCGCGTTTTTCTTTTCCATTCTTTTGCCGGGATTTTATGTGGCTGTCGGTTCCTTCCATCCGGAGTTGCTTCCGGCCACGCTGCTGAACAGTTTACTTGTCAGCGAGGAAACAACGCCGTTTCCATTGATGTTAGAGGCGCTGGTAATCTTTTTCATCTATGAAATTATGCGTGAAGCGGGACTTCGAATGCCGCAATCGGTCGGACATGCCGTCAGTATTGTAGGGGCGCTTGTCATCGGCGATGCGGCTGTCAGCGCGGGAATCATTGGAACTCCGATGGTGATTGTCGTGGCAGTGACCGCAATCAGTTCTTTTGTTGTGCCGACGCTTTATGAACCGATTACGATTTTGCGGTTTGCGTTTATTCTGATTGGCGGCATGTTTGGAATTTTTGGCGTGGCAGCCGCGTTTTTTGCTGTGGCGGCAAACCTGTGTGCGGTCAATCCGTTGGGAGTGCCGGCCACAACTCCGGCGACGCCGTTTTCACTCTACTCCATGCGCGACGTATTATTTCGCTGGGGATGGAAAACGCTTGCACAGGAGGATCTGCGCGTACAGGGGCTGACCGGCAGCGATATCAGCACACAGGGAGGAAAAAACAATGCGGACAAAGCCACATGATATTTCTGCCGGACAGTTGATCATGATGCTTGTTTTATGCAGCATCTTCACGATGTTCTCCTATACCTCAGGAACGAGGGAAACACTTTCTGCACCGGCAGCGCCGCTGGTACTTTTGTTGTCGTCAGCCGGCGCGCTGGTCGTGATCATTCCGTTTTTCCTTTTGAAAAAACATGCCGGCCCGGATTTATTGACGGCTGCCTATCGTGCCGGTCGTCCGGTCGGCACGGTGACATCGGCGTTGTTTGGATTATTTTGCATCTATATGGCAGCTCAAACAACCGCCTATTTCGTTTTCCTCATGATCAGTACGGTCTATCAAAATGCGCCGCCGTGGATTTTTATAATTATTTTTCTGCTCACGGCCGGATATGCCGCATCGCTTGGATTGGAGTCAATTGCAAGGTTCAGCGCGTTTTTGTTTGCACTGACATTGATTGTCGGAGTTCTGATCCTGGGATCGCTGCTCCCCGAATTTGAGCTGGTGCGCGTCGCCTGGCCCCTGGTGGACGGACCCGAGCCGGTTATACCCGGTACAATCCGTGTTCTGGCATCGAACGCAGAAATTCTTCTGTTCATTCTGCTTGTGCCACGTATCAGCCGTGGGACCGGAAAAGCATATATATGGTGGGCGGTTTTGTCACTGGCCGTCTGTATGGTGCTGACAATATTTTTGATTGCTGCGCTTGGCGGATTCGCCGCGACACGCCTCTTTCCGCTTCAAACGGCCGCAGCTGTGGCGCGCGTCTCTTTGTTCGGACGTATGGATTTGTTTCATATTCTGACATGGACAGGTATATCTTTTTTACGTGCTTCGGCTTATCTTTATTGTGGATATACCTGCCTTCGGCGCATGGCGCCGAAGCTTTCCGTTGGATTTGGCGCGTTGATCTGTGCTGTTGCGGCTGGTATCATCGCGATTTTGACGGTACAAAAAATGCGTCTTTGGGATGAAGCAGGCAATCGTATGATTCTGATCATACCGCTTGTGATGCTTGCCGTACTTCTGCCGCTGTGCCTGTTGCCGCTGAGGCGCACACTTGCACCGCAAAAGCAGACAGGCAAAAAGGAGGGGGCGTCATGAGAAGAATAGCGGCTTTGATGCTTGCGCTTGTAATGCTGACCGGCTGCGTGCAGAGTGTGAAGCTCAATGAGCGGGGCGTCGTGCAGACGATAGGAATTGATTTGAATGAAGATGGATTTTATCGTGTGACATTGCAGGTACGGGAGGCGGTCGGGACATCCGGAGCGCCCAACCAGCCTGACGAAAGCAGCAAAAGTATCGTTGTAGAGGAGACAGGCAGGACCTTGACGGAGGTATTTACGCGAGCCTCAGTGACGCAGGGCCGTCAGATGTTTTTGGGCAGTGTACAGATAATTGTCCTGGGGGAGGAAACGGTTGCAGCGGGAATCGACGGCATCCTTGATTTTTTCAATTCCAACCATCAGATTTCACCAACGACAGCAATCGTAGTGGCGCGCGGTGAGGCTGGGGAACTGGTTCAGGCGGGGCGCGATGATCCGGCACTTTCGGCGGATGGGCTGCTCGATGTAATGCAAAGCGCATATAAAAGCGGCTTGGCTCCCAAAAGCCGCATGATCGATTTGATAAATGCAGTCCGTGGGGAACCGCCTGTTGCCGGAACTTTGGCACTGATCGAATATGTTCCGACGTCACAGAGTGATCAGAAGCCGCAAACCCCAGAGGAACCGCTCCCGGAGGCGTTATTTTCTCAGGACAACGGGCAGACGTCTCAAAAAGAACCGGAGGAGGATGAGTCATCTGGCGGACAGGATTCATCCGAAGGGGGAGAAGCGGCAAAGAACTCCTCCAGAGAACAGGAGGAGAAGCGCCTGCGGCTGTCCGGCAGTGCAATGTTTGATGGCGAAGAACTTGTGGGTTTTCTCAATCCTGCGGCTACACGCGGTTTGGAATGGATGCGCAAGGATATGAAAAACGCTACGGTAACAGTCGGAGATGACCGGATCGGAAGGGTGGCTGCTGTTACACATGATCAAAAAACAAAGATAAAGGTTGATTTGACAGGCGATGTGCCTGTATTTAACATCGATGTGACAGTGCGCAGTACGGCGCTTGAAAAACAATTGCCGGACAGCCTGCTGTTTGATGAACAGGCGCGTATTTATACAGCGGCCCTCCAGGAGCATCTGATTCGTGGAGAGATCGAGGCGGCGGTGCTTGATGCACAGCGTGAAGGTCATGATGTTATGGGGTTGTCGCTGCTAATGCGACAGAGGTACCCCGATTTTTACAAAGCGCATGAAGCAGATTGGTCAAAGGTGATTGCAACGGCAGGTTACAACATTTTTGTACATTGTACCATCGACAGTACCGGGGTCGAAGCGTGAGTATGGCGTCGTAGTATTAAAAATCATAATGGGCCGCGCGCCGCGCGGCCCATTATGGTCAGCTATCGCTGTACGCTTGGGACAGAGATGATACGGAAAGGCTTGCCGTGCTCGACGCAGACGCGCAATGTATATGCTGTGCCGCGTGAATGGCCATCCCAGAAAGCAAGCACAAGATCTGCGTAATCGACAATCCTGCTGTTGCGAATTAAAGGCGCAAGACGCCCATTCGCTTCATAGTCCGGGCGAAATACGGTCATTGGAAGTCCAAGCCTGCGGGCCGCGTCCTCCGCCATCGCATCAATTCCCGCCGCGCCGCCGCTGACAAGCTCGGAGGTATTGAGCGGGATATGCCTGATAAGATCATCCGTACCAAATGGTCCAATTTCACGTGAACCGATAATTGCCACCCGCATCCCTGACACCGCCTTTTAAAAAATCGTTCCAAAAATTCTGGATGCTTTTATTATAACATGCAAGGAAATCGTTCGCCAGATTGAACAATGAAAATATGGGATGGCCGTTGCGGCGGGCTTTTGCAGACCTTTAAATTTTGTTTGAAAATTTTAATGAAGTTATTCCCCGCAATAATCAGATTATCCGGTGGAACAGTAGACACGTAACTTAAAAAATTGTAGGGGGATCATACCAATGAGAAAGCATTATAAACGCTTTGCGTGCGTGCTCTCGGCGGCAATCGTCGCAGTACAGACGCTGGCGCTCTATACACAGTCCATCCTGCCGGATCATTATTATGTTGCGGCGGGTGAAACACTTACAATCAATTCTGCTCTGCCGATTACTTCCCAGGCCAGCCGCGGCAGTATGCCGGTAGAAGTCTATTCGGCTGCAGGCAACAGCTATAATGTTGATCTGCGCCTGCCATACGGCGTTGAAATCAAACAGGTGCAGGTGCAGGTTGTCGACCGTGAAATGGTAGTTCCAGGCGGCACGCCGTTTGGAATCAAAATGTTTACCGAGGGAGTCATCGTCGTTGGTATGAGCGATATTGCAAGTGGAGGCACTTCATCGAACCCAGCCAAAACGGCCGGCGTGCGTGTCGGTGACATCATTACGGCAATGGATGGCAACACAGTTCAAACAAATGAGGATGTGGGAAGGATTGTAATGGCCAGCAAAGGCAATCCGGTACGCATTGATTTGGAGCGCAATGGCGAACCGATGACGTGTCAAATGCAGCCTGTTAAGAGCGATGACGGTGTTTATCGGGCAGGTATATGGGTTCGTGATTCATCGGCTGGTATTGGAACGCTCACATATTATAATCCATCGACAGATGTGTTTGCTGGACTTGGCCATGCGATTTGTGACATTGACACAGGAGACATCATGCCGCTGCATTCTGGTGAAATTGTTGACGTAACCATTACCGGTGTGCATCGAGGCACAAGCGGTTCGCCGGGTGAACTGCGTGGGAGCTTTACAGGTGACACAACAGGGGAACTGCTGATCAATTCTCAAGTAGGCATCTTTGGAACGGGCGGACAACCGGATACGGCTTTGGAACCTGTCCCGCTTGCGCTTCGTTATGAAGTGGTGGAAGGTCCGGCGACGATTCTATGCACGCTTGATGACAAGGGCCCGCAGGAATATTCGATTTCCATCGAAAAAGTTAGTATTGCAGAAAATAATCCAACTAAAAATATGGTGATCCGCGTCACAGATCCGCGGCTTTTAGAAAAGACAGGCGGTATCGTTCAGGGTATGAGCGGCAGCCCGATCCTGCAAGGCGGTAAGCTTGTCGGTGCCGTTACACATGTTTTCGTCAACGATCCGACTCGAGGATACGGTATCTTTGCGGAAAACATGGAGAAAATGTCATCAAGCGTCGAACAGCGGCGAAAATGACATGAGTATATTACACAAATAAATGCTGGAAAGTCCTCTAACTTTCTAGGTCAAAATTGTCTAAAAAAGGTTGCCAGAATTTGCAAAAAGTGATACTATTTGTTTAGGGAAACGCAAAGAAGGGACTATCGAAAGGATGAAAGAAAAGGCAAAAGTGCTGATTGCGGAGAGTGCGGGCGAATATTGCGCGAAATGCGCATCCTTGCTCAAAACATACGGATTTGAGGCAGTGATCGTACCGCGCGATGGTCTGGCCGTGGTTCAGATGGTTGGAGAGATGCGTCCGAAGGTTGTACTGATGGATGTTTTTATGCCGCGGCTTGACGCCATAGGCGTGATGAAATCTGTCAGGGAAATGAATCTTGGATATGAACCACGTTTTATGATTACCTCCACTTTCAGCAATCCGATGCTGGAGAACGAACTGATTACTGCGGGCGCCTGTTATTTCTTTTTGATGCCGTTTGATCCGGAGGTTATGGTTGAACGCGTCATCAAGATGGCGGGGATGCCTTCGGGAGCCAGCCTTCCAGGGTCGGAGGCCGTGGCGGGAAGCGAACCTGATCTGGAGGTTATGGTGACAGAAATCATCCATCAGATTGGCGTGCCTGCGCACATCAAAGGATATCACTATGTACGTGAATCGATCATGCTGGCGGTAAAAACACCCGAGATTATCAATTCTGTCACAAAGCTGTTATATCCAACCGTGGCCAAGAAGTATGCGACAACAGCATCGCGTGTTGAACGCGCCATCCGGCATGCAATCGAAGTGGCGTGGGATCGCGGCGATGTCGATACGCTCAACAGCTACTTTGGATATACGATTCACAACGGGCGCGGCAAGCCGACCAACAGTGAATTTGTCGCTATGATTGCCGATAAGCTGCGCCTGCGGCTAAAAAATGCCAATTGATTGCGGCAGATTCATGCTGCATGCTGGGTATCCTTTGGTTCGACCGGTTCGTCGCAGTTCTGATGAATTTGCGAAGGACCGGTTTCCCTTTTGAAGCTTGGTAATGGTGCGCATATCGCAGCGTCAGACGGGTAAACTAAGATCGACGTAACAATTGGGTTGCGTCCCCGTTTGCAAAAACACAAGACTTTAAAAGGAGGCGTTCTCAAATGGATAACTGCAAGGCCAACAAGTGCATTGAATGCACCGTTACCCAGTGTGCAAATCATTGCTCCACCTCGAATTATTGTGCGCTCGACTGCATCAGAGTCGGTACGCACGAAAACAATCCGTCGATGGACCAGTGCACAGACTGCCAGTCCTTCCGGAAAAGGTAACGGCGATTTCAAAAAAAGCACGCCCGCGGCTGCGCCGCGGGCGTTTTCTTTATGACGGCCATCAGCTTTTGAGTAATAGCGTTGCTTCCAATGGATAATGATCCGAAGGATAATGACCATCAACTGGATCCGTCATAATATGGGCTTCTACGATCTCAAATTCGTCTGAAACAAAGATATAGTCGATTGGCTGTGCGCCTGGACGGACCCGGCCGCTGAAGTTGTGAAGCGTGTTGTTTATATGTGCCGGGAACCTTGTATACACATCTGTCAGATGCAGCTGCGGATATTCATCAGAACAGGCGCGCAGTAAGCGTACAGGACGGCTTGTCGGCTTGGCATTGAAATCGCCCATCAGTATGGTTGGCATAGGCCGCTCCTCATTGAAAGAACGCATATAGTCCAGGATGACTCGGATACCAAGTGTACGAGCGATTCCACAGATATGGTCAAGATGCGTATTGAACACACGAACACAACGGTCCAGCTTTGTCAGATATACCTCCGCAACCGTACAGATCCGCGGAAATACGGCAAAATAGGCGCGTGAAAGCCGTTCCGGGCTTTTTGACAGCCAAAAGGTTTTTATCAGGCGCACACTGGCATTATCATTTTTTATGATAATATCGCTGTGTTCGTCGCTGTTTGGCTTGGCGCCGGAAAAACGTCCGAATCCCAGCACACTGTAATCGACGTCGAGCAGGCGGCTGACATCGTCGCGCATATTCGGAAGAAGTTCTTGAACGCCGACGATTGTCGCTCCGCTTTCACGAATAAATTGTGCTGCCAAAGCACGCCGCTGCCCCCATTTGTGTGAACGGTTCAGCGCGATCCCAAAGTCGCGTTTGAGATTAAAGGAAACCACCCGAATCAAGTTGTCCCCCATATTGGCATCCCCTTTAAAAAATGATCTTGCTTTTATGATACCATGTTCTATGACAAATGCAACGCTGTAAACGAACAAGAAATTTTTGGAACCCTGACTTTTCCAGTGCTGGAAAGTGGGGAACAGGTTGTAAAAAATAAAAGAAAATATTATAATAAATGACAGATACGGCAGCTCCGGCGGGCGGCTTGTCCGCAGGCCGTGCAGAAAATGGTAAGGAGGGATGTATTATGAAATTTATGGATGTAAAGTCGACAGGCTGTACACTTAAATTGTCGAAAATCGCTAAGGGAGCTGATCATTTTGGTGTAACGATTCCAAAAGAGCGTGCATTTGCGCTGATGGATCGATATCTGGAGCTTGGAGGTAATGTGATCGATACAGCGCGCCTTTATGGCCGTGCGCGGCCATTTGACGCCGAATTTGCGCACAGCGAACCGATTGTGGGGGAGTGGCTGCGTACCCGGAGAAATCGCGATCAGGTGATCCTTGTAACAAAAGGCGCCCATCCTGTGATAGAGGATATTTCAAAACGGCGTGTGAATCCTGAATGCATTGCCGATGACTTGGAGATGTCGCTGAAAGCACTCGGCGTTGATTATGTAGATATTTATTTTTTGCATAGAGACGACCCTGAAAAGCCTGTTTCGGAAATTATGGATGCTTTGGATGAGCATGTAAAGGCAGGAAAAATCAGGGCGATTGGCGCGTCTAACTGGACATGCGCCCGAATTGACGAAGCCAATGCTTATGCGCGTGCACATGGTAAGACGCCTTTTGCTATTTCACAAATCCAGTGGTGTGCCGCCTATGTGAAACCAAATGCCTGGCCTGACCCAACCATTGTATCGATGAATGAAACAGAGTATGCCGGATACATAAAAAACGGCTTGCCAGTGATGGCATTTTCTCCACAGGCAAACGGCTACTTTTCAAAACTGATTGCGGGCGAGCCTCTGAAACAAAAATACATGGAACGGTACGATTGTCCGGAAAATCGGCGCAGACTTGAACATATCCGCGCCTTGTGTGAAAAGACCGGAAAGTCGCCCGCTGCGGTCAGCCTTGCATATATCACCTCAAACCGCGTACCGGGGTGTGCGATCATTGGTTGTTCTACAGTGGAGCAGCTGGAGGACAGCATGTCGGATTCTGATCTGACGTTGACCGAAGCCGACTGCGCCGCATTGGTATAGCCGCATGGGAACGCTGTTAAAAACATCTCGCCGGAGGGGGAGATGAGAGCCGCGGTAAAGCTGCGCATCGGTTTATGGATACGGCGTTGGTGGACATTGTTTCTGCTGCCCGCAGGACTTTTATTGATCTGGCTTGCACACAGTTTTCCTGCGGTTACGGAACAGGTTTATTCCAGAATCATTTATCCATTGATGGCCGGTTCAATCGGCGCGTTGACTTCTCTTTTTCCATTTTCACTGTTTGAAATTGGGTTGCTGGCGCTGCTGGCTGCTGTTGCGCTGTTGCTGTTATATGGGATGGTGTGTCTGCCGCTTGCATTGCTGCACCGTCCCGCGCCGGTGCGCGTCGCATGGAAGCGCCTGCTGATACTGCTGCCGAAAGCCGTATGCGTCATTTTTTTCATATTTGTTACGACCTGTGGACTGAATTACCATCGTTTGGAATTTGCACAGACAAGCGGTCTGCAAATCCGTGATTCATCCGCACAGGAATTGGCGGCCCTTTGCCTTGAGCTGTCCGCGCGCGCGAATGAATTGCGGCTGGATGTTGGAGAGGATGCATCGGGTGTGATGCGTCTGGGTTCTGACTTTTCTGATACGGCTCACAAAGCGCGCGATGCCTTTGGAATGCTCGCACAGGAATATGCGGTTTTTCCAAACTATGCAATCATACCAAAGCCGGTGATAAATTCGCGCTTTATGTCGCATATGCAGCTGACGGGCGAATTTACGTTGTTTACATTTGAGGCTAACATCAATAAAGATGCGCCGGATTATTCTATCCCAGCGACGATGTGCCACGAGTTGGCGCATACACGCGGTTTTATGCGTGAGGATGAGGCGAATTTTATCGGTTATCTCGCCTGCATTAACAGTGATTCGATAGAATTTCAGTATAGCGGCGTTATGTTGGCTCTGATTCATGCAAGCAATCGGCTGTATGAGACGGATCAGGCGTTGTACCGCGATGTGGCATCAACATTTTCCGATGGTGTGCGGCGGGATTTCGCTGATAATAATGCATATTGGGCGCAATTTGAAGGACCGGTAGCTGAAGTATCTGATGCAGTAAACAATGCTTATCTGGTTATGAATCATCAGAGTGACGGCGTCAAAAGTTACGGACGCATGGTCGACCTGCTGCTGGCCGATTACAGAAGCCGCCATAATTTGATATAAAAAGGCATCCCCTCGCGGGGATGCCTTTTTATATCAAATCGTTTCTTTGGAAATAAATTGCAGATAGGGCATTCCATTGATCCGGGCCATTGAAAAAGACAGGCGCAGAGTATAAAGCGGCGGCTGCTCAAAATTGAGATCTTCAGGTGCAAAAAAATCGATTTCATAGGCGATTCCGCCGTCAGGCGTGCCTTTTGGATCTGCTAACGCATAATTATAACTGCCGGCATCATGACCGACAGAATAACGATAAGCGTCATTGTCAGCATCATAACGTGTGGAATCTGTTGGAGCAAACCCATCAAGTCCAAACAGATTTTTTGCTTGCTGCGCGACGATAGAGGATGGAATCAGATATTCGCCGCTGTCATTCTGTTCGAAATAGTAACCCAGCATATCTTTTTGTCGGAACGCTTCAACAAGGCAGAAAAACAGCACATCCTGCGAATCAAGCTCTGATGCGGTTGCTGTGCCTTCCGTACCAAAAAAACTGATGAATTGGATCAGATCGGTTTCCAGAACCTTTTGATCCGTCTCGCTAAATTCGGGAAGCGGATATTCTTCCTCAGGCTCACTTGACGGCGATTCGGATGAAGAAGGAAGGGAGGAAGCCGCCAGTTCTTCAGAAGAAGAAGGCTCGCTTTGAGAAGCCGATTCAGAGGAGGGCTGCATATTGGCCGCACTGCGCGCCTCACAGCCAGTCATCCAGATGGCGCAAGTAAATAAACCGGCGCACAGCGCGCCGCAGAGAAATTTTCTCATCAGAATAATACCCCCATGGTATAACGGCAAACCGTCGTTTAATTTAAAGACATGATATCATATCTGTGAAGCGGCATGTCCCAATTGTCCGTCAAAACTGCTGATCTTGTATGCGGAGGACCAGTTGGCAGAATCCGGCACAGTGCTTTGCGGTTATTGTACCATGTGTTTCACAAGCGGTCAAGCAGCATCTTGACTGTTTTCGACTTACGGAAATTTAAGACAAAAATCTCTTGATCACAGGCGTATTTAGTGATATGATAATAAAAATATACACCTGACAAGTGAACAGTTGGCTGTGAAAAGCAAGGAATGGAGGACGTATGCTGAACACAAATGCAAGTGAAAAGTTTTTGAAGGAAGGTTTGACCTTTGACGATGTGCTGCTGATCCCAGCGCGTTCGGAGATCGTTCCGGCGGACGTGGAGATTGGCACTGAGCTGGTGCGTGGGATCCATTTGAATTCTCCGTTTTTGTCCGCGGCGATGGATACAGTTACCACTTCGAAGATGGCAATTGCGATGGCGCGTGAGGGCGGTATCGGTATCATCCACAAAAATATGAGCATTGAGGCGCAGGCCGATGAAATCGATACGGTCAAACGTTCTGAAAATGGAGTGATCGCTGATCCGTTTTATCTGTCGCCGGAGCATTTTGTGTACGACGCCGATGAAATCATGGGTAAATATAAAATTTCGGGCGTGCCGATTTGTGAAAACGGTAAGCTGGTCGGCATTCTGACAAACCGTGACTTGCGTTTTCTGGAGGATTACAGCATCAAAATCAAGGAGGTCATGACAAAGGACCACCTCGTGACCGCCCCAGTCGGCACGACGCTTGACGATGCACGTCAGATTCTTCGCAAGCATAAGATTGAAAAGCTGCCGATTGTCGATGCACAAGGGTACCTCAAGGGACTTATCACAATCAAGGATATTGAAAAAGCCGTCCAGTATCCAAACTCGGCGCGTGATAAAGGCGGCCGTTTGCTTGTCGGAGCGGCGATTGGTATTACACGCGATTTTATGGATCGTGTGGATATGCTTGTCAAGGCGCAGGCCGACGTGTTGTCTCTTGATTCCGCGCATGGCCATAATGTTATGATTTTTGATTGCCTGCGTGAGATCAAGCGAAAATATCCCGATATTCCCGTTATCGCCGGCAATGTCGCGACGGCGCAGGCAACTGAGGATCTGATAAAAGCGGGGGCGGACGCCGTCAAGGTCGGTATCGGTCCCGGATCCATTTGCACAACGCGCGTGGTGGCCGGTATCGGTGTCCCGCAGCTTACGGCTGTCTATGATGCGGCATGCGCCGCTTCGAAATATGGTATTCCTGTCATTGCCGATGGCGGAATTAAGTTTTCCGGCGATATTGTCAAGGCGCTTGCCGCCGGAGCATCTACGGTTATGCTTGGTTCGCTGCTGGCAGGATGCGCAGAAAGTCCAGGTGAAACAGAAATTTACCAGGGCCGCAGCTTCAAGGTTTATCGCGGTATGGGTTCTTTGGCGGCAATGGGTGAGGGTTCCAGCGACCGGTATTTTCAGGATTCAAAAAAGAAACTGGTTCCTGAAGGCGTTGAGGGCCGTGTTCCGTATAAGGGAACCGTTGCGGATACCATTTACCAATTGATTGGTGGAATCAAGGCCGGTATGGGGTATACGGGATGCAAAACGATCGTCGACCTGCACGAGCGCGCGCAGTTTATCAGGATCACCGGCGCGGGTCTTAAAGAGAGCCATCCGCATGATATTTATATCACAAAGGAAGCGCCCAATTATACGGTCAGCCCGTGATCGACCGAATGATACAAAAATAATCGCCGGCATTTGCCGGCGATTATTTCAATTTATACTGATATAGATCTACTCCAAATCCTGTATATTCATCTTTTCCAGCAGTTTTTTACGATTTTGTTTATGCTGACATAAAAAATATATGGAAATAAGGATCGCCGTAGGGATATTCATAATAAGAAATGTTTGGATGGCAGCCCAAAAAGGTCCGCTATAAGAATACGATTTTGAAAGGCTCAGAATTGCCAGCAGGGAATTGAGGAGCGTCAGTAAGGGCAGAATCAATCCTAACAATCGGTTTTCTTTTTTGGAAAGATAAATTTGAAGCAGGATCGCCCCGATACAAACAACCAGAACGGCAATGAGGGGGATGATCAAAATAAAGGTGGCGATTGCCATGGTATTCACTCCTTTGGGATTTTCTTATATTCATGAATCAAAATTTTTGCTGTATCAAAATCAAGTTTATCGTTGACTGCCAAACGTTTAATCAGGGCGATATACGGTTCGTTTTCTGCATCCTCACTGATTTTAATTTTTTGAATTAATTTATCAAGACGCAGCCGTACCGTCGGATAAGTGACGCCATACTGCTTGGCAATTTCCTTGAGCGAACCGGACGCCAGCAAAAATTTTTTAATAAATACAAGGTCTTCATGATCAAGATTAGCCAACCACTCGGGCATGATTTCAATCGCCATTTCAACACCTTCTTTAATAATATTTATTATATACTTAAATATTATTAAAGTCAATAGTGAATTATAATTTAATATATTTGATTATAGTCGAGATATCATTGCTCTGAAAATAGATTTACTCTGGAATTGCAGCCGTAGACCTGTTATAATCATTCAAGGGAGACAGGGGGAGCGAAGTATGAAGATTGGGGTCGTTGGCCTTGATGCGGCCGGCTGTATCATTGCAGGGCATCTGCTTGCGAAAACAGCGCATGATATTTGTACATATGACCCGGACGGCAGGCGATGCGGTACAATTGTTCGGTGCGATACAGCAGCAGAACTATTCGATCAGTGTGAGCGTATTGTGATCGCGCTCGCCGCTCCTGCGGAGTTGACGGCGCTTTGTAATGCTGTTTCATCGTTTCTGCATACTGGCCAGATTATAATAGATTTGACGGACACATCGCCTGCCTTGGCGCATTCCATAGCAAATAGAATGCGCCGGTTCGACGTTTCTTATCTTGATTGCGGTATCTTTGGCCGCAACGGATTGACAGAACCGTTTTCGATGTTCGTAGGAGGAAACGGGGAAAGTTTTTCAGCAGTTCAGTCATTGATCAGATGTTTTGCGCCAGAGTGTCGGTATGTGGGACCTTCGGGACGTGGACAGGCCATGCGTATTATTTGCCGGGCGCTTGCATCAAAGCTGATGTGCAGCATCAAAGACATGGAGGCGTTGGCCGCATCGTTCGGTGTCGGCAGATCTGCCTTTATCGATTTGCTCGGTTCATTTGAGGAAATCGCTGTGCCGCTGGCGGAGCTTGAAGGAAAAATACCGCCGTTTGACTATAAAGAATTGTTACGCGATGCATTCCTTGCGGATGAAATGGCGCGCCGTGCCGGCTTGCATGTTGACGACCATTAGGTTATACGTCAAATTGTTTCAATAAACAGATACAATATGAACCTTTTCTGGCTGTTGGAAGAACCTTATAGATATTTTTTTCGGTACGTGATACAATAATCGTATACTATTTTTGTTTAAAAGGAGCTGCTAAGATGAAACTCAGCGCGCGAAATCAGCTAAAAGGAACCATTATCGATATCCAGGAGGGTGCAGTCAATGGAATTGTCAAGATCGATATTGGCGGTGGAAATATAATTAGTTCTACCATTTCCATGAACGCGATTAAAGAGCTTGGACTTACGGTTGGAAAAACCGCCTATGCTGTTATCAAAGCGACTTCTGTAATGGTCGGAGTCGATGAATAAAAATATTGGCATTGACCTAAGATGAAGGCCGTCCCCTCAAAAAAAGGGGACGGCCTTCATCATTATACCGCTTGCATCTGTGCGTATTGCGCACGGCCTAATACGAATAAATCTGTGCCCATGCAATCGACTGCAACAATCAGGGGAAAGTCCGAAACGGTCAGCTTTTTAATCGATTCACATCCCAGATCATTATAAGCAATGACCTCGCAGCGTTTGATACACTGTGCGGCAAGCGCCCCCGCGCCGCCGATCGAACAAAAGTAAACGCCCTGATTGCGCACAATAGATTCGCATACGGCCTGACTGCGCGCCCCCTTACCGATGGTCGCGACCAAACCGCAATCCATAAGAGTCGGGGTATAGGGGTCCATACGGCCTGATGTGGTCGGCCCGCAGGATCCGATTGCCATACCGGCCGGCGCGGGGGTTGGACCGGCAAAATAGATGCAAGCACCCTCCAAGGGGAACGGGAGAGCTTTTCCTGCATTCAGAGACGCCATCATACGTTTATGCGCTGCGTCGCGCGCTGTGTAAATTTCCCCGGAAAGCAGCACATGATCGCCTGCCCGAAGCATAGGCGCATGCCGCCTTAAGTCTTTTGCATCAATTTGCCACGTTTTCATCCGTCTGACCTCCAAGATATCCGGCTTCGTCGTCAGGCAGGGTAAACGGCTCGCTCTCATCTGTCGTATAATCGAGACGAATGGCATCCGTGTCGAAACGCTTCTCCACTTGACGCACAATCTCCTGCATAACATCGACACGATCGTTCAATACGAACAGAATTTCTTCGATCGATTTGCGCAGGCGCGAGGCATCGCCCTTGAAGCTGGAAAGCTCGGAATGAAAGCCCTGCATCTGATGGCGCGCTTCCGCAACAATCTGGGCCGCGCTTGTACGCGCCTCGGATATGATTTGATCGGCATTGCGCCTGGCTTCAATCATCGCATCCCCAATCTGGCCGGAAACTTCATCATACTTTTTACTTTTGTAATCAAGGCTTTCCACCTTAAATTGGAGTTGGCGGCTGCGTTCAATTTGAATTTGTAATTCCCGTTCACTGTCGGAAAGCTGCTTTTTCAAATCCTGATTTTGCGCGTCAAGGTCGGTGATCATAGTCTGAGCCTGCCGAGCTACTTCGCGTTCTTTTTCAAGCTGCTCGGCTACAGCAGTCAATTTACCGTCCTGTTCGGCAAGCTGTGCCTCCAGCCTTTTGATATGTGCAACCTGTGACTCCTGCGCACGGCTGTATTCCGCAAGCCTGTTCTCATAGTCGGCTTCGGCTGCATTCATTTTTTCATTTAACGTATCTATGTAGCTAAGCACGGATTTTTTATCAAATCCGCCAAACGCGGCTGTCTTGAACCCGTTTTCTTCCATTTCGAGGCATCCTTTCGACCGTTGAATTCGCCCGTTACAGACGCTGTGGCCTGGTGGTTTATATGTACTATAAGTATACCATTATTCCCGAAAAAAACAAAGGAAAATTTTTAAAGGTTGCACAATATGATTCCTGATGGTTGTATGATATACTTAAAAACAGTTGCTTTACAAGTGCTTTGCAGCATATGCCCGCTCTGCGGGCAGGCGCATATTAATCAAACTGCCCGCGCCGGGGACGGCTCGGATGGCTAATTTTTATAGTTTGCAAAGCGAAATCTATAAAAAATAATGCGGTGTTTGGAGGATTTACGATATGGAAAAATTGATAGCCTTCGATTTGGACGGAACACTGAGCCGTTCAGACCTGTTCCTGCTGCCCGCTTATCGAACGGCTCTGACAAAAATGGGACGGCCGGTTTTGTCGGATGAGGTGCTTTTGACCATGATTGGAGGTACAACCTTGGACAACGCCCAGATTATTTCGGCAGGCGATATGGAGGATTATGGTATCTTTAACAATTATGTACGGCAAGAGCTTGCGGCGCATATGTCAACCGATGCCCGCGCCTATCCTGGAATTGCACAGAGCATAAAAGCGCTGCAGGCGTGCGGCTGCCGGATTGTACTTTGTTCGAATGCAATGGCGCATTACTCACGCCCGCTTCTTGAGTCAATTGGTTTGCTTGATCTGTTCCACGATATCCCGCAAAGCCGGCCGGGATGGGATAAGCAGCATCTTTTGAAATCAATCCTTGAAACCTACCGGCCCAAAGCTGCTGTGATGGTCGGGGACCGGCACTTTGACATAGAGGCGGCACGTGCGGTTAGTATCCCAGTGATCGGCTGCGGTTATGGTCTTGCGCCTTCGGAAGTCACAGGGGCTGATATTGTCGTTTCAGATGCTTCAGAGCTGCCGGATGCAGTAGAACGCCTTTTGGGAGTTTAAAGAAGATTGATGGAAAAGGCCGTATCGAGGCCTTTTTGTAAGCAGCAGCGGATGCAAGGCAAAATATTGGATGTGTTCTGAATTTTAACACAGCAGGCGCTGCTGCTTACAGAAAAAGACGGTATTTTCGATTTCTTTAACAGCCCCTAAGCATGTTCAGGCATATAATCGGATGGCGGCTCAGAAGTGGAGAGGTGGCGGACAAGCATAACAACGACAGGTGCGGCCAACATGCCGGCAAAGCCGGCGATTTTAAGCCCGGCATACATGGATGTAATGGTAACAATCGGATGCAGCCCGATCTGGCCGCCGACAATACGCGGTTCCAGAATATTGCGCAGCACTTCAATGACGCCAAACAGCAAAAGCAGGCCGATCCCTCCGGGCATATCGCCGCCTGCGATCAATGCGGCTCCCCAGGGGACGAGAATGGTTCCTGTGCCGACAAGAGGCAAAATATCAAGCATGGCGATCACAGCGGCGACTGGCAGCACATAGTCGAAGCCGAGCAGTCCAAGACCAAGAGACAGCTCGACGAATGTTATGGCAAGCAGAATGATATAGGCCCGTACAAGCTTCCAGATTGTTTCGCGAAGAAAACGCTGTGTTTCACGCACGCGCGGCTGCCAGCGCTTGGGAACCAACGAACAGACCGCCGCGCCGACAGCGCGGTAGTTTGCGGCTGTCAAAATGGAAACGACAATTGAAAACACGGCAGTGATCAGAAGCATCGGCAGTTTTGCGGCGACGCCCGCCGCGATTGTGACCAAATGCGCCGAGCCGTCGACAGCGGCCTGTCGTACAGCATCGGATACGGCCTGTGAAAAGCGTTCCAAACCTTCCTCGGCGCCCGGATCAAATCGGCCTGCCAGTCCATAAAACCACCCGGCCAGGCGGTCAAGCAGCGGGGCGATATTCTGGGTGTACAGCACGGGCAGCCGGTCGAGAAGTTCGTAAAGCTGCGCGAGCAGGATTGTCAAAAACAGTCCAAGCAGCGCGGCTGCAAGCAGATAAAAGAGCAAGAGGCTGATGATGGCAGCACTTTTTTCGCCAAGGCGCGTCTTTTTTGTGAGTGTGAGGGCGGCAGGCCGTGTGAGGGCGGCAATCGCAAGTCCAAAGAACAGAGGAAGCGTCCAGACGAGAAGATACCGCACCAGAAAATAAAGCAGTCCGCCGATTGAGGCCCAGTATGCGATTGTCAGTACAGTCTGAAATTTTGTTTCATTCATGCGCTTCACCCCGCTTTCCATGAAAATAGTATGCGGGAAAGCGTGCAAAAAACACCGGTGACGGCGCTATGAAAAACATTGGCAAACAACCGCTGGGTTTGGCAAAATGGCTTCCAGTGTCAGGCGTTGCAGAATGGGCAATATCGACAATCTATGTGTTGTTTCAGAATAATTCTATTGCAAAGTGACGGTTTACTTTCTGCCGCAGGTATGGTATATTGTATTTGTGTGAAATACAAAAGTGTTTGAAAGGTGGACGTTGATGGAGGATGTAAATTTCCTGCTTGTTGACGCAAAGGTGCTGCCAGACGTGTTTTTAAAGGTAGTAGACGCAAAAATGCTGTTGGCGCAGGGCAAGGCTAAAAGTTCGTCGCAGGCGGCACAGATGGCCGGTATATCGCGCAGTGCATTTTATAAGTACAAGGACGCGATCTATCTTTATGACGAACGCATGAGCGAAAATATCACAACGCTTTATCTGACGCTTGAGGACCGTCCGGGCGTGCTTTCGCTTCTGCTCAGCGAGTTGTATCGGGCGGGAGCAAATATTATTACTGTTAACCAAAATATTCCAGTTGATGGTGTGGCGCTAGTATCTGTTTCCGTGCGCACAGGAGCTTCGAGCCGGTCGCGCAGTGAAATTTTGGATATGCTGGGCGCGCTTGACGGTGTCGTTGAAGCGAAAGCGATTTAAAATACCAGGAGCATTTGATTAAAAAATAGCAGATGGAGGATTCGCAATGATTCAATTTGCGGTTTTAGGGTATGGTACGGTTGGTTCCGGAGTCGTGGAAGTATTTTTCCGCAACAGGGAATCCCTTGAAAAAAAAGCCGGCGTACCGCTCGGCTTAAAGTATATCCTTGACGTGCGTGAATTTCCGGATAGCCCCTATAAGGATTTGTTTGTAAAGGACTTTGATACGATCTTAAACGATGCTTCGGTCGGTGTGGTTGCTGAAGTGATTGGAGGTGTGGAGCCGGCGCTCACTTTTACAAAGGCCTGCCTGGAGCGTGGAAAAAGCGTCGTCACTTCTAATAAGGAGCTTGTCGCGCAGCATGGCGCGGAGCTATTGGCAATCGCACGCGCAAATAATGTCAATTATCTGTTTGAGGCAAGCGTCGGCGGCGGTATTCCGATTATCCGTCCGCTTCATTCCTGTCTGGCAGCCAACCGAATCGAGGAAGTGATCGGTATTCTCAACGGGACGACAAACTTTATTTTGACGAAGATGTTCCGTGAGGGAATGTCCTTTGAATCTGCACTCGCGCTCGCACAGCGCCTTGGTTATGCGGAGCGCGATCCGGCCGCTGATGTGGAAGGGCACGATGCCTGCCGTAAAATCTGTATTTTAGCTTCGCTCGCATTCGGCGAGCATGTTTATCCGCACGATGTATCCGCCGAGGGGATCACAAAAATCACATCGGAGGACGTTGCCTATGCGGCGAGCTGCGGCTGTGTGATCAAATTGATAGGCGCGGCCCGGCGCGGTGAGGGTGGAAAGAGGATGACGGCATATGTCGCGCCGGCATTTATCAACCGCGAAACGCAGCTTGGAACGATCGACGATGTATTTAACGGAATTCTGGTGCGCGGGGACGCGACAGGAGACGTTGTATTCTATGGCAAGGGAGCGGGCAAACTGCCGACGGCTTCGGCGGTTGTCAGCGATATGATTGCCTGCGCAAAGGCAGACGGCAGCAGCGCATCCATGAGCTGGAAGCCGTCACAGGGCGGCAATGTGGCGCCGCAGGGCGATCATGTTACGGCTATGTACCTGCGCTGCCGTGCATTTGAAACGAACGCGCTTGAAGAAGCGGTCAAGATCTTCGGCAAGGTTAAGGCGCTTTCACGTCCCGATAAACCGACAAACGAAGCGGCGTTTATCACACCGGCGCTTACAGAGCGCGAAATTGATGATGTCTGCGGCAAGCTGGCGGCGGCGGGCATCGACATCCTTGGAAAGATTCGGGTGCTGGCGGATCAATGATCAGACTGCGTATTCCGGCGACAAGCGCCAATATCGGTTCGGGCTTCGATTCGATCGGGCTTGCCGTCGGACTGTATAATGAAGTGACTATGGAGGAATGGGACGGCGTGCAGATTGAGGCCCTGGACGGTGCGCCTGTTCCGACGGGGGAAGATAACCTGATCTATTCAACCGCAAAGCATCTGTATAAGCTTTGCGGCGTCCCGTTTCGTGGGCTTCGGATCGGCCAGGTCAACAACATTCCATTTGCGCGCGGCCTGGGCAGCAGTTCGGCATGCGTCATCGCGGGATTAAAAGGGGCGAACCGGCTGATGGGAAATCCTGTTTCAGATGATGAACTGATCAACCTCGCCGCCGGTATCGAAGGTCATCCCGATAATTCCACCCCCGCCTTGACTGGCGGCCTGGTGACGGCTGTGTTTGAAAACGGGCGCGTTTGGTATGTCAAGCAGGAGATTAAGGACGATCTGCGCTTTGTTGCAGTTGTTCCGGATTTTGAACTTAAAACGGCGCATGCGCGTGCCGTTCTGCCGGAAACAATCGAGCGCCGCGACGGCGTTTTCAATTTGTCGCGCGCTGCGCTGATGTCCGTTTCACTTTACAGCGGAAACTATAAAAATCTGCGCGTTGCCGCTGACGACCGTCTCCATCAGCCATATCGCATGGGGCTGATCCGCGGCTGTCCGCAGGTGATGGAAGCGTGTTATGATCTGGGGGCATATGCTGTGTTCATCAGCGGCGCGGGGCCGACGATCATGGCGATTGTCGATGCATCCTGCCGCGACTTTGGCGATTGTATCGCACGCCGGCTGCCTGGGATGGGGCTTGGCGGCTGGAGGGTGCATACACTGTCTATAGACAATACCGGTACAAAGATTACGCACGGTTGAACGAAACGCGTGTCCTGGTCATACGATATACATACGGAGGAATCAACATGAATTTGGTGGTGCAGAAGTTCGGCGGTACGTCCGTCAAGGACGCCGAACGGATTTTTAATGTGGCGCAGATCATTGCTGATACGTACCGCGCGGGAAACAATGTGGTTGCGGTTGTTTCAGCGCAGGGGGACACGACGGACGATCTGATAGCAAAGGCGCAGGAGATCAATCCTATGGCTTCCAAGCGTGAAATGGATGTGCTGTTGTCAACCGGTGAGCAGATATCGATGTCGCTGCTGGCGATGGCTCTTGAACGCATGGGGCTGCCGGTCATATCGCTGACCGGGTGGCAGGCTGGGATGCTGACGGATTCGACCCATGGCGCGTCGCGTATCCGCCGCATCAATAAGGAACGGCTCGATAATGAGCTTGCCAAACGCAATATTGTTATTGTGGCGGGTTTTCAGGGAATCAATCGTTATGATGATATCACAACGCTTGGACGCGGAGGCTCTGATACAAGCGCGGTCGCGCTGGCCGCCGCTTTGCATGCTGATCTGTGTCAGATTTATACAGATGTGGACGGCGTTTATACAGCGGATCCGCGCCTGGTGAAAAATGCGCATAAAATGGATGAGATCACCTATGACGAGATGCTTGAGCTGGCTACGCTCGGCGCGGGTGTGCTGCATAACCGGTCTGTAGAAATGGCTAAAAAGTATAATGTCAATCTGGAGGTTCTTTCCAGCTATACGAAGAATCCCGGCACCAAGATCAAGGAGGTCGTCAAAGTGGAAAAAATGCTGATCAGGGGTGTGGCGCGCGATAATGACGTTGCCCGTATTTCAATCATCGGGGTGCCGGATCAGCCCGGTATTGCGTTTAAAATTTTTTCGCAGCTTGCGGCAAAGAAGGTCAATGTCGACATCATTTTGCAATCGATTGGACGCGACGGTACAAAGGACATCAGCTTTACAGTCAGCCGTTCACATAAGCAGCTTGCGCTGGAACTGATGGAGGAGATCAATGAGCGCTGCGGTGGAAAGGGTATCATCTGCGATGATAACATATCAAAGGTATCGATTGTCGGCGCGGGTATGCAGTCCAATCCCGGCGTCGCATCTAAGATGTTTGAGGCGCTCTCCGAGGCAAACATCAACATTCAGATGATTTCGACAAGCGAAATCAAGATTTCTGTTTTGGTCGCACTCGGTGACAGTGAGCGCGCTGTCAATGCTATTCACGATGCATTTGATCTGTAATCCTGGACGCTGAAAGCACTTGACGGGGCGCCGCCAGATCGATATCCCGCCGAAATAGGAATTTTAGTTATAAAATGGCCCTGCCTGATCCGAACGATGACAACCATTCGTTCAAATCAGGCAGGTTTGTTTATATTTTAGAGGGATGTGAGCGTTTCTGCGGATGGGAAAGAGCTATAAACGCCTACCTTCTCCATGCACAGGAGAGCGGCCCGATGGGCCTTGATAGCGGCTTCTGGAATAGACTTGTTTTTGACAAGTTCGGCGGCCAGAACGCCAGTAAAAAAGGAGGTAGCGCCAGAATAATCCACAATTTTACATCCGGTAGAGGTGTCCATGATGTTGATCACGCCGTTTTCCGCAACCAGGACACCTGCATCATCCATTTGAACCATAACAGCGCGGCGAACCTTGCCGGAGAGAATGCTGGCAGAAATTCGCGCAGTCTTGGCATTTTCCCCCTTAAGGCCGCAGAGGGCGGAGGCTTGAGCCAGATTCATAGCCAGATAATCCACATTTTTCCAAAAATTCAGAGAGATATTGGAGGAAAGTACCGAAGGTGTGACCAGTACCGGGGTTTGACATTGGTTTGCCAGCTCGATCAGGTGAGTTGCCACCTCCATGATAGAGGGACCCATGTGAATCATCACCAAATCTGCTTGGGCCACGGCATCCCGGCAGCGGTCAATGTCCTGGTTGGTCAACTCGTAGTTGGCTCCCAGAAAATCAATAAAAGTGTTATCCGCGAGATCCTCAATGATGATGGTTGCAAGGCCGCTGTAGACGCCTTGGGTTTTGGATAGAAAGCGGCAGTCCACATGTTCCAGTTCCAGAGTGGACTGGATCTGCTGACCGAAGGCGTCGTCTCCCACCTTGCCGATCAGGGCGGTTGGGACGCCGCAGCGGACGGCGGCAATGGCTTGGGAGCTGCCGTGGCCGCCGGCGTTGATGGAAATCTGCCGTCCCATTTTCTTTTTGCCGATCATTTCGTTGCTCAGTTCCATAACGAAGTCCAGATTGAGCACGCCGAGGGATACAATCCTGGGGAAATTATTCTGCGACATCGGTGGACCCCCTTGCAATCAATGTCAAGCCGATTTCATCCCCGAGGGGAGGAAGTGTCTCACCAGTTCCGGCGCGGATCAGATCCAGCAGGCGCCTGCTGCCCACCACACCCACCTGATACCCAGATGGTCCCCAAACAGATAGCTGAGGAGTGGGGAGCTGGGCCAAACGGGAATTTTCCAGGCAGAGAACCGCAACATCTTGGGGGACATGGAGTTCCTGGCCGGCCAGAGAGAGCAGGACGCCCGCTCCCTGAAAACAATTCTGGGTAATTACCGCGTCCGGAGTTTCTCCCGATTGGCGGCAATAGCGGTTCAACTCCCGGGCTGCATCGTCCAGAGAGGCGTCGGCCCGGCAGTGCCCGCAGAGGCCGCCGGCCTGCTGGACTGTGGACTGAAGACCTGCCAGAAAGTCCGGGGAGAATCCGGAGATATCGTTTGCCAAATACAGAAAACGACGCCTGCCCTGTTTGAGCAGATAGGAGGCTATCTGGCTGCCTAACTCACCCCAGGGGATGGGAAGCTGCTCCGCATTGGGTACACCGAGGGGATCGGTATTAGAGAGAAACAGGATGGGAAAATTGGCGCAGAAGGCCTCCCAACTGGAGGGCATGCGCCGATGGGCAGTGTAAATCAGTACACCTGCCAGCCCCATGGATTTGGCCTTGAGCAGATACTCCTCCTCCAGATTGTGCATTCCCTCGGTGGCTACGGTGAGCATCAGATAGCCATAGGAGGCAAGCACATCGGAAATCCCCTGATTTATTTGGGCGAAAAAGGGATCGCTCAGACTGGGAAGCAGGACAAACACCGCATTCAGCCCGTCCTTTCGCAGGCTTTTTGCCAGCAGATTGGAGGAATAACCCAGTTCGTCAATAGCATTTAATACTTTGATTCGGGACTGCTCGGCCACTTTTTCAGGCTCGTTTAATACACGTGATACAGTGGCGATGCTGACGCCGGCGTGCTCGGCCACGTCTTTTAAGGTTGCCGCCATAATAATCTTCCTTCCTTGATTGTCTGTGCGCCGGGGACCATAAAATACCAAGCCAGATCCCACCCTCCCATGCAGAGGGAGAGCTAACGGACAGGAACCCATCCGTCTTATGACAGCATATCATGAGCTGATTATCATGTCAATTGTTATCGTTTTCTTTTGGTGGATACAATAAGCAGCACCGACCCGTTTTTGGAGGCCGGCGCTGCATATCTAAGAAAAACCGGGAGATATCAGGGCGTGTCAACGGGCGGCAAAAGCTGAGAGAAGCCGGCGTAATGCCCCTGTTTATGGGGGTGGGCTTCGGCGCGATGCGCAGACTCCAGAACACAGCCTTGCTTGAAGTCCTTCACCTCATCGGTCAAGATATGGGGAGATCTGAGCCTGCAGGGCGGCCTTCTCATCCTCGTCCAGATCCATGAGGGGGGCGCGCATATGACCGCCGGCAAGACCGCGGAACTGCAGCACGGCCTTGAAAATTCCCATATCGGCGCCGCTTTTCATGATTTCACAGATTTCATTGGCAATTTTCTGCTCCTTTAGGGCAGTTTCCATATCTCCGGCCAGATAGGCGCGGTAGACGTTGACGAAATGATCAGGCATGGGGCCGGAACAGCCGGAGACGGTGCCCTCGCAGCCGATGACCAGGGCGGGGAGGAACAGGCGGTCCGCGCCAAACAGTACGGAAAATTTGCCGTCGTTCAGGTTCAGATAGTCCTTCAGTCGGATCATATCCGAATAACTGTATTTGATGCCCACCACATTGGGACAGGAAGCGATGATCTGCGCCGCCAATTCGGGGGACAGGTCATTGGCGGCGCACTGGGGAATGGCGTAGAGATAGATGGGGAAGTCGGACGACACACTGGCAGACACCTGTTGATAGTAGCGGAGCATTGCCTTGTCCTTCACTCCAAAAAAGGCGGGGGTGACAACGCCGATGCCGTCTGCGCCGATTTTCTCCGCATGGCAGGCCAGACGGACAGTCTCCTTCAGAGTCATGGCGCCCACATGGATGTATACGGTGACCCTTCCAGCGGCGGCCTTCAACACAGTTTCGGCCACCAATTCCCGCTCACCAGGTGTCATGTTGAGCATTTCGCCCGTGGTACCGCAGGGGTAGAGGCAATTCACCCCTTTTTCAATCAGAAATTCCACCTGCTCCTCCAAGGCTTTGACATCCACCCGGTCCTGGCTGTCGAAAGGGGTGGTCATGGCGGTAATAACACCCTTCATTTTTTTCATGGCTGCTTCACTCCTTATGGATTGAGCCAGTTTTTCGGCTCTTTTCCGCTCAGGCTGTCGATCACGGCCTGAGCGGTCATCATGCTTATGTTGGAATAGGTTTCCCGAGTTTCCGCCCCCGCATGGGGGATACACTGAATGCCGGGGGTGTGCAGGATGGGGGCGCCCATGGGAAGGGGTTCCTGTTCATAGACATCTACAGCGGCCCCGGCCAGATGACCTCCGGCCACGGCGTCCACCAGGGCTTGGGTGTCCACCAGGGCGCCCCGGGCAGTGTTGATAAAGTAGGAGTCCGGCTTCATTTTGGCAAAAGTCTCCCGATTCATGACATGCCGGGTGGCAGGGATGCTGGGCATGTGGATGCTGAGGATGTCGCTTTGGGTCAGCACAGTATCCAGGTCGGTCAGTGTAACTCCCAAGGCGGCAGCCTTCTCCCGATTGGGATAGGGGTCGTAAGCCAGCAGTCGGACTTCAAATCCGGACAGCTTTTTGGCCACCCGGCCCCCGATATCGCCGAAGCCCAGCAGCCCCACGGTTTTTCCCAGCAGATCACGGCCCACCGCGCGGCTCCACTGTCCGTCGGTAAGTTTGCGATTCAGCTCCGGGATTCCGCGCAGACAATTGAGGATCATGGCAACGGCCAGTTCAGCCACCGCATTGGCATTCATGCCTGCGGCGTTAACCACCTGGACGCCGTGCCGCTTGGCAGCCTCCAGGTCGATGTTGTCCACTCCTACGCCGAACCGCGCCAGAATTTTCAGCTTGGGGGCAATTTGGAATACCTGCTCGTTCCACTGGTCCATGCCTATGATGGCCCCGTCAATTTCCGGCGCCCAGACGGCCAGCTCCTCAAAGGAATAGTAGGGCAGCTCATGATCATTGAGAATGACCTGGTGTCCGTTGGACTCCAGAAGATGAATGGCCTTTTGGCACAGAGTCCGGAAGTGGGATGCGGTGATTAAAATATTGCCCATGAAAAATCCTCCTGATTGGACTCCAGCCCCAGTCGGCGACGCAGGCCGTCTCGGAGGGAGAGATATTCCGCCTCCGGCAGAAGGACGGGGGTTGGCTCGTCGGTCAGGAAAACTTTTCCCCAGTCCTTGCCGTCGCGGTATTTGGGTACGATATGGACATGAAGATGGGTGCTGGTGTCCCCGAAGATCAAATAGTTGATTTTGTCGGGATGGAGCAGATCAGTGACCGCCTGAGCCGCGCGGTATACGCTGTCCATGAGTTCACGGTACTCCTGAAAAGACAGGTCTGTGACCTTTTTTACGTGCCGCCGGGAGGTCAGAAGCAGCCGGCCTGAATGCGTTTGATCCCGGTGGAGGTACAGTACTCCTCCGGGGACGAGGCCAACCTTCACCATATCCGAACGCAGGGAGGCGTCTTCGCAGAACTTGCAGGGATCAGCCATTCTTCTCACCTTTCCTTGCGGCCAAATGCGCCTTGATCTTCGGGAAGATAAAGGGATAGATCAGAGAGAGAACAGCGATGATGATGAAGAAGCAGGAGATCGGGCGGGTGAAGAAGGTGGTCCAGTCGCCGCCGGACAGCACCAGAGCACGGCGGAAATTTTTCTCGAGGATGCCGCCCAGAATCATACCTAAAATGATAGGCGGGATGGAAAACTGCATTTTGATCAGGAAGAAACCCAAAATGCCGCAAATGATCATAAGGTAGATATCCTGAACCGTATGGTTAACGGCGAATGTGCCTACAAAGCAGAAGACAAAGATCAGGGGGTTCAGAATGACCTCCGGCACCGCGGCAATCTTGGTAAAAATCTTCAGACCGCCAAAACCGCAGACAGCCATAAAGATGTTGGCGAAGAATAGACCGATGACGATCATATAGACCTTGTCGGGAGACTCCACCATCAGCAGGGGACCAGGTGTAATACCCAGCATCATCAGAGCGCCCAGCATGATAGCGGTGCAGGCGTCGCCGGGAATGCTCAGAGACAGCAGGGGGATCAGAGCGCCGCCGGAGACGGCGTTGTTGGCAGCTTCCGGTCCGGCGATGCCGTCGGGGGCGCCGTCGCCGAATTTTTCGGGGTGCTTGGACCAGCGTTTGGCTTCATTATATCCTACCCAAGAGGCGATGTCGCCGCCGGTGCCGGGAATCGCGCCGATCAGGGTACCGATGATGCTGGAGCGGATGAAGGTAGGCAGGCAGTAGATCAGATCCGCCTTGGTGGGCAGGATACGCTCCAGCTTCTGGGCAACCTTTCCGCGGTGATTGCCGAAACTGTCTGCAATGTTGATCAGACCCTGGGAGAAGGCGAACAAGCCGATGAGCACCGGGATGTTGGAGATCCCGCCGGTAAGATACACAGTGTCAAATGTGAAGCGGTACGCGCCGGTGGTGGTATCTACGCCCACAGTAGCCAGAAGCAGACCGATTAAAGCGCCCATGATGCCTTTGAGTACGTTTTCGCTGGAGATGCTGGCCACGATGCTGACGCCGAACAGGGCCAGTGCAAAGCTCTCATGGGCGCTGAATTTCAGGGCGAAGCTGGAGAGAATGGGGGAGGTCCACAGCAGCATTACGGCGGAGAACAGACCGCCGAAGGTGGAAGCCGTGGTGGAAATGGAGATGGCGCGGCCCGGTTGGCGGTACTTGTGGGCCATGGGGTAGCCGTCCAGACAGGTAGCCGCAGAGTTAGCGGTACCGGGGGTGTTGATCATAATGGCGGTGATAGAACCGCCGTAAATAGCGCCGCAGAAGATGCCCAGCATCATCAGAACGCCCATGTTGCCGTCCAGGGACAAGGCGACCGGCAGCATGATGGACATGCCCATGACAGAGGACAGCCCCGGCATCACGCCTACGAAAATGCCGCACAGGACTCCGCCTAAAATGGACAGCAGCCCCATAGGGGTGAAGACCGACGCAAGGCCGGCGGAAAAAGCGGTTAACATTTGATCCAATCCCTCCCTTAGAAGAACCTGCCCTGCGGCAGAACGACGCCCATAATTACCGTAAAAACTACATAGATAAATCCGGTGATTCCCACGGTGGTCAGGCCGATCCAGGCGGGACGGCGCTCACCCATTGCCAACATGACAGCCACCACGAACAACAGTGTGGCGGGGATAAAGCTGAACAGGCTCATGATGACGGCATAGGCGATCATGATAACAAAAATCAGAAAAACACAATGGACGCCGGCAGAGCGATAGTCGATCAGCGGCTCCTCAGCGGCGGCGGCCTTTTTGCTTTCCAACATGGTCTGCGTCAGTAAGATGACGGAACATAGGATCAGGCCGCAGCACAACATGATGGGCCAGAAAGCGGCCCCGGGGTCGCCTGCGTTGCCGCTCCGGGTTTCGAAGTTCGCGGCCATATAAATCCCGGCTGCGCCCACGGCAATCAGTACGATGGATAAGATATAGTTATATTTTCTCACAGGTAACAGTCCTTCCCTTTTCTGACGAAGGCGCCGGAGAGCCGGAATCGATATTCCATTCCGGCCTTCCGGCGCCTGGAAGCGATGTGAGTTGGGCCTTCAGGGGGATCGCCCCAAAAAGGCAAAGAAATGGATTACGCTTGGCCGGAGAGAAGCTGGGTATATAGTTCCATCTGCCCCTCCAGAAAAGCAGTCATCTCCTCCTGGGCCAGATTCTCGGTCTGCATTTCCAGGGTATCCAGAGTATTGGAGAAGGTTTCGCTGTCGACGCCCTGGCGCAGGTTTTCAGACAGGTAGTCCTGGATGGCGGAGTCCACACCGGCGGGACAGGAGATGATGCAGAAGCCCATCATCTCATAGTCGACCTCGTCCGGAAAGACTTCGGCGAAGGTGGGCACGTCGGGAAAGGTTTCCAGACGCTCATTGGACAGGGCGCCGATGATCTTCACATTGCCGGCCTCCACCTGGGCGGTGGCGTTACTGGGCTGGGCGAAGGTGGCGTCGATGTGGCCGCCTACGATGGCGGTGACGCAGTCGGCGCTGCCCTCATAGGTCACATTGGATACGTCGATGCCCAAGGCATTCTCCATAGCGGAGATAGCCAGGGTGGGGGCGGCGCCGGTGCCGGTTTCACCCACAACGATCTCGCCGGGATGCTCTTTCGCATAGGCTACGAATTCCTCCAGGGTGGAGTAGTTCTCATTGTTGCCAATGATAAGAACGAAGGGATCCATCAGGGCGCAGGCCAAGGGAGAGAAGTCGTCCAAGGTGAGATCGGTGTTGCCTTGGATGATATTGATAATAAAGTCGGTGTTGACCACGCCAAGGGTGTATCCGTCAGCTGTAGAATTGGCCACCTGGGTCAGCCCGATTAGACCGCCGTTACCGGTGACGTTTGCCACGGAGAAGTTAACGGGGAAATCGGGCACGCCGTCGAGCACGCCGCGGACAGACAGGTCGGTGCCGCCTCCGGCGGAGTATTGGACGATGACGTTGACGTTTTGATTGGGATAGTTGCCCAACCCGCTGGAGGAGTTGGATCCGCCGGAGCTGATGGAGTTGCCGGATTCACCGGAGCTGGTGAGATTGCCGGAATTGCCGGAGCTGTTGCAGCCAGCGGCCGCAGTCATTAACATAGCGGCGGCCAGAGCCAGGGACAGAGCCTTTTTCATTCTTTTCATGTTGCGATCCTCCTTAAAAGGACAGTGTGTGTTCTTGTTTTGTCTGTCTATGTCAACTTGCAGAAACAAGACCTGAGATAGTCCGCCGACTTCTTCATGCCGACGGATGCGTCGGGGATGTCCTGGGGGTGCCATCTTCGTTCATACTCCAGTGAAAGCCATCCGCAGTATCCCCGGTCCTTCATATTCTGAAGAATTTCAGGCCAGGGGACTACGCCTTCCCCTACAATCCGGGTGATCACGTTGCGCTCCTCCTCTGTGGGGTGGGAGACATCGGAGGAGGTGAAATCACGGCAGCCCTCCCGAAAGATCAGATCCTTGACATGAGTATAATATAGTTTGGAAAACTGAAGATGCAGAGCCTGGGGCCACGACTCGTTCCCGGTGAAGGTCAGGTTGGCTTGGTCATATAGGATACCAACGGCTGGGTGGCCGATCTCCCGGGCCAGGGAGATACTGTCTGCGGCGGAAACTGTCATGGTGTTGAAGTGATTCTCCATGACCAGTTTCATTCCGCGATCCAGGGCCAAATCTCCCAGCCGGCGCATACTGTCGATGAGCAGCCGGCGTTTTTGGCCATCCGGATCGGCGTCTCCCTGGGCGAAGTTTCCGGCGTAGATCCGGATGTACAACGAATCAAGAGCCTGGGCGTATTGGATGACCCGGCAGACACCCTGAATCTCCGCTTCCCGGACAACTGGATCCAGGTCATTAAACCGGGAGTAGTAGGGGGTGAGGGCGATAATCCGCAGGCCCAGCCGGTCGGCCTGCCGACGAAGGGCGGCCAATTCCCCGGGTTTAGCCTGTTGGGAGATGGCGCACTGGTAACCATCCTGCACAACGATTTCAGCCCCGTCCAGCCCGATGGCGTGAAAGAGATCCAGGGCATGGGGAAGGGTGTACTCCGGAGTGCCCATGGTATGTCCGGCAATTTGGAACATGGCGGCCACCTCATTCCAGTCCGGGCAGTCCGGCGGCGGTGAGGATGCGGTGCATCAGCTCCTGGGTTTTATAGGCATCCGCGCCGTTGGTAAGCGGCTCCTTGTCGTGGGCCAGACAGTCGAAAAAGTGATCTACCTCCTGAGTAAAGCCCATCTTGTCAATCACCTTGGCCCAGCCGTAGGCCAGGGGCGTCATGGAGGTGGTATGGGACTGCTCCGCGTCGGTCACTGTGATGGAGTCGGGGCAGTTGACCAGTACGCTTTTGTTATGTCCATGCATCTCCAGCGTTTCTACCCACTGTCCAGAGGCGCGGTTGGCTACCAGCATGGCTACCGAGCCGTTTTCAAACTGAAGCTGGGCGGTGGTCAGGGTTTCGTAGAGGGGATCGGTGAACTTGGAACAGGCCCCCACCTTGATACATTCGCCGCAGAAATAACGGAGAATATCCACCATGTGAATGGCATTTTCCAGGGTAGCCCGGTATTCACTGGCAGGACGGTTCTTCTGGGCGATCAGTACGTCAGGGGAGATCTGCCCATAGATCTCCTTCGCTTTGCGGTAGACAGGAGCATACCGGCGATTAAAGGCGATCATCAGCTTCCTGCTTGTCCGGGCGGAGGCATCCGCCATGTCGTAAGCCTCCTTCAGGGTCATGCCCATGGGCTTTTCACAAAATACATCAACCCCTGCTTCCAACAGTCGGATCACCTGCTCGGCGTGGACTGTCTTGGGTGAGAGGACAAAGGCGCAGTCCAGTCCCAGAGACAGCAGCTCGTCCATATTATGTACCGCGTGCTGGATAGCGTAGCTCTTTTGGGTGAGCTGCACGCTCCCGATATGCTCGGCAAAGGCTCCTGCCATTTCCACATCGTTCCGGGCGGCCAGGATGGGCAGATGGGCAATATGGGCGATAGAACCCACACCGATCAGGCCGGCCCGATATTTCTTTTCCATAATCAACAGCTCCTTTTTGGCAGGGACTTAGGACTTGGCCAGGAAGCCGCCGTCTACCGCTATGGTAAAGCCGTTTACGTAGTCGGAGGCGTCGGAGGCCAGGAAGATGGCCGCGCCGGCGAGATCTTCGGGAACACCCCAGCGATCCATAGGGATTCGGGTGTTAGTTTCCGCCATGCGGGAGGTCTCAGAGCGCATGGGCGCGGTCATATCCGTCACCATATATCCCGGGGCAATGCAGTTGATATGGATACCATAGGGAGCGGCCCACTCGTTGCACATGTGCATGGTAATGTTGCGCACGGCAGCCTTACTGGCTGTGTATGGGATCACCTTAATGCCGCCCTGATAGGAGGTCATGGAGCCAATGTTGATGATTTTGCCGCCGCCTCCCTGCTTGATGAACTGACGTGCCACAGCCTGACACATAAAGAACAGGGCAGTCAGATTGACATCCAGAACGTCCTGCCAGTCCTTCCGGCTGATGTCAATGGCCATGACACGGCGGGTAATACCGGCGGCGTTAACCAAAATATCGACCTTGCCGAATTGCTCCACCGTTTTTTGGACCACAAGTTCCGGGGTGGTATTTTCTCCCATGTCCAATTTCAGCTCCAAATACCGGCGCCCCAGCTTCTCAATTTTTTCCCTTGTTTGACTGTGATCGGAACGGCCGACGCCCACAATGTCTGCGCCCGCTCCCGCCAGACCTATGGCGATACCCTGTCCCAGACCACGGGTGGCGCCGGTGACGATAGCCGCCTTGCCCTTCAAGCTGAATTTTTCAATGGTTTCCATAAATCATTCACTCCCATTTGTTTTTCATATATATTATTGAAAAATATTACATAGAATGTAAACGTATTATTTTATGTGAAAAAATATATCATAATTTAGAGAAAATGTCAATGGAAACGCCGAAAAATTTCTCCGGCCTAATGCACTATTTTCTGAGTGCAGAATTATAAAAAGTAACAAAAGAATTACAAAAGAGTGGAGCGGGCAGCTTGGCTGCCCGCTCCCGTAAAAATCATTCTTGAACGCAAGGTAACGATATGTCCTCATCCAGTGCCGTATATATGCGGGGACTTTCGTTTGTTATCGTGCGGAGCAAAAAAATAACCGCGGCATATGCCGCGGTTATTTTTATAATATAATAATTTTAAAGCTCTGCGGGGAAAGGCTCGATCTCAAGCGTATTTTCCGTATCGCCCTCGACCGCGCTGGTGGCGAGAATCTGTGCGACCATCAAGCGGAATGTATTGGACGAAACAGTTGCACCGGCGACACTGTCCATTGTATATGGATCGCCGCCCGCTTTTTCAAAGTTATCAATCAACTGCTTTGAAGCTGCGGCAGGATCGGTACCGGACTTTTCCTTCATGGAGGACGCCAACTCGCTGTCCTGAGACTTCAGCTTGGTTTCATCAGCTTGAGAGAAAGCGTCGTACTCCTCGATTGTAACCTGGTCGTTTTTGATATTAAGAACAATATAATCCTTCCAGCCGTATTCATCAAATTCCTTCATTTGCGCCTTATATGTACCATCTACATACATAGGGGCGACAATGTTCTTTTCGCCGCCCGAGATCATGCTGGCCAACAACGGTTTCATCAGCTTGGAGAAGGCTTTGAATGCGGCCGTTCCGTTCGTTGGAGCTGTCAGATTGTTCAAATCCTCGCCGGCCTCGGTGAAGCTTTGAGCGATCGCAGGATAATAATCGGCGGGCGTGTCGGACTGCCCCTGTGGATTTTGTTCGGGATCCTCAGTGATCAGTACAGAGGAATCGTCCTGCTTTGTCGCATTGAATTCAATATCTGTGATCTGGCTGTCCTTGACTGTCAGGCGAATATATTCCTTCCAGCCTGCTGCGTTAAATTCAGGCATGACCGCTTCATAGTCGCCGTCAGCATATTTGCCAAGCTTAATTTCCTGGGTATCGCCGGTTTTAGCGGCTTCCAAAGCCTCTCGCACCATGCGTTGGAAACGGTAAAAATGTTCGTCTGTTCCCTCAATAAGTTCCATCTTTTCCACATCGTGGCCGACGGCATTGAATTCGTCCACAATTTCATCCATTTGGAGCAGCGCCTTCATCTCATATTCGGTGGCGCCCTCATGGCCGCTTGCAGCAGCTTCGGACGACGCGGCTTCAGACGACGCCGTTTCAGGTACCGACGGCAGAGCGGCGTCGCTGCTGGTGGAGCCTTCATTTGCGCTGTCGGCAGGAACAGAGTTGTCCTCACGGCAGCCATAATCAGAAATTTCGATCTGTCCGTCCTTAATGCTCAATGTGATAAAATCCATCGTGCGGTCGAGCGCGGGAACAGTGTACGATACAGGATAATCGCCGTCCTGATAGATCTGCTCAGGCTCTGGCTGCGAGGATTCCGCAGGTTCCGGATCGTTTTTTTTACAGGCAGACAACGTGCCGGCGGCCAAAACAGCAGCAAGCAGCAGCGACACCATTTTTTTCATGTAGAATTAACCTCCGATCGTATTGTGGGCGCTCCGATGCGTCCGGTTGGGGGTTGTGCAAAGATTACAAAAAATTATACCATTCGACAGTCTGAAAGTCAATCCGCATCAAGAACGATTCCTGCATACAAGAAAATGTTTTGATACGGAAAGGCCGCCCGCTGTGGTTGCAGCGGGCGACGATATGGGGTGCGTTCGGTTTCTCAATAAATCAAAATCAGACGGTGGGGTTTTCACCGGCGGATGCATCCGAGCCAAATGTATCAGGTATAGGAAGGGGCAATTCATCTGCACCGGGAGCCGTATAGGGAGCGATCTCAAACGCGGCGCTCTGCGGCGGCAGGCTGCGTGTAGAGGCGGCGCTGTGCAGGACGTTTAACTGATCGCCTGGTTTAAGGGCGTCGAAATCGAGATAAAATTGTGTACTGCTGTCATAATTGAATACATACTGCATACCATTTGGATCGATTGGATCGAGAAGAAGCTGGCCAGCCCCCTCCTTATCAGGATCCGGTGATACCTCAACAAGCGTTCCATTATAATTGACAAGATCTTCAAGTCCAAGATCGTTGATCGCTATGGCCTCCGTTTCAATGGGAGTTGTTGAATCGCTTTGCGTTGTACCGGCGCTGTAGTAGACTTCTAAAAACGCTCCGTTGCCGATGGATGATTCTTCAAAACTGTATGCAGTGTTTTCAGTGAGTGCAAAGTTCATGCGTGGTGAAAAACGACTGCCCACGGCACGGCGCATCATTAAAACGGTTTGGCCCTTGTCGTTGACAGCAAAGTCCTCAACCACACCCCGGTAAATTGCGGCGTCCGCCACGGCAATTTTGCTTTCCGGCATGGAAGCGGCACCGGCGAGCGGGTTTTCTGCCGAAAGAGGCTGTGCAATTTCAGAAGCAGCGGCGGAAGAAATGGTGGAGGAAACCGGTGCAGAGGAGGTGTCAGGCGCCTGCACGGCAGCATTTCCACAGGCAGTAAAGGTAGCTGCGGCGGCGAGCGCAATTAAAATGTTGGCAGTATACTTCATAATCATATTCCCTCAATTCATTTAATTTTTCCAAATACGTTTTTGGAAATTTGTATCGGCGATTATTTAGTGTATAGTAAGATTAATTTTACTGCATTCATTTTAGAGAATTGTAAAACGCTCCATAAATTACCCTTGAGGTTGAATCTTGACGGATTGCGTTGTATAATAACCGAAAAGCGGTTATTATACAAGTTGTAGCCTAGGCGATTTGCAGGCGATATCTGCTGCCGCACGATGGCCAATGATAATCATGCCGCTTTATGGATGGACATGGTATCAAATTAAAATTACAAGCATCTTATGGCTATTGGGTTCGGCGGGGCGCGATCTCTCCCAAGCGGCCGATGATGTCATTTATTGCATTCAGCGGAAAGAGCGGTGACGGCCAATGCCGAACTTAAATTATATATTCAAACGGATCGCCGGAATGGATTACGGCGCGCTGTTGGAAACGGCGCGCAAGGTGCATGTGCGCTCCGGGAAAGGAACGCTGGCGTCGCTGGCGGATATTGTCGCATGTGGATTTCGTTATCAAGCGGGGTATATGGATTACCTGGTTTTTGAATTTGACCGTCTGACAGCCGCGCAGCGGGCGACCTATATTACGCGCGGAAAAAACAATGCTTACGTGCGGCTGCTTAATCCGCGCGAAAACTGGCATATCCTTGAGGATAAGGTGGAATTTCTCAAGCGGTTTGAGGGGATTCACGGGAGGGAGTGGATCGATCTGCGTGAGACGGATGAAGCCGGATTCGAATCTTTTTGTGAAAAGCATCCACAGATCGTCGTAAAGCCGCTTGACGGCACATGTGGCCGCGGCATTGAATTTATTGAAACACAGACGCGAATTGTCGGGCTGTTTGATATGCTGCGCGAAGGCAGGCAATATTTGGCGGAGGAATTTATTGTCCAGCATCCGGACATCAGTCATGTTTATCCGCTGTCTGTCAATACGCTGCGTCTTGTGACAATCAAAAACCATGATACGGTTCATCTCGTTTTTTCCAGTATGCGGATTGGAAACGGTAAACGCGTCGACAATCTCAACAGCGGCGGCATGGCTGTGATTGTCGATATGCAGACAGGTAAAATCAGCACGCCGGGCGCGGATAAGGATGGAAAGGCTTATGACCGCCACCCAATGACGGATGTCCCGCTTGTCGGCGTGCAGATCCCGTTTTACCAGGAATCTGTGGCGCTGGTCAAGCGCGCGGCGCTCACCGTGCCTGAGCTTGGGTATATTGGATGGGACGTTGCGGTGACGGAAAAAGGTCCGGTAATCATCGAGGCCAATCATTTTCCGGGGCATGATATTTATCAGTTTCAAGTCCACTTGGGTCCGGACCGGATTGGGCTTGCGCCTCGCTTTGATAAAGCGATTGAAGGACTGTAATATGAAGGGAGCGGCAGCGTAGGCTGCCGCTCCCTTCAAATCCGATATTTTGTTCAGACGTCGCGGGCAAGCTCTGTAAGCGTATCGCCGGCAACGCGGTAAACGGTCCAATCGTCCATGGGCCGTGCTCCGAGCGAACGGTAAAAATCGATGCTTGGACGATTCCAATTAAGACACGACCATTCCAGACGGCCGCAGCCGCGGTCAATGGCGATACGGGCCAACTGTTGGAGGAGGGCCTTGCCATACCCATGGCCGCGATATTCAGGCAGGACAAACAAATCCTCCAAATAGATGCCGGCGCGTCCAAGAAACGTTGAGAAATTGTGGAAGAACAGTACGAAGCCCACCTCATGTCCGCCGTCAACCGCAAAGAAAACCTCCGCTTTTTTTCGTTCAAAAAGCCATTCCCGAAGCAGCTCCTCTGTTGCAACAACCTCGTCAAGCATACGCTCATACTCGGCGAGCTGCCGTATAAAAGACAGGATCAGCGGGATATCCTGTTCCTGTGCGGTTCGAAAGGATATAGTTTTCTGCATTTCTCATTCCTCCTCTGGTCCCCAGGGCCTTTGCAGGCCTTCATAGCCGCGGGCTTCTATCAGCGCGTCGGCCGCCGCGATGGCGACGGCCGCCTCCACCACCGGGACCGCGCGCACAGCGACGCAGGGGTCGTGCCGTCCCCGGATGTTAAGATTGCCCTGCGTATGCTCGATAAAGTCGACAGACTGCTGCGTTTGAGCGATTGAAGCGGTCGGTTTGAAGGCGGCGCGCACGATGATCGGCATACCCGAGGAGATACCTCCAAGGATACCGCCGGCATGGTTTGTTTCCGTTACGATAGCGCCGCCGCGGATCGCAAACGCGTCATTGTGCTGTGAGCCGCGCAGATCGGCCGCTGTGAAACCGTCGCCGAATTCAACGCCCTTGACTGCGGGGATACCGAACAGCAGGGACGCCATACGATTTTCAAGCCCGTCGAACATGGGAGAACCGATACCGGCCGGAAAGCCTATGACGCCGCATTCTACGACGCCGCCGACGGAATCGAGCGCCATACGCGCTTCTTCGATCGCGTCCTGCATCATAATGCCGGCGGCTTCATCGTTTGTTGGAAAATCGCGCAGACCGGCCCGGCGCAGCATTTCTTCACCGAGATGAACGGGATCATAGGGCGTATCGGAGATTCCGGCCGCACGCGCCAGATGCGCGCCGATAAAAATACCTTCACGCTCCAGCAATTGCTTTGCGATGCCGCCCGCAAATACAAGCGGCGCTGTCAGCCGCCCGGAAAAATGGCCGCCGCCGCGGATATCGTTATAGCCCTCATAACGCAGAAAACCTGTGTAATCGGCATGACCGGGGCGCGCGACGCTGGAAAATTCAGCGTAGTCTGACGAATGGGTGTCGCTGTTACGGATCGCGGCAGCCAGGGGCGTGCCGGTTGTCATGCCTTTGTAATAACCGGAGAGAAATTCCGGCTCATCACTTTCACGGCGCGGGGTGGACGTCTTGCTGCGCCCGGGCGCGCGCCGCAGCATAAATGCTGAGAGCGTGCCGCGGTCGATCGCCAACCCGGCGGGCAGCCCGTCGATCACCACGCCGATGCGAGGACCGTGGCTTTCGCCAAAGATCGATATTTTTAAATAGTTGCCCCAACTAGATGACATCGCAAAGCCCTCCCAGTTTTTTAAAATCCTCAAAGAAATCGGGGTATGATTTGTGAACAGCTTCAGCTCCCCGGATAAGAACCGGTTCCCGGCAGAACATTCCCGCTATCGCCGCGCTCATAACAACCCGGTGGTCGTTTGCCCCGTCCGCTGTGCCGCCGCGCAGACCGCCGCCGTGGATCGTCAGCCGGTCCGGATATTCGTCGACAGAGCCGCCGAGATCCCGCAGCAGCGCCGCAACCGTCGAGAGACGGTCGCTTTCCTTGATGCGCAGCCGCCCGGCATTGTAAATCTCTGTATCGCCCTGCGCGAACGCGGCTGTGACAGCCAGGATCGGTACGAGGTCGGGAATCGGGCCGGCGTCGATGCGGATGCCGTGCAGCGGCGCATGCGCACAACGGGTTACGTTCGCGTCACGGCTTATCTGCGCGCCGAACTGCCCGATTAGATCAAAAACAGCGCGGTCGCCCTGCGCAGAGCCGTCGCGCAGGCCGGTCAGACGCACATCGCCGCCGGCCGCGCCGGCACAGAGCCAGAATGCGGCGTTGGACCAGTCGGCTTCGACCGTCCGTTCGCCGCTGCGGTACGCCTGTCCGCCTGGAACCTGCCAGCCGGATTCGGTGCGCGAAACCCGGATACCGGACTGTGCGAGCGCCTCAAGCGTCATATCGACATAGCCGGCCGATTGCAGCGGGGATGTCAGAACGATTTCGCTGTCGCCCTCCACAAGCGGAAGAGCGAACAGCAGCCCGCTGATAAACTGGGAACTGACGTCGCCGGGCAGCGTGTAGCGGCCGGCTGCAAGACGGCCGCTGATGGAAAACGGCAGCCGGCCGTCGGAAAAGGCGACGCCGTGCGCCCGCATCTGCTCCATGAGCGCGCCGAGCGGCCGTTCAGGCAGGCGGCCGCCGCCGGTGAATGCGGCAGGCAGCCCGAGCGCCGCCGCGACAGGGAGCAGGAAGCGCAGCGTCGAACCACTTTCGAGGCAGTCGAACGGTTCTCGGGCCTGCCAGGACGCGCCTTCAAAGACAACCGTATTTTCCTCCTGCGTCCAGTTTACGCCCATTGCCCGGAGCACACGGAGCGTTGCCCGCATATCGGACGAGGCGGCGACCGGAAATACCCGGCAGGGCATCGCTGAGAGCGCCGCGCAGATCAGCGCGCGGTGCGCCGCCGACTTGGACGGCGGCGCTGCAAGCTTGCCGCGCGGCGCGTGAGGAAGGATGCGTACATCGCTCATTTGCTGCTTCCCTCCATAAAGGCAAGAAGGCGGCCTGTCGCCGCCGGGTACAGCGCGGCCTGTCCGATAGAGCGCAGTATGATGAGCGTGATGTCGCTGCCGGCGCGCTTTTTGTCGCCCATCGCATGCTTACAGAGCGTTTCAAGCGGGATATCCGTTTCGGCCGGCAGGCCGTGCGCGCGGCAGCAGGCTTCAATGCGCGCAGCCGTTTGGGCAGGCGCAAGCCCGGCGCGCTCGCAGGCGCGCGCCATCATCGCCATACCGATGGCCACGCCGTGCCCGTGCGTGATTGTAAAATCTGATTGCTTTTCGATGGCGTGTCCGAACGTATGCCCAAAATTAAGCAGCTGCCGGCGGCCTTTGTCACGTTCGTCATCCTCAACGACCTGGCGCTTGAGATCGACGCAGCGCGCAATGATCCCTTCAAGCGCGCCGGGACCGGCCAGCGCCTGCCCGCCGCGCTCAAGCTGCTCGAACAGCTCCCGGTCAAAAATCGCGCCGTATTTGATGACCTCGGCCATACCGTCGGCAAAAGTTTCCGCCGGCAGCAGGGAGAGCATGTCCGTATCGCAGACGACAAGCGACGGCTGCCAGAACGCCCCGACAAGATTTTTTCCCTGTGGGATATCAACCCCGGTCTTGCCTCCAACGGATGAATCTACCATTGCGAGCAGGGTTGTTGGGATTTGGATAAATTCGACGCCGCGCAGCCAGCTTGCAGCCGCAAAACCGGCCAGATCGCCCACCACGCCGCCGCCGAATGCGACGACCATATCGGTGCGTGTAATTTCATGCTCGGAAAAAAATGCGTAAGCCTGCCGAACCGTATCGAGCGTTTTGGAGGCCTCGCCGTTCGGAAAGACGAACTTGCAGACAGAGTAACCCGCTTTTTCAAACGCCGTCAGAAGCGTCTGCGCCGGCTGACGGCCATCGGGAAAGGCGAGTGAATCGACACGGTCGTCGGTGATGACGGCCAGCTTTGGCCTGCGCGCGCCGCAGACAGGGGACAGCAGCTTTGGTATGCATTCAAGCAGGCCGCGGCCGATATGAATTTGATAAGGATGCCCGGTGTTGACGGAAATTGTTTTCATCGATCAAGCGCCTCCTTAATAGCCCGCCCCTCGTCAAGCAGGCGGTATAGCGTCTCGCCGTCATGCGCGGCGATAGCGGTTTTGAATTCCTGCAAATGGCTGATGATGGTGTCGATTTCGCAGCATAAGTCATCTGCATTGTCCAAAAATAATTCTGTCCACATATGCGGGTTGAGCTTGGCAACGCGTGTCAGATCCCTGTAGCTGCCTGCTGAAAAGCCGCTGTGCATCTGTGCCCGAGGGCTTTTGATATAGGCGCTTGAGACTACGTGCGCCAACTGCGACGTAAACGCGATCATACTGTCGTGCGCCTCAGGCGTTGTGATGGTGATACGCGCAAAACCGACAGCATGAAACAGGCGTTCCAGACGCGTCTGTGCATCGGCGGGCGTATGTACATCTGGCGTCAGGATCATGCTGGCGCCATGAAAAAGATCCGCGTCTGAGCCGGAAAATCCCCAGGTTTCCCTGCCAGCCATCGGATGGCCGCCGATAAACACGAGGTTATATTCTGTACAGATGCCGGAAAGCGCATGGACCGTACAGCGTTTGACTCCGCACAGATCGACAATGATACAGCCCGGTTTGAAATATGTAACATTTTTTTTGACAAAATCAATTGTCTGCTGCGGATAGAGCGCGACAAATACAACATCGGAATCTGTAAAAACAGAAGCATCCTCTGCGCAGCGGTCGGCAGCGCCCTGTGCCAGCGCCGCTTCTGTCGCGGCGGGATCGATATCGCAGCCGCAGACAACACAGTCGGTATACGTTTTGACCGCACGCGCCATCGATCCGCCGATCAGGCCTAGTCCTGCTATACCAACGCTGGCGATGCCGTTGAGATGTATTTTTTCCATATGGATTCCTCCAGGGCAGACCGCCGTTAAAAGCAGGAGGCCGTGCCGGTTAGTGATGCCATTGAAGCAGGAATGGAGCATCCCGGCCGCAAATGACAAAAACAGATACCTGATATTATAACATCTCACCTCGGCAAAATCTACTTGAGGCGAACCAAAACGATGGATTTCAGTCCAATTCCGTCAAAGTTGTGTAGAAAACAGGATGGGGTTGCATATTTTTATAAAATAAGGTAAAATAAGAAAAACACTATTTTTGTATACAATGGAGGCGCAATATGGAACAATATGATGTGATTATAATCGGCGCGGGTCCGGCAGGATTGACAGCGGCTATATATGTACAGCGAGCGGGATTGCGCGCGCTGGTTTTGGAGGAATATGTCTGCGGCGGCCAGATCGCCAATACGCCTGAGGTTGAAAACTATCCGGCTGTTACCAAGATCAGCGGCGTCGACCTGAGCATGAATCTGTATAATCAGGCGGTTGAGCAGGGTGCGCAGGTTCTGTTTGAGGGTGTTGGTTCCGCATCTCTGGAGGGCCGCGAAAAAACTGTTACGACAAAAAGCGGCCGTACCTATTCGGCTAAAGCCATTATTATTGCAAATGGAGCCAAGCGGCGCAAGCTTGGCGTACCAGGCGAGGAGGAGCTGGCCGGTAAAGGCGTGTCCTACTGCGCGACATGCGACGGCGGCTTTTATAAGGGCAAAACGACGGTGGTGGTCGGCGGCGGCAATACGGCTGTCGAGGACGCGCTTTATTTGGCCAATCTCTGCGAGCGGGTTCATATCGTGCATCGGCGCGATGCATTCCGCGCTGGTCGGGTGCTGACCGATGCGCTGCAAAAACGGGAAAATATTACCGTTCATTTTGACGCTGTGCCGGTTGAGGTTGAATCCGATGCCGCCACAGGAATGGTCAGCGGGCTGCGCATACGAAGTGTCAAAACGAACGAGGAGGAGACGATCAGCGCGCAGGGCGTTTTTGTTGCAGTTGGCCTTGTTCCTGACAACGGTTTGTTCAGCGGACAAATTACACTTGACCCTGCGGGCTATATCGCGGCAGGTGAGGATACCCACACAAATATTCCGGGAGTTTACGCCGCCGGCGATACGCGCGCAAAGTCGCTGCGGCAGATTGTGACAGCCGCAGGCGACGGCGCTGTCGCCGCTTCGGAAGCGGGAAACTATATCATGCAGCTTTAAGAACCTGTATTTACTGCCGCCGAACGCTGTCAGGGTGGGGCCTTCGCCCAGTTTTGCGTTAAACTTTATTGCCGGGCGACAGCCCGCCTGCGAAAATTTACCTTGAACGGGTGCAGAATCTCCCGTATATCCGGCTTTTTTCGGCTATGGGCACAGGTTATAAAAGCCGCCGTACTTCGGTGCGATTTTCCGGATGACATTTAGGTATGATCGTGTTAAAATAATCAGTGGGCTGCTGCGCTCGGCAGCCCACTGGAGGGATTTTAATGGAACGGATGATTCCGCTTGAAAAAATGAGCAAAAAGGCAAAGCGGGCTTATTATGCCGCACGGCGCGGGACTTGGGGTGCAATCAGCCCTGTGACACGCGCGCCGGCAAAGCCCGGCGCTTATAAACGTAAAAAATCCGGCGCATGGAGGAAGAACCTGAATGCGCCGGATTTTTTATAGATTGCTCTGCAATCTATAAAAATTGGCCATCCGCGCCGAGGTCGGCGTGGGGCCGTTTGATTAAACTGCATAGATCGCAGAGCGCCGTTTTTGATCTCTGATTAGATTTTGTAAGAAGTTGATTTTTCTAGCAAATTATGCTATCGTCTGAAGTATAAAAGCGGTTTCCAACCGTCTGATTATGTAAGGACGGGAGTATCTCCCTTCCTTACAGGGTATGCCGCCCGCGCCGGGGCGCGTTTTTGAAAGGCTGCGGAACCCTGCCGTTCTATAGTATTGCAGCGTCCGCACAGTATATTCATCCTGTTTTAATTCTTTCTGGGGAGATGGGGCTGTGTATCGTATTTTGGCCATATTGGCGGCGCTTTCCATTGCGCTTTGTTTTTGCCTTCCGGTCGCCGCGGCTTCCTATCAGGATGATTGTACGGATGTTCTGAACGATCATATTCGTGAATACAATGGATTTTCAAGAAATATTTCTGATTTCATTGTGTTTTCCGGTTGGTCAGGATGCGGCGATCGATCAGTCATTACGGTGGACAGCCGAGAGGCTTCAGCTACCTACCGGATTGACGGCGCGAGGCGTGTACAAATTCAGCTTTTTTCGTCACAGTCAACGATCGCCGTACCCTCTAATGATTACTATCGCATGAGCGTGCGTTCGGACGGGGAGCTTGGACAAGCACGCCGTTGTTATTATGACCGGTCGAAGGACGTCGTTTTTATACAGGAAAATGGCAGAAACTATTCGCTCTGCAACGAACGCCGCGGCCTGATGCTGCGTGAGGATGACAGTGCGCTGCGAAAGGACTGCTATTATGGGCTGAATGTATTCGTATCGACGGACGGCGTATCCTATCAGACGGTCAACGATGTCAGGCTTGATAAAATAGAATCGCAAAATTTGGAGGAGGGAACGGGCGTTTTTGTCCGTGAAACATATTCCGCCGGGCTGCCGTCATCGGCTGCTTATGTGCGTTTGGTGTTTATAGAATGCGCAAAAATTCCAGGCAGAGGCGCCGCTGATATTATAGACCGGTCGAATCTGCACTTTCTGTCCAAGATTACATTTGAAGGCGGCGCATTGGAGCCGGGCGGCTCGTCCGAACCGGAAAGCGGCTCGTCCGAACCGGAAAGCGGCTCGTCCGAACCGGAAAGCGGCTCGTCCGAGCCGGAAAGCAGCTCGTCCGAGCCGGAAAGCAGCTCGTCCGAGCCGGAAAGCAGTTCGTCTGAACCGGATAGCAGTCAATCCAGCTCTTTGGCCAGTTCGTCCGGATCGCCTGAGAGTTCGTCATCGGCGCCGGTCAATTCATCTGAACCGGAGAACGGTGTGTCTGAGCCGGAAGATATACTGCCGGGAGCAACGGGCGGATCGACGGGAAAAGCTCCCTCGGGGAGACGTATTTCCAATAAACCGTCGCTGACAGCAAGCCCGCCGAAAACTGCGGATGTATGGTATTCGGAATCTGCGTCCTTAGAGCAGCCGAATGAGCAGGCGTCGTTGGCTGGCGGATATGAAGCTGCCCAGACGGATCGCATGCCGTTTTCTGATTTCTCCTCCGGCGACGATATGGGTATAACCGTGCATCACAATTTCAGCGAAGGGTCTTCCAGGCGGGCGCCCATACCCGAGCGGACACTGTACCACGGAAGTGTGGGCGGAGCCGGCGCGGCGTTGGTAATTGCGGGCGCGCTCAAGAATCTAAGACGCTGAAAGGGCTTTACATGGGCGTTTAGGCATGGCGGATTGTTGACAAATCAACCATGCTGTTTATAATAGAACTATATTTTGTCGATTTGCGTCGTTGGTTTTTTGAAGTTTATGGGAATTTTGTCTGACGACGAAAGAAATCGAAGGTTTTCGCGCACTGAATCTATGGGCGCAGGACCATAACGAGGGGGATGTCAGTTGAACGGATTATTGTCCATCACAGTTGGCGCGCTGCTGGAGCAGGTTGCTGATCTTTACCCAAACGACCAGGCGATTAAGTATACCGATCGCCCATATGACAGGACCTGGCGGGAATTCGATGACGAGGTAAACCGGATCGCCAAGGGCCTTTTGGCAATTGGCATCGGAAAGGGCGATCATGTTGCCATTTGGGCCACGAATGTGCCGGAATGGCTGCTGACGTTGTTTGCCACAGCGAAGATCGGTGCGGTGCTCGTTACGGTCAACACGAATTATAAAGTGTTTGAATTGGAATACCTGCTGCGCCAGTCTGATTCGAAGGCGCTTGTGCTGATCGACGGACTTAAGGATGCTAATTATGTTGATATTGTCAATGAGCTTTGCCCTACACTGAAAGATTGTGCGCCTGGAGCCTATGAGAATCCGATGCTGCCGTTCCTTGGGGACATTATCTATGCGGGCAAAAAAGAGACGCCGGCCGGTATGTATGGATGGAGCGATTTGGAAAAGCTCGGCGAGCGTATCACTGACGAACAGTTTCGCGCCGTTTTCGACAGCGTGGACCCACAGGACGTTACAAATATGCAGTATACCTCCGGTACCACCGGATTCCCCAAGGGTGTTATGCTGACGCATTATAACATTGTCAACAACGGAAAGTGTATCGGAGATTGCATGAAGTTCACACATGAGGACCGTTTGTGCATCCCGGTTCCGTTTTTTCATTGCTTTGGCCTTGTGCTGGCCGTGATGGCGTGTCTGACGCATGCTTCGTCAATGGTGCCGATCGAAACATACCGCCCGACCGAGGTTATGAAGGCGCTCCAGAATGAGGAGTGCACGGCGGTGCACGGCGTGCCGACGATGTTTATCGCTATGCTGGAGCACCCAACCTTTCACGATTATAAATTCCCGCGGCTGCGTACAGGCATTATGGCGGGTTCGCCGTGCCCGATTAAGGTGATGCAGCTTGTCGTGGATAAGATGGGGATGCGGGAAATCACGATTACATATGGGCAGACGGAAGCTTCGCCCGCCTGTACAATGACGACGACGGACGACAGTCTCGATCTGCGCGTTGCGACAGTTGGGCGTGCCATGCCGTATGTCGAAACAAAGATCGTCGACCCTGAAACGGGCGAGACTTTGCCGCCTTATACCGCAGGTGAATTCTGCGCGCGCGGCTATAACGTCATGCGCGGTTACTATAAGATGGAGGAGGCCACGCGTCAGGCGATCGACGAGGATGGATGGCTTCATTCGGGCGATTTGGCAATGGTTGACGATAAGGGGTATTACAAGATCACCGGCCGTATTAAGGACATGATCATCCGCGGCGGGGAAAATATTTATCCAAAAGAGATTGAGGAATTCCTCTATACGCATCCGCTTGTCCGCGACGTACAGGTTGTCGGCGTGCCGAGCGAGCAGTACGGAGAGGAAATTATGGCCTGCATCATCCCGCGCGCGTGGGAGGACGGGCTTGACGAAAATGAGATTAAAGACGCTGTGCGCGCCAATATGGCGCGTCACAAGGTGCCGAAATACGTGCTGTTTATGGAACAGTTCCCGATGACCGCCAGCGGCAAAATCCAAAAATATAAGCTGCGCGAGATGGGGATCGAGAAGTTCGGCCTTCAGGATGACGCGGCGATTGAAACCGCGTAATGCCCGGCGGGGCGAGGCCCCGCGCTTCCCGATTGGAGTGATGGAATCAGATGACCGTTAATGAACAGAACCTTTGCATGGGCTGCATGACGCCGAAATTTGAAGGCGGGAAATGCAGCATATGCGGCTTTGACCCGGATGTGCCGGTCAATATAGATTTTTTGCCGCCCCGAACAGTGATCGCGGAGCGTTACCTTGTCGGCGCGCTGGTAGCCAGCGACCCTGAAGGCGCTTGGTATGTCGGCTATGATCGCAGGGAGGATGTGCGTGTATGGGTCCGCGAGTATGCGCCGGCCAATATCATCCGCCGGGATCGTGTGACGCTTGCAGTACAGCCCCTTGCAAGCGCCGAGGCGCAGTATAAGGCGCTGATGGCCGATTTTGAGGATCTGAGTTCGATGTTGCGCACGCTTGGACAGCATGAAAAGGTTTTGCCTGTTCTTGATATTGTCAGGGATTATAATACGGTCTATGCTGTTTATCGCTACATCAAGACAATTTCATTGGAGTCTTTTTTGGAAAGAAGCGGCGGCAAACTCTCATGGCGTCATACCAAAAAGCTGCTCATGCCGTTGTTTCACACCGTTGAGAATGTCCATAAAGCCGGGCTTATCCACCGTGGACTTTCTCCGCGCACGATTCACCTTGATCAGACCGGCGCGCTGTGGCTTAGCTGCTTTACAATTGCAGCGGCCCGGACAAATAAAAGCGAATTGAAGGCGCAGCTCTTTGACGGTTATTCCGCGCCGGAGCAGTATTCGCTCAACAGCTGGCAGGGCACTTGGACCGATGTTTATGCGCTTGGCGCGCTTACATATCGCGCTGTGACCGGCGGAGATCCCCCAGCCGCGCTCGACCGCATTTACGGAGACGATTTGCTTGACGCGGGCATGGTTGGCGGGGACTTGACGGAAACGGTCATCGCGGCGGTCAATCATGCGCTTGCAGTAGAGGTCGACGAACGCACGCCCACTGTTGAGGCGATGATTGCAAGCTTTTTGTCAAATGAAGCGTCGAATACAGCGATTTATACTGCCGCGCCCAGAAAGCAGCCCTATGAACCTGCTTTGCAGACGGCTGCCGTTTCGCAGAAATCCATGCAGGCGGCGCAGCATACGCAGCGTGAGATTCCGCTGTATACGCCTGCTGTGCGGCCGTCCGGCGATGATGGAGGCGATCTGCTTCTGCCGCCGGATGATGACCGGGAGCGTTCGGCCCGCGCCGGGAAAAAGAGCGGGAAAGGCGGCAAAAGAAAAGTGAAAAAATCACATCCGATGCTGATGCTGTTTTTATCGGCCCTGATCGCCACGGCTCTGCTGGGCGGTATACTGTACTGGTTTGCGACAACCTATCTTGGAGATTTGTTGTCGCCTGCCTCCAGCGTCGCCGCGAGTGAAACTTCTTCCGCGGCGGCTCAGGAGGGCGTTGACTTTTCACAGGGCGATACAGCCGATGATACGGTGCCGCGCTTCGTCGGGGCGAATGTTGATTCGATCAAATCAAATGAGCAGCTTAACAGCAGATATGAATTTACATATCAGGAGAAATATGACGATGTTTATGAAGCTGGCGTGGTTTGTGATCAGCAGCCGGTGGAAGGCACGAAGATGCCTAATCGTGGAATGATTACGCTGTATGTCTCCAAGGGGCCGGAAAAGACGGAAATACCGGAGGATGCAGTTGGAATGCGCGTTGAAGATTTGCTCAAGCAGTTTAGTGAAATGGAGATCAAATACCAGGTAATTGAAAAAGCATACAGTGAGGATTACGAGCCGAACACGGTTGTCAGCACCGATCCGGCGCCTGGGTCTGAGATTGACAAGGAAAACGATACGGTGTTCGTCTACATTAAAAAAATTACGGAGTCGCGCAGCAGCCGGGACGAACGTGACGATAAGGAGCTGTCGTCATCACGCGCTTCATCATCTTCCCGCAAGCCAAGTGACGATACGGTTTCCCGCAAGCTCAGACCAAAGAGCGAGAATGGATTTTATAATGAAGATGGGGTATGGGTCGAGATCATCGACTGATCATATGCCAGTGAATAAGCGCCGAAGCGGCGGAACGGAGTTTTGATATGAAAACTGCATTTTCAACCTTGGGCTGTCCCGGCTGGTCGTGGGACGAAATTTTTGCAACCGCAAAGGATTTGGGACTTGACGGCATCGAGGTGCGCGGCGTTGAAAATGAAATGTTTGCGCCGGCGATCCGCGTATTTGGCCGTGATCGCATCGATGCCACACGGACACGGTTGGAAAAGGCCGGCATGAGCATCCCGATGCTGACATCGGGTGCATGCCTCGGTTTCACAGAGGATTATGAGCATTATGTGGATGAGGCGAAAGCATATATAGACCTTGCCAAGACGCTGTCATGTCCGTATGTGCGCGTTATTGTTACGCCTGACGCTGCTCCAACAGAGCAGGAGGATATCGGACAGGTAAAAACGCTTTATATGCAGCTTTGCGCCTATGCAAAGGGTTCGGGCGTTTCTGTATTAATTGAGACGAGCGGAAAGCTCGCGGATTCCGCAGCTATGCGCGCATTTATGCAGGATGTTGATCCTGCGGCCGGCGGCGTCCTGTGGGATTTGCATCATCCATATCGATTTTTTGGCGAAACGCCTGCGCAGACCTATAATAATATTGGGCCATGGGTGCGTTACATGCATGTCAAGGACTCTGTAATGCAGAACGGAAAGTTACAGTACCGCATGATGGGGTATGGGGATGTGCCGGTTTTTGATGCGCTCAAGCTGCTTGACGAAAATGGATATACCGGTTTTGTCTCTCTTGAGTGGCTCAAACGCTGGTGTCCCGACCTTCAGGAGCCGGGCATTGTGTTTGCACATTTTGCCAGCTATATGAACTATTTAAAAAACCAGTTGAAATAAATACAAAGAAAAAGAGCCGCGCATCCTGTAAGGATGCGCGGCTCTTTTTTCATTGATGCGCATAACGCTTGAGCATCCGGATGTCCTCACCGCAGAACTGAAGCGGCCGATAGGTGCACAGCAGGCGTGAAAGGATACGGTCGCCGTAACGTTCGCGCAGAACAGTTTCATCAAAGTTTGTGCTGATGATCGTGGGGCGGCGTTCTATGATACGCGCATTGATTAGATTATACAGCGCAGCGACGGTGAAAGCGGTCGAAAACTCCGCGCCCAGATCATCGATTACAAGCAAATTACATTCGAGCGCAAGCGCCTGATAATCGGCCGCATCAGAGGGAGCACGTGAAAATTGCTGCGCCTGAAGCTTATCAAGCAGGCTCTGCGACGTTGTATAAACCACGCCAAACCCCTTTTCAATCACTTCATATGCGATGGCGAGCGAGAGATGCGTTTTTCCAAGTCCCGTTCCGCCATAAAACAACAGGCTTTCGCTTTGTGGGGTAAAACCGTCTGCATAGGTCTTACAAAAGGAAAATATTTTTTCCATTGCCCGCCGCGCAACAATCTTGTATGGACCGCATGGAGCATCGGGATAATAATCAAGACGGAACGTTTCAAAGCGGCAGTCGTCGATACCGCAAGCATCGCTCAAAGATTGATATGCTATTTTGCGGAGCAGGCGGGTCAGGCAGGCGCATTGCTTTTGTCCAATATAACCTGTATCGTGGCACACAGGGCATGCATAATGAATCTTAAGAAAGTCGTCGGGCAATCCGGCCTGCGCCAAAAGCCCTGCCCGTTTTGTCTGTAAGGCTTCATTTTCAGCACGCAGCCGCTCAATCAGCATGGGCGCCTGCTCACCACCGCTGATCGCTGCCTTTGCTGCGTCAAGCCCCGTCGAGGCAAGCGCGCGGTCAATGCTGCGCATTTGCGGTATGGCGTCGTAAAGCGCCGCACGCCGCGCATCAGCTTCATTTTGCGCGCGTGCACGCGATGCATCAAGCGTTTGCAGCGCCTTGCGCCAGATTTCTTTTGAATATCCCACAGTACAGCCCACCTCCTTTATAGATCAGCCGTCCAACTGACGATGCAGCATCGCACGGATTTTATCCATATCAATCGAAGAATCCCTTCCGGTCTGCGCCGAACGGTTTTGAGGTATGGACCTCTTGACGGCGGCGCTGTCATCGATGGCCTCCCGGACAGTGGAAATCCCTTTTGATTTCCAGGCGGCAAGAATCTTGTCGGCATAAGCAAAAGAAACTTTGCCGGTATTTTCAAGCGTTTTTTCACAGGCCAGAGCGATCAGCTTTTCATCAATTCCAAACGCAAACCATTGTTCGATGTATGTACGTTCCTTGGATGTCAGGCCGCGGTTATAGATACCAAACGCCTGGATGACCTTTTTTTCCTGATCATTATTGCGGGTGAGGCGAAGAATTTCCTGTTCAATCTGATCATAGGTGGAAATACCCTTTTCAAGCCATGCGGCGGCTGTTTTTTCGACATAGTGCATGCTTTTATGTCCTGTTGAAACGCAGTATTGCAGCAGCATCAGCACCGCGTCGGTCGCCAATCCGTAATAGCTGTGCAGCGCAGCCAGAATTTCGCTCTCGACAGGCGTGAGCGGCGCGCCCAATATCTCCTGGGAGAGAGTTAAAAGCTGTGCGATGGAATCATCATTTTTTGCCATTTCGGATACGTCGTCACGCGCAATTTTGGGACGCGCGGCAATCGTTACGATTCGCTGTCCGTTTTCACCGGCCTGTGTCTGTACGGATGGAACAGGCCCAGGCCCGCCAGGAGCCGACGAGGAAATATTTATCTGCGCCGGCGGATCGGCAGCCTGCTCCATGACAGGCGAATCGTTCAATTGTACAATTCCGGCGCCGACCCAATAGTTAAGCGCATCTGCGATATCGGGAGCGCAAATGCATAGCTGGCTGGAAAGCCACTGGATATCGGCTGGATGTTCAGGATGGCGAAGCATCAAAAGCAAAATTTTTAAAGATAACGGCGAGCACATTTTGATATGCTCGTCCACAACAGCGGCCGGCACGGCAAAAACCGACGACCAGATACCGGAACCAATCGTATAAGACATAGTACCTCCCAATCAAATGATTTCAGCCACAGGGGACGGCAGCGGCAAACGGCTTGGCCGTTTGCCCTGCGCATATTATAGCACAGCGTCCTGTTTTTTTAAAGTGCCGGCGCAGGGGAGGACAGAAAAGAGCAGCCGCCGGGCAGGGATTTCCTGAATTTTAGTTGCACTGTCTCTATGGTGCGGTGTATAATAAATGTAAATCGTTATAATTTTAGGAGGGGAGCGGGAATATGATCGGCGATCTGCACTGTCATACGCGTGTTTCCGACGGTTCCACAGGAATCGATGATGTGGTGCTGTATGCAAAACGCGGCGGGCTTGATTTCGTAGCGATTACAGATCATGATACGATGGCCGGCGTCAGCCGGGCTGAACAGCTCGGACGTCGATGCGGAATCGGTGTAATCGCGGGAGCGGAATTGTCAGCCTGGGATTTTGTCCGCAAACGCAAGGTTCATCTGCTGTGCTATCTGCCGAAAAATCCGGATCGCTTGGAAGGGCTCATGAAGCATACGCGTGAAAACCGTGACAAGGCGATGCGTGAGAGTATGCATAGGGTTATGCGCTTGTTCCCGGTGACAGAGGAGCATATTCTGCGTTATGCACAAGGCTCCTCGACACTGCACCATGTCCATATTATGAGTGCTCTGATGGATCTTGGATATGCGAATACGGTTTATGGCGACCTGTTCCAGGAGCTTCTCAGCCCGCATGGAAGCTGCTACACGCCGTTTTCTTATCCGGAGGTACGCGAGGCGGCCGCTTTAATCAAAAGCGCGGGCGGCATCTGTGTATTGGCGCATCCGTCCGTCTATGATTCAATTGAATTGATGGTGGAGCTGGCGCAGGAGGGCGTGATCGACGGTGTGGAACGGTACCACCCACGTGTAAAGGCCACGGATATTCCGGCGATCGAGCAGGTTGCCTTCCGCTATGATTTGATTGTGACAGGCGGAACCGATTTTCATGGCGCGTTTTCACCAAAGCCAAATCCGCTTGGGACATGCATAACTGAACAGGCGGCGTTAAAACGTATTTTTCAGCTTTCCAAAAACAGACAGGATTGAGGCGGCCGTCTTATTGTTAAAATAAAAGACAGGCTCGACAGGAGGATTCATGGATATAAAAGAACAGGCATTGAATAAACATTACGAGTGGAACGGTAAAATTGAGGTCATTTCGCGTGTGCCGGTTGAAACGCGCGAGGCGCTTTCGCTTGCGTACACTCCAGGCGTGGCGCAGCCTTGCCTGGAAATCGAACAGGATGAGGACTTGTCTTACGTTCTTACAAGGCGTGGAAGCCTCGTAGCGGTTATTACAGACGGTACGGCTGTGCTTGGGCTGGGGGATATCGGGCCGTCGGCGGCCATGCCTGTCATGGAGGGAAAATGCGCGCTGTTTAAGGAATTTGCAGGCGTTGACGCGTTTCCCATTTGTATTGACAGCAAGGATCCGGATGTGATTGTCAACACAGTAAAGCTGATTTCAAAAAGCTTTGGCGGAATCAATCTGGAGGATATCTCTGCACCGCGCTGTTTCGAAATTGAGCGGCGCCTGAAAGAGGAATGCGATATCCCTGTATTTCATGACGACCAGCACGGAACGGCAATTGTGGCGTGCGCCGCGCTGATCAACGCCGCCCGCGTGACAAACCGCACGCCCCAAAATCTGCGGATTGTTGTCAATGGCGCCGGAGCAGCGGGTATTTCCGTGGCAAAGCTGCTGCTGCGAATGGCGTTTGGTGAGGTCATATTGTGCGATATCGGAGGGATTATCTATGAGGGCGCAGATTGGCTGACGCCGCCGCAGGCACAAATGGCAAAGGTGACAAATCCACGCGGTCTGCGCGGGACGCTCGTGGATGCGATGCGCGGCGCGGATGTATTCATCGGCGTTTCAAAGCCCGGCCTGGTCACACGTGAGATGGTGGCTTCAATGGCAGACGATCCGATTGTATTTGCAATGGCAAATCCCACGCCTGAAATTATGCCGGATGAGGCAAAGGCCGGCGGAGCGGCTGTTGTTGGTACCGGCCGGTCAGATTTTCCGAACCAGATCAACAATGTGCTTGTATTTCCGGGAATCTTTAAAGGGGCGTTAGCGGTGCGCGCACGTGGCATCACCGAGGAAATGAAGGTAGCTGCCGCGCAGGCAATCGCTTCTATGGTGCCAAACGAGCGCCTTTCGGCCGATTTTATCCTTCCGGATACGCTTGACAAGCGCGTAGCGGATTGTGTCGCACAGAAGGTCGCGGATGAAGCCGTGCGTACTGGAATTGCGCGGTATATTCCCCAAATAGGAAAATAATGGGCTGCGGGTGATGCGCCCGTATCAATTTACACCAGAAAGGCGGAATTTTACAGTGAACTGCGACGACAGCGACATCAAAATTGTGCCGGATAAACCGTCAAAAGTATTCGATATGTCGGAAGGAGCGGCTTATGCGTTCATCCGTGAAAAGACGAACGGCAACATGGAGAAGGCGCGCGCTTTGGGAAAGCGGTTTGCCGGAGAACTGACCGCCGGACGCACTGGTGTGGCGCAATTTGGCGTTGGCGCGTTTGATGATCAGGATACGCTTGCACAGCGTAATGTCTTGTTTGCCTTTATTGTCGGGCGCGTTATTGAGGAGATGGCTCCGAATTCAATTGTCGCTCAATCCGCAATGTCAGCATTTTACGAGACGATTGAGCGTACGTCGCCTGAGATTTACCGGCAGATCAGTGATTCCGCTGCGTTATCGCTTTATATCTTTTCGGCGCGCTCCACCCCCGGGGATGAAACTGCGGCCGGCGAGGTGTTTGCAAGACTGTGCGGCCGTGAGGGCGACGCTCTGTTTGTTGCTTACGGGCGGGAGCTGGCCGGTTATTTTATGGATCACTGCACAAGGGAAGCGATCTGTGTTAAAATGATCCGATAATAAGTAAAAATGCCAGGGCGGCAGTTACATCTGTCGTCCCGGCATTTTTTATAGATTGCGCTTTACAATCTATAGAAAATTGGCCATACGCGCCGTCCCGGGCACGGATTCGCTTGATTGAAATTCGCCTGCCCGCAGAACGGGCAGATACGCAAAAAAATAGTTGCTTCTCAACTATTTTTTATGTGTTATTCTTTTGAAGATCGGTGCAAATGCTCCATAATTTTTTGCTTGTAAAACAAGCCAACCAGACCGATTGCCAACGTGAGCAAAAAGACGAGCGCCGCAGTGATCCAGTTGCCGCGGCTCATTGTAGCGCCCATCAATGTTGAAGTGATAATAGATGGAATGCGCGCAAAGGTAGAAAGCAATAAAAATCGTGACGGCTTAATTTTACTAATGCCAGCCAGATAGGTCAGCATGTCCTTCGGTGTGCCTGGAATCAGAAACAGGATGAAAGTGACGGTTTCCACTTTTTTGGTATTATTTAAAAATTTAAATTCATCAACTTTTTTCTGTCCGAATATACGTACCACAAGACGCTTTCCGAAGCGGCGCGTCGTAAAAAAGATGGCTGATGAAGCAATCACGATTCCGAGTAAACAGGTGACTAGGCCGCCCCATGCGCCATATAGAACACCTGCAATCAGCTCAACCGGCTCCCCGGGAATGAATGCAACGATAATTTGAAAAATCTGGATGCCAAGTACGACCAGCCATCCGCCGAAACCAAGCGAATTGATCCATTCCTGAAACTGTGCTTGAAAGACCGGTTCGGACAGCTTCGAAAAGAAGGGCATACACAAGGCTGTTATGAGGCCGATCAGCGCAATAAACAGGATGGCTGCGCCGCACAGCAGCATATATTGTTTTCTTTCGTCGGGTGAAAGCCGTTTCATCGGTTTACCCCTTTCCTTACTTTCTCTTAATAAAACGAAATCAGATATGAAATGACCTCAAAAGCAGAATGATCGCCCCGGCCATCGGCAGGTATAATTGCCCATCAGAAGGCGGTTGCCGCGCAAGCGGCGAGCCGTTGGGCATAACCGTGGTATAATAATCTGCTTTGCCGATATTATACCACAGCAACAAGCCCATTCGGGCTTGTCTGCCGCAAAGCGGCATAGAAACCGGCAAAGCCGGTTTTGGCTGTGGTGTAACATGCGCAGTCCGCTGCTTTGCAGCGTTTGCCGCCATATGGCGGCTGCAAACGGCTTTGTCGTTTGCACTGCGCATATTATACCACATTTTGTCGGAAAGATGTCAACGTATTCGACAGGATTGCGCTTTGCTTTTTTTCAGGAAATATAGTATGATAGAAGAAACATCTGAGGATGGAGGTGACGCGCTTGTATGAGGGGTTTCGCGCGGGGGTGGAGCCAGGGGGCTTGACAACAGATTATGAAATCAAAATGTTGATTTGTTATGTTCTGAGTGAGCTGGGCCGTCCCATGCCGATTTCCGCAATGATAGAAACATTTGTCGGCGAGGGACTTGCCAATTATTTTGAAACAGCGAGCGCGGCCTCGGGGCTTGTAAAAAGCGGGCATATTGCAATTGAAACATCAGAGGACAATGAGCGTTGTTACCATGTAACAGAGCTTGGGATCGGTACGGCGCATACGTTTGAGAAAAACATCCCGGCATCGGTACGTGATAAGGCGGTGAGCGCAGCGCGGCATTATTTCGTCATGAAGCGCCGCCGCGCACAAAATACTGTGACAGTAAAGCGTGTGCAGGATGGATATTTGATGACGCTGACAATTGCCGATGTGGGCAGCGATCTGCTGTCAATGACCATTTTGCTGCCGGATGAGCAGAGCTGTGATTTGGTAAAACGTCGTTTTCTCAATGACCCGGTTGTTATTTATAAAGGTGTTGTCGCACTGCTGACAGGCAGCTATGAAAATGTCGGGGCACTTTTGGAGCCGGCGGAGGATTTGCCGCGGGGTTGACATGCTTTATGGAATCGTATAAAATAATTATTCATGCAGGATGTCCTGAGACATCCAAAATGGAGGGATGTCATTGCTCAAAAAGCTGATGTTTTGGCTCATGGTCATTTTGATTGCATGCCGGTTCGGCGCATTGGCATATATACTGTCGACAGATCCGCACCGTCTGCCGCGGGCGGTTTATATTTCGGCCGGGATCGTAGTGATCTATGGTCTGGTTTTAATTTTCAAAAATATTGTTTCACGTGTTTACAAAAAAGAATTGGCATTTTTTTATGGAGTTGCCGCTGCCGCGGTTATATTTGACCTTATTTTTATGCGTATATTCAGCCGCGTTGAAGTCGGGATCATCGATTTTCTTGTCATTGGTACAGTAATGGATATGTTGCTTGATGTGATTTTTGTTGTCCTTACGTTGCGTGAAAGCCGGTATGTCCGCATCAAAATGGGAGCAGACCATTGATAGCGATCTGGAGAACCCGCTCTAATGAGCGGGTTCTTTCGGGATATCCGCACTTTACAAGAATAAATGTTTGCGGTAAAATAATACATAATAGTGATTTCACGTCAGGGGCTGTTTGAAAAGTCAAAACTCCCGTCTTTTCCTACAAACAGCAGCGGATGCTGTGTTAAAAAGTCTCAGAATCCGAAAGGATTCCTGCATTTTTTGCCTTGCCTCCTTCTTCTGTTTGCGAAAAATCCGGCAGTTTCTCTATTTTCAAACAGGCCCTAAAAGCAAGATATAAAATGTGATTGAAATAATGGAGGCGCGAAAATTTTGAAACTGCATTTTTCCAAGATGCATGGACTTGGCAACGATTACGTGTATATCAATTGTTTAAACCAAAAGCTGAAACATCCGGAAGAAATTGCGCGCATTGTGAGCGACCGCCATTTTGGGATCGGCTCAGATGGATTGATTCTGATCTGTCCGTCTGACCGGGCTGATTTTCAAATGCGTATGTTCAATGCCGACGGTTCCGAGGGAAATATGTGCGGCAATGGGATTCGATGTGTTGGAAAATATGTGTACGATCAAGGGCTTACGGAGCGCACATCCATTCAGATTGAAACAAAAAGCGGCGTTCGCAGCCTTGATTTAACGCTTGGGCCAGATGGAACTGTTTCATCTGTGCGGGTTGATATGGGTAAGGCGTCATTAAAGGCGAAGGATATTCCGGTGGAAACAGATTATGACGATTTTATCAGCCAGCCGATGCTGGTACGCGGCGAGGTCTATCTTGTGACTTGTGTTTCCATGGGAAACCCGCACGCAGTCGTGTTCTGCGACGATGTCGATAATTTGCCGCTTGCAGAAATCGGGCCGTTGTTTGAACGTCATGAAAAATTTCCTGAGGGAGTCAATACCGAATTTATCCAGTTGATCGATCATAAGACGCTGAAAATGCGTGTTTGGGAACGCGGCAGCGGTGAAACCTTTGCCTGTGGAACGGGTGCGTGCGCATCGGTTGCGGCGGCGATCGTCAATGAGAATTGTGATTTTGATGAGGAAGTAACGGTACGTCTGCTTGGCGGCGATTTGAAAATAACGGTACATAGCGACTATACTGTACTGATGGATGGCCCGGCCGTTCATGTTTTTGACGGGGATATAGAGCTTGATGCTTGATGTTATACAGAAAGGGAGCGATGCTGATTGGCAAACCTCAATGAACATTACCGGGATTTAAAGGACAGCTATTTATTTTCGGAAATTGCGAAGCGTGTTGACACGTTTGCAAAAGCGCATCCTGAAAAGAAAATTATCCGAATGGGGATCGGCGATGTAACGCTGCCGCTTGCACCCGCTGTGACAGAGGCGATGCATACTGCGGCAGATGAACTGGGGAAGGCGGAAACCTTCCGTGGTTATGGTCCGGAACAGGGTTATGCGTTTCTGCGCGAAGCCATACGGGACTACTATGCCAAAAACGGCGTCAGGCTGCAAAGTGATGAGATTTTTGTCAGCGACGGAGCCAAGAGCGACGTTGGCAATATTACAGACCTTTTCGCGGTTGATAATACCGTACTTGTACCAGATCCAGTTTATCCGGTTTATGTTGACACCAATATTATGGACGGCCGCCGGATTATTTATATGGATGCAAACGCTGACAACGGTTTTCTGCCGATGCCGGATCGTTCGGTACATGCCGATTTGATTTATCTTTGTTCGCCGAACAATCCGACCGGAGCTGTTTATTCCAGGGAGCAGTTGGCGGAATGGGTCGCATACGCGCTGGAAAACAGAGCGGTAATCTTGTTCGATGCGGCTTATGAAGCGTTTATTGGGGATGAAGGATTGCCGCACAGCATTTACGCCGTGCCGGGAGCCGAGAAATGTGCGATTGAGTTTTGTTCTTTGTCCAAAACGGCAGGCTTCACCGGAACGCGCTGTGCATATACGGTGGTACCGTACGCATTGGAGCAGACGGCGGCAGACGGAACGCTTTTGTCTCTTAACCGCATGTGGAACCGCCGCCAAACAACAAAGTTTAACGGCGTTTCTTATATTGTCCAACGCGCGGCAGCGGCTGTCTTTTCCGAGGAAGGTATCCGGCAGGCGCGCGAAGCGATCGCCTACTACAAAGGAAACGCTGCTGTCATTGCAAAAACGTTTGATTCGCTTGGCTTTCGTTATTTTGGAGGATTGCATTCGCCGTATATTTGGATGGAATGTCCTGACGGTATGAAATCCTGGGACTTTTTTGATCTGCTGTTGGAAAAAGCCGCTGTCGTCGGTACGCCTGGCGCTGGTTTTGGCTCTAATGGCGAGGGATATTTTCGTTTGACAGGCTTTGGAAGCCGTGAACAGACAGAGGAAGCTATGCAGCGGATGCGGGCTTTGCTTGGCTGATTAATAAAAAGAATTGGCGCTGTGCAGACAGCGCCAATTCTTTTTTTAAAACGAAAAAATCCGATCGCATCAGCAATCGGATTTTTCCGGCAAAACTGGCGGAGAAGGAGGGATTCGAACCCTCGAGACGCTATTAACGCCTACACGATTTCCAGTCGTGCGCCATAAACCGGGCTAGGCGACTTCTCCTTGTACCGTGTGAATGTCACTTTATTATTATATCACCCATATCTTAAAAAAACAAGGGGTTTTTCAAAAAAATTTTCCAATTTTAGCGGTTCGTGTTTGGACGGCTATACATATAAGCGAAGCAGCTTGTTACACAGTGGGAATTATGTTACAATGAACAGATAACCAGGTACTTTTTTAAGGGGAGACAGAGAATGAAAAGGGAACGAATTTCGCAGATGGCAGCTGTGCTTCACGCGCCGGTCGAACAGGTTTGGAACGTCGTTACAGACAATACAGATTGGAGCTGGCGCAGCGATCTGTGTGCAATCAAAGAGAAGCCGGATGGCGTTACCTTTATAGAGTATCCCAAAAAAGGTTCTGAAACGGTATTCAGGATTGTTAAAAAAGACCCTTATCGGCTGTATGCGTTTCATATGGAGCACGCAATGTTCACCGGAGAATGGACGGGCGAATTTTCCAAAGCGCCTTCCGGGGGTACCTGCATTGTATTCACGGAGCGTTTGCGGATTCGCAATCCTGTTATCTGGCTGCTTTCATTCGCGTTGATGGATCTGCATGGCATGCAGGAACGATATTTCCATGATCTGCGTGTGAAATTGGGGGAAAAAAGCGATGAAGAAGCTTGAGATATTTGATTCGACACTGCGTGACGGCGCGCAGGGGGAGGGCGTTTCATTTTCCGTTGAGGATAAACTGCGGATTGCCGGGGCGCTCGACCGTGCCGGCGTCGGCTTGATCGAGGCCGGAAATCCGTTCAGCAATCCAAAGGACGCTGAATTTTTCCGTCGTGCCAACACAGAGCTGTGTTTAAAGCACGCGCGTCTGGTCGCTTTTGGTTCTACGCGGCGGCGCGGCGTCAATGTCAGAGAGGATCAAAACTGCGCCGCGCTTTTGGCGTCCGGCGCGCCATGCGCGGCGGTGTTTGGAAAGGGATCTGCCTGGCAGGTGCGCGAGGTGCTCTGCGCGACGCCGGAGGAAAACCTTGAAATGATTTTTGATACGGTGCGCTGGCTGACAGATGCGGGGATGGAGACTTTTTTCGATGCCGAGCACTTTTTCGATGGCTATAAGGATAATGCGGAGTATGCGATGCGCACACTGCGCGCCGCCGCCGAAGCCGGCGCGCGCAGGCTTGTGCTCTGCGATACGAACGGCGGCTGTTTTCCGGATGAAATAGAGCGTATCACTGCCGAAGCCAACAGATTATTTCCAGGGATGATCGGCATTCACTGCCATAATGATACCGGATGTGCTGTGGCGAATACAATCGCGGCGGTGCGCGCCGGCGCCTGTCATGTGCAGGGGGCGTATACGGGACTTGGGGAACGCTGCGGCAACACGAACCTGTCGACCGTCATAGCTGACTTACAGCTAAAATTGGGATACGACTGCGTCCCAGAGGATTGCATTTCGCGTATGACCGGCACCGCCCGTATGATTTCGGAAATTGCGAATGTAAGTCTGCCGCATACTATGCCATATGTTGGAAAAAGCGCGTTTGCCCACAAAGGCGGTATGCATGTAGACGGCGTGAAAAAGAACACCGCCGCCTTTGAGCACGTCGATCCGTCGCTGGTCGGCAATCAGCGCCATATTCTTTTGTCGGAGGTGTCCGGGCGCTCCGCGATGATTGGAAAAATCGGCGAAGTCATTCCCGGACTCTCCAAACGGTCGCCGGAGCTGGATTTGCTGCTTGGCAAGCTCAAGGAGCTTGAGTATGCCGGCTATCAGTTTGAAGCGGCGACCGCAAGTTTTGAGATGGTGGTGCTCAAGGAGCTGGGACGCTTTCAACCGTTCTTTACAGTCGAGCTGTTCCGGATTATTGGAGAACAGGACAGCGCAAACCGGCATATGGCCTCAGCGATGGTCAAGGTACGCGTCGGCGACCGCTATGAAATCACAGCGGACGAAGGCGACGGACCGGTCCATGCGCTTGACCGCGCGCTGCGCAAGGCGCTGGAGGTATTCTATCCGGCGCTGTCCGGCGTACATCTGATTGACTATAAGGTGCGAGTGATGGATACCGGACGCGCGACAGCGGCGCTTGTACGTGTATTGATTGAATCGTCCGACGGGGAAAGCGTTTGGACAACGGTTGGCGTTTCAACGGATATCATCAATGCTTCGCTTCATGCGCTCGCCGATTCGATCGAATATAAGCTCTATCGCGACCAAGTCGGAGCATCCAAAAAGCAGGGGGACGGTTGCGGCGGGTGAGCCGTATTGGCTGCCGCTCCAAGTGGCCGGATCAATGCTTATTCATGCAGACAGCCCGGACCATTGGTCCGGGCTGTCTGCATGAATTTTACTTTTTGGAGATCAGGTCCGCCACATAAAGCCCGTTTGCAGCCGCCTGCGAAAGGGAGCGGGTAAATCCTGCGCCGTCGCCGATGGCGTAGATACCGGGGCAACCATCGACCTCAAACTCCGTACACTTGGGACGAGCGGAGTAATACTTGCATTCGATCCCATAAAGCAGGGTATCGTAATTGGCTGTGCCGGGGGCGATTTGATTGAGCGCATGCAGCGTTTCAATGATATTATCAAGCTGGCGCTTGGGCATACACAGGCTTAAATCCCCGGGGACAGCGCCCAGAGTCGGACGCACGACGCCCTGGCGCAGACGCTTTTCATCTGTACGGCGGCCAAGCTCCAAGTCGCCGAGGCGCTGCACAAGTACGCTGCCGCCGCTGATCAGATTGGCAAGGCTCGCGACATGACGCGCATATTCAATCGGTTCCTTGAACGGCTGTGTAAAATTAGTGGTTGAAAGCAGCGCAAAGTTGGAGTTCTTTGTTTTGCGGGATTCTTCGCGATAGCTGTGGCCGTTGACAGTCAGCACACCATTGGTATTCTCCGTAACGACCTGCCCGCGGTCGTTGAAGCAGAACATGCGGATAATATCGCCATATCCCTTGGAGCGGTAACGGATTTTCGGCTCATAGATTTTCCTTGCAAAATCCTCCCACACCATTGAAGGGAGTTCGACGCGCACGCCGATATCAACCTGGTTGTTGTGCAGGGGAATATCGTTTGCCTCGCACCAATCGCTGAAAAACTGACTGCCGGCGCGTCCGACCGCAAAGATAATTTTTCCGGCCTGAAAAGTCGTTTCCCCGTTGGCATTTCTGACTGTGACATCATGCGTCTGCTTGTCCACAGCCGTAACACATGTATTGGGATAAATCTCGACGCGTTTGGCAAGCGCCTCAACCAAACGCTTCATGGTTTCAAAGTTTGAATCCGTACCGAGATGCTTTAACTGCGCCTGGCTCATATGCAAATCAAATTCCAGACACCGCTTTTTCAGCTCGTTGCTCGGCTGAAACCGCTCATGCGTGGCGCCGAAGCCGACGAGAATCGCGTCGGCCTGTTCGATATAATCGATGACCGTTTCATCCGGCAAAAACTCTGTCAGCCATCCGCCGTATTCGGTGCTGATGACATATTTCCCATCGGAAAATGCACCGGCTCCCGCCAATCCCTCCATAATGGCGCACGATTTGCACTTGATGCATGTGCCGACCTTTTTGGCAATGATCGGGCAGACACGATTATCAAGCGCATGCCCTTTTTCAAACAGCGCCACGGAAAGGGTGGGGGAAAGTTCTGAGATGCGCCAGGCGGCCATCAAGCCGCTGATGCCTCCGCCGATGATTGCAATGTCGTAATTCTGCTTCATTTTGACGATTCTCCTTTGCGTATGCGAAAATGCAGCCGGAACCGGCGCATGCGCAGGCGCTTGCGCTGCTTTTGAATGAAGGCGTTGTGATAGACCTTCAGGACATACTGTGCAAGATCGACTGCTCCGCTTTGTTCGACGGAGGCGCGTGTCGACGCGCGCAAGGCGTCCAGACGGTCGGCCGGCAGATCACGCAGCATTTGGATTTTAGCCGCCATATCCTGAGCATCAGAAAAAATATAGCCGTTGACGCCGTCCCGGACCTGTCCCTCGTTGAGCGGATCGACGATCTGTAAAACCGGCAAACCGGTTGCCATTCCTTCAAGCATGGAAATGGAATTTGTATCGGAGGTGGAGGTTGTGATGTAAAAATCACACGCGGCGACATACGGCGGCATATCCTCATGAAGGACTTTACCTGCGAATGTCACCATCTGATCGATGCCGAGCGACCGCGCCAGCTCCTCCAGCTCGGGGCGGACAGGCCCGTCGCCGACAATCAGCAGGCGGATATGGTCCTCCGGACGGATCGCCTGCTGCCAGTAGCGCAGAAGGATATCAACGCTCTTTTCACGTCCGAGCCGGCCGACGAACACACCCAGAAAGTCATTGTCCGTATAGCCGTATTTTTTCCGGAAGGTGCGTTTTTGTTCTTCGCTGATGCGCTGCGGGTTGAACATCTCCAGATCGACCGGATTGGGGATGACGCTGACAGGCTTGTAAACGCCTGCCTTGCGGAAATACTCCTCACATTTTTTGGACGGACCGGTTACAGCCTGCGCCGATTTGGCAAACAATTTTGTATATTTGTGCGAAAATTTTGTTGTCAAAGGCACAAGCGGCTGTGGAGCCACATAATAAATGTACTCGTCATACATGGTGTGCAGCGTATAGACGAGCGCAACCCGGAGGATTTTTGCAATCATCATGCCGGAAAGCCCGATGCCGAATTCGTTGTGTACATGGATGATATCCGGTCGAAAACGCGCGACATATTTCACGCGCGTTGTTGACAAAGGCATCGCGATATCATATCCATAGAACCGCTTGGAGGTGCGCGCAGGGCAATGCAGAATGCCGTCTGCGACAAAATGACGCCGCGCGTCAGCGTCGGCTGTCACGATCAGCACCTCATGTCCAAGGCGCTCCAATCCATCCTTAAGGGATTTTACGTGTGTCACAATGCCGTTGACATGCGGAAGATATGTTTCGGTAAACAATGCAATACGCATAGATAAAAGCTCCTGTCTCATTTATCGGTCAGCCGCCTGGCATCCGTACATTCGTGGAATGTTTCGGCAGTTATCCATAAAACGAATTCGGGCACAACCCGCCTTCAGGAATTTTCAAAATAAGAGATAATGCTTTCTAATTATACCAAGCTTTCTTCTGGAAATCAAACTTTCTTTTCCCATAATTGGCAAGAAGCGTTTGCTAAAAAAGTAAAAATGATGTAAACTATATACGATACTGTGGAAGATCATGAAATGAGGTGCGTCAAATGCCTAATGATATGAAACGCAATTTAACCATGCTGACCGATTTTTACGAGATTACAATGTCCAACGGCTACTTTCAGTATGAACTGGAGGACCGAATTGCCGTGTTCGACATGTTTTTTCGCAAGATTCCGGACGGAGGAGGATTCGCGCTGTTCGCGGGACTGGAACAGCTGGTCGAATATCTGAAAAATCTCGAATTTACGCAGGAGGATATTGAATACCTGCGGAGTAAGGATATTTTCAGCGAGCCGTTTTTGGAGTATCTGCGCCGTTTCCGCTTTTCATGCGATGTCTGGTCGGTGCGGGAGGGAACCCCGATCTTTCCTTATGAGCCGGTCGTCATTGTACGCGGCCCAATTATTCAGGCGCAATTGATTGAAACGATGATCCTTCTTACAATCAATCATCAATCGTTGATGGCGACAAAGGCAAACCGCATTGTGCGGGCGGCCGAGGGGCGGCCGATTTCGGAGTTCGGCTCGCGCCGCGCGCAGAGTTACGACGCGGCGATGCTCGGTGCGCGCGCGACCTATATCGGCGGCTGCGCGTCGACGGCCTGCGCCATTGCCGACCGCGAATATGGGATTCCAGCCGTCGGTACGATGGCACATAGCTGGGTGCAGATGTTCGACAGCGAATATGAAGCATTTAAAAATTACGCGATGGTCTATCCGGATGACAGCGTGTTTCTGATTGATACCTATAACGTTCTTAAATCAGGCGTGCCCAATGCAATTCGTGTCGCCAATGAGGTATTAATTCCGCAGGGAAAGCGGCTGAAGGGCGTACGCATCGACAGCGGTGATATCGCGTATCTCTCCAAAAAAGCGCGTCTGATGCTGGACGAGGCGGGGATGCGGGACTGCAGGATCATGGCGTCCAATTCGCTTGATGAGTATATTATTCGCGACCTGCTGCTGCAGGGCGCGCAGGTGGATTCATTCGGAGTCGGCGAAAATATGATTACCAGTAAATCCGATCCGGTATTCGGCGGCGTTTATAAGCTGGCTGCCGTTGAAAAGGACGGCGTGCTCGTGCCGAAGATCAAGATCAGTGAAACAATTGAAAAAATCACGACGCCTTGCTTTAAAAATGTTTACCGCTTTTATAACCGTGAGACAGGACAGGCGATCGCAGACTATGTGACTGTACGCGGTGAAACGGTTGATGATACGCAGCCAATTACGATCTTCGATCCCGTCGCCACCTGGAAGCGCAAAACAATCAGCAATTTTCGTGCGGAATGCCTCTTGGTGCAGGTATTCGAAAAGGGCAGATGCGTTTACGACCTGCCTGCGCTCGGCGATATCCGTGCCTACTGTGCCGCACAGGTTGACAGTTTGTGGGATGAGGTAAAGCGATTTGAGCATCCGCATCGGTACTATGTTGACTTATCCGACCGTCTGTGGCGGGAGCGAAACGATCTTTTGGAGCATGTCAGCGTGGAATAATCGCTCTATAACAAAACCCCAGATCATGTGATCCGGGGTTTTGTTATAGAATATATCATATGGCAACACGCAATTTACAAAAAGCAAGTGGAGCTTTTTATGTAAATTGGACAATTCTAAAAAAATCAAGCAAAATGTTCCAGCACAGTTGCATTTTCCAGGATATTTGATATAATGAAGTGTATGCAGTAGATGTACATTTGTATTTCTGCCGCTGAATTCCGACATGGAAATGATTGGAGGAAAGATTATGAGGAAATTTTTAGCGATTGCTTTGGCATCGGCGCTGACCCTTTCTATGGCGTCCGGCTGCAAAAAGGTCGACGAAGGCTCTCCAGCTCCTGACGTCGGCTCCGCGCCTGCAGGTGATGCCGCAGCCCCGGCCGCAGACACTTCAGCGCCGGCTGACAATGCGGCTTCCGGAGATGTGATCAAGATTGGCGTGTTTGAGCCGCAGACCGGTGAAAACGGCGGCGGCGGTTTGCAGGAGGTCTATGGAATCCGCTATGCCAACCAGATGTTCCCGACTGTCAACATCGGCGGTAAGGAATATAAGATCGAGCTGGTCGAGGCCGACAACAAGTCCGATAAAACAGAAGCGGTCACGGCTGCGCAAAGCCTGATCAGCGCCGGTTGTTCGGTCGTTCTCGGTTCCTACGGATCCGGCGTATCAATTGCCGCCGGCGAAATCTTTGCGGACGCGCAGGTCCCGGCTATCGGCTGCTCCTGTACAAATCCGCAGGTCACGCTCGGAAACGATTACTATTTCCGCGTCTGCTTTATAGATCCGTTCCAGGGTACGGTGATGGCTAACTATGCGGCCCAGGACGGCGCAAAGACGGCCGCTATCATCACGCAGCTCGGCGACGACTATTCGTCCGGTCTGGGCAACTTCTTTAAGAATGCGTTTGTCGAGCTTGTCGGCGAAGGCTCTATCGTTGCTGAGGAACAGTTCCAGACAAACCAGACCGATTTTAAAGCGATCCTGACGAATATCAAGGCAGCCAATCCGGACGTTATCTTCGCGCCTTCGTCTATCGCGACGGCGCCTCTGATCATCAAGCAGGCCCGTGAGCTTGGCATCACTGCAAAGATTATGGCCGGAGACACCTGGGAAAACGGTTCCATCATCGAAAATGCCGGCGCGGACGCCGAGGGCGTCACTCTGTCGACATTCTTTGACGAGGGCGATACCTCCAACCAGGTCGCGGCTGAATTCATCACTGGCTTTAAGGAGTATCTGACCAGCATTGGACAGGATGATATCATTCCGGCGGTTTCCGCGCTCGGTTACGATGCATATCTCGCGGCCATCAAAGCGATTGAAGCGGCTGGCTCCACCGAACCGGCGGCGATCCGTGACGCGCTTTCGACCCTCAGCTACGAGGGCGTGACCGGCGCAATTTCCTTCGATGAAAATGGCGACGCCAACAAGGATATGGCCTTTATTAAAGTGATCGAAAACGGCCAGTTCAAATTCCTCAAAACGGTTACACTCGGCGAATAAAATAAAATAGCTGCAAGGCGGGAGGCGTCTTGTCCTCCCGCCTTGTATTCCTTTTACCGCGTTTGTGTAGGCTAGGACTGTTTGAAAAATAAAAAGTGACCTTTCTGCTATATACAAAGAATTTGTAATTCTCTTTTTTTATCGAGTCCTGCCCGCTTGGAAAACCGTCTGTCTGCTTGAAAATTGGCGCGCTTTCCTGTAGCGCCTGGATTTGACCGGCGCTGCTATTCTTGCTATCGTTTGGGGGCTTCCTGCTTATGAGCTTGACAACAATCCTGCAGCACTGCCTGACAGGTATATCGCTAGGCGGCGCTTATGCGCTGATTGCCATCGGCTATACAATGGTTTACGGCATCCTGCGTCTGATCAACTTCGCCCACGGCGATATTTTCATGATGGCAGGATATTTTATGATTTTTGCAATGGCAAGCATCCCTTGGCCGATTGCCATTCCGCTTGTCATACTTGGGACCGTCGTTTTGGGCGTTGTGATTGAACGCGCCGCTTATAAGCCGCTGCGCACCGCGCCGCGCATGTCGATCATGATTTCAGCAATCGGCGTTTCCTACCTGCTGCAAAATTTGGCTACATATCTGTTTACAGCGATTCCGAAGGGATATCCGGAAATTCCTTTTCTCAAGCGTATCTTCAAGATCGGCGATCTGTCCGCTTCGCTTGTTACATTTATTACGCCGGTTTTGACGATTGTATTGGTGCTTTTATTGATGGCGCTTATTAACCATACAAAGGTGGGTATGGCCATGCGCGCCGTCAGCAAGGATTTTGAAACATCGCGCCTGATGGGGATCAAAATTAATACGATTATCAGTATCACCTTTGTGATTGGTTCTGCGTTGGCCGCGGTCGGATCCATTCTTTATTTCACTGACCGTATGTCGGTCACGCCGTTTTCCGGTACGCTGCCGGGGTTGAAATGCTTTGTCGCGGCGGTATTCGGCGGCATCGGAAGTATCCCGGGCGCTGTGGTCGGAGGCTTTGTAATTGGTATCTGCGAAACGCTGCTTGTTGCAATGGGCTATTCTACATTCAGCGATGCGTTTACATTCCTTCTGCTGATTGTGATGCTGCTGTTCAGGCCGACCGGCCTGTTCGGTGAAAAAAGTACGGATAAGGTGTGATGCATATGAAAAAATCAACAAAGCGCATTTGTTCTTTGGTGCTGATCGCCCTGGCCGTCGTGTTGCTTTTTATACTGGACGGACATAAAAATGAACAGGGCATGCTGATCTCTATTTTGCAGAAAAGCGCCATCCTGGCCATCGTCGCTGTTGCAATGAACCTGCTAAACGGCTTTACAGGCCTGTTTTCACTTGGGCAGGCGGGGTTCATGTCAATCGGAGCGTATGTCACGGCGATTCTGATGATCCCGGTCGCAAGCCTGGACGGCGTTTACTATATGAATGGGGTCGCGCCTGGAATTCGGTCGATGAAAGAGGCGATGGAGGCTGGCCCTGCGTGGCTCCAGGCGGCATATCCATTTTTGGCGCTGATTGCCGGCGGCTTGATCGCTGCGGCTTTTGCCGCACTGATCGGTATCCCGGTGCTGCGTCTGAAAAGCGATTATCTGGCGATTGCCACGCTTGGATTTTCCGAGATCATCCGCGCCGTTTTTTCCAGCCCGCAGATGGATACCATTACAAACGGCTCCTATGGCCTTAATAAGGTGCCAACCTTCCCGAAGCTGTTTGGTCTGCCGGTTCTGTTTACCCCGTTTATCATCGCTGCTGTCTGCATCGCATTGATGGTGCTGCTGATCAACTCCACCTATGGACGCGCCTTCAAGGCGATCCGCGAGGATGAGATCGCGGCGGAGGCGATGGGCGTCAACCTGTTTAAGCATAAACAGCTTTCATTTGTCATCAGTTCGTTTTTTACCGCCATTTCCGGCGGACTACTCGCAATGTTTATGCGCTCGATCGAGGCGAAAACCTTCAGCATCACGCTGACGTACGATATCCTGCTGATTGTGGTCATCGGCGGCATCGGCAGTGTAACCGGCAGCGTTTTGAGCGCCTTCCTTGTGACTGCAAGCAAGGAATGGTGGCTGCGTTTCTTCGATCAGCCGCTTATCATCGGCGGATGGGAGATTTCGCTGTTCCGCACAGGTTTCCGTATGGTCGTATTTTCGGTGCTGCTGATGGTCGTCGTGCTGTTTTACCGCCGCGGCCTGATGGGAGATAAGGAATTTTCCTGGGATGGCCTTGTGCGTCTGTTGAAGAAGCCGTTTGCCAGGCGTGTCCCGGCCGGCGTGAAGGGCGGTGCTGGCCATGAGTAAAAATGTGCTTCGACTGGAAAATCTCACCATGCAGTTTGGCGGCGTTGTCGCGGTCAACGATCTGTCCCTGTCGATTGACGAGGGGGAGATTGTGGCGCTGATTGGGCCAAACGGCGCGGGAAAAACAACGGCGTTTAATATGGTGACGGGCGTTTATGCGCCGACAAACGGTGCGATTTATTTTAATGATGAGCTGATGGTGTCCAATCATCCGCAGGGCAATATGCGCAAGCTGTATCAGGGGAACCATGCGGACAAATTTCCAAAAGTGCTGGAGCGCACGCCGGACGCAATCACGCGCCTTGGAATCGCACGCACGTTCCAGAATATCCGTTTGTTTAAAAGCTTAAGTGTTTTTGAAAACGTGCTGATTGCAAAGCATATGCGCGCCAAGGCTGGCGTATTTTCCGCAGTTTTCCGTCTTAATGCGAAAGAGGAGAAGGTGATGCGCGAGGATACGATGCGCCTGTTGGATATATTGGAGCTTGCTGATTTAAAGGACGAGGTGGCAAGCAGCCTGCCATACGGCAAGCAGCGCCGCCTGGAAATTGCGCGCGCGTTAGCGACCGACCCGAAAATGCTGCTTCTTGACGAGCCTGCCGCCGGCATGAATCCACAGGAAACAGATGAATTGACCGAGTTCATTGGACACGTCAAAGATGACTTTCATTTGACGGTGTTTATGATTGAACATCATATGGACTTGGTTATGGAGATTTCGGACCGTATTTATGTGCTCGATTTTGGTCAGATGATCGCCAGCGGGACACCTGCTGAAATTCAGAATAACGACCGCGTCATCGAAGCTTATCTGGGGGTGCAGGAGGATGCTTAAAATCAATGATCTCTGTGTGTCCTACGGCGGTATCGAGGCGGTCAAGGGAATCAGCCTGGAGGTCCCGGAGGGAAGCATTGTTACCTTGATCGGCGCCAACGGCGCCGGCAAAAGCACAACGCTGCGGGCAATTTCCGGCCTTGTGCCGATTAAAAGCGGAACCATTGAATTTCTTGGGGAACGTATTGACGGCGTGCCAAGCGAGAAACTTGTCGGCAGGGGAATCACGCTTGTTCCGGAGGGGCGGCGCGTTTTTTCCGATCTGACGGTGCTCGAGAACATTAAAATCGGCGCCTATCTGCGCAAGGATGATTTGACTGATGATATCAACTGGGTTTATGAGCTGTTCCCGCGGCTCAAGGAACGTTCCTGGCAGGCGGCCGGCACGCTTTCAGGCGGCGAGCAGCAGATGCTGGCGGTGGCGCGCGCGCTTATGAGCCGCCCAAAGCTGATGATGATGGATGAACCGTCGCTTGGTTTGGCGCCGCTGATTGTTCAGGGTATTTTTGATATTATTAAAGAAGTCCATAAACGTGGTGTGACAATTCTTCTGATCGAACAGAACGCCAATATGGCGCTGCGGACGGCTGATTACGGCTATGTGCTGGAAACCGGTAAAATTATCATGCAGGATACCGGTGCGGCCCTGCTTGCGAACGAGGATGTCAAGGCGGCGTACCTTGGGAAAAAACGCTCCTGAGAAGGTGGTTGCGAAAAAATCCGGCTCCACAGGCTTGCCGCGGGGCCGGATTTTATTTGTTGCATTTTTCGGCAAGTATGCAATGGGCGCGCGGGCGTTTAAATTGATGCAATTTGTATTGCAGGCTGAACGTTCCCGTTGTATAATTTTGCTTAAGAATGAAACGGGTGCAGGAGGTGTGTTATGAAGCATTATCAACTGGGGCTTTATGAAAAGGCTATGCCGGGGACGCTTTCCTGGCGCGAAAAGCTAAAGACCGCTAAGAGAGCTGGGTTTGATTTTGTGGAGATCAGTATTGACGAATCGGACGAGAAGCTTGCTCGCCTTGATATGAGCACGGCTGAACGGATGGCTCTGGTTCGGGAGATGTCGGAGGCGGGCCTGCCGATTCGTTCAATGTGTTTAAGCGGACATCGCAAATATCCGCTTGGCAGCTCTGATCCGGCGGTTTGCACACGCAGTATCGAAATTATGGAAAAGGCGGTTAGGCTTGCGGCGGACCTCGGCGTCCGGATCATTCAATTGGCGGGGTATGATGTTTATTATGAGGATTCCACACCGGATACGGCTGCGCGTTTTTTAGAAAACCTTTCTTTTGCCGCAATGCTGGCGGCCCAAAGCGGCGTTCTGCTCGGATTCGAGACAATGGAAACGCCTTTTATGAATACAGTGGAGAAAGCGATGCGCTATGTCAAGCTGGTTGATTCGCCATACTTGCAGGTCTATCCTGACGCGGGCAATCTGACGAATGCTGCTGTTGCGAGCGGCTCGGATGTTTGCGCCGATTTGCGAATGGGCGCAGGCCATTTAATCGCAATGCATTTAAAGGAAACGATGCCCGGCGTATTCCGCGAAGTCCCGTTCGGTACAGGTCATGTCGATTTTAAAACGCTTATAAAGCAGGCTTGGAGCCTTGGGGTACGGCGCTATGTGGCTGAATGCTGGTACACAGGCAGCCCGGATTGGGAACAGGATCTAGCCTTAGCGCAAAAGCTTTTAAGCGGTTGTCTGAACAAGGAGGATTTAAGATGTTAGAAACGCTAAAGCAAGAGGTATTTGAAGCGAATATGCAGCTTCCAAAACATGGCCTGATCACATTTACGTGGGGTAATGTTTCCGGAATCGACCGCGAACAGGGGTTGATCGTTATCAAACCGTCAGGTGTGGAATATGACGCTATGAAGCCGGAGGATATGGTCGTTGTAGACCTTGACGGCAAGCGGGTCGAAGGCAGGCTTAATCCCTCGTCGGATACGCCGACGCATGTGGAGCTATATAAAGCGTTCGGGAACATAGGCGGAGTCGTGCATACGCATAGCCGCTGGGCGACGATCTTTGCACAATGCGGGATGGGAATCCCAGGCTATGGAACAACGCATGCTGATTATTTTTACGGCGAGATTCCCTGTACACGCCGTATGACCGCGGAGGAAATCAAAGGCGCATACGAAAAGGAAACCGGCGCCGTTATTATTGAGCGGTTTGCTGATCTGAGCCCGGACGATATCCCGGCCGTTCTGGTGCACAGCCATGGGCCGTTCGCCTGGGGTACAGACCCGATGAACGCGGTGCATAATGCGGTCGTGCTTGAGGAAGTCGCCATGATGGCCTGGCATTGCAAGGCGCTTTCCGGCAATATGATCGAACCAATGCAGCCAGTTTTATTGGATAAGCATTATTTACGTAAGCATGGCGCAAATGCATATTACGGGCAGCGGTAGTATGCGGGTATAGGCTGGATATGATTGGATAAGAAAGGGGAGGGCGGCGTGTATACCTGTGCCAGATGCAGTATTCATGCATGCAGTGAGGAGCATCCGCAGCAGATGCCGAAAAATTGTCCTATGCATCAGCATGCATTGCTAAGTGAGGCGCTTGAACAGTATCAAAGTCCTGAAAATCACAACTTTTACATCAAGGCGTCTGAAATTGAAGCGATTGGTTACGGCCAATGGGTCCGGCTCAGGGAGACAGTTGAACTATGTAAATCGATGGGCTACAGGCGAATCGGGATGGCATTTTGCCGTGGGCTGAGAAACGAAGCGAAGGTGATAGACGGCCTGCTGCGCCGTCATGGCTTTGAAGTTGTTTCAGTGATCTGTAAAACGGGCGGTATTTCCAAGGAAAAAGCGGGAATTCCGGAATCGGGAAAGCTGAAGCCGAATCAATTCGAGCCGATGTGCAATCCGATTGCGCAGGCCCGGCTGCTGAATGAGCAGAATACGCAGTTCAATATTGCGGTTGGGCTGTGCGTGGGGCACGATTCGCTTTTTTATAAATATTCCGACGCGCTGGTTACTACGCTGATTGCGAAGGACCGTGTGCTGGCGCACAATCCTGCCGGAGCGGTTTATTGTGCGGAAGGCTATTTTAAAGCGAAGCTGGAGCCTTAAAATGAAAGCAGGACGCCATGCGGAGTCCTGCTTTTTTGTACGATTTGCACATATCGTTTTACAAGATTGTCAAAGTTAAAACCCTTGCTTTACAGATACTGATTCATATCCTTTTCGTGTCAGTATAAAAAAGATTTTTTGAGGATTTCGGAGTAAAACAGAGAATATTAAAAAAATAAATAAAAAAATAAAGAAATTTAACGGCAGAAGCTTAAAAATCGCGAAAATAGCTTGACTTTTTACAGTAATATGATATATTGATTCTTGCAGTTTTTGCATCTGCATAAAATCGATGACAATTTACCGCCTAATAACGGGCGCGTATAAAAAGCGCGCTGCGATTAGAAAAAACCTTTTGCGGGTAAGCGGTAAGAAATCATCGGGGGCCGTAAAGACGGCCTAAATTCCGCAAAGGGGGATGCATAAATGAAAGAAAACAACATTGTAAGCCTCAGAGACATTTCCGTTGATTTCGATGGCGACCCCATCCTCGTCGGACTTGATCTCGACATCCGTGACAAAGAATTCGTTACTCTGCTCGGGCCGTCCGGCTGTGGAAAAACCACAACGCTCAGGACGATTGGCGGTTTCGTCAGTCCGAAGTCGGGTGACGTTTTTTTTGACGGTGTGCGTATCAACGACGTGCCGCCGCACAAGCGGCATGTCAACACGGTGTTTCAGCGATATGCGCTGTTCCCGCATCTGAATGTTTTTGAAAACGTAGAGTTCGGGCTGAAAATCAAAAAGCTGCCTGAAAATGAGCGGAAAAACCGTGTGCATGAGATGCTTGAGCTTGTCAATCTCGCAGGCTATGACCGGCGCAATGTCAATCAACTGTCAGGCGGCCAGCAGCAGCGCGTTGCAATTGCGCGCGCCCTGGTCAACCATCCGAGGGTGCTTTTGCTGGACGAGCCGCTCGGCGCGCTTGATCTTAAGCTGCGCAAGGAGATGCAGATTGAGCTGAAACGTATGCAGCAGGCGCTTGAGATCACCTTTATTTATGTGACGCACGACCAGGAGGAAGCCCTTACCATGTCGGATACGGTCGTCGTCATGAATGACGGCGACATCCTTCAGGTGGGTACGCCCCAGGATATTTATAATGAACCGAAAAATGCGTTTGTCGCCGACTTTATCGGCGAGAGCAACATCATCGACGGCGTCATGCATAAGGATTGCCTGGTTGAATTCGCAGGACGCAAATTTGACTGTGTTGACAGTGGATTTGGCACGCTTGAACGTGTCGACGTAGTCATCCGGCCGGAGGATATCAAAATCATCGAACCGCAGGACGCGCCGATCTCCGGCGTTGTCGAGTCGGTGATCTTCAAGGGCGTCCACTTTGAGATGATCGTCGATGCGCATGGCTACAAATGGATGATCCATTCGACACGCAGCGAGCAGCCGGGCGCCTTCATCGGAATGGAGGTTGCTCCCTTCGATATCCACATCATGCATAAGATGGAGGTGGAGTAATGAGATCGAAGGCGACCGCGTTTCCATATTTGATCTGGATGGTGATTTTCATCGTTGTTCCGCTCGCACTTGTCGCGTATTATGCGGTGACAACGCCGGAAGGGACATTCACCATCGATTACATTTCGCAGGTCGGAGAATATACGCCTGTATTGGTACGTTCTGTATGGCTTGCATTCATCGCAACGGTGATCTGTCTGTTAATCGCCTATCCGTTGGCATTCATCATATCGCGCCACAATGGCAATGGACAGCGCACGATGATCATGCTGATTATGCTGCCGATGTGGATGAACTTTTTGCTGCGTACCTATGCATGGATGACGATTCTGGAAAAAAACGGCCTGATCAACCGGATGCTTGGATATTTTGGAATCGGACCGCTTGAGATGATCAATACACAGGGCGCGGTTGTGCTCGGTATGGTTTATAATTATCTGCCTTTTATGATCCTGCCGCTTTATTCTGTAATGACAAAGATTCCGGACAGTGTCATTGAAGCCGCGCAGGATCTTGGTGCAAACGCGTCCAAAATCCTGATGCGCGTGCTGATCCCGATGACGGTGCCAGGCATTTCGACCGGGATTATCATGGTGTTCGTGCCATCGGTTTCTACCTTCATCATTTCCCGGATGCTTGGCGGCGGCGGGAATCTGCTGATCGGCGACCTGATTGATTTACAATTCTTGGGTAATGCCTATAACCCGAACCTCGGCGCGGCGATCGCGCTTGTTCTGATGGTATTGATTCTGCTCTGTATGAGCATTACAAACCAGTTCGGAGATGAGGAGAAGGGGGATTTGCTCAAATGAAATGGCTGCGTAAGACATATGTCGCCATTGTGATGGCATTTCTGTATGCGCCGATTCTGGTGCTGATCGTCTTTTCCTTTAACAAGTCAAAGTCGCGCGGCGCCTGGACGGGCTTCACGCTTTCGTGGTATCAACGGTTGTTTACAAACGAAGCGATCATTCAGTCTTTGATCAACACGCTTGTGGTGGCGCTGATTTCATCGGTGCTGGCGACTGTAATCGGTACGCTTGCCGCGATTGGTATCCGCAATATGGGACGGCTGTCCCGCAGCGTCGTCATGAACGTGACCTACATGCCAGTGATCAATCCTGAAATTGTAACCGGCGTTTCGCTGATGCTGCTGTTCGTATTCGTCAAAAACGCCGGCGTTCAATTGGAATTTGGATTTGTAACGCTCGTGCTCGCGCATATTACGTTTAACATCCCGTATGTAATTTTAAATGTTATGCCAAAATTGCGGCAGATGGACGTGTCGGTATATGAAGCGGCGCAGGATCTTGGATGCAGCCCCATGCAGGCGTTTTTCAAGGTGGTCATTCCAGAGATTATGCCCGGTATGCTGGCGGGATTTTTAATGGCGGTTACGTATTCGCTTGACGACTTTATTATCAGCTATTTTGTCACAGGCCCGACGTCGCAAACGCTGCCAATCACCATTTTTTCGATGACGCGGCGCAAAGTCAGTCCGGAGATCAACGCGCTCTCGACAATTATTTTTGTCGTTGTTTTGATTGTGCTGTTGGCCGTTAACCTCAACGACGCGCGTCGTGAGCGTGAAAACCGGGTGAAAGCGAGGGCGCGCGTATGAAAAAATTAAGTGCGTTTCTGCTTGCGATGTTGCTTACTTTTTTTATGTCCGTATCCGTCTTGGCAGAGGTTTCCGTGGAGGATGAAAGCTACTACACCCGGTTTCAGGGGGAGGGGCGTTCTTTGAACGTCCACAACTGGGGCGAATATATTTCCGACGGTTCGGACGGGAGCATGGATGTGATCGCCGAATTTGAGGCGTTGACCGGTATTAAGGTCAATTACACCACGTTTTCGACGAACGAGGAAGTGTATGCCCGCTTACGCAATGGAGGAGCCAGCTATGATATCCTGATTCCAAGCGATTATATGGTTGCTCGGATGATTCGGGAGGGGATGCTTGAAAAGCTTAATTTTGACAATATTCCAAATTTCAAGAACATTTCCGAGAGCTTCCTCAATCCAATTTTTGATCCTACAAACGAATACTCGGTCCCATATACCTGGGGAACGGTCGGTGTTATCTACAATAAAACCATGGTTGACGAGGAGGATACCGGCAGTTGGGACTTGCTGTGGAATCAAAAATATATGGGCGATATTTTGATGTTTGCCAATCCCCGCGACGATTTTGGCATTGCGCTCAAGCGTCTGGGATATCCTATGAATCCTGAAAATGAGCAGCAGCTACGGGAAGCAACGGAACTGCTCAAGGATCAGAAGATGCTTGTTCAGGCGTATGTTATGGATGAAATTTTCGACAAGATGATCGGCGGTGAAGCGGCGATTGCTCCGTATTATGCCGGCGATGCGATTACGATGATGGCTGACAACGAGGACCTCGGCTATTTTGTTCCTGAAGAAGGGACCAACCGTTTTGTCGACGCGATTGTAATCCCCAAAGGCTCAAAGGAAAAGGAATGCGCCGAAATGTTTATCAACTTTCTGTTGGAGGCGGAGGTCGGCGCAGCCAACGCTGAGTATATTGGATACAGTTCGCCAAACGACGCGTCGCTTGCGCTGCTTCCAGAGGATGTGCGCAATAATCCAATTGCGTATCCATCGGACGAGGTGATTGCAAAGACAGAATTTTGGATTGATTTGCCGGCGGAAATGAACCTTGCCGTCGACGCGGCATGGACAGAGCTTCTGTCCACGGATGTACAGTACAGCAAGTGGCTGATGCCTGGTATGATGGCCGCGGCGCTGCTTACATCAATCGGTATTAATGTTACACGCGCCTGGCGCCGCCGGCGCGAGCGCGAGGACTTGAACAGCGAGGTTCCCAAGCGGCTCTGAGCCACCGGTAAAGGGGCGGCGCTTTGCCCCCGGAGATGTCTGCGAACTATGGACAGGGTGATACGCGGGCGCAGCCCTCTGCCGCCCTGATGGCCGATTTTATCATGCCGCTTTGCGGAGATGATAAAATGGCGGGGATGCGATTGCATCCCCGCCATTTTTTTGGCGTTTAGCTGGATTTATCAGCAGCAGCAGTTGTTGTTGCAGCCACAGCCGCAGTCGTTGCCGCAGCCGCAGTCATTTCCACAGCAGTTGTTGTTGCCGCCCCAGCCGAAGCCGCTGCCGCCCCAACCCCATCCGAAGATGATGATGATCAGGATGATGATCCAGAAGTAGTTGCCGCCAAAGTTGTTATTGCATCCCATAAAGAATGACCTCCTAAGAGTGATTTCATCCCATACTATGTCGCCGGCCCAACTTCGGTTCCTTGTGATGATGCGCATATCGCGGCTGACTTCTGACAATATTATTATTGGAAGGCGCATAAAGATAATTTGGGGTGATACATTGTTTAAATTTAACGGTTTTACACCGAAAGCAAATGCTGCAATCAATTGTGCGATTGACGAGGCGTCGGCCCTCGGACACACATATATCGGCAGCGAACATCTTTTGCTGGGCCTGCTTTCGGAGGGGAGCGGCGTGGCGTTCACAGTGATGCAAAAAAACGATGTCAGCGCGGAAAAAGTGCGTGAATTGCTGGTTAAGACGGTCGGAAAAGGGATACGCTCGGTATTGACGCCGTCTGATATCACCCCGCGCTGTAAGCGGATTTTGGAGCTTTCCTTAATGCAGGCGCGCATGGGAGGTACGCCTCTGGCAGGGACAGAGCATATTCTTATGAATTTGCTCAAGGAAAATGAGAGCTATGGCGTTCGGTTTTTAAAACAGCTCAATGTTGATCCGGAAATGGTCGCCAGGCAGATCGGCGATTTTGCGCAGACCTGCGGAGCCGATCTGCTCGGTGCCCGGCGGGCCGCGCCGCCCAGACCTAAAACGATACCGCGCACACCGCTCATTGAGAAATATGGGCGCGATCTCACTGAAATGGCGCGTCAAGGGAAAATAGATCCAGTGATCGGGCGTGAAAAAGAAATAGAACGTGTTTTACAGATTTTAACGCGCCGTACAAAAAATAATCCCTGCCTGATCGGAGAACCAGGCGTCGGAAAGACTGCGATCGCCGAAGGGATCGCGCGACGGATTATTGAACGCGATGTGCCGGCACAGCTGCGCGATAAACGCTTTGTCGCGCTTGATCTGACTTGCATGGTTGCGGGTACAAAGTATCGCGGCGATTTTGAAGAACGGATTAAAAACACCATTGACGAGGTTATCGCGGCAGGCAATATCATACTGTTTATCGACGAACTGCATACGATTATCGGGACAGGCGCGGCGGAAGGCGCCGTCGACGCTGCCAACATTCTCAAACCGCAGCTTGCGCGCGGCGAATTCCAGTTGGTGGGCGCGACAACGCTCGACGAATACCGCAAATTTATTGAAAAGGACGGCGCGCTTGAACGTCGTTTCCAGAGTGTTTTGGTTGAGGAGCCGACAGAGGAACAGTCTGTACAAATTATCCGCGGTCTGCGGGAAAAATATGAGGCGCACCACAAAATACGAATCCTGGATGAAGCAATTGACGCGGCGGTATCGCTTTCTGCCCGTTATATTGCCGACCGTCGCCTGCCCGACAAAGCGATCGATTTGATTGACGAGGCGTGCTCGCGTGTGCGCATGAACGGGAGCACGGTGCCAAATAACCTGCGCGAGTTGGAGAGCCGTATCAGCGCACTGCGTGAGGAGAAGGAGACGGCGATCAGCACACAAAATTTTGAATGCGCTGCCAGTATCCGGGATCGTGAAAGTGATCTGCGGGTAAAGCTCGAGAAGGCACAAAATGAATGGGAATATACAGAAAATGGAGGAATGCGCCGCTTGTGCGCCGATGACATCGCGCATCTTGTCTCCAATATTACCGGTATCGATGTGACCCGTATCACACAGGCGCAGAGCGAACGTCTTTTGCACCTTGAGGAATCGCTGCACGAGATGGTCGTTGGGCAGGATCAGGCGGTTCATGCCGTTGCGAGCGCAATCCGAAGGTCGCGCGTCGGGCTGCATGATCCGTCGCGTCCGCTGGGTTCGTTTATTTTTCTTGGACCGACCGGCGTGGGTAAAACAGAACTCTGCAAGGCGCTGGCAAAATGTATGTTCGGCGATCCGCATGCGATGATACGACTCGATATGTCGGAATATATGGAGCGGCACGCCGTATCGAAACTTGTGGGTTCGCCGCCCGGCTATGTTGGATATGATGAGGGCGGACAGCTTACAGAAAAGATTCGGCGTCGGCCGTATTCGGTGCTTTTATTTGATGAAATTGAAAAGGCGCATCCCGATTTTTTCAATATGCTTCTTCAAATTTTGGAGGACGGCGTTCTGACCGATGCACAGGGACGCGCTGTAAACTTTAAAAATACAATTATCATCATGACATCGAATATCGGCGCGCAGATGCTGCGCGATCAAAACCGGCTTGGATTTTCGTCGGGGGAACAGGATTTTGATAAACAACAGGAGATCATTCGCAAGGCAATGCTTGCGGAACTAAAAAAATCCTTCAAACCGGAATTTATCAATCGTGTTGATGAGATCATTGTTTTCCACAAGCTCGGCCAGAAGGAAATTAAAAAGATTACCAGCAACATGCTTGACGCGCTGAAAACGCGCCTGGCAGGTTTGCAGATTGAAATTAGTTTTGATGAATCGGCGGCGGAACGCATCTCCATCGATGGTTTTGACCCCGCATATGGCGCACGTCCGCTGCGCCGTGCTATTCAATCCAATATTGAAGATAAGTTGGCGGACGAACTGCTGCATGGCAAGTTTAAGGCGGGGGATAAAATCACCTGTACCTGGCAGAATGAGCAATATACCTTCAGCTAAAAAGTTCCCGGTTATATCGCGGTCATTGCGGTATGGCCGGGATTTGTGCTATAATATGGGCAGTGCAAACGGCAAAGCCCTTTGCAGCCGCCGTCTGGCGCAAAGCAGCGGGCCGCGCATGTTACACTACAGCCGGTGCGAAGCCGGATTGAGTCAACCGTTCGGCGCTTGGCGGGCAATCATTATGTAATTAAAACAGAATGGAGAAATTTTGACATGGCTGATGAAATCAATTCTATCTCGATACAGGTGGTTCCCGAACATCTGGCCTGCGCCGTTGGAAGCGGTGATCTGGATGTACTTGCCACCCCAATGATGATCGCTGCGATGGAACAGGCCGCGTGCGGCCTGCTTGCGCGTTTTTTAGAACCGGGGCAGACATCTGTTGGAACTGCCATTGATATCAAGCATACGGCTGCAACGCCGTGCGGGATGGCCTATACGGCATCGGCGCGTCTGACTGGCAGGGAAGGGCGCTGTGCGTCGTTTGAGGTGTGGGCTGAGGACGAGATAGGGGAAATTGGACGCGGGAGCCATACGCGTGTAGTTGTAGACGCGAAACGCTTTCAGGAGAAAGCGGATGCGAAACGGAGGCTGAATCAATGATCAAGCTGGTTATATTCGATTTGGACGGCACACTGCTTAATACAATCGACGATCTGGCTGCCGCAGGCAACCATGTCTGTGCAGCGCATGGCTGGCCGACGCATACCTCCGAGCAGTTTCGTTATTTTGTCGGAGACGGCGTCTATAAGCTCATAGAACGCATGACGCCTGCCGGCGCTGCTGAAACACCAGAAACAGTACAATGCCTGCGTGATGAGTTTAATGCTTATTACAACAGCCATAGCTGTGATCTGACGGTTCCATATACCGGGGTGCCTGAACTGCTTAAAAAGTTGGATGCACGTGGAATTGCGGCGGCTGTTCTGTCTAACAAGCCGGATACCTTTACACAGCAGTTGTGTGCAAATCTGCTTGGTGGGCGGTTTGCCGTTGTTCACGGCCAGCGAGAGGGACGCCCGACAAAGCCTGACGAAAGTCTGACAAGGGAAATCCTTTTACAGACATGTGTGAGGCCAGACGAATGTATTTATGTAGGCGATTCCGGTGTTGATATGCGTACGGCTAAAAATGGAGGTCTGTTCGCTGTCGGCGCGCTGTGGGGATTCCGTACACGAAAAGAGCTTTTGGAAAATGGGGCCGATGCACTTGCCGACAGTCCGCTCGATGTACTTGAATATATCGGTTGAAATGTTGCCGTCGCGCCGGCTTATAAAAATTTTCTTGACAAGGCGCCTTGAATGGTGTATGATAATGCCAATATTTCTGAAAGACAAAGACGGGGACGGCAAAAACATAGCTTTGCCCACAGAGAGCCAGCGTTTGGTGCGAGCTGGCGGCAGACAGTTTTTTAGCTTATCACCCCTGAGTCGAACGCCAAACACAGCAGTCAGTAGGCGTCTCCGCTGGACAGCGTTATTTGTCGGGAGCTTGTTGGAGCTTTGCTAAGAGGCGCTTGACGCGCAATCCGGGTGGTACCGCGGGTTTGTTTAATCAGACTCGTCCCTGTTTGGGGACGGGTCTTTTTGTCGTTTTATCCATAACTACAATGATGGAGGAATCAGTATGCAGGAACAAATGATTATGGAGATCGCGCAGCGTATTCGCACCCTGCGGGAGATTATGGAAATTCCGATTGCTGAAATGGCGCAGCAAACAGGTTTGTCCGCTGACGAATATGTTGCTTATGAGCAGGGACAGGGGGATTTTACATTTACATTTCTTTATAATTGTGCGCAGGCGTTTGGCGTTGACATCATTGAATTGATTACTGGAGACGCACCGAAACTTTCATCCTATTCAATTGTACGTAAGGGAGAGGGGCTTGATATTAAACGCCGCAAGGGATTTACTTATAATCATCTTGCATACCGCTTCTCTGGGAAGATCTCGGAGCCATTTTTGGTAACGGCGCCGTTTTTTGAAGAAGAACAGTCAAAGCCGATCCATCTTTCCGAACATGACGGCCAGGAGTTCGACTATATTATCAGCGGAACTCTGAAAATGCAAATTGATGAACATGTGGAGTATCTGCATGCAGGCGACGCGATTTACTATGATTCCGGCCATAAGCATGGTATGATAGCGGCCGGGGGCGAGCCGTGTGTATTTTTGGCGGTTGTAATGAAGGATGAAAGCAGCAAGGGGGAACATAACTGATGGAAATGGAAAATTTTTATAAACGGTTTTGCCGTGAGGCATTTGATGACAACGGTGTTCTCTGTGCGTTTGAGCCGGTGGTGGCGGATAACTTCAATTTTGCCTACGACGTGGTAGACGAGATCGCGCGCCTTGATCCGGATCGCCGTGCGATGGTCTGGTGCAATGTGGCGGGTGAGGAACGCACGTTTACGTTTGGCGAGATGAAGCTGTACTCCGACAAATGCGCCCAAATGCTGGCGGATCACGGCGTTAAAAAAGGCGATATGGTCCTTCTGGTGCTTAAACGCCACTATGAATTCTGGTTTACGGTGCTCGCTCTGCATAAAATCGGAGCAGTCGGTGTGCCGGCAACAAATCTGCTGACGACGCACGATCTTGTATACCGCTTCAAAGCGGCAAGCGTGACAGCCTGCGTCTGTTCCGGCGAATGCAATATCGCTGAATATGTCGAGGAGGCGTGTCGGGAATATCCCGATATCCATGCCAAGTTTCTTGTTCGCGGGACACGCGAAGGGTGGCTTGATTATACAAAAGAACTTGAGAAGTATAACGGCGCCTGGCAGCGCGCCCAGACGCACAGGGACGACCCGATGCTGCTTTATTTCACATCCGGTACAACCGGAATGCCGAAGATGGTCGTACACAATATGGCGTATCCGGTGGCGCACATCATCACTGCGCGCTATTGGCATAATGTCCATGAGGATGATCTGCATCTGACGGTGTCGGAAACTGGCTGGATGAAGGCTGTCTGGGGCAAGCTCTATGGCCAATGGCTGGCGTGCGCATCCATATTTGTTTATGACTTTGATAAGTTTGTCCCGCATGATCTGCTGCATATGATGGAAAAATACCGTGTTACGACCTTCTGCGCGCCGCCGACGATCTATCGCTTTTTTATCAAGGAGGGCATGGAGGGATACGATCTCTCGTCGCTTCGCTATTCGACGACAGCCGGCGAAGCGCTCAACCCCGAGGTCTATAACCGCTGGTATGAGTTTACGGGCCTGCGCCTGATGGAATCGTATGGACAGACGGAAACAGTTATGCAGGTGGCCAACTTTGTCGGGACAACGCCAAAGCCTGGTTCTATGGGCAAACCATCGCCGATTTATGACATCCATCTGATCGATGAGGACGGCAATGACGTTCCGCGTGGTACAGTTGGTGAGATCGTCATCAATACGGAAAAACCGCATCCTGGATTGTTCAGCGGCTATTATCGCAATCCGGAGGTTACGGCTGAATCGTGGCACGACGGCTATTACCACACGGGCGATACGGCCTGGATGGATGAGGATGGATATCTGTGGTATGTCGGACGTACCGACGATGTCATCAAATCGTCGGGCTACCGCATCGGGCCGTTTGAGATTGAGAGCGTGCTGATGGAGCACCCCGCCGTGCTGGAATGCGCGGTCACTGGCGCGCCCGATCCTGTCCGCGGCATTGTGGTCAAGGCGACGATCGTCCTGACGAAAAAATACGAGCCGTCCGAGGAGCTGAAAAAGGAACTTCAGACATATGTAAAAAAGCAGACCGCACCATATAAATATCCACGTATTGTTGAGTTTGTAACAGAACTGCCAAAAACGATCTCAGGAAAAATCCGTCGAACCGAAATCCGTGCCCGCGACAACCAGAAATAAATAAAAAATAGCTACTTTTTGCCATTTCTGACGCGGATTTTTTAGGAGCAGAAAGCCGGAAATCCTTGAAACGCTCAACAGTACTCTTTTCCGTAAAATCGCCCGTTTTCTGTCTGCCGACATCGGGCGATTTTTGCTTGTACTCCCTCGCAGGCCCTTGGGAAGTTTCCCAAACCCTCTGGTTTTTCTCTCACTATTTACTACACCGCACAAGACGATTTTGCCGGAGTTTTGAGAGAAATTTTTCAAATCTTAAAAGGGAAAAGTTTCGAAAATTCCAAAACTTTAAAATATTATTTTCTGCAATGCAACAGCGCATTTATATGTAACTGTAATTTGTCTGCATACAAATGCGCTGTTGTATCCTTTAAACTACTAAAGAGGTGCAAACGACATGTACTTTAGGGGGAAATCCAGAAGTTGCGCCGGGACGCGGGTATTTCACAGGAGAAGTTTGCAGGTCGGCTCGACGTCTCCCAGCAGACTGTCAGCCGTTGGGAAAACGACAGCGGATATCCGGAGACGGAAAAGCCGATGCGAATCGCAGCGATGTTTCAGGTGAGACTGGATATTTATTGAAGGACAATCTATCGGACAATGTATCACAGGGGAATGGTGGATATTATGTCAGCCGGGAGCTGGCGGAGGGATTTTTGCGTACCGATCAACGGCGCAGTTTTCGCCTTGCTTTTGGCGTTGCGTTGTCGATCGCAGCAACATCGTTAACATTCGTTTCAAACGGTGTGCTTGGGCTGTTTGTTTATCTGCTCGCAGCGATCGCTGCCGTTGCTCTGATTATTTCCCAGAAGATGGCAGGAAATCCATACGTGCGGCTTTTGGCAAAAAATGAAGAACATTGGTTCCGAACGGATCCGGACGGCGCGGCGAACCGCGTCGGCACGCTTATTCGAAAACAAAATGATGATCTCTGAAAAAAAGGACGCCGCAGCGTCTCTTTTTTTGTGTCTTGGAACCGGAAAGTCCCCGCATATTTTCTGTTCTAGGAACGCGGACGTGCTCATAAGATAGGGGTATAAACAAAAAGGACGTGATGAAATGAGAGACGACGAACGCTATCTTGCCGCTATACAAACGCTTGGTGAGCATGTGCGGCGCGTACTGGCACGTGTTTCGGGCGACGTGCAGCGGGAAACCACAGAAATACGCTTGCGTGTCGGCAGGCCGCTAGGGCTGATAACACCGGCGCGTATCCTGTTTGTGGACGAGAATGGGGGGATTGCGCCGCGCCCGGTGCTCAATGCGTTTATTGTGACGAAGGCGGACATGCAGGACTGTTTCGTATCGCTGTGCGGATGGGCGGTACACAGCCACCAGCGCGAGATGGCGGACGGATACATAGCGGTGCGCGGCGGCCACCGCGCGGGCGTGGCGGCGACGGCTGTTGTGGAGGACGGACTTGTGGCGTCTGTGCGCGATATCACATCGATCAATCTGCGTATAGCGCGCGAAATATTCGGCTGCGCTGACCAATTGATACGGGGATATTTTATGGACAGGCCCTGCGGCCTGCTGTTGGCGGGTGCGCCCGCCAGCGGCAAGACAACGCTTCTGCGCGACCTGGCACGGCAGCTTTCATCGGGAACGCCGGGCGTTTACCGGAAGGTCTGTGTGGTGGATGAGAGCGGTGAAATTGGCGCGTCCTCCGGCGGACTGATTCAAAACGACCTGGGTCCGTGCTGCGACCTGTTGGCTGGATATCCCAAAGCCAAGGGCCTCCAGATCGCGATCCGGTATCTGTCTCCGGAAATCATTATTTGTGATGAGATTGCCACGGAGGCGGAGATCGAAGCGGTTGCGGCGGCTGTGAACAGCGGCGTAGCAGTTGTAACGTCCGTGCACGCTGCGAGCTTTGAGGAGCTGTACCGCAAGCGGATGATCGGCCGGCTGTTTGAAACGGGTGCGTTTGCTTATGCCGCAATGCTCAGGGGAGCTGATAAACCGGCGCAGATTCTCGCGGTCAGAAAGGTGGAGGAATTATGTATACAGCCATGAAAATCGGCGGTATGGTCCTGGTGATTGCATGTACAACGTCGATCGGTATTTCTTTTGCGCGTGCGCTGACAGAGCGTGTCCGTGAATTGGAGCGGACATTGGCGGCGCTGTCGTCGCTGGGGACGGAGCTTTCCTACAGCCTGGCTCCGCCGGCTGAAGCTGTTGCGAAGCTGGATGAAAGAGAAACGGAAAGCGCGGCGTTTATTCCGGCGTGTGCGTCTTTGTGCCGCCGGGGAAAGCCGTTTCCACAGGCATGGCGCGAAGCGGCGCTTATGTTTCACGGAGCGCTTTCCCAGGAGGACGCAGAAATTTTGGCAGGGCTTTCCGATACGCTGGGACAATGCGGGCTGGAGGGAGAGCTTTCCAGCCTGGAGCATACGCGGACGCTTTTGTCCATGCAGTTGGATACGGCGCGCGCCCGCAGCGCGACACACGGCCGCCTTTACCGGACCTTGGGGTTATTGACTGGCGCGTTCGTCATTATCTTTTTTATCTGAGGAACACCGCCGAAAGGAGAGAAAACGCGGATGGACGTCGATCTGATCTTTAAAATTGCCGCGATTGGCATCATTGTGGCGGTGCTCAATCAGGTCCTGATCCGTTCCGGGCGTGAGGAACAGGCCATGATGACGACGCTTGCCGGTTTAATTGTTGTGTTGATGATGATTATTGTACAGATCAATACGCTGTTTGAGACAGTCAAAAGCGTATTTGGGCTTTACTGAAATGGATATGATGACAGTGACCGGGCTGGCGGTCGTCGCGGTCGCGCTCGGTACCATGCTCAAACAGAAAAGCCCGGAATATACACTGTTCATTTCGCTGACAGCGGGCATCCTGATCCTCGGCATGATTGTCGCGGCCGCCGTGCCTCTGTTCGAGCGGATGCAGGCATTGTTCGCGCAAACAGGGGCGAAGGCGGAATATGTACAGGTTTTGTTCAAATCTCTTGGTTTGTGCTTTATCACACAGATTGCATGCGACGCCTGCCGCGACCTTGGGGAAAGCGCGATCGCCTCCAAGGTGGAAGCGGCTGGTAAAATCTCTGTGCTGTTGATCAGTCTGCCTTTGTTTGAGCAGATTTTGAATATCGCCTCCGGTCTGATCGGGCAATGAGAATGGGAGGGGGTCCAGGTGAAGAAACGAGATATGGCGGCTGTCTGTGCGGCGGCCGCGCTGCTTCTTTTGGCCGTGCCTTCCGCGTTTGCGCTGGATGGATCGGAGACGGACGCATACAGCCAAAGTATGGAGGCGTCCAGTTCGGCGGCTTCATATGAAACGCCCGCCGAGTTTGATAAAACAGAGGGGTATGCATCTGAAGCTGACTTTAACGCTTCCGATACCAGTGCAGAAAATGGCTTTACAGCGAATGACAGCGGAGCGCAAGGCGGATATATCGACGCACAGCCGCTCATCCCGGGAGAAACACGGATTAAGACCCAGCTTGACGCGGTCGGCGCGGACGAGCTTTTAGAGGAGCTTCCGGATGATGCAAAAAATCTGATGGAGGGCGCGGGGATCACGGAGATCGATTATAAACAGTTATTGACGCTGTCGCCTTCCCAATTCTTTGGATCCGTGTGGGAGCTTGTGATACAGCGTTTGCGCGCTCCGCTTACAGTGTTCGCGTCGGTTCTCGGGACGGTGCTGCTGTGCGCGCTGCTCGACTGTTTAAAAACCTCCCTGTGGGAAGGCTCGCTTTCGACAGTATTCACAGCGGTTTCGGTCGTTTGTATCGCGGCGGCGGTCGTTTCGCCGATTACAGACTGCATCACAACGACAGTGGCCGCTATTCACGATTATTCAAATTTTATCCTTTCATTTATACCAATTTTTTCATCGATCGTCACGGTGGGCGGTCAGGCGGTCACAGCGACGACCTATACGGCCTTTCTGTTTGCCGCGTGCCAGGTGGTCAGCCAGATTGCCGCCAATATGCTGGTGCCTTTGATGGGAATCTATTTGGCGTTCTGCATTGTCGGCAACCTCGCGCCGGGAATTGATATCACTTCTGTCGCCAAAACGATCAAGTCAACGGTTTGCTGGGCGCTTGGTCTGCTGCTGACCTTATTTGTCGGGCTATTATCGCTTCAGACGATGGTGGCGTCCGGCAGCGATACCGTCGCCTCTAAAACGGCAAAATTTTTGATCGGCACGTTTGTGCCGGTGGTGGGCAGCGCGCTTTCAGACGCCTTTGTGGCGACGCAGGGCTATATGAAGCTGTTAAAGACAACCGTCGGCGCATTTGGTATTCTTGCCGCCTTATTGACCTTTCTGCCTGTCCTGCTTCAAACGGCGCTCTGGTATTTCACGGTCAATATCACGTCGGCCGTCGGTGAGATGCTTGGCGTCAAGCAGGTGGCGTCAATTTTGAAAAGCGCGTCGGCGACGCTCGGTGTGCTGATCGCCGTCATTTTGTGCTTTGCGCTGCTGTTTGTCATTTCAACGTCACTGGTGCTGATGGTTTCAACCGGCGTGTGAGGGCCTGTCATAAAAGAAAGGAGTGTGCTGTATATTGGATGGTATCAGACAATGGGCGTTCGGCATTTGCGCGGCCGCGATTGCATGCGGCCTGGCACAGCTCGCGCTGCCGAAATCGAGTATGCAGCGCGTGTTCAATATCACATCAAGCGTCTTTTTTCTCGGGTGCCTGCTTTCACCGATCGCATTGCCGTCGATCGATTTGACAGTGACCCCGCAGAGCGAATTGCAGCGCCGGATTGATGAAAAAATCGCGAGGCTTTCCGACGCTGCCAACGAGCAGACAAATATGGCTGCTTCAGAGGGGGTACGGCTGGCAGCGATGAAAACGCTGGCGGATATGGGCGTGCAGGCTAATAAAATTTACATAAACATTCATGAGGACGGGGAAGGAGGCATATCTATTAGTGAGTGTGAGGTACAGCTCGACGAGCAGTACCGAAGCAGGCACACGGAAATCCGCGGCACGCTGATGGAGCGTCTGGGGGTAAACGTTGTGATCGGATATGAAAAAGGAGTGACTACATGAATGGGAACAAACCGGCTGTCCGTATTCCGGACCAGGTCATCGCATTTTTCAAAGGGAACCGGAGCCGGGCGTTGCTATTTATCGGGATAGCCGGTATGGCGCTGATTTTCCTGTCAACGGTTATACCGGCCGGCGCTGGAAAACCGAATCCAAGCGTTGGAGCGGCGCAGCAAAGCCCGGAGGAATATGTGGCCGATCTGGAAAAGCGGCTGGCGCAGCTTGTCGGGAAGGTTGACGGCGTTGGGCGGTGCGAGGTGATGGTGACGCTCGAAAACGGTATTGAATATGTCTATGCCGTTGAGGAATCACAGAATGTCAACCAGACAAACAGCTATGACGGCAGCGATGTGCGGCGGGAAACACAGCAGCAGAATATGGAGCAGAAATACATTGTTGTGGATACGGGCAGCGGCAAAAAAGAGGCGCTTTTAAAAACACAGCGTCAGCCAACGGTGCAGGGCGTCGTTGTTGTGTGTGAGGGCGCGTCGAGTACCGTTGTGCAGGAGCGTGTGACGCAGGTCGTCGCGACGGCGCTGGGCGTTCCGTATAACCGGGTCTGCGTCACAAAAATCAGCAAATGACCATACGGACATATGGGCTGCGGGGTAAGCCGAATTGCCCCAAAAGGCCCTGATCTGCGGCGGCAGTTGTCAATATCAAATCAAGAGGAGGAACCCCCGTAATGAATATGATCATTGGAAAAAAACAGATTATCCTGGCGTCGCTTGTGGTGGGCCTTGGACTGGCGGTTTACATCAATTACCAATTTGCGCAGTCGGATGGCGCGCTCACAGCGACTTCGGCGATTGAAAGCGACAAAAATTACGGCGATGCACAGTTGGTCGACGCAAACGATCCGACGGTTGAGGATATCGACGGCGAAGCGTATTTCGCCGAAGCGAAGGTCACGCGTCAGCGTTCGCGCGATGAATCGGTCGAAACGCTCAAAAACATGATGGCGAGCGCGGATGTTGATCCGGACATCAAAGCCGAGATGGCGCTCAAGGCCACGGAAATTGCCAAGTCGATTGAAACGGAAGGCAAAATCGAAAACCTGATTAAGGCCAAAGGCTTTGAGGACTGTATGGTCTATTACGATACAGAAAGCGTTGATGTAGTTGTCAAGACGGATGGTTTACAGCCGGAGCAGGTTTCGCAGATGAAGGATATCATCCTGAAAGAAACAAGCATCCCGGCCGAGAACATCTCCATTGTGGAGATCAATTAGCGCGCTGCCGCTGCCGCGCAATCTGAAAGCGCCTCATGGACACAAAGCTATGTCCATGAGGCGCTTGGCTTTACATGAACGCACTTTGAAACAGTATAAGAATCCACTTAAATGCCTATATCTCATATATAGAACAAATAACGGTACGACATGGGAATAGGCAATTGTAAAGCGGGAAATTTTATGCTATAATATGCGCGGAACGATTTTAATGCTATATAGCGTTTTAATCTATCGTCATCCTGTCCCGGCGCTGCGTGTTGATTGCTTAAAAACTGTACAGCCCGGTCTGTTCCGTGTCTGATAAAGGAGAATGAATATGCAAAATCATGACCATGATCATGGCCAGTCGGCCGGAAACCTGAAAATTTCACGTGACGTTCTGGCGACGATTGCCCGCTATGCAACGATGGAGATTGAGGGCGTCGCTTCGCTTGCGTCGTTTACAACAAATATTCGCGGTTGGCTTCTTAAAAAGCAGTCTGCTAAGCCAATTACGATCGATTTAAACGACGACATTGCTGCGATTGATATCCATGTCAACATTAAGGCAGGCGTTAATATCCCACAGACAGCCGAAAAAATCCAGTCTGCCGTCAAAGAGGCCGTCCAGAATATGACAGGGATCGCTGTATCGCGCGTTAATATCAATATAGCCGAAATTGTATTTGATGATCCCTCGCCGGCAGCGGATGCCTGACAGCAAACGGCAAGAGGGACTGGTCTACAGGTCTGTTCCAAAATGCGTTCGTATGCTGCAAAATAACATAATAATGCCGGTTTGCCGGCGGAATGGACGATCAACATGAAACGAAGCGAATCCCGCGAGCAGGCGTTTATGCTGATTTTTGAACGCTCGTTTAAAGACGAATCGATCGACGAAATTATTGAACAGGCTGCGATCGGCCGCAATTTGCAGGTGGACGATTATGCGTATCGTTTGGCCAGCGATGTCTGCGGCAATTTGCCGTGGCTTGATGAGGCGATTGCATCATATTCCAAGAAATGGAAAATTAATCGTATGTCGCGTGTTGCGTTGTCGATTCTGCGCCTGAGCCTGTGGGAGATTGACCATGTCGACACAGTGCCGGCCGGCGCTTCAATCAACGAAGCAGTCGAGCTTGCTAAAAAATACGGAAATGACGACGACTTTTCATTTGTAAACGGTGTGCTTGGCGCATATGTTAGAAGGAAGGATTCCTCTGAGCAGGCGGGGGTCGAGGAGAAGGATATAACCAACCACGGCAATGCGGAAGCTGAAAAAGTGCTGGACGCGCCGGCGGAGGCATAGCGTGATGGCACGTTACCTGGGAATCGACACCAGTAATTATACTACTTCCGTTGCGCTGTATAACAGCGCCTCTGGAGAAGTTTGGCAAAGAAAACAGCTTCTTCCCGTAAAAGACGGCGCGTTGGGGCTTCGGCAGAGCGACGCCGTTTTTTCGCATGTGAAGCAGCTTGGCGCGCTGATTGAGTCATTGTTTCAAGAGCACGGCGGCGCGCCGGATGGCATTGGCGTTTCTGTTCGTCCGCGTGATGCCGAAGGTTCGTACATGCCGTGCTTTCTTGTGGGAGAGACGGCAGCGCGATGCGTTGCGGCTGTATGCGGCGTGCCGCTGTCCTGCGTGTCGCATCAGGCGGGGCACATTGCTGCCGCGCTTTATTCCACAGGACGCCTTGACTTGATTGGGCAGCGGTTCGCGGCCTTTCATCTGTCCGGAGGAACGACGGAATGCGTCATTGTACAGCCACGGACAGGCAATCCGCTCACAGTGAATTTGTTTGCTCAGTCGCTCGACCTCAAGGCGGGGCAGGCGGTCGACCGGGTTGGCGGCATGCTTGGACTGCCGTTTCCGGCAGGACCGCGGCTTGAGGAGCTGGCGCGCCGATCGAAGAAAACCTTTCGTATAAAAGCTGCGTCAAAAGGCGCGGATTGCTCGCTTTCAGGAATTGAAAACAAATGCCGTTCCATGCTGGACGCGGGGGAGGCGCCGTGCGATGTCGCACGCTTTTGTCTGGACAGCATCCTGGCGGCTTTGACGCATATGACAGTCAGCGTCCGGAACGCTTATGGAGAAATCCCGCTGGTATATGCTGGCGGGGTGATGTCGAACGCAATGATTCGAACAGCTATGGAGACGCGGTTTGGCGGACTGTTTGCACAGCCGCAGTTTTCCGCAGACAATGCGGCTGGCACGGCAGTTCTGGCGCGGGTCATGCAGGAGGACAGCGTATGAATCGATCGGCGGTTGTTTGTGTCTCGCAACTTAACCGTTATGTCAAGGCGATGCTTGATTCGGATAGTGCGCTTGACGGATTGATGGTGCGCGGAGAAATTTCCAATTTTCTGTGCCATTATAAATCGGGGCACATGTATTTTACGCTTAAGGATGAGACGGCGGCGATTAAAACGGTTATGTTCCGCGGACATGCATCCCAGCTTCGCTTCAGGCCGGAAAATGGGATGTCTGTGATTGTCAGCGGTTCCGTTTCGCTTTATGAGCGGGATGGAAGCTACCAATTTTATGCAACGGATATGCAGCCGGACGGTATCGGTGCGTTGCACCTTGCTTTTGAACAGCTTAAAGAAAAGCTTGCGCGCGAGGGACTATTTGACGAAGGGCGCAAGCGCCCGCTGCCGCGTTATCCGGAGCGGATCGGTGTTGTAACAAGCGAGGGAGCGGCGGCGTTTCAGGATATTTTAAATATTCTTTCGCGGCGGTATCCGTTGGCGACAGTGGTGCTTTATCCGGCGCAGGTACAGGGCGAGGGCGCGGCAAAAACGATCGCCGACGGTGTGCGTGCGCTCAATGCTGCGCATGCGTGCGACGTTATGATCGTTGGACGCGGCGGCGGCTCGGCCGAAGATCTGTGGGCTTTTAACGACGAGGCGCTCGCGCGTGTGATTGCATCGAGCGAAATTCCGGTGATTTCTGCGGTCGGACATGAGGTCGATTTCACGATTGCAGACTTTGTGGCGGACCGGAGAGCGCCGACGCCGAGCGCAGCGGCGGAGCTGGCCGCGCCGAATATCGCTGACGTACAGTATTATCTGTCGGATCTGCTTGAGAGGTGCGCTGCGCAGACACAGGGACGCGTTGCGTCGATGCAGCTTCGAATGCGCGCGATTCAAGCGGGTATGGCTGCGTCCGAAAGCGTCTTACAAAGTATGAAGCAGCGCGTTAAAACGCTTGGACTGGCTGTACAGGCAGCAGTTGAACGGAGATTGTCCGGCGCCTGCGAGCAGGTGCGGTATCTGTCGGCGCTGGCCGAGGAACGAAGCCCGATGCGTATTTTATCTCGCGGTTACAGTCTGACGAGCAGTAAGCGGGGACCTGTCTCGTCCGTTGATCAGGTGCGGGTTGGAGAACTGCTGTTTTCACGTCTGGCTGATGGCGAGATCATTTCCCAGGTAATTGAGACAAGAGGTGTTGAACATGGCAAAGACAATGACGCTTGAGTCGGCTGTCGCGCGGCTTGAGGAGATTGTCTCGACGCTCGGCGGGGATGTGCCGCTGGACGAAGCGGTGAAGCTGTATGCTGAAGCAGTCAAGCTGGTTGATTTTTCCAATGGAAAAATTGAAGCGGCACGATTGAAGATAGAAAAGCTTTCAGCGGCAAAGGAGGATAGCGATGCGGTTTGACGAGCAGTTCGCCTCTTATGCGCGGCAGACGAATGATGCGCTGCGCGACTGCCTGCGTTATCCGGGCGTGCGGCTCCAGGCGGCGGTTGTCGATGCGATGCGTTACAGCCTGTTGGACGCCGGCAAGCGGCTGCGCGCCGCGCTGGTGCTTGAGTTTGCGCGGCTTGCCTCCGCGCCGCGTGAAGGTGCGACGGCGTTGGCGTGCGCCATTGAAATGCTGCATGCCTATTCGCTGATTCACGATGATCTGCCTTGTATGGACAACGATGATTTTCGGCGTGGAAAGCCATCCTGTCATAAGGAATTTGGTGAGTCGACGGCGCTGCTTGCCGGCGACGCATTGCTGACGCTCGCTTTTGAGACGGCGGCCGGCGCGCCGCTTTTGACAGATCTCCAGCGTGTCGAGGCGGTCTGCACGCTTTCCAAAGCGGGCGGCGTCTGCGGTATGATCGGGGGACAGGTGATCGATCTTGCATGTGAGGGAAATACGGTTGATGAGGCGACTTTGGATACGCTTTGTACGCTGAAAACAGGCGCCTTGCTGCGTGCGGCTGCACGGCTTGGCTGTCTGGCGGGAAAAGCGGACAAAAAGATGTATGATGCCGCGGACCGTTACGCGGCGGCCGTGGGACTTGCATTTCAGATTACGGACGATATTCTTGATGTCACTGGCGACGCGCATACGCTCGGCAAGCCGGTTGGAAGCGACGCGGAGAATCATAAGACGACGTATGCGTCGCTGTTTGGCGTTGCGGGCGCGAAAGCGCGCGCGATTGCGTTGATCGAAGCGGCAAAGCGGGAAACCGATGCATTTTCTGATAACAGCTTTCTTGTTTGGCTCGCAGATATGGTCTTGAACCGCGACCATTGATGGAGCGTGCAGCCGCGCGCACGGACTGAACAGCAAATAGACCTGGGGCCTGTAAAAAGCGAGTGTTCAGGATTTGTTGGGAGATAGAGAAATTGCCGAATTTTTCGTATCATCATGGAAAACAGAAATGGCCCAAAACCGGGAGGCGAATATGAATCCTCTGAAAGTATTGGTCAGCAATTATGTTATTGACGTCGGGTTCCTTGCATGGTTCGCGGCGCAGCTTCTGAAAACAATTCTTGCATATATCCCTTCGCGCCGGATCAACTGGGAACGGATGGTCGGTTCTGGCGGAATGCCAAGCTCCCATTCCGCGCTTGTCTGTGCAATCGCGGTTGGCGTCGCCAAAAAGGCGGGGTATGCGGCGCCAGAATTTGCAATTGCAATCGCGCTGGCGGCTATCGTGATGTATGATGCGATGGGCGTGCGGCGCGCCGCCGGAGAGCAGGCGAAGGTGCTGAATAAAATTGTAATTGATTTTAAAGAAATGTTTCAGATGCTCCGTGAAGAAGTGGATGCGCTTGCACGCGGCGCGGAGGAAGGCGAGGGAGAGGAAAAACGCCTGAAGGAATTTTTAGGCCATACGCCGCTGGAGGTACTCTGCGGTGCGCTGCTTGGCATTTTAATCGCCGCGTTGATTCCGGCGTTTTAGGATTTTGCTTCGTATTTTTTGCCGCGGCTTCCTTTTGGGATGGGACATTCGGGAAAAATGCGAAACTGGTTCTAACGGCGAAAGGGGGAAAACATGTTGGCGGAAAACAGATTTCTGGGACGCTTAAATCTTCCTGGAGATTTGAAAAAACTCAGCCCGAGTCAACAGGATATTTTATGTTGGGAGCTGCGCAGCCAATTGCTGCTGACTGTTTCGGAAAATGGCGGGCATTTGGCCTCTAATCTCGGCGTCGTGGAGTTGACCGTGGCGCTTCATACAGTGTTCGATATTCCGCGCGATGAAATTGTTTGGGATGTCGGGCATCAGTGCTATGTACACAAAATACTGACAGGGCGACTGAAGCAGTTCTCCGAAATACGCCGTGAGGGCGGTCTGTCAGGGTTTCCCAGGCCGCGTGAAAGCCGCAGCGATGCGTTTATTGCGGGACATGCAAGCACGTCGCTTTCAGCGGCCTGCGGGCTTGCAAAGGCGAAAACCTTAACAGGCGATCCGCATCATGTGATCGCAGTCGCCGGGGACGGAGCCTTTACAGGCGGGATGATTTATGAAGCTCTCAATAATGCCGGACGCAGCCGCGATCACCTGATTGTGATTCTCAATGACAATGATATGTCTATATCCAAAAGCGTCGGTTCTTTTGCGCGTTACCTGGCCGCAAAACGGTCGTCTGAACGCTACAATGTAATTAAGGAGCATGTTGAAAAAGCCGTGCGCAAGATTCCGCTTGTCGGAGGAGAGCTTCGTAATGTCATTTCCGATTCCAAGGCTGCGCTGCGTCAGATGCTCTACCACAGCAACCTGTTCGAGGATTTTGGATTTGACTACCTTGGGCCTGTCGATGGTCACGACGTGCGGATGCTGATTCAAGTGCTGCGGCGCGCAAAGGAGCTTAAAAAGCCGGTGGTGGTCCATGTAAACACCATCAAGGGCAAGGGCTATGCATATGCTGAGAAAAATCCCTCGCATTATCATGGCGTCGGCGGATTCGATCCGGTAAGCGGCCAATTGTCTGTGCCGGCGGAGTCGTTTTCAGCGCATTTTGGCAGTTGGCTGACAATGCGCGCGCGCAGAGACGAACGGATCTGTGCCATCACCGCCGCGATGCGCGACGGTACAGGGCTTGAGGCGTTTGCGGAGGAGTTTGGACCGAAAAACCGTTTCTTTGACGTTGGTATCGCCGAGGAGCACGCCGTCACCTTTGCATGCGGTCTGGCTGCGGGCGGACTGCTCCCTGTATTCGCCGTCTATTCAACATTTTTGCAGCGCGCCTACGATCAATTGATCCACGACGCATCCATTGAGCCGCAGCATATCGTTCTCGCGGTTGACCGCGCCGGTTTTGTCGGTGAGGACGGCGAGACGCATCAGGGTTTGTTTGACGCGGCCTTTCTGTCCTCGATCTATGGCATGACGGTTTATTCGCCGGCCTCTTATGCTGAACTGGAATATGCGATGGAGCGCGCACTGTATCACTGCAAGGGTCCGGTGGCTGTTCGTTATCCACGCGGAGGTGCGTCGGCATCCGAAGCAGATCACGTGCCGGATGATTGGCTGCATATCAAAAACGGCGGAAAAACGCTGCTTATAAGTTATGGCCGCATCTTCAGTGAAGTGCGCGCAGCGGCAAAATTGTTGGCAGAGAGCAAAAAGCCGGTCGATTTGCTCAAGCTCTGCCGCATTGCGCCTTTGCCGGAGGAATGCATCCGCTTGGCAAGAAAATACGAAACAATTTATTTTGTCGAGGAAGGCGTCCGAAACGGCGGCATCGGCGAGCATTTTCTCGGCGCTCTTGCACAGGTGCGGTACCGCGGACGCATGACCATTCACGCGGTTGACGATCCGTTTGTTCCGCAGATGAGCGTACAGTCCGCAATCCGGCGGTGCGGTTTTGACGCGAAGGCGATTGCCAAGGCGGTTGCAGAGCTTTATTTTTGAGATGATTTAAAAATAACGGTACGGCCTTTGCATAGACGACGGCCGGTCATTGGAGGGCGCTGTGAAAAAGAGGCTGGATATCCTGCTTACAGAAAAGGAGTTTTTCCCGAGCCGTGAAAAAGCAAAGGCTGTTATTATGGCTGGACAGGTCTATATAAATGGCCAAAAGGCTGATAAGCCCGGGATGGATGTTGCAGAAGATGCAGATATAGAGGTGCGGGGAGACACCCTGCGCTATGTCAGCCGCGGTGGATTGAAGCTTGAGAAAGCGATGCAGGTCTGGCCGATCGTCCTTCAGGATCAGATCTGTATGGATATTGGTGCGTCGACCGGCGGGTTTACGGACTGTATGCTGCAAAACGGCGCGGCTAAGGTTTATGCCGTTGATGTCGGCTATGGGCAGCTTGCCTGGAAGCTTCGCAACGATCCACGCGTTGTCAATCTGGAGCGCACAAATATTCGAAATATCACGCGGGAGCAGCTTCCCGACAGAATCGATTTCATCAGTATCGATGTTTCTTTTATCTCTCTGCGTCTTGTTTTACCAGTCGCCGCCCAGTTGCTTTGTACAGGGGGTAAGGCTGTTTGCCTTGTCAAGCCGCAGTTTGAAGCGGGACGTGAAAAGGTTGGAAAAAAAGGGGTCGTGCGCGACCGTGCAACGCATGCTGAGGTGTTGGTGCGTGCTGTCGGTTACGCCTTGGAGAATGGGTTTACCGTACACGGCCTTGACTTTTCGCCCGTTAAGGGTCCGGAGGGAAATATTGAATATTTGATGTATCTGCAAAAGGCGGCTGACGGCGCTGATCTGGACTCCAAAGCAATTGAAACGCTCGTGGCACGCTCACACGATGAGCTTGATTGACTTTTTGACCGGGGGACGAAAATGGCACAAAAAACAGTATTGATTCTGCCGAATCTGACGAAAAATAATACGGGACAGCTTGTAAAATCAATCGTTTCACAGCTTCGTTTTTCCGGGTGTACGCCTGTGATGCAGGAAGCGTATGACGGCCAATTCGAAAATGTGCGGTATGCGCCCTTTGACACCTTGATTGCGGCCTGTGACCTCGTATTGACAGTGGGCGGAGACGGAACCATCCTGCATGGGGTGAAGCATGCAGTCGAGCATGATAAGCCCGTGCTTGGGGTAAACACAGGAAGGCTTGGTTATCTGGCGCAGGTGGAAGCGGATGAAATACGAATTCTCTCGCGTCTGGCGGCGGATGATTATGCAATCCAGCAGCGCATGCTGCTTGAGATCCGCGTCGGCGAGGATGGCGAGCCTCTGTATGCGCTCAATGATGTAGTGATCTCGAAGGGCGATTTGGCAAGGATGGTTGATCTTGATATCAGCGGGGACGGTCAGGCAATCGGGAGCTACCGGGCGGACGGAGTGATTTTAGCTACGCCAACTGGTTCGACAGCTTATTCGCTTTCAGCGGGAGGACCGATTGTCGATCCATCCATCGATACGATCATTGTGACCCCGATCTGCCCGCATTCACTCAACGACCGTGCCGTACTGCTTTCTCCACGTATGCGTCTGCGCGTGCAGAGCCGTTATATCAATGCGTCTGACAAAATCGTTGTCAGCGTGGATGGCGAGAATGTCGCATTGCCAGGCCAGAAAACGCCGATTTTAATCCGTATGGCGGAGAAAACAGCGCGTTTTATCAGTTTCCCGGAAAAGACGTTCACGATGATTTTGCGCGAGAAGCTCAAGCCGCGCGGTTAGGCGCAGCGCGTTCTGGTTAGATGGGGGTATCGTATGAAGGCAAGACGTCATGCAAAAATTCTGGAGCTTATCAATTCACGGCCGATTGACACGCAGGACGAGCTGCTTGGCCTGCTCAGTGAAAATGGGTTTTCTGTGACACAGGCGACGGTTTCCCGTGATATCAAGGAGCTTAGGCTCGTCAAGACACTGACCTCGGACGGCAAATATCACTACACAGCGCACACAGAACATCCAAAAAGTGAGATGTCGGATAAATTTTTGCTCATTTTTTCCGAATCTGTGCGCGAAATCGATTCTGCTGGAAATATGCTGGTGATCAAGTGCTTTACCGGAATGGCCAACGCTGTCTGCGCGGCGCTTGATACGCTGCATTGGAGCGGGGTTGTCGGTACGCTCGCGGGTGACGATACGATCTTTATGGTGATGCGCGACGAACAGAACGCGCATGAGCTTGTTTCGCAGCTGCGCCGCATGATGGCGTAGCACATGCCGGCTGTTGGAGGGAGAGAGCATGCTTTCACAGCTTTATATTAAAAATGTCGCGGTGATCAGCGAGGCGACCATCGACTTTTCGCAGGGGCTGAATGTCTTTACCGGTGAAACAGGCGCAGGGAAAACGATCCTGATCAGTGCGATCAACGCGGTGCTCGGCGAGCGCGCTTCAAAGGATATGATTCGTACTGGCGAAAGCCATGCGGTGATCTCGGCTCTGTTTACAGAGCTTTCGTCCGACGCGGCCGACGCACTGTCACAAGCGGGATACGCGCCGGATGACGACACAGTGCTGATTATGCGGGAGCTGTCGGCAGATGGCAAATCATCGTGCCGTATTAACGGGCGTCCCGCAACGCTTGCCATTTTAAAAGCCGTTTCGGCGCATCTGATCAATGTGCATGGGCAGCATGACAATCAACAACTGCTTTCGCCAGGAAAGCACCTCGGCTTTATTGACGGTTTTGGCGCGCTCGATCCGCTGCTGGAGCAATACAGGACCGCTTATGAGCGATATACGGACGCTAAACGCGAATTAAACGAGATTGATACGGACGAAGCGGGGAAGGCGCGCAGGCTCGATCTTTTGACCTATCAGGTTTCAGAGATCGACGACGCCGATTTGCAGCCGGGCGAGGAGGAGGAGCTTTCTGCGCAGAGAAAATTGCTGCGCAATTCCCTGCATGTGACGCAGGCGCTTGGCGAAAGCGTCAGCCTGCTTGACGGTGGCGATGAATCGGCCGGACTGACGGGACTGTTCGGGTTGCTGGCGGAAAATATGGAGCAGGCAGCGCGCTATATGGATGCCGCCAAGCCTGTTGCGGAACGTCTGACCGACCTTTCCTATGAACTGGAGGGTATCTCCGGCGATATTCGTGATCTGCTTGACGGTTTGGATTGCGATCCGGCGCGGCTCGACGATGTGGAAAAGCGGCTCGACACTATTTTTTCCCTCAAGAAAAAATATGGCGCTGACATTGATGATATTCTTTCCTACCGCGACCGCGCCGCTGAGGAATTGGAGCGTATAGAAACTTCGGATACGCGTGCGCAGGCACTCCGGGAGCAGATGATCGAATTGAAGGCCACAGCGAAGCAATTGGCCGCAAAGCTGACAAAAGCGCGGCTCGATGCGGCTGACCGGTTCACGACAGAGGTACAGGCGGAGCTTGCGTTTCTCGATATGCCGTCTGTGGCGCTGTCTGTGCGGCGCACGGATAAGCCTTTGGCTTCGGACGGAGCGGATGATGTGGAGCTGTTCATATCCACAAACGTGGGTGAGGAAGCCAAATCACTTGCAAAGATCGCGTCCGGCGGCGAACTGGCGCGCATTATGCTTTCAATTAAAAACGTGCTCGCTGACCGTGACGCTGTGGGAACGCTTATTTTCGACGAGGTTGACACGGGTGTCTCCGGACGCGCGGCGCAGAAGATCGGGCAGAAGCTCGCGCAGGTTGCTGTGCAGCGGCAGGTGATCGTTGTGACGCATCTGGCTCAGGTGGCGGCGTTTGCGCAGACACATCTGCTGATTGCAAAGACGGCGCGTGACAACCGTACCTTTACATCCATCACGCCGCTTGACGAGGATGCGCGCACGCGCGAGCTGGCACGGATAATCGGCGGCGAGTCGGTCAGCGAGATCGCGCTCCAGCATGCGCATGAAATGCTGGAAAGTGCGAAAAATGCACGGTAAAGCCGCTTGTGCTTTTAAATAGAGCGTGGTATACTAGGGGCTGTCTGAATCGGGCGTATGGTTTGGTTTGGATGGAGTTAAATTGAAATTATAAGGAGAAAGATCGATGACAGTTTTTGAGGAATTAACCCGACGCGGCTTGATTGCGCAGATGACACACCCGGAGAAGATCGAAGAACTTCTCAATGGCGAGAAGGTTACGTTCTATATCGGGTTTGATGCGACCGCCGATAGCCTGCACGTCGGCCATTTCCTTCAGATGGTTGTTATGAAGCGCCTTCAGCAGGCAGGGCATCGCCCAATTGCGCTGCTTGGCACCGGTACTACAATGGTCGGTGATCCGACCGGTAAAACGGACATGCGCAAAATGCTCTCTGTTGAGGAGATCAACCACAATGCCATGTGCTTCAAACGGCAGATGGAAAAATTCATCGATTTTTCTGACGGTAAGGCGCTGATGCTGAAAAATGGCGATTGGCTGCTTCACCTCAATTATATCGAGCTGCTGCGTGATGTCGGCGTCCATTTTTCTGTCAACGAAATGCTGACGGCCGAATGTTTTAAAACTCGGCTTGAAAAAGGGCTTTCGTTTATTGAGTTCAATTACATGATCATGCAGAGCTATGACTTTCTCAAGCTGCACCGCGACTACGGCTGCATGATGCAGCTTGGCGGCAACGATCAATGGGCGAATATCCTTGGCGGAATCAAGCTGACGCGCCGTGTGACCGGAGATGACGTGTACGGCATGACGTTTACGCTGCTGACCACAAAGGAAGGCAAAAAGATGGGCAAGACGGAAAACGGAGCCGTTTGGCTCGATCCGGAAAAAACCTCGCCCTATGAATTTTTCCAATACTGGCGCAATGTCGCGGACGACGATGTGATCAACTGCCTGAAGCTTTTAACCTTCGTTCCGATTGAGGAGATTGAGGCGATGGAAAAGTGGGAGGGCAGCCAGCTCAACAAGGCGAAGGAAATTCTTGCGCACGAATTGACAAAGATGGTTCATGGACAGCAGGAAGCGGACAAGGCGTTGGAGGCTGCTCGTGCGATTTTTGCGGGCGGCACGCACAGCGACGATATGCCGACAACCTCGCTGGTTTCGTCCGATTTGGCGGATGGTGCGATTTCTGTCGCGGATCTGCTTGTCAAGACGGGACTTGCGCCATCGAAAGGAGAGGCAAAGCGCCTGATTCAGCAGGGCGGCGTCTCTGTCGATGATGTAAAGGTTTCTGACTTTGCGGCTGTAATCGGCAAAGAAAGCTTTGACAAGGGGCAGGTTATCCTTAAAAAGGGTAAGAAAATTTATCACAAGGTCCTGCTCGGATAAGGAGGCGCGTATATGCGCGGACATATGTCCAAGGCGAAAGCCCTGACGCTGGTAGGTTTGCTGGCCGCGGTCGAGGTGGTGCTGACTTTGACGCCGCTCGGCTTTATTCCGCTCGGCGTTACCAAGGCGACAACGATCCATATCCCGGTTATCCTGGGAGCCGTGCTGCTGGGGCCGGCCGCGGGAGCGGTGCTCGGCGGCGTGTTTGGCGTTTTGAGCGTATTGACGAACACATTTCAGCCGACGGTTACGTCGTTTGTATTTACGCCGTTTTATGCGCTGACGCCTGATTTCAGCGGCAACGGCTGGAGTTTGGCCGTGGCGATTGTGCCGCGTGTTTTGATCGGCGTCGTTTCCGCATATATGTTCCGCGCGCTTGCGCGCTTTTCAAAGAGCGGCTCCGCTGCCTTGATCGGCGCGGGAATTGCCGGTTCCCTTACCAATACGATCCTTGTGATGGGTGGCATTTATCTTTTTTTCGGTGAAAGCTACGCCGCTGCAAAGGGCATTGCTTTTTCCGCGCTGTTTGGAGTTATCATGGGAGTGATCGGGATCAACGGCGTGCTTGAGGCGGTTGTCGCGGCCATTTTGACGCTTGCGCTTGGCCGGCCGCTTTTGAAGGCATTTTCCCGTCCGTCTTAAAATTTATGCTTGACAAATGCGGATTGCCGCGTTATGATTACACACAAGAAATATCCAAAAAGGCTTTGACAGGGAACAAAACACAGTTTGCGCGCCACAGAGAGCCGCCGGTTGGTGTAAGGCGGTGCCGCTTTTGTGAATAACTCACCCTTGAGCCGCCGGGCGAACGCGCTTTGCAAGTAGCTTTCGGACGGGATCCCGCCGTTAAAAGGGGAACGCATTGTTCGATGCGGCTGAGCGGGCTGTTAATCAGTCAATCAAGAGTGGTACCACGGAAGTTGTCAGACCTTCGTCTCTTTATCAAGAGGCGGAGGTCTTTTTGCTGCTTTGCCGCCGTTCACAAATCAGCATGAAAGAAGGAATCAGCATGACACGAAAAATCAAAATCTTTGACACGACGCTGCGCGATGGGGAACAGTCGCCGGGGTGCAGCATGAACTTCAATGAAAAAATTGAGATGGCGCGCCAGCTTGAGCGGCTCGGAGTCGATATCATTGAAGCGGGCTTTCCCGTTTCATCTCCTGACGATTTCCAGGCGGTCGAAGCGATTGCGAAAACAATTAAACAATCCACAGTCGCAGGGCTTGCGCGGTGTGTTGAGGGCGATATCCGGCGTGCTTATGAGGCGGTTCGCTGCGCGCAGTCGCCGCGCATTCATACGTTTCTTGCTACCAGCGGCGTCCATATGAAATATAAGCTCAAGATGACGCCTGACGAGGTGATCGAACGCATTACAGCAATGGTCGGGCTGGCGCGCGGGCTTTGCCCGGACGTGGAATTTTCGGCTGAGGACGCCTCGCGCAGCGACCGGGACTTTCTGGTACGTGCGTTCGACGCCGCAATCGCGGCCGGCGCAACGACGATCAACATCCCCGACACAGTCGGATACAGCACCCCAACCGAAATGTTTGATCTCGTTTCCTATGTCCGCACGCATCTGAAAAATCCAGACGTTGACATTTCCGTACACAACCACAATGATCTCGGTATGGCGGTGGCCAATACGCTGGCCAGCATCCAGGCGGGCGCGTCGCAGGTGGAATGTACGGTCAACGGTATCGGCGAGCGCGCCGGCAATGCCGCAATGGATGAAATTGTGATGGCGCTGCGCACGCGCGGCGATATGTTTGGCTGCTCGACTGGTATCAATACACGGCAGATTTACCGCACAGGCAAGCTGCTCTCCACGATTACCGGCGTTGGGATCGCGCCGAATAAGCCGATTGTCGGGGCGAATGCGTTCGCCCATGAAAGCGGTATCCATCAGCACGGCGTCCTGGCCGAACGCACGACCTACGAAATTATGAGTCCCGACGACATTGGCATCTATCAAAACAAGATGGTGCTCGGCAAGCATTCGGGCAAGCACGCCTTTGCAGACCGTATCGCCGAACTTGGATACAGGATGTCGGAGGAGGACATTGCCGAAGCGTTTGAACGATTCAAAGCGTTGGCTGACCGCAAAAAGGAGATCACGGACCGCGATATCGAGGCGCTGATCGGCGCGTCGGCCATTACAGATGTACGGGAGGTCTACGCGCTTAAGAGCTTTGTCATCAACAGCGGTACGGTCATTTCAGCAACGGCGGTTGTTAAGCTGTCGCGGGACGATGGAACGGAGTGCGAGCATGTGGCGCGCGGCGAGGGTCCGATTGACGCGGCGTTTAATGCGATTGACCGGATTGTGAAGATGGATACAAAGCTGGAGAACTGGACGATGCAGGCGGTTACAGAAGGGGAGGACGCGCTCGGTGAAGCGATCTGCAAGATCAAATGCGGCGACCATATCGTGACCGGCCGTGGCCTGTCGCCTGATATTCTTGAATCGAGTATACGCGCCTATATCAATGCGATCAATAAGGCAATTGCAATGGAGGAAAAGGCTGCGGGCTGATTGACGATAGACGGAGGGATTTATTATGGCGATGACAATGAGTCAGAAAATACTGGCAAAAAAAGCAGGACTTGACCATGTTGAGCCGGGGCAGTTGATCAATGCGGATGTCGATCTTGTGCTGGGAAACGATATCACGACGCCAGTTGCAATCGATGAACTTGAGAAGTACGGCTTTGAGCATGTATTCAGTAAAACGGGGATTGCGATTGTGCTTGACCACTTCGTTCCGAATAAGGATATCAAGGCGGCGCAGCTTTCAAAACGCTGCCGCGACTTTGCCGCGAAGCATGGGATTGTCCATTTTTACGATGTGGGCAGGATGGGCATCGAGCACGCGCTGCTGCCGGAACAGGGGCTTGTCGCGCCCGGAGAACTGATCGTCGGAGCAGACAGCCACACCTGTACATACGGCGCGCTCGGCGCTTTTTCGACCGGTTTTGGTTCGACTGATATGGCGGCTGTGATGGCGACAGGAAAATGCTGGTTCAAGGTGCCGGCGGCCATCCGTTTTGAGCTTTCGGGAAAACCGCAGGAATGGGTGAGCGGCAAGGACGTGATCCTGCACATCATCGGTATGATCGGCGTTGACGGCGCGCTGTATCAATCGATGGAGTTTGGCGGGGAAGGTCTGCGGCATCTGTCGATGGACGACCGTCTGACAATGGCGAATATGGCGATTGAAGCCGGCGGAAAAAACGGTATTTTTGAGGTGGATGAAGTGACGCGTGCCTATATGCAGGGCCGTGTCAACCGCACCTATGAGACGTTTATGCCCGATGACGGTGCGGCGTATGCGCGTGTGATCGAGATCGATCTTTCATCAATCCGCCCGACCGTCGCATTTCCGCACCTGCCGGAGAACACACGGACTGTCGACGAGGCGGGCGACGTAAGGATCGATCAGGTTGTGATCGGTTCCTGTACAAACGGGCGTATCGGCGATCTCGCCGCCGCCGCCAGGCTTATGAGCGGCAAAAAGGTAGCGGACGGCGTGCGCTGCATTGTCATCCCGGGAACACAGCAGATCTACCGTGAGGCAATCCATGCCGGGTATATCGATACATTTTTGGACGCCGGCTGCGCGGTTTCGACGCCGACATGCGGCCCGTGCCTGGGCGGCTATATGGGAATTCTTGCCGAAGGCGAACGGTGCGTCGCGACGACAAACCGCAACTTTGTAGGGCGGATGGGCCATGTCAAATCGGAGGTTTATCTGGCTTCTCCGGCGGTCGCGGCGGCAAGCGCCATTCGGGGAAAAATTGCCGATCCGGCGTCGATCTGAGGAGGAAAGCAGTATGAAAGCAATTGGAACAGTTTTTAAATTCGGCGACAACATCGATACGGATGTGATTATCCCGGCACGGTGCCTCAACATTACCGACCGCAGGGAGCTGGCGTCACACTGTATGGAGGATATCGACCGCACGTTCGTCAAACGCGTGCATCCTGGAGATCTGATCGTCGGCGGGTTCAACTTCGGCTGCGGCTCATCGCGCGAGCACGCACCGATGGTTATTAAAGAAAACGGAGTGTCTTGTGTGATCGCCAAGACGTTTGCACGTATTTTTTACCGCAATGCCATCAATATCGGCCTGCCGATCCTTGAGTGCCCCGAAGCCAGTGATTCGATTCAGGACGGAGACAAGGTTGAGGTCGATTTTGATACGGGTATCATTCATAATGTGACGCGCGGCGAGACGTATACGGCCGCGCCGTTCCCTCCGTTTATCAAGGAGATCATCGATGCAAACGGCCTGCTCAACGCAATCAGGAAAAAAGGGCAACAATCATAAGGAAAAACAGCGTGCATTTTGCCGGTACGCGCAATCGGGAAGGATATTGATATGAAGTATACAAGTACGGTTATATCTGTAGCGGATATCAAGGCCGCGAGAGCGTTTTATGAAGATTTATTCGGATTGGAACTGTATCAGGATTATGGGATCAATGTTTCTTTTACGTGCGGTTTAGCTTTACAGCAGGACTTTGATTGGCTGGTTCATTTGCCGAAAGAAAAAATATTGAAGAAACCAAATAACATGGAGATCTGTTTTGAGGAACATGATTTCGATGGATTTTTAGACAAACTGAAAAAAAACCCGGATATTGAATATCTGGGAGACGTGATCGAGCATGGCTGGGGACAGCGTGTCATCAGGTTCTACGATCCGGACGGACATATCATTGAAGTCGGCGAAGATATGAAAATGGTAATCAATCGTTTTCTTGATTCTGGTATGACGATGGAAGAAGTATCTAAAAAAATGGATGTTTCCGTTGAGGATTTAACAAAGCTGTTAAATGGTTAAACATTTGCCTGTGATCTGCACGCGTATCAGCGAGGGCCGCACAAATGAGAGAACAGTTTTGATGGAGCCATAACGTCGGATACTAAAACAGGAAGGCGGAACATAAGTGTTCCGCCTTCCTGTTTTCATCTGAAAATTTCTTTATATGCATCGAGGGCCGCTTGATATACTGTGTCAAATGGCGCGTCATGCATCCGCGCGGCCGCGCGGACATCGTCGTATTCAGGCTTTTCCTTTCTGACGCCGTTCCCGCTGCTGATTTTAATATGTACTGGACCGTATGGCGTTTCAACCTGCGTTGTTTCAGCCGATAGCATCACACGTTCGCAGAGCCGTTCGCGAACGCCGCGCGTCGAGGTGTGCAGCAAAATGTGCCGCGCCAGCTCGTCCTTTTTATCCGGAGCGCACAGGCAGGTAAGCAGAACGCCGGGCCGGTTTTTTTTCATTTGGACTGGCGTCAGGAACACATCAAGCGCGCCGTTTTCAAATAAAATCTCCTGGGCAAAGCCGAGCGCCTCGGGCGTCATGTCATCTATATTGCAGCAAAGCTCGCAGATCTGCGCGCGTAGGCTAGATGACTCGCCAAGAAACGCACGGACGCAGTTGGCGCGGTCAAAGTCTTTTGTTCCCATCCCATAGCCGATACGTTCAACGGCCATCGGCGGCATCGGGCCGAATTCCGATGCGAAGTGACGCAGCAGGGCAGCACCGGTCGGCGTGCAAAGCTCGCCGCGCACTGAACCGCCATAAATTGGAACGCCGCGCAAAATATGTGCGGTTGCCGGGGCGGGAACGGGCAAAACGCCGTGCGCGCAGCGCACTTCCCCAAAGCCCACATGGATGGGGGATGCAGTGATCCGACCGGCGCCGATCAGATCGAACAGCAGGCAGCAGCCGACTACATCGACGACCGCGTCGATCGTCCCGACCTCGTGAAAATGCACCTGCTCCACCGGGACGCCGTGTGCATGTGCTTCCGCCTCGCCGATCAGCCGGTAGACGGCGCAGGCGTTTTTGCGGACACGCTGCGGCAGCGCAAGCCCCATAATAAGCGCGCATATATCCTGATAACCAGAGTGAACATGCGTATGCGCGTGCGCGCCGGTTTCATGGGGGTGCGGGATTGCGTGGCCGTGGGGATGCTCGTGGCCGTGGGGATGCTCGTGGCCGTGGGGATGCTCATGGCCGTGGGGATGTCCATGCTCATGGATATCCCCAGATCTTTCCTCCGCGCCGCCGATCAGCACGCGTATATGGGTACCGGTAATCCCGCATTTCTGCGACGGCTCGCTTCGCACTTCGACGCCGGGGAGCCCAAGGCCATTCATGGTGCGCAGAAATGTTTCCTGGTCGCCGTACAGCTCCAGAAGGGACGCCATCAGCATATCGCCGGATGCACCCATATTGCATTCAAGATAAATCGTTTTCATTTGTCCGCTCCTCCCATATGATTGATGATGCTGGCCAGATATCCAGCGCCGAAGCCGTTATCAATGTTGACGACCGATACGCCGCTCGCGCAGGAATTGAGCATGGATAAAAGCGCCGACAGGCCGCCGAAATTGGCGCCGTAGCCGATGCTGGTCGGAACCGCGATAACCGGGCAGGAAACAAGCCCGCCGATCACGCTGGCGAGCGCGCCCTCCATGCCCGCTGCCGCTATGACAACGCGCGCCTGTGCGAGCGTATCGAGGTGCGCCAGCAGGCGGTGCAATCCAGCTACGCCGACATCGTAAAGGCGTTCGACACGGTTGCCAAGAGCTTCGGCCGTGACAGCGGCCTCCTCGGCTACAGGCAGGTCACTTGTGCCGGCCGCCGCGACAACCAAATAACCGGGTGCGGTTACGCCGCTTTGCTCTCCGGATACGGCGATACGGGAAACAGGGTCGTAGCGAATGTCGGCTTGTTCAGATACCGCGCGCGCCTTTTCAGCATCCAGCCGGGTGATCAGGACGGATTGCCCGTTTTTGCGCATTGCCCGGACAATCCCGACAATTTGCTCCGCCGTCTTTCCGCTACCAAAGATCACCTCCGGAACGCCTTGGCGCAGCGCGCGGTGATGATCGACCTTCGCATAGCCAAGGTCCTCAAACGGCTCGATTTTTAACCGTGCCAGCGCATGTTCGGGTGAGAGGGAGCCGTCGCGCACCTGCTGTAATAAATGCAGAATTCTGTCTTGTTCCACCTGGATTCCTCCTGTCAGCGCGCCCGCAGATCGAGCAGAATATCCTCAAAATAAGATGAAAGAACCGATATAATCTGTTCGCGCAGTTCGATAATACGTGCAAGCTGCGCAGCCGGCGCCTGGAGCTTTGCACGGTTGTCGTCCAGAACACGCACGCGAAAATCGGTAAATCCGAGTGCAAACAGCGCGTTTTCCGCGCGTTCGACCCGTCCAAGCGCGTCCTGTGTAATAGGTGTCCCTGTCGGGACACGTGTCGCAAGGCAGGCATACGCCGGCTTGTCGTGCGTAAAAAGCCCGGCCTGTTTGGACAGAGCGCGGATATCCGTTTTTGTAAGCCCGCAAATGCGCAGCGGGGAAAGCACCTCCAGTTCATCGAGAGCACGCATACCCGGGCGGTCGGCGGCCTCGTCGGAGGCGTTTGTCCCATCGCACAGAACATCGTATCCATCGGCGCGCGCGGCCTGCCAAAGACGTGTAAACAACGCGCGCTTGCAGTAATAGCAGCGCAGCGTATCATTGGCGCAAACCGCTGGGTCGGATAAAACGTCGCAATCGAGAACGGTCAGAGGGACGTGGAGCATTTCAACGAAACGCTGTGTATCGTCAAGCTCAAACCGGGGCTGAAACTGAGAATGAATGAAATAAGCATGTACGTCGCATCCGGCTGTTTTGGCGGCATACAGCAGATATGCCGAATCGACTCCGCCGGAAAAAGCGACGGCCACACGCGGATGCTCTGCAAAGAAATCTGATAGCTGCATAACAATCCCTTCCTGTCAAAACCGGATTAAAAAAGAAAAAAGGCCCACATGCACGTGAACCTCCTGGTTTGCTGCGCCGCTTCTGCGGCGTTCATTTCTCTATTAGTTTACAATAGGAATATGTGCTTGTCAATTGCTTTTCTTTTCGAAACGATTATAGTATACTGTATCTGTAAAAGGAGGCTGAAGGGATGCGGATTGTAGTGATCGACGGACAAGGAGGCGGAATCGGCCGGAGTATTGTGGAACGGCTGCGCGCGGCTTTGCCTGAAGCGGAGATACTTGCGGTCGGAACGAACGCGATGGCGACCGCCAATATGATGAAGGCCGGCGCGCATGCCGGCGCGACAGGGGAAAACGCGGTTGTATATAACTGCGCGCGCGCGCATGTGATCGTCGGCCCGTTGGGAATCGTACTGGCCAATGCGATGTTTGGGGAAATTTCACCTGCGATCGCATGTGCGGTTGCAGACAGCCGTGCGGCAAAGGTGCTGATTCCAGTGGCGAAAAAACATTTATGTATTGTTGGTATCGAGGAGAAGCCGCTTGCGAAATATATTGATGAAGCGGTCGATACCGTTTGCGCTTTAGCTGCGCAGTAACGCGCAGGCTCAGAAAAAATCCCGGCGAAACAATTGTTTCGCCGGGATTTTTTGAATCGTTCAAACGCTCCTCAGCAGCCCCGTCTTCTCGCACAATAGAGATCGCGGCAGCAGAGCCAACGCGGATGGGCGAAATCAGGCCAGAAGGTATTGCGGCAATCGGCCGGGTAAAGCCCGGCACAGCCGTTCTGGTCGCGGCAGATACGCATGGCACGGTCGGCGCCGCACTCCTCCTCAATCGGATACCAAGTGCAGTCGTTCGCATGGGTCGGGCAGCCGCTGACCGGACGGATCCGGCAGTCGTTGACCCTGGTTCGGGCGCAGCCGTTCGCTGTCCGGGTATTGTTGTTCGTCCGTGCCTGCGCGGAAGCACAGCCGCAGCGGGCTCTGTTGTTGCAGCCACAAATCATTGATAATCACACCTTTTGTCTAAGAATGAATATATCCAAAGTACAGCTCACAGTGGAAGTTGCAATCGCTGTTCCTTCCCATTGTATGCGGGTGGGCGCAAACTTGTTATCCCACTGGTTGGACAGAATTCAATTTGTCCCCTTGGTTTCGACAGAAAGAAAACTTGTCCGCTCCCTATAATAGAATCACGCGGTCCGGTGGGCGGTGGGAAGGGGCGACATGCTTTATGACAGTGTATGCCGACGTTTTAATTGTTGTGAATTATATTGTCAATCTGTTTATGCTCCTGGCGGCGCGCCGTATTCTTGGTTCAGCCGCTGGGCGCGGGCGTATGAGCCTTGCGGCGCTGCTCGGGGCAGCCGGCTCTCTGGTCATTTTCCTGCCATATATAGGATTCTGGTTTCAGTTTTTGTATAAGCTGTTTCTTGCCGTGGCGATGGCGGCGGCTGCGTTTGGCATAAAGCCGTGGCAGAAGCTTATAAAAGCTGTCTTTGTAACTTTTGCTGTGAGCTTTTTGTTCGCGGGATTGATGCTGGCGCTGTCGATCGTCCTCGCCCCGGCCGGTATGTTCTATTATAACGGCGTCGTATATTTTGATATTTCCGCTCTTGTATTGATTGCGGCGACCGGCGCCGCTTATCTTGTTCTGACGGTTTTTGAAAGGCTGTTTCTCGGACGCGTCCATGAAAAACGACTCTATCATGTTACGGTTTACACAGACGGCAAAAGTGTCTCCTTCCGGGCGTTGGCGGATACCGGCAGCAACCTCAAGGAGCCGTTTTCAGGAGCTCCGGTGATTGTCTGCGACGGTGAGATTGCCAGGCGCATACGCCCGGAGGGGAAAACAAATTTCCGGGTAATCCCCTGCATGACCATCATGGGTGAGGGCGCGCTTGAGGGATTCCGCCCGGACGAGGTGCTGATCGAGGGAGCAGCGGGAAAACTTCATACTTCCGACGTTTACATAGCGGCCAGCCGCGAGCCAATCCGCGGCGATTATCAGGCGTTAATCAATCCGCAGTTGGTTGCAGACGAGCGGATGGCATCACAAGGGGAGAGGTGTGTTTAATATGGTAGTATTTATGGCGGACTGGCTGCGCGGACTGCGGCTGTGGATTGACAGGCTCATATGGCGGCTTCGCTTGTGGCGGCGGCGCATCGACTATATCAACGGCCCGGAAACGCTTCCTGCGCCGCTTTCCCGCGAGGAGGAGCAGATTGTGTTTCGCAAGCTTGAGGAACACGACGAGGCGGCTAAGGAGACGCTGACCGTCCACAATCTGCGGCTGGTTGTTTATATCGCAAAAAAATTTGAATCGACTGGCATTTGCGTGGAGGATCTCATTTCAATTGGTACGATCGGACTGATCAAAGCGGTGAATACTTTCTGTCCGCAGAAAAATATCAAGCTCGCAACATATGCGTCGCGTTGTATTGAAAATGAAATTTTGATGCACCTGCGCAAGAATCAGTCTCACAAAAATGAAATTTCAATTGATGAACCGCTCAATATCGATTGGGACGGCAATGAGCTGCTGCTTTCCGATATTCTGGGGACCGATCCGGACAGCATCAACCGGCCGATTGAGGATGAAGCGGAAAAAAATCTCCTGCTTGGAGCCATCGACCGCTTGGACGGCCGCGAACGCATGATTATGCAGCTAAGGTTCGGACTGTTGGGGGCAGAGGAAAAAACACAGAAAGAGGTGGCCGATATCATCGGTATTTCACAGTCCTACATATCCCGCCTGGAAAAGCGGATTATTAAAAAGCTCAAAAAGGATCTTGAAAAGACGATGTAGCCGCACGATCATATTTGTCGGGGTGAGGCGTTTTTCCGCATAAAATCGGGAACGCCTTTCCTCAAAACGATGTACAATCTGTAAAAAAATTTTAGTTCCGCTTCTTTCGTTCTTCCAGAGATTGCCGAATATATAAAATATACAGGTTTTAAGTTTGACAAAGGTGAGTACATCTGAAAACCCTCTATGCAACGGTATTTCAAATAATCTTTGGAAGTGATGACAGTGAAAATAAATGCGGCTGGCGGGTTGTTTCGCGGTTATAGTATGTCTGGATTTTGCGGGAATGAAGCCGTGGCCTCAACGCCTTTGCCGGGCCGCGCCAAGTGCGACCAGTTAACGCTGTCAAAACAGGTGCTTACTGCTATTCAAGCGCGAAATAAGATTAGAGAACTTGAACAGGCAGAGAAGGACGCATGTTCCTCTCCTGAAGTGCAGATGTTCAACAGTACAAAAAAAGCTGTGAAGATATTAAAGATCTGTAGTAAAATTGCCGCAAGGATACAGGCCGGAGATAATGTGCCATTAAAAGATTTGCAATATTTGATGAAAAATAACCCGTTGGCGTATAAAATGGCTATGGCTTCACGAAAACCTAAAAAAGATCCAAAGGAATGCGAGAGTGTTGTTCCTAAAGAAAGGTTAGGGGAAGGTCAGTCGGATGGCGATACAGGAGGACGGGCTTCATCTGACGGCGAGGGTTCCTTTGGAATATCATCGGCTGGCGGTTTCTCAGGCGGGTCTGGAGCAGGAACAGGAGGAGCATAGACGGATCGTAAAAGCGTTTCCAAACTGCAAGTCCGAAAGGGTGGAGCTGCGTTGTTTGAATACCTGTGACGCAGCAGGAAAATGAGAACTATGGTTCACTAACAAAAAAGCGGAACTGTTGTCTCTGCTTAAACATGTAGAGGAAAGAAGGGCATAAAATGAATATAAGTGCGGTTTCGGCGGCTGGCCGCAGCAATTCGCACGTGGGCGGCTCGCAGGATCAGGTTATTATGGAGATCAAAACGAAGATTAAAGAAGTCAAACAGGAAATTCAAAAGGTGAACCGCAGCAGGGATTTGACCGATGATCAGAAAAAAGCGAAACGTGAAATGCTTCAGACGCAGTTAGACACGCTCCAGCAGCAGCTCACGCAGCGCCAGCAGCAATTGCGCGAGGAACGTCAGAAGCAGGCGGAGAAGGCCGCCGCGCAAAAGCCGGAACAAATGCGAAGCGAGGGGGAAAACAGGCCCGCTGTCGATGAAAAGACAGCGAACACGCTGATTGCTGCGAATTTGGATATCAAGCACGCCAAGCGTCTTGATACGGTGCGTATCAGCTTAAAGGGGCAGGAGAAGGTACTGGCCGCTCAGAATGAAAGCGACACGGTGAATCTGGGCGGCGCGCTTGAGATCAATTATGAAAATGCAGCGGAACTGAAAGACCGTATTCGTTCGCTGGATCACGAAATTGGCGGCCGGCTCGCTGATATGAACGGTATGGGTCAGACGGAAGAAAAAGACATATCCGTTCAAAAGGACGAGGAGCAGGATACCGATAAAAAACAGGACGGCGCGCCGGAGAAGGACGAAAAACACGTCGATACCTGGGCATAAATTGAATCCGGCAAATGAGGAGCGGCGAGGATGTTCAAGGTGACATCCTCGCCGCTCCTCATTGCGGTCAGGCAAGTTAAAACCAAGCAATTTCTGGTAAGCGCATGTTTTTCCTGTGGATGGCTCATACTGAATTCAGAATGATATGTCTGAACGAGGTGCGAGCGTGTATTATAATAAAGTGGAAATATGCGGAATCAACACATCGAAACTGACCGTTTTGAAGGAAAAAGAAAAAATTGAGTTGCTGAAAAAGATTCGGCAAGGCGATCAAAAGGCCCGTCAGGAAATGATCAATGGAAACCTGCGGCTGGTATTAAGCGTTGTGCAAAAATTTACAAACCGGGGCGAGAATCTTGACGATCTGTTCCAGGTCGGCTGCATTGGGCTGATCAAGGCGATCGACAACTTTGATCCAAATCAGAATGTCCGCTTTTCCACCTATGGCGTACCAATGATTATCGGCGAGATTCGCCGCCATCTGCGCGACAATAATTCCGTGCGCGTCAGCCGCTCTCTGCGCGATTTGGCGTATAAAGCGATGCAGGCCAAGGAGGCGTTGATCAACCGCAATTCCAAGGAGCCGACAGTTGAGGAAATTGCAAAGGAGATGGGGGCGAAAAAGGAGGATGTTGTGCTCGCCCTTGAGGCGATTGTCGAGCCGATGTCGCTGTACGATCCCGTTTATTCCGATGGCGGCGACACCATTTATGTGATGGACCAGATCGGCGACAAAAACAGTGAAAGCGACTGGATGGACGAAATTGTATTTCGTGAAGCGATGAAAAATCTGGGCGACCGTGAAAAACAGATCTTGTCTCTGCGCTTTTTTGGAGGCAAAACACAGATGGAGGTCGCTAAAGAAATCGGTATATCGCAAGCACAAGTATCGCGCCTTGAAAAAGGCGCGCTTGACTGGGTAAAAAAGCATATCTGAATTGACAATCCTTCCCGTTTCGACTAAGATAGAAACATTGGGGCTTGTTTGAAAGAAATCGTTGGATATTTTATAAACAGCCAAAAACAAATGGGGAGGAAACGCCTTGAAGGTACTCAATTTTGGTTCTCTCAACTATGATTACACCTATTCGCTTGATCACATTGTGGCGCCAGGTGAAACGATCACTTCGACAAAGCTTGAGGTTTTCCCAGGCGGAAAGGGACTCAATCAGTCCATCTCTTTGGCGCGTGCCGGCGCGCAGGTCTGCCACGCAGGTATGGTTGGCCCCGACGGCGGTATGCTGATCGATACGTGCGAGCAAAACGGCGTTGATCACCAGTTTGTTAAAACAGTAGAGGAACGCACAGGCAATGCGATTATTCAGGTCAGTGCAAAGGGACAGAACAGCATTGTGCTGTTTGCAGGTGCAAACCGTCAAAATGACCGTGCGTTTGTCGACGAGGTGCTCTCGCATTTTGGCGAAGGCGATCTTCTGCTTTTGCAGAATGAAATTAATCTTGTCGACTATCTGATAGACCGTGGTTTTGAAAAAGGCATGGTCATCGCGCTGAATCCTTCGCCGTTTGATGATGAAATGCGTAAATGCGACCTTTCCAAAGTTACGATCTTTTTGATGAACGAGGTCGAAGGGGAACAGATCACAGGGGAAAAGGAACCGGAGAAAATTCTGACGGCGTTTAGAAAACAATATCCGCAGTCGCGCGTTGTTCTGACGCTTGGGAAAGCCGGCGTTGTCTATCAGGATGCGCAGCAGACATGCCGCCATGGTATCTATAAAGTGCCAGTTGTTGATACAACGGCTGCGGGCGATACATTTACCGGTTATTTTCTGGCGGGCGTCTTATCTGATCTGCCGATGGATGAGACGCTGCGTCTGGCCTCGGTCGCATCGTCAATCGCGGTTTCCAAAAAGGGCGCGACAAGTTCAATTCCATACCGCGCCGATGTACTGGCAGCAAAGTTGGAACATGAGTAAAGCGCATCAGAAAAACAGAAAAGCGCCCGTGTACCTATCATGTACACGGGCGCTTTATCATTATTCAAGATTGAGCTTGTGGGAAAGAATAAAATTTGTGACTATAAAACAGGCGATGATGCTGATTATTGTTACAACCAGACCGGGGAACATAATTTGATGGAAAATCCAGGCGCCCTGCATGGTAATGGTAGCGTCTGATTCCAGCATCGTAAATGTACCGAAAACGCCATAAATAATTTCTGAAAGAAGCGATTCAACAATTGACAGTACGATGTATGCACCAAATGCCGCCAGGATACGGTGACGACGGAACAGATGGCCGAGCGAAATGGCGGTGTAGATGGCCAGAATGGAACCGATGATCGAAATAAACATGGTTGCCAAAAATTCCACGATCATCAGATACTCCTGGGGACCGAGATAAGGCAGGAGATCAGCCATCACGATATTCCAAAGCTCGACTGTTGCGCGGAACAGATTGGCATTGAACATCATAATAAAAATTGTAAACAGCGTGATCGCGATGCTGACAATCAACCATACAGTAGAAACGATCAGTTTGCACAGGATATGACACCATGCTTTGACAGGCAGCGTGAACATCAGGTATCCTTCATCGGACAGCAGGTTTTTATAGAATCGCTGGATCATGACGATAAAGGTAACGACAAAAACTGCAATTGCCAGCAGGATATAGACAAGCATTGCAAGGACGGCTGGAAGCTGCGGTATCTCCCGAAACGACAGGAGCAAAGCATTGATCAGGGCAAAGATCACCAAAGCTCCATAAAGCGGAAGAAACAAGCGGCCGGTTGCCCGGAATTCATATTTTAAAAGCTTTCCTAACATCTGAATACCTCCCGGAACAGCGCGTCGACCGACATGCCTTTTTCCTCGCGGATCTGATCGACCGAGGCCGCCATGACGATTTCGCTGCGATTGATGAAGATCACGTCCTCAAGAATTTGTTCAATATCAGAGATCAGGTGTGTTGAAATGATAATGGTGGCATGTTCGTTATAATTATTGAGGATCGTATTCAGAATATAGTCGCGCGCAGCCGGGTCGACACCGCCAATCGGCTCATCAAGCAGATAAAGCTGGGCTTCACGGCTCATGACCAAAATTAACTGAACCTTTTCCTTGGTTCCCTTTGACATGGTTTTCAGGCGGTCATGCGGATTGATATTCAAACGCGAAAGCATGTCGTATGCCTTTGATTCATTAAAATCGGCGTAAAAATCCTTAAAGAATCCGATAATATCACAGACGCGCATCCAATCGTTGAGGTAGGTGCGTTCCGGCAGGTAGGAAACAATTTTTTTCGTCTCGGTTCCAATTGGCAGACCAGCGACCTCCAAAGAGCCGGACGATGGTGTCAGCAGACCGTTGATCAGCTTCATAAGCGTGCTTTTTCCACTTCCATTGGGGCCGAGCAAGCCGACAATACGCCCACGGCCAACATTCAGGCTGACGTTGCTCAGTGCGCAGACATTGCCATAAAATTTGCTCAACCCATGACAGGACAGAATGGCGTCCATAGTTAAATAACCTCCTTCGCGGCAGCCTCAACCAGCGCAATTGTTTGCGCCGTATCATAACCGAGCGCGTTCATTTTCTGGAAAAATTCCTTGATCTGCTCCATGGCAAGAGAATCCTTTGCCTGGCGGATCAATTCGGTATCCTCGGTGATAAAGCGTCCGCTTGTGCGCTGCGTGTAAACAAGTCCGTCACGTTCAAGCTCCGCGAGCGCCCGCTGCATGGTATTCGGATTGACGGAAGCTTCCGATGCCATATCCCTGACGGATGGTAAACGGTCGCCTGCACGATAGAAGCCGGAAATGATCCGAAGCTTGATCTGATCGATCAGCTGCGCATAAATCGGCCGGTCATTTTTTAGCTCCCATACCAATTCATCACCCCCATGAATTTTATTGTATCAATAAACTAATACAATGATACGACGAATCTTTCCAGATGTCAACCCCTAATTTGGAATTTTACATGCTGGCTACTACCAATTCCGCACGCCTTCGATGTGAAGTCCGCGCGCATTTGCATAAGTATAACTGGAGAGCGGACGCATCCAGGCGTCAAAAGTATGTGTTGTCACATACGGATTTGCTCCCGCTTTGCAGACCAACAGGGAATGATACCATTTGCCAGAAGCATCGCCAAGCTGAATGATATCTCCCAATTCCAGCTTCTCGATTGCAGCTTCATGTGCAAAGGGACCGACAGACCGGTTTCCTGTCAGAAATTGATAGAGATATGGTACGCCGCTCCAGGCGGGCGCACGGTCGGCGGCGCTGTTATAATACCAACCCATAACCGGCGTATAATTCATAACGCCGCTTCCGGCATAGAGGCATTGGGATACAAAGCTGGTGCAATCGCCGCCGATCCCATCAAAGCTCATATAGCGAGGGTTGCGGCTAAAAGCCCATTTCTCTGCATAGGAGACGGCCTTTTCACGGTTATATGATACGGTTGTCATTATAAAAACCTCCCGAAAAAATGATACTTTGTGTATCCGGTATATGGACGCACTTATTTAGTTTATGATATGCCCGTGTCAGTTGGGGCGCTTGACTTTTGAGCTTAATTCCATTAAACTTTAATACGTTCGCGGGCAATCCCGCAGGGATCCCATTGACGGGATGCATATGCCATTCGCTCGCTGACTGATGAGGGATGGCTTTTTGTGTGTTCAGACGGCTGCGGAGGTGGAAATATGGCGCTGGAACGCTATGTAATCAGCGGCGCGAAGAAACTGCGCTGCGGATTTACAACAGGCGTCTGTGCCGCCGCCGCCGCTAAGGCCGCAACAGTTATGCTGATTTCTGGCAAAGCGGTTGAACAGGTGGCGGTCACGACGCCAAACGATATCCGCTTGGTACTGGAGGTTGAGGATGCGTCCTGTGGCGATGGTTTTGCACGCTGTGCGGTGCGCAAGGACGCGGGCGACGACGCCGATGTGACGGACGGCACATTGATCTATGCAAGTGTGCGGTTGACTGAAAAGCCTGAGATTGTAATTGAAGGCGGCATGGGGGTTGGCCGGGTGACATGTCCGGGGCTTGACCAGCCGGTGGGCGCGGCCGCCATCAACCGCGTTCCGCGGTTGATGATCGCGCGCTGTGTGCGCGAGGCGCTCGCCGACGGCGGGCGCGGCGGCCGCGCCGGTGCGTATATTGAGATCACAGTTCCGGATGGAGAAGCAATCGCGCAGCGGACCTTCAATCCACGGCTTGGTATTGTGGGAGGAATTTCGATTCTTGGAACAACTGGCATCGTGGAGCCTATGAGCACGGCAGCCCTGATTGATACAATCCGTGCAGAAATGAATGTACGCCGGGCGCAATGGGCAGGTCCCCTGTTGGTTACGCCGGGTAATTATGGGGAGACGTTTGCGGCCCAGACGCTTCATCTGTCCGGCCCGGCGGTGCTTTGCAGCAATTATATCGGGGAAGCTGTCGATTGCGCGGTGCGGCTTCGCTTTGAGGGCCTGCTACTGGTAGGCCATATAGGTAAGCTGGTGAAGCTGGCCGGCGGGATTTTTGATACGCATTCGCGCACAGCGGACGCGCGTATGGAGATTTTAACGGCGCATGCCGCTCTGGCAGGAGCTTCGCGCGCTATATGCATGAAACTGATGGCGTGCGTTACAACGGATGCTGCGATCGATCTGTTGGAAGAATCCGGAATTTTAAATCTGGTGATGCAAAGCGTCACTGAACGGGCTGGCATATATCTTTGCAGGCGTGCAGGTGCCTTGCCGGCGGAACTTGTGATTTTTTCCAATGCACGCGGCGTGCTTGGAATGACGGATGGAGCGCGTTCTATGATGGACCGGATGCGCCGAAATATGGAGGAACAACAATGAATGGTATTTTTTATGGCGTCAGTGTCGGACCGGGAGACCCGGAACTTTTGACATTGAAAGCGGTGCGGATTATCCGTACCTGCGATGTGATTGCTGTGCCACGTTCCTCAGAAAACGGGGAGCAGGTCGCGTTGGAAATCGCGCGTGCCGCTGTTCCGGAACTGTCACAGAAGGAAATTGTTCCGCTTGATATGCCGATGACACATGATGCAGCCGTATTGGAAAAAGCGCGTGCACAGGCTGTGGAAACAATTATAAATTATTTAAAACAAGGAAGCAGCGTCGCTTTTTTAACCATTGGAGACGTTTCAATTTATTCAACCTACGGTTATTTACACGGTCGGGTGATCGGGCGCGGTTATACAGCGAAGATGGTGGCGGGCGTACCGTCTTTCTGCGCGGCGGCCGCTCGTCTTGGCGAAAGCCTGACAGAACCCAAACTGCCTGTGCATTTAATCCCGGCAGCTTATGGCGGTGTCGCTGAGTCGCTTGATCTGCCCGGTACAAAGGTGCTGATGAAATCCGGCAAAACGCTAAAACAAACCATCGACGCGCTGCGCGCGTGCGGGCGTACAGATGTCCGGATTGTGCAGCGGTGTGGGTTGCCTGGAGAGCGTGTATTTTACAACTTGGATGAATGGGATAATCCAGGAGAATATCTTTCTATTGTGATCGTGAAGGATGGTTAAAACATCGGCTGAATTTCCTGCTGTATGGCTTCGCCGAGAAAACTGTGGTCACAGACCGTTTTTAACAGAGAAACAAAAAGGAGGCCCTGTATGGTTCATTTTGTTGGAGCTGGTTGTGGCGCCCCTGATTTGATCACGCTGCGGGGACACCGTCTGCTGACACAGGCAGATGTTGTTATCTATGCAGGTTCGCTGGTAAATCCTGCGCTGCTTGACAATACAAAGCCGGGGTGTGAAATTCATAACAGCGCCGAAATGACATTGGAGCAAGTGCTTTCAGTCATGAAAGCCGCAGAAGCCGCCGGCAAAACAACTGTGCGGCTGCATACCGGCGACCCTTCTATTTATGGTGCAATTCGTGAACAAATCGATCAGCTTGCTGCGGAAGGGATTGCATATGACGTAACGCCGGGCGTCAGCTCCTTCTGTGGCGCGGCTGCATCGCTCTGCGCGGAATATACATTGCCGGACGTGTCGCAGACTGTAATCATCACGCGGATGGCGGGCCGGACACCGGTGCCCGAACGTGAGGAGATCGCCTCGCTGGCAGCGCATCACGCGGCGATGGTTGTCTTTTTAAGCGCCGGTATGCTGGAGGGATTGCGCGACCGCCTGCTGGAAGGCGGATATCCGGCGGATACGCCGGCTGCGATTGTCTATAAAGCGTCATGGCCTGATGAAAAGCGTGTGATCGGAACCGTCGGCGAATTGCCGGAACTCGCACGTGCAAATGGAATTTCCAAGTTTGCGCTGATTTTGGTCGGCGACTTTCTTGGAAAACAGTACAGCCGTTCGAAGCTTTATGATCCAACCTTTGCACACGGCTTCCGGGAGTCTGTCCAATGAGGCTGTCGGTCGTCGCATTTACAGCGGCGGGAGCAGATTTAGCGGTGCGGGCCGCCAGGGCCTTGGAGAAAAACGGGCATACCCTGCTGGATATACGCGTAATAAAAAGCGGCGTTTCAAAGGAGCTGTGCAGCCTTTCGGAATGGACGCGTACAGCATTTGACAGTGATGGAATCATTTTTGTGGGCGCGTGTGGAATCGCGGTTCGTGCAATTGCGCCGTATATTCGTGATAAAATGACAGATCCCGCTGTTGTCTCTATTGACGAACGAGGCAGGTTTGCAGTCGCGCTGCTCTCCGGGCATGTCGGCGGGGCGAACGAATTGGCGTCGCAGGTCGCAGCGGCTGTCGGCGGTACGCCGGTGATTTCAACGGCGACAGATTTATCGGGTTTGTTTGCCGTCGATGTGTGGGCTGTAAAACAAAATCTGTACATCTGTGAGCGCACATTGGCCAAATCGGTATCGGCCGCGCTGCTTGACCGAAAATTAGTTGGTTTTCGCAGTGATTTTCCTGTGGCCGGACCGTTGCCGGCCGGCTTGATAAAAGGTTCGGCGCCGCTTGGCGTCTATGTAACCCTGGACAGGCATCAAAATCCGTTTGAACAGACGCTTCATTTGGAGCCGCGAATTGTAACTGTGGGCGTTGGATGCCGCAGGGGCGTGAAACCAGATGTTTTTGAAAGGGTTGTTTTAAATGCGCTTTCACGCGCAGGAATTTCGGAGGATGCTGTTTGCCGGCTTGCCACAATTGATTTGAAACAGGATGAGGCATGTATCCAGGCGTTTTGTGCTTCGCGCAGTTTGCCATTGGAATGTGTACCTGCATCCGATTTGGCGGCGGTTGAGGGGCATTTTACGCCATCCTCTTTTGTAAAGGATGTTACAGGCGTCGACAATGTGTGCGAACGCGCTGCGGTTTATGCCTCACATGGACGGCTGATTGCCGGAAAATGGGCTGAGGACGGCGTTACGACGGCTATTGCTGTGAGCGATTGGACGGTACGTTTTGATGAAGCAGGGGGATGCAATGGCTAATTTTCTGGTGTTTGCCGGGACAAGCGAAGGTCGCCGGCTTGTTGAGTATCTGAATGCCTGCGGCGCATCCGTTTGTGCAAGCGTTGCTACAGAATATGGCAAAATGCTGCTGCCCGAAGGTGTTGAAGTGCTGTCAAAGCGGTTGGATACATCCGACATAGCGGCGCTGCTCAAATCGCTGCAATTGGATTGTGTAATCGATGCGACACATCCATATGCTGTACTGGCGACAGACCATATTCATGCGGCCTGCGAGGAAACCGGGACACCTTATCTGCGTTTGATTCGGCCGTCAGATATGCCAGATGACGGCTGTGTTTTTGTGGAGGATGCAGCGCAGGCTGCCGAGGTGCTGGCTGCGGCGACCGGGAAAGTTCTTTTGACGACAGGTGTGAAAGAGCTTGACGCTTTTGTTCATTTGACGGATTATCAGGAACGGATTTTCCCTCGTGTTTTACCCTCTGCCGAATCAATACAGCGATGTCTGGCGCTTGGATACCGGATACAGAATATCATTGCGATGCAGGGGCCGTTTACGCGCGAGCTGAATAGTGCAATGATGCGTCAGATCGGTGCGTCGATTGTTGTAACAAAGGAGTCCGGCGGTGCGGGTGGGTTCGCTGAAAAGCTTGGAGCCGCGCGCGATGCTGGTGCGATTGCGGTGGTGATCGGCCGGCCGCGCACGGAGGTTGGATTGACTTATAACGAGCTTGTGGAGCGGCTGACGCGCGATTTTGGCCTTCAGCCGCGCACGGCGTCCGAAGGCTCGGGAACCGCCGCACGGCGGTTTCCGCTGTTTGTCAATTTGACAAACAGCAAAATCGCGCTTTTCGGCGGCGGCGCTGCCGCCGTTGCACGTGCCGCCGCGCTGCTGCCGTATTGCGGTGCTCTAACGGTCGTTTCAGCGCATCCATCTCCGGAATTGGAGGCGCTTGGTGTTACCATTCTGCGCCGGTCATATATGCAGGGCGATTGCGCGGGATGCGAGCTGGTGTCCGCAGCAACAGGCAACCTGGAGATTGACCGGGCGATCTGCAAGGAAGCACATTCTGCTGGAATACCGGCGGAATGTGTGGCTGCCCCGCCAGAAGGAGCGTTTTGTATCCCAACGGTATTGGATGGACCGCTGCTCACGATCGGGATATATGGTGATAAGGCGGCCGTGGAGCGGATGATACCCGACATGAAGTCGCTTTTAAATCAGAAACAGGAGCCGTTTGATTAAGCTGGGGGAAATGATGAATATTTATTTGATCGGCGTTGGGATGGGAAATCCAGAGCTTCTGACCGGACAGGCACGCGCAGCCATTGACCGCAGCCGTCTGTTGATCGGTGCGCGCCGCCTGCTGGAGGAGTTTGCTGAGGGGATGGTGGAAACTGCGCAGGCGAATACCGCAGAGCAGGCGCTGTCAGTCTTGCGCACCTATGCCGGACCCGGCCCTGTGGCTGTGCTCGCGTCCGGGGATGTGGGATTTTACAGCATCGCAAAAAAGCTTTCTCAGATGCTTGACAGTGCAAAGATAACTTTTTTCCCCGGGATCAGCAGCTTACAATATTTCTGTGCACGACTTAAAACATCTTGGGATGATGTGAAGGTTGTCAGCCTGCATGGACGCGTCGGAAGCCTGCCCGATGAAGTGCGCTGTCACAGACGCGTCTTTGTGTTGACCGGCGGGGAAAACAGTGTGCAAAATTTGTGTGCGGAGCTGACGGAAGTTGGGCTTGGCAGCGTATATGTATCGGTGGGGGAACGCCTTTCTTATGCGGATGAAAGGGTTGTTCAGGGGACGGCGCAGGAACTTTCCGGACAGACCTTCTCGTCCCTGTGTGTGATGTTGGTAGAAAACAGACGTGCGATGCCCTCCTCTGTAACGCATGGATTGCCGGATGATATGTTTACACGCGGCGATGTACCGATGACAAAAGCGGAGGTCCGCGCCGTATCGATTGCAAAGCTTGGGCTGAAACCGGAGTGGATCGTATGGGATATCGGCGCAGGGACCGGTTCAGTCGCTCTGGAAATAGCGCGTGTACTGCGTGGAGGAATGGTTTACGCAGTGGAGAAAAATGAAAAAGCCGCGGCATTGATCGAAGAAAACAAGCGGCGTCTCAGCGTCGGCCGCCTTGAGATTGTCAGCGGCAGCGCGCCGGAGGTCTTGGCGGGTTTGCCGGCGCCGGATGCGGTATTCGTCGGCGGCTCATCCGGCGCGCTGAATGAAGTTATACAGATTGCGCTGGGGAAAAACCGCTGCGCGCGTGTCGTGGTCAACGCTATTACATTGGAGACGGTGCATTCGGCTCTGGCGTGTTTTGAGCAATTCAAATTGGAGGAACCGGAGATCATACAGGTGACGGTCGCCAAGGCGCGGACGATTGGGCACAGCCATATGATGATGGGTCAAAATCCGGTTTATATTTTAAGCGCGGGGGGCCATACAGATGACGGCTAAACCGCTTGCGCGTTTTCTGCTCACGGCCGTGTCCTCGGGAAGCGGGAAAACGACCATGACCTGTGCGATTCTGCGCGCCTGGCTCAAAGCCGGCGAGACGGTTGCATCGTTTAAATGCGGGCCGGATTATATCGACCCGATGTTTCATCGCGAGAGTGTTGGCGCCAACTATTCTGCAAATTTGGACCTTTTTCTGTCCGATGAGGATACTGTGCGCCGCAATTTGGCGCGTTGCGCGGATTTGGCGCAGCTTGCACTGATTGAAGGCGTTATGGGCTATTATGACGGCGTGGCCTGTACGGACGAAGCGTCCTCCTGTGCGTTGGCACGCGCGACCGCCACGCCGGCTGTCCTTGTTGTGGACTGCCGCGGGATGGCGTTGTCCGCCGCCGCGCTCATCAAGGGCTTTATGACCTTTCAGGCTGACAGCCGGATTCGCGGCGTGCTCTTAAATCGCTGTCCGCCAGCGGTCTATTCTGGGATAAAAGCTGCAATTGAACAGTCCTGCGGCGTACCGGTGCTCGGTTATCTGCCGCCGATGAAGGACTGCGTGTTTGAAAGCCGGCATCTTGGACTGGTGACGGCGGAGGAAACCCACAACTTACAGCAAAAGCTGGACGCGCTGGCGGTGCAGGCGGAACAGACAATCGATCTTGCGACGCTTGCGGCGCTCGCGCAGTCGGCCCCGCCGCTGGTCTTTAAGCCGCTGGAGGCCGCGCTCTCCTTAGACGCTCCAATTATTGCAGTCGCGCGCGACGCGGCCTTTTGCTTCTACTACGAGGAATCGCTCGCACTTTTGCAGGAGATGGGCGCGCGCCTGATTTCGTTCAGCCCTTTGGAAGATGAATCGCTCCCAATGGGATGCTGCGGCCTTTTGCTCGGCGGCGGTTATCCGGAGTTATATGCAAAACGTCTTTCAGAAAATGTTTCCATGCGCGCCGCTGTACGCGGCGCGATCGCAGCCGGGATGCCGCTGATTGCCGAATGCGGCGGCTTTCTGTATCTGCACAGGACGCTTGAAGGGATGGACGGCGAACGGTACCCGATGGCGGGTATCATCAATGCCGACGCGTTTCGCACGTCCCGTCCCGTCCGGTTTGGCTACGCGGCGCTGACGGCCCGCCGCGACAATATGCTTTGTTATGCGGGCGAAACACTGTATGCCCATTCATTTCATTACTGGGACAGTACAGATGCTGGCGACGCGTTTACAGCGCAAAAGCCATATCGTGACCTTCAGTGGAATTGTGTCCATGCAGGTCCGTCCATTTATGCCGGATTTCCTCATCTCTATCTGGCGGGGAATCCATCTGCTGCTGCGCGCTTTTTGGAGGCGTCGCGCGCTTATCATGAAAGGGGGCCAGTGCTTTGACGCTCGAACAGCTTCTGGCAGCGATCCAGCCGCCGTCCGCAGAGGCAAGGTCGCTTGCCAAAAGGCGGTGGGACAGCATCGCCAAGCCGCTCGGAAGCCTTGGGCTTCTTGAGGATGCGGTGGTAGAGATCGCCGGTATCCGAGGGAATACTCAGGTGCGTTTGGACCGGCGATGTGTCGTCGTATTCTGCGCGGACAACGGTATCGTCGAAGAAGGCGTGACGCAGACAGGCCAGGAGGTGACAGCCGTCGTCTCTGAAAACCTTGTCAGCGGGAAAACAAGCGTCTGCGCCATCGCCCGCGCCATGCGCTGTGATGTGCTTCCGGTTGATATCGGCGTCGCGCGCGACCTGGCCGACGGCCTGCTTGTTCATAAAATCGCCTATGGGACGGGCAATATCGCGCGCGGACCGGCGATGACGAGGGCACAGGCGCTTGACGCGCTTTTGTTTGGCGCTTCGCTTGCTGAAAAGCTCAAGCGAGACGGATATGATATTCTGGCAACCGGCGAGATGGGGATTGGCAACACGACCACTTCAAGCGCCGTTGCTTCCGTTCTGATGGGACGTTCATCCGCGGAGGTCACAGGGCGCGGCGCGGGGCTATCCGCAGAGGGGCTTATGCGTAAAATCGACGCGATTAAACGTGCGATCTCTGTGAACCGGCCGGACGTGAACGACCCGGTCGATGTGATCGCAAAGGTCGGCGGATTCGATCTGGCTGGGATGACGGGTTTATTTCTCGGCGCCGCCGCCTGCAAAATCCCGGTGCTGATCGACGGCTTCATCTCTGCCGTCGCGGCGCTGGCGGCCGCGCGCCTGTGCCCAGACGCCGCCGGATACGCGCTTGCAACGCATTTATCGGACGAGCCTGCCGCGCGTATGGTGTTGGAGACGCTCGGCAAACGCCCCATGATTACGGCCGGGATGCGTCTGGGAGAGGGCACGGGTGCTGTTGCGGCGCTCGGCCTTTTGGATGCAGCGGTTGCAGTCTATACGGATATGAGTACATTTGACGATATTGCCATCGACGCTTATCAGCCGTTTGACGAGACTGCGGGGACGCTTCCATGCTGACGCTGGTGACTGGCGGCGCAGCGAGTGGCAAATCTGAATATGCGGAACGGCTTGCCGCTGCATGTGATGGGCCTCGCGTCTATATCGCTACGATGCGGCCGCTTGATAAAGAGTCTGTCGCGCGCATTGAAAAGCACCGTGCGGCGCGCGCCGACCGCAGGTTTTCGACGATTGAACGGTACCATGATTTAAAAGGGCTGCGCCTGCCGTGTGGGACAAACGCCGTTTTACTGGAGTGTATGTCGAATCTGGCGGCCAACGAGCTGTTCGGTGAAGGCAGCGCGGGCAAGGCCGCTGTGAGCGCGATCCTTGACGGCGTTGACGCGCTGTGCGCGCAGGCGCGCGATGTGGTGATCGTCTCCAACGAGCTGTTTTCAGACGGTGAAGCATATGCCCCCGAGACACTGTGTTATCTGGATGTGCTCGGCGAAATCAACCGCACGGTCGCGCAGCGTGCGCATCGGGTGATCGAGGTTGTCTGCGGTATACCGGTTATCCACAAAAATGAGGGGGAGAGAGCCGGATGAGGCAGCTTTTACGGTCGCTGGCAACCGCCTTTTCTATGTATTCATCCATCCCGGTCCCGCGTGTCGAATGGCGTGAGGAAAACATGCGTTATGTGATGTGTTTTTTCCCGCTGGTCGGGGTTGTCACCGGGCCGGCAATCTGGTGTTGGCTGTGGCTTTGCCGGCAATTTGGAGTTGGCGCGCCTTTGGCCGCTGTCGTCTGCACGGCGCTGCCGGTACTGGTTTCAGGCGGAATCCATCTCGACGGCTTCTGCGATACGGTCGATGCGCTTGCATCACACGCCTCCAGGGAGCGAAAGCTGGAAATTCTCAGGGACCCGCACACAGGCGCGTTTGCAGTTATGGGCTGCTGCCTGTATCTGCTGATTCTGTTCGGACTATGGATGCAGCATGTATTTTCACCGCGCGCCACAGCCGCGCTCTGCATCGGATTCGTACAGTCGCGCGTATTAAGCGGCCTTTCGGTCGTAACATTTCCATGTGCGAAAACAAGCGGGCTGGCCGCGCAGTTTGCAAATGCGGCGCACCGGGCGCGTGTGCGCACAGTTCTCATAACATTTGCCGCGCTCTGCGCGGCGGCAATGGTTGCTTGTGCGCCGGTTGCCGGCGCGGCCTGCTGCGCGGCGGCGGCACTTGTATTTATCTGGTATCGCAGCATGTCGCTTCGGCAGTTCGGCGGTATCACCGGCGATCTGGCAGGATGGTTTTTGCAGCTTTGCGAACTGGCAATGCTTGTGGCTGCCGTGCTGGTTCAAATTCTGCGGATATGAAAATCAACAAAAGCGCCAGCGGCGCGGGGGAGGTTTCTTATGACGCTAATCATCGGAGGGCGCGCCCAGGGCAAGCGCGCTTATGCGCTCAGTCAGACAGGCTTAGGAGCGGCTCATATCTGTGACGGCGGAGTTTGTCCGTTCAATGCGGCGTTTGACCAGCCCATCCTTGCCCGGCTTCATCTGCTGGTGAGGCGGCTGATGCAGGCCGGCCAGGATGCGCGGCAGATCATTTTAAATGGTGCGGCGGCACATCCCGATCTTACGATCATCTGTGATGAAGTCGGCTGCGGCGTTGTGCCGGTCGATGCGTTTGAACGTGCGTGGCGCGAACAGGTTGGACGCATCTGCTGTGCGCTCGCAGAGCAAAGCGCGCGTGTGGTGCGCGTTTATGCGGGAATTCCGACAATCCTCAAGGATGCCTGACATGGAGCTGCTTTTGATCAGGCACGCGCCGACGCCCGGAAATTTGGAAAAACGTTATATTGGCCGCACCGATGAACCGATTATGCAGCCGCTGCCCGTTCCCATTCCAAGTTATCCGCAGGTGGAGCGCGTCTATATAAGCCCGATGCTCCGATGCCGGCAGACGGCGCAGTTGTTGTTCGGCGGCTGCAAACCGCTCATTTTGGAGGATCTGCGCGAATGTGATTTCGGAGCGTTCGAAGGGAAAAAATATGCGCAGCTCTGCGGCGACAGCCGGTATCGGGCCTGGATTGCGGGTGAGCTTGACGCGCCGCCCGGCGGCGAAAGCGCAGCGGCGTTTCGCTCGCGCTGCTGTGCGGCGTTCGGACATGCTGTCCGCCTGTGCATACGCGACAAAATCGCGCGCGCCGCATTCGTTGCGCACGGCGGCACGCTGATGGCGATCCTGGAGCGATATGCAAACGCTCGGGAGGCGCAAAGCTTTTATGCCTGGCAGGCAGCTCCCTTATGCGGATGGGCCGCAAAAACAACATCTGACGCGTGGATACGCGAACAGGCGCTTTTTGATATTCAGCCAATAGGGGGATGAAGCGGTTTGTTTGACTGCATTTGGACGGTGGCGCTTGGGTTTCTGCTGGATGTATTTTTTGGCGATCCGCATTGGCTGCCGCATCCTGTCCGGCTGATCGGATGGCTGATTTCACAGGCCGAGCCGTTTTTGCGCCGTGTTTTTCCCGATACGCCAAAGGGCCGCCGCATGGCCGGGGCTGTATTGGCATTCATGGTTCCGGTCGCCTGCGCGGCCGCTGCATGGATTCTGTTGTGGTGCGCTGGCCATGTGAACCGATGGCTTGCATTGTGTTTACAGACTTTGATGTGCTATCAGTTGATCGCTGCAAAGGATCTGTGTATCGAGAGCTTGCGTGTTTACGACGCTCTTAATGCGGACGATCTGCCTGCCGCACGGCGGGCTGTGTCGATGATCGTTGGACGCGATACAGAGGATCTGACGCAAAGTGGGGTGACAAAGGCGGCCGTCGAGACAGTAGCGGAAAACGCGTCTGACGGTGTGATCGCGCCGCTGTTCTTTCTTGCGCTTGGAGGCGCCCCGCTTGGCTTTTTCTACAAGGCAGTCAACACGCTTGACTCGATGGTTGGCTATCAAAATGAATGCTACATGGACTTCGGACGCTGGTCCGCGCGGCTGGACGATCTGCTCAACTGGATTCCCGCACGTGTGTCGGCGCTTTTGATGATCGCGGCGGCTGCTCCGCTTGGGCTGGACGCGCGCGGCGCCGCGCGCATCTGGCGGCGCGACCGCAGAAAACATGCCAGTCCCAACAGCGCGCAGACAGAAGCCGCATGTGCGGGCGCGCTCGGCGTGTGTCTGGCGGGCGACGCGTATTATGGTGGTGTTCTGCATCGAAAGCCGACGATCGGGGATTTCATTCGCCCGGTCTGCGCGCAGGATATTCCGCGCACCTGCCGGCTGATGTATGGCGCTTCTGTTTTGGCGTTGGTTTTATTCATGGGCGTCCGAATGGCTGCTGCGATTCTGCTTTAAAAACAGTTGCCGCACACTGCGCATCCACTGATACTGATTATGTGGACAGTCAAGGGACTGTTTGAGAATCGAAGAATGAGGGAGGTTGTTTTGTATGGACAGAACGGCACACGGTGGAGATCTTTATGGCCGCCGCGCGGCGCTCGATTTTTCATCGAATATCAGTCCGCTTGGGCTTCCCGAAACAGTCGGGCATGCTCTGGTCGCATCGATGGAAGCATGGGACAATTATCCGGACCCATTCTGCCGAGATCTGACCGCCGCACTCGCACAGCATGAGGCGGTTCCAAAAGATTGGATTCATTTTGGAAATGGCGCTGCAGATTTGATTTTTCGATTTGTTCAGGCGCTTCGGCCGCGCCGCGCACTGACGCTTGCGCCAACCTTTTCAGAATATGAGCGTGCATTGGCGGCTGTAGGATGCAGCATATCGTATCACACATTGTATGAAAAGGACGCATTTAGACTGACAGAAACCATTATAAAAAAAATTAATCCTGCGCTGGATGTGGTGATCCTCTGCAATCCCAATAATCCAACGGGACAACCTGCTGATCAGGCGCTGCTTTTACGTATTTTAAAACGCTGCGAGGCGTGCAGGGTGGTTTTACTGATTGACGAATGCTTCATTTCATTTCTCGACGATCCGAACACACAGACAATGAAAGAATTTTTGGCAGCTTATCCCAATCTGGCAATTTTGCGGGCCTTTACAAAGCTGTATGCTCTGGCGGGCTTGCGCCTGGGATATTTGCTTTGCGCGGATGGGGAACGGCTGCACGCGATGAGTATTTGCGAGCCTCCGTGGAATATATCTGTTCCCGCACAGATCGCGGGGGTGGCGGCGCTTGCCGACGAAGGATATGTGGCGCGCGTCCGCCAGATTGTCCGGCAGGAACGCGGATATTTAACCCAGGCGCTTGACGGAATCGGCGCAGTGGTGTTCGGCTCACGGGCCAATTATATCTTTTTTAAACTGAATGCCTGCCGGGATTTGGAACAGCGGTTGGCTGAACGCGGCATTATGATCCGACCCTGCGGAAATTATCGTGGACTCGATAATCGGTTCTATCGAGCAGCAGTTAAAATGCATAATGAAAATGAACAATTGATAGCGGCTATAGGCGCCGTTTTGGGGGAAATGTGACGATGGCGCAGGCAATTATGGTGCAGGGAACGGCTTCAAGCGCGGGAAAGAGTCTGCTTGCAACGGCGCTTTGCCGTGTTTTTGCACAGGATGGCTATACAGTTGCGCCGTTTAAATCACAGAATATGGCGCTCAATTCATTTATTACGGACGACGGTCTTGAAATGGGCCGCGCTCAGGCTGTGCAGGCGCAGGCCGCCGGAATCGCCCCTTCTGTCTGGATGAATCCCATTTTGCTCAAACCGTCCAGCGACACAGGCTCGCAGGTGATTGTGAATGGCGAGGTGCGCGGAAATATGAGCGCGGCCGCATATTTTCAAATGAAGCGCACGCTCATACCTGAGATTCAAAAGGCGTATGATAAGCTGGCCGGACAGTATGATATTATTGTCATCGAGGGTGCGGGCAGCCCGGCTGAAATTAATCTGAAGGCGGATGATATCGTCAATATGGGGCTGGCCAGGCTTGTCCGCGCGCCTGTGCTGTTGGTCGGGGATATCGACCGCGGAGGTGTATTTGCATCGCTCGCCGGAACCATGCTCCTTTTGGAGGAGGCGGAACGCGCGCTTGTCAAGGGCCTTGTGATCAATAAATTCCGCGGGGATAAAACAATTCTGGCCCCAGGGCTTTCCATGATTGAGGAGATCACCGGCGTGCCGGTCGCCGGCGTGATGCCGTATCTGCATGTCGATATCGACGATGAGGACAGCCTTTCGGACCGGCTGGCAGAGCGCCGTGCTGCGCAGGCCGTTGATATCGCGGTGATGCGTTTGCCGCATATCTCAAACTTTACCGATTTCAATCCCCTGGAGCTGGTCGGCGGCGTTTCCGTGCGCTATGTCGGGCGTGTCTGTGATTTTGGAACGCCCGACCTTGTGATTTTACCGGGCACCAAGAATACAATGAGCGATCTTTTGTGGCTGCGTCAAAGCGGACTTGAAGCGTTGATTAAAAAGCATGCTGCGTCCGGCGGCCCTGTATTGGGAATTTGCGGCGGCTACCAGATGCTCGGGCGGACGCTGTGCGATCCCGACGGCGTGGAGCACGGCGGTGCGCTTGATGGAATCGGGTTGTTGCCGGTCGATACCGTTTTTGCCCGTGAAAAGACGCGCGAACGTGTCACAGGTACATTCGCGCCGGCCAGCGGTCTGTTGGCGGGGCTTTCCGGCGCGCCGGTCGAAGGGTATGAGATTCATATGGGGCGCACGGATTCCGCCGCGCCTTTAACCTGTCTGCGTACGCTCGACGGCAGAGAAAAGGTTGATGGCTGCGCCTGCCAAAATGTATATGGTACGTATGTACATGGACTGTTCGACCGTGAGGAAAGCGTACAAGGGTTGATTACCGCGCTGTGTGCGGCCAAAGGTTTGGATGCGGATGCTGTCACAGCCTTCGACGCTGCATCGCACCGGCAGGCGCAGTATGATCTGTTGGCAAACGCGGCGCGTGAACACCTCAATATGAAAAAAATTTACCGTATTTTGGAGGAAGGCATATGAAAGGGCTTATTCATATTTACTGCGGCGACGGTAAGGGAAAGACAACAGCCGCAACCGGCCTGGCGGTACGCGCGGCGGGCTGTGGGATGAAGGTGCTGCTGGTGCAGTTTCTCAAAGGTCAGGAAACCGGAGAGCTGCGCGCGCTCGCACATATTCCGGGCATTACGGTGCTGCGCGGCAAGGCGAGTGAAAAATTTACGTTTCAGATGGATGAGCGTGAATTGCAGCAGACGTATGATCTCAATACAAAAAATTTGCTCACCGCCGTTGAGCAGGCGCGCGCCGGCGCGTGCGACCTGCTGGTGCTCGACGAGGTGATGGGCGCGCTGTCCTGTCAGCTCATCGACGAGGATTTGCTGCGCAGCCTTGTGGAGCAAAAGCCGGAGCGGCTCGAGCTTGTGATGACCGGGCGAAATCCGCCGGATTGGCTGATTGAGGCTGCTGATTATGTTTCCGAAATCAAAAAAGTCAAGCATCCGTATGACCGGGGCGTTTCGGCGCGGCGCGGCATTGAGATGTAAGGGGGCGCGTATGACGTATCCATTTGAAACCATGCTGCCTGCGGACATCGAGCGCCGCAGCTTTGAGATGATTGCACAGGAGCTTGACGCACAGGGCGTTCGTCTCGATGAAGAAACCGACCTGATCGTTCGGCGCGTGATCCATACGACGGCTGACTTTGACTATGCACAGAACCTCGTCTTTTCGCCGGGCGCGATAGAAGCGGGCCGCGCTGCGCTGTCCGCCGGCGTACCGGTTGTTACCGATACACAGATGGCACGCGCGGGCATCAACAAAAAAAGCCTTGCGCGATTCGGTGGGGAGACGCTGTGCTTTATGTCTGACGAAGATGTTGCCGAAGCCGCGCGTGCAAACGGTACAACACGTGCGACTGCTTGCATGGATAAGGCGTGTGCGCTGAAGCGCCCGTTCATTTTTGCTGTCGGCAACGCGCCGACGGCCCTGATTCGCCTTTATGAGCTGATCGGGGAGGGGAAACTGCATCCGGCGCTGATCATCGGCGTTCCGGTCGGCTTTGTAAACGTTGTCGAATCAAAGGAACTGATCCTGAAAACGGATGTGCCGTATATTGTTGCGCGCGGCCGCAAGGGCGGCAGCAACGTTGCCGCCGCGATTATCAATGCGCTGCTGTATGGCCTGGAAGGCGCGCGCTGAAAATAAGGCCGCGGAAATGGAAAAAGGCGTACCCAACCAGCGGTTGGGTACGCCTTTTCTGAATCGACGCTATTTGCTGATCAGGTCGCGGATAACCGTTTTGCCTGCCGGTTCGAGCAGCAGCTCGTCCGTATCGGCGCGCTCTTTACAGGCCAGGCGCGGTTTCCCATTGATTTTGATCAGGCACTTTCCGCATGCCGCCTGCTTGCAGGCCGCATGCGAAAAGAATGCGAGCGTATCGTCCAAATGTGTATAAATATATTCCAGCACATTCATAACGGACAGGACCTCGTGCTCGTCCACCGGGACGGTATATTCCTGCGAATAAGCGCCCTTTTCCGCGCTGTACCGCCGGATCGTTGTAGCGATGGTTCTCATCGGATTCCTCCTGTATCTGCGGCTGATTTTGCCGGTCAGTTCAGCTTCTCGACAACCTGCTCAATATAGTCGATGTAGGGCATCCGCTCACGCGGCGCCTGCATATACGGCGTTTTAACGTCGTCCAGCCGGCTGGCAAGCGATGTATTTTCGATGACTGTATTTTTAAAGAACGCCTGATTGTCGGTCACAAAACAATCCTCCCGGATATGGACGCCCCGGCTTTCGCTGCGCAGCAGGGCAGAACGGACAATTGCCCGCGCCGTGAGCAGCATACTGCGCGCTTCGAGGTAATCAAGCCATTGGCGGTTACAGATACGGTTTTGATCTGTGACGCCGATCTGTCCGAGTGCGTTGTCCTGCATGTCATTCAACTGTCCAAGCGCCTGTTCGAGTTTTTCACCGCTGCGGATTACAGTCAGACAGCCGCCGGCAATATCCTGAATCTCTTTTTTGAGCGTGCCGGGCCGCGGTCCGCTGTTTGCAAACGGACGGAGCAGCTCGGATTCTATTGCAGCGAGCGTATCGCTGGATGCGGCGGCCAAGCCGGCTTCGCGCGCGTAGGCGCCGGCGCTGCTGCCTGCACGCGCGCCCTCGACAAGCATTTCCGTTGTCGCAGCGGAAACACGGTTGGCGCCGAACATCCCGCCGGCGCATTCGCCGGCCGCATAGAGTCCGCGCACAGCGGTTTCCATATTTGTATTAACATGGACGCCGCCTTCAAAATAGTGCGCTGCCGGAGTAACCGTCAGAGCGCGTCCCGCCTCAAGGATTTTCATGATATCCGCATAGATACCCGTTTTCAGCGGCGGCAGGTCTGTGTAAAGCTCCTCAAGGATTTCCTTTGGATACAAATCAAGGTCGAAGTATACGCCGCCGGTGCGCGTGCCCTTTCCAGCGTTGATTTCACTTTGAATGGCGTAAGACAGAAGCATCTTGTTCCATTCGCTGTCCAGCGCCAGACGCTCCACCTTTTTGGAGAGATATTTGTCTGTAAAGGTTTTTCCATACTTGTTGCGCAGATTGCCATAGCCGGTCGAAAAGAAGATATACGGCAGGATATTGCCGCGGTACATCGATGGATACAGCGTAACTGTCGGACAGAAGGATACCATTTCCATGTCAACAAGCTCCGCGCCGGCGCGCAGCGCAGCGGCCTGTCCTTCGCCGCACAGATCGGTCGAGCCGCTGTTGACCGGGAAAACATTGTGCGCGCCGCCTGTCGCAAGGACGACCGCTTTTGCCGGTAAATAGAGCAGTTCGCCAGAGTAGAGACCGAGGCATACAGCGCCTGCGACCGTCTTATTTTCCGTCACAAGGTCACAGAATACGGTATCCTCCATAAATTCAACGCCGCAGGCCTTGGCTTTGGCGTACAGCGTATCGAGAATGTCCGAACCAAAGACGGACAATTCACGTTTTCCCTCCATGCCGCGGACCTTCATGCCCCAATGAACCAGCTCCTCCACACGATCGGCCGCTGTTTCCACAAACAGCGATACCAGTTCCTGGTTATTGAGAAAGAATCCTTCATGCAGCAGGTCGGAAAACCATGCCTCGCGCGTATCATTTTTGTTGCAGTCGCTGATGCCAAGTCGGGACAGGCTTGCACCGTCACAGGCGATATCGGCACTGATATTCGCGCCCGCAAGCAGCGTCGCGCCGCTGCGGTTCGCTTTTCCGCGCGAGATTACAAGCGTGCGCGCGCCGGCTTCGGCCGCGCCAATAGCGGCGCGCAGTCCGCCGCCCCCGCTGCCGATGACAATGACGTCATGGGGAGATGCTTTCTGTATCATTGCTTTCCTCCGATTGGCCGCCCGATGAAGGGCGGTTCTTTTTAGGGCCTGTTTGATATTTTTGATAATAGGCCTCGTACAGCGGACACACCGCCATTCGGCCATGCCGGTTGATCAATCCGTTGTGAAAACCGGCAGGCGGTTAAAATCCATTTCCGAAAACGTATCGAGCGCTTTAAAAAATGCATCTCCATACGCTTTGTGCAAATCCCCGCGCACATGGCTGATCAGCGTACAGCCAGCGTCGCCGAACACGTCCGATATAATGTCGCAATAAGCGCGCCAGACATGGGCGCAATGGTACGTGAACGGCAGGATGGTTTCCCCTTTTTTAAGCGCATCGCCGCTTTCGAACAGGTCCGGGGTGACGCCTTCGTCTCGGAAATGAAAACGGCAGGCGCCGCCGCTGTGCTGCGTTTCGTCAAGATCAAGGCGCAGCTCAGGGTTAAAGCCGCGCACAATCGACCGGTCGATGTCCGCGCAGTAGCGTTCGCCGCATTCCGGCTCTCCGGCGGCGCGAAACACGTCTGCCCATGGGCAGCGGGTGACACATTCATCCACGCAGCCGGGACGCGCGTCCATTGTCACATCAAAAAACTCGGGTGTACATTCCCATTCGCTGTAAGCAAAGTATTCCGTGTAGCCGAGCTTGTGCCCGTCGCGCAGGGCGCGCAGAGCCATACGCCGGCCGCGCTGTTCACCGTAAAGGCGCTGTGCCATGGAAAAGGCGAGCAGCCCTGTTTCACCGTATTCGTCGCGCAGGGCGCGGTAAAAAGCAAGCACAATCGCGGCATGGTGCTTTTCATTGAGCTTCATGTGCCATCCCGTCCTTCGTCATAGAGCGTACATGCCGCAAAATGTCCCGGCGAAACCTCGCGCAGCGCCGGGTCGGCTGCGGTACAACCCTCATGGCACCGATCGCACCGGGCAGCAAAGCGGCATCCCGGCTTCGGCTCAATCGGGTTTGTAACCTCGCCGCGGATGATCTGTAGTTTCTGGCTGCGCATACGCAGATCGGGGTGGGGGATGGCATTGAGCAGCGCCCTGGTGTAAGGATGAAGGGGGCGCTCAAAAATTTCGGCTGATGGGCCGCGCTCGATACATTGCCCAAGATACATGACCATAATCTCATTTGAGATATGCCGCACAACAGATAAATCGTGTGTGATGAACAGATAGGTCAGACCAAGCTCGTCCTGCAAATCCATCAGCAGGTTCAAAATTTGCGCCTGGATGGACACATCAAGCGCGGAAACCGGTTCGTCGCAGACAATAAATTTTGGATTGACTGCCAGAGCGCGCGCCACGCCGATGCGCTGGCGGCGTCCTCCGTCCAATTCATGCGGATAAGCGTTTGCAAGCCTGCGCGCCAATCCCACCTTATCCATAAGCTCCAGCGCGCGCTGTTCTGTTTGGGCGCGGCCGCCGTACAGTTTGTTGACGACCATCGGCTCTCGGATCAGGTCAATAACGCTGATACGCGGGTCCAGGCTTGAATATGGATCTTGAAAGATGATCTGCATCTGTGTGCGCACATCCTTCATCTGAGCTTTCGTCCGCTTCAAAATATCCTTTCCTTCAAACAGGATTTGGCCCGCGTCCGCTTCGAGAAGGCGCAGAATAACGCGACCGAGCGTAGATTTTCCGCATCCTGATTCACCGACAACGCCAAGCGTTTCGCCCTTGCCGATTTTCAGATTGATATCGTCGACAGCGTGCAGCTTGCCGGCGGCTGTCTGAAAGTATTTTTTCAGTCCTACGGTTTCGAGTAAGACGCTCATGCCTGCTCCTCCTTTGCGAAAAGATGACAACTAATGTGGTGCGTGCCCGACTTATAGAGGGGAGGGCGGTGCGTTTTACAGATTTCCATACACTGCGGGCAGCGCGGATGGAATTTGCAGCCCCCTGGCAGAGCGGTTGGGTCGGGCATAAGACCGTCAATCGGCGTTAAGCGATTTTTGTGCGCCGAAAGATCTGGGATCGAACCAAACAGGCCAACCGTGTATGGATGATGCCGGTCGCCTTCGAACAGGTCATAAATTGTGCCGTACTCGATGATCTCGCCGGCGTACATGATCGCGACCTTGTCACAGGTCTGCGCTACGACGCCGAGGTCATGCGTGATCATGATCATAGAGGTGCCGAGCTGTTCCTTCAGCTCGTCCATCATTGCAAGTACCTGCGCCTGTATTGTCACATCGAGCGCCGTTGTCGGCTCGTCGGCAATCAAAAGCTCCGGGGAACAGGCGAGCGCCATCGCGATGACGACACGCTGTTTCATGCCTCCGGAAAACTGATGCGGATACTCGTTTCGCCTGCGAGAAGGGATGCCGACCAGTTCGAGCATCTCGCAGACACGCTTTTCAATATCAGCCTTGCTGCGCTTGTCGCGGTTATGAAGCTCCAGATTTTCAGCAATCTGGTCGCCGACACGCATGACCGGATTGAGGCTGGTCATCGGATCCTGGAAAATCATTGCGATCTTGTCGCCGCGCACCGCACGCATGGCCTCCTCTTTTTCTTCCAAAAGGTCCGTGCCTTCCAGAAGAATTTTGCCTCCGGCGATCTTTCCCGTCTGAAAGGGCAAAAGCCGCAGGATGGCGAGCGCGGTTGTTGTTTTACCAGCGCCTGTCTCTCCGACAAGCCCGAGCGTCTCCTTTTTATCCAGCGAGAAACTCACGCCGTTGACCGCGTGGACAGTTTCGTTTTCCGTTTCATAGCGGACCGTCAGGTCCTTGATTTCCAACAGTGATTCTCCCACGTCGCAGCCCCCTTTAGTTTTTCAGTCTCGGGTCAAGCGCATCGCGCAGACCGTCGCCAAGCAGATTCAGCGAGAGAGCCGACAGAACGATTGCAAGCCCGGGGAACGCCACAATGTACGCAGAATAACGCATATATTCGCGCCCTTCGGAGAGCATCGCGCCCCATTCCGGCATTGGAGGCTGGACGCCCAGACCGATAAAGCTCAGTCCTGCCGCCAGCATGATCATGAACGAAACGCTCATAGTGGCCTGGACAATAACCGGGCCGATTGCATTTGGAATGATGTGGCGCAGAATGATGCGCGCGTCGCCGGCGCCACAGGAACGCGCCGCTTCAACGTAGTCGGAACCGACGACTGTCAGGATGGATGCGCGAACCACACGTGTGAAGTACGGCGTCATCGTAACGCTGACCGCGATGATCAGGTTGCGCATACCTGCGCCGAGCGCCGCCACGATGGAAAGGGAAAAGAGCATTGGCGGCAGACACATGATTGTGTCGATGATACGCATGATGACGTTGTCCACCTTTCCGCCGTAATAGCCCGCAGCAGAACCAAGCAAGCCGCCGGCCAGAGAGGAAACGGCTGTTGTCAGAAAGGCAATGGAGAGCGAAACACGCGCGCCGTGTACAACGCGGGCAAAGATATCGCGTCCATAGCCATCCGTACCGAACCAATGCTGCGCATTGGGCGGCTGAAGGCGAATTGCAGTGTTCTGCGCCACGACCAGCGTATCAAAATCGGCGATCAGGTCGGCAAAAATGGCTGCAAGGATAAAGATTGTGATAATAACCAGTCCCGCCATCGCAGGTTTGTTTTTCTTCATCCGGTGCCAAACGTCCGACAGACCTCCAGCGCGCCGGCCGGACGCTATGCGCTCCAACTGCGCGATTTTGCGTTTGTTAGAATGACTCATCAGATCGCGCCTCCTATCGTTTTTGCTCGTAGCGTGCCTTGACGCGCGGATCGATGTACGCATATGCGATGTCCACCAGAAGAAGGACGACGCAGAAGATCAGCGCAATAAACAATGTTGCAGCCATCACCTGCGGCACATCCTTGGTCCGGATGGAGTTGACCACAAGACTGCCAAGACCCGGGATTGCAAAAACAGATTCAATCAGAATTGTACCGCCGAGCAAGCCGCCAAATTCCGAACCGATGACTGTAATAACGGGCAGCAGCGCATTTTTAAGCGCATGCCGCCAGATGACGATTTTTTCCGTCGCCCCCTTGGAACGCGCTGTACGAATGTAGTCCTGCCGGATTGTTTCAAGCATTGTGGAACGCGTCATACGGAGCACTTCCGCCGCGATCGGCAGAGCAAGGGCGATGGTCGGCATGATATAATGCGAAAACGACCCGATTCCATTTGACGGCAGCCATCCCAGATGCAGAGAAAAGAGCAGGATCATCATCAATCCCAGCCAGAAACCCGGGATGGAAGCCATCAGCATGGCCGACACCGTACTGATTACATCCAGGAAGGAGTATTGCTTGACAGCCGACAAAATTCCGATTGGGATACCGATCAGGATGACAAGTGCGATGCTCGTTAACGCAAGCTTGAGCGTTACGGGAAACCTGACGAAAATCTCCTCAAAAACAGGGCGTCCTGTGCGGTATGAGGTGCCAAAATCACCGTGGAGCGCATCGCCCATATAGCGGACATAGCGCACAACGAATGGGTCGTTAAGCCCCATTTCCTCGCGAAGCTGTTCCACTGCTTCTTTTGGCGCAGCCTGTCCGAGCATCAGGCGCGCGGGATCGCCCGGCGTAAAGGACATCACCGTAAAAACGATGATGGTGACGCCGAACAGAATGGGGATCATCAGCAGCACGCGCTTGAGTATGAATCTGCCCATAATGCCACTTCCTTGTAAGAATCTATCATTTACAAAACAGATCGCCGGAAGGAAGGATCATGCCCTCCTTCCGGCATTGCATATTCGTTACCAGGAAAATTCCCTGTAAAGGTACCGCTGATTGTTGACCGCTTTGACATTCTTCAGATTCGCATTGTAAACGATTGTGGAAGCACGGAAATAGCAGGGGATAAAATATGCTTCATCGGTCAGAATCTGATTGACCTGGACATAAAGCTCGCTGCGCTTGTCAGCGTCAAGCTCCTGGCGGGCCTGCTCCAAAAGACTGTTGACCTCCGGATTATTCACACGGCTGACATTGAAGGTACCGTCCTTATGATACATATCAAAGTACGGGGAATCTGTGTTCTGATCCTCCATCGGATAACCGCCGCGGCTGACGGTATAATCGCCGTCACCGAATAACTGCCACCAAGCTCCCGTTTCAACCGGGTTCAGCTCCAGATTAACGCCGACCTCGGCAAACATGGACTGAAGCGCCTGTCCGAGCTTGTTGTTCTCGGTGCCCTCACCATAGAAGAAGTCGAGCGTCAGAGGATTGCTTTCATCATATCCCGCTTCCTTGAGCATGGATTTGGAAAGCTCCACATCATACGGATAGGTGGTGATATCGGTGGTGTAGCCCTCCTGCCCTTCGACGAGAGGCAGATCGGCGACAATGCCGGTGCCCTCATTGACAAGCACATTTAAGGCATCGCGGTCAACAGCGTGGCTGAGCGCCTTACGGACCTGCTTGTCAACCTTTTCACTGTTGAAGTTTACAGTATAGAAATAGTTGCTGGTGGTGCTGTCAGTGGCGAGGTTCGGGTTGTTCTTCGCCTGCTCAAAATCCATTGCGCTGCAATTGAAGGAAAGGTCCGCTTCGCCGGTTTCAAGCGCGACAAACGCTGTGTTGGAGTCGGGGATAATCTTAAAGGTCAGAGTATTAATGGACGGGGCGCCCTTGTAATAGTCCGGATTGGCCTCAAGGACAATTTGTTGTGCAACATCCCACTGCTTAAATTTGTAGGCGCCAGTGCCGATCGGATGTTTCGCCGCGTCGTCTCCCATTTCGGTCATCGCCTTTTCGTTGGCGATATACATGTATGTAAGCATGCTCAAAAACGGACCGTATGGATATTTGAGGTTGATCTTGACCGTGTAGTCGTCAATTGCTTCGGCGTCCTTAATCATGAAAGAGCCAAACAGCATCCACTCCTCGCTGATAAAGCGGTTAACGCTGTAAACGACATCGTTGGCTTTCATCTCCTCTCCGTTGTGGAACTTGACTCCCTTCTTAAGATGAAAGGTGTAAGAATCGCCGGCTTCATTCATTTCCCACGAATCGGCGAGCGCGGCAACGACCTGATGATCTGGCCCGTATTCCACAAGCCCGTCAAAGATGTTGGCGCAGAAGCTGATCTCCGCGCTGGAGGGAAGCTTAAAGGGATCGAGTGTTGTGAAATCGTCCGGAAGGATGACAACGAGGTCGTCGCGCGCGGCGCCGCCGGCCGCAGGATTTCCGCCCTGTGCGCCGGGGGCAGAACTGGCGGAGCCGCCGCATCCCGTGAACAGCGAGGCGCTTAACACCAAACTCAGCGCCAGCGCAAGTGTCTTTTTGAACATAATGGTCCTCCTCATTGGATTGTTTATATTAAAGGCTGTGGCGACCGCAAAACGGCCGGCCTTTAATCCGATTTTTACATCAGGGCTTCAATTTCATCGTCACGATACTGCCGGACGCGTGCCAATACAGCTTCGCATTCGGCTTTGTCGTGATATGTTCCCTCACGTATGACCGCGCAGAAGGTTTCCGTATTGGCGATGTCCTCCAAAGGGTTTTTCTCAAGTATCAGGATATCGGCGTCCATTCCCGGCTTTAACATCCCCTTGCTGCCGGAGATACCAAGGCTGCGCGCGGCGTTGACCGTGGCGGTACGCAAAGCCTGATATGGACTCATTCCAAAGGTCCGGGCCATGTCCGCCAGCTCCTCGTGAGCGGAAAAGCCTCCGGTCACGCCTGGATTCGGGACATCTGTACCCATCAGAATATTGTCGGAATGACGAACGAACAGTCTGGCCCGTTCGAGTTCACCTTCAAAGTCCATATTGTCATAGCGGTGAAGCGACTTGCGCCAAGCAGTGATTTTGTCCCAATCACGGTGCCAATAGCCGCACATGGAATCGTAGTGCTTTGTCTCGCGTACATTGTGGTCAAGATGGACATAATTGTAAATGGTACGTCCGACAGTCAGGGTAGGGCAGAACCACATATCGGACTCAGCAAGCATGAGCACTTCGTCGTCCGTTTTCGGCAGGCAGCTTGTATGCTCAAGCGAGTAATAGCCCCAATCGCGCAGCTCCCGGAAGGAGACGTTATAGTTGCCATGCCCCATGACCTTGATACCAAAATTGTTTGCCGCCTCCATAATTCGCTTGAATGCGTCTCGCGGAATACTGGGATAAGTTTTGACATACTGGTAACCGCCATTGAGGCAATCTACGACCGCTTGCTCGGCCTGTTCAGGCGTTGTTACAATCAATGAATGCTCCCAATAGGTTTGTCCATCCGTAAGCGGACCGGTGGAATAGACCTTTGGACCGAATCGTTTGCCCTGTTCAATTTCCCGGCACCACTGCTGCGTTTCAGGAAAGCCCCACATGTTGCGGCAGGCGGTAACGCCGTTTGCCAGCAGCATTTCCGTGATTTCGTTGCTGTCCATATGGACATGGCAGTCGATCAGCCCTGGAAGCAGAAACTTTCCAGTGCAGTCGACAGTATTGACTCCAAGCGGCTCGATGTGCGGGGCAATTTTGAGGATACGCCCATTTGCAACGAACAGGTCCGTGTTATAAAAGACCCTTTGATCGTCCATCGTGATAACGGTCGCGTTTTTCAGGATATAGGTCAAGCAGCTTCCTCCCTTTTAATTTATCGTTTTAAAATGATAAATCGATTGAAATAAAATGAAGTTCACAAAAAATGTGGATGCATTTTTGTGAACGGTTCGATGGAAGTTAAAGGCTCATCGGATCATTTTCGTGGATTTCCTAAGTATGGTAAAATTGTTGGTATAGGAAACGATTTTGCATAAAATAAAGTTTCCAATGGAAACAATTTCATAAAATGAAGCCGCCGGATAAGCAAGGTCCAGCGGGAAAGCCGATCAAATGTAATCCTTTAAATAATCGGTATACATACGTATAAAATCCAGAATCAGCGCCCGCTGCTCAGGCGAGTATTTACGATATTCGCGGTGTGTATGGGCGCTTTTGGTTTCGTGAAAGGCGTAATGCCCTTCGTACGCTTTTCTGCCGAGTTCCGTCAGCGAAAAAAAGGTTTCCTTCCGATTGTCCTTGTACTGATAGCGCCGGATAAATCCGCCTTTTTCAAGCTTTTTTGTTAATTTTGAGACGGTCCCCTTGGAAAATCCCAGATGGCCGGCTATCTCAGTGATATTGCTGTCTGGGTAATTGCCGATTGCTTCAATCATGTGGATATCACTCATATGTAAAAGGACGCCGCAGCCATAATCGTGCGCCTTCTGGTTGATCTTGTGCTCACATTCGCATAATTTCCCGATTGCTTCGTCAAGTTCCTTAATAAACGGATCCACACATTCGCCTCCAGATTGTTGGTCTGGGAAACTTTCTGTATAAATATTATAATCTGTTTATTCATAGTTTGTCAATATTCTGAGGCTTTTTTCTTGTAAAACAGCAGAATAATCTCCATTAAACGTTTATGGGAAGGAGCGATGGAGTTTTGTGCGTTTGTATGTTTTTGCAATTGGCTGTCAAAAATATCTGCAAATATACGATTGGCGGTTGACAGATGAACAGCGAGTTATTTCCGATCATAGAAGAACGTGTGCGTGCAGCGGCACAGACAAAACCATCGGGTATCCGGAGACTGAAAAAAGCCGTGCGCAGATGGCTGCGTGATCTGCGCACAGCATATGACAGCCTGCCCGCTGCGCCGGAAGAAGCCTGGGCGCGATGGCTGTCCGATAACTTCTATACATTAGAGGGACATGCCAAACAGATTCTGCGCGATCTGCCCGGTTTTAAAGGCTGTGGAACAGCATGTATGCGGCTGTATGCAGCAGTTGAGCGCGTGTTTATGGATGGGCGCGTGGTGCCCGATCAGGCGCATGTGGGGCAGACGCTTCTCTTTGCCGGCTTGTTGGGTGAGCTGGGAGAACGTCAATTCGATTTTTTATACACGGCGCTGCGCTGCGCGCTTCTACGTGCGGCGGCAGACGCATGCGCAGAGCAGACAGCGAAGCAGGAACGGGAACGGTTGATCTCCTATGCGGTTGTGGAACTGAACCGCATTTGTGAACTTGATTTCGACGCGCTGGTCAGCGAATGCAGCGCGGTCGAAGCAATTCTGGCAAAGGACCCGTCCGGCGTCTATCCGCGCATGGCGGAGCAGTCGCGCAGCCATTACCGCCATGTTGCCGCACGCATTGCCAAACGGTGCGGCATGGCGGAGAGCGCGGTCGCTCAGGATGTGCTCAACTGCGCCGAGATTGCAAAAGGCGAACGTGAACGCCATGTTGGGTTCTATCTTTTAAACCACGATCCGCGTTCGATCCACGCGCGCCGCCGTGCAATCGCGGCGCTGACGCTGACCTGGCTGGCGCCGGTGCTGCTGTGCGTGTTGATCTGGGGCGTCTTTCACAGCCTGACAGCGGCGCTTGTATCCTATCTGCCTCTGGTGGAAATTGTACGCGTTATCACGTGTGGGCTGGCGGCGCGGCACGCGTCTCCGGCACATATCCCGCGGATGGAGCTTCGCGGCGATGCGCCGGAGACAATCGTAGCTGTCTCCACACTTTTGCCAGCTGCGGCAAAGGCGGACGAGCTGCGGGAACGGCTGGAACAGTTATATTTTTCAAACAGAGGAGATCATTTAAAATTTTGTGTGCTTGCAGATTTTAAGGAGGACCGCCGGCCTTATAACCCGCAGGACGAACTGAATATGGCGGCTGCCAAGCGTGTGGTGGAGCAGCTCAATGAAAAGTATGGTTCGCGATTTGCGCTGCTGGTACGCCGCCGCGTTTTCAGCAGTACGCAGAACGCGTATATCGGATGGGAACGCAAGCGCGGTGCAATCATAGAGCTGATCCGCTTCCTGCGCGGCGGCGATCCCGCGATCGCATGCTTTGCCGGCGATCGGGAGCAATTATCACGGGCGCGGTATTTGCTTGCGCTTGACGCCGATACGCTTCTGGCGTTTGATTCAGCCGACCGCTTGCTGTCTGCCGCGGTCCATCCCTTAAACCGTCCGGTTATTGGAAAGCACAATATTGTAACAGCCGGTTACGGAATATTGGTCCCGCGGATTGGCACGGATTTGAATTCTGCAAAGGCAGCTGACTTTACACGAATTATGGCCGGGGCAGGCGGCGTTTCCACATATGAGCAGGAATGCAGCGATTTTTATCAGGACCATTTTGGAGAGTCGATTTTTACAGGAAAGGGCCTAATCGATATTGAAACGTTTCATACAGTCGTCGGCCGGCGTTTTCCGGAAAACCGGGTTCTCAGCCACGATATACTGGAGGGCGCATACCTGCGCGCCGGGCTGCTCTCTGATGTGGAAATGACCGATGGAATGCCCGCAAACGCGCTTTCATGGCTTGCGCGCCTGCATCGATGGATTCGCGGCGACTGGCAAAACCTATGCTTTTTTGGCAGAACGATTCAGCTCAATGGATCGTCCCGGCCAAATCCCATCAGCGCGCTGTCACGTTATCAGCTTTTCGATAATTTACGTCGCTCCTTTGTACCCGTGGCGGCGCTTATTTGCGTGCTGGTTTCTGCCTTTACAGGATGGAGGGCGGCAATTTTGCTCTGTCTGCTTGCTTTCCTTTCGACGGCATTGGCGCCTCTGCTCGCCGCTTTTCGCGCGCTGCTTTACGGTGGGCGATTCGCATTGTCGCGCCGTTTTTTTGCACGCACGTTGCCGCGTGTATTTGAGCTTTGCGGCCAGGCGCTCCTGTCGGTTGTCATGACGGCACAGCAGGCTGTTGTTGCGTTTGATGCGATTGTACGGACGCTTTGGAGAATATTTGTATCCCACAAAAGATTGCTGCAGTGGACGACCGCGGCACAGTCGGAGACGCGCGATACCGGCTTTTTTGCAGTGCTGAAAAAAAGCTGGCTTTCAGAGCTGGTCGGGCTTTGCCTGTTGATTTTTGCGCCGGCAAGCCACGGTCTGGTAAAACTTTATGGGCTTCTGTTTCTGCTTTACACGCCGGCGGCCGCTGCGACTGCACGGCCGGCTGTCCAGAGGCTGCAAGCGCCCGATCAGTCAGGCCGGGAACGCCTTTTGTCGCTGTGTGCGCAGATGTTCCGTTATTACGAGGATTATGCGGACAAACACAATCGTTGGCTGCCGCCGGATAACGTGCAGTTTTCACCGGTGGAAGCGGTGGCGCGGCGGACCTCGCCGACAAACATCGGCATGATGCTGCTCTCCTATCTGGCAGCGCGCGACTTTCACTTTATTGACAGCCGCGGCCTGTATGTACGCTTAAATCATGTATTTGACACAATTGAGACGCTTCAGACCTGGCACGGAAACCTGTATAACTGGTATTCCACCGAGGATCTGCATGTGCTGCCGGAGCCGTTTGTCTCGGCGGTTGACAGCGGCAATTACCTGTGCGCGCTCGTCGCGCTTAAAGAAGGCGTGCGTGAGTATGCGGCTCAGGAGCCGGGCCTGGAAACCATCGCAGGGCGTATTGAAGCCATTTTGAAAAACACCGACTTTTCTGTTTTTTATAACCCGAAGCGCCGCCTTCTGTCCATCGGCGCGGGAGCCGACGGCAGGCTGGTTTCGTCCCATTATGATTTCCTGATGAGCGAGGCGCGCACGGCAAGCTATTTTGCCGTGGCGACCCGTCAGGCGCAGTACCGGCACTGGCGCGCGCTCAACCGCACCATGTCGCGCTGCGGGTCCTATGCGGGTCCCGTTTCCTGGACAGGGACCATGTTTGAATATTTTATGCCGCATCTGCTTTTACCCATATATGAGGATTCTCTGCTTGATGAATCGCTTCATTACGCGCTTTACTGCCAGAAACGCCGCGCGCGTCGCGCAGGCGTCCCCTGGGGGATCAGTGAAAGCGGTTATTTTGCATTCGACGAACAGCTCAATTATCAGTACAAGGCCCATGGCGTCCAGACGCTCGGCGTCAAGCAGGGACTGGACCGCGAATGCGTCGTGGCGCCATACGCGACCTTTTTAACGCTCCCGTTTGATTTTGATGGCGCTATGAAAAATCTTGAGGCTCTCGAGTCGCTTGGACTAACGGGACGCTATGGCTTTTACGAGGCCGTGGATTTCACACCTGGGCGCGCCGCGCCGTCCGACGGCGGTTATGCGGTGGTGCGTTCCTATATGGCGCATCATGTCGGTATGAGTATGGTCGCCTGCGCAAACGCGCTGCTTGGCGGGATTATGCAAAAACGGTTTATGCGTGACCACGCTATGCGCGCGGCACGCGAATTTCTGCAGGAACAAATTTCTAAGGATACGGTGGTGTATGATCGTATGAAGGATGAGACAGAGCTTTGCAGGGCCGAAACGCCTGTCCGCGCTGTTTCGGCGCGCGACGGCGTTTCGCCGCTTGCGCCGCGCTGCGCGCTTTTGGCTTCTGGGGAACTGACGCATATCTTTTCGGATACAGGCACAAGTTGGCTGCGCTTTGGCGATTGCGACGCAACGCGGCGTCCGTCCGACCCGCTGCTGAACGGGCAGGGGGTGCTTGCAGCGGTAAAGCTCTGTGGACAGACGCTCACAGCCGCAGCCGCGCCGTTTTATCAAAACGGGGTTGAACGGCGCAGCGAATTTGGCCCCGATTTTGTGGCCTATCACGCCGATCAGGGTGATATTGGGCTGACGCAGCGGTTTTCAATTGATCGGACGGCGCCTGTTGAACGCTGCGAACTGATTGTACGAAACCGCACCGCGCTCAAGGCCGTCGCGCAGGTGTTGATCTATTTTGAGCCGGTGCTCGCACGTGACAGCGATTATGCGGCGCACCCGGCTTTTTCCAAGCTGTTTGTAACAGGGGAACGCGATCCGGCCGCAGACGCGGTTGTGTTTGTGCGGCGGCACAGGGAAGGCGGCGAGGGTCCGTGCCTCTGCGCGGGATTTGCCGGGCGGGAAGCCTTTGAATGCGGGCTGCGGCGCGAGGATATGACGCCGTATCCGGACGGGCTTGAAAACCTGCTGCAATTCGACGCACTGCCTTTTAACGGCGGCGGCGCGACGCCCGATGGCTGCTGCGCGCTGCGCGCAACGATGACGGTTCCGGCACATGGCGAACAGCGCATCACGCTTTTGATCTCATGTGCGGCTGCACGTGAGGATGCGCTTGACGCCTTGGCCGGCGCACGCGAAAAAAAGCGTGCCGCCGCGCCGGCGCCGCTGGCGGACGACACGATGGAAGCCAGACTGGCCGCGCGGCTTTTGCCGTGTCTGTTGCTGCGTGCGTCCGGCGGGGACAGCCGTGCGCTTTTGGAAAACACGCGCGGACAGGACGCGCTGTGGTCGATGGGAATTTCAGGCGACCGCCCGATTGTCCTGTTCGATTGGAACGCATACCCCGATGGCGCGCGTCTAGCCGCCTATACACGCCTGTGGACCTTGATGCGCATGTATCGGCTTGATTTCGACTTGTGTGTGTTGGGCACTCCCGCTGCCAAGACACCGGATGGCGTGCATGTACTCCTGCCGGAACGGTTCGATCCGTCCGCGGTTCTTCTGCTGCGTGCTGCGGCATGCCATATCGCAGGCCAACCAGAGCCGCCGGCGCCGCCTGAATGGGAGCCTGCGCCGGTTCTGCATACGGATCCCGCCCCCATTTTGCAGGCAAAGGAACGCCTTGACGTGGTCGGCGGCGCATATGTAAACGGGCGCTTTTATGTATCGCGTGTGACGCCGCTGCCGTTTTCGCATATTCTCGCAAACAGAACGTTCGGATGCCTGCTCAACGATGCGTCGCTCGGAAATACCTGGTGGCTCAACGCGCATGAGTGCAGGTTAACGCCGTGGAAAAACGACATTGCCACAGGCTGCGACGGAGAAAAGCTTTGGCTGTCGGCCAGTGGGGCGCTGTACGACCTGATCCGTGGAGCACGCGCCTCTTTTTCACCGGAGGACGCTTTATATGAAGGGTCAGCCGGCAAAATTTTAACGGCGGTACGTGTCTTTGTACCGGCGCAGGGGAATGCTAAGGTGATTGATGTATCGCTTGAAAATCAAACGGACGAGGAGGCGGAGGTTATCTGTGCGTATGGTTTGGAACCGGTACTTGGCGTAACGCGCCTGAACGCAAAATACACCCAGTTTGATCAGGAACAGGGCTGCCTGCTGATGCATAATCCCTATCACATGGCGCTGCCGTGCCATGCGGCTGTGTACGCGCCGCACGAATATCCGAGCTATACGACCGACCGCGCGGCGTTTTTGGCGGGAGACTGGTCCGCTCGCGAACTGCTGCCCAATAACGACCCGATCGCCGGACTGATTATCCGCAAGAAGCTGCCGGCGCGCCGGCGCGCCGATATCCGCCTGATCCTGGCCGCCGGCGCAACGCGTGCAGAAGCGGTCGCCGAGGCGCTGCGCCAGCAGTCTGCGCCGGACGTCGGGATGGAACGACCGGTTGAAATTGCGACGCCCTGCGCGCCGCTTGACCGGTTTATCAACACGTTCGCGGTGCACCAGATCCGTTCCGGCCGGCTGTTTGGGAGATGCGCGTTTTATCAGTGTTCCGGCGCATACGGCTTCCGCGACCAGTTACAGGACGCGTGCGCGCTGCGTTTGACGGAACCGGCGCTTTTGCGGGAGCAGATTTTGCGATGCTGCGCCGTACAATTTGCGGAAGGAGACGTGCTGCACTGGTGGCATCCGCTCCCGACAGAGACACGCGGTGTCCGCACGCGTTTTTCCGACGATCTGGTCTGGCTGCCGTATGCGGTCTGCGCGTATGTCGAGGCCACCGGGGACAAGACGCTTCTTGACGAGCAGGTTCCATTCTGTACAGGCGGCGCGCTTGCGTCCGGAGAGCAGGAGCAGTATATGCAGGTACAAGCTTCAGAGACACGCGCGCCGGTCTTTGAACATTGTGTCCGCGCGCTGGAAAAGGCATATAACCTCGGCGACCGCGGCATCCCAAAGATCGGCTGCGGCGACTGGAACGACGGCTTTTCCAAGGTCGGCGCGCGCGGCGAGGGACAAAGCGTCTGGCTTGCGATGTTTTTATCCATTGTCTGCGACCGTTTCGCGGCGCTGTGTGACAGCCGCGACGCGCAGCGGGCCGATGCCCTGCGCGCGCACGCCGCGCTGCTGCGCCGCAACGTCGACGTATCCTGCTGGGACGGGCAGTGGTATCTGCGCGCCTTTTATGACGACGGCGCGCCGCTCGGAGGCCATGGAAACGACGAATGCTCGATCGACCTGCTGGCGCAGAGCTTCGCAGTTTTTGCAGGGATGCCGGACCAGGCGCGCGTCAGCAGCGCGCTTGATGCGGCCCTTGCCCATCTGGTGGACGACCGCTGTGGAATCATCCGCCTGTTTGATCCGCCTTTCGCCGACACAAAACAGAATCCGGGATATATCAAGGCGTATCCGCGCGGCATCCGTGAGAACGGCGGCCAGTATACGCATGCTTCCGTCTGGTTCGCACAGGCGATGCTTGAGTCAGGACGAATCCGCGATGGATGGAGGCTGATCGATCTGCTCAATCCAACGGCGCGCTGCACGGACGCTGCACGCGCGCAGGCATTTAAGACAGAGCCGTATTATATGCCTGCCGATATCTATACAAATAAAGACGCCTACGGTCATGGAGGCTGGAGTATTTACACGGGCGCGGCCGCATGGTATTTGCGGACCGTCCTGGAAACGCTGCTTGGACTGCGCCCCAAAGACGGCGCTCTGACGTTTGAGCCGCATGTGCCGGACGACTGGACACATTTTACCGTTAAGCTGCGGCGTGAAAACGCGGTTTTATCTATTGAAGTGAACCGGACCGGTATGCGTTCGCTTACAGTGGACGGAGCGCCGGCGCAGAGCGCGCCGCTCGACGGAAGGGATCATACGATTTTGTTAACGATCTGATAACGATGGAAAAAAGATGATGCACAGTCAAATTTTTATGCTATAATAACCGCAGAGCGGTTATTATACTGGGTTATGCACAACGGCTCGCCGCTTACGCGGCAACCGCCTTTTGATGGGCAATTATACCAGGGCGATACGCGGACGCGGCCCGCTTCCGCCCTGATGGCCGATTATATCATGCCGCTTCGCGGACATGGTATAATATGCGCAGGGCAAACAGCAACGCCGTAGGCGGCCGGAGCGAGGCGCGGGCCTGTTTGCCGCAGTTTTGCCCTGCCGGTTTCATAACGCTGCCTTTGCGATCAGCAAACCGCCCCGTCCCACCGTGGACAAGGGAGTATTTTCGGGCATATGCGCCCGCTAAGGAGAACACTGCATGAATAATCAATTTCTACGGGAGAAGCTCTGCGACGGCGTGCATTTCAGCAGCGTCACAGACTCCAAATTCAAGCACAACCGCATCACTGCGAACCTGCTCTTAAAACTTGACCGCGACACGGTGACGGACAATGCCATCGTGCCGTTCATCCTGCGCAAGGGCTGCCGGGCATGTCCGGATTTTACACGGCTCAACCAGCGCCTGTGCGAGTTGTACGGCGCTTCGCTATCGTGCGATGTGGCCAAATTCGGCGGTTATCAGGTATTGGAGATTTCGATTTATGGCGTCGATGACCGCTTCACGATTGGCGGGGAAGCGATGGTCGAGCCGTGCGCCCGCCTGCTGACCGACATTCTGCTTGATCCGAATGTCGATGCAAACGGCGTATTTGACGCGCATGATATTGAGATCGAAAAGCAACAGCTAATCGATACAATTGAAAGCCAGATCAACGATAAGCGCGTCTATGCCTTGTCGCGCTGCAAATCCATCATGTGCGAAGGGGAGACGATTGCCGTCGATAAGTACGGCTATATCGAGGACGCCGAACGGATCACGGCAAAATCGGCTGCGGACGCTTATCGCCGCGCGCTTGAAACGGCGCAAATCGAGCTGTTTTTTAACGGCTGCGGCAATCCTGAAATCGCGAAAAAAATTTTTGCAGAGGCGTTTTCCGGTATCCGCCGCACGCCCGCGCCGATTGAAACCGTTTCGACAGCCGTGCGCGCCGAACAGGTGCGCGAGGTGAAGGACGAAATGGATGTCGCGCAGTCGAAGCTTGTGATGGGTTTTCGTACCGGAGGAATCCCCGACCGCAGGGCTTTCGGCGCGATGCGCATGATGATCGCTCTATTCGGCGGTACGCCGAACTCGCGCCTGTTTACCTATGTGCGTGAAAAGCTGAGCCTGTGCTACTACTGCGCCGCGCGGTTCGACCGTTTGACCGGCCTGATGTTTGTTGACAGCGGCGTTGAAAAGCAGAATAAGCAAAAAGCGTATGATGAAATACTCAATCAGCTTGAATGCATCCGCCGCGGCGATTTCACCGATGAGGAAATTACCGCGACGCGTATGCTGATGCAGACGTCGCTCAAGGCGGTCGGCGATTCGCTTGGTGCGACGGAGGAGTGGTATTTGACGCAGATCATGGCGGGCGCTGCGCTCTCGCCGGATGATGAAAGCGCGCTGCTCGACGGAGTGACGCGCGGCGACATCATCGAGGCGGCCAAACGGGTGACGCTTGACACAGTCTACTTCCTCACGGGAAAGGAGGCGGCGCAGTAATGGAACGCACCGTCATCAAATCGGCCCGTCTTGGGCAGGAAATGGTAAAGATCAAACATCCAAGCGGCCTTACAATGCTGCTTTGCCCGATGCCGGGATATTCGACCGCTTATGCAACGTTCACTGCAAACGTAGGCTCTGTTGATACCGGCTTCAAAACGCAGGACGACGACGCGTTTGTCGACGTGCCGGAGGGAATCGCTCATTTTTTGGAGCACAAAATGTTTGAAAACGAGGACGGCGACGCATTTGCGAAATACGCCAAGACGGGCGCTTCAGCGAATGCATACACGTCGTTTGACAAAACGGCGTATCTGTTCGCCTGTACGGATCGGTTTGAGGAGTCGCTCGAAATCCTGCTTGATTTTGTACGCCGGCCATATTTTACAAAGGAATCGGTTCAGAAAGAGCAGGGGATTATCGGGCAGGAAATTCGCATGTATGACGATGACGGCGAATGGCGCGTCCAGTTTAATCTGCTCCAGGCGCTCTATCACAACCATCCGGTGCGCATCGACATCGCGGGAACCGTCGAATCGATCGCGGAAATTGACGACCAGCTGCTGTATCGCTGTTACCGCACGTTTTATAATCTGAACAATATGGTGCTCTGTGTCTCCGGTAATTTTGACATCGACGCTGTGCTGCGCGTGGCGGACCGTGTGATCAAACCGGACGAAAAACCGGTCGAGATCGAGCGCCGCCATGTCGACGAGCCGGAGAACATCTGCAAGCCGCTTGTGGAGCAGAAATTTGCCGTCGCCGCGCCGCTGTTCCAGTTTGGCTTTAAGGGGCGCGGGGGCAATCCGCGCGAGAACCTGAAAAATCAAATTCTGGATGAAATCCTCGCGGAGATCATCGCGGGCGACGCGTCGCCGCTTTATCGCCGGATGTATGACGCGGGTATCATCAACAGCACATTTGGCAGTGAGATCATGGCCGGACGCGACTATATGTGCGCGATCTTTTCCGGAGAATCGCGCGAGCCTGAGCGCGTTGCCGATGAAATCAAAGCCGAGGTTGCGCGGATGCGCAGGGAAGGCGTCGACAAAAAGATGTTCGAGCTGTGCCGCCGGGCAACCTACGGCCGGTACATCGGCATGTATACGCGGACGGCTTCGGTCGCAGGGCTGATGTCCGCAGTGTATTTCGCCGGGATGGACGATATGTACGCGCTGCTCGATATTGTGGCGAACGCGACGCTCGATCAGATGAATGAACGCCTGCAAATCGCGTTCAATCCTGAAAAATCGGCGCTTTCCATTGTCCGACCCCTTGATGAATAGGACGGGGGCCGGACAGCATGGATAAAATTGGACAGACAATTTCCTTCCCGGGGCTTGGAATCGGCGATTTTACGGTCAACCGGGTGGCGTTTACGCTGTTTGGGCAGCCGATTTATTGGTATGGAATCATCATTGCATGTGCGTTTCTGCTGGCAATTGGCTATATCCTCAAGCGCGCACGTACCTTTGGCGTCGATCCCGACCGTGCGCTGGATGTTGTGATCGGCGGCGTGATCGGCGGCGTCGTGGGCGCGCGTCTCTATTACGTCGCCTTTACCTGGGAAAACTACGCAGCCAACCCGCTTGATATTTTTAATATCCGGGAGGGAGGGCTGGCCATTTACGGCGGCATCATCGGCGGGCTGATCGTCGTGATTATCATGTGCAGGTTGCGCCGTGTGAAGCTGCTGCCGTTTATTGACCTGGCCGCCGGAGGCGTGATTCTCGGACAGGCGATTGGACGATGGGGAAATTTTTTCAACGTGGAGGCGTTCGGTTCCAATACGACGGCCCCCTGGGGAATGGCCGGACCATCGATCGTTGCGTATCTGGAGGCGCATAAGGACATTTTGGCTGCGCAGGGCGTTGCGGTTGACCCGTTGCTTCCGGTGCATCCCACCTTCTTTTATGAATCCGTTTGGTGCCTCGCTGGTTTTGTACTCATTGCGCTGTATACAAAGCGCCGCCGCTTCGACGGCGAGCTTACGCTGATTTATGCGGCGTGGTATGGATTCGGCCGCGCATTGATTGAAGGGCTGCGCACAGACAGCCTGATGTGGGGCAATATTCGCGTTTCACAGGCGCTGGCGGCGGCGCTGACGATCGCAGCCGCAGCGGTTCTTGTCTACGTTCGCGCGGATATGAAACGCCAGAGCGGTGAAAAGGCGCGCCGGCTCTATGTGGACACTGAGGAAGGTCAGTCCGTTGTGAACGGGACTTTCTATAAAAAGCCCGGCGCGCCGGCGGAAACGGATGATGCGGCCGGCAAAGAATTATCGGCGGATTCCATAAAGGAAAAAACGGATGCCGAACAAACAACCGAGGGGGAGGACGCAGAGGATGAAAGCAAAGCTGATTGACGGTAAAACCATCAGCGCAGAGCTGCGCGCGCAGATGAAGAAAGAGGTTGCGGCGCTGGCCGAGGACGGCATCACGCCGGGGCTGGCCGTTGTGATTGTGGGGGACGACCCCGCGTCGAAGGTGTACGTGCGCAATAAGAAAAAAGCGTGCGAGGAGCTTGGCATCTATTCGGAGGAGTACGCCCTGCCGGCTGAAACAACGCAGGACGAACTGCTTGCTTTGATCCGCAAGCTCAACACAAAGCCGGATATCGACGGAATTCTTGTGCAGCTTCCGCTTCCAAAGCAGCTTGATGAGAAGGCTGTCATTGAAGCAATCTCTCCGGATAAGGATGTCGACGCCTTCAGCGCGGCCAACGTCGGTAAAATTATGATCGGCGATTACAAGCTTCTTCCATGCACGCCGGCCGGCATCATGGAATTAATACATGCTTCGGGTGTCGAGGTGAAGGGCAAGGAATGCGTTGTGATCGGCCGCAGCAACATCGTCGGCAAGCCGATGGCCATGCTCCTGCTGCATGAGCACGGCACGGTCACAATCTGCCATTCGCGTACAAGGGACTTGTCGGAGGTAACGCGCCGCGCGGATATTCTTATTGTTGCGATTGGAAAGGCAAAGTTTGTCACCGCGGATATGGTCAAGCCCGGCGCCGTTGTCATCGACGTCGGCATGAACCGCGATGAAAACGGGAAGCTCTGCGGGGATGTCGATTTTGATTCGGTCAGCGAGGTGGCCGGAGCGATTACGCCGGTACCCGGAGGCGTAGGCCCGATGACCATCACAATGCTGATGAAAAATACGATTACTGCCGCCGGAAAGTAGGGAAATCACGGCACAGCACTTGACAGAGCTTGTCAGCTATGGTAAAATAATTTTTGCCGCATGTTCCAGGCCCAAAGTGTGTCCAAACGGCGCCGCCCGGAGACAGCGAGTCTTTTGAAAAGAGGTACCAGCATGTACGCAGTGATTTGTACAGGCGGTAAGCAGTATCGCGTATCTGAAGGCGATGTTGTTTACATTGAAAAGCTTGACGCCGAAGCTGATTCCACCGTTCAGTTCGATCATGTTCTCGCCGTCGGTAAGGATGACGGCGTTGTTGTCGGCGCTCCCACCGTTGACGGCGCGGTTGTGACTGGCAAGGTTGTCAAAAATGGTAAATCAAAGAAGATTACCGTTTTCACCTATCGTCCGAAGAAGGGTTCTGCCCGCAAGATGGGTCACAGGCAGCCCTATACCAAGGTTGAGATTCAGTCGATCAAGGCTTAACAACGATCGAGAAAGAAAGCAGAGGTGTTTTATAGATGGCACATAAGAAGGGCGTAGGCTCCACCAAAAACGGACGCGATTCCGAATCCAAACGCCTGGGCGCGAAGCGCGCTGACGGTCAGTTTGTTCTGGCCGGCAACATCCTCGTTCGCCAGCGCGGCACACACATCCATCCGGGCGTCAATGTCGGGCGCGGCTCTGACGATACACTGTTCGCGCTTGCGGACGGGACCGTCAAGTTTGAGCGTATGGGACGCGACCGCAAAAAGGTTTCGATTGTCCCTGTTCAGTAAGAACCGTTTAAAATCCCGAGTGTTTTCCACTCGGGATTTTTCATATTTTTGCCTTTTTGCCAAAAGGATTGGAGGCATGCATGTTTGTAGATAAAGTAAAAATCAGGATTAAAGCCGGCAGCGGCGGCAATGGTGCGGTTGCGTTCCGGCGTGAAAAGTATGTTGCCGCGGGCGGCCCCGACGGAGGCGATGGCGGGCGCGGCGGCAACATTGTGTTTGTAGCTGATACAAACCTGTCAACGCTCGTCGATTTTAAGTACAAGCGCCGTTTTTTTGCGGAAAACGGCGCGAACGGCGCCGCAAAAAAAATGAGCGGCAAAAATGCGCCGGATCTGGTTATCCGCGTCCCCAAGGGGACTGTCGTCCGCGAGGCGCAGAGCGGCCGCGTTATGGCTGATCTCTCCAGCGATGAACCGGTTGTCGTTGCGCGCGGAGGCAAAGGCGGGTGGGGCAACAGCCATTTTGCAACGCCGACGCGTCAGTGTCCGCGCTTTTCAAAGCCGGGGCTGCCGGGCGAGGAGTACGAGGTGGAATTGGAACTGAAACTGCTCGCGGACGTGGGGCTGGTCGGATTTCCGAATGTTGGAAAATCGACGCTCCTGTCGGTTGTCTCCGCCGCAAAGCCGGAGATTGCAAATTACCACTTTACAACGCTGTCGCCGGTGCTCGGCGTTGTAAAGGTGGACGAAGGAAAATCGTTTGTTATGGCGGACATTCCCGGGCTGATTGAGGGCGCGAGCGAAGGGGTCGGCCTCGGACACGCGTTTTTGCGCCATGTAGAACGGTGCCGGCTGATTGTACATGTCGTCGATGTGTCCGGTTCAGAAGGGCGCGACCCGATTGAGGATTTCCGCACGATCAACGCGGAGCTTGCGAATTTCAACAGTGAGCTTGCCTCGCGTCCGCAGATCATCGCGGCCAATAAGTGCGACCTGGCCGCGCCTGAACAGCTTGAAGCCTTCCGTGCTTTTGCCAGGGAAAGCGGCTATCCACTGTATGAGATCTGCGCGCCGATCGGCGAAGGAATCCAGCCGTTGATCTATGCCGTTTCGCAAAAACTTGACACGCTTCCGCCGATCCGTCAGTTTGAGATTGAGCATGTGCCGATGAGTGAGCGCGAGCGGCTTGCGAAAAATCAATTTGAAATTCATGTGGAGGACGGCGTTTATATCGTCGAAGCCGATTGGCTGATGCCGGCGCTTGGAATGGTCGATATGGACGATTATGAAAGTCTGCAATACTTTCAGCGCGTGCTGCGCAGCAGCGGCGTGATCGATAAGCTTGAGGAAATGGGTATCCAGGAGGGCGATACGGTCAGTATCCTGAATTTTGAGTTTGAATATATCAGGTGAGGAAATCTGTATGGAATTGATGGAACCCTTTACAGCCGACCCACACGCGCTCAGTCCTCTGCCTCTGGCATTTTTGGGCGACGCCGTATATGAGCTGTGCGCGCGGCAGGCCGTCGCGGCCATGGGAACGGCCCATGTCGGTGAAATGCACGACCGGGCCGTCGCTCTTGTAAACGCGTCGGCGCAGTCGGCCGCCTTTGCCGTTATGGAGCCTGTTTTGACCGAGGAGGAGCTTGCCGTCTACAAACGCGGCCGCAATGCGAATGCGAGCGTACCAAAGAATGCTTCCGTTGTGGATTATCGGCGTGCGACCGGTGTCGAAGCGTTGTTCGGGTATCTCTATTTAAAGGGTGAGACAGCCCGTATCTATGAGTTGTTTAAGCTGGCTCATCCCGAATTCTGACTACAAAGCGCCGTCCGGAATCAGCCGGGCGGCGCTTTTCCAGTATATCAAAAGCCTATGCTGAAAACGATCTGCCATTTTGCTATACTCTACAAATACATCAGAGGATATTATACAATAGAATCAATTATTTATATAAAAAAATATGCAATCAGACAAAAAAGTCTTGACTCTCCCCTAAGGGGATAGTGTAATCTAACAGTTGAAAACAGGGAGTTCCATAGCGATAGGATATGAATGGACCCCCCTCCTAAATATTTGAAAGGAGGCGTATAAAAAGGGGCGGTTTTGAATTTGGATTGAAGGCAGTATTGAGAGGAGCGTGTATGTATCAATGAAAGAAAATCCATCGGCTGCAAACCCTGTTGAGAACAACAATGATGAATTCAGTAACCAGCGGGTGCCATTGTCAGAACGGAAAGGATGGCTGAACCTTCTGACTGTCTCATTGGGTTATGTCTTTGTAGTGACCAGTATGCAGGCGGGCGGCAATATCGGCGTTGGCCTGAATTTCCGTGACGCTTTTCTGGCTATTCTGCTCAGTAGTGTCATTTTGGCGGTACTGGCTTGTGTAATGGGAGTAATCGCGGCAAAGAGCGGTCTGACATTGGGACTTTTGAGCAAATATTCCTTCGGCAAGGCAGGTACATATGTACCCGTCGCCATTGTGGCGATCACAACAATCGGTTGGTTTTCCATCGACGCGTATATGATCGGGCAATCCACCAATGCGCTGTTTTCCATGGTGCCGATTATCCCGGTTGCGATTCTGGGCGGTATCGGCATGACACTGACGGCATTGCGTGGAATGAAATGGATGACTTATCTGAGCAACCTGGCTGTGCCTCTGATTATCGTGTTTGGCACAATCTCTATGGTAATGGCTGTCCAGAGCAGCGGCGGTGTTGCCGGGCTGATGGCCATGACGCAGGAAAATCCAATCAGCTTCAGCAAGGCGGTGGCTTTGGGTGTTGGTTCCTACGCGGTAGGCGCGGTTATGTTCACGCCTGATATTATGCGTTTCGCTAAAAGCGCCAAGACCGCAATCATTGTCATGATTATTACTTTGATGCTCGGCAATACCTTTATGGTTCTTTCCGGCGCAATCGGCGCGGTGGCCACCGGTTCTCCGGATATCGCCATGGTTATGGCTGCGCAGGGATTGCTGGCGCCGGCATTTCTGGTGCTGGTGCTCAATATCTGGTCCACAGCTCAGGGCTGCGTTTATTCCGGTTCCATGTCTCTGAGCAGTGTTACAAAGATTAAGCGTCCTTATCTGGTAATTGGGTTCGGTGTTGTGGGCATCATCTTTGCCGTTATCGGTTTTTATAACTATTTCGGCAGTTATATTGATTTTCTGTCTGCTACCGTGCCCCCTCTGGGCGGTATTTTTCTTGCGGACTTCCTGGTGACTTATCGTCAGGACTATCCTGAGATGGATAAAATTGAACTTCCCACAATCAACATCTCAGGGTTTATTGCTTGGATTGTTGGCTTTGTCGTTTCCCGCATCCAGATCGGTATGCCTGTCGTCAATTGTATCATCGTGGCCTTCCTGGTCAAGGCGATTTTAGGCAAGGTAATGGGCAGCGGAATCAAGCAGAGGCAGTAAGCCTCTATAATAAACAGAAGGAAAAGGGAGAACAATTATAATGGCTGAAAAAGGTTTTTCGGAGTATTTTGTGGATGACGGAAGCGATTTTTCCGTGGAGCACGGAGCGATTTTGATTGTTGATATGCTCAACGATTTTTGTAAGGACGGCGGGAAAATGCCTCTGAAAGAGGGCATGGAGACAGTTGAGCCGCTCAAGGCGCTGATTGCAAAGGGGCGCGAAAAGGGCCTGCCTATCATCTATATTAATGACTGCCATCGGGCGGACAAGTACGATAAGGAGTTCGAGAAGCGTGCGCCGCACTGTATCGAAGGAACCTGGGGCGCCGCAGTCATCGATGAACTGGCGCCCCGACCTGAAGATTATCAGATTCCGAAACGCCGGTTCAGTGGCTTTTATCAGACTGATTTGGATTTGGTTTTGCGGGAGTTGGGGATTAAAACTGTGATTGTCACCGGTGTGGTTACAAATATCTGTGTGCGTTCCACCTGCCATGACGCGTTCTTCCTTGGTTATCAGGTCATTGTGCCCAAGGATTGTGTCCGGGCTACAGGTTCCCGCGAGCAGGAGTCTACGCTTTGGGATATTGAAACGCATTTTGGCACTGTGACAACCAGCGATCAGGTTATTGAAAAATTGTAATCAGCTTTAAGGAAAGTCAGGCGTGTCTGGAAAGGGGGACGATTATGGAGCAAATGGAGCAGCAAATGGTAACGGTCAAGGTAGCGGCGGAAATTACCGGTCTGACAATCAAAAGCATCCGGTTTTATGAAAAAGTCGGATTGATCGCTCCGGCCAGATGTTCCTCCTCCGGTTATCGTCTCTACTCAAAGGAGGACATTTTCCGGCTTCAGCAAATACGCTTATATCGGGAACAACAGTTTTCCCTGGACGAAATCTCCGAGATTTTGGAGACGCCGGGCAGCAGACTGCGCGGTATCCTGAAGCGTCAGCTCTATAAAATCGAGAACCAAATCCAGGAACTGGAGCATATCAGGCTTCGACTGAATAACGCGATTACAGTAGCAACCTGCGGTCAGTCGCCTTATCAAAAGGATGCGCTCGACGGCATTGGCCAACATCATACCGCGATTGTCGGCGTGGATCTTCAAAACGATTTTCTGGAAGATGGGGCGCTGCCGTGCCGCAGGTTTTACAACATCCTCCAGCCGCTCTCCCGGCTTTTTGAAGCCGGGAGAGCGGCGAATATTCCGATCGTATATGTCTGTGATTCCCACCATCCGGGCGATTCGGAGCTGGAAATTTGGAAGGAACATGCGATGGAAGGGACTTGGGGAGCGGAGATTGTCAAAGAGCTTGCGCCCAAGCCGCAGGATTATGTTCTAAAAAAAGGATATTTCAACGCCTTTTTTCAGACAAACCTCCAGCAGACCCTTAATAAGCTTGGGACGGATACCATTATTATGGTAGGATGGCGTACCCATGTATGTGTTGCACAGACGGTTATTGAGGCATTCAATCAGGGCTATCAGGTTATCATTGCTGAGGATGGGGTGGATTCTACGACTTTGGCCGAGCATGAGTTTGGATTAAATCTGCTCAGGGCCAACTATGAAATCCCAACGCTGCCATGTGAAAAGATTATAGAATACATTGTCAAATCCGGCAAACATGACAGCTCCAAAGTATGGGAAAGTCCTGCACCACAACCATAATTTAAAGCAGCGCGCAGGATGCGGCATAGAATAAATGATTCTATGCTGCATTTTTGAAATTCGGAGATCTTATAAATGTAGTGACTTTGTTTTTGCTGATGTGTTATATTTAATTTAACCTGCAAAGACAACAGAATTTGAAAGGAGGGAGTGAAATGGTTGTACTGATTACAGGGAGTTCGCATACAGGTAAAACATTGTTGGCGCAGGCGCTTCTTAATAAATATCAGTATCCATATTTATCGATAGATCTTTTGAAAATGGGACTAATCCGAAGCGGCAACACAAATCTGACTCCCGCTGACGATCAAGATTTGGAAGCCTATCTGTGGCCGATTGTTCGTGAAATCATAAAAACCGCAATTGAAAACCGGCAGAACCTCATAGTAGAGGGCTGTTATATTCCAAGCGATTGGAAAGGGGACTTTTCCAATGAGTATCTCAACGAAATTCGTTACTTTTGTTTAGTAATGAGCAAGAACTATATTAAACAGCATTTTTCGGATATTAAAAATAGTTGCAGAGCAACTATTTTTTGCGCATCTGCCCGCTCTGCGGGCAGGCGCATTTTAATCAAGCGGCCCCGCGCCGGGGACGGCGCGGATGGCCAATTTTTTATAGATTGCGCTCCGCAATCTATAAAAAATACGCAAATGTAATTGAACAGCGAATCGATGACACATGGTGTAACATGGATTTTTTTCTTGAAGAAAATGCTGATTATCTTAAAATGTGTAAAGAGCACAATTATCCCTATATTTTAATAGATGACTGCTATCAAATCGAAATTGATTTATAGATTCCCCACAGGATTGAATGATATAAAATGATAAGGAGCGTTTCTGTCAATGGTGCCGGTAAAAATGGAAATTGACGTTTTGGTATTGGGAGGCGGCAGTGCAGGACTGTGCAGCGCCATGGCGGCGCGGGAGGCTGGCGCTTCGGTAATATTGATTTATAAGGCGGGAGGAAATTCCACAGCGGTAGCTGCGGGCGGCTACGCAGTAGTTCTGAAGGATTCTGTTGGTGATTCTGTGGAACAATTTATTGCGGATGCTGAACGCAGCGGAGCGGGTTTGGTGGAGCCGGATCTGCTTCACCGCCTGGCAGAAGGCGCCATTCCGGCCATTGAGCGGGCTGCCGGATGGGGGGTAGAATTTTATCGTACCGAAGATGGCCAATACCGCCGCTTCCGATCCGGGGGACACACCTTTCCCCGTTCCCTTCGTTGCGCTTCAGGACGCGGAAGCGATACGTATGGCGTTTTGTATCGCCGGGCAAGGGCCTGTGGCATAACCATGCTCAAGGATACCCTGATAACAGAGCTGCTGCGCTCCGGGGAACGGGTTGTCGGTGCGGCAGGTATGGATGAACAAGGGCGTCCACTTGTGATCGCGGCTAAGACCGTAATTCTGGCAACCGGCGGTATGGCGGCTCTCTATGAGCACACTACTACAACTTCGGGCGTAACCGGGGAAGGATATATTATGGCGCTGGAATCCGGATGCCGCCTGCGTGACATGGAATTTATCCAGTTTATGCCTACTACTTTGGCTGCACCTGCCAGCTTGAAGGGAAAGCTGGTCAATGATACTTTGCGAGGGGAGGGCGCTTATCTTCTCAACCGGAGCGGGGAACGCTTCATGGCTCGCTATGCACCGGATTTGATGGAGGTATCTGCCCGGGACGTGCTGTCCTATGCGATAGCAACAGAGGTTTCAGCCGGACGCGGAAGTCCGGCCGGAGGCGTTTATGTGGACGCCCGTCATATCCCTGAAAAGGCCCTTCTTCAAAGCTTTGGCGCGGTAAAGGCGCTTCGTGCCGCAGGGATCGATCCCTCCCACAGTTTGATTGAAGTGACGCCGGCAGCTCATTTTTCCTGCGGCGGTGTGGCGATCGATGTCAACTGCCGAACCGGCGTGCCAGGACTGTATGCAGTAGGGGAAGTGACCGGCGGAATTCATGGCGCCAATCGTCTGGGTGCAACGGCCCTGACAGAAAATCTCGTGTTTGGCCAGATAGCCGGCGCCTTGGCTGCTGAGGAGAGCAAAAAGATATCGATCGCGCAGACGCTCGACTGGCCTGATGCGGAGCGCTGCGTCCAGGGAGCGCAGGCGGATCCTGATGCGTCCGCTTTTCTTATGACTGGGGAACAGGAGATCCGGCGGATATTATGGAGCTGCGGCGGCATTCTGAGAAACGGGGAAGGATTGTCCAGCGGATTGGTACGTCTTGGAGTTATGGCTGCACATGTATCAGAGCTGCCAACGCCGTGCTTTTCCCAGCAACAGAAAAAACGCCGTCTAATGCAGCTTGTGGCTCTGGCTCAGTTGGTGCTCCAGTCTGCATTGCGGCGCACTGAAAGCCGGGGCTGTCATACCCGGACCGATTTTCCAAATCAGGATCCCTCTCAGTCTGCAAGCTATTTCCTTACATATGAACGGGCAAAATGATGCTTTTCTTACAGATAAGACAGCAAAAAAGGGTCCACCCCCATTACAGTGGGGATGGACCCTTTTACCTTTTAAAATCAGGAGGATGCTTACTTGAAATAACGGTTCAGCAGGCCCTGGAAACCACAGCCGTGGCGGGCTTCGTCCTTAGCCATCTCATGAACGGTATCATGAATAGCATCGAGACCAAGCTCTTTGGCGCGGGTCGCGATCTTTTTCTTACCTTCGCAGGCCCCGTTTTCAGCAGCGACACGCAGCTCCAGATTCTTCTTGGTGTCAGCATAAACGACCTCGCCAAGCAGCTCGGCGAACTTGGCCGCATGTTCAGCCTCCTCATAAGCAGCCTTCTCATAATAAAGGCCGATTTCCGGATAGCCTTCGCGGTGTGCCTGACGCGCCATCGCAAGATACATACCAACCTCAGTGCACTCGCCGGTGAAGTTCATGCGCAGCCCCTCGATGATCTCAGCGTCAACGCCGGCCGCAACGCCGATGCGATGCTCGTCAGCCCAAGTCAGACCATCGGTCTTCTGCTCCTCAAATTTGGAAGCAGGAGCCTTACACTGCGGGCAGAACTCCGGCGGAGTATCGCCCTCATGAACATAACCGCAAATTGTGCAAACAAACTTTTTCATTATAAAATTCCTCCTGTCGATGAAATAGCAAACATTTTTCTTGCCTGTTTATAACTATACCATGGAAGTATATTATTAGTCAAGCTATTTACTTGTTTTTTTTCAATTTTATAGAAAATTTGTTGGAAAAGTACGATTGAATCCATCGAAAAGAGAGCTTTTTTGACCGTATATTTCGCCTGCTAAAGCGTTGAGAGGTAAGAATAATTTTATCTGGAACGCCAAATACTATCAATACGCTACTTTGAAAAGAGGTGAAAGGACATGGCGAAAAACAGCAAAAGCACCAATAAAGCGCAGAACCGTTCCTCGCAGAACAGCATGACCAATGAGGCTTCGAATGGTTACAGCAGCAGCACGGGCAATTCCATGAGCAACAGCCTGAACCAGAAGTCCACCCAGGCGAAGCGCGGCCGCAATGAGGCGACCGACTGCGGCCACTAAATAAAGATACGGCAAAAGCCTCTGACCGAACCGCCCCATTGGCGGCATGGTCAGGGGCTTTTCCTTTTATAGAGTAAAGGCAGGGGCTTTACGCCTGTCCTTATTGCCCAATCAGCCTCTGGATGCAATGATAAAGCGCCTTTTGTTATGATCTTTTAAAAATGATTGACAAAAAAATGGTGGATGTTATAATATTATTCAGGATAATATGGAAAAATGGGGGAGTTATCGCTTTTACAGACGTTGCCGGCGTGTGTAAAGGTTGTTGGCTTTATTGTATAATTCGATTAAAAGCGCAGGTATTCCACGGCTTATCCGGCTGGTTAAGGGCTGGAGCCTATGGCCGATGAGCCGTTGTTTTGCCGCCGTTTTTAATAAAATATAAAGCGCAGCGGGGAATGCGGCAGCGGTATCCCCGGCAGAAGAAGCTGTTGTCATCCGGCTGTGAAAAAGAGGAGGAATCTAAAAAGTAATGAAGAAAGTGCTAGCATCCATCCTTGCGTTGTGTATGGTTTTCGGAACAGCTATCACAGCGGCGGCGGACGATGCGGCGGCCGACAACATAAACAACGATGTTGTTTATGAAGTTGTAACCGTTGATGTCGAAGACCTGATGGTCGAGATCGCCCAACGGCCCGCGATGTACGCGGCGACCGGTAACTTCTACGGCAATAAGCTCACTGGGAACGCCAAGACGATCTATAATGATATGCTCAGTTATTTTGAGAATATCGACAATGGCACCGGCGATTGTGTCAGTAAATATACTGTGAATGGTACAGCCGCCGAGGTTCAAGAGGCTCTTGCAGCGAACCTGATGGACCACACTGAACTGCTTAACTGGTTTGGAAAAGGAGCAGGCAACAATATTTCCTATATTTCTGGCGGCGGAATCTGCTATACCTATTTCCCGGTTATTGAGGACTATCGTGTCCCCGGTTCGGAAAAAAAGGATACATATAATGGACTGTCGGGTTCCTATTCCTATTGGAAGATTGACTCCAATAAGGGCGGAGATCGCGCCAGCGCACTTGCAAAAGCTGCCGAGATTGTGGCGAATGCCAGTGGAAGCGATTTTCAGAAGGTCCGTTATTTCAACGAAGCCATCTGCAATCTGACCACCTATGATTTCCCCGCGCTTGAGGATGGTATCTATGATGATACCTACCAGATGATCAACGCCTTTAACGGAAAGCCCGTTGTCTGTGAGGGGTATGCCAAGGCGTTTAAGTATCTCTGCGATGAAAGCAATATCGGCTGCCTGATCGTAGAGGGCCACATTGGTTCCGGCACAGGCGCCGGCAACCACATGTGGAATTACGTCGAGTTGGATGGCAACTGGTATCTTGTCGACGTCACCAACAACGACGGCAGTGATGAAAGCATGGTCAATACGCCCGGCGATTTTACGGAAAATCTCTTGGCTATCGGTTCTGGTAATCCGTATTACAGCCTTCTTGGCTTCGATCCGCTGTATTACACCGACGGCACACCGGTCCCGACGCCGCCGGCCGTCACGCTCAGTGTCGAGGATTATACGGAGCTTACCGGTGAAAAGGTCAACGTCGCAGTTGAATCGAGCACCTCGAAGCAGGTCGTTCTCAAATTGACGTTGGAAAATCCGAGCGCCTCTATGCCGGTCGTTGCGCAGACTGATGTGTCCGTTGCGCCGGCCGCTGAAATTGCCGGCTTCAAACAGGAAACCGACAAGATCACCATCGACTTTGCCAAGCGCCTTGACGCCGGTACATATACTGTCACCATCAAGAACAACGAGGATTATCATTACAATTCCGTTTCGTTCGAGGTGCCTGAGGTCGACAAGTATGCCGCTCCGGTGATTGCGGTTGCTTATAACGAAAATCACACCAGCGCGGACATTACAATTTCCAACCCGAACAATGCGGGCACAATCAAGTATACGGTTAATGGCGGTGCAGAAACGGTTTATACCGATTCCTTCACAGTCGATACAAATACGCCTGACCACCGTCTCACAAAGCAGATTTCCGCTTATGTCGAGAGCACAGACGAGGATTTCCAAAGCTCCGATAAGGCAAACCAGGTTGTCACGCTCGTGGCCGACCCCGATTCATTCCATGTTGTTGTCACCCCCGTGGCGGGCTTGACCGGCACGATCGCTGCGGATACAGTTGTCGCTTCGATGGAAGCGAAGAATGTTCCGTACAGCCTCGATGTTATGTATAACCTTGAAAGCGGTTCGGAGGGCAGCTTCGGCGTTGATGGCGATAAGATTGTTGCCAATGGCGACGTCGCCCCGGGAAGCTATGTCGTTTACGTTTCCGCACGTCCGATCGTTGACAGCGGCAATCTTGACAGCGGTGATCCGTCCAATCTCGGAATTGGTTACGGAGAGGCGGTCATTGTGATCAACAGCCAGCCGACTTCCGGAGGCGGCTCCTCTGGCGGCGGCGGTTCCTCCTCCGGCGGCAGCAAGCTGAACAACAAGGGCAGCGTTTCGACCGGTTCAACCGGCGGCGCGCGCGTCCCGGTATCTCCGGCCGCTGCAGGTAAGGAAGCCGGAAAATCGGCAGAAAATGCGATCAAGGATGCGTTGGCCAATGGCTCCAACACGGCAGTCGCCCCGGTTGTCATCCGCAATGGCTCGTCCATCGGCGCAGACGCCCTCAAGGCGGTCAAAGATGCGGTTGATCAGGCAGCGGCCGGCACTGGCGTGAATGTCACTCCGGTCGTTTGGTCCGATGTCGTCAGGAATGGCGTTGTGCAGTCACGTATGTATATCGATCCTGCAAAGTACGCTTCGCTTACAGGCGATATCAAGCTTGGCGTTGAACTGTCCGCTCCTTCGGTTTCCACGCTGTTTGACAAGTATTTCTCCAACAATATCAGGATTGTCAAATTTGAGCATACCGGCCCGTTCGGCATGGCGATTGAAGTTGCTGTGAAGCTCGATCTGACCAACATGAATACGGAGAATCTGTATTTCTATTCGTATGACGCTGCGACAAACGTCTATACGCCGATTGCCAATCCGATGTACTACATCGATACGAACGGCTATCTGCACTTTACTGTTTCCAATGGCGGACATGTCATCATTTCAGACGGTCCGCTGGCACGCAAATAATTCCGTTTTCCCACAGCGGGCGGTGCGTTTCGCGCCGCCCGCTTTTTGCCTATTTACCGCTATACAAGTTCGAAAAGGCAGCGGACGCGAAAGTGTCCGCTGCCTTTTCGAACTTGTATCCTCCGGCTGTGATTACAATTTCTTAAAGAGGCTGATTGACGTTTTTATAAGGATAGGGTACAATAAGCGCAGTAGAAACGGCAAAGCCGCTTCGCAAATATGGTTCAGCATAATTAAAAAAGAGAGGCGACGCCTGTTGTTCCATCAGATATTCAATCCGGAGAACGGATTCTTCAGCAGCATCAGCAAATTTATGGATATCGTGGGTCTGAGCGTGGTCTGGCTGATAGCCTGCCTGCCGGTAATAACGATTGGCCCGGCGACAGCCGCCCTCTACTACAGTGTGGTCAAGTGTGTACGCAGAGACGAGAAGCATCCATACCGCAATTTTTGGCGGTCCTTTCAGACCAACTGGAAAATGGGCAGCCTGCTGACGCTGCTCTGTCTTCCGGCAGGTATTTTTCTATATTGGGAACATGGAATGCTGCGAACGTTGGCTTCGGGCGGTGATAAGGTGCTGATGGGGAGCTATATTGCTATGACGCTTCTGCTGTTGTTGCCAATAGGGTTCCTATGCTGGCTGCTCCCGCTGCTTTCACGGTTCGAGTCCAGTCTTGGCGGCCTTCTGTGGAACGCGTTTCTGCTCACATTCCGTTATCTGCCCGTTTCGATCGCGCTGGCTCTGCTTATTTTCTTATCCGTTACGCTGACAACAGCCCTGTGGTTTTTCCTGCTTTTTGCCGTCACGCCGGCAGTGACGGCCCTGCTCGCTTCTTTTCCAGTAGAGCGGGTTCTGAAAAAATGTACCTGCACGGATTCTTTCCAGGAAAACGAAGATAAGCCCTGGTATCTTAAATAGCTTGAAAACGTGGCTGAAGCCGCAAACAGAATCCTTTTGTTTGCGGCTTCTTTACTTGAAGCTATAAAAGATGCGGAACAAATTCCGTTAGACGATGGGCCAGTTGGGCATGACCCCGGCGGGTGAGGTGCATATAGTCTATCTGGTTGAATTCGCAGCCTGCTGCATCCAGAAAATGGACGCCCAGTAATTTAGCTGAGGCGGCGTAAAGGGAGGGGAGCTGCCTGGACTTTTCGCCGCAGCCGCGGCCCATAGTGGACCCTACACTGGAATTTTCCATCCGGTCGTCGATGGGGGGAGGAGCCACCACCAAGATATTGGGCTTTTTGCAGTGTCCCCAGCAATCCACCGTCATCGCCTTGCGGATCAACCGCTGCATCCCCAGGTCGATACAGGCTGCACTGGCGCCGAAACGCTCCTTGGTATCGTTTGTTCCCAGCATAATGATAAGCAATGCTACCGGCTCGTGACTTTTGAGACAGGGGTAGAGGTAGTCCAAAGCGGACAGGCCCTCATAAAGGGGATCTGAAAAGACAGTGGTTCGCCCGGAGAGGCCCTCCTCAAAAACCAAGACGTTTGCTCCGAGCGCCTTTTGGAGAAGTTGGGTCCAACGCTCCTCCTCATTGAAGCGCAGGAGATTGCCGTCTGCGCAATCAGCGGGGTCTGCGCAGTAGCCGTGGGTATTTGAGTCGCCCAAGCAGATAATATGCGGCTTCATTGGCTCCACATCCTTTTCATAATGTGTATTCAATATAGCACAGGAAAGGGATGGGAGCAAGATAAAAAAGAGATTTTTATTAAATTAAACCTTGAAAAATATTTTTTTCAGTGGTATGCTTATGATAGGTAAAAAGTTACAAAAAATGATTGTTGTGAGGTGTCTGAAATGGGAGTAATGGATAACAAGGCGTTTTTTGAACAGGTAAGAGGTAAATTGATTGTATCTTGCCAGGCACTGCCCGAGGAACCTCTCCACAGTTCCTTCATCATGGGACGCATGGCGCTGGCGGCTGCCTGGGGCGGTGCGGCCGGTATCCGTGCCAATACGGTGGAGGATATCGAGGAGATCCGAAAGAATGTGGATCTGCCTATCATCGGCATTATCAAAAAGGTTTACGATGACCACCCCGACGTATATATCACGCCTACTATGACAGAGGTGGACGCCTTGGCGGCATGCGGGGTGGAAGTGATCGCTCTGGACGCCACCAAACGGACCCGTCCGGGCAACCGCGCTTTAGCGGATTTTTTCCGCGAGGTGCGGGAGAGGTATCCCGAACAGCTTTTCATGGCCGACTGTTCAAGTGTGGAGGAGGGGATGGCTGCTGCCGGCATGGGATTTGATCTGATCGGCACAACGATGGCTGGTTACACCCCCTATACCGCCGGCCGCCGTCTGCCGCCATTCGATATGATTAAAACACTGGTGCATGAGTGTGGCAGGCCCGTTGTGGCCGAAGGAAATATCATCACGCCGGAGCATCTGCGCCACGCCATGGATATCGGTGTACTTACAGTTGTAGTTGGTTCTGCAATCACTCGCCCCATGGAGATTACCAAGCGGTTCGTGGCCGCCCTGGAGCCATGAGCGGGCGGCGCGTAGCCGTCCTGGATATTGGCGGCACGAAAATTAAAGGATGTGTTTTTATAGCCGGAAAGCCCGATCAGAAGGGGGAAACCGATTCACAGGCAAAGCAAGGGGCCTTCCATCTGTTGAAACAGGCGTCCGCGCTTCTGGAAAGTTTTCGGCCTTTTGAGGCTGTTGGTATCAGCACTGCGGGGCAGGTTGATCCAAAGAATGGAACCATCCGTTACGCAAACGACAACGTCCCCGGCTATACAGGAACGGATGTGAAAGGATTTTTCGAAAACCGTTTCGGCGTACCCGCAGCAGTGATCAATGATGTATATGCCGCCGCTTTAGGAGAGGGTCGCAATGGAGCGGCCCAGGGAGAACAGGATTATCTCTGCCTTACCTACGGCACCGGCATCGGCGGCGGGGTCGTGCTGGACGGCAGGCTCTATTACGGCGCAGGTGCATCCGCCGGAGTAATGCTGGGGGGACTCGTTCTTCATCCAGAGCTGTTCGATCCGGCCGATCCATTTGCCGGAACCTATGAGCGGTGCGCATCCACCACCGCCCTGTGTGCAGCTATGGAACCGATTGTCCCCGGTCTTACCGGCCGGGATATCTTCCAGAGATTGGGCGAACCTGCGGTAAAGGCGGTGGTGGATGCTTGGCTGGATCAGGTGGCCGCCGGCCTCTGCACGCTGATCCATGCCTACAATGTGCCGTGTGCAGTGTTGGGCGGCGGCGTTATGGAGCAGCCTTACGCCATCGAGGGGGCGGCTCAGAGGGTTTATGAGCGCCTTATCCCGGGATTCCGGGGTGTAAAGGTTGTCGGTGCAAAGCTTGGCAATATGGCGGGGCTTTATGGGGCCTATAGTCTTGCTGAACGTCTTTAACAAAACAGGAGGAAAGGGGGCGGCGCCGTGATTGTCAGCAGCGAGACGGGAGATTTTCTGGCAAGAATACGCTCCGTCTACAACCAATTTACCCGCGTGGAAAAAAAAGTGGCCGATTATATCATGGAACATCCCGGCGAGGTCATTTTTATGTCCATCACGGAACTGTCCGACGCCTGCGGCGTTGGAGAAACCAGTGTGTTCCGCTTCTGCCGCACGATGGGAATGGGCGGCTACCAGGAGTTCAAGATGCGCTTCAGCCTGAGCATGCAGACCGATGTGGGGAAAGAGGACGTTCTTACAGGCGCCATAACTCCGTGGGATGATCTGAATGCGTTGGTGCAGAAGGTGCTTCAAACCGAACAGCGCGCTCTCAGCGAAACGGCGGCCCTTCTGGATGTAAAAGAGCTGGACCGGGCTGTAGATTATCTCAGTCAGGCGCGGCGTATTATCTTTTTCGGCGTGGGCGCCTCTTTTACCGCCGCTTTAAAGACCTCCCATAAATTCTTACGCATTGAACCGAAGGTGAATTGTGTAAACGACGCTCATACCCAGGCGATGCTGGCCGCTACCATGTCTGCGGAGGATGTAGCTGTGGTGTTTTCCTACTCCGGTTCTACCAAAGATACCAATGCTGTGGCCGAGCTGGCCAAAAAAAATGGGGCTAAAGTCGTGGCAATCACCCGTTTCCAAAAGTCGCCCCTGACTGAATTCACAGATGTAATTCTGCTGTGTGGGGCAAATGAGGGGCCGTTACAAAGCGGTTCAGCCAGTGCCGATATCAGCCAGGCATTTTTGGTGGATCTGTTGTATACTGAATACTACCGACGCAATATGGATCGATGCGGACCGAACAACGAGAAAACAGCATCTTCCGTACTCAATAAGCTTTACTGAAATCAGTTGTTTCCGCTTGGAAAAGAGACGCTTATAACAAAATTTAAAAAGAAATTTTTTCATTTCTTACAAAATAAAAAAAATTTTCCAAACATGTATTGACAAAATTGGGAAACGATTATACAATTTAACCAGTTAATCCGAAAGGGATACTGTTAGATTTATAAAAATTGAGGAGGAACCGTCATATGAAGATGAAAAAAGTCCTAGCATTTGGGCTAAGCGCCGCCATGGTGTTTTCTTTGGCTGCATGCTCCGGCGGTGGGAACGGGGAGCCGCAGGCTGCTGCGTCTCAACCCGCGGGAACGCAGTCCTCTCAGGCCCAAGCCCCGGCTCAAGGCGATACTGCGGGCGCGGCCCAAGAGATCACTTTATGGACTTATCCCATTGGAAACTGGGGGAAAGAGGACGCCGTCAAGGCGCTCACCGATGCATTCAAGGCTGACACCGGAATTTCGGTCCAGGTGGAGTATCTGGCTTATGCCGACGGCGATGATAAGGTCAATTCCGCCATCACCGCCAACAATGCGCCCGACCTTATCATGGAAGGCCCGGAGCGTCTTGTGGCCAACTGGGGAGCCAGTGGGTACATGGTGGATCTGTCTGACATGCTGACCGATCAGGACCGCGCGGAAATTCAGGAATCCGTCCTGACCGCCTGCACCGCTCCCGACGGCGCTGTGTATGAATATCCTCTGGTTATGACCGCCCACTGCATGGCTGTCAACGTGGACGCGTTCAAGGCGGCCGGAGCCGACCAGTATCTGGATCTGGAGACGCACACCTGGACCACTGAGGACTTTATCAACGCTGTCGAGGCTTTGTATGCTCACTACGGTGAGACGGTGGGAGCCGTCTACTGTGCCGGTCAGGGCGGCGACCAGGGTACGCGCGCACTTGTCAACAATCTTTACGGCGGTACGTTTACCAATGCCGAGCACACCCAGTATACCTGGGACGATCCCCTGAATATCAAGGCTCTTGAACAGCTCAAGAGTATGGAGGGTATCGCTTTCGACGCTTCTTTGGCAGGCGGCGACGAAATCACCAAGTTCTATCAGGGCGTGCTGAAGATGGCTTTCTGCTGGAATATTGCGCAGCAGCTCGATCCCAACACAGCCGGTACCGGCGCAGAAAAGACGATCACCGGCGAGCAGATCGCTTTTATGGGATTCCCTTCCGAGAGCGGCGAACCTGCCCTTCAGGGCGGTATCTGGGGCTTTGGTATCTTCGATAACGGCGATCCCGCCCGCATCGAGGCGGCCAAGACCTTCATCAACTACATGGCTAATTCCGAGCATACTGTGGATGCTGTGAAAACTGCAAATTATTTCCCTGTCCGTTCCGCTGCCGGCGGCGTCGATCTGTCCACGATCTGGGCCGACAACGAGATTATGGATGAGTATCAGGTTCTGATGCCTTACCTGGGGGATTACTATCAGGTCACCAGCGGATGGGCGCAGGCGCGCACCTCCTGGTGGAACATGCTCCAGAAGGTAGGCGAGGGCGCTGACATTGCCTCCACAGTCGCCAGCTATGCAGCAGAGGCCAATGCAGCCGCAAAATGATCACCCCGTAAAACACTGACGTGTGAGGGGAATTTGTGCGCCCCTTTCCCGTGCACAGCGGGGAAGGGGCGTCTCCATATTCAAAGAATTCAAAGACAAGAGAGGGGTGCTCAAGCTTGGCAAAACAAAACCAGCCCGCTATGGGACGGGCGCTACAGCGGCGGGAGAATATCAACGGCTACCTGTTCATGCTGCCCAGCCTCGTTTTCTTTGTGGGTTTTGTCATCATCCCCATGTTTATCTGCATCTTCAACAGTCTCACCGACGCCAATATGCGTGACAGCGCGGTACACTTCATCGGTCTTGCAAATTTTGTAAATCTTTGGCAGGATAAAACCTTCCTTGAGGCGCTGAAAAATACCTTTATCATCGTTGTAGTCAGCGTACCGACCGTATGCGCTTTCTCCCTGTGGGTAGCTTCGGCCATTTATAAGCTTAAGGGACCTGTGCTCTCCGCTTTCCGTTGTATCTTCTATCTTCCCGTTGTTACTGGTTCGGTAGCTGTTACAGTGGTCTGGAAATGGATGTACGATAACTACACCGGTATATTCAACGCCGTCCTGAAAGGGACAGGGCTGATCGATAAGAACATCAACTTTTTGGGTGATTCCCGTTTTGCGCTGTGGTGCATCATACTTATATTGTTTACCACCTCTGTAGGTCAGCCCATCGTCCTTTATGTCTCCGCCCTGGGGAATGTGGATCAATCCCTGGTAGAAGCGTCCCGGGTGGACGGAGCCACTGATTTACAGGTGTTTTGGCGGATCAAGTGGCCGCAGATGATGCCGACCACCCTGTACATACTCGTTATCACCACCATCAATTCTTTCCAGTGCTTTGCGCTTATTCAGTTGTTGACACAGGGCGGTTCCGGCACGAACACAGTCATGTATTATATTTATTATACCGCGTTTAAGTTGACCGAACAGTCCGGCCACTTTGGATACGCCAATGCTATGGGCGTCATGCTGGCCGTTTTCATCGCCATTCTATCCGCCGTACAGTTCCGGCTGGCGAAAGAAAAGTAGGAGGTGGAGAGAATGAAAACTATCAGCGGACAAAATAAGGCTTATAAGGTTCTTTCTATCGTCATTTTAGTAATCTTGGCGATCCAGTTCCTTTTTCCTCTCTACTGGATCGTCACCGGTGCATTCAAGCCAGCCACCGATATTTACGCAACCAAGCCCGTTTGGGCTCCTTCAGAATGGGTGAGCACTAACTTTGAAAACCTGTTCAACAGACGTTCTGCGCCTCTCTTTGAGATATTTGGGCTGCAGGGTCCCACCGTGCCGGCAGCTTTCAGATGGCTTATCAACACCGTATTTATGGCGGTGGCGGCTATGATCCTTACTTGCATTACCGCTGCTATGGCAGGTTACGCTTTGGCTAAGAAGCGGTTTCGTGGCAGGGCCATCCTCTTTGGCCTGATTGTCTGTGCCATGGCTTTGCCAAAGCAGGTCATTCTGATTCCGCTGCTGCGCGAGATGTCCGACCTGCATCTGTATGATACACTTTGGGCCGTTATCTTTCCCACAGTGGGCTGGCCCTTCGGCGTATTTTTGATGAAGCAATTTTCTGAGAGTATTCCCGGCGAAATTCTGGAAGCGGCCCGGGTGGATGGTTCTAGTGAGCTGCGCACCTTTACCACCATTGTCGTCCCCATGATAAAGCCGGGTATCGGCGCATTGGCTATTTTTACTTTTATTAACTCCTGGAATGATTACTTTATGCAGCTCATTATGTTAAGCAGCGGCAGCAATTTCACCATTTCATTGGGCATTGCCACGCTTCAGGCCGAAACCTCGGTAGATATGGGAATGCTTATGGCTGGTGCGGCCTTGGCCGCAATTCCGATCATTGTTGTCTTTTTGGTATTCCAAAAATACTTTACCCAGGGAATTACTATGGGTGCCGTCAAAGGCTGAATATAATGCGGCGCGGCTGCTTCTTGGCGCAGCCGTTTTGCCGTCATAAGGAGCGAAGCGCAATGTCAAAAATTGAAAAATTCCAAGGGGTTATTCCCGCGTTCTACGCCTGCTACGACGATGCGGGAAATATCTCGCCCGAGCGGGTCCGGGCGCTGGCCCGCCATCTGCTTGAAAAGAATGTAAAGGGTCTTTACGTGGGCGGCTCCTCCGGAGAATGTATTTATCAAAGTGTTTGCGAGCGAAAGGCTGTGCTGGAGAATGTCATGGCCGAGGTGGGCGGCAAGCTTACGATCATTGCCCATGTGGCCTGCAATAACACTGCTGATTCCCAGGAGCTGGCCAAACATGCCGAAAGCCTTGGTGTGGACGCAATCGCGGCCATTCCCCCCATCTATTTCCATCTGCCCACTTATGGCATCGCGCAGTATTGGAACGATATTTCCGCCGCAGCTCCAAACACAGACTTCATCATCTACAATATCCCGCAGTTAGCGGGCGTGGCCCTTACATCTTCGCTGTTGGCCGAGATGCAGAAAAATCCCCGCGTAATTGGTGTAAAAAATTCCTCTGTGTCCACCCAGGATATCCAAATGTGGAAGGATCAGGGCGGAGAAGATTTTGTGGTCATGAACGGCCCGGATGAGCAATTTATTTCCGGCTTGGCCATGGGAGCTACCGGCGGTATCGGCGGCACCTATGCCGTTATGCCTGAGCTGTTCATCAAGGCTCGGGAGCTTTTCTGCGCAGGAAACCCCACCGGGGCTTTCGCGATACAAAATGACATTTGCCGAATTATCTATAAAATGTGCGCTGCCCACGGCAACATGTATGATGTGGTGAAAGCTATTCTAAGAAAGCACGGTGTGGACTGTGGCGGCATCCGTAAACCCTTGCCTTCCATGAACCAAGAGGATACCGCTATCGTCGAGGCTGCAAACGCTATGATTGAAGCTGCAATATCCAAGTATTGTTAAACATTTTCTCTGCTGACCAACTGCATAAGTCCCTGTACATCTCAAAATAGGCTGCAGGCCTCTACTCCTACTTTATAGGGGCGTGTAAGCCATAAAAAAGGAGGAAGCAAATCCCGTCGGGCCGGCGGTGCGGCAGTGTGGAGACCTGTCGTAATGTCCGTGCAGGTTCGCTCTGCGCGGATAAGGGGCGCTTGCGGGAGCAGGTAGTCCCACGGCTTGTATACATGGCAACTGTGACTCTTAAAAATGTAAAGAAAATTTACGACAACAAGGTGACGGCTGTCCACGATTTTAATCTGGAAATCGCGGATAAGGAGTTTATTGTGCTTGTCGGGCCGTCCGGTTGTGGGAAATCCACAACCTTGCGCATGATTGCAGGATTAGAGGAGATCAGCGAGGGAGATCTCCTGATTGGCGACAAGCGAATGAACGATGTTGAACCAAAGGATCGCGACATCGCCATGGTTTTTCAAAATTATGCTCTTTATCCTCATATGACTGTATACGAAAATATGGCTTTTTCCCTGCAGCTTCGTAAGACTCCCAAGGATGAGATTGACAGAAAGGTGCGGGAGGCCGCCGAAATTCTGGATATCACCAGCTATCTGGAGCGCAAACCAAAAGCTCTTTCAGGCGGACAGCGCCAACGTGTTGCTATCGGCCGCGCCATTGTGCGAAATCCTCAGGTGTTTTTAATGGATGAACCCCTGTCAAATCTGGACGCCAAACTGCGTAACCAGATGCGCGCTGAAATTATTAAGCTGCGCCAGCGTATCGATACAACCTTCATATATGTTACCCACGATCAAACCGAAGCCATGACCTTGGGTGACCGTATTGTCATCATGAAGGATGGCTTTATCCAACAGATTGGCACGCCGCAGGAGGTTTTTGAACACCCCATCAACATTTTTGTGGCTGGTTTCATCGGTTCTCCTCAGATGAACCTTTTTGATGCAAAGCTTATTAAAACGGAAAGCGGCTATCAGGTCGAAGTCCAAGGGGCGGTTATGCCATTGTCCAAAAAGATTCAGAGTTCTCTGGCGGCTAAAAGTGTACCATCCCAAGCTGTCAAGCTTGGAATTCGCCCCGAACATATCCACCTGGAGGAAACGGCTGGAACGCATACAATTTCCTCCAAGGTTGACGTATCTGAAATGATGGGCAGCGAGATTCATCTCCATGTGGATGCCAACGGCAAGGATGTGGTATTGCGCATCCCCACCACAGATCTAGCCGAGGAGTATCGCGGCGGTATGGGATATGGTACAGAAATTCTGTTCACCTTCCGTGAGGATCTGATCCATCTATTTGATCCGGAAAGCGGGGCCAATCTGTTGTAAGAATAGCAAAATAACCGCATTATGGCCAGGACGATGCGCGGGCTGTGCCTGCGCTGCCTGAAAAAAATCAGTTGCTTTGGCAACTGATTTTTTTATATCGTACTATGCGTTATTTGCGTATTAGCGGGCTGTCTGAAATGATGACATGTCCGCCATAGGGTATAAATCCCCCGATAATTCGCATAAATTGGAACGGGGGTATGCATATGAAAGTCCAAAAATCCACAGCCGCGGCGGTTATTTTACTTATGCTGACGGCGTTTGCGCTGGCTCGCTATTCCATTCGGTCTATTACTGCAGTTTCGCCATCATTCGAGGCCTTTGAAGCGCCGCCGACCATCATTATTGATGCGGGTCATGGCGGCTTTGATGGTGGAGCCGTTGGCGTAGATGGGATTGTGGAAAAGGACATCAATCTTTCAATCGCATTAAAGCTCTATGATTTGTTTACAATCAATGGATACGATGCTATTCTGACGCGTGACAGAGATATCGCACTTAACGATGAGACAGCAACCACAACACGGCAAAAGAAAAATTCTGATATTCACAATCGATTTGATCTGATGAAAACATATGATAACTGTATTTTCATCAGTATCCATCAAAATAAATTTACACAGTCAAAATACTTTGGCGCACAGGTCTTTTACGGCCCTAAAAATCCTGAAAGTCAGCTTTTAGGAGAGATTATGCAGGCTAATTTAATTGAAATGCTTCAGCCGGAAAATACACGTAAAAGCAAGCCGTGTACAGATAGTGTATATCTGATTTATAATGCGCCAGTTCCAGCACTTTTGGTCGAGTGCGGCTTTTTATCAAATCCGGATGACGCATATAAGTTGGTTAACGCGGATTATCAGAAGCGGATAGCGTTTGCAGTATTTACTGGTGTGTGTGAATATCTGAATTCCCCAGGACGTACAAAACCACCGGAAGGTACCAAACAGGTCGTATGGGAGTTTGATCCGCGCTCGGCCATGGCATAAAAGCTTCATGCACTGTGGATGCACCGCGATCACAGGCAAATTTGCAGCGATAGAACGCGTGTTTCCCACTTTTTTGCTTCTTCATTCAGATAACGCGCACCCTGTAAGGACTTGACAGAATAGCCATTCCGTCATAAAGTAAAAGATAATGTAATCTATGAAGGAATGGGAATCAATGGCTGTCACAAAAAACAAAAGCGTATATGTCTGCCAGAGCTGCGGTTATGAAAGTGTAAAATGGTACGGACGCTGCCCGGACTGCGGCGAATGGAATTCACTGGTCGAGGAGGTGCGGCAGCAGGTTGCAGCGCCAAAAACGCGTGCGGTTTCAGCAGCTCCCGCCGTACCACGTGCCGCAGCACAGGCGGCGCGTCTGTCTGATATATCATCCGATGACAGCCAGCGATATAAGACCGGGGTCGGGGAGCTTGACCGTGTGCTTGGCGGTGGGATCGTCGCCGGCTCAGTGATGCTGCTTTCCGGAGATCCTGGGATCGGTAAATCAACGCTTCTGCTGCAAATCTGTCAGTATCTCTGCGGTGGTTTGAAAATTCTATATGTATCGGGCGAGGAAAGCGCGCGGCAGCTCAAGCTGCGTGCAAACCGGCTCGGGGTGGAAAGCGACAATCTTTATATTTCGGCTACGACAGATGTCGAAAATGTTTTGGAAACAGTTCGAAAGCTGTCGCCGGATGTTGTGATGATCGATTCCATTCAAACGATGAATCTTACTGCGTTAACTTCATCGGCCGGTAGTGTTACTCAGATTCGTGAATGTACGCAAGTTTTGATCGGAATTGCAAAGAGTGCAGAGATTCCAGTGTTTATCGTTGGCCATGTCAACAAGGACGGCGCGATCGCCGGGCCAAAGATGCTTGAACACATGGTTGATGCCGTCCTCTATTTTGAAGGTGAACGCCATCAAAATTACCGAATTTTGCGAGCGGTCAAGAACCGCTATGGTTCCACCAATGAAATCGGTGTATTTGAAATGGGACAGGAAGGTCTGCGCGAGGTACCGAATCCTTCCTTGATGATGCTTTCAGGCCGTCCGAAAAACGTCTCCGGAACATGCGTGGCCTGTGTTATGGAGGGGACGCGTCCGATTCTCGCGGAGGTTCAGGCGCTTGTCTCCAAGACAGGCTTTGGTACGCCGCGCCGTCAAGCGGCCGGTTTTGATTATAACCGCGCGGCGCTGTTGATTGCAGTGCTGGAAAAGCGCGGAGGTTATTTTTTTGGTACGCTCGACGCCTATATCAATGTGGTCGGCGGTCTGCGGCTGGATGAACCGGCCGCTGATCTGCCGGTTGCAATGGCGCTTGTATCAAATCTGCTGGATAAATGTATTCCAGATGATCTGGCAGCCTTTGGTGAAATTGGATTGGCCGGAGAGGTGCGCTCTGTTGGTAGCATTCAACAGCGTGTCAGCGAGGCATACCGGCTTGGTTTTACGACCTGTGTGATTCCTCGCCACTGTGTTTCAATGGTCGACGCGCGCGATATGCCGGATTTAAATCTGATTGGCGTGCAAAATCTGTCACAGGCGATCGCGGTCATCCGATAGATCTGCATAAGGGTCGGTGCGTGTAAAATAGCCGCAGCCATTGCCTTCGCAATTGGTAATGTAGCCGATTTCATCAAGGGAACAGTAGCCCTGCTGCTGATAATAGCAATCTTTGTCGCAGGGAATGAGACGCATTTTTCGTTCTTTTGCCATGATACATACCCTCCCGCTGCCCGGACGTATCTCATACGCCGGACTTTGCAAATTTCAAATGCAGGCATTATATTAACCAGTTTGCATCGATTCATACGGTTGAGAACAGGTGGATTCCAGTTCTCAAAGTTCGCATAAAATCCCTGTAACGGCAAACACTAACCTCGGTTATTTCCGGGATCAGGGATTTGTCTGAAAATTGGTCATTATTCACTATTTTCAGATAAGTCTCTGGCATCGCCGTTATGGGGGTTTTATTTTGTTGTTAAAACGTGTCGCCGCGCTGCTTTTGGCAGCCGGTTCCTTTGGGGTGGCTGCGGCTGCTCCGTTGATTGTTTTGCGTGCGGTGCCGACCGTTTCCTGTATTACGCCAAATGAAACATTATATGAAAAACGGATCAGCGCTTCGGGGACCATTGAGGCTCAAAATGTTCGGGAAATCTATCTTGATACGCCGGTAATGGCACAAACAGTCAACGTATCAGTAGGGGACCGTGTTGTCCGAGATGATGTGCTTGCCGTTATTGATACGGAGACGACGCGAAGTATCATGCAGCAAAGCGTGCCTGCTTCGATTCTGCTATCCGGTATCACTGAAGCACTGCCGGCGGATACGTCCGATTTACTTGGAATGTATTCCGCTCTGAAGGCATCTGGATTGGATGCCGAGCTTGGCCCGCTGGATGATTTGGCGCAGGCTTACGCCGCGCTTAACAGCGCAGCGAATGAGGCCAATACCTATATTTATGTTCCTGATGTGATCACCGCGCCAATCGATGGAATTGTTACGGATATTGAAATTAAAAGCGGTATGCTGTCGCGTACTGCAAAGCCGGTAATTACCATATCAGATACTGGCAGCTTTGTGGCAATGGTAACAGTAGGGGAGTCGTATGTTTCTGATATCAAGGTAGGGGATGAGGCGATCATTGAAGGGACAGGGTTTCCGGACAAAACATATCATGGGCATGTCAGCCGTATATATCCTGTTGCACGCAAGCAAACAGGTACAACCGCGCAGGAAACGGTTGTAGATGTCGAAATTTCCATCGATGACCCAGACGACCATCTGAAAGCTGGCTTTACAGTGCGCGCACAGATTGTGACAGATATGCGCCGCACAATGTTGACAGTTCCATATGAAGCCGTAGGACAGGACGAAAACAATGAGGAATATGTGTATGTTGCAGACGGCGCCCGTGTTGAACGCAGGACGATTAAGACCGGCATGGAACTTTTAGAGGGCGTCGAAGTGGTCGAGGGACTTTCACCAAATGATATCTTGCTGTCGGATGTGGCAGCGGCGGGAACAGAGGGCGGACTCATCAATTTGAGGAAGGAGTGACACGTCATGCTGTTCGATAGTTTTGTTTGCAGCCTGCGCAATCTTGGCCGAAAACGATTTCGAAGCTTTCTGACAATTGCAAGCATTGCGATTGGAGTGGCCTCGGTTGTTCTGATTGGCTCCATTGGAGAAATTGGTAAGCAGACAATTTCTGATGAGCTTAATTCCCTCGGCTTGGGCAGTCTAACAGTGAGCGCGGATCAGAAATTTACGAGACAAAAGATGGATCAGCGCGATCTGGAACTGATCCGTAATCTTCCAACTGTTAAAAGCGCCACACCGGTGGTTGTCGATTTCAGCAGCATCCGTATGCGCGGCTTAGTTGCAAACGCCATGCTTTGGGGAGTTGATTGTGAAGGCGACCAGTTGATTTCTTTAAAACCGCAGCATGGCCGCCTGTTGAATGAGGCGGACATCGCTGGCGCATCTGATGTCTGTGTTATTGATGCAAACGTTGCGCAGATGTTTTATAAACGCGACAATATTGTTGGAAAATATCTGGATGCGATGATTGGCGGAAGCTATGTGCGCCTCGAAATCATCGGCGTTGCAGCCTCAGGCGGAAATATCTTGCAGACAATGGTGGGGGATGTGATCCCTTCCTTTGCATATGTGCCTTATACTACCATTCAAAGATATACCGGCGATCAAGCCTTTGAGCAGATTGCAGTAACCTTGCATGATGACAGCAACTCAGACGCCGTCGCAGAACAATTAACAGCTTCTGTGAACAGGCTTCATAATATTAACAGAGGGTTTAAAGCAGAAAATATATCGAAACAAAAAGACACATTGAATAATTTACTTGGAATTGTTACAATTGTGCTATCATCGATTGCGGCTGTATCTCTAGTCGTAGCGGGCCTGGGAATTATGACTGTAATGACTGTTTCAGTCAATGAGCGGACACGTGAAATCGGTATCAAAAAATCGCTCGGTGCGACACGAGGAACCATTCTATTGGAATTCCTAATTGAGGCATTCACGATCTCTCTGATTGGCAGTATGGTCGGTGTCGGCGCTGGACTTTTCGTGGTATGGTTCGGGTGCATACTGCTGCACATCCCGGTTTCCGTTGATCCGCGGCTGATTGCGATTTCTATAATATTGACCGTTGGCATTGGAATGATATTTGGCGTATATCCAGCGACCGTCGCGGCGCGCATGCGTCCGGTAGATGCACTGCGAACAGATTAAAACACATAAAAGGAATCCCCGCCACACGACGGGGATTCCTTTAGAAATAGGTATTGACATTCGGAAAGGGAAGCTGTAAAATAAAAACAAATAATTTCGCTAAATAAAAGTTTAGCGAAATTAAGGGGAGTAAAAGGAGGAAGAATTCTATGGCCGACTATGCGGATTGCCCATCCTATTTAAGCGAATTTCTGTTTTATATGCTGACGATCAAAGGGCGTTCAAAAAGGACTGTTGATGCTTACTATATTGATTTGCGTACATTTTTACGCTATATCAAATGTGTAAAGCATTATGTGGCCGACCCTGACGATATCGACGCATTTTCTCAAGTCTCCATTGCAGATATCCCCCTTGAGACAATTTCTTCGATCAAGCTCGGGGATGTCTATCAATATCTTAATTACGCTGCCTCCGAACGTGAAAACAATGCAAAAACGCGCTCCCGCAAGGTTTCATCGTTGCGATCGTTCTTTAATTACCTGACGGTTAAATCTGGGCTTTTAAAAATAAATCCCATCGAAAATCTTGAGGTGCCTTCCGTTAAGAAATCTGTACCAAGATATCTGACGCTTGAAGAATGTCTGGAGCTGCTGACACATATTGAATCTTCAAGCTATGAGCGCGATTTTTGCATTGCCACTTTATTTCTTAATTGTGGTATGCGTCTTTCTGAATTGGTTGGCATCAATTTGCAGGACATCCGGGGGGACACGATACGGCTGCTTGGTAAGGGAAACAAAGAACGCATTGTCTATATCAACGATGCCTGTAAAAGAGCTTTGACAACCTATTTAGCCGTCCGCATGACACCGGCAAATGTCAAATATCGAGACGCCCTGTTCCTTTCATCGCGTGGAACGCGCATTTCTCCTCGCCGCGTTGAACAAATTATCGCTCGCTGCCTTGAACAGGCTGGATTGGCCGGCCAGGGATATTCGCCGCATAAATTGCGTCATACCGCTGCGACGTTGATGTATCAGCATGGTGGTGTAGATATCCGTGTATTAAAAGAGATTTTAGGTCACGCCAGTCTGTCAACCACCGAGATTTATACGCATATATCCGATCGTCAAATGGAAAAAGCGGCGAAAAGCTCACCGTTGTCGAGCGTTGCGCCGCGAAAAAAGAGACGGAGTCCTACAGCGTCAAATTCAGAAAATGAATAAGCTCAGGTTTCCCAATTTTGTTGAAAGGATGGCATCCAATATTGATATTAAAAGGCAAAACACTGTAAAGATAATAAACTTTATACAATAACGTCTGATTCGAAATGGATCTGCTGGAATTGAAGCCGTAATAGAAGACCTTAAAAGCGTTACAGAAAGAGCTAAGGCTGAACGGCCGGCGGCGATCAGTAGTACCGTTCCTAAAAACATGATAGGCAGCATCAAAATCAATACATACCAAATTGCATTTGCTCCGGATTCTGCATAGAGCATACCGATTGAAAAACCGTAGCCAAGTCCTTTAAAAACAGGAACTGCAAATATTACGACTTGTGCGATCGTGCAAAAGCCACAGAAAAACAAAATCGCCAGCATTGTAAAAATTGAGAAAAAAGTCGAACCTACAATCCCTGCAAATGCAAGGGTTCGCCGCTGTTCTACGTAACTTCCAAGCAGGATACTTAATTTTTCAAGTGTACCTATGCTGGCATGCCGAACCATTAAGGTGCCAGCCACCATGCCGAATAGAAACAAAACACCGAGTAAATAGACAACGACGCGATTTCGTGTATTGGCTACGAAGGAACGCATAGGAATCATTACAGCGCCAGTTTCATTTTCCATTGGTTCTTCCCGTAAAAATGCACCATTCCGATTCCAGACTGGCGGCTGCGCTCCTTCTTTATTTTTTGCCTCATCGATTCCCCGCACATTTTTTTGCTGTTGTATAATCTTGTCCAAATCTGCCGCGCTGAATCCCATATTGATCGTCCTTTCATAAGACCTTTTATAGAAAAGTTATGCTGGATGAATACGATTTATGCTGATGCATAAAAAAGGCGATATGTAAAGTTTTAAACTTTACATATCGCCTTTCGTTTAACTGTTTAATTACTGCTAATCAGCAAGCGCCGCTTTGATCATAATAGCACATTCAAGACGTTTCTTTTCCAAAGCACAGGAAAGTTTATGCGGTTTGAGAATGTCGCCGCTATACTGCATACTGTTCGCGTTGCAGCCGCCTGAACAATAAAATTTCGCCCAACATTCACGGCAATCCTCCTTACCATAAACTGTCGCGGCTGCAAAACATTTTTTCATTTCCTGATTGAGCGAACCATCGTAAACGCTGCCCATCCTCCAGTCCTCGTGCCCGACAAACTGATGACATGGGTAGACATCGCCGGATGGCGTCACTGCAACGTACTCGTTGCCGCAGCCACAGCCACGCAGCCGTTTGATGGCACAGGGTCCTTGATCGAGATCAAGCATAAAATGAAAGAAATTAAAATCCTCCGGCGTTCCGGCACGGTCGATCATGATTTTAGCGAGACGCTCGTATTCCCTTTCAAGCTCGGGAAGATCTTCCTCAGTCAACGCATAAGGCATTGTGGGATCGGAAACGACTGGCTCGACAGATACCTGATCAAACCCAAGCCCACTTAAATGAAGCACATCCTCGGCAAAATCCTTGTTATATTTGGTGAATGTTCCACGTGCATAATACTGGTTATATGGTCCTTGTTTACGCAATCTCACCAGTTTCTGAAAGTTTGGGACGATCCTGTCATAGCTGCCTGTTCCATCTACACGGGAGCGCACACGGTCGTTGACTTCACGCCGCCCATCAATCGACAAAACAACGTTTGACATCTCCTGATTGATGAAATCAATTTTATCATCATCGAGCAAAATACCGTTTGTCGTGATCGTAAAGCGAAATAACTTTCCATGCTTTTTTTCCAGGGATCGGGCATAGCGAACTACCTCGCGAACTGTCTCAAAATTCATCAGAGGTTCACCGCCGAATAAATCCACCTCAAGGTTATGGCGACCGGCTGAATGATCGATTAGATAATCGATCGCTGCCCGGCCGGTTTCAGGGGACATCAGCTCACGATGCCCCATATATTCGCCTGTATCAGCAAAACAATACTTACAACGAAGATTACAGTCATGCGCAATATGCAGACACATTGCTTTGACCGGCGCAGGTGTCATCATTTTGGCAAACCGGCCGTAATCATCTGATGAAAACAACTGATCAGCTTGACGCAGCGCAGTAATCTCCGCATAGGTTTCTTCAATTTCTTCAGGCGTCCAGCAATTGGAAAGGCATTCTACGGCTTCTTTGGGACAATGCATCGGCACAGCTTCCCCATTTCCGCAGAAATCCAGAAGCGCATAAAACAGCTCGTCCACCACATGAACAGCTCCGCTGTTCACGTCAAGGACAATGTTGTATCCGTTTAATTGATATTTATGTATCATGCAATTCTCCTTATACGAAAATTCAGGGCAGTCGAACGACTGCCCCAAACATGTTAAACCAACAATTTTACCGGCCTTTGTTTTCACATTTCTGATTTGCAACTGTGCAAGACGTTTTGCATGCTGACTGACAAGAAGCCTGGCATTCGCCGCAGCCGCCCTTAACGGCGGACTCCTTTAAATTTGCGCTGTTGATCGTTTTCACGTGTTTCATTTTCGTTCCCTCGCTTCAGAGTTAATATCAGGTTTCTGCAAAAAACTTTTCCGACAGGTTTTTACACCTGTGAACTCCAATGAACCTGATTCCATATTTATCATACCACAATTCGGACAATATTTCAATCATCTTTTGGAACAGCATATCCTGCTTCATCGGAATTTTTTTCTCCGATTGACACCAATTACGCCGCCAAGCGCAGACGCAAATAAAACGGCGGCCAGTTTGGATACCGCAGCCATACCAAATCCCGCGTCATCAAATACAAAGCTGGCAGTCATCAGAATCAAAAACAGGCAAATGCCGCAGCAAATACCGATCAGCATTCCCTTTTCGCGAGCGAATGACGCGCTTACAAAACCGGCGACAAGCCCTCCCAAGACGAACGCCAATGTGGCGATCAACGTAATCGCAGGCTGCGGAACATCACGGAAAGTCATCACAACGGACATCAAAACCAACAAAAGCATGCATGCGCCCACACCGAATAAAAGGCCGTAGGTTACCGGTCGAATAAAACGCTTTGCGCCATGAATATCGGGCTGTTTCACTCCAACTCCCCCTTTGATATAAAAAGGGTATTCATTTGAACGTCCCGATATGCCCAAGCTTGCTTATTTTTTTGTAGTTGCGACCTCATGCGGGGTGTTGTTGGCTTGAACAGCCCAGCGTGTGATCCGTACCTTGCTGCGATCAGAACCGGTTTCAATAATCAGGTGGTCATCCTTGATTACAACAACCGTGCCAATGATACCGCCGACCGTTACGATCTCGTCTCCGACCTCCAGATTCGCACGCATACGTGCAGTTTCCTTGTCCCGCTTTTTCTGCGGACGGATCAGCATAAAGTAAAAAATAACAAAAATAAGGATTAATGGCAAAAGGGACATCATGGTTGCTGTGGTTTGATCATTCATGAAATTAATACCTCCCAAAATCTGTACATGCCTTGAAACGTTATGAATACTATTATAGCGGTTTCGGACATGTCTTGCAAGTAAAATCTGCCGTCTTTTCTGGTCAAATACGTTTACCAAGGATTGGAACCCATGTTCGGTAAAAAGCTTCATAGGTTCCGGTATCAAGCGCCTCCCGTATTTTCTCCATCAGCGTATTATAAAAATAAAGATTGTGCTGAACACCAAGGCGCATCGCCAGCATTTCATTGACACGGAACAAATGCCGCAAATATCCGCGGCTGTAATTTTGACAGGTTGGACATCCACAATGTTCATCAAGCGGCCGGCTGTCTGTTTTATATTTTTCGTTGTGCATAATCCGGATACCTTCCCATGTAAACAGCGTCCCATGGCGCGCATTACGGCTTGGCATCACACAGTCAAACAGATCAACGCCGCGATAAACGCCTTCGAGTATATTGACCGGCGTCCCCACGCCCATCAGATAGCGCGGCTTGTCCATAGGCATATACGGCTCGACTGCTTCAATCGTATCGTACATCTCCTGTGCAGTCTCTCCCACTGCCAACCCTCCGATTGCATAACCGTTCAGATCAAGCGCAGCGATTTCCTGCATATGTCGGATACGCAGGTCAGCATACGTGCTCCCCTGATTAATCCCAAACAACATTTGGTTTGGGTTGATCGTATCGGGAAGCTCGTTGAGGCGCGCCATTTCACGTTTGCATCGCGCCAGCCAGCGCGTCGTCCGTGCGATCGAACGTTCGGTATAGTCATATGGAGCAGGATTTTCAATACATTCATCAAACGCCATCGCAATGGTCGAACCGAGATTGGACTGGATGCGCATACTTTCCTCAGGCCCCATAAAAATGCGCTTACCATCCAGATGACAGGCAAATGTGACTCCTTCCTCCTTGATTTTGCGCAGCTTTGCCAGAGAAAACACCTGGAATCCGCCGCTGTCCGTCAGAATAGGTCTATGCCAGTTCATAAACTGATGCAGACCGCCCATGGCCCGAATCACATCATCGCCGGGACGCACATGAAGATGATAGGTGTTGCATAACTCAACCTGACACTTAAGGTCGACCAGATCGATAGAAGAAATGCCGCCCTTAATGGCAGCGGACGTTCCGACATTCATGAATGCCGGTGTCTGAACTGTTCCATGCACCGTTTTGAATTCCCCGCGGCGTGCGCGGCCTTCCTGTTTTAGCAGCTTATACAAAGCTCTCCCCCTCTAGTTGTCTATTGTAATGGCTTTTAAAGGATCAGCATCGCGTCACCAAAGCTGAAAAAACGATAATTCTCCCCAACCGCGATCTGATAAGCTCGCATTGTATGCTCGTAACCTGCGAACGCGCTGACCAGCATAATAAGCGTGCTTTCAGGCAGATGAAAATTTGTAATCAAACCGTCGAGCACTTTAAATGTGTAGCCCGGATAGATAAAGATGCTCGTATCCCCTTCGTCCGCCTTTATTTCACCGCATTTTGAAGCAACCGATTCGACGGTCCGGCAACTGGTCGTCCCGACGCCAATGACGCGTTTGCCACGTGCATGCGTTTCATTGATCAGATCGGCTGTTTCCTGCGGCAAATAATAGTGTTCGGAATGCATATGGTGCTTTGTGACATCCTCAACACGCACGGGTCGGAAGGTACCGATTCCAACATGCAGCACGACATTGGCGAGATTGATGCCTTTTTCACGCAAACGGTCTATCAGTTCCGGCGTAAAATGCAGGCCTGCTGTCGGTGCGGCTGCGGAACCGGGCTGCTTGGAATAGATAGTCTGATAACGTTCACGATCTGAAAGTTCGGCTGTAATATAGGGTGGCAGCGGCATATTTCCAATTTTTTCTAAAACAGGATAAATACTTGGACCTTCATAATACATACGCACAAGGCGATTGCCGCCTTCAACAGTTTGCAGCACCTCACCGACAAGTAATCCATCGCCAAATACAAACCGCGCTCCAGTTTTTGCTTTTTTGCCTGGCTTGACCATGACCTCCCAAATATCGCGCTCCTTTTGCTCCAGCAAAAGAAACTGCATGTGCCCGCCCGAATACTCCTTGACGCCATACAGGCGCGCCGGAATTACGCGCGATGTGTTGACGATAAGCGTATCGCCTGCGTCAAGATAATCAGGCAGATCATAAAAGTGCAGATGCTTCACTGCGCCTGTTTGACGATCGAGATACAGCATTCGGGAATGGTCGCGCGGCTCGATAGGCGTCTGCGCAATTTGCCGTTCAGGCAATTCAAAGAAAAAATCGGACGTTTTCATCCGTGATAATTCCTCCTATAGGCGGCAATCGCCTGAAATTCATTACAGTAAATCGGCAAAACCGATTGACATAATTCCATTATAATGATAATATAATGCTAATTAGCCGAACCGGTAGAGGCGCGTCTTTCATAAGTATCCGGAATCAGACTGCCAAGGTCGTAAAAATCCGCGGGAAAGGGACAGACGCCGAAGGGAATGCATGGCAAGCGTTGCCCTGGGCGCATGGCTGAACAAGCATGCGACTGTCATCATTGTACTATGATGGAGTGCTATGGAGACGGCTGGCGGACGGACTGGCGTCTGCCGGAACGAATCGATAACCTCTTTATTATAGTACAATCCATGCCGGTTTTCAACCGGCTTTTTTTATAGATTGCGCTGCAATTTATAAAAAAGCCGGGCCGGTTTGATAAAATGCGATACACCTGTCTGCAAGCGTGGTTTCGTCAGCCGGCATAAGGTTAATTTTAGCCATACGGCCCTGTAATTTTGATCAGCAGATGCCGGATGCCGGCACTGTTCCGGCGTACTGTTTGAAAGGATGTATGAAGGATTATGAAACAATATCGTGTAGGCGTCGTCGGTGCGACCGGTATGGTCGGCCAGCGTTTCGTTTCTCTGTTGGAGCAGCACCCCTGGTTTCAATTGGCCGCACTGGCTGCCTCTCCCCGTTCGGCCGGAAAAACATATCGCGAGGCGGTTGGAGCGCGTTGGGCCATGGCGGAGCCAATGCCGGAGCAAGCGGCCGAAATGGTCGTTCTCGATGCATCAGATGTGGACAGCGTAGTCCAAAAGGTCGATTTTATTTTCTGTGCTGTAGACATGAAAAAGGACGAAATTCGCGCGCTTGAGGAGCGTTATGCAAGGGCGGAATGCCCTGTTGTTTCCAACAATTCTGCGCATCGCGGCACACCGGATGTTCCGATGGTCATTCCAGAGATTAACGATGCGCATCTTGATGTAATCGCCTCGCAGCGCGCGCGCCTTGGTACCAGGCGCGGTTTTATCGCGGTTAAATCAAACTGCTCGCTGCAAAGCTATGTGCCGGCGCTCCATCCTCTGATGGCTGATTTTGGCGTATCAAAGGCGCTTGTCTGCACTTATCAGGCGATTTCCGGCGCCGGCAAGACATTTGATACTTGGCCGGAAATGATTGACAATGTGATTCCCTACATAGGCGGCGAGGAAGAAAAAAGCGAGCAGGAGCCGCTGAAAATATGGGGCCGTGTTGAAAATGGCTCCATTGTCCCGGCAGTTTCTCCTTCCATCACAGCTCAATGCCTGCGCGTGGCCTGTTCCGACGGACACATGGCCGCCGTATTTGTCAAATTTAATCAAAAGCCGACAATGGAGCAGATCCGTGAAAAATGGTCCTCCTACTCCGGCGCTCCTCAAGCGCTCGAGCTGCCCAGCGCGCCAAAGCAGTTCCTGCACTATTTTGAGGAGGCGGACCGCCCGCAAACAAAGCTGGACCGCAATCTGGAAAACGGAATGGCTGTGTCGATCGGCCGTCTACGCCCCGACACGCAGTACGATTACAAATTTGTCTGCCTCTCTCACAATACGCTGCGCGGCGCTGCCGGCGGCGGCGTTCTTTTGGCCGAGCTGCTGGCAGCGAACGGGTATTTTGACTAAAACTGTTTGGTAACCGGGTCATCTCTGTTACCCTCCTGCCTTTAATCAAGCGTTATTATGGAAAGGGACGAACGGCAATGAAGAAAACAATTTTTACAGGTGCGGGTGTTGCGATCGTAACGCCGATGAACCCCGATCTTTCCATCAACTGGGAACTGCTTGGAACCCTGATTGACGATCAGATTGCACATGGAACGGATGCGATCGTGATTGCGGGAACGACCGGGGAGGCTTCTACAATGACCGACGAGGAGCATGTCCAATCCATCCGGTTCGCTGTGGAACGCACCGCCGGCCGTGTTCCGGTTGTCGCCGGCGCCGGAAGCAATCATACGGATTATGCGCTCTGGCTGAGCCGTGAAGCGAAACAGGCCGGCGCGGATGCGCTGCTGCATGTTACGCCCTATTACAACAAAACATCCCAGGCGGGACTTGTGCGCCATTTTATGACGTTGGCCGATGCGACCGATCTGCCTGTGATTCTCTACAATGTCCCAAGCCGGACTGGCGTGAATATACAGCCGAAAACATATCAGGAACTGTGTAAGCATCCGAACATTACAGCTACCAAGGAGGCCAGCGGCAATCTCTCGCAGATTGCAATGATCCGCAGTTTGTGCGGCGACGAACTTGATATCTATTCAGGAAACGACGATCAGATTGTACCAATTCTGTCGCTTGGAGGCAAAGGCGTCATTTCTGTGTTGTCGAACGTTGCGCCACGCCAAACGCACGACATCTGTCAGCTTTATTTTGACGGTAAAGTCCGCGAAAGCGCTGACCTTCAGATTAAACTGCTTCCCTTGATCAACGCTTTATTCTGTGATGTGAACCCGATTCCTGTCAAGGAGGCTGTCTGCATGATGGGATGGGATGCCGGCATGTGCCGTTTGCCGCTTGTCGAACTGGATCCGGAGCACAAAGAACTGCTATCCAGAGAAATGAGAGCAGCGGGTCTTATCTGACAGTAAGGTTAAGGACTATTCTCAAACAATTCCTATCGTTATGACGTAAGGGGCTGTTTGAAAATTGGAATACCGTCTTTTTCTGCAAGCAGCAGCGAATGCCACGTTAAAAAGCCCCGGAATCTGAAAGGGTTTCTGTATTTTCTGCCTTGCATTCATCCGCAGTTTGCGAACAATCCGGTAATTTTCTCTGTTTCAAACAAGCCCTAAATCTGATGATATATTAAAAGAGGTTGAAATGAAAAGAATCCTGTTGTCCGGCTGCAATGGCAAAATGGGACGCATTATCGCAGGATGCGTTCGAGAGCGAAGGGACTGTACCATTGTGGCGGGTATCGATCCGTGCGGCCGTCCGCTTGATGGTTTTCCTGTTTTTACCGCACCGTCCGATTGTGCGGTTGAAGCGGATGTCATCATTGATTTTTCCCATCCCGACGCGCTTGAACCGCTGCTGCAATATGCCGCCGCCGCGCACCTTCCGGCAGTAATTGCGACGACCGGCCTTTCGCAAGCTCAGACAGAACAAATCCGTAAAATATCCACATCCGTACCGCTGTTCTTTACCGCCAATATGTCGCTTGGCGTCAACCTGCTTATGGAACTTGCCAAAAAGGCGGCCGCCGTACTGGGCGGGCAATTTGATATCGAAATTATCGAAAAACACCACAATCAAAAAATTGACGCACCGAGCGGAACAGCACTCATGCTGGCTGACGCCGTTTCAGATGTCTTGGAAAAACGTCCGAAGTATGTCTATGACCGGCATGTCATGCGGGAAAAGCGTACAAAAGATGAGATCGGTATCCATGCGGTCCGTGGCGGAACAATTGTGGGCGAACATGAGATTCTATTTGCGGGACGCGACGAGGTGTTGACGTTGTCTCATACCGCGATGAGTAAAGAGGTATTTGCAACAGGCAGCATCAATGCGGCGCTGTTTTTGTGCGGCCGTCCAAATGGACTTTACAATATGGGCGATCTGGTTTCCGGGATGGCTGGGCAGTAAAATGAATGAAAGGAACGATTGTCTATGGATGGTGTGGGCGTCACAAAAATAACTGTGAGCGAGGATGTCGCGCTTGTTACCTTTTGCCGGATGCCGACGGACCCTTCGGTCATGGCGGGTGTTTTTTCGGATCTCGCATCCGCTGGGATTAACGTCGATATGATCAGTCAGACGGCGCCACAGGGTCGGACAGTCGATCTTTCGTTCACGATCCCTTCCTGCGATCTGCTGGCGGTTCTTGACATCCTGAACCATTTCCGTGAAGCGCATCCAAGCGTTCGGCCGATGATGAGCAATGGAAACTGTAAAATCCAGTTATACGGCGATCAGATGCGCGAGCTTTGCGGCGTCGCAGCGTCTGTTGTCTCTGCCGTGGCACAGAGCGGCGCAGACCTGATGCTGATCACAACAAGCGAGGTTGATATCTCCCTTCTGATTCCCCAGGCGTGCTGTATGGACTGTGTCCATGCGCTTGAAAAAGTATTCTCGGTCCAAGCTTCTTACGGATAAACGGATAAGCTGAACATAAAGAGAGGGGCGGCATATGCCGCCCCTCTCTTTATGTGTTATGGTCACTCTGATGAAACTGTTTAAGATTTCCAATTTTTTGACGCCGTGCCTCAAGAATTTCTTCAATACGCTCGGGACGAATATCCTGCTGCGCCATCAGTACAAGCAAATGATAAAGCAGATCACAGATCTCCTCCTCGGTGTCTGTATTGACGCCGTTTTTCGCGGCAATGATGACTTCGCTGCATTCCTCGCCGCATTTTTTCAGGATCTTGTCAAGCCCCTTTTCAAACAGGTAACAAGTATAGGAGCCTTCCTGCGGCGCGTCTCTGCGGCTGAGAATCACGTCATAAAGCCCTTTGAGAACATCGTTCATTTATCTTCCCTCCAAATTTCCTTAAAAAAGCAACTATGCGCGCCGGTGTGACAGGCATTTCCTGTTTGTTCGACGGTTATAAGCAACGTGTCGTCGTCACAATCGGCGCGCAGATCCACCACCTTTTGAAGATGGCCCGATGTCGCGCCTTTATTCCATAATTCCTGACGCGACCGGCTGTAAAACCAAGTATAGCCCGTTTCAAATGTTTTTTGCAGGCTTTCACGGTTCATATAAGCGAGCATCAGCACCTCTCCGGTGCCCTTCTCCTGTACGATCGCAGGAATCAATTCCGACTTTTGAAAATACAGCTCCAGATTGTGCATCATGGCCTCCTGACTGGGATGCCGCATCCAGCCAGATGCACCTTCACCTGCTCGACCGTCAGCTCCCGAAAATGAAACAGCGAAGCGGCAAGCGCCGCATCTGCGCCAGTTTGCTCAAATACATCTGAAAAATGCTCCAGCGTCCCGCAGCCGCCCGAAGCGATCACAGGGATGGAAACCGCCTGCGAAACAGCGTTTGTCAGATCGAGATCAAAACCATTTCTGCATCCATCCGTATCCATTGACGTAAGCAAAATTTCACCTGCGCCGAGACGCTCGCATGTTTTGGCCCATTCAACAGCATCCCGCTGCATGTCGATCCGTCCGCCATTCACCACGACCGTGAAGCCGTCTCCATCCGCTTTACGGCGCGCATCAATTGCAGCCACAACACATTGGCTGCCAAAACGGCCGGCGGCCTCTCGGATCAGCTGCGGATTGCGCACGGCTGCTGAATTGACAGAAACCTTATCGGCGCCGGCGCGCAAAAGCGCCTGAAAATCGTCGACAGAGCGGATACCTCCCCCGACTGTAAGGGGTACAAATACGTTGCGCGCCGTATTGCGCACAACATCGAGCATCGTTCCGCGCCCCTCATGCGTCGCAGTGATATCTAAAAAGGTAATTTCATCGGCTCCCTGACGATCATACTCGATCGCACATTCGACCGGATCACCGACCTCGCGGATTCCGACAAAATTGACGCCTTTGACGACCATGCCGTCGCGCACATCCAAACAAGGGATGATTCGTTTGGCTAGCATGTCTGCTCACCTGCCGTTTCAATAGCGCGACGCAGATCAAGGCCGCCGGTATAGAGCGCTTTACCGCAAATAATGCCGTAAAGCCTTAGAGCTGTACAGGCTTCTACGTCGCTAAGATCACGTACACCACCGCTCGCGATGATATTGCAGGAAACAGCCTTGCGCAACGCAGAAAGCTGTTCAAGGTTTACACCCTCCAGCATACCGTCTCGAGTAATATCTGTAAAGATAATATACCTTACACCTATATCCTCCATACGCCGCGCCAAATCAATATAATGCAGTGCGCTTGTATCGAGCCAGCCCTCCGTCGCAACCATGCCGTCCCGCGCATCGATACCAACAGCGATTCGGTCGCCATACGCATGGACGGCATCCCTGACGAATACAGGATTTTTAACGGCAGCCGAACCGAGAATCACACGCGAAATTCCCTTTTCCAAATATCGTTCCACCGCAGACATATCCCGGATACCGCCCCCAAGCTCCACCCGAAGGCCGCTGTGCCGGGCGACTTCCAAGAAAATATGTTCATTCTTTGCACCGCCCTCTTTAGCGCCGTCGAGGTCAACCATATGAATCCACGCAGCACCTGCGGTACTGAACGCCGCGGCTGTCTGTACCGCATCCTCCGCTACTTTGTGCGCTGTCGCAAAATCCCCGCGGCGAAGGCGCACGCAGCACCCATCCTTGATATCGATCGCAGGTAAAATAATCATTGGCATAACCTCGCAAAATTTTTCAGCATCGCAAGCCCCACCTCTCCGCTTTTTTCCGGGTGGAACTGCGCGCCATAGACAAAACCACGGTGTACAAGCGCAGGGATACGTTCGCCGTATTCCGTATAGCAGGAGACATTTTCATCCGGCGTGTGAACGCAGTAAGAATGTACAAAATAGACATATTCCCCGTTTTTTGAATGCTCTGTCAATGCACAAGGATGGAGAACTGTCAAATCATTCCACCCCATATGCGGTATTTTGAGCCCGCCGCTGTTAATCAGGCGTACCTGGCCGGGGATTAATCCAAGCCCCTGCGTTTCCTCAAATTCATAGCTGCGCTCAAACAGCATCTGCATACCCAGGCAGATACCAAGCAAAGGCTTTTTCTGCGCCTGTTCACAGATGATCGATACAAGCCCCGACGCATGCAGCCGGTGCATCGCCTCCGGGAATGCGCCGACCCCCGGCAATATGACGCCGTCACAGATTTCCAGAACAGCCGGGTCGTCTGTGGTACAACAGGTAATATTCAGATAAGCAAGCGCATTCTGCACGCTGAACAGATTGCCGGCGCCATAGTCGACGATCGCAATCATACCTTACAGCACCCCTTTCGAGGAGAGGACGCCGCCGTCTCTCGGTACAACAGCTTCTTTTAACGCATGAGCCGCCGCTTTAAACAGCGCCTCGATTCTGTGGTGATCGTTTTCACCGTACAAAACGCGCAGATGCAGCGTCATACCGGCGCCAAAGGCAAGGGCGCGAAAGAACTCGCCTGTCATGCAGCAATCGAACGCACCGACCGACTGGTTTGTAAACGCACAGTCAAACACAAGAAACGGACGGCCGCTGATATCGACGGCGCAGAAGGCGAGCGTCTCGTCCATCGGAATGAAAAAGCTTCCGTAGCGCGCGATAGAGCTTTTGTCACCGAGCACCTTTGAGAAAGCCTGTCCGAGCACAATGCCGGCATCCTCAATAGAGTGATGGCAGTCAACTTGTAAGTCGCCCGTCATATTGAGCGTCAAATCAAACCCGCTATGCACCGCGAACGCCTCCAGCATATGGTCGAAAAAGCCGATGCCGGACGACCCGGAAAAGCGTCCTGTTCCATCGAGGTCAAGCGACAGCTCAATATCTGTTTCCCTGGTTGTACGCCGAATGGTACATGCACGCATCCGGTTCCCCTCCTATACAATCAATGCAGGATTTCGTCAAGCAGACGAATCACAGCGCGGTTTTCCGGCGGGCCGCCCGCCGAAACCCGCAGATAATCGCCGAGATTGCGCACCGCCACGCCGCGCGCCGCCATCCGGCCGGCTGTTTCCCGCGCATCGGACAGCCGGAGCAGAACAAAATTGGCCTGCGTATTCCAAACGCCCAGGATATCATCCTTGGCTGCGGCAAGCGTGCATAACCGGCTGTGCAGATCATCGCGCGACCGTTTGATATCTTCGATACAGGACTTAATGTAATCCGGATGTGAAAGCAGCACACAGCCGACCGCCTGCGTCATTGTATTGACGTTATACGGGGATTTTGCGGCCTTGAGCGCGATCGCCAATGTCGGATGCGCGACGGCAAAACCCAAGCGGATCGCCGCCATTCCGAACGCCTTTGAAAAGGTCTTGAGTACGATCATGTTCCGATATGTTCCGGTTTTCGAAAGCAGAGAACCTTCGGCAAAATCCATATACGCTTCATCGACGACAACAAGACAACCGGGCAGCGCCTCCACCACCCTGCGCACCGCATCCTGCGAGGCGCACAGGGAAGTTGGATTACAGGGATTGGAAAACATCACAAGACGCGCGTTGTTCTCCCGTGCCGTCTGGATCAGTCTGTCCGCATCAAGTTCCAGAGAAAATGCGTCCTTATCCAATGCGATATGGCGCACGCCGCATGGCTGCGCGTAAAAAGCATACATGGAAAAATCCGGCGAAACCGTGATCATCACATCCCCTGGATTCGTAAACCAGTTGACGATTAAGCCGATCAATTCATCAGACCCATTGCCCGCGACCACATGTGACGGCGCAACCGAAAAAAAGCCGGCAAACGCCTCGCAAAGCTCTGTGCAGTATGGGTCCGGATAACGGTTAAAATCGATGGAACAAATTGCCTTTGCAAACTCGGAAAGCAGCTCCGGCGGCGGCGAAAGAAAGCTCTCATTCGCGTCGAGACGGATGTTGAAAAGACCCTCAAGCGGCGCGTAGGGCGCCAGGTTTTTCAGTTTTTCCGGCAGCTCATAAGCCGTTTGATCAGACATCGGAAAACCTCACTTTAATCGAATTCGCGTGTGCTGTAAGCCCTTCACGCTCGGCAATCCGCACAATATGCCCTTGCGCTTCCATCAGCGCAGGCCTCGTATAATACACGAAGCTCGACTTCTTCACAAAACTGTCGACGCCAAGCGGTGAGAAAAACCTTGCCGTGCCGGAGGTCGGCAGCACATGGTTGGGGCCTGCATAGTAATCGCCGAGCGGCTCGGGCGAATATTTACCCAAAAATAAAGAGCCAACATTGTCTATTTTTCCGATATATTCGAGCGGATTTTCCGTCATGATCTCCATATGTTCGGGCGCAAGCTCGTTGGCCAGGTCGATCATTTCCTGCGGACAGCGGCAAATGATGATCGCGCCGTAATTTTCGAGCGACTGGCGGATAATTTCGGCACGCGAAAGCGCGGAAGCCTGACGTTCAAGCTCGCCGGCTGTTTGCTGGGCGATGCGTTCGCTTGTCGTCAGCAGGATCGCCGATGCGAGCGCGTCATGCTCCGCCTGGCTCATCATATCCGCTGCGAGATAGACAGGGTCAGCGGTGTCGTCGGCCGCGATGAGGATTTCGCTCGGACCGGCGATCATGTCGATGTCGACAACGCCGTACAACAGCCGTTTGGCCGTTGCCACATAGATATTGCCCGGTCCGACGATCTTATCGACGCGCGGCACGCTTCCTGTTCCATATGCGAGCGCCGCGACAGCCTGTGCGCCGCCCATCAGGAACACCCGGTCTACGCCCGCAATTGCGGCCGCCGCGAGAATATCGGGATTTGCGCGCCCATCCTTCATCGGCGGCGTGACCATGACGATTTCACCCACGCCCGCGATGCGCGCCGGAATGCAGTTCATCAGCACGGACGACGGATAGGCCGCCGTCCCCCCCGGCACATAAAGCCCCACGCGTGCCAATCCACGGATGCGCTGGCCCATCATCACGCCGTCGTCATGCGTGTCAATGAAGCTCTGCTGCTTCTGGCGCAAATGAAATGCAGAAATTTGTTCCGTAGCGGCAAGCAGAGCGTTGACAAATTCAGGCTCCGCCATGGTCAGCGCATCGTTGATTTCGTCACGGCCCACCTCAAACGTATCCGGGCACGCGCCGTCGAATCGCATTGTAAATGCGCGCACCGCTTCATCCCCACAGTCGCGCACCGCTTCAATAATCTCCGTGACGGCGGCTGTCACCTGTTTGTCGACCTCCCCGCTGCGCGCGCGCAGCGTGTCAAGCAGCGCGCGTTCCGCGCTTCCGTCCGCCCTGACAATCCTGATCATGCGTCGTCCTCCCCGGCCAAGTACTGTTCAATCTCTGAAATAAACGGCTCTATCTCCGCCTTGCGCAGCTTTAGGCTTGCAATATTGACGATGAGCCGCGCGCTGACATCGGTGATATATTCCGCCACGACAAGCCCGTTTTCCCGCAGGGTCACGCCTGTTTCGACAATATCGACGATCGCGTCGGACAGACCCAGGATCGGCGCCAGCTCGACAGAACCCTCGATCTTTACAAAATTGACGTCCATATTCTTCCGTTCAAAAAAGGCGCGCGCCACATTGACATATTTTGACGCGACACAGCGCGTATGGTACCCTGCGTAAAAGTCCACGCCCTCCGACACAGCCAGAGCGAACCGGCACCGGCCGAATCCAAGATCGGCCACCTCATAAAAGGTGCCGCCCATCTCCATGATGGTATCCTTGCCGACAATACCGATGTCGCAGACGCCATTTTCAACATAGGTCGCCACATCAGCCGCCTTGGCGAGCACTACCTCCATATTCGCATTCGCGATCGGCAAAATCAGCCGCCGTCCCTTCTCACGGACCGCCGTACAGTCGTAGCCGAGACGCTCGAACATCGCAATGCTGTCCTTTTCAAGCCTGCCCTTTGTCAGGGCGATTCGGATCGGCTTCATCATGCACGTCCCTCCCGCTGCATTTTTACAAGATCGACCACTTCAATGTCGTCATCCACAACATGAAGCTGGCGGATACCACGGCGGCGTGCGTAGTCGGCCGACGCGTCATAGTCGTCAAACATGCTGCTTTCCACGACAAGGCCGTTGTCGGTCAGCGAACGGATATAGTTGACCGCCTGCGGCAAATGCGCTTCGTCGGAAAATACCAGGATATCCGGCGTTTGGGGCGGCTGCTTTTCAATGACCGCAGACGCCAGATCGGCATTGACAGCAAAACCGACCGCAGGAAGCGCCGCGCCGAAATCGCTGATCAGATTGTCATAGCGCCCGCCGGACAGGACCGGCTCGCCGATGCCGTCAAAATAACCGCGGAAGATGATGCCGGTATAATATTCAATCTGGTTGACAAGCCCCAAATCGACGATCACGCTGCCCTCCAGCCCAAGCTGGCGCAGATAATCGTAAATGGAACGCAGATAGTCAAGGCTCTCACGCGCGCCGTTCTCATCAAAAAGCGCATACGCCTTCTCAAAGACCTCCTCGCCGCCGAACAGCCGCGGCAGATACCGCAGCGCCAGCGCCGCGCGCGCCGCCCCAAACGGATCGAGCAGGTCGCCGAGCGCCGGGTAATTTTTTTGTTCGATACACTGACGGATCTGTTCCTTTGTCTCTCCCGGCGCGTCCAGGCTGTCGATCAGCGCCTTGAAGTATCCGATATGGCAAAGCTCGATGCGGAATCGCTCCCCGCCGATGTCTGAAAGCCCCGAGGCGGCCAGCTCCACGATCTCCAGATCACTGCGCAGCGCATTGGAACCAATCAGCTCCACTCCGGTCTGAAACACCTCGTTGCGTTTACCGCGCAGATCATGCTCCACACGATAAACGTTTTCACTGTAATAGAGGCGCAGCGGCATCGGGGAGGCTGCCAGACGCGTCGCCACCAGCCGGGCGATTGGGATTGTGCAGTCCGGCCGTATGACCATCAGCCGGCCGCGCGTGTCGGTCAGTTTATACATATTTTCCTGCGGAAAATGCGCGGCGGAGGAACCGAACACATCGTAAAATTCGATCGCCGGCGTGATGACCTGCCGGTAGCCGCGCGCGCGGAACATCGTGGTAAGGCGGCTGACAGCCTCCCCGCGCGAAACGCATTCGCCAAACAGCAGGTCACGGGTCCCGTCGGGCGTCACCTTGTCGTAGTACCTCATGAGAGCCTCCTCGATGCGATTTACTTTACTATGCTAATATGTTATCAAACTAAATCCAAATTGTCAATAGAACCACACCATGCCGGCTGTTAAAAAAACGACACCTGCGATGTTTCCGGCAAATCGCCGAGCGCGCCTGCTCCACGCAGCATTTCAATGACTGACTTGGAAACACCCGCGCGGTTTGAAATATCGTCCGCTGAGATAAACTGCTCGGTTTTGGCCGTCTCCCACAGACTCCTGGCGGCCGCCTCCCCCACGCCCTTGAGCGCCATAAACGGCAGGCGGATCTTGCCGTCCTCCACCTCATAAATGCTGTAATGCGATTTATACAGATCGACCGGTAAAAAGGAATAGCCCCGCGCCTGGCATTCGTGAATGATCTGGAGCATGGTCAAAACACCCTCGTCCTTGGCCGTTCGCTCGTTGCCCATCTGGAGCAGGTTTTGTATCTTGCGTTTCGTGGCCGATTTGCCCTGCACGGCGGCTTCCGCGTCAAAGTCGCCGCCGCGCACCGTAAAGATAACCGCGTAGAATGCCAGAGGGTGATAGACCTTGAACCAACACAGTCGGATTGAAGCAATATCATACGCCGCAGCGTGTGCTTTCGGGAACATGTACTTAATTTTCAGACAGCTATCGATATACCACTGCGGTACGCCGTGTTCCCTCATGGCGGTCATGTGTTCCTCTGTAAGCAGCTTCGGCGCGTTGCCCTTACGGGTAATCTCCATGATCTTAAACGCCATCTTCGGCTCCAGCCCCTTGTGCAGCAGATACGTCATGATGCTGTCGCGCGTACCGATGACGTTTGAAATCGTACAAACCTTATTTTTAATCAGCTCCTGGGCGTTTCCGAGCCAGACGTCCGTCCCGTGCGACAGGCCGGAAATTTGCAGCAGGTCTGAAAAATTTTTCGGCTGCGCTTCAATCAGCATGCCGCGGACAAAATTTGTACCGAATTCCGGGATGCCGAGCGTACCGGTATTGCAGTCGATCTCCTCTTCCGTGACGCCAAGCGCCTCCGGCGAGAGGAACAAGCTCATAACCTTCTGGTCGTTCATGGGAACGTCATTGGCGTCGATGCCGGTCATGTCCTTGAGATATTTATACATCGTCGGAACATCGTGTCCAAGCTCGTCCAGCTTGAGGATCGTATCGTGCAGAGAATGGAAGTCAAAGTGCGTCGTCGTGATATCTGAATTTGGATCGTCCGCCGGGCGCTGCACCGCGGAAAAATCAAAAACCTCATGGTCGGACGGCACTACAACCATACCGCCCGGATGCTGGCCAGTCGTGCGCTTGACGCCGGTGCATCCAATCGCGAGACGCTCCTCCTCTGCGCGCGTCATGATCAGCCCGCGCTCCTGCGCATACTTTTTCACAAAGCCGTAGGCTGTTTTTTCCGCAACGGTCGAAATGGTACCGGCCTTGAACACGTGCGTTGGGCCGAACAATTCCTCCGTATATTTATGGATCTGCGCCTGATATTCGCCGGAAAAGTTCAGGTCGATATCGGGCGCCTTATCGCCGTCAAAGCCGAGGAACGTTTCAAACGGGATATCATGCCCGTCCTGCTTATAGGTGGCGCCGCACATCGGGCAGGCTTTTTCCGGCAGGTCAAATCCGGAGCCGACCGAACCGTCAGTGATGAATTCGCTGTAATGGCAGTCCGGGCAGTAGTAGTGCGGAGGCAGCGGATTGACCTCGGAAATGCCGGCCATTGTCGCGACAAACGACGAACCGACCGAACCGCGCGAGCCGACATGATAGCCCCCTTCCTCGCTTTTGGCCACCAGCTTCTGCGCGATCATGTAAAGCACGGCAAATCCATGCTTGATGATCGAGCCAAGCTCGCGCTCCAACCGCTTGGACACAAGTTCAGGCACCTGCCCCTGATAACCGTAAAGCTCCATAGCCTTGGCGCGCGTGATGCGCTGCAAATCCTCGTCGGAGCCTGGGATGGTCGGCGTAAACGTCCCATCCGGGATCGGCTTGATATTTTCCACCATATCCGCAATCAGGTTTGGATTCTCTATGACAACTTCATGCGCCTTCTGCGCGCCAAGGTATTCAAATTCCTTGAGCATCTCGTCTGTCGTGCGGAAATACAGCGGCGCCTGCTGGTCGGCGTCGGCAAAGCCCATGCCCGCCATCAGGATTGCTCGGAATTTTGCGTCGCCCGGGTCCATGAAGTGGACGTCGCAGGTTGCGACAACCGGGATGTTCAGCCGCTCTCCAAGCCGCACGACCGTTTCGTTAAACTCCCGGATGGCCTGCTCGTCCGCAACCATATTGCTGCGCACCATATATTCGTTGTTTGCGACCGGTTGGATTTCCAGATAATCGTAAAAACGCGCGATATCGCACAGGTCGCCCCAGCTTTTCCCCTCCACGATCGCACGGTAAAGCTGTCCGGCTTCACAGGCGCTTCCGATCAAAAGGCCCTCTCTGTGTTCAATCAGCTTGCTTTTGGGGATACGCGGACGTTTGGCATAGTAATCCAGATGGGAAATCGAAATCAGACGGTAAAGGTTTTTTAACCCTGTCAGATTTTTGACCAGGATAATCTGATGATACGTCGGCGATTTTTTGACATCGACCGCAGCAAGCGATGTATTGATTTGTCCAATATCGCTGCATGCGCGCTCCGACTGCATCAGTTCCATCATACGTATGTAGATCCTGGCGAGCATTTCAGCGTCGTCACATGCACGGTGGTGATTGAACTCGCCAAGCCCGAGATGCTTTGCAACGATATCGAGCTTATGCTTTTTCAGCTCCGGAAACAGGGAACGCGACAGCACGACTGTATCAATCGCGGTAAAATTGTATTCCATGCCGCAGCGCCGGGCGCACTGCCGCAGAAAGCTTGTGTCAAACGGCGCGTTATGTGCGATCAGCACCGCGCTGCTGCCCCCACAGAATGCATAGAACTGGCGCAGCGCCTCCCCTTCGAGCGGCGCGCCGCGCACATCGTCGTCGGTGATGCCGGTCAGCTCTGTAATCTTCGGCGGGATCGAACGCTCCGGGTTTACAAATGTGTTAAAGCGGTCGACGATCTCACCGTTGCGCAGTTTCACCGCGCCGATCTCCGTGATGCGTTCAGTCGCAGCGGAAAGGCCGGTCGTCTCCAGGTCAAATACAATCATCTCGCTGTCAAACCTGCCGTGCGCATTACCGCTGACAGCCTGAACCACGTCGTCGACGAAATAGGCTTCGACGCCGTAGATCACTTTGATATCGCCGCCGCTCTTGCGGATTTTGGCAACGGCGTTCATGCAGTCCGGAAATGCCTGCACCACGCCATGATCGGTGATCGCGACCGCCTTGTGCCCAAATTCGTAGGCACGTTTAATCAGTTTGGCCGCGGGTGTTATGCCATCCATCGCCGACATGTTCGAATGCATGTGCAGCTCGACGCGCTTTTCCTCGCATAGATCGCGCCGTGGGATTTTCTTTACAGTCGCGATACTGTCGGGCCGCATCACATTTTCACGGTCAAACCGGTCATATTCAATCAGGCCGTGCATAGCGACCGTATCGCCCTCGTGCAGCTCGTCGAGCGCCTTCATCTTCTTGTCAAACCGGCCGATCACCTTCGCACAATAAGAGCCGGTGTAATCAGTAAAATAAATCGACAAAATGAGCGTCTTTTCATCGCGGCTGGTACGGCGGTCAATTTTGAATACATCGCCCCATACTGTCACATTGCCGCTTTCAATATTTACCTGCGCCATCTCTATGGGGCGGCCCTTCGGGGGATTTCCGTAAAGCGTAACCATGGAACCAGGCTCAAACGGCAAATCGTGCGCATCGAAGGAAAGGCGCGCCGCCGCCGGAATGACTGCACCGTTCTCCGGCTTCTTTTCCGCCTGCTGCGGCGTGGGCGGCGTATACCTGATCGGCTTGGGTCGCACCTTTTCAACTGTTTCCTGATACAGCGCGCTGTCAGGCGCGACCTCGAGCACGCCGTCGAATACAATCCGCACCTCGCGCCCGAATTCCTCACGTATGACCGCGGAAAGCTTTTGCGGGCAATGGATGCTTTCGAGGAATTCCTGCCCGCCATGCGTCAGATAGATGCGCAGCGTTTCATCAATTAAATCACAGCGGCATCCGGTAAAAAAACCGTTGACCGGCACGCCTTCGCTGCCCAGACGCGCAATCAATTCCGGCAGATGCTCGCTTGACAGCATACCGCCGTCATAGCGCGGATGGACCACAGCATCGTTTAAGGAGAACGCCGCCGCCAGACGCCGGCCAAGCTCAGAAAGCGCAGCATACGGCGTCAGCTCGTCCAAACCGAGCGAAACGCACATCGACCGCTTCTGCTGGTCAATCTGCATGCCAAGTACCGTCCCGCGCGCAAGCGCACCGGGCGGCAGCTCTATGTATTCGCCGAACAGTTCGATCAGGGACGCCAAATTTTTTACACTCCTTCAGACTCCATCCGCCCAATTTCTTCCAACAGCACGTCCAGGATTTGCTCCTCCGGATATTTTCCGTACGGTACGCCCTTTTTAAAGAGCAGAGCCTCGCCGTTTCCGCCCGCAATGCCGATATCAGCCTCGCGCGCTTCGCCAGGTCCGTTAACCGCACACCCCATGACAGCAACCTTGATCGGCTTGTTACAGTCCGCCAAAGCCTTCTCCACACGCTCTGCAAGCGCGATCAGATCGATCTGTGTACGCCCGCAGGTCGGACAGGAAACGATTTCAACGCCCGTTCCCTTTCCAACAGCCTTCAAAATATCGCGCGCCGCCCTAACCTCCTCGATTGGGTCGTCTGTCAGCGAGACTCGGATCGTATCGCCAATCCCGTCGCAAAGCAGAGATCCTATGCCGACCGCGGATTTAATAATCCCCATGCGGCGCGTACCGGCCTCTGTTACACCCAGGTGCAATGGGTAATCCATCTGCGCCGCAGCCAGACGGTATGCCGCAATCATAGACGGGACATTTGACGACTTGATTGATATGACAATGTTGTTAAAGTCAAACCGTTCCAAAAGCCGTGCATGATACAGGGCGCTGTCAACAAGCGCCTGCGGTGTCGGCGCGCCGTATTTGGCAAGGATCTGCTTTTCCAGGGAACCGGAATTGACGCCGATACGAATCGGAACGCCGGCAGCCGCACATGCGTCAGCGACGGCGCGCACATGCGCGTCGTCACCGATGTTTCCGGGATTGATACGGATTTTATCGATGCCCGCCGCGACACAATCAAGCGCAATGCGGTAATCAAAATGGATATCAGCAACAAGCGGGATACGCACCGCGCTGCGGATCTGCTCCACCAGCTGGACCGACGCGCGGTCAGGGACCGCGACGCGGATAATGTCGCAGCCCGCCGCCTCAAGCGCGCGCGCCTGGCGAACATTTCCTGAGACATCCGACGCCGGTCTGTTAAGCATCGACTGCACCGCGATGGATGCGCCTCCTCCGATTGTTACTGATCCGATTTTAACCGTCCTTGTCATGAAAGCTCCTTTTCTCCGGGTTCTCTGAAACTTTGCCATTTTACAGAGATTACCGGACTTGCATTTAGAAAAACCTCAGAATATCGTTGAAGGTGACAACAAGCATCAAGCCCATCAGAAGGATAAAACCCGCAGCATGGATAACGCTTTCATATTTTTGATTGACCGGCCTGCGAATGACCAGCTCGATCAGCAAAAACAGAAGCCGTCCGCCGTCGAGCGCAGGAATAGGCAGAAGATTAAACACGCCGATATTGACCGTAATAAATCCCACGAGCAACAGCAGCGTCTTAAGCCCAGCCGTGCTCGCCTGACCGATCACAGTAGAAACGCCGACCGGACCGCTCAACTCTGCGAGTGTAAAATTGCCTGTAATCAGGTTGATAAATGACAGCCAAACCTGTCGGATAATTGAAAACATCCAAAGAACCGCGTAACGTGCGCTGCCCCAGAATGTTTTAGGTGTTATGTCCACTACAAATCCCGGATCGACGACACGTGTACCGTCCTCCATAATGGTCATGCCGAGATTGACGCCGGGCACAGAAACCTTCCGGCCATCGCGGATCACAACAAAATCAATAATACCGTCCTTGTCGCTGACGATTGAAAAGGAGATGTCGTTCGAAGTAAAGACGCGGTGCCCGTTGACACTGATAACCTCGTCTCCGACACGAAGCTCCGACGCGGCTGCCTGCGGACTGCGCAGCTCATAGATGATGGTGGTGGGCAAAGATGTGCGCATGGAGACAAGCACAGACAGGATTACAAATCCAAGCAGCAGGTTCATCGCCGCGCCGGCGCAGACAAACAAAATCCGTTTCCAGAGCCGCACGTTGCAGTATGCGCGCGGATCGGAGCTGTCCTCATCCTCCCCCTCGACCGACACATAACCGCCGATCGGCAAGGCCCTCAGCGAATATTTTGTTTCGCCGCGCGTGCGCGACCAAAGCACCGGCCCCATGCCCAGCGCAAATTCATTGACGCGCATTCCGGAGAGCTTGCCGACCGTAAAATGCCCCAGTTCATGGACAAATATCAAGAGGCCAAATACAAGGATTGCGACGATCACCTGAAAAACAACGCTCATAAATTCAAGTTCCTCACCATGCCATAGCGCCCTATCCTGCCGGGGCGCTGTAATCAGGACGTAAAACTACCCTCTTTATAGTATTCTTATCTGCTTTTACAATATTCCAGAACAAGTTCACGGGCAGTTTTATCTGTTTCATCTATCCCCTGCATGGTGTACTGCTCACCGCCTTTACACGGAATTGTTTCAAGCACATGGCCTACCGCAAGCCCAATTTTTGAAAAACCAATCTTGTTGTCTAAAAAAAGCGCAACGGCTTGTTCATTCGCCGCATTTATGGCACAGGGGTAAAGCCCGCCGCGACGGATTGCTTCAATGGCATGGCGCAGACAAGCAAATGTTTCATAATCGGGACGTTCAAAGGTCAATGTTCCATACTCTGCAAGTGATAGTCTCTTGACGGAGGTTTTCATCCGGCGCGGCCAGGTCAGCGCATACTGAATGGGGACAGCCATATCCGGGGTCCCAAGCTGTGCAATAACCGCTCCATCACAGAATTCAACCGCCGAATGGATAACGCTCTGCGGATGCACAACGATTTCTATTTGATCCGGCGTCAGCCCAAACAGCCACATTGCTTCTATATACTCAAGTCCTTTGTTCATCAGCGTCGCGGAATCGACAGTAATTTTTGCCCCCATCGACCAATTTGGATGGCGCAGAGCGTCAGCCAGCGAAACGTGTTCAAGCTCCGCAGTGCTTTTCCCACGGAACGGACCGCCAGAAGCGGTCAGAATGATTTTGGAAAGGTCGGCGCGGCTGCTTCCCTGAAGCGACTGAAAAATTGCGCTATGTTCGCTGTCGACCGGCAGCAGGCCAACGCCTGTCCGGGCAACCGCCTCCATAACAAGCTGTCCGCCGGCAACAAGCGTTTCCTTGTTGGCAAGCGCGACGGTTTTCCCCGCCTCGATCGCGGCAAGCGTAGGCCGCAGGCCGACCATACCGACGACAGCGTTGCAGACAACATCATTTTCAGGTAGCGCGGCGGCTTCGCATATCCCATCGACACCAGCCAGAATTTGAACCGGCAGGTCGGCCAGACGCATTTTTATGTCTGTATATGCATTTTTGTCTGAAACGACAACACAGCGAGGGGAAAATTCCCTCGCCTGTTGTTCAAGCAGATCAACGCTCTTGTTTGCAGCAAGGACATTAATCCGATATCCAAGTGCTTTACAGCACGCCAACGTCTGGACACCGATTGAACCGGTTGATCCCAGAAGCGCGATTTTTTTCGTCAAAGAAATGCCTCTTTTCCGTCAAATTACAGATGCGCCAGCGGAAACCACCGGCTTGCCATAAAGATAAGCGGGGCCACCATCAATACGCTGTCGAACCGATCCATGATTCCGCCATGTCCTGGCATGATGGAACCATAATCCTTGACTTTATACTGCCGCTTAATTACAGACGCGGACAAATCGCCCACAATACTGAAAACAGACAGCACCGGTGTAACGATCAAAATAGCGGCGTAATTCACAACAATCGGATGTCCAAGCGCATCGGCTGCCAAGGAATAAAGCCACGCCAACAGAAGCATCGCCGCTTCTGCGAATATTACCCCGCCAACGGCGCCCTCCACGGTTTTTTTGGGGCTGATATACGGCGCGAGTTTATGCTTTCCAAACGCCCTGCCGGCAAAATAGGCGCCTGTGTCGGAAAGCCATGCGCCGCCCAGCGCCATCAAAACATAAAAAATACCAAGCCACATTCCATGTCTGTCACGGATATAGACCACTGTTGTCAAAGAAAACGGAATCACCAGACAAAACAGGAAACTCATTGCAATCTGTTCGATATGCAATTTTTCATGGAAACGCAGGAGCGCAATAAACAAAGCCGCCACATAAATATAGCAGATCGGTACAATGTACCGCATCGCCCACTGCATTGGTAAAAATGGAATAATTGCCGTAAAAAGCAGTGCCGAAATGGCAACTGCACGACTCTTGAAGCACCCTGTCGCGGACAACAGCTCATAAACCGCCAATAACGAAATAAGTGCTATCGCGGTATTTAAAACGGCTGTGTCAAAAAAAACACAAACCACAAACAAAATCAGCAAGCCGATGCCGGAGGTGATCAATCGCTGTTTCATGTTAAAGGACTCCATTTCAGGCCCGAACACAGTGCGGGCCGCTACATTACACGCCGCCGAATCGCCGGTTACGGCTTAAAAAAACACGAATTGCCTGATCGAGATGCGCGGGTGTGAAATCGGGCCACAGCACATCCATAAACACAAACTCTGCATAGGCCGACTGCCAAAGCAAAAAGTTTGAAATGCGCTGCTCGCCGCTCGGACGAATAATCAAATCAGGATCAGGCTGTCCGGCTGTATATAGCGTCTCGGAAAACAGATGCTCATTAATTAATTTCCAATCAAGCGTTCCTTCTGAACACTGCTTTGCAATCGCGCGCGCCGCATGTACAATTTCATCACGTCCGCCATAATTTAGCGCAATGTTCACATTGATAGCCGTATTGGCGGCGCTGTCATGCTCCACACGCTCGATCATCTCTCGGATATCGCTGGAGAGCGGACCACGTTCTCCTAAAAAACGCAGGCGTGCATTCTCATCACGATGCTTATAGGTATCGGTTAAATAGCGGCGTAGAAGATCCATCAGCGCCTCGACCTCATCGGGCGGCCGCTTCCAGTTTTCCGTTGAAAACGCATACACTGTCAAATATTTGACGCCGATTTCTCGGCAATGCCGCGCGATCTTGCCAAAGGTATCCGCACCTTGGCGATGACCGGCGCTTCGCGGCAAGCCGCGCTTTTTGGCCCATCGTCCATTTCCATCAAGAATGATGCCGATGTGCGCCGGCATAGAGCCGGACGGCACATCGGCAAACGGTGTGTTTGCCATTTGATTGTTTCACTCCGGTAAAAAGTCCGCCGCAACTGGCAGGTATTTGCCCGCCGAAGAACCGACGTACTCTATATTTTCATAGGCCCTTAGTACCTTATTCCCAGTCTCCAAACACCGTCCAGGCGAGCCTTTTGCACCCGCTTGGCATTAAATTTTTTGCCGGGCGACAGCCCGACTTCAAAAATTCGCCTTGATCAATACAAAACTCTTTGTCTGCCCAGCATCCTCCGGCTGTGAATACAGGTTTTTAAATTTCAAGAATTTCCTTTTCCTTTTTCGCGGCGATCTCGTCGATACGTTTGCAGAATTTGTCAGTCATCTTCTGCATCTGATCCTCAAGATCCTTTTCCTCATCCTCACTGACCTCGCTCGATTTTTTCAACGCCTTGAATTTCTCATTGGCGTCGCGTCGGATCGAACGAATCGCAACCTTGCTGTCCTCTCCCTGCTTTTTAATTTGCTTACAGATCTCTTTTCTGCGCTCCTCGGTCAAAGGCGGAAATACAATACGGATAACCGTGCCATCGTTTGTTGGATTGATACCAATGTCGGATGCCTGAATCGCTTTTTCGATGGGCCTAAGCGTCGATTTATCCCATGGCTGGATGACAAGAATGCGCGCTTCGGATACGGAAATCGCAGCCATCGCCTGAATCTGGGTAGGCGTCCCATAATAATCGACGGTGATTTTGTCAAGCACTGCCGGATTTGCACGGCCCGCACGGATCGCCGAGTATTCATTTTCCAACACGCGGATCGTTTTTTCCATCTTTTCGTTGTAATGCTTCAAACGTTCATTCATCTGCTTTTTCCTCCTTAACAATGGTTCCGATCTGTTCGCCGCTGATCGCGGCAAGAATATTATCCGGATTGGAAAGGCTAAACACAAGTACAGGGATGTTGTTGTCGCGGCACATGGCGGCGGCTGTGCTGTCCATGACGCCGAGCCCTTTCTCCAGAACCTCCTGGAACGAAACATTGTCATACCGCACAGCGGCTTCATATTTATGCGGATCACGATCATAGACGCCGTCGACCATGGTTGCCTTAAGAATGATGTCGGCGTCAATTTCCGCCGCGCGCAGAGACGATGCCGTGTCAGTGGAAAAATATGGATTCCCTGTCCCGCATCCGAAGATCACAACGCGCCCTTTTTCCAAATGACGGATCGCACGGCCACGGATATATGGCTCAGCGATCTGCTGCATGGTGATGGCAGTCTGTACACGTACTGGAACCTGCTGCGCTTCTAGTCCATCGGCGAGAGCTAATGCATTCATCACAGTTGCAAGCATCCCCATATGATCGGCGCGCGTCCGGTCGATCTGGTCGCTGCTGCGCCCGCGGAAAAAGTTTCCTCCACCAACAACGATGCCAATCTGTGCGCCAAGTGCAACACACTTCTGGATGCTTTGGCTGATTGTACGAATAACATCGTAATCGATACCGAAGCCTTTGTCTCCCGCGAGCGCCTCACCGCTCAGCTTTAACAGCACTCGTTTGTACTTTAATGGCATATTTGACCTCCAGAGCTTCAAATATTTACAAAAATGTCTGATCAGTACCGTTTCTATTTTACAATAATCCCCGGATAAAGTAAAGGGCGCGGACGTATATTTTATACCTGCATAGATATTGTAATCAAAACCGCCAGCTAATTAGGGTTTGCTCAGATCCCAGAGGAGGCGGCGCTTGCTGGTCCTTGGAAGATGGACCGACGGAATGTACTCTTAGAGCATCTATACATTTTCCTGTCATATCTACAAAATACCCTCGCACCCAAAAGTTCCTGCTTATAAATTATGATGTAACAAACTTTGCTTTGCAAAACCGTGAAATGGACTGCTGGCAACAAACGGCTGTATATGTCCGGAGAGGGCAGCACACCGCCTGTTTTTTTGTCCAAGATTTCCAAAGGGAGTCCCTTCGGTACACAGCTTTACCTGTATATTCTCTCGGTCTTTCCCCGAAAATGGGCAACAAAAGAACGCAGGATACGTTTGTATCCTGCGCTCTTGCGCATACTTATACCGTATCATTATTTTCTTGCGAGCACAGCCCGCTCCAGCCGCTCCAGACCAGCTTTCAACGTTGCCCGGGTACAGCCGAAATTCAGACGCACAAACTGACCCGTAGGTTCCTGATAGGCGGTACCGCCTGAAAGACGAAGTCCCGCGCCGGTGAAAAAGCTCTCCAAATTCTCGGAGGCTATGCCCAAACCGCTGCAATCCATCCAGAGCAGGAAGGTAGCCTCCGGAGCGATCGGATTTATAGCCGGTACCCGCTCACGCAGGAACCGTATTGCAAAGTCCCGATTCTCCTGAAGGTAAGCCGTCACTTGATCGGCATAGTCGTCTCCGTGGGTATAGGCGGCCTGCATAGCCACCAACCCCAGGATGTTGGTGTTGATACAGTTGCGTTCCTTGACTGCCTCGAACCGGCGGCGAAGCTCCTTATTTGGAATGATGATGACCGAGGCCACCAAGCCGGCCACGCTGAAAGTCTTGCTGGGAGAGGTACATGTAATTGTTCTTTGAGCCAGTTCCGGGCTGAGGGAGGCGATGGGGATATGCCGACGGCCGTCAAACACAATGTCGCCGTGGATCTCGTCCGAGAGGATCACAAGATTGTTCTCTGCGCAAATCTCCCCGATTTTTTCCAGCTCCTCCCGTGAGAGAGCGCGGGAGGTGGGGTTCTGCGGATTGCAGAAAAGAAAAAGCTTTGCCGTTTTCGCTTTTTCCGACAAATCCTCGAAGTCGAACTCATACCTGCCATCCACCAACCTCATGGGGCTGGACACTACCTGCCGGCCATTTTCCAAAACCACTTCAAAAAAAGGTGTGTAGATGGGGGTATTGATCAGCACCTCGTCCCCCGGCTGTGTAAACGCCTGAACCGCAGTCGAGATAGCGCAGTCGATACCAGCCAGGAATGTGACCCACTCCTCCTGAATCTCAAATTCGTGGCGCACCTTCTGCCAGCGTGCGGCTGCCGCAGCACAGCCTTCAGGCGGCAGAGTATAGCCATAAATCCCATGTTCCACGCACTTGGCCAGCGCGGCGTTCACCTCAGGCAGAGTGCGAAAGTCAGTATCTGCGACCCAAAAGGGCAGCAGTGCATCCTTGCCCTCGCCAATGAAACGCCGATCCCATTTTGCACTGTTGTGGCCCCGGCGGTCAATGGCCTCATCGAAATGATACATCATGATTGCTCCTTTTATATTATGGAGAAAAGCCGCCGAAACGGCGGCTTTTCTCTTGTTGGTCTAAAATTCTTACAGGATAAAGCCAAGAATCAAATACAGCACGATTGCTCCGCCTGCGAAGCACAGAGAATACGGAAGCTGAGTCTTCACATGAGAAACCACGTCACAGTCTGTGGAGGAGCAAGTCATGATCGTTGTATCAGAAATGGGAGAAGAATGATCACCGAATACAGCGCCTCCGGCCACGGCACCCACGATCATGGGGATATGGACATTTAATGCCAGCGCCATAGGCAGCAGGATAGGCATCATGATCGCAATAGTACCTGCACTGGTACCAGTAGCGAAGGAGATCACACAGGTGAACAGGAAGGCAATTGCAGTGAAGATGGCGGGGTTGATAAGCTTCACCAGGACGCCAGACAGGTAATCGGCCGTACCCAGACTGCCCAGCAGGTTGCTCAAAGCATAGGCAAAGACCATGATGGCTACAATATCCATCATATTACCGCAGCCTTGGAAAAACGTACTGATGTTGTTCATAACAGAACCCATCTTGGTCACCGCCATTGCAATAATAAGATAGATTGTACCGGCCATGATCCCAAATATCAATCCAGTCTCTGCGTCGCCGTCCATCAGATTGCCGCTGCCGCTGTAAAAGATGTAAGCGATGGTGACCACGATCATCACCACCATGGGAATAAGTAGGAATTTAGCTTTACTGGGATCCCCCGCAATATCGGAGTCATCTTCGCCGGAGACGCTGCCGGTAGCAGCCGCTATGTAGGCTGCTTCCGCTTTTTTCATTGGACCAAAGTCCTTCTTCAAAAGCACGAAGACAGCCACACCGAGCACGGCAAAAATGCAGTAGAAGTTAAATCCAATACCGCGCACCATCTGAGTAGTGGGGTTCTCGATACCCTGGGCCTCGATAAAACTAGCAATATAGGGGCCATAGGCTGCAATGGGGACCAGGATGGACATGGGGGTAGCAGTGGAGTGAACGATCCAGGCAGTCTTTTCAGGGGAGATTCCAAAGGCTTTGGTCAAGGGACGAGAGATGGAGCCAGTGATCATCACACTTAGAGTTCCATCAATAAATACCAGCACGCCGATGAGCCAAGTGAACAGCTCAGCGCCTACACGGGATTTGACTATGCTGCGCTTCTTGATCATCAGCGCGGTAAAACCTTTCAATCCTCCCGCCTTTTCAATCAGATAAAACATACCGCCCAAGGTCAGCAGGATAATGATAATCGATGTGCTTGAAGAACTGGAAAATACATTCACAATCATATCTTTGGTGCCAACTAGCATACCCATCAGGCTATATCCGGAAAGGATAAAGTTGCCCACCAACAAAGACGCGAACAGTGCCAAAAACACGTTTTTGGTCGCCAGCGCAAGGACGATTGCCAGGATAGACGGAAGAATACTCAGAATTCCGAATTCCATAGCTTGTGCACCTCCCAAAATTTTGATCGACTTTATTCTGCCATAATTCAACGCCAAAAAATATAAGCTTCTTTACATTATTTCGTGAAAATATACGATATACGACTTATATTTTTCAATTCGTCTGGACAATTTTTAACATAATATAGCATAATATATTATATTGTGCAAATCATGCAAACGGCAAAATAATGTAAGCTGCCTTATATTTTTTGCATATGCGATGTGCTATAACAAAATCAAGGGGAACGGAAAGGGGCGCCATCATTGTGATGACGAATAAAAATTTTTCTCCGTGGATCTATTGCGATCTGGAGCAATGGGGACCTCTTACGAATGAGAAGTATCTGATCAACGTAAAAGAGAAAAATGTTCTTTACAATCAGGAGGAGGATATTTCTCATATTTACATCGTCAAAAGCGGCCGGGTGCGGCTCTCTTACTTTTCCAGTGAGGGTGCGGAAAAAATATACATTTTTGCTCTCAGCGGCGGTATGTTTGGCGAGGAAACCTGTTTTGAGCCGGAAGCGCAGTTTCTCCACGCCGCCACCATCGTGGACTGTGAACTATACTGTATACCCAAGGATCAATTTCTATATCATTTGTCCCAAGATACCGCACTCAATGTTCAGGTGCTCTCCTCTATGGCGCATAAGATCCATCTCTTGATGGAGCACATCCGCCGTTTATGCTTTCTGGACGCGAGGAGCCGGGTGGCTGCTGTATTTGTGGATCTGGTCCACGTGTTCGGTGTGCCGACAAAGGATGGCATCAAGGTTCAGCTCCCTGTCATTCAGCAGGGTATCGGCAATTTGGTGAAGGCCTCACGCTTGACGGTGAACCAGGTCATTGGAGAATTCGAGGCTATGGGCCTTCTGGAGAAAAAACAAAACCGTTGGATTATTTATAATTTAGATATGCTCAAAGAGTTTAGCAAGATCCCTTGAAAGGAGGGAATTTATGAAAACAATCGCTATTCTCGGCTTTGGCTGCGCCGGCTATCACTGCGCAAAAACTCTGAGGGAATTGGGATATGAGGGGGCAATCCATGTGTTTTCCGACACCGACCTGCCCCCATACAACCCTATGCTGACGACTTATTACGCCGGTCACAGGCTGCCCTGGAAAGGGCTGTTCCCTTTCGGTTCGCTCAGCGACATAGCCCGTTCACTTCGGCTGACCGTTCACACTGGCGCTGCAGCAATTCATCTGGACACACCGGGGAAAACTCTTTATCTTGCAGATGGAAGCGTCCATACTTTCGACGCCCTGCTGATCTCGACCGGCGCCCGGGTATTCCTGCCACCGCTGCCCGCGCTGCCGGAGAAAAATGTGTACGTCATGCGTACACCCGCCGATGCCGAAGCCCTGCGCCGGCGTTTGGATCAGGGCAATGTGAAGCAGGCTGTGGTTGTAGGTGCATCCATGGTAGGTATCAAGGTAGCTGAACTTTTCCAACGTGCAGGAGCCCGCTGTATTCTTGCTGATATGGCCCCCTCCCTCTTTCCGTTGGCAGCCGTCCCCGAAGTGGGGGCTGAACTGGGACAGAGAGTCATGGAAAAGGGTGTGCAGCTCAAATTCGGCGTTGGCCTGACCGCCATTGACGAAGTTCCGGATGGTTTAAAGGTTTCCTTTGGAACTGAAACCCTGGATGCCGACGTTGTTGTCCTTGCTATCGGAACCCGAGCTAACTTGGATTTTCTGGATGGCAGCGAACCCCAGGTGAACCGCGGCATCCTGGTCAATGAAAAAATGGAAACTTCTGCTCCGGGGATTTATGCTGCAGGAGACTGTGCCAGCGGCCGCAACATCCAGACTGGACAAAATCAGATCATTGGCCTGTGGGCAAACGCTGGCTATCAGGGCCGTACCGCAGCCGGCGCCATGCTGGGCAAGCCGGTGGATTATCCTGGAAATATGCCCCACAATATCACTCATTTCATGGATATGGATTTCATCGGCTTCGGCGATGTAAGGGCTAAAGGCGAGATCATCCGCTGCCGCAGAGACGGTTTTTTCCTGTATGCTATCCGGCAGGAGGGTACGCTGGCTCTGGTGAATATTGTGGACAATCATATCATCAGCGGAGTTATCAAAAATTATATGACCCGCAAATTTTTGGGAAGCAGCGAACCAATCAGTTCCATGCAGAAGGTCATCCTGCTGCGCAGCGGCCTTGACGAGGCCATCATCGAACTTTTGGAACGCAGCCCATTGAATGAAGGTGTCACTTATGAATGAAACTGAGCGCCTGCTCAAAGCCAAAATCCCCTGTGCAGAGACAGGTATCGATATCAAACATACCCTTTGCGATATCTGCTGTCCCTCCTTTCACTGTGGGATCGACGCCTATGTAAAGGACGGAAAGGTCGTCAAGATCGAAGGAACTGCCGATCATCCTGTGAACCACGGCCTTCTCTGCCCCAAGGGCCTGTCCAACCGTCAGTACATCTATCGTGAGGATCGGATACGCACGCCTCTGCGCCGTGTGGGAAAGCGAGGCGAGGGAAAGTTTGAACCCATTTCTTGGGACGAAGCCTATCGTGAAATCGCCAGCCGTCTGAACGCGATCAAGGCCAAACACGGACCGGAAAGTGTGATTTTTTACTCGGGCTATACCAAATGGTATCGTCCCTTCCTGCACCGTTTCACCTATTCCTTCGGTTCACCTAATTTTCTTACAGAGTCCAGCAGCTGCATGACCTCCACCTTCCTCAATTGGTGGGTCACCACCGGAAACCCTATGTGCTCAACCGATGTGTCCAATGCAGGCATTTTTCTGGGATGGGCCTTTAATCCATACTACTCCCGCCATCTGGCCGCCCTTAACGTAGAAAAGCGGAAAGCCGAAGGGATGAAGGTGATCATCGTGGATCCCCGTATCACGCCTGCATCCCTTCGTCTGGCGGACATCCATCTCCGGCCGCGCACCGGTACCGACGGGGCCGTAGCCCTGGGCCTGGCCCATATCCTGATCCGGGATGGCAAGACTGACCGCGGTTACATCGATAAATATGTCTACGGATATGACCAGTACGCCGCCTATGTAAAGGACTTCACCCCCCAAAAAGTAGAGGAGCTTACCGGAGTCCCCGCTGAACAGTTGGAGGAAGCTGCCGCCCTCATCGCTGACAATCTTCCCATGGCTATCAACGAGAGTGCAGCCCCCTTGGCGCATCACCGCAATGGGTTCCAGAATTATCGGGCCATTATGGCGCTGTCCGCCATTCTGGGTTGCTTTGACCAGCCCGGCGGTCAGATTCCGATACAGTTCAGTTACAACTATCTTCCCGCTGGATTCTCCACCCGTGAGGATGAATTCATAATGGCTCACCATGACCGTGTCAAGGCCCCGGCTGTAGGCGCAAAACGCTTTCCAATCTGGAACGATTTTATTCATGAGGGCCAGGCCAATGACCTTTCCCGTCAAATTGAGACGGGGGATCCTTACCCCATCCATGCGATGTTGGGCTTCGGTATGAATTACCGCATCTCCCCCGATGATGAGCGGCTGAAGCAAAACCTGCTCAAGCTGGATTTGCTGGTCAATACCGAGCTTTTTCTCACTGACACCTGCAAATTCTGCGATATCGTTCTGCCCGCCTGCACCTCCTTTGAGCGCAGCGACCTGAAAAGCTACGGCGGCGGCTATCTGTTTTGTACCGAGCCTGTCATCCAGCCTTTGGGCGAGTCCCGCAGTGACATCCAGATTCTCTGCGAGCTGGCTGAAGCTATGAATTTGGATGACGAGCTGCTCCGTCAAGGCCCGGACGCCTGCTGGCGCTATATCCTTCAGGATCTCCCCATCACTTTGGAGGAGCTGCGGGCTGCCGGGAAGCCCGTGAAACTGCCCGGCCTGAAACCCTATGTCCCGGGTTCCATGCTGGAAAAAGGACTGAATACTGCCAGCGGAAAATTTGAGCTTTATTCCCTTGCTATTGAAAAACACCCTGGCTTCGATCCGCTTCCCACTTATACGCCACCCTTTGGAGCGGACCGGCCGGACAATGACCTGCCTTATGTGCTCTGCACATCGCCGCGCATCTCAAACGCCCTTCACAGCCGGCTTCATAAGGTGCCATGGAACCGTTCCCTGCGCCCGGAGCCGCAGGCGGATATAAGCTATGAGGACGCCCAGGCGCTTGGTATTTTCGAAGGCGATACCATCGAACTCACCTCTCACCGGGGGAGCATTCAGATGAAGGCCCACCTCACCCATAAGGCAGAACCCGGCGTTATCTGCTGTTATCATGGATACAGCGAGGCTGATGTAAACCTGCTCACCGATAATGATATTCTCGATCCCTATTCCGGTTTTCCAAGCTACCGGGAGACGCGGGTCGCCGTCAGGAGGATATGATGATGGAAAAAATGATTTTCGACTTCGATCCTTCCAAGTGTACGGCCTGTCTTGCATGTGTCATGGCCTGTATGGATCAGAACGATATTGACGCGGCTCATCACCAGCATCCCTTCCGCAATGCCGCTGAACTTGAATCAGAAGATGGGGGAAGTCAAAAATTCTCCTTCCTTTCGGTGGCTTGCATGCACTGCGAAGACGCTCCCTGTGTTATGGGCTGCCCTAGCTCTTGTCTCTATAAAGATCCCGAAAGCGGCTTGACTCTCTACGACAACACCAACTGCATCGGCTGCCACTCCTGCGCCATGGCCTGTCCTTTCGGCGCGCCTTCCTTCAATGCAGAGGGAAAGATGGAAAAGTGCGACGGCTGTGTGGAGCGGCTGCGCCGGGGTATGATCCCTGCCTGTGTACGGGTCTGCCCCTCTGGAGCGTTGACCTGCCGTCCCGCAAGCGAGTATCACGAGGAGCAGATGGAAAAATCCCTGCAAGCTCTCTCCCGGCAGATTCTGAATCAAGCGTGATTCTTTCTATATTACAGGGATTCGGAAGGCAGCACTTCTGACCTTAGTAACGTGTTTGGGAGGCGTCGTTATGAATGAAAACAAGCGTTTGGAATTTCACCTTGGCACCCTTGGCAAACTGATCCCCCTGTTGGTGGCGGTCGGCTTCATCCTTTGGGCCGCTGTCAGCGGTTCCAATGTCAACGGCTATATGGTAGCCTTTTTCATGGCTATCATTTTCGGCGTAATCTTTGCCAAGGACGAGAAAGCATATGGCCAGGCCATCATCTCCGGTCTTACCAAGCCCATGTTCCCGATCATTGCTTTGGCGGTTATTTTGGCCGCAATCTCTGGCAAGCTCATCTCTGGAAGCGGCATGGTGCAAACGATCGCCGCCTATGCGGTCCAGGCTGGCCTTACCGGCAAACTCTTTGCCGCAGTCACTTTTGTGATCACTTGCCTGTTGGCTTTCTCCACCGGTACATCGGTGGGCACCTATATGGTGGTCATCCCCATCCTGTTCCCCGTAGGCGTCATGACTGGAGTCTCCCCGATTTATATGATTGGCGCCATTGTCTCCGGAGCGGCATTTGGCGATAACCTGGCTCCCATCTCGGATACCACCATTGCCTCCGCTACAACCCAGAATGCTGAATTGGGCAAGGTCGTCCGTTCCCGGATGAAATATTCCATCCCCGCCGCTCTCATTGCACTGGTATGCTTCCTGATCTTTACCAAGACTGAAACCAGTTCGATTGTTCTGGAAGCCGCCCAGGTTGAGCCTAAGCCGCTCTCCCTGATCATGCTGGTGGTCCCCGTGGTCATCATCGCTCTTTGTCTGATGAAAAAACATCTCATCACAGCCTTGGCCTGGGGCGTCGTCGCCGGTATTGCTGCCGGCCTGGTGAGCGGCATCTATCTTATCAGCGACCTGCTGGCTTTTCCCGGTGGGTTCAGTGTAACCGGCATCCTTTCCGACTCCATCACCGGCTGCATGGGCACCGTGGCCATGCTCATCGGTGTCTTTGCCATGCTGGGCGTTATGGAATCCAGCGGCCTATTTCAAGATGTGGGACGCGGACTCTCCAAACTGGCAAAAGGCCCCGCAAGCACGGAAGCTACTATTGTCGGCTGCGTAGGCATTTTGAGCATGATCACCGGCGTTATCTCGGTTGCCATAGTCGCTATGGGCAATCTGGTAAAGGAGATGGGCGAAAAGAACGGTGTGGATCCATACCGCAGAGCCAATCTGATGGACTGTGCAGGCTGCGTGTTCTGTTTCCTGGCGCCCTGGACGGTTCACTGCGTCATTCCCGCCATGAAGGCCGCTGAATTCGGCGAAGCATTTGCTGTGGCGCCCGCTTCAATTCCATTTGTAAACTACTACTCCATTGCCATGCTGGTCATCCTTGTCATCGCTATTGTGACCGGTTATGGCCGCAAAAACAAGTAAGCCCTATATTCAACGTGTTGCTGCCGACCGTTCTTGATCGCGCAAAGTACTGTCCGTAATTCGGGCGGTACTTTGTTTTTTATTCAGATTTATGTCTCCTTGGAGATTTCAATCGATTTTGTATCTATCTGGAACTTTAAGCCCTTTTTTGTTGACATTTTATAAAAATGCGATTATACTGATGTAACAATCAACAGGGGGGCCCGTATTGCGGGCTGAGATTTGAGGCTTCACCTCATGACCCTCCGACCTGATCTGGATTATGCCAGCGTAGGGAGTGACATTATTGTGATCTTCCAGGGACGTTTGGCGCATTGCCAACGTCCTTTTTTTCATGGCATCCATAACAGGAAAAGAAGAAAGGAAGAATTTGAAATGAATCACAACAACGGAAAAACTTTTGTCCTGGTCAAGTGCGCTTTATTGGCCGCACTAGCAGTGGCGCTGAATTTTGTCAAGTTTGCTCCCTGGCCCAATGGCGGTTCCATCACCGCCGCCGCAATGGCGCCTATTGTCCTGGCCGGACTGATGTTCGGACCCGGATGGGGCGCTTTGACCGGGTTTACTTTCAGCCTGCTTCAGATGCTCTTGGATGGTATCAGCGCGCCTCCTGTGGAGACTGTCCTCTGGTACATTTTGGTGATACTGCTTGATTATGTAATCGCGTATACTGTGCTGGGGCTTGCAGGCATCATTGCCAAACCCTTTTTAAAGCCGGTCAAAGGCGCTGTCGTCGGTACTCTGGCTGTTACAGCGGTACGTTATCTCTGTCATATTGCAAGCGGCATTCTGATTTGGGGCGTTTATGCTCCCGAAGGCACCCCTGTTTGGCTCTATTCCTTGCTGTACAATGGTTCTTATATGGTTCCGGAAATGATTATCACCACCATTGTGGTCGGCCTGCTGGCTGGTGCTGTCTTCAAGAAAACCCATGCTGCCTGATCGTTAAAATTTCAGTATTTTCTCAGCAGCAGTCTGCTTTCTGCACGGAAAGATGTGTACGAATATTCGTAGTCGTTCCTTTTGGGACAGTTAAAGCCATTGGCTTATATTCTAAATAAATGGTCTTGCAGCTTTTCAGGCCCGGTATCTCACAGATATCGGCATTTGAAATGCCGCAGGCCATTTTTTTACGCCATTACTTTCAAAAAGGCCACGATATTACCGGACAGCAACACTCCTCTGTTGCCATAAATCTGCCCTTTGATTTATGGAAGCCATACGATATTGTATAATTTTTTCTATTGAATAATACATCAATTTTTACAAAGCAGACAAAGAGAGGAGGAAAGCGTTGCTTCCCGCCCCGGACAGCGCGCTAAGTTCATGATCAAACCCATTTTGGCTCAATATATTCCTCTTGCACATATGATTGCTCAAACCATTGGCGACGATTGCGAAGTAGTCCTTCATGACCTGGAAAATCCTTAGCAATCCGTAGTCTATATTGTCAACAACTGTGTTACCGGCCGGCAAGTAGGACAAAGCTTTGACCATCTGGTCCCTCAGGTGATCCTTTCCAAAAAACTTGATCACGACATAGTGACAAACTATTATTTCCACACAGCAGACGGCAGACTCATCAAATCCTCCACTGCCTTGCTTAAAGATTTTGGAGGCAAAGTTGTGGGGGGGCATTGTGTATTAACATCGATACCACTAAAATCTCCCAACAAATTGAATGGCTTCAAAGCCTGATGCCCGGATCAGAAGAAAACGCTGCTCCGGCGGAAGTTTCTCAGGAAGAATTAACCCATGTCAGCGAGATCGTCACCGACCTGATTGACAAAATCATTGGAAATAAAGATATGGCAAGGCTGCGCCGGGAAGAAAAACTGGAACTGATCCGTTTTATGGATCAACGGGGTATTTTCCTGCTGAAGGGCGCGGTGGATCATGTAGGCAGTCGAATGGGGATCTCCCGGGTGACTGTATATAGCTACATTGACGAAGTACGGGGTAAAAAATGAGCGGGCGTGTTTGGTAATTTTGCCATGAAAGCGCGCCTCCTTTCGGGAGGTACTTGGATTTGTGGTAAAACCAATATATCAAAGAGGCTAACTGGTCCTCAATTTTCATTTATCTTTACAATCCAAAATAATCTTTCCAAGGAGGATAAAGAGATGAAAAAAAGGGTATCTGTTATTGGATGCGGCGCACTGGGCAGCATCATCGCTCAATCCTTGACGGGCATGCTCCGAGAGCAATATATTCTATTGGGTATATTGGGCGCAACTCCCCAAGAGCCCATTAAGCCGGCTGAAGAATTGGGATGTAAAGCTTACGGCAGTTTGGAAGCACTGCTTGCAGATACACCGGACTATGTGGTGGAAGCAGCCGGATCAGACGCAGTGCGGCAATATGGCGCCAGGATACTGGCAGCCGGAAGTAATCTCATACTGCTGTCTGTTGGGGCACTGGCTGACGAAACATTTCGTCACTCCCTGGGACAGGCAGCAGAAAAATGTGACTGTAAAATTTATTTGCCTTCCGGTGCTATCGGCGGATTGGATGTTCTGCGGGCCATGCGCCTGATGGACAAAGACATGAAGATCCGTGTTGAAAACAGAAAGGCGCCCCACAGTCTTGAAGGCGCTCCCGGTCTTGCCGGAAAACAACTTTCCATCGAGCGGGAAGAACTGGTCTTTTCCGGTTCTGCGCTGGAAGCAATTCGGAGTTTTCCCAAGAATGTCAATGTTGCTGTAGCAGCCGCCCTATCTGGCGTTGGACCAGAAAACACGACAGTGGAAATCGTCAGCGTTCCTGGGCTGGAGGAAAACAGCCACTGTATTTACGGACAGAACAAATCTGTACGGGTAACACTGGAGACTTCCTCTTTGCCTGATCCTTCCAATCCCCGCAGCAGTACGCTTGCAGCCTGGAGCGTAGTATCGCTATTGCAAAATCTGGCTTCGCCCTTTCAATTCTGACCATTCCATCAAATAGAATACGGCCCACAGGTTGTCACGATACCTCAGCCAATCCTTTAAAACAGGGGGTGTGTATGCATAAAATATCTCCCATTTTAAGTAAAGCGCACTGGCGGTATCATGTGCCGCCACTTGGACAGCCAGTGCTGAACAGCCCTGTTGAAAGACGGCACAAAACATAGCTTTCCGCCGAATAGTTCCTGTTTTTTGAGCAATATCGAAAGAAGCTTTCGGAGGAGGAACAGAGGCAGATGTTCCTCAATGCAGGAACTTTTGGTAATATCCCCTTTTTAGCTGGCAAAAAAACGCAGGATACAAACGTATCCTGCGCTTTTACACATAATTATACAGTTTTGCTCCCGTTTTGACCTGCCATTTTTACGGTTTTTTGGCCGGTTTTAGACAGGATGGGGACTATTTCATCATGCTGGCAACTTCTTCAGCGAAGTTATCCTCGCGCTTTTCGAGTCCCTCGCCCTTCTCATAACGAACGAATCCCGTCACCTTGATCATACCGCCAAGCGCCTTGGCCGTATTCTCAGTATACTGGCCGACGGTAATATCGCCGTCCTTAACGAACGCCTGATCGAGCAAGCAGTTCTCTTTGTAATATTTTCCGATCCTGCCCTCAACCATCTTGGCGATGATCTGCTCAGGCTTATTTTTGCTCTTAGGATCGTTGGCGATCTGCGCCGCAAGGATCTCCTTCTCCTTATCGATAATCTCCGTCGGAACAGATTCCGCGTTGAGATACGCCGGGTTAATGGCCGCGACCTGCATCGCAACATCCTTCGCATAAGCCTCAAAACCGTCTTTATCAGCGACATCCGTATCGAAAGTCACCATAACGCCGATACGGCCGCCGCCATGCACATATGTGACAAGCGGGCCTTCCGCGAATGTAAAGCGGCGGATCTTCATATTCTCGCCGATTGTCAAAATCTTGTCGCGCAGCTCCTCCTCAACGGTCATATTCATACCAACCGCTGGTAGCTTCATCAGCGCGTCAATGTCCGCCGGCTTATTTGCCGCAACCGTCTTGGCGCAGGACTTGACAAAATCAATAAATTTCTCATTCTTGGCGACAAAATCTGTCTCAGAGTTGACCTCGATCACAACGCCGACCTTAGTATCCGGATCGACTGTCGCAAGGACAACGCCCTCGGCAGCGATACGACCGGCCTTTTTGGTAGCGGCGGCCAGACCTTTTTCACGCAGAATTTCAATCGCCTTATCCATGTCTCCGTCCGCTTCGGTCAGGGCCTTTTTGCAGTCCATCATACCGCAGTTAGTACGCTCTCTGAGCGCCTGTACATCTTTCGCAGTGAATGCCATGCTGTTAACCTCCGTCTATCGTAAACGTTTGTGTTTTTACTTCGCGGTGGACGCGTCCGCTTCGTTTTCCTTCTCCGCGGCTTCCTCAGGCGCCGCTTCGGCGCTGCCCTGGCGGCCTTCGATCAGCGCGTCGGCCATCGTAGCGGACAGCAGACGAACCGCACGAATCGCGTCGTCGTTGCCCGGAATCACATAATCGATTTCGTCCGGATCGCAGTTGGTATCGACAATCGCAACGATCGGGATACCGAGCTTGCGCGCTTCCGCGACAGCGATCTTCTCCTTACGCGGATCGACTACAAACAGCGCAGACGGCAGCTTTTTCATATCCTTAATACCGCCGAGGAACTTTTCAAGCTTTTCAATCTCAAGGTTCAGCTTGCTGACTTCCTTCTTGGGAAGCAGATCAAACGTGCCATCCTCCTGCATCTTGCGCAGTTGCGCGAGACGGTCGATACGACGGCGGATCGTCTTGAAGTTGGTCAGCATACCGCCGAGCCACCTTGCGTTAACATAGTATGCGCCGGCGCGGGTCGCTTCATCCCTGACGGAATCTCCAGCCTGCTTCTTTGTGCCGACAAACAGAAGATTGCCGCCGTTCGCAGCCAGATCACGCACAAACATATACGCCTCGTCCAACTTTTTAACAGTTTTCTGGAGGTCAATAATATAGATACCGTTGCGCTCTGTAAAAATATAACGCGCCATTTTCGGGTTCCAACGCCTTGTCTGATGGCCGAAATGAACACCCGCCTCCAACAATTGTTTCATCGATACAACGCCCATGATAAATTCCTCTCTTTCGGTTATTTTCCGCCACCAAGTTCATCTCATCCCATCATCCCTATGCGGGACACCGATCAGATGATCGCCTGGTGTGTGTTCTGCCGGCATTTTACCAGCCGTAATATATTACCACAGAAAGAGGGAAATTGCAAGAGAAAATGCAACATTTTTACTGAGAATTTGTCAGTCCTCCGATAGGATGCGAAACAGCCCGCCGCCCTTTCCCGTACTGCCATCAGCCGGTAGCGTATGATTGACCAGGATTGTGTCCTCTCCAATCACTTCAATATCAGCCCACTGGACCACAATATCCTCAGCGCGTCCAAGCAATCCGAATAACCGCAGCCGTCCCCGAATAATCAGAGATGTGACGGCCGCTGTCGCCGTGTCAATTTCAACATCGGAGACATATCCCAGTTTTCCGCCGTTGCGTACATTGATGACAAATTTGCTTCGAAGATCGCCAAGGCGGCAGAACATCGCAGCTCCCCCTTAAATAAACGATGTGTTTTACTTGATTCTATTCTGTCAGGCAGCGGATTATACGCTTTCGCAATCTTTCAATCAAGGGCATTGTTCTGTCATCAGAATACGGCTTTTTTAGCACGACGCAAATTCCGTTGACATTTAGCAAAAAATCCCGTATGATAGTTTGTGAATAATTTGTGAATGCTCGGAGGAATTAAAATGCAACGAGAAAAATTTTCTTCCAGGCTCGGGTTTCTGCTGATTTCGGCAGGTTGCGCCATCGGGCTTGGAAACGTATGGCGTTTCCCCTATATCACTGGTATGTATGGCGGAGCAGCCTTTGTATTGGTCTATTTATTTTTTCTGGTGATTTTGGGGCTGCCGATTATGGTTATGGAATTTTCTGTGGGCCGTGCCAGCCAGAAAAGCGCGGCGCTTTCCTTCAATGTTCTGGAGCCAAAGGGAACGAAATGGCATCTTTATCGTTATGGCGCGATGCTCGGCAACTATATGCTGATGATGTTCTATACAACAGTCGGCGGATGGATGCTGATCTATTTCTTTAAAATGGTTATGGGGGAATTTGTTGGAAGGACGCCCGACGAGGTTGCGGATATTTTCAATGGGATGCTTAACCAACCGGTCCTGATGGGCGTCTGGATGGTGATTGTTGTTTTGCTCGGTTTTGGCGTCTGTTCCCTGGGGCTGCAAAACGGCGTCGAGAAAATCACAAAGCTTATGATGAGCTGTCTGTTGATCGTTATGCTGGTGCTGGTGGTGCGGTCTGTCACGCTTCCCGGCGCGTCGGCGGGGCTTCGCTTCTATTTGATGCCTGATTTCGGCAAAATGGTCGAGCAAGGTATATCGACTGTTGTATTCGCCGCAATGGGACAGGCTTTCTTCACATTAAGCCTGGGTATCGGCGCGATGGCGATCTTTGGCAGCTACATTGGCAAGGACCGATCGCTCACCGGTGAATCAGTTAACATCACGCTTCTTGATACTTTTGTCGCGCTGATGGCAGGATTAATTATTTTCCCGGCCTGCTTTGCCTTCGGTACAGATCCGGGTCAAGGTCCGGGATTGGTATTTGTCACACTCCCCAATATCTTCAACGCAATGCCGGCAGGCCGGCTGTTTGGCGCATTATTCTTTGTATTCATGTCGTTTGCCGCGCTGTCCACAATCATTGCCGTATTTGAAAATATCGTTTCGTTCGGTATGGATCTTTGGGGTTGGACACGCAGACGCGCCGTTCTCTTTAACATCGTGCTGATTATCATCCTGTCCCTGCCATGTGTGCTCGGGTTCAATATTTTGAGCAGTTTTGCCCCTCTCGGGACAGGCAGCACCATTCAGGACCTTGAAGATTTCATCGTCAGCAACAATCTGCTTCCGCTTGGTTCGCTTGTTTATCTTCTGTTCTGCACCTCTCGTTATGGATGGGGATGGAAAAACTTCACAGCAGAAGCTGATACAGGCAAGGGTTTAAGATTCCCCAAATGGGCACGGGTATATGTCACCTATATTCTGCCGCTGATCGTGCTTTATATCTTTGTGCAGGGCTATTGGGAAAAGGTCTTTCATCCTTTATTGACGGGCGCCGGACTTTTAAAATAACGGATATGCCAGCAGGGGTGTCATTTCATTATGAAATGACACCCCTGCTTTTATAAGGCGCTCACCGGTTCAAAATTTCCATGAATTCATCCCCTGTGATTGTTTCTTTTTCATACAGGTGCTTGGCCAGCTCGTCCAGCTTTTCACGGTTGTCCATAAGAATTGCAGCGGCCTTCTCGTGCTGCTTTTTAATCAGGGCAATTACCTGCTTATCAATCTCAGCTTGCGTTTCCACAGAACAGGCCAGTGATGTGTCGCCGCCTAAATACTGATTGCTGACAGTCTCCATCGCAACCATATCAAAATCCTTGCTCATGCCGTACCGCGTAATCATGGCGCGCGCCAGCTTTGTTGCCTGTTCGATGTCGTTGGAAGCGCCTGTGGAGCTTGTGCCGAATACCACCTCCTCGGCCGCACGGCCGCCGGTATACGTGGCAATTTTATTTTCGATTTCCTCTTTGGTCATCAAATAATGATTACCTTCCTCGACCTGCATGGTGTATCCAAGTGCGCCTGAAGTACGGGGAATAATGGTGATTTTTTGTACAGGAGCGGAATTCGTCTGCTTGGCTGCTACAAGAGCATGACCAATTTCATGATATGATACCGTCCATTTTTCCTTATCTGTTAAGATTGCATTTTTCTTCTGATAGCCGGCAATAACCACTTCAATGCTTTCTTCCAAATCCGCCTGAGTCGCAAACTGCCTGCCATCCCGAACCGCCCGCAGCGCCGCTTCATTTACTATGTTGGCTAATTCTGCTCCCGAAGCGCCTGAAGCCATTCGAGCGATCTGTACATAATCTAAATTCGGCGCGACTTTGATCTTTCTGGCATGTACTTTAAGGATCTCCTCCCTGCCCTTCAAATCGGGAAGCTCCACCGGAACGCGGCGGTCAAAACGCCCCGGTCTGGTCAATGCCGGGTCAAGCGATTCGGGACGGTTTGTCGCAGCTAGGATAACGACGCCTGTATTGCCCTCAAATCCATCCATTTCTGTCAAGAGCTGATTGAGCGTCTGTTCGCGTTCGTCATTTCCTCCGATCTGACCGTCACGCTTTTTACCGATCGCATCGATCTCGTCGATGAATACAATACAAGGAGCTTTCTCCTTTGCCTGTTTGAACAAATCTCGCACCTTGGAAGCGCCCATTCCTACGAACATCTCGACAAATTCTGACCCAGACATCGAGAAAAACGGCACACTGGCTTCACCCGCAACCGCTTTCGCGAGCATCGTCTTACCTGTTCCGGGAGGGCCGACGAGCAAAACGCCCTTCGGCATGGAGGCGCCGATTTCCCTATATTTATCCGGGTTGTGGAGATAATCCACAATTTCCGCCAGACTTTCCTTCGCTTCATCCTCTCCAGCCACATCGGAAAATTTTATACCTGACGAGGACTTTACATAGATCTTTGCGTTTGACCTTCCCATACCGAATGTCATTGCGTTGCCGCCGCCAGCCTTATCCATCATTCTTTTAGACATCATCTGACCAATTCCAATGAAGATCACGATTGGAAGAACCCAGGAGAGGAGGATGCTTAAAAAAGGTGACATTTGCTCCACAATCTCGCTTGCAAAAACGGCGCCGGAACTATGCAGACGGGTAACCAAATCAGGGTCGTTCATTAGTCCGGTTTTATAAACCTGACTTTCATCCTTGTTTGTAAAAAGAATCTGATTTTCCTGGATTTCGACCTGTCCAATCTCCTGATTCTCAGTCATGGTCATGAAGGTGCCATAATCCACTTCTTTTATCTGCCGCTTGGCCAGCCATGGCATGGCCAAAAAGTTAAACAGCATCAGGATGAGCAGGGCGATGCCGTAGTAATAAATCAATGGTTTTTTTGGTGTTTTAACCTCATTCATGTTGCAAACTCCTTTTTTGTTCGATTTGTTCCTCTGCCGACAGCAGATCGATTTTAAACAATTTCTATGCGGTGTTTTCTGCCATTGACTTTCATGCGTATGAAAATGGTTTGAAACAAATGCCCTATCTTTTTATAGCATTTATTTTGATTTTATGCTACTATTAATTTCTCTGATCTGTTCTGACAAACAGCCTGTTATGTCAAAATTTTTTACACTATGGCAATTTTGTAAAGACAAAAAACGACAATTGATCATATACAGTTGGAATATTTTCCGATATTCTTGCAGAATAGGGGGATGTGTAAGGGATGTTCTACGCGCAATCGCAATGGCTTCTGTTTTTCTTTATTTATTGTTTTTGGGGTTGGGTTTGGGAATCGTGCTATGTTTCAGTCCGAAAACGAGAATGGATCAACCGCGGGTTTCTTCATGGACCGATTTTGCCTATCTATGGATTTGGCGCAATCATCATCCTGTGGTTAACACTGCCTGTACAATACAGTTTGATTCTTATTTTTCTTTTCGGGATGATCGGAGCGACGCTGCTGGAATATGCCACAGGCTTTGTAATGGAGCGACTTTTTCATGTGCGTTATTGGGATTACAGCAATTGCAGATTTAATGTAAATGGATATATCTGTTTATTCGCAACTCTTGGCTGGGGAGTCTTTTCCATATTGCTGGTCAAGGTGCTTCATCCTCCTATTGAACGTATTGTTCTTCAAATTCCAATTTATCTTTCCGATCCCATCAGCTTGGTCTGCGTGATCATCTTTATAGTTGATACAACAAAATCGGTTCAGTCCGCACTTGATTTAAAGGACCTGCTGTCAAAACTGACGGAAAGCAATCATGCGCTGTCCTCCGTGGAAGCAGGACTTGAAGCGGCTATATCCAGTCTAACGAATGGTTCCAGAAAATTCTATACGCATATTCTTGAAATGAACACAGAAATTCAGAAAGCACGCACGCAGTATGAACTGAAACGGGCAGCCGCACAGGAATCAAGCCGGACTTTTCTGCTGGAAAAGCTCCGGGAGAGGCGTAATAAAAAATCCCATCTTCTGTCCCTGCTGAGCGAAAAAGCGGCCGCGGCCATTGTGGAAATCAATGAACTGATGGAACATTCCTCTTTGCCCCAGGAGCAGAAACATTTGTCGTCTTTGTTGGTTCAAATTCAAAGCTTCCAGGCACAGATCAAAAAATTCGAAGTCGACATGACCGCCAGAAAGAACAAAGAGTACGAGCAGGCAGTGAAATTGATACGCAGAAACCCCGGCGCATCCTCAACCAGATTCAGAGAAAGCCTTATGGAGCTTAAAAGACTTGCTGAAAAGCAAATTAAGGATCAAAAACACAAATGATGTCAGAATAAACGTCCCCCGGCAGAAACCGGGGGACGTTTGTTTAATAAAGTCCAATCTTATTTTGTGATGGTATAAATATTGCTGTCCTCTGCAAAGCTCTTAAAATTATAGAGGATCAGCACATCATCGAAGGTATTTTGTGTCATCAATTCACTCATCGGTGTCATCAAAAAGCGTGGGTCAACAACCCAGACTTCATCATAGCTGTAAGTCAAAAATGGAGCAAAGCTGTTTCCATAGCTGTCCTTGATCAGCAGGATGCGTGTTGTCTTCCCTTCCTCATGATTTAAGTTGTTCTGGGAGCGGATAATTGTCAAATCGTTATTGCTCCAGAGAAACGCATCATATTTGTTGTGCTGATCCCACTTTTCCATATCATACATTCCACCCATCTCCTTTCCGGCGATGGTCATGGAATCAATCGGAATATCGTACCATTCGATGGTATCCGGCTTGGCGGAAAACAACTTGCATTTATTATAATACGTCCCATAAAAGCCGGGTTGTTCCCGCCTGACTGACGCGAGCTGATCCCAATCAGCGGCTTGAAGGCCACGCGATGACACAAACGCTTGATAAGCGGCATAAGCGCCGCGCGTCGTCCAATGGTGGTCTGTGCGGTAATATGCCTGTCCCGCATCAGCAGACTTACGCATTACCGGCAGCAGATCAAGCTTATGCGCCGCTTCCGGAATCTGTTTGTAAAGCGCCTCAATCTCAGCCGCCTGGTTGATGTTATCAAGTCCTGCCGGCAGCTCATCTTCAAGCGTTTGATATGAATTTGGGACGATCGCTACCGTTACAGGCGTGTCGGCCCCATATGCATTCACAAACTCTGTGACCGTTTGGATGTTGAGATTCAGGCGGCGCTCATCAAGAGAAGTGAATTTATCGAACATATAACCGTTCCGGCCATAAACAACGCCGTTATTTTCAATCTTGCCAAGCGCCGACTCGCAAATTGACTTTAATGTGATCCAGCCGTCACGTCCTATGAACTGGTCGTTCATAAAGGTTTCATATTTTTGCGTATACTTATCGGCTGTACGTACGGCCAACAGCGACGATACGGTCAATTTAGGCTTCTGCGCAAGCTTTCGGTTTTCCATAACGCTGTCCTCACGCGGCGGCGTCAGCAGGCTTGCAATCGTCAAAGCATACAGGAAAACCGCAAACAGGATCAACAGCGGATATTTTTTTAGAAACTGCAAACGGCTCCCTCCTTAAAAGTTCCAATATAAAAATGGATTGTATGTTGAATCGACAAGATATGCGATGGAAAGCACCAGTACCAGACCGAGAAACGGGATACATATCCATTGCAACCGCTTTGGTATGAGCTGCGCCAGCTTTTTAAGCGCGGGCGTTGACAGAAAGATCCCGAGAACCAGAATCACTACATAATTTCGCAGATAAAACATCCAGTCTGTTCCGCCATGCGGAATAAACAAACGGCCAAAAAAGACGCCGACCTGTCCGAGATCTTCGATCGCGAACAAAGCCCATCCGAGCATAAACGCTAAAATCGCGTAGACATGCGACAGGAGTCTGTGCTTGTCCAGTATGGGACGAAGCCACATGCGTTCGATCACAAGCAGCGCAAAATAGTAAACGCCCCACAGGACAAAATTCCAATGCGCGCCGTGCCAAAGCCCTGTCAAAGACCAGACGACAAAGAGATTGAACAGGTTGCGGCCAGGGCTGCACCGGCTGCCGCCAAGCGGAATATATACATATTCTTTGAACCAACCAGAAAGCGTCATATGCCAACGCCGCCAAAATTCTGTAACGCTGCGGGAAATATAGGGATAGTTGAAGTTCTGCGGAAATGTGAAGCCGAGCATTTTGCCAAGGCCGATTGCCATCAGCGAATAACCGGAAAAATCAAAATAGATCTGAAGTGTAAAAGCAGCCAGGCCAAGCCAGGCTAATATAGTTGATATATTTGCAAAGCCTATATCCGTTGAAAGCTCTGTCCACAGCGCGCCAACGGAATTGGCGATTAAAACCTTGCTACCAAGGCCGAGTATAAAGATAGCGACGCCGTCCTGAATCTGTGCAAGCGTTATTTTTCGTTCATGCAGCTCGCGGCTGATATCGGAATATTTTACGATTGGCCCTGCGATCAATTGTGGGAACAGGACAACAAACGTGCCAAAATTAATCAGACTGCGCTCTGTCTGAACTTTGCCGGCATAGACATCAACCGTATAGGTCATGATCTGGAAGGTATAAAAACTGATGCCAAGCGGCAGCGTCAACGTAGGGACAGTCAGTCCCAGCCCTGTTAAAGCGTTCAAATTTGTAATAAAGAATGCAGCATATTTAAACAATACCAGCCAGCCAATACTGAACACAAGCGAGATAATCAGAATAGCACGGCACAGTCCCCGGCGTGTCCGCCATTTCCCGATTGCAAGCCCTGCAAAATAGTTAACTAAAATCACTGCAACCATAATGGGAAAAAAACGAATCTCTCCCCAGGAATAAAAAAACAGGCTTGCGATAAGAAGAACAAAATTCTTCCATCGCTTAGGCGCTGCATAATATAATAGAAATGTCACCGGCATAAAGCGGAACAAAAACAAAAGGCTGCTGAAAACCACAAAACCCCTCCTCCGATTCCAAAATAAAAGCGTACTGAATAAACGCTATCCAGTACACTTTACCAAATTATGCCCGCGATTGCAAGACGCTATGCTTATGATAGCTGTAAAGCGTCCCGTTGATCCCAAGTATTATATGGAACCAACGGGAAACGAGCCAGCGTCAGAATGCCGCGTCAATGATCCCTACAGCTTTTTCCATATCCTGATCAAAGGTTGAAGACTCCTGACCCAGGATCAATAAAAAAACATAGTTCCCCTTTTCGACAACCCGACCCTTCATAGCTTTTTCATACTGTTCAGGCAGATACTGCGCAAAGGAATTTTGTACATCCTCCAGGCGTTTATTCAATCCTTCCACCACAGCGTCCTTTTTGTCAGGCGCTGCCTGAATCGCGACAACATTGTCCGCGCTCACATTTGCCATGGAAATTTGACCGTAATACGCCTGCGCATCAGATGGATCAATATAAAAAAGCTGTTTGAGCATTTCATCATCGATCGGCGCAGCCATCGCTATCCCGACATCCTCCGCAATCTGGTCGACAACTGTCTGAACGCTTTGTCCTTCTTTCATCTCCATCGAAGCGCCTGACGCATCCTTGGATCCACAGCCGGACAACAGACCTGTACACAGAACAGCGGCTGCCAAAAGGCCAATCAGTTTTTTCATATAAAAACCTCCTGCAATTATAATGCCAAATATTTCTGGCTCTCCTATTAAGTATGCCCAATGCACGTTTTTACTTCACATGATTTAAAATTTTTTTGATTTTATCGTGTGTGCATCTGTGCCCTATTGAAAAAATAGGGATAAAAAAGAGACGGGCTTTGCCCGCCTCTTTTTTATCCCCATTTTGATCAACGCCCGTTATTTCCGAGGAAATCGGCTGTCCTTCGATCCCGCGGATTTCCGAATATATCGACCGGCGCCCCGCTTTCAACTATCCGTCCGTCACACATGAACAGAATCTTTCCTGCCACATCTCGCGCGAACGACATCTCATGCGTCACAACCAGCATCGTCATATGGTCACTGGCAAGCTGGCGCATGACGCCGAGTACCTCGCTTGTAAGCTGTGGATCAAGCGCCGATGTCGGTTCATCGAACAACATAATATCAGGATTGAGCATGAGCGCGCGCGCGATGGCAACACGCTGTTTTTGCCCGCCTGAGAGCGTCGAAGGCATCGCGTCAATTTTTTCGGACAGCCCCACCTTACCTAGCAGCAGTGCGGCGCGTTCATCAGCTTCGTCGCGCGTCGCGCCCTTGACAGACATCAGCGGCATTGTCAGATTGCGCCGTACCGACAGGTGCGGAAACAGGTTGAATGACTGAAACACCATCCCCATTTTTGCGGTTGTCCTTTTGGCTTCAGCCGGCGAAGCATAGACGCCGTTCTTCACAAAAGGCTCACCTTCAACTGTAATGGAACCGCCATCAACCCGCTCAAGACCGATCAAACAACGCAGCATCGTGCTTTTACCCGCTCCGGATGGTCCGATCACCGCGATTACATCGCCCTTTTCGACAGTAAAAGAGACATCGGTCAGGACGGAAACCGATCCAAATCCTTTTTTGAGACCCTGTACTTCTATTAGATTCATATTCCGTCCCCCTTTCAGTATGCGGTTTTCTTTTCGAGCCATTTAAAGAACATCTGGAGCACCGTATTTAATAACAAATAGATCACAAAGGCGATCACATATGGGAATACGTTTCCGGTGCGTGTAACAGCCGCTTTTGCATAATAAAGAATCTCAAGCACGGCAATCGAAAAAACGAGGGCTGTGTCCTTGATCAATGTAATCGACTCATTTGTGATCGAAGGAAGCGCAACGCGTATCATCTGCGGCAGAATTACGCGCACCGTTGTCTGTACACGGCTCAACCCCAGCACCTGGCACGCCTCATATTGTCCCCGGTCGATTGCCAGCAGGCCGCCGCGGAAAATTTCTGCAAAATATGCCGCATAATTGAGGGAAAAGCCGAGCAATGCGCAAACCATCGCCGATTGCAGCGCCGCTTTGAAAAAGTCGCTGACAAATGGAAGGCCGTAGTAAATAAAAAACAATTGAAGCATCAGCGGCGTCCCACGCATGACATATATGTATGCGTTTACGATCCAGCGCAGAGGAGCGAAGCGGCATCGCGCGACCAATGTCAACAGAAAGCCAAGCGGCATCGATGCGGCCATGACCACGAAAAAAAGAATCAGGACAGGCCCAAGCCCCTGTAAAATTGCCTTTGTGATGGTGACAATCTCGCTCCAAGTCATCGAATACACACGCTCCCATATCTATTTCTGTCCGACTCTTATACAGGCTGAGGCTCGGCTCTGTTGATTACATCCCATAAAACAGCCCGCACTCCCGCCCGGAACGCCGGACGGGAGTGCGGCATTGCTTTCAATTGCAAACAAGCTCTAGGCTATATTAATCATATCGTCACGGCCAAACCATTTCGTGGAAATTTCAGCGATCTTACCTTCGTCGCGCAGCTCCCCAAGCGCGCCCCAAACAGCATCCTTCAGAGCGGTATTTCCCTTTTTAAAGGCAATCGCATATTCTTCAGAAGCCATTTTATCGTCCAACACAACCATTGGCTTACTGTTTTCAGCAATATAATAATTCGCAACGACAGAGTCCATCACAATTGCATCGCAACGGCCGATCTCAAGGTCGGTCATCGCATCAACATAATTGCCGTATTCCTTGGCGGCGCCATCCTTTATTGATGTATAGATCTCATCCTTTTGGAGCGCCTCAAGACCGGACGAATCCTTCTGCGCGGCGACCGTCTTTCCCGCAAGGTCGGCCTTTGTCTTGATCTCGGAATCATTCATTACAACAATGACCTGTTCATTATTCATATATGCCGGACTCAGCTCATACGCCTCCTCACGTTCGGCCGTCACAGTCAAGCCATTCCAAATGCAACTGATCTTGTCGGAGGAAAGTTCCATATCCTTAGCATCCCAATCGATGGGCTTGGCCTCCAGCGTCATGCCAAGCTTATCACAGACAGCCTGCGCAAGATCGATATCAGCCCCAACCACCTGGTTGTTTTCATCCATAAAGCCCATCGGCGGGAACGATGCGTCAAGGCCGACCACAAAGGTTTCCGGCAGTGCGGAACCTGTGGTGGAAGCAGCCGCTTCAGAGGATACCGGCGCGCTGTCCGAGGATACAGCCGTCTGGGAGGATGCATCCGGCTCGGATACAGCCGCGGGTGTTGTGCCGCTCGAGCCACAGGCGGCAAAAGCCGTGCACATGACAGCGGCCAAAAGCATAGTCAATGTCTTTTTCATTTCATTTCTCCTGTTCTGAAATCAGTTTGCCCGCTTGAAAATTGGGCGCTTTGACGCGTATGCGCCATGTATAATTAGTTTATACTTTATCAAACTAAATTGCTACCCCGGTAATTTGATATCATCATGACTTTTCGATTATTATCGCCTGATCTCTCAATTTTGCTCTCTCGTTCTCACAATCACTACATCTTTATCGCCAATCTCCTTTGATACTGATTTCACCGGAGCCGACCGTAAAGCATTCTCCCTTTGGAGATTGCACCACCAGATGCGCGTTATCATCGATCCCAAGCGCATATACCATACGATCATTCCCGCCACCGACAAGACGAACCTGCTTTCCGATCACACAAGACCGCGCGCGGTACTCCGATAAAAAAGAACGCTCCTCCAGTTGGCCGCAGACGCCCAAAAGTTCCCTCACCGTTTCCTCAAGCAGAACCTGCGGTGTTACCGGCCGGCCGCCGGATTCCAAAATCGACGTTGTAATTTCCTGCAATTGGGGCGGAAAGCTTTCACGCGTCAGATTGACGCCAATCCCCACAATGATAAATTCGGGACGGCCATCAGCACCAAGCGATGCTTCGGACAGAATTCCGCAAAGCTTTTTCCCTGTAAAGTATAAATCGTTTACCCACTTGATTTTAACCTCGACGCCACTGACTCGTTCAATCGCACGTGCAGCCGCCACAGCGGCGGCTGATGTAATTAACAGAGACTGTTCCGCCGGTATTTGCGGACGCAAAACAACCGAAACATACATCCCTGCATCAGCGGGCGAATAAAAGCTGCGCCCAAGCCTGCCTTTCCCCGCTGTTTGACGGCGCGCAGTCACAGCCGTACCGTGCGGCGCCCCTGCGCGTGCAAGGCGTTTCGCTTCATCGTTTGTAGAGCCAAGCGACTCATAACAGTAAAGAGGAGCGCCCCACGGACCTGTTGTGAACCGTCCTGCTGCTTCCATTTCTTCCAATCCCTGAATCCCCCTGTCATTCAAAATCGACGTGCATATCCACACCTCTGGCACAGCGGTTCGACTGCGCGCCGATGTGAAAAGCCATTATATATCGCCCATGCGCGCTGCGAGTTGAGAATTGCATTGAGCGGCATCTCCAGCGCATTGCCGAGTGAAATAACCCCATCTCCATCAAGACAGCATGGCACAACCGTTCCGTCACAGAGAATACCAAAATGATCGCGCAAGCCGCGGCAAAACACAGCGTCACCGCTGCTCTGTGCCTCCAGAGACGGCCATTCAAATGAAGGCGCGAATACCAGATGCAAATTCTCTCCGAGCTTACGGTCTGAAAAACCGTCGGGAATGCCTCCCGGCTGGACATCAAACGCCTGTCCAATCCGTGAAACAATGCTACTGTTCAAAGCTTCCGCGCCGCCGCCGTTCCACAATCGCAGCTCACAAATAATTCCAGCGGCGCGCGCCAAACGCACCGCTTCAAATACATCGTCAAGATATCCATCAAGCAAGCTATCTTTTCTGTTTGCTTCAAAGCTATGAAGCGAAACTGCTATTTTACGCACCGATCCTGCGGTAAAGATTGTTTCCTTTACACTCCTTAACAATGTGCCGTTTGTAGTGATATTAACCTTTAAATCTACTTTTTGGCAGTATGCCAAAATTTCAAACAGCTGCGGATGCAGCAGCGGTTCGCCCATTAAGTGTAAATATATATAATCTGTATAAGGACGCACCGCATCGGCCAGAACGCAAAACTGCTCATACGGAAGAACATGTGGCGGTCGTTTTGTTTTTGGGCAGAAAGTACAATCAAGATTACAAATGTTTGTAAGTTCAATGTAAACGCGCGAAAACCGCCTGTTTTCCGTCATGGAGCCGTCCCTTTCGTACATCATCACCTGAACGCTGCGTGGTCAACCATAAAGGCGGTTACCGCGTAAGCGGCGAGCCGTTGGGCATAACCCCGGTATAATAACCGCTCTGCGGTTATTATACCATGTCCGCGAAGCGGTATGGTATAATCGGCCATCAGGGCGGAAGCGGGCCGCGCCCGCGTATCGCCTTGGCCATAACCCCGGTATAATAACCGCTCTGCGGTTATTATACCATCACATCAGGACAGGGTCAATTTCCCGAATTTGGCATTCGACAGAATAAAAAAATTTCTGTATCATAATTGAAGTCAAAACGATAGGCCTATCGTTTAATCAGTGTAAGGCGACGGGGTGGTGAGGCAAAAGCAGATGACAAGTGAAAAATTTATAGAGCTTGTGGAGCAATACGAGCGGTTTGTCTTTACGATCTGTTACCAGCTCGTGCGTGACTATCAGGAGGCGCAGAATCTTGCACAGGATACGTTTGTGTCTGCGTTCGGCCACATCGACCGCGTCAGTGAGGAGAATCTCAAGGCCTGGCTCGCACGCATTGCAACCAATAAGGCAAAAGACTTCTTAAAGAGTGCATACCGGCGAAAGGTATCTGTCAGTGAGGACATGAGCGAACTGGATATTGTGCGTTCGGAACAGTCGCCGGAACGTCTATACATAGACGACGAAGGCGCGGGAGCGATCCGCCAGACCATTTTAGAACTTAAAGAGCCTTACCACAAGGTTTCTGTCCTATTTTTCCTTGAGGAAAAATCAGTTGACGAAATCGCACAGGAATTGGGACGACCCAAAAAAACTGTTCAAACACAGCTTTACCGCGCACGCTCCAAGCTGCAAAAAATTCTGATGGAGGAGATGAAAACATGAACGAGTTATTTAATCAGGATGGCTGTCTGACTGATTATGCTCTTTCGGCGCTGATCCATGACAAGCCGCTCGACGAACTGGAACGGCTTGAGCTTTCCGAACATCTCTCGTTCTGCGACGCCTGCATCGAACGATATACCGCCATGCTTTCGGACGATTTTTTGATTCCTACAGCACAACCAATCGCGCCGACCATACGGACGCGTCTGCGCGACCGGGCCAGAAAGCTTTTCCTCAACCGATATGCAACCGCCGCCGCAGCGGCTTGTTTCGCGGTTTTGTTCTGGAATCTCGGCGTCTTTGACTTTCAGATCAATGATAAAAACCGGCAAACCTTTGACGTATTTTCCAACAGTACAGTTTCATTCAGCGAAAAAACCACACGCTTTACCGATGGTATCTCAGCGGCGTTGAATCAGTGGATTTACAGTTTCAATTTCGAGAGGGGTTCAAACCATGAAGAAAAATAGTTTTTTGACATTCTGTTTTGCCTTTATCCCCGGAGCGGGTGAAATGTATCTTGGCATGATGAAAAAGGGATTGGCGGTTATGTTGTTGTTCTGGTCCCTTTCGATGGTCGCAGGCGTGCTGTTTCCTCCGCTGCTGTTTTTGCTGCCGGTCATTTGGTGTTATTCCTTTTTTGACACCTTCCACATCGCCCAAATCCCCTGGGAGGAGCGTTCGCGCATGGATCAGGAATTTGCAGCGCGCTTTGGAAAATTTTTCACAGGCAGCGACCTGAACGCCCTGATGCAGAAGCGCCATACATTGATTGGCGTTGTGCTGATCTTTATCGGTCTGTGGGCGCTGTTTTCCAATTTCCTGCTGCCGCTCATTACCAATACTCTGGAAATGCTTGGATATGATTCGTGGTACATTTATTCCATGTTCCACCGCATCCCGACGCTTGTTGTAGCTGTCGCAGTCATCGGCTTTGGTATTCATCTTGTCAAGGGCGGCAAAAAACAGGCGCGCATCGATGAAGAATTTGTAGAGTACGGAGGAAAAAAAGATGAGTGACAATCTGCACATTGCCGGTCCTGAAAGCAGCGCAGCACAGGAATCAACACAGAGCACGGCACCGGAAAACGGCGCCGTCTCGGACAGCGGCCGAACACAGAGAAAAGAGGACCGCCCTGTGCGCCGTGTCGGCACATTAACAATGGGCGTTGCCCTGATCGTCAGCGGCGTGGTTGCCCTGCTGTGTATGTTTCTTCCGTCGTTCAACCTCCTGTTTGTTTTAAAATTCTCTCCTCTCATTTTTGTCTTTCTTGGCCTGGAGGTGCTTTATGCCAGCATCTTCCGGCGCGGCGAACGCATCAAATACGATCTGCTCAGTTGTTTCGTTTGCTTCCTTTTGATCTGTGGCGCCATTGGGCTGGCAACCATACCGTTTGTTTGGAAATATGCAGGACCTCCCGCCATGCAGGCGCGCGACCAGCTCAACCGAAACGTCGAGGATCTCATATACAACGCCGTCAGCGACCGTTCGCATATTTCCAATATGTATGTCAATTGCGAGCTTCCCTATTATTATGAGTACACGCCTGATATGGACTATGAATCGCTCGCATCGCAAATGTCAACGTATCTGCATTTTTCACTGAATGGACCGTATGAAAATCAGGAGGCCTTTGCAGCCGATGCTGCTGCAATTCTCGCGGATATCAGACCTCTGGACCTCAATACACATAACATAACCTTCAATTACAGTGACAACGATGTGTCCTATTCGCTCGATGTAAACGGACGGTTCCAGCCGGAGCAAAGCGCCGCGGCGCTTGCTCAAATGGTAGAGGTGCGTGATTACAGCAATGAAGATTATGCAGAGGATACCGACGGTTTTGACGCCATGGAGAACTTGGAGGATGTTTCGGCTGAATCGCTCGAGGAGCTCCCAGACAAGCCTGAGGAAATCCCCTCCAATCTAAGCACGATTAACCGTCCTGCTGACGCAATGGCCTTCTTTGAGTATTATGATGGCGCCACAAATGAAGGGGCCTGCACAGTTTCAGCAGATATGAGCCTTTCTGAAAGCAATATCCCCTATTTGCTTGTCAGGGTTGATGGCTCGCCGGCACAGGCTTCTTTCTCCGTTACACCGTCGGACGGCAGCTTTTTGAACATTGTATATATCAACTCGAACGGAGACGAAACAAACCTGTATGAACAACAAAACAACTTTGACAGGGATTCCTTTACCGTTGGCGCATCGTTACCCGCTGGTTATGGCAGAATTGAGTTCCGCGGGGATACCAAAATACATTTGGAGCTGCGCATAAACCCTGCGCAAGACGGTTCCGTTCAGATTGTCCATCAATAACAGCGCGCCTGCCCCGTATTATAATCGCCGTTAGGTTGTTAAATGTAACCGGGGCGGTGCATTTATCACAGCCATCGCTCCGGACTCTGTATATAAAAACAGCCACAGACCATGTCTGTGGCTGTTTTTATATACAAAATTAACTTGTATTTTCACCTGCACCGCTCTTTTCATCAGGTACCCATCCTGGCATGTTGTCCGCATGCATCAAGGGATTTGGAGATATTTTTGCTGGCCTCCAAGTCTGCGGCAACAGTTTTCAGGTGCCGCTCCATCATGAATTTTCCCAATTCCGGGTCTCGCTTTTCGAATGCCTCCAGAACAGCGGCATGCGCGGGAATAAAATTTTGCACATTGTCTGGGATGGTAAAGGTCTTACTGCGGAAAACAGCTAACTGTGCAACGACACGCTTGTTGATATCCAACAGCAGCGGATTTTTGGCGCATTCAAAGATATAGGTATGAAACTGTTCGTCACATAAAGCCAGTATTGGCGCATCTTTTTGCTCTGCGGCAACAATGGAGCGGGCCTGGATAGCGTGCAACTGCATTAAATCCCTGGGCGTACAATTCTCAACCGCCCGCATAACGGCAAAAGGCTCGATTGCAAAACGAACATCGTTGATGTCCTTGATGTTCGCTTCGTTCACCTGAAACCATCCGGATATTTCTTCCTTTTTCGGCTCCTCTTTCTGCGCGACAAACGCGCCCCGTCCGGGCCTGATCTCCACATATCCCTTGGCCTGCAACAGCCGGACTGCTTCACGCACCGTACCGCGCCCAACCCCCAAAGTTTTACACAATTGCTGTTCCGTAGGCAGCTTACAGCCAACCTGTGTACTCTCCTGGGCGATGTATTCGAGCAAATAGGCCTCCGATTGCTGTACAGCCGACACTCTCTCGATCATCGTAAACGCCCCTTTAAATCATTTAATGAATTTATTATCTCATCGATCATTATAAAATCCTACAATATCCTGTCATACAATATCAATAGCACAAGTCAACAGAAAAGTCAACCAAATTGCGTTAAAGAATATTTTATTTATTAATTTTTTATAAAATATTTAAATAAAATTGATCTATTTTTCCGATATTGCAAAATGTTCACAAAAATTGCATAATACGTATTAAAGTAGGATGTCTAACAATATTACAAAAATGGAGGAAATGTCATGAAAAAGTTATTTGCATTCCTGCTCACCATCGTGCTGTTCACCGCATCCCTTTCCGGTTGTTCCGGCGGTCCGGCAGAAGCGCCAAGCCCTTCTGGCACAGCGCCGGCGACATCAGCGGGAGACGCCGATGTCGCGCAAACCGGCAGCGAGCCGTACAAAATCGGAGTGTTTTTGCGCTTCAATGACGAAGCCGGCACAAGGATGCGGGCGGTCCTTGAACATTATCTGGAATCGCTGAACAGCCAGGGCGGCGTTAACGGGCATCTGATCGACGCTGTTTACTACGACACAGAGGGCGACGCAGCCAAGACAATCGACGCCTTCACCCGTCTGGTGGAGGAGGATAAGGTCCTGTTAGCCATTGGACCAACAACTTCAAGCTGCGCTCTTGCTGTCATTGATCTTTGCGCAGAGTATGAAATCCCTGTGATTACCCCGCAGGCAACCAACACCTCCATCACTGTGGATTATGGCAATGAGTGGTTTTTCCGCAATTCCGTGGCTGATATCTACCACTCCTATACCCTGTGCGACTATATCGTCAAGGAGATGGGCTGTGAAAAAATCGCCATCATGCATGAAACAGGTACGCTTGGACTTGGCCAGTACGAGAACTTTGTCGCCCGAATGAAGGATGAGTATGGTATGGAACCGGCCATCGTTCAGGAGTGGAATGAAGGTGATATTGACTTCAAGACACAGCTGCTTGCCGTAAAAAATGCCGATGTGGACTGTATCGTATTTGCCGGTCACGAGGCTGAACTTGCCATTATCGTTTCCCAGCGTCTGGATGTAGGCATCTCCCCTGATATTCCCATCTGCGGCTTCTCGTCCATGTCCTCCTCCGACTTTTACGGCGTAGCTGGCGAGAGTGCAGTGGGCGCTATCTTCTCCACTACATTCAGCCCGACTGACACGCGTGAAGATATTCAAGCATTCGTCAATGAGTATTCCTCTGTTGTCAACGGAACTCTGGATCACAACGCAGCACAGGCCTATGATACCATCGTACTGATCACAGAAATTTTAGGCGAGGTTGAGCTTGGCAACACGCCGGATACCCTGGCTGCTGATCGCACAGCCATACGCGACGCCTTGGCGAATGTCTCCAATTGGGTTGGCCTGACCGGCGTGACCACTTTTGGCGTTTCCGGTGACGCCGACTCGCGCGATGGAAAAAAGGAAAGCAGTATCTATCGTTTGGAATCCGATTATACATGGTCCAGCCTTTGGGCTCCCGAGGGCTGACCTCCTTCACCTGTTTAGATCCGGCTTAAAATTTTCTGCAAACAGCATGGATATGGCAGCCGAATATTTGCAGTACATTCGGCTGCCATCATGTTTTGAAAGGTGGTTGTTGCATGAGCATATGGATTGATCTGCTGATCATCGGCGTTTCCATTGGCGCCTTGTATGGTATGCTGGCGCTGTCTGTATCGCTGATTTATGCATCTCTGGATATTATCCATTTTGCCCAGGGCGAGATATTCACATTGGGTGCCTTTTTGGGGTGGGTGCTGTTTACCAGGGGCGTCCCAATGATTCCGACAATCCTGCTGGCTTCCTTTGCCACGGCACTGGTTGCCATCATCATTCAAAAGTGTATCTATAATCCGATTCTTAATATGGGCGGCGGCTTTTCCATCCGGGGATTGACCTTTGTGGTGGCCGGCTTCGGTATGTCGGCAATTTTACAAAATGCCTACTGGCTGATCTGGGGCGCGGTTTCCAAGAGCTACGACGCCAACTTCGGAGACCCGGTACAGCTTGGAAGCGTATCCGTCCAACCGGTTTATCTGGTGGTTATCGTGGTTGCGCTGATTGTTATGGCGCTGCTGCATCTGATGTTCAAAAAGACAAAAATTGGACTTGCAATGAAAGCTGTCTCCTATAACAAACCGATTTCGGCTCTGATGGGCGTCAATACCCGCTTTATCGTCTCCTTTGCGTTTGGCCTGGCGGCCTTTTTAAGCTCGGTTTCCGGTATTCTCAGCGCACAGATTATTTTTGTCCGCTATAACATGTCTGCGACCATGCTGCTCAAAGCCTTCAGCGCAGCGGTCATCGGCGGGCTGGGAAATGTATACGGCGCAATGCTCGGCGGCCTGATTGTAGGCGTTGTGGAAACTTTCGGCAGCCACTTCATCGGGTCCGCCTACAAAGATGTCATCAGCTTCGTCATCATGATCCTGATGCTGATGCTGCGTCCCGGCGGTCTTTTTTCCACCAAGACAAAACAGAAGGCTTAAAGGGGGTGTCGGTATGAAATGGAACATAAACAAATTACCGGCTCGGACAAAGGATTGGATTTTAACCGGCATGTTCGCAATCATTATCTGCTTGCTGCCGCTCATCTTCTCCTCTGACTACATCATCCACATCGGCTGTATGATCGGCATCAATATCCTGTTGGCGCTTGGGATGCACTTTGTGACCGGATTGGCCGGACAAATCAACATGGGCCAATATGGATTTTACTGCATAGGCGCCTATGCGGGCGCTCTGCTGACCACCAAGGGAGAGCTTGGATTCGTCCCATCCCTGATTGTCACTATCGCTATTTCGGCAGCTTTCGGTATGCTTGTCGGCATCCCGGCGCTCAAGGTGGAAGGGCCATATTTGTCCCTTTGCACCATCGGATTCGCCGAATCCGTCCGCCTGGTCATCAACAGCGCCGGATGGTCGAATAAGTCCAATGGGATCATGCGCATCCCTAAGCTGGAGATTTTTGGATGGACGATGCAGACCAAAACTATGAGTTACTTCTTTATCTTTGTATTTGTCCTGATAGGATTGATCATTGTCACCAATTTTGTCAACTCCAATTACGGACGCCGGTTTTCCGCCATTAAGGACGATCCCCTTGCAGCGTCTGTCATGGGTGTGAATGTACGCAAGGTCAAAATCATGGCCTTTGTACTGTGTGCAATCTTTGCCGGCGTGGCCGGCTGCCTGTACGCAAACTATGCAGGATACATCCATCCCACTACCTTTGTGCAGGCGTTGCAGACAAACTTCCTTCTGATGATTGTACTGGGCGGCCTGGGCAGCACTTGGGGTTCCGTTCTCGGCGCAACACTGATCACCGTTGTCTATGAATACACCCGCGTCTATGCGGAGTATCAGAAAATCGCCTTTGGCGTGGTGATGATCCTGACAGTCCTGTTTCTCCAGCGCGGAATTGTCGGCACCATCCGGTATCATAAGCAGCAGAAGATGATCCGCGACCAGCACGCCGGCGGAAAAAATGATGGTAAGGAGGCCGCAGTCTGATGCTGACAATCGAAAACCTGACGATGAAATTCGGCGGTGTGACCGCGTTGGACAATATCAGTATGCATGTCGCCCCTGGAACCATTCATGGAATCATCGGGCCCAACGGTTCCGGCAAAACGACGCTTTTTAACTGTGTCAGCGGAATCTACAAACCAACATCAGGAAAAATCATTTTTAATGGGAATCAGGATATCACAGGCATGGAGCCGCATAAGGTAACCAAAAGCGGAATCGCCAGAACGTTCCAAATGCTGCGGATTTTTCCAAGCCTGTCCGTGTTGGACAACCTGATCCTGGCGCAGGCGTTGTTTGAAAAAAGCACCATGCTTGACGCCATGCTCTGCACCCCTCGCTGCAAAAGCGAGCTGAAATCCATGGAGGGGCGTGCCTTTGAAATGCTCAAGACCATTGGTCTGGAGAAAAAGGCGTACAATTCAGCGGAAGGCATCTCCATTGGACAACGGCGGATGCTCCAGCTCGGCATCGGCGCCATCAACAATCCAAAGCTTCTGCTGCTGGATGAATGCGCCGCCGGCCTGGACCCGTTGAATGTGGATAAGCTGATCAGCCTGGTGCACTACTTTAAGGACGAATTACATATCACAGTGCTGATGATCGAGCACATTATGGACGTAGTGATGAATGTCTGCGAGCAATTGACCGTCTTTGACTACGGCGAAAGGATATTTGTGGGCAAGCCTGCCGAGGCACAGAACCATCCACGTGTCATTGAGGCGTATCTCGGTACGCAGGATGAAGGAGGAATGTGATATGGCGCAGGATATTATGCTGCACGTGAAGAATATCATCGCCGGCTATGGGAAGCTGCAGATTCTCAACGGGATGACGCTGCAGGTCAGGCGCGGTTCTATCACCGCGATTCTCGGCGGCAACGGCTGCGGCAAAAGCACAACGCTCAAGGCTATTACAGGAATGCTCAAAGTGACAAGCGGCGAAATCACCTTTGAAGGAGAATCCCTTGTGGGCATTCGTCCTCAATCTGTCGTCCGCAAAGGAATCGCTTACGTTACCCAAGGCAAAGATGTATTCCCCTCCATGACAGTGGAAGAAAACTTGCTTTTGGGCGCATATTCCATTAAATCCCGGCAGGTCATCCGGGATAATATCGAGATGGTGCTCGAGTCCATGCCCCGCCTGAAGGATCGCTTTAAAAGCCCTTCCGGCGTCCTCTCCGGCGGAGAGCAGCAAATGCTGAGCATCGGGCGCGGTTTGATGTCCAACCCAAAGCTGCTGATTCTGGACGAGCCGTCGGCGGCCCTGTCCCCGAAGATTGCAGACGAAATTTATGCATATACACAGAACATCCACCGTTCCGGTGTAACGATCCTGCTGGTGGAACAAAACGTCCGTGCGGCCTTGCGGATCTCCGAATATGCTTATATCCTCTCCGAAGGCCATGTAATTTTCGAAGATAAGACCGAAAATCTGCGTAAGCATCCTGATATCAAGTCATTCTATCTTGGCAATCTGCCAACAAAATAATCTCCACATTAGAATAAAGGAGCGTTCAGTTATGTTTGAAAATCATTTGAAAGAAAAAATGGCAAAGGGACCTGTTTATGGCATGACCATTTATACCGGCTCTCCGGCAGTCATCGAAGCGGCCGGTCAGTTTGGATTGGATTTTGTCTTCATCGACGCGGAGCATACAGGCTTCGAAGTCGGCACCCTCAAAGAATGCATCATGGCCGCGCGGCTCAAGGCAATTTCCCCGCTGGTCCGCGTCAGCCGCCCAGACGAAATCCAGATCCGCAAAGCTTTGGAGCTTGGCGCGGAAGGCGTCATCATCCCGCATGTACGCAATCGGGCCGATGCCGAAATCTGTGTGCGCGGCGCGAAATTCCCGCAGAAAGATCAGCCCTTGTGGAGGCGCGGCTACGATTCCAATGTCCGGTCCGCGTGCTACTCCGGCGCAGGCTTTAATGCCGTGGAGTATATCAAACACAGCAATGAAACCGAATTGGTCATCCCCATGGCCGAGGATTTCGAATTTATGGACAACATTGAGGAAATCATGAGCGTCCCCGGCATAGACGCCATCAATTATGGTCCCGCCGACTACGCAATGTCACTTTGCATCCCCAAATTCTATGATGTCAATGAGCCGAACGTCAAAGCTTCCATGGATGCCATCGCAAAATATACAGGCAGGCTTGGCATGGGGCTGATGGCTCCGGCCATCCCACCCGTCGCGGAGAATGTGCGTACACTGCTTGATCGCGGCGTCAACATGATCATTATGGGCAATGATATGATGTGCATCAATACCTCTTTAAAAAGTATTATGGAGGAAAAAGGCAAGCTCTGATTAAAACATGATATGATTCAGAGTTGTATGTGGAAAGGAAACGTTAACAATGAATGATGAGCTGTTCAGCGTAGAAAATAAAATTTGTATTGTAACTGGCGGTATGGGGCAAATCGGTAAAAACTTTGTCGAGGAGCTTTACAACCGCAAAGCCAAAGTGGCTGTCTGGGCCAGAAATGTAGCGCCGGAGCGAATCGAAGCCATTTTCCCCGCTTCGAAATATGATTATGCCAACTTAAAATTCTACCAGGTTGACATCAATGACAAATCGACAATGGACAAAGCGTTGGATGAAATGCAGGCCGTCTGGGGAGACGCACCGGATGTTCTGGTCAATAATGCAGGCATTGATACGCAGCCCAGCGCCCCTCCGGAGGTGTCCGGTCCTTTTGAGGATTTTCCCGAGGAGGTGTTTCGAGAGGTTGTCAATACCAATCTGGTGGGAACGTTTCTCGCCTGCCAGAGCGTTGGGAAACGGATGACAACCGCCGGTAAAGGCGGTTCCATCATCAATGTCGGTTCCATTTATGGAATGCTCTCCCCCATTCAGGACATCTACGCCTATAAGAAGGAGCTGACCGGCGTCCCCTTCGTCAAGCCGGTGGCTTACTCCGCCGCTAAGTCCGGTATTTATAACCTGACCCGTTATCTTGCCACCTATTGGGGGAAAAAGGGAATCCGAGTCAATACTTTGACGCCGGCCGGCGTATGGAGGGACACGCAGGACGCCGTGTTCCAAGCCAATTTTGTCGCCAGGATGCCGATGGGCAGAATGTCGCGGGAAAATGAATATAATGGTTCGCTGATTTTTCTGGCTTCTGAGGCGTCCTCCTTTATGACCGGGTCCAATCTGGTCGTTGACGGAGGCTGGACAGCATGGTGAACCGGGAGAAACTGCGGGGAATTTTCTCCGCACTCATCACGCCGACAAATCCCGACGAGACTGTTAATTACCGTGCGCTCGGCAAAATCGTCCGGCGGCAATTAGACGACGGCGTAGAAGGATTTTATTGCTGCGGTTCTTCTGGCGAAGGACTTTTGCTGACAATTGAGGAACGCAAGAAGATTCTTGAATGTGTAATTGAATCGGCGGAAGGGCGGGCGCCGGTCATCGCTCATATCGGCACGATCCGCACTTCTGATGTATTGTCCATGGCCCGTCATGCCAAACAGGCCGGAGCCGCCGCCGTCTCCATGATCCCGCCTTATTATTATCAGTTCACCATGGATGAAATTACTCGTTACTATGAACGGGTGATTGAAGCCGAGCCGGACCTGGGTGTGATTATCTATAATATTCCGCAGTTCACCGGCATTGAATTCGGAATGAACAATGCCCAGCGGCTATTGAATAACCCCGGTATCATCGGTATCAAGCACACCTCCAAGAATCTTTATTCCATGGAACGGATGCGTACAGCCTTCCCGGATAAAATCATATTCAATGGTTTCGACGAACAGCTTTTAGGCGCGCTGGCCATGGGTGCCGATACGACCATTGGCACCACTGTTAATCTGTTTGCGCCTCTGTTCCTGAAACTGCGCGACTGCTTCCAACAGCATAAGATGTTTGAAGCCATGCGTCTGCAAACGCAAATCAACGAACGTGTGGAGATGATGTGTCAATTCGGTATCTTTAACGCGGTAAAGTTTATCTGGACCCTGCGGGGAATCGATTGTGGCGTATGCAGAGAGCCTTTCCAACCGTTAACGGACGATGCAAAACAGATCCTGGCCGCGCTGTGGAAACATCCAATGGAATTATAGGATGAAATGTCATGAATTCAAAACCGCAATAAGCAAAGCGGCGCCGTTCTCAAGGCGCCGCTTTGCTTTTTTATACTTGCGCAAGATCGGCCATTTTCACGGTTGCACGCTGTGTCAAAGCAATGTCCTGCCCCAGCGTTTGGCCGAAGGATTATACGAACCTCAGGCGGCAATCCGGCTGCCGGCACGCGGCGGGCACAACCGTTCCCGCACAAGGCCGCTGAATGGCATCACCGGGATACAAAGCAAAAACCAAAGCAGACAGTAAAATGGACAGATCTGTCCCAGCAGGTTTCCTTTCCGCCGGGAATAGTCCCACACGCGCAACCCGCAAAGCTTGTTGACAACAACGCCGAATACAAATTCCACCGACGTCAAAAGCGCGCAGCCCGCCGCGCATTTTTCAACCAGAGAACGGCCGGCCATGCGCAGATCCGCCAAATACAAAAGCAGAAAACCAACTCCGCCTGCCAGCGCCATCGTCCAATGTGTAAATCCACGCCAGAGAACTTCAATCGCGCTGTATCCAACCGAACCGATTGTACAGACCGCCGCATATTCACGCAGTTTTTCCATACATATCACCCCGCAATAGGGTGTGTATCCAAAATAAAATTATGCGGCTTGAAAAAGGTATTTTTTGACGGGTCATTTTTATGATGTTCAATCACTTTTGTTTTTCAACAATAAAAAAAAGTTCCTGCAAAGTTCTCCGCCGTTCGCTATCTGCACAAAGTTTTTCCGGTGGCGAAGCAGCAAAATAATGCCTGCCGCCGCCAAAACAGCAGTCGGCTGCGTCCCCCTGCCAGACAAAAGAGCCAGCGCCGGCAGGAGGGCTGCAATCGCCGCAGAACCAAGTGCCAAATATCCTGATACTAGTACAGCCGCTGCGCCGCCAATCAGCGCGCCAAAACCGATAGCCGGAGAAAACAACACCGCCGCCGTCCCCGCGCAGGCAATCCCTTTTCCGCCGCGAAAACCTTTCCAAACAGGCCAACAGTGTCCAATCACCGCGCCGAAGCCCGCATATAAAACCCCCAGGCGCTCCGGGCCGGGAAGCAAAAGCAAGCCGCAGATGCATGCCAACACAGTTTTCAGGATATCGCCGCATAATACGATTATACCGTATCGGGTTCCCAAGCGCGATGCGACGTTTGCCGTCCCGGGATTTCCAAAGCTATCCCATCTGTGTTTCCCTGTTTTGGCCCGTACAACAAGATCCGCCGTCAAAAAAGAACCGTATAAATAGCCCAGTGCGATACAAACCGGACGCATATCCACCTGACGCTCCCCCTTCATTTTTGTCACAACATTGATTCACAAGCCAGATCGTTCCTACAGAAAGTATTGCCTGTCTCATCCACCCGATATTCTGGGAAAAAGTAGTTTTTTCGCTCCTTCATATCCGACTTAATCGTCTTGTTTTCTATACTAAATCATGTTATACTTAATTCGACAAAATACGACATCAGAGGAAATGACAATACAATGCTTCAACTGTTGGGATTGTTTGGATTTGTCTGCCTTTTGGGCGGCTGCTGTGCTTATTTTTTGCTTTTTCTCAGGCGCAACAAGTTTGAAACCAAGCTTGCATATGCCCGCGCCTGGACATTAAGCGCCGTGCTTGACGCTCGCCTCAGCGAAACCTCACGGCCAATCTGCCTGCTCAAGGCTTATCAGAATGTTCTTCTTCCCTTCTGGGCGGCGCGCGACGCCTACATCCTGATCCGGTTGCTTGGAAGCGGACAGCTTCCTCCATTCGGAATTTTTTGGATTGCTTCATGCATCCTTACAATCTCCGCTTTCCTATTCCTGCGTTTCTTCGATATACTGGCATTGGCGATCAACATCGCTGCCCTGTTATTGGGTGCGGTCTGTCTGTTTCTTCCACCGCCACTTTCGGTCATGGCGCGGCCGCCTATACCCGCGGCAATCTGTGGCGCTTTGACAGCTCTCCTATTCGTTGGCTACTGTCTGCGCCGCAAGGATTTATTTGTTTCACCGGATTTGCCAGAGCCGGAGGATGAGTCATATGACGCAAACACGCTCTTTGACGCCGCTGAGGGATCGGACGACGACGATGCATTTTTCGCCCCCATGTGGCTGGAACCGGAGGAGACGAAGCCCTCATGGCCTGTCGAAAGTAAAATGGAACCCCTCGGCCGCAGGTCTGATCAACCGATGCAGCCTCAGCGCACCGTAAAGCATACGGCGCTTCGAAAGCGGGTATACGACTCCGGTCAGTGTGCCGGCCATCGACATCATGCCGGACGGATGAAGCCTTTTGTACACAGAAACAGCCGCAAATACAGACGCTCAAAGCAATCTGCCAATCAGTGAAAATCTGTTATTTATAAGCGGCAGAATAATATATCAAAAGCCCACTGTCCCAAATGAACGCTGGACAGCGGGCTTTTTTGATACGGGGTGCTGTTTAATCATTGAATGTCTGGGATATGCGGAAGGCTGTCGAAGCCTTTTTGCAATTCCTCGTCGGTCGGGATGTAATCCTGCATATGTCCTTCCTGATAGGACGCATACGCAGTCATATCAAAATATCCGGTGCCGGTCAGACCAAACAGGATCGTTTTGCTTTCGCCGCTTTCTTTACATTTAAGCGCCTCATCAATGGCCGCGCGGATAGCGTGAGCTGATTCCGGCGCGGGCAGAATTGTTTCGTGCTTTGCAAAATACGTTGCCGCCTCAAATACGCTTGTCTGCTCGACCGAAACCGCCTCCATATATCCGTCATGGTACAGCTTGGAAAGAATGGGGGACATCCCGTGATACCGCAGGCCGCCGGCGTGGTTGGCCGATGGGATAAACCCGCAGCCGAGCGTATACATGCGTGCCATCGGCGTAATTTTTCCGGTATCGCAGAAATCGTAAGCATATTTGCCGCGTGTAAAGGAAGGACAGGAAGCGGGTTCCACCGCAATAATTCTGGGGTTCGCCTTTCCGGTCAGCTTATCGCGCATAAACGGAGCAATCAACCCGCCAAGGTTGGAGCCTCCGCCAGCGCACCCAATGATAATATCAGGGTATTCACCAAGAATCTCCATTGCTGTCTGCGATTCCAAGCCAATGATCGATTGATGCAGCAACACCTGATTGAGCACTGAGCCAAGCACATAGCGGCAGCCCTTGGTTGTTACAGCTTTCTCCACCGCTTCTGAGATCGCACAGCCAAGGCTCCCCGTTGTTTTTGGATTTTCGGCAAGAATCCGGCGTCCGACCTCTGTCGTTTCGCTTGGGCTTGCAATCACATTTGCATCAAAGGTATGCATCACAGACTTTCGGAACGGTTTTTGTTCATAGGAAACCTTGACCATATAAACTGTCAAAGGTATATCGAAATAACAGCATGCCTCCGAAAGCGCCGTCCCCCACTGACCTGCGCCGGTTTCGGTCGTCAGGCTTGTAAGCCCCTGTTCCTTCGCGTAATATGCCTGTGCAATGGCTGAGTTCAACTTGTGACTGCCGGAGGTGTTGTTGCCTTCAAACTTATAATAGATCCTGGCGGGCGTATCGAGCGCGCGTTCAAGCTCATAGGCACGAATCAGCGGCGATGGGCGATAAATTTTATACATCTCCTGAACCGGCTCGGGGATATCGACGAAACGTGTTTGGGCATCCATCTCCTGATGCGCCAGCTTTTTGCAAAATACCGGATAAAGGTCTTCCTCCACAGCCGGCCGCATGGTAGCCGGATTGATAATCGGATCGGGCTGCTCCTTCATATCAGCGCGCAGGTTATACCACTGCTTCGGCATCTGGTCCTCAGTGAGATACAGTCTGTGTGGAATCTTAGTCATATTAAATTACCCCTTTCAGCTTTGCCAAAATTATATTTGATCAAATCCGGATGACTGCGGGACCAGAGTGTGGATCGAAATGCATCAAAAAAGGCCTCTGTCTCCAGTTTTAAAAACTGGGACAAAAGCCTTTGCTTCTGCGGTACCACCCAAATTGACGCATGACGCGTCCACTCATTCCATGTACAAGCATACATGCTCCCTTGATAACGGGTGGAGTTCCCGTCAGGCACTACTAGGTTCACCGTTCGTCCTGCCCTCATAAGTCCATTCAACATGGCCACCCCTGCCGCTTTCCCACCATCGGCGGCTCTCTGTGAAGCGTGTTTCCATGCCTACTCTTCTTAATCATCGGTTTTTGATTTACTTCATTATATGCATAAAGCCCCAATCTGTCAAGTAGTTTTTCAAAAAACGCCTGAATTGAAGATTGTAATATTAATTGCGAAAGGAAAACGCAACAAAAAGCGCCATTGACCTTTTGGAACTGTCACGGTAAAATGAATACAGCAAATACCCCTGGTGCGTTTGGCTTTGGCCTGTTTTGCATCCCATTTTGTTGCCAAGCGCTGCATGATCAAAAAGGAGGCATCACACAATGAAAAACCTTCCCATCCGTTTGTCCGCATTGACGCTCTGCGCCGCATTTACACTTTCAGCATGTGGCGCGCGCCTGCTTTCTCCAAAGCAAACCGCTTCAACCGTTTCGGATGACAGTTCCTCTCGCACCGCTTCTGTATCATCCCGTGCGGCGCAGCCGCTTTCTGTATCGCTTGGGGAACAGACTGCCCAAGTAGAAATTGGCAGCGTACCGCTGTTTACAGTCAAATCACACGACCAGCTTCCCGATCTTTCCGCAGCCCCGGCAGGGACAACATACAGCGTTTTTTATGAGGCCGAATCCATCTTTAAAGGAAATGCTGATGAAAAATTCATCCCTACTTGTGATGGGCAGTTCCGATACATTGTGACAACTTCAAGAGGGGATACATACATGTTTGATATGGATTGTGATTTTCCTGCAACGTTGACGGCGGCCTCGGCCATCAAACAGGGAGAGACGCTCCGTATCAGTGTAGCTCACGCCGAGGGAACAGAGCTGACAGCGCAAACCGATCTTGGATTCGCTCCGCGATTTTTTACGAGCGCGTCATCCTCTTATGGAGCGGAAAAGATCGCCCTGCTTCCAATCCGTTATACGGCTTCTCCCGGAGTTTATACTGTTACAGTTCAGGCCGGCGGGCAGACATTGACACACTCTCTCACGGTGCAGGAGCAGGATTTTGATGTGCAGTATATGACCATGCCTCAATCTACTGCCGCTGAAACGGCGCTGAGTGCTCAGGCCAATGCGGAGTGGAACGAAAAGATTGAGCCTCTTAAACTGATTTGCGATGAGGAGAAATATTGGGAAAACCCATTCCAACAGCCAACCTTTGGACCCATCTCAACACAGTTTGGAAGCATCCGTTATACAAACGACGACCCGACGCCCACGCGGCACAACGGCACCGATATCGCTGCGGCGCGCGGCACTGTCGTCTCGGCGGCCAACAACGGGCGCGTTTTGTTCGCCGACTATCTCCAACTGACCGGCAATACAGTCATAATCGAACATGGATTTGGATTAAAAAGCTGGTACTACCATATGGATTCCCTGAATGTCAAAACAGGCGATACCGTTAAAAAGGGCGATCAGATCGGCACTGTTGGTTCGACCGGATATTCGACAGGACCGCATCTGCACTTTGCCCTGTCGGTTAATAATGTGTTTGTCAATCCCTGGACCGCTGTCAACGACGGCATCTAAGCAAATAAAAAGAAAAGGCAGGGCGTTCTTATCACGAACGCCCTGCCTTTTTTTGCTTCTTTGACTTAACTGTAAAGCATTTTCAGCTTTCCATCTTCAGTTGTAACTTTCATCAGAGCCGGGATATTATCCGGATCCTCCACCAGCCGCAAACTGATCGCATCCTCGACCTCCTTGCGGATAATGGTGCGCAGGTCGCGCGCGCCGCTCTTGCCGCCGACCGCTTTGCTGGCAATATATGCCGCAGCCTCGTCGTCCCAGCCGAAGGTAATTCCCTTCTCTGCGAGAGGCGCCTTCAATTCGCCCAGCATCAAAGCCGCGATTTTGCGGTAATCGGCTTCACTGAGCGGCCGGAACACAACAACCTCGTCGACACGCGCCAAAAATTCAGGCCGCAAAAACTCTGAAAGCGCCTTCATCGCCTTATCCTTGGCGATTTCGCCAGTAGTACGGTTGAAACCGAGCGCACTTTCCTTGCGTTCGCTGCCGGCGTTCGAGGTCATCACAATCACTGTGTTCTCAAATGAGCAGACTCGGCCATGCGCGTCAGTGATACGGCCTTCGTCCAAGATTTGAAGCAGGATATTGAGAACATCCGGATGCGCCTTCTCAATCTCGTCGAACAGGACGACCGAATATGGTTTGCGGCGGACCTTTTCTGTCAACTGTCCCGCCTCGTCATAACCGACATATCCCGGCGGAGAGCCAACCAGCCGGCTGACTGTATGTTTTTCCATAAACTCAGACATATCGAGACGGATCAGCGGATCGGCCGAATCAAACAATTCCTTTGAAAGAACCTTGACCAGTTCTGTTTTTCCAACGCCGGTCGGTCCGACAAAGATGAACGAGGCGGGCCTGCGGCGCGCGGAAATTTGCACACGGGAACGGCGCACGGCGGCCGCAACAAGCGAAACAGCCTCATCCTGTCCAATGATACGTTCAAGAAGCGCAGGCTCCAGCTTTGCCACACGGCGCAGCTCTGTTTCACGGATTTTCGCTGCGGGAATCCCTGTCCAAAGCTCAATCACACCTGCAAGATCGTCAAGCGTAACCGGCTGGTCAACCGCCGTCGGCGCAAGCTCATTAATTTTTTCATTCAGAACGATTGTTTCACCGCGCAGGCGGGCAATCGACTCATAATCCGGCTCGTCGGTGGCGGCTTCCAACTCCTCCAATTGTTCATTTGTATCTGCAAGCTGCTTTGTCAATTTATCGTATTCAGCCAACTGCGTATTGCGCAGGACGGCTGCTGAACATGCTTCATCCAGCAAGTCGATCGCCTTGTCCGGAAGAAAACGATCCGTAATGTACCGCTCCGACAGCACAACCGCCATCCGCGAAAGATCATCGCTGACCTTGACGCGGTGGTGATTTTCATAATAGCTGCGTACACCCTTGATAATATCGACCGTGTCCTCGATCGACGGTTCTTCAACCGTGACCGGCTGGAAACGGCGCTCGAGCGCTGCGTCTTTCTCAATATGTTTGCGGTATTCGTTGAAGGTTGTCGCGCCGATCACCTGGATCTCACCGCGTGACAGCGCAGGTTTAAGGATATTGGCGGCATTCATAGAACCTTCTGAATCACCCGCGCCGACGAGATTGTGAACCTCGTCGATGAACAGGATGACATTTCCCGCGTCCTTGATATCCTCAACAAGCCCCTTGACCCGGCTTTCAAATTGTCCGCGAAACTGTGTGCCGGCGATCAGAGCCGTCAGGTCAAGCAAATACAGCTTTTTGTCCGCGAGACGGTATGGCACATCGCCGCTTGCGAGCTTCTGCGCAATCCCCTCTGCAACGGCTGTCTTTCCGACGCCCGGCTCGCCAATCAGGCAGGGATTGTTCTTTGTTCGCCGGTTCAAAATCTGAATCACACGATAAATTTCGCGCTCACGGCCGATAATCCGGTCGATCTTGCCCTGCTCCGCCTTGAGTGAAAGATTGTCGCAGTAGGCGTCGAGATGCTTATACTTTTTCTCCGGCACCCCCCGGCGGCCGCGTTCCTTTTGTTTCGGCCTCTCAGCCGGCCTGACTGTAGGTTCCTTTGGCGAATCCTTTTCTTCCTTCGGCTTTTGCGGAATAATCTCACCGTTTCCGACTGCGCCGAGGATATTCTGCAAAAACGGAAGCGCCTGCGCACCACCCATTTCAAATCCATTTTCACCTTCGCCGCCGAACATATCCATCATCTGATCGGACATATTGTCCAGCTCGTCGTCTGTGATTCCCATTTTCTCCATCAGATCGCTGACCGGTTTAAGCCCCAATTCCTTGGCGCACCGCAGACACAGCCCCTCATAAATTGTTTTATCTCCTTCAAGCCGCGTCATAAAAACAACGGCAAGACGTTTCTTGCATCTTGAACACATCATATCCATCAGTTTTTGCTCCTTTCCGCCACTGCCCCGCCGGCCAGACCGGGAACCCCCGGCGCTTTGGACAGCGAAAAGCGCGCGGGCAGCGGTTGCGCGGGCATTTGCCCGCGCAGGATGAACCAGGCTCCCCTATCCATCCGCGCTGTTAAAATAATTATTCAGGTTATATTGTATATGCCCGTTGTGAACAGCATATTAATACCAGATAAATAATCTACTAATACGGTATCATTTTTTTGTTGAATTTTTCAACATATGGCAAAACAGCATTCCGTATCTCAAAAGTGAAAAAAGCATGAATACTAGCAACACCAACAGCATGGTCAGGATTGTGCGATCCTGAAGCTGCGGCATCGCCACAATGATAATCATAATCACATAAAACATGATTGTCGAGAGCTTTCCGAACCATTTTGCCCCTTCAATTTTGACCTGCTTGCGATGCAGGCGCAGGCCGCCCAGCAGCATCAAAAACTCCTTGAGAATAAACAGCGTGTACAACGGCCACCAATTTGGCCGTGTCAGCCACAGCGAAACAATTACTGCAGCCAGCGTAAGCTTGTCCGCCGCCGGATCAAGAATTTTTCCAAGCTGGGTAATTTGATGAAAGCGCCTTGCGATATATCCATCCATCGTATCGCTGAGCGCCGAAAGCAGTAAAATTCCCGCCGCTGTTAAATAATCCATCTGACTTTGTGCGGTCAGATATCGCCATAAGTATACCGGAATCAGCAGAATTCGAAACAAAGTCAACGCGTTCGGCACATTCAGTTTCATTCAGACTCCCCCTCGCAGGGACGCCGATTTTTTTAAGCATCCCGCCGGAAACACCGCCGCACCAGCGGATTTCCCAATTTCCTCTCCCAATGCATTCCTAGGCTATTTTTAATTGCCGGCCGTGCCGCTGCTTTTCCCATTGCTCCGCTTTTCATACCGATTTGTTGGTCAAACCGTTGAGATCTATTGGAACCGTGCAAGCAGCTCCGGCGTCAAAAAGTAGTGAAATATATGTGTGCGTCCTACCGCCTCCTGCGTAAAAATCCACCAACCGTCAGAATTCAGATTCAGCACGCCGCTGATTAATACGCCAAGAATCCAAACGATCAGCAGCCCTTGCAGGATTCCAACCACACAGCCAAGCGCCGCATTGAGTGTGCCGATCACTGGCAAATGGTTAATGATACCGAGCGCCGACAACAGGATATTGGCGGCAAGCGACAGCACAGCAAACAGCAAAACAAAACCAATTGCCGAAATCGTGCTGATCATCATGGGGCGCAGCGTTGCGTCCGCCAGATCTCCAATCAGTCCGTCGGTCACATCTCCGGCAGATTCACCGCCCAAAAATTCATCGATCGTATCACCGATAATCCCATCAAGCGAGGCCGGTTCCTCATTGGATGACGCAGATACAAGCACGGCATCCCCTGTAGGCTCATGCAGCTCCTGACGCATCAGAATCGGCTCAACGACACGATCGTAAACGACCGGCGCGGCCGAACGGCTGAAAAACAGAGCGGCAGCCAATACCGCCACATAAGCGATCATCTGCACCACCGTACGTAAAAAGCCCTTCTTGGCTGCCGCGTATGCACAGTATACCACAACCGCTACAGCGGCGACATCAAGCCCGATGGCTGTCAAAGAATCCATATACAATCCTTTCATGTCCTGCAAATCTGCATTGCATGACGATTTTATATTATACCATGTCCGCGAAGCGGCGTGGTATAATCGGCCATCAGGGCGGAAGCGGGCCGCGCCCGCGTATCGCCCTGGCCATATGACGGTATAATAACCGCTCTGCGGTTATTATACCATGTCCGCGAAGCGGCATGGTATAATCGGACATCATGGCGGAAGCGGGCCGCGCCCGCGTATCGCCCTGGCCATAAGATGGTATAATAACCGTTCTGCGGTTATTATACCATGTCCGCGAAGCGGCATGGTATAATTGCCCATCAAAAGGCGGTTGCCGCGTAAGCGGCGAGCCTTTGGGCATAACCCCGGTATAATATCCGCTTTGCGGTTATTATACCAAATATGCTGATCATTTACAAATAAAATTATGTTCCTGCCTGACTGGATGCGTCCATTTCTGTTGAAGCGGCAGCAGCCGATGATAAAACTGTTTCCAAAGACTCCGATACGGCTGCATCAGAGCCTTCTGACGTGTCCCCTGACGTATTGGATTGTGCACTTGAGGATGTTTCATCAGCAGACACGGACGCTTGGGAGAATGAGGATGAATCGGAGGCCGCAGATTTATTTTCCTCCAGGCGGCCAAGCTGCTTCGCATCGATCGAATCCAGTTCAGCTCCAGCCGCATAGTAAAGACTTGATCCGATGGTCTCTATACTTTGCAGTTTGCCTATCTGTGTGGAAACGATGGCAGAACCGTCAAATCCCAGAACATGCAGATGGTCGCGCGCCATCAGATAAAGATAGTTGTTGTCCGCACAGATATCCATTACATTGATATCTGTTTCAAACCGGTTGATTTGTGTCAGATCACGGTCAAGCGTAACAATTGACAAGCGTTTATCCTTTTCATAATTTCCCATCACAAGCACAAGCCGTCCGTCCGGCGCAACACAGTAACGCTCCAACTGTCCGTCTCCAAAAATATAGGAAGCCGTCTCACGCATATCGCCGTCCAAAAGAACGACACGCTGGTCTGTAAAGGCGCGCACACTGTTTGCACTCAGACTTTCGACTGAGAGCAGCAGCTCTCCGGGAAAGTCCTTGCGCCCGAGATCGCCTTCATTATAGCTGAGCTGAAATTTTCGAATGCTTGACAAAAATTCCCCATTTGACGTATCAGTAAAACCGATGTACATCAAATCGCGTGAATCAGCCAGATCCAGACTGATAATGGGCTTATCTGATGAAAACCGGAAAATTTCACTGCCACGCTTATTGTATACAACGACACGTGCTAGAGCATCGCTCGCACCGGTTACAACCGCGAAATTTCCGTTCGGCGCGACATCAGCGGTATGTATGGTAAAGTCAGTCGATAACGTGCAAACCTGCGCTGCGCGTGAATACAGCTCTACGCGTGTACCGCCGCGGTCATAAAGCAAAATGCGCTCCTTAGCTGTTTTCATTGCTTGATTAGCCATACCATGCTGCGCGTCCAGCATTTGGCCGCCTGAACGGTTGTAGGTATACAGGTTTGTATCTGTCAAAAGCACCAGGGTTTCATTGGCCGCCTGCAAAGCGACCACATTCCCGCCGGGGAGCGCAACGGGGAACCCATCGCCGCCGCGTACCTCGGCGGTGATATCGCTGTATGCCGTCTTGAGGTCAAAATCACCCGCATGGCGCACCAGCGCCGTCACAACGACAACGATTGCCGCAAATAAGAGCAAAGTCGCAAGATTATGCACCAATTTACGCCGTGCACGGCTGCGGCGTACTTTTTCAAGATCGGTTAACTGCGCCAACTGGGTATCTCCTTTCCATCAAAATCAATCGTCATAAAAAACGGCGTCCAAATATAAACCGTGCGGCGGCGCCGTCGGTCCGGCAGCGGACCTGTCACGCCCCTCAAGCATATGCAGCACGTCTGCCGGCGTATAGACGCCGCGCGCCGCTTCCAAAAGCGTTCCCACCATAATGCGGACCATATTATACAAGAAACCGTTTCCTGTGACAGAGTATATCACAAAGTCCCCGTGACGCGTCACCGACGCGTCCGTCACGGTGCGCACAGTGTCCTGTACGCCCGAACCGCTGCTGCAAAACGCGGCAAAATCATGCGTACCGACAAAACCTTGCGCAGCCGCATCCATTCGACGTTCGTCAAGCGGATATTTCCAAAAAAGCGCCAAATCGGCCGAAAACGGGTCCCGGACCGTGCCGTTATAGATGCGGTACAGGTAGCGTTTGCCCTTACAGTCATAGCGGGGATGAAATGCTTCCGGCACCTCGCGGCAGCCTGTCACGGCGATGTCGCTGGGAAGATGGACGTTCATTGCACGTACAACCGCATCGCATGCCATTACAGAAGCTGTGCGCAGCGTCAGGGCGAAGCAGTTTGCATGCACGCCTGCATCAGTGCGCGAACAGCCCTTGATTGGCAGACGCTCACCGAATATACGCTCGACAGCGTCCTGCACCGTCTGCGCCACCGTCACAGCGTTCTGCTGCACCTGATAGCCGTGATAGCGTGTGCCGCGATATCGAATCGTTAACAGCAGATGGCGCATCCGATCCCCCCGCTCACAGACCGGCCGTGGACAGCAGCATTTGCCACGGCGTAAAATTCGCTGCGATCACACATGCAAAACAGGCGACAACAACCGCTGAACACCAGATATCCCGCCCATGGATTTTAAGCTGCTTCATGCGTGTGCGCCCCTCACCTCCGCGATAGCAGCGGCACTCCATTGCAAGTGCCAGCTCGTCCGCACGGCGAAACGCCGAAACAAACAGCGGGATTAAAATCGGAATCAGCGCGCGTGCGCGCTGCATAAGCCCGCCGCTCTCCAAATCGGCGCCGCGCGCCTTCTGCGCCGACATGATCTTATCCGTTTCCTCGATCAGCGTCGGGATAAACCTCAGCGCGATTGTCATCATCATTGCCAGCTCATGCACAGGCATCTTCAGGCGCTTGAGCGGATTGCAGAGGCGCTCGATGCCGTCGGTCAGCGCAATCGGCGACGTCGTGTAGGTCAGCAGCGACGTTCCCGCGATCAGGCAGATGATGCGAACGCTCATAAAAACAGCCGTCTGGATGCCCTCAGCCGTAATTTTCAAAATCCAGAAGGAGACGAGCACCCGGCCGTCGATAAAGAGCATGTTGAGCAAAGACGTAAAAATAATGATAGGCACAACCGGCTTGAGGCTCTTTAAAATCATGGAGGGCGGAATTTTCGACACCGCGTAAACAACAATCAAAAACAGGACGCCGACAGCAAGCCCAACTGCGTTTGAGGCAGCGAACAACATGACGATATAGGCGATGGTCAGCACGATTTTGACACGCGGATCGAGCTTGTGCAGGACGGACGCTCCGGGAAAGTATTGACCAATGGTGATATCTTTAAGCATTCTGCTCTCCTCCCTTTCCAAGAAGATCGAGCAGCTCACGGCATGCATAGTCCATCGTATAAACGCTTTCGCTGACCGGAAAGCCCTGCGCGCGCAGGCCCATAAAGATCCTCGTCACCTGCGGCACGGAAAGCCCCATCGCCGTGATCTCATCGGCGCGCGAAAAGACCTTCGCAACATCGTCATACATGGCGACGCCCGCGCGGTTGAGCACAAGCACCTTGTGTGCATAGCGCGCGACGTCCTCCATGCTGTGCGACACAAGCAGAACCGTGCCGCCGCGCTGTTTATGGTACTGCCTAATCTGGCCGAGGATGCGGTCGCGACCCTTCGGATCAAGTCCTGCGGTCGGCTCGTCAAGCACAAGAATGTCCGGGTTCATCGCAAGCACGCCGGCGATCGCGACGCGGCGCTTCTGGCCGCCGGACAGTTCAAACGGAGACTTGTCCAGCAACGCAGCGCGCAGCCCGACAAAGTCGGCCGCCTCGCGCACACGCTCGTCTACCTGCGCGGGAGACAATCCCATATTGGTCGGCCCAAACGCAATATCCTTGTAAACGGTTTCCTCAAAGAGCTGGTATTCAGGATACTGAAACACCAGACCAACCTTGAAGCGGTATTCCCGTATATTCGTTTTTTCTCCCCACAGGTCCGTCCCGTTGATCAAAATCTGTCCTGAGGTCGGCTTGAGCAAGCCGTTGAAATGCTGAATCAGCGTACTTTTTCCTGAACCTGTATGCCCGATCACACCTACAAATTCGCCCGCTTCAATGGCCAGATTGACATGATCGACCGCTGTTTTTTCAAACGGCGTATTTTTGGAATATACATAGGTCAATTCCCGCGTTTCAATCGCATTCATGCGCAGCCCGCCTTTCTGAGCGCCTCGGCAATCGCCGCGGCAGCCTCGTCCTCGGTCAGAATATCGCCTGGAAGGTCAACTCCCTTCTGGCGCAGCCGCCAGCAAAGCTCTGTCGCCTGCGGAACGTCAAGACCAACCTCCTTGAGCGTCTGCACATTGGAAAACACAGCGCGCGGCGCATCGTCCAAAAGGACCTGCCCGTCGTTCATAACGACGACGCGGTCGCATTGGGCCGCCTCCTCCATATAATGTGTGATCAATACAACCGTCACACCGCTCTCACGGTTGAGGCGCTTAATTGTGGAGATGACCTCGCGGCGCCCCTTTGGGTCGAGCATTGCAGTCGGTTCGTCAAGCACAATACAGCGCGGACGCATCGCGATGATGCCCGCGATGGCGACGCGCTGCTTCTGCCCGCCCGAAAGCTGATGCGGCGCGTGCGTCTTATATTCGGACATACCGACATCGGCGAGCGCCCCATCGACGCGCAGACGGATTTCCTTCGGCTCCACACCCATGTTTTCCGGCCCGAACGCAACATCCTCCTCGACAATGGTTGCAACGATCTGATTGTCCGGATTTTGAAACACCATGCCCACCGTTTGTCGAATGTCATACAGCCTGTCCTCATCTTTTGTATCGATGCCGCACACCTCGACAACACCTTCGTTCGGCACGAGGATCGCGTTAAAATGCTTTGCAAGCGTTGATTTTCCGGAACCATTGTGGCCAAGCACCGCCACAAGCTGCCCCTCGGGAATGGTGAGGCTCACGCCGCGCAGGACGATATTCAGTTCATTGTCTTCCTTCGGGTAGCCAAAAACTACCTTCTGTGCAGATATGATGTCTCCCATTTGGATGTCTCCTTATTTATGGTCCGGTTCGCCGCAGCGATACCGGCCGTTTAATTTGCTTAAAAACACATTACCGGGTCCAGACCGCTGTGCTTCCACACGGGAGCGCCAGCCCGGTGCTGCTGACCGGCAGACCGATTTCGTCGGCTGCGACGGTTCCCCTGTACCGTGTGCCGACCGTTACCGATAGAATGTACGCCATTACCGACGGCGACAGCCCGGTTGTATACGAATTAAGCAGGAAAAATACCGGCTCGTCCGAAAGCACGCCGGCGCACAGCGACACCAGATCATATATGCAGTCCTCCAGCTTCCAAATCTCGCCGCCCGGTCCGCGCCCATAGCTCGGCGGGTCCATAACGACGCCGTCATAACGAACGCCGCGCCTGATCTCACGCTCCACAAATTTTTTGCAGTCGTCGACGATCCACCTCACAGGCCTGTCCGACAGCCCCGAAAGAGCGGCGTTGTCGCGCGCCCACTGCACCATTCCCTTGCTCGCGTCAACGTGGCAGACACGAGCGCCGGCGGCGGCGCAGGCAAGCGTTGCGCCGCCGGTATAGGCAAACAGATTTAAAATATTGAGTTGGCGGCCCGCCGCATGGATCATCCCGGACATCAAATCCCAGTTGACGGCCTGCTCCGGAAACAGGCCGGTATGCTTAAAGCCTGTCGGACGGATATGAAAGCGCAGATCGCCATATCCAATTTCCCATTCCGCCTTCGGCAGATGCTTCACACGCCAGCTTCCGCCGCCCGACGGCGAGCGGTCATAGCGCGCGTTGGCGCGCCGCCATGCGTCGGAACGCGGCGTATTCCAAATCACCTGCGGGTCGGGACGCACAAGCGTGACATCACCCCAACGCTCCAGCTTTTCGCCGCCGCTTGTATCGAGCACCTCGAAATCCTTCCAATTCGTCGCCGCACGCATATGCTTACCCCTCGATCACAGCGGCGATTTCCTTTGCAATCGCCTCAATCTCAGCAAGGTCTCGGCCTTCGACCATAATGCGGATCAACGGCTCCGTACCGGATGCACGCACAAGAATGCGGCCCTCGCCTCCGAGCGTCCCATTCAGCCGGTCAATGACTGCGCGCACCTGCTCGTCGCTTTCAAGCGCCGCCTTCATCTGAGGCGTGGCATGGACATTGAGCAATGTCTGCGGATAGGTGCGCATCAGGCCGGCAGCCTCCGACAGCGGCTTTTGAAACGTCTTGAGCAGGCTTAAAAGCTGTACGCCTGAAAGCTGACCATCGCCGGTCGTCATATAATCGCGGAAAATGATATGCCCCGACTGTTCGCCGCCGATGCAAAAATCGTCCGCGAGCATTGCCTCCAGAACATAGCGATCGCCGACACGCGTCGCACGCGTATCGATGTCGTGCTGCTCGGCAAATTTGAACAAACCAAGATTGCTCATAACAGTTGCAACAAGCGTATTGTTTTTCAGCTTTCCCTGTTCCTTTAAATGGTATGCGAACAACGCGATCAGGCGGTCGCCGTCGACAAGTTCTCCATGTTCGTCAACAGCGAGGCATCGATCAGCGTCTCCATCAAATGCAAGCCCCGCGTCGTAGCCGCCGCAGGCAACATGCTTTGCAAGCTCTCCGACATGTGTGCTGCCGCACCCATCGTTGATATTTTTACCATTGGGCGAGGCGTGAAAAATGTCGCAATCCGCGCCGAGACCCTCAAACAGCTTTTTTGCCGTTACGCTTGCGCTGCCGTTGGCACAGTCGATCGCCACGCGCATCCCCGACAGGTCGCCGTCAATCGTTGTTTTGATATAGCTGACATAATCGTCAACCGCTGTATCGGATCGTCTGATCGTACCGATTTCAGAAGGGGCTTTGACCGCATACGGACGCTCGTGGTCGAGTACGATGCGTTCGATCTCGTCCTCCTGCACATCGAGCAGCTTATAGCCCTGCCCACTGAATATTTTAATACCGTTGTATTCATACGGATTATGACTGGCGGACAACATGATGCCCGCATCGGCGCCATAGCGCGTCACAAGATATGCAACGGCCGGCGTAGGCACCACGCCGAGCAGCACGACATCCGCTCCCACGCTGCAAAGGCCCGCAGCGAGCGCCGCTTCAAGCATATCGGACGAAACGCGCGTATCCTTGCCAACGATAAAGGTCGGCCTTGGGCCGGCTGTCTCCTCCACTACCATACCAGCTGCGCGGCCGATATCAGTTGCCAGCTGTATGGTTAAATCACCGTTCGCAACGCCGCGCACACCGTCGGTACCAAAGATTCTTCCCATTTCCATTCTCCTATCTATCATAAGCGATTTTCAAACAGATTATGGATAAAATCGACAGGAATCTGTCTATCCCAGCGACAACTGCTCCGCGCCGGGGGTCTTTATCCCCAAATGGCTGTATGCAAGCGCCGTAACACACCGCCCGCGCGGTGTACGCGCCAAAAAGCCGAGCTGCATCAAAAACGGTTCGCACACGTCCTCCAGCGTGACCGCCTCCTCGCCAAGAGCCGCCGCCAAGGTTTCCAGTCCCACAGGCCCGCCGCCGTAGCCATGGATGATCGTTTCCAGCATCCTTCGGTCGACCGCGTCCAGGCCAAGCTTATCGATCTCCATCCGGTCAAGCGCAATTGCAGCGATCTCCTCCGTAATACGGCCATTACCCATGACCTCGGCAAAATCACGCACGCGCTTAAGCAGCCGGTTGGCGACGCGCGGCGTACCGCGGCTGCGGCGCGCCAATTCATATGCGCCTTTGGGATCGCACATCACGCCAAGAATTCCCGCGCTGCGCAGAATGATCGTCTGCAATTCATCAGCCGTATAAAGCTCCAACCGCTGTATAACGCCGAATCGGTCGCGCAGCGGCGAGGTGAGCTGCCCCGCGCGCGTTGTCGCGCCGACAAGCGTGAAATGCGGCAGATCAATCCGGATGGAACGCGCCGATGGACCTTTGCCAATGATAATGTCGAGCGCAAAATCCTCCATCGCAGGATAAAGCACTTCCTCAACAGCGCGCGACAGCCGATGAATCTCGTCTATAAACAGTATATCGTTTGGCGCAAGATTTGTGAGCAAAGCGGCCAGATCGCCCGGTTTTTCGATAGCCGGACCGCTTGTAATACGGATATTGACACCCATTTCGTTGGCAATAATATTGGAAAGCGTGGTCTTTCCCAAGCCGGGCGGGCCATACAAAAGCACATGGTCGAGCGGTTCCCCGCGCCCTTTGGCGGCGCTGATAAAAATACGCATATTTTCCTTGACTTTTTCCTGCCCGATATATTCGGCCAGCGTCTTAGGGCGCAGCGTAACCTCGATATCGCTGTCGCCTGCAATGCTTTCCGGGGCCATAATTCGGTTTTCAAAGTCCATTTCATTGTCAAACATCCGTTAAACGCCCCTTCATCCGAATTCTGATCCGCTTTATCTTCCGCCCGAAAGCGCCTTGAGTCCGTGCTTAATCATATCTTCGACCGGCATATCAGCCGCTAAACCAGCCAACGCCTGCGCAGCCTCCGTGGGGCTGTAACCAAGCGCGGCCAGAGCACTTGCCGCTTCGCTCATATTGGTTGTCTCATGCCGTAGCTGAGAAGCTACCTCAGACATTTCCCCGCTCAACTCACTAGCGCCAATGCGGTCTTTACACTCCAAAATGATGCGCTGCGCTGCCTTCGGACCGATACCGGGCGCTGCGCGCAGGCTTTTTGAATCGCCTGCGGCGATGCAGAGCGCCAGCTTGTCCGGCGTCATATCTGACAAAATTGCCAGAGCCGATTTCGGGCCGACACCCGACACACCAATCAACATTTTAAATGCGTTCAGCTCCGCTTGTGTGTAAAAGCCGTACAAATCGAGCGCATCCTCACGGACGTTCAAATGCGTATATAAGGTCGCCTCGCCACCGACCGGCGGCAGGCACGACAGCGTTGTGAGCGTTGTCATACATTTATATCCTACGCCGCAGCAGCCGATCACAGCCAAATATGGCTCTGCATGAAGCACCGTTCCCGTGACAGAATAATACATACCGTACTCCTCCTAGGCCAATCCGCAAACAGCGCGGACAAATTTAAAACCAGCGCAAAAGCTCGCGCAGCCTACTTCATTCGGGAGAGCAGTGAACCGGCGCTGTGACCATGGCAGATTGCAAGCGCGAGCGCGTCGGCCGTATCGTCCGGGCGGGGCACTGCCTCCAGTCCTAGCAGCATCCGCGTCATCTCCATCACCTGCTTCTTTTCTGCAAGCCCATAGCCAACCACAGACTGTTTGACCTGCATCGGCGTATACTCAAACACCGGGACGCCATGCTTGCGCGCAGAAAGCAGGATAACGCCGCGTGCCTGTGCGACATCAATGGCGGTCGTCTTATTATTGGAGAAAAACAACTGTTCAATTGAAAGCGCCTGCGGCTGGGACTTATCAAGCAGCACCGTCATATCGTCATAAATCATTTCCAGCCGTGCTGAAAAATCGGTTTTTGGTGGTGTTGTGATCGCACCAAATCGGACCGGTGCAAAACGTCCGCGGTCATAATTGACCACCCCATATCCAACTGTCGCATAGCCCGGGTCAATTCCTAGGATGATCATAGGCCCTCCTATATACCGCCAAATCAATTTATTATATCACATATTTACACATTGGAACAAGTGCCTATCGTTGCGTTTTGACGATCATTGCCGTGTAATTTTTGACATATTTGCACAAACAAATCCCTTCCTTCTCCGCCATTTAACAGTTAATTTAAACGATTTACAAATTTTTTTAATTTTTTTGAATTTTCCCCTTGCATTTTCCAAATAATTATTATATAATAAGCAAGTCGGTTGACAAAATAAAAGACGGACGGTTAGCTCAGCTGGTAGAGCACCTGCTTGACGTGCAGGGGGTCAGGGATTCGAGTTCCTTACCGTCCACCAGGGGTGCTGTTCGGGCAATAGTCCGGGCGGCATTTTTTTGTCCCCTTAAATCCGCATAAAAAGCCAGTTCACAAGTAATCTAAACTTTTGTTAAATATTATTTTAGGGTTCAATACAACATGGTAAAAAAAGTAATTTTATAGTTTGTTAGTAACGTGTTAGTAACGTCCCATTGTCTGCAAATACAAATAATAGCCTGATTTTTGGGTATCTAAATATTTACATTGTTTTCCATGATACAAAAATCCATATAAAAAGCGCCCGGAATCCGGGCGCTTTTACTTCTATTCGACGATATCATAGTAATAACAGGCTGTCTTTTCTGCTCCTGCCGCTACATCATCGTCCATAATCCAATCTTTAGCCAAGTCAGCATACAGATCGGTATTATTGATATTGTAGTTTGCCAATGTCTTGCCGTAATCGCTGTAAATCATATTGAGGACCGCAAAAAATTCTACGGGATTAACATTCCATCCCTTTTTTTCGAGAATGGATTTTGCTTCATCGTAGGTCCACTTACCGCCTTTTTCTCCGGTCTTTCCCGGTTTACTCATTTGAGACACCCATTTTTCGGCGGTTTTGCGGTCAAACTCTTTATCGTAGTTTTCATCTTTTTGATGCACGCTGCCGCCAATCTGATACCCGTCTCCACTGCGTCGAATATATCCTTGCCCTTCATATTGGCCGCGCATAGGCAGGGGATATGATTCATGATGATCTGCTCCATCTCCCGCGGTAAATCCCATAGGATAACGGCGGTTTTGCGGCAGATCGTGCGTATAACGGCGATCATAATCATATGACATCATATCATCATAAGCCGACCGCATAGGCGCATATTTGCCGTTATCATAATGACGGCGGCCCCGCCGGTCGCGAAATGCATCGTGAGGCGCGTCATAAGGATCATAATCCTTTTCCCGATCATCATACATATGGCGCCCGTAATCATATCTATCATTATCTTCGCGCCTATTTCCGCGCATCAATAACATACGTGTCACTGGTTTCATTTTGATGCACCTCCTCTTGATGTCGGGGCCGGCGTCGGAGAACTGCCATCAATACTGCGGAGATTATTAGTCGGCGCACAGCAAGGTGTCCCAAGCATTTTAAATGTTCCGCTTGTTGCAGAAGTAGATACCCTCACAGCGTAACGGGTCCGTGTACGAATTCCGCAGGCAGTTACCTGAGAGCAATCACATTTTGTCAATGGATATTGCTCTGTTCCCGTTCCAATCGTAATGACTACCGGCGCGTTAATTGTCACTGTATCCGGAATACTTTGGGCAACGACAATACAATATTTGCATCCGTCTGTATACCCTCCCGCCGGCAGATTAATAATTAAGTTCCCGCCAGTAAAAGCGACGCTTTGCGATATCACAAGGCGGTCGCAAAGTTTGCATACAGATTTACAAGACATCTTTTTTCCCTCCAAAATTCAGGGGCGACAAGCGATTGCCTGCCGCCCCGATTTATCACGGCAAAGCCGGAAAAGTTATTCAGCAACCACAGCCGTTGCTATAGCCTGTCCCGCAATACGGATACGGGGCCGGTACTGTATAGGACGGCACCGGAGGCGGAGCAATCCTGCGAATCAATTCGGCAGTCTGCGCATCATTGTTCGCAACCAGATAGGCATTCTGCGCGGCCTGCGACGCCGCCAGCTTCAACGACTGGTTTTCTGCCTGCAACGTGGAAATCTTGTCCTGCGTGAGGAAATCAAGAATTGCACGGGTGTTTGCATTGACGTTGTCAGTGATATCGCGGGTGGTTGACTGGATTAGATTGCGGGTATCGCAAGCCTGTGTCGCCATATCATAGCGAACATTCTGGATTGCATTCTGTGTCTGGCAGCAGCAATCAGAAATCTGATGGCCAATCTGGTTAAAGCCATTCTGCACATTGTAGCCGAGATTGCATACCGCAGTATCTACGCCATGGAAACCATTGGTCACTGTGTTGTTGAGGGCAAATGTACTGTCACAAATACCCTGCTGAATGCCACGGACGCCATTCTGAAGATCATTGAACGCAAATTCAGAGCAGAGATCGGAGCGTGTCAATGCACCCTGCCCTGCCGGGCTGTTGATTCCGCCGCCGCCAAAACCTCCCCATCCGCCGTTGCCCCATCCGAAGATCATTGCAAACAGCAAAATAGCCCAAATGCCTTCTCCGCCAAAAAAGCCATTATTGCGGTTGCCGTCGCTTTCGGAACCGAGCGCATAGCCCATACCGAAATCATCCATTGTCTCATTCTCCTTTTCAGTTTTATTGCAACGGGATTCCCGTTTGCTAACAGGTCGCGGTTTTTCTCAAGACCCGTAAACTGATAAGGGAATTTGCTTTTATTTCATTTGGGAAGATTGATCCCAAGGCTTTGCGCCATTTGTTTAAGATCGATTCCGCGTTCTTTTGCCATATTTTCGACGGTTATGCGTATTTGTTTTGAGTTCTTTCCATGCATCAGGTTTATTGCCTGCACAGCCTTCGGATTTTGTGAGGCTATCTGTTGGAGTATTTGCATCGGATTTCCACCGCTGCGCATCATCTGCATCATTTGCATTACGGGATTGTTTACATTCATCATTTGCATGGGGTTCATTATTTTTCAGCACCTCCCCGATTGATTTTGGGTTTCTCTTGTGGGAGCATGGCTGCAAGCTGTTCAAAATCCCCCCGCAGGGTTGCAAAATCCCCGCGTAATGCCTCAAGCTCACTGGCTGGCGCATATTCTACCTGCGCGCGCGGAGCTTCGTCAACGACCGCCTTAAACTGCCGGAACATCGCGCTGCCATCCGCAAAATTTAATTGCTTAGTATAAACCATACCATGAGACAAATCAGGCAATATCATCAAAGCACCTGAAAAATCGGTAGGAATTGCCCGAGCCTCCTCTATTGATGCAACCGGACGGCAAATAATTTGCTGTTCTGCCGGCTGCTGAATTTGTGCGGCGCCTGAAACCATCGGCGGAGAGTAGTAATGCCCATATTGCGGCATCCTTTGCTGAAATGTCAGATTAGAATCAGGTACCTGCGGCATATAATTGGGAGCACCGTACATTATTGTCCTACCTCCTCACGAGCTAAAATATATTTCTCCAGACTGTTCAAGCTTTTCTGTCTCGAATACAGATCGACAATCTTTTCTGCTGCCTTCTGATCGTATCCCAACATGACCAACCTGTTTACATAAAGATTTGATTCTGCCAATCTTACGCATCCTTGTATTCAATTTAGGACCGCCGGAGCCTTTGGCGTTGTCCGCAGGCGGAAAGAAATTTCGCCCGCTCCGGTCGCTGCCCTGTAATCAAATCATAACAAAAAAGCGCGCCCGCCATAGGACGCACAAATGATAATTATAAGATATTTAAGCAAAATTTTAAAGCCAAAATTGCCCGCCTTAAATTGTAAAGGCGGGCAATTTTGGCTATTTTACTTTTTCTCGTAATTGCCTCAAAATTCGGCTGACGGTTCGGCGATCACGCCCTATTTCCGCTGCAACATCCTCAATCGTCCAACCTCGACGATAATACAATTCAAATACTGTTCTCTGCATATCGGTTAGCCAACCATCTTGGTCAATCCGTTCTTTCTGCTCCTGTGTCAAAAAAATTTTCATTGCTGCACCTCTAAATCAATCGCAAAAAGCGACAGCCTTTTGCGTTTTTTTAAAGGCGGTTACTCATATTTTGATGTTATGTATTCCGCAGCCTTTCGTTCTTTCAACAGGGTTAATCACATTGCCCGAAAGGTCAAAAACTCCAGATTCAAACAGCTCCGGCTACTTTCCAAGCTTCATATATCTTTGGCCCTATTCTGGCGAGCCAATCGACCATTGTTTCATTCATAGCCCAAGCCTCTGTGTTGCCAGAGCACTCATGCAATCCACATTCAAACAAAAAAGCGTGGACAATCTCATGTCGTTTTACCTTCCGAATATAACACTCCATATCTTCAAGGGTGCCGATAATCTCTCGTTCTATAACAATTTCTCTAGTCGTCCAATCGGCGTACCCGTCACAATCATTCAGTCTGGAGTCACCCTTTTCGGAACGTTCCTCGATTGTCCATTCAGACCCCATGATGTTCAGTTTCATGCCTCACCTCCTATATTTGTCCACTAGAAAAAGCAAATCCGTTACCAAGTCATCATATTTCGACTGTAAATTTGCAAGTTCATTTTTTAAATTTGATTCATCATCTGGAGTAGATTCAGGCTTGTCCGAATTCTTCCAGCCGTTGAGCAGGTTTGCCCTAATGATCTCCGGGTAATCCCGATAGCAGGCGTTGATATCCACCGGTACGGAAATGCCGTCCACACGCCCTACAAACCCCCGCGCGTCTCCATGATGCTGCCACATTCCGTAACTGCCGGTGTAGGTGCATTTTTCGGCGTACTGTGCAACCCACTTGTCATATGCTTCAAGCTGTTTGTCGTCCACCCAGTATTGCAGCCAGTTTGTCGAAGCGTACAGCCCCGCGTAGTACCCGGCGTCCTCCAGAACCTTCAAAAACGCCTTTGCCATGTCGGTGCGAAGCTGCTTTCCCTTGCCCACTCCCCAGGCGTTACCGCAGGGAGATTCATATTCCTGGTCCATGTACACCGGATAAGTCGGGCGCAGGCCGTCGAGCGCCCTGACGAATGCCGCCGCCTCCTTTTGAGCTTCGGCGACCGTCACGGCGTCGCTCCACCAGTACGCGCCCCAATCAAGCCCCGCGGCCAGTACAGCAGGCAGGTATTTTTGACGGAACGTCCCCATTTCCCGAAGGCCCTGCCCGGCCTTGATGATCACAAAGCGGACGCCGTCCGCCTTCACGCGTTCAAAATCAATTTCTCCCTGATGTGACGAAATATCAATACCCTTAATATTCATGAAAATAGCCCCTTTTAACGATCAAGATTCGGCGTCTTATATTCGAGTGCCCGGCGGCTGTCTCCAACGCCGGCCGTAGTTGGGTCGGTCACAGCGTTAAACACGCTGACCGCAGCAGCAAGCAGCACAACGGGATTCTGCACCGCGCGCAGAAACACATCCCACAGCGTGCCCCAGGAGGTCATATCCTCCCAGGCCAGGCCGAAGTATGCCAGCATCGGCAACAACAGTGCCGCCGCAATCTGTATCCACCACAGCGGGTTTTTAATGCGTACCTTCCAATTGATTTTCATATGTATCCCTCCACTTTTACAATCCCATACGTCCCAGCACGAAAGCGATCACCGCCGCGAGAACGGCCCATATCGCTTTGTCGACAATACTCTCCCATCGTTTCGCCGGCTTTTCTTTAAGCGTCGCGATGGTCGCCAGCGCTTCATTCAGCCGGACGGACAACTCCGTTAATTTGTCCATGATCGCCTGATACCGCGCCTCCTGTGCGGACCCGGACCGTTCCAACGCCGCGATTCGTTTATACATATCGGCGTGTGTTTCCCGCGCCTGCGTACGGTATTCCGATATTTGTTTCTCGAGCGAGTTTGCTTTATGCAGCCCAAGGCAATCCCGCTGCGGGTCTATGATGCATTTCTCATCCGCCATATGGTTTTTCCCCTTCCCGACAGGTCTAAATGTCTACATCGATCAGTCGGTCTAAGACCGCTGCATTTCAACATCAAGAGCAGCAAGGATTTCCTGTACCTGTTCTTTGAGCAGCGCCGGAACGTCATCCAGCGTCTTTTTGCCTTTCATGATCAGTGTTGCGTATACTTTAGCCATTCGCTTTCCCACCACCTTCCAGGGATGCCACGCGCGTTTGCAGGGCGATCATGGTTTCATATACTTCCGCCAACGCAAGCATGGCGTCTGTGTTCTGCCCGTCTGCCGTTTCGTAGTTTTCTGTGATCGCTATCTGCGCATCGGTCATCTGTGTTTCTAATGCTGTAATACGTTCGTTCTTGGAGAGAGGGACAGGAGGCGGCGCGGGGTGCTCCGTCTCCCACGTCTCGATTTCCCCGCTTGTGGCGGATTCCCTCCACTCTGAGCCATCCCAGGCCGGTCTGACAAACCCATCCGCACCGGCATACGGCCGCATCATTGGCGGCGGCGCGTCTACCAAACATTCCCCTTCCAAAAGCGTATAATACTGAATCTTTTCCTGCGTCTCTCCGGTTTCGTCCAGTGCATTAAATACCAATACCAAAGTTTTGTATCTGTTTTGCGAATCAATGACGCTGCAGTATTTGTAATCCGTTTTTCTCATCCCCTTCTAATTTAAATATAAAATCCGCATTGTGTTGCAAAGCTACGTGCTGTAAGGCCGTCTCCTATGTAAAACCAAATACCTCCATCAGCATAAACTATTATATTTCCTATCATTTTTGTGTTGTCTTTTTCTCCTTTACCGACCCAAACCGGGATAAGCGTGTTATCTTTCGGGCGGAACCCTTCCGGTAGATGGCTGACAAGGAAATTATGTGTAATTTTATCTTCTGTCTCGCTTATATGTACATTTATATCAAGCCAAACCATCCCAAATTGGTCTTTAGAATATTTGGCACGCCCCAACAGGCCGCCATATAATGTCATATCATACTGTTGCGGTGCGGATGCATGGGCCAGCAACACCCATTCTTTTATTTCATATTCCCACACACGGCCGACCCATACTTTCTTGGCCAAACGTGGAGAGGTGACGATCAACGTTCCATACATGCAACCGCCGTTCGCATCTGTAAAACTTGTAAGCAGCTGCGCATAATAATCGCCAACATTATAATCTGTCATTGCAAAACTGGGGTCTTCTAAATGTTGATTAACCTCCTCTGTCATTGCTAAGATATGATACAACCCAGCATGTGGGAATTGACGGGGCGAAGAAAATTCGGATATAATAGTGCCGGTATAATAATCATTTTTTAGGGTATTTAAAGCAACCGTATCGGCTTTTGCATTCAGTTTTTCTTCAATTTCTGTTTTTGGCATCAAATCTGCTAATATTTGATTAAAATCCGCTTCGTCTCCTGTAAATCCTCCCTGAACGGCCGATTTATACGCCGATTTTCCCGGAATCGCAGGAAGAATTTTAATTTCTTTTGTATTAGGATCACGATATTGAATCGCTGCAATCAAATTATCCTGCATTTTACACCTCTTTACTGATATAAGAAAAATCCAAGTGAAGGCTTGTGCCTATCGGGATTATTTCAGTTGTTATTAATGTGCCGTCCGGACTTAACTGTAACCGGTATTGCCCTTCATCCACAGAAACAGTTGGGTATTGCATGGAAATTGGCTTAATCGGGAGATTTAAAATAATTTTCCCTGCGCCGATCTCTCTTTTGCTTTTTATATTTGCATTTATTTGCGCCAAATTTCCAATTTGCGATATTCCAGATATGTTTCCCGGTATCTGTTCCCAGGCGTCTGTCAAATTTAATCCTATGATGGCTTCATTTTTCAGATTTAGCCATTCTTGATACACTTCATTTCCGGTTTTTACAACAACTCCATTGATTTTCAAAGGCGTAAATAAAAAACCTTCATCGCTTAAAAAGCAATTATTTTTTTCCTGGATTGGGATCTTCACCTGCAATAACGCTTTCTCCAGACTGTCCATGCTTACATCCCCCCGTCATTGAATAGCTGTTGAACTAACCCACAGATCTGAAGCTTCATTTGGCCTTCCTGATGCGCCAACCCTTATATTTCCATTTAGCTCCAAAACAAGTATTAGTGGGCTTTTTTCTAGTGAATCAAGCGAACTTACTATCCCAGTAAAAACTACCTGTTTAATTGGAATTTGAGGGGATCTTGCGATAACTGTATTAAATTCCAATTGTGTTCCTCTTGCGCGTATATATAGAGTTATCAAGTTTTCAGTAAAAGCTATTTTGGAGCCGCCATTGTCTTCCCAACCGTTTAAGAATATCAAGGGCTCTGATTGAAATAATGCCGATACTTGTTCCCGTGCAATACCGCTATCTTCAAGTTTTCCATTTTCTCCGGCTATCAAAAGATTCCCTTGTACGGCTTGCGGTTTTGCAGGAGCATATTCATTTGTATATTTTTTCGCGTCCTCCAGAGCTTTTTCAGCGGCGCCCGGCGGATCTATAGCCGGGATGTCCTCAACCGGCGTTTCGGTATTTAGCCAAAATGTAATCTTGTCATCGCTTGGCGGAGACGATACAATGGGGACCTTTCCGCCAACCTCGTCCAAATTTTTCCCGCTGTCTGTTGGATTGCCCTCCGCATCTAAGATCGCAATATTGCCTTCCACTGCGTCGGGGGCCTTATTTGCCTTTTCATTAATGCCAGCTAAATTTGAAGAAAACTCCTGCTCTGTACCGACAAATCCAGCCTCTTGAGCATATGCATAGGCAGACTTTCCCGGTTCACCGCGCTCCCCATCTTGACCTACAACCCTGCCCAAATTTAACTCTGCCATAAAAACCACCTCATGAAATCGTATAAATAAGCTCTCCGCTTGTATTAATCTTCAAGGGCGGCGGATCAGTATTATTCGGATATAGCAGCATTAGATATCCATCTCGAATTTCAAATGCATACATTCCGTTTTCTATTGATACGCTCACTCCATCCCTGCCTGGCTCGCCCCTCTGTCCGCGTGGAATGGCAAAATCAAAAGTCCGATTGCTGGCCGGTCCTCGCTGCGTGATCGTCGGCAGGTCGTCAGGCTCTAACATGGTAATCGTACCCGCATTAACCTTCGCTTGCAGGGGCGGTGTCCATACCGGTTCTGATTGATCTGCCCGTTTAAATCCTACACGATATCCGGTATCTTCACTGGAATCAATACTGACATTCACTGCGGTACTATCTTTGATCGCTTGTGTTTCATCCCGCAAACTTTCCATTTCAGAAAGTTTCTGATCGCTTTCCTGCCGAAAGTCATCTTGTATCCCGTCAATTTCTCCTTTGATCCTTTGCGCCTGCTCTGTTGCTTCGGCTGCCTGATCCGCCGAACTTTGCGCATCCTGTGCGGATAGTTCCGCGCTGTCTTTAGAATCCTTTGCGGCCTGCGCCGATTCCGCTGCATTCGTCTCGCTTGTCTTTGCCTGTTGTACCAATTCCGCAAGCTGGCGAAGCAATTCGTCGATCATCGGTGGTGTTATAGGGATAGTCGGTTCTCCGTTTATCTCCGAGAGGATATTGACGCTGTTTTCCGCGGAATGCCAGTCAAAATCCTGGCCTGTTACCCAAAGCTGTATACTTAGCTTGCCGGGATACGAGGTTTGCGGTGGCTTGAGCGTCCAACGCATTGATAATTGATTCCCCTGAACTTCCGGCGTCAGAAAAACAGGATCATATCCTTCATTGCTGTTTTTTGTCCGTAAATAGACCGCATAGTGTGACAAATCGTGACCGTCGAAATAACGAGGCAGCAGAATTGTTACAGTTTCGCTGTTCTGGTCATTTTGCACAGCAATATTTTGAAGCGCTGGAGGGATGAACATTGTTCTTTCTGTTACTGTAATCGGCGGTTCTGTTTCAGGATCAGCCAAACGCGCTGAACGGCCGGCCGAATAAAATACAACCGGCTGCGGGCTTTCTACAGGAATACTTTCTGTGACTTGGAACATTGTTTTTTCACTGTTCCAAATAACGTTTTCAAGCCCACTCAAACGAATCTGTACGTATAATGGGCCAGGTTCGGCAGTGACTTGATTGCCAACAACCCACTTCAAAATCAGGTTGTCACCTTCAACATATTGGTCTAAAACAATCTGTCCGGTAGACCCGTCGCTTGCCGCAATATTCAGATAAGCAATACTTTCCAATGATAGGTCAATTTCTCCATGCATCCTGGGCCGTACAAATTCAATCGTCTCAACCTGGTTATCTCCCTGTACTCCGATAGAGGCCCCATAACTTTCAATGATTCTGTCCGTGATCTTGATACGACGCATTTAACCATCTCCAAATACTACAAAAGATGATAACCTTTCAATATCGTCACCTGATATCTTTTGGACGCCTATTTCATCTGTGGATATCGTAATCAATCCATCAAACGGGACATCTACTTCCAATTTGTTCAGAGCATCTATTTTTTCTATGTATTTTCTCATCATCTGTTGATTGTCTTTTTTTTCAGGCAGTTGGTCAAATATCAGTTTGCTTCCTTCCCGACGCGCATTTCCCGCTGAAATGAAGCTGCAAATAACCTTTTCTTCTTCCTGGCAATAAAACTCCACATCATATTGCAACTTCTTGTATAAATCTCGTACCCTACGCGCATTGGGGAATGACAAACTTAATTTGTTCAGCCTCGCCACTGATTCACACAGCTTGCACAAATCGTATAGTTTCATATGATACCTTCCTTTATCATGAATCAGGTCCGCTATAGTTATCTTTACTCAATTTCAAATCCCAAGCACTATCTGTTTCTCCTACAAGAGACGGGAACATCATCCGCCATCCATTGTCAAACCATAGATAAAATCCATGTGCATAAACGCTCGATGTATGTAATTGATTAAAATACGCGTTGGTCTTAACATAATTTGTCCCATCTGAAAATTTAGAAACTTCAAAATACGCGGCATCTTTCCCCTCGCTGGTAAATTGCAGCCTTCCTTCTTTAAACCAAACCCCTCTAGTTTCTACATGGTTTTGGCCAGTTGTATAAGAATACTCTGTACCAAAGGTCCCCACCATCTGTACGCCCGAACCGTCTGCCGCAACGCTGAAAATATCCCTTTCCCCATCATTGATTCTAAATCCGCCGTTATAAATGGTCAGACCTTCCTTATCAAATGTCAGTTTGTGGCTTTCCTGCGCTTGGACAACGCCATCAAGATCGGTTTTCAATTCATCGAAAGATACAACAAGGCTGTTTGAAGTCAGCGTTAAGTTTCCAACTTCTTTTGTGATCGTCTCAACCGATTTATCCAGCCCCGTTATATCGTCTTTAACGGTTTCAATATCAGTTGTGATTGTTGTCAATGTATTTTGTGTTTTCTCAAGGTCCATGACCAATTGATTGCTGCGCATCCTTAAGGCCTGAATTTGTTGGTTAACCGGATCGGCCTGCGTTTCACGCATCTCTCCGCCGGTCGCCGACATCGTGCCGTTAAGCGCCTGAACACCCGTCAATTTATATGACATCACAACGGCTTGAAAATCCTGTCCCTTCCGGCTTTTGACTGTCACAATATCTCCCGCGCGCAGCAAAGGATTCCCCCAAATAAAAGAAACCGAGAAAGGCCGGTAAACAAATGACTTAAGCGCATCAAACAGATTTTGTGCCGCCGGCCGCAGTTCTGCATCGGTCAAAGCATAGAACAGCGGATTGTTCTGAATGATATAAGTGTTTGTCTTTGTCGGATCGTCCGCTGGTACTACTACGCCAATATCGTTTTCGACGGCGCTGATCTGGAGCTTGTCAATTGGTTTTGTTATATAAGATTCAGAAGAAATCGCGGTATATGACTGCTCGTCAATCCGATAATCCCGTTTACGATACCAACGGATTTCAAGCCGGCCATATTCATCCATCATTGCAAAACATCCCGCCATCTGCGCCACCCACTGAATCGCTTGCCGGCCGGTAATGTTCTGCGTCCGATAACTTTTTTGAATTACATAGTCGTCATTCAAAAATCCCGGCGACGCCAATTCAATCTCTAAAAATGCACACAATTTTTTCAGATACTCAAGCGCATTGATTGGGAATAAAAGCCCCTCTGTCCATTTATCAATGTTCTTATCCGCCTTGCACATAAAGTCATATGACGTTACATGGAGCTTGTTATCATTCTGCCGTGTGACCTGATCTGCAATCATACAGCTGATTTGGTTGTATTCAAACGTATCCTCAATAAAATCAACTGCTCCGTTGACAGATTTCGTGCGGTATTCCCTTTGGAGCTTTCTTTCCAAAAAGAAAGCCCGCATATCTTTATTGAATCGTTGGATTTGTTCAATTTGGAAAGCATTTAAAGAGATTTCCGATAGCTTTGATAACTCTTTGCCGGATACAGCGTATGCCGTCAAATACGGCGGTTCGTCATGCCCACAGTATAATTTGCCATCAACAAAAAAAAGCGATTTTACGGGGTGTGGAGGCTGTTCCGGAAGGCCGGACATTTCGGATTCATCCAAGTCCCAAACGCTCAAATATGGTGCCCGTCCGCTGCCCGCATAGGCAATAGAACCGTTTAAAACAACCATATCTTTCCCGATCATATTATAGATCGCCTTTTTGCTTGCGCTTGATATCAATGCGCCAGTCCAATAAGTAAATTCCCGGCCCGCTAAATCGCTGTCGGTTATCTTTTGAGCCATATTGTTGATGTCGAAATCCATCTGCGCACAGCTTGCCACACCAATGACAAAATCACCGTCCGTATTTACGCTTTGCTGAAACGATAGGTTCTCCGAAATATCTGCCTGGGAAAATACATAATTTCCAAAATTGATAATAATGCGTTTTTCCAAATCATCCCGTTGATACAGGTTGATATCCATACCGTCTACCCTTACCTCTCAATACAGTTGAATTGCAGCCCCCGCCATAAACCATTGTAAAATACGAGAGAATACAGCTCTGCACTTTTAGTCGAACAGTAGCACTCAATTGTTTTGATGCCTTCCTGCGGGTCTGGATATGTCAGATCGAAATATACCGGTTCTAATTTGGGTATTAAAATTGCAATCTGTTCCTGTGATATGGCATCATAGGCAAACGAAACCTTCCTGACACCCTGACGCGCTCTCTCCCGGTGCAGCATCCCATCTGCCGTGCGTTCTGCGGATACTTCCAAATCTTCCAGACTAACAGAAAATGTCGACGGCTGAAAGATTGCCTTTCCATCTATTTTCCAAACGTTGGACAGGGGTAATTCCATTTTTCGTTTCCCTCCCTCAAAGCAAAAAAGAGCCAACACCCCGCAAAATGCAGAATATCGGCTCAAAGGCTCAAAATTTTCAATTATATTAGAAAATGCAAAAAGCCAATCAGTCTTTCTCAACTGATTGGCTCAAGGCTCATTGTTATTGTATCTATAATATCACATCGGCCTGTATTTTTCAAGAAAATAATGAAAAAAAGCCAAACGGGTACAATCCGTCCGACTTCTTCTCAGATCGCGGGCTTCGCAAGTTTCCACGATACGTTCGGCATAAATTATAAGGACTACAAAGACGCGGCTAATCTGCTGTAATAGATCACAATATAACAATATCACATTTTTTCCAATCTCGCAAGATGTTTACATAAGTATTTTGTGAATTGGGAACCGGCCATTTATAACAAAAAAAGAAGCCAAACAGGAAAAATCCGTCTGGCTTCTTTTCGGAGAAAACAATACGAACTAATTCTACTTATTCCTTAAATATAGCAAACGAAATGTCTCCCGGCCTTTGGGCGTGACCAATGTCTGCGTACCGCTCCATTGTGTTTTCTCGTTGAAACACTCCTTAACCTCAAACAGCCCGTTGTTTTTATCCGCATAGGGCAGTAGTTTTCCGCGCTTATCCCGGTATATATACTTCTTTTCCAACAAAAATCCAATGAAATTCTTTTCCTTGATCTCCAGTTGTTTTGCCGTCTCGCGAAAATTTGTCAACAGATTACGGTCCACAAGTTCGTCGAAATAGTCCGCTTTGGGCCGCATGATCTGGTTGTCGACCGTCAGGGCAGAATTTACTGTTTCAAGGGCTTTGCGCTTCTCCTGTTCATTCTTGAGTGCGGTGCATAACCTGATCATGATATCCGGGTTCATGATCGCCGCCTCCAGTGTCTCGGGCGTCATATACGCGCCGTGTTTACGGATGGCGGGGATGACTTCGTCCGCGATCTTAGCCTGGAACGCTTCGGCCGCTTCGTTCTTAGCCTTCATGGCCAGCCTGTAAAAGACATTTTCAGGGATGAAATCGGGCCTTTCGGCAGAAGTGCCGAAACCAAGATTTGCAAGATATCCGTCTACCCTGCGCCACATCACATAATCCTTACTGTCTTTTGTTTCGGTAAAACCCAACCCACGCGCGACAGCCTCCAGCTTCAAATAAGCTGTACCGTCCTTCTCGTAGCACTCGATTCCGTCAATTTTCATAATGTCATTCATTTGCATTCTCCTTTCATCAGTTTCCGCGCGCTTCACTGTATTCATTATGGATACTTAATCCTTTTTTGTCAAAAGTGCTTTTCGGCATTTTGACGAACTCCAATGAATATTCCTCAATACTGAAACAGTTTCAAACACTACTGAAACAGTCTGACGCCTGAAATGATTTAACACACTAATTTACAAAACCAAACGTATCCCTTATTTGTCTGAAAAATTTGTGCAACTTTTTTGTGAATTTTTGACCGTGTTACGCGTTCTCCTCTGTTTTTTTACATTTCCATTAGAACCGGCCAAATCTCGCAGCCAAGCAATTTTTACCTTGATCTGATTCATGCAGCCCCTTCCCTATTCTGTTGATGGAGCACATCTATTACTTCCTCCATATTTTTTTGATGCTTATCCAAAACACTTGCGATCAGCCACAACCCGTTCCCACAACCCTTATCGGGTATGTTTGGCCCTTCTAAAATCGCATCTGCCATAACTGAACAAATCCCCGACAATCCTCTCAGTTGCATTTGAATCTCCTCAAGTCTGTTGATGATGTCCATATAAGAATACCTCCGCTTGCTTTTTCCTTTTCTTTTCGGTATAATGGAGGTAGCAAGGTAGAGGCTTTTGCTAGGGGCTAGCCTTGCGGTTTAGCGGTTGACTGTTGCGCCAGTCAGCCGCTTTTTATATGATTCCCAGTAGGCTTTTCGCTCTGCTGGGGTCAGCCGCTGAAAGTCTCTAAACTTCATTCGCAACCCCTCCCTTCCTTGGTTGCTCTCTCCCTTGCTACTGGTTGAGGACCGGGGGGCTTTGTGGAACCGTATTCCTCATCCGTTCCCGGCTTTACGCTGCCTTCTTGGTTAGACTTTCGCTTCTTCCCGTCTGCCTTCCCTCAACCTGTGATTATATTATATCACTATTTTTAGAGATATTCAATTGACGTTTATCACAATAATTAGTGATATTATTTGTATGTTTTATCACTATCTATAGGGATTCAACAGAGATATAATATCCATTGGAAAGGAGGCTTTATTGTGCCTATAAAATATGATAAACTTTTAAAAATGATGGCTAATCAGGGAATTACTTCTTATACTTTGAAACGAGATAATATCATTGGACAAGCTACTTTTAAAAAAATCAAAGAAGGGGGGGACATTGACACTCGTACAATTGCAAAACTTTGCAAATTACTTAACTGTCAGCCCGGAGACATTTTGGAATACACCCCGGAAGATGAACCCAAGCCTTGATGCCCGCCTATGGATATGCTATAGTAAAGAAAAGGAGTTGAGCTGGATGCTGGATCAGAACGATTTGCTTGCAATTGCAAAGCTTATGGATGTCAAGCTGGAACCTATCAATGCACGCTTAGACAAAATCGAGGAAGAAGCCCGACACACCCGCGTACTTATTGAAAATCAAGATCACAAAATCAACCTGATCGCCGAGCAACACAGCGAAATTATTGAAAAGCTGTCTGTTACCAAGGAGGTCGACAGCCTCAAAGGACGCGTGAGTACCTTGGAAGGTACTGTAAAAACTCATACTGCACAGATCACAGAGCTTAAAAAGGCTCAATAATAAACAAGACATCAGATTTACAGGGTGGCGTGCGCCACCCTGTTTTGTGTTTTTAACTGTACAGTTAAAAAAGTTTGTCAAGGGTCTTATCGCTCTTGCGCCAAAATACGACTAATTTATACAATTATTTCCATAAATCGTCATATAACGAGGCGGGAGGAAATAATTATGAAGTACGATGAATCTAGGGTCATTTTGGCGTGCAACCTTTTGGAATATCGCACAATCAATGATATCAGTCAAGAGGAATTAGCATTCCGCATCAAGACTAGTGTTAAAAGCTATGCGAAAATCGAGCGAGCAGAAGTTCATACTAACCTTAAAATTCTTGATCGCCTTAGTCAAGCTACTGGCATTTCGACTGCCCAATTGTTGACGCCGTTTTTTGCCGTCCAGCCTTCTAAAGATGACGAGACGGATCAAACAAACCAAGTGTAAATAATAAATAGAGAAAAGGGCCGGGAAAGCTTTCCCGGCCCTTTTCAATTTCAGTCCAAGTATTAGAATGTAATCGTTATTTTCTCTGTATCAATAATGTCATTCCAGCTTTCCGATTCAAAGATGTGAAAAGACAATTCAATTTCGTTTACTGCTGCAATTCCATTTTCCTCTAAATCAGACTCTATCAAGGTTAATTCTGTATTAGCTCGTTTATTAGGAAGTACCTCTGCGGAAAGTGATGTATCAACCATGAATCCGTTCACTGAAACGTCACGGGCTTGAACAGTTATTCCCTGTTGGCTTAGATTTTCTATAAACAGTTTGAGATTTGGGCCAAGGAAAGATCCTTCTTCTGCCATGCCCTTGGAAATTATACGAATTCCTTCACCTTCATAAAGAAGGGTACCCGTATCATCGTATTCATAATTATATGAATCTACACTCGCATTTTTCACCTGGACGATCGGTGTATCCAAATACTCCTGCCAATCGTCAGTTGAAAAAATATGAAAAGAGAATTCAAAATCAGCCAATGTTGTAATCCCGCATGTTTCAAGATCAGACTCCATAAAGTCAATTGTATCATTCGCCTTTTTGCCTGCAACAACTTCCGCCGAAATGGATGTATCAATCATATATCCATTAACAGACGCATTCCTTGCTTGTACAGTTAAATCCGTATCTGTATTATTTTCGATTAACAGTTTAATTCCAGGACCAAATATTCCACCTTCATCAAATCCTGTTGCTGTAATTTTAATCCCATTCTCGTCAACAAGCACCTGCTCATTGATAATCACCTCTCCGCTTTCTTGCGAAGTTTGGGCCGGTTCTTGTGCCTCAAGGGAACCAGATGCAGTTATTTCACTGGATTGTGTTGTAACCTGTCCATAGTTACTACTGCTTGTTTCTTCATGGGTTTGATTTGTATCATTGGCACAGCCAGCAAATCCGATTAACATAATTGAGGTTAGACAACATATCACTTTTTTCATTCTCTTTCCTCCACCATTTAAAATTTACCTTTAGCACCAAAATTATACTTTTTATAGTGTATATTGTCAAGATAAAACCAAATTTTAGTAGACATCAGTATAAATATATTGTATAATATTGAAAAAGTTTAAAAGATAATGGTTATTGATTGGAGGAATAGAAAATGCTTTGTCCTAAATGCGGCACAGAATCAACGGGAAAGTTTTGTCCTTCTTGTGGAACTCCCATGTCGCAGGATCAAGATATTTCAGTTACTACTGCATCAGCAAATCAAGCCGCTCCACAACCGCCAACAATTATTATAAATAACACGAATACAAATACGAATACAGTAACTGCATCCGGTCCAAGTGTAAAAGCAAAAAATAAATGGGTCGCGTTTTTCCTTTGTCTTTTCCTTGGCATTTTGGGCGTGCATAAATTTTATGAAGGCAAAATTTTACTTGGAATTGTTTATTTATGTACAGGCGGTCTTTTAGGTATTGGATGGCTGATCGATTTAATTACGCTCTTGTTTAAACCCAACCCCTATTATCCGTAAAAAACCCAATGGGGGGAAGTAAACCATGACATGCAAAAATTGCGGCAAGGAAATCCCGGCCGAATTTGAAAAGCTTGGATTGTGCTCTGATTGTGCCTTAAACATCTTATCAACCCAAAATAGTACGAATCCAGTGCAAGAATCAAAAGAGGTTCGATTAGTTAAAACCTATAACCGTTCAAATGTTGTTGAAGTCCTGGATGTTCTTGTGAAACTGATTATTTTGGCTGGAACTATTGGAGGCATCATATTATTTCTTGCTTTTCTGCTTTCCACTTTAGATAGGGCCTCATTACCATTCAATCAACTTCTCACTCTAATTATTGCATTTATTTTAATGGCACTTTCTACTATGTTATCTGCATCATTATTAAAAGCCATCAGCGAAATATTAGATACATTATATGATATAAGAGATAAACTGCGATAGAACAGGAACGCCCCGTAAATAACGGGGCGTTCCTGTTCTTATATAATTGAACCGATCATGCGGTTATATTTTCGCGCGCCGCGCTTGGCGCTTGCATAAATGATATCATCCCCTATTTCTGTTATTGGTTGATTTTCTTCTATGGCAGTAATAATTCGATTCGCTATCTGCGACATGGCTGATACTAATGGAGCATTAGCTTCTACAACCGTATCATACATAATATTACGCGGTGAAACGATTTCGGGATTGCTCATAGCTCCTGCATATTCTGCTACATTGACAATTGTTGGGCGCCGCAAAACTGCTCCTTTTGCCAACTGGGGAATATCTAAGGTGCGACCTGATATCGAACGCTCTCCGGAGCCAGAAGTTTTTGACTTATCTTTATCCCGACCTGATCCGCCGCCAAATGATCCGCCAAGATCATATAGTTCTAACAGACGGTCTATCGCTTTTTCAATGCGTGAAATCAGGCGGGAGATTGAATTAATCATTTGTGATGTCGCATCAGTTACAGATTCCTCCATGCTCGAAACCGTATCCGATAAGGTTTCATACAATTCGTCCATATCTTCCGCGAAAGTACCGCTGAATTCTTCCATGAATTCCGCATAGTGTTCATCAATAGTTTCGGCAAGGCCCTGTAAAGCTTCCAAGACAAATTCTGTGTTATCGGTAATACCTGTTGCAAGGCTTTCATCAAACGTCCGTCCGTACTCTGTGAACACTCCTGACAATTCTTCAATCTCAAATTGTGTCTTAAAATCAGTTTTGATTGTATCAGCGGCCGCAACAATTGCCTGTGTTACAAGCACCTGTCCAGCCGTTATTCCCGCTGACAATCCTTGCATGAGCTGCATTCCAAACTGATAGAACATGCCGCCCTGTCCAGGCATAATACCAACCTCAACACCTTCGCCGCCCATAGAATCCATTGTAGAGAATGCCGTTTGGAGCGCGTCCCGCAGGCCATTTACAAGCTCTTGGATAGATGAAAGTGCTGTAGATGTACCGTTTCGGATACCTTCTGCCAATCCCAAAATTAAATTTTCACCAATCTCTGCGAATACTGTCGATGGTGAATGAATTCCAGCCTTTTCTTTGGCACCTTTTATCGATTGGTCCATCATATCAACCGCCGCACTTTGCGGCTTGTTGGAATTCTTCTTGATCCCCTCCTCTGTTCCAGTTGTGATTGCTTCTCCAACTTCATCTGCTGCCTCTTTCGTCTTTTCTTTAAGTCCTATAAATTCAAGAACACGATCCGCTGCATTTTTTGCTGATTCCATCAGAGTATCAAATAACCCAGTGAGTGTTTCCCATACACCAGAAAAAAATTTAACCATTCCATCCCACGCACCTGTAAATGTCCTTTCCAAGCCATCCCATGCACGATCCCAATCGCCTGTTAATACTCCCGCTATAAAATCAATGGCCCCACCCAATACATCTAAAATGCTCCCAACAACATCTGAAATCGCTCCTAAAAGTCCCCCGACTACATCTATTATCACATTGACCGTTTCTGAAATCGCAGGCCCTAGGGTTTCAATAAACCATCCTACAATGGGTGCAATGAACTGGTTATAGATATCCATCGCCGCATTTGCGAGTGTCATTACAAAATCTCCAATTTTGACCAGCAATGGATTCAAATGCTCGGTCCATAATTCCCCAAGCACTTGAAATATTTTATCAAAGATAGGCTTTAAAACCGTTTCCCAAGTTTTTTGAAACAATCCGGATATGGTTCGAATTGTTTCACGAATATTCTCAAAAGTGGTTACGCCCCACTTATCCCATAAATCTTTAATGTCCTGCATAAGGTCCTGCCAAATTTGTGAGATCAAGTCCAATGCAGGTTTTATAGCTCCCGTCCAAATTAAATCAAATATTTTTTTGACTTCATCGAATAGAGTTCCAAAGGTTTTTATCGATTCTGTTACAAAATCTGTAATGGCCGGCAGCGCCAATTCTATAAATGCCTGTATCATTGGGAAAAGGGCATTCCAGATGTCTAGAATAACCATATTAATGCTATCCAAAAGACCTGCCAGCACATCACCGCCTGTTATTACTAACTGCTGCAACATTGGAATTGCATTATTATAAAACCAATCTGTCAATGGCTGCGCGAGTGTTAAAATGTCGGCAAATATTTTCCCGAAAGTGTCTTTAAGCTTTTCAATTTGCGGGCTTATTTTAGCCCACGCCTGTGCAAAAGGCTCTGCAAAGTATTTGTCCCAAAACGTTCTGATCTCATTAAATATTTCTGTAAACTTTGCCAGTATTCTATCGGCCATCTTTTCATATGGGGATTCACCCTCCGGCGGCTCAAGCGTAGGCAGATCTGGAAACTCATATGCCCCGCCTGACATGTCCGGCACAGATGCATCAGCCATATCTTTTTGCAGCACGGTCAGTTCATCAAAGGGCGCCAACGCGCCTTTCGCAGACTTTTTCGCATCATTGATGCCGTCTGCAAGGTCCTCCTGCGCTCCTGCCACACTTCCCGTACTGTCGCCCAAATTTTTCAGAGCTTCTTGCTTCTCCTTCATTTCGGCGTCAAAATCGCGCCCAAACAAACGGAATGTAAAACGCGCCAGGGCATTCCCCACGCGTTCAAGCACAACCGCCAATGCGTTCAAAAACGGCAGAACAGCTTGAATGAACGGCATGAACGCTTGTCCAATCGCACGGCCGGCCGCTGTCAACTGGCTTTTTAAAATGCGCAGTTGGTTCGCCGGTGACTCGATGGTGCGTGCCATGTCTCCCTGCGCGTTCTTGGTCTGTTCTAAAATAGTTATGTATCGGGCGATAATTTTTTCCTGTGACGTCAGTTCCCGCCCAGTCTCTCCGATTCCATACCGCAGCGCGGTTTGCCTGATATTTGCGTCTGTGATGGCGATACCATATTTGTACAATGCGCGCGGCATTCCTTGCAGCCCGGATTGCAGGTTTTCATACACCTGATTGACGTCCATTTCATAGAGCGACGCCATATCGTAGGCCAATTGGGTCAGAGTCGTTGACATCTTATAAGCTGTCTGCGCTCCAATTCCCATTGAATCATTGAAATTTTGGAAAGTGCCAAGCATCTGCTTAACCGCAATCTGATCTACGCCAAACGCCTTTTTGAGACGCAGCGCAAATTGATCCGCCTGATATGCCATACTTCCAAACGCCACGTTGAACATATTTTCAATTTCAGGCGCGGAAATAGCTGCTTTAATTCCGTCTGAAATGAATTTAAACAAACTGCGGAAAGACTTGTAAAACACTCCAATAATCAGGGCATTTTTTATCACCTTGCCCAGCTTTTCAAATGCTCCCGCTGCTTTACTCGCGGCAGATTTTGCCGCTTTCCCGTATTTCTCCGTGGATTTTCTGGCCTGTTCAGTACCGTCCCTGACACGTTGGATTGTCTTATCAACTTGATCCGCGGGCGCATTGGCTTCTGCCAATCCGCCTGAAAAATCATTAATCGGTAATTTCCCAATATTTTTGTACTTCTCTGTAGATTTAGCAAGATTCTCCATGCTTTCCTGTACGCGCCGGATAACCTGTTCGCTGTTATTTAATGGGGCAGTTGCTCCAGTTACAGCGCCTGCTACTTTTTCTGTTGCAGTAGTATACTTATCCGCTGCTGCTGCCGCTTGTTCAAAAGCGCCTGCTACTTTGTTTACAACTGCTTTTTCTACAGTTCCATACTTTTCAATTGATCTCCCGGCTTGTTCTACGGTTCCTTTGATACGTTGGAGTGTCTTTCCAATCTGCTCTGCCGGTGCATTCGTCTCTGCAAATCCACTTGAAATGTTATTGACTGATAATACTGATGATTTCCCAATATCCTTGTACTTTTCCGTAGATTTAGCAAGATTCTCCATGCTTTCCTGTACGCGCCGGATAACCTGTTCGCTTTTGTTTAACGCAGGATCGCTCCCCGCCATAGCGCCGGTGACTTTCTCCGTTGAAACCGCGCACTTGTTTGCGGCCAACGCCGCCTGCTCAAAGGGTTCTTTCAGTTTCGCAATGGCCGCACGAACTGCATCGGATTTGGCTTTTAGACGATCATACGTCTCGGCCGCAGTCAAAAGACTTTTTTCAATCCTTGCGCTCTCAAGACTGTTATCTCCATGTTTAAAAGAAATGGACCGCGACTTTTCAACCAACCCATCATAGATTTTTCGCTGATTTTCCAACCGGGCGTTCAGTTGTCCCAACTGCGCATAAAGGCTTTCAAGGCTTTTCTTGCTGCCTTCTGTTGATTTGCGCACAGCTTCGCTGCTCTGTTCAGTTGTTTTCCGGACCTGCGCGGATGCCTGCTGCATGGGCACCGTGATACTCTGCATCTGCCGCTGCAAGTCCGGCATTTTTACGTTCATCATCTGCTGGAGCTTGGTCATGACCTGCTGAATTCCCTGCAATGCATCTTTGACCTGTGCAGAAATGACGATCTGAAGTTCTTCAACTGTAATTGCCTGTCCCATACATGCCCACCATCCTGGTATGAATCCGCCACGGCTCAAGGCTCTGTTAGGGGCTTAGATTCCTAAAAATACACTCCACGCATTGACTGTCGCACGTTCTATCTGCTCCGGCGTCATAGTGGAGATATCTATTTTTTTCTTTCCAAACAATTCGGGGTAAATCTTATCCAAACCACGGAACTTTGCTTTTTTATCAAGCAATTGCGCAATACCTGATGTAATCTGGAATGCCTGGCCTTGCAGCAGGATCGCCTGTTCCTTAAAATCATCCAGCCGTTTGCGGCTATATGCTTCAAGGTACTCCGCGACCTGCTGCACGGTCATGGCCTCAAATTCCAGCGGTTTTATTCCGCTTTCATAGGCAGCGGGTCGGAGATCGTCGATGTATTCGCACCAGTCCGAATAGTACCGGCCATTTCCGCCACCATCTTCCCAAGAGCCTCGCCCCGGAACATGCGAACCGCCTCCGCTGTAAGCGCGTCCATATCGATGGCCAAATCCGGAGCCTCGGCCATCTTGCGCAGCTCCTCCGGCGTTCTCTTTTCTTTGAAAAAACCGGCTTCTCCGATTTCTGCGACAAGCTGGATAAACGCCTCAAAATACGTCGACTCATTTTCAAATACATATGTATCAATCGCCATATAGGCATCATCCATACGATTGATATGACCTCCTGAAAAGGCCATGATAGAACGGGCAAAGGTTTCATAATCTTCGCTCTTGGCCGCAACCAGAAGCGCCGTCCGCAAGTTGTCACACTTAAGCTCCTTTTTCAGCCGCGTATAAGCGCCAATCGTATATTCTGTCTCAAATTCGGTGTTTTTCGTTTTTAAAAGCATTCGTATTTCTCCTTAATAGCTCAACCTTCTGACGGCAAACCTTCGATTGTTTCCGGGACTGTCGATTTTCCAATCGTAAGAGTCGACCGGATCATGTCATCCAACGCGATTTCGGACAACGCAACCGACAGAGCGCCGCGCCATTTGATGACAGTTGGCTTTCCGCTTGTTCCAGCCGAAGAATCAGGGAGCTTTACATACCACCAGGGGATTGTGCCGGCGCTTTCCAACGCCTTGAGGGCGTCATACTGCTCTTTATAGTAGAGCGTTTCGATTTCAATGGTTTCATAAGGGCGCACACCCGGTACGCTGAATTCAGTGTCAGATTCCAGCGTCCGATATGTGATATCTTCTGACGCAGAAATAACTGTAGGAATGGACTGAACGCCGAATACTTGTTTGAGACTTGTATCCTCTGTTGATGCATACCAAAGCTCTGTAAACTTTGATGCTACGGGTGGGGTCAAACTTGGATCATTCTGTGCCATTTTATCAACTCCTGTTCACATAAAAAGTGTTTTTAATCGCGCTCCAGCCAGCTTCAAATGTGCTGCCATAGCGTTGCTTTTTGGTAATTGGGTCTTTTGTTTGCGGCGTTGGCGCCACCTCAACGAAATTGATTTCCGACAGCTTGTCCGCAGCCTGCTGATATATCCGCTGTGCTTCATAATATTCCCGCGCCCATACCTCTATTGTGATTGACAGCGCATAGGACGCTTTGAAGTTTTGGGGCCGCGCCTGGAAGTTATATAATACGCAGACCGGGAACTTTGCCGTTGTCCCCGGATTTTCGAGCAATACACGCTCGCTTCCGAGAGTTTCCACCTCGGTCAATTTCTGTTGAATGACCTTGGTCAATAATTCACGATCAATTTTATATGGCGGAAACATTATCCTGTTACACTCCTCACCATCTCCTGTATCGATTGCAATACCGCTTGTACATTCCGGTCACGATTTTGGAACGCCGCCGGCATCATATACGGATGCGGTTTCATGCCGTCTACCTCCCAATACTGTTCGCCATTTTGGCCGGTGACAAGCGGATATCCATATCGAGCGAATGATTTGGGAACCATTGACACATGAATGTACCAAGGAATGCGCTTTGCCCGTTTTAAGCGGATTGCATCATTGATGCCCTCGTTATCGACATAGAGTCCTGTTCCAAACTCTGTGTAGCTGCTCCACGGAACCACTTTTGTGTCGTTGAACACGCGCGCCGCAATTACATCCTTTGAATTCATGTCAATTAATTCTACGCGGATCGCCGATTTTACAGGTCCAGGCGCAAATTGAACGGCAAGTCTGGCGGTGTCTCTCGCAGCGGCTTCAACTCCCTGACGGACGGCGGACGAGATTTGTGCCTTCACCCCTTGAAGCCCCTGACCTTTGGTTTTCCGTTTAATCTTCGCTTTGATCATTTTGTTACCACCCGCGCCGTACAAATAGTCGGATTCCTGATATGAGTACCTCCGATATAGGCTGGCTTTACGCTTTCAACCGCATAATCCCCCGGCGGATATTCCATATATTCGACGTCATCAATTTCTACCATACCTGTTGATTCCGGCTCAGAAAAATAAATGTGATCGCCTTTGCTGTACGACGGAATGGTATCTGTACGAATATTAAGGACGCTGTTTGTTACTTCGCCGTATGTTTTGGCCTCAAGCTCATCTGAAACGAACTGCGCATTAACCCATTCAGTACGCAAATCCGTGTAGTGGCTTTGTATTTCTCCATAATGGTTGACTGTGCGGTTTGTTGTAATCCAAATACGCTGCATGTCTTTAATGATCATAGACGGTATACCCTCTGATTCGATGATATCAACCGATCATATAGCTTTTTTTGAATATCCTCATAGCTGTATGACTGACCGCCGGCGGAATAGCCCGTCATACCTTCCCCGCCCCTCCGAAGGAACGCAGCGGCTACCGCATCACATACCGCAGCCTGCATTACGGGCGTTGCTTCATCCCGATTGCAAATTGATAAGGCGGCGGCATTCCAATCTTCAAAAAGGTCGCGAATGATCAGATCATTTGCTGCATCGCCGGAAATCCCAAGCTGCCGTTTGATCTTTTCAACTTGCTGTTGGACATTCATACCGCCGCCTCCTATCACAGATCGTTAACCGTCCTCGGCCGGCCTCTGCGCGTTTCTTTTTCCGCGGATATCTCTCCCAATTCCGCCGGCTTGATTGGAATCGGTTCACGGCCCGGCTGCGTTACTGGCTGTACATCGCCTTCCTCCACATATCCAAGAAGCTTGTAATCCCGGATGCGATCAGGGTCGTTTACTTCAATGACCTTATTGAGCCTTACAAGACGCATTTTTCCATCTCCTTAAATATTTTTTCAATTCAGCCACCATCATCCTCCGATGTGACTGTTGCGGTGTCCACATCTGCATAGATGCTGTCAACTTTACCATCTACCCCGTTGGGCATGACGAAAGTATCCCAATAAGCCCGGTTTTGATAAAGCCAGCCGTCGCCCTGAGTATGCTCGCCGGGTGCAAACGTATAAATACTGGCAATCTTCGGAACTGTAAAGGTGGTTCGGGGTGTTGCAACCAGAATGTTGATATAATGCGAATCGGCAGCCGGCGCAAATCCGTTTGTGAATTCAAATTTGTCACAAAAACGATCGATATCGATTACCTCCAGAATAGAAACGCCATCGATCGATGTGACGCGTGTTTCGATGCTGCGGCCGCCGCTGGCCACCTGAGAAAGGTTGACTGTGCTGGTGAATTCAGATGACAGCTCGAGCAAATCCATCAGCTCTGTTCGCACATAACAGATCAGGCCGCCTCCCTGCTTATAGCGGCGCAGCTTTGCATGGCCAATCGCCTGTTTGATCTTTGAAAATACGTTTTCTTTCGTGTAACCAGAAAGCGCGGTGCTTGTTGAAAGGTTTGCTGTTTTTGCCAGCGCCGCAACTTTTGAAAAGAAATAGGCGTCTGTTTCCGGAACTTGCCTTGTCGATATAAATACTTCAGTGATATTTTGAATGGAGGCGGTTTTATTTGTTTCATCCACATCCGCCTTATCAACCAGGAATTCAACATCCCGGTCATGTGTAACCGTAAACGGTACATCTGTCTGTGAATATGTACCGCGGTTCCAGCCGCCCTGACGCGAATGCTCCTTATATCCACTTGTGCTCATCTGTGTAAAATGGAATGTTTTTGCATCAAGCCAACGGACATTCGTGGTAATAAAAGGGCTGGTTAAAGTACCCTGAATCAAAATGTCAATCAGCTCAGGCTGCCACTTTTCGGCGTAATTAAGCGCCATTTTTCATTCTCCTATCTGTTCGTAAATTTTTCCCATGGTTTGCGCTGTCCCGCCGGCTGCGAAGGCTTTTGCCACGCATACGGGTCCGGGATTTCTTTATGCGTCTGCGGAGTACGATTCGGCAGAATTTCATTCAAACGGTTTTCGACTTCGCGATTAAAATCATTCCATCGATCCTGAATCAGATCATCCAGTTTTTCAGCGTCGATATTGCGATAATCAATATCGCTGACAAAGGAGATCGGCAGCTTTGCGGCCGTTGCCTTTTCAATCGCTTTCTGCCTGAGATTGTCCGCCTCCCGTTGAAGCTGGATTTCTGTTTTCTCACGCTCAAGCGTCTCTAAACGTTCCTGCAAAACCCTTACCTGTTCTTCGGCCTGCAGCTTTGAAAACTTTTCCGCTTCGGCTTGGCGCTGTTTGACTTTGTTCTGCTTTTCCTCAAATTCCTGCATAGCCGCGTTGCGGGCTTCTTCGGCCGCCTTTCTGCGCTCCGCAGCAACCGCTCGGTTGAAATCATCACGTGTAAATGTTCTGTTTGATTCGGGCGGTTGCCTTTTGTCAAGATCAGACGATTCACGCTGCAAATCCGGATGCCGGTTTTGTCCAGTCTCCTTTTCATCCTGCTGTGGTGTCTGCAGATTCGGTTCAAATTCCTGATTGCCCTGCTGTTTGCTGAAAGATTCTCCCATTTTCATCCTCCGTTAAGTTTTACGCCCTTCGGCTGTTGTCGTTTTACGCCCGCCGGCAAATAAAAAGAGCCTTTAAACAGCCCGCTCAAAAGTGGACTGTTCAAAGGCTCATCGGCTCAAAGGCTCATCGGCTCAACATATTCAATTCTTCTTTGACATCAAGGTTAATCACCTGATGCCGTTTTGGACATCTGTAATTTTTGCAAAAATACAAATAATTGATCAGACGTGTATCGGGACGAACCGGAAAGGCTCGCTTACCGCAGTGGTCACAATAATACCAACCGTTTTTTACAATTCTGACCCCCTCCTATTATACAATATCTTGTGGCAAAAGAAAAGAGGATTTCTATATTTTGATAGTTTTCCTCTCAAATTTTGCCTACCTTTTGCCGCTTGTATTTGAATGTGCCTTTCGGTACAATATAGCAACTGAAATAAACAGCGCCAGAATCTCACAGCCGATTGTAGCCAAAACGCCGCATACAAAAGGCGGAATATACATCACAATCACTCCCCTATTTTTTATCTTCTGAATCTTTTAATTTCTGTTCGTATTTTCTCATTATTTCGAGATAACGTTTTGAGAATTGCTCATTCAATGCCTTCAACTGCAAAACAGGCCCGCCGTCATATCCATTGCGTTCATGCGTTTTATACCATTCCTCTGTAATTTCCTCCTCCCTCTGCGCCTGTTCTTTCCCGAGCGCCAAAAGTTCCGCTTTTTTAGCCTTTATCAGTTCATCAATATTCATTTTTCCACCTCTGATATTTAATTCCCAATGATTTACGTTTCTCGCGTTTCGGCATCTTTTCGAAACGCCGCGTCTGGTATTGCCCGAATGATGGAGCGGCATGGATGGGGAATTTGGTTGCCGCTGCCATCTATACTGATTGGCGGAACATTGACGCCGAACTTGGCTTCAGTTATTGAAAATATCTGTCCGTTCAAGGCACGGCAAGCATCTGTTGTCACACTGTCAATGACCGCAATAAAGCGATACCTGCTGATCTTCGCATCCTTCATTGCTTTCATCACTGATCGTCCAGTAATAGAGGTCATTTGCTTATCAATTATCCCATGGTGCCCCTGCGGCTCTGATGATGTCGGCTTCGACCGCGCTAAAAGGCGCTTTTCAATATTTTTGAATTTTCTTTGATTTTCCAAGCTGTCAGGATCAAAATGCGCACCGTTCTCCCCTGCCGTTTGATAACGCGCTAAAAGTGTGTCCCGGTTGTACAACGCTTCAATCCACAGCATATTTATAAAGGTCCGTCCAAAAGACGGCGTTACATCTTTCATCCATTCGTTGATATTCTTTTGGCCGGGGGGAACACAACGGCCTGTCCCTGTAATTGCATGTGCATCCTCAAAAGCGATCCTGTATGTATTTTCCGCAATACCCTCTATCATCTGCCCTGTCCGCAAATAAATATCCTGATAATAAACGCTGAACGCCGCCAACAACCAAATTGCAAGAGCTTCACGATTGCGGATTTGCCTGCGATTTTGAATATCACGTACAAGCAGGCGCCAACTGCGTTCATCAAGACCGTTCTGAATCCAGCTTTCTGTTTCACGATGCAACCGGGATACCGCTGTTGGCGTCATCAATTCGTCAAGCTCATCCGGCCGGAATCTGTAAAAAACCTGCGCTGTACGATCCGCAATATCGAGGGATTCAATATATCGCATGAGCGAATCTTCCTGGGCGTCTGCAAAGCGCCAAAATTGTTTACTATACGTTTGATCTGTCATTGCTGCGTTCGCTTTCCGGATCAGTTTCCGAATTGTTTATTGGCATCTCCTGTTGTTCCCCTCGCTGGATTGCCTCGGTGTATTCCGCGTCTTTTTCGGCCTTCACACGCTCAATTTCATCCTTTGCATCAACTTCAATCTGCATTTCGTTGATCGCTGTTTCCTGGCTTACCGCGCCGGACTTAAACAGAGATATGCCGCGCGCAATCGATTTATCTTTATCTGTTGGAATGTTGCGCTGTAAGGTGATTTGAATATCGCGGAAATTGTATCGCTTGTCAATCAGATTCAGACGGTTTGTAATGATCTCCCAAAGCCTTAAATACCCCTTTTTGAGTTCCCGGTCCAAGTCCGCTGCGTATTGATCCATCGCATAAAGCTTATATCCGAGCGCGCTTGCATTATCTGCATTGCTGAACGCTTCGTCTGTCATATTGGGTACGCCAGACAGCATGGTAATATTATCATGACGGCGTGCCTGTACTGCCAAAATCCCATCATAGCTGATATCCTTGAGCAGCCCATCCTGCCCGACAAACAGTGTCCTTGCCTTTATAAGCGCCTTTTCAAACGCCTCACGTTCCGGGCTTTTCCGGTATTCGCCGGTTTCAGTCTCCTGCGTCATTGGGGGCAAGGGGTCGGAATACCCGCTGATTAAAAGTTTAGCGTCTGAATCATTGTATTGCGTCATATTTTTGACGTTATTTTCGCTTTCCTCATAAGCTTCAATTTCACCAAGAGACGGTTCAAAAACTGTAACGCAATCCGGGTTTTCAAACGCTACAATCGGAGCGTCCCCCCAAGCCAACGGCTCATCCTTTTCCAGTTCAAAACCCGTCTTGCCCTGAATATATTGCTGATATCGCTCTGCTGTAATCTTCTCAATTACCTGGCGCTTGTCCGAATTGACCCAGGTCCGTACAGCGCCAATGAGTTGCGGCGGCGTACTTTCATCGCAGATCGATTCGGTTTGTTGGCTGTCAAACAAAACATATCGAATTTCCTGCGTATTTTCCTCCTGGAAAATATAAAGAAATGCAGCATTGGTGGCTGCATACGACTTTACCACCTGGAAGAAAAGGGAGGCATCGTCATTATATTTTTGTATCCGAGAAATTTGCGCCTGGTATTCTTCTATATATTCCTGCTTTTTACGATCAATTGCTTTCCCTGTGCCCAGGCGCTTATTTATGCGGCCTAATATCCCCGTTGAATATATATTTGTATCAGACGGCGGAGCAACATTATACATCGGGGCTTTTCCTCCGACATACCCGGAAAACATCTTAACAATGTAATATTCAAACGGAATTATAACCCTTTCCCCTGTTTCATTGTTCCCCATAAAGGTATTTGGATCATATTTTCTTATTACGCGCCGCCAACATGCCTGACGATGCCGGAGCGCCGGCGCTGCCAGTTCAGCCAGCTCTCCTATTGTCCTCTGGTCATATTGATCAAGCTTTTTTTTCGTCAGTTGGATCATCCCGGTCCTCCATTTTCAAAATTTTATATCATGGGAGATCGCCCATCCACTGTTTCTTGGAATATCACTTTCGATCGCATATCTCACGGCGTCTATCATATGGTTATTTTTATCCGGGTATTTGCTTTTAAAGTTTCCATGCTGGTCCCGCTCCAACTCGTATGTCGCAAACTCTCTGGCTGCATTTGGACATCTGCGCGGATCGATTATAATTGCTTCAAGGTCCTGCAAAAATTTAATACCTGTTTCGATGCTGCCTGGGCCTTTAACAGCCGCCCGCATCGGTACACCATATGATTGACATTCATCGATTGATTTTGGTTCCGCGCTATCAGCAGTCGATGCAGGGTATTCCCAACGTCGTTTTCGCACTTCTTCGCATAACCGGCGGTTTGAAAGCCCTGTGCTGTAAATTTCTCCAAACAAATACACACATCTGCGCGTTTTATCATAATATAAGCGAGCCCACGCCGCAGGGTCCGCAGCGTATCCCCAGTCATTTCCTTGCCTGATATTATCAAACCGGAAAATCTGTTCTTCTGTGATTTCCTCTAATCTGATATTGTCAAACACCTCGCCGCCTGTCCCTGTAACCTCTCCAAGATACTCATGGCGGTATGCATCCGGCTTGACATTTTTAAGATGTTCGGCCTCCGTGAGAAACTGATCTCCAAGCCAAGCTTTCGGCACATCCAGATATGTGCTGTGATGGACGATCTGGTCTTTGCGTGGAATCAAAATCTCGTTGTTAATCCAGCTTTGAACACTTTTAGGCGGATTGTAGCTATAAAATACCTTTGGTTTTCCACTAGAGCGGATCACAGATTGCGTTACTTTGCGTATTTCTTCCATATCGTCATACTGATCCGCTTCCTCGAACCAAATATATTTAAAATACCCGTGCGGCAGTTTGATTGACTTTGATTTGTTTGGGTCATCTAGCCCGCGAAACAAAACCACTTGTCCTGTGGGACGATATGTAAGCCTCATAGGGCTTTTATTGATTGTCCAATATTCCGCGATGCCAAGCTGCTCAATTGCCCATATCAGTTGGGCATAAACGCTTGACTCAAGCGTATTCCCAAACTTGCGATAGCAAATTGCATTTGCTTGTTTATCCTGCACCATTCCCAACGGAATTTCGACCGAAATAAATGACGATTTTGTACTTCCGCGTCCGCCTTTAAGCCAATAATGCGTATGCCTGTCCTCTGATATATCCCAATGCAGATCATAAAACGCTGGTGCGATCAGATCAGTCAATCTTGTCATTTTTTATCCGCGGATTCCGTTTTAGGGATATCATTAATGATCTTTATAACCGTGCCCTCCGTTTTCAACTCCTGCTTTTCGCTCCAGCCCTCAAAGTTATTGCTTAAGCTGAATTTAGCCCCTTGCACACCCTCACGGTCAAATAGCCTTTGCTCTGTATATCGCTCAATCATGGACTTGGCTCGCGTAACCGGGTATACAAAATCTGGCTTCGCCTGGTAATCCAGCAGACTCTTTCGCGTTGCGAATCCCAATGCAAGCGCAAGCCCTGTCATTGTTGGCGGCACAGCGCCTTCGCGTACTACATTTCCATTCTTATCGATCATCGGCTTTCCGTACGCATCATATACGATTTCACCTTTACATTCTGCAAAGTATGTATCTATCTTCTCCTGCATTTCCTCCGGCGTTTTGTATTTTGGCGGCGCTCCTCTATTTGCCAAATTCATATCCTCCTTTCATTTTCTCTATTTGAGTAAGTAGACTCCATCACACCCTCAATACGGGAGGGCCGTGTTGGCCTCATCTTCCATAACTTTTTCAAGTTTTCTTTTCCGCTCTTGTACGGCAATTTGACAGCCACATTTTGGACAGTCAAATGCGTCAAAAATAGATTCTTCTTCCCCAAATAAATTTGAAAATCCCTTGCTCCCTTTTACGCGCGCAATATAATGGATTTCTTTGGCTGCTTCAAATTCAAACCCACAAACGCTACATTTCATCATTACCATTTACCTCCAAGCATTATATTTATATGTCTCTGTTATCGTCCGTTTCAATGATATGTGTCTTTGTCATTCCAATTCTTCCTGCGTTGGGGAATTCGCTACTATTGGGAGCAATAAAGGGCAAGCAAGCGCCACAAGGATAATTTTCATCAAATCGCAAAAATCGTTTTTGTCCACCGCAATCCCCCCCCCGCTTCATCCTATTTCCTCGTCTGGTTCGTCCGTCATATCCTGCGCTTTCGGGAGGGCTGCTTTGGCCCCATCCTCCGTTTCATTGTACCATTTTGCGCGGTATTCCCAATCATTAAGTATGCCCGCCGCTAAATCCTGCCTGTCGTTAGCTCGCTCACGCTCTAGTGCGTCTGCGTCCTCAAGGCTGCTGTTTCCCCAGCATAGGATGCCTCATAGCCTCCTGCGGGCGGAATGGAATTAATTCTAACGTCATTATAGCACAGGCAAATGGCTTTTTAACGTATACTTTCAGCCCAATAGCCCCATGTTGCGAGCAACCGCTTTTATGAATTGCGCATGGTATTTCTGCGCCGTATCATAACTGCATGGCACCATCATTGCTGCCCCTTCCAAGGTGTGCGTTCGACTGAAAAACACGAGATCGATGACCTTCATCCGCTCTAACCCATTCTCCATCTGTGCTGTCTGCTCAATGGCTCGCTGCACAGCCATCCGCTCATTCTGATCGTTTCCATGACAACATTTCCCTTCAAGAGCCGGATAGTTTCGAATGATATTTTTCACGTATCCCCACCAACGATATCTTGTTTTACTCAATATCTGTCTCTCCCCATTGTTCCTCAATCCTCCAAGCTTCTCTGCTCCTGAGTGGGTGGAGTGAGTGCGGAAAGGACAACTTCTATTGCCTCACACATTTCTTGCACTTCTTGGCTTTCGCAACGGAATTCATCGTCTGGTCCAAGAAAATTTTTCAGCACTCTAATCGCTTTTTCCCTCGTCATGCTCATTAAACCTCCTCTTCAATCCATTCATTGGGATGCCACCAACAATGCCGACAGTGGCTGGTATTATCGCACTTGTCGCAGCAATTCGCTCCCTCGAGGCATCCGTCAGTGCCTCTCAGGTCGCAGCTTCCGCAAATACACTCCTGGCAATGTTTATCCTGGTCACTGTACATTCTCACAATCCTCCTCAAAATCCTCGCTTATACGGCAGCAACACGATCCGCCCATCCTTCTCCGCCTGCATAAGTTCGCGAATGCGGTCAGAATCGCTTGGGTGGCATTCATACGGACACCCTGGCCCTTCTGGACAAAAATCACCATCCAGATTGCATTTCCGGTTTGCATAGAATATACAGCCGAAATCGTATCCACTTATAATCTCCCACGGCTCTATCTGTGCTGTCTGCCCAATGGCTCGTTGTAGGTCTTGGTTGATCATTCCTCATCACCCCGCATTTCCTCGTCATCCTTCTCCGCCTGCACAAGTTGGCGGAGGCGGTCAGGGGACATTTTGATTCCTAACCGTTTCATCGCCCTCTCGCAAGGAGGACAGATAGTGGAATCTCCACTACTTACGAACCACTCTCCGCAAAAAATGCAATCCATTTCTCCTATTCCTCCATCCCGGTTTTCAGTTCGATGATTTCTTCTGGCCCCAACGCTTTGTCAAAACACTCCTCACACCACGGGTTCCCATCTACAGTACATACAATTTCTTTTATTACCCCGCATTTGATGCATTTAGATTTCATTTTTATCATCTCCCCACTTGCGTTTCCCATAGGAGCAAAAATCGTCTGGTTGCGGATGCTCTGATCTACCGCTGTCGGGATGGCGGCAATATGGCAAATTGTCCTCTCCTGTTTCATAATATCCGCAATCTTTACAATGCACCACTGAATTAAAACCAACGCCAGGTAAATTCGAAACAAAGCTCCCTAATTGCGCTGTATCCCCATAAATCGAATGCAGTTGATCAACCCTTCTCTGCGCCTCCGCAATTACTTCTTTGATATTTGGCAGCATCCGTTCATCGCAGGTTCGTCCTAATCGTTCATTCATTAGGAATTGATTTCTTTTCCTCATTTATGATCATTCCTTTCCACTTCGGCAATTGCCTGAAAAATCGGATAAAACTGCTGCGGGACTACGGCGTTTCCGAAGCTTCTAAGTCTGTCCACCCGATGGGGAAGCTCATCAGCCACTCTACCCACGTCGGGTTCAACTTCCCACCAACCGCTGTCTGTAATTGGAACTCCCGCCCTTTGCGGTAATCCCTGTTTCCCCGGTTCTTCCAGTCGGAAGCTATTGGTGTGGGATACAGATGAACCGCGCGTCCCAACAGGCCGTTTACAGGCACATTCCGGCATGTTTGCGCCGTTCCGTCCTTGTAATCCCGCGTCGTCGGCGCCAGCCACAACATTACAAATTCTGCCGGACTGGGAACTCTCCCTTTTCTGCGTTCCTCCGAGCGAAGCGAATGGTTTCCTCCCGTCTGGCTTGCCGTCATTGTTCCGCCTCCTCCATCTCTTTCAGCTTTTCCACAACCTTGTCAAGGGCATATCTGCCGTTCGAGGTGATCTGCCGCTGCCACGCACCCTGCGACGGTGCCCATCTGAAGCCATTGCCTTTCAGCAGGTCGCGGACTTCCGGCTCCGGCTTTCCGTCGAAGATGATTTGATAGCGCATAGCCTCCGTGTTCTCTACGACCTTAAATGTCTTGTATTCCTGCTCAGAGCCGCCCCTCTCCTTGATTGCTTTCAATCCCTTAATGCGCTCCTCTAACCGGCGGATATTGGCATTGTTGTTCGAGAGCGCGTATTCCGGGTAGCCAATCCTGCCACTGAGGTCCGGTATACGAAGCTCCTTGATGGCCTCCTCGCTGTAGCCCATTTCCCGCAGCGCGTCGTTGCCCGCTTCCGTGTCCTTGAGCCGGATAGCGCGGTTTACGGCTTTCATCTGCTCATGCAAGGTTTTCATATCCTCCAGTTTTTCTTCCAGCTTTTCGACAGCTCTCTCGTCGTCCGACTTGATAATACCCCTGCCGTTGAGAATGCTCTCTATCTTGCTGAGGATTTTCTGCGTGTCCTCGTAGAACTGGTAATTTCTCTCCCATGCAGCTACTTGTTTCTCTTTCTTCCTGACCGGGAAATTGCCTGCGCCGGAAATCATAACCGACGGGCACATCATGCCAATACTGGCCTCCCGGTTGTAGTAATCTGCCATCTTTTTCGCATATCGAGCCGCCAGCCTGTAAGCCCTCTCTGCCTCCTCCGGGCTCCCTGCGGCTACCCGGTCGGCTAAGTCATAGGCCCGGTCTGCCGCCCTGCGGTATTCCGCCGTGGTACTGCCGTCTGCGTAGTCCCTGAATGACATCATATTGTGCGCCGTTCTCGCGCTGCTCTCGTTGATGGTGAAATAGGTTCTTTCATCCATGCTCTGTTCCCTCCAAATCTGTGTCGTGTGTCTCGTAGAAGCGAATAAGGGCTTACAGTCCGCCCGCGTCGATAGTAAGCGTGTTGGTGTCTCCGTACCAATGGCTCAACCGCGCCCCGTAATGCTCCTTGTTCTCGCTCCTTTTTCACCTCATACGGTAGTTATATTCCAATTTTTTCGGCACAATCAGGCAGTATCCTTTTGTTCTTTCGTATATTCTGCTCCCCACCGCTTCATCGATGGAGATAAGCTCATCCATCGTGTGTTCGCCTGATAAAATTGTGACCAGCCGCTTGTTGATATACCGGTGGTTCAAAATCTCAAACGCAAGGTTTATATCTGCATCTGTTGGCAATTTTCCATTTCCCGTCTTGAACAGATCGTCTATGTATAAAACGTCAACAGACTTTAGCGGCGCAATCAGGCGATTGTATTCTACATCGTCATTGTTGCATGCTTTGAGCTGGACGCATTCATCGCGCCAGAGCATGTACCGCCCTGATTTCCCTTCATTCAGCAGCTTCCCGACAATCGCTGTACAAATATGGGTTTTCCCGGCCCCTACCTGCCCGCCAACATAAAACCATTTCCCATTTTCGCAGTCAGAAATAAACTTTTGAGCGGTAGCTTTCAAAGTCTTTTGCCATGGGTAATCGGTGGTAAATGCCGAAAATGAAGATGCTTCAAGCAAATTGGCAAGACCGCTTTTCTGGATACGCCTCATGCTGCGGCGGACTTCAAGGCAACTGCACTGGCGCTGCACCATATCATCGCCCCTGACAACGTAAGTGTATCCCCGGTTCATACAGATAGGGCAGTTATATCCCGTCAGTTCTCCGGGCTGCTGGTTCATCCGGTCGCAATCTTCCTGCAAACGGTCACTCAAGGACAGTGCCAAGCGTCGGCTTATTTCTGCCTGCAGTTCCTCCGGGAACTCCGAAAATTTGATTGTGCCCCCTATCGGCTGCATACCGTACACCTCCCCTGTCTTGGTCTTTTGCAAGCCATGCATTGATAAATCGCTCGATTCCTTGTCTCGTTTTGCGTTTAGTAGGATTTGCATCCAGCCACCCGGTCATAGCTCTAAGCTGCTGTATCACATCGACAGCAGGGTACAGGCCCGCCCATTTTTGGCACTGCTCCGCGGAAACGGAATAAACCGTCCCGTCATTCAAAGGCAATTCGGCGACTGGCGGCGTGGAGCTGCTTTCAGCTCCACGCATAATTTTGGATTCGGATTTGGATTCGGATTGGATTGGATTCGGATTGGATTCAGGCCGCAATTTGCCGCAACTTGCGGCGATCTGCGGCAAAACAGGGAAATCGGAACTATTTATCTCTTGCAGTATTGCCTCAAATGTAAACGCTCCCTTACGTTTGAGATTGCATTCAGGACATATAAGCCGCAAATTTTCTATTGCAGCACGTCCGCCCTGCAATACAGGAGCAATATGATCAATATGATACAATCCCTGTCCAAGCTTTAAGAATCGTTCAATATCCTTGCATGAAGTCAAGTATTTTCCACAGACAGCACATTTCATGTTATCTCGCTCCAAAACAGCCCGCTTCATATCTTTAGATATAAACCTTCTCAAATACCAGTCATTTATGGATGTATCGTCTGGTTCTGGACACTTTTTTTTAGAATCGCGCACCCGTTCATGCTGCGCCCAGTTTGGGAACGCGCCATATATGCCCTTTTTCCCGGTCGGAGTATAAAATGATATTTTTCCGTTACCCGCGATATCTATCAGTGCATCTATGATGTCTTGCTCTGTTATAGCCTCATACTCTCTTGGAAACAAACGCGCCCTCATAATCATGGTATCAGCGTTGAATCTCCCATAGTCATCCGCATAAGTCAGCAACCGTTTATAAAGTTCTTGTGCAAATACCGAACAATTTGTCAATCCAATGCTTTCGCAGATGCTTTCTTTAATAATTCTGTTAGGCACCAGCTTACCTCCTTAGTAAATCCTTATTCTAATACTGGTACCGCTGTTTTCTTCTTTAAAACGGCAAGTCATCTGAATCAGATGAAATTTCTAAAAAATCTGTCGTATCCGCACACGGATTGGACGGACGCGCGGACGCTCCATTGTCGCTTTTGCCCCCGGCAAACCACACATGCTCCGCTATAACCTCAACAGCCATGCGTTTGTTTCCGTTTTTGTCCTCATAGCTGCGCGTTTGGATGGAACCCTCAAGCGCGATCATCTGCCCTTTTACAAAGTATCGCACAATAAATTCGGCTGTCTGTCTCCAGGCGACTATATTGATAAAATCAGCCTGCCGCTCTCCATCTTTGGAATTAAAGTTCCGGTCGACGGCAATCCGAAACGACGTCACTGAAACGCCGTTCGGCGTCTGGCGCAGCTCCGGGTCTGCGGTAAACCGGCCCATCAGGATTACTTTATTAAGCATACCGTCACTTCCTGTAAATCAATTTTTCTATATTCCAGTCAGGATAAAAGCCGCGTAAATACTCCTCAAATTCCGCAAGCAGCGCCGTCCGGTCACCGCTGTTGTCCAGCATGGAATGGCAGCGTATGCACCCGGTCCCGATGTTTTCCGGGATTCCAAGACCGCCGTGCGAACGCGGAACAAAGTGCATATTAGGCGCTGCATGCGGCGAGCCGCAGAAGATACAGCACCCGCCGTCCCGGTCCCATACCTGCGCTTTGACCTCCGGCGCGATATCACACGCCTTTGTCATCCGGTGCATCCGCCCACCTCGCTTTCATCAGGGCAATCTCGTCCGGCGGCGCCGTTTCAATTCCCTGATCTTTGCAGTCCTGTACGATCAGGTCTATCATCCTCGACATCTGCTTTGCGTCATAGGTCGATGATCCGTAATAACAGCATAAATTTATGTATCCTGCCAGCTTTGAGGTTCCCAGGCTGATACACAGCCATCCTTCCCCGCGTGATTCCCATATTTTTTTCCACTGTTTAGCGGCGTCGCTGCGAACCGGAACAATTTCAAAATTATCGCCGATTTCACATATATACTGTTGATATATTTCGTTTTTAGGTATCCCGGTAATAGCCGCCAATTTGCCGCAAAGCAGCCAGAAATAGGCGTTGGCGTCCAGCGACCGTTTTTGTCGATGCCTCTTTATTTCCGCGTCATAAAGTTTGTCGGGCGCGATCTCCTGCACAAGCGCCCGCGCAGGCATCCTATACCGTGTCGGGACGCGCAGCATCAGCCATCCGTCCATCCCTTCCATGCAAAATTTAGCTGCGTCAAATTTAATCCGGCGCAATTGGATACCTCCTTTCACGCAGCGCCCGTGCAAGGATTTCCACACGCGGCAGATAATCGCTGTGTATAAATGCGTCGTCATATGCGATCTCGAACCGATGGAGCCTGCCCGGATCGATCTCCGGGAAATAGGGGGCTTCATAGTCGAAATCGTTCAGCTCATACGCATATAGCTCCGTCAGCTTCCGGCGCGCTGCAAACATCAACACCTGACATTGCTGCCAATATCCTTTCGGCACTTTTTTAAACATTTTTTTGGTTGTCTTAATCTCTATCAGCGTGCTGCATAGGCCGTCGTAATTGGCGCGAATACGGTACCGCGGTAAATAGATTGGATGTTTCCCCAACTTGATTCTGCGTCCCTCCAAGGCTTCTATCGCATGAATAATCGGGATTTCAAAAAGATTCCCCATTTCCATGGCGCGCGTCGAAAAATGCTCCGATATGGTTCCAAGCTTCACCAGCCACCAGGACCGGAACGTCTGCGTTGTCCAGTTCCCCATGACCATTGCTGTATCCGACGCTCCAAACCATCCCGACCTGTCCTGATTGCGAATCATGTCATACGGTCCAGCTTACTTTCCAATACGGCAAGATTTCGGCTAGCCTCAAAGATGGTTTTAAGCTGTTTTTGCGACAGGCCCAACGCGTCTATAACATCGCGTTCACTGCCATAGCTCGATACCGCAAATCCATATTTTTTCTTGACACGGTCAATGCAGACCTGGATAGAGTGCATCGATTCATCAAATTTTGGCGCGGCTGCCTGCGTCTGGCGCTCCTCCTTCTGCCAAAGCGGCAGTCCAAGCCCTGTATTGATCGCCACACATTTGACAAACGCTCTTTGTGTGGCGTTATGTACATCAGACTGCACGAGGGCGTCCATCTTAATGTCTTTGCTGCCGTCAATCACCGGGTAGGTCAATTCATATCGTTGCTTATCAATTTCCACGTATACCCGTACGACCGGCACAGACCCCTCTGACAGGAACAGCGGATGCCCCTGTCCGTTTGGGATGTTATCATAACGTACATGCTCCGCACCGTTTTCATACAAAAGCATCACAACGTCCGCCCAGGACAAATAGTCCAGATATTCCCCTGTCGGCACGGATTTCCCTTGTGCCCTGTCATATTTGAATGTTGGTTTTTTGCTGATATAGGCCGCCAGGTCCAGGCTGATCAGCTCCGAAAATGGCTTTAACATGTTGACCTCCTTAATAAGCCTTTACGAATTTGTTCCAATCACCCGCATCGATGCAGAAGTCCCGTTCCAGGCTTTCGCTGTATCCCGTCCCATGCGCGGCCTTTTCCTTCTGATACGCATCTTTCAGGACGCACAGCCGATCCGTTTTTATAAGGCTGTTCAACCACCAGTTATAAAACAGGAGTTCGTCGTCATGATCAGAACTTGATAGAAGGTATTCCGATTCGTTTTTTAAGAGATACGCCTGTCCCAGTTCCGGGAATTGAGCCGCGCAGAATTCATCTTCACAAAACGCGCATATCGTCTGCCCCAGGATTTCCACAGCGTCATATTCCGGGACGTTTTCCCCACAGCAGGCGCAGCGCACTGTTTTCGGTTCCCGGCATTGCGTATCATACGCCGTCTGGTTAACGAGCATTCCGTTTTCGATCACTTTAGGCCCCCCCTGTATCCGCACAATCCGGCTTCCCGGACTTTTGCCATCGCTTGAGTGTGTGGAGGCGGCGCGATATCCTGCGGGCGTCAATTCCTATCAGTTCGGAAATCTTTGACGGCAGCAGTCCGCTGTTTCTAAGCTCCATAATTTTTACATCCAGCTCCGGTGTGAAAACACAAGGGCTGCGTTCCTTGTCTCTGACCCTGTCCACAACTTCGCATTCATCCGGAATATTCATTGGCGTTTCAAGCCCACAACAGTTAAGTACGTATATAATCTCGCTCGGCTTGCAGCCGCTTTGCCTTGCCATCAACATGATCTCTCCATACGGGTTGTCCGATTCTATGTAACGTGTGCATACTTCGCTCGTCGTCATGATTCGGCATCCTCCAATTTGATTCTCAGCTTTGCAATCTCAATCGCATGACGGTATGCCTGCGCGTGCTCATTGTCTCCATGCGTCTTTGTAACCGCGGCTGCAAATTCGTCAATTGTACCATAAAAACATCCGCATGATACGCTGATGCCGTTGTTTGCATTGCGGAAAAATGTTGTCGTACCGTCACGCGAACCAATACAGGATATCCAATATATGTCCCGCGGGCCTTTGACTAGCGCATTGCCGCAGACCCGCGCATTGCCGCCGACCCACGCATTGCCGCCGACCAATGCATTGCCGCCGACCCACGCATTGCCGCCGACCAATGCATTGCCGCAGACCCGCGCATTGCCGTAGACCCACGCATCGCCGCCGACCCGCGCATTGCCGTAGACCCACGCATCGCCGCCGACCCGCGCTTCGCCGCTGACCAATGCCTTGCCGCTGACCCACGCATTCTCATCATGACTTAAATTGCGTTCATCCTCTATAAATCCTCCTAAATCACCAGCATGTACATTAGAAAAGTCCCGTGTGGCCCTAATGCGGTGCAGCGTCTTGCCAAATATGTTGGTGGTTTCCTCGGTAAGCTCGTATTTTTTCATTTGACACAATCCTTTACCTTAAGTTCTCTGCTCTATACGGCACTCCAATATAGTCAAGTACGCGTCCCCAACCAAACGGTTCTCCAGTCTCCGAATCGACAGCGCAGCGATACATCCAAAAATCCCATTCAGCCGGGTTTTCTTCACGAAGCCGGTCAAAACGATGCGGCCGCTTTTCAAGATGGATTCCAAACCCGCACATGCTGCATCCGGTTCGCTGCGCCTTTGTCGTGTGCAGCGTCCCATCCTCATCTCTCACAATTCCGCCGTAGATTTCCGGTACTGGAACATTTAGATCAAGCGCAAGCTGCAACAAATCCTGACGGCCAAAAATTGCAAATGGACAACTGCGTGTAACTGTTTTGCCATAATAATTGCATCCATGCATCATCAATGATTTTTGCCGCCGTCCACCTTCCGAGGCCATCAGTCCTAAATAGGGCACGCTGTTATGCTTGCGCGCATAATCGTCACAAGGCTTTTCCTTCAAGTAATAACAACACTTGTCCGATACTTTAAAAGGCGCGATCTGATAATTGACGCCCTCGTTCTCGTTTTCATATCCTCCAAACAATTCAAGCCACTTTTGAGGCATCTTCATACGTGTGCCTGTGCGGTTCCCGCCATAGTCTCCTGTTTCACCTGTGATAATGGCATGCCGGACTGTGGCGTTTCTGTCACTGGGACGCTGGAGCAAATCGATCTTTCCCGCGATCTCCTTTGATAAAACAGGGAATCCAAATTCACGGATTACTTCCACTTTGCTTTTTAATGGCTTTAACGGTATGACGCCCAGGCTTTTATGTATCTTTTGGATGCTTTTATCCTCCAGACATGATACCGAGACAGCCGGTATATCCTCCAAACCAATTGATCTCAAAAAGATAAGCAAAGTAATGCTGTCCAGACCGCCCACCGAAACATGGACGTTCTGCCCGCGTCCAGTAATTTCCCGATAATATTCTTTTGCCCGGCGTTCCGCAAGAATTACCTTTTGTTCATATGGTAGCTGCTGCTTAATTCGGAAAGCCGATATTTTTGACGCCGTACCTTCCGCTTCATATCGTTCAATGCAATTCATAATATCCCTCTTGACTTTTTACGCAGCATTGCGTAAAATTTAGATGAAACATTTTTCTTATGCGCCTCGCGGGATGCCAGTCCTGCGGGGCTTTTCATCATACTCGTACACAACTGAATCCCCGCACATATGTACCCTGTTTCCGCGCCTGCCTGCGCGCCAGCTCCAAAGCCTCCGCATAGCTTACATTTACACAGTACCGCTCTGTTGTTCCGTCTCCGTAGATTACTTTAATTCGCCTCATGTTTTCACGTTCCTTTTCCTTCAAAACCTTCGCTAATATCATATTGATAATCCCCGCTGTACAGCATATTGACTACTGCCGGCGAAAGTTCATCCACGCAATTTTCCCGCAGGTACGTTTCAAGTTTTTTCCGAAAGATCAGAAACTCGTAATTTCCCCGCTTGGTCTTAGCATCACGCATATCAATCAATATTGCAAATTCGGAGAAAGATCCTTGCTGCAACGCAAAACGCAGCTTTTCATATGTAATTGGGATGCCCGCTAGAGACATCACCTTTGCCGCCTCATGTGCGCCCATTGTTGCACGCTTCATATTGTCACTCCTTCCTCTTTTCTGCTGCCCGTCAGGGCAGTTTTTTCTTGATTTTTGGGGTGCTGTATGCTATTCTTTGGTTGTACTCACTACGCCGGGTTGCCGCCCGGCTCTTTTGTTATGTCCGGGGTTGCCGCCCCGAACAAATCTTCAACTGTACTGTTGAGTGCTTGGGCGATACTGATTGCTGTCTGTATCGCCTTGTATTCATCTTTTGTCTCCAGCTTTCGATAACCTCGTACAGTTATCCCTGCTTCTTTGGCGACCTGCACTTGTGTCTTGCCAGACGCTTCGCGCGCCGCCTTAAGTTTCATACCCATCTTTCCCCTTTTCCGATAAGGAACTTTAATTCCTTTTATGCAACGATTATATAGGAACTTTAGTTCCTTTTCAATAGTTTTTTGGAGGGTTCTCTATGATTTTTCAAAAACGCTTAAAAGAGTTGCGAAATGCCAAGGGCACAAGCCAAATTGCTATTGCTGCCGCTCTTGGAATTACCGATCGCGGATACCGTAAATATGAAGCTGGCGACAGTGAGCCAACGCTATCCGTTATAATCGCCCTAGCCGACTACTTCGACGTGTCGCTGGATTATCTCTGCGGCAGATCGGATGACCCAGCCCGCCACTAGCCGCCTTGCCTTTTTGTTCGTGCCGTGTTATCCTTTAATTGAGTTTACCCCCAATAAAACAATGAAAGGATTGAATCCTAAATGAACGATGAAATGCAGTATATCGTCTGTCCACATTGCGGGAATCCTGAGTGTTCCACCGACGAAACTTATTGCTTTAATTGTGGAAATCCCCTCCGCAATTACTGCACTGATGGAAACTGCCCTATGTCTGATAAAGATTCCGGCGGTCTGCGCCCAACAGATGTGTTTTGCCCGTATTGCGGTTCACAATCGACCTTCCTTGCAGAGGAGTTTATTTCTCCTCGCTCTTTTGATGGGGAACAGCCGCCCCGCAATTAGGGCAGTAATTCCATTTCCGGCTGATTTCCCCGCCGCACTTGGAGCAGTACTCCAGATTCTCAGTGGAAATGCGGGGGTCTTTCGAGGTGCGGTTTTCGTCCATTTGTTTCGCCTCCCTATTCATTCAAAGAGTCTTTTGAAGTCCTGGTAAGACTTCACACTCAGAGCGTCAGCGATTCGGATTGCCACATCCGATTTGGGCTTGCGCTCCCCTGCCTCGTAGATTTGATAGGCCCTTGTTGTAATACCAGCCTTTTTTGCAATTTCGGCTTGTGTAAGGCTGGGAATCTTCTCGCGGGCTTCTCTCAATTTCGTACTATTTGCTGGGCTTCTCGCAAAAGTTCGGCAAGTCGGTTTGCTTTTTCTATGGCATTATCCAATGCCTCACTATCAAGGCGGATATCAACTTTTTGCTCCATGTGGCTTTCCCTCCTTATTACATTGATCGATCTTTCTATTTCGCCGCCCGCTGGGGCGGCTTTTTTATGCTGTCCGATCGGTCGGCGGCTTATGGGGCTGTTCGATAAAGGTGCTTTTGACACCATTTTCAGCGGTTTCCGCAACTCGCACGAGAGTCATAAAATATGCTTGATTTTGCGGAGATAATCGTTTTAAGATGTCCGCTGTTTCTTTAATAGTCGATGCGGTCATTTTTATCGCTCCTTTCATTAATTTTATGATTACAATATATCATTATTTTAATATAAAGTCAATAGCAATTATTAAATTAATGATATTTTTGCTTGATTTTATATAGCAGATATGATATTCTATTATTACAAACACAATAAGTGAGGTGAACCATATGATCGAGCGTTTGAAGCAGTTACGCAAGGCATTAAAAATGAACCAGACAAATTTCGCCAAAGAGTTAGGCATTACACAGACCGCTTACTCCATGATAGAAAATGGTAACAACCCATTATCTGATAGGTACATCAAAGTAATTTGTTCTTGTTTCAACGTAAATGAAAACTGGCTACGTACGGGAAACGGCGATATGTTTTTTTCATCGCCATACGAAAAAGAATTTACGGAGATATTCAGCCACCTTGCTCCGGAAACACAGCAGTATCTTCTTTTGATGGCAAAGGAACTATTAAATACCCAGCAAAAATTACTCAACCAAGACGAATCCCGATAATCCGATTTAATACGCCATATGAACTGATGATTTGGTGAACTTTGTTGTTTTTATTATAGTGGTGAACCGGTGAAATGTCAAGAAATATTTTTCAGATTTTCACCTTTACATAAGTGGTGAACTGATGTATAATGTTTATGGAGGTGAAAATGATGCCGACTGATAAACCCCGATACACTATTACTCTTGACAAAGAAATGCTCAAAGCAATTGATGACTTTCGCTTTGAACGTCGTTATCCGAATCGAACCCAAGCAACATTAGAGCTTATCCGACTAGGTATGGAGGCTCTAAAAAAAGAACAGGGAGAATCGAGCACCGAAAAGTAACCATTTCAATAGCAGCAAGCAGGTCGCACAGGAATTAACGGAAGGAGAATACCATATGAGCAATAAAGAAAAATGCATTGCTATTCTGAACGAGATGGCCGAGGAACAACTTGCTAATATTGCGACAATCCTTGAAGCTGCAAAGAGAGCCATTGACGAGGCCGCTGATGATGCCTTTTGCGAATCCCTGTACAAACAGTATGAGGCTGATCCTGATAAGGGTGAGGCGATCAGCATTGAAGAAGCCGCACGTCAGTTGGGGGTAGACCTGTAATGAGCTATAAAATCGTTATAGAAAAACCTGCTATGAAGTTCCTGCAAAAACAACAGCAAAGCTATCGAGATCGAATAATAAAAGCTATTCAGGCCCTGCCTAATACCGGCGACATTAAGCAAATGGCTGGATATTCCAACCTTTATCGGCTTCGGGTGGGTAGCTTTCGTATCCTTTATACTATCGAAAATGATGTGCTTGTCGTTCGGGTGATGAACATTGGAAACAGGGGCGATGTGTATAAGTAATGCCGCATTTCAAAACTACAACTCCAGGATAAAACCTAACTACCGCATAAGGGCTGTACCATTCCGGGCCAGCCCTTCTCAACTTATGTGCTTCAGATAAAAAGAAAGACGCTTAGGCTTAACATCCTTCGCGTCTGTTCTGTTCTCATGTGATCACCTCCTGCCATTTGCCTGGTGGCCCTGCAAACTGTTGACCGCCCTGTTTCAACGTGATATAGTAGAAATACCATCCCGAAGGAGGCTGCGCCATGAACAACGAAGAAAAGATTTTGGAATTGCTGGGGCAAGTAGTTAACCGTTTAGAGAAAGTCGAACACAATCAAAACCAGATGCGCCAAGAAATGAATGAACGCTTTGAGGCTGTCGACCGTCGCTTTGATAAAGTAGATGACCGCCTGGATTTCCTCGAAACCTGCATCAACGAGGCCGCAAAGGACACACAGATGTCCATTCGCCGGCACGAAAAAGAGTATCATGAGGCCGTTTGACCTCCTTCACGCCGCCTTCGGGCGGCTTTTTTATCTGTTATCTTTCCCTTATGCAGTTGGGTGTTTTAGGATATCTGCACCGGTTGCTCCTCTTTTATCGTTTTTCCAACCTCTATACCAGCTATAAATACTTTGACTTGCCGGATGTCGGAAGCAGAAAGCAGTTTGTCAACCTTATACATCAATTCCTCTCGCTCATTCGTTTTCTTATCTAACTGAGTTTTCATTTTACCTCACCTTTCTTTGACTTAATCAAAGCTTACCACCAACTAAATCAAATGTCAAGAAAAATTTTAATTGACTTAGTTAAATTTTTGGTGTACTATATTTCTTGGAGGTGATACAATGACGCTAGGACAACGAATACAGGCTATATTGGCGGAACGAAAAGTCAAACAAGTAGATTTTGCTAAAACTCTCGGAATCAGCGCAAATTATGTCAATTTGCTTGTCAACGGCAAGAAAACTACTATTTCTGATACATTAGCAAAGCTGATTGAGGAAAGCTACGGTTATTCTTCTCAATGGATATTGACAGGTGATGGGGCTAAATTAGCTGTAGACGAGATTACTGCTGACAAATCCGAAGTTTTAAAAAAGATTCAGAAAATGTCAGATAGAGATGTGAAAGCCGTGTTAGCTTTCGTAAATGCCCTCGATAGCATAAACAAGCAGGAACCATAGTAAAGGGAGAGGGGGCTGCGCCCTTCCAGGGCCAGCCCTTTTCAACTTATATGGATTCCAGTGCATTCAGATAAAAAGAAAGACGCTTAGGCTTAACATCCTTCGCGTCTGTTCTGTTCTCATGTGATCACCTCCTGCCATTTGCCTGGTGGCCCTGCAAACTGTTGACCGCCCTGTTTCAACGTGATATAGTAGAAATACCATCCCGAAGGAGGCTGCGCCATGAACAACGAAGAAAAGATTTTAGCAATCCTGCAACAGATGCAAATTGAGCAACAGAAAACTAATGATCGTTTGAATAGGCTCGAGGATAAGATGAATGCCCGCTTTGATAAAGTGGACAAACGTCTGGATTTCCTCGAAACCTGCATCAACGAGGCCGCAAAAGATACGCAGATGTCCATCCGCCGGTACGAAAAAGAGTATCACGAGGCCGTTTGACCTCCTTCACGCCGCCTTCGGGCGGCTTTTGCTTTATCCGGCCAGCCTTTTGCTGGTCTGGACTAAAAGCAGCGTTTTGATCTGATCGTATGTAAGCCCCATGTCCAACAGGACGGTCAAGCGTTCCTCGGCCTTGTTGTAAGCGGACAGCTCGTCCGACGTAAGAAAGTCCGTTGCGATTGCTTTTGCACAGGCGCCCCGTTCTTTCCGAAGTATCCGGGCGATCTTCCCCGTCGCGGCTTTATAAGCCAAGTCTGTATAGGTGCCGTAGGCGTGTCCGTGCATACGGCCATCTTCCCCACTATCCCGGATAGCGTCGGTCAATGTCCTGCGGATGGGCTTGCCCGCGTCACGGAAAATCTGGCGGCGTGTAAGCTCCCTGCGCATCCGGTAAAACTCCTGTACCAGGTCTTTTTTAAACTGCCGAACCGGCGGCGTGTTTTTAAGATAGGTGATAAGCAACGTCGCCTGCTGTTCGTTAAGTTGGTAGATTTTCTTATCATTCGTTCCCCTGGCGTATTTAACAGGTGTGATTTGAAATCGCACCTGTCCAAACTCGGCCAGATCGTTTTCGTGACGCTCGATCATCCGTTGTACGGAACGATAGCTGATCTGCGCCTGCGCTGCGATCACATCTGATGTCGTAAAAGGCTCTGAACCTAGCTTGTTAGGTTCTAGGAACACTAGATCGGTCATGTCCGTCTCCTTTTCTCCTTGTTATTTAGTTTTTCTAAACTTTTTGTGTAAAAAAATATGAACCTATTTCATCAACTGGGATTGAAAGTAGATTTATTATTTTTTGCATTTCACTTTGCTTAAAAGGATACCGGCCATTGAGTTTTAGGCTGTACGTTGTCTCTGACATGCCAATCTGCTTTGCGACATCCTTTTGAGACATCCCCTTTTCAATGGTTCTGCCACGAAGTTTCGCATAATTTTTTTCTTTCATACGCCCGCCCTCACTTTTAATGTTTATATTTTCTAAACTATATATACATTACCAGAAACTCTAAGAATCGTCAATAGCAAATTTCATAAATTCTAAACTTTTCTATCCCCCCAAGTGTTTTTGTATTGATTTTTCTAAACTAATGGATTAAAATAAGGATAATGAAAAAAGTGAGGTACCATATATGAAAGAAAAGGTTACATGTGCTGAGCGTTTACGTGAAGCCCTTGAAATCCGAAATCTTCGCCAATCAGATTTATGTGAACTAACAGGAATTCCAAAAAGTGCAATGAGCCAATATGTTAGTGGCGCTTTTGAACCCAAACAAGATCGTGTTGAACTAATAGCCAAGGCCCTAAATGTTACTGAAGCATGGCTCATGGGATACGAATTCCCTATGGAAAGAAAACCGCTTGGAGTTATGGGGTCAGGTATTCAATCGCATATTAGTCGACTTGTTGCGCAAGGTTTTACTGTTGAACAGGCTCAAAATCCGGATTTCTTAAACAAATTTTACTACAAAACTGAAGAAGAAAAGCCCACCATCGTTTCCGATGATGAGCTTTGGAAAGCACTTAATGACGACCCAGCTAAAGCGACTTTGGCTCGCTGGATTATGACATTAGAACAGGATGATCGCGAAAAATTTATGCAAGCTATTTCTATGTATTCTCAATTAGATGCTTACGACAGAGGGGGCATAATTGAAAGAATGGCGGTTCTGCTGGAACAAGACAAGTACGCTATTCGAAAAACATCATCAAACGGGAAGGCAGTGTGATTTTTGTGGAATTTTGTTTGGGATAGGCTCGCTTTACTTAGTTTGATTCATTCTAATCTTGAAAAATAACAAATTGCATTGTTGTCAAAAAAATCCCCCGCCAGTGCTGCAACACTAGCGGGAGATGGCGACCAATCAATCACAAAAACGGATGAAGTGATTATGAATGATTTATCCAGGTCATTTATATTGTATCACTTCACGCCCGATTTTACACCGCCACATTAATTTTCTCTCCGACGGCCTTTGACATACTCCCCACGGCTAAAGCAGGGGGATTCTGCTATCAACAATAGCTGCCAGCGAGCTGGTCTTACGCTATCTCCTGCAAAGGTTGATGTCCCAACCTCATGGGTCTGGCGGTTATGCAGACAGCATAGCCGATCCGATGTTTTTGATGTTGATGGCAGCGTTGACATCCCTGTCGAGGTGGGCGCCGCACTGTGGGCAATCCCACTCACGGGTGTCCAGCGACAAGCTGTCATTCCTGCCGCCGCAGATATGGCACACCTTGCTGGATGGCGCCCAGCGGTCGATCTTTACGACTGTAGTCCCCGCTTGGCTTGCGGCATATTCCAGTATGCCGACAAATTCAGCGAAGGCATAGTCGCTCACCTTGCGGCCCCACAGGCGCTTCATCCCGTCAAGGTTTAGATCCTCCAGACAGATGACGGCGTTTTCTCCCACAAGCCGGTTTACCAGTTTGAAGAACCAGTCCCGCCGCTTGTTGCTGATGCGCTCATATACCCTGTTCAGATGGAGCAGCGCCTTTCTTCGATTGTTGCTGCCCTTCTGACAGCGGGACAGCGCCCTGTGGGCCTGCCGCAGCTCCTTGAGCGAGGCTTTGTACCACTCTGGAGAGTCAATAGCGCTTCCGTCGTCTGCGGTGAGGAAATGCTTTAAGCCAAAATCATACCCGACAGCTTTACCTGCTCGCGGCAGTACTTGGTTCACTTCTTTCTCGCAGACGACGAAAATGAAAAACTCACCGAGGGGAGTCCGCTTCACTGTGACGGTTTTGATCTTCCCCTCCAAAGGGCGGGATTTCCAATACTTATAGTCCTTGCCCATGATGGTGACGATGTTGCTTTCGTCGTGAAATCTGTAGCCCGCCTGCTTCAGTGTGAAGGAAGAATACCTCCTGCGCTTCTTGAAACCGGGAGGAGATTTCCGTCCCCGTCGCTTCTGCTTATGGTGCTGGAAGAACGCTTTGTAGGAACGATCAACCCGTTCAACAACATCCTGCACGGCTTGACTGCCCAACTTATTCCACTGAGGGAAACGGCGTCTTTTCAGCTTGGCAATATGCTTCTTCAGCCGGTTGGCCGACAGATGCTTGCCATACAGCTTGTAATAGCGCCGGTGGACGGCAATGCAGTAGTTCCAGATGGAGGCAGCCGTGTTGATGGCTTCATCCAAGTGGCGGTTCCGCTTGCTGTTGTACAGCTTATACCGATAGGTTTTAACCATCTTCACGGCTGTTTCATCCTTTCTGATTATTTGTATCTATTATACCTTTTGCACAAATCAAGTTCAACTGCGCCTTATATCCCCACAGCTAAAGCAAGGGGTATTACGGCGCATCCTGATAAAAAATTTCTATAAGGAGGCCCTGGAAGATCATGGAGTGCATGAAGTGCTGTGCCGTTATTCCTAACGGATCTCTGTATTGTATGTATTGTGGTAAAAAACAAGTAATAAGACAAACCGCTAAACCGCTCAAGCGAGCCAATGGGCAGGGAACCATCTATAAATTGTCCGGCCGGCGCAAAAAGCCATGGGTAGCTGCGTTAAACAAAAACATTATTTGTTGCGCTGCTACACGTGCCGAAGCTCAAGAAGCACTTGAGGAAATCGTTAAGCGCGGGATTCCTATGGGATTTAACGATACATTAGAGGAAGTTTACGAACGTTGGAAAGATTCGCATTTTCGTGATTTGGGTGAAAAGGGCAAAGAAGGATATCTTAATGCATGGAGGCGAATGGAGCCGATCAAAGAAATAAGGATGCGAGATATTAAAACCATAGATTTTCAAAGGATTGTTGATACTGCTTACAAAAAATCTTCTGATCCCGCAGCCGCCAAGCCGCTTTCCCGGAGCGGAAAAGAGAAGATCAAGCAGCTTGCCAGTCAGTTATGTAAACAGGCAATGCAGGAAGAACTTATTAACCGAAACTATGGGGAATATATCAAACTAGATCAGGAAATAAAGAAGGAAAAGAACATTTTCTCCCGCGAAGATATTCAAAAATTATTCGCTGCGGATGATCAGCAGTCGGCACAGATTATTCTTGTCTTGCTTTATTCAGGCATGCGTATCAATGAGTTATTCCAAATGCTTCAAAAAAATGTCTACCTGGATGAACATTACATGATTGGTGGAGAAAAAACTGAGGCCGGACGAAACAGAATTATACCTATACATGACAAAATCTATCCTTACATAAAAAACTGGCTTGAAACTCCGGGCAAATATTTGATTTCAAACAGAAGTGGTGCCCCTATCGACCTTAACAATTTTCGGACCCGAGATTATTATCCACTGTTGGAATCTTTGGGTATTGAGAGGAAGAATCCACATTGTACACGGCATACTTTTGCGTCGATGATGGCTAAGTCAGGCGCGCGGCCTGAAATGCTTCAAAAGATTCTTGGGCATGCTAACTATTCAACCACCGCTGAAATATATGTCCATGCTGATTTTGAAGATTTAAAACAAGAAGTTAATATCATCTAATTGACATTTTGTTAGTAACGTGTTAGTAACCGTCGAGGTACTAGGGCTCTCCAAAGCTGAAAAAAACCCAGTATTTATCGGCATTTGCGCTCATAATGGGGGTATGGATTCTGTTTGACGTGCAGGGGGTCAGGGATTCGAGTTCCTTACCGTCCACCAGGGGTGCTGTTCGGGCAATAGTCCGGGCGGCATTTTTTATGCAAATGATAATTATAAATACAGGGGCAGTTCAAACTGAACTGCCCCTGTATTTATAATTATCATAAAGGAAAATCACCTGGCTGTTGGCTATCTAACTCCCCTACTCCCAATAATTATCCATCACCATCATCTGAATCATCGCTTTATCTTCAAGAATCAATTTCGCTTCCTCAGGACCAGCTTGCATAAGATATTCCTTAAATTTTTCAAAAGCCTCCGGAGTCGAATCCGGATAATCAGCAAGGTCTATCTCTGCCAATGCAGCCTCTAAATCAAAATCTACATCCTGTTTTGATTCAACCTGGACTGTCTGCGGAACGGATGGCTGCGGACCTGATTGCTCAGTTAATGACGATGGAACTTCTGGATTCGCGCTTTCAGCAGAACAACCTCCCAATAATAGCAGGCCAGCAATCAATGCAGCAATTATTTTCATTTTTTGTCTCATGGCGATACACTCCTTTTGTTATGACCATTGCAGAATGGTACGCTTCTCTGCATTTATTAATAATAACAATCTCCCATTTCAGTTGGGGACAAACAGGATTTATATATTAATATAAAGCAACAATATTGTATAATGTAACAAAAAACGAGCTGAATAAGCAGCTCGTTTTTTGTTAATTTTATTTGGTTTTTTATTCTATTGTAGGTTCTAAAAGGCCATACGCTCCGTTGCGCCGCTTATAAACCACATTGATTTCATTCGATTCTGCATTGAGGAATACAAAAAATTCATGCTCAACCAGATTCATTTGCAGGATTGCCTCATCGATGTCCATGGGACGCAGGGTAAAGCGTTTGACCCGCTTGACATCGAAATCGCCATATGCCTCCTCCTGCTCCTCACCAGCTTCCATATTCGCCGCATCGAAAGCGGTTTCACGCAGGCGCTTGCCCAGCTTGTCCTTATTTTTAACAATCTGCCTGAACAGAGAATCAACAACGGCCTCCAACGAATCAAAGCGGTCGGACGTCGTTTTTTCCGCCCGATAGAACATACCCTGCGCCTGGATCGTTACCTCAACCGTCTCGCGGTCCCCCTCGTTGGTTACAGTGACGATCGCGTTGGCACTTTCATCAAAGAACCGATCGAGCTTCGCAAGCTTTTTGTCGATGCGATCTTTAAAAGAGTCGCGGACTGAGGTCTTACGTGCTGTAATGGTAATGTTCATAAATTCAACCCCTTTGTTTTATATCAAAAACAGGCCACCCTGTTTTTAACAATTTGTCTAATCTTTCTGCCTATATTATACAATGCGTTGGTCGAAATTACAATGCTCTTTTAAAAATTTACAGATCATCCATGTCTTGTACATGGAGCATTACAATACACGCTGCGCATGCCGTGTGACATGGCATCCCATATTGACCGCAACCGGCAGACTTGCAATATGCGTCGGTCCCGTTTCAATGTTGACCGCCAGAGCTGTCACACGGCCGCCAAACCCCTGTGGTCCGATACCAGTGCGATTGACCGCCTCGAGCATCCGCGCCTCAAGCTGTGCATAAAGCGGATCGGGATTGCGCAGTGATGTGTCACGGCAAAGCGCCCGCTTTGCCAGCAATGCGCACCCTTCAAAATTACCTCCGATTCCAACGCCTATCACAAGCGGCGGACAAGGGTTGCTTCCCGCCTGCACAGCAATCTCAGTCACAACGCGTACCAGATCTTCCTCGCCGGCCGCCGGCGTCATCATACGGATGGCGCTCATATTTTCACTTCCGGCGCCCTTTGGGGCGACTGTGAGCGACAGGCGGTCGCCCGGCACAATGCGTAAATGCAGCATCGCGGGCGTATTGTCGCCTGTGTTGATGCGGCGCAGCGGATCTCCGACAATAGAACAGCGCAGCAATCCTTCCAAATAGCCGCGCCGCACGCCCTCATTGACGGCCTCTGTCAACCCCTGCACATGCACATCCTCGCCAATGTCCGCGAACACAACGGCCATCCCGGTATCCTGACAAATTGGCAGGCACATCTGCTCGGCCATCTCATAATTGCGCACCAAGTCACCGAGCACCTGGCGTCCAAGCGGTGATTCCTCCTCGTCACAGGCATGCTGCAAGCGTGTCTTAAGATCGCTTGGCAGTATCCGATTTGCCTCAATGCAGAGATCGCACACAGCCTCGACCACTGCTTCATATGCAAGCTCTCTCATCCGCGCACCTTCTCCCCGTCGATAAAGACCGCCTGCGGCTTTTTACGTGTCTTAATAGGTTCCTCATCAAACAATACGATGTCCGCGTCATACCCAGGCGCGATTGAACCGACGCGGTCGCCAATTGCACAGATTTCCGCCGCGTCGGCCGTGATTGCCCGCAGCGCCTTTGCAGGCTCCAATCCGCTGTCAGCCGCCAGTTGGGCGCTTAACAACAGACAATAGCACGGCAGCTCTGGATGATCGGTCGCGACGGCAACCCGCACGCCCGCGCGTGAAATCGCGGCGATCCCAGCGGCGCTCGAATTTGCAAGCTCTGGCTTTGTGCGTGCGCCAAGCAGCGGTCCCGCGATCACTGACGCATCTTCGCCCGCAAGCAGATCGGCGACCAAATGGGCCTCTGTACCATGCACAATCACATATCCAAAGCCGAACTCTTTTGCAATACGGATGCCGGTAAAGATATCGTCGGCACGGTGCGCGTGGATATGCGCCTTGATCCGCCCATCAAGCAAAGGGAGCAGCGCCTCGCATTTCGCGTCAAATTCCGGTTCGTCTATCTCATCATCCTGCGCGGCCTCGTCCATTTCCTGCGCATAGCGCCGCGCCTTTGCAAGCTGCTCCCGAATCACCGCCGCGATCCCCATGCGTGTCGCGGGTCCCTGCTGCTTTTCATGGTAGCTTGTCTTTGGGTTCTCTCCAAGCGCCATTTTAATTGCAAGCGGCGCACGCACGATCATATCATCGACACGGCGCCCATACGTTTTAAGCGCGCACATTTGTCCGGCGATAGGATTTGCGCTGCCTGGTCCGGTTACAACCGTCGTTACGCCATAATCGAGCGCCTCGGAAAACGCGCGGTCAAATGGATTTACGCCGTCAATCCCACGCAGATGCGGCGTCGACGGATCGGTATCCTCATTGCCGTCATCCCCTTCAAAGCCAAGACCATCCTCCCACATACCGATATGGCAGTGCGCATCTATAAAGCCTGGAAGCGCAAACGCGCCGTGCGCATCGTAAAGGCAATCCGCCTTTGGAGCCTGCGCCATATCGCCGACAGCCGTAATTTTACCTTGCTCCATCAGGATATATCCGTTTTTATAATCGTTCCCCGTCATTGTTTGGATATTTGCATTGATGATCAGCATAAATGTTCCTTTCCATTGGGGCAAAAGCCGCCCATCACTTCCACGTCCGTCCCATTCACTTAAGCAATCCTCTGCGGCCTGCCGCGTCAGGTTCTCAAAGCTGCAAAAAAAGGGCGCAAAGCGCCCTTTTTTACAGACTGGCCGCGCGCGAAACGCGCTTCTCAGCGCGGACGATTGCGCGCGGAACCGCGCTTCATGTCCGTATAGCGTTTCAAATCCGACATCTTATCATCGCTGGCCTGTTTGAATTTGCTCATCATGTCCTCAAACGACATGTTTTCATTTGTGATCGGCTGACGCCGGTCAAAACCGTAGGAAACTTCGCGCGGCGCTCTGCGCTGGAACGGCCGCGCAGGGCGGTCGCCGCCCTGTCCGCGCAAAGCGCGGGGCGCGGGCTGCCTGTCCTGGGTCGGCGATGCCGGCGCCGCCTGCTTTATCGACAGACTGACCTTTCCTTCCGGCGTAATCCCGATGATCTTTACCTTGACCATCTGGTTCATGGACAGGTAATCGGTAATCTCCTTCACGTACGACGACGCAACCTCCGAAATATGTACCATTCCGGTTTTGCCGCCAGGCAGTTCGATGAATGCGCCGAACTTTGTGATTCCGGTCACCCTGCCCTCAAGAATGCTGCCAACCTCAAGCTGCATAAATTTTACGCTGCCTCCTTAAAAGTCTTGTGTTTTATACAAGGCTGCAAAACAGCCCACCCAAACAGATTTTTACACGCGCCGCCCTTTTTCAGGCACAGCCGCATCAGGTGCCTGCCGCGTCGCGGAACACACGCTCGTCCGCACGTCCCATATCCAGCTTTTCACGCGCGATCCGCGCGAGGTAATCCTTGTCGTCGCCAAGGGCGATCTGCCGCTCGATCTCCTTGTTGGCCAAACGCTGTGTCTCTGCCTGCTCCGTTATGGACGCCAAAGTGCTGCGCCGGTCGGCGATCTCCATTTGAAGCGACACCAAACTGACGACCACATAGGCTGAAAAGGCGAGCACACACAGCCGGATCATTAAGCTCTTTTTTCTTGTATGTATCTTTTTCATGAACCGGTATGCTCCTGCTTTTCCTTCTTTTTTCTCTGTCCACATCTATGCAGTCGATTTCTTAAATTATACAATATCCCACTGTGCTTTTTCAAGGGCAAATTCGAATTTTCTGCGGGATGTTTTAGACAGTTTGCCAATTGTTTTGCAATTTTTCCTGTTAGTAATCCAAACTTTTCCAAAAAGCGCAGAATTGGAGACACCAGCAGCTTCCAAAAAAACGTACATATCCTTTTTACCACAGCGATAATTCCTCGCGCTGCGCCTATGATCAAGGTACCGACCGTGCAGTAATATAACGCGAAACCGCTTGCCTCCCCAATCAGCAAAAACATGCGGAGCTGCCCTTTATCCGCGCCAATCAAAAACAGAAACGTCGCGGTTGTACAAACAATGGAAAATGCAAGATCCTCCACAAGCACGACAGCGGGCGGCGTGCGCACCGCGATACGCACGATCCGGAATACGTCGTATAAAACGCCAAGCGCTGCGCCCAGGGCAACGGACATCAAAAATATCCAGGTCTGCCCCGCGACCGTGATCTCCATGCAATCCCCCCGCCCTGCGTTTTGTAGATATTCAACGGAACAGCTTGCCCCATATGCCGCCGCGCGACGGCAAATTATCCGCGTAGGAAAGCGCATCGATCCGCACGCCTTCCAGGTTCAATTCTCCTGCGTCCACATCGATTCGATTGATATGAAGTCCTTCTCCCCGGATCGCAAGCTCCCCGGTGTCGCAAAACAACACCACCGTCTGCTCATCGAAGCTGTCGATCTCTGTCACACCTGTCACTGTCAGACGCTTACGGTCCTCCATCACGACGTTGTGCGGTCCTGCTTTCTTTTTTTCCTCGACCATCGCGTTGTACCTCCCCGTCAATTTGGTTTCCCTTTATTTTTATGCATACGGATGATCGGATATGACGCTATGTCAAGGCGGCGGATATGCAAAAGCGTTCGCAAGCTGCAAAGCAGTTTGCGAACGCCTTCCGACTTTATCTATCGGCGTCCATCTGCCAATGCTGTCAAGCCGCTGAAGAAAGCTGCGACCTCTCCTGCACTGACCGGCGCCATATTGTTCGCGTCCACACCGGCATTATACCGCAAAATCCGGTTGAACCGCTGCAGCTCATTATAATTAGCTGGGTAGTGAAACAAAATAAAGTGCGTTATCGCGCACCCGCGGTAAAATAAACCATCGTTCCCTCTTGTCTGCTTATGTCTTGATCCCAAGGTCATTTTTTAAAAGCACGGCCGGCGTCACTGCGCTCTTGCCGAATCGTTCCCGAATGGAGTCGAGCGACGACTCAAGCGCCTCCTGCCTGCCGGTGTCGCGCGGCGCTTCAAACAGGCTCAACTGCTCCTCGGCTCCCGCATCCGTCAGGTTGATCGCCGTAACCGACAACAGGCGGATCGGGCGCCCTACCTCCCATGAACGGCTGACAAGCTCCATCGACGCATCGAACAGATCCTTTGCAAGATGCGTCGCATATGGCATCTGCATTTGCCGGTCAATCGTTTTCAGGGACGGGTCCTTGATTGCGACCTGCACGCCCCGGCACCGCAGCCCGTGCGCGCGCAGACGCGACGCGACCGACTCCGCAAGCGGCATCAGTCCGATGCGGATATCCTCCAGGGTGCGCAGGTCGCGCTTATAAGTCAGCGAATTGCCGACCGATTTGATTTCATCCTGCTCCCCTGCCGCCTTGACCGGGTCGCTGTCAAGTCCGTGCGCATACGTATAAAGCACAAGGCCGTGCTTACCAAAGCGCGCTTTAAGCGTCTGTTCATCAAGCGCGGCCAGATCGCCGATGGTCTTAACGCCAAGCCCTGAAAGAGCGGCGGCCGTCGCCCCGCCCACATGCAGCAGATCCCGCACCGGCAGCGGATACAGGATATCCCGGTAATTGTCACGTGTGACAGCGGTTGTCGCATCCGGCTTTTTATAGTCGCTGCCCATCTTGGCAAACACCTTGCAAAACGAAACTCCGACCGAAACGGTTAACCCAAGCTCCGCCTTGACTGCCGCGCGGATTGCGTCGGCAATCTGAACACCGTCTCCAAACAGGTTCCGGCTGCCCGTTACGTCGAGATAACTCTCGTCGACGCTCGCTGCCTCCACAAGATCAGTATACCGCTCATAGATGGCATTCGCCTTTTTTGAATATGCACGGTACAGATCGTGGTGCGGGGGCAGCAGCAGCAAATCAGGACACTTGCGGCGCGCCTGCCAGATCGGTTCGGCCGTTTTGACGCCGCGCTGCTTGGCCAGCTCGTTTTTAGCGAGGATAATCCCGCGTCTGCTTTCTGCATCGCCGCAGACGGCCATCGGTTTTCCGGCCGTCTCAGGATGGTACAGCGCCTCCACCGACGCGTAAAATGCGTTCATATCGACATGCAGGATCACCCGATCCGAACCGGCCACTCTATGCCTCCAGCATGGCGCGCAGAGCGGCTTCATCCAGTACTGCGACGCCAAGCTCCCCGGCCTTGCGCAATTTGCTGCCGGCCTCCTCGCCGGCGACAACATAGTCCGTCTTTTTAGAGACGCTGCCGCTTACTTTGCCGCCGGCCGCCTCGATCATCGCCTTTGCCTCGCCGCGTGTCAGCGTCGGGAGCGTTCCGGTCAGTACAAAGATCTTTCCGGAGAGCGTGTCCGCTGTCGGCGCACTTGTGCAGGCCATATTAAGTCCCGCCGCCCGCAGCCGGTCGATCAGGGCGCGGTTTGGCTCCAGCGCGAAAAAATCAGCCGTATTCTGCGCCATGATGCCTCCAAAGCCGTCGATCTGCGCGATCTCCTCCACGGATGCAGCGAGCACGCCGTCCATCGTGCCGAACCTCTGCGCCAAAAGCTGCGCGGAACGCTGGCCGATCCCACGGATTCCGAGCGCGTACAGCAGCCGGGCCAAATCGCGCGACTTTGACTGCTCAAGCGCCGCGATCAGATTTTGCGCGCTGCGCTCCCCCATGCGCTCCAGGGCGGCAAGCTGCGCCTGCGTCAGACTGTATAGATCGGCGGCCGACTTCACCAGACCCGCCGCCAAAAGCTGATGCACGATTGCGGGACCCATACCGTCGATGTCCATCGCATCGCGGCTGGCAAAATGCGTCAGATTGCGCGCGACCTGGGCGGGGCACGCCATATTGACGCACCGCAGCACAGCTTCGCCCTCCTCGCGTTCCGCCGTGCTCCCGCAGGACGGGCATACAGCCGGGATTTGATAGACGGGCGCGTCTGGCTGGTGCCTTGCCACGGAGACGACCTCCGGGATGATGTCTCCCGCCTTGCGCACAACAATCGTATCGCCGATCGCGATCCCCTTTTCATTGATGAAATCCTGGTTGTGCAGCACAGCGCGGCTGACGGTCGTGCCGGCCAGCGTAATCGGCTCAAAAACAGCAGTCGGAGTCAATGCGCCCGTGCGCCCCACCTTGATTTCGATATCGCGCAGCACAGATTGCTTCTCCTCCGGCGGATATTTGAAGGCAACGGCCCACTTTGGAAATTTTGAAGTCGCGCCGAGCGCCTCACGCTGTGCAAAATCATCCACCTTAATGACGGCGCCGTCGATATCAAACGGGAATTCATACCGCTGCGCGCCGATGCGCTCCACCTCGGCAATCGCATCGGAAATATTGTCAAACGCCTTGTACGACGGAATCACCTTGAACCCGAGGCTTTTCATATAATCGAGCGATTCCTTATGGCCCGACAGCGTTTTCCCCTCGATACGCTGAATATTGAAGACAAAAATATCCAGCCCGCGCTGCGCCGTCACACGGCTGTCCTTCTGACGCAGGGAGCCGGCGGCCGCGTTGCGCGGATTTTTAAACGGCTCCTCCTCATTTTCAAGCTGGCGCGCCACAACGCGTTCAAAGCTGGAGCGCGGCATATAAACCTCCCCGCGCACCTCGATCAGCGGCAGCGCCTCCGGCAGCGTCATCGGGATAGAACGCACCGTTTTCAAATTTTCAGACACGTCCTCGCCTGTAACACCGTCGCCGCGCGTGGAGCCGCGGAAAAATACGCCGTCTTGATATTCAAGCGCGACCGAAAGTCCGTCTATCTTCGGTTCAACGATATAAACCGGACGCTCGATCTGTTCGCGCACGCGCGCGTCGAACGCCTCCAGTTCGGCCGTATCAAACACATCCTGAAGGGAACCCATCTGCACCTCATGGCGCACAGGCGCAAATGTGTTGAGCGCCGCGCCGCCGACACGCCGTGTCGGAGAATGGTCGCTCGCAAGCTCCGGAAACGCTTCCTCCAGATCAATCAGCTCGTGCAGAAGCCGGTCATATTCATAATCGCTGACAGTCGGACGGTCGAGCACATAATAGCTGTGATTATGCTTTTCAATGACCGTGCGCAGCTCCTGTACACGGCGCTTCGCAGATTCCAAATCTTTACAATCCATCATTTTCCTCCACACTGTGGCGCTGGCAGCGCCAGGAATTCTATCGTTTATTGTACCGCAGCAGCACGTCCAAACTGAATCGTCTGCCGCAAAGCGGCAGCAAAACCGGCAAAGCCGGTTTTGGCCGTTGCGCAACATGCGCAGTCTGCCATCTTACAGCAGTTACCGCCGAATGGCGGCTGCAAGCGGCTCTGTCGTTTCCACTGCGCTTATTGTATCACATTTTTCTCAGGCAATCCACTGCTTTTGAGGGCATAGTCGCCGGCCTTATCAAGCAGACCGCGGTGATCGCCTGAAATTTCCGTGAACGACTGCGGTACATCTCCGACAATTACAGTTTCCGCCACGCATACCTCTGTGGACACAACTGTATCCACAGTATACGTCGGCATGACGGCGCTCACCGGCACCTCCACACGCAGCATGATCTGATGCAGCGTTTGGTTGATACCCGCTTCCTGAAACGCATTATAGAAATCCGTTTTTGCATATCCCTGCGGAATGACCCGAAACGTCACGTCCGGCCCGCGTCCCGAAAGGAACTGTCCTCCAAGCAATGTGCCGATCGGTATTTGGACGCCGCTTTGCGCATCCAAATTCAAACGGTCGGACACGGCGTTTGTAATCTCCGCTTTCAGGCGGTTTACAGCCGTCATATCCGTTTCAAGAAAAGTAACGCGCCCCTGTGCGTCCTCGCGCACATGGATAATCGACTGGTAGTCAACACCGCCGCGTCCGATCACGTCGAGCACCGCGTCATTGACGGAGCGCGTCGCGGCTAACTGCGCCTGATAAGTAAAGACAGAGGTAATCGCCGGCCGCACACGTCCGCCCAATAATAGCGCGCCTGCCAAAATCGCCGCCCCCGTCAGCAGCATCTTCCATGCGCGCAGTTTACGTTTGCTGACACGGATTGTAATCGGCACGGGCGCCGCCCCCTTCCATCGCTTGCATATAAATAAATGTATGTCTGACAGGCTTAAAATGTGCGTAAACAAAAAAATGCGGCCGTTTTCACCATGAAAACGGCCGCATTTTTTATAGATTGCGCAGCTATTTATTATTTTTAAAATGGACCGGCTTATCAAAATACATGTATACCTGGCATTTAATCATACCGTTATACAGCTTGCGGCGGCGCGCGGCTGGACGCCCAAACAGATCCTCAAAGCCGTCATCCGGGCTGATGATGTAATAGCTGAAGCCGTCACGCTTCGGAAAGGAAGCGCCAAGCGTACGAGACAACGCCTGCGCCTCCTGTTCGCCGAGCATACGCTCTCCATACGGCGGGTTAGCCAGTACAATACCGCTTCGTCCCTCAGGGAGCTGCGGCGCAAAATCCGCGACATCGGCCTGTACGACATGAATCCGCCCGGCCACGCCGGCTTTTGCCGCATTTTCACGCGTCAGGCGCACTGCCTCCGGATCGATATCGGAGGCGAATGCCTCAAAGGGCGCGTCGCGCCGTACCTGGGAGGCCGCGTCGCGCCGCGCCTCATCGAACAGCCCGTTTTGAAAGCACCGCCACCCCTGCGCGGCAAAACGCCGCCGGATCCCCGGCGCGATATTGAGCGCACGCAGCGCCGATTCAATCACGAGCGTCCCGGAACCGCACATTGGGTCAAATACAAGCGAATCGCCCCGCACGCGCGCAAGATCGACAATGCCTGCCGCAAGCGTCTCTTTAATCGGCGCATCGTTCGCATTGGCGCGATAACCGCGTTTATGCAGGCCCGGACCACTTGTGTCAAGCACAAGCGTCACCTGGTCCTTATGGATTGAATATTGAATTTGGTAGAGCGCGCCTGTTTCCGCAAACAATGTTTTGTGGTATACGTTTTCAAAGCGCCGGACAACAGCGCGTTTGATGATCCTCTGACAGTCCGACATGCTGAAAAGCTTCGAATTGACTGACCAGCCTTTGACGGGAAAGCAATCGTCCTCCCCAATAAACTGCTCCCAGGGCAGCTCAGCGGTCTGGTCAAACAGCTCAGTGAATGTCTCCGCCCGAAAGCTCCCTATCACAATTCCGACGCGCTCGGCTGTGCGCAGCCAGATATTGGCCTTTGCAACCATCGAAAGATCCCCGTCAAAGGTAACACGGCCATCTGTCACCACAATATTCTCTCCGCCCAACTTCTTGACCTCAAACGACAATACGCTTTCCAAGCCAAACAGGCAGGGACACATCAGCGTTACTTTTTCCATCATCAGCCTGTCCTCTCCTCCGGCGCGCTGTGCCGCTGAACGGCACAGCTTCCGGCACCTGATCATCCGCTCCAAAGAGAGAACGAACAGGCGCTCATAGCCGTATTTTTATCCATCATAGCACAGTTTTCCTGCAAATCCAAGCATCCGTCTCACGGCCGCAGCTTTTCACCAAACTCAGCGGCGCTCTGCACAGCCGCAGCGCACACAGTTTCGGACAACGGGCGGTTTGGCTCCGGGCGTACCTCGCAGTAAAAGTCCGCATTTTTTCCCGTCAGGCAGACAAGGCTATTGGCCGCGGTCTGCGCGGGCGTACCGCCTCCCGGAAATGACACGGCCATCAGCCGTTCCATTCCCGCCATCTTCAGCGGGAACAACGGGCTGCCGTAGCAAGCGGAAAAATCACACAGGCGCATTCCCTCCAAAGCGACGGGTTCAGCATCTCCCCACGGACAGAGCGCGGCCAAAAGCGCAGCCCGTTCATTTCCCACAAGCGGCAGAACCTTAAGATTCCACGCATTGGAATGTAGTGAATCTGAATAAATAACAGTCACGCCGGTCGACACATCTACACAGTTGACCGCAAAATCACAAACTGCCGGACGATCTAACAACCCCGCTTTTTCAAGTTGACGCAGCCCTGTTTGCGGCGAAACACTGCAAAACAGATGCATCTGTTTATCTATTTCCTCCAAAGGTACCCCGCGCGACCAGAGCAACGATGGTACTGCCGCCAGTGAAGTCGCTGACAGCATCGTGATTTCTATAGAACGCTTTTGCAGGAGTGCGGCAAATTGATGCGCGGCCGCCGCGCACGCACCGCTCCCTGAAAATGCGACGCCGATTTTCATAGCGGACCTCCTTGGGCCATGCCGTACATCCGGCCAAACCGTACGCAGCAGCCCCATTCATCAGACTGTCCGCCGGACGGCTTTGAATCTGTTTCGCATCCTGACTCTTGGAATTTTTCAATGTGAAGATTTGTCGCGGAAGATACAAAGCAGACTCCTGAACAGGCCCGGCGGATATTACCATCGTATGCCGCAGCTTCGTCCTTTGACCATCAGCGCGGAGCCGGCCGGCCATATACCGCCATAAGCGCAAGCGCCGCGCGCAGGCCATCCACGGCTGCGCTCATAATGCCGCCCGCATATCCGGCGCCCTCGCCGCATGGGATCACTCCCGCCGCATTGGGCGCATAAAAATCCATACCGCGCGGTATACGTACCGGCGACGAGGTACGCGTCTCCACACCCGTCAGAAGCGTATCCGCGGCGTCAAACCCTGGCAATTTGCGGCCAAAGGTCCGCAGGCCCGTTTTGAGCATCTCTGTTACAAAACCAGGAAACAGGGCGCCGAATTCGCAGCCACAGACGCCGCGCGCATACGTCGGTTCCACACGGCCGATGTGAAGTCCCGTCTTTCCTTCCAGAAAGCTCTTTGCATCCTGCGCCGGCGCGCCGTATCCACGGCCGCCCGCCGTAAAGGCGCGCCGCTCAAGCTCCTGCTGAAAGCGCATACCATCGAGTGGAGCCGTACCAAAATCATCCGGCGTCACGGAGACGGCCAATGCAGCGTTCGCATTTGTTCCATCGCGCGCAAAATCACTCATCCCATTTGTAACAACCATCCCTTCCTGTGAAGCGGCCGGTACAACCACTCCGCCGGGACACATACAAAACGTATATACGCCGCGTCCCTCGCCTGTACGATATGACAACTGGTACTCGCCGACCGGCAATGCCGGGTGGCCCGCATATTTGCCGTACAGGCCGCGGTCGATCTCACTTTGCAGATGTTCGACGCGCACGCCAACAGAAAACGGTTTGGGCTGTAATACCAATCCGCGCCGCAAAAGCATTTCAAATGTATCGCGCGCGCTGTGTCCCGCCGCCAGGATCAAAACGTCGGCTGGAACATCCCCCTGCGTTGTCCGGATGGCGCACAGGCGGCCGTTTTCGAGTATCAAATCGGATGCCGGCATGTAAAAACGGACTTCTCCGCCGAGTGATTCGATCTCGGCGCGCAGTCTTTTTACGACGCTGCGCAGGCGGTCCGTCCCGATGTGCGGCTTGGCCCTGTGGAGGATCTCCTCCGGCGCGCCGAAGCGGACAAATTCCCGGAGCACCCACGCGCACTTCGGATCGCCGATCCGGGTCGTCAGCTTACCATCTGAAAAGGTGCCGGCGCCGCCCTCGCCAAACTGTACGTTTGTTTCAGGATCAAGCGAACCGCCGCTCCAAAACCGTTCCACACTGGCAACGCGGCTGTCCATATCTCCGCCGCGTTCCAAAATCAGCGGCGCGTATCCGTTTTTCGCAAGCAGAAGCCCGGCGAACATACCCGCCGGCCCAAAGCCTGCGATCACTGGCCGGTGACTGAGTTTTCCCGGTCCGAACGCCGCTTCCAGAGGTTCCTCCACGCGCAGAACAACCTTTTTTCCCTTAGCCTGCGCCCGCTCCGCCACACGCGCTTCCCCATCCGCGAGCGTCACCGAGACGGAATGTACAAACCGAATATCGCCGCGCCGGCGCGCGTCAAGCGATGTCTTTGCGATATATGCGCTCTGAACAAGCGGCTCAGGGACTTCCAGTATGCCGACTGCCTTTCGGATGGCTTCCTGCCGGTCCTCTGTCAGAGAGGTGATGATCGAATTGACGATGATCGCCATATTTTCCTCCTTTTGAAGCACAAGGGCGCCCGGAAAGCCGGGCGCCCCGCGTTTTATTTTTCCGTCACAGTCACAATCGCCTTATATTCGCCGGTTGCCCAGACAAGTCCTTTGCCGGGCGCCGAGATACGAACCGGCATCTCCAGATACGTGCCGGGCGAAACCTCCTTTGAGGTCATATCAATCTCCGCCACCAAGTCTGTGTTTGTCAACGCAGCCATATCATCCGGGTCGCCGACCATATGCACATTGGGAATGCTTGTTGACTGGATGGTTACCTTGTAATTGATCGGTACATTTGTCGATTTGATATTTTCAGCCGGGATTGTAAAATTGGCTTCCAGCATCCCGTCCGTCAAAATCTCAACCCATACCGTATCGACTCCCGAAAGATTGCGGAAACCGCGCGGGAGAATTCCGTCGTTTCCGTCAAGCGGGAATGGAAACAGATGATTATCAGGCGTGATCTCGCTGAGGTTGATAAAACCAAGGTCCAGCACATCGTAGGAATCTATCAGCGTTTCGGGGCCGGCCACCAGAACGCTTGCGACAGAATACCGCTCCTCAAGCCGGTCAATTGGGAAATCGCGCGGCGTGTTAATGTACTCATAGTTGAGCGGAAGCTCCTTCTTTTTATAGACCGGCACCGTAATGTCCGCCGTCTCGACGCCAAGGGTCAGATGCTCCTTTGAAATCTCATTACCCTCTGCGTCATACAGCATGATCTCACTTGTAACCGTCTTGCTGGATGTCAGCGGCTCAGAAAATGAAGCGGAAACCACGCATCGATCAATGCGGTTGATATCGGCTTCCGGGCCGCTGATTGTAACCTCCTTGGGGCTGACAAGCGGTTCGTCACGGTAATATTCCTCCGGGGAGGACAGGCCATCGATATCAGTAACAATCTGGAACGTTTCGCGCGCCTCCCGGTCGACACGGATACGTACTGTTCCAGGGCTGATTGCATCGCTTCCGTCAAGCTCGAATCCCTTTCCATAGCGGTCGCCCCGATTGTAATTGCTCGTCACGCCGCCAACAAGCGCCACATCATACGTCCCTGGCGCTGTAATGCCGGAAAGATTTGCGACGATATCGATATCGGACGCAGCTACGGAACTGAGTACAAGGCGTTCAGCCCGGATTTTGACATCAACAGTCGCAGTCTCGTTGTCAACAACAAACAACCCCATCGAATTGAGCACATCACTGTCGTCCTGAGAAACGGAAACCGGAACATCGTGTACAGTTTTGCGTGAAATCGGCGATACATAAATAACGATTACAAGCCAAATCGCCACTGCAAGCACAAGCGACAACAACTTCATCAGATTTTTATTGTCAAGCAAGCGGCCAAAATTAATCTTCATGCTTCTCATCCTCCTGTGCGCTGCTCGCCTTTTTGGGGATGAGGCGATCCAACAACCGTTCGGACTGATCCGGAGTCTTTTCCGGCGTCAATTCCGCCGTCAAATATTCCCGCAGACGCTCCAAAGACAGGCCGCGATCAAGCCGGCCGTTGCGACAAATCGTAATAAACCCTGTTTCCTCTGAAACAACGACGACAATCGCATCGCTCATTTCGCTCATGCCGAGCGCCGCACGATGACGCGTACCAAGCTCCCGGCTGATCTCCTGATTATCGGAAAGCGGTAAAAAACATCCGGCTGCATGCAGTCGGCCATCGCGAACGATCATGGCGCCGTCGTGCAGCGGCGAATTGGGGAAAAAGACATTTCCGATCAGTTCCGCAGACGGATCGGAATCAATGATCGTTCCTGTTTTAATAATATCGCCGAGCTTCGTTTTCTGCTCAATGACTACAAGCGCACCGATCTTCTGGCGCGATAGCGAAGCCGCCTCACCAACAAGCGCGTCTATAAATTTTGTCCATTTTGCGCGTTCCTCCTGTTCGTTGACGCTGGATGAAAAAACCTGTAATTTTCCAATACGTGAACGGCCAACCTGCTCAAGCGCGCGGCGCAGCTCCGGCTGAAACACGATGACAAGGGCAAGCACACCGATCTGCAAGATATTCTGTGTAATGAACTGCATCGCACGCATCTCTAGTACTTCCGACAGCAAATATAGGACAAGCAGCAGCGCGATCCCTTTGACAAGCTGGGCAGCGCGCGTCTCACGGACAAGCTTGATGCCCTGATAGATCAAAAATGTCATGATCAGGATGTCCAACACATCACGCCAGTTGATCGTGCTGAACGTCTCCGCGATATTGTACCAAAGCTCGGCCATACGTTCATTTCCTTTCTGCTGTTCCAAACATGCGGCCGCATGTTTCCTTATATATTTTATCATGCCGTACTGCGGACATAATAAAACTGGCCGTCAGGACGGCAGCGGGCCGCACCCGCGCTTCGCCCCGGCCATAAAGGATAAAATAGATGCCCTGCGTTTATTTTATCATGTCCGCGCCGCGGCATGATAAAATTGGCCGTCGGGGCGGCAGCGGGCCGCGCCCGCGTATCGCCCCGGCCATAAAGGATAAAATAAACGCCCTGCGTTTATTTTATCACATATCCGCAGTAAATCAATCTTTTTTTGGCGGCCATATTTTCTCTATTGAGCCGCCGCAATCCGGCGAACAGCTTCGGAAAAGGCCGCGCCCTGTTCCACCGTGTTAAACGCGCCGATACTCAAGCGCGCTGTTCCGCCTTCAATTGTTCCATATTTTTTATGCGCATCTGGCGCACAGTGCAGTCCGCCGCGCAGCGCAAAGCCGGCTGAATTGAGCTTGGCGGTTGTCTCCTCTGACGACAAACCATCGATATTAAAGCTTAACACAGCCGAACTGGTTCCATACTGCGGCGCAGGCGTGTAAAGCTTTACACCTTTAATTCCCTTTAATTCATCATAGATACAGCGTGTGATGTAAAGCTCGCCGCGAGCAATCCGCTCCATCCCGCATGATGAAACAAAATCGATGCCAGCGCCAAGCCCCAGGATTCCGACCGTGTTCAGCGTGCCTGATTCGAAGCGATCCGGCATAAAATCCGGCTGTTCATAATCAAAGGATGCGCTGCCGGTTCCTCCCTCGGCGAGCGGCAGAAGCCGTTTTCCATAGGACGTTATTAAAAATCCGGTTCCAGACGGTCCATACAGCCCCTTATGACCCGCTGCACAGAGAAAATCAATCCCCATCTTCTGCATATCAATCGGTTCTGTTCCTGCCGTCTGGGCTGCGTCAACAATCAGATACAGCCCATATTGACGAGCCAACTGCGCAAGCTGTGTGATGGGCAAAATTGTTCCGAACACATTCGAAGCATGCGTTACAATGATCGCGCGTGTGTTGGGGCGGATCAGAGAGCGAAAGGACGCTACGGTCTGATCGCTGTCAAAAGAAACGCACGCCGAACTATAAGTGATTATACCGCGTGTTGCAAGCGTATGCACAGGGCGCAGCACGGAATTATGCTCAAGATCGGAAATAATTACATGGTCGCCAAAGCGCAGAAGCCCTTTGATCACTGTATTGAGTGCATAGGTACAATTCTGCGTGAACACCACGTCCTCAACGTCCTTCGCGCCGAAAAATCCTGCGATTTTGGAGCGCACTTCAAATACCTGCTTTGCCGTTTCAACCGAAAGGTCATGTCCTCCGCGTCCCGGATTCGCACCATAACGTGTCAATGCAGTATCAACAGCATTCTTTACGACAAGCGGTTTTGGAAATGTCGTAGCGGCATTATCAAAATAAATCATTGGGGCTTCCCCCTTTTTATTTCGGAGATTTTCACCCCTGCCGCCTCCAGGATGGAAACCGCACGCGATACATCCCCCTGCACCCGCAGGCCATATCCGCAGCCTTCACGGCTGTTTGGGAACGGATTGCGCTCCACATATGCCGAAATTCCGTTGCTTTCCAAAAGCTTCTGGCCCTTCATTGCATAGGTGATCGAGCGTACCACCAAAATGGAATTTTCTATTGCCATTAAAAGCTCTCCCAACATAACAAAATACAGCGGCATGGCAAACATACCGCTGTATCATCTTATGCAGGCACGCACAAGGCGGTCATCCGCTCCGTTCCAGCAGGCAGACAGCGTGCGCACGGATCCCCTCCTCACGGCCTGTAAAGCCCATATGCTCCTCAGTCGTCGCCTTCACGCTGATGTCCTCCGGCCGCACTCCACAGGCTTTGGCGATACGTGCACGCATCTGTTCTATGTAAGGCTTGATTTTTGGTGCCTGTGCAATAACTGTCGCGTCAATATTGCCAACGCGCCATCCTTGCACACTTATTAAATCCGCCACACGCACAAGCAGAGCAACCGAATCAGCACCTGCATACGCGGGATCACTGTCCGGAAACAAGCTTCCAATATCACCGAGCGCCAGCGCACCAAGCAGCGCGTCCATCACGGCATGCGTCAGTACGTCCGCGTCCGAATGACCATCCAACCCGCGTGTATGCGGAATTTCAATCCCACCAATGATCAGTCTGCGGTTATCTGCAAACCTGTGCGCATCATAACCATGTCCAATCCGCAGCTTCATGCCTCCATCTCCTCCCGCAGCTTTGCAATCGCCTGCGCAGCCAAAAGATCCACCGGCGTCGTGATTTTAATGTTGTCACTATCCCCACGTGACAAATGTACAGGAAATCCGGCTGCTTCAAGCATCTGGCAATCGTCTGTATAATCGTGTCCGCTTTGCAATGCGGCCTGCGCCGCCGTGCGGTAGCGTTCCAGTTCGAATACCTGAGGCGTTTGAACCGCGAAAAGACGGCTGCGGTCCGGAGTCGATTCAATCATACCGTTTGCATCCGCCACCTTGATCGTATCGCTGACCGGAACAGCAGGCGCCGCTGCACCATATCGGATGGCGTCGAACACAGCGTCAGCGATCACCTGCCCACATACAAAAGGACGTGCGCCGTCGTGAACCGCCACATACCTTGCCTGCGGCCCGACCGCCTCGACGCCTAGTTGAACCGACTGTTGACGCGTTTGCCCGCCGGCGATAACAGAACGGATTTTCGGCACGCCCCACGCGCGCGCCAGAGCAAGCATGTCCGGTATTGTGCCGCGCCGTGTGACAAGCACGATCTCATCAATCCAACCGCTGTCTGAAAGAGCGAGCAGCGTCCGCACGATCACCGGTATGCCGCCAACTTCCTCCAATTGTTTGTCAAGCCCCTGCATACGCGACGATGTCCCGGCTGCAACAACCACAGCCGCAACATATGGCCTTTTCACATCGATCTCACCGGTTTGCTCTTGACCGCCTTTTCTCCAAAGCAGCATAAGCTTCTTCCTCCTTCCCGTTTTGGCGTCCCGCAGCATGAACGCAAACTGCTTAATAACAAGTCCACGCAGCTCCCGATTGAAACATAACGCTTTGCGGATATGATTTAATCGCTTTCAGCGGGCCGCGCCCGCGTATCGCCCTGGCCATAAGGGATAAAATAAATGCCTTTGCATTTATTTTATCATGTCCATTCCGTGAAAAAATGCTGTATCATGGAGATTTTATCTCCCAAAGGATAAAAATAATCGTGCATTTCAAGCAGAAAAACACCCCCGCTGTGAAGCGGGGGCTGCATAAAGCGCAATCAAATCGAAATTGCATCCGCAATATCATACAGATGACGGTCAAACTGCTTTTTCATCTGGAGAGCTTCAAGAATATCATAATCGACAATTTTATTGTCATGATTGACAACCACACGGTTGCCGATCCCCTGTTCAAGCAATTCGACGGCGTGATACCCCATCTCGCTGGCCAGCACGCGCTCCCGCGCGGACGGCGCGCCGCCGCGCTGTACATGGCCCAGTACGGTCGCACGTGATTCAACACCTGTACGCGCCTCAATTTCCTCGGCAATATCATGCACCGTACCGACTCCGCCGACACTGGTTACACCTTCGGCTACGATAATAATAAAATGCTTTTTACCGGTGCGCAGGGTTCGCTGCATTTTTTCGATGATTGAATCGATTGAGAACGGAACCTCCGGCACCAGAATCGCAACCGCACCACACGCGATACCGGCATGAAGCGCGATGTCGCCGCAGCGGCGCCCCATCACCTCGACGATTGAGCAACGGTCATGTGACTGAGAGGTGTCGCGCAGCTTATCAACCATGTCCATAACCGTATTGACCGCCGTATCAAAGCCGACCGTATAATCGCTCGAAGCAATATCGTTGTCGATTGTGCCCGGAATACCGATACAAGGAATCCCTTTCAAAGATAAATCCCGCGCGCCGCGGAACGAGCCGTCGCCGCCGATGACAACCAAGCCGTCAATTCCCATCTCGAGGCAGACCTCTTTGCCGCGTTCGACACCCTTATCGTCGCGAAATTCCGGACAACGCGCCGAATACAGGATTGTACCGCCGCGGTGCAGCGTATCACTGACGCTGCGCAGATTCATTTCAAACATATCGCGCGCCAGCAGGCCGCTGTACCCGCGGCGGATTCCAAGCACGCGTATGTTCCGGTTCAGAGCAGTTCTGACGACAGAACGGATCGCCGCATTCATGCCGGGGGCATCGCCGCCGCTGCTGAGTACACCGATTGTTTTCTGTTTAAACTCCATATCGCTGCATCCTCCGTCTGGGGGAATCCCCCGCATTTCTATAGTTCAACGTTTCTCATTATAGAGGATTCCCCGCGTTAGTTCAAGCAATTTTATATAATCGCATGCAAATTTTTCATTTTAGAGAATAATTTTGTAGACATATGGGAATTTTTCATCTATCCCGCCCAAGGTATTTCCTTTACGCACGGTAAACGACATTCTCCTCGCCAAGCAGTTTTTTCAGCTCGCGCTCCAGGACGGGGTTCCAGAAAACGCATAGCGTCCGGGAAGCTACATTATATGTTTTAGTATCCATAAAGTAAAAATAAACGGTATCGCATGGTTCCAAGCTGCGCTCCGGCGCAAAGATGGAAAGCAGATTTTTAACACGCGCAAACACAGGTGCGCCGCTGCTCTCAACACGAAGATAGACGCCGGCGTTCTTACTTGGTTTTGTGCTGGGCGCCTGTGCCTGCACGCGCGCGCCGCCCCGTCCTAAAGCGGGCGGCTCCTCTCCCGGAAGGGACGCGCCCTCACAGATGAGCTTCGCTTCCTCCTCCTCGCGCACTGAGACGCGCGCCGCGACAAGCACGACACTTCCTTCCACGAGCTTCTGCGAGCACTGCGCCAGCACCTTTGGAAACACCAGCATTTCCATACTGCCGCTCGTATCCTCCAAGCGTACAAACGCCATCATCTCACCGCCGCGCGTCGATTTAAGCCGGCGGCTGTTTACGATCGCGGCTACCCGCACCTGTGTGCCGTCAGCCACACCGCTGCCGCGCTCCTCCGCCGAAGTGATGTCGGCGATCAGCGTACAATTGTTTTTTGACACCATCTCCTGAAAACGTGCCATCGGATGACCGCTGATATAAAGCCCTGTCGTCTCCTTCTCCATCGCCAGAAGCTTCGACGGCTCCAGCTCCTCCACGTTTGGAAGGATATGAATTGGCTTAGAAGCACCTGCCGCCGTATCAAACAGATTGATTTGGCCGGCTATATTTCGTTTCTGCGCAGAGTCAATATCGTCCAGAATTGCCTCGTAACCTGACAACATCTGGTTGCGATTTTTACATACGCAATCAAGCGCGCCCGATTTGATGAGACTTTCAACAGCGCGCTTATTCATATCTTTTCCATACATACGTTCACAGAAATCGGAAAAGTTTTGGAATACTCCCCCGCTTTCGCGCTCGGCGATCAATTCACGGATAAAGCCGCGGCCTATATTTTTGACCGCCAGCAGGCCAAACCGGATTTCTTCACCGCTGACTGTGAAGCCCTCGACGCTGACATTCACATCAGGGGGAAGCACCTTAATTCCCATGCGATTACATTCGCCGATGTATTCAATCACCTTGTCAGTATTGTCAAGCACGCTTGTCAGAAGCGCCGCCATAAATTCGCGCGGATAGTGGCACTTGAGGTATGCCGTCTGGTAGGAAACAAACGCATAAGCCGCCGCGTGCGATTTATTGAACGCGTAGGACGCAAACGAACTCATCTCGTCAAAAATCTGATTGGCTGTCTCGCGCGCCACACCGTTTTGCTGCGCGCCGGCGACAAACGCTTCGCGCTCCTTCTCCATCACGTCGTGTTTTTTCTTAGACATGGCGCGGCGTACCAAATCGGCGCGTCCATACGAATAGCCGCCGAGCGCCCGGCAGATCTGCATGACCTGTTCCTGATAGACGATACAACCGTATGTGACATCCAGGATCGGCTTGAGCAGCGGGTGCTTATAGGTGACAAGTTCCGGGTTGTGGCGGTTTCGGATGTAGGTCGGAATCGATTCCATTGGACCGGGCCGGTAAAGCGAAATGACGGCGATCAAATCTTCGATGGAGGTGGGGCCAAGCTGTGCGATGACGGCGCGCATTCCCGCAGATTCGAACTGGAACACCCCAACGCACTGTCCCTTTGTCAGCATGGCGAAGGTTTCCGGATCGTCGAGCGGCACCGCGTCCGCAGAGAATCCGGGATGTGTTTTGGCCGCCTCTTTTTCGGCGTAGCTGATGACCGTCAGCGTGCGCAGGCCGAGAAAATCCATTTTGAGCAGTCCAAGCTCCTCAAGCGTCGTCATTGTAAATTGTGTGACAGGCATCGTTTCCTCCGCCTTATAAAGCGGCACGTAGCTGTCCACCGGATCGCGGGTGATTACGACGCCGGCCGCGTGTGTCGACGCGTGGCGCGGCATCCCCTCGATCTTGCGCGCCATATCAAGCAGTTCCGCAACCCGCTTGTCCTCAGCGCACATCGTCTTGAGATCGGCGGAAACAGCGAGCGCCTTATCCAGCGTCATCTTCAATTCATTCGGCACAAGCTTTGCAATTGAGTCGACCTGCTGATACGACATGCCAAGAACACGCCCCACATCGCGGATTGCGCCGCGTGCGGCCATTGTGCCGAAGGTGATGATCTGCGCCACATGGTCGGCGCCGTATTTGCGCACCACATAGTCGATCACCTCCTGCCTGCGTTCATAACAGAAGTCGATATCAAAATCAGGCATACTGATGCGTTCCGGATTGAGAAAGCGTTCAAACAGCAGGCTGTAGCGCAGAGGATCGATGCCTGTGATGCCGATACAGTACGCCGCAAGGCTTCCTGCGCCGGAGCCGCGCCCAGGTCCAACCGGGATGCCAACCGATTTTGCGTAATTGATAAAATCGGAAACAATCAGATAATAATCGACATACCCCATCTTTGTGATGATATTCAGCTCATATTCCAGACGCTCGGTAACGCTCCGGTCCGGCTGTTCCCCGTAGCGGCGGCGCAGCCCCTCGGCGCACAGCCGCCTGAAATACGCCTGATTGTCCTCGCCATTTGGCGCGACAAACAGCGGGAGTTTTGTATTGCCAAATTCAAATTCAACATTGCACTGTTCAGCGATCTTCAGCGTGTTGTCAAGCGCGCCCGGATAATTTCCAAACAGCTCGTCCATCTCATCGCGGCTTTTAATATAAAATTCCTCTGTTTCAAACTCAAGATCACCGGGCGCGTCAACAGTCGTGTTCGTCTGGATACAGATCAAAACACTCTGCATCCTCGCGTCGGCCTTTTCAATATAATGCGCGTCGTTCGTCGCGACAAGCCCAACGCCGATTTCCCCAGCCAGACGCACCAAATCCGGAAGGATCTGCTGCTGTAGCCGGATGCCATGGTTTTGAATTTCAATGTAATAGTTGTCAGCGCCGAACAGATCACGATACCAAACCGCCGTTTCCTTCGCACACGCATAATCGCCCTGCGCAAGCATCCGCGGGATCTCGCCTGCCAGACAGGCCGACAGACAGATCAATCCCTCGTGATACTGTTCAAGCAGTGCGCGGTCGATGCGCGGCTTAGAGTAAAAGCCCTCCACAAAACCGGCTGACACCATCTTAATCAGGTTTTGATAACCAGTTTCATTTTTGCACAGCAAAATCAGGTGATACGGCGACGTATCGATCTTATGCTGCTTATCAAAACGAGAGCGCGGCGCGACATAGACCTCGCATCCGATGATTGGCTTGACGCCGTGCTTTTTCGCACATTTATAGAAATCGACAGCGCCAAACATCACGCCATGGTCCGTAATGGCCACGGCGCTCTGTCCAAGCGCCTTAACACGCTCGATCAGCCGTTCGATGCGGCACGCGCCGTCAAGCAGGCTGTATTCCGTATGCACGTGCAGATGTGCAAAATCTGTCATAACCGCACATAGACCCCCTTTTCCTATCATTCATTATTCAATTCGTACAGCCGTCCCCGACGCTGTTACCATCAGCATCCCGTTATTTGAACCGAGCGTCTCATAGTCGATATCAATCCCGACAACAGCATCCGCGCCGAGTGCGGCGGCCCGGTCGGACAGCTCTTTCAGCGCCGTTTGGCGCGCCTGCATAAGCTCCTGCTCATAGGTGTTCGAACGGCCGCCGAAAAAGTTGCTCAGTCCGGCCGTGAAATCCTTTACAAAATCGACGCCTGCGATCACCTCGCCGAATACGACGCCTTTATATTCTGTAATGCGCCTGCCTTCAATAAACGGCGTTGTTGTCATAATCATTGATTCATTCTCCTCCAGTTGCCTTCCCAAGCTCCTGCGCGAACATGAGGATACGGCGCAGGCGGTGATTGACGCCGCTGCGCGAAATCGGGGTCTGCAAAGCTTGTCCAAGCTCCCTTAGCGACAGATCAGGATTTTCCAGGCGCAGACGCGCAAGCTCGCGCAGATCCTCGTCGAGCGCCTGAATGCCGCAGCTGGATTCAATCAGCCGGATCGCGGCGATCTGTTCAAGCGCCGCCTCAACAGTCTTTGTAATGTTTGCCGTCTCACAATTTGTCTTTCGATTGACGCGGTTGCGCACCTCCTTAACGATTTTAACCTCCATCAGCTCAAGCGACGACTTCGGCGCGCCAATCAGCGTGAGCAGATCCTCGATCTGCTCGCTTTCCTTGTAATAGAGCACATAGTCGTTGCGACGCTCCGTGCGTTTAGGCGGCGAAAGCATCTCTGAAAGCAGCGTTTCAAGCTCGCCGCAGAGCGCTTGATGCGGTGTGACAAATTCCGCCTGGTAGCTTTTTTCCGGATCCGTCACCGTGCCGCACGCCAAAAAAGCTCCGCTGATAAAGACGGGCATATCGTCGTCAGCGAGCAGCTCCCTGCGGATTTGGCAGCAGTCCTCGCCGGCACGGCATCCAAAAAATGACAGAACAGCAATCCGGTCCGTCACGCTGTCGACTGTCACAACAAATATGCTGCGCCGGCCGGATCGGCGCACCTCGCGCATAGTGATGCTCCCGCGCAGCCCGACCAGATCAGAAATACTGTCCGCATATAAGCGCGCGAGCGTCCGGTGCTCCGTGTGGATCGATATGGAATCCGGTCCAAACGTCTTGCCAAACAGCAACAGGCCGTACGCCAGCGCCTTTTGGCGGCGCTGGCGAAACGGCCTGTTGTGACAGATTTCATTTTTGATTTCATATGCAAACGACATGACCTTCTCAGTCCTTGTTTTTTTCAATATCGCGGTGCGTTACAGTACAGCGCACCCCCTGTTCCTTGATATGATCGCCGAGAAGCTGTGCAAATGTCACCGAACGGTGTTTACCGCCCGTACACCCAATTGCAATCGTCAATTGCGTCTTACCTTCATCATTGTACAGCGGCAGCAGGTAATCGACCAGGGAAAACAACCGCGGAATCAATTCCTGCGCTTGTTCCCATTTAAGTACAAAATCGCGCACCGGCGCGTCAAGCCCTGTATGCGCCTTAAGCTCCGGGACATAAAACGGGTTTGGAAGACAACGCACATCAAATACAAGATCGGACTCCTTGGGCAGGCCGTACTTGAAGCCGAACGACATGCAGTTGACAAGCATGGAACGCTTTTTATCGCCTAAAAATGTGGCGATTATCTTGTCACGTAACTGGCGCACAGATAAATACGTCGTATCAATCACATAATTGGCATTGTCGCGCACTTTGGAGAGCAAACGCCTTTCTTCAGCAACGGCTGCTTCAATCGACGTATTTTTGTCATTCATCAGCGGATGCTTACGGCGCGTTTCCTTATAACGCTGGACAAGCACCGCATCGTCGCAATCAAGAAACATAAGCTGAAATCCGCCGGGCGCTTCCAGAAACTCCTCGATTCCCTCAAAAATATCTCCGAAGATCTCACGGCTGCGCGCATCAATGACAATTGCAACCTTGTCGACCTTATCCGCGGCCTGCAGGCACAAGTCTGTGAATGATTTGACCATGCGCGGCGGCAGATTGTCAACGCAATAATAGCCGATATCCTCCATCGCAGCGATCGCGCGGGATTTCCCCGAGCCGGACATGCCGGTGATAATTACAAATTCCATACAACATCCTTTCTGTATGATCATAGGCTATCCGATGTACTTGACTTCACATTCCAGCGAAAAGCCCGTCTGCTCGCGCACCTGTGTTTGAATCTCCCCAATCAGCGTCAGAACATCCGTGCAGGAGGCATTGTCATAATTGATCACAAAGCCCGCGTGTTTCTCACTGACCATCGCACCGCCCACACGCCGGCCCTTGAGTCCGCAGCCATCGATCAGCGCGGACGCATACGCGCCCTTCGGACGCTTAAAGGTACTGCCGGCGCTTGGATATTCCAACGGCTGCTTCGTTCTGCGCCGCTCCATCAGATCGTCCATACGCGCCCTGATCGCATCCCGGTCGCCGCGCCTGAGATGAAAGGACGCGCTTGTAATCAGACAATCCGGGTGATCGGTAAAATAGCTGTGCCGGTAGCTTAATTCCAGCGCACACTCCTCCAGCGCACGCAGCTTGCCCTGCCCGTCAAGAAACCGGACGGACCCTACCACATCACGGATTTCTCCGCCATAAGCGCCCGCATTCATATAGACGGCTCCTCCAACGCTTCCCGGAATTCCATAGGCAAATTCAAGGCCCGTCAATCCCTGCTCCAGCGCAAAACAACACAATGCCGTCAAGCTCGCGCCGGCCGGACAATCTATCACCGTTTCATCGCGCAGACTTGGACGCGCGGACGCCTCGTCAAATGACAAAACCGCGCCCCGCACCCCTTCGTCACAGATCAGCAGGTCGGAACCCTTGCCGATAAACAACAGCGGAACAGACAGCTCCCGCGCCCGCGCAATGACGCGGGCCGCCGTTTCTGCATCCCGTGGTTTTAAAAGCAGGTCGGCCGGTCCTCCGATTTTAAATGACGTGTGCGCAGCCATCGGCTCATCCGCCAGACAGATGCAGCCGATCCGTTCACAATCCTTTCGAAGCTGTGCGATTGCGTTCATGCAGTCCTCCCAAATCAATATTGCTTTCCAAGCAGCGCCGCGCCGATGATGCCGGCGTCATTGCCCAGCTTTGCCTGCAAAATCCTGGCGCAGTTTTGCTCCTCGTGGTTAAAGGTTTGCGGATAGGCGCGCGCACGGACAGGCCCAAACAGCGTTTCGCCCTCCTTGCTGATCCCGCCGCCGATCACAACCGCCTGCGGCTGAAACAGGTTGATCATTCCGCTGACCGCATAGGCTATATAATCGATATACTGGTCAACCACGCGGCTGGCTGCCTCATCCCCTGCGCGCATCGCGTCAAAGGCTGTACGTCCGTTGACATGATCCAAACTGTTCTGCGCAAGCTCCCACATCTTCGATTTGGCGTTGAGCTGCATTGATTCGCGCGTCATTCTGATCAACGCGGAAACAGAGCAATACGCCTCGATGCAGCCGATGCGGCCGCAGGTGCATGGGACGCCGCCATAAACCATTCCCACATGTCCAAGTTCAGCGCCCTTATAGTTAAAACCGGAATAGATTTTCCCATCGATAATAATACCGCCGCCGACTCCGGTTCCGAGCGTGATCATAATTGCGGAATCAAGCCCCTTCGCCGCGCCGGCCTTCAATTCGCCGTAAGCCGCCGCATTGGCGTCGTTTTCGACGTAAACAGGCTTATCGACACGTTCAGCTACCAACTCGCCCAGCGGCGTATCATGAAAACCAAGATTTGCCGCCAGACCAACAACGCCTGTTCTGGGATTGACGGTGCCGGGGGTACCGACACCGACCCATACGACTTCGTCCATCGAAATACCGGCGTTCGCCGCAGCCATATGGGCAGCAGCGGCCATATCGTCTGCAATCTCTCCGGCGGGATGGAACGCTTTCGTGCGCACATTTGCCCTTCCAATAATATTATAGTTTTCGTCAACAATACCAACCGCAACATTTGTACCGCCGAGATCAATTCCCACATAATATCCCATGCATTCAGCCCTCCCTTTAAAATATGCTGCGGCCGCTCTTTTCACGCGCAGCCGCTAAGAACCGTTCATAATTCGCATTGAGGATCAATTCCTCCGGAAAATCCAGCTCACGCAGCAGCTTGATCGATTCGTCCACACGCGCGATCTGTGTGAAAAAATGCGCATCGGAGCTGCAAACAACCCGAACGCCATACTTCTTGCAGCAGCGCGCGATCTCCCGGCAGTTGACATCCGATTTTGGCCGACATTCGAATGAGTGCGCGTTGATTTCCACGATCTTACCATATTCCGCAAACGCACGCACCACTGTATCGATATCAAAGCGGTACCGGTCGTCGCCCGCATGGCCGATTACATCGACATGAGGATTTTTCGCGACAGCAAGCCATCCGGCAGTGTGTTCCTCCGGCGTGGAAGGCTCCACGCAGTTGATGTGGTAGGACGCGATAACCCAATCGAGCGCCGCCAGCTTTTTCTCCGACAGATCAAGACGGCCACAGTAATCAAGGATATTCGATTCGACGCCTTTTAGGATTGCAACACCCTCCAGAAAATCAGGCACCACCTTAGGCATATTCCCAAAATACATCTCGCCCGGCGCTCCCGGCATCGCGGGTCCGTGCTCTGTTACACACAAAAACTTCAATCCGACGCGCGCCGCCTGACATACATTTTCATAAATAGTGCTGTATGCATGATCACACGCGACCGTATGTGAATGCGTCTCTGCAATGATCTGCATGATATCTGTCCCTTCCCGTTCTCAGAAATCGCCCCAGTCCGTTGTCTGCGTGCTGTCCGGCTCCACCATGCCGAGCTTTTCCAAAAGCTCCTGCGCAGCGTTGTAGCCCATACGCTTTTGACGGTTGTTCATCGCAGCGACCTCAATGATAATCGCAAGATTCCGGCCGGGCTTTACGGGGATCGTCAACGACGAAACCTGCACGCCGAGCACATCTGTATATTCCTCGTTCATCCCCATGCGGTCATAGACCTTGGTCGCATCCCACTGTTCAAGCTGAACGATCATATTAATTTTCTCCGTCATCTTGACGGCGCCGATTCCAAACAGGCGGCGCGCGTTGATGATGCCGACGCCGCGCAGCTCCATAAAGTGGCGGATATTCTCCGGTGAAGAACCGACAAGCGTCTTGGCGGAAACACGGCGGATTTCGACAGCATCATCCGCGATCAGGCGATGTCCCCGCTTGACAAGCTCGATGGCCGTTTCGCTCTTGCCGACGCCGCTTTCACCCAGCAGAAGGATTCCCTCGCCGTAAACCTCTACCAGCACGCCATGACGCGTCACCCGCGGAGCCAGCTCCACATTGAGTTCGGCGATCAGCCCCGCCATAAACGCGGACGTGCCGTCAGCCGTGCGCAGCAGAGAAACCTTATGCGCCTTGGCCGCATCCATCATACAAGCCGGCGCTTCAATATTGCGTGTGATAACAACCGCCGGCGGACAGGTTGAAAAATAATTGTCTATTCGGTTTGTAATTTCCGTGTCGTCAAACTGCTGCAGAAACGCAAATTCACTTTTTCCCAATATCTGTACGCGCTGACTGTCAAAATAATCAAAAAAACCAGAAAGCTGCAGCCCGGGACGATTGACTTCCGGAGAGGAAATTGCAATCGTACTGGCGTCCTCCGGAACATAGAGCACCTCAAGATTAAAATCCTTGATGATCTTTTGCAGAGGAACAATAAATTTTGTAGCCAAGAAAACCACCTCTCCCATCCATTTTGCGTCTATATTCAATTTTTATTATACTCTAATTGCCTACGTCTTTCAAACTTTATTTTGGGCAAAAATGTATTTCCTGCGGCGGTTGAAATCATCCGTATATTGTATTATACTTAAAAAGTATCTATCCAAAGCCTGTCCCATGCGGCAGGCCGGAAAAGGGAGTGTCTTTTGTTGCTCAAACGGATTGCGGCCGCGGCCGCCTGCGCCATCCTTTTTTTCCCGACCGTTATCTTTGCCGAAAGCTCCGAGCCGCTGCCGCCTGTCTCCCCGGCCGGTCAGGAGAGCTGGATTTACCTCGATGAAAATCCCGCAGGCCCTCAAAGCATCGTCGCCTACTCGCTTGGCGGACGCGATGTCAAGGAAAACGCACGGCAGATGCTTGACATCACACTGGAAAGCGGTATGAAGGACGGATTTACCTCTGCCCTTGAATTGGAGTATTCGATTCTGGGCTTGATCAAGCTCGGCGAAAATCCTTCCTCATATAATCGTACCGACCTGATGTCCATGCTTTATGGTTATGACAATATTTTTCGTGAAGGACTCGAAAGCGCGCTGTATGCTCTGATCTCCTACGATGCGGCGAATACGCAGATCCCCGCTTCCGCGCGCAATTCGGCGTCAGCTGTTATCGACTATGTTGTTTCCTCACAGCAGCGTTCCGGAGGCTTTGCAATCGCATCCGGACGCGAGCCGGATGTCAAAACAACCGCCCAGGCTGTACTTGCACTCTCGCCGCATATCGATATTCCATATGTCAACGCGTCGCTGGACAAGGCGCTCTCATGGCTTTCTGCCCAGCAAAACGCGGATGGAACCTTTTCCCTACAGGCAACGCCTGATTGCGAAGCAACTGCACTTGTGCTGACGGCAATACGGACAGCCGGCGTCGCTTGTGATGATCAGCGGTTCGTTAAGAATGGACGCACGCTGACGGATGCGCTCTCTGCATTCGCCGCCGGCGGCGGCTATTCCCCTGAGCCTGGCGGAGAAGCCGACGTGGCGGCCACAGAAGCGGCAATCATCGCGCTTTATACAAATGAAACCGGGCTTTCACCCTATTTGCCGCCGCAGGCTTATCCAAACTATACCGCCCCAAAGACAGATGTAAAGGGCGTATTCATCCGGTTCCTGTTCGGTTTTCTTGGTATTTTGCTGGTGCTTTACCTGATCTTGATTTTGACAACTAAGATAGGCAAAAGATGGGGTAAATTTCCGGAATCCAAATCACAAGCGGACAAAGCTACGCACGATACGCAAACGCTTGAGATCAATATTCCAATGAAGGCGGAGCTTCCAAATTTTGATACCTTGCCCTCCGATACAATTTATACACACTCTCCCGCTGATCGACCAAAATCATAACTAAACCCGCCCGCCGGCAATTGCCGGCGGGCGGGTTTCCACTGATCATTTTTATTAAACCGCTTCTTTCATTAAAAAACGCCGCATAAATTCTTGACAAATCATGCGGTTTGTGGTATCTTTTTTATGAAAGTTCCTTTTAAATTTAATTATATCATATTTTATGGTTTTTGTCAATATGTTTTTTAAATTTTTTTGATCAGGGGGACAGATTATGAGCGAGCTTCTTTCCCTGCTCGGGCGGCACATCGCTGCGCCAGCACGGCATGAGATCGACCATTTGATGCAGGTCAACGATGTCACCCGCCCCTATGGGCTGGCCTTGACGCACGAGGATGCTGTAACCGTCCTCAACGCGCGCACGCAGGCCTTGCGCGGTAGCGGACGCATTGAAATTGGATCGGGAGCGGTTGACCGGTTGATTGAAAAATTTTGTGATTCCCCCTATATCAATGAGGAAAATTATGTCGAGAGCATTTGCCGTCTGACCGAATTATTTTACTTTATGAAATCTGATACGCTTGACCGTTTAACGGACGAGGAGCTGCTCGACCAAATGAAGCAGGCTTTTGACGGCTGTTGCGAAGGCTCGATTGACCTGCTCGCCGACCGCGAGCTTGACCGCATAGCATACAATATTCGTGCATATGGCGCCAAGTGCGCCCCTTCCGAAGGCCCCGTCAGCGAACAGGCATTCAGCGATTATGATGTAGAGGAGGATGGAACATGGCGGACCATTCGCTTATAACGCCGCTGCCAATCGATGTCTCCAGTCTTGACCCGGACGATTATACCGCTTCTTTGACGCGTGCTGCGATCAAGAGCGGCCTGCTCGGCGGACAAGCCCTCCAAACCATGCAGGATCAGCTTTTTGGCATTCTGCACGATCAAATCGAACAAGCAACACATGGTGAAAGCACCTCTGTTCCAGAGGAATCCGCCGCACAGCTTATGGATGGGATCGGCTACTGTATCGATATTGCATTAAAGAATTGTTCATCGCCGGAGGACAGCCTTTCCCTTTTGAAAAATCAGGCAATGGGCGAGCTTTATCAGATGGGCGCCGCGATTCTTTCAGATCATGCACGTGCCTGCGAACGGCTGCTTTCACGTGTACGGGCTACACGTACAAAAACCGTAAACGAAGGATACAATATTCTGCTTGACAGCACGCTGCCTCAATATGTGCATGATTGGAAAGCAGCGCGCTTTCCACGCAATTTTATTGTTATGACGGAATATCCGCTTGCTGATGAACGCGCGTCAGGCGGTATCATCGGCGTAAGGGATCGTCTAGAGCAGCTTGCGCTTGAAAACCGTTTCTGCGGCCGCTTCATGGGCGATCTGGAGGGACTGTTGTGCGATTGGTCGTATCAAAACCGCACCACACCCAAGGATGCATATGTCAATCTGTTCACACTGGCTTTCCAGAACGCCGTATTCTGCCATACTCTAGGGAAAACCGGCGTCGAGCTTTCAGAGGCGGATGCAAATTTATTGACCAGGCGGCTGACTGCGCTTGACGCGCAGGAACGCGGCAAATTGATTGCAGGCACGGTCCAGTCGCTTCTCGTACAATGGGCCTTTGACAACGAACGCTTGAACAGTTATCTGTGGCAAGCTTGTGCGCGCCTTTCCAATGGGCTGAATGCGGCAGGCGGTTCTCCTGCCGCATTTCTGGCTGTACAGCCGCAATCGCCTCGTTTTTGCTATCAGGGCGGGGAACGCCTCAGCGACGACACGTTTGCTGCGGTGGTATCAGAAGTCCTTCTCTGCGACGACGCCGACGAGCGTGTCAAAATCATTCGCACCGAGCTTCGCAGCTTGGATGACCTGTGTGATCTGCTCGCCGCAGACTGCATTTTTGAGGAAGAATTTCTATCTGTCTACGCTTCTTTTGATGACTTCACCTGTGCGCTGCTTTTAACCAGGATTCCTACTGTATGGGAAGATGAAAACCGGATGCGCGTACAGAATGTGTATGATTGGCAAAAACAATTCTCCATTTTCTTTAACGCTTTGCAGCCTGACGCACGCAGAGGTTTGCGCGCATTGTCCGAAAGTCTGTACAATTAAGCCGGTGTAAAACCCTGTGTACGCATCGCTTGCTTTCTGCTCTTTCAAATGATATGATATACAACATATCTATGATTGCTGAAAGGAGCAACTACACCGTGCATTATATCATCCAAATCTATCAGGACGGTGTTGTGCAATACCTATTTAACACACGTATGCTTGTGCAGGATGTTTCTCTTGCCAAACCATTTTCCACGCCCGCACTTGCAAAGCGTTATCTTTCTAAATCCGTCTTTTATAAAGGAAATTGGTCCGTTGTTTCCATCGACGAAAACGGCGCCATTCAAAATACAACCGCTACCTATATGCATGGCATCATTCCATAAGGCAAACCATTTTTCAACAATTCCCATACGCATATATTGTATTTTTTTCGTTGTTCCTGTATAATAAACGAAGCAGGCGGCTTTCCGGCGGGGAGAGCCGCTGTGTCATGTTGGGTGCTGTGTGACAGCACATTACTGGCGGCGTGCCGCCATCGGAGGGATTTTCTTATGTCAAGAATGATCGGAACAACGGTTCGAGGCGTTCGTGCACCCATCATACGTCCGGGCGACGACCTCGCGCAGATCGTCGCGGATTGTGTGCTTCAAGCGGCCGAAAGCGGCGGTATTGCCTTCAATGACCGCGATATCGTTGGCGTTACGGAAGCTGTCGTTGCAAAAGCACAAAACAATTTTGCTTCTGTAGACGACATCGCGGCCGATGTGCGTGCGAAATTTGGAGACCATCCTGTCGGCGTTGTCTTTCCCATTCTCAGCCGTAACCGTTTCGCCATTTGCCTGCGCGGAATTGCACGCGGCGCAAAAAAGGTCGTACTGATGTTCAGTTATCCGAGCGATGAGGTTGGAAACACACTGATTTCCGATGAAAAGCTTGAATCAACCGCTGTCAATCCATGGACCGACGTACTGGACGAGTCGAAATATCGTAGGCTGTTCGGAGAAAATAAGCATATATTTACCGGCGTCGATTATGTGGAATATTATAAGTCACTGATTCTGGAGGAAGGCGCCGAAGCTGAAATTCTTTTTGCCAACAAACCGACCGCCATTCTTACCTATACCAAGCATATCCTTTGCTGCGATATCCACACGCGTCAGCGTACCAAGCGCCTGCTCGCGCAGGCTGGAGGAGAGGCGGTATACGGCCTTGACGATATCCTCTGCGCGCCTGTCAATGGTAGTGGCTTCAACTGTGAGTACGGCTTGCTTGGCAGCAACAAATCGACCGAGGAGCGTGTCAAGTTGTTCCCGCGCGATTGCGATCAGTTTGTGACATCGGTTCAGGAAAAACTCAGCTCCGCGACCGGCAAACGCATAGAAGTGCTCGTTTATGGCGACGGCGCTTTCCGCGATCCCGTCGGAAAAATATGGGAACTGGCCGACCCGGTCGTCAGTCCCGCTTATACGAGCGGTTTGGAGGGGCTTCCGAATGAACTGAAGCTCAAATATCTGGCTGACAATCAATTTAAAGATTTGTCCGGCGAGGCGCTCAAAAACGCAATGGCGGAATATATTCACAATAAACGCGCCGACCTCAAGGGAACCATGGAGACGCAGGGTACTACGCCGCGCCGCCTGACTGATTTGATCGGCAGTCTATGCGATCTAACGTCCGGAAGCGGCGATAAAGGAACGCCGATTGTATGGATCCAAGGGTATTTTGACAACTTCGCGGATTGATGGCATCTTCCTGATTTTTATAAATTCCCGATTTTTTTAGATCCTGTCTGCCGTGATTGAATCAGGAAAGCCGGCCTTTAGCCGCAGGCGGAACACGATCTGTAAAAAGCAGCCGGAAACGGGGACGTTTCCGGCTGCTTTTATACTATGTACAATCAATTTGTTTCCTGCTCCTGACGTCCCGCGCGCGCTTCCAGAAGGGATTGAAGCTCCTTCATAAACGAATCGATATCTTTAAACTGACGATATACGGACGCAAATCGCACATAGGCTACCTCGTCGATCGCACGCAGCTTTTCCATCGCCAGTTCACCAATCCGATAGGACGGCACCTCCTTGTCGAGGGAATTGTGAAGCATCATTTCGATATCCCGCACCGCGTCCTCCAGAATGCCAAGCGGAACAGGGCGCTTCTCACACGCACGCACAAGCCCTGCAAGCAGCTTGCCGCTGTCAAAGCCCTCTCGCGACTTATCTTTTTTGATCACAACAAGCGGCGTCGTCTCTATCACCTCATATGTTGTAAAGCGCCGTTCGCATTTGAGGCATTCACGCCGCCTGCGGATGCGCTCCGATTCGTCAGTCGGCCGCGAATCGATCACCTTGCTTTCAACATATCCGCAATAAGGGCATTTCACGCGGATCACTCCCTTTCAACCGAATCCGCATACAGCGGACCATAAAAGTAAGAAAATACCTGCAGTTAGCATACCACAAAACCAAAACAAACTCAAGCCGTTTTATTCAAGTGCGCTTTCAATCGCTGCACATATATTTTGATATGCCGATGATAATTCCTCATATTCCCCATAACTGTCCCGGTACAGCTCCAGGATTACGCCGCCGTCAAAGCCCTGACTTTTCACCTGCCGCAGCAAAGCAGCCAAATCAAAATCGCCGGTTCCGATCGGCAGGCAGTCGTTTTTCGCGTTGTGATCGCTCACATGCAGATGGACAACGCCAGATCCCATTGCCCGGGCCATCTCGCCGGGCGTATAGCCCGCGCGCACAGCTTGTTTGATATCAAGCACAAACCGCGCGTCCGGCAGGTATTGACGCATATCGCGAAAAAAATCAGTGCAATAGCTCGCGCAGCGGGGAACATTTTCCTGTGCGACGGTTACACCCATTGCACGTCCCTCTCCCGCCAGCTCTCCAAATGCATCGAAGTATGCAGAACGCGGCTTTTGAGATATACGACGGTCGCCATGCAGCACAAGCAGATTCGCTCCCAATAAATTTGCCGCATGAAAATACCGTTTATAAAGCTCTACCCCATCGCAAAAGCGTCTCCTGTATCCGGAAAAAAACAACAGCGGTTCAAGGCCTGATGTAAAGGGATGAACAGATAAAATACGCGTGCCCGAGCCATCGGCGATCCGGCGCAGTTCCCGTACAAAGCTATCCGTCAGCTCACTGGGCGCATTGAAAAAGACCTCCGCCGCCTGCGCGCCGATCGATGCGGCAAACATAAGGCCGCGTTCCGTCAATTCCGGATAAAAGCATGCCGTCGATAATCCCGCCAACACGGCGAATCCCTCCTTCAGGCAGAGCGGCTTTTGCCGCCTGCTTATGAGCATCCTATTCCATACGCGCCATAAATGCGCGTCTATCCAAATGAGCCGCCGGTAAACCGGCGGCTCATTGAGCGTTCGTTACGAAGCTGATTTCTGTGCGCGTTTACGCTCCTGCCAGAAGGCCCAAAGGGGACCGGAAATAAACATGGAGGAGAAGAAGCCCGCAAACATACCAACCAGCAGTGGCAGCGAGAATGTCAAGATGGAGTTGACATGATAAATCAGCGACATCGCGCAGACACATCCAACCGCAATCACTGTCGAAACTGTCGTATTGATGGAACGCGTCATCGACTGATTGACCGAAAGATTAACCAGATCCTTATACGTCGTCTTGACAGGCAGCAGACGGCGGTTTTCACGAACACGGTCGTAGACAATGATCGTGTTATTGATCGAATAGCCTAAAATCGTCAGCATAACTGCGATAAAGCTGTCATTGAGCGGGAATCCGCAGATGACAAACGCACCGTAAGCGATGATCAGATCGTGCAGCAGCGCCATGACTGCGATTACGCCCGCCGACCAGCCGTTCATTTTGCGGAAGCGGAAAGCAATGTAGATGATCATCAAAATTGACGCCGCGACAACCGCGACGATCGATTTGAGGAAGAAGTCGCGCCCGATCGTCGGATCGACATTGCTAATGCTGGCGGCATTTACATTGTTATCAGGAAACTGCGTCTGAAGCGCCTCATTCACAGCAATCTGCTGATCCGGCGTGATACCGGATTTATTTGTCAGCGTAATGATATAATTCGGCAGACCGGTATTGACATCATACTGCTCGCGCAGCGTAACCGGCTGGCCGAGCGAATCCTCGACCGTCTTTTCAAAGCTGGCCTTATCCGCCTGCCCGGTAAAGGTATACGTAATGATTGTACCGCCGCTGAATTGGATATCCAGCTTGACGCCCAAGACAAACGAGGCGGCAATAATCAAAACAATCAGCGCGGACGATATGGAAAACCAAATTTTCCGGCGTCCAACGATATCAACCTGTTTCATTATTTCGCACCTCCATACAGCCAGGGCTTCTTAAACGGTTTGAACTTCGAAACCGACTTAAGCATCAGCCTTGATGCGGTCACGCCCATAATGAAGTTGAAGATGACGCCGACGATCAATGTAAAACCGAACGAATAAATCGCACCGGTCGCGGACGGACCAAACCAACGGAAAATCGGCGACAGAAGCGAATTAAAGATGCTCTGCGGCGGCCCAAACGCCCCCATCAGGATGATTGCGACGATCACCATCGTGATATTGCCGTCAAAAATTGCGGAAAATGTCCTCTGGAAACCGGAATCGATCGCACCGTCGAGCGTTTTGCCGTTGCGCAGTTCCTCTTTAATGCGTTCGGAGGTGATGACGTTCGCATCGACGCCCATACCGATCGACAGGATAATGCCGGCGATACCGGGCAGCGTCAATGTAAACGACGGGAACGGCGCAAAGAAGCCGGTCAGACAGGCGATCATGCCTGCCACCTGGCCGACGAGCGCAATAGAGGCGACGACGCCGCACATGCGGTACATGATGATGATAAAAATCGCAACGAGCACGAAAGCGATGACGCCGGCTGTGACCATCGCATCGCGCGCGCCGAAGCCGAGCGTCGGTGAAATGGTGGAGAAATTCTCCGTTTCAAGCTTAAAGGGAAGCGCACCGCCATTGATGCGGTCGGCAAGCGCCTTGGCCTCCTTGACGTCAAAGCCCTGCGCGCCGCCTGTGATGTAGGCGACGCCGCCGGGGATCTGGCTGTCGACGCGCGGCGCCGAAATCATCGTGTCATCCATCCAGATCGAAATCTGCTGGCCAATCAGCCGGCCTGTAGCGTCGGAGAACAGCTCCGCGCCCTCGTCGGTCAACTCAAGCTTGACCTGGGAGCCGCGGCCGTCGGGCGACGGCTCCGCGCTGGCAGATTTTACATGCTTTCCTTCAATCACAACCGGCCCGCTCTGGTTTTCACGGAATGTCAATAAAGCCGTTTCGCCAAGCTCTTTGACCGCTTGCTCTGGGTTAAAGTCTGTTTCGCCCTCTTTCCAGGGAAAGCGGACAATGATGCGATCCTTTGCCTCGTCGACATACGTCTCATAATCCGTGATGTTCTGCGACACCAGGCGTACTTTGATAATGGATTCTGCGGCGGCCATCTCCTCCGGCGTCGCGTCGTATCCTTCGGGCGGCGTAAACGTCACGTCGACGCCCCCGCGGATATCGATACCCCAACGGATATCGTCAACGCCTTTGATATAGGTCGTTGTGATATCGCCGTAGCTTGTCGATATGCCGAAGAACGCCAATGTCGTGAAAACAATGATAATCGCCACAACGACGAAAACCACTGGTTTTCCAACCTTTCTCATTAACTTGTCCTCCTTGCAAACCCAAGCCCGCGCCCTGCGGGCGTCGGCGGGACGATGATTGCTGTCCGGCCGGCCAAGGTTTCATGATGCCACGCGCGCTGCGCTTTCCCCCGGATCAATCCGGACCCGCGCAATGCGACACTTTTTTAATTATATGGGATACGGTTCCAAAAGTCAATTCATTTTTTGGCAGGACGTGTGCCCGCACCAGTCAGAGTATGCCCGCCTTTTACTCCCTTTAGACGGAAAGCTGCGCGCGTTCTCCAAGCAGTCCGCTGTTTTCATCGAGCATGGGGCGCACAACGCTGCTCAGATATTCTTCGACCTGCTGCGCGCTTCGGCCTGTAAAACGCGAAGGCTCCAGCACAGCCTCTACATCCTCGCGCTTGAGTCTGAAAGACGGATCTCCGCAAATCCGGTCGATCAAATCGTTTTCTTCCCCCTCCTCCTTGACACGCCTGGCCGCGGCGAGCGAATGGACGCGCAGGCGCTCATGCAGCTCCTGCCGGTCGCCGCCGCGGCGCACAGCGTCCATCATGATGTTTTCTGTCGCCATGAATGGCAGTTCGCGCATAACGCGCTGGCGCACCACCTTCGGATATACGACAAGCCCGTCGCAGACGTTGAGCATAAGCTTTAAAATCGCGTCTGTCGCCAAAAACGCCTCCGCGACTGCAATGCGTTTATTGGCGCTGTCGTCGAGCGTGCGTTCAAACCACTGTGTCGAAGCGGTCAGGGCAGGATTGAGCGCATCCGTCATAACATAGCGCGCCAACGCCGTAATACGTTCGCTGCGCATCGGGTTGCGCTTGTACGGCATGGCCGATGAACCAATCTGATGTGCTTCAAACGGCTCCTCCATCTCCTTGAAGTTGGCAAGGATGCGCAGATCGTTTGAAAATTTCCCCGCGCTCTGTGCGATTCCCGATAAAACATTGACCACTAGGCTGTCAACCTTGCGGGAATAGGTCTGCCCGGAAACAGGCACAACCGCTTCAAACCCCATCTGTTCGGCGATATCGGCTTCAATCGCCTTGATCTTTTCACCGTCGCCGTCAAACAGCTCGACAAAGCTTGCCTGTGTGCCCGTCGTCCCTTTGCTTCCAAGCAGCTTGAGCGATGCGATGCGCCGTTCGCACTCCTCAAGATCCATCATTAATTCATTGATCCAAAGCGTCGCGCGTTTGCCGACAGTCGTTAGCTGCGCCGGCTGCAAATGCGTATAGGCAAGCGCCGGCATATCCTTATATTTATCCGCAAAACCGGCGAGCAGCGCGATTACATTGATCAGCTTGCGCCGGATAACGCGCAGTCCCTCGCGCATTACAATGATATCCGTATTATCTCCGACATAGCAGCTCGTCGCACCGAGATGGATGATCCCCTTTGCACCAGGGCACTGTACGCCGTAGGCGTAAACATGGCTCATCACATCATGACGCACCTCTTTTTCGCGCGCCTGGGCTACATCATAATTGATATCCTGTGCATGCGCCTCCAGTTCGGCAATCTGCGCGTCTGTAATCGGCAGTCCCTGGCGCTTTTCGGCTTTTGCAAGCGCAATCCATAGCTTACGCCAGGTTTTAAACTTATTGTCATTTGAAAAAATATACTGCATCTCCTCGCTTGCGTAGCGGGTGCAGAACGGGCTTTCGTAACGGTCGCGCGCCATTTTGCAACATCCTTTCCCTCTCCGGCCGCCCGGGCCGGCACAATATAACGAAACAAGTATAACATAACCGGCGGATGATTGGAACAATCATCCGCCGGTTTTCCGATCTTTACTCCCCTTATGAACGCAACAGCTTTTCAACCGCCGCCAGCTTTGTACAGACACACAGCAGCGAAACCGCACATTCAAGTTCCGGTATGGACGGGTACGTCGGCGCGATACGGATGTTACGGTCATGCGGGTCGTCCCCATACGGATAGGTCGATCCCGCTGAAGTCAGCACAACGCCAGCGTCCTTGCAAAGCTGTACAACGCGTTTTGCGCAGCCATCCATCACATTGAGCGAGATGAAATAACCGCCGTTTGGATTGATCCATTCCGCGACGCCCTTGCCGCCAAGCTCCCTTTCGAACGCATCCAACACAGTTTTAAATTTCGGACGCAGCAGCTCCGCCTGTTTATCCATGTGCGCCATGATACCGTCAAGATTCTTAAAATAACGCGCGTGACGCAGCATATTCATTTTATCAAAGCCGATCGTTTGGATAGTCAGCAGCTTTTTCATGCGCTCCATCACTTCCTGCGCGCATGCAAATACCGCGATACCCGCGCCCGCATAGGTAATTTTCGACGTCGACGCGAAAATCATCACACGGTTTGGATCTCCGGCCTTCTTGCATTCATCAAGAATATTGATCAGCGTGTCGCGATGCTCAGGATGCAGATCATGCACTGCATAGGCATTATCCCACATGATCATAAAATCATCCGCAGCCGTTTTCATCCGTGCAAAGCGGCGGACCGTCTCGTCCGAATAAGTAATCCCGTCCGGATTTGAATATTTCGGCACACACCAGATGCCCTTGATCGAAGCGTCCGATGCCGCAAGCCGTTCAACGGTGTCCATATCCGGTCCCTCAGGCGTCATATCAACAGGGATCATCTCGATACCATACCGTTCGGTGATCGCAAAATGGCGGTCATAGCCGGGAACCGGACAGAGAAATTTTACACGGTCAAGCTTGCACCAGGGCGTTGCGCCAGGGCGCACGCCGTGCAGAACCATCTTGCCGATGGCATCGTACATGATGGAAAGGCTTGAGTTGCCGCAGATGAACAGCTCGTCAAAGCTGACGCCGAGCATATCGCAGAAAATGGCCTTGCATTCGGGGATGCCGTCAAAATCACCGTAGTTGCGGCAATCGACACCATCGGCCGACAGTGGTGAAGCCGTCGAATTCACAACGTCGAGCATACCGCTCACAAGATTCAACTGGTCAGGCGAGGGTTTTCCGCGCGACATATCGAGCCTGAGATTCCTTCCCTGATAATCCTCATATTGTCCGAGCAATTCTGTATGCAGCTTCTCCAGTTCATTCCGGCTCAGTTCACTGAATAATGACATTGTTAGAATCCTCCCATGCCCGGCTCTTTTTTAAAAGGCCGCGGCGAATACTTTTGCGTCAGGCCGCAAGCGGCCTGGACGGCTGTTTTGCTGTCTGAACGGCGTTTTGCATAAACCGGACCGGCTGGCGCCGCCGTTTTACACACAAATCCAAAACAAAACAACCGCCAAAGCGATTGTTTCTACTTCTATAGTATATGCGAAATCCATCTTTTTTGCAAGATTAATTTTTGATTCTTGCAAAATTCATGATTCTGAACGAGAATCAACCCAAGTTTTGACTGTTTTTCAGTTGAAAACGCCCGCCCCGCCTGTCAGGCGGAACGGGCGCCGTTATCAGTATTCGGCGGAACCGGTGGTACGCGGGAAGGGCAAAACGTCGCGGATATTGGAAATCCCCGTCATATACATGATCAATCGTTCAAATCCCAATCCGTAACCGGCATGCTTTGTACCGCCGTAGCGCCGCAGATCGAGATACCAGCTATAATCAGCAGGATCAAGCCCAAGCTCGCCCATCCGGGACAACAGCACGTCAAGGCGTTCCTCGCGCTGGCTGCCGCCGATGATCTCCCCAATCCCCGGGACAAGCAGGTCAACCGCGGCGACCGTTTTCCGGTCGTCGTTCAGGCGCATGTAAAACGCCTTGATCTCCTTAGGATAGTCCGTTACGAACACCGGACGCTTCATGACCTGCTCGGTCAGATAACGCTCATGCTCCGTTTGCAAATCGCAGCCCCAATAAACGGGATACTGGAACTGATCCTTCGCCTTCTCCAGTATCTCAATCGCTTCGGTGTAGGTAATATGACCGAAGTCGGAAGAAATGATGCTGTCCAACCGCTCAATCAATCCCTTGTCATAGAAGCTGTTGAAAAACGCCATCTCCTGCGGGCACTGTTCCAGCACATAGGAAAGGACATATTTGATCATATCCTCCGCAAGCTCCATATTGTCTGCAAGGTCGGCAAAGGCGATCTCCGGCTCGATCATCCAAAATTCGGCGGCATGGCGCGCCGTGTTGGAATTTTCGGCGCGGAAGGTCGGCCCGAAGGTGTAAATCTTGCCGAACGCCATTGCCATGCACTCGCCCTCAAGCTGGCCGGAAACGGTCAATCCGGTGGCCTTTCCAAAGAAATCCTGCGCAAAATCGACAGCGCCATCCTCGGTGAGCGGCGGGTTTTTCGGGTCAAGCGTTGTGACGCGGAACATCTCGCCGGCGCCCTCGCAGTCGCTTCCCGTGATCAGCGGCGTGTGCGCATAGACAAATCCGCGCTCGTTGAAAAAGCGGTGGATAGCATACGCAGCCACACTTCGCACGCGGAATACCGCTTCAAAAGTATTGGTGCGCGGACGCAAATGCGCGATCGAACGTAAAAATTCCAGCGTATGACGCTTTTTCTGGAGCGGGTAATCCGGCGTGGACGCGCCTTCGAGCACAACCTCGTCCGCGTGGACCTCCAGCGGCTGCTTGGCCTGCGGCGTCAGGATCACGCGGCCACGCACACAGATGGCGCTGCCGACATTGAGCTTTACGATCTCCGCGAAATTTGAAACCTTCTCCGTCTCCAGAATGATCTGGAGGTTCTTAAACGCCGAACCGTCGTTCAGCTCGATAAATCCGATGGCTTTGGAATCACGGATGGTACGCACCCATCCGCATACAGTCACTTCGGCGCCGTCAAATGACTCCGGCGCAGCGAATAGCTGCCTGATTTCTGTCCTTTTCACAATGCTCCCTCTTTCCGGTGCGGCCGTTTTGCGCAATGCACCTGCGGCCCAATGTTGATGAATGGTATTATAGCATAGCTTACCTTCAAAATCCAGCCCTTTACGCGGCCTGCGCCGGGCTGCCCGAAGCCTGCGTCCCGCGTACACGATCGACATATTCCTGCACATGCGCGCGCACCATGTCAAACGGCTGCGGCCCAGCGTCCAGAATCGCCTTGTGTACAGCGAGGATGTCAAATTGGTCGCCAAGCTGTGTACGCGCGTCGTCAATAATGTCGATCAGTTCAAGATAGCCGATATAATACGGCAGATATGCGCCCGGATCGGCCACAATCATCCAATAAAAATCTTCCGCGTCGCTCGTATCAAATCCGAAGCCATCGAGATACGCGGCGAACTGTTCGACTGTCCAGCCCTGGTAATGGATGCCGATATCGCTGCGCGCAAGCACGCCGAGAGAAAACTCATTGTTGATCTGGAGCAGCTCGATCAGCGCGGGATCGTCAAGGCCGGCCAGCTCATAGGAATACAGCTCGGCATAGGTGCCCCATCCTTCGCTGTAGCCCATGTACGAAAGAAGATGGCGGAGCATGGCAGGCCCGGTGGAAATAAAGTAATTGTTTTGGTACATGTGCCCGGGATACGCCTCATGCGCCAGCGTGGCATAGAGGATGGTTCCCGAATCGCGGCCCTGATTGATATACAGCCGGTTTTCAGCCGGCGCATCGGCCGGCGGGATCATGTAGAAAGCCGGTGCGGTGCTGTCCTCCAGCGATGGATCGACGTACAGTACATTGTAGGAAATGTCGCCCGCGTCCGGGAAAATCCTCTCCGACGCCGCATGCAAAAAGTCGATCTGTTCGCGCGGCGTGCCGCGGTCAGCTTCCAAAAACGCCTCCATCTCGCTTATCAGACGTTCCGACGTTTCATCCTCACCCAACAGCAGGAACATCCGTGAAAACAGTTCGCCAAACCGTTCATCGATCCGGCGGGCCAGTTCATCCGGGGCTGCATCAACGCCGGTCAGGCTCCTGGCAAGGTATTCATAATACCCCTTCCCCTTCTCAAGATGTGAAAGACCGCCGGGATTTACGCCTGTTCCCTTGAGCTTCTCAAGCCCTTCCATCATCCGTTCATAGGCCGGAATCACCGTGTCCATGACTGCCGCATGATTTTGTTTAATATAATCGGCGCGCGCCTGTTCATCAAGGCTGTCGAGCGCATCCAGCCGCGTCTCAAATGTCGCGATTAAAACATTCTGTTCCGGATTGGCGATAAAAGTCCGACAGCCTTCAATCACCTGATCAACCATATCGTCCGTCATAAACAGGCCGCGGCGGGCGCGTTCCTCCTCATACTTGACCAGGTCGTCGTAATAGCGTCCCACGTCTCCAAGCAAAGCGATGTAATCCCGCACGTCCTGCTCTGTGTAAAACTGATATTCGGACAGGGTGATCGGCAACGACGCCTGCACGCCTCCATCGGGCGCACATGGCTCCGAATAATAGGCGTATCCCTGCTCAAACGCGCTGCGCTCCTGCCGGTAAAAGCGCATCAGCATCTCATAAAGCTCCTGCTGCTCCTTTGTCAGAAGGGAATGGTCAAATCCCTCCAGCCGGTCGATTTCCTCATCGTAGTCGGAAAGCAGCGGCGGCTGCACATCCCCAAAGGTCGGTTCCACATCTTCAATGCCATATGCCGCCGGGTCTTTGAGTGTATAATGCAGCGTTAAAAGGTCGGATTCCAGTGTTGCGACAAAATCCTCCTCCAGGTATTCATCGAAGCGCGCACGTTCCTCGTCCGCATTTGCACGGCTGCCGTCCTCTCCAGCCCCGCCAAACGGAACTGGGCCGTTGCAGGCCGCTGTGAAAAAAGCGAGCATGCCCGCTGTCAGCAACGCGGCAATTTTTTTTATTTTTATCAAACAGGCTCCTCCTATCAATCAGGTTGCCCTTATACTTTACCACGCGGCAGGCTGTTTTACAAGCGCACCAGTTCTCTGGCGTTTCTTTCATATCAAAACAGACAAAACAACCCCGTGCTACCGCTTTGCGGCTGGCGCGGGGTTGTTGATTGCAAGTTTGTAAAAAAGGCAAACAGGAATTTTCAGGTAATAAATTATTATTATGGAAGTCAGAGGATCAGCCGGGAGGCCAAGCGAGGCTGCGCCCTGCGAGCACATGAAAATGCAGATGCCCAACCGTCTGTCCAGCCAGCTTGCCGCAGTTGGTCACGACACGGTAATCGCCGCCGCACCCAAGCTGCTGTGTCAGGCGCGCGATCACAGCGAATATGCGGCCGACTGTCGGGGCGTTGTCCTCCGTAATCTGGTCGGCGCCGGTGATATGCGCCTTGGGAACGACCAGGAAATGCACCGGCGCCTGCGGGTCGATGTCCTTGAAGGCGTAACAGACATCGTCCTCATAGAGCTTATCGCTCGGAATTTCGCCCGCCACAATTTTACAAAACAGGCAGTCCATTGTTGTCCTCCTTTTGTACGTTTATTTTAACAGCTTTCCGACAATCGCGGGTAGCTGCGCCATTGCTTCGTCGATCCGAAATATTTCAGACGTGCCGCCCATCGCGTTGTCAGGGCGGCCGCCGCCGCTGCCGCCGCAAAGCGCAGTCAGCTCCTTGACGATTTTTCCGGCGTGCGCACCCTTAGCGACCGCGTCCTTGCCGCAGACGACCAGAATGGAACCTTTGCCGTCATTGACAGTCGAGAAGGCGCAGACAGCATCCGGACGGCTGTCGCGCACACGGTCGCCCATACGGCGCAGCGCGTCAATCTTCGCTCCCATCATTGCGACAGACGCGATGTATATGCCGCCGACCTGCTGGGCATTGTCAAACACTCCTGAAAGCTGCGATTCGGCCAGCTTTGCCTCGGCCGCCTCAAGCCGGCGCTTCTGCTCCCTGCTTTCCGCATTAAGCGCCTCGGCGCGCGCCGGCAATTCAGACAGATTGCCGACCTTGAGGGCGGCGGCCGTCTTTTCCATCGTCGTTTCCTGCTCATCCATCAGACGCAGCACATTGCGGCCCGTGACGGCCTCGATGCGGCGCACGCCGGCCGCGACGGATGACTCCTTGACGATCCTGAACAAGCCAACCTGCGCGGTATTTTTCAGATGGGTACCTCCGCACAGCTCAACCGATTCGCCTGGAACACTGCAAACGCGGACAACATCGCCATATTTTTCTCCAAACAGCGCCATTGCGCCGAGCTTTTTCGCCTCGTCGATCGGCATCTCGCTGACGGAAACGTCGATGGAAGCGAGCACAACGCGGTTTACAAGCTCCTCAACCCGCTTTAGCTCCTCAGGTGTGACCGCAGAAAAATGGCTGAAGTCGAACCGGCAGATTGTATCGTCATAGAAAGCGCCCGCCTGATGTACATGGTCACCCAGGACCTGGCGCAGAGCAGCCTGCAACAGATGGCAGGCGGTATGATTGCGCATGATATCGGCGCGGCGATCGACGTTGATTGCGGCCGAAACAGAATCGCCGACCGCAAGCGTCCCGGCGGTCAACTCGCCGATGTGGACAAAGTGGCCGGTTTTTGACTTTTTGCAGTCGTAAACCGCGAATACGTTTCCACCCGCGCTAATCAAGCCGCTGTCGCCCGCCTGACCGCCGCTTTCGGCATAAAAGGGCGTAACGTCGAGCACGATTGATCCAAGCTCGCCGTCGTGCAACTCATCGACGCGCTTGTCATCCTTGATGATCGCGACGATATGTGCCTGCGCGGCCATTTCCGTGTATCCGACAAAGCGGCCGTGATCGGCTACGTCGGCAAGCACGTCCTCCTCCCATCCGAGGTCGCCGAGCGCGGCGCGCGCTTCGCGGGCGCGCTGCTTCTGCGCCTGCATCTGGCGGGCGAACTCCTCCTCGTCCAGCTTGATCTTGCGCTCGGCCAGGATTTCACGGATCAGGTCAACTGGGAACCCATACGTATCGTACAGGCGGAACGCATCCGCACCGGGCATGATCTTTTTGTCCATCTCCGAATCGATCTTGTCGATGATCGCGGTAAGCAGCTCCATACCCTGGTCGATTGTGCGGGCGAACCGCTCCTCCTCGACCTTGATAACCTTGGTGATATAATCGCGGTGTTCAACCAGCTCCGGATATGCGTTCGCATTTTCCTGGATTACCGTCTCGCAAACCTGATACAAAAACGGCTCGTGGATACCGAGCAGGCGTCCGTGACGCGCCGCGCGGCGCAGCAGGCGGCGCAGGACATACCCACGCCCTTCGTTCTGCGGCAGGATTCCGTCGCTGACCATAAATGTGGTGGAACGGATATGGTCGGTGATGACGCGCAGGGAAACGTCCGTTTTCGCATCCGTATGGTACTCCACGCCCGCGATCCGCGCGACATGTTTTAAGATATTCTGAACTGTGTCGACCTCAAAGAGGTTGTCGACACCCTGCATGATGCAGGCCAGCCGCTCCAGGCCCATGCCCGTGTCGATGTTCGGATGCTCCATGCGTTCATAGTGGCCGTTGCCGTCGCCGTCGAACTGGGAAAACACAAGATTCCAGAACTCAACATAGCGGTCACAGTCGCAGCCGACGCCGCAGGTCGGCTTGCCGCAGCCGTACTGTTCGCCGCGGTCAAAATAGATCTCCGAGCACGGACCGCATGGACCGGAACCAATCTCCCAGAAGTTGTCCTCCTTGCCGAGCCGTACAATGCGCGACGGATCGACGCCTACTTCCTTTGTCCAGATCTGTTCGGCCTCGTCGTCGTCCTCATAGACGGATACCCACAGACGGTCAACCGGCATTTCGAGCGCCTTTGTGATGAATTCCCAGGCCCAGGCAGTTGCCTCATGCTTAAAATAGTCGCCGAACGAGAAGTTTCCGAGCATCTCAAAATAGGTGCCGTGGCGCGCCGTTTTACCCACATTTTCGATATCGGGCGTGCGGATACATTTTTGGCACGTCGTCACACGGCGGCGCGGCGGCGTCTCCAGCCCCAGAAACCACTTTTTCATCGGCGCCATACCGGAGTTAATCAGCAGAAGACTGGCCTCGTCCGCCGAAGGCATCAGCGGAAAACTTGGCAGGCGCAGATGCTCCTTGCTCTCAAAAAAACTGAGGAATTTTTCACGCAGTTCATTGAGTCCTGTCCATTCCATTGTCTCAATCGTTCCTTTCCATACTTGCCGGTCCCCGGACGCGAAAATGCGCTTCTCGCCCCAAAACATGGGACGAAAAGCGCATCGGCTTTCCGCGGTACCACCCAAAATTGCGCGGGAGTCGCCCGCGCCGCTCATCAGGATTAACGCTCACACAACGTCCGGCTCGCCGCCGGAGGACTCCGGGGCGGCGTCCGCTTCTTTCCGCGGCGCGCTCACAGCATACGCGCGCCTCTCTGCGGCGGCTTCCACGGTTGACCCCTTCATGGTCCATACGGATATTAAGTATATACCTTGGCGCGCTGGAAGTCAACCGCAGCGCGTATTTTTGCTTACATTCCATCAGAATCAGACCGAAAAGCCGGACTTCGGCATTTCCGACTGCTCCACCAAAGCGGACGACGCGGCGATCTCGTCAAATTCCTCCCGGCATTCGCTGAAATATTCTGCGGGGGCTGCCTGCACCAAAACCGCGAACGCATCGGAATATCCCGCAAATTCAATCAGCGTGAAATAATAAGCCAGTTTCTCCCCATCCGATTCAGCTGCCAAAAGAACCGTTGTATAGCGGTGCCCGTCGTCCTCACGGACTGTATGTTCCTCCAAGATCCGCGCATTTTCCCGTTTACCGGCGAAATCCTTCACATGGAAATCAAGCGCCTGCGCCGGATCGAACGCCTGCGCCGCGCCTGCCCGCGTGTAGGAAAACACGCCGGCAGCCAGATCGCGCGTTTTGGCATAGCAAAGTAAATCGTATGCATAGCTTTGCGCGTCCTGCGTCCAATCCGCGCCAAACACGAAGGAAATCGCCCCGTCCTGCGTGACGCAGCTTAATGGCTTTGGTTCCGGAACGGCCTGTACAGGCTGTTTCTTGGCGCAGGCGCAGAGCAACACCATACAGAGCAGCGCGCCTATGACGCGCCGCCCTATACGTCGTGTCACGGCGCTTGCACCAATTCGCGGGCGGTCATATGACGGCGGCCAACAGCCGCGCACGGCCCAGCGCACGATAAAGCGCACTTGCGAGCACCGCCGATATGGCCGCTTTCACAATGTCGAACACAGCGAACGGCAGCACGCCGGCAGCAAGCGCCTCCATTGGACTCATACCTGAAAGGACGATCAGCTGGAGCGTACCGAGCGTATAGCACACAAACAGCGAAAGCAGCATAGCAGCGCAATAACGCAGGAAACCGCGTCCAAACCGCTTCAAAAACAGCGCCGCGGTCAGCGCCATAAAGGGATAAGCGAGCAGATAGCCGCCCGTCGGCCCCGCAAGCTTCTGAAGCCCGCCGGAAAAGTAGGAGAATACCGGAGCGCCGGCGGCGCCTATCAGCAGATAAGCAAGCTGCGCCAGAAACGCCGTTTTGGGATCAAGCAGGGCGCCTGTCAGAAAAATCGCGATCAGGGCCAGCGTAAACGGCACCGGCGTAAACCCAAGCGGGATGACAAGCTGTGCCGTCACGGCTGTGATCGCTGCGAACATTGCCGCCAGAACAAGGCGGCGCATCTTTTCATGCTGCATCTTTGAACACCTCTCTTAATTTTTCATAGTAAATCCAACGGCTATCATCCGCTTAAAGTTATTCCACAGAAATGGTGAAGTAATAGACCGGCTGGCCGCCGTTAATAAGCGCGACTTCAATATCGTCAGGCAGCTTGGCGGCGACGGCATCGCGGATCGTCTGCGCAAGCTCGTCAGAGATTTCCTCGCCATAAATAAGCGTTACAAAACTGCTGTCCTTGTGCACAAGCGCACGTGTTACGCGCACAACGGCGTGCGTCAGATCGTGATCCGTAAAGGCGACCTTGCCATTTTCAAGCCCCAGCAGCTCGCCCTCCTTGATTTTGTGGCCATCGTAATCGCTGTCACGCGCCGCAAACGTAACCTGTCCTGTCCCGACGCGCTCATATGCTTTCTGCATGGCTACCTGATTTTCAGTTGCATCGGCGTCGGCGTCGAATGCAAGCATCGCCGAAAGGCCCTGCGGAATGGTGCGTGTCTGAAGCACGATCACGCGCCGGTCAGCCAGCTTTGTCGCCTGCTCCGCCGCCATAATGATATTTTTGTTGTTGGGCAGCACAAATACAGTCTTTGCCGGCGTCGCATGGACTGCGGACAGGATATCGTCCGTTGAAGGGTTCATCGTCTGCCCGCCGTTGACAATGTTGTCGACGCCCAAATCCTCAAACAGCTTCTTTACGCCGTCGCCCGCGGCGACCGCGACAAAGCCATAGGTGCGGGAAGGGTCAACCGGCGCGTATGCAAACCCCTGATCGGATACCGGTTCGACAACGCTGGCCTTCTGCGCCTCATACTGCTCGCGCATATTCTCAATTTTTAGGTTCGTTAATTGGCCGTCCTCACCCGCTTTTTCGAGCGCCAGGCCGGGATGATCCGTGTGGACGTGGCATTTGATGATGTCGTCGTCGTCAACCACGACAACACAATCGCCAATCGTCTCCAGATAGGCGCGCAATGGCTGAGGGTCGATATCCCGCGCGCGCTTTTTCACAAGAAACTCCGTACAATATGTGAACGTGATCTCCCCGACATATTCGCCGGCCGCGTTGCGGTCCGGGTGGATGGAATCGCTGTCTGCGGCGGCTGATTTTTCCACGGCAGGCTCGATCCCCTTTTTACCGTGGAATACCTCCGACATCCCTTCAAATACGACGATCAGGCCGCGGCCTCCCGCATCGACAACGCCGGCCTTTTTCAGCACCGGCAGCAGCTCCGGCGTCTCGTCGAGCGCCTGACGGCCAGCGTCAAGCACAACGTCCCATATCTGCGCTGTGTCCATTTCGTCGGTCAGCGCCTCACGCGCCCGTTCGGCCGCTACGCGCGCGACGGTGAGAATGGTACCTTCCGTCGGCTTCATAACGGCCTTATATGCCGATTCGACGCCCCTTTCCAGCGCGTCAACCAAATCCCTTGCATCCGCCTGCTCCCGTCCCTTCAGCCCGCGCGAAAATCCACGGAACAAAAGCGATAAAATAACGCCCGAATTTCCGCGCGCGCCGCGCAGCAGAGCAGAGGCGCACGCATCCGCAACCTGAGAAACAGGCGCGCTGTCGGGAATGCGCATCAGCTCACGCTTGGCGGCCGACGCGGACATGGACATATTCGTGCCCGTATCGCCGTCCGGCACTGGGAACACGTTGAGCGCGTCGACAAGCTGACGCTGGTTTGATATATTGTTGGCTCCGGAGATGAACGCATCCCTGAGCATCTGGCCTGTAATCATGATTGAATGACCCCCATATTCACACTTTTGTCCGCCTCAGTTATGCGTTTTCTGTTTTCATTGCGTCAACGAATACATTGACCTTAGCTACCTCAAGGTTTGTCGCCTGCTCGACTGTATAACGCACCTTGTTGACGATACTGCGTACAATCGCAGCGATATTCATCCCATAAACGACGGCGATGTGCAAATCAACGATCAGCCCTCCGCCTGAGGTGCGCACATGTACGCCCTTATCTGGAACATCCTTGCCGCCGTTCATGATCGACCGGATTCCCTGTGTGGGCGAGCTGATCATCCCGACAACTCCAAAGCACTCCGACGCAGCGCGCCCTACAAGATTTGCAAAATATTCCTGGGATATTTCAATCGTCCCATATTGATTTTCCAAACTGATCAATGTCAAAACCTCCCTGTATTCTCACACATTAAAGCAATGCTACCATTCAGACAAATTATAAAAAAGATTTTGTTCTGTGGCGACAATCTGCGCATCGAACGAACGATTAAACGATACCTGTCCCTGTCGAAATACAAGCGGAATAAACGGCGATTGTTCAGCAAACGCTTCGCAAAACGTCCCGATCCCCGCCCCGGTCGAACGATAAGACCCATAAAGCTCAGAAAGCGATTCGATATATGGAGTTGAATAGCCGAGCGCCCCTCCGGAGAGCAGGACGGAAAAATCCATATTATCCATCAAGCGTGTCTCGCCGATGTACAGATCGTAGTCACGGCGCGAAAGGCTAGCCTGGTACTGTGTAAACGACTGCGATTCGACAGTCACCTGTACGCCAAGCTGGCGAAGCTGTTCGGCAAGCAGTGTCGCCGCCGCATTGCGGCAGGCATTTTCGCTGTTGACCAGCAGGCGCAGCGTCACGGGTTGGCCGTTTCTCAAGCGGTAGCCGTTTTCATCCTTTTGGGTCAGACCCATCCCGGCAAGAAGTTCCTCTGCACGCGCAAGCTCGCGCGGAGTCGAAAGCTCAAGCTCCTCCATTCTGTAAAACTCCGGATTAAACGGATACAGCGTCGCGCGTGCATGCGTCAAATATGCCTTTGCAACAAGCTCATCACGGTTGATAGCAAGGGAAAGCGCCTGCCGAAACTGCGCTTCGGACAGCAGTCCCCGATTTCCATTGACACCGATGTATACAAGGCTGTTCAGAGATACCGGCACGCCGGAAGCGGCGGAAAATGCAAAATCACCATCGCTCAGATCGGAATACATCAAATCGATGTCTCCTGTACGTAAACTGAACGAAAGCGCATCTGGATCAGAAACATTTGCCAAACGAATCGTTTCAACTGAACCCACCGACTGCGGATTCCAATAGATCGGGTTGCGCGCCAATGTCACACCGCTTCCGCCCCATGTGCCTGAAACAAAGTATTTGCTGATGCCGACCGGATAATCGTCCGCAGCCGTCCCCTCTTTAACAATTGGAAATGACAGCAGGGCAGCAAAGTCAGCGTCGGAACTGTAAAGGCGAATTTCAACCGCGCCGTCGTCGTTGACTGAGCATCCTGAAATATTTTGCAGCGTTGTTTTCCAGTCAGTGTCAGACGCCATCGCCGTTGTAATGGAATAAATCACGTCCTTTCCAGTCAGCGGCGATCCGTCTGAAAACACAATGCCCGAACGCAGCTTGACCGTGCACAGTTTGTTTTCAACCGTAATTTCCTCCGCCAATATGTTCTGCGGACGCCAGGTCTTATCCACCCCCGTCAGGCTGTCGTACAAAAGCGGAATCAGCATACGATTCATCTGTGTTTTCATCAAAAATGGATTCAACGAATCGGATACGCTGTAGGCCAGGCTCAGGGTTGTCAGCGGCTCCTCTGACTGCTCCTGGCGCTGTGCCGGCGCGGAAGCCTGCGCCCGCTGCGCAGCGATGTCAAACTGCTGATCGCTTACAACTGTACGCCTGCATCCCCCAAAAAGCAGCACAACCGCTGCCAAAAGCGCCAAAATTCTGTGCGTCATCGCATTCTCCCATCAATATAAACTGTGATCGCAGCTCGTTATATAACACAAACGACGATATCTGCGCAACCGGCATGAAATGCGCGCAGTCCAATCACATCCTGTTAATCAATCATTCTCCAATCATTCTGCGGACAGGTCATCCAAAGATTGCTGCATTGCGCAGATTCTACATTCGCAGCAGTATGGCTTAATCACCCCATCCATAAATGGGTAATTGGTCATCCAGGCGGCAGCGGGCCGCGCCCGCGCATCGCCCTGTCCATAACCCGGTATCATAATCGCTCTGCGGTTATTATACCACAGCGGCAAGCCCTTTCGGGCTTGTCTGCCGCAAAAGCGGCAGTAAAACCAGCAAAGCCGGTTTTAGCTGTGGTGTGACATGCGCAGTCCGCTGCTTTGCAGCGGTTTTGCCGTCTGACGGCCGCAAACGGCAAAACCGTTCGCCCTGCGCATATTATACCCTATACTGCCACATATTTCAACGAAACTTTAGAACAGTTTACATTCCGCTGCATACCAACCATGGAGCAGGCCGCCGGCTGCAAAAAACTGAGGGGGCTTTAAAAATATCTGAACATTTATCCCCTCTATTTTGCTATCTTCTGTTCCTTTAAATAATAAATCAATCTATTCCATATTTTTCATCTTCAAACGGTTCTCTTACATATTTTCTCATATTCTTTTCACAAGCCCCAAATTCAATAAAATTGCTCCGTGCCTGAAGCAAACTTACAGTGTTCGCACCGCCCTCAAAGGTTTCATCCTCCATTTGTATCGGGTCATCTTCCCAAAAACATACAGGACATATATCATAATTCCCGTTTGGTCGTTCCATAAACGTATAAAAACCGCAACATGGACAACGATACTTCAAATTTTTCCTCTCCCCGCTGCTTTTCAAACAAAATCTAGGCCGGCGCAAAAATACGCTCAATACGGCCAACGCGCCCAGATGTACCTTCGAATGTCAAAAGCACGCCATGCAGTTCGATCTGTTCCGGGTCATTAGAGAACCGATGCGGCAGTCCTGTGCGCAGCTTTTCAATCGCGCGGCTTTTTTCAACGCCAAGAATCGAATTACGGCCGCCACACATACCGACATCCGTGATATACGCCGTACCGTTTGGCAGCAGACGTTCATCGGCCGTTGTCACATGCGTATGCGTACCAAGCACCGCTGAAACGCGTCCATCAAGGTAATGTGCGAGCGCAAGCTTTTCCGCAGTTGCCTCCGCATGAAAATCGACGACAATATTCGGACATTTAATCTCAGAAAGCAATACGTCGGCCGTGTCAAATGGACTGGCGAGAGGCGGCTCCATATAGACGCGCCCTTGAAGATTGATAATCGCAACCGGAAACGCTGGACTGTCATAAAGGTACCAGCCGGCGCCCGGCGCGGAAGGATGATAATTTGCCGGCCGTATAATTCCGTTTTGCTCGTCGAGCTTCGGATAAATTTCGCGGCGGCGCAGCACATGGTTGCCGGTCGTGATCACATCGACGCCGCTGTCAAAAAGATGCTGCGCGCTGTGCGGCGTGATTCCATTGCCTTCGGCCGAATTCTCGCCATTTGCGATGACAATACCCGCATCATATGCACGGCGCAGACGCGGCAGCTCACGCCGCAATTTGTCGCAGCCGGGCTGTCCGACCACATCCCCGAAAAAAAGTATGTTCATGTATCCTCCTGACTCAAAAGACCTGCGGCGCTGTACTTGCACCAGAATCCTTGCGCCGCGAAAAATATACGAAAGCGGCGGAGCGCACCCTGGTGCGCTCCGCCGCTTAATTGATCCGCGCCATTAAAAAAACTATACCAGAAAAGATACAGCGCCGTCAAGTCACAGCACCTTTGACAAAAAATCCTGCAGGCGCGGATTTTCAGGATGCGTAAAGAATGTTTCTGGAGGCGCCTGTTCAACGATACGTCCCTCATCCATAAAGAGAACACGTGTGGCGACCTCGCGCGCAAAACCCATCTCGTGCGTTACCACAACCATTGTCATGCCCTCGCGCGCTAGCTGGCGCATCAGTTCAAGCACCTCGCCGACCATCTCCGGATCGAGCGCGGAGGTCGGTTCGTCAAAAAGCATCACATCTGGATTCATCGCCAGCGCGCGTACAATCGCAATGCGCTGCTGCTGTCCGCCGGAAAGCTGCGACGGATAAGCGTCCGCCTTATCTGCCAGGCCAATGCGCTCCAACAGCCCGATCGCACGCTTATCAGCCTCCTCCTGCGTCATCATTTTAAGCCGGACGGGCGCGAGCGTGATATTTTCACGCACAGACAGGTGCGCGAACAGATTAAACTGCTGGAACACCATGCCCATCTTGCGGCGCAGGCGGTTGATATCGCACTTTTTGTCACAGATATTGGTTCCTTCAAACCAGATTTCGCCGCCGGTTGGCTCCTCTAGGCGATTAAGGCAACGCAGAAACGTCGATTTACCAGAGCCTGACGGCCCGACAATCACTACCTTTTCACCCTTTTCAATCGTCTCATTGATCCCCTTGAGCACCTCGACGCCCTTGAAGGATTTTTGCAGATTTTTAACCTCGATCACTGCGCGCCATCCTCCTCTCAAGCCGTGCAAACAGGGCCGAAAGCCCCAGCGTCATACACAGGTAAATCACCGCGGCTGTCAACAGCGGGACCCATGCATTAAAGGTTGCGTTGCGGATCTGGTCGGTCGCCTTTGTCAAATCGACCAGCGCAATATAGCTTGCAACGGCCGTCTCCTTGATCAAGACGACAAATTCGTTGGTATAGGTGGGCAGAACCGCTTTAAACGCCTGCGGCAAAATGATCAGCTTCATAGTCTGCGCGCCGCTCAAGCCGAGCGACCGTCCAGCCTCCACCTGACCGACCGGCACGCCCTGAATACCCGAACGGAAAATTTCCGCGCAGTAAGCGCCGGAATTCACGCCAAAGCTGATAATTGCAACCACCAGCTTCGGAACATTCGTCGGCGCAAAAAAGATAAAGTAAAAAATCATAAGCTGCGTCACCATCGGGATGCCGCGGATCACCGTGATATACAGTGTAGAAATCCCCCGCAGGAGCCTGCTGCGTGAAATACGCATCAGCGCGAGGACAGCGCCGATTAGCGTCCCGATGACAATCGCGCCGAGCGCGATGCAGATTGTGGTGCCCAGACCGCTTAAAATCAGTTTCCAGCGGTCTAAGGCGATCAGGTTTTGATAGAGTGCATCCATAGCTGTACGACCCCTCCGGATATTAAGCAGGGCGGGGCTGACGCCCCGCCCACAACTTTTCTTGTATATTTACTTCTTGAGAATGATGACTTGCTTTGAAGAATAATACGGGTCGGAGAAATCGACGCTCTGGCGGCGCTCCTCGGTAGCTGTCATACCTGCCGCAACAAAGTCAATCGCCCCTGCGTCAAGCGCAGAAATCAGGCTGTCAAACGCCATATCCTCGACCTGAAGCTTGGCGCCCATGTCCTGCGCGATCTGCTGCGCCATAGAAATGTCAAAGCCGACAACCTCTGTGCCCTCTACATATTCAAACGGCTTGAAAGCGGCGTTTGTACCCATTTTAATCGTCTTGTCGCCTTCTGTCCCGACAGCATCGGGGATTTTGATCTCGCTGTCTCCGCCTGCCGGCATGAACGCATTCACAAGGGATTCGTAGGTGCCGTCCTCCTGCATACGTGCAATTGTGGCATTGATCGCTTCAAGCAGTTCCGTATTTCCTTTTTTAACGGCAATCGCATACTCCTCGGTTGCAAGATCCGCATCGAGGATCATCAGATCGTCGTTCTGCGCGACGATCGATTTAGCTGGCAGCTCGTCGAGCACAACGGCGTCAATCTTACCGTTCTTTAGGTCGAGCGCGGCATCCATTCCAGATTTATAGCTGCCAAGCTCGGCATCCGCAACATTCTCCTGCACATATACCTCGCCGGTGGTACCAGCCTGTACGCCGATCTTTTTGCCCGCCAGGTCAGCCGCCGACGTGATCGCGCCCTCCGCCGGGGCAGAAGCAGCTTCTGAATTCGCGGCTGTGGAACCAGCGGCGGATGACGCGGGCGCCGCCGGCTGGCTGGAGCTTGCGCCGCCGGAAGAACCGCAAGCCGCCAATGACGCGGCCATCATCGCCGCAAGGATGACTGACAATATCTTTTTCATTTTTATTTCCTCCCAATCAGGCCGGCTGGCCGGCCGTATGCTACAAACGTATAATGTTTGTATATTGATTTATAATTATACATATTCAACCACTTAATGCAAGCGTTTTTACCAAGAAATATTCACACAAATTTATTTTTATGCACATTTACTATGTTTACTGATTGAGCGGTATCAACTTTTGCATATCTTTTGGAATGGGAGCGTGCACAATGCAAAGCCGCTTGTCTACCGGATGGATAAAAGATGCCTGCATACAATGCAGCGCCTGACGCTCTATCCGCTCCGTCTCACCGCCATAAAGCGTGTCGCCAAGCAGTGGACATCCGATTGATGCCATATGCACCCGAATCTGATGTGTCCGTCCCGTTCGCAGTACACAATGTACAACGCTGTACCCCTCACAACGTATCTGTGTCTCATACTCTGTAACGGCCGGCTTACCGTTCGCCACAATCATACGCCGCGGGTTCTTTCGATCGGGCTGTCCGATCGGCGCGTCAATCACACCGTGTTTTGGATTTGGCATACCGGTTACAAGCGCGATATATTGTTTCTCAACATGTCCTGTAAGTACTGCCGCCGCGCGCGCATTCTTCGCAATTACAACCGCTCCGCTTGTATCGCGGTCGAGCCGTCCCACAAGCCGGCAGGCACAGCTCTCTCCGTTTGCGGCGCAGTCGCGCGCAAACACATTAGCCAGCGTCCCCTGGCGCAGACCGCGCACAGGATGGCAAGCCATGGCTGCAGGTTTATTATATACGATCACATCGCTGTCCTCGTACAGGATTTCAACGGGTATTTCGCAAGGCTCAAAGGTTTGTGGAGCGTCACAGATCGTAATGGAAAGGCAGTCGCCGGTATGTAGCCGGTCGATTGTACGGATGCGTGTTCCGTTGAGCAGAATGCCATCCTCAAACGTTTTGAGCGAGCGCACTAAAGTATAAGAGCATTGCGCAGGTCCGCGCAAAAAGTGAATCGCCTTTCGGCCATCATATTCGGGTGGGATCACAAAATCGAGCCGGCGTTTACCCATACAAGCCATTCCCCTTCCCCCAAACGCCAAAGCACGCAGCCGTGGTTAAACCGCGGCTGCGTGCTTTGCACAAAGAGCTTACTTGTCCATGCCGAAACGCTTTTTGAACCTGTCGACACGCCCGCCAGAATCAACCAGCTTCTGACGGCCGGTGAAGAACGGATGGCATTTCGAACAAATTTCAACACGGATGTTTTCCTTTGTCGAACGTGTATGGATCACCTCGCCGCAGGCGCATGTGATCGTCGTATCCACATACTTGGGATGGATGCCCTCTTTCATTTGTTTCACCTCTTTCTGGTATCGGCTCTAGATACCATAAATGTAACATTTAAATGTTACCACAGTGCGTCCCAAATTACAAGGCTTTTTTTAAATATTTTTGTCTTTGAAAATTGTAATATTAATTGCGAAAGGAAAGCGCGACGAAAAGCGCGGCCGCCTCACGCGCTGCGAGGTCATACTGCTTGCTCAGGCTCACAAACTGTTCCCCCGCTCCGCTGGTAATCCGGCGCAGCAGCACCATGCGGTCGCTTCCCTGATCCCTGAGGAAGCTGTCAAACGCCTGTTTATTAGCCCTCGTCCGTAAGTTTTCCAAGTGCTCGCTCGCCGTCAGGAAGGTGCGCGCCTTCAAAAAGAGCGTGTCGATCGGTTCACGAAACTGCCTGTTTATCCGGCGGTGCTTCCCACAGCGCGCCTCAATCTCAAGCATTGCATCCATCATCTCGTTATAGAGCGCAACCACCTTTCCACCGCTCCGACAGCGGACGAACCCTTGGGATCCGCATCCTCTGTCGGAACGCACCCGCAGGAATAGGCGTCCGAGACAGGACTGATCCGCACCGCTTCAACGGTGCGGATTTTTGTAGCCCAAAAGCTATTTCAAACCACTCTCCCGCTGCCCTGAGTCTGCGGCATCCCGTTCGCTGCGCCAGAAAGCAACTCCCACACATATGAGCACCAGAAGATTTGCTAGCCAGATCCCCCAATTATAGACCGCAACCGACCGGACCAGGTTGACCAAAACTGTCGGAATCACAACAACGTAATAAATCGGACTGAGCAGCCGGGAGGATTTCCCCGTCTTGTCCGTAATGGCAGCGTTCACCAAAAACGCCAACAGAATAAATACCGCCCCGGCTAAAATCCCAGCAGATTTCAAGCTTTTTTGAAGCAGTTCAGACGGGAGATTTTCCGCCTAGACGTGTGCGCCTCCCTTTGGTACAGCTTCCCATATGCAATCATTTTCTTTTTGATCTATTAAACGCCCATAATTTTCTTGACATCTGTTCCAATAGCCGCCGCGCGCGCATCAATTTCCCCCATATCCTTGCCGACCGCCGAAAGATACAGCTTAATCTTCGGCTCTGTGCCGGACGGGCGGACGATCGCTGTGCAGCCGTTGGCGAGCGCATACTCAAGCACATTTGATTTCGGCAGCGAAATCGGACGTGTTTCTTCGGCTGAAACGACCGTGGACGCTTCATAATCGCTCGTTGAAACAACATCGCTGCCGCCGAGCTGCTTGGGCGGATGAGCACGCAGGCCGTCCATAATGGCCGCCATTTTCTTCATACCCTCCGCGCCCTCAAACTGGAAATTTGCAACGCTCTCGCAATATAACCCAAACCGCTTATATAAATCATTGAGCGCGTCAACCAAGGTCATGCCCTTTTGCTTATACCAAGACGCCATCTCGACAATCAGCATTGAACCGACAACCGCATCCTTATCGCGCACATAGGTACCGCTCAAATAGCCATAGCTCTCCTCAAAGCCAAAAATAAACCGCTCAGGATGGCCCTGCGCCTCCACAATCGCGATCTGCTCGCCGATATACTTAAAGCCTGTCAACACGTTGATCACTTCAACACCATACGCTTTTCCGATGGCGTTTGTCAGCTTTGTTGAAACGATCGTCGTCACTGCAATCGGATCCTTTGGCATTGTGCCGTTTTCTATGCGGTTGCGGCAGATATAATCAAACAGCAACGCGCCGACATGGTTTCCGGTCAGCAACCTGTAATCATCGCCGTCCTTAACCGCGATACCCACACGGTCGCAATCAGGATCGGTCGCAAGCATGAGATCCGCTCCAGTCTCCCGCGCGAGCGCAAGCCCTTTGGCCAATGCCTCCTTAATCTCAGGATTCGGAAAGGGACAGGTCGGGAAATTGCCGTCCGGATGTTCCTGCTCCGCTACAACTGTGACATCCGATGCGCCAATTTCACGCAGCACACGGCGTACCGGCTGATTACCCGCGCCATTCAGAGGAGAATACACAAGCTTCAGGCCGGCTTTCGCGCAGATGCCCGGATTGACCTGCTGAGAAAGGACATTTTCAATGAATTGATCGATGATCGTCTGTGCAATGTATTCAATTTTCCCATCGTGGATTCCCTGCTCAAAATCCAGCGTCCTGATATCGTCAAACAAATCAAGGCTGTTGATCTGCGCAAGCACCGCGTCCGCGGCATTTTCTGTCATCTGGCAGCCATCGCAGCCGTATACTTTATAACCGTTATATTTTGCGGGGTTATGCGACGCCGTGACCATAATGCCCGCGTCGCATTTGAGCGCACGCGTGGCAAATGACAGCGCCGGGACAGGCATCAATTCACGATAGATATAAACGTGAATCCCGTTCGCGGCCAACACGCCCGCAGCCTCTTTGGAAAAACGGTCGGATTTGATGCGGCTGTCATATGAAATGGCGACGGTTGGGTGCTTTGCCTGCGCGTTGAGATAATTGGCCAGTCCCTGTGTCGCGCGGCGGACTGTATAAATATTCATCCGATTGGTACCCGCGCCAAGCACGCCGCGCAGGCCGGCTGTCCCAAAAGACAGATCCCGGTAAAACCGATCAAAAATTTCGTCGTCCTTTCCCTTGATCGCCTCAAGCTCGGCGATCAGGTCTGCATCCTCAAGCGAATGCGACAGCCAACGGTCATACAACTGCATATGGTTCATATTGCGCCCTCCTATAACATAATGATAATATTAAAAAGCAAGCTCTTTATGTTTTCTTATTTATATGATAACCATCCCGAAGGACAAAGTCAATTGCCCGTATGACAATATCTGGTGGAAAACGGAAAATCTTTCATGGGATGCCTTGCGTCATGTCCATTAAAGTGCTATACTTGGCAGAGTTTCGCTAAAAAGCCGACAAAGCCGGAAGGTCATTACAAAATAAAGGGGTCTTTAACCGCATGACTACACTCACGCTCTTTATGATCGCTTTGGGACTCTCCATGGACGCATTTGCCGTCTCCATTTCCAACGGCATGTGTTACCGTGGCTTTGGCCGGAAGCAGGCGTTTGCGGCGGCCGCTGCCTTTGGCCTGTTCCAGATGCTCATGCCGATCGCCGGATATTTTGCCGGGCGCACTTTCAGCGAGGCAATCGGATTTGCCGACCATTGGATTGCGCTGTTTCTGCTTGGGATCATCGGCGGTAAAATGATTGTCGACGGCGCGCGCGAACTGCGCCATCCAGAAAGCTGTGACAGCGCAGCCGGCGCTTTTACCCTGCGTATTCTCGTTCTCCAGGCGGTCGCCACCAGCATAGACGCCCTCGCTGTTGGCGTCGGCTTCGCCGTCATGCAGGTCAATATCGTTACCGCCGCGGCCTTTATCGGTCTGATTACCTTCGCCTGTTGTATCATTGGCGCTATGCTTGGCCACCGTTTTGGACTGCTGCTCGGAATACGCGCCGAAATTTGCGGCGGCATCATTCTGGCTGGTATCGGGCTGAAAATTTTTACAGAGCATATGTTTGGAATTTAAAAATTTAAGACATCCGGTTGATAAGATTTCAGCAGCAGGCAGATTCTCCTTCTAAGGCTCCCTTAAGAATGAGAATCTGCTTTTTTAAAAGGTTTTTTATTCTATATTCGACAAAATATTGCTTTTTTTGTCAATCGGAAGTATAATTTTACCAGAATATAATCTGGAGGGATCGCCGTGCTTTCAACCGTTCAAAGTCTCGGCCTGCTGGGGATCGAGCCTTTTTCTGTCACTGTAGAGGTTAATGTGGCGCGTGCTATACCCGCTTTTGAAATTGTCGGCCTGCCGGACGCAGCGGTGCGCGAATCACGAGAACGCGTCCGTTCCGCATTTCTAAACTGCGGCTACCCATTTCCGGATGGACGCATCACAGTCAATCTGGCCCCGGCGGACGTTAAAAAAAGCGGCTCGCTCCATGATCTTCCGATTTTGATTGGACTGCTTTGCGCACAGGGCACGCTTCCAGAACTGCCCAAAGCCTCTGCGTTTATCGGCGAGCTTTCCCTCTCAGGCGAGCTGCGGCGTGTTTGCGGCGTCTTACCGATGCTGCTCGGCGCACAGGAGCTTGGCGTCAAGCGTGCTTTTGTACCAGCGCCTAACGCCGCAGAGGCGTCCGTCGTGCATGGTCTTGAGGTCTATGTGGTTGAAAACGTGCGTGCACTTGTCGATTTTCTGCGCGGAGAAGGCACGCTTTTGCGGGCTGAAAGCGCCAAAACCAATCAACCCCACCGCTGCTCAGTACCCGATTTCTGTGAGGTTAAGGGGCAGCCATTCGCCAAGCGCGCGCTCGAAATTGCAGCGGCGGGCGGCCACAACACGCTCCTGATCGGCGCGCCCGGCACCGGAAAAAGTATGCTGGCCCGCCGCCTGCTCTCCATTCTTCCAGGAATGACGGAGGCGGAATCAATTGAGACGACCAAAATTTATTCAGCCGCCGGTCTTCTGGAGCCGGGGATCCCATTGATCACAGAGAGGCCGTTCCGCGCTCCTCACCATACTGTCTCTCCCGCCGGTCTGTGCGGCGGCGGTTCCATTCCACGTCCCGGTGAAATTTCGCTGGCACATAACGGCGTTCTGTTTCTTGACGAGCTGCCTGAATTCCAGCGGCCGGCAATGGAGGCTCTGCGGCAGCCGATCGAGGAAGGGAGCGTGACCATTTCACGCGTCAACGCCCGGCTGCGTTATCCGAGTCGGTTCATGCTGACCGCTGCCATGAATCCGTGCCCCTGCGGTTATTTTGGCCATCCAACCAAACAATGCACCTGTTCGCCGGCGCGCGCTTCAGCCTATCTGAACAGCATCAGCGGTCCGCTTTTGAGCCGTATCGATCTGCATGTTGAAGTTCCTCCGGTCAGCTATGAGCAGCTTTCGGCCATTGGCGGCGAGGAGACATCCGCCAATGTAAGGGCGCGTGTTGTAGCCGCACGCGCCATTCAGACAAATCGTTTCGCCTGTACCGGTATTGCCTGCAACGCACAGATCCCGCCTGCTCTGCTTGCCGAATCCTGCCCGCTCGACAGCGGAGCCGAGAAGCTTCTGCGCGGTGCGTTCGACCGGATGGGACTGTCCGGCCGGGCATACGACCGTATTCTCAAGGTCGCACGTACCATCGCAGATCTCGACGCCAGCGAACAGATCCGCGCGCCGCATCTTGCGGAAGCACTGCAATACCGCGCGCTCGACCGTAAATACTGGAACCGGGGCTAGAGACCGGCTTTTCCGGGTCTGGAAAGAGCGCCTCTCCCATCTCCTTCATAATGCCTGCCTGCGGGATACCGATACAAGACGTTTTTTACCGATTGTCTATGTACAAGCTCTCATCAATCATGTATAATATAATATAAATCTTTTTGTCGGATTTTGGAGGCTGGCAAAACAGATCCGTCATGTGGGAGCGTAATAGCTCGCACAGGCAGCGATTGAAAAGGAGCGTAAGCAATGGCAGGACAGATCGATACGGAAGATATTTTTAGGGAATGCGGCCATGTCGCCGAATTGGGGCTGATTGTTACAGAAGGCGCGCGACAGCTTGGTGAGAAAATCAACGAACATCTTGTCAGGTGGGCGTCGGGCAGCCCTTGCCAAAAAGATACCTTTATTATTGAAAGCGAATGCCCTCGTTTCTCATCAGGCGACGGCAAGGGACTTATCAAATCGACCGTCCGCGGCGATGACCTCTATTTTATTGTTGACGTTGGTAATTATAGCTGTACCTATAATATGTTTGGGCAGAAAAATGCGATGTCGCCAGACGACCATTTTCAAGATCTGAAACGTCTGATTCAGGCCGCCAGCGGCAAGGCGCACCGTATCAGCGTCATCATGCCTGTGCTGTATGGCAGCAGGCAGCACAGGCGCAGCTACCGCGAGTCGCTTGATTGCGCTGTGGCGCTTCAGGAGCTTCAAAATATGGGGGTTTCCAATATTATCACCTTTGATGCGCACGATCCGCGTGTGCAGAATGCCGTCCCCTTGATGGGTTTTGACAATGTTTCACCTTCCTACCAGGTTCTCAAGGCGCTTTTGCGCAGCGTCCCTGATATCCGGCTGGACCGTGACCACCTGATGGTTGTCAGCCCGGACGAAGGCGCTATGAGCCGTAATATGTATTATGCCTCGGTGCTTGGAATTGATCTCGGGATGTTTTATAAACGCCGTGATTATGCGCGTGTCGTCAACGGCCGAAATCCAATTGTCGCGCACGAATATCTGGGCGATTCTGTCGAAGGCAAAGATGTTTTTATCGCTGACGATATCATTTCTTCGGGCGAATCAATGCTGGAGGTTGCGCGCGAACTGAAAAAACGCAAGGCTAACCGTATTTTTGCTTATGCCACCTACGCAATTTTTACAAACGGCGTTGATGAATTTGAAGCGGCCTATCGCGACGGTACAATTGCAGGCGTCTTTGGGACAAATCTCACTTATCGTTCTCCAAAATTGCTCAACTGCGAATGGTTCCACGAAGTGGATGTCTCCAAGTATATCGCCTATTTTATCGCCGCCATCAATCATGATATGTCGGTTGGAGCGATTATCGATCCACATGAAAAAATCAGGCAGCTTCTCGCCAGGCGCGCAAGTTGTGTCATTGGTTAAAATTTTCAATTTCAAATTAAAACCTCTATCCACAATCGTTGAACGCTGTCCAGGCAGGTCTTTTGCACCTGCTTTGCCTTAAATTTTTTTGTTGGGTGACAGTTCGCCTTGCAAAAGTCTGCCTTGACCGGGTATCCACATTGCTTGTCCAGCATTCTCCGGCGATGAATACATGTTCTAAAAGGGAAGTCCTAAAAATAGGATTCAAATTATATCCATTTTTATGGGGCATGGCGCGGCCGAAGCTGCACCATGTCCTATTCTGCTTTCAAAGCAAAATGGGGCTTGACAAGCATTTTTTTATCTGGTAATATATCACTACTTTATCGGAGGGCTTATAATCGTAAGTATAAGGCCGGATAAGATAGCGAATATACGGTTTAACGGAGGGCGCCTCTTACGTATAAGGGCGCTGGATAAGAAAACCGCTTATGTTCGTTTTCTTATCCGGCTTTTTTTATGTCTAAGGAGGAAAATCAATGGTTTTATTAAGGAGCAATATTAAACCAATCTATTTTAAGTATTTATCCGCCGCATTCGGAAGCGCAATGATTACATCTGTGTATTCCATTGTGGATATGGCAATGGTAGGACAATACCAAGGGCCGAGTGGGACGGCGGCGCTGGCGGTCGTTGCGCCTATATGGAATATCATTTATAGCCTTGGTCTGTTGATGGGAACCGGCGGCTCTGTTATTTTCAGCACGCTCCGAGGAACGTCCACACAGAAAACGGAAAATGAAAACGAATATTTTACAACAGCAATAATTGGTTCCATTGTACTTTCCGTGATTGTATGGCTCGCTGTCATTTTTTTTGACCAGCCAATATTCGTATTTTTTGGTGCAGATACCGAATTGCTTTCATTGGCACAAGCTTATCTGGCACCAATTAAGGTGGTTATCCCATTATTTTTATTCAATCAAATGTTAGCGGCTTTTTTACGAAATGATAACCATCCTGAACTTGCAACCATAGGTGTTTTAGCAGGCGGACTTTTTAATATTTTTGGCGATTATGCTTTTGTTTTTTTGCTTGATATGGGGATATTCGGTGCCGGACTTGCGACCGCTATTGGTTCCGCTATTTCATTTGTCGTTATGCTTTCACATTTCTGGTCCAAGAAAAATACGCTTGTTTTACAAAAGCCTGTCGATATTGTTTATAAATTAAAGCAAGTTATTATTACTGGATTTTCTACGTTTTTTATTGATATTGCAATGGGGATTTTAACAGTTCTATTCAACCGGCAAATTATGAAATATTTGGGGACAAGCGCCCTAGCCATTTATGGGCCAATCGTAAATGTAAGCACGTTTGTCCAGTGCTGCGCTTACAGTGTTGGGCAGGCTGCACAGCCAATTATTTCGATTAATTACGGTGCCAGGAAGTGGAATCGGATAAAAGAAACTCTGCGCTATGCCCTTTATACAGTCGTCTTCTTCAGTATTTTCTGGACAGTTCTTAGCTTAATCTGCCCCAATCTGTATATTTACATTTTTATGAAACCGACAGCAGCTATCCTGCAAATTGCGCCTGCTATTATTCGTTCGTACAGTATTTCATTCATTCTATTGCCGTTAAATATCTTTTCAACCTATTATTTTCAAGCTTTAATGAAGCCCAAGACCGCTTTCACTGTATCTGTTTCCAGAGGCTTTATCGTCAGCGGCATTTTGATTATGCTGCTCCCTGTTCTTGCCGGAGCGGATTCCGTTTGGTTTGCCATGCCAATAACTGAATTACTGGTGGCGATCTATGCGGTATATATGATCTTCAAATATACGAAAGCGATGTCAAATGAGGGACAGTCAATTATAATTTCAGATACTTAATTAAGAAAAAAGACGGGCGAGAAGCCTTTGCTTCTCGCCCGTCTTTTTTATTTTACAGCAATCAATTCATATTGTGTACTGCCGATCCCTAATTTTTCGGCGTGCTCAGGTCCGACACGCCAATCGGTCGCCGGATGAAGCTCCTTAAAATGGTCCCCGCCAGCCGGGCGGCCTTCAAGCAGACTACCAGGCAGCGCCGGATGCCCGTTTACTGCGTCGGCACAGGCCATGTCAAGCGCCACCGGATCAAAGGAGGCGAACATTCCAATATCCTGCACAATCGGCAAATCATTTTCCGGATGGCAGTCGCAAAACGGCGAAACAGACATCACCAGACAGATGTGGAAGTGTGGGCGATCCTTGACCACAGCCAGCGTATATTCAGAAATCTTTTTATTGAGGATATCAAACGCTTCATCCTGAGCCGCTTGTACAGCGTCCACAGGACAGGCGCCAATGCAGCGGCCGCAGCCGACACATTTTGAGTGATCGATCGAGGCTTTACGGTTTGTAATGGCAATCGCATCATGCGCACAATTTCTTTTACACATACCGCAACCCACGCAAACCGATTGCTCAACATATGGTTTGCCCGCGGAATGCATCTCCATTTTGCCAGCGCGTGAACCGCAGCCCATGCCCAGATTTTTCAGCGCGCCGCCGATCCCGGTACATTCATGCGCCTTGAAATGTGTCAGCGAAATGATGATATCCGCATCCATAATCGCGCGGCCGATCTTGGCTTCCTTAACATATTCGCCATCAACCGGCACAAGCTGTTCATCGGTCCCTTTTAATCCATCGCCAATAATCACCTGGCAACCAGTCGAAAACGGGCTATATCCGTTTTCATAAGCTGCTTCAATATGATCAATCGCATTCTTACGCCGGCCGACATACAGCGTATTACAGTCGGTCAGGAAGGGCCGACCGCCTTTTTCCTTGACCAAGTCAGCTACAACCTTGGAAAAATTCGGACGCAGAAACGCGAGGTTGCCCGGTTCCCCGAAATGAATTTTAATCGCCGCAAACTTATTCTTAAAATCGATCGTCTCCATCCCTGCCGCGCGGATCAAACGGTCCAGCTTTTTGAGAAGGCCGTCCTCCAAACGCACACGCAAATCTGTAAAATAAACCTTTGATTTATCCGCCATAATACTCCTCCTGCCAGTGTTTCTTTGACCGCGCTCCGCCCGCCGGCACAGCAGCGCGATATTCATTCCAATGCTTTTTGCATGGAGCGTCAAAGACAACATCATTCATCACCTATATTATACCATCCACTTCAAAATCTGCAACGTTTCAAAGGAATTTGTTTTCTTTATTCTTGAAATACATATAACCTTTGTCAAATTGTGATTGAAATTTATATGGTTTGACTGTTGAAAAACAATTGGTATCGGACTATACTAAGACACTGGAACGAATTATTAGAACGTGGCGGCGACGCAAGTCCGCCACAGGAACCAGCTTCAGTCGTTCATGCTGCGTCGGACATCGCAATTGCCGCAAATGAAGCGTAATAAGGAGGAGCATCAGAAATATCACGGCGCAGACGGACAAGATTGAAGTATGGATCCGAGGAGGTAATTTTTATGGAATCTTACAGCTTTCTGATGACAGTTGCCATCATTCTTCTCAGCACAAAGCTTCTCGGTCTTCTGACAAAACGCATCGCCATGCCGCAGGTCGTCGGCGCTCTGCTTGCTGGCTTGATACTTGGTCCTGCTTGTCTCGGCGTGATTCATGAGACAACCTTTCTTGATCAAATCGCCGAAATCGGCGTAATTGTACTAATGTTTACCGCTGGCCTTGAAACAGATATCGGTGAACTCAAACGTTCCGGCAAGGCGTCTTTTCTGATCGCCTTAATCGGTGTTATTGTACCGCTGGCAGGCGGGTTTGTCATCGCTTCCATCTTCAACACGCAATCAGATGCATTTTTACAAAATGTCTTTATCGGCGTCATCCTGACAGCTACCTCTGTCAGCATCACTGTGGAAACGCTCAAGGAAATGGGAAAGCTATCGACTCGTTCCGGCAACGCGATTCTTGGAGCGGCATTGATCGACGATATCCTCGGTATTATTGCCCTGACGCTGATCACCAGCTTTGCAGACCCAAGCGTTAAAATCGGCATCGTCCTGATTAAAATCGCGGCATTTTTCGTTCTGAGCCTGATCGCTGGCATTGTCATGCATAAGCTGATCGAATATTGGATGAGCCGCGCGCCTGGCGACCTGCGCCGCTACGCTGTACTTTCTTTCGCTTTCTGCCTGATCTTTGCCTATGTCGCCGAAGAATTCTTTGGCGTTGCCGATATCACAGGCGCCTACATAGCGGGCTTGATCATTTCCAACACCAAAAAGGTCACCTATGTAGCTTCGCGGTTTGAAATCGCTTCGTATATGCTGCTCTCTCCGATTTTCTTTGCCAGCATCGGCGCAAAGGTCGAGGTTCCGCCAATGACAACCTCCATCATCCTGTTTTCGATTTTTCTTGTTCTGTGGGCCTGTATTTCCAAAGTTCTTGGCTGCGGCTTGGGCGCAAAGCTCTGCCGCTATTCCAACAGTGAATGCATTCAAATCGGCATTGGAATGATCTCCCGCGGCGAAGTCGCCTTGATTGTTGCAACCAAGGGTATTTCCACCGGACTGATGCAGGCAGACTTTTTTGGCCCAGTTGTAATTATGGTTATTGTGACAACAATCATCACACCAATCCTTCTGAAGCTGGTTTACCGCGACAGGAAAGAGGATTACAGCGATCTTGTCCAGAGTAAACTCGTCGATCAGTATGAGGAAGTGAGAGATTTCGACTTGGCGTCTCAAAGTATCCTGGATTTACATCAAAATATTGCCAAACAGGCTGAGGAAAAGAAGCCTCAAACGAAATAGTACTCAAAAGTGTCCGATTCAAATCGGACACTTTTTTGTAAATAATCCAGGATTTACACGGTTGCATTCACCTGATCCGCATATGATATAGCGGAGGTGATTTTCATGTATCTTGAACAATCCAACTATTTTTCCTATGGATTCGGCTGTGATATGTCGGCGGCCAATTATTTTGACTCCCTTCCGGAAGACGTCAAACGAGCCATCAATAAGCGGCCTGAGGAATTTCATTCAGTGGCAGAGCTGCGCCGCTATGCCGAAGCAATAAAAAAGAAAAAAAATATGTAAAATTCGAAAAAACATCCGGTGTCACGTCCGTTAAATCAGCTCTGACACCGGATGTTTCAAACCCCATGGATCAGCGATACTGCTGCCGGTCCTGGTCCTCCCAATTTGATTCTGAACCCGCCTGCTGCCCTCCCTGTTGGAAGCCATGAACGCCGGGGCTATTGATATTATGCGACCAATTGCGCCCACCCTGTATATATGGCTGTGGTTGCGGCGGTGGGATATACCGTTGAGGGCGTCCATTGTTATTATAGTTATTACCAGGCAACCAATTCAGCTCCTTCTCTACATTTTTCTATGCAAACGCATAGCAAAACGGCCCTGCGCCGTTTTTGACGGCACAGCCCGGAATCAAAGCGCGTGGGCCGGGACGGCCCGCATACGCAAAAACTACTTCATGCGCCGCTATTTTTGCCTATGACTGCGGCGCGCACACAGCGCATGAAGTATATTATACCATGTCCGCGAAGCGGCATGGTATAATCGACCATCGGGGCGAAAGCGGGCCGTGCCCGCGTATCGCCTTGGCCATAAGATTGGTATAATAGCCGCTCTGCGGTTATTATACCACAGCAACAAGCCCGATGGACTTGCCTGCCGTCATTCAGCGTCAGCAAACGGCTTTGCCGTTTGCACTGCGCAATTATGCCATGTCTGCCAGTTGGCATGGCATATTCTATTCTATTCGGGAAAGAACGAATCGGACCTTATAAACGAAGGAGCAGGGCGGACACCCTGCTCCTTTGTTTATAACCTGTATTCACAGTCACCAAGCGCCGTGCAGGCTGGCCTTTTGCTCCAGTCCTGCGCTGAGAAGCTGTACCAATGGGTAAACGCACATGTCCAGGCGGAAAATTTTCTCGCTGCTCCATGCACTTTCCCCATTGGTACAGCTTCTGAATTTTTTGCCGGGCGACAACCCGCCTGCAAAAATTTTCCTTGATCGGGTACAAGACTCCTCGCCTGCCCTGCATCTTCCGGCTGTAAATACAGGTACTTAATTCTGTCTGAGAGATGTCAAAAAAGTAGAAAAATAGTCCGGCAGCTCACTTGAAAACTCCATATATACACCAGTACGCGGATGATGAAATCCAATGACCCGTGCGTGCAGGCACTGTCCATGCAGGCTTGTGATGGTCTTCTGCGGGCCGTAGATAGGATCGCCCGCGACCGGATGACCGATATATGCCATATGCACACGAATTTGATGCGTCCGGCCTGTTTCCAGGCACAGTTTCAACCACGTGAAACGCCCCAGACGCTCCAGCACTCGGTAATGCGTCACCGCACCACGTGCGTTTCTGTCTGTTACGCACATCTTCTTGCGGTCATTCTGGCTTCGTCCGATCGGCGCATCGACGGTCCCTTCATCTGTTGAAAAACCACCGTACACTACCGCGTTATAAATACGTGTAAAGCTGTGGTTCTTGATCTGTTCCGCCAGCGTGCCATGCGCCGCATCGTTTTTCGCCACAATCAAAAGACCGCTTGTATCCTTATCGATGCGGTGCACAATTCCAGGCCGGATCACTCCATTGATCGACGAAAGGCGGCCTTGACAATGATACAGCAGCGCATTTACCAGCGTCCCGTTCGGATGTCCCGGCGCGGGATGCACCACCATTCCCTTCGGCTTGTTGACGACAAGCAGATCGCCGTCCTCATATACAATCTCAATCGGGATGTCCTGCGGTACAATGTCAAGCGGCTGCGCATCCGGCACATCAATTATAAACGTCTCCCCGCCGCGCAGGCGGTCATTCTTTGAAACAGGCTTTTCCCCGACCCGCACGGCTTTGCAGTCACACAGCTTTTGAATAGCTGACCGTGTAAGCAGCCCCTCAGCGGCGCTGGCCAGCCAGCGGTCGGCGCGAACGCCGGCATCAGATTCCTCGGATGTATAGTACAGCCTATTCATCGCTGTCCCCGCTTGCCTGTGTCCCATTGGGTTTCTTTCGTCCATCGATCAGAAGCATATAAACCGCCAGCATCGCTGTACCGATTACAACGCAGCAATCCGCAAAATTAAAAACCGGGAAACTGAACAGCGGTGATATATCGATATAATCGACCACAAACGATCGAAAAACACGGTCGATCAGGTTGCCAACACCTCCCGCGATAATCAGCCCGACGCTCCACATCAAAAGCGGATGGCGCAGCCTTCCGCGTATGAGCAAAATCAATGCAACGACAATCACAGCCAGGGTAAACAGCGACAAAAGCCCGACGCGCCCTTGAAAAATTCCAAAAGCCGCGCCGCGGTTCTCCACATACGTAAATTGAAGCAGCCCAGGAATCACCAGGATTGACGGGCCGCCGGCCAGCGTTTGCAGCGCCCATACCTTCAGAAGCTGATCGACAGCGACCAAAAACGCTGAAACAGCCAGCACGATACCAATGATCATATAGAAACCACCTATTCCGATAAAAAACTGCGGCGCTTAAACCTTCATTAAGCGCCGCAGACAATTGTGTCTATTAGCCGATGATCTGTGCGCAGCGGGCGCAAAGCGTCGGATGCCGCGCATCCTTGCCGACTGTATCGCTGTACACCCAGCAACGCGGGCAATGCGCTCCGTCAGCATGCGCAATCTCAATTGTAAGACCGGGCAGGAACGGAACCGTCCCCTGATATGAGCCAGCCCCTTCCGCTGTAACCTCCACCTGGGAAACGATGAACACGGTTGCCAGCTCATCCAATGTCAGACCGATCTGCTCCGCAAGGCTGCCGTCAAAGTGCAGCACTACCTTCGCCTCGAGCGATTTACCGATTGTTTTGGCATTACGGGCAGCCTCAAGCGCCTTAAGCACATCGTCGCGCAAAGCGTGAATACGATCCCACTTCTCCATAAACGCCTCATCTGAAATGCCCTCAATGACCCTGGGCATCTCATTGAACATCACAGATGCACCATCATAGCGGCTGTCGTCAGGCATAAAGCTCCAAATTTCCTCCGCCGTAAATGGGATGATCGGAGCAAACAGCAGCGTCATACCGCGCAGGATTGTGTAGATTGTGCTCTGCGCCGCACGGCGGTCCTCTGAATCAGGGGCCTCGACATACAGGCGGTCCTTGATCACGTCAAGATAGAAGTTGGACATATCAATCGTACAGAAATTGTGGAGCGCATGATAAATGATGTGGAATTCAAAGCGGTCATACGCCTCTGTAACCGTCTTGACAAGTTCATTGAAACGTGTGAGCGCCCATCTGTCAAGCCCGGTCAGCCGGTCAAAGGCAACCGCATCTTTATCGGGCGTAAAGCCGGCGATATTCCCCAGGATATAACGCGCGGTATTGCGGATTTTGCGATACACCTCGGAAAGCTGCTTGAGGATGTCCTTCGAAATACGGATATCCGCATGATAATCGGCTGAAGCAACCCACAGGCGCAGGATATCCGCGCCATACTGATCGGTGATTTCAGAAGGTTCCATTCCGTTGCCAAGGCTCTTGGACATCTTGCGCCCCTCGCCGTCGACAACCCATCCATGCGTGCAGACCGTCTTATATGGCGCGACGCCCTTCCATGCGACCGAAGTCAGCAGGGATGACTGGAACCATCCGCGGTATTGGTCGGTGCCTTCAAGATAGAGGTCGGCCGGCCACTTCAAATCGGGATTGTCGTGGATAACGGACGCATAGGATGTTCCGGAATCGAACCAAACATCCATAATGTCTGTTTCCTTAACAAATTCCGTACAGCCGCAGGCGGCGCATTTTGTGCCGGCGGGCAGAATATCCGCCGCGTCGGTCGTATACCAGGCGTCGGAACCTTTTTCCCTGAACAGGGCCGCGACAGCCTCAATGCTTGTTTCATTTACATGATATTTTCCGCATTGCTTACAGTAGAAAATCGGAATCGGCACGCCCCAGGTACGCTGACGCGAAATACACCAATCGCTGCGGTCACGCACCATATTGATCATGCGGCCGCGGCCCCATTCAGGAACAAACGCAACCTTTTCGATCTCGGACACAGTCTGTTCCTTGATATCGTCGACGGAACAAAACCACTGCTCTGTCGCGCGGTAGATGATCGGGTCCTTACAGCGCCAGCAATGCGGATACTGGTGGACGATTTTCTCAATGGCAAACAGGTTCCCGGTAGAAGCCAGCTTCTTGACGATCGCAGCATTCGCATCGTCCGTCGAAAGACCGGCAAATTCTCCGGCCAGTTCGGTCAGATTGCCAAATTTATCGACCGGTACGACGACCTCAATCTCTGGATAATGCTGCGCGCAGACATCAAAGTCCTCAACACCGTGTCCAGGCGCGGTATGGACGCAACCGGTGCCGCTCTCCAACGTGACATGGTCGCCAAGAATGACAGGCGACTGCCGGTCAAGGAACGGATGCTGGTAGGTGATGTATTCCAGCTCCTCCCCGAGACAAGTGCCCAGGATTTCGTAATCTGCAATTCCGGCAGCCTTCATCGAAGCCCCGACAAGCTCCTTGGCCATTACATAATATTCGCTGTTTGCAGCGACGACACAATATTCAAATGCCGGCCCGACACAGATAGCCATATTGCCTGGCAAAGTCCAAGTCGTCGTCGTCCAGATGACAACAAACGTTTTAGAAAGATCCTTCGCGCCGAGGCGCTCCAAAACACCATCCTTGTCGTCGATCACATTGAACTTGACATAGATGGAATTGCACTTGTCCTCATTGTACTCGATTTCCGCCTCGGCCAGCGCCGTTTCGCAGGTCGGGCACCAGTATACAGGCTTTAATCCCTTATAAATATAACCCTTGTTGGCCATCGCTCCAAAAATTTCAACCTGCCGCGCTTCGTATTCCGGCTTGAGCGTCAGATAAGGGTGCTCATAATCGGCAATGGTGCCGAGGCGTTTGAACTGCTCCTTCTGGTTCTCGACGAAGCGCAGCGCAAAATCATGGCAGACCCGGCGCAGCTCAATCGGGGCGATGTCGCTGGAAACTCCGATCTCCTTGAGCGCCTTGAGCTCAATCGGAAGGCCATGCGTATCCCACCCCGGCGTATATGGCGCTTTAAAGCCGGAGAGATTCTTCTGGCGGACAATGATATCCTTGAGCACCTTGTTCAGCGCCGTGCCAAGATGAATATTGGCGTTTGCATACGGCGGGCCATCGTGGAACATGTAAAGCGGCTTGCCTTCGTTTTTCTCAAGCATCCGCTCATACAGATGTTCTTCATCCCATTTTTTCACCATGACGGGTTCCTTCTGGGGAAGCCCAGCGCGCATTGAAAAATCAGTTTTTGGCAGGTTAAGCGTCTTGCTGTAATCCATTTCGGACATTGGACAGATCTCTCCTTGTTTGTCTATTGTCATCGGTCACGCCGGATATGCAGACCAAGCTGTGTTCTCAGCGTCTACGCTTTCCGTCGTTTCGTTTCAGGTCAAATTCACGGCCAAATTTCAGCGGCCCAAAGCGAGATTCATGCTTGGCCGGCTCGTCCGGCTCGCCGTCGGGAATATATTCCTCCGTCTCCTCGTACCGGAAGCTTTCCTCCTCGCTGTAGGTCAGAGGGGGCAGTTCATCTTCCGCCAGCGGATAACCGTCCTCCTCCACAGGAAGGCCGGCCAGGCCGTCCGGACTCTCCGGCAGATCCGCCGGAGAATCGCCGGCATCCTCCGGAACTGTCTGCTCGGGCATGGGGTCAGACGGCTCGTCCGGCCCTGTGGGCGTCTCCGGCGCCGGCGGTTTGGGCTGTGTTTTTTTCATTGCGGCGTTCACAATGTTTTCATCGACCGGAATGGACGCGATCAGTTCAAGATGCTGCTTATACACAAGCTGAAGCTTGCTTTTGAACGTCGCAACCTCCCGCTGCATCCGCACAAAGCCCGCCTGCTGGCGCTCGATTTCCTGTTTGGCGTTTTCCACAATCATGTTGGCGCGCGCCTCGGCGTCCTCCAGAATATCCCTTGCCTTTGCCTTGGCGTCACGAACGACGCTGTCGCCCAGCTTCTGCGCGCCAAGCAGTGCGGAGCGCAGGCTTTCCTCGTCATCCTTATATTCTTCCAGCTTGTCCGCCAGAACAATCAGCTTTTTTTCCAGCTCCTGCTTTTCTTCCAGAAGGTCGTTCATGCTGTCGGCAACCTGAGCAAGGTAATTGTCCACATCGTCCGCGCGATATTTCTGCCCCATTACTTTGTCAAATCTTTTATTGGCAATCTCGTTTGGATTCAGCACGATCAAACATCCTCCTTATCTATTGGAACGGTTCGTCAAACGAACCCGATCAGACATATTTTCTGCAAAGGATATGCAGGCGGCCCTTTTTCGTTGACGACAATACCTGCTTGAACAGGTATTTCCCATACCCCCGAATGCTGAAAACATCGCCTTCACAGAGCATACCAGACGTTTGCGCCAGCACGGCGCCGTTGACAGCTACCAACTGCGAACGGATTGCCTGCGCCGCCTTTTCCCGGGAAAGCCCAGCGACGGCAGCCACCATGCAATCAAGCCGCAGCGACGTAACGATCAGCGGCAGATCCGCATACCTGTGCAACGCGGGCAGAACCTCCGGCATTCCTTCACACACACGCACGCCGCAGCGCCCTGCCTTTTTCAGTTCATTTAAGATCACCGGCGCAACTGCGGATGAAACAAAGCAAACGGCGTATTCCCCGCCTACCAGAATGTCGCCGATCGCCTCACGCCCAATTGCAAGCCCTGTGAGCGAGCCGAGCAGGTCGCGGTGCCCCGGCGCGTCCTGCGCACGGTATCCGATGGTCAGCGGGACAATTGGAAACGAAGTTTCGTCCGGCTGTTCATACGGTGCGAACGCGCCGAGCATCACACGCTCCGCACCCGGATAGCCGCCGAAAAACAAATGCTCCGCGCCGCTTCCCGCGGCGGATACGCATCCGCGCGCCAGCACAAGCTGGCGCGCGTCGAGAAATCCGGAGAATCGCGCCGTATAGCTTTTGCGGGCAATCTCCAAGAGGTCACAGATATGCGCGGCGAATGCCTGCTCCTTCTTATCCGCCAAAGCCATCAGAAGAATACGCCGCTGCTTTCAAGCTCGTCAAGCAGATCGCCCATAATATCAACATTATACGGTGTGATAATGTAGGTACTGTTTGCAACACGCTTGATCTGTCCGTTATTTGCATATGCGACGCCCGATAAAAAATCGATCAGACGCCGTGAAACATCCTTGTTGGTCGATTCAAGATTCAACACGACCGTGCGCTTGTCGTTGAGATGATCGGCAACGGCGGAGGCGTCCTCGAACCGCTCCGGCTTGACAAGCACGACCTGCAGCTGTGTGGTCGCATGGATATTAACCACCTTGTTCCCGCGTTTTTCGGAATGGGACGGCGGGTCCTCGCGCATATCTCCGCGGCCATTGTCGCTGGAGATAAAGTCGACGTCCTCGTCGTCATAATACTCATCCTCCGGGATCCCGATAAAGTTCTTGAATTTATCCATGATTCCCACTGAAACAACCCCCTCTGATTCACTTGGCCGGGCCATAATCCCTATGCCCGAACAGCCTGGTGCCAAGACGGACCAGGTTGGAACCGTGCTTGATTGCCAGCAGATAGTCGTCGGACATGCCCATAGACAAAAAATCCATATTGATATTATCTAATTTTTTGTCCCTAATGTCAACAAATAGTTTATGCATGCCGGAAAAATAACGCTCTTTTTCAGCGTCCGTACCGCTCACAGGCGGGATCGCCATCAGTCCGCGCACACAAATCCGTCCAAAACCGGATAGTTCTCCCAGAAAATCAGACAATCGGTCGGGAGCAACACCTGATTTTGACAATTCACTTCCAATATTTACTTCCACCAGACAATTCATTTTTTTGTCGTGCTTTTCGCATTGACGCTCAATCTCCTGCGCGAGCGCCACACTGTCGAGCGATTGGATCATCGTAACTTTATCGACAATCTGACGGACCTTGTTTGTTTGCAGATGTCCGATGAAATGAATGTCCACGCCGTCTTTTTCATAATCATCATACTTGGCCAGCAGTTCCTGCGCCCGATTTTCACCAAGCAACCGCACACCGGCATGGATGGCCTCATTCACACGCTGCGCCTCAACTGTTTTTGTCACGGCCATCAACTGCACATCCGAAGCGTCGCGACCACATAATGCACATGTTTTTGCAATATTATCCAGAATTTGTTCAACCGACTGCGCAATGCTGAGATTATTTAAGCGGTTTTCCATCATATAACTGCGCCCCCTCAATAATGACTTCGTCAAACTGCTGCAATCCATTCGCGCCTTCCGGGGTGTTCGTGTCCATTTCAAGACAGATTACAAACCCCGGCGATTCATACAGGATTGTAACCGGCCGAAACTGCATCGTTTCTCCGCGTGAAACATAGACGCCCTTCTGGATTCCTTCGTAACGGATCGCCGAACTGCTTACACGCAGCCCGGAAATCGATTTAAATTCCACATCAGCTTGTGTAAAGCGCAGATTGACAAGCGATTCATTGATATAATCGCAGCGGAAAATCACCGCTGCGCCGCCATTGTCCTTATCCTCATTGACGCTGTACACAACTGCCGGAACCGGCTGTGTCCCCGACAAATGGAAATCCAGCGTGACAGAAGCGCCTTCCTTATAAAGCGACACATCCTCCTCGGGAACCGTAACAGCGTAGTACCAGCGGTGGCCAAGCATCACCTTGCCCACGCGGTCTGATTCACCCTGTACCGGCTGTGCGAGCAGCTCGTCGACCTGCGCCCGTGTCAGATCGGGGACCTCCTTATAGGGCACTTTCCCCTCAAAGCCGTCAATGGTCCGTATAAAATAGCCGGGCTGCGGCGCGGTAATCTGCCGCGGGTCGCGGCTGATCTGATTGGACAGATAGCTTTCCTCGGCCTTGAGCTGGTTGATCGTTTCCTGAAAATCTGACTGCCGTCCCGTTGCAATCTGTTTGGTGTTCATAAGCAACAACAGGTTGTCCGCGTTTTCAGCTGCCCCAGCCATCGATCCCGATTCCACAGAGCCAATGATTGTATCCAGCTCGCTGAAAATCTGCCGGTTAAGCACATCCGTATGCGCAAACGACGTGGTGCCCGGGTCCTGCGCTTTCTCGAGCTGCGTGCGCTTTTTTTCAAGCGCGCGCAGCTGTTCAATATTCCGGGCGTCCTCCTTATTGCGGTAGATCTCAGCGATTACGGTCCCGCCCGCAACCTTTGCACCGTCACCCACAAGATAGGAGGCAACTCCGTTTCCAACACTGTTATCGAGCAGAACCTCGTCGCGCAGAACGACGCCGTTTACGCTCGCTGTCTCCGTAACCGTATAAGTAAACGCCGTTTCCGTTTTATAAGCAGGCGTCACATAGCGCCAGATCTGATATCCCACATACGCCAGCAGGAATACCGTCACCAGCGCCATGACAAGCCGCTGCGTCAGCGTACTTTTCATAATTTACCGTTATTCTTCATCCTGGTCGTCCTCAGCCGTTTCCAGGATGCTGATCACCTTGGACGGACTGATCGTGGAAATTGCGTGCTTATAAACAAGGTTCTGTCTTCCTTCGCAGTCGAGGATGACTGTATAGGAATCAAACCCGCGCACAATCCCCTTGAACTGAAACCCATTGGTCAGGTAAATCGTCACTGTGAGCTTTTCACGGCGGGCTTGATTAAGAAAAACATCCTGTAAATTGAGCTGCTTCATACTTACCTCCCTGCTGCGGCGCAGCATCGGACCGCTTGGCTCTGCTGCCAAGACTGCCCATTCACCTTTTTTACAATATCTAATTATATCACAGAATTCCGCTCTTGTGAACCACACAAACCGCCTTTTCGGTTAATTCCCGCAGCGATTCACTTTTATCAACCATCAGCCAGACGATACGCGCATCGCGCCGGAACCACGAAAGCTGCCGCTTTGCGTAGCGCCGTGTCGATTGCTTGAGGCGGTTTATGCATTCCTCCAGCGGCGCGCCTGCGTCCAGATACGGGATCAGTTCCTTGTAACCGATTGCCTGGAGTGCCGTCCCGCGGCACACGGCGCTGACTGCGCGCGCCTCGTCGATCAGGCCGCGCTCAATCATCAGGTCGACACGCCGGTTGACACGGTCATACAGCATCGCGCGGTCGGTAAAATTCAGCCCGATCATGCAAACGTCATAACGCTCAGGCGTCTGACGCGAACGACGTTGATGCTCGCTCATCGGCACGCCCGTCACACGGTAGACCTCCAAAGCGCGCAGAATGCGCCCAAGGTTGTTTGGGTGCAGCGCGGCCGCAAGCTCGGGATCGACCGCGCGCAGCATCTCAAGCATATGCTCGTTTCCATGCGCTTCGGCCTGCGCGTACAGTTCGGCGCGGACCGATTCATCGCTGCGGATATTTGAAAAGTCAATATTGTCAATGACCGCGTCGATATAAAGACCTGTGCCGCCCGCCAGAATCGGCACGCGCCCGCGCGCGGCGATATCGGCAATCACGGCGTGTGCGCGCCGCGCATACTGCGCAACGGAAAACGCCGCGCCATCCGGCTCGATCAGATCGATCAGATGGTGCGGCACCCCCTTTTTCTCCGCTTCGTCGGGCTTTGCCGTGGCAATATCCATCCGTTTATAAACCTGCATCGAATCGGCCGAGACAACCTCCCCGCCAAAATAAAGCGCCAGCTCGACCGCGAGCGCCGTCTTTCCTGAGGCTGTGGGGCCAACCACCGCGATCAGCGGCTGTTTTTTTAGCGTTTCATTCATTGTTCATCCAAGCCTGCCGAATTTTTTCTCGATTTCATGCCGCGACATACGGATAGACACCGGCCTCCCATGCGGGCAGTGATCCGCGTCGCCGTCGGCACGCAGCAACTCCACAAGCTGACGCAGCGTCGGAGCGGCCGTCCGGTCGTGCGCCTTGATCGCCGAGCGGCACGCCATTGTATGGTACAGCTCCTCAAGCACATGCGGCGTCAGGCGCTCGTTTGCGAGCAGCAATTTCTGCGCGCACTCAGTAACAATCGCTGCGAGGTCGGCGTCAGCCAGCACGGGGGCCGCCTCGCGCACGACGACAAACCCATCGCCAAAGTCCTCGATCCCCACGCCAGCACGCGCCAAAAGCGGCGCATGCTCCAGCACGGCGGCATGCTCCTCAGGGGACAGATGCACCGAAACAGGCGTCAGAAGAAGCTGCCGGTCCTCCCCAGGCCCAGCCGCGACCAAACGGTTGTAAAGCAGCCGCTCATGCGCCGCGTGCTTATCAATTAAAATCATTTCCGGACCATTTTCCAGCACAATATACGTCCCAAACAATTCGCCGATCAGCACGGCGTTTTCATAGGGATCGTCCGCCGCGCAGGCCGGCTGTATCATAACGGAAGGCGCCGCTTCTTCTCCTGCGGGCGCGGCAGGAAAATCCCGCGGCGGCGCCTGCTCCGCCAATACCGGCAGTGTCCGGGCAGCAAGCGCCACAGGACGCGCGGTCGCATAGGAATCGGCGTATGGATTCGCGCTTGAAACAGACTGTGCGTCATCATCATCCGGCTCGTCAAACACAATATCAATTGCACGATGAGACCGGATGCGCGTCTGCGGTGAATGAGCCTGCGGCGCCGGCGCGATCTCCGGCGCATTTAAAACGCACCGCTCCTCTTTCCCCTGCGCGGCCGGCTCCAATGCGCGCATCTGTTCCCGGTACTGCTCTGCGCTCACGCGCGCGGGCTGTTCATCCGGCACGCCGGTCTGTATCCGGTACTGCGCGGCGCTCATACGCTGCTGCTTTGGCGCCTCGGGGGCGGTATGCGCCGCAAACGGATTGTAACGCAGCTCGTCCGCCTTGATCTCCGGTGCGAGCCGGTGCGCGCCCAGCGCCGTCTTACAGCCGTAATACACCAGGTCGAACACGCTCTTTTCATTCGCAAAGCGCACCTCGGTTTTGGCCGGGTGCACATTGACGTCGACGGTCTGCGGCGGAATCGTCAAATTGAGCGCGCACGACGGAAAACGCCCGACCATAAGCATGTTGCGGTAAGCTTCCTCAAACGCGGCCATGCATGTTTTGGAGCGCACAAAACGCGTGTTGATAAAAAAGTTCTGGAGCGTGCGCGAGCCGCGCGCAAACGACGGCCTGCTGATCAGTCCCTCAAGCGCCAGGCCCTCCAGCTCATACGACACCGGGATCGTCTGTTCCGCGAATTCGCGTCCAAGCACACAGCGCGCCGCGGCGGCCAATTGGCCGCCGCCCGGCGTTTGAAGGCGCACCGCGCCGTCGCGGATAAACTTAAACGAAATTTGGGGATTGGCCAGCGCCTCCTTTTCGACGACGGCCGCCACGCTGTTTCCTTCCGAAAGGTCCTTTTTGAGAAATTTCATACGCGCGGGCGTATTATAGAACACATCGCGCACACTGATCGTCGTGCCGACGGGACAACCCGCGTCGGCAAGCTCTCCAGGTTCGCCGCCCGCAATTGTGTACCGCGTCCCAGCGATCTCGTCAGCCGTGCGTGTGAGCATCTCAACCCGGCACATCGCTGCGATCGACGCGAGCGCCTCGCCGCGAAAGCCCATCGTGGTGATATGCCCCAAATCCTCCTGCACGCGCACCTTACTCGTCGCATGGCGCAAAAACGCGTTTTTAACATCTTCACGCAGAATGCCGCTGCCGTTATCCGTCACACGGATATAGCGCACGCCGCCGCCCTGGATTTCCACTGTGATCTTTGTCGCGCCGGCGTCGACGGCATTTTCGACTAGCTCTTTAACGATCGACGCGGGGCGCTCCACCACCTCGCCGGCCGCGATCAGCTCCGCAACCTGCCGGTCAAGAACATTGATTTTTGCCACGCGTCATCTCACCTGCCCTTTCAATCCTTTAAAAGCGTTTTCAATTCATAAAGCTTATTCATCGCTTCAATCGGCGTCAGCGTATTAACGTCGATTGCACGCAGCGCCGCTTCAATTTCCGAGGCGGCGGCCGATCCAAACGTCATTTGCGGCGCTGTTTCCTCCTGCTTTTGCCGCGCCGCACGGGCGGGCGCAACCTCGCGCCCCTGCTCAAGCTGTTCGAGCACCTGGCGCGCGCGGCGGATAATCCAGTCCGGCACGCCCGCCAGCTTCGATACCTCAATGCCGTAGCTGTCATCCGCGCCGCCCGGCACAATCCGCCGCAGAAAAATCAGCTCGTCGCCGCGCTTTTTGCACGCGATATTGTAATTTTTCACATTGGAAAGCGTGTCCTCCAGCGCGGTCAATTCATGATAATGCGTTGCGAACAGCGTCTTTGCGCCGACGCGCTTTTTATCCGCTATGTATTCCAACACGGCGCGCGCAATACTCATGCCGTCAAAGGTCGACGTGCCGCGTCCGATTTCGTCAAGGATCAACAGGCTTTTGGACGTGGCCTGCTTCATAATCTGCGCCACCTCGGTCATCTCGACCATAAAGGTCGACTGCCCGGAGGCCAGGTCGTCCGAAGCGCCCACGCGCGTGTATATCCCGTCGACAACACCGATACAGGCCGACGCCGCCGGAACAAAGCTTCCGATCTGCGCCATAAGCACAATCAAAGCCGTCTGGCGCATATACGTCGATTTTCCGGCCATATTCGGACCGGTGATAATTGCAATCTGATTTTCACCGCAATCAAGCGTCGTATCGTTCGACACAAACGGCGCGCCGTCCATCAGCTGCTCGACGACGGGATGACGGCCGTCGCGAATCAGAATCCCATCCGACAGGCCCACATCCGGCCGGCAGTAGCCGTTCGCACTCGCGACAGCAGCCAGAGAGCAGTAAACATCGAGGCGCGCCACGGCCGACGCGGTCGCCTGCACGCGGTGAAGCTGCGCTGAAACGGCGGCGCGCACCGCCTCGAACGTCTCGTTTTCAAGCGTCGCGATCCTCTCGCCCGCTGAAAGGATTTTTTCCTCAAGCTGCTTTAGTTCCTGTGTGATATACCGCTCGCAGTTGGCGAGCGTCTGCTTGCGAATATAAGTATCGGGCACCAACCCAAGATTTGATTTGGAAACCTCTATGTAATAACCGAATACACGGTTGTATCCGATTTTCATATTCTTGATGCCGGTTTTTTCCTTCTCCTGCGTCTCGATGCCGACAAGCAGCTTTTTCGAATCGTGAATGAGCGCGCGCAGCTCGTCGAGCGCGGGGCTGTATCCCTCCCGGATTACGCCGCCGTCCTTAACCGCCGCAGGCGGTTCGTCAACGATGGCGCGCGCCAGCAGGTCCGACACATCCTCCAACGGGTCGAGCGCGTCGCGCGCCTCGCAGAGATACGCGCTCGCACAGCCCTCCATGCGCGCCTTGAGCGCCGGCATTTTGCGGCATGCGCCTTCCAGGGCTTTGTATTCGCGCGGCGACGCGCTGCCATAGATGATACGCGTCATCAGCCGTTCCAGATCAAATACGCCGGACAGCGAATCGATCAGGTCGCAGCGCAGCATCGTATCGGAAAAAAGCTCCTCCACAGCGTTGAGCCGTTTGTTGATGACTGCCGGATTTACAAGCGGCTTGTCAAGCCAGGCGCGCATCAGACGCTTTCCCATCGCCGTTTTCGTCCGGTCAAGCACCCACAGCAGCGTGCCGCGCTTTTCGCCTGTACGCATCGTCTGCGTCAGCTCCAGATTGCGCCGCGCCGTCAAATCGAGCGCCATCGACTGTTCGGGGTTTACATAAGCGATGTCGGTGATGCGTTCAAGCCCCTTCTGCTGCGTCTCATAAAGATACGCGAGCAGCGCGCCAAGCGCGCGCGACGCGAGCGGCCGGCCGTCAAGCCCGAGCGCGCCGGACGGCTTTGAAAAGTGCCGGGCGATCAGATCCTCGGCGGCCTGCGGATCGAACCGGTCGTTATCGCACAGGTCGGCGACACAGTGCAGCTTCTTTTGAATAAACGCGGTCACTTCCGTCTGATCAAGAATCCCCTCGTTAAAAATGATTTCGCTCGGACAATAACGCCCAAGCTCATTGACAACCTCTCCCTGCGCGTCCGCCGCAAACTGCGAAACAAAGAGCTGGCCGGTCGAACTGTCGGCGCACGCAAGCCCCCATCCCTGATCGAACAGGATGCAGGCGATATAGTTGTTCGCATCCTCTGAGAGCATATTGCTCTCTATGAGCGTCCCCGGCGTAACAACACGGATCACGCTGCGCTTAACAACGCCCTTGGCATCGGCCGGGTTCTCCATCTGCTCGCAGATTGCGACCTTATAACCCTTTTTGATCAGGCGCGCGATATATGTTTCACACGCATGAAACGGCACGCCGCACATCGGCGCGCGCTCCTCCTGCCCGCAGTCGCGTCCTGTCAGCGTCAATTCCAGTTCCCGCGACGCTAAAACAGCGTCGTCATAAAACATCTCGTAAAAATCGCCAAGGCGGAAAAACAAAATATGGTCCTTATGCTTTTCCTTTATGGCAAAGTACTGCTGCATCATCGGGGAAAGCTTCTGCATGTCAATCTTCATCCTGGGCGACCTCCAAAGACATTTTGACCGCCGGCAAAACGCTGCCGGCAGTCTCATAATCTTTAAAACGGATCAACTGCAGCCGGAACACGACGAACAGCTTCCCGAGCAGCCGGACTGCTTCTCGATCAGATCCGGGTCCTCGCCGTTGATGCTTCCGCGCAGAATCTGCATAACGAAATCGACCGTATCGTCAAATTCCGTCTTGGCTTTATTGTAAGCGGCCATATTTTCATTGTCCATGATCTGCCCGTAAACCGCGCGGACTTCCTCATTGAGCGCAGTCACGCGCGCCTGATCCTTGTCCGTCTTGTTCAGCTCCGTGTTTAAATTGATACGCGCAAGGTTAAACTTGCCGATCAACGCCTGGAGCGTCTCGTCCGCGTCATTCTGCTGCTGCGCGACCATCAGGCGCAGATACCCTTCGTCCTGTTGAAGCGCCTTTCCAAGCTGCCTTGCCATTGCGATTACATCCATTTTTCGTTCCTCCTGTATTGATGCGCCCGTTCATAAGTTCCGAACGCTTTTTATCCCTCTTTGAGCCGCCCGAACAGCGCCCAGTTCTGCGCGCGCTCGATCGTCACATCGACAAAGCTGCCGATCATCGCGCGCGGAGCCGTGAATTCGACGATGTCGTTTCCCTGCGTGCGGCCTGTCAGCCAGCCGTCGCCGCTGCGCCCTTCACCCTCCGCCAGTACGCGCAGGGTCGTACCGACGGCGTCAGCCTGCATCCCGCTGCGGATGTCCGATTCAGCGTCAAGCAGCTCTCGCAGCCACAGGGACTTGTCCGCAGCGGGCGTTGGGTCCTCCATCCCGGCGGCCTTCGTACCGGGCCGCGGAGAGTAAATAAACGTATAGAGCGCGTTAAAGCGCACGCGCTTAATAAGCTCCAGCGTCTGTTCAAAATCGGCGCGTGTTTCACCGGGAAAGCCGACGATGATATCGCTTGAAAACGTGACGCCCGGAATACGCGCGCGCGCATAGTCGATCAGCTCCAGATAATGCGCGACCGTATAATGCCGGTTCATCGCCGCTAATATACGGTCGCTGCCGCTCTGCACCGGCAGGTGGATATGGCGGCAGACCTTATTACACGCCGCGATTGTGTCGATCAGCTCATGCGTACAGTCCTTCGGATGGCTCGTCATGAACCGAATCCAAAAATCGTCCTCGATCTCATTGACGCGCCGCAGCAGCGCGGCGAAATTAATCGGCTCCGAAAGCCCCTTGCCATACGAATTGACGTTCTGCCCAAGCAGCAGCAGTTCGCGGTATCCCTGTCCGACGAGCGCCCGCGCCTCATTGAGCACATCCCCGGGGTTCCGGCTGCGCTCACGGCCGCGCACATACGGCACGATGCAGTATGTGCAGAAGTTATCGCAGCCATACATCACCGGCAGATTTGCTTTAATTGACCCGGAGCGGCGCAGCGGAACGCCCTCGATAATCTCCCCGCGCGCATTTTCGGTGGAAAACTGGCGGTTTTCTCCCAAAAGGCGCCGGTAAAGCAGCTCCGGCAGCGTATGCAGGGCGTGCGTACCGAACACCAGATCGACATACGGATAGCTTTTTTTGATTTTATCCGCTACGGCCTGCTGCTGCATCATACAGCCGCACAACCCGATCAACATACCTGCGCGCCGCTTCTTAGCCGACTTGAGAGCGCCGACGTTGCCAAATACGCGGTCCTCTGCATTTTCGCGCACAGCGCAAGTATTGTAGATGACCAGATCCGCTTGTTCCGGCGCGTCGGTGAAGCCGTATCCCATCTGCGCAAGCATACCGGCTATCTTCTCTCCATCGCTTTGGTTTTGTTGACATCCAAACGAATGGACGTAGGCCATCGGCGGATGGTCGTAACGCGCGGCCAGCAATTCGCGGACCTGCCGACTATACTCCATCTGCCGCAAGAGTGCCGGCGACAAATTCTGCTGTGGCAAAACGCGTTCTCTCCCCTTTACATGTTATAATCAGTTTATCTTACCATTTTTCCCGGCAAAAAGCAAGGAGCTCCGACAGCACCTTCATTCCTCTGAAATGACAATATATGAAACGAACCGCCGCAGCGCGTTGGCAGATGACCGGGATGGGTATCAGTCAACCTTCAACATAAAGAGAGCCGGCATATTGACATGTTGAAACGGATCCGGGTTTGTGATAAAATAAATGCAAAAGCATTTATTTTATTCCTTATGGCCAGGGCGATACGCGGGCACAGCCCGCTGCCGCCCTGATAGCCAATTTTATCATGCCGCGCTGCGGACATGATAAAATAACCACAATAAATCGCAAGAGGTGGTTTTTCAATATGTCTGTTATGCGTGTGCGCGTATCTTTCAGTATGCTTGTATCCAGCATCCTGGGGTTTGTGATAGCGGTTCCGTTCTCCCTTCTCGCTGGTTTCCTAGCCAGCCCGATACTTTACGAATACCAGATGGGTCGGGTGGATATCGGACCAGGCAGCGTCGGTACCGAGGCCCTGCCGGATACCCCTATCGCCGCTTCCATCGCAGATATGGAACAGATGGGGCGTTTTACAATCGAAGTCAGGCGCGATTTTATGAGCGCCAGCTCCCACCGAGCGCTGAAATGGAACGATCAAACATATTATACCATCGATCTGCCAAGCGGCGAGCGGATTGCCGCCCTGATTAATTTCAAAGCCTTGACGGATATGGCGTATACTGATTCGCGTCCCCTTGCTCCTGACACGCTGCTTCCCATCGGGCAGTGGGTGGAATGGAAACACCCGGGTTCGGACGAAAAATCCTACAAAAACTATTATGACGGCCTCTACACTGATTTTTCCCATTATGTTGACATGAGCGGCGATCCTGGCAATCTGCCAACCAAATCCGGTGCATTTGGCCAAGTGATGATCGTTGTATTTTTAATTCTGTACATATTCTTTTGGCGTCTGAGTTATCGCATCGGCGTAAAAAAAGGACTTTTGAAGCCGGATCCTCCCCTTTTTAAACGCAGATAGGCTCGATCCGCTCCGCCAACCGTTTGATAGAAGGAAAAAGCCCCGCTGTGTTAAGTCACAGCGGGGCTTTTTTCATGCGAGCGACGCGCCAAACTCTGTTCCGAGCGCCTTCGCTTTTTCAAGATCTGCGCCGGACGGGACAAAGCAGACCTTAAGTCCGTCGCCGAACACCTTCATTTTGAGTCCGGTCAGACGGGTCTGAAGATTCGGCACCGCTTCGCCGCTCCATCCATAGGAACCAAATACCAAAACCGGTTTTTTCTTATTGTTGATCGCATCGACATGCGACAGCAGCATCCATGCCGGCGGGACTGCCTCGCCGTTGATCGTTGGACTGCCGAGCGCGAACGCATCCGAGCTGTTCAGACGCTCGGCCATCTCGCCCATATCATAGTCAATGATATCAAATGTCTCAACATCAGCTTCCGGCCGCGCCGCAAGAATACCGTCGCGGATCGCAGCGGCAATTTTGCGGGTGTTGCCGTAAGCGGAGGTATAAAAAACCGGCACGGTCAGCCGCGCATTTTTCTGCGGCTGGCTCCACTCGTTGTATTTTTCAAGCACATAGGCAAGGCGACAGCCCTTAGTAATGATCGGCCCGTGGCTGTTGCAAACACGCTCGATCGGTAAATTCTTGATTTTCTCAAGGCCAGCGAGCACATAGGGCTTAAACGGACCAAAGATCGCGTCGTAATACCCCTTGAACGCAATTTCATATTTTGCGGGATAGGCCATGTTATAATCGAAGGTATATGGCTCGCAGTAGTGCGCGCCAAGGAAATCGCAGCTAAACAGTGTCTTTTCCTCCTCGACCCATGTGAACATGGAGTCTGGCCAATGCAAAAACGGCGCGTTGATAAAGCGCAGCGTTTTCCCGCCGATATCGATCACATCGCCGTCCAGGGCAACCTGAACCTTCAAATCCGTGCGGTTCGTAATGTTTTTCAGATAGATTGAACCGGCCTTTGAAACGACGACTGTTGCATTCGTTGCATAATCGAGAAGCTGCGCCAGAGCGCCGGAATGATCCGGCTCATTGTGATTGAGGACAATATAATCGATATTCTTCGGATCGATGACCTCGCGGATATTCGCAAGGTACTGCTCAAAATACGTCTTGTGGCACGCCTCGATCAGAACGTTCTTTTCGCCTTTGAGCACATATGAATTATAAGTGGTGCCATAATCGGTCGACATGACAATGTCGAACACGCGCATATTCGGATTGAGAATCCCCACCGAATAAATGCTGTCTGTAACTTTTACTGCCGCCATTTCAAACGACCTCCTGTTAAAATGAGTTGTGACCATCCGGATCGGCTCCGGGTGGTCACAAATTGCTGGTCCTTAACCTTGGACTTCGAACATGTCCTTGCCTACGCCGCACTCCGGGCAGACAAAATCATCGGGAACATCTTCCCACTTCGTGCCGGGAGCAATTCCTTCATCCGGAAGGCCCTTCTCCTCATCGTACACGAATCCGCAAATAGTGCAAACATATTTTTTCATAATGCTGTCTCCCTTTCTGATAATCTTTCTTTATCAATACTATACCATGACAGTATATCTTTGTAAAGGTTATTATTGCCGAATTTTGATAAATTTATAACATTTTTTTAAGATATTTTCCCGTGTAAGACGCCTCTACCCGACAAATTTCTTCCGGCGTGCCCGCAGCCACCAGCGTGCCGCCGTTGTCTCCGCCCTCCGGACCGAGATCGATGATATAATCCGCCGTTTTAATGACCTCTAAATTATGCTCAATTGTAATAACCGTATTCCCCGCATCCACAAACGCCTGCAAAACATCGATCAGTTTGTGAACGTCAGCCGTGTGCAGGCCGGTTGTCGGCTCGTCAAGGATATAGACGGTGCGTCCTGTCGGCCGCTTTGAAAGCTCCGTGGCCAGCTTGACCCGCTGCGCCTCGCCGCCGGAAAGCGTCGTTGCCGGCTGCCCGACCTTGACATATCCAAGCCCTACGTCGTAAAGCGTCTGGAGCTTGCGCGCGATTTTCGGCACGTTCTTAAAAAACTCCAGCGCTTCCTCAACCGTCATTTCCAGAACGTCGTGGATCGATTTGCCCTTGTATTTGACCTCAAGCGTCTCGCGGTTGTATCGCCGACCCTTGCAGACCTCGCAGGGGACGAAAATATCGGGCAGAAAGTGCATTTCAATACGCACAATGCCGTCTCCCTCGCACGCCTCGCAGCGGCCGCCCTTGACATTAAAGGAAAACCGCCCCGACTTGTAGCCGCGCATTTTCGCATCGTTGGTCTGTGCAAAGATCTCGCGGATATCGGTGAATACGCCCGTATAGGTCGCCGGGTTGGAGCGCGGCGTGCGCCCAATTGGGGATTGGTTGATATCGATGACCTTATCAACCTGGTCGATCCCTTCTATATCGGTATGCTTGCCGGGCTTGACGCGCGGGTTCGTCAGGTCGCGCGTCAGGCGTTTAAAGAGCACCTCGTTGATCAGCGAGCTTTTTCCGGAACCGGAAACGCCCGTCACAGCCGTAAATACGCCGAGCGGAATTTCAACGTCGATCTCTTTGAGGTTGTTTTCCGCCGCTCCGACAATCTTTAAAAACTTGCCGTTGCCCGTCCGGCGTGTTTTAGGCACCTCAATGCGCTGCTTTCCCGATAGGTACTGTCCGGTTACGGAGCGTTCGCAGCCCTTGATCTCGTCAATCGTTCCGGCGCAGACAATCTCGCCGCCGTGTACACCCGCGCCCGGCCCGACATCGACGATATAATCGGCGGCATACATCGTATCTTCGTCATGCTCGACGACGATCAGCGTATTGCCCAAATCGCGCAGGCGCTTGAGCGTTGCGATCAGCTTATCATTGTCGCGCTGGTGCAGGCCGATCGACGGCTCGTCCAAAATATATAAAACGCCCATCAGCGACGAGCCGATCTGCGTTGCCAGACGGATGCGCTGGCTCTCCCCGCCCGAAAGCGTCCCGGCTGCACGCGCCAGCGTCAGATATTCCAAACCAACGCTGCGCAAAAAGCCGAGCCGCTCACGGATTTCCTTGATAATCAGCTCTGAAATCATCCGCTCGCGCGGCGTCAGCTCAAGCCCATCAAGAAATTCAAGCGCGCCGGCCACCGATTTTTTGCAAAATTCACTGATGTTCAGCCCGCCCACGGTTACGGCCAGCACCGTCTTGTTCAGCCTGTCGCCATGGCAGACAGGGCATTCGACGCTGCTCATCCATGTTGAAAGCTCCTCGCGCATCCAGCTTGAATTTGTCTCCCGAAAGCGGCGCTCCAAATTATTGACGATCCCTTCAAAATCCGTGTAGTAAGTTCCCTTTACACTTCCGCCGTCACGATGCATTTTGATTTTTTCTCCGTTCGTACCGTAAAGCAAAATCTGGACAGCCTGTTTAGGCAGCTTGGAAACCGGCTCGTCAAGCGAAAAACCGTAGTGCTCGGCCAGGCCCTCGTAATACATCTGAGCGATGCCGCCTTCGGCATAATACCAGCCGGACGCGCGGATCGCGCCTTCCCGGATGGAAAGACGCTTATTGGGGATCACCAGATCCGGATCGATCTTGAGAAACGTCCCCAGGCCGGTGCATTTATCACACGCGCCGTAGGGGGCGTTGAAGGAGAACATACGCGGGTTCAGCTCCTCGATGCTGATATCATGGTCGGGACATGCGTAATTTGAAGAAAAGGTCAGCTCCTCCCCGTCCGCATCGACAACGGCGATCCCGCCTGTCAGACTGATCGCCGTTTCCAGCGAATCGGCCAGGCGTGACCGCACCTCCTCCTTGATGACAAGGCGGTCGACAACGATTTCAATCGTGTGTTTTTTATTCTTTTCGAGCTTGATCTCCTCAGACAGATCATACAGGTTACCATCTACACGCGCGCGCACATATCCCGAACGGCGCGCCGCGTCAAACTCCCGGACATGCTCTCCCTTGCGCCCGCGAACCGTCGGCGCAAGAATCTGCACGCGTGTGCCGGCTGGCAGCTCCATCACGCGGTCTACCATCTGATCGACCGTCTGCTGCTCAATCGGCCGGCCGCAGACCGGACAATGCGGGATACCGATACGCGCATAGAGCAAGCGCAGATAGTCATAAATCTCCGTAACAGTCCCAACCGTTGAGCGCGGATTCTTCGATGTTGTTTTCTGATCAATTGAAATGGCCGGCGACAGGCCCTCGATCGAATCAACGTCGGGCTTTTCCATCTGGCCCAAAAACTGACGCGCATAGCTCGACAGGCTTTCGACATACCGCCGCTGGCCGTCCGCATAAATCGTATCGAACGCGAGCGAGCTTTTTCCCGATCCCGAAAGTCCCGTAAAGACAATCAGCTTGTCGCGCGGGATCTCCAGATCGATGTTTTTCAGATTGTGCTCCCGCGCGCCCTTGATTACAATTTTATCCAATGCCATAAATGTTTCTGTTCGTCTCCTTTACTTCGGCAGCCTGCCCGGACGTTCATCCTCCGCCTTCAGCTTTTGAATTTTATCCCTCAGATATGCCGCATGCTCAAATTCCAAAATCTTCGCGGCATTTTTCATCTCGAGCGTCAGCTTCGCAATCAGCGCCTCGCGCTCCTTGTGCGACAGCTTCTTTCCACGCTTTTTCCTGGTATCGCGGTCGTCGCGCGCGGAAATTTCAAGGATATCGCGCACATCCTTTTTAATCGTCTGCGGTACAATCCCATGCTCCTGGTTGTAAGCAAGCTGGATTTCACGGCGGCGGTACGTTTCAGAAATCGCGCGCTCCATTGACTCTGTCACGCTGTCCGCGTACATGATAACCTTTCCCTGCGCATTGCGTGCCGCGCGGCCGATTGTCTGCACCAACGACGTTTCGCTGCGCAGAAATCCCTCCTTGTCCGCGTCCAAAATGGCGACAAGCGATACCTCCGGAATATCAAGCCCCTCGCGCAGCAGGTTGATGCCGACAAGCGCGTCGAACTCACCGAGGCGCAGATCGCGTATGATCTCCATACGTTCGATTGTATCAATATCGTGGTGCATATACCGGATGCGCACGCCCATGTTTTCCATATAAGTGGTCAAATCCTCAGCCATCTTCTTTGTCAGCGTCGTGATTAGCACACGTTCACCGGCGGCCGCGCGCTGGTTGATCTCCGAGAGCAGGTCGTCGATCTGCCCTTCCACAGGCCGCACCTCGATCTCGGGATCACAAAGCCCCGTCGGGCGGATGACCTGTTCGACAATCTGCGTGCTCTTTTCGCGCTCAAATGCGCCCGGCGTCGCGCTGACAAATACAATCTGGTTCAGTTTTGCATAAAATTCATCGAAATTGAGCGGGCGATTGTCGAGCGCCGACGGCAGCCGGAACCCATAATCGATCAGGCTGATCTTGCGGGAGCGGTCGCCGCCGTACATCCCGCGCACCTGCGGGAGTGTGACGTGCGATTCATCGACGAACAGCACGAAATCCTCGGGAAAATAGTCAAGCAGCGTATACGGCGTACTGCCGGGGGCGCGTCCTGAAATAACGCGGGAATAGTTCTCGATGCCTTTGCAGAAACCAATCTCCTGCATCATTTCAATATCATAGTTTGTCCGCTCGGCAATGCGCTGCGCCTCAATCAGCTTGCCGTTTTCCTTGAAATACGCCACGCGTTCGTCAGCTTCGCGCCGGATCTCCTCGATGGCGACGCGCATTTTCTCCGGCGGAACGATATAATGCGAGGCCGGATAGATCGCAGCGTGCGTCACGACGTTCTTTACTTCGCCGGTCACGGTGTTGATCTCGGTGATGCGGTCAATTTCATCTCCGAAAAATTCGACCCGCACCGCCGTGTCGCCCGAATAAACCGGAAAGATTTCAACAACGTCGCCGCGCACCCGGAACTTGTTGCGCACAAAGTTGATGTCGTTTCGCTCATACTGAAGCTCCACCAGCTTCTTGATCAATTCGTCGCGGTCCTTCTGCATCCCTGTCCGCAGCGACACGACCATATTTTTATAATCGATCGGGTCGCCGAGCGTATAGATACATGACACGCTCGCTACAATGATCACGTCGCGCCGCTCCCCAAGCGCGGCGGTCGCCGAATGGCGCAGCTTTTCAATCTCGTCGTTAATTGCGGAATCCTTTTCAATATATGTGTCCGTATGCGCGATGTACGCCTCCGGCTGGTAGTAGTCATAGTAGCTGACAAAGTATTCCACCGCATTTTCGGGGAAAAATTCACGGAATTCCGAGCATAATTGAGCAGCCAAAGTCTTGTTGTGGGCGAGTATCAAAGTGGGCCTGTTTACCCTCTCAATGATGTTGGCCATTGTGAAGGTTTTGCCTGAACCGGTGACGCCTAAAAGCGTCTGTTCATGCGCTCCCGCGAGGATTCCGCGGGTTAACGCCTCGATCGCTTCCGGCTGGTCTCCGGTCGGTTTAAACGGCGAAACCAGTTTAAATTTATCCACTAGAAATCCCCCCAATGCAGCCTGGAATAATTTGCAAATCTATTTCTTAATTTTGTTCAAAAACGAAAATGGTCACTAAATTTTTTTCTTGGACTAAATTGATCCAGTCGGACATTATACTATTATACTATCTTCTCTACTATCAATCAATACTGATTATTGAAAACATCTACTATTATAGTGTACAAGCTTTCAATAAACCCTTATCAATATCCCCATTGCTAATCCCAGTCAGTACTCTTTTTTCGAAAAGTGTCTCCCAATCTGGCAACAAATCATTTACAAATTCATCCATATTTTTTGCGGCCTTCGGTATCAAAATTGGCCTCCTATCAATATAATGTTCGACCGATACAGCCTGAGTTGCATGCCCCAAAGCTACTGATATGGCCTTTAGCGATACGTTATTGTTATATAACAATGTAGCATGTGTCCTTCTTAGACTACGCCATTCTACATTTGGCAGGCCACATTTTGCAAGTAACTTCTTAAATGGTTCAAAAATATATGCCCGGCTCCTCGGCCTCCCATAAGAAGAACAACAAACAAAATCGAGATCCTGAAAATAGCCACTGCGCCTACGCATCGCTGCCTCATACCACTTTCTCTTCTCAAGAATAGCCGCAAAGACGCAGTCTGGTATTATAAGCTCCCGGCTGCTTGATTTTGTTTTAGGATTAATCTCCTGCCTAGTTACCTGTTTCACATCAATCTGTTCCGGAGGTTTAGTATAATCCTTCCCCAGTTGTCTTCTTATCGAAAGTACTCGCCTTGTGAAATCAATGCCGCTATACTTAATCCCGATAATCTCACTTTTACGTAAACCCATACAAACAGCAAACAAGACTTCCATAAAAATTGGAGAATCTACACTTGCAAGCAATAACCGTATTACCTGGTCAAAAGAAAGAGTACTCGATGTGTCTATATGGATTTTATTATCTGTCGCAGACGTAGGCGTTCCGCGCAATGCGACAGGCAATTTGTAATTCTTTGCAGGATTAACGGACACCAAACCCTCAACTTCTGCAAATACTAGGGCACTTCTAAGAATCACAAGATCTTGTTTTGCTACCCCTAATGACACGCTTGAAGCTATTGAAGATAATGCCTTTGTTAAATGTGACTGATTTAAATCTTGCAACCATACACTCCCAATCGTTGGCTTTATATGATTCTTTGTCTGATAATAATAGCTATCATATGTATTTGCCTTATGCTCTCTCTTAACTACATTTTCCAGCCACCAATCCATATACTCACCAAGCTTGCATCGCGGCTGATATACATACTTACCGTAATGTAACTCCGCTATTGTCTTGTCCCTTGCTTTATTAGCCTGACTTTTTGTAGAAAATCCGCCTCTCTGCTGAACAACTACCTTATCGTGTTTTTCAAAAGTCAAAAATATCCTAAATGCGTACTTTCCTTTTAACTTGAATGGTGATTTTACATCCCAATCTATAATCGAGCCATAATCATACAGCATGCTGCTCACCCTCTGAAAGAGATTCAGAGAAAAGCGTATTCATAGTCTTAGAAACCTGCTTGAGTCCCTCCATAATGCCGCAATACACTACAAACGTTGTCTCCTCAGATTTATGCCCCATAAGTGCGCTAAGATAATGTATTGATTCACCTTTCTCCACTAAAAATGTTGCAAACATATGCCTAAGATCATGCGCAGATATAACGGATAGTCCCAACTGCAAGCAAATCTTTTTCATCTTAGCAGTCAAAAAACTATATTCCCTTGGATATCCCATCTCATTGCAAGAAATATATCCAGAATCCCTATATCTATTACCGTATTTTCGTTTATCTTCCTCTATTCGCTGTATTCTGCGTCTCAAAACTGAAAAAATAACAGAAGGAAGCGTTAAAATACGAATTCCGCTTTCCGTCTTAGGCGGCTTTACAACCCAATGGCCATTACTCCTTTTCCCATCCACCCAATCATACTCCCACACTAACTGACGCTGTATAAATACAGTTTCCCGCTCAAAATCAAAATCGGAAATATGTAACCCAGCAATCTCACCTCTTCTAAGTCCTCCAAATAAGGCAAGCAATATTTCAAGGAAACAAATCTCATAATTCTTAGCCGTGTTCAAGAACAAATGAAGCTCATCCTTACTTAGTAGCTTTATATCTGGTATATCCCGCCTATATCTTTTTGAATTCTCAACAGGATTCTCTGCTAACAACCCCTGTGCTATTGCTCCGTTAAATACAGAATTGAGAACCTCCCTAACCTTCTCGGCAGCTGTATTACTACGTTTTGATGCTCTTACCAGCATATCGTTTATGATCTTTGTACTCACTGAAAGCAGCTTCATAGCACTATCCGAAATCTGCAAAATATAACTATGAACTACGTAATCGTAAATACTCTGCGTTGCATATGACACAGTCGGAAAATATACCTGATATACCCAAAATATCATAAAATCGACAAATAACACATCTTCTGGATGCTTACCATATAACTGTGTTAGCTGTGCCTGAAATGCAGCATCAGAAGCATCTCTTGCTGCGCACGCCTCCTCCTTTGAGGAGAAACCACTAACTTTACCGTATTTAACTGTAAATCCAACTAACTCACGTTTTCGATAATACCACCTTTCACCGTCAAAGTTTACTACGCTTGGCTTCATTTTACTCATTTAAACCTCCAATCACTCATCGGATTTACCTATATTACAGTCACAATTGCTCTGCCCTTCGCTACCCGAGCCACTCATCAAAAGACTTCTTTGGTATTCTGTATAGTTTTCCTATTTTAATTACCTTAAATGGCTCGCCAGTCTCATATACATTTTTTAAGAACTCATAAACTGTACTCTTGCACATCTTTAATTTAATCTGTAGATCCTCTGGAACATACACCTGTGAGTCTTCTTGGCAAAAATTTGTCTTCTTGTACATCAAATCGCCCCCAACCTATCAAAATCTTCCTCTGCACATATGCTATATAAACTATTGTCTCTTTACTTTTCTTCCGACAAAATATTCCTGTGTAATTGCGAAAACAGCAACAATTTATGTGTCTTCCTCGATTATTATCCCCCTTCGTACATCAATCTCAAGTTTAGTGTCTAAATTTACTTTAGTACCCCTACTTCTGTAGTCTAAATTGTGAAAAGGCCATATAACATTAAATCCCGTTTGGCAATATACCAAACGGGATTTATTTTTCCGGGGAAGTTTATTGTAAAAAATAGGAAAAGTTACTTGAACAAAATAAGATGCCGTGTATCTTACCTCTAATGCCACCGCGCCAGTGACATCCGTCGAATAAAAGTGCAGTGATACTTATCCGCAACTTATTTATAAACGTCTTATACCATTGGTTATTTCATAAAACAATTATTGAGGTGATTCAATGAAACAACAGCGAGAGGTAATAACGATATGCGATATTTGTGAGAAACCATACAAATCCAATCAAATCAGTCCATTTATTTGCGATGATTGCCTTAAAAAATCAAATAATTTTGCGAATGATGCATCGCTGTACTGCAGCGAGTGTATGTCTGAAATTAACAAAGGAGAGCCGTATCACCTTGATGACTCCAGGCTGGTCTACTGTGACACCTGTTTTAGCTACACAGGCAGCAGCTCGATATTACCTCACAGGCACAAAAAATTTCCATTATTCTACGGTGACAAATCCACAATGAAATTTTATGGAGTTGAACCAGAAGCAGATGGCGGCGGCAAGTCAAACCCGAAAGCAAGTAAATTATTAAAGCTTATCAACAGTAAGCAAGAACTTATCTATATCAAGTCTGATAATAGCTTATCCAAAGGCATTGAAATAGTTACGCATCCAGCAACGCTTCAATTTCATCAAAATGACATGCCGTGGGAAGAAATAACAGATTCACTTAAGAGTATGCACTACAAAAGCTACAAAACTTCCACCTGTGGGCTACATATCCATATAAATGGGTGTGTCTTTACTTTGTATATAACCTCTGATAATTCTTTCACATTATACCTCCTCTGCCACAATAATTTGTGTTAGCCCTAATAAAATGATTCCATATCTATATCCCCAACTATGGAAACAATATAAGTTTCTCCATAATTGGTAAAAAAGTACCTATCCCCATATAAAGAAACATGGCTCCCGAAATGGGTGCCATGTTTCTTAGTTTAATATTGAGCCGCTATATCTTCTGCCAAATCAAAAGCTATATCATCCAAAAACTGCCTAAGTATTTTTACATAGCTAATATTTCATTGAGGATAGTACACTTGTACTTTGATTTCTTTTAGTCCCATCTTGAATTGCAGTTCTTCGCCTCGTTAAGCAGATGATCCACTTGTATCTGTACGATCTCCTCGAGCTGCTCTACTCTATCTTTGGGAAGATTATAATTTCCAGATGTATCAAACTTGAACCCATTCAGAACTTTTAAATGTGACAACTGTTCTGATGTAGCAATTTCTTTAGCTCCAGAGATAAAATCTCTGTACAATCTTGGATACCTAGTCGTAGCATACTCAAGCATTGTGCCAGGATTCGAAGCCGGGTATCTTGGATCTACATGATAATAACATAGAAGTGACACACCATTATCATATATTGGCGCCATACCTTTTATCTCAAATGTATCTGCATCGCATATCACACCAAAATTACCAAAATGCCTGTCCTCGTTAAGAATTAACGCATCTGTTATCAGATACTCTGAAAGCTGTGCAATCATACCATTCTTTCTGCAGATATCTACCAAATCCTCAAACTCGAATCTCTTGTCAACAGCAAAAACCTCAACCGGTAGCAGCATTTCCGACTTAGTTGTAAACAGTTCACATCGTGATACCAAATGCCCCCTGTATTTTATAATATCATACCTCGCATGATTATACCCAAGTATATCCAATATTTGTGACGCATACATCTCGCTATAAACTTCTTTACCTGCGTTTGCAGCACCAGACGATCCCTGTTTATACAGATAAATCTTACCGTCCTCTTCCCTATGCCAGCACTTTGCATATGTTCCGTTTGTTCCGAACTCTGGTGATGTTGTAGAAAAATGCTGCCCGTACATTCCGCCATCGAAAGCGATCTTCTCGATCACCTCATCGAACTCATTATCAAATAGATTAACCTTGTCCCAAGTGTATTTGTCGTCTTGATTAACCCAAAGAGTATCTGTTAGTGATAACCCTTTAGAAAAGTCTATGATACCTTTAGTATCTCTAAGCCCAAGGCTTGACAACAATGTATCCATATGCTCTCTGTGCTTAGTAATACTTCTATATTCTAGCCATGTATGAAAATCTCTGATAAACCATGGCTGCAAGTACACTTTATCAATATGTTCACGCCAACCAGTAAACACATCCCTCTCCCAATGGAAGTCAATAAGCGGTACGTCTTTATTCATAAGGGTATACATCATGTCACCTCACAATGCTTTTTATTCATTATACCAAAAAAGCGCCATCTACTCAACGCCAAGTCTTTCTTTTAGCCTTGTAATCTTTTTCTCTCTAAACTGCTGTACATCTTCTGTGATGTCAAGAATAAGCTTGAGTTGATCCAACATTATTCCCACATCAGCCACTTCCTCAGCAATTGCTTGTATATTGTCTCTCCCACGCCATAGTTTGCAGATCTCTTTCTGCAATTCTGCGACCTCTTCGAGAACCATCTTCACCTGGGCTTCTTCCCCGTATGTCTTTATTGCTTGCTCAAAATATTAATTTCGTTTTTGCTATTCATAATACCACCTTGTTTCTCATTCTATAACCTCACCTATTCCAATCAATGCGTAATCATTTAAATAGATATTATGTTCGACATTGTCTTCATCAACGTATCTTACATACCCATCTCCATATTTTATAGAACCCAATCTTCCAGTAAAAGTTTGAATCACGTCACCATCACTATTGTAAATACTAACAGGCACTATACTATTACTTGCCTCGTTGTACGCATCCGACGGGTTCATGTACTTAAACCCCAGCCACATAGTTAATATCAATGATGGAAATACTATAACGCAGTTAACGACATGTCTTAACACTTTCTTTTTTTGCCAAAACTCCAATGCACAAGCCTGAATAACTAACGGTAAAATGCACAAAAAAGCTGAAATAGCTAGCCCAAACCTAATAAATATATCGTATTTCAAAGTTTAGTCACACCCCTTATATTACAACAATTTCACTTTTTCAGAAGAATATCTGATATATGTTACATAAATGAAAATGTTAATATTCCATCTGACACATAAACAAAACTCTTTATTGCGTGAAGTTTTTTTTAACTCCGTTTGTTGTTCTGTCCACCCGGCTTGCTACTCTGTAACTTCATCCCGCTTAACTGAAATATAATCAGTATAACAGATCTCATGTTCAACATTGTCTTCGTCTATGAACCCTAGATATCAGTATCCAGATTTAATAGAACTTAATCTACCACTAAACGTCTGAACTGTATCACCCTCGTTGTTATGAATACTAATAGACACTAATAGCTCTCCAAATTTCTTTCCGATATTGGTTATTCCACATGATGTGTATATCCTACAGGAATCTCCTAGTAAGTATCCGAATACTTCCGCCCAGAACTTATTACCAGAACCAGAATCTTCTGTTATTACATGCGTAATCAATAGCTCACCACCAGTTAATAAAGATATTCCAAGCTAAACGTATTTGTTGTATCTTCGAACATCATTTTAGCAAAATTCCAAGGAGGTACTTCTAAACCGTTTACTGGTTTTCTAAGATACACAATAGACTTTTTTAAATCGTACTACATCAACTGCATCTATCCAATCCTTATATTTTTCACTAAATGAAAATCTACGCAAATCTACGAAGGCACAGTAATGCCCTACTACGGCAACTTCCAATACATGCCGTCACACGGCTGCTCAATCACTTCAATGCTTTCTGCCAAACTCATGCAATACTCTCTCAATTAGCTGTATCCAACCCGCCCTTGTTGATCGCATCTTTACATGCTCATCTCATCCAGGACACTGCACCGACACAAGAACCAATATAATGACCTGAAGCACCGCCTTAATTCTTATTTAAATTTATAAAAAATTAAGATGCTGGAAAACCAGCATCTTACCCCATATGTGTAACACTTAGGCTCAAAGTACGGCGACAATATTCAGACTATACAAAAATACACTGTTACTGCACACAGTCTTACCCAACAGCGATTGGTTCCTCATGAAAAGAATCGGATAAAATAGCTGTTTTTACATAAAAAAGACTTGAAATATCAAAATGATTTAGTAAATACCACCTTAAATCCAATTTTTCAAATTTGTGACCTATAACAGCTCTCAAATAGCTATAAAGGCTGCAAAATAAGAACTTCCCGCAAATCAGGTTAAAATAGTCCTTTCCATTCACCCTTTCATAAACATCAGCCAATTCTTTTATCTTGATCTCGGCAGAGGGGTCCAGCTCTAACACAGACTTCCAATACCGCTGAAAAGTCCCATCCTCTCTTTCAAATCCAGTAGTATCATCTATGAATAAGTAAGGCGACCATGAACAAGTTTGTATATGTGGATAGTACTTTTGAATAAAACAATAGCATAAAAATAATTTTTTTGATTGGTTCACAATCTTTTTTCTCCAATCTAAAAAATTCACTCTTGTTTTTACCTCATGATCCAAGCATTTTAATCTACTTTTTGAAAACTGTTCACAAGCGTATTCATCCAAAAAATAATTTTCTAAATTATACGCTTTTAAATATACGAAACAACTGTCTGAATCATAGATTCTGAATCTATATATCGATCAAAATCCCCATCAACGATATAATAATTTTTAACCCCTCCTGTATTGTTTCCGAACTCTCTATATAGCTTTTTCACGTTAGATTTTCCACCTAGTGAGAAAATTGCTCTGATACAAAACTTATCCTCTAAAAGTCTTTTAAATATCGATTCATATTCATATTCTGCCCCCTTATCCTCTACAAATAAATTAACATCATTAAATCCCTGATAAAATACAAATCGTGTAGCAGAAGCCTCCAACGAATATGTCAAATCATTTAATTCCAAGCACATCTCATTCTACCGTCCCCGCATACTGTTTTTCCAGTTTGAACATTTTATCTCGCCTTCTGCCGATAATTTCAGGAGCATGTGTTGCAAATATCAATTGTATATTCTTGTTCAGTTCTAAAGTTTTTTCTACAAATATCTTCTGCCAGGATAAGTGTAATGAAAGTTCCGGTTCATCAACAACAAAAATACCTGATGAATTACTTTTAACATTAAAAATCAAATTAGAGAAAAATGTAATAAGCTGCTTTTCTCCTGATGATAGATTTTGAATGCTGATCGGATTATTACTATATTTTGTAGTAAAGAAGATTCTTCCCATAGAGTCTATCTCAATTTTTTTCCCATCTGCTCCATTCTCAATAAATTCATTCATTGTATGCAAAAAAGTTTCTGTTGGCTTCCGTACTGCTGCTTTACTATACTCCATTTTTCCTGCCAAGTCCAACAGCTTTTTTATTTTTGATATTTCTTGAAATTTCATGACAAGGCCTAATTCAAATTTGTTAAAACCATCTCTTTGTAAATTTTCAAATTCTTGTATAAAATCTTCAAAAAATTTATTATAATTGTCCTCTTCAGATTTTGTTAACAGCCCTAAATCTTTTAGCATCTTTATATAAGCATTTCTTGTAACTTGTAAATTAGATATAGCATTTTGCTGATTCATAATTTCATACATCATATTTGTTATGTCGTAATCCCTATGAACTTCTAGAAGAGACTTTAAAATGCTGTTTCGAAAATTATCATTTATTTTCGAAATTGATGAACTAATTTTAGAGTAACTAGTCCAAATTAAGGACTCTATCTGTAGCATTGCAGGATCTCGCTTATTTTCCCCAAAATGCATCTCTGCGGCAAAAGGAATTCTATTGCGATAGCGCCTCATCATGTAATATTCATCATTGAAGTCATACATGGTAGCAGACCTATTTAATGGTAAATAAACATAATTGAAAGTATCTCTCAATTCTTCCAAAGCCGGATATCTGCTAAAATAGTACCTTGCAACATTCCGTACACTCCTATCTGTTTGTTGGATCTCATCACTAGAATCCTCAAGCTTTATAGTGCACAATTGGTGTTTAAATTCAATTAACAATTCTGCCTTTTTGTTTTCTATTTTGATATACTCCACATCGGTTATATTTGAACTTGATGCATAACTCAACTCAATTTGTCTGAATCGATAATCAAACAATTTATATAGTTGTCCTGTGATAATTGCTTCAGTAATATTTAAAATTGTAGTTTTACCGCATCCATTTGTACCATAAATAAAAGTCACGTCTTGATTAAAATCTACTGCGTAGTCATAGCTTTCATGTAGTCCCTTCACAACAAGTCTAATAAGCTTCACTGTCATTCCTCCCCTACTCCCTTCATTTTAACATATCTTCATTATTATTTCTATAAAGTTTAAACTAATTAATGAAATTTCTCGCAACCGACCTATACCCTATTATCAGTTGCAAGATACAGTTTCCTAAGGCTTCTTATACAACTAAGCGGTCTGTCAAAGATGACAGACCGCTTAGTTTTCAGAAAAACAAATATCATTGTGTAGGCTAGCCACGCCATCCAAAGCTACAGCTGTATCAGTTGAGTTTTAATGCTCCCCACGGTGCACCTTCTGCTGATCCGTTGTAGTAGATCTGCGAGATACCCTTGAATGCGTTCGGACCTATCGTAGTAACAGTGTCTGGTACTTTCAGCGATGATACCCCAATACCAGCAAATGCAGCTTCGCCGATTGTTTTTACCCCATCGTTTATCACAACAGATGTTAAGGCGTTACAACTCGAAAACGCGCCTGTACCGATCGTAACCACACTTGATGGAATCTCCACGCTCTCTACAATAGAGACTCCGTTGCAATAGTACTTCGGTATTTCAGTTATGCCAACCGGGAACTGAAGTTTACCATCTGCCAACCTTGCTGTATTTGTATACTGGATGAATACATCACTATAATAAGGACTGCCAAGACTGCCAAATCCCTTGATAGATCCTTCCGTATTATTTATAGTTATGATTATACTCCCTTTGTTTTCTGAAGTGTATATTGCAGTGCTAATACTCGTACCCGACTCTGCTTCCTTAATACTGTCAGGCAGATACAAAGTTTTTAACGACATATAATTTGGGAACATGTCCCTTGGAATCTTTTCAACTAATACTCCGTTTATGTATTTTGGATAAACAACATCAGTAGCTGTACCGAAAATAGACGGAGTGAAAGGAATTTCTTCCTCTTTACCCGTGTTAAAATTCAGCGGACGTGCCTCCACTACTTCACCAGTATCTCCGATACACAAAAACCACATAGTTACATCTTTATAATTAACGGTAACCGTCTGCAGCTTTAGTTTCTCTGTATCGGTAAATATGACATTGTTTACATAAACATCTACACCGGAGCCAATCGCCTCTGCCACACCAGAGATATCTCTATTCGGAGTCAGACTCTTTACGTATAGTTCCTTAATATCCCCGAGGCCAAGCCCCACGGAGATATCTTCTGACGGTAGAGCTAGTGACAGCGAAGAGCAACCCTTAAATGCATCCGTTCCAATTTCATTTATTGTTTTAGGAAGTGTAATCCTAGCCAAATTAGACTGACCACTGAACGCATTGTCATTTATCTTTAGTACCTTGAAGTCTCCGATCTGCTCTGGAACATTAATCTCGGATTTAAATTGTTTATTATCAAAAGAATCTATCTGTAATCCATCTTCATATGAGCTGAATGTGAACCCCATTGCCTGCGCGTCTTCGATGGATTGGTGCAAACCATCAGACGGGTTGCTACTCTGAATTGTTATATTTATTGTAATGTTAATCGTCACACCATCAACTGTCACCGTCGTATCAATCGTGTTATCACCTTCCTCCAGCACTGTACCATCTGGAATTGTAGGTGTAACTGTAATTTTATCCTTGCCATCAGGCGTCTGAATAGGAATATCTATCACAAGATCTCCTGTTATTAACTTGTCACCTTCCCCCTTATTTGGTATCTCAGGAACAGTTACCGTTCCGCCATCATCAAGCTCAAGTTCATATACCATTACATCGAAGGAAGTTGTATCTCCTGTACTCAGCTCCGCTGTTATTGTCGCAGCACCCTTACTAACAGCCTTCACATTCCAAACTTCCTCACCAGGATTGCCCAAGCTCCTTTTCTGTTTTGATTTTTCAACCGTCACTGAAGGAGAATTGCTCTCAACACTCACAATCCTAACGTCAGCAAGTGTTGAATCGTAACTTATGACCACAGGAGTTACAGAACTTTTTAGAACCCTGTCCTTACCCCAGTCATTTGTTATTGTACTCTGCTCTTCCGGTTCTTCGGGGATAACTGGTTTGTCTATACTTGCCTCTTTATTAGTCAAATCCAAGGTGAACTGAACTGTGGCTATCTGTGTCCTGCTAGTTTCCGACTGCTTCGGAAGCTTTGCAGCCATTTGTAACTGAAGAACCCCTTCATCCTTTGCTACCACCCAGTTTCCGTCAGTCAAATTGAAAGACCCATCTGTACTTAACTCGTCTCCGCGAAGCCTTAGCCCCAATTCCTTTGAATTCTCCTGCTTTGACTTGAAATCATCTCGAAAATCTGCTATCTCCCATCCGTCTCCCATTATAGTATCGATATTGATTATCTCAATATTGCTTTCGTCCGAGTGGTTAATTATTTTAGCATCATTTGGAACTGTAATTTTCCCCTGCAGGTCCATTACAATTGGCAACTCAGCAGGAACAGTTGCAATAATAAACCCCTCGTCCCCGCCTGTTCCAGGCCCCTCTCCATCTCCACCGCTATCCAATACCGTTAGAGTGACGGCAGTAGTTCCGGTGTTCTCCAGTGGTTCTGTTACTTCATTTGGTTTAACAGCGTAAGCTGTTGTCATCATAGAGAGTGATAGAACAAGAGCTGTAAGCCTCGTTATAATTTCTTTCCTGTAGGTCATTTTTCTACTCCTTTGTTATTTTCAATAAACAGTTAATAGTATTTATCTCTGCCATTGTATCTTCATCTAACATATGAAACGTCGCCATACACTCATGCACACCTGTTTCCAAATTCACAAGCATTTTGTCTTTTTCAATCTTGTATCCCGGGAGAATCACTTCCGATTTGTAAATTAGCTCTTCTCCGCTATGAATTGTCACATAAGCAGGATAATTATTTTGCTCATCGTTCTGAATCAAAATATCAGCTTCTCCGTTCTCATCCACTCTCATATTCGCGTTAATGAAAATCTTGAACATGCCATCTTCAACTACACTGTTAACTACCCCTTGCATGTCATATGACTCCGGCACATCAATTACTCCCCAGACTGCCTTTCCGCACTCCTTGTTACAGCATCTCAATAGCATCAACAGCAGTATTATAATTACAACTAATAGCCCGATCGTAATTACTTTATTCCATTTTATCCCTTTTTCCAATCTCTCTAGTTTCACCATTTCACCCACTCACAGTTTTATTACCAGACTACACAGTATGAATGGAGAGGTCCATGACCTCTCCATTTTCTTAGCTATGATAAATCGAATAGGTCAGGTTTATATGAACCTGACCACTTAGATAACGATAGTGTAGAATCAACCCTGATTAATTACCAGTGGACTGCCCAAGTGCTACGAACGCTTCCATTCCCCGTGCCAACTGTTTATCCGTCAGGGATATAAAATCACCGAACCCGCTGTCCCCAACAAGGAAAAATGGACCGAAGATGATATCATTGTCAAAGCGGCGGTTAGGTTCCATTCCATTGAGCTTCCCCTCATCATTACAGCACAGGATAATCCCGTTGCCGACATATAGCTGTTCGAAAAATCCGCCGCCCACTTCCTCCTGGATGCTTTCCAATGTATTAGGTATATCTTTTACGTATGGCGCCTGCCCTGGTTCTACTTTCAAAATTCGCATTTTCATCTTCCTTTCACAGATAGTTTCCTGAATTACGGCCAGACGGAGATTGGTCGGCGCATTACCTCGACAATAACTCAACCTACATAGTAGAAGGGAGAGGTCGTAGACCTCTCCCTTCCCTTAGCTACGACAAATCGAATACCGACCCTCTCACACCAAATAGATCAGGTTTATATGAAATCGACCACTTAGATAACGACAGCGGAGAATCAACCCCTCCAGGATAAATTGTGGTTGGCGGAATATCTAAATATGTACCAGCACCAACCGAACCGTCCTCAATAACAACCAAATCTCCGTCACCACGTAGTCCTGTACCACCATCCGCTTCAATAATTGGATGAAGCATCTGCGGAGACCATGTATTCATTGAAGAACGAAAATCAGATAGCCGTTCATAAACAGTAGCCGGATTAGAGCGTATTGCTGGCAGATCAATCCATCCTTTGATTACACAAACCTTTATACCCTCGAAGTCTTCTGTGTACCAAGGCTCATTCATGCCCTTCCCTCGCTCCAAAACCTTCTGCAGCCTCTCATTACTCTGGATATTGATATCAGGTATATATTCGTGAAGAACCTGGTCTGTCCACAATTCACTGCCCTTCGACTTTTCAGCATCAAAAATATCGAAGTAGCCATTAAGCCTATGATTATTCAGTACTGTGTGCGCAGCTGTAATCGACCTATTACCATTTACATAACCATTGACAACATTAGGCGTCAACTGCAGTTTAGGATACTCATCCATTGGGTCTGGCAAGACCATTTCCAATCCATCCTTATTCATGTAGGGAGCACCATTGAAAATCTGAGGGTTCATTGCACTTCCCCACTCTCGGTATTTGGATGAATAAGTTGTTCCCCCTACCAAATTTGTGTAATATCCAAAACTGCCGTCATTGATCGAATTCAGAATTTTATTAATTGCATCAGTGTATGCCGCCACTATCTTATTAGCATGTTCAGCTCTCTGGTACTCCGGTGTCCCAGGCTCGAAAAAACTCAAATCATAGTAATGGACCACCGCAGTTAGCTCAACCCTGCTTGTGGTTGTATCAACGTGATATGCACTCCCGCCCTTGACTACGTTAATAGGTTCTCCCGTATTAGGATCCGTCGCATTCTGATCCTCATAATCCCTTGACCAAGGCGCACGCACATTAGTCTCTCCACCAATCAAGTTCACATCAAGCACATCTATAAACTGAACTTTGTCCACATCCGAGGCCAAGCACCATATATCCTCGTAATCATCTCCGGTACAATTCAAATCGTAGTCAGCAAACATTTTGTATGTAGGGCTAAACTCAAAAATTGTACTCGGAATGAAGAAACTTACCCTATCATTAGCGTATTCATTCTCACGCATGAAATAGGACAACTCCGGCGCCATGTTCTCTCTTGCTTCACCGTGTAATGTGTCCTCGACTACAAGTGTCCTGGCAAACACTGCTCTTGGTGTATGTATATTTTCTGCAGAGTATCCACTCTCAGCCGTCGGCAAATCACATCCAGGATGATTTACTTCGTAGCCATCATCACAACTTGGGCATTCATAACCAGATGTACCAGCAGGATAATGCAGGGTACGAACCCAGCTCCACATATTATTCCAGATCACATCAGAATCTGCTGTCTCTGTGCCGTAATCGCCCCCGTGTCCCCATGTCAGATTCTTACCTGGGTGCCCGCCATACATGGCATCCATATTACTGCTATCTTTCTCGTCAAGTTCCCCCTCTATCCGCTTAACCAAACCACGTTCATCCATAAAGTCTTCGTATTTAATGTTTTCCTGCGTATCCATCATATACCAAGCCAAAGGTATGAACTTTTCTACCCCGCCTGCAACAGACAGCGGGTCATCACTAACCCATTTTGAGAACCTGTGCGAGTTAAACGAAACCCTGAAACATGACCTGAACGGCTCTGACTCCCCAACCGGTGTTGCCCATCCTGGATTTGCATAGTAATTGCTCTCCCCAGTAGGCCCCAGTGTTGTACTTGGCGATGGAGAAGCGTTGTTAAACGTGTAGATATCAAAAATGTTTCCAGGGTCGCAGAACTCCAGATCCATCATGCCGTCTTTTCTGGTCATTTGATACTGATTTACAATATCGACTCCAGGCCAGCCAGCAGCCTCATCAGTACTCTGCCCAGTAATATTTGCCTCCGACTTTAAGTCCTCTTCGTCAAATCGAATTGTTGGATTTGGTGTCCACTCTATATCATATTGCTGGTCACAATAAATCGCCCTCTCCTTTGTTGTGCCGCACTTTTCAGGCGGGTCGCCAACCTTTTTTGTGCACTCACTGCCTGACTCTACATCATGTATTCCCTTGCCTGGTAAATCAAAATTCTTTTCCTGTATCCTGATCTCCTTAAGCGTCCCCGCAAACCGGTTACCTTCCGAATCATCCTCGCACCACTTGGTAATGATATTAGCCAGCATCTCTTTTTCTTTTATGCGAATCTCCGGGAATCCATCATCTGTCGGCACATTGGGTGGTGGATCCGGAGGATCTGTCGGCGCCTGTTGTCCTTCAAAATTCGGCACAAAGGTATAGTAGTTATCCCTGGCGCAAACTGTCCAAGTTGGATTATAAGCATCCCATCGTGTGTTAATATCCCTCCAGTCATGATGGCAGTTATGCGCACCCGCTTCTACATCGAATGATATGAACGGGTTACTTAACCATGCAAGCATATTACCCAGTCCGTTTGCTCCAATTATTGCAAACCAGTTTGAATACAACTCCTGCCGCTTATCCAAGTCATAAGTTGTATTTCCCACTGTAATACCACCTGGCAACGCAGAGACATTTCTAAACTTGTAAGGCAGTATTGGCTCCATTGCAATGGTAAAGTCCACCAATTCACCAGCCGCAAGCCTCTCCTGCAGTTCTTCATCTGATAAATCTTCTCCACTTGTAATGAACTTCGCCGTATCACAAAGCACTTCATACTGACTCTGGTTTATCTCCCCCTCTGTCTTTAAATTATAGAAAATATACCCGTCCAGCTGACCATCTGTCTGCGCCCATCCAACAATCGCACTCTGATTACTCCAAACCGGCGACTCAGGATTATACTGTTTCAACTGCCGCCCTGTTCTGTTTGTGCTGTGCTTCTCGCCATTTGAATCGCCCCAGTCCATCATACGGATAGGTGCCCCTGTCAGTTCTTGATTAGTGGCATCCCCGTACATCATAAAACTTGCGCCCTTTACGCCAATACTTTCCGCATAGACGCTTATCTCCCATGCATCACCATTAGAGCCATCAATATAATTCGTAAATGGCCTGTGATCTCCCAAATTCGTAAATCCATCGTTCCCCTGCGAATCACCATTAGCGGTTGTACCATTACCTACATTGCCTGGATCAGCTGCGGCAAATGCAGTTATTCCCTCTGGCACCAGCATCACAGCTATAAGCAATCCTGCGAGTGCCCTCTTGAAAACCTTCATAACAGAATCACCCCTGGTTTAAAATCAACAATTTATAGCACTATATAAATAACGGCTGGGATAGCCCACCATAACTATCCCAGCCACGACACCAAACTCTTTGGAGGTATTCAGATGAATGACATCAACATGCTTTTCAATAGGATCGTTTTCATTCCTCTGAAATCCTTGGTGTCACTTTATATAATCCCATTGTTAATCCTACATATCTGGTAAATATCCTGCAATTTCTCTCTTATAATTAAAACCACCAAATTTCCAGGTGTAGCCACCGAATAGCTGTATACACGATCGGAGCGATGGTGCTTCAACTTGCATGAAGATTCTAATTAGGTTATACATTTCTAACTGAATCCCTTAATCTCTATTCTATTAGTAATTAAATTATTAACTGTTAATTAGGTAATACATATTATAAGTGATACTAACATATAAATGTGCCAGTATAACGAAAAGAAGCAGCATGTTTGCTGCTTCTTTTCGTTATACATAGATCCTTTATAGCCAACCTTCCACAAATGATGTTTCTATCTCAAAATCCGCTTATTATAGTAATATATCAGATCGCAGCACCAATTATTAATTATATTTTGTACGCAGATCCTTAGCAGCATCCAAGAGAATTGAAGAATAATGCAAAACCTTTTCATCGGTTATTCTGGGCGACGGTCCGCTGATACTAATAGCCGCAGTGATCCGATCTTCGCGATTAAAAATCGGAACAGCAACACAACGGATGCCATCTTCATGTTCCATATTATCGACGGCATAACCACGCTGTCGGATTTTTTCAAGTTCCACAATTAAATCATTTTTATTTGTTATGGTATATGTCGTGTAGGGATACAATCCTTTTTCCACTATCCGATCAATATAGTCATCACCTAAAAATGCGAGCATTGCCTTTCCAACTGCGGTACAATACATATCAGCTTTGATCCCAATTATTGACCGTGAAAAGAAATTATTATAAGGATAGGCAGCATCTATGTACATAACTTGTAATTGCGATGGTATCGCAAGATACACGTTTTCGCCGCTGATAGTTGAAATTTTATTCATCGAAGACTTAACGATAGGACGATTGGAATCGCTGCTGATTAAGGTGTTATAGTATTCAAAAATTTTATTCCCCAAACAATATTTTCCACTTATTGTATCTTTTACAACAATTCCATTTAAGCTGAATGTGCTCATTATATTATGGACAGTACTTTTTAAAAGACCGGATAGTTCTGACAGCTCATTGATACTGCGCAGAGGATGCTCAGGAGTAAAATAGTTTAGCAACATAATAGCTTTATATAAAGATTTTACCTTTGCATCTTTAATGTCGCTCATCTTGAGTATCCCCTTTAAAGTTTATAGCATATTACTTTGACTTTAGCATAGACAGGTTCATCTGTCAATATTACAAGATTTATGGGCTTCGATTCCGATTACTTTAATCTGCTGTTACACGATTGTAGTGTGATTATGCTTTCATTTATTGCTTAATAGCAACAAAGATGCTTTATAATCCTATTGGTCACAAAGCATCTTTGTTAAATTATCTTGGCGTCAATCGATCGTATTGCTGCCTGCTGATTGCATAACAGGGCATCTCTCGCGCAAAAAAACGTTTCATATCTTCTATTACATAATCTGCCTGTTTTCGCCTCCAGTACTGGCTTGTTCCCGCTGAATGCGGGGTACAAATGACATTGTTCAAACTTCTCAACTCATGATCAAACGCAAGCGGCTCCTGGTAAAACACATCCAAAACGGCACGGAAACGTCCTGTACGCAACTCATCCATGAGGGCCTTCTCATCGATCAATTCAGCTCTGCCTGTATTAATCAACAGTGCATTATCCCGAATGCAAGACAACTCATACTTTCCAAGCATATGATATGTTTTTTCATTCAAAGTAGTGTGTAAAGAAACAATATCGCATCCGCATACCGTGGACAAATCCGCAAGCTTAAATCCCATTCGATTCGCTTCGTCTTGGCTACAATAATTGGAATACACATAAATACAAACATCAAACGCTTTTAACAATTCGATAAAGCCTTTTGATATTTCTCCATATCCTACCAAGCCGATTGACTTTCCATTCAGGCCGTCAGATACATCTTCATTCGTCAGCCATCCGCCAGCCTTTACGATGTTAACTGTTGAAATAAAATTCCACGAGTCCGACAGTGCGATTAAGAAACAATATTCCGCCACTGCTTTCGCTAGCGCAGCGTTCCCGTTTACAAGCATAATCCCCCGTTCAAAGAAGTCGGGTTCTACCAACCATTTAACGGTTCCGCCGGTATGGCCGATAAATTTCAGCCTGTCGCCGCAATCCAGAATTTCCCGTGTCAACGGATGCGTACCCCAACTTGTGATTAACGCATCCTTTCCCTGAATATACCGTTTGAGTTCTTCCGCAGTAAATTCTCTCTGATAAGGATTCCATACAATCTCCGCAAAGGAATCCAGCAGTTTTATATTGTCCTTGTTAAACAGTTGTTCCTTCAGCCGGTTATTGGGATTGGTAACTAAAAGTTGAATTTTCCTCTCCATATTACTTCTCGAGCCCCGGTTCAGATTGATACCAATCAATGAATTCCTGGATTTTATTGATCGCGCCTTTATCAACCGGGACATACGGCTTCGTCATATTCCCAGGGCAAATCCCCATCATCTCCAGGGCTTTCTTGCGCCACACGTTTGGAGCCATCCAGGCATTGCAAAACTGATTCAACCGGTTTATTTCATCTATTTTTTCGCAAAGTTTCTGCATCATCTGGAAATCTTTTTGTTTTGCCGATCTGAATAATTTTGAGAAAAGTTTAGGAAATGGATTGGCCAGGGACGGGACAAGCCCAACTGCACCCTGGGTAAGCGCTTCATAACTTAACTCTTCGGCTCCGGCTATCACGCCAAAATCCGAATTGTGATACCGGGATAACAATTCCCCCAGATAATCTTTATTTCCGCTGCTGTCTTTTATCCCAACAATATTTTTGTATTCCTGCAGCCGATCAAGCACTGACAAGCTAATCGCAGCGCCGCATGTACCTGGAATATTATACAGGACGACAGGAATCGCTGTGTTTGCTGCAACAAGGCTGAAATGCTGATAGGCTTCATCATCATTTCGGATCGGGAAATAATACGGCAATGTCACTACAACTGCATCCGCTTTGGCTTTTTCGGCATTTTCCACATGACGCAGCACTCGCTTTGTCCCGCAGTCGCTCACCCCCGCATACACGGGGACCCTACCATTGACAATTTCCACCGCCGCACGAATCGTCTGAAATCTAAAGTCCGTATCAAATCGCGCAAACTCCCCAGACGATCCCATAACAAAAATTGCATTTACACCGCCTTCAATGACATAATTGATCAGACGTTCCAGCGCATCATTGTTGATGGATTCATCCTCATTGACAGGCGTCAATAAAGGAACAATAATACCTTCCGCTTTCATCACATTCTCCTTATTCAATGATGTCAAATGTACAAAATATGATTGATTTGCGTTTATATGTATATGTCATATAAATGTGGCTGCCGTCAGCAAGTATAGCTGGATAGGAAAATTCCCCGTCTTTAGTTTCTAAATGTACTGGCTGTGAAAACGTATTTCCATTATCCTCGGATATGGACAATGAAATAGGAGAACGGGCGGACCAATTTCCAGAAATGGGGTTATAGGCGAGTACAAGCGTACCGTTGTCCATTTTAGCAATGTCAATTCCAGAATTATTATTTGGTATATCAGTTGGGTATGCTTCACACCAGGTATCCCCATAGTCCGTGGAATCAGTCCGATAGATACGGCCTCTCGTGCTGCGCAGAAGCGCATGAAATATCCCGGCGGACGACTCCCAGATCGTAGGCTGGATAATGCCATCCCATTTCAGCACAGTAGCCAGGTCGTTCTCCCACAGAGCGCCTTGTGCCAATCCGTTCCAACTGCCGCCATTTTTATCTTCCTGCCGCAGATCATGATTGAATGGGATCGTATGCTTACTCCAGGTGCGGCCGTTGTCCTTTGAAATATCAATGTAGCTGTCCCAATATTTTTCTGTTTCAATAGAGCAGGGGCCATACAGATATCCATTCGAACCGCGGATAATCTTGTTGCGGGACGTGATGCGCGGCTGATAGTCCCCTGGGACAGCTTCCCTTGGGACAGACCACGTTTTTCCAAGATCCTTCGACTGCGAAATCATGGAATACCACAGTGGGACGCTGGGACCGACTTTAAAAATAAGCGTTACCGTTGTTCCGTCAAAATACAATACAGGGTTCCAGTGCGGAAAACGGTAAACACCCATAATTTTTTCAGGCTGTAGCCAAATTCCGTCAACGCATCTCGAAAGCCAGATAGCCATATCCGGCTTTCCTTCGCATTCACCCGCCATATAGGCGCACAGATACTCATTTTTTCCCACTTTTACAATTGTGGAAGAATGGCAATTTCCAAACCATGTCTGATCTTCCGGCATAATTAACTGCTGGTTAATATTAACTATTTGTTTCATAAGCCCTCCCTGGACAACTGCATCAGCGCCGGACTTTTTGCGTCCAGTTTCATTCGAAGCAGTTTCATAAATCTTTTTGATACGTAAACTAAGCCAATGTCCATAAGCGATCGATATTTGAGATAAAGCGGCCTTATGACATTTCATGCAGTCGATTCATAAACGACCGCTTTATCTCCTACTGCCTAGCTTCACTATAAGTCAATATGAAATTTTAGAAATACATACTCGATTTCGAAGAAGCTTAATCCATCTGGTCGGCTACGAGCTGCATTAATTCTGCATAAACCTCATTGTCAGCTTTCATCATTTGATCCGCTTCCTCTCCGACAATGGTGCTGGGTACGATCCCCTGCTTCATGGTATACTCCTGGTAAGCGGGATCCTCCATTGTCTCTTTGAATATTGTGACCAGCTTCTCGTAGACGTCATCTGGAATATCCTTGGGCGCGCTTAAAACGGCCCAGGCGCGCATTTCAAAATCCAAACCAATCGCTTCCTTAAAAGTGGGGACGTCTGGGAACAGCTCGCAGCGTGTGGAATCCATAACGCCTAAAATTTTCAGCGTTCCGGCCTCAACCTGCGAAAGTGCTGTACCAGGAGTGCCGAAGGTTGCATCCACATGACCGCCAACAAGCGCGGCAATGCACGCGCCAGTTCCATCTGGATAAGGAACGTGCACAAATTCCACATCGCAGGTTTCCTCAACGTTAACGGCAGCCATGTGCATAATTCCTCCAATTCCGGGGTTTGCCACCTGAATTTCGCCAGGATGCTCCTTGGCGTATTCGATAAATTTTTCCAATGTGTTATAGGGCGCATTGGCAGGTACAATCAGTGCCGCTGGATCTGCAATCGGCGCACAAATACCTTTGAAATCTTCTACCGTAGCATCCATTCTGCCAACATGCGGCAGCATTGCAGCTTCGACAATCAGCATGGTCAAGGTATAGCCGTCCGGATCTGCATTGGCGCCCTCAATCATACATGCAACACCGCTTCCTTCCGGTTTATTTGTAGGAAGAAATTGAACGCCCTTTGGTAACTTGTCTTTTGCAAATTCAATCAAACCTCTGGCTGAGGTATCCGTACCACCACCCGCACCACGTGGAATCAGAATCGTAATATCTTCCGATGGATATTCTTTAGGTGCCGTGCTGCAACCGGTTACACAAGTCAGGGCCAGTACCGTTGCCATTGCCATGCCAAGGATTCTTCTGCATTTCATGTTCATTCTCCTTTTAAATAATTTATTATTTTTTAAGACTTCCTTTTCAGCTTTTTAAAAAGCGGCATATAAAGCGGAGATAGAAGTGAGAAAAATGAGATGATTAAAAATACCGCACAGATGGGACTTTTAATAAAAATATCCATATGTCCTCCGCTCATGATAAGCGCTCCTCTAAAGTTTGTCTCTGCCATACCGCCCAAAATAATACCGATTACAATCGCTGACATGGAAAATTGGAGTTTATTCAAAAAGTAACCTAAAAATCCAAAAAACACCATGATAAATACATCATTTAAAGAATTATTATAAGAATAAGAGCCGACAAACGTGAGCACACAAACAACGGAAAGAAGTATCTCTTTAGGAACATTGATTACTTTGACAAATAACCGAATCAGAGAAAATCCAAATATCCCCATTACGACATTGGCAAGCAGTAAACCAATAAATATCTGATAGACGGATGATGCATGTTCAGTGAAAAGCAAAGGGCCGGGTTGTAAACCCTGTACCATAAACGCCCCCATCATGATCGCTGTGGCGCCATCTCCGGGAATCCCCAGTGTCAGCATGGGAATCATCGCGCCGCCGGATACAGCATTGTTTCCTGCCTCCGGTGCACAAATTCCCTCCGGCTCCCCATTCCCGAAATTTTCTTTATATTTTGACCAGCGTTTTGCCTGATCATATGAAATAAACGAAGCGATGTCTCCTCCTGTACCAGGGACACAGCCAATGAATGTTCCAATACACGACGAACGAATGACAGTTACGGCAACCCGCTTTAAATCCTGAACCGTTGGAAATACCCGTTTAATTGAGACATTGTGTTTTTCATAAGATTTTCCATAGAAATCTTCTATCGACGCAAGAACCTGCGAAAAGGCAAACAGACCGATCAAAACCGGAACAAAGGAAATACCACCCATTAAATAGACCGATCCGCCGGTAAAGCGCAACTTTCCCGTCAAAGCATCAACGCCAATTGTAGCAATAAACAGCCCCAGGATACCTCCGATCAAACCTTTCAACACGGAACCTGAGGAAACACTCGTAATAATGCTGATTCCAAATATCGCTAAAGCAAAATACTCTGCCTTAGAAAATTGCAATGCCAGCTTTGCCAATTGTGGGGAGAGGATAATTAAACAAAGTGAGCTGAAAATCCCCCCCGATAAACTTGCAAATGTTGATAGCCCCAGTGCTCGTCCCGGCTGTTTTAGAGTTACCGCCATGGGATATCCATCTAAAGTCGTTGCCGCTGACGCCGGCGTTCCTGGGGTCTTCAGCAAAATAGCGGAAATTGAACCACCATATATGGCACCGCAATAAACGCCTAACAGCATTAATATGCCGCCTACGCCACTGAACGCAAAGGTCATCGGAAACAAAAGGGCAATCCCCATATTTACAGAAAGGCCGGGCATAGCTCCGATCAAAATCCCTGCCATTGTACCTGCCGCCAGCCCGCACAGATTCATGGGGGTAAATACCTGAACCATCGCTGTTAATAATGCATCCATTCTCTTACTCTCCTCTCATAAAAAGATTGAAACAGGCAACTTCGTGTGTAAAAGCACATCAAAAATTAAATAGATTCCTATAACCCCAAAGGCCATTGTGCATAAAATCCGTTTTATTCTTCGTTCACCCATAATGTACATAAGCACAGGAATCACCAAGGCTGTAGCAAGATAAAAACCAGCAACTTTTAAGAGTATACAATAAAGCACAATCGTCGCCATAACTATATAGACCCGTTTATTTGCCGCGGTGTTAAGTATAACCTCTAATTTCTCATATTTCTCTTTATTAATAAAAGTTACGATGAACAAGGCAAGCGCACACAGAAGCAACAGGCCGCCTAACATCATGGGCCATACGCCTGCACCCGGCCCGCTGACCGTATATTTTAAAGACAATTTTGAGGATTCATACATAATTAATGTACCTAAGCAAGCTGTGATTATCGAAATAATGTAATTCCATTTTTTCACAATTATCCCTCTTTCATTGCACACTGAATATTTCATTATTAATGAAATTATTTCATTATATATATAATACCACATCACCTATTGGATGACAATTCATAAAACACACAATTATTTAAATGTATTTTATCCAATTTATCCAACACCAAGTTTGTATTAGTGCACCATATGAGTTTATGTGAGAGTCCGCCTAAAACATAATGTTAGATTTTTCGCTATGGACAATTTCGAGTGACTCAAGGCCTTTTCTGACTTTTTATCTTCAGGGCTAAGGTTAGACTCCAGCAACCATGCCATTGTGTATAAGGCTCCCAAATGCGACATTGACAAAAGCCCTCCGTCGCAGTTTCCTACGACAGAGGGCTTTTGGTTTGGCAGGCCTTACATACCCTTTGTGTCCGTTTGAAAGTCCGTCAGCCAGCCTCCTTCAAGGCTAGAGTCTGTTTTAAAACCTTGCTATTGTGTGAAAAACGACGATGTAATAGAATGGGAGCATGAAGAGACATGAAATAAGCGAAAAACAATGGAATAGGATCAAGGACAGGTTCCCGCCTGAGAGGAAGCCGCAAGGAGGGCGTCCAGGGAAAAGCAACCGGGAAATGCTTAACGCGATTCTATACTGGCTGAACACGGGAATTCCATGGCGGGATCTGCCGGAGCGGTTCGGACCATGGCAAAGCGTATACAGTCGGTTTCGGGCCTGGACAAAAGCCGGAGTATGGGAAAATATCCTCACAGCCCTGATAGAGCAGAATTTGGTGGACGAAACAACGCTGATGCTGGACAGCACTACGATCAAGGTTCACCAACACGCCAGCGGGGCTAAAAAGGGGGATATCACGAAGAAACTGGACGGAGCAGGGCAGGCTTGACCACGAAAGTCCATGCGGGAACGGATGTACTTGGGAATCCATTGCACTTTTTGCTCTCCAGTGGAAACCGTAATGATATCTGCGTGGCGCAGGCACTGTTGGAATCTTTTGATTTAAACGGCAAACTCATTCTGGCGGATAAAGGCTATGACAGCGATAAATTTGTACGCTGGTTGGAAGAACGGGGCGCAATCGTGGTGATTCCCAGCCGTATCATTGCCAAACGCCCCAGAAAAACAGACTGGCACACGTACAAAGAGCGTCATCTGGTGGAACACCTTTTCCTCAAGCTGAAAAACAACCGCCGTTTTGCCACCAGGTATGAGAAGAAAGCCCTCTATTTTCACGCTGTTGTCTGTCTTGCCTGTATACTTGTTTGGTTACTTTGATGGTTTTAAAACAGACTCTAGTTCCATTGTAAAATGTTTCCCTAAATCGTCAAACTAACCATAACATCTACATTTATTTTGTCAGCTCTTCTATTCTTGATAGATATAACTCTCTATTTGGACAGTTAATGTGACTATCCAGGAACGATTTTGCGCGCCCTATCAATTTAACATCAAGCACATCAGGCGTCTCCATACTAATTGATGAGTGTAGAGCAAAATTGAAATCATATAATGGCGTAAGCTTTATCGGGTTCAGCTCACAGTCAACCACCCACCCCCAATTTTTTGCATGCCTGTCCGGGTTAGCTATAATATAGTCAAATGTTTGCATTGTGTCAAACTGTTCAGGATACTTGACAGATGCCTCATCTTCTCCAATTTCCTCTGCTGTAATCCACTGATAGGATTCAGATGAAAGTATCTTACAAACTGTACAAGGAACATCTTCGTAATCCTCTGCCCAGTACTTGACAATATCCAAGCCAAGCATCTGTCCAAACTTAGAAATCTCTACCTCTCTAAGATCGCCGTCGTTCGCCTTATATAGATACACACCATCATTCTTCCTGACAAGACACTTTGACCAATTGCCCTGCAAAGTTACCTCCGGTGAAAATCTATAAGGCCTTAAAGCATCAGACGCAGTACCAGACAGCATACCGTATCCAAACGCTCTATCGTTTTCAGACCACTTAAATGATCCTATAAATGGCGAAACCTCTGCCCATGTAACAGATTCTTCTGCCCTCTTTATCCAGAAAAAGTCATTTACAGACACGCCACCAAATTCCAGCATTGTACTCCTCTGTGCAGAGGGTGAACGAGATTTTCCTAACACCATGTATAAAAATTCAGCATTATCTCTGGTAATAGGTGTCGCTCTGTCTGCCAGCCAAAGAGAAATCGCAGTTTCTATACGTCTATTTCTAAGCCCATATGGGAGGCAAGCTGTATCTAATATCGTTAACTCCTCAAAATGATTCCCGAAACTAATCACCGGAGTATCCTTATACATTAAATAATATTTATCCATATGCGAACTCACCTCATTGCTTGTAAAGCTTTATGACTATTCATATCCGATTATAATAATGATAACACTGGCATCTCATTTTGACAACTCTTGTATGCTTTATCGCATTACATCAAGTATATACAGCCCATGCCAACCTAAAAATTCTGCTGAATACCTAACAGTTCTTCTCTGTACACTCAATGTCGATCTAGCTCACCATTGACTTCAACATAGCAGATTCCCAACAAATCCAAAACACACGGCAAGCACAATTAACACAAACCCTAATGCACCATATGCTAATAGTCTTAGGCCAACACGACTGTCCCTAAAAGCAAACCACAGATTATATGTAAACGACCGTACCCACTTATTCACTATTAGTCCACATCCGGCCGCAAACACAATGCCATGCACAAGAACATAGACCGGAAACATGAATGTACTTCTATTCCAGAACCTGTACAACATATAAAGTGCAAATATAAATTCAGATGCGCACCAGACCATCAGAGCGTATCCTCTTAACTTTTTCCAATGCTTTTGTGCGATTATATGTATTGCTGCGGCTAATACATAACTACACGCAGAAATGCAGATACCCATCCATAAATATGATTGAGGGTACCCGAAAAATATAGTTCTCAAAAAAGCTTCAGCTCCTTTCGCTGATTGACTGCTACTGATCGAAAATATAATTGCTGTAGTTGAAAGTACACCGGTCATTACGTTCCAAATAGTTTGTCCACCAGTCCTCAACTTCTTCATATCTATTTTATACTGATCTTTCATAATGCAAACACTCCTAGTAACTTTTACTAGAAATGTAACATTAACATCATCTAGTGTCAATATTTCACAGCACTAAGGGCCAATGTAATGAATTCATTACATTGGCCCTTATATCTTCGTTTAATTAATCTGTCGGGACAAATCCTTAATTGCCACAACTGGGAATGCATGGTATAATATTACTGATATCCCCATTAATAATAGCATTACCCAGCAATTTATTTAAGTGTTTTGGAAAATTCGTTTTTGAAAAGCTTCCATAAGAATATACTCATCTGCGTTATTGTTAGTTTCCTGATGTCTTGGCTCTTGGTAGAGTTAAATGAAATAAGAAAATTCTTCCGTAGTAATTCGAAAATCGAAAACTATTCATATCAATATGGTGCCTTTGCATTCTTTTTACTGCAAGATGACTATTGACCTGATGTATAATGGCCCAAATGAATATTGATACTGACAATCATATTACAAGTTCTTTACATGTCTTTCACATCAAAAACATCCTTAGTATAAAGCCCACAAAGTTAACTTTTTGTTAAATACTGTTTTCTATCGTCTATAAAAAAACAATTCCTATTTTTGTCTATTTAACGATAGCTGCTGTAATTATATCAAGTTCGCCATGTGTAATCTTAGTATGTTCAAATTCTCCACTCACGCACTTCGACGTAATCCAGTCCCAAGCAATTACCCATCTACACGATTCCTTTCTTTTTTTATGTTTGAGAAAAGATTATATTGTAAATATTAGGGTTCTAATGTATACTAAAATAAATAGCAATCCTCATTTTCTGTTTCCGTGATTAATTGGTTTAATTCTGCTATTTTTAAGAATTTGTATAAATTTATTCCTGTCTGAAGTGTTCGTAAGGATATAGTACAATTTTTGCGGTTTCATATGCCCCTCCTAGAAATGGTACAAATTTTATTCAGGTAGAACGCAGCGTGTAAATACTCCGTTATCACTTGACTGTCATTTATTATGGTTTTTATTTATCAAATTTATACCAAGATGAACAACAAGCGCAGTCTCTACAAATGTTCCAAGAACAAATACAAACGTCAAGAATTCCGCTCCCCAGTTATAATAACACACAGAACATACAGCGCCTCAAGACCAACTGCACACAAATCTGTATCAACTTTATACACTTTGATGACTCCCTATTGTCTACAAGCAAATATGCGATTAAAACTAACATAGAACTAACAAACGTACCTCCAGCCATCGTAATTGCATCTGAATACATCATCACATTTGTCATAAAGCTTAGATGCGCAGGTTCCTAGTTTAAATCTCTGCGCAACTACTTATGCCGCCCTCCTTCATTTATAGTCATTATTACTGTCAACCCCTATAAGAGAAGCCGGGGCAGTTAATTAACTGCCCCGGCTTCTCTACTCGCCTACTTATTAAATTTTTGTGAAACGCTTTACAATCATCGCACTTTTCAGTATATTAAAAATAACAATTATAGAAAGGGGTGGCAAATGTGCAAGATATCTTCTGGCAAACAATCTGCTGGATTGTACAGCACTTTCTAGGAATTGTAAGCATTGCAATCCTTGGTATTGCTGCATGGTTTGCAGTTAGGAAAGTACGATCTGAGCTGTAAAGCCTATCACCAACTGATGATTAACTAGCACACAGTGCAAAAAATAGAACGAGTAGAGTGAAAAGAAATTTATATTAAAAGCCGCCAGCAGCTAGTTCTGTTATGGCGGCTTTAATATCACCATCAAAACCCAATTAGTTTTCATCTCTTCTGCACTTATACTTTTATAAGATTTTGATAATTACACTCTTATGTTATAAGATCTCCTCAAATATTGGTTCTTATAGTATTGCAGCTGTTGGATGTCTAACTTATGATGGTTTCCATGATCTCTCTTTTGCGTCATTTCTCATCCATCCACGCTTTTCTTACTAATGCACCTATGGCCAAGACAGTCTAAAATGTCATCTTCATTCAAGGATGAAAAGGGAATTTCATTTAGTTTCGGATATCCCTGTTCATCCACCCAAGTAATGCCCATTTCTTTGCAGAGAGATTTCATCAGACCTTCTTCATACAGCATTCCTGAGTGACTCCTATTACAATATATTTACGGTTTAAGGCACGGTAGCCAGCCGTGTCTTTTCCGCATCGTTGCCAAAGCTGTTAGAATGAGAGAGTCTTGGCCTGATGTTTGCCTTCAAGGACCAAAGCGTCTACAGGAAAGTCCATCAGCCAGACTCTCATTCGCAGCGTTCGATTTATGCAGGTTGTTGGCCTCATTGGTGCGCCCGTGTCATCAAATAGATTGTACCGGCAATGATGGAATGACTGGTCGCCAAAGACACATCCACGATGAGGAGCGATTTACATGAACAATGCGGCAGGGATCGATGTTTCCAAAGGCAAGAGCGTAGTATCTGTTCTCCGTCCTTTTGGGGAAGTAGTGGCAAAACCATTTTCTGTTGGTCACACCAGCAGTGAACTCAAGGAGTTGGCAGACTGCTTGAAAAGCCTGGAGGGTGAAACACGGGTGGTCATGGAACACACCGGGCGATACTATGAACCAGCGGCCCGCTTTCTCCACGATGAGGGCATCTTTGTCAGCGCGGTCAATCCGAAGCTCATCAAGGACTACGGCAACAATACCCTGCGTAAAGTGAGGACTGACAAGGCGGATGCTCGGAAGATTGCTCGCTACGGGCTTGACAACTGGGTAGAATTGCGCCAATATACTCCTATGGACACGATTCGTATGCAACTGAAAACGTTGAACCGGCAGCATGGTCTGTACTCCAAAACCAGGACGATGATGAAGAACAACCTCATCGCCCCTCTGGATCAGACCTATCCCGGTGTCAACGCCCTCTTTGACAGCCCCGTCCGTGAGGACGGCAGCCTGGTACATATGATAAAGGGTGGCAGCGCCAACATACACGATGTAACCACGACGAAGAAACGGTTGTATATGGCGACAGTGACTATTGGGGGCCAAAAAACGAGAGAATACCATGATCCGCAATCATCAGGGAAAGCAGATCTGTTACAAGGTCAACCGCCACCCATCCTAGAGTAAGCACACCTCTTCACGCTCTCAAGCACAGATCAAGCACCGCGAACAAAAAATCATCTGTACAATCCAAGGTAGAATATGTCTTTGCGGTAGTAAAAATTAGCTCCTATACCAAAAGACACGATACCGAGGTCTGCGAAAATAGATCGCAAATCTGATCTTGCCTGACAAGCCCTGTTTAGCAGCTTAAATCAGTGCACCTTTCTTACTTATGGAAATTTGTTGGCATGACGGTTCTTTTGCGCCATTGTGCAGTGTTGCCTTAGATAAAACTGGCGCCGCTTGAACAGCGGCGCCAGTTTCCATTTTAATGCGTGGTACTAATTTTGTTCATCTAGCAAATAACTTTCTATTAATACCAGACCCATTGTACCATTGTCATAAAATAGGATAAAACTGGTTTAGATGCGTTCAACCGTACCTTCCCAGGTATCCATAGCTTTCTTATGAGAATGTTCGTCGTACCAGTGCTTGGTTACGGTCTTGGCTCTAGTATAGAAGCGAACACCGTCCAAGCCCAGTACGTGCTGGTCACCGTAGAAGGAGTCTTTGTTACCGGAGAAGGGGAAATAGGCAGAGGGTACAGGAATACCCACGTTAATGCCCACCATACCACCGTCAGTCAACAGCTCAAACTGACGGGCATAATAGCCATTCTGAGTAAAGATAACGGAACCGTTGGCAAAGGGATTGGCGTTCATCACAGCCAAACCCTCTTCAAAGTTCTTGACCCGCTTGATAACAGTAACCGGTCCAAAGATTTCACGGGTACCCACACTCATCTCATCAGTCACATGATCTAGAATAGTAGGTCCCACAAAGAAACCGTTCTCATAGCCAGGAACCACGATGTCACGACCGTCCAGTACCAGCTCAGCCCCCTCGTCTACACCCTTCTGGATCCAGTTACAGATAGACTGCTTATGCTTCTCGTTAACCACGGGGCCCAAGTTGGTCTCAGGATTATAAGCACACCCCACTTTCATAGCCATAGCCTTTTCCTTCAGCTTGGCCACAAACTTATCAGCTATAGATTCCTGTACCACTACAACGGGCAAGGCCATACAACGCATACCTGCACAACCGTAGGTGGAGTTGATAATAGCATTTACGGTACTCTCAAGATCACAGTCCTCCAGCACCAGTGCATGATTCTTGGCCTCGCACTGAGCCTGAACTCGCTTGCCATGGGCGGCAGCAATGGAATAAATATGTTTGCCCACCTCAGTGGTGCCTACAAAGGTCACCGCCTTGACCCGTGGATCGGTTAGCAACACCTCAGACTCGTTACGACTGCAGGTAACCAAGTTAACTACACCCTTGGGGAAGCCTCCCTCCTCATAGAACAGCTCCATAATACGCATAGAGGTCAGAGGTGTAAAGGACGCAGCCTTCAGCACAACGGTGTTACCGGTAGCAATAGCCAGAGGCACCATCCACCCCCAGGGGATCATTGCAGGGAAGTTGAACGGTACAATGCCAGCCACTACACCCAGAGGCACCCGGTAAGAGGCGGTGTCAAAGCCGGTGGTAACCTGCATAGAGGCGCTGCCCTGAGAAATAAACGGGGTTGCGCAGGCCAGTTCGGTAGGCTCAATAGCCTTCAGCACATCGCCTCTGGCCTCATTCAAAGTCTTGCCCAATTCCTTGGCACACAACAGCGTCAGTTCATCCAGATGGGCCATAAGGATATTGCGCCACTTAAACATCATCTGGGTCCGGGCGCTGAGAGACATAAGAGACCAAGCAGGAAACGCTGCATGCGCAGCAGCAATGGCCTCTTCCAGTTCGTCCTGGGTACAGCAGGGAACTTCAGCAATGATTTCTCCTGTAGAGGAATCCGAAACGGGCAGCCACTTGGTGGTCTTGGAATCCTTCCATTCACCGTTGACACAATACTTCATTCTTTTGATTTCGCTCATGACAATTATGCTCCTTTTTAATTGTATAATGGCTATGGATTACTTTTTCCGGGTCAAGACTTTTTTGGCCTTTTCTGCAATTACAGTTGCCGTCAATCCGAAGCGCTCTTCCAAGTAACTTTGGGGACCTACCTCTCCAAATTCATCCTGCACGCCCACCCGCTCCATAGGAACAGGCTGTGACTCTACCAGGACCTCAGCTACGGCACTGCCTAGGCCACCAATGATGCTCTCGTTCTCGCATGTTACGATGGCGCCAGTCTCTTCCGCACAGGTATGGATACATTCCGCATCAATCGGCTTAATGGTAAACATATCTACCACTCGGGCGGAGATTCCCTCCACCGCCAGCAGTTCTGCCGCCAGCAGCGCCTGACGTACTTCTAGTCCCGCAGCAATAAGTGTTACGTCTCTGCCCTCCCGGATGATCTCCGCCTTACCGATGGTAAACTCAGAGCCAGGCTCATAGATATCGTAGACCGTTTTTCGAGGCATCCGAAGATAGAACACACCTTTGGTCTCCGCCACCTGGCGCACCACAGAGCGCATCATTGTTGGATCGGAGGGATCCACAATAGTCACATGGGGCATGACCCGCATGATTCCTACATCCTCAAATGCCATATGGGTACCGCCGTTAAAAGCAGCACTGACGCCGGAGTCGCAGCCAATGATCTTCACATTCTGACCGGCATAGGCACAGGAAAGAAAGATTTGATCATAAATCCGCCGGGTTGCAAACACCGCGAAGGTATGCAGGAAGGGCACCATGCCTGCCCGAGCTAGGCCGCCGGCCATAGCGCAGGCGTTCTGCTCCTGGATTCCTAAGTTGAAGGCTCTGTCCGGAAATGCCTTTTTGAAGTCCTTGGTGCCGCAAGAATTGCTCAGATCGCAGTCCAGAGCCACAATTTTATCGTTCTTCCGAGCTTCTTCCATCAATGCGCCGCAGTAGGCTGCACGCATTTCCTCAGGGGATACCTGGATAACATCACGCAGTTTCACCATTTCATATCACCTCCAGGATAAGTACCCTCTTGGAATCGCTTTTCAATCTCTGCACAAGAGGCCTTGGCTTCTTCCAGGTTGAAATTCAGATAGTGATTGAATTCCACAGCCTCAGCCAAGGGAACACCTAAACCTTTGATCGTGTCCAGAATGATACAGTGGGGCTTGCCCTCCACCGTCTTCGCTCTCTGGATGGCGTTCCAAATCTCTTCCACGTCATAGCCTTTCACTGTCACGGTGTCAAAGCCGAAGGATCGGAATTTCTCTTCCAGATCCATAGGCTTACAAATATCCTCCAAGCGACCATCCAGTTGCTTTTTGTTCCAATCTACAAAGAGGATGAAGTGGTCAAGCGAGAGATGGTTTGCTGCCTCGCAGGCTTCCCACACCTCACCCTCATTGGTCTCACCGTCACCGACGATACAGTAGACCCAACTGTCCCTTCCCTGAAGACGGTTTCCCAAGGCAATACCCACCGCAGAGGAAATTCCCTGCCCCAGAGAACCGGTAGTCATGTCCACACCAGGTGTCTTCTGGCAATCGGCATGGCTGGGCAGTCGGGTTCCAGGCTGATTGATAGTACCCAGCCATTCCATAGGAAAGTAACCGGCTAAAGCAAGAGTTGCATACAATGCGGGGCCACAGTGCCCCTTGGACAAAATCATCCAGTCTCGTTCTGACCAGTCTGGACGTTTAGGATCAATGCGCATCATACCTCCGTAAAGCACAGCCAGCACATCCGCAATAGAGGCTGCACCTCCGATATGACCAAAACCAGCTGTTCCGATGGCCATGGTGGTCTGGATGCGGATATCCGCACTTAAACGGCGGATTTTGTCAAAATTCTGTTCCATATCATTCTTCCTTTCTGAGATGATGATGAAAGCGGCAGAGTACCATTTTATCCCCCGTTGGAATTAGTACATGCCAGTCAGCAGACCTACGCCATACATCCCCAGAGAAACAACCACACAAGATACCAAAGACATTAGAATACCCGCCTTGGCAAAATCCTTAATGGAGAAATAGCCCGCCGAATATGCAATGACATTGGTAGGAGTAGAGGTAATCAAAATAAAAGCCAGAGAGGTCCCCAGTGCCGCAGGAAGGGCAATAGATACAGTAGGCATTCCAATGCTCATAGACAGCTCAATCACAATTGGCATTACGATGCTAGCTGAAACTGTAGCACTTGACAGGGCTATGTTCATCAGGGTAATGCTCAACACTACCACAAAGACCATCATTACCGGGCTCAGGCCATTGATATTGCCTAGCAGGCCCATGGCGATCCAGTCAGCCACGCCTGTATCATAGAGAACCATGCCCAGAGAGACGCCGGCCAGCACCAGAATAATGCTGCTCCAAGAGACGTCTTTTTCGATTTCCTTATACTTGATCGTACACACACCAGGGAAAAAGAAAATCATAGTGGTAATAATAACAGGCAGAGAGATAGGGATACCGACGCCCAGCAAATCAGCAATCTGAGAGGAGAATATCCACAGAACCACGGTAAGCAGAAAGATTACCAGAGTAACTTTTTCGTCCCGCGTGAGTGGGGATTGATTGCGGGCCTCATTTCGGATCTCATCATTGCTCTTTTTTAGCTGTTTGATTTCAGGCCGGAACACCAGCAGTAATATGCCCCAGCTTATGGGAATCAGCACCAAAGTAATAGGCACGCCATAGATCATCCAATCTAAAAACGAGACCTGTACACCTGCCATATCCTCCATAAAGCCAATAGCCAAGGGGTTTGGGCCGTTGCCCGCCGGGGTCCCAAGACCTCCGATTAGGCTTCCCCAGGCCACAGAGATCAGCAATCCCTTGCCAAACTTGCTCTCCATGGGCTTGAGGCCTTCCTCATCCAGAAGCGACTTAGCCAAAGGCATCAGCATAGCGGCCACCGCCATGTTAGACATCCACATGGACAGAATAGCACCCACTGTCAGAAAGCCAAGAAGGATAAATTTGGTCTGATTCCCCGTCACAGACAGGCAACAGTTAACAATTCGCTTGCCCAGGCCACACTTATTGATGAACGCGCTCAGAATAAATACGCCGATGAAAAAGATCACGTTGTTGTTGCCAAATCCCTCACTCACGATGTTGGAGAAGGAGTCCACACCGAACAGAGCCAACAGCACCAGCGCAAGCAAACCGGTAAAGTGGAAGGGAATTGCCTCAGTAACCCAAAGCAGCAGGGCAAATACCAGCACTGCCAAAGCATCCTGACCTTGTGGAGTCAAAGAAGCCCCTTCCACAGTGGTAAGCGCTGTTGGGAAAGTAATATTTTTCACCAGGATCAGCGCAAGCACACTGATAGCTATATATATCCACCGTTTCATCGTAAGATTGGAGTCCTTAGATATTGTGTTTGTTTGATTAGGTACGCTCATCAGAATGTCCTCCGATCAATTATTGATGAAGTTGTCGTCGTGCGCCTAACTAGCCTGTTTTCCCCTAGGGCCTCTCCAAGGCAAAATCAGAAATGTTCTGCACAACATTTCCATGCTAGCGTTGCATTTTTCAACCCCAGGCGCAAAATCTTGGTCAAAGAATTTTTATTAGCCGACTGCAGGAATATCAGCTTTCCAGCCAACACCAACGCGGTGTTCTTCCCCCTCCCGAGTTCAAAACACATTGAACCCTTGCTCGGCCATGGCATTGAGTATCTTCTCTGGGGTTGCCGGAAGCTGGGTGATTCGAACTCCCACAGCATCATAAATGGCGTTGATTACTGCCGGTACCGTAGGCAGAGGAGCTGGTTCGCCAATACCTTTTGCCCCCAACGGGCTGAAAGGATCTCGCTCCTCCACCAGGGTGGAATGGAATTCTGGTACATCCACGCAGGTAGGCAAAATATACTTCGCAAAGCTTTTGTTGGAGGGGACTCCGCCAGATAGCTCAAAGTTCTCCATAATTGCCTGTCCCACACTCTGGACAGCACCTCCCTCTATCTGTCCTTCTACCCCTCTTGGATTGATGGCTCTACCCACATCATGGGCAGCCCAGATACCCAGCACGTGTACTTCGCCGGTGTAAGTATCCACTGCTACCTCGGCAACCTGACTGCCAAATACGTAAGCCTGCCATGGATTTCCCTTTCCGGTGGTCTGATCCAGGCCTTCGTGGTGAGCAGTATAGGTACCGGCGCCAAGGGGAACAATGCCGCGAATTTTTTTACAAATGTCCACCGCCTCTGCCAAAGGCAGATCATAATGGCCGTGTCCCTCTACATAGATCCGTCGATTACGCATACGAATAGAAGATGGATCCACGTTCCAATAGTCAGCAATCTCTCGAATAAATTTGGCTTTTACATCCCGGCAAGCATTCATGACTGCATTGCCAATCATATAGGATTGGCGGCTTGCTCCGGCATGGGCAGCTTCAGGAACTCGAGCAGTATCATTGTCGCCAATGGTAACATCCTCCGGATAGATCCCCAACTCATCTGCCACAATTTGTGTGAGCACGGTCAGGATACCCTCGCCGATCTCAGTTACGCCAGTCAGTACCATGGCGGTTCCACCGTCGTCGATCTCCACAAAAGCGCCCGCCTTATCCACTGTAGCGCAGCGGCCAATCCCATACCATCCTGTACCTACACCCCGACCATAGCGGAACCGTGAATTGCACAGCGCCAGGGCCTCCAGTGCTTTGAATTCACTACCAGGGATATATGGCGTGGCGATCTGATCTCTTCTCACATCCTTGCGTTCTGACCCCCGTACCCATGAGGGGCCACTCTCCCAGCTGGATAGTCTAGCACACTCTTGCAGCGTCCGACTATAGCTTACCCGCCCCAGTACCTGTTGGGTGTGGGTTAGGCTGCCGTCTTTGACTGCATTGCGCAAACGAAGCTCAATAGGATCAATCCCTAGACGTTCTGAACAGATGTCCATGGTAGACTCAATCGCAAAGGTAGGCTGAAGAACACCGAATGTACGCATAGCTCCAGAGGGGGTATTGTTGGTGTAGTGCCCTCTGGAAAGTACTTTAACATTCTCAATTTCGTAGGGACCCGCCCCCAGGATGGCTGCCTTAGCCACTGTACCCTTGGTAGATAAGCAGTAGGCTCCTCCATCAGCATCCATGGTAATCTCAATGGCCTGGATCCTGCCATCCTTGCTCAGGCCAATTTTATGGTGGATCAGCACCGGATGTCGTTTAGCGCTGCCTACCATAGAGTCCTCTCTGGAGAAAACTAACTTTACCGGGCGCTTAGTTTTTAGGGCTGCAATCGCCAAAATCCCTTGATAGATCATATCCTCCTTACCACCGAAGCCACCGCCCACTGGGGTCATGATGACCCTTACCTTATTGATAGGCATATTCAAAATTTTGGACAGCAGCATACGGTGGTGGGTAATGTCCTGATCACAAGATTTCACTACCAGCACACCGTCCGGATCCAGATAAGCTAGGCCAGCCTCTGTTTCCAGATAGGCATGTTCCACACACTGAGTTGCATAATCCTGTTCGACAATGACGTGGCTTTTGCAGAACCCTTCTTCTACATTGCCTTTTACAATAGTGGTACTGCACACCAAGTTATCCGGATGATCCTCATGAACTACAGCCTTACCAGCCATAGCCTCTGCTACACTGGATACCACCGGCAGTTTTTTATAGGTAATCTCTACAAAAGCTGCAGCTGCCTGTGCCTCATCCAGAGTTTCAGCTACAATGGCCACCACCGGTTCCCCATAGAAACGCACCTTACTCTTAGCAAGTACTGGCTGGTCATGGTAGTACACGCCTATGCCGTCCTGGCCAGGTACATCATCGCTTGTAAGCACCGTCTCTACTCCGGGTTGCTCCAACGCTCTGGAGTAATCGATGCTGACGATTTCCGCGTGAACCTCCTTGCTACGAATCAAATGTATGTGGAGCATCCTGGGCATCACCATATCGGCTGCATATTCTAGTGCTCCGGTAACCTTTCCTTTGGCATCCACCCGCTCAGTGCATGAACCGATTATTTTACTGGTATCTGTAGGAACAGCAGGCTCCAGACAGTCGGGGGTCTTGTTCTGGTTTAGCACATCCCGGGCCAGTTCAATAGCCTCAATAATCTTGGCATAACCTGTACATCTGCAGATGTTCCCCCCTAACCCTCTTCGGATTTCAGCCCGGTCAGGGTTACGGTTAGCCTTCAAAATAGCTGTAGCAGCCATGATCATTCCAGGAGTACAGTATCCACACTGAACCGCACCCACTTTCATAAAGCTCTTCTGAATGATGCTCAGCCCATCAATTCCGATTCCCTCGATTGTCACGACTTCACAGTGATTGACCTTGATAACCGGGATCAAACAGCTTTTTTTCAGCACCCCGTTGATTAGCACCGAGCATGTTCCACATTCTCCAGCGTTGCAGCCCTTTTTTGTCCCAATCAGATGGAGTTCGTCCCGCAGAAAGTCTGCCAAGCGCATAGATGGGGCCACGTTTCTGTAGATGTTTTTGCCGTTGACCTTCATCTCAACTTTTACAAGTTCTAAGCTCATAACATGCTCCTCATCGGATCAGATGTTTTGCCCCACAGGCAGGTAAACAATGCTGTCAGCACTTTATACCTCTCATGTCACTGGGGCTGTATCCCCAGTTCAGCCAAAGATTCGTATAGGCCAGCCAACATAAAGTTCCAGATTACATGTTTTCTGTACTCCCGCCTGCTCCGGGACTGAACCATATCCAAAGGAATATGCTCCAGCGCATCATAAATAGCCTGACGAGTGATAGGGGCCCCCTGCAGTACCTCCTCTACCTCTTTTACCCGTACAGGGATGGGTGCCACCCCGCCAAAGGCAATACGCACATCCTCAAAGCATTTACCTTCAAAATCAGCTTTCACTAGGAAGGCAGAGTTGACCGTGGAGATACACAGCGACCTGCGCTGGCCTACTTTTTTAAATGCACAACCATAGCCTCTTAGGATGGGGCAGGAAATAAATGATATCAATTCGCCCCGTTGAAGCGGAGTTTTTCCCACACCTTTGATAAACTGACCCATGGAGATATCCCTGCCACAAATACCGCTTCCGTCCTTCATAACAGTGTGTATTGTGGCATCCAGTGCCAACAGCGGAGGAATCATGTCTCCAGTGGGAGACGCATTTGCCAAATTCCCACCCACTGTTGCCATCTCACGGATCTGCTGGTCGGCAAAATAGATGGCGCTGTGTCGCATAATAGGGACACAGTCCACTAATGTTTGATTTATCAAAAAATCCTGGATCCTAGTATTTGCTCCCATGAGAAGAAGGTTTTCTTCCACCTTAATCCTAGAGAAAAATGCAATATTGCTAATATCCACCCCAACCTCTGCTCGTAGGGAAGGGTCCTTTTCCCCGGCAAAGCGATCGGTGCCTCCCGCAATGATGTCAAAAGTACCCTGGAAGCTATCCAGAAAGCTGAATAGTTCCTCAAGGGACTGCGGCATATAGTATTTTTTATACTGAAGCATGGGGTCATTCTCCTCGCTCCACGATATATCGGGGGGCTGTCCGCCTCAGCAAAGCCGGGGCGGACAGCATTCGTTATCTTTACCCGGGGATCTTCACCACAACCTTGATGGCGTCTTCGATGCGTTCCTTGGAATACTTCAGAGCAGTAGGCAGTTGCTCAAAGGAGAACGTGTGGGTATGGATCAGCGATGCGTCAAATCGCTTCTCTGTGATCAGGGATGCAGCCCGGTGTACAGCACTGCGGCCCTCACCCCGGATACCAAGCAGAGAAATGTTGTTGCGTACCAGAGCGGCCACATCTACCTCTACCGGCTTAGAAGGGAAAGCGCACAGGCAAATCTTGCCGCCCCGCTTTACCATGCTGGAAGCCTCGTTCACTGCATTGGGAGCACCGGAGCATTCCATAACATAGTTGACACCCTCGCCGTGTGTAATCTCCTTCACCGCTTCCACTACATCCTGGTTGCGGACGTTGATGGTGTAGTCGGCCCCCAGCTTTTTGCCCAGCTCCAGACGGTTGTCCCGGGTACCGGTAAGAATTACCGGATTTGCCCCCAGAGACTTGGCCACTGCCACAGCCATCAGGCCTATGGGGCCAGGACCGGAAACCACCACCGACTGACCAGCTACCAGACCACCCAGAGTATCCAGGCCGTACATAGCAGTACCGGCAGTCACAATCAAAGTGGCTTCCTCATCAGAGACATTGTCACCGATATGGGTGAGTGTCTTAATGCTGTTAACAGCATACTCAGCAAAACCACCGTCGGTGGTAAAACCGTTGGCACGGTGACCCTTATCGTTACCTTCATAGTTCTTGCCGTAGTTCAGGCAAGAAGTGTACATGCCTTCTCGGCAACGCTCGCATCCATTGCAGCCAGCATGAATCTCCACGGCCACCCGGTCACCCACTTTATACTCATCCACGCCGGGTCCTAACTTGACGACGGTACCCATATACTCGTGGCCGGGGATAAATCCTTTATTAAAAGGGGTACCACCCTGAATCATGGCAGGTAAACCGCGCTCGATGATCTCCAGGTCAGTAGCACAGATCGCAACTGCGTCCACCCGCACAAGAACTTCTGCCTTGTCGGGCTGAGGAACAGGCTTCTCCTGCAGAGTAAGCTCACCGGGATTTCCCAAAACCCAAGCCTTCATTTTCTCCGGTACCTGATAGCTCATAATCTTTCTCCTTTTAAAATAGATTTCAGTTTATCAAGGAAACTGACTCCTTTAAACAAGACAAGCAATAGGAATCTGCTTCTTGGAGGGATACAAATTCCATCAGAAACCCAGGGTATGCTTGAGCCGCTGCACCCGCTGGCACCAGTTGCCTACATTCCAGTCACCAAAACAACCAAAGCCAGCCATATCTTCCTCGCCGTAATAAACAGGAATATGCACCACTGACAGACCGTCATATTTGTAAGCCTGCTGGAGAGCTGCTCCCAGCTCTTCCACTGTGTGACCACCATAGAAACCCTTAACTCCCCTGATGGACTCCGCCATCTTGATGTAGTCCACCGCTACTTGGTCGTCGGTCTTGAACTCCTCAGCATACTGAGCATACTGCAGACTGGTGATAGCGCCCATGCGCCGGTTATCCAGCAGAATAATCATACCTTTAAGTCCATATTGGACCGCATCAATAAGAATCTGGGGATTCATCATGAAACTGCCATCTCCGGTAAAAGCAATGGGATAATCCAGGTTGCCCTTCAAAGCAAAGGCCAACATAGAGGACACTGCAAATCCCATATAAGAAGATCCACTGTCGGTAATGGTCTGGCCCGGTTTTTCGTCAGTAACGATTTGGAAGCCGTTGGCCTGAACATCGCCTGCGTCAAAGATTTTAATACATCCATGATGATCAGCAAAGTCTACCGCTACCTTGATGGCTGCGGGCTGAGTTAGCAAAGGCTCACCCCACTTCGGATCCATCAGTACAGGGTTATCATACCGTTCCTGCTTAAATGCCATCCACTGTGTCCGCTTCTCACCACACTGCGCCAACCAAGCAGGATCATGCTCCTTGCCAGGCAGTCTCTTCAGCTCATCAATCAGTTTAACCAGAACGCTTTCCGCATCACCCTGAATACGCAGGCTATTGTTGTACTGGCCCAAATCCTCATACTCACAGTTGATGTTAATGATATTCTTGGCTTTGTGATAGGCCGTACCCGAGCAATCCCACTGGCATACACCCCGGGCGCCAATGACGATCATCAACTCGCACTCATTCATGGCAAAGTTGCCGGAGATGGAACCTTTAGAGCCGCCCACACCCATATTACGAGGCATAGAGCTGGGGTACAGTCCAGGAACCTGTGGGCCATGGACATATACCGCGTCGGCCAGTTCCAGAAATTCCTCCAGCACCTGGGCGGACACCCCAGCCGCACCTCCGCCCGCCTTCACCGTAATCCTTGTCGCATGCTGGATTAGTTCTGACGCCTGCTTAAACAAGTCTTGATCAGCACTAATAATGCGAGATGGTTTCGAACGCTGGGGAAACTCCATCAGATTGCAGGACTCCATAATTTGAGGCTGAATATTCATGGGCAGCAACATATAGAAGGGGGATTGTTTCATATCTCCATTAACAATGGCATCGCCCCGTTTGAGCGCTGTAAATACGGCCTCCGGCGTATGCAGGGAGTATGCGTGGCCCAGTGTAGACAGCAGTCGTAGGAATAGTTCCTGCTCCCGCTTGGGAATCTGTTGCATATTGGGGCCTTCACTATGACTGGTCTCGTCACCCATCAGGTAATAAACACCCAATCCGTTGGAGAGACAGACCAGCGAACCTGCCGCAGCCTGCAGCGCTCCTGGACCAATGGAGGTAAAGACCGCTGGAACCTCGTCATACTTCCACCTGAGCATAGCCGCTGCATGGGATGCCTCTATCTCGTTACGTACATTGATGACCCGAACCGCTCCAGCCTCTTCATAAATGCGCAACGCCTCACCCACATCAGTCATGCCGTGGCCAAAAATACCGATGAAGGTTTTAACGCCCTGGTTCAGCAAACCTAACACAACAGCCTCGCTCAGGCTGATATCCTGAAATTGCTGCAGACTTCCGGCAGCAATTGCCTTTTGCAGAGTACCATAGGTGCGAATAGCTTCAGCGCGTTTCCTTCTTGCCTCAATTAGTTCACTCATTGTCTTAGCCTTCCTTTCTTTTCGGTTGTCAGGCTTTAAGATACTTGTTCAGCTTGTCCCGGCTTTGCTGATCGAGCACTTCTATAAAGCCCGGATAATTAACCACCCGTTCCACGATCTCCCGAGGTATATCCTCCAGTATCTCAAAGATGGGTCGATGAGCAATTGCAGAAATTTTCTCCAGAATCTTCCTGGACGCCTGCTGAGACTCTTTGCGGTTCTCAGGGTAACCGCATCCCCGTTCTACACTGAAAATCCGGTCGAACACAAACTGTAGATTCACGTCCGCGGCCCAGCCATAGCCCTGATTCAATGGGAGTGAGATACAGTTGCCTCCATTAATCTGGGTGAAAAGCCATGCGTCCAACGAAGAGGAAATCAGGCCGCAGAATACACCAGTATACTGCATGACCGCATTCAGATATCCTTGTCCAGTGCCGCACCCACCTACTACAAAATCTACCGCACCGGCGTTGAGCAGAATGGCTGTCATCAGTCCTGTATGGATGTATGTCAGCTCTGGCTGATTAGGTACACCGGTCATACCCAGATTTAGAATATCATGGCCTCGTCCTTCTAATGCTTTAATAATGTCACTATTCTTTTGTTGTGCACTTACCTCATTGATGACTGCAATACGCATAGTTACCTCCTGCTTTTCTGCCAAAATAGCGATTTCCCTATCACATCGCCCAGGCAATAATTGCGCTGTAATTCTTTTCGTTTTTCATTATATTGCATTTGCCAACTAAGTCAACGCGAATTAAACAACATAGTTGCTTATAACGCAACACATTAGCAATATATATGAATCACCCAAATATTTTTAACTATATTTATGCATATCGTATAATGGGCATTTAATTAAATAAACGTTTATACACTCTAGTGCTTCGTACTGACTCATATATTATTTATTTTTTCTTTCTCTTTCGGTATTTTACTTGCAAAGAAAATACGCAAATGATACACTTACAAAAAAGGCCATTGGAAAAAGAAAGAGGTGGAAGGTATGGTACAGTCTTTAGATCGGGGCTTGCTTATCTTATCCATTCTAGAACAGAAAGGCAGCGCCGGTGTAACGGAGATTGCCGAAGAGCTGGCTGTCAATAAAAGTACCGCGTCACGACTGCTCGACACGCTTAAAAAACATGAAATGGTACAGGTAGATCCAACTACAAAGAAATATCGTCTAGGATTCCGCATTCTGTATTTGGGTGAGGGAATTAAGCGTAATATCAATGTTATTGCTACTGCTCGCCCTTTTTTATCAAAATTATGTGAAGAACTCAACGAAAGTGTTCACCTATGTGCTTTCAACAACGGCACTGTATATGTTGTAGATCAGGTGCGTTCCAAGTGCGTGTATAACTTGTCTGCTAATGTGGGCATGGCAGAGTCACTGCATAGTTCCTCCGTAGGCAAGTGCATACTGGCATTCAAGCCACCAGCAATGGTAGCTGAACTACTAAAGGACTATGAATTTACCGTTTACACTCCCAAAACCATTACTAATCTCAGCGATCTAATGAAGCACCTTGCTGTGATTCGGGAACAGGGTTATGCCATTGATAACGAAGAGCTTACTTTAGGTGTCAGATGTCTTGCAGCTCCTATTTTTAATTATCGTGGCAGCGTCAATTACAGTCTAGGTATATCCGGCCCTACCAGTCATATTAAGCCTTCTACACTGGATCGATACATCTCGGCCCTCTTGGAAACAAGCAAACAAATAAGTATTAGTCTTGGACTATAAGTCATATCCCTCCATAACACCAAGAGTGAGAATCCTTTCAATAGATATTGATGCTATATGGTTTACAGCTACACAGGAACCACTGCTGCCCTTCAAAGCGGATCATCAGCTAGGAACTTCAATTATTCTCTCATCTCGACTTCTTTCATTTTGCTTCTGATGTACTGCTAGCGGCGTGCAAAAACCGCCATTGGGGGCTTATCCTTTCCGGCTGAATTTGTTTGTGAACTCCTAACACTTAAGCTCGCATGTGGTACCATAAACAACTAGAGCTTGAGATTCCACTTCCATAATATCGTCTGTGTACATTTCGTCCACCCGAAAATCAGGATATGCTATAAAATACTTGTACTCCATTTCTTATTCCTCCAATAAATATTTGATTTTCCAGCTTATATAGCCAAATAATTAAGCCCGCACAGTATCCTGTGCGGGCTGACTAACTGATCATATCCTTACAACCACTTACCATGGAATCGTACTGTCACCTAAATGACCACTCGTTTTCACCTAAAACTCTACGATAATCATAGAATTTGAACAATATGCTCTTCCCTTTGCCAATGTTATCGTAATAATATTAAAGAGATCTCAAACTTACCATTTTAAAAACTATATAAAATATGAACCCACGGCAACGCCGTGAGTTCTCCATATGCTAGCAAAGCCCTATGATACCAGCCGCGCCCAAAGGCGTCGATACGACCTTCCACTTGCTACCGGTAAACATGTTGATTTCAAATACTGCAATCAACTTTTAAATAATCGTGCAAATTGATATTAGGATATAGTTTCGATTGTTATTGTATCACTGCCTCACCTTACCACTGCTCTTTTGCTTATCCTTCGTACCTCCTTTATTCTCCTAATAACAGCAGTTTCGCTCTGCTCGTAGGTTTCTTGCAACTTACGGACAAACTGTATTGCATTCATCTTTGGAAAACTATGGTCATACTCTTGCAAAGCTTTCAAAATTTCCTCATAGGGCATAATATAAGCTGCCGTTTTATAATTGATTCGCTGTTCATCTCTACTGTCGGTTTTTCCTTTTCTTTTTCTTGCAAAACTGCTTGTTACCTTATTACCGCACCCAACATCAAATACATAGTGGATTATTTCATGAATATATGCAAATTTATACTTTTCTAACTCTTTGCGCAGCCGTATCAATCCCAAAAATTCGTTATTATTAGTCTGACAAAGTTCTGCTTCATTGTCGTCCTCTAAGTCACTGACATATTCAACCTGCAGCCCTAGTTTCCCGGCTAAATCCGCATCATCAGGACTTAATTCTTTAGTGCCCAACACACTAAATTTCAACTCGTTTTCCATCTGCACCATTTCTTCAACAGTAAAATCTGCCTTATACTTTAAAAACAACATACTAACATCACCTATTTCAATTCACGTCAAAAGTTATAAGGACTTATTAAAATCGCATATTTAATTTGATTATAGATTTCAAAAAAAACAAAAACAATCCACATAAAAACAATAAACTTGGAGAAACAACTGGTAGACAAGTATGACTAACTCCTGGACGAAGGATGGAAAAAATATAGAGATACCATTGAAAACCATGCGGACAACAAGTTTTGGGTTTTTAGGAGACTTTGTTTCAAATCTTCCAAAGCAATCATATACTCCAGCCCACGAAATAGAAATAAGCGGAAAGGAATAGTTCCAAAAATATATTCTTCTATATGATAATATTAATCCCTCTATGACCTTCCTATAGATGTTAGAAGGACCGCCACCTAGCGATGGCCCCTCTTTACCGCATTGTTCTAACATCATCGAAATCTCTGATCATGCCTTTACTTCCGAATTTTTATTTCCGGTATAATTTGTAATCAGATAGCACCGTCACAATGTTAAGACAAAACTCCACATTTTATTAATGTAAGTACGCCCATCATTAATGACAATCCTAGCCCTATCAGCCCCAGTGCAACTTTCGGCAGAAATTTGTACCGCCTAGGACAATACTCCAGAAATATTCTAACAGACCCTATAAAACTTAGCTTCTTCTCAGACTCAAGTAACACTATACCGGATCCATAGATAATTATTGCCTCCCCAACGGATAGTAATATCGCTACAAATGCCAGAAGCCCGACGTCCCCGATAAGTATGACACATACAATATAAAATATTTCGATTGCCCACACACATAAGGACCATATGCATTTCACTCGTTCTGTTACTACCCCATCATCTGCGAAAATCCTCTGTGCAACATAGAACATAAGCGACGTAATCACCAAAAAAGTCAATGCCAAACTGCTTCCAATCATCTTTGCCACACGTGGTAGAATATCACGAACTGCATCCTGTGTAACTGTAACTGCAAAGTCACCTGTAATCAATATCGTCATAACAATTTTCCAAATTGTATCCGGTGTTTTATTACTGTCACTCATTTTAATCACCCATAATATCCTACCACGCTATCCTCCTTTTCGTCAATGTTATTAATTATTATCTGTACCAAATAATAATACCAACTTTATACTAAGTGTCATTCTGTTGAAAATAAAGACAGGTATGCCATACGCACCTGTCTTTATTTTCCAATATGGCCTATATTTCAGTATAGATAAGGATTATCTCCGCCCTGCGATAATATCCAGTACAAATTATTAATCTATATTGTAAAAAACAGTATTTTAAGGTATAATTCCCCAACAGCAAGATACTATCTCTTTTTAAATAGACTATATGTTTGGAATAACGATTACATAACAGTTCACTATCCCCAAGGTGAACAAAGTGTGCAAATGCCCTTAGCAGGAATATTCAATTTCAGCAGGAGTGGCGCAGAATCAGTGGCGTCACTCGCGCTTGATTTGATGCGCTAGTAGGTATATCAGTTAATCATGTCGTTGGCACAAGAGAAGGTGAGTTAAAACATGAAGCTGACGGAACAGCACACTGCGTTTTTGTCCACGGTTTCTCTTGAAGTGGAAAAGGCTTTTTTGAGCTACCGTTTGGGCATGCGTGTGACGGAGGTCAGGGTATTCAATTCCCCTGTATACGGAAAAACAGGATACTACATCTGTCCTCGATGCAAAACCACCATGGAACGGGAATTCGTATCCTTTTGCGACAGATGCGGGCAGCATCTTGATTGGGAAGATTACTGGCAAGCGAAAGTCATTTATCCTGGGAGAAGAAAAAATGAAGCATGATTTTATCTACATACCAGTGAGTGAATGCTTATTTCCGTCTATGACCACCATTCCACCCATCTGTTTACTGGCCTTAGGTGTCGCAGAACGCAGTGGCGCTACTGCGATATGGACAAGGTTACGTACTAGATAATTCCATGTTGGTAAATCGCGGCCAGCCCCTCTTTCTGGATTTTTCTATAATGGTTAATTCTACAAATGGTGTGCCGCTTTTTACAAAATAGGAGTGACTTCCGATTCCAGCCATGGCCGAAATCCACCCAATATGGCCGCATTCCTATTGGAGCGGAAAACAACCCAAACATGCACGATATCGTAAGCCTGCTTATCCCTCGAAAAATAAAAATATTCAGCTAAAATATACTTCCAGCTCTGGCATCATCTCAATCCAGCTTGCTTTAAGGATATCCTCAGCTAACGGCGAAAAACCATACTTGTCCCAGAACAGTCGTGATACTCCGTTCCACTTATCATTTGCTTTACTGAGTGCGTTTACCATTTCAGCCTTTGATAGACGATTAGACCTAATCTCAGCCTTTGCCTCCTCAGAGATATCCTCAACTAAGTTACTTACACTACTAGTGGCATCTTTTCCTGAAATCACATCACCCATGATACTATGTTCATGTTTTTCAAAATACTCTTTTGCCGTCAATAAAATCGCCCCAATCTTAAATTTATATATGGAGGTCACTATATGATAACCAATTCCACAATAACAGAACATAACGCATTGCAGGCATTTCGCAGTAAAATTCTATCAAAATTACTATCAGAGCCAGCCTACGATCACATTGCCAAAATCAATACCAGCATAAGGCTTCCGCCAAGCGAGAACTATCCCACTGACAGGGATTTCACTGCGCTGGCCAATGATTTGCGCAGTGTTGGTGAGGTTGGAGCTGTCCCCTTTGAATCTGAGTTACATAGACAAGGAAACAAGTACGCTGACTCCATATTTCAGCACTACAGCAGATGTTGCTGTAATCTTCGCAGTAAGATGGATAAGCTTTGCTTAGTTCTTCATAAAATTGATGGTAAATACCAATACAACTTCCAACTCCACCCATTATTCCTAAGCCTGTTTAAAGAGTTACTATCAAACCACACTGTCATCTGCACTCTCAAAAGAGACAATGACTTTAAGGCTGAGGCATTGCGTCTTGACGAGGTTGTAAAATCTAGAGATTCATTGTTTTCAAGTCTGCCCTACTACGAAAAAATCCACAGTCGCTATAAACCTGAAAACGAATCACAAATAATAGCTCCAAGCTATTCCCCACCTGGGTGCAGCAAAACCTACCATGGCGGGTCTGCTATGGCCGTCGGGGTGTACCATGAATTCATTAATAACTTCCTTAAACCAACTGAGCTATCACCATATATGGAACGCAGATTGCTTGCTATATGCAGGGAGTTCCTAAGCATAGTGAATGTAGACAGGATTGCCCCTGATTATTAATAGTTGTTATAAAACAAAGCAGAGTGGCTCCCGGTTTTAGTCATAGCCGGAATCCACTCCAATTACTGAATTTTTCAGTTTTACCCATTCCTAACTTTCGAATGGGGGCGAACAAAACTCAAGTTTTATAAGATCTAACCATAACACAGCTCGTTTCCGGCGTGTTATGCTCTATATATTGTGATCTTCCGTAAACAAGATGGAGTTTTGCTCACCCCTACAAATATTTTTATTTTAACGAGGTGATGTACTCATGTGCAAGTATGACGCTATTTGCCAAAAGCTGTATCCATACCAGAAAGACATTCTTGATGAACTCTTAGCGAATTCTAATGATGACCCGCATATGCACACCATGGTGTACCTACCAACAGGCGGCGGAAAAACTCGTGTTGCTGCTGCATTTGCTATTCTCGAAGGTATCTTTAAAGAAAGGACGATTATCTGGTTCGCACACTCTCATCACCTACTCGAACAGGCACATAAAGCTATTCGATCGCTTCTCTTAGAAATACATGCAGGCAAAAGCGCAGTAATTGTAGATCCATTCATTGAACATAATGAAATTTTCATTCATTGTAAAAGTGGAAAGCACATGAAAGATATAACAAAACAGCACAAGATTGTAATACTTTCTGTTTGTACAGCCGCAAATTGCGACTACTTCTATGAAAATAAATTCACTGAAGATGCAATTGTGATTATAGACGAAGCACATCATGCAGTTGCTAATCAACATCAGGATGCCTATGGTTTACTAACAAAAAATAGACTGACCATTGGTCTTACAGCAACACCAACAAGAACCCTTTTTAGAGAAATCCCCATGCTGTATGACTTCTACGATAATGCTGTTATTTCTAAAATCGACATTGCTTATCTTATTGAACATGGTTTTCTTGCCAAGCCGGAATTTATTAATGAGAGTCCACTATCATTTAGTGACAATCAGGCGACTCATAACTCATGTATCAAAGTTTTGGAGCATTTTTTAGCCAATAAAGATAAATATGGGAAGACTCTAATATTTGCCGCTAACAAACCAATTGCCGAAAAGCTCAAATCTGTCTTCGAGGGCAATTGTGGCACTAAAGTATGGCTTACCCACAGCTGTGTGTCCCCTGACGTTATAGATGCCTTTAAGGCCAGCCCGACAGGGGTTCTTATAAATATTGAGCAACTTATAGAAGGTGTCGATATTCCAGATATCCAAACTGTTATCATCATTGGTAAACCGAAGTCCGAAATTACTGCCGTACAAATGATAGGTCGCGCATTACGTAAACCTGCTGGCATCGAGAAGGAAGTGGCGTATATCGTTGGATTTCTTGACCCTCATGAATGCAATCTCGAGCAAATACTCAAGAATTCAACCCCAGAATGCTATAAGGAAAACGCTAGAAGCGCATACACAATGCTGAGTAGAGATATTCCAAAATCGCTACAGTGATCTGCCAGGCAAAGTACGATAAGGGCGAATATAGCAAGCTTCTCTTCCCACAACCAACAGGCCAATTTTTCAGATTCATGGCAACAAACCTAAGCTTCACCCAGTCAGTTACCTTGGTCAGGCCTCTGTACTAGGTACAGCGCATGACGTGTTTTTCTTTAGCGTCGACAAAGACTCGTTCAATGGTTTCCTTCCGCCGCTTATATGGCTTCTGGTATTTCGGGGGTGTAGCGAATATCGTCCGCCAACTCTTCGTAGGCCCTCCAGATATAAGGGGCTTGTAGGCTAAATCTGCACTTTCACCCGCTTCTTGGTATTGGCGTTTGCTTTTATGTGCGTGCCGTCAACAAATACCGCCTTGTGAGAATAGCTTGCTGCAATAGGTCTGGCCCCGCCAAGAAGCCGTTGCCGTTTCCCTAACGACTGGATATTACCTATTGACTCATTGTGTGCCTCCTGTTACCTAAACTCTATTGTACTTTCGGTGACTTTCAGTCACCATCACTCTCTATGCATGGAACTCACAGTGAGTCACTGTGAGTTCCATGAACATTGTGGCACACTTCGTTTTTTGTTTAATCCGGCCCTTTATTTTACGTTTACCCTACTAAATACCGTATGTAAGTGGTGCAAAACGACAGAGAACCCGTAAATGCAGATAACATGTAAAAGGACACAGCGGCATCAGTCACTGTGTCCTTTTCCCAGGAAATATTGTTTAGCATACTACAGACGCCCATGGAGGTCCACCACCACCTGCTGGTTGGGAAGTGTCCGAGGAAAGACCGCTTCAAGTCTTATATAACCGAAACGGTCTCTCTGCTGCACTAAGCTTGACGATTACATTGCTTGTCGAGATTCTCACTTATTTTTATAAATAAGCTCTATCCCCACTTGGGAATACAATGTTCGTAATCCCGCCGGACACTGTGCCTACCCAACCTCCATAATATGGATCCCACTTAGCATCATCGAGATCTCCGGCCATACTTTTTCCCGGGCAATCAAAGTTTGGCTCACTCTGGCCACGGAAGTCGCCAAAGATATTGTCTTTGGAACCGATACCATAGTAATAACCGTTACCGTATCCGAGGTATTCATCCCAAATGCCAGGCCCAGTGTAGTATTTATCTCCCACGTACTCTTTATCACCAGAAGATCCTGTAGAATTATTGTTACCCGATCCGGTTTGCTGGTCATTCCCTTGATTGTTTCCAGAACCGTTAGCATCTGTACCGCCAGCATTAGCATCGACATCCGTACTATTTGAGCTTGATCCAGAAGATTCCTCCTTAGCTCTTTCTTCCAGTTCCTGCTGTTGTTTTTCAGCAGCTTCCCTCTGAATAGCAAGCTCTTGCTCCCTTCCTTTTAGAGTGCTAACCATAACAGTGTAGCTATCCTCGCCGCGCTTCACTGTCTCGTAAACTTCGTACTGCTCTCTGGCAGCTCCCGTTTTTCCAGCACCTTTCTGTGCAAGCAACTCCTTATTAGTAATCAGGTTCAGCGTAGTCCCGTCCTCAGACAACATCAAATCAAGACCAACGCCCTGCCGCAGCATCTCGGTCGAAATCACCAGCTCCCCATCTTCACCAGCAGTTACGCCAGTAACATCGCTGATCTCACCAGTTGCCGGATCAACCATGGAAACCTGCTCACTAACAGGCATCTCAAGCCAGATCATTTCAACACCGTTGGTGTTGTACTCCTTCTTAATATTGCTCAGCGTCTTCTCCACATCAACAACGAAAGTTGTTTTGTTCACCGGGAGAACCATCTTGTTTACCATGAAGCTAAAGCTCTTCTCCCCATCATAAAGAAGACGCAGTGCACCACGACCACCGATAACAGAGAACTTCTTGCCGTTGATCTTATAACTCTCAGCAGCGGCATCAAACATCTCCTTTGCTGTCTCAAGCGTCAGAGAGCCGCCAGTCAACGCACCCAGCTTCATTTCATTACCGTTTCCCATCGTCTCGCCGTACTGGGTATCAAAGTAATCGCCATCAACCCAAACCTTCTGGTAATCCTCGGCATCTTCAGTCAGATCAACCCAAACCGCATCATCGTTAGCCATCAGGATACCATCTTCGGTTCTCAGCGAGCCGGGCTGTCTACCAACAGCCTGATACAGAGTATTCTCAGTGTAGATGACATCATTCACATCAGACGGATTGCAAGGCACCATAATTTCAAGCATCTCGGGACCAGACCAAATGTAGTAGTTATCTACATCCTTGTCCTTGTATATCTGGTGGCCAAGGATCGTGTAGTAGTCAGTTGCCTGTGCTCCCATATCGTTAGCCGTCTTTGTCTTAAACTCCGCCAATGCCTTCTCGTTCTCCTCGGCCTGCTTCTTCATAAAATCGCTCTGAGGGTCAATGGCTCCGACTGCAACCGATGCTGTGATTACCTGAGTTTCCTGATCTGCAGACGAAACTGACGATACCTCTGCCTGTTCGCTAACGCTCAGAGAACTTGTATCTTCATTAAACACATGGGTATCCTCTAAGCCCTCCTTGCTGCAACCAGCAAAAAGAGCAGTAATCATCCCTGCCACCATCAGAGATGACATCATTCTCTTTTTTACTTTACCTTTCATAATCTATCTATCCTCCAGTCGAATTTACTACATTATACCAATATACCGGCCCTGGGTCAATCATTTGAACATGCTTCTCTCGCCCTCCACAGGTAACCCATAATCCAAAAGATCTTTCAGCGGTTTAGCCAATATATGCGCCCTATAGGCTTTGAGCCAAACAGTCCTAATCGCCTCCAGAACTGACAGCTCCCGCCAAGTTCCGTCTGCAAATGTCAAGACAGCTGTGTTATTTTCAATTCTAACACGAATTCCAAACTCATCAGCCGCATCGCATAATGCTTTTGCCTCATCCTTGCTTATATGAAACCCTTCTCTTGCCGCCGCAGCTACAATATCTGAAGTAGGCGCATAAACCTCTTTTTGTACTCCCAATCCAGCACGCGCCCTGGCTACTTCATCCTTAATGCTTCCAAGATTTGACTTAATCACTTCAGCATTACGCAGTCCGTTATACTCAACCAAATCCAGTAGATTGTACAACTCCACCGGCTTGTACCCTTTGTGACAAACCCACCCAAACGGCTCTTTTACACCATGATTTAAGTACGAACCTCCGATTATGACATTTGTATTTCCAAACGTCACTAGGAACTTGGCGTCTCCCTCGTTAAGTAGCGCATCAGGTCGACTAACCGGTGAAAGCCTTGCCATTTCATACAGTATAGCATGCAGAACTCCAGTAGGCGAAACAACCCATGTTACATCCCTTGTATCAAACAGATAATCGCAATCCTGCCTATTATGTAGTGCTTCTAGCACATCATCCAATAATCCGAGATCACCCATGTAAATCTTCAACCAACCGTCTCCGGACGAGACGTGTCTAAGAATTTCTCTCGTCTTAAAAACTCTCTGCTCCCTGTCTTGTGTTACTCCAACTATATTTTTCCCATCCCTGCCGAGAACACAAATAATTTCATCAAAGCCAACTTGCAGTACATATAGTACACGATTTACTAATGGATCAATATATGGCAAACTACTGATGTAGTTATCTACGCTGGTTATCTGTGCATCTGTTAGACCATCTGGAACTAAGACCACTAATTTATCGCAAATCTTATTCACAAACATCACTCTCCTATAATGCCATGTATTTTATCAGCCATTCTTAAAACTGAGTGTGACCGTTTATTAAGCCACTCCTTGGTCTCCTCCAATGTCAGAAAGTATTCTTCCTCTGAGCTACAGTCCATAACTCTCAAGCTGTCTTCCTCCCCACCGGAGTAAAGCGAAACGCATAATGCGCTGGCTAACTTAATCAAACTCTCTGCTTCCTCTTTATTAATCTTCTTATCAAGTTTCCTAATACGGTTAATTGTGTCCGCAGCATTGAGTTCATTCTCCGCCTTAGCGACCTCCTCTATAACTGTCCCCAGATTTCCCGTTATGATCTCGAATCCACCATCGATACATTTGAAAAATCCCAGTCCTTCCAAAAGAAGAATCTTATCTGGCTGTTCGTCGTATGTGCAAACAACGCCGAATGGTTCTTTGAGTCCATCAACAACGTTTGCCCCGCCAATTACAGCTACCGCTGTGTCAGACTTGATTAAGAATTGTGCCTGGCAATCGTCCATCTCTTCCGTATCACCGCTGATTGGCTCAATATCCCTTATCAACCTTGATACCTGATCCAGGACTCCATCCTTCACAATGATCTGCTCATACTCCTTTGCGCCAGTGCAAAAACTGCTATGTGTAGCTTGTGCGCCCTTAACCAGCTTTATCGTTTCCCTCAGAGATTCGAAACCTCCGATATAAATTCTAGCGCTGCAACCCTCCTCATCGATATACTTCAGAAGATCTTCCAATGGCCAGACAGATTGGACATAATTGCTCTCCCATCCAATCAGATCTTTGCCCTCTCTTCCAAAGACATAGATCACCTTGCCCTCAAGAATCTCTATTACCCACTCAACTTTTGTATCCAAATCAGCGCCGTCTACCTCAGGAAGCGTCTGAATATACCCAGAAAGCTTTTCGACCTGCTCGTTGGATAAATTATTAGCTTCCACCAGCAGAACCTTATCGCAAACTTTAGACATTACTATGCCCTCCAATTTATTTAGACAATACTTCCCTGTAATACAGCTCATTCAAAATATTTCCATGACAAGAAATCTTATCCGCTCTGCTGCAAAGCAGGAGTATTAGATCACGCATTCCCAGTTCCAGCCCCCTCAAACCGATACACGATGATACAATGAATTTATTGCCGTCAAATTCCAACATAAAGCCTAACGCGCTAGCAGCCTCAATCAAACCAGTTGCTTCGTTCCCGTTTAACTTAATCCCGTTACGCCGCGCGGATGAAATCAAAGCGCTTTTCGCATACTCATTCTTTGCCGATGCTACCTCCATGTACACTGAATCAAGATCTTTTGTAAGAATCTCAATCGCATCGCTTTCAAAATCTACCACATCTGTAATCTGCTAAACCATCTTCGTCCCAAGTCCAGATCCAACAATCAACCCAAATGGTTCTTTCACTCCACCAACCATATGCGCACCGGCGATTACAAAAGCCATGCTATCAGATTTTACTACTGCCTTTGCCTTAGACCACATGATATCAAGCTTCGATGGCTCAAAGATATCCATCTTCTGAACCGCTTCAACAATATTGTGTATGGACCCCATCAGCGGCAGTACGTACTGTACTTCACCCGCCTCTGCAATAAATGGCCTTTTACACTCAACTGCTTCATCAATGATATCAAACATTTCACGAATAGAATTGAAACCACCGATATAGACCTTCTTCCAATTAGTCTCACCCTTCTCTGTCCCCATGAGCCATCTCGGTGAGAAATTTTGCGGCTCCTCGCCTTTTCTCTGGCAAATCAGCTCTGTTCCAACTTTACCGCAAATACACACAACATCATCTGAACCAATCTGAACCACAGCCTGAACCTCAGTATCCAGAGATATCTCTTTTATAACCGGCATTTTGTCAAAGATTTCCTGCCAAACATCACACCGATACAAATCTACACTACCCGGAATAACAACCATGACCTTTTTACATTTGCAATTCATGACATTACCTCCAAATAATATAAAAATAAGAGATGGCCGCTTGACCATCTCTTTAATAACTGCCTGCTATTATAAATAATAATCTGACTACCAGATTGTACGTTAGAACAAAAATTACTTTCTCAGATCCTCCATAATGCGGCACATATGCATACCTCAGCTGGCTTTGTCTTCATCGGTCTTTAAATCGTCGTCTGATAACCCAAACATTTTTTTACCTTATCTTCTGACATCTCACCGGATAAGATTATCTTTCTAGCCATCTCTATCTTTGTCTTTTCTGCTGTCTCTCTTCTAAGATCTTCCATAATGCGGCACATACTTGCCACCCCTTTCTCGCTTTCTTTCAAAAACTTAGTCCTCTCCGCCAGCTTGCTGTACTTCATGTCTTCCGGATTCTTGCATGTAAAATCATGCATCAGCAACCCAAGCGGCGTCTCGTCTCTGTTCTTACCGTTTACATATATTATATGTGATTCATCACCAAAATACTTGCCTGTCTCCCGAATTATCCTATCAATATGATAGATCGGCTCATTCCCGCCAAGCACATCAGACTCCGTGATAAATATCACATATGTTTCCGCAAGATTTTCATACCTATCGCCAGCATTTGTGATATTTGCGTCTAGCAAACTGCTGTTGTATCGCGCTCTCTTAGTCACGGCTCCGTCATAAGACCGCTGTACCTCAATATTATACCGCTTCCCTGCACTGTCAACAGCATAAATATCCAGCACAATTGATCGCCCCTGCAAACTGCAAATCTGATGCTGCGCGTGTACGCTCTCAACAGCCAAATCATTTCTATCAAGAATAATATGCAAGACCAGTTCTGTGCACTCTATATTGTCTTCAAAGCACTTTGACATGAACGTATCGTCCATAAGACAAAACTCTTTGATACGCTGCATGTTATCGTGTCCGAATTTCTGCTCAAAATCCACTGTCTCAACTCCTTCGTATAATACCCCAACTATATTATACTATAGAGGCAATGAAATTTCAACTATTGTATAAAAAGAAAGTGGTTGCCGAAATTTCAGCAACCACCCAAAATAACTATCACAACGATTCTGTGCCATAAACACCCATTTGTGACTCGGCACAGTTACATTGTAACCTGCCCGCTTGTCTAATAAAGCACAGCAGCTGCACAGATCACTGACACAGCGAATGCCAACAAGACAATATTTCTTATAATAAGCGCACTAGTCTTCTTCTCGAAGAAGATCATAATTGCATCCACTACAGAGCAATATTCCTCTGATGAAAGACGAATATCACCAGTTGCGTATAGAACCCAGGCCTCCAACAACCCAACAACTATTGCGACTAATGTGAATCCCCCTACACCTGTCCTAACCTCAAACAATGTGAACAATACACTTAGTACAAGCATTATACAAATCCACGCATTCTTTGGTACCTTATGCTTGTATCTTGTATCTGAGCAAACTACCAATAATGCCCAAATAGTAATTGAATACAACACCAGTCCAATTATAGTCAAATTCCCTTCTGCAAACATACTTATGCGTGATATCAAATCCCGTAGGGTTCCCTGCACAAGTGTGATAGCGAAATCACCAGTTACCAAAACGGTAATAATAAATTTCCAGAGAAATTCCTGATTATTTCCTTATTCACATTATCACCCTGAGAATTGTACCATACGCCCCTCCCTTCGTCAATATTATCAATATAACTAGCAATATATAAAATTTATCATTTCAAATACCTATATAATGAGATGGCCGGAGTTAACTCCGGCCATCTGCTTTAGGGTGAAATTCAGAAACCGCTTATATTAGAACTCATCGTGATGTATATAGTATAATACCCACGTTGTATGGTTAAATTGTTCGGCCCACATGTCCTCAATCATCAGCTTAGTGCCAAGCCCATCAATCTTGAATATGTCATCATCTACAAATTCTGCTGCCTCTTTAGACAGTGTAACTATCAGATCAAACTCTTTTGGCGTGTCCTCCGAAGACTTCTGCTCATAGTAGCTAAGGCTATTATCATCCTTTGACCATCCGTGTCTAATGTACCCTTTTCCGCCAAAAATAATGAACGAACCATTCAGCATATCATGCTCAATCAACCATTTTCTAATTAAAAGGGCAATATTATTAAACGCTTCAAGTTTACATTCTTCAAAGCTTTTCCTCAACCGAGGCAGCTTCAGTTCGTTATCTTTTTTACATGGTTCTTTGATTACCGGATTTTTACCAATCACAATCAGAAGTACATCGGAAAAAACTTCAAGAGTTGTAATACCTGATGCAGTCTCCTTAGAGAATAACCCTTTGTATTCCTCGTCGCTTTCCAAGTTCTTGAAATGCTGCGTTATCATCCGTACATCGTCTGAATCTTTCCCAATGCAGAACACCAGTGTTCCATATGCGCCGATATTTCCAACTGCGAAATTTGCACTCTCCACCTTTGTATTATTAAAATAGACGGTGTAGTCCTCGTACTCAAGTTTGTCATTCGTCCCACATACAATTTGAGCATGATCTTTCACTACTTCCATATCATCTGCAGTTTGTTCTTGTACCTTATAATCTGGCGTTACTATGAAATACTTATAGAACATTTTATATCCCTCCAAATTCTAATAAATTAAATAAGAACTGAATATCTGTACTCAAACCATGCAGCTCACCGCCTTTCACTACTATAATCAGTGAAAGGACTATGTATCCACATAAAAAACGATATAAAATAAAATATGGATGCAACCATTCATTCATATTTTACCATTAAATAGTGATTAATTCGCTATAAGGCAGCTCTTTAATCCAATCGCAGTAAGAATAACTGTCCGCCTCTGGTTGTAAGAAGATGGGAGAAGCTGTATCATCTGCCACCATATATCCTTCTTACAGGAGATAGCATGATCAAACTTCCGCTTATCTTCATCTGCCATTGCATCCCACCTTAAATACCACGATCTGCATTCATTCAGTTGGTTGATGGTCTCAGAAAGTGTTATCCGTCAGAATTACATATACAGTTTTTCTGCTGCCTGCTTATACGCTGCCTCTACGGCATCCAGATGCTCTCTGATTGCTCTGAGTGTGTTGTTCACAATAATCCTAACCTCATCCATACTCTTGCGACCGCACATACAAGTAGAAGATACTCCGCCAACATTAAGCCGTTCAGCCTTACGAATAAACTTGATGATATTCACACTGAGGCTGGTAATATCCATAGTGGTATAATTACTCTTTCCACCACAGATAACATCTAGTCTACAAGAGAGTTTACTTCCTGCCTTGAACAGCTCAGCCAGGGTCATATAAGCCGTGCCGAGATACTCAAGCTCTTCCTCGATGCTAATCTTCCCCTGCCTACGCTTACTAGCTTCCCGATACTTCTCCATAGAGTTCATTGCTTTCTGCAAGCCCTCAATATCCTGAGCTATATAATCTACAAGCCTATCCATATTACGCTCAATTGAACTGAGCTGCAGGAATGAATCAACGGTTTCCGATTCCTCTGGCATTCCCTTCGTAGGCCTTCTGTCAATCATGTTCTCGATAAGCTCAGCTACGTACTTGAGTTGGCCAGCCTGCTTTTTAATATTTTCCATGTTATTAGCGTAAGAAATCATATTTTACCCCCAAATTATATGGGCCTGGAACTAACCAGCCCCAAGCCCACAGCCTCATTCACAATATTTAGGCTTAGAGCCAATCCAAGCCCTAAGCCTATGAGTGCGTTCATTACATTATCTCTAATGTGTTATGGAATCCAATGAAGGCGCTAAAAGAATTCCTAAGATTTGATTGTGACAAATGACACCCTTGTCGCTCGTACCGCCAAGCCAGGTGATTTTGGAAACCTAATTCCATGTTTCAACATATCTTCTGCTATCCGCCTATAATAAAGATATACACAAAATGTAACTATTGTATGGAATAAAGAAAATACCATCGCTGAACCGAATGCCACTTAAGTACCAAAGTGCCCCCACTACTTCTTTCTTTTAAGTTTTCTAACCTCGATTTTTATATTCGTTACCCATTCTAGTTAGTGTTCTTACGGTTTTCTTAAACGGTCTAACAAATGTTTCGCCTGGCTCAAGCCTAAAGCCCAAACTGGCTGCTGCTGTTACAGCATCCTTTGACACTCCCTTGCCATGCGGCAGCTTACGGACAAATCCATTGATTGTCCTTATCTCTCGAGAGTATCTATCCTCCGCAACTTCCCTTTGCACGTCATGGTTATACACGTTTCTTACCTGCCCATAAAACATCTTTGCCGATGCAGTTGGTGTGACTGAATTCCCAATCCTGAAAAAATCCCCAAATCTCTCCAAAGAGATCTTCCTATCATCACAGACCAAAGCACAATATAACCACAGAATCAACTTTTCAAGTCTTAGGCTCTGCTCTTTATAATTAGACTTATTAAACATTGCCATAAACAGCCTACTGGCTGTTTTATAATATCCAGACAAATCTCCATATGTAGAGCCCACCCTATATAGTATAACCATCTCATTGTCGCACAAAATCTCTTTGAAAAATACTGACTTGAGCATATCGGCATTCTTCAACTCTACCAATGTACCATTTGCAGGCAATGTTCTGCGCCTATTAACCAATAGTTCCTTGATTAGCCCTAACTCCTCACCTGTCACTTTTGGTATTTCCAGGATAGCAGGCCCCCTATAGGGTAATCTTGGGAGCATATCAAATGTAAACTCATTTATGAATGATGCCATCTGAAATACATTATTTTCCCAAATTTGCGAGAAGGATATTTCCTCAACTACCTGCAAACGACTATGAACATCAAACCCTAGCTGTTGCATACCCTGTATCACAAACTCCACTGTATCACCTTTAAGAGCATCCCCATTAACTTCTCTCTTTGTTAAATCAAATGTAGGTAAATCAATCTTAGAAAACGGATCATTACATAACAGTAGCGTCTCACCATTTGCACTTACTCCGCACACCATTGAATCAAAATTATACTTATTAGGACGAAGGTATTCGAAAACCTGCATAATCAAACTTATTGTACATGTAACAATCTCTTCTTCGCTCTCAAAGCAATCCCTTAACAGTCCAAACAAGTCCTTATACAACTTTTCTTTCTTAATCAAAAGAGATATATTATTATAGAATTGATGGATACCCCTAACAAACCTGTCTTGGTTTGCCCCGGCCAATTCCATCTGTGCCTCAAGGCTGTCTATCAATCTTCTATTCCATGGTAGTGCACTTAAAAAGTTATGTAGCGACACAGTTATTTCCCTATAGTCTCTCCTCTCCAAATCATTCAGTATAGCACAAGCTGTACTAAACGTCCGTTTCATCAGTCTCGCCATCGGAGCAGGCTTTGAAAAGATCTTCTTTAGGTACGACCTATGAAATTTCCCATAATCTAATGACACTAGCTGCACCTCCAAACATATTGATATGCTAAAAAGTACAGCAGGTCAAAAAGTTGTTATAAATCTACCTATGAAAGTTCTAAGAACTCTTCAAACATAAACTGTATCTTATCAATCTTTTTTGAAGTATGATAATGACCGCAGAACCATTTTTTATAACCGATTGTTTCCTCTATCCTATCGAACCACTTTTCTGTACTCTTGTCCACAGTACTTTGATCAATCCCTGACAAAAACACTTCTGACGATTCGTACTTCAAAGGGCATGTGTGCGATAAAATTACATCTATTTTATTATCCCTCTGTGACAGTCTCTGCTCCACAAAGCACTTAATCTCACTCGACGGTTGCTCATTTCCAAACCAAGGATACCCCATAGCAATACGAATCGGTTTATCAATGCTGTATGCTCCGCCAATAACCATGCACTTCATGCCGCCAAGATCATATACCTCCCCATCCTTTGCGAATAACAAGTTAGGAAACTCATTCTCATACCACACTAATCCGCCATTATACTCTTTCATTTTATAAGTTTTAATATCATACGGCCGCATCTTATGATTACCATTCACACAAAATACAGTGAAGCCAAGGCTATTAATATGATATTTATTATAACAGTCCCTAGCGTCCCCAAATACATTAAATCCTACATCCCCGAGTATTATCACTGTATCAGTTTTGTGAGTCGCATCTTATCTGAAAAATCTAATAATCGCCCAAATCGTCCATGTGTATCTCCTGTTAGATAGATCATATAACTTACTCCTAAATTGAAATACAATCTCTATACTGTTCCGACATAGTTTCGTACTCTACCTGTTAAAGATCACCTTAGTGAATATAGCATCACCACCTAAAATGAACCCCCGAAAGAGAATTCGGGGGTTCATCACAAATCTGCATTCGACTCATCTCTTTAAATTCAATCAGTTACCGCTATCCCCGCTACATCTAACTTGTACACCTTACCACAAAGATTGCTTGCTATCTCTGTCGCATAATACAGTGTATCATCTGTGATAAATGCGCACTCAGGAAACTCTCCAACTTTAACCTCGCTCATTTGAGATAACCCCGCATAAAATGCATCTTCTGACAATTGAACAACATACAAATTCTTCGTTTCATTGATGTTCATGGCTCTTATACACCTCTATTCTAACCACAATTTAAGTGTCCAATCTGATTATATTCTTAACCCAATCAGATTCAAGATCAGATGACATGTCAATAAGAATACTCATCCCACACTTAAACATGCTAACCCAATCCATGAAGGAATTGCTGCATTCACCAACCATTGGCCTAATACTCTTATCAACAGCTGTATAACTAATTTTATAATGCCAATTATCTCTTTTATATCTTCCCTCGCACGGCGCGAAAACTGTAGTTACCACCCCCCCAGAGCCTTTCAATCCAATACCTAAACCTGGGAGTATAACATCAAAAACCTCCTCACTTAAGATAAATCCAAAATTTGCTGTATCCCTAAGAAGAGTACAAAGAACACTGTCATTATCAATATAACCTTGCCAGCCAAATTGCTCAAACAATTGCTCGTCGGCTCTGCTGTTATCCCCTAAAAGTCTGCGTAGATGCCCAGCTGTAGAATAACCAGGTGCACCCCTAGTAAACCTATCAAATGCTCTAACGTATTCATCTGTATTGGAAATGGCTTTCAAATGCTTAGATTTAGCCGATGCTATAAGCTCACTAACGGTCATGTAATCATATCCGTCTACTGCGATCTTCTCATTATTATAAATAAAATATTTATTTCCGTTTACTATGCACATGTCACTATCCGCGACCACTAACTTATCTTTTCTCTCCTCGTCTAAAATAGTAATGACATCACAAGACGACACCCATACCCTAACCTTTTCTCCAGTAGACAAAGTATAAGTTCTATACATAACTTACCCCCTAAATCGGCATATACATCACTAGCTTATTCAATTCATGAAACGCAAACTCTTAAGCAGTATTGAAGAAGCTTTAACAGCTAAAATGTGACAACAAGGCACCCCTACCTCCCCCTGCTTATATGCATCCTCATATACCCGTACATAGATACTATTGTCTTTATCCTTATAAATAGAATCCAGATCAATCCAATATTCCTTCCCTACTTTCAAAAAGTAGGAAAACCTTCCCGACCAGAAATACAAATAGTTTTTACTACATGCATAATTTAACCTCCCAATAAAATACAAAAATAATGAGCTACCTTTCAGTAGCTCATTATTCTTAAAATATGGCGTGCCCTCAGGTATTCAAATCCTAGGCAATACTGTTATAAATTTCATCACTGATGCAGCTTTAGTCTTCTTGAAACAATGATACCGTTTAAGCCTGTTTGCTCTATTAATCTTAATAGAGTCAGGCCGAAACTGCCTCGTCAAAAAATCCTCGAATTGGCTTTGTCTGAAGTTCTCTCTTTACCATTTCACGCTCATAGTTCACACGAGTGATCTCCTCTATAAACGCTTTCTGTGTTGAAGTGGCCTTTGGCCAGAAAACACCAAACTTTTTACACATGGAGAAGAAGATTCCATACCATATCCGATCCTCCTCGCTCTCATGTGTAAAATACCACTTAGCCTCTTCCATTTTATCACTCCTCCAAGTAGTCAATAAAAATCATCTGTGCTGACTCGTCACAAATCAAATATCTTGGAGCAGCACTGCTATCCCGTCCAGGTATACGGACTGCACCGAAATCCCTTTCGTAGTGTCTGGCAAGTTCTGGCGTTTTTGCATCTAGTGTCACATCTCCGTTAAATCCAGCGTCTACTGACAACTTAATCCCAAAGGCGATCAATGCTCTACCAATTCCCCGATACTTTGGTATCTCCACAATGGTCAGATTACTCTCAGCCTGCCCCTCCATATAAACTATATGAACGCCCAAATTTCCATCACGTACTTCATAGGCACCAAGGGCTACCAATTCTCCCGTAAACGTTTTGAATGCATAAAGGTCAAAACCACTTGATGTAATATAGTCGCTGCTCCAGTCTGTTTGCCACCGTGGTTCATCAGATGTAACTTCAAGATCTTGTCGAGTGGCTTTTGTAGCAGCCACAAGTACTCTATTTTTCTGAGCGTCCCAGATATGAAGCCTAAATCTTGCCACAGTACTCACCCCATTTCTTATAACTAGTATACCAAAACCATACCATGTTTACAACCTATCATATGGTGGGCCCTCAGGGATTTGAACCCTGGACCGTCCGGTTATGAGCCGGATGCTCTGACCAGCTGAGCTAAAGGCCCAAATTTGTGGCCAAGAGTTTCTTGGCCACATCTGATTTACATCTGTTCAGGTTTAAATTTAACAAATTCCTTAACTTCTGGATTCTTGGCAATTGCGATTATACATATCTCTGGTGTAGGCTCCTTGACAAAGAAAAGAGCCAACCCATTCTGTTGTACAGCAGCCATACAGATCTCAGGTGTTTGTTTTTTAACATGCTGAAGAGCCCACCAATTCTGTTGCACAGCAGCCATACATATTTCTGGTGTCTGCTCTTTGACATACTCAAGAGCATGCCCATTCTGTTGTACAACAGCCATACAGATCTCAGGTGTCTGCTCTTCAACACACTTAAGAGCGCGCCAATTCTGTTGTACAGCAGCCACACATATCTCAGGTGTCTGTTTTTTAACATACTTAAGAGCCCACCAATTCTGTTGCACAGCAGCCATACATATCTCTGGTGTCTGCTCTTTGAGCCGCCCTAAATCGTAGATTTTATCCATACCAAATAATACCCCCTATAAATGCACTTTGTAGCTAAATAATTACCTGACCTGGTGCCGATAGTGGGACTCGAACCCACATACCAAAGGTACAAGATCCTAAATCTTGCGTGTCTGCCATTCCACCATATCGGCAAATAAAGAGAGATACACCAAACCTCTAGTGTATCTCTCTTAACTGTATTGGCGGTAGGAGTGGGATTCGAACCCACGGTGCTTGTTAGGCATCACTGGTTTTCAAGACCCGCTCGATAAGCCACTCCGACATCCTACCTTATGGTACCGGTGACGGGATTTGAACCCGCAAGCCGTAGCGAGGGATTTTAAGTCCCTTGTGTCTGCCAATTCCACCACACCGGCAAATAAATCATTATTTCTATGAATTAAAATAATAATGCTACCCTCAACCTAGATATCCCAAGTTAAAATCCCTATTTAAATCACTGATTCTCTGCATAAACGTAACCATTACTACGTAACTAGAATCTTCTGAGTATCTTCGTAATTGCCTTCAGCACACATGGCTTTAGGTCAGGCTCCGCCAACCGAACCCAAAGCCATGTATATCTTCCTAGCTCCTTTGCAGAAGTTCCAATACCAGCTCTCTCAGCTCCTCTATCGTACCATTATTCTTTAGGATAACATCCGGTGTGACATCATCCAAGGCAATCTCTGAAAGGTGCTGCTGCTGTTCTTCCGGCAAAGTGCTGCTAAATTGCTCCCTAATAACCCGAATATGCGTGGTGTCAAACCCTTCCTCAACTAGTCTGTTCACCTCATTTGGGAATCTACAATCAGGTATAATAACATAATCCCACCTGTCATTGAACAGACTAAGCATGTCCATAACAAAATCTACCCAATAATCAGGCTTCTGCCTACGAATGATATCTGTGCCCACATATTGAAGCATATGCCTGCCTTGCTCATCCTTAACCCCATCCCACCCAAAGAATATTGTACAAATAAATTTGAGTAGATCACCGTAATGAACCACTAGCACTCTTTTACCCCAGCCCTCAAAAACATCTTTCATAATACCGGCAACAGTGTCCTTACCGTGTCTGGCTTTACCGGATATCACAATAATCTGCATCCCACTGCACCTCCTGACTCCATGCAAACTTAATACATTTAAGTGAATCTTTGCTACAGAAACTTATTTGATGCGTAGGATCCGTAAATTTTGCCAGCACCCAGAATTGTTCCCGTGTCAACGAACCCTCCAAATAATCTGTTACATAATTATATACTGGGTCATTAGCCACTGGTCCGATAACTATATCGTAATCATGTTTTCTTACCCAATCTGCAATCGACTATAAAATCCAACCACTCTTCTGTCATATCTGTAAACTCAAGTATAGATAACCTAGTGTCAATAGACAGTTCGTAAGCGTTCAAAATCCCTTTCTCAAACCTATCAGCCCATAGTTCGGCTTGTTCTCTCGAACTTGTACAGTAGAATCCAGTGCCAAAATCCTTCGTATATACACACATAACTAGCTCTGGTCTTTCAACCACTATGTAATTTCCGTGATAGACGATACTTTTACTTATTCATTCATCACCTGTCCCTATTTTTACACAAATTACATATCAAACTCAAGAATCAAATGCACAATTAAACTTAGTGAGTGTGCCAACGTCTCGTACATAGTCTAATTTGCCAAGAGGAATATCGCCAGTGTGCCCATTGGCGTAATCAATAGCTTCCTCAAACGTTAGGTTATCTGGAACATCAATATAGCTATTGTAAACTGCCATACACATCATCGTCACCTTCAACCGCTTCATATAATCACCCCCAAGACAATTTATTGATCTCTGCGACTGCAATCCTGTCACATCTTTCATTCTCTGGATGCCCAGCATGGCCATGCACCCAAACGAACTTCGCTGTATGCCGCTCAAGCTCTGCAAGTAGTTCTTCCCACAAATCAACATTGAGTGCAGGTGCTCCGTCAGATTTGCGCCAGCTCTTTCTTTTCCAATTATTAACCCACCCCTTAGTCACAGAGTCAACCAAATACTTCGAGTCACTGGTAAGAGTAACTTCACATGGCACCTTCAATTTCTGCAGAGCACGAATTGCTGCTGTCAGCTCCATTCTATTGTTTGTAGTGTCCTTTTCTCCTCCACTCAGTTCTATATCCATGTCCTTAAATCGAATGATAGCACCCCATCCACCAGGCCCCGGATTCCCTGAACAAGCCCCATCTGTAAATATATCAACGTGATACACTCTGACACCCCTATTCTACTACCTCTGCGAGGAACTCAACCTTAGTAAAATCATCTGTCCCAAGTACGATCTCGCCGTTATCCCACCTGTCACTCACAGGGCTGGTTGCCTCCGCCCAGCTATTGGCACTAACCTTAATTTTCCTCTCCCGTGTCTCCCTAATTGTCACAATGTATTCGTTCACAATAACCCTCCTTAGATAGCCTTATAGCCAAATCTACTATACTACACTTTAGAAGGCAGTAGATTTATCTGACGCAACATTTAAAAATACCTATAACATGAAATATCCATCGGCGAACCGATGGATATTTCAAATAGCACAAGAAGTATTTAAATTGGACTAAGGTGAACTATGTGAGCTAATCTCACGCAACCTATTTTAGCCACCCGTGCAACTCTATGTTCTTGTTCTCATTAAACTAAATCTGCGGAATAACTACCGGTCTCAGCAATGTTTCTAGCAAAATCACGCTACATCTTTTTGCTACAATAAACTGCTATGCACTTTAGGCGTACCGAAGCTCTCCGAATACGACAAACTGAATAATGCGTCAGCTGCCGGTGCATCAATTAAACCAGTACCTACATCGTCATCCAACGATAGCAACACCATAAAAGTTTTGTAAGTCAAGATCCCACTTCTCAAATCTATTAGCAAACTTATCTTTATTGAGCCTGTACTTTCCCCTTCCTCATCATCATACAAAATGAGCGTATCTCCGCGAGATATTTGCTTGCTAACATCCTCTCCGAGATAATCATCAGCTATCTCTGCCTTATTGCACCAGTAGATGATTCCGCCTTCTAATGCCGAAACCATGATAGCATCAATGTCATGATTTGTGAGATTAAACATTTTCCACATTCTCAAGTTTTGATAGCCAACCGCTAACACGGAATGGCTCCACAATTTGTCTGCTGTTTATAGCACCCCTATCAGCAATTCCGTACGGTGTTCTATACGCCACCTCCGCAGAGATCTCAAACCAGCCGTTTTCCTCATTAATATAGACAACCGGTCCCTCATATACCACAAATGTATCATCACAAGACTTTAGCTTAATTCTTTGCCCCAACTTCAAATTTGTCATAGTTAGTCTCCATTTTTTGTCTATAGCTACGTTAAATGTATCTTTCTTATTCAGCCCAATACCCTGAATAAAGCTGTCCTTATCCCTAGAATAATGAAAAACAGGTCTCGCAACAAATTGTCACGAAACCTGTATATTCTGCATACATCCGACACATTATCATATAACTTGTATCTCACTAAACCATCCTGCTAGTTGTGAGTACAGCTCTTTAGCTCATTCAGCGCATCCTCTATATATTTATATACAATCTTTTTTTGTTCATCATCACACATTGCCAACAGATGTTTTACCCTCACAACAAAATCTTCCATACTGCACCTCCATAAATCGATAAACAGCTTCATTCATCCCTATCATAGCCTGTCCGTGAAACGGCAGACATAAATATTCTATTGTAGCAGAAGCAGGCTGCTTCTCCGCGTATTGCCCTTACCATAAAATTACTATAAACAACCTCTCTGTGGTTATTATAGCATATTTCTTTATTGCACTACCTACTGACACCGTCTCACATGTGAGCCAAGCCAGATAGTTATCCTTTTTAAAAGACTCCTCACAGAATGCATCACCTGTAGTATTATTACTAATAATACATCTTCTTGTATTTTCAATAAACAATCCTTTCGGTTTGCGTGTTTTTATAATATTCAGTTCTTCATCGTGAGACACTTCAACAATTTCATAATCTTTATACTTCATTTGCTACTCCCATCCCGATATAGCATCATTGGTCCCCGTAATCAATACAAAGTCTGTTGCATAATCTGCATACCCTGAAATCGTATCTTCACTATAAATCATACGAGTATTATCCCTGCAAATACCATCATCTATCACCTACATCCCCATAATGCTGTATCCTAATAAAGTAGGGTAAGACAACTATCCCTACCCTTGCCATAATCAATAATCTTCCCATCAATAAATGAGTACTTCTTCATGAGACCCACACTCAGCTAAACAGCTTGTCTAACAAAAAAATCTCCATGGTCGTAACGATCATGGAGGGTTCCGATGCATGCAGAGTCTTTGTAATTACAATCTTACTGAAAGCATTATCCAATACATGTCTGCAAGTCTTTAAAATACTCACCTTACCGCTTCTATCAAATACATTCTCCAATCAGCTCAAATTCATTTGACACAAAGAACATGACAGCATCCAGCCAAATATTAGCTTTGTATTACAACTCTTCATACCCCTAAACCATCATGAAGATTCTACCATAAGTAAGCTATCAGAACATATTTAGTATATAAACGTGCAACCATCCAAATATAATTTTTTTATAATTTGGTCACTAATCCTATCTGATAGCGTCTAGTCCGAGATTTGAAATACAGTCTAAAATCACAATATTTTTACAATATATTATGACAATATTTATATCAAATGCACAAGTTTTTCAGCTTGTAAATTATATAATGATAGTAGGAGACAAAATACTCCACCGCATTTTCGGGGAAAAATTCACGGAATTCCGAGCATAATTGAGCAGCCAAAGTCTTGTTGTGGGCGAGTATCAAAGTGGGCCTGTTTACCCTCTCAATGATGTTGGCCATTGTGAAGGTTTTGCCTGAACCGGTGACGCCTAAAAGCGTCTGTTCATGCGCTCCCGCGAGGATTCCATGTGTTAATTTTTCAATCGCTTCCGGCTGGTCTCCGGTCGGTTTAAACGGCGAAACCAGTTTAAATTTATCCACTAGAAATCCCCCCAATGCAGCCTGGAATAATTTGCAAATCTATTTCTTAATTTTGTTCAAAAACGAAAATGGTCACTAAAATATTTTCCCGGATTAAATTTTGCTTTCTGCACAGATTAATATTATACTACACAAGACCTCTCCAAGCAATACCGCTGTATTGCAATATCTGAGCATATATCCCGCAAACCAAAAAGGAGCATTCCTGCTTCCTCTTATTCGATTTTCTCGGCATGGCGCCTTCTTAAACAAAAATCCGCCTATTTCAGCCATAACAACCGCAATAGGCGGATAACTTTTTTAAGAACCAGCGGGCGCTTGATGGAGGCGCCGTCCAGTGACACTTCGCGGAGCGGCCAGCTTCCCCTTTGGGTGATGATCTCCCGCCGGCCCCCATCGATCAGATAGGTATCCTCCGGTTTAACGCCCGCGATCGTGCGGGTTTCATGAGAATACCTGATGGGGCTGCACCGTCTCAACGCACGCGTCTGCGCAACAGTTGATCCAAGACATCTGCCTAGCGCCCGCAATAACCGCGGCGCTCAATTCGGGCGAACCGTTTGCCCACCACCTCCCAGTCGTGGGCGCTATGGGGATGTTTAAAAGCAGCAGACATCTGGTATGATAAAAAGATAGGAGACACGAAAAGCCGTGTCTCCTATCAGCTTTTTAAATTATTTGTTCGGAAGCTGGGAAATCCCTGAATGGCTGCGCTGGGCCTCGAACGTCCGTGCCTTTGCCACTGCCTGTTGGCTCATACACCAGAAATAATCGGCCGGAGTTCCCATAGAGGCAAAGGTCGCGCCCTGATCAATCCAAAACTTTATCAAATCATAATTGACGCCGATGGATATGCCAAACGGAATGTGGTGGGCCTTGCAGGTATCAATGATCTTCTGCATCAGCCCTACCACTTCAGGGTCGGTAAGCTGTCCCATCTTACCGATGGAAGCGGATAAGTCCATGGGACCGCAGATGATGCCGTCCACCCCGGGAACCTCCAAGATCTCATCCAAGCGGTTAACGCCGTCTACGTGTTCACACTGGAGTAGCTTCAACACGCTGCGGTCGGCCTGAGCCAGATATTTCTCCAAGGGCATATTGCCGTATTGGATGGCGCGCAGAGGTCCAAACCCCCTTACTCCCCGAAGCGGATAAGTACATACAGAAACACAGTGTTCCGCCTCCTGGGGCGTATTTACCATAGGGAAAATGATACCATCCGTCCCTACCTCCAGCACAGGCTTGACATTGGAAATGTCGTGGTTCTGTACCCGGACAAAAGCGGCGCAGCCGCCGGCGTTGGTAGCCACGATAGCGTTTTGCACCATTGGCATGGTCATGCCCGCATGCTCGTTGTCAATCCATACATAATCATAACCTAAAAAACCACACATTTCATAATACCAAGGTTCAGTAGTGGAACAGTGGGTGCCGAAACACAACTGCCCGGATTCCATTTTTTCACGAATGTGATCAAGTTTCATAATATAACCGTTTCCTTTTTCATAATTCATGTGACGGTGCGGTATCCCGCACCATGGCTTACTATTGGGGCTCCTGATCTTGTTTCAGAGCCTGAGCCGCTTCAGCAATGGCCTTAGCGTCATCATCCTGCTTCATAGCCTCAGCCTTTTCTGCATCCAACCGGCGAGTGACCGCGCCGTGGGTAACAATATCCATGACGCAGAAAATCAGATCACGCATGGTAAAGAGCGCCATAAAGAAGGCGGAAACAGGGATACAGGAGTAAAAGTAGCTTTTCTTCATAAAGTGCAGGGTGTACATCGCGGCGTCCGATTTCATGCAAAGACGGACGCCAAAATAGAAGATTACGGCATAGGTCACCAACATCAGGGCGGTGGAGATCACCGCCAGAACCCGCCCTGTAGCGGTACCGTGAAAGTGGTCAGTGAGAATATCCACCACAAAATGGCCTCTGGTGCGGACCAACTCCGCCGAACCCAGGAAAATCATCCAAACCAGAAAAAATTGGATCGTTTCATCAATCCACTTGGGGTTATAGGTGATAAATGGTAAGCGCGTAGCAATGTTGAGGATAAACAGGGCAAACACAATCCCCAGGCAGACAGAGGCAATGCTCCGCATCAGGACGCCCACAATGTTCTCAAATTTATTCCAGTACTTCATGGGGGAATCCTCCTTACACAGAACCCAAACCGGGCAGGAACAGTGATAACGGGCTGATAAAAGCGGCCAGCAGAGCTACCGTAATCATAATAAGTACAAAGGGGACTGCTTCTTTGGCAATTCGCATAACCTTTTCCCCAGTAATGCTGGACAACACATATAAGTTCAGGCCCACAGGAGGAGTAATCACGCCTACAGACAGAGATATACACATCACCACGGCCAGTTGAATGATACTGTAGTTATAAGCTTGGGCCAGAGGGACGAAAATGGGGACAGTGATCATTAGAATAGCGGTTCCCTCCATAAAACAGCCCATAATAACCAGCATCAAAATAATAATAAGCAGGACCGGAACTATGCTGCCAAAAACGCTGACAATCGCATTTACCGCTTGCTGGGGAATGCGGGTACGCAGCAGGACGTACTGGAAAAAAGAAGCGGTGGCAATGACGAACATAATTTGTGCGGAGGATTTGGCGGTAATCCAAAAGATATGGGGGAAATCCTTCAGCTTAATCTTGCGATACTTGAATATCCCCAATAGGGCAGCGTACAGAGCTGCTACCGCGGCAGCTTCTGTAGCGGTAAACAAGCCGCCGAACATGCCGCCCAGCACGATCACTGGAGTAAACAGCGCCCAAATGGCCTTACCGAAGTAACGCAGACGTTCTTTCATCGGGACAGGAGATACTTTACCAAAATTTCGCTTTTTGCAGGCGAAACTGGCATAGGTGATAAACATGATGCCGATAAGCACTCCGGGGATGGCTCCGCCCATAAACAAATCGTTGACTGAAACCCCCACCTTGGGGTCCGAAATCATACTGGCAAACAGGATCATGGTGATGCTGGGAGGAATGATGGGTCCCAGACCGCCCGATGCAGCGATAGTCGCGCAGGAAAAGGACTGTTCATATCCGGTCTTGCGCATCTCAGAAATAGCGATCATACCGATGCCAGCGGCCACCGCGGCAGCGGAGCCAGACATCGCGGACATGACCATGCAGGAGACAATGGCAGCATTAGCCAGACCGCCCCAGCGATGGCCCAGGCAGGCACGGGCAAAGCCAAACAGGTCTTGGGAAATACCGCCGGCATTCATAAAATTGCCCATGAGCAGGAAAAATGGAATGGACATCAAAGTTATGCCGCTGACCTGGTTAAACATCCCCTGCGGCAAAGACATCATGTTGGACATCGTGGCCTCTCCCAGAGAAAAATAGGCGCCTACGGAAACCAAGGCCATACTGCACGCGGTGGATACGCCAATGAACAGCACCGCCAGTACCGCAATAAACATAACAAACATAATCATGGGGGTAATCTCACTCTCCTTTCAGCCGTAAAGATGCCGCGCCGGCGGCAAATGGCGCTGCGGGTCCTTTAGCTGTGATTCAGGCGCTCTCTGAAGCGGCCTTTGCGGCAGCCATCAGGTTATCCAGCTCATCCTGACCGCACAGGGAGGCTATTTCTTCATAGGCCGGGGCCATTTTATCTATAAAGGACTGCTTATCCGGTGTGGTTACGTTCATTCCCTTATCTTTCAGCGCCTCTATGTCCGCATCCTCACCATCAGCGATGAGGTTCCGGGTGACCTGCTGCGCCTCAAGAGCGGCATTCTGAATGATCTGCTGAAGCTCGGGACTCATAGACTCCCACAGCGACTTGTTTATCAGCAGGGTTTGCACATCAAAGAAATGACCGGTGAGAGCCAGTTGGTTTTGACACTCAAAATAGGAGTCTGCTAGGATGGTGGCCACAGGGTTCTCCTCAGCCGCTACGACCCCCTGCTTTAAGGACTGGTACAGTTCGGAATAGGCGATGGTCTGTGTGTTGCATCCAAGCGCGTCAAAGGTGGCCAGAAGCCCGGCGGATCCGGGGACCCGGATCTTGACGCCGTTTAAATCATCAGCGGAGTTGACCACGATGTCGTTGGTCGTGACATGGCGGAAACCGTAGTCAAACATAGCCAGGGCATGCATATTCATCTGCGTTCCCACATCCTCATTAATCCAGTCCAGCACATAATCGTCCATGACCTTATGGGCATGGTCGTAGCTGTCAAAGAGGAATGGAGCGGCCAAGGCATTGAGTTTTGGCATATAGGTGGCCATATTGCTTTGGGAGGCGATGACCATATCCACATCGCCATCGGTATAACAGCTCTCGATGAGAGCGGGCTGGTCCCCCAGTTCGCTGGCGGGATAGATGGTGACTGTGACCTTCCCGCCGGTCTGTTCCGAAACAATATCGGCAAACGTCTGAGCAGCGGTATTATGCGCGTGACTGGTGGCGGCGGAGTGAGCCAGCGAGATGTTCAATTCAGGAAATCCATCCTCCTGCATATCACTGCTGGAAATATCGCCTCCGGAGCCGCAGCCGGCCATCAGAGACAGGCAAAGAGCCGTGCCCATACCCAACGCTAAAATTCGATTCCACTTCATATTTGAGTTCCTCCTTTTCATCTGTAACGACAGGATATGTGGGTGGTGCGATTCTTCGCATGGGAATCATTTCACACCATAGAGTGAAGTGAGAATATTTTGGACAATATCCTCATAATTCAACAAAATTCCACCGCGATGACATCATGAATATATCATATTCCCCAAAAACCGTCTATCTAATTTCATTAATTTCAGAAATTTCATGAAAATAACCTTGCTTTTTTGAAAGGGAAATCTTATGATAGAAAAGTAAAATACAGGTGGGGAGCAGAATTGCCATGATCATTCTACAAAAGACCATTGCTGAACGGGCAGGGGTGTCCTACGCTACCGTTTCCCGTGCCTTTACCAATAGCGCCAAGGTAAAGCCGCAAACCATGCAGAAGATCCGCAACGCTATGCAGGAGCTTGGGATTACCGACGGAGATGATATGTTGTTGGGAAAGGGCTTTGTGTCCAAAGCGGTGCTTGTCATTGTCAGCGACATTTCGAATTACTTTTATTCCAAGGTGGTTAAAGGCATCTGTGAGGGGCTGGACCCTTTGGGGTATACGGTTGTACTGTGCCACTGTGGTTTGGATGCCAACCGGGAGCTGGCAGCCATGCGCCGCGCCATGGAAAACGGCTATTCCGGCATCATTATGATTACTGTGACCGCAACAGAGGAAATCATACAATTGCTGCAAAGCTCATCTATTCCCATTGTACTGGTCAACCGCTATATCTCCGCCCTGGATCTGGATACGGTGCGTATCGACAACTATCGGGGAGGCTATATGGCAGCGCAGTATCTCTGGGAGCGGGGGCACCGCCATATAGCTATGCTCACTGGAGTAAAGGGTTCCGGGACCGCATCTGACCGCTGCCGGGGTTTCTCGGAGGGGCTGCAAAACTATGGCCTGTCCTTTTCCAGCTTGGATATGGTATACGGGGACAACACCCGGGAGAGCGGACGAAAATTTGCCGACTGGCTGTTGGCTCAAGAAAAACCCTGCACCGCTGTATTTGTGGGCAACGACTATATGGCCGCAGGAATGGTGCGCCGTCTGCGGGACGCGGGACGGCGAGTGCCCGAGGATTACAGCATTTTGTGCTTTGATGACTCTGATCTGGTAGACGAGGAAGGGCTGGACCTGACCACTATCAGTTGTGACCCGGTGGCCATGGGACTCTCCGCCGCCGATGTCTTTTTACAGCGGCAGGATAACCTGCTCGGCCGCCGTTTCCGCATCGTCTACTCCCCCAGTCTGAAGGAACGCAGCAGTGTACGCAACATCGCAGAAAAATAAAAAACGGTTGTAAAACAACTGTTTTTTGCGCATCTGCCCGTTCCGCGGACAGACGTATTTAATCAAACGGCCCCGCGCCGCCTGCGGCGCGGAAAGCCAATTTACCTTAGTTTATTCAGCAATCTATGGGAAAAACATCTAAAGGAGGCCTCTCCCTATGAATGAAGCAAAAGATATTGCCCAAGGCCGCTGCTGCCTGGGTATCGAGTTAGGTTCTACCCGCATCAAAGCCGTACTCATTGGCTCTGATCACTCCCCCCTAGCCTCGGGCGAGCACAGTTGGGAGAATCGGTTGGAGGATGGTATATGGTCCTACCGCATGGAAGATGTATGGACAGGACTCCAAAAGGCTTACGCCAAGCTGCGCGGCAATGTATTCACCCAATACGGCGTGGAACTTACTTCCATAGCCGCTATGGGCTTCTCCGCTATGATGCACGGCTACATGGCCTTGGATAAAAACGGAGAACTGCTAGTCCCCTTCCGCACCTGGCGCAACACCATCACCGGACAGGCCGCCAGGATTTTAACGGAGCGTTTCCAGTTCAACATTCCTCAACGATGGTCTATCGCCCACCTCTATCAAGCCATCCTCAATGATGAGGAACATGTCAAGGATATCCGCTGTCTTACCACCCTGGCGGGATACGTCCACTACAGGCTCACCGGCTGTCAGGCAATCGGAGTCGGGGAGGCCAGCGGCATGTTCCCTATCGATAGCCGCACCGGGGACTATGATCAGACAATGGCAGACGCCTTCGACGCCCTGGTGGCTGAGAAGCACTATCCATGGAAAATACGGGAGATTCTGCCGCAGGTTCTCCACGCCGGCCAGCCCGCCGGAACCCTCACCCCAGAGGGAGCTAAACTTTTGGACCCTGCCGGCCTTTTGTCCCCTGGCGTTCCTCTGGCTCCCCCTGAAGGAGACGCGGGTACTGGCATGGTTGCTACCAACACTGTCGTTCCCTGCACCGGCAATGTGTCCGCAGGTACCAGTGTGTTTGCTATGATCGTGCTGGAGAAGCCCTTGTCCAAGGTCTATTCTGAGATTGATATGGTCACCACCCCATCTGGACAGCCAGTAGCCATGGTTCATTGCAACAACTGTACCAATGAGATCAATGCCTGGGCACAGGTATTTAAGGGATTCCTGGAGGCTTTGGGGCAGGTCCCTGACATGGATACTGTTTTCTCCGCTATGTTTCACTCCGCTCTGGCTGGTAGGGAGGATGCCGGCGGGCTGACTCTTTATAATTACCTGTCCGGTGAACCAATCAGCGGATTAATGGAGGGCCGCCCTCTATTGGTACGCACTCCTTGGTCCCAATTTGACTTTCCCAACTTCATGAGAGCCCACCTCTACTCCGCCCTGGCTACGCTGAAGATCGGGATGGATCTTCTGTCTGAGGAGCATGTAGCTGTCCATCGGCTGATGGGCCACGGCGGCTTCTTTAAGACTCCGGAAGTCGGCCAGCGTATCCTGGCTGCCGCCACCGCAACCTGCGTTTCTGTCATGGAAACTGCCGGCGAAGGCGGTCCCTGGGGTATGGCCCTGCTGGCAGCCTATCTGGTAGAGAAAAAATCCGGACAATCACTGGAGGATTACCTTGACAACCAGATTTTTGCCGGCCAGACCGTAGTTACCTTGGAACCCCGTCAGCAGGATGTGGAGGGTTTCAACCAGTTCATGAGGCAGTATCGCTGCGGTCTGGCAGTGGAACGCCAGGCGGTGGAGAGTTTAAAAGCATAAACACACCGATTACACGCTTTACTATAACCTATAAAAAATTGGACATCCGTGCAGTTACCGGCACGGATGTCCAATTTTTTATAGGTTCTTTCTGAACCCCCTGACACAAGCCGAAGGTTCTCAAGTGCAATAAAAAGCACACAGCTTAAAATCATTGCTGTAAGAATCCCCACAGAGGCGGCTGTCAGCCGCCCACAAGCGCATAGTATGCGCCCCTACAGGATATTTTCTTATCGCAATACCCTCTTAACGGGGAATTTTTTATCTTTATTTGCACTGCATCAAAACAAAAATTTTAAAATTCCATTTCAAAGCGTCACATCTGCGCCGGACGGATTTTGCCCCGACAGGCTGCGGCCGTGCGTCACACGCTTGTAAACAGCCAGCAACAGCTTTTCGGCCCATCGCCTAATCCGAAACTGTGCGTGATCCAATTCGCTGCCCAAAGGTTCCACCAGAACCGTATGCATCCCAGCACGATTTCCGCCCATAATGTCGGTAAACATCTGGTCTCCAACCACCATACATCGTTCCGGTTCGACACCGAGCCGACGGGCCAGCTCCAGAAAAGCGCCGGATGCAGGCTTTTGCGCATGGGCGGCATAGGGCGCGTCGAACAGCTTTGCAAACGCCTTCACACGCGGCGGGTCGTTATTGGAAATCATCGCAGTCTGACAGCCGTACCGGTTTAAAAAATCCAACCATTCCCGCGCCTGAGGCTCAGGATCCGGCGCGTCTACCAAGGCCAGCGTATTGTCGATATCTGTGATGACGGCCTGAATATTCAACCGGTCCAGGAGGCTGCCGTCAATACAGGTTACATCCTTCGCAAAATAATCCGGGAACAGATTGAACAATGCTTCCACAACTCCCTGTTTCTCATTTTCCCGCACAGGACGGTTCCGCGTCCACAATTGCATCTGCGCGGCAATGCTTGCAGCGCACAAACTGTTCCAGATTGACGCCGCACCTCTCCCGCATCTGTTCCAACTGCTCCGCGTCCGGCGGAGTAACCTTTGCCATTGTATCGCGCGCGATCACCGGCAGAATATTCTGAAGCGTGGCGCCTATCGCACGCATTTCCCGGGAAATCTGCAAAATGTCATCGTCGTTAATACCCGGAACATAGACCGAATTGATTTTAACAACCATGCCAGCCTTGACAGCCTCTTTGACGCCTGTCCTCTGACGCTCCAAAAGGCGCCGTACAGCGTTCTCTCCCCGCTCGCCCGATACATGCTCATAAATATGTACAGCCACATTCGGCGTATGGGCATTGACTGTTACAGTCAGCGTCTCAACACCAAGCTGCGCCAGCCGGCTTGCCTGCTCCGGAAGGAACAGACCATTTGTACTTAGACAGAGATGTATTTGCGGGTATTCAGCTTTTATAAGGCGCAGCGTCTCAAAGGTTTCAGGATTTGCCAACGGCTCCCCCGGACCTGCAATTCCGACAATGCGGATATCGATCCCGCTCTCACGAACCCTGCGAAGGTGCTCCAAAGCTTGCTGCGGCGTCAGAATCTCGTTGGCTAGTCCAGGAGCGCATCCGTGTATACACGGATTGACTGTAGGACGGCAAAACGCACATTTTATATTGCAGTATGGTGCGACAGCCAAATGTATACGCGCCACACGCGCTCCATGATTGGAAAAGCAGGGATGCTCAAATGAGAGCGTGGAATGAATTGTTGATTGACTCATATTTTACTTCCGTTTTCTGGCGTACGGGTCAAGCGCATCATTCAGCCCGTCGCCCAGAATATTAAATGCGACTACAATAATAATCAGCATCAGGCCCGGATACAGAATGTACCACGGACAAATGGTCATATAACCGCGCGCATCGGCGATCATATTTCCCAGTGAAGGAGTTGGCGGACGAATACCGAATCCAAAAAAGCTCAGTCCGGATTCGTACATAATCGCGCCTGGAATTCCCATTGAAAAGGATACGATAATCAGAGACAGGCACCCAGGCAAAAGCTGACGCGTGATGATCCAGAAATGCGACGCGCCAAGCGCACGCGACGCCTTAACATACTCCTTCTCCTTAAGCGCCAATGCCTGCCCCCGCAAAAGCCGTGTGACATCCGGCCAGCCGACGACGACGAGCGCAAGACAAACAGTAAACAGGCTCGGCCCCATGACGAGTGTGATCACCATCGCCAACAGCATCACTGGAAAAGCGAGAAAAATATCGGTCAGGCGCATAATGACCATGTCGACCCATCCGCCAAAATAGGCTGCCGCAACGCCGAGTACAATTCCAACAATCATGGTAAGCCCGCGTGCGACAACGCCTACCAACAGAGAAACACGGATTCCATACAGCACGCGGGTAAAGATATCGCGGCCAAGCTGGTCTGTACCCATTATGTTCGCAAGATCAGGCGCAAATGGCGGAAACAGATTTTTCCCATCGACCACCCTGCGCGACTCGATGGCCTCCGGATCGAGGCCGAGAATCATCGGCAGCAGGATCGAAAGCGCGGCCAGCGCCACGATAACCACAAGCCCGATCATTGCGGCGCGATCCTTTTTGAGCGCCTGCCAGGCATCCCGATACAGGCTTCCCGACGGCGGCGCACCCGATTCCAGCATCCGACGGTATTTTTTATTTTTAGGAAGGTATCGGTTCTGTTCCATAAAAGACCATCCAATCCGCCGCTTCGCATCGGCATAAAGATAAAAGTGGTTTCAATTATGCCACAGTGGCAAGCCCCTTTGGGCTTGTCTGCCGCAAAGCGGCAGCAAAACCGGCCTTGCCGGTTTGGACTATGGTATAATTGCCCATCAAAAGGTGGTTGCCGCGTAAGCGGCGATCCGTTGGGTATAACCCCGGTATCATAACCGCTTTACGGTTATGATACCTTAATGATATCTGACGCGTGGATCTGCGGCAGCATACAGAACGTCGACCGCCAGATTGACCAGACAGATGCTCACGGCAAGGACGAGTACGGTTGCCTGTAAGGCCGGCATGTCCTTATAAAACAATGCGTCATACCCATACTTTCCAATTCCCGGCCAGGAAAAAACGCTCTCCACGATCATTGTACCGGTCAACAGACGGCTCATATCCGTACCGACAAGCGACAGCACCGGGATTAACGCATTCTTCAGCGCATGTTTCCAGATGACGCTTTTTTCCCGCAGACCTTTGGCACGCGCTGTGCGGATATAGTTCTGAGGCAGCACCTCCAAAAACGCTGATCGGGAAATGCGGGCCATCATTCCGGCGGACGGAATGCCCAGGGTGATAGCCGGAAGGATGATATAGATATCAAACCCGCCCTGATAGCCAGAAGGTGGGAGCCAACCGAATTTTACAGCTAAAACAAGCTGTAAAATCAGTGCGAACCAAAACTGCGGGATTGAAAGTCCCAGTACCCCAAACATTGTGATGCCTCGATCGAACAGGCTGCCGCGGCGCACAGCCGCGCTCATTCCTAAAAACAAGCCGACAACGATGCTGATCACTTCTGTCGTGACAGCCAGTTGAATTGTTTTTGGAAAGACGGTCAGTATTTCCTCCAGCACAGGACGATGCGTCTGATAGGACCGTCCCAAATCTCCCTGCACAAGGTCCAGAAGGTAATTTCCATACTGTACCAGGATCGGCTTGTCAAGCCCCATTGTGGTGCGGATTTGCTCCACTGTAGCCTCGTCGGCATATTCGCCGGCAATCAGCCTGGCCGTGTCGCCGGGAATGACGTTGACCAGCAGGAAAATAACCAGCGTCAACCCAAGTATGACAGGAATCAGGGCAAGCAGTCTGCGGACAATATAGCGGGGCATCAAAGCCACCCCCTTTCATTCTTCATCCGGCATTCCCGCGGAATAAAGCTGTTCCGCGGGAATGCCGGACTGCTCCAACAGCTCTTACTTATCAAGCCAGACACGGTGATAGGTCGATACATCCAGGGCACTCGGGCAGTAATCCCGGACGAACGGCTGGCAGATGTCGACGTAAATATTGTGCGTCAGGTATGCATACGGCAGATCCTCGAGCACCAACTGTTCGATCTGCTGGTACAGCGACGCCCGCTCATTGTCGTCCGTAGAAGCGCGGGCCTGCTCGATCAGCGCATCAACCTCCGGATTGGAGTAACGGGCGTAGTTTCCGGCCGCTCCGATATTGTCGGAATGAAGCAGCGGATAGAACATGGCGTCCGGATCGGGATATGTCGCGACAATATTGCCCCAGGCGATTTCAAACTGTCCAGAATCGCGCGCCTCGTTATAGGCGGAATTCTCCAGTGCCTTGATTTCAATATTGATGCCGATCTCCTTCAGATTCTGCTGATAGATCTCCAGTATTTTGATGTTGTTGTTCCATGCAGGTGTGATAACTTCGAAGGTCTGCGGCAGACCGTCCGGATAACCGGCTTCCGCCATCTTGGCCTTGGCCTTTTCCACATCATAAGGCGGTGTGGTAGCCGGATCGCCGGAACCGAGCATACCGCTGGGAAGCAGGACGTTCGCTACGGAGGCGCGCCCCTGAAGCATGTCGATGGTAGCCTGCGTATCAAGCGCATACAAAACGGCCTCGCGCAGCGCCTTGTTTGACGCGAACGGCTCCTTTTCCATATTGAACATCAAAAAGCTGGTGTGCAGCGTGTCGGCGCGGCCAATGCTGTTTGCATAACGCGGATCGCTTGTCAGGCGGTCGTAATGCGCCGGCGTGATCCAGGCAATATCAAGCGTACCTGCGTCAAATTCCACAATACGTGTATTTTCATCATTAATGACCTTAAACTTGACGCTGTCAAGATACGGACGGCCCGCCCAATAATCTTCGAACGCGTTGATCGTCAGATCCTGGTTAAAATTCCACTGTCCAACGGTAAACGGTCCGGCGGCTACAACATGCTGTCCAAAATCGTCGCCGAATTCCTCGACAGCTTCCTGTGGAACAACAGCTAGAGCGGCCGATGACAGCATTGAAACAAACGGCGCATATGGTTCTGTCAGAGTCAGCTCCAATGTATGATCATCCACAACCTTGATGCCGCTGATCTCACTGGCGCTGCCGGCGGTGTATTCGTCGAAGCCCTGGAGCTTATTGAGCATCCATGCGGCTGGAGAAGCTGTCTGCGGATTGGCGACACGCTCAAAGGAATATTTGAAATCCTGCGCTGTCACCGCGCGGCCATTGTGGAACTTCGCATCGCGCAGATGAAATGTCCAGACTGTTCCATCCTCGGATGGCTCCCAGCTCTCCGCGATACCAGGCTCAATTGCGTTGCCCTCAGGATTTAAACGCACCAGGCCCTCAAGGATGTTTGCCGCCACGATTGTCTGGTCCCATGCACTCAAGGCGGCCGGGTCAAAGCTTTTCGGGTCGGCCGACGTATAGGTCGTCAGCGTGCCGCCGTACTTCGGACCGCCCGTCTCTCCTGTTTCCGCGGTTCCGGACGACGCGGCCGAAGCATCTCCCGCACCGGAAGCAGCGGCAGAACCGGTCCCTCCCGCTGCGGAGCCGCCGCATGCGGTGGTCAACAGCATCGCGCCGCAAAGCGCCGCCGCAAAAAGCCTCGTCTTGACAGAATGCAACATAATGATCCTCCTTATTATGGCATCTATGGTATTTTCCGCCCATCCGGGGCGGCGTCGGACTGTGAATACAGGTGGCAGCGCACCATTTCCTCACCGAAGCTTACAACAGGAGCAAGCGCGGATGAGCAGATCTCCATGCGGTGCACGCACCGCGGATGAAAGGGACAGCCGTCCGGCAGATGAACCGGGCTTGGAACATCGCCTCCAAGCGTCTGTTCAAAGGCGCCGGATACCGCGTCGATGTCCGGGATCGCCTTTAAAAGCGCCTGTGTATACGGATGGCGCGGATGGTCAAACAGCGCGTCCGAACCGGCCTCCTCCACAAGCTGCCCCAGATACATCACGCCGATACGCCCGCTGAGATATTTGACGACGTTCAGGCCATGGGCGATGAATAAATATGCAAAGCCATGCCTGCGCTGCAAATCGCGCAGCAGATTGATGATCTGGGCCTGTACGGAAACATCCAGCGCGGAAACCGGCTCGTCGCACACGATAAAGCGCGGGTTGACGATCAGAGCGCGGGCTATGCCGATACGCTGCCGCTGGCCGCCGGAAAATTCATGCGGATAGCGCCCGTAATGCTCTTTAGAAAGGCCGACCTGCTCCAGAATTTGAAGCACACGCTCACGGCGTTCCTGCGCGGAACAGCCCCCTTGAATGCGCAGGCCCTCCGAAACAATCTCCCCGACAGTCATACGCGGGTTTAAGGATTCATATGGGTCCTGAAACACAACCTGAATCTGCCGGCGCAGCTCCCGCCGCTTTTGCCGGGAACAGGCCGTCAGGTCTACGCCATCGAACAGCACTCTGCCCGAAGTCGGCTGCTCAAGTCCAAGCAGCACGCTGCCAAGCGTCGATTTGCCGCAGCCCGATTCCCCCACCAGGCCATATGTCTCCCCCTCGCGGATTTCCAGCGAAACGTCGTTGACCGCCTTGACGCTGTCCACCTGCCGTAAAAATACCCCGCCGCGGATCGGGAAATGCTTGACAATATGCTCCGCTTTCACAAGCGGTTGGTCAGTCCGCGCCATACGCCGTTCCCTCCTTTTGCTCCTCAAGCCAACAGCTTGCGCGGTGGCCGGGACCTACAACGATTTCCGGCGGCTGCTGTTTGCAGCGGTCCGTCGCCGCGCCGCAGCGCGGCGCGAACCGGCATCCCTCGGGCATTTGTGAAAGATCCGGAACATTGCCCGGGATCACCGGAAGATCCTGCCCACGCTGTGTTGTCAGGCGGGGAATCGATGCGATCAGACCGCGCGTATAACAATGGCGCGGATGGTCAAGCACTTCACGGGTCGGTCCCTCCTCCACAATCTTTCCAGCGTACATCACCACGACCCGTTCCGCAAAGTTTGCGACGACCCCAAGGTCGTGCGTTACAATCACAATCGACATCCCGAGCTGATCGCGCAGCGTGCGCAGAAGCCCCAATACCTGTGCCTGAATGGTCACGTCAAGCGCGGTGGTCGGCTCGTCCGCAATCAGGATCTTTGGATCGCAGCAAAGCGCCATCGCAATCATCACGCGCTGCTTCATTCCTCCTGAAAGCTCATATGGATAACAGCGCATCCGCTGTTCAGGCTCCGGAATTCCGCAAAGCTCAAACAGATGTATGATACGTTGTTTTCGCTGCTCCCTCGACAGTTTTGTGTGGGCGCGCAGCGTCTCGTCCAACTGGTTGCCGACGGTAAAAACGGGATTGAGGCTTGTCATCGGCTCCTGAAACACAAACCCGATCTCGCCGCCGCGCACCTGCCGCAACTCGTCGGAGGGCAGCCCCACAAGCTCCCGCCCGTCAAAAACAATGCTGCCCGTTGTCACAGCCGACGCGCCGGCCAGCCCGATCACCGACAAGCATGTTACCGTCTTGCCGGAACCTGATTTGCCCACAACCGCTACGATTTCACGGGGGAAAACCGAAAAGCCGACATCATCCACAGCCGGCAGCAGCCCATGCGCCGTTTGGAAACTCGTTGTCACATGTGAAAGCGTCAAAACAGGTTGTTCCTTCGTCATCAGGATTCTCCCCCCTTACCGCCTGCAACCGACGGCATACATTCACGTATGAATTGACTCAATTGCGTCCTGTCCATTGGATAGATCTCGTCTGGCGGACCGCTTTCAGTCAGCATCCGTTCAGCCAAAGCCATGAACTGTGCTGTTTCAACTCCGGCGCGTTCCTCCTCGCTCACGGCCATATCATGCATCTCGCACAGCTTGATCCGCTCGGAAAATCCGATCTTCACCGCGACAGGTACATTAACACGCCGGCTGAATGTCTCAATAAGAGCATCCTCGCCTGTAAAGCGCCGTTCCTGATATATCAGTCCTCTGACACAGGCGCCAAGGCCCTGCATACCTGCAAGAATATTATTGGCCGCGAACAGCGACGCCTGTTCGCCCGATGTCACAATATAGAGTTCCCGCGCATACCCCTTTGTAACCGGCGTTGAAAAGCCGCCGCACACCACATCGCCCAAAACGTCGTACAGCACAACGTCGACACGGTCAAACCAACCTGCTTTTTCAAGCGCGTTCAGGGCGATCGCGATGCCCCGCCCCGCGCATCCAACGCCCGGTTTCGGGCCGCCGGCTTCGCAGCACCACAGATTGGGCCGCGGGTTGGCGATCAGCCCGTCCTGCAAAGACGGCCCGCACGGCCCATCGTACCGCTCCAAAATGGAGATCAGCGGTTGCTTTGTCAAAAGGCGTGTCGTATCCTGCTTTGGATCGCATCCTACCAGCAGAACCCGGTACCCGCGCCGCGCCATGCACAGCGCGGTATTGACCGCCACGGTCGTCTTTCCGATGCCGCCCTTTCCATAGAGCGCAATCCGCTTTTTCATGGCGCCCCCTCCGCAAGCTTCAGCAGCCGATTCGCAATGGTCAGTGCGCCCTCGTATCCAAGCAGTGCACCAATTGGTTCTTCAGTCCTCCAAACAGGGGCAAAAAAAGGAATATAGTCCCAGTTATCGTCAGAACGAACATTGGATGAGCCGAATACAAGCCTGGCTCCAAACGCTTTCATCAGCTCGACCAGCTCCCACCGGCCGACATCCTCATAAAATTCCTCGCATATTGGACGCTCGGGTTTCTTTGGGTGCGCACGATCCACACAGAGAAGTACACGGCAGCCAAGCTCATTGGTGAGGAAATCCGCCAGGCCGTAGCCATACCAGCCGGCCGCCTCAATGGCAACGGGAACCGCATGAGAGCGGAGCTTTTGCGCGAGCGGTTCAAGCTCTTTCACAGCGCGGTCATATGCATCCAACCCATGCGGCGTCAGTCCGCGTCGTCCAGTCTGTCCAGCCAGCCACTCCAAAAAACGCCTGCTCCCCGCCGCGCCGAACGGCGCGGCTGAGTCCGGCTCCGACCGGCGCCACAAAAGCCCGGTAAAGACTTTGCCCGCCACACGGTAATCCGCGGACAGCTCCGGCAGGGAAATGCCGGAAAAAAGCCCTGGTGTGACACGGCATCCAATCCCGGTTTCAATTAATTCCCAAAGAGCCGGAAAATTGTCCCTGCGGTTGTAATCCGTCAGCGGAAGCCCTTCCAATGCCAGGAATTCTCCGCTGGCGGCCGGTACGATCCTCAGCTTTCGGTACAACGCGTCATAAACCGCGCCGGGCGCGTCCGTCTCATCGCCCGCCAAGCCGCTGCCGTCCAGCAAAACAGCGGCGCCGCCGGTTTGCCTTTCATAATCCAGCAGGATGCTTTCATATTCCTCCTCAACAAGACTGGTGGCGCATGTCAGGATCACCGCGAGCAGACCCGGGTGATACTGCCGCCACGCTTCGATCAGAGCCTCCCGCAGCTTATCGCGCGCGCCCAGCGCCATATCCCTTTCCACTACGGCCGTTGTCGGAAGAAGCGGCTCCACATCTGCGTAGAGCATCGCCAGACGATGGCCGGAGGAGCAGCTCACCGGTCCATGGATCAACGGGAGTACGCCAGGGATGCCGGCCAAGCACTTCAGTATCCCCAAGATCCCGCATCCAGTCATTGGTTCGAGTCGTTCGATGGACATATGACGCCCTCTACCTCCCTTGCTATAAACTGGCTTTCCGTGAAGGAATAGCCCGACATCGCCAGCAGCAGCTTGTTTCCGAGGTTGACAGCCCCTTCAAAGCCCACATGCGGAACCGTGTAAACGGTGATCGGGACGAATGGAATCCCATGCCTCTTGCAGGTGTGCTGCTCCTGATAGCCGCCGAGCCAGACATCCACGTCGTATTGACAGGCGACGCGCTCCAGATCATCCAGACCTGGCGAAAGAATGAATTCCTTCATTTTAACGCCGTGATCCCGCAGCATGTGGCGGATATCCTCCTGGCTCCACGCATGAGGCCAGAACATGGCTGCCGCCTGGATATCCATCCCATAGTCGGCCAATGTGTGCAACAAGCCGATCAGGCGGCCCGGGCCGCCGCTGACAAAAACCTTCTTGCCACTGAGCTGCTCCCGGTTCTTCTCGAACAAGTCCCTGTACCGCTTTTCCATCGCGTCGATGCCATCATAAACCGGCAGCTCCAATACATCCGCAATGCTTGTGAGCCATTCGCGCGTTCCGGAAAAGCCGTACGGCGCGCGCGGCCCCGCAAGGCGAATCCCCTCCTCGTCAAGGCGTTGGAGCAAGTTCCCCATCACCGACGAGCAGACAAGCGCGTTCGCACCGGCGTGCATACTCTTTTCAATGTCCGCCAGGGAGGAACCGCCGGAAATCACCGCATTCACCGGAATTTGAAGCTCTTTGAGCATATCGATACAGCATCCGATTTCATGTCCCCTGTGGCGCGACGGCCACATCCAGCCCACCAGGTTGACCGATTTTTCATGCCGGTAGGACTTGCCGAGATACGGACGATAGAGAGCCTCCAGAGCGGCGTCGTAGCCCGCCCACTGATTGGGACTCGACATCCCCGCGATTTCCAGAGCCTCGGTCTGAATTCCGGTGAATTTTTGAATCTCTCCTGCAACGCCTGCAAGGTCGGCGCCGCACAGAAGCAGCGCGTCCGTGGGCAAAAGGACGATCCGTCTGGCTCTATAGACGCCGCACAACTTTTTCATGCGGCGAAGCCAGTCCTCAGGCGGGGTAAAATCGCCCAGTGCAATTTGCTGCTGCCGGTACTCCAGCACGGGCAACGGACGTTTTCCCAGGAAGAAGTCGATCTCTCCCCACGCCACAATTGTAAAATTGAGATGATACGCGCAGCCCTTGGCGCCGACAATCACCGTCAGCACATCATCCATTGTCATAAACATGCGCAGGGCCGCAAACATGGGACCGAGCACCTGATAATCCGCCCAGAAAGCCGACTCCTTTGCGGCGTCCTGCTCCAGGAACCCTTCGATACCGCCGATATATTTCTGCATATGTATACCCTTCTTAACAAAACGCCCAAGCTCACGTCAATATGTGACGATCCGTTTTTCCTCCAAAATCTCCCGTTGCACTTGACAAACCAGACCGGAGGTCAGCACCAAGCTCAACAGGTCGGACAGGTTGTGATCGCTGCCGCGAACCACGACCACGCTTTCACCCAGGTTTCTTTGCATCTGCGCCGGCAAGTGTTCGATGGGATGAACGTCAAAATCATCCGCACAGCCCAAGCCTTTTCGTTCCACGAGCGCGGACTCCACTTCACCGCGCCGCACCAGCTCCGGCAACTGAACACCGAGACATTCGCCATAACGGTTGTGCTGCTTTCCCAGACTTTCCATAATGGCTATCTGGTCGTAGGAGAATGCGTCGTATGCCACCTGTGTTTCTGCCATGGAGAATGGCGCATCCCTCTTTGTGATAAATACATGCTCGCTTGGATAGCCGCTGATCGTACCGATGGAACAAAGATCGCGGCGCTCGTCGCGGGCATTCTTGTGCATATATGAATATGCACACAGGCTCATCACAACAAAGTCGCACTTTTCACGCAGCAATATTCCGGCTCGGTTGCGGGAGCCGCGGGCAAACAGAATATGAATCGGCAGACGGTATTCGGTGAATGCTTCGAAAATACCGGTAGCCATTCCTTTAACGCACAGGCTGCTGTCGAGCGGGAGCAGCCCGATAAAAATATCGTACTCGCACATCTCCAAAAGGCGGCTGCGGTCGGCGCTTTCTATGTATGTTCCCTGTGCGCCGCAGGCCTTTAGGGAAACGGCTCCCGCGGCCTTCAAATCAGCCAGCGCACCCTGCACCGTTCCCGCGCCGACGCCGAAGCGGTCCGCATATTCCTTGATCCCGGAGAGCTTGTTGTTTTCCCCGCGGAAAACCATGGTGATAAATTCACGCGCCAGGGCTCGCCGCACCGCGTCCTGCTTGTTGGTCAACCCTCTCAATACGCTCCCCCTTTCGTTTAAAAACAATATACAGTTTTCTGTAATCTAAGGGTAACACTTTATTTTGTTCTTGTCAACCAATTTTACTAAATTCATTTTGAGATTTGACAAAAAACAAATAATATTATATAAATCTACTATCCGTTTACACGTTGGGAGGTCTTTTCATGCCCAAGCAGCTATCTCATAAAGTGATCGTTCTCTCTTTGGATGCCATGACATTTGAGGATTTTTCCAAAGCCCGTGACCTGACCGGGTTTTCATGGTTCTGGGAACGCGGCGCGCTGGCGCGCCATATCCGAAGCGTCTATCCGTCGCTGACCTATCCCTGCCATGCCGCCATGGCCTGCGGCTGCTGGCCAGAGGAAAGCGGCGTGTTTAACAACGAATTGTTTTTGCCTGAAACCCGCCGAAGGCCGTGGATCTTCTATCACGATCAAATTCGCCGCCCCACCATTTTCCATGCGGCGCGCGCGGCCGGCCTGCGTTCCGGCTGTATCCTCTGGCCGTGCATGGGAAACGCCCCTGTCGATTATCTGATCCCGGAAATTTGGGACGGCGACCCCGACAGCGGTTTTTTTGAACCAATGTGCAGGGCCGGCAGCGCGCCGTTCATCCGCGAAATCTGGCCGGAGGTCGGTTCCATCCCGCGAGGCTTCCAACAGCCGATGCTTGATGAATTTGTTTTTGCATGTTTGCACCGTGTCATCCATATGGGCAATCCGCCGCTGATCTATGCGCATGTCTGCCAGATCGACAACGCCAAGCATTACGGGGGGCTTGACTCGACGCAGGTATGGGAGGCTGTCAAGCGCACAGGCCGTCTTTTGGACGGCCTGCTGCGTGAGCTTGACGCTCTCGGAATCCTGGAGGAGACAACGGTCGCACTTTGCAGCGATCATGGTCAAGTCCCTGTCGACCGCGCGTCCTATCCAAATGTGCTGCTGCGAAAACGCGGATTTCTGACACCGGAAACGGGATCGGACAGCTTGCATTGGCGGGCGCAGTCGCATTCGGCCTGCTGTTCTGCACAGGTCTATGTCGCCGACCCATCGGATGTTCCCGCTGTCCATGCCATGTTGAACGACGAAAGAATACGTGAGTACCTGGGCATTGCGGCTGTATATGACCGCAGCCAGGCAAAGAAACTGTTCCATCTGGACGGGCCGTTCTCGTTTGTGCTCGAGGGGGCGCCCGGCGTACTGTTCCGTGATGAATGGGAAGGGGATTCCCTCATGTGTTCCTTAACGGACGCGGGCCTTTCCTATCGGGCCAACCACGGGCACGACCCCGCCCGCGGTCAATCCCCCTTTTTCGCGCTGAAAGGTCCCGACGTCCGGCAGGGCGCGCTTGTGGAACAGGCCGACCTGATCGATGAACCGGTCACCATTGCGCGTCTGCTTGGGCTTTCGATGCCTTGGGCACAGGGAAAGCCGCTTGACGCTTTGCTGACAACACCAGGGTAATACGTTCCATCTAAAAAGGGCATGGCGCGGATAATATTCCGCGCCATGCCCTTTTTTGTTCCTACTCAATCACGGTGTATGCTTCGGCGGCCGTGTCCTTTGTCGCATATTCGCTGACCTTGACGACCTTTACTTTCAGCGGCTTCTGCCCAAGATTAATTTCGATGACGTCGCCCTCCTTCACATCGTAGGAAGCGCGCGCAACCTTGCCATTGACCACAATGCGTCCAGCGTCGCAGGCCTCATTGGCAACGGTGCGCCGTTTGATCAAGCGCGTCACCTTCAAATATTTATCAAGTCTCACAAAAAATCCTCCGTCACAGAAACAGACACATGTATGGCAAAAGCCTGCCGCGAAGCGGCAGGCCCTCACCCCCCTGCATGTGGCTTTTTACCTTACTTGCCGGCGACAGCATCCTTGAGAGCTTTTCCCGCGCTGAACGCAGGAACTGTCGCCGCCGCGATCGTAATCGGCTTCTGGGTGATCGGGTTGATGCCCTGGCGTTCCTTGCGGTGCTTTGTCTCAAAGGTGCCGAACCCGACAAGCGCGACCTTATCGCCCGCTTTCAGTGCCTCGGTGATCGTCTCTACGATCGCGCCGACAGCTTTTTCGCTGTCCTTTTTAGAAAGTCCCGATTTTTCCGCAACAGCGGTAATCAATTCTGCTTTCGTCATTTTTAAAAGCCCTCCATAAAATAAATATATCTTCAGACATTAAATGCCTGGACAAAACGCTCATCGATTCATACGCTTCGCTTCACGCCAAAGCTCGTCCAGCTTTTCAATCGACGAAGCTTTCATATCGATCCCCCGCTGTGCAGCGAGCTGTTCAACGTTTGTAAACCGGCCGATAAACTTATTACAGGCGCGGTTTAAGCTCTCCTCCGCATCAATCCCGGCAAAGCGGGAAACATTGACCGCGGCGAACAGCAGATCGCCAAGCTCCTCGTCGATATGCGCGGCGGCGTTTTCCGCGACCGCCTCCCGCAGCTCGTCCAATTCGCTGGCAAGATCGTCAAGCGCCATCGCGCCGCTTGGATAATCGAACCCAACCTTGGCCGCGCGGTGCTGCACCTTCTCGCTGCGCATCAGCGCCGGAAGCGCCGGGCTGACGCTTCTAAGCGTCTCGGCCGCCGTTTTCTGCCCTTTGCTCTCCTGCTTGATCCGATCCCAGTTAACGAGCACATCTCCGCTCCCTGAAACCTGCGTATCGCCAAATACATGCGGATGCCGCAGGATCAGCTTCTTGCAGATGCCGTCGCAGACATCGTCAAAGCAAAACGAGCCTGCCTCCTCCTCCATGCGCGCGTGAAACACAATCTGCAAAAGCACGTCGCCCAATTCCTCGCGCAGCAAATCCGTGTCCTCGCGGTCAATCGCTTCGCAGGCCTCATATGTTTCCTCAACAAAATTTTTGCGGATGGAATGGTGATCCTGTTCCCGGTCCCAAGGACAGCCTTCCTTGGAACGCAGTATTTCCATGATGCGCAGCAGATCCTCGATCCTGTAGGACGCCTTGCGTTCAAAAGCGGCCGGCATCGGCGCAAGCCCCCTTTTCAAGCCATTTTAGCGGTACTTAAGTATTCTACCCTAAAAGGGACCGCTTTTCAAGTAGCTTTGCAAACTTTTCTCCGCCCGGCAGCATGGTAACGTCCTCCTTCGTTAATGTCCGTGTCAGCAGTACAACCGCCAGATATGTCGCGGCGCCGGCCGCCACCGCTCCCATCGTAGCGATCGTTCCCCCGCAAATCCGCTCCAGAAGGCCGTTTGCGGCCCATGCGGCGGCTCCGCAGCAAACGGCGGCAAAAAGCGGTTTCCCAAAAACAGGGAGCACCCGGATGCGCACGCTGGTCAAATTTACCAACCGGGACAGGCTGACAAAAAGCACAAAACAGTAGCAGACAAGCGTCCCGATGGGCGCGGCCTGTATATTGAGCTGCGGGATTGCGACCAAAACAAAATTGAGCGCCAACTTCATCAGCCCACCGGCAAACAGCAGTTTAACCGGCAGGTCGGCGCGGCCGATTGCCTGCAAAATGGCATTGACCGGCAGCGAAACCGCCACAAAGATCGCGCTGAGGCCCATAAAACGCAGGGCAGGCGCGATTACAGCCGCCTCCATTGGCTTGGAGAAATATAAGAGCCGCATGACCGGGCCGGCGAGTACGCAGATACCGATACCAGCCGGCATCGCAATGAGCGATGCGATCCGCAGCGCCGACGCAGCGTTCTGCTCAAACACGCGGCTGTTGCGCGTCGCCCAAGCGGCGGAAACAGCGGGCAGCAGGCTGATGCCGATGGTCGCTGTCAGGGATGGAACCAGGTTATAAACCGGAACCGCAAGACCTGAGTAGCATCCATACAGATATGAAGCGAGCATTCCCTGATCGACGCCGGCCGGAATCATGCCGTCATACATGCCCCAAACAGTTTGCGGCGCGCGCCCGATCGCCGCGGTCAATCGGTTCATCACGGAAATCAGATCTATAAACGAGGTCAGATTCGCGATTACGGACGCAACACAAACCGGGATCGCGATCGCGGCCAGCCTGTGCAGCAGCTCTCCGCCCGGCGCAGGCGGCGGGGCCGCCTTATCCACACGGACGCGCCGGCGTGTCAGCATATAAAGCGAGCCGCACGCCATACTGAGCGTCACGCCCAGGATCGCACCCGCCGCCGCATACGGAAGAACCGCAATCTGCGCCTGCTCGGCGGAATCGCACGGCGCCCCGAATACGGTGCCGGCACGCGCATATTCAGCCATTCCTATGGCTGTCGCCGCGTATGCAAGCGTCAGTCCCAGCACAAGCTTTGCCACTGCCTCTACGACCTGCGAGACGGCCGTTGGAACCATATTCTGCATCCCCTGCCAATAACCGCGCAGCGCCGCCATCACGCAGCCGAAAAGCAGCGCGGGTGAAAGCATACGCACAGCGAGCGCCGCCGGTGGATTGTTGACACGCTGGGAAAACCAGCCCGCCCCAAAATACATCAGAGCGGAACCCACGATCCCAATTACGACAAAAGCGCCTACAGACAAGCGTAGCAATTTTTCCGCGTCGCGCGCGCGTCCCTTGGCGACGCTTTCGCTGACCAGCTTGGAAACGGCCACCGGTACGCCTGAAACAAACAGCGCGTAAAGAGGATAGTAAAGCTCGTAGGCGACGTTGAAATAGCTCATACCGACGCCGCCGAGAATATTTGTCAGCGGGATTTTGAAAAATACGCCGATCAGCTTGACAATGACCGTCCCAACCGCCAATACCATTGTGCCGTAAAGATAGCCATGTCCACGGCGCTGTTCCATGTATCCACGCTCCTTAGCTTTCCCCGATATGCGATTCTGTTGACAGAGTCTGCGTTTTACGGCCCTTCCCATGTCAACAGCTCCTATTGTGTCAAAACCGGGCAGAAACATTCATCAAACGCGCGGCTGCCGCCGTGCGTCATTACACTTATATTATCACATGCGCCGCATTATGACCAGCCTGGCCTTGCATTCCCATGGCCAATCCGATAAAATAGATTTATTGTAAGCAATCGACGGGAGGTCTATTTATGAAAAAAATCGGTATCATCTGCGCGATGGACAATGAATTCGCGCTTATCAAGCAGGCCCTGGCCCATGGGCGCACCGCGCAGATAGGACGCTGCACGTTTTACTGCGCCGAATATGCCGGCAAGGACATTATCGCGGCGACAGGCGGCATCGGCAAGGTCAACGCGGCGGCCTGCGCACAGATGATGATTTCCAATTTCGGTGTCGAATGCATCGTGTTCAGCGGCGTCGCAGGCGCATTATCGGACAAGCTGCATATTTTTGATATCATTGTTGCAAACGATGTCATGTATCACGACCTGTTCCCCGCCTCTCTGCTCAGGGACAATTTCCCAAACTGTGATTGTTTCCCCACGGACGCGCGGCTCGCGGAGCTGGCGGAAACCGTCTGCACCGAACTGGGGCTGCATTGTATCCGCGGGCGCGTTGTATCCGGCGACCAGTTCATCACAGATTCCATCGTCAAAGCGCGTATCATTTCCGACACGCATGGCGACGCGACAGAGATGGAAGGCGCGGCGGTCGGACATGTCTGTTACCTCAATAATCTGCCGTTTGCCATCCTGCGCTGTATCTCAGACGGCGCGGACGACAACGGAGAGATGGATTTCGACACCTTTGTCGAACAGGCGGCGCACCGTTGTGCCAAACTGACGTTGGGGCTGGTCGAACGCATTTGAGACAAAAGCCCCTCACGCCGCATTTAAAGCGGCGTGAGGGGCTTTTAGCCATCCTCCTTCAAGGCGTCGTCTTGAGCGTGCTGATCTGCCTGTGATAGATTCTCCGGTACATCACAAGCGCCAGACAAAGCGAAACCATCTCCGCAATCGGGAACGCCAGCCAAACCGCGTCCAGGCTCACAAAGCGCGCCATCACCCAGGCGACCGGCAGCAGTATGGCCAATTGACGTGTCAGGGACATAATCAAGCTGTACATCCCGTTTCCAACCGCCTGAAAGACAGATGACAACACAATTCCAACTGCCGCGCCAAGAAAGCTTAAGCTGATCAGCCTGAGAGCGGGAACACCGATTGCCACCATCGCGCCCAATGACTCCTCCGAGGAAGCGAACATGCCGATCATCTGCGCCGGGAAAGCAATAAACGCAATCATTCCGGCCAGCATGATTGCGAGCGCATAGATGCATGCCAGGCGGATCGCTTTTATAATGCGCTCCTTTTTGCCCGCGCCAAAATTATACGCCACAATCGGAATCAATCCGTTCGTCAGACCGAATACCGGCATGAATACGAAGCTTTGCAGCTTAAAGTAGATGCCGAATACCGAAACGGCCGTCTCTGAAAATACGATCAGAATCTTATTCATACCGCCGGTCATAAGCGTTGCGATCGACTGCATGACGATCGACGGGACGCCGACCTTGTAAATCTCACGAACGATGCGCCAATTTGGACGGAACTTCAAGAAATTCATATGTACTTCATGGTTAAACAGATGATTAAACAGCAGCCCGAGCGCCATTGCGAGAATCTGACCCGCAACCGTAGCGACGGCGGCGCCCTTTACACCCATTTTAGGCATACCGAGCAAGCCGAAAATCAAAATTGGATCGAGGATTATATTCGTAATCGCACCGATGCCCTGTGTGATCATATTAAAGATCGTCACACCCGTAGCCTGCATAATACGCTCCGTTGCAAGCTGCAAAAAACAGCCGAACGAGAATACGCAGCAGACGCTTAGATACTGCGTGCCCATTTCGACGATCTCCGGGTTAGAGGTAAACATGCGGAAAAAGTCGTCGGAAAACAAACCGCCGACAATCGCAAAAACAATCCAGCTCAACACTGCGAGCATAATGCCGTTTTCAGCGGCTGCGTTGGCGTCCTCAAAATTGCGTTCGCCCAGCCGCCGTGACAATAACGAATTGATGCCAACGCCTGTGCCGACCGCTACAGCAATGATCAGATTTTGAATCGGAAATGCTAAAGACACGGCTGTCAGAGCGTTTTCGCTGATTCTGGAGACAAACACGCTGTCTACAATGTTGTATAGCGCCTGAATCAGCATCGATACCATCACCGGCAGCGACATGGATACCAAAAGCTTTCCAACAGGCTGTATCCCCATTTTGTTTTCTTTTCTTGCTTCCATACTCCCATCCTTTAACAAAAGCTGTCTATATATCTGTACATCTCAAACATTCACTTTGCTGAGATAAAGGCCCGGATGACCATCCGGGCCTTTCATCGATCCGTTTACTCCTTTGGCTCGTCAATGGCCGCCGCTGTTGGCGCTTGGGCGCCGGCCGCCGTCTCCTCCGGCGCAGCTTCCTCATTGACTTCGCCGCTGTCCTCAGGCGCAGTGGGCGACTGCCCCTTAAGCGACGCGCCGCAGTGCGAGCAGTAGAGCGCATCGCGCGGATTCTCTGACATACAGTCCGGGCAGCGCAAAACCTTGCGCATCTCGTCCAGCTTGTCCTTCAGCTCTGCAAGCTCTGCGAGCTGTGTCTCAATCTCGGCAACGCACATCCCGACGAGTTCCTCATTCTGCGTGCCGGATTTGTTCAGCTCATAGATTATTTCGCCAAGCTTGAGATAATTTGCGTCGATCTGGCTTTTCATCTGCGTAATCTGCATGCGCAGTTTTGCCTGCTCCGCAACCTCCTGCGCTTTGCTGCCAGCGACACCTGCCAAATCTTTTGCCTTTATAATCAGTTCGTCAAATTTTCCCATGCTGAAAGCCTCCTATCCTTTGAATTAGTATGCATTATACACCATCCGTCCGATATTTACAAGCCGCTGTCCTGATAAAACAGGCGTACGCGCTGCTTGCGGCGCAGCGCCTCGTCAAAGCGCCCAATATACTCTGTCGGGTGCTTATAATTGTACACCCGCTCGATCCTGCCCGTTTTCGGGTGGCGCAGCTTTGTCGAAGCGCCCGCGCCAACAGCAAGAATCGTATGTGTTTCGTCCATAATGTATGTATTGTAAAGGCCCTCTGTTCCCACAGCGGCATAGCCGACGTTCTCAAGACTGGCCAGCGTGCCCGTTTGGCGATAGAGGTAATATGGATGCAGGCCGGCCGCTTCACATGCGTTTCGGGCATAACCAACCATGCCGCCGACAAGCTCCAGCTCGCTGCGCGCTTCGTCAAAGGTCAGCCGCGACGCGCGTTTGACCGTCAGCGTATGGACGGTGACGTTTTCCGGATGGAGCGCAAGCACACCGTCCACGCTTGCGGCAAAGCCCTCCGGAGTATCGGCGGGAAGTCCGGCGATCAGGTCGGTGTTGATACAGTCAAAGCCAGCCGCGCGCGCCATTGCAAACGCTTCAAAAAACTGTGCCGACGTGTGGCGGCGGCCGATGGCGCAAAGCACTGTATCCGAAAGCGTCTGCGGGTTGATGCTCACACGCCGCGCTCCGCCGGCATAGATAGCGCGCAGCTTTTGAGGCGTGACCGTATCGGGCCGTCCCGCCTCCACCGTGTATTCCCACAGCCCGGACAGGTCGAACCTGTCTGCAACCGTTCCCATCACGCGAGTCAAATCTTCGGCTGACAACGTTGTCGGCGTCCCGCCTCCGAAATAAACCGTGCGCAGACGCAGCCCCAACTCCTTTGCCAGACAGCCTGTGTATTCCAGTTCCTCGCAGAGCCTGTCCACATACGCGGGAATCAACGCCGCGTCGCGTTCGACCGACTGCGAAACAAACGAACAGTACGCGCAGCGTGTCGGACAGAACGGCACGGAAACATACAGCGAAAAGCTGTCAGGCGTTGAACGGGAGAGCAGCGGCTGTTCAATACGCGCTGTTTGCAGCGCGAGGTCAAATTTTTCCCCGCTCACAAGACTGCCGTCCATAAACCGCCTGCGAAGTGCGCCGTCGTCCGCGCCGCGCATAAGCTCTGTCATGAACAGCCGCACGGGACGCACGCCCGTCAGTACGCCCCACGGCGGACAGACCCCCGTCGCCCGCGACAGCAGGCGGTACAGCATCACGCCAAACATGTGTTCCATTTCCCCTGGCGTGCAGCCCGGCGCCGCCGTTTCTTCCGGCGCGCTGTGCAGCCGCCCCGACGCCTCCCGATAAGAAACCGTCAGCACGCCGCCGCACAGGCGCGCGCCGAGGGCCGGCGCGCCGCAGGGCGCTCCCTCCTGAAAGACGACCTTCTCCCCGGGAAAAAACATCTGCGCGACGCGCGACAACTCGTAACCGAACGCGTGCCCCTCAATAAAAAGCGTCATAGCCCGGTTTCCTGTTGATGTATGGGTTGCTTCTGCGCTCGCGCGCAAGCGTCGTTTCAGGCCCATGACCGGGCAGCACGCGGTAATCGCCTTCCAGCTTCGAAAGCTTTTGCAGCGACGCCATCATTTCCTCGTAATCGCCGCCATACAAGTCGATGCGGCCGATATCTCCCGCAAACAACGTGTCGCCTGTAAAGAGAACGTCGCCGCACCGGTAAGTCACGCCGCCGGCCGTATGTCCCGGCGTGTCGATCACCTCAAATGTCATGCCGCCGACTGTGACCCTGTCGCCCTCATCGAGACGCTCGTCGGGCGTCAGGATGTAGTCCTCATCAGTCATGCCGCGCATGATCGCCAAACTTTTTTTGCGGTCGGCCAGCATCTCCTCGTCGCCGCGTCCGATCGCCAGCTTGCAGCCGAATGTGTCGCGCAGCGCGCGCACCGCGCCGATATGATCGTAGTGGCCGTGTGTCAGCAGAATATATTCCGGCCGAAGCTTCTGCCCGCGCAGAAACGAAATCAGCTTTTCAGCCTGAAAACCTGGATCGATCACAGCGCAGACATCGCCGTCCGCCGCGATATAACAGTTTGTGCCCATCGTTCCGACAGGCATGGTGTATATTTTCATGATTGCTTCTCCTTCACGATTTGGGTCCTGTTTGAACGGAACGATTCGGCTGTTTTCCTTTCAAACCTTCCCTGGCCGCTTCATGATTTCATCGGTGTCGAGGATGACCGTCACCGGCCCGTCGTTTTCAATGGAAACGAGCATATCCGCACCAAAACGACCGGTCTGCACAGACGTAACACCCGTGTCTTTGACCGCCGCCACGAACCGCAGATAGAGCGAATCGGCCGTTTTCGGCCCGGCAGCCCCGGTGAACGACGGACGGCGGCCGTGGCGCGTATCGGCGCACAGTGTGAAATTTGAGACAACGAGCATCCCGCCGCCGATATCAAGCAGAGATCGGTTCATCTTCCCCTGCTCGTCTCCAAAAATACGCAGGTTAGCCGCCTTTTCCGCCAGAAAATCGGCTTCCTCCACGCCGTCGCCGTCGACAACACCGAGCAACACAGCAAGCCCCTGACCGATTTTCCCGACGACCTCATCGCCGATTCTGACGGATGCAGACGAGACACGCTGCAAAACTGCCTTCAATCAAAGCCCTCCTTCCAGTTTATTCCGGTGTCTCACTGCGCAGACCGTGTGACGCGCTCCACACCGGGAATCTTCTTGAGATTGTTGATAATAAAATTGAGCTGATCGATGTCGCTGACGGTAAATGTTACCGTGACGACGTTCTCGCCTGTTTTTACTTCGCGCGCCATCAGCGTGCTGATTGAAATGCGCATCGAAGAAAGAGCGACGGAGATATCGGCCAAAGCGCCCAAGCGGTCGTCCGTGACAATTTCGATTGTGCTCTTGAAGTGCTCGCGCTTGGCCTGGTCGAGCGCCCATTCGGCGCGCACCCAACGTTCGGCGTTGTTTGGGTCATTGATTGAATTGATCACGTTGGGGCAATCTTTTTTGTGGATTGAAACCCCGAATCCGCGCGTGACAAACCCGATGATCTCGTCGCCTGGAAGCGGGTTGCAGCAGCGCGCAAATTTGACCAGGCAACTGTCAAGCCCTTCCACGATGACGCCGCCCGACGCGCCTCTGACACGATGCTGCTTAACAGGCGCCGGGCTGGGCGCCGCGTGCGGGTCTGTGCGGTACATGCGGATAAACGTTTCCTTGATGCGCGGCATGATTTTTGAAAGCAGCACGCCGCCATATCCAATGGCGGCCAGAAAATCGTCAGCAAGCTCGAAGTGCTGCCGCTTGGCGATCGCCGACAAAAACTCCGGCAGCTTTCCGTCGGGCAGCGTGATCATATTGCGGCGGAATTCCTTTTCAAGCTCGCTGCGGCCCTGCTCGATGTTTTCCTCGCGGCGTTCCTTTTTATACCAGTTGCGGATCTTGTTGCGCGCCTCTGTCGTTTTGACGATTTTAAGCCAGTCGCGGCTTGGCGCATGATCCTTCGCGTTCGTCGTGACAACCTCGATGATCTGACCGGTACGCACCGGCGTATCGAGCGCGACAATGCGCCCGTCGATTTTCGCGCCGACCATCCGGTTGCCGACCTCGGTATGAATAGCGTATGCAAAGTCGATCACCGTCGAGCCGACAGGCAGGCTGATGACATCGCCCTTCGGAGTGAACACAAATACCTCCTCGGGCGAAAGATCGCTTTTAATCGACCGCACAATATCCTCTACGTCGTCAGCTTCCTTCTGGTTTTCAATCAACTGGCGAATCCACGCAAGCCGCTCCTCCAGCTTGTCGCGTCCGGTGACGCCGGCTTTATACTTCCAGTGCGCCGCGATGCCGTATTCAGCGGTGTGGTGCATATCCCAGGTACGAATCTGTACCTCGAACGGTATCGCCTCCTTATCGATGACCGTCGTATGCAGAGATTGATACATATTCGGCTTGGGTGTGGAAATATAATCCTTAAACCGGTTTGGCAGCGGCCGGAACAGGTCGTGGATGATGCCCAGGATATTGTAGCATTCATTGACAGAATCGACGATAATGCGCACTGCATAAATATCGAAAATTTCTTCAAACGCTTTTCCCTGAATATACATTTTGCGATAGATGCCATAAACGCTCTTAACACGTCCATCGACATAAATATCGTTGTATTCTGCCGCCAGCCGCTCGCGAATTTTATCCTTGATCTTCTCCAAAAAGCTTTGGCGGTCGGCGCGTTTAAGCTCCAGCATTGATTCAATCTCATGGTAGGCCACAGGATCAAGATAGCGCAGGGAGATGTCCTCCAATTCCTCCTTGACTGCCCGGATACCAAGCCGGTGTGCCAGCGGCGCATAAACCTCCATGGTTTCAAGCGCCTTATCGCGCCGCTTCTGTTCGGGCATCACCTCGATCGTGCGCATATTGTGCAGGCGGTCCGCCAGCTTGATGATGATGACGCGTACATCCTGCGCCATCGCCAAAAGCATTTTCCGCACATTTTCCGCCTGCTGCTCCTCGCGCGATGTAAAGCTGATCTTTCCGAGTTTTGTCACACCGTTGACCAGCAGCGCCACATCGGTACCAAACTGCTTTTCAACCGCCTCGCTTGTGATATCCGTATCTTCCACAACGTCATGCAGCAGCGCGGCCTGGATACATTCGCTGTCCATACCCAGGTCGACAAGGATAATCGCAACCGCAATCGGATGCGAAATATACGGCTCGCCGGAAACGCGGCACTGCCCATTATGAGCGTCATTGGCAAGCTGATAGGCTGCCATGATCTTTTCGCGGTCATACACGCGACCGCTCCGGTCGATCGCCCGCTGCAAATCGTCTATAACATAGTAATTCATCTGACAAGGCCTCCATTGCGGGCCGAAGCCCGCAGAAGGGGCGTCATTCACGCCCCGCGGCGGGCTTTGCAAGCCCGCGCAGAATCTTGGATTGGGAGATATCCACCTTGCGCGGATTGGCCACAACGGCGACGTTTTTTGTGCCCCCGCTGTGTTCCCGGGTGATCAAATGCATTTCATCGAGCACATCGATTGCGATCTTGACCTTACACAGGCACGAAATATTGCCCTGTAATTTTGCATAGATCATTTCATCCGGCGCGCGCAGATTTCCTTTTGTACGCAGATAACGGTATACCACCGCAATATCCTCCCGATCGGGCACTGCGGCCGCCCGCGCCGGCGGCTCGACCGGCTCGCTGCGCACAAGACGCTGGTACACCTGTTCGGAATGATGGATTTTATCATAGTCTATTCCGGAAAGGTGAATATCGCGCACCTTGACGGAAACGCGCTGCTCCCCATTCCATTCATTTACATCAACCGTAACCGCCAAATCCACTGTTTCACCGATTGTATAAGGAAAATTGGCCTGCGTCATACCAAAGTAAACGGCATAAAATACACATCCGTCCCCACAGAAACGCAGCCGTACATGCTTGCCGTCGCCGATTGCATAAATTCCTTGCAAAACACAGCTGCGGATTGTAAAGACAGGCGGTTCGTTTCCTGAGCCAAACGGCTCCAGCATAGACAGCGGCGCGATCTCCTCAACTGTTAACTGGCGCGGCGAAATAGCACAGTCGATGTTGATTGTCTGCTGCGGCATATCGGGATAGTGAGAAGCCGCCCAATCGTTGATTGCATTTTTAAACGCCTTGAGATTTGCCATTGATACCGTCAGTCCGGCCGCCTGATTATGGCCTCCATAACGGATCAAAAGCCGCGAACAGGCGTCGATTGCGTCAATAATCGAAAAGCCTTCGATGCTGCGCGCGGAACCGCGCGCCACATCCCCTTCAACAGAAAAAACAATGCAGGGCTTGCCGAACCGTTCCACCATACGGGAAGCGACAATTCCCACGACGCCGTGGTGCCAGCCCTCGCCATGGATCACAATGATACGGCGGCCAAGTTCCTCTGTCTGCGCATCAAGCTGGTTCATTATTTGCCGCACTATCTGATCCTCGACTGCGCGGCGCTTCTCATTGAGTGAATTGATGTCGCCGGCGAGTGTTTCAGGCTCGTCACAGCCGCCCGAAAAAAGCTCGACAGCATTGTCGACGCAGTCAAACCGGCCGGCTGAATTGATACGCGGCACAATCCCATACGCAATATTTTCACACGACAACTGCCGGTCCGCCATGCCGCAAACGCGGATCAGCGCGGCCAAGCCCTCGTTATCCGTGCTTTGCAGGCTTTCCAGACCGCGCCGTACAATGGTCCTGTTCTCGCCGATGAGCGGTACGATATCTGCAACTGTGGCTACGGCGATCAGATCGCCATACTGCTCAAGCATCAAATCACCATCGTCGCCCTCCAACGCACAAATAAGCTTGAACGCCACGCCGATTCCGGCGAGGTATTCACAGCCGCTTTCATCGTCCAGGCGATGGGGATCGACAACTGCTACTGCCTGCGGCAGCATATCGCGCGGTTTATGATGGTCGGTGACAACAACGTCTATGCCGATGGAGGCGGCAAAAGCAACCTCGTCGACAGCTGTAATTCCATTGTCAACCGTGATCACAAGCCGCACACCGTCGTCACGAATGATCTGCAAAGCCTCGCGGTTCAGGCCGTAGCCTTCCCTGTCGCGATGCGGAATATAATAACAAACGTCGGCCCCGGCCGACTCAAGATAACTGTAAAGCACGACGGTCGACAGTATCCCGTCGCAATCATAATCTCCGTAAACAGCGATTTTTTCACCTTCTGCAATCGCCCGCCGGATGCGCTTCACCGCCCTGTCCATATCGCGCAGCGCCATCGGATCGGTCAGGGCGCAATCCCCTGTCAAAAACCGCCTGATTGCTTCCTGTGTATCAAAGCCTCTGCCAGCCAAAATCCGAACCGCCAGCGGCGGCAGTCCAAGCGCCTTCGCTGCATGCCGCGCGGCTTCGTCGTCGGCCTGCCGGATATTCCAGCGTTTGATCGGCACATCGATTCCCCCGTTTATGATACGCCCCCGCGCGGCGGCGCGCCCAGGTCATATCATCAATATGAATGAAATGATTGTACCACTTTTTTGCATAAAACACAATATCCGCCTGCAAGCCTTCTGATGTAAGCGATGCGGGCAGGAACGATGTTTCAAATGATACACAGCCAAAAACGTCAAAGCGGCGCGGGAAAACCCGCGCCGCAAAAAATCTGTTTCGTTTTACGCCTCAGAAGGACCGGCCTCATAGACGACGCCGGATTCCTCATTGACAGGCTCCTGCGCTTCTTCCTGCTGCTTCTTGTCCTCGTTCAGCGCGCGGATCGACAGGCTGACACGCTTCTTTTCCGTATCAAGCTCGGTGATCTTGACCTCGACCTCCTGGCCGATCGAAAGTACATCGGAGGGCTTATTGACGCGCTCATTTGAAATCTGGCTGATATGAATCAGACCGTCGATGCCCGGGATAATCTGCGCAAAAGCGCCGAACGGCGTCATGGAGACAACCTTGACCGTGCAGACCGTACCGACCGCATAATCCTTCTTCATGATTTCCCACGGGTTGTCCTCGGCCTTTTTGAAGCCAAGAGAAATTTTCTTGTTTTCCGCGTCAATATCCTTGATGTATACGTCAACCGTGTCGCCCACATTGACGACCTCGGACGGATGCTTAATACGGTGCCAGCTCAACTCGGAAATATGAACCATGCCGTCCACGCCGCCAAGGTTGACAAACGCGCCGTAGCTCGTGAGCGATTTAACGACGCCTGTATAATGGCGCCCGATCTCGACCTCCTGCCAGAACTTGTCCTCAAGCTCTTTGCGCTGCTCGCGCAGAACAGCGCGAATAGAACCGACCGCACGCTTGCGCTGGCGGTTGACCTCGAGGATTTTGAAGTTGACCTTCTGCTTGAGCAGGTCATCAAGGCTGTCGCTGCGGGACAGGGTCGCCTGCGAGGCGGGAATAAAGACCTTCACACCGTTGGTCAAAGCGAGCACGCCGCCCTTGATCACCTCGACGACTGTACCCTCAAGGATTTCATCCGTATCGACAGCGTTCATGACCTTCTCAAAGCCTGCAATCGCGTCGAGACGCTTTTTGGAGAGCATAACCGTGCCTTCCACATCGTTGACGCGTACAACCAGAAGGTCGAGCGTATCGCCGACCTTAACAAGATCCTCAGGCTTCGCGTTCGGATCGTCTGTCAGCTCGGACAGCGGGACATAACCGGCGTGTTTGGTGCCGATATCGACAGAAATTTCATTCGGGGCGATCCCTGTCACAACGGCAGTTACTTTCTCTCTGTTATCTATCGTCTTAAAAGACTGATTCAACATCTCCTCGAAAGAAAGCTCGTCCTGATCCCTTAGAATCTCACTCATGGTTTTATGTACCTCCTTAATAATCCACGCCGGCGTAGACGCTCCGGCTGTGACGCCAACCCTAGTATGCCCGTTAAAGTCGCAATCATACAATTCCTTTGCCGATTCGACTAAAAAAGTTTCGCAAAATTCCCCACAAATCTGCGCAAGCTTCACGGTATTTGAACTGCGGCGGCCACCCACCACCACCATCGCATCGTTTTCGGCGGCCAATTTCCCTGCCTCGCGTTGGCGTCTCTCAGTAGCAATACATATTGTATCAAATATTCGAAGGTTTGTACACACTTTTTTAAGTTTTTCTACACTTTTTTCCCATTCCGACACTGAAAAAGTCGTTTGTGAAAGTAAAACAAAGGCTTTATTTCTATTTTTTTCCAAAAATGGATACAAATTTTTAAGCGCATCAGCATTTTTAAACGTCAAATGGCGCTCACAGAAACCCTCGATTCCCTGTACTTCCGGATGTGAAGGATCACCGGCAATCAAAATAATGCTGTCTTTTGCGTATGCCGCGGCCAGCTTATGTATCTTCTGCACATATGGGCAGGTCGCATCGACGACCTCACAGCCCATTTCAGCCAGCGCATGATAGACCGACGGCGGCACTCCGTGCGATCGAATAATGACCGCACGTCTGTCTATATTGTCCTCTACACGCTCAATCGCCGGTATCCCTGCCTTGTAAAGTTTAGCTACAATCTGTGGATTATGGATCAGTTCGCCGTAAGTACAGGCGGGCCGGCCGGACCGGACCAGCTCCATCGCAAGATCATACGCACGCTGAACGCCAAAGCAGAAGCCCGCCGTCCTTGCAACCGTTACGCTCATGCCTGTTCCTCCAGAAGCCTGACAATTTCATCCATAATCAACCGGCTGGCGGCTTTGATTTCACGCGGCGCGGCGTTAGCCTGTGAAAAACCAAGGCGCTCATACGGAATCAGCGGGCCGTAGCGGATGGTGAGCCGTGTACGAAAGCGCAGTTCTTTCCCATAGCATACGGCGCATGGCAGCACAGAAGCGTTCGTCTGTGAAGCGATCATCGCCACCCCGGACTTGGGCTTTCCCGGCGTCCCGTCCTTTGAGCGCGTCCCCTCTGGAAACATGCCCAGGACGGCGCCGCTGCGAACCACTTGTTCGGCCCACTCAACCGCGCCTGTGTCGCCCTTGCCGCGTTCCACCGGGAAGGCTCCAAGCCTGTGGAGCAGCCAGGAAAACAGTTTCCCCTTCTGGAACAGCTCCACCTTCGCCATATAGCGGATCGGTGCGCGCACGCCGGCAGCCACAAAGATCGGATCCATATTTGTACGGTGATTTGCGGCCAGGATATAGCCGCGATCCCGCGGAACATTTTCGCGCCCGACAATTTCTACATGATACATCACCCGGATCCAGATCATACAAAGCCACCAGCAGAAACTATAAAACATGGGCAAGCTGCTCCTTCACAAGTTTTAAAAGGATATCGATCGACCGTTCAAGCGTGTTGCCGGTGGTATCGACCAGTAAGGCGTCGCGCGCCTGTTTAAGCGGCGCAATCGCACGGTTTGTATCGCTTTCATCACGCTTTCGGATATCCTCAAGAACCTCCTCATATGTGACGGACCTGCCCTTTGCGGTCAACTCATCGAAACGCCTGCGCGCGCGATCCTCCACAGACGCCGTCAAAAAAATTTTGACCTGTGCGCGCGGCAGCACGACCGTTCCGATGTCGCGACCGTCCATCACAACATTGTGCTCCATTGCAAGGTTCTGCTGAAGCGCAAACAAAAATTGCCGCACCGCCGGCAGCGCGCTGACATTGCTCGCCGCCATGGAAATTTCCGGCCGCCGTATTTCCTCGGAAACATCGTATCCGTTGAGGTATACGCGCTGCGTCCCGCTTTTATCGTGACGCAGCTCGACCTTTGCGCTCATAAGCAATCGCTCCACTCCGGCCTCGTCCGTTGTCTCTATGCCGTTGGCGGTGGCATATAGCCCGACCGCGCGATACAGCGCGCCGGTATCCACATAGATATATCCAAGCCGTTCGGCGATCGCGCGTGCAATCGTACTTTTTCCTGCGCCCGCCGGACCGTCTATCGCGATAGAAACCATGCTTCTTTACTCCCTTTATCCATTGTCGGCCGCAGCAATGGCCGCAGCCGCGAGAAATGCTGTTGAAAAGGCAATCTGCAGGTTGAATCCGCCGGTGAACGCATCGACGTCAACCACCTCGCCGATCGGATAAAGCCCTCTGATCAGCTTGGACTCCATGCTCTTGGGATTAATCTCCCGAGCGCTGATTCCACCTGAAGTGATCACTGCCTGCTCGATCGGCGCAAACGCCTTCGGAGTGACCGGCAGCGCCTTCAAAAGCGCCGCGAAAGCGCGGCGTTCGGCCTGCGTTATGGAATGCACCTTTTTCTCCGGCGCAACGCCGGACAATCGAACCGCCACCGGGATCAGCTTGCGCGGCAAGAGCCGGTCAAGCGCATTGATAAAATCCCGGTTCCTGTTCTCCGCGAAATCCCGCAGGAGCCGCGCGTCAAGCTGCTGCATATTGAGCGCCGGCTTTAGATCGATCTCTATGCGATACGCGCCGGGATCCTCCTTAATATAGGAGGAAGCCGACAACACCAATGGTCCCGAAACGCCGAAATGTGTAAACAGCATCTCCCCCATTTCGGAAAATACAGCCTTGCCCGCCGCATTTTTTAGCGTCAGCGTCACATTTTTCAGCGACAACCCCATCAATTCAGCGCACCATTTCTCACTCGCTTCGATAGGGACGAGCGCAGCGCGCGGCGATACGACCGTATGGCCGAGACGCTCGGCAAGGCGGTATCCATCGCCGGTCGAGCCGGTTCCCGGATAGCTCATGCCGCCCGTGGCCAGTACAACCGCGTCGGCCATACATGTTCCGCCATTTTCCAGCCGCACGCCGCGCACAGCGCCGTCCTCGGCCAGAATCTGAGAAACGCGTGCGCCCATGCGTATACAATCCTTACCCGCGAAGCGGATCAGCGCGTCGGCAATATCCCCGGCCCGGTCCGAAACCGGGAATACCCGGTTTCCCCGTTCCGTTTTCAGCGGCACGCCAAGCGATTCAAACAGGCGTATGGTGTCCTCGGGCGAAAAGGCGCTCGACGCACTATATAAAAAGCGGCTGTTCGTCCGGACATTTTTCAGAAAAACATCCGGCGTACAGTTATTTGTCACATTACAGCGGCCCTTTCCGGTGACAAGCACCTTGCGGGCCGGCCGGGGTCCTCGTTCCAGCACAAGCGCCGGCATACCCGCACGGGCCAGAAAGCCAGCGCAGCACAGCCCTGCGGCGCCCGCGCCGATTACGATGGTTTTAATTGCCACCGGCTCCCTCCCCATGCTTTTCATAAACGTCATATTGATCCCAGATCCGTTCAAGGCGTTCATAGGTCTGGGCGATTTCGCCGCGCTTTTTCAAGCCGACCGCGACAATCAACGCGTTGATGAGCGACAGCGGCGCGACGAGCGAATCGATAAAAGAAACCATATCGCTGCGCGCTACGAGCGTGTGGTCGGCGCCTTCGGCAATCGGCGACTGCATTGAATCCGTCAGAGCAATCACCTTCGCGCCGTTGGTGCGCGCATAATGACACGCCTGTACCGTGCGCCGCGAATAGCGCGGAAAGCTGATGCCGATAAACACATCGTCCGGACCGATCCGCATAATTTGCTCAAACATTTCGCTTCGGCTTGTCGTATTGATAAGGCGTACATTCGGGAAAATATGGTTGAAATAAAAGCTCATAAACTGCGCAAGCGCGGCTGCGGAACGCACGCCAATAATGTAGATGCTGCGTGCCGCGCAGATCGAGTCAACCGCCTGCTCAAAATCTGTACGGCTCGTCTCCTCAAGCGTGCGGCGGATCTTTTCAATATCCTTACCGAGCACCTTGGCCAGAACATCCGCATTCTCGAGCTGATCGCTCGTCACGTCCATCCTCTGCACGGTGGTCAGCTTGTTGCGGATCAATTCCTGAAGCGCCCTTTGAAGCTCCGGATAACCTTCAAAGCCTATCTCAGAGGCAAAGCGCACAACTGTTGATTCGCTCACGCCGACAACCGCGCCCAGCTTTGAGGCCGTCATAAACGCAGCTTTATCAAAATGATTGACAATATATCCGGCAATCAAACGCTGGCCCTTGGAAAAACCCGGCGTCATCTGCCTGATCACTGTCAACAGATCCTGACTCATGTTGACATCCCTTCCTATATCAAAAGCCCGCATGGACTCCACTGTCCCCGCCAATGGGGCGCATCTGCGTTTCGTCTGGGCTGGGACCGCTATTGACTTCTTATCATAACGTAATTTGCAGGAAAAATCAAGCATCCTGCGTAAATACGTCTAAAACCATCTGTTCCGGCGGACGGTGACTCTATACCGCGCCCTGTCCCATTCAGGGCGTATCCCCATTGAATCCGTTCTGCTCCCTATTTGCACAGATGTATTTGCGCAGATAAGCTGCAAGCGGCTCACATGCACGCTGCGCGGTATAAAGCAGCAGCACGATTACAATACCGCCTGCCAGACAACCGACTCTGTTCCATACCGCTGTGGTGGAATCCAAAAGGACAAGCGATGCCGTGATCGCGGACACCGCATTGATGGTCTGAACATGCTGATATGCAGACGTAAAACTGCCGCAGTAGCCAAGCAGCAGAATCCCCACAGTGGCATATTGCTGCGGAATCAGCAGATCAAACAGAATTGTGAACAAAGCGATTCCGACAACTGTCGCACAGACGCGGTGCCGTATGCGCTGGACAGCGTCACAAAACGCTGGCTGTGTCAACGACATGACCACAATGGTAATCCAAAGCGATTTTTTCAAATGCAGCGCCTCACCGGCCGCTATTGCCAATGCGATTCCTATCGCCATCCGAAGAATAAACGCACGATTGTTTGAAATACATAGGTCGATCTGCGCGCGAAGCGTGCGCCTCTGCGAAATATTTTTCGCTCGTTTTTGAAAAATGAGCATCGCCGCTGCAATCAGCGTGCCGCCGGCAATCAGGCCCAAAATCCGCAGTATAAAATCGCGGCCTGCCACAGGCGCCGACCGGCAAAACAGAAAGCAAAGCAAGAAATTGATGTGTGGTTTCAACATCGCCGGTTCAGCAAATAAAACCATCAGCAAACATACAAATATAAAATCAATCAGCATCCCAGCCAACAAACCCGGACGAGGCAGCGACGCGACGATCCCGCATATCGGATACAAGGCCAGGATCAAAAGCGCGGCGCAGCCAGGACGGAGCCCCAAATCACATACCGGAAACATCAACAGCCCCACAACCAGCGCCACGCCGGCCAGGACATTGGTCTGACCAAACAAAGCAGCAAAGCCAAGGACAAATCCCAGGATCAATCCAAAGCGTATGGTATTTGTTAATATAATTCTGCTGATTCTCTTGGTTTTTTCGGACAAAGAACCTTCCCCTCCTTATTTAAACGGAAAATATCATAGCAGTTCAAATGCAGGAAAACAAGAACGTAACAATTGTAAATATTTTATGACCTTTTATTGTGTTCCGTTTTTTTCCGAAAAGGCTTGCCTTTTTCATTCTGTTTTGCTATACTAATATAGCATTCGCCGGTGTGATGGAATTGGCAGACGTGCTGGACTCAAAATCCAGTCCTGGCAACAGGGTGCGGGTTCGACCCCCGCCACCGGCACCATACAAAAGATCTGGAGCTAGTTGTCGTTCCAGATCTTTTGTTTTTCTAAAGTTTCCGCCCGCATGTTTTGACATCTTAAGCGCCCGGGTTTTCTGCAATATGCAATATAAGTCCCATGCTTTTTTACCGGGCAATAAAAAAGCATCCCGTGCGATAGAAGCGGTTTCCCATAAAAGCCCTAAAGCCCGGCGGACTGAATCCGATTCCTGCTTTTCAGGAAGGTTTCAGGCCGCCGGGCTTTTTGTTATTGATATTGTTTAAAGAGCAAACGGACCTCCTGTTCGTCAAGGGTATTTCCCTTTTTGCAAGCCGCCAATTTTATTTGGCCGAGCAGATCGCTTTTTTGTTCTTTATCCAATTTGATATGCAGCCGGTCCGCCCAGCAATCGATAGAGGGACCGCCGCTGTGCTTTCCGAGCACCACCTCTGTTCCGGGATGGCCTGTCAATTCAGGCAAATACGGAGTAACCAACAGCGGATTCGTATTTTTGACATTTTTGTACCAGCCCGCTACAATGCCAGATTCAATATCGAATACACGGTCGCCGATCACGCCCATATTGCCGCGAACCGGAAGATCGATAAAGCTGCGCAACAATTTGGAAAGGCTGTAAATTTTGCTGTAATCAAGTCCCAGGTCATAGCCGTACATCGTCAAAAGCGCGAGCGCCAAATGCTCATATGCCGCATTGCCTGCACGCTCACCGCAGGCGGAAATCGTAGTATGCACCACATCCGCACCTGCGGCAAGCCCCATGATGCTGTTGGCCACACCAAGGCCAAAATCATCGTGAAAATGCACCTCGAGCGGCTTGTCAATCCGGCTCTTGATGGCGTCAATCAGATATGGGACCGTATGCGGAGCCAGCCCGCCCATCGTGTCCACGACTGCAAGCGCGTCCATATGTCCATCTGCGGCAACCTGCCCAATCAGCTTGAGCACCCAGTCAATATTGGCACGTGTCATATCAATTGGGAAAAACACCGTGTACAGCCCGGCTCCCTGAGCTGCTTTTGTCGCCTTGACCGACAGCTCAACCGCCTTTTCCAAGCTCCAGCCGTATGCTTCCCGGATCATTTCCTCGTTTGATGGAATCTCGATTACAATACCAGATACCCCGCAGTCCGCCGCACGCTTCACATCATCGACCATACAGCGCGCAAAACCAAATATCTCCGTAGGCAGCCTGCGCTTGACGATCTCGCTGACCGCTCTGGCATCCTCGGCTGAAACAGCAGGCATTCCCGCTTCAATTCTATGTATGCCCAACTCCGCCATCTTTTCGGCAAGCGCGATTTTCTGATCGCACGTGAGTACCAGGCCAGCCTGCTGTTCACCATCGCGCAGCGTTACATCGTGTATCTTGATTCCATCTTTAAAATGAATCCCTCTGCGCACCTCCTCCGCAAAGTTCCAATTGCTTGTAAACCATTTATCCGTGTGCCACTCGTTCATATTAACCTCCACCACCCAAATATGGGATGTCTTTCATGAAGCCTTATCAGGCTTCTGCGCGCCGCAGATCAGCGGCAAAAGATATACAGGCTTGTAAGCCGCATCAGATAAAACGGCAAATTCGATCGATCGCAGTATCTGAAAAGCCGTAAGTTTCCGCCTTGGTCAGCTTACCTTCTATGATCTCCATCATCTCGTGATAGATGATTTCCCCGGCTCGCTCAATGCTGATCTCGCCCGTAGTAAGCGCGCTCACATCCACCTCGATGTTATCTTTCATCCGTTCAAAGGTGGCGCGGTTGCCTGTAATCTTAAAAATCGGCGCGATCGCATGGCCGGTCGGCGTACCGCGCCCGGTTGTAAATGCGATCATCTGGCAGCCGCCTGCGATCATCGCGGTGTTACATGCGATATCATATCCAGGCGTATCCATAATAATCGCACCTTTTTTGGTTGGACGCCGGCCTTCCGCTACAACTTCGACAATGGGGGATGTTCCTCCCTTATTGATACAGCCGAGCGACTTTTCCTCCAGGGTGGACAGTCCGCCCTCTTTATTGCCTGGCGTCGGCTGTCCGTGGCGGCAGTCCTGTCCCATTGCATGAAGGTAATCCTCGAAATCCTTGCAGATTGTAATGATCTGATCATGGATCTCCCTGGTTGCGCCGCGCCGGGCCAACACATGCTCCGCGCCGATCAGCTCGATCGTCTCCGCCATAACAGTGGACGCCCCCATCGCAATCAGCTTGTCGCTGACATACCCCAGCGCGGGATTTGCCGCAAAGCCGGAGGTCGCATCAGAACCGCCGCACTCCAATCCAAGGATCAAATTTGACATACCGCACGGTTCACGCTTCTGTATGGAAGCCGCCGCAACCATTTCCCGCGCGGCACGAACCGCCAATCGAATCGTATTGGGGGTGCCGCCCTCCTCCTGGATACCGAATGAGACGATTGGCTTGTTGGTTATTTTTTCGATAGCCTCCCGCAGTTCCCTGTGGCCGACATTTTCGCAGCCAAGGCCGATCACCACCGTGCCAAAGATGTTCGGATTGGCCGCAAATCCGCGCAGGATGGTCTGGGTCATATCCTCATTCGCCTTGACCTCCGCGCATCCGCTGTTATTGATGATATGTATGCTGCCGGCTACCTGCTGTGAAACGACCCGGCAGGTTTCACTCGCACAGGCGCAGGTCGGCAAAATCAATACGTGATTGCGGATTCCAACCAGTCCGTCCGGGCGTTTATATCCCATAAAAGTCATGCTCAACCCTCCCTTTTTTCATCCAGTTCGCTGTTGTAATCCCTTTGCAGGCTCTCGATATTCAAATGTGAAACCCACTCGCCCACACCGATCGGGCGGGTTGCCGCTCCAATGCTCTCCCCGTATTTCAGTACATGGCCGCCGGGTTCGATCGGTGCGATCGCCGCCTTATGACAGGGTGGAATTGTCTCCCGCGCAATGAGAGATTCAAGCTCTCCATTTGCAAAATACCGGATCTCCTCGCCTTGCTTTGCTCCATCCACAACGGTTACGACATTATCCTTTGTACTCAATAAAATCGCATTCGCTTTCATCTGCTACCTCCTGTACTCCAGTTTGTTCAATGAGTCTGCTGTTTATGGCGAGCGTCACGCCTTCGACGCCCTTTTCGCCTCCCATTCGACAGCCGTACCCCATTTTTTCGCAGCCAGCGTGGTCACAATCGGCACCAGAATAATTGTGACAATCACAGCCGCCGCGCACTGGGCTGTCGCACTTTCGACCACCTCCGGTGAAAACTGGGTGGTTGCCAGGGCAACCATAGCCGGAGTCGCTACACAGTTGCCCGCTGCGCTTGAAATCGCAGCGCCCGCGTAACCCGGACGGCGCAGGATGAATTTATCGGCCAGGATGCAGATAAATGCCGACCATACGACACAGATCAAGCCCAGCAGAATACCTGGGAAGCCCGCCTTGACCAGATTGCTGAGGCTGATGCCCGCGCCGAGACAGAACGCGAAAAATGGAATCAGAATTGCCAGCGCCGGCTTGCAGAAGTCAGAGATATCCTTATCAAGATTTCCAAGGATGCATCCAATCAGAATCGGCGCGATCGCTGCGATCAAATTTGTAAACGGGATATCTGCCATACCCGATGCACCCAGGGCAACAAGCGTGAGAAACGGTCCGTCGTTAATATTAAGAATGGCCTGCGCGCCAATATCGATATCGTCGCCGAATTGGCTTGCCAGAGACATAAACAATCCGCCGTTTGAATTGGTAACTGCCGAGATCAACGCCAGCGAGGACAAGCCGAGAATCCCCGCCTCACCGAAGAACGCGCCGACCGCCCATCCGATTGACGCGCCCGCCAGGAACTTCGCCGCCAAAAGCACAAAGCCGCGTTTGAGCACCTGCGGAGCCTGTTTTACACGAATCTGGCTGCCCACACAAACCAAAAAGATTCCCATTGCAGTATTTGCCCCCGCGCTGGAAAAGGTGGCGGTTGTCAAGCCGCCAATTTGCAGCAGACCGGGTGCAACCGTATTGAAAAGGACGCCAAGCAGCAGCGGGATTACCATCGTTCCACCGGGAACCTTCTGTACGGTTTTTAAAATTTTCATCGTAAAACCTCCTCGAATTGCGGCTAGCTAAATAGCCTGGATCGATTTCCTCAATTCTCCTGTTTTGGCTTATTTATCCCTTTTTCTTGAAAATTGTTTTGTATTAACGAACATCGTTCGTAAAATTTGGGAAATTTAAAAGAAAACCGAAGTTTTCTTTTAAATAAATACAAATGTTTACTGTATCCCTTCTTTGTATCCCATCCGGTAAGAAATCAATCGGGAACAACGTACAATCTCCGGCGCAATCTCCTTCATTCGCATATCCCCCATCCGATAGATCGGACCACAGATGCTGACCGCCCCGATCACCGATTTTGAGAAATCAAAAATAGGGGCGCCGATGCAGCGCAAATCCATCTCGATCTCCTGGTCGTCGGTTGCATAGCCCTGCTCACGCACCTGCTTCAGATCGCGCAGCAATGCTTCCGGCTCGGTGATCGTGTATTTGGTCAGCGCCTTTAGCGGCTGGTTGAGCACATATTGCTGAAGGTATGAACCCGGCAGAAAGGCCAGCATCGCTTTTCCAACGCTGCTGCAATGCATAGGAGCGCGGCGTCCTGTCTGCGTATAAAGGATGGTGACATCCGGAACACGGTAGGATTCTATGTAGACCACTTCTCCCTGGTCATGCGCCGCTAAATGGACAGTCTCATGGAACTTGCCCAGCACCTCCATGACAATGGGCGAGGCTTCCCGCCGCAGATCCATCCTCTGCTGTGTATACCGGCCAAGCTCAAAGTTGCGGATTCCCAGCCTGTATTTTTTGCTTATAGGCGACTGCTCCAGAAAATTGCGGCAAACCAGCGAATTTACCAGCGCGTACACGGTGCTTTTTCCCAACCCGATCATCCGGGAAATTTCGGAGATGCCAAGCTCCTCATTGTCTTGAAAATAGCAGAGAATATCGAGCGCGCGCAATACTGACTGCACCACTGTCCCATTTTCACCTTTCATAGCCGAACCCCTGTCCCTTCCAATACATGTGCAAACTGATTCAGGCAAAGCATACTATTTCTGTCCCGCTTTGTCAAGGAAGGCTGTTTGTGTGGCTATGCCTTTATAAAAGCCTGCTATTCCACCCGGTTTTTCAAGCTTCCAAGCCCTTCCACACAGCATTCCACCAGATCACCCGGCTGTAAAAAGCGCGGCGGAGTATATCCCATGCCGACTCCCGCGGGCGTGCCGGTCAGAATGATGCTGCCTGCCTTTAGGGTAAACCCATGGGAAAGCTCACTGATAATATGTGGTATCTGAAAGATCATCTGACTGGTATTTCCATCCTGTCTGGCTTCGCCATTAACCCACGACTGAATCCTCAAGGCCGGAATACCCGGAATCTCGTCCGCAGTCACCAGCCAGGGACCTAGTACAGCAAATCCATTGAGGCTCTTGCCGAAATACGGATGTGCATAACGGTATTGGATATCACGCGCACTTACATCGTTTGCGGCCATATAGCCAAATACATAATCCAAGGCGTCAGCCTCGGATACATTGTCCGCATCCTTTCCAATCACCACGGCAAGCTCTGCCTCATAATCCAAGCGTTCAGTAAATCCTGCGTGTGAGCAAATCGAATCTCCATCTGTCACCGCACGGTTTACACGCTTGCCAAAATAGGCTGCATGCGGGCGCTCCCCATCAAAGGCCGTGTTCTGGTAACGAAAGGATTCCTTCGCGTGGTCCATGTAATTTTCACCCAGGCAGATCAGATCCTGCTTTGGAATCGGAATCGGCGCGCAAAGCTTTACCGCCCCACTGGAAAACTTTTCTGCACAGCCATTCGCCACACCCGCAGCAAGGCGGCCGCGTTCGGTGTCGGTTATACAATCGACCAGTTCATTCATATCCCGATAGTTTAAACCCAAAGCCGAGATAGGATAGTAATACCGCCCATCCTCTGAACGTACGCCAACCAACTCCTTACCTTCTGCCAGAAAGGTCACTAATTTCATCCAAGCCCTCCTTTGTTCGTTATAAACGAACGTCGTTCTTATTTTTACCGAAAAATAAATGCGGATACCGCGGATTTCCATATTTATTTTTGCAAATACAGTATAGGCGAACCATGAGAAAAAGTCAACATATTTTCAATCGTTTTGTTGGAATCATCCAAAATGTTTTCTTAATTTTTTCACTGTGTCTTTTTGGATGTCTGCTGTCCTTATTTTAAAGATTCGTCGTTTTTTATTGGTCACGCTCAAACTGTCTGCTTCGAGGGGGATTGTCGGGAAAAATAATATGATTGATCAAATTATGTAAATTTTGTATTGACATATGGAAAATACGGTGATATAATAAATTTCGCGATCTGAGTTGAACAGACATGGCAGAAGAATTGGGGGCGTAGCTCAGCTGGGAGAGCGTACGGTTCGCATCCGTAAGGTCGAGAGTTCGATCCTCTTCGTCTCCACCACACTCGGGAGATCTCGTTTTGAGATCTTCCGAGTTTTTTCATGCTTTCAGGATGCGCGATAGTACACACACGTGTCCCCTTCCGGATGCAGGAAGTCGAAGAACTGTGTGACGCTGATCTTGAATTCCACTTCGATCTCAAAATCCCGTCCGATGTTCACCCTGTCGATCAACTGCCGCAGGATCAGCTTTTTTCCCTCGATGCTGCTTCCGGCATACAGGTCTGCCCAGGACATGATCTGGTCATACTCTTTTTGTACGGCAACAGCGGAGTTCTTCAGATCAGCCGCTTTTCCCTTGGCCTGTTCCAATTCCTGTGCCAGAGCCGACAGTTTGTTTCGGGTGTCCTCGATCATCTCACCGAGGATGTCCGCTCCGAAACTACCAGTCCCGTTGATGGTCTTGATGATTTCTTTCTTGTAGCTCTCCAGCTCTCACTCCGTGGCGGCATGGAGCTTCTCCAGATTGGCCACCGAACTGTTTGCCAGTTGAAGTTCCTTCTCACGCTGTTTTTGAATGAGCTGGCTCCTGGGTGCAGTCGTCATCCGCTCAAAGAGTTGCATAACGATCTTATCAACAATGCCGTCCAGTTTCTCACCTAAATATCCGGTCTGACCGTCACAGTCCTAGGGATAGCGGATCTTGTAAATGATGGTCCATCCCTGGCTCTCTGCAAATTCACGGCAGTATTGTTTTTGCATAGGGATAGCAAAAACGAAGGAACCTTATATACTCCCCACTGGCTGATGATATGCTCCTTGTGTTCAGCCTTGATTCCCTTGACATACTCCTTGCACTGATGGCCATTCCGCAATGACAAGGTTTCTGCCCTTCTGTGGCCGGATCCCTTTGGAATAGCGCAAATTGTTAGTATCGGCTTCCCACCATATTCGCGGAGCTGTTCGTCAATTATGTAACGGGTTTCAGTCTCGGAAAGCTCCATGCTTTCGGATACAGTTTTGCCCTTCTCCGCCCGTTCTTTGGAATTCTTGGCAGATGCCGTAGTAGAGACTGCTTCAACCTGCTTGGAAAACGCAGCAATCTTTTCTTCCCGTGCTTTGATGATGGCCTCATGGTCAGGCTGTGCCACATTTTCGGACATGACAAAAGCAGGGGCAATAAATCCCCAATCGCCATATACCTCCATGAACCAAACCGTAAGGTTATAGGTCATAGAGAGGAAGGCTTTGGCGTCCTCCATGGAAGCGGCATCCACATGGACAGCGTCATTTCGGGTCTTACGAAGCGCATATAGGATATCGTCGATTTTCTTGGGAATCAGGACTTCCCGTTTTTAACAAGCGAATCCGATTGGAGTGAGTGTTATCGGAGGTCGGTTCCTGTATATGCTCAAAAGCAAAAATCTCCAGAATTAACCGCTCACCAAACACACCCGCTTATACAGACAGGCATTGGCATCGGAATAGACATAACTTTCTGCTGCCGCACCGATTTGCGCCAGTGCGGGCCAGCATCTGCCAAGAAATCAAAGCTGGATTTCTTGTATGTCCTCCTAACTTTAAGGATTCTTCTGGTATTTCAGTATTATTAGAAGTTGATAGCCGTAATTGATGCCTTAAAGATGCTCTTTCGTATTATGGATTGGCTTTACGATTTTCGGAACAGTTCATCCAAAGTTTTGCCGTCTGGATCCCTCCATTCAATCCAACCGTTTGTACTGCCGCCAAGAACAAACATAGCAGCAGAACTGGGCGAAGTAAAGGAAATAGAAACGGTCAGTTTATGTTTGTTTCCTGAAATAGAAATATCGCCGTTCCGGGCTGCTGTTTGTCGTTGCAGTTCCATTTTGTGCGAGTGACACTTTCGACTCAGATCGACCTAAAAGCCTTCCAGCACTTCAAAGTTCTCTCCATTAAACACACCAAATGCTCGCACACCATTTCTGGTAGTATACAAAATATTTGCTTCATTGAGCATTGCTTGAGTGTCGTCCATCTTATACCCCTGGGTAGCTATGATAAACTTGATTTCCCTATATACTTCTTCAATCAGTGGCAAATCGTATTCAACGATTTCATACCTGGGATTGATACTATTCTCCACCTTGTACCGTTTGAATTCAGTTGCCTTGGTGATTGCATAAGTTTCAAGCCCACTGATCATATCCAAAGAAAAAGTCTTGTTGTCAGCCAGGAACATAATTGCTTTATTTCAGAAGTCTTTAAAACGATTGTGGTCATCTAAACGGCTCACACCGTTGCAGGACTAGCCGACGTAGATTTGCGCGATCCTGTTATTGTCGTTCTCGCTGATAAGGTAGTAGATACCAGGGCGATTAATTCCGGTCAACTTCTTGGCCTCTGCGAGCAGAGGGTGAGGAATGACATAGGTCGTCATAGTGGATAAAAACGACAAATAGAGCGAATGCCATCAGGCTGACCGTTGTGATAGATTATCTCAAGCTTTTTACTAATAGCCATGTTTCTCTCCAGCCTTTAAGTTTAGTCCAATATGGAATAGATATGAGGTTCAACTCTTTAAACGATATGTCCTATTACGATTGCCGCCCTCAGCCGCAACGATCTCATCCGCAATCAGTTCAGAGAGGGGCTTCTTAGCCCGTGTGCTTTTGACACCGAGAAGTTCTGCAATATCGGAATTCTTTGCTGAAACATGGTTCGTCAGGTAAGTGATGATCTCCTCTTTCTGCCGTATAGATTTTATTGTCGCTTTTTTATCGCCCTCGCTGAGGTCCAGGCCAGTGGAGTTAAGGCCCTCAAAGATCAACTGCGGATTATCTCCGTAGTTGAGGGAAATATTGATGATTTCCAGCCTGGAAATAGCTTCAAAGATCTCATCCGCACTCGCGGAAAACAGGCGCTCAAAGGCCTCCGGGTCCTTCTTGTTGGGCTTGAGTTGATACGCTTCTCCGTCTGCCACTTGTCCACCAGGTATTCTTCGTAAATACGCTGGCTGAGGTTTGGTATTTCTGGGACAACCAAACCTTCCTGCATCAGGTTATACATGGCCAAGAGCAACAAAGAGACAGTGGTCAGCCGCTGCTGTTTGTCGATGATGAGGAAATCCAGCATCTTTCCGTCCGGATCGCTCACCGAAACGATACTGCCGAAAAAGTGATTCCTCCTTCCCTACTGGATCACACGCACCAAATCGTCATAGAGCTGCTTGCACTGCTCCGTCTTCCAATCATAATTGCGCTGGTATGCCGGAATGATGAAGTGCTTGGAGGTACCTTTCATGTACCGTACCAGCCATTCTTCCGAGCTTTCACACCGTCTTCCTCCTATTTCTTCAGTGTCGCCAGCAGCTCACTGAATCCATCCATAGCCGATTGCAGATTCTCCATGATATCCCGGGCCAGTTCCTCCGGGGCGGGCAGGTTGTCCAAGTCGGCCAGGGACTTGTCCTTGATCCAGAAAATATCCAGGCTGGTTTTGTCCCGGGCAAGGATTTTCTCCGCCGTGAAGCGGCGCCAGCGGCCCTCCGGATTCTTTTCGCTCCATGTCTCATGGCGCTCATGCCGGTTTTCCGGGTTATAGCGCTGAATGAAGTCCTCCAAATCCCCAAAGGTCATGGGATGCTGCTTGAGGGTGAAGTGCATATTGGTCCGCAGGTCGTAAATCCAGACCTCTTTGGTCTGCCGATCCGGACCGGCAGGGCGCTTGTCAAAAAAGATGACATTGGCTTTAACGCCGGGCTTGTAGAAGATGCCAGTGGGCAGGCGGAGGATGGTATGGAGATCACAGGTTTCAAGCAGCTTCTTTCGGATGGTCTCGCCGGATCCGCCCTCAAAGAGCACATTATCCGGCACCACTACCGCCGCCTTTCCGGTAGCTTTCAACAGGGTGTTGATGTGCTGGAGAAAGTTGAGCTGTTTGTTGGAGCTGGTGGTCCAGAAGTCCTGCCGGTTGTAGACCAGATCCTCTCCTTCCTGCTCTCCCTCCTCGTTTGTGAAGGTGAGAGCGGACTTTTTACCAAAGGGCGGATTGGTGAGCACATAGTCAAACCGTTCGCCAGGATCGGTGAGCAGGGCATCCCCCAGGGTAATGGGCACCTGGCCGTAGAGGTCGCCGATGTTGTGGAGATAGAGATTCATCAGGCTCATCTTGAAGGTGGCGGGCACGATCTCCCAACCACGGAAGGCTTCTTTTTTCAAAAACTCCTTGGCTTCCCTGTCCAGGTTGTAATACTGCGGGTCGGTCAGATAGCTCTGGGCCGCCAGCAAAAAGCCGCCGCTGCCGCAGCAAGGGTCAGCGACAGTCTTCATGGGCTCTGGGCGAATACACTTCACCATTGCCTGGATCAAAGGTCGTGGGGTAAAATACTGGCCCGCTCCGCTTTTCACGTCCTCGGCGTTCTTTTGCAGCAGGCCTTCATAGATTTCACCCTTGACATCGGTGGACATGGACACCCATTTTTCCTTGTCAATCATCTGGACGATGCGGTACAGAATGGCGGCGTTGTTGATCTTGTTGGTGGCACCCTTGAAAATCTTGCCCAAGGTGCCGCCCTGCTCGCCCAGGGTTTTCAGGATGGATTTATACTTCTCCTCCAACTCTACACCCTTAAGGTCGCTCATGTCTGCCCAGTTACAGCCGGTCGGAATACCAGTCTCTCGCTTGTAAGGAGGCTTTGCGTACTCGTCGGACATTTTCAAAAAGATCAGGTAGGTGAGCTGCTCCAGGTAGTCGCCGTAGGACACGCCGTCATCCCGCAGCGGCCCGCACATCCCCCAGACCTTGGAGATGATGGTTGTGGTTTGTTCAGACATTACTTTTCCTCATCTTTCTTTATCGATGCGGTTATTTTTATTTTTCCATTCCGGGACAATCGTTTCCGAGGGATAGCCAATTCTTTTTATTTCTTCAATTACACGCCTTTCAAGTTCCCTTTCTGTTCTGTCTGTCATTTATAGTTCCCCCTCAAATGCCTGTTTCAAAATACTCTGCCGCAGGGCTTCCGCCTGCTGCAGGGAGGTATCAATAGTTTGCTGGATATCATCACAAATAGATAGATTAGTTTCAATTTTCACCACGGTTTGTGCTTGCATGTCGAAGTCATCGCACTTAGGTACAGGAAGATTACTAATCTCATTAGAATTAATATTATTTACACCACTTGTGGATTTAGCTACATGTTCTATATATGTTCTCGCCGCATGAGATTCCAAAAAATAGTGCAAAAATTTTGATAAAACCTCGCTCGGCTTTTTTAATCTTAGTCGAATGAGATATCCAGCAAAAGTTGCGTCACAGTCTTCCGCTTTTACAATGGACGATCTGCCAACCAGCGAAACACTTCCGTTGGACCGGATTATCAACAAATCATTTTCAATTAAATCCAGATTTTTTAATTCATCATCAGAAAAGCCAGCATATTTAATGTCTTTGTGGTCTATGCTTCCATTCTGATAGCAAATATTAGGAATCCTATACACCGCTTTAAAACCGTTTTTATAAGCATAACTACACTTTTTTGATGTTCCATACCTCGGTTTTTCAATTATATCTTCTAAAAGGATCTTCTCCTTGCTAACAGGGTCAAACGCCTCTTTCAGCACCGCCTGGCGGTAGACCTTCAGCTTTTCCTTTGCGGTTTGCAGTTCTGCCACGCTGGCGTCTAACTTGGAAAACAGCTCCTCAATTTTGGAGACAATGCGCTTTTGTTCAGGAAGCGATGGGACAGGAATTGGTGTATTCATAAATGGCCCTTTTGTAATATGCACCATGCCGGACCCGTGAGTCTTTGCATGTAGTTCAGCAACTACTTGAAGCAAGAAATAGTATAAATACTTTTTTTCAATCTGTTCAGAAGGAACTACTCGAAAAATATGTTGATTTAGCCATGCGTCATTTCCCTTCCAGATGTGAGCACCAAGGGAAGCCGACCATGCAAACAACAAATCGCCTCTTGTGACTTTATACTTTTCTTCCAGCTCTCTACTTGAATAGTTATAGGGGGCAGAAAAATTTGTAAGATTCTGAATACGGATAATTGGTAATCCACTGTCCTCCCACTCACTTGGCTTGAATGCTCGTCCATTGATATATGTGGCCACATTTCCTAAGGTGCTCATTTCTGTTCCTGCATGGGAATTTTTTGTTGACATCTATGTACCCTCTCCTTACGCCACCAACTCCCGATTCATTTCCATCAAAATCGCCTCATACTCCTCCCCGAACACCTCATAGAACCGCCCAAGACCGCCCTTGCGGTCAAAGGGGCTCAGATCCAAATCCTCCGGCTGGACACTCAGAGATGTGGCGATATGATCCTTCACCAGCTGGAGCCACTCCATCTGTTCCGGGGTGAAATGCACCGCGCCGGCGTTGCGGCGGAAGGTCCACTGCTGGAAGTTGTAGTTTACCTTATCGGCGAAGGGCTGTAAACCCTTCGCTTCGCCCATCTCAAAACGGATGATGGATACCAGATCAGCCAACTGGCGCAATGTGCCCGTTGCCTTGACCTTCTCCGGCTTCTTGATGGCATAGCAGTCCCACAGCCGCTCGATGGTCACGCCCTTGCTTCGCAGCTTCTCATAGAGGTTTTTGAGCTGTTCAATAGCCATGGGCCGGTCCTGATAGGTCTGGCTGTACAGGATGCGCAGGACAATGATCTCGTCCTTGTTCTCCTTGATAAACTCATGGAAGGTCCGGATCACCCGGTCGGCAGTTTCCTCCTTCTGAGCGTCAAACCCAACAAAGAGCAGGCTGTCCGGATTGGTATTGTCGATGATCTGCTCGTGGCTGCGGCGGACATTCTCGATAAAGTCCCGCACCTCTGGGCGGCAGAAGGGCGCGGCCGCCTGGGCCGCCGCCTTCCGCTGAACCGTCTGCAACTGCGCCTCCGTAGGCTCCTGGGTGTGGAACTGCTCCCGGGCCCGGGTGGTGAGAACATCCTCGTCAAAAGCATTGAGCAAATTCTCCGCCAGCTGATAGGCCGGAACGCCCACCACCTGTGCAAACTCCTTCCGCTCGCCGCAACTCATCTGGCTGTTAAGTCGAATCAACCGGTTGGCAAGGGATGTCAGGGTGTCCTCGTCCTGGGCGCCTAGGGCCGCCATCATCATCAGCTCTTTCAGAGAGACAGAGGGCTTGCGCTCCAGGGTACGGGTCTCAGATTTCTTGGACTTGGTGACGCCCACCGCGTCCACAATGACAAAGTGGTCCTTATTCTCGGTGGCCGAAGGGGTCACCTTTTGCAGATCGTCCTGGCTGAGGATACGGGTACCCCGGCCTTTCATCTGCTCAAAATAGTTCTTGCTGCGCACATCCCGCATGAAGATCAGGCACTCGATGGGCTTGACATCTGTGCCGGTGGCGATCATATCCACTGTTACCGCAATACGGGGATTGTAGCCATTGCGGAAGTCGCTGAGCACGCTCTCCGGATTTTCGGCGGAGTAGGTAATCTTTTGGCAGAACTCGTTTCCCTCACCGAACTCCTCGCGGACAATCTGGATGATGTCGTCAGCGTGGCTGTCCGTTTTGGCGAAAATCAGAGTCTTGGGAACTTCCTTACGCCGTGGGAACAGCGCAGTAAACAGGTTGTCCCGGAAGGTACGGATCACCATGCGGATTTGGCTGGGATTGACGATGTCCCGGTCCAACTGGGTGGGCTGGTAGTCCACATCCTCATCCAGCTGCTTCCATCGTTTTTCCCGCGAAAGGCGGTTGCGGCACTCGATGACCTGCTTCATGATATGGGCGCCGCTTTTGGTCACCTGAGTCTCAATGAGGAAGATATCCTCACCCACATTGACGCCGTCGATAATGGCCTGCTCCCGGGAATATTCGCTGACTACATTTTCATTGAAAAAAGCAAAGGTGCGTTTGTCCGGCGTTGCGGTGAGGCCGATGAGGAAGGCGTCAAAGTAATCCAGTATCTGCTGCCAGACATTATAGATGGAACGGTGGCACTCGTCGATAATGATACAGTCAAAAAACTCCGGCGGGTACTTCTCGTTGTAGACCACCTCTTTGGCTGCTTGGCGGTCTGTCGAAGTCAACTCGTTGGGAGAAGTCTCCTCTGCCGACTCGTCCAGTTCCACCCCTTCAGAATGGAGTACATCCGTTGAATGGTACTGATGCACACCTGCACATCCTGGGGGATGTAAGAACTTTTCAGCCGCCGCACTCCATATATTTCAGAGAAGGATCGGTTGTCGTCGTTGGGGCGGTAGGCCAAAAATTCCCGCTCCGCCTGTTCTCCCAGACCCTTGGTGTCTACCAGAAAGAGAACCCGGTTGATCTTTGCATATTTCAGCAGCCGGTATACCGCCGTGATGGCCGTGAAGGTCTTGCCCGCGCCGGTGGCCATCTGGATCAAAGCTCTGGGACGATTTTGAGCAAACGACTGCTCCAGGCTCTCGATAGCTGTGATCTGACAGCTGCGGAAACCCGTGGTGTCGAAAGGCGGGAAGTGCTTCATATTATTGCGGATGGTATCCTCAGATTTCAGCAGGGTGCGAAGGCTCTCGGGACGATGAAAACTGAAGATGCGGCGGGAGCGGTACTTTAGGTCGTTATAATCGGTGAAGCGAGTCAGCTTTCCAGTTGCCTCATAGGCAAACCGAATGCGGTATCCCGCCTTAACCCACTTGAAGGTGCTCTCGGCATATCGGCTGGACTGGCTTTCCACGACGGTGATGTTCTCGCCCTTTTCATCCGGCTTGGCCTCTACAACGCCGACCGGGGTGCCATCCACAAAAAGAGCATAGTCCACCGGCCCGGTGCTGGTGGGAAATTCCAGCACCGCCACACCTGGGCCTGCCATTGGATTGAGCTGGTGCATATCCTGCAAGATCCACCCGGCTTGGGCCAACCGCTGGTCGATTGCCTCGCGGGCTTTTTGTTCTGGCGTCATAGAGTCCACCTCCGACAAATCACATCAATTTTTGACATTATACCATAATTTTTAGAGATAAGCCACAATTTCCCACTTGTCGCAAGCTAAAATGCGCCAAGTCATTTAACAAAATATAGAGGACCAGCTTGTGAATGGCACAACCCGGTCCTCTATGGAGTGTTCGCTTGGATAGAATGATTTGCATAAATTATCACTTTATTCTGTCGCCACATCGTGCCGCCAGAGATACCAGACGGACAGAAGGGTGAACACCGCTGTATAAATCGCGGCTGAGGTCAGAAAAGGCACAAAGTTCAGTTCCATCAGCGGGTTGTTGGCCCGCATTCCCATACACAGCAGGGAGTATGGAAACGCATATCCCCACCCCTGGGCGGCAAACATCAATCCCAGACCCCCCCCCCGCCAGACCAAACGCTACCGGCGGCGCAAAGGCCCGGATCACCAGACTGAAAAAAAGTTGTACCGCGCAGACCGAAATGCCCCCAGAGTCCCGCAGAGGATCCAGTCGGGCAGTTCCGGCGGTAGCGGGCTGGAGATGCCCACGATTTTTCCGCTGATCAGGAACAACACACCGATACACACCTGAGCCAGCAGGGAAATCCCGGCGGCCAGAACTAACTTGGCGGCGTACAGATCCGCCGCCGGCACCGGAGCTGTGAGAAAACTGTTCCAGTTGTGAGCCGTGTGCTCCAACCGCCATTGCCAGGCGCAGAACACACCCAACAAGGCAGGAAGAAAGAATATGGAGGAAAACAGGGTGTGCTGGCTCCAAAGGCTGTACCAAGCATCGTCAAGCACTTCGATGTTCCCAAGATAATTTCCTGTGCCCAGAATGGCGGGAAAGACAGGCAGCAACACAAAGGCCAGCCATACCGGGGAGCGGCGGCACTTTTGCAGTTCCGCCCGCAAACAACGCAGGAACATTGCTCATACCTCCTTTCGCACGAACAGCGTACGGCCTACAATAAGAAATACTGCCGCCCAAAGAAGCAGCAGAATGAGATCCGCGGGTTCCGGCCACTGCCAATGGAACGCCGTTACCCGGGTGGCCGGGTTCCAGTCCATGCCTACCAGGGTCAGAAGGCCGTAGTACCCCCAGGGCACGCACCGGGTTAACGCTGGAGGAAAGAGCATGGAGAGGATGCCCAAGAAACTTCCGGCGATGCCGCACACCAAGGCGCGGCCTGGTTTAAGAAACGCAGGGACAGCCCTTGCTGAAGGGCGTAAACCATCATGGACACTGCCCAGGAGATCAGGGTAAACAGCCCAAACCGTCCCCAAGGGATGTCCCCCTGAAAGCCCTGCACGATTCCGACAGCAAGAAAGATTCCCGAGCGGATGATCAGCAAGGCGGCCAGCACCAAGGCCCCCCAGGCCAGCTTTGCAGCATAGAGTTGCTTTGGCCTTGTCATATTCTCCATAAATTTCCAAGTATTTCCCTTGTGTTCCAATTCGCAGTTTCGGCTGGCCAGGGTAGCCACACCGATGGGAAGGATGATGGTATCCACCATGGCCAGATTGTAGAGCAGGAGTATCCAACTCCATTTCAGATCCTCGGTATCCTGCCGGGTAAAGAACGCCTCCATCCAGATGAGTTCTACCGCCAGTACGGCGGCGCACATCAGAACGATCTTCCGCCGGCGGCATTTATAAAATTCCAGTTTCAGCATTTTCACAGGCTCGCCACCTTTCCTGCCAGCTCTAAGAAGATGTCCTCCAGATTCTTCTGCTGCTCCTCCAGTCGGATGACACCAAGATGTCGCTCGGCCAGCAATCGGGTAAACTGAGCGGCCAGTTCATCGGAGAGAATGGGAAGAATGAGGTATCCGTCCTCCTCCTGGCAGGGTAAGGAGTTCTCGTGAAGAATGGCCCTGGCCAACGCGTTATTGGTGGTCCGCAGGGCCAGATGGTGACGGCTGCGGCCATGGAGAGCTTCTAAGGTATCCTGAAATACCAGTTCCCCCTCCCGGATGATGGCCACATGGTCGGCCATCAGGTCAATTTCACTGAGCAGGTGGCTGGACACTACCACCGTCATGCTGAACCGTTCTGGCAGGGAACAGATCAACTCCCGCATCTCCTGAATGCCCGCCGGATCCAGGCCATTGGTAGGCTCGTCCAGGATCAGCAGTTTTGGGCAGCCCAGCAGGGCCGCCGCCCACGTGGGTATGGCAAACTTTTTTGCTGGTGAGATCGTCCGTTGTGAGATTTGTTAGCCTATCACAAATTCGGCGAAGCAAATGCGGTTATAATGATCCCACAAAGCATTCTTAAAAGTGGTGAAGATACATGAAACGGATTATATTTGTAGAAGATGATTTAAGCTTGATCAGCGGCCCGTCCTTTGCAATGAAAAAGTAAGGGTATGAGATCGCAGTTGTCCGAACAAGTTGAGAAGCCAATCAGTTGTGGCAAGAGGGACCGTATGATTTGGTGATTCTGGATGTTTCCCTGCCGGACGGTTCCGGGTATGACCCGTACCAAAAAATCTGCCGGACATCCAAGGTGCCAATTATTTTACCGACAGCTGCCGATGAAGAAACTGACATGATCATGGGACTTGATATGGGCGGCGACGACAGCTCCAACGGACTTTTTGTACAGTTATTAACGCATGAAGTATATAAAGATGGCATCCGTATCGATCTAACCGCCACAGAATATAAGCCGCTCTGTTTCTTCATAGAGAACCCCAACATTGTTCTTTCTCCGGAACAAATTTTGAGGCAGCTCTGGGATCGGGAGGAGAACTACAATGGGATTCCAGGATGATAGTCCTGCAGAATGCGCCGGAAACTCTTTCAGAAATCATGGAGTGCATAGAACGCCATTTCACATACCAAGCGTAACAGCATGTGGCCATCAGACACGCCCTGATCACGCGCCTTTCCCTGATCCTGGCTGATGAACCCACCGGAAATCTGGATACGAAGAACAGCAGCGAGGTTATTGCGCTGCTCAAAGAGGCCTCCTGGAAGAACGAGCAGACTGTTCTCATGATCACCCACAGCAAAAAAGCACTGCTCAGGCTGCCGACCGTATTTTGCAGGTGTCCGACGGGGTGCTCACCGATTTTGGGAGATGCTGGGAGTAAAACACAATCTCAGCCTGATCCCCATCTCCGCTAAGGTGCAGAAACGGCAGAATCGGATGACATTGCTGTGCATCATCATCTCCGTGCTGCTGGTCACAACCATTTTCAGTATGGCGGATATGGCCATCCGCATGGAAAAAATACAAGTCATTTAAAGTCACGAAAATTGGCATGTGATGTTGGAGAAGCCCTCCGACCAGTAGGTGGAGGAAATTGCCCAGCGACCGGATGTGGTCGCTGCACAGCGATACGACGGCTTAAACTATGATTTATCCCAAGACTATCCATTCAGGGAAAAACCTGTGTCATTGTCGGAGCTGATGACCAGATCCTGACTAAGATCTATGACGATTTGACCGAGGGCAATTATCCCACAGAGAAAGGAGAAATTTTTCTCTCCAACCGGTCAAAGGAACTGCTCCATGTGAATGTAGGCGATGAAATTACCCTTCACGCACCTTCCAGAAAATATCCCTATACCATTTCTGGATTTTGGGGAGATGTTACCATCAGCGCCGATGCCAATGTGGTAGGGATGTCTCTCAACTGAGATACCTTCCAAAGCCTTGCCAAAGCGGAGGGATATACGCCGGCCCCTGTCTGTTTTGTACGATTTTCCGAAAGTGCCAATCTCCGCTGGGTAATCACAGATTAGGCGAAAGCACGTATCAATTCCTTACCGGTGCCGGGGCTGTTTTTACCCCAAGGCCAGCTTTATCTACCACAGCAAGGGTGGGACCTGTCTGCACACCGACACAGCGGCATTGGAATAGCGGAGCCAGTCAAAAAAAATCCGATGATGAAGATCCGAGGCAAATGTCCCATCTTGAAGCGTCTGGAACCAACCGCGTCAACCGGTCCAGCGTTTTCAGTTAGTAACGAATCGTGTCCATAGGTGTATATTGGCGCAATTCGCCCCAGTTGACAAGCCCAATATCGTACAAAAATTTTCCGGGCATCAGCCCTTTATGTACTTGTATCTTGTTTATGTGCTCTGCTGTTTAGTGTTGAATACTCTGAAAACATTTGAAATTGCGGATCTTTATGGTATAATAACCGCAAAGCAGTTATTATACCGAGCTATGCCCAACGGCTCGCCGCTTACGCGGCAACCGCCTTCTGATGGGCAATTATACCATGCCGCTTCGCGGACATGGTATAATAACCGCAGAGCGGTTATTATACCAATCTTATGGCCAAGGCGATTCGCGGGCGCGGCCCGCTGCCGCCCCAATGGCCGATTATACCATGCCGCTTCGCGGACATGGTATAATAACCGCAAAGCAGTTATTATACCGAGCTATGCCCAACGGCTCGCCGCTTACGCGGCAACCGCCTTCTGATGGGCAATTATACCATGCCGCTTCGCGGACATGGTATAATAACCGCAGAGCGGTTATTATACCAATCTTATGGCCAAGGCGATTCGCGGGCGCGGCCCGCTGCCGCCCCAATGGCCGATTATACCATGCCGCTTCGCGGACATGGTATAATAATCGCAGCACGGTTATTATACCAATCTTATGGTCAGGGCGATACCCGGGCGGCCCGTTTCCGCTTTGGGCACTGTCAAGAGTGTCGTCCATGCCGCTTTGCTTCAATTAACATCATAAAGAGTTGAAAAATGTGGATTTTACATTGGTAGATAGAGTGGTCATACAATCCTATGTCACTTTACTGGATGGTTTGGCCGCCTATTTAGGGAATAATTATGAATTTGTTCTGTACAGCCTGGAAGACATGGAGCGGTCGGTGGTAAAGATCATCAATGGCCAATATACAGGCCGCGATGTCAACGCGCCTATCAGCAACATGGCCCGGTCGATCCTTAATCATTTTCAGGAGGAAAATGATTGCGGCTATGTTAGCTATGTAACCAACAACAAAAAAGGGGAGACGCTTCGGTTCACCGCGATTGCAATTCGCGGTGAGAATGACCGTATTGTTGGCATTCTGTGTATTAACTCCTATCAACAGATGTCACAGGAGGATGTACTTGCACATTATTTTGAAAATCCGGAGGTGCTGACGACGCTCTCCCCTCCTCAAAATGAAACTGTATTGCAGCATGAGATCGTTGACACCGTTCTACAGGTAAAACAAAGCGTAGAGGCCGATCCCCTGATAGCGCCTGCACTGAAGAACAAGGAAATTGTCTTTCAGTTAAATGCCAAGGGGGTGTTCCAGTTTAAAAACGCTGTTATTCAGGTTGCATCAGCTTTAGGCATTTCAAAAAACACTGTCTACATGCATTTGCGCAATAGCAAACACGCTTCGCGCCCATAACGGACGGTTTGCTATAGTACGCAACTTCGTTTTACCATATCAGGACTTCGATCAGAATAGCATTGAAAGCCTTGGCCGCCGTGGCGATACAACTGTCCGGCGGCCTTTTCTTTTTATTTGGCTTGTCCATCCGCTTGATGCAGTCGTAATATCCTCCACAGGATATGCTGAAGCGCCCGATACAAACCATGTATCGGGTGCTTTTCCCGTTTCCCATAGATCGCCGGATACTTCACAGGTGCTTTCACCTGCTTCCAGAGAGACGATACAATTCGCCCCTTGTCGTAGTTATTTTCCTACGACAAGGGGCTTTTCTTTTTTGTCCGTTTTTTATACTTTTGTACAGTACAAACTGATAGCTTTCAGTTTTTCTGTGCGTGCTTCTCCCCCTTTCTGTGGTCGTCCTTCGACAATATGGCTATTGCACAGTATCCATCGCTGCAATTATTTTCACTTATATTTTCATTACTGTTGATGAATTTTGTAAAAAACACTCTAAAATCGGGATGAATTTTTGGCATCAAATAAAATAAATTTTATTGACTGAAATAAATAACATTATTATAATGAAATAAAGTGCATCGAAAAATTTTACTCAACAGGGTACCTAGCCATTTGAATGAACCAGGAGCCCCGCTCCTTTGGAATGATGCCATACCAGAGGGAGAAAATGTGGGATATTAACAACAATGCAAAAATCGAGCTTTTTGAGAATGCGCCGCCTGCCATGCGGTGACGACCATCCCTGTTATTTCCAGTTCCCTGGTCATGATGGTTTACAGCCTGGTGAATCCTACTTAGTGAGGATGTTAAACGGCCCGGCGCGGAACATCGCTGTCACTCCGGCAACCCCGGTGCCGCTGGTCTTTACGCGGTGAACAATCCTTTTCGGGGCCGGCTCTCCCAGCTTGATGAGCCGGGCCTTGGACCAAAGGGCTTCTGCGGCTTGCAGCCGGTATTCGCAGCGGCGGTTCCTGCATCGTTCCGGCTATCCCTGAACACCGGGCAGGGCAGGAACCGCTGCTGAGAGGATAAAACAAACTGAGGACAGGAAAGGAGCCAAGTGATGAGAAAGACCTATCTGATACACGGACGCATTGTTGACGGCGTCCACGACACCGCCATTGAGGACGGGATACTAATCTTCAAAACCGACCTCCAAGCCCAACAGGGCGGCAACAAGGACGAGCTGCTCTTTGTTGGCAGCATAGCGGACTACCCGAACTTTCCCAATGAGGTAACCAAAGCGGACAATGTGGTGGATATGACCGGCTACACCCTGACCCCTGGCCTCTACAATGTCCATGCCCACCTGGGGTTGACCATGCCCTATCTGCCCTATCGGTTCGATGTACCCGGCGTACCCTACCGGAGCCTGTTGATGCTTCGCCGCGCCTGTGAGGCGTTAAACTGCGGCATTACCACCATCCGTTCCGCCGGCGGCCCGGATGATATTGACTACGCCATCCGTGACGCAGTGGAGAACGAGATGATTACCGCCTCCCGGGTTGTACCCTGCGGCGCCCTGAACATCGCTGTCGGCGGCCACGCTTGGAATAACTACATCTCTACCATGTATAACGGCGCCGACGAGTTCCGTGCCGCCGCCCGGGCGGAGATCGCCAAGGGCGCCCAGTTCGTCAAAATCGGCCTTACCGGCGGCGCCGCCAGCGCCCACGAGGGAATGGCCGATAAGCAGATGACCGACGAGGAGATCGCCGCAGTGGTGGAGGTGGCCCATGCCGCCGGTAAGCGGGTAGCGGCCCACCTGGGCGGCGATAAACCCATCCAGGAATTTGTAAAGTTGGGCGGCGACAGCGTAGAGCACGCCTACCACATGGAGATGGACACCGCCTGTCTGATGAAGGAGCGAGGTTCCTTCCTGGTAGCTACCCTCTCGGTGACCAACTGCCACGATTACTTAGTTGGCCACGGCAGCCCTGAGTTCCAGGTCCGCAAACTGGATGAGACCGGTGAGGCCCACAGCGCCTCGATCGGCAACGCCATCAAGGCCGGGGTCACCATCTGTGTAGGCACTGATCTGCTGCCATCTGACCCCATCGATGGCACTAACGCCACCGTCCGGGAGATGGAACTGCTGGTCAAAGCGGGACTCACCCCCATGCAGGCCATCAAAGCGGCCACCAGCAACTCCGCCAGGCTTACCGATACCATCGGCTTTACCGGCACTCTGGAAGCAGGAAAATGCGGCGACTTCATCGCGGTAAAGGGCAAACCGGATCAGAACATCAGCGATATGCGCAACCTGGCTCTGGTGTCCAAGGGCTGCCGCCTGGTCTGGAGCGAAGTCCCCGGCATGGTACTGCGCCGCTACAATCCCGTCGTCCCCGGTATGGATTTGGGCGGCGGCACCTACATCAAGTGGTAAGGGAGGAGAGTTGAAATGTCTGTTACCGTTTACAAAAACGCCAGAATCTTTACCGGCTCCGGTGATATTCTCGAAAATGGCCTTTTGGCCGTGAGCCATGCCCATACTCAATTTGTGGCCCCGGAGCGGGGCAAGACCCCGGTGAAGGTGGCCGCCTCCCTGAAAGATAAGCTGGAGTATGTCGGCGCCGCCGAAGGCTACGCCATCCCCGAGGATGCCGAGGCCGTCGATCTTGCCGGTTGCACCGTTCTCCCCGGCCTTATCGACTGCGCCGCCCGGCTGGATACCCTCCATCCCGAGGCTGACGACTATGTGGACAACATCGGTACCGCTTACCGTACTTTCGTGGCCTACCGTGCCGCGGCGGAAGCACTGAACTGCGCCGTCACCACTGTCCGCGCCATGGGAATGCCCAACAACATCGACATCGGCTTGAAGAATGCCATCGACAAGACCATGTTTTTCGGCCCCAGCATCCTGACCTGTGGTCCCATCTACGCCGTCACCGGCGGCTGCGGCCACGAAAAATACGGCCTAGTTATGGCCAGCGGCAGTGATGAGCTTCGCCGCGCCATGCGGATCCATGTGGCGCGCGGTTTGGACGGCGTCGTCCTCCAGGTCAGCGGCAAGCCCTTGGACAGCTTGAACGGCGAGTATCATCAGGAGATGTCCACCAAGGAGATCCATGATCTGGTAAAGCACGCCCACGGCGCGGAGAAAAAGGTGATGACGGCAGCCAGCGGTGATCCTTCGATTTCTGCCTGCATCGATGCCGGCGCCGACACCATCCTGGAAGGCCGCCGTATTGGCAAGGAAAACCTGGCCGTCATGGCGCAGAAGGGCATCAGCTATGTTCCCTGCATGGTAAACACACCCGAGGAATTCTCGATCGAGCATAAGGCGGTGGTGGCAGAGGCCATCAAAGCTGGCGTCGCCATCGGTGTTGGTACCGAGACACTCCCCTCCCAACCAATGGACGGCACCGTCGCCGTTGTGAAGGAACTGGAGCTGCTGGTGGAGTGCGGGATGACCCCCGTCCAGGCCCTGAATGCAGCCACATCCGGCGCGGCCAAAATCGCCGGCAGCAAGGCCGGTGTACTGGCCGCCGGCAAGCCCGCTGACTTTATCGCCGTGGAAGGTGCTCCCGACAAAGACATCTCCGCCATGCGCAGCATCGCCATGGTGGTCAAGAGCGGCCGCCGGGCCTTCCTGAGGGCAGGCGGCAAAAACGAGAATGCCTTCCGCATCATGCTGCCCGGCTATGAAGTGGCCGGCGGCGCCACTATCGACTGGACCCGGGGCGCTGTTCAGGGTGTCATCGCCCCCGAGAGCTACAACGACAAGTGGAACCTTTACAAAGAGATCTGATTCAGGGTTCGCCGCAGTCATAATACGGGGGCCGGGAAGCGTCCTTTCAAGGTTTCCCGGTCCCCGCATGCAAAAACGGTATTATTGGGAGGGTTTACAGTATGAATGAAGTAATCAGTATCATCGGCATTCTCGTTGCTCTGGGGATCATTGTGGTTGGTTCCTTGAAGAATCTGAACCTGATTATCCTGTCCAGCATTGCCGCCTTTATCGTAGCGGGTACCGGCAGCGTCGGCCTTATCGGCGGTTACTCCACCTATCTGGGCGGCGTGGCCAACTCTATTATCTCCATGTTTCCGCTCTTTCTGGGCGGCCAGCTTCTGGGCTGCTTCTTAGAGGCCACTGGGATGACTGAGTCCATCGCCAACGCAATCATCAGAAAATCAGGCACCAAGGCCATTGTCCTTGCGGTGTTCACCGTTTCATGGATCCTGGTCTTTTGCGGTATTAACGTCTTTGTCATTATTTTTACCGTCTATCCCCTGGCCTGCGCTTTCTTTAAGGTCGGCGACATCCCCCGTTCCCTCATCCCCGCCTGCGTGCTGGGCGCCTGTGTTTCCCAACAGTCTCTCCCCGGCGTTACTACCAACGCTAACATTCTTTCTACCGAGGCTTTTGGGATCCCTGCCGCCGCAGGTCCCATCACTGGTATTACCGTTTCCGCCTTTCTTTTCATCGCCAACGGCTACTATCTCCACCGGCAGGCCAGGAAGGCCAGGGAACGGGGGGAACACTTTGTCCCACTGCCCGACGAAAGCTTTGATGTGGATCTGAACAAGGCCGGGCTGCCCCATCCCGCTCTGGTGATCGCTCCCATTGGCGTGGTGCTGGTTGCCCTCAATGTCTTCGCTGTGCCAGCCTACGCTTCCCTCTACCTGGGCGCCATCGTCTGCCTGGTGCTTTTCTGGAAGCGCCTGGGCGGTGTTTCCGGCACGATCGCTACCTTGAACAAGGCGGCCAAAAGCTCCCAATCGGTAGTCTCCACCTGCGCCATCATCGGCTTCAGCAGCATCGTCACCGCCGTCCCCGGTTATAACCTGCTTCTCAAAGGACTGGAGAAGATCTCCGGCGGCAACCCCTATATCTTTGCCTTTGTGGCGGTGGCTGCTATCGCCGCAGTCTCCGGCTCCGCCACCGGCGGCGTTCGGTTTGTGCTGGACAGCTTCAAGGATACCCTGCTGGCCATGGGCGGCCGTCCCGCCTCTCTGGTCCGGGTCATCTGCGTGTCCTCCCTGACCTTTGACTCGATGCCTCACAACAGCGCGATTGTGCTGACTCTCAACGCCTGCAATGTTACTCACAAGGAAGGCTATAAGCATCTGGCGGTTACCACTGTTCTGAACACCACCATCGCCGCTATTATTGCTATTATCTTCGCGATGATCGGTATTCAGTAATGAATCCTTTGACAACAGAACCCCAGGCATCCCCTGGGGTTCTTCAGCAAGCCGAGCAGGAGGTTTATTAAGATGGAACATATCAAGACCAAAATGAAGCCCGCCTTTGCCAAGCTGGACGGCGGACTTTTTTCCACCGCCCAGAAGGCGGATGTCGGCGATGTGGCGGAGCGGATGAAGTCTGCCGGTGTGGCACTGATGAGTTGGGCTGATCCCTTTATGCCCGACCCTTCAATCCCCCAACCCGTACTGGACGCCGCAATCAAAGAGCTGCAGAACGGGTTCCCCGCCCACTACACTATGCCCATCGGCAACCCGGAGCTGAAGAAGCTCATCGCCGCCCGTATCGAGAAGAAATACGGCTTTCAGCTTGACCCGAACCGGAACATTATCATCAACCCCGGTTCCGATAACGGCCTTATCTTCGCCATGATGCCCTGGATCGAACCTGGCGACGAGGTGATGGTCCACGACCCCAGCTATCCCAGCAACTTCCTCAATCCCGAGCTGATAGGAGGAGCCACTGTCCGGGTACCCACCTACCCTGAGGACGGCTACCATATCCGCATCCAGGAGTACGAGAAGCGGGTCACTTCCAAGACCAAGATGGTGCTGCTCACCAACCCCAACAACCCTACCGGCACCGTCTACACCCGCAAAGAGCTGGAGGAGTTAGCGGCCTTCTGTGTAGAGCATGACCTGATTTGTGTCTGCGACCAGGCCTTTGAAGATACCGTTTTCCCGGAGCATGAAATGGTCTGCATCTGCCAGCTTCCGGGGATGTGGGAGCGCACTGTGACTGTCTGCTCCGTTTCCAAAGGAATGGGACTCAGCGGTTTCCGGGTGGGCTGGACCTATGCCACGGATACCATCATGGATACCTACTACGGCGCCGCCGTCAATATCCAGGGCGCCACCAGTACGCTGGCCCAACTGGCGGTCATGCCCGCCTTCCGGGACGACAGCTTTATCCAGGATTATATGAAGAAGTACGACAACCGCCGCAAATACGCCTACAAGCTCTTTAACAACATCCCCGGTGTTTCGATGCAGATGCCGGAGTCTGGCTTCTTCGTCTGGATCGATATTTCAAAACTGGGGGATTCCAGCGAGATCACCGCCTATCTGGCAAAGGAAGCTCTGGTGAGCCTTAACGATGGCAAATTCTACGGCGACATGGGCAACGGTCACCTGCGGCTCATCGCCGGCTGCTTCTGGGACGACAAGGACAGTTTTGCCGCTATGGACCGGATGGCCGCAGCCTTTCGAAAGCTGGCGGAGAAAAAGGGCCTGGCTTGAAAAAGGGGGAAGAACATTGATTTTCGATCTGTTAATCAGCAACGGAATGGTGCATATTGGAAATGACTTTGAGAAGGCCGATGTCGGGGTCATTGGAGAGAAGATCGCCTATATCGGTCATTGTCCTGGAGCAAAGGCCAGTCGGATCATCGACGCCGACGGCAAATATGTCCTTCCGGGAATGATCGATTTCCACACCCACATCCGGGAACCCGGTGTGGAGGACAAGGAGGACTATACCACTGGTACCATGGCGGCAGCCCATGGCGGTGTTACCAGCGTCTGCGTCATGCCCAACAACCTGACCCGGGGCATTGCCTCCCCCGAGGATTTCCAGTATGCGGTGGACTGCGGCGAGCGCCATGCAGTGGTGGATTTTGCTCCCATCCCCAGCCCCCTGGCTTTCCACAGCGGGAGTCTGCCGCGATTGGTGGAAGCAGGGGCATCCTGCTTCAAGATCATGGAGATGAAGAACAGCGCCCCTCTGGAGGAAAACTTCCGCTGCGGCGACAGCTATGAGCTGCACCAATGCCTGGCCGCGGCGGCCAAGACCGGAAAGTATGTTTCCATACACCCTATGAACATGGACTGGTATCTGGGAAATGTGAAGCGCATTAAAGAGAGCGGGGAACCCCAGACGCTGATGAATGTCCTGCATCAGCTTTACGGCGACGAGGAGATGAGCAGCGCAGCCTGGGAGCTGGCCTATTTCTTCCGCAAGACCGGCTGCAAGTGGTGGGCCCTCCACTGCTGGCACGACGGCTATATCGACCTGATCCGGATGCTGAAACGCCAGGGGGATATGGACATTCTGGCCAGCGTAGAAATCCTGCCTACCAGTATCCGCTGTTTCGATACCCTCTATAATCGGAATAACGGCAGCACCATCGCCCTGGGCCATGCCGCGGCCCCAAATTGGGATCATGTTTGGGCAGCGGTAAATGACGGCACGGTGGACATTCTGGGCAGCGACCACTCCCCTCACCTGGCAAAACACTACAACCCCGAGGAGGCGTTCGCATCCGGTCAGGGGGTAGAAGGAGAGGACTACTACGGCAGTCTGCTGCTGGACGCCGTCAACGCCGGCAAACTGACGTTGGAGAAGCTTGTGGAAGTCACCAGTATCAACGGCGCCCGGGCCTTGGGCTGGGCGGAGAAGTGCGGCAACCACATCGGTACCGACGCGGACTTTACCATCTGCGATATGGAGAAGGTCTGGACGGTGGACGAGAAATTTCCCATTTATTCAAAACCCCATCTGGACCCCCTCTGGGGACAGACCCTCCACGGCAAGGTGATCTCCACCATTGTTCGGGGCAGAGTGGTCATGGAAGATGACAAAATCCTGGCAGAACCTGGATACGGAAGGTTTATCCGCGGATAATACGCAAGTACAACCGGCATATCCTTATAGCTACGCCTTCCTGGCGTGGTTATACTTTGTTTATTAAGAAATTGCAGAGTAATGACAAAGTGGAGGTTCCCATCACACCGGAACTTTCCCGATGGTTAAATGGAGAGGGTTGACCAGAACCGACTGGCGTCAAAACATGCCTGTCAAGATTGATCGTTTCTCCTTTATTTTAAAAATTTCCGTCTGTGTTCTGTAAATTGAAATTTCGACCGTTTACCGCACCAGGCATTTTTATCTTCGAAAGAAAGTACCTGCGCCCTGCGCATAGTGATTTCGAACACTTACTCTGCAAATAAGGGTCCGACGAACACTATGTCACTTGCTTACAAACGTGGCGGAGAGTTCGTTTTGCCTTATTCTTTTAAAATTTAAAAAAAGGCTGTTATACAGTGAAATTTGTATAACAGCCTTTTTATATAAAATACTTTGACGAAAAAGGAGACTGCTGGGATCTAACAAACCGGGGGCTTATAGATTTCAAATGTTTGACCAGCCATCCGGCAAATGGCTTAACCGCGCGGTGGTCTATGTTTACATAGCGTGCAGCATTGTGCTCCTCTTACTCCGCAATCACCGCGTCATAGATATCTTCCGGATTCGCGTCCAAAAGCCGTTTCGCCATATCCTGCTTCATTTGCGCCAAGATTTTTTCTTCCTGCTCAGTTCGGTTCTCCCTTCTCGCCATATTGATGAAATCCTGATGTACGAAACCGGGGCGGATAGTAACGATTACATGCCTCTCTTTGTATGTAAAGCGGAAATAATATCTTCCATGTGGACTTTCAAGGATTCCCGCTGCCTCAGGCATATCCTTGTCCACATGAATTCGTCCATCGGTGACGCAACGGGTTACAAGCTCGAAGGCATCCCGTCCGCCTGGGCCGGGGAATGCAGTCACAAGCTCAATCTTTCGGCGTTCTAAAAGCTTTCCGTCGTCTAAAAGCGGGAAGGCCCTTTGCATCACCTGAAAAGCATGGGCCACACCGCCCGGATAGCCGACTCCGTGATACTTCAGCATGTCCTCAAAGCTGAATTCAAATTTTTTCCCATTCTCCAGTACTGTGATCGTTTTCATTAGATTATTTCTCCTTTCAGATCTGGGCCGCCGCCCTCTTTATGCCCTAAAGGCCGCAGTCCCAGTGCTTATATGCTTCCAGTCCCGGCAGCTAACGCACCTCCTGTTTTTTAAAATCTTCCATGCGGCCTTAAAAAGCTTCCGTTCCTCATCATTGTTGTCTGTTGTCCAAAATCTCCGAAACCTGTTCGTCTGTTAATTGATACTGATAAACGTAATCGAAGAAATCTTTTACCTCTTGCCTCATATCCATATCCTCAAAAATCTCCGGGTATTGGAGCTTTGCAGCCCACTTGACCATAAGGGGTGTTTCTGCGCCGGCTGGATCCCAACGATAAGCACCGATTGGAATTTTGTAAACCTGATTGTTCTTTACAGCGTTGACAATAGACCAATCTCTGCCCTCCTGCTTGTTTTCCAAAAGATCCGAAGGCATCAGATCAGAATGGTTTCCGATATATATAATATCTGGATTCCACACAAGAATTTGCTCCATATCTACCTCTGACATCTTGCCGGTCAACCCTTCAGCCGGATTTTTTGCTCCACTGGGAATCATCCAATGGTCGTACTGGCTGACGGATACATTCATATCGCTATAAAATTCGATAACCGACGGCTTATCCTCCTCAGCCACATCAGTCAGGCGGGATGTCACCTCGACAATCTGCTCCTCGATGTACTGTATCAGTTGTTTACCTCTCTCCTCCTTTTGACAAACTGCCGCTATGATCTGCAAATTTTCCTTTACACTGTCTAACTCTGCACTCCGAAGGGCCACAACCTTAATCCCGGCATCTTCTATCTTCTCAATTTCCTGGTCATCGGTAGAATAGATGAACACCACATCGGGACGCAGCTTTAAAAGTTCCTCGATGTTGACGGTGGAATCCGTATTGCACCAATCCGTAACCGCATTTTCCAATTGCGGATACATGTACCGCAATACGCTTTCATTGTACGCCTTAATCGAAGACGGATTGCATCCGACAATGTGGTCTGTCGCCCCTTCGATAGCGTAGTAAAGGGAGGGGAAAGGTTTTCCAACGGTAGCGACCCGCTCAGGGACAGCGTCGAAAGCAATCTCCTTGCCTCTCACATCTGTGACTGTATAGCTTTCAATTACCTCACCAGAGCTGCTCGCTGTTGCCGCCGGCTCTTGCACCACAGCAGACCCTTGGCTTCCCCCCGCCTCAGAACAGGCGGTCAGGGAAAAAACGGCTGCCAAAATCAGGCTGAGTATTTTTCTCATGTTCTTATTCCTCCATATATGACATCATAATTACCAAGCTTGAAAACACCCTGTCAAGCGTCTGTATGACTGCCCCTAAACGCTCAAGGGATAAACCCCCATCAGAGCCGCCACCTCCTCTCTTAAAATATAGGGCCTCTGGCGCAGGAGCTTTCCAGCTTCGATCCGCTCCTTTAAGGAACAGCTCTCGATTCTCTTTTTCAAACGGAGTCCGACCTCTTGCAGCTCCTCGCTGCAGTAGGGCGTCTCATCCAGAGCAGCCAGAGCCTCATCGATTTGGGCCTCGCAATTAAAGGTCCCAAGCACAGAATGGACCCATGGCACCGAAAGCACGTAAGCGTAAGCGGCCTGGACTAGGCTCTGAGCCTCGCGGATGCGGATAGCGTTGAAGATATGCGGATATTTCAGTATATCTCCTGTCGCCAAGGGATTCATGGCGATGCACCCCGAGCCGCTTTCCCAAGTGGATTTCACCCCATCCATTCGGCAGGCGCTGTTGACAACGTTAAAGCCTTGGACATTGAAGTCAAAGGGGTAATCATCCATGACCTGTTTAAGCTCCTGGTTTTTCATATGGGTGGAGATGGCGATGTATCTGATAAGGCCTTCCTCCCTGGCCTTCTCCATCTCCCTTATGGCCCCGTAGGATTTCGCGCCATTCCACTCCATGCCGCTTTTCACGCCCCAAAGGCAAGTAAAAGCGGCGATTTGCTCCAACCCCAGCCGTTTTAAGGAATTTTCCAGATCCCTTCGAAATGTCTCATGATCTCCTGCGTGAGTTTTCGACATGATGAAAAAAGGTTGCTTTCCCCTTTTCATCTCCTTAACAGCCTCCCCCAGGATCAGTTCCGAATACCCGTCTCCATAGGTGACGGAGGTTTCAAAAAAGTTGATTCCCTTTTCATAAGCATATAAAAAATTTCTTACGTGCTTGTCCACATCCGATGGATTGTCCAGATGGTGGGTACCCATAGATATTCGAGATACCTTCATTCCTGAACGGCCTAAAACTGCGTATTTCATAACGCCTCCTCCTTAATTTCTCTATATTTTGCCGGCAATCCGATAGGGCGCGATCATCTGGTATTTCTTTTTATCAGCGGTAAAGCTTACAATCTTTGCCCGTGTTTGAAAAAATTCCTCGATATTTTCCTCAGAGATTATTTCCGCCGTAGCTCCAAATTTTTGCTTATGGCCCGGCCCCAAAAGCAGCGTCTTATCCGAAAGCCGCAACGCATGGCTGGGAAAGTGGGTGTTGATAACGCAAGCGGTGTTCTTCTCCTTGTTGGTGTACTCAATGGCATCCAGAACCCGTAATTGATTTTTCATATCCAGGTTGGACTCCGGCTCATCTAAAATTAAGAGCTTCGGCCTTGAAACCATGGCTCGTGCCAGCATTACCATCTGCAACTCACCGCCTGAAAGCTCGTTGCAATACCAATCCGCAAGCTTGCCGACTCCAAGCTCCTTTAGCATGTCGTTGGCACGATCAAACTGATCCTTTTTCGGTGTATAGAAGAAGCTGTTTTCCTTGTCAAGCCCCATGACGACCATCTCCAGGACACCATAGGAGAACACACCCTGCTTTGCCTGAGGCACGTAGCTAACCTCCCTCCAAAGCTCCTTATCGGAATACTCCTTCAGGTTCCTTTGGGCTATCACGGTTTCCCCGCTGTCCCATCGGAGAAAACCCATAATGCACTTTAAAAGCGTGGTCTTTCCTACCCCATTGGGTCCTAAGACCGTCATGATTTTCCGTTCTTCCAGATCGAAGGAGACGTTTTTCAATACTTCCCTGTGCCCATAAGAAAAACAGCCGTTTTTTACTTCCAGTATCATGCTCGGCCTCCCGATGTTTTTCTGAGAATCACTGCGAAGAAAGGCGCGCCGGCCATCGCAGTTAATATGGATAGAGGCACCTCGCCAGCCGTGGCCGCCCGGGCCGCTGTGTCAATCAGCAACAGATAAATAGAACCCATAAGCGCACTGGCTGGAATCAGGCTTCGATGATCATTTCCAATGAGGAGTCTGGCAATGTGGGGGATCACCAGTCCAATCCAGCCGATAATCCCACAGACCGATACAGTGACTGCTGTCATCAAAGTTGAGAGCAGAATGGCAGCCAGCCGCAGCTTCTTTACGTTGATGCCTAAAGATCTGGCCTCGTCTTGATCCAAAGATAAAAGATTCATCTTCCACCGCAGCGCCATGGCAATAATCAGACAGGGCAGCACGATCGCAGCGCAGAGGACAACGTCCCGGTAGGAAACATTTGCCAGGCTTCCCATGAGCCACATGGTAATTGCAGGCAGCTTGTCCTCCGGATCCGCTACGTACTTGATGAAAGAAACCATGGCGTCAAACATGGATTTTACGATGACCCCTGATAACACCAATACGAACAGCTCGCTGCGTCTCTTAATTCGGGACAGATTTAAGACCGTTGTAACAGACAGAAGTCCGAATAAAAGAGCGATACCCTGTGTTGCCGCCATACCTGCCGAAAACAGAATCGCCAATGCTGCGCCAAAACCGGCTCCTGATGAGACACCAAGAATATCGGGACTTACAAGCGGATTTCCAAAAACCGCTTGGTAGACGACGCCAGAAACAGAAAGCCCCGCTCCTACCAGGAGTCCCATGAGGATCCGGGGAAGCCGGATGCTTAGAATGACACTTGATTCGTAAGCGTCAAGCCCCTCTGTATTGCCGAGCAGGGATTTTCCCATAATCTCGAAAGCCCGCAGAGGACTTATGGGGTAGCGTCCCACGCAGATCAGAGTGAAAAACAAAATCACCAGAAAGGCTGTCATGGCCGCCACAGCCAGCCCCTTCTTGTGTTCTATGATTCCTCGGTTCATGCTCCACTCCTCCGATTTTCCTTGTAGGTTAGCTATAGCTAACTATACCGTATTTTTGTGATTTTGTAAAATCAAACAAATTTTTAATCGATAAATAAAAATAATAGATAGGTTCAAAACGCGACTGGATAAAATTATCCATACGATCGAAATGCAGGAGCACAGATAAAAATACTATAAAGGGCGGCCCGCTACCGGGCCGCCCTATAAAACCTTGCTATCCCATTTACAAACCGTTGGACCTCCTCGCGCCTCCAGCCATCCTTCCCCCATACGGCGCAGATCGGAATGGGAGCGTCCCCCTCCACAGGCCGTCCTACGATCCCTTCGTACTGGCAGATTCCGTCCGCCGGGAAATAACCGGTCGCCAGATTTGCCGCCACCATCTTAAGCGCCGTGCTTAATTGGTCGAACCGCCAGACCACTTGGGGATCGTCCTCACAGCCATGCTGCAAAAACAATTTTTTTAAGGCCTCCGACTTGTGCTGGTCATGTTGTGTGGAAACCATTTTCTCCCCTGCAATCATGGACACCGTGAACTGTTCCGCCTGCGCTAATGGATGGATTTTTGAGACACAGTAAAGCATCTCCGTCTTTTTAAGCTCTACCCACCCCAGATCGTCCATAGGGTCGCTGCCATGGTTTATGATCAGCGCAATATCCAGCTCCTTCTCCCGGAGTTCTTCCAGAAGCTTCAATGTAGAATCCACCGTCAGCTTAAGCTCTAAATCCCGATAAAATTCCGCCTCATTTAAAAAGTATTCCATATAAACCGAAGATCCTGCCGACTTCGTAAGCCCAATCCGCAGGCTTTTGGAATGGTTGGCTAAGTCCTGCACTTGGCTATCGAACTTTTTTGCATGATCTAACATCTGGGATGCATATTTATAAAAGCTTTCGCCGGCCTTGGTGAGCCTGATGTGCTTGCCATCCTTGTCCATCAGGCGCACTTCGTATTCCTTTTCTAATTCCCGGATAGCCGCAGTCACCGCTGGCTGGGTCACAAAAGATCTTTTCGCCGCCTTGGTGATATTGCGGCATTCGCATGCCATACAATAATATCTGAGTTGTTGTAATGTCATATTCCCTTCTCCACACAAAGTATTTGTGTCAGGCCCTTCAATAATCGCATTATTATAAATCAGTTAGTTTTAGCTAACCAACGCGTTTATTATACTACAGGATAATAAGATATACAAGAAAAATTGCAAGGAACACCTCATGTTCCATTGCTCCCGGCTTAACACACCACTTTTGTCCACGCAGTTTGGGCAGCATGACCTTGCAGGCTATTAAAACCTGTACCGCCGCGCTGCCAAAGATCACTGCGCAGAGATCAGACGTTTGAGAAGCAGCGGCCTTTGCGCCGTTTTTGGATGGGACGGCTATTTCCCTTCCACAAACCAACGAGGTTCCTCATAAAACAGGTAAGTTTCCCTCCCACGTATCCGGCAGAGGTACCGAATCCCCACCCCGCCGGCCTTCAGACTGGCAGCGCGCCGCCGGTCCAGCACCCGATCAATTTCAAACCGCCGGCCATCCTCCCAGAAAATCTCCAGCGGCGTCATGCTTCCTTCCAAATCAAAGTGCGCTGTCACCTCTACATAGACCTTCCGTATCAAAAAAACACCTCCGCCCATTGTTAGTATGGGCAAAGGCGTCCTTTTTAGTTAAGGAACCCAATTGGATGGATGATATGATCCTCCTTGGGATTGATGGCAAGGACTGGGTCGGTAAGCATTACCCCGCGCTGTACTGCAAAGTGACCAAAACGCCGCCGGATATCATCTACCGTCTCCTCAAGCCGCTCCTGCTTCTGCGCCCTCGCCACATCAGGGAAAATGGAGAGCTGCATACAGTCGATAAGCATCAGATTCGCCGCCCGCACTCCCAAGCTGCGTACAGGCAATCCACATTTATGATGCTGCTTATAGAGGCTAAAGGCTGCGTCAAACAGCTCCTGAGTGATACAGCTTGGCCGCTTTAAGGCAAGCTGGCGCTCAAAGCTGGTTAAACTGCTGTCCCGGATGGTGAGCGCCACCGTCTTACAGCGAAAGGAATGCTCCCGCAGCCGGGCCGATATGCTCTCACAGAGGGCATACAGAGTGATCTTGATCTCCTGGTCAGTTATCAGATCCCGTGGGGCTGTAGTGGAGTTGCCGATGCTCTTGATCAGTGATTTTGCTCCGATGTTGCTCACCGGCGAGGTATCCAGTCCATTTGCGAACATCCAGAGCATCCGGCCGATTTTGCCGAACCGGTGCTCCAGAAAAGTAATCGGGGCCTGGGCCAGCGCCCCGATGGTGGTGATCCCATAGGATTTGAGCTTGCCTGTGGTGGCCCGGCCCACATAGAGCAAAGTCTTTACGGGCAGCGGCCATACCTGTTCTTTAAACCCGTCATAGGCAATCACTGTCATACCGTCCGGTTTGTTTAGATCGCTGCCCAATTTGGCAAAGACCTTGTTAAAGCTCACCCCTACCGAGGCGGTAATTCCCAGCTCCTCTTTTATCCGCCGACGGATTTGGGTTGCGACTGCCGGTCCGTCCCCGAACAGCTCTGTACAGCCGGTCAGGTCAATCCAGCTCTCATCCAGCCCAAAGGATTCACAACGGTCGGAATATTCCGAAAAGATCTCCTTGGTCATACGGGAAAAAGAAAGATATTTCTCAAAATGGGCGGGAACAAAGGTGATCTCTTTGCACTTCTGCCGTGCCTGCCAAAGCGCGTCCCCAGTCTGGACACCAAACAGCTTGGCCTCCTGGCTTTTGGCGAGTACGATTCCGTGGCGCAGCTCAGGATCACCCACCACCGCCACCGGCCTTCCACGCAGGGCAGGGTTGTACAGGCATTCCACTGAGGCATAGAAGGCGTCACAATCGACGTGTAAAATCGTTCTTTCCGATGCTTTCATACCTTTATTCTACCGCTGAAAGCCTGCAAAATTCTACAAGTAATGGTTGGCAAAGAATCTGGAATAAGATATGCAGAGCAAACGGCAAAACAAAAAGACAGACCGGCGAATACTCTCATCAGCCTGACTCCGCTTTATCGGACAGAGGAACACCGCGCTGCTTCTGCCAGAGCGTATATATATCCAGCACCTCCGCTTTGGTTCGCTCCGTCCATTGAACGCATCCTTTTGGGCGATCATGTGGGTTCTCAATCCTCAGCCGGGAACGGTGAGGCCGCTTTAGGATGGCCTTTTTATCTTTGCAGGTTGTGTCCCTGATTGTACAGTCCTGACAATACATCTCCAACTTGGAATTTTGAGCGGTCATCTTCCAGAGGGGATATTTGATGATGATCGGGATATTCATCCCCACGCTCGGTTCCAAAAACAGGATTTGTCCCCTCTCATGACGGCATTCACATCCAGTAATTTCTAATTCTTTATGCACATTTAAATGTATTTGTCAAGGGTTTCAACACTCTTGTGCAAAACCCCTGATTGCAAAAATAACTGCTTACTTTCTCAGGAAAGGGCGGTTATTTTTTGTATTTCAAGGCTTTTGCAATTGCTGTGAACTATAAAATCGCAAGAAACAACTCGACCATACCCCCTCGTTCGCCCAGGAAAAGAAAACTATTATTTGTAAGCAGCGGATTCAGGAAATACTTGACAACCACGATGTTACTCCAGTATAATGATATCGGTTAGCTATAGCTAACCGATATCATTATACTGGAGGTCTTGATAATGTCCCTGATCCAAAAAGAAATTTCAGATTTTTCGGTCCAAGCCTATCAGAACGACGCATTCCGTACCGTCACAAAAGAGGATGTACTTGGTAAGTGGAGCGTCTTTTTCTTCTACCCCGCGGATTTTACCTTCGTTTGCCCTACCGAGCTGGAGGATCTGGCCAACAAGTACGCCTCGTTCCAAGCTGCGGGCTGTGAGATCTATGCGGTTTCCTGTGACACGCACTATGTTCATAAAGCGTGGCACGATGCCTCCGAGCGCATCCGCAAAATCCAATACCCCATGCTGGCCGACCCCACCCATACCTTGGCGCGAGATTTTGGGGTATACATCGAGTCTGACGGTGTGGCGGAACGCGGCAGCTTTATTGTTAATCCCGAAGGTAAAATCGTAGCCTATGAAGTTCTTGCCGGCAATGTGGGCCGCAATGCCGATGAATTGTTGCGCCGGGTGCAGGCCAGCCAATTTGTAGCCGCCCATGGAGATGAAGTTTGCCCAGCTAAATGGCAGCCTGGAGCCGAAACTCTGAAGCCCAGCCTTGACTTGGTGGGGCAGCTCTGAGGAGGCCGGTTGTCCGTGCCGTTGAGGTCATGCTATGATTGATACAAAGCAGCTCTATGATGTTGTCGTTATTGGCGGCGGTCCAGCAGGGTTGACCGCCGCTTTGTACCTGGCTAGGGCGCGCTATCGGGTACTTGTAGTCGAAAAAGAGCATTTTGGCGGACAGATTACCATCACTTCAGAGGTCGTAAACTATCCCGGTGTGGAACGGGCCAGCGGCGCCGGGCTTACCGAAACCATGCGCCGTCAAGCTCAATCTTTTGGGGCCGAATTTCTGTTGGCCGAGGTCACAGGTCTGGAACTGGCCGGAAATATCAAGCGCGTTCAAACCAGCCGAGGTGAGAAACAGTGCTTTGGCGTCCTGCTGGCCACCGGGGCGCACCCCCGGATGGTGGGATTTCGGGGAGAGGAGGCGTTCCGTGGCCGGGGAGTTGCCTACTGCGCCACCTGCGATGGGGAATTTTTTACCGGTAAGGATGTATTTGTGGTCGGAGGGGGCTTTGCCGCCGCTGAGGAAAGCGTCTTTTTGACGAAGTACGCCCGTCATGTGACTATCCTTATCCGGGAAGCCGATTTCTCCTGCGCCAAGGCCACGGCAGACGCCGCCCGCAACCATGAGAAGGTCACCGTACTCACCAATACAGTGGTGGAGGAAGCGTCTGGAGACAACGCCCTGCGCAGCCTGCGTTACCACAACACCGCCACCGGAAAGACTACCGAATACAGACCTCCACAGGGAGAAACCTTTGGTATATTCGTCTTTGCAGGTTATGAGCCAGCCACGGAATTGATCCACGATCTTGCCCAACTGGACGAGCATGGTTATGTGATCACCGACCGATCCCAGAGCACAACCGTGCCAGGCCTGTACGCTGCGGGCGATGTGTGCGTCAAGCCTCTGCGCCAGGTGGTCACCGCCGTGGGCGATGGAGCATTAGCCGCCACAGAGCTTGAGCGATGGGCAGCCGCGGCGCAGCGCAGGACCGGGCTGCGGCCGGAGTTTTCCACACCGTCCAGTGACGCCGCGCCGGCCGATGCGCCGGCAGAAATACAAGGCGGCATATTTTCCGCCGATATGCTGGCCCAGCTTAAAACTGTGTTTGGCCGGATGGCCTCGCCGCTTGTTCTGCGGCTCTATCTGGACGGTACGCCGCTCTCCGGGGAGCTGCGGCAGTATATGGAACAATTGTGCGCTCTGACAGAGATGCTGACCGTGGAAACAGCGGAGGACAGCGAGGTTGCCCATCTGCCCTGCGTCCGGATTTTCCGGCCGGATGGGAGCTGGACGGGCCTTGCTTTCCACGGCGTTCCAGGCGGTCATGAATTCACCTGCTTTATCCTGGGACTTTATAACGCGGCAGGTCCCGGCCAGCCCTTAGACCCCGACACGGCTGCACAAATCCGAACTATCCGCCGGCCAATGGCCCTGCAGGTACTCGTATCCCTCTCCTGTACCATGTGCCCGGAACTTGTCACCGCATCTCAGCGGATCGCGGCCGAAAACGATGTCATCACCGCTGAGGTTTATGATTTGAACCACTTTCCTGACCTGCGGGAGAAATATCAGGTGATGAGTGTCCCCTGCTTGGTGCTGAATGAAAAAACGATATCATTTGGAAGAAAAAATGTTCAGCAGGTACTGAAGCTGCTTGAACAGGAATAAATTCCACCACAGAGCAGACAAGTATAATCCCCCGGCTTTTTAGCCGGGGGATTATACTTAAGGCCGACGTTACATGGCTTGAAAACTTCGGATCAAGGTTCTTGTGAATTCCTGAGAGGGTTTTGCCAATACCTGTTCTGTCGGTCCCTGCTCTACAATAGCCCCCTCATGCATGAAGGCGATTTCCTGGCTGAGCCAACGCACAACCTCCAAATCGTGGGAGATCAAAAGATATGTAAGACCCAGCCGCCGCTGCAAACTGGAAAACAGGCGCATAATCTGTGCCTGTACGGAAACATCCAACATCGATGTGGGTTCATCCAGGATAAAAAAGCGCACATCCAACCCCAAAGCCCGTGCGATGACCGTCCGTTGGGCTTCGCCTCCGCTGATCTCATGCGGATAGCGGTTGAGCAGCGTTTCGGAAAGACCGACCCACTCGAGCCGTTCCCGGATCCGTCGTTCACGCTGGTTCTTATCATACAGGCGATGGATCCGCAAAGGCTCCAAAAGATTCTCGCGCAGGGTCATCTGCGGGTTGAGCGATGATTCCGGGTGCTGAAATACAAGCTGCATTTGACAGCGCAGGGCTTTGAGCGCCGCTCCCCGCAGATGTGTGATATCCTGCCCGTCAAACAGGATGCGGCCGCAATCGCTGTCAAGCAGGCGCAGGATCATCCTGGACAGGGTTGTTTTCCCGCACCCGCTGTTTCCCATCAGCCCAAAGGTTGTCCCCGCTTTGATATGAAACGAAACATCCCGCACCGCTTTTACCCTGCGTCCAAAGCCGGACACAAAGGTTTTTCCGAGATGTTCAACCGTCAGCATGGAGATAGCACCTCGCTTTCCGCCCGCTCTGCGCCCGCATAGGCGGCACAGTGCCGGTACAGCGGTCCAGCCGCTGTGTGCAGCGCGCGGCAAAGGGACAGCCTGTGGCGGGAACCGACGGGTCCGGCGGCGGCAGGGGGTTCATTCCTCTGGACGGCATTGCCGCCAGCAGACCCGCGGTATATGGATGAAGCGGGGATGCCAGCACTTCCCCCGCCGGCCCCTCCTCCACAACGCGTCCCTGATACATCACCAGCAGTCTGTGACAGACACGCGCGGCCAGGGACAAGTCGTGCGTAATAATAATCATGCTTTTGATATGATTTTGCGCAATATCGTCAAGCAGGCTGTACACCTGCTCACGCAGCACCGCGTCAAGCCCTTTTGTAGGTTCGTCGGCGATGAGCCATTCCGGGCCGCAGGAAAGCCCCATCGCCGAGACGACGCGCTGCTGCATACCGCCGCTGAGCTGAAAGGGATAGCTTTGCATCACCCGGTTGATATCTTCAAAGTGAAAAGCCTTCAACAATTCCACCGCCCGGCGGCGCGCTTCTTTACGGCCTTGTCCACTGTGCGCCAGCAAAGCCTCCTCCAACTGGACGCGGATACGCAGCACTTTATCCAGCGAATCCCCCGGACTCTGCGGGATCAGCCCGATCCGGCTTCCCCGCAGGGCCTGCATCTCCCGCGCGGAAAAGGACAGCAAATTTTCCCCGTCAAATTCGATTGCGCCGCTGAGACGGGCGCTGGAGGGCAGCAGCCTTAAAATGGACATGCCCAATACCGATTTACCGCTCCCACTTTCCCCAATCAGGCCCGTCACCTGTCCGGAGAAAAACCGCGTTGTAACATTTTTGACCGCCGCTGCATCACTGCCCGCTCCAAAAGCAACTGTGAGACGGTTGATCAGAATATCCGATCCCATATGCCCCTCCTAATCGATCTGCCGGGTACGGCCCCGAATATCAAAATGTGCACGCAGCATTTCCCCTAAGTAATTGATGCCGAATGAAAGGATGATCAGGCACGCGCCCGGCGCCAGAATCAGCATGGGAGCCGTCCGAAAGCTGGTCCGGGCCTCGCTGATCATCACCCCCCAGTCAGGGGTCGGCGGTTGGATACCCAGTCCCAGAAAACTGAGGGAGGCGACCGAAAGGACAACACCTCCCACGCGGGTTGTAAACAGTACCGCGATCTCCGGCAGCAGATTCGGCAGCAGATAGCGGGTGATGATCCGCAGCCGTCCCGCTCCCAGGCACCGCGCCCCCTCCACATATGCTTCCTCCCGCAGACGCAGCACGCTGCTGCGCACCACCCGTGAAAAGCTTGCCCACGATGTCAGAACAAGCGCCAGCAGCAGGCTGGACACGCCCGGGTCCAAAATCGCGGCAAGGGCGATCATCACGCTGGTGGAGGGCAGGCCCTGGAAGATGCTCGTAAACCAGGTGATGACGCCGTCCGCCCATCCGCCCAGATAACCGGCGATCAATCCGACGGCCAGCCCCAACAGCATGGAAAGCGCGGTGGCTGCTGCCGCAGTCAGCACCGATACGCGGCCGCCGTACAGCACGCGGGACAACAGGTCTCGCCCCAGGGTATCTGTGCCGAGCGGATGGGCGGCGGATATTCCCTGAAGCCGCTCCGCCATATTGATCTGTGTAGGGGGATAAGGCGCCAGAACAGGCGCCAACAGGCTCCCCGCTAACAGAAGGCCCAGCAGGCAAAGCGCGAGGGCCGCCAATGGATCGATTTTACTTTTTCGCTTCATGCCGCCGCGCCTCCCCCCAAGCGGATCTGCGGATTAAACCAAATGCTTAACAGGTCTGTCAGCAGATGGATGGCTACAAATGTAAAACCGGTGATCATCACATAGCCCTGAAGGGCCGGATAGTCGCGGACAGCGATTGAATCCAGGGCAAATTTTCCAATTCCATTGATGGCAAACACCGATTCCACCACAACCGAACCGCCCAGAATACCGCCCAGATAATTTCCCAAAAGCGTCAGCACCGGAGGAATCGCATTGGATAAGGCGTGGCGGCCGAGTATCAGCCGTTGGGAAATGCCCTTTCCCCGCGCCGCTGTGATATACTGGCTGCTCAATTCCCGAATCACTGTGGAGCGCGTCAGGCGGATCGTGGTGCCAACCGTGGAAAAAGACAACACGATTGCAGGCAGCACAAGATGCAGCCACGTCTCCTGGCCGCTTGTTGGCAGCCAATGAAGCTGCTCGGCAAAAATGCCAACCGACAGGATTGCCGCCCAAAAGCTTGGAACTGACAGCAGCAGGATGCTGCCCCACTGGCTGAGCCTGTCCATCAGTCCCCCTTCGCGGGCGGCGCTTAAAACGCCAAATGGAATTCCCACCATCACAGTCAAAAGCAGCGCGCCGGCCGCCAGCTTTATCGTGACGCCAAACCGGCTGAACAGCTCCTCACGCACAGGCTCCTTCGTTCGAAACGAATCACCCCAGTCCCCCTGAAGCACGCCGCCTATCCATCGCACATACTGTTGGGGATAGGGCCGGTCCAGCCCAAGCTGACGTTCCACCTCCGCCAACTGCTCCGCAGTATAGGCGGATTCACCGCCGCTGCTCAACAGGATTTCCGCCGGATTTCCCGGACTTAAAATTCCCAGAAGAAAGGCCAAAAGGGTGATGCCAAACAGAACCGGCACGGCGGAGAACAGACGCCGGACAATATAGCGCAGCATTTCAACTGACCCAGGCGACTTCGGGAAGTGTAATCCCGGTAAATTTGGCGTCATAGCCCGTGACCTGGTCGCTGTGAACCACCAGCGTGGTAACGGCGATCAGGGGGATCACAGGCAGCTCCTCCGCTCCGATCTTCTGGAGCTGGTTAAAGAGCGCCGCCCGTTCCTCCTCATCATACGTGTCCTTCAATTGATCCAGCAGAGCGTCCACTTCTTCATTGTGATACCCGCTCATGGCAAAGCCATTGTTCATAAACCCGTCCGTATGCAAAAAGCCGCGCAGCATGGTTTCAGGCTCGGCGTTGTTCATCCCCTTAAAGCCCATGGACAGATCAAAATCCCGCTCCTTCAAAGCGGCGGAGACGGCGGCGCTGTCCAATACCTGAATCTGTACGTTCAGCCCCAGCTCCCCAAGCCAATAACTGATCAGCTCCGCATCTGTTTTATACGTCGACGCGGTGAGCAGCCGGACCGTAGGCGTCTGCCCCTGCAGCACTTCGGCCGCCAGGGCCTTGGCCGCTTCCGGGTTATATTCCGGCTGGATATCCTGATAAAACACGGACATGGGGCTGAGGACATTGACGGTTGTTTTCCCATAGCCACAGTAGATATCATTGAGCAGCGTATCGCGGTCGATGATCATACTCATGGCCCGGCGCATCCGCACATCGTTAAAGGGGAAATTCTGATTGTTCACATTGAGATACTGGATATTTGCGGAAAGCGCGGAGGAAACCACAAACCCGCCGGCTTCCCCAAGCTCTTTGGCCGATTGGGGCAAAATTGCGTTGTTGTCATAGACGCCCATGATCTCGCCGGAACGCAGGGCGGCGATCCTCGTTTCATGATCCGGAATAATACGGATTTTGATGCTTGCTGCTTTAGCGGGATCCCCATAATATTTTTCGTTGCGCTCCAATGTGATATATTCGTCCGGTACATGCTCGGAAATCACAAACGGTCCGGTACCGACGCAGTATTCCTTAAATTCACCCGTCTGCGGGTCGTAGCATTCCGGGCTGAACATCCCACAGCCGAAATTAATCATTGTATAGGGCAGCGTCGGGATCGGGTTCTCAAAGGTCAGCCGGACCGTATAATCATCCTCCTTTTCCACCGACTGGAGGCCGGGATATACAGCGTCCACGTCAAAGGCGAAAAATGTGGAGGACACCACCCCCATGTTGCGGTACCGTTCAAAATTTTTCAAAACAGCGTCCGCGTTAAACGGCACGCCATCCGAAAATTGGACACCCTCCCGCAAATGGAAGGTCCACACAGTGGCGTCCTCATTGCGGTCCCAACTGGTCGCGAGACGCGGTTCAGGCTCCCCCTGGTCGGTTTCTCCAATCAACGGCTCCCACACATAAAGATTTACGTTTGTATAATAGGGATCCTTTGTGCCGCGGCCTGGATCGCGGTAGCCAGCTATAACAATCTGATCATTCTGATCGGTAGGTTTTTCGTTCTGTGCGCCATCTGTGGACAGACTGCTTGCCTGCTCCGATCCGCCCGGCACAGACGCCCGCGCTCCTTCTTCCGCACTGCTGCATCCAACACTGCCAATCAGCAGCATGGTGGCCATACAAACGGCAATAATCCGGCTGGTTTTCTTTTTCTTCATTGCTTCCACCTCATCCTTTGTTTTTTATATTTTTCTTTATTGTGCGCCCCAGCCATTCTTGAAAAAGGGGGATAGCCCCCTTTCCAAACAGACCGCCCGCCTCAATAAAACAGCTAAAAAAGCCCCTTTCCTCCATCGGAAAGGGGCCAATACCCAAAAGCCTATTATATTCCGCCTGTCCGGAACAATTCCATAGGCTCCCGCATCCATCTCCCTTTCCCTCGAAGCTCAAACGATGGATATGACTCCAGATGACGACCTGACTTTGCGGTATAACCGCTACACAGTGGCGTGACCGTACGAGATTCCCACTCGTTTCCTCATCTGAAGCTTCATATATTTTTAAGATTGTTCAGCGATCTGTAAAAATTTGTTGTCCGGTCGTCTGTGGCCCGGACATCCTGATCGAATATAATTGCTGATTTTTTAATTATATCCACTTTATCAGTGCAAGTCAAGAAATAGACTTCCCTACAGCAAATCAGAGGTGTCCCGAAATATGCTCTGATATAGATTACACGCATGACTCCTTATGCTGAATAGTAAAGAGGCATTTTATGAAACGGAGACAGGCGCGCTTGCTGCGCATGATTTTTCAAGGCTTCAATATAATGGGAGCAAAGGCTGCCGCGAGAAATTTTTTGATTGACGATATAACCGACCTCCACCGCATCCTCTATAAGCAGTGGAATTGCTACAATGTCTTTTTCATTATACCCTTCTCCAATGATCCCATGACAAATCGTATAGCCATTCAAGTCAATCAATAAATTGAACAAGGTGGCCCGATCTCCTACCCAAATGTTCTTTTTGCGTTTCAATGTATTTAAGATCTCCTCCGTCAAACAAACGGCTTCGCGTGTCTTGCGTTCAAAGGAGAGACAGGGATATGGTTCCAAATCCTCCGGCTTCACAGCATGTTTCTCTGCAAGCGGATTTGTTGAGCTGACACATACATATGGACTTGCAACAAATAAACATTCAAACATCAATTCCCGATCCTTTAATATCCTTTGAATGCGGTTTTTTTGATATTCGTTCAGGCAAAGCACTCCTATTTCACTGCGCAGTTTTACCACGTCTTCTATGATCTCGTCGGTTTGATTCTCCCGCAAATAAAAATCATATGCCTCGTTTCCAAACAGCCTGATCAAATCCGCAAAAGCATTCATCGCGAAAGAGTCATGCTGTGCGGATACACAAAAGCTTTGTTTTCCAATCTTTCTGCCTTTATATTTTTCTTCCAGCAGGGTCGCCTGTTCTGTCACCCGGCTGGCATAGGCCAAAAACTCCTCTCCTTCCCGAGAAAGCGCAACGCCTTTATTGGTACGCATAAAAATACGGATTCCCAATTCTGTTTCCAGCTTCTTCATGGCATTGGTGAGGCTGGGCTGGGCAATGGACAAAGCCTGCGCCGCCTCGCTGATGGTTCCCGCTGCCGCTATGGCTGCCGCATATTTCAATTGCTGCAAGGTCATCTGTATTCCTCCTAATTTGCTTTATTGGATTGTAAAATGCCAATATAAAAGGACGTGCCTTCCTAAGAAAAGCACGCCCAGAAAAAAGCGCAGATCGCTCTACGCCAATATGGCCCGTGTCTTCCGGTTGCGGCAGAAGCACCGCTTTTTCCCACGTATCTGACTTATCTTCTCTTGGAAGCATCACAGTGACCGACTCGCCGGGACTCTCACCCGATTCCGTGTTCCATACAAATGGACAGAAAAAGCAATTCTATTCGTATTTTTAAAAATATTCTGTTTTTATATTATATCTTTATATGTCTTTTGTCAATCCGATCATTGGACAAAACACTATTTTACTGTAGATCTTTCAATATGCAATGCGTTGCTCTGGTTCTCACAGCGCCGAACGTCCTTGATATTCACTGCGGACAATACTCTCTTTTTCTTCGGACGTCTCCTTGCAACCGCCATTCACCCACATTTTTACGAAAATTGAAGGCGCTTATGTTGATCGTTATCTCACAAAGGAGGAGGAAACCATCGAAGAAGCTAAAGAACGGTTAAATCACAAAGTGAAGCCTTAAAATAATTTTGCCATATGGGCATCCTCCCCCTTGAAAGCCGCGCTTTGATGTGCAGCAGGAAGAAAAGACAGGTAAAAGCGACCACTTTTCACCTGTCTTTTTTGCATTCTGTTCGACAACTCCCCTATTTCAGCTCACTTTTTGACGCTATTTTATAGGCAGCTGCATTTACACAGCTTTTTTGAATCAATCCATTAAACGCCGCCTTCCACACGAATAAAGCCTGAATCGCGCAGAGAAATATAATCCTGTCCTGCAAAAATAAAATGATCAAGCAGGCGGATCTTTGCAGCTGCGAGCGCGTGGCAAACACTTTCCGTCGCCGCCAGATCAGCATTAGATGGCACGGCAAGTCCATGCGGATGATTGTGCGCCAAAATAACGGACACAGCACGGCTGCGCATGGCGGCTTCCAGAATGGTACGCGAATACATCGGCGCTGAATCGATTGTTCCCTCCGCGATAAAATCGCCGTAGGTCAATCCGCCCTTGTTGTTCAGACAAAGCAGGAATACCATTTCCTTTGTTCGTCCCAAAAATTTTGGACGCAAAAAATCCCCAATCGCCTGGACGGACGTAAGCAGCACCTGCTCATGATCCGCACTGTCCAGGTAGCGACGCGTCAGATCGGGCACCAGTTTGAGCAAGGTTGCTGTGTTGCGCCCAATCCCCTCCACTGCACACAGTTCATCAAAAGCCGCGTCGAACACAGCGTCAAGAGAGCCAAACCGTGCGATTAAACGATGTGCCAATTCGTTTGTATCACGCTGGGGTACAGCGTAAAACAACAGAAGCTCGAGCACGGTATGCGGCTCAAAATGGTCGAGTCCTTCACGCAGGAAACGCTCTTTCAGGCGTTGACGATGCCCCTCATGCAGATTTGCCATCGTGTCACCACATTTCTTGATGTCTCAATTCCATTATATCCGCAGCATGTCCAATTTTCAAGCATCCAGCCGGCTTCATCGCTTGCCGCAATGGTTACTTCATGGTAGAATATGCGCAGAGCAAACGATAAAGCCGTTTGTAGCCGCCATCCGTCGGCAACCGCTGCTTTGCAGCGGATTGCGCATTGCGCATATTTTACCATGTCTGCGAAGCGGCATGGTAAAATTGGCCATCAGGGCGGAAGCGGGCTGCGCCCGCGGATCGCCCCGGCCATAAAAGGTAAAATGACCGCCCTGCGATTATTTTACCATGTCCGCGAAGCGGCATGTAAAATATGCCATCAGGACGAACTCAACCCGCTTTTGCTCAGACGGCCAGCTCTGTCATATTTTTATGGCAATATGGCAAAACCGGTCCAAAATGAAATCCAGCCTGGAGGATGTTATGAGGGAATTTCAAATCAATGGTAACGACGCTGGACAACGTGTCGATAAGTTTCTGACAAAAGCGGTTCCGCTGCTCCCGCAGTCCATGCTGTATAAAGCGATCCGTACCAAACGTATTAAACTCAATGGAAAACGCTGTGAAATTTCGACGCGTCTTTGCACCGGCGATCAACTCACGCTCTATCTCAACGATTCTTTTTTTGACAGCCGCGACGGCGCCTTCTCCTTCCTGCGCTCTCCAGCCGCAATCGATATTATTTATGAAGATGAAAATATCCTGCTTGTCAATAAGCCCGCCGGTTTGGTTGTTCATGAGGACGAGCATCAGAGCAGCGATACGCTTATCAACCGTATACAGCACCATCTTTACAACTGCGGCGTTTATAATCCGGCGGAGGAAAACAGCTTCGCACCGGCGCTGTGTAACCGGATTGACCGCAATACCGCCGGTATCGTCATCGCTGCGAAAAATGCCGCAGCTTTGCGCATCCTCAATGAAAAAATCAAGGCGCGCGAGCTGCAAAAGCTCTACCTGTGCATTGTACACGGAACGATGCCGAAGGAATCCGACACATTAAAAGCCTTCCTGCGCAAGGATGCTCGTACCAATACGGTCGCTGTTTACGACCATCCGATCCCCGATGGGCGCACAATCCTGACACATTATCGCGTTGTGGCGCAAAAGGACCGCCTTTCACTTTTGGAAATTGATCTGCTAACAGGACGCACTCATCAAATCAGGGCGCATTTGGCGCATATTGGGCATCCGCTGCTCGGCGATGCAAAGTATGGGCGAAACCGCGATAACCACAAAACGGGATTGAAGCATCAGGCGCTTTGCGCTTATAAGCTGACCTTTCATTTCCAGTCGGACGCAGGCGTATTAAACGGCTTGAACGGACGTTCCTTTGAGGTATTGGACGTTTGGTTCCGGGATGCCTTTTTTGCCGGTACACTGTATTGAATGCCGCCTGACCAAAGGCGCCGGATACGTCAGAAAACAAACGAATGAGGGGCTGCGCCGCTAAAGCGGCGCAGCCCCTCATTCGTTATTACTTTTCAAGCCCCAGAACGCTGCAAATTACGCGCCCTTGACGATCGCCTCGCAGCGGGATTCGCAGGTGACAATTGCGCCGGTCGGGCAAGCGGTCACACAATTTCCGCAGTTGACGCATTTCTCCGGATCAATCGAAGCCAGGTTGTCCGTAACGGTGATTGCGCCATGCTCGCAGGTACGCTCACATTTTTTACAACCTATGCAGCCGTTCTTGCAGACCTTGCGCGTAAACGCGCCTTTATCGTGCGAGCTGCACCCGACATAGACCGTGCTGGAAGCCGGGATAACTGTGATCAATTGGTTCGGACATGCCTTTGCGCACATGCCGCAGCCGACACAGGCGGCCTTGTCGATCACAGCGATGCCGTCGACAATCGAAATCGCCCCGTATTGGCACGCATTGATGCAATCGCCGTAACCAAGGCAGCCATGCGAACAACTGCCCTTGCCCTGATAAAAGAAGTTACAGGCCGCACAGCTCTGTTTACCCTTGTAATCCATCACGCTGTCAGTTGCATAGCAGTTTCCCGAACAGCGCACAACAGCATATTTTGCCTCCACGCTTTCGGCTGCAACGCCCATCGCCGCGCTCACCTTCGCCGCAACGCCTGCGCCGCCGGGCACACACAGGTTTGTTTTTGCGCCGTCGTGCGCGACCGCCTTGGCGTAATCATCGCATCCGGCGTAGCCGCAGGCGCCGCAGTTGGCGCCGGGCAGCTCGGCGCGGATACTGTCAAACAGTTCATCGGCGGGCAGCGCCATTACCTTAGCTGCGACGACCAACACAATTGCGCAGATCAAGCCGATGCCGCCTACGATGACCGCTGGGAACATTATTGAAGTCATCATGAAACCCCACCCCCATTATTTGAACAGGCCGTCAACGATTCCGCTGAAGCCCATAAAGCTGACAGAGCAGATCGCAGCCGCCGTCAGTGTGATCGGGATGCCCTGATACGCCTTGGGAATGCTTCCAGCCGCAGCGTCTACGCGGGAACGCACGCCCGAGAAAATCACCATGGCCAGCATAAAGCCAAGACCGGAACCGATCGAGTTGACCATCGATTCAAGGAAATTGTAGCCTTCGTCGAGGTTGAGGATCGTAACACCGAGCACGGCGCAGTTCGTCGTGATCAACGGCAGGTAAATACCGAGCGCCTTATGCAGCGCAGGGATGTACTTCTTCATTACGATTTCAATAAACTGAACAAGCGCAGCAATAATCAGAATAAACGCAATGGTCTGTAAATAATCCAACCCGTTCGGAACGAGCAGATATGTATAGATCGGCCATGTGGCGGCTGTCGCAAGCGCCATGACAAAGGTAACGGCGACGCTCATGCCGAATGCGGAATCCAGCTTTTTGCTGACGCCCAAAAACGGGCAGATGCCGAGGAACTTCGCAAGGACATAGTTATTGACCAGAACGGCGCTGACAATGATAATCAAATATTGCTTCACTGATCAGCACCTCCTTCCCGGACAGCAGCGCATGCAGAAGCCGCCGGACAGCCTGTGCAGCCGAATTCCTTTTTCTTAATCGCCTTGCCGTGCGTCAAATGGTTGACGGCCGCGATCAAAAATCCAAATACGAGGAAACCGCCGGGAGCCAGCAGGAATACGATGACCGGATCCCACAGGTTGGCTGTCAACGTGATGCCCATCCAGGTGCCGTTCCCGATCAGCTCGCGGATCGAACCCATGCAGAACAGCGCCAGTGTAAAACCAAGGCCCATACCCACGCCGTCAAGAGCAGAGGCAAGAACGGTATTCTTATTGGCAAACATCTCGGCGCGGCCAAGGATAATGCAGTTAACAACAATCAGCGGCAGATAAACGCCGAGCGCCGTGTCAAGCGACGGGGCGTATGCCTTGACAAGAAACTGAACGATTGTAACAAACGCCGCGATGACGACGATATAGCACGGGATACGCACGGAATCCGGTATTACTTTTTTCAAAAGCGAAATAACGACGTTTGAGCCGATCAAAACGACCATCGCCGCAATGCCCATACCGATGCCGTTGACCGCCTGGGTCGTAACGGCCAGCGTCGGGCAGGTGCCGAGGATCAGCACGAGCGTCGGATTTTCCTTGAGAATGCCATTTGTAAGAATTTTCCAATAATTTGTCTTTGGTTTATCAGACATGATTTACGCCTCCTCCTCTGCCGTAGCGCCGGCAGTCGAATCAACAGACTGACCGGTCACAGCTCCGTACGCCTGATAAGCGGTTCCAATGCAACGAATAAACGCGTTTGAGGAAATCGTTGCGCCTGTAACCGTCTCGACGCCCTCAAGCGCGGAATCCTTACCGATAAACTGACCGGTAAAGGAGGCTTCACCCGTCTTGGAACCAAGTCCCGGTGTTTCGCTGTTGTCAAGCAGCTGCGTTCCCGTGATCTTTCCGTCGTCGCCAATGCCGACCATCACAACATACGCGCCGCCAAAGCCCTTATCCTGCACCTGGAACGCGTAGCCAAGCCCGCCTGTTTCCTTGGCCGCGAGCAGAACGCCCTCGACGCCGTCGACGGTGATCTCCTCAAAGCTGCCGGCGCCCGGCAGCACCGCCGCCATGGCCGCGTCCGTAGCCGCTTTGGTGGCTGCGTCGATCGTATCCTTTGTAATTGTGTAGGTCGCGCCGAGCAGCGCGGAAGAAATAACGCAGATGAGGGTCAGAACGATAATCGGTTTTGCCAGTTTCATATACATGCGCCCCCTTACTGTTTCTGCTCAAAGACAGCGCCGAACGGCTTGGTAATCGTCAGGCTGTCGATGTGCGGCGTCAGGATATTCATCAGGAGGATCGCGAAGGACATGCCCTCCGGATAGTTGCAGAAGGAGCGAATGACCATGGTGATGAACCCGATGCCGATTGCGAAAACGACCTTTCCCTTTGTTGTTACCGGGCTGGTCGAATAATCAGTCGCCATGAAAAATGCAGCGATCATAACGCCGCCGGAAAGGATCGCATAAAACGGATCCTGGCCGAACAGCAGCGCAAACACAAAGATGCTCGCGATCAGCGTCACGGGGATCTCCCATCCGATGATGCCGCGCCAGATCAAAAATACGCCGCCGATGATCAGCGCAATCGCACAGGTTTCACCCATTGAACCGCCGCGCTGACCGATTAACATCTGCCAAAGCGAAGGGAGCGCGTCCGTCTGCCCGGTTGAGATCAGCGTGAGCGGCGTCGCCGTCGCCATCGCGTCAACACCGCGCGGAGCGACCCATGTCGTCATCTGGCCGCCAAACGACACGAGCAGAAACACACGCGCCGTCGCTGCCGGGTTGGCGAAGTTGCAACCGATGCCGCCGAACAGGCATTTAACGACGACAATCGCCATAAAGGAGCCGAACGCCGCCATCCAGAACGGAAGCGTAACCGGCAGGTTGAACGAAAGAATAATGCCTGTGACAACGGCGCTGCAATCGCCGATGGTCTGCTCGCGCTTTGTCACCTTATTAAACAGATACTCAAACAGGACGCTGAACACAACACAGACGGCAGTCAGCGCGAGCGCGCGCAGGCCAAAGAACCAGATCGCCGCAATCAGCGACGGCATCAGGGCCACCGAGACAGTGAGCATGATTTTGCGCGTCGAGATGCCATCCTTCACATGCGGGGACGGGGTGATCATAAGCTTCGCCTGTTCCTGCGTCTGCTCCTGGTTTTCCATTACATTCGTAGCCAAAACAATACCCTCCTATCCTTACTTTTTTGCAGTCGCCGCGCGCAGCATCTGCTTGGCCATCTTGTTGGTGAAGGTCAGATTGCGCTTTGCGGGGCAGACAAATGAGCAGCAGCCGCACTCCATGCACAGCATCACCTTGAGCTTTTGAAGCATTGCGATGTTCTCGCTCTCATATGCCTTCTCGATCTGGCGCGGCATCAGGTGATACGGGCAATTCTGCATACAGCGGCCGCAGCGGATGCATGGATGTTCCGGCTCCACGACGGTCTGCGACTCGTCAAACGCAAGCAGGGCGTTGTTGTTTTTCAGGACAGGGTACGCGGCGTCAAACACAAGCGTCCCCATCATCGGGCCGCCCATGATCAGCTTTTTGGCTGGGCGTTTGTAGCCGCCGCAGAAGGCAATCACATCGGAAAAATGCGCGCCGATCGGGGCGATAACGTTTTTCGGCTCGGCGATCGCGCCGCCGTCAACCGTCAGCATCTTTGTGATGAGCGGCATGCCCGTGCGCAGGTACTGGCCGATAAAGGCGGTCGTTGTGATATTTTCAACGATGATGCCCGCGTCGGCCGGAAGCATCCCTTCTTTGATCACGCGTCCGGTCGTCTCATAGGCCGCGACCTTTTCAGCGCCCTTCGGGTAAATCGCGTGCAGGCTGCACACCTCAATGCTGCTGTCGTCCTTTGTCAGGCGGCGCAGCATCTCGATCGCCTGGGGCTTGTTGTCCTCAATGGCGATCTTGACCTGTGTAATACCGACATATTTTTTGATCGCTTCAATACCATCGAGCACATCCTGCGGACGCTCGATGATCGTGCGGTAGTCGGACGTTATGTACGGCTCGCATTCGGCCGCGTTGACAACGAGCGTATCCACCTCAGAGAGATTCTTGGGATTCAGCTTGATGTGCGTGGGGAAACCGGCGCCGCCCAGACCGACAAGGCCCGACTCCTTGATCGCCTGCACAAATTCGGGATGATTCGAGATCACCGGGGGCTTTACATTTTCATCGACCGTCTGTTCGCCGTCCGTCTGGATGATCACCACCTGGCTGCGCCCGCCGTTCGATGTGACGATCTCCTCAATCGCCGAAACAGTCCCCGATACGCTGGAATGGATCGGCGCGCTTAAAAATGCGTCGCTGTCGCCGATTTTTGTCCCAACCTTCACAGTGTCGCCCTTGGCCACGATCGGCTTGCAGGGCGGACCCATGTGCTGCGACATTGAAATGCATACTTCCTTGGGAAGCGGCAGCTCAACGCCCGGACAATTTTCCGTGTTTTTGAAGTGCGCGACATGCGCGCCCTTCAGCGTTTTCTGCAAAACACTCATTTTCCCATATTGCCTCCTCTAGAGATTTCAGAAACCGCCATGCCCCGGCAGCTTCCCCCCGTAAACCGGCCTTTGATTCCCGCCCTGCCCACACAACAAGCAGGCGGGCCGTTCAAGGGCCGCTTTGATACGGGCTTTATCGTCAGTTGACTCCAAAATGGCGTCAAAAGAAGATCCGTTTAAAATGCGGCATCAGACTGCGCAGCAGTGCTCCTGTCAATACCCCCATGGCGATTCCAAAGAGGGCAAGCGCCGGAAAGTAATAAAACACCATTGCGCTTTTCAGCACAGCCGCGGCCATAAAGAGCTGTCCGGCGTTGTGCGCCAAACCGCCGCAGACGCTTATAAAAAGAGAGCCGCGCTTTTCACGCCCCGCGCCGAGCAGCAGCATCACCGTCACAGACGCCAGACCGCCCGCAAGGCTCATCGCGGCGCCGACAGCGCCGCGTGTAAACAGCACAAACATGCTTTTCAGCACAGCGATCATATATGCCTCGCGCCGGCCCATACAGAACAGACAGTACATCGTCACGATATTGGAAAGCCCTATTTTAAGACCCGGAACCGGCAGGGGCGGTATCAAGGCCGATTCCGCGAAACTTAAAACAATCGAAAGCGCGAATAAAAGCCCCATTGCCGCCGCGCGCGACGCCCGGTACTTCATGCCGTCCCTCCGGATACAAACGTATAGGCGCCGCTCTTGTCGGCCGGGACGACACGCTCCCGCAGGTTTTCTGAAATATAGACATTCTTGTCCTGATCAATCACGATTAAGCCGCAGTCAAAACTGTTGAGCCTCTCCAGCACAAACGACCGGCCCTTTATAAACAGCCATGTGGACATGAAATCAGCAAACGCGCCGTCCCGCGAAACAACAGACACAGACATCAGGTCCGTCCGGGCGGGATAGCCCGTCGCGGGATCCAGGATATGGTGATAACGAACGTCATCCTTCATAAAATAGCGTTCGTAATCGCCGGATGTGGCCATCGTGGTGTCCTCCAGGGCGACCGCGGCAATATAATCGTTTTCACCGCCGCGCGGGTCCCTCAGGCCAAACCGGAACGGCTGCCTCACTGTTCTGCCAGCCTGATCCGCGACAGGTTTTTGGCCGATTGTCATGATATTGCCGCCGATGGAAATAAATCCCGATTCAACGCCGTTCTCCCGCGCGATGCGGTCCGCCGCGCCGCATGCAAATCCCTTGGCGATTCCGCCGAGATCAACGGACTGACCCTCACGCCGCAGCATCGCGGAATGCGTCTCAGGATCGAGCAGAATATCGCGGTAATCGACCAGCTCCAGCCGGCTGGCGATCTGCTCGCTGTCCGGGATAAAAACGCGGCCGCGTGTGATCCCCCAAACCTGCGCCACCGGCGCGACGGTTACGTCAAAAACGCCGTCTGATTCAGCCCCATACGCCGCGCAGCGTTCCAACAGCTCATACGTATCCTCTGAAAGCGGTACGAACGCCCTTCCAGCATTTCGATTGAGCGCGGCAATCTCCGAATCATCTATGTACATCGACATCCTGTTTTCGATATCGCGCAGGGCAGCATCGACCGCATCCTTGGCTTGCGGTCCGTTCTCGCCGAAAAATTCATACTCAACGAACGTATCCATAATAAACGCCACGCCGGTTGTTACCATGCGTTCGCTCTCAGAGACCCGCCGCTGCGCCAATGCCTTGGCAACAAAACCCGCCAGGCCAGCCAACAGGACCGCTGCAATCAGAAGGCCGGCGACCGCCCTGCCCAGTTTTTCACGCTTCGACAAGCCCAAAAATCCTTTCAGTGAATCAATCGAAAACACCCCGCGGGAGGCGGGGTGTCTTCCGGTTCAAAGCCAAACGCTTGATATGCAGACAACAATTACTTGCCGTCCTGCTCGGACGACGCCTTGTCCCCATCTTCCTCATCATCGAGGTCGAATTCCAGAAGCTCGCCGCAGTTGGGGCAAGTCGTCTGGCCTTCCTCAAGCATATCGGAATCGATGCATACGATATCGCCGCAGGTCGGGCAGCAGACCTCATAAATGTCGCCGTCTGCGCAGTCCTCGTCGTCACAGTCGCAGCCGCAGTCATCGCAGCCGCAGTCGTCGTCATCAAGCTCGTAAAAATCCTGCTCGAGTGAGCCGAGATCCTCGTCAATCGTATCGACCTGTTCGCTGAGTTCGTCGATTTGGGCTTCGAGGTCGGAAACGGTCAGCGCCATGTCGTCAAATGCGTTGACCAACGCATTGATGACCTTTCCCTCCTTGGTGGAATCGTCGATGCCCAGTCCTTCCGCAAGACCCTTGATATACGCGGCTCTCTCCGTAATCGTCATGGCTGTCAACCTCCATTCGTTTCAAATGTTTATGGAAAAGCGGCGCTTACGCACGCTCCATATACTCGCCGGTACGTGTATCCACCTTGATATGGTCGCCCTCATTGATAAACAGCGGCACGCGGATTTCCGCGCCTGTCTCAAGCGTCGCTGGCTTCGTAGCGTTGGTGGCTGTGTCGCCCTTAAAGCCCGGATCGGTCTGTGTGACCTCAAGCTCAATGAAAAACGGCGGCTCGACGCCGAACACGTTACCCTTATACGACAAAACCTTCACGTCCATGTTTTCTTTCACAAACTTGAAGTTGTCGCCAAGCGTGGAAGCCGAGATCGGGATATTCTCATACGTCTCGTTATCCATAAAGTAATACAGGTCGCCGTCCCTGTAAAGATACTGCATGTCCTTGCGCTCGACGAAAGCAGTCGGATACTTGTCCGTCGGGTTGAACGTTTTCTCCGTCACAGCGCCCGAGATCACATTGCGGATCTTGGTGCGGACAAACGCCGCGCCCTTTCCGGGCTTTACATGCTGGAATTCAATAATCTGTACAACGTTCCCGTCCATCTCGAACGTCACGCCGTTTCTGAAATCGCCGGCAGAAATCATATAGTTACCTCCAAATGTTCTGACGCACCTGCCCGCAGGCTTGGGCGCATCACCCTGTTTAACACTCTAATTCTATATGAAAAAGGCGCCGAATGCAAGCCCCTTTCTCACATAATTCTTGCTATAATACCAACAAATTCCTGTCAGATGCTGTCAAATCCTCGCAGCCGTCCTGCGTTACAAGCACCATATTCTCAGTGCGCACGCCAAACCGCCCCTCCAGATAAATCCCGGGTTCAACGGTGATCACCATACCGGGCGCGCAGATATGGGGGTTTTCCGGAGCGAAGGCGGGCGTCTCATGAATTTCCAGGCCAAGCGAATGGCCCGTACCATGTCCAAAGGCGCCGCCATAACCCGCCTGAGCGATGACCCCGCGCGCCGCCGCGTCCACATCGCCGCAGATAGCGCCCGGCCGCACCGCGGCGATCGCCGCTTTCTGCGCCTGCAGGACAATATCATAAACACGGCGCTGCTCCTCGCTGACCTGGCCAATTGCCACGGTGCGCGTCATATCCGAGCAATAGCCGTCTACAACGCAGCCGAAATCCATTGTGATGAAATCGCCCTTCTCGACCGCCTTGTCCGTCGGCACTCCGTGCGGCATGGAGGAATGCGCGCCCGATACGACAATATAATCGAACGCCGGACGCTCCGACCCATGCCGGTAGGTATAATCAAGCAGCTCACCCGCGATCTGCCGGTCGGTCATCCCCGCCTTGATATAGCCGCAGATATGTGTAAACGCGTCGTCGGTGATTTTCTGCGCCGCTCGGATAGCCGCCAGCTCCCGCGGCGATTTGACCGCCCGCAGGGCGCGCAGCGCCTCGCCGGCGCGCGCGTCGGAAAACAGCTCGATATCCGGCAGGCGCTCTTTCCACCGCGCATACTCCGCGAGCGTCATATAGTCGCTTTCAACCGCCAGCCGCCGGACGCCGTGCCGCTTGAGCAATTCCCCGATCTGCCCGTAAAGCTTGTCCTGCAAAATCACCTCGCAGCCGGAGCAAACGGCCCGCGCCTTTTCAAAATAACGGGAATCAATGATCAAATACGCCCCCATGCCGCGCAGAGCCAGCAATGTGCCGGCTGACGACTGCATCCCTGTCAAATAGCGGCGGCCGACCTCGGATGTAATCAATACGCCTTCAATTTCCTTCGGAAGCCGTTCCAGCAGCGCCTCAGTCCTGTTTTCCATTGTAATCCTCCTCCAAGCCGAGCAGCGCGTCGACCGCGAGCCTGTAGACGTTTTTCCCAAAGCCATAGACGCCGCCGGCGCACACCGGCGCAATCACCGACGTATGGCGGAACGGCTCGCGCGCATGGATATTGGACAGATGCACCTCGACAACCGGCGTGCGGATTGCGGCGATCGCGTCGCGGATGGCGATGCTGTAATGCGTGTACGCGCCCGCGTTGAGCACAACGCCGTCAAAATCGGTGTGCGCCTTCTGCAGCTTATCGACAATATCCCCCTCGTGATTTGACTGAAAAAATTCACAATGGACGCCGCGCGCGGCGGCATACTCCCTCAGTTCTGCGCTGATCGCCTCCAAACCGGTATTTCCATAGATACCAGGCTCGCGCACGCCAAGCATATTCAGATTTGGCCCATTGATCACAAGCAGTTTTTCCATGATGACACCCCTTTATGTCCCATCGATTAAAAATCGCCGCCCGGCATGCTTTATCGACGCGCGCCGGACGCATCGCCGCGCAGGATCAGACGTTCAAGCGCGCGCTTGAACCGGAAAAACGGGAAGGTTTCCAGCTCGATTGGGTCGACCAGCACTGACGTCACGCCCGCCAGGCGTGCGCACAGCACATCCGTAAAGATCTGATCGCCCACAACCGCCAGCTCGCTTTTTTTCGCTCCCAGACGCGCAAGCGCGCGGCGCACGCCGCCGCCAAGAGGTTTTTTTGCATTGGCGATACACCCAAGCCCGATCATCTCGGCAAATGGTTCGACGCGCGCGGGTTTATTGTTTGAAAGAACCAGGAGCCGCACGCCCGCCTGCTGCATCTGTGCGATCCACGCGCGCGCCTGCGGCCCGATATCGGGGCTGTCATGCGTTGTCAGCGTGTTGTCGACATCGAGCAGCAGTACGGTCAGCCCATGCCGGGCAAGCCATTCGGGCGTGATCTGCCAGGCGCGCTGGAACCTGTATTCCGGCCAAAACAGGCGCATAGTTTCCCTCGTTTCCGGCCGCGGCGCGGCCAACCTGCAATGAACAAAACGGATGGGGACGCGCCCCATCCGTTTTTATCGCTTGATTATTTGAACTTGCGTTTACGGGCAGCCTCAGATTTCTTTTTGCGCTTTACAGAAGGCTTCTCGTAATGCTCTCTCTTGCGGACTTCGGCAAGAACGCCGGAGCGGGCGCAGGAGCGTTTAAAACGCCGCAGAGCGCTGTCCAAAGACTCGTTGTCCTTGATTCTGATTTCTGACATTTACCAATTCCCTCCCCACGCCGTCTGGCCTGACTCTGTCAATCCTTCCGTTGTGGTTGGATAACAGCTTTTATTATACTATGACGAGGTATCCTTTGTCAAGCAATTTACCCTAAGTTCTATTGTGGCTTTTAAACAAAATTATACAAAAAGTTTATCTGGCCACAATATTCACAAGCTTGCCCTTAACAACAATTTCCTTGACGATTGTCTTGCCCTCGATGGCGCGCGCGACCTCCGGACGCGCTTTCGCCGCAGCCAGCGCCTGATCGTCGCTGCAATCGGCGTCGACCATGACGCGCGCCTTGATCTTGCCGCATACCTGCACCGCGATCTCCACCTGCGCGTCACGGCATTTGGCCGGATCAAACACAGGCCACTTCTGACCATTGAGCATCCCGCCGAAGCCAGCTCGCTCCCACATCTCCTCGGTCATGTGCGGCGCGAACGGGTTGAGCAGGATCAGAAGTGTTTTCAGCTCTGCGGCATTGATTTTCCCATGGTCGCAGACATCGTTAAGCAGGGACATCATCGCTGCGATCGCTGTGTTGAACTTGAGCGATTCAATGTCCTCCGTCACCTTTTTGATCGTTTTATGCAGCGCCGATTCGAGCGCAGACGAATAGGCTTCGCCCGGTTCCAGGCAGTCAAGCAGGCCGAACACACGCTCCAGAAAGCGTTTGCAGCCCTTGATCGAACTCTGCGACCACGGCGCGCTCTTTTCAAAGTCGCCGATGAACATCTCATAAAGGCGCAGCGTGTCCGCGCCGTAATCGCGCACAATATCGTCCGGATTGACGACGTTGCCGCGCGATTTGCTCATCTTTTCGCCGTTCTCACCCAAAATCATGCCGTGGCTTGTTCGCTTGGCATACGGCTCCGGCGTCGACACGACGCCGATGTCATACAAAAACTTATGCCAGAAGCGTGAGTAGAGCAGATGCAGCGTCGTATGCTCCATGCCGCCGTTGTACCAGTCGACCGGCATCCAGTAGTCGAGCGCCTCCTTTGAGGCCAGCTCCTTGTCGTTGTGCGGGTCGCAGTAACGCAGGAAATACCATGACGAACCGGCCCACTGAGGCATTGTGTCCGTCTCGCGTTTGGCAGGCGCACCGCATTTCGGGCACTTGACATTGACCCATCTGTCGATTGCGGCCAGCGGCGAATCACCGTCGCCGGTCGGCTCGTAGCTATCGACCTCCGGCAGGCGCAACGGCAGCTCGCTTTCGTCGAGCGGCACATATCCGCAGTGGCCGCAGTGGATGATCGGGATCGGCTCGCCCCAGTACCGCTGGCGCGAAAAGACCCAGTCGCGCAACTTGAAGTTGACCTTCGGCTCGCCCTTTTTATTTTCGGAAAGCCAGCCGATGATCTTCTTTTTTGCCTCCTCGACCGAAAGGCCGTCGAGCATTCCGGAATTGACCATGACGCCAGTGTCGCAGTCGGTGTATGCCTCCTGCTCGACATTGCCGCCCTGCACGACCTCGATAATCGGCAGTCCAAACTTTTTGGCAAACTCCCAGTCGCGCGTATCATGCGCCGGGACGGCCATAATCGCGCCGGTGCCATACGACATCAGGACATAATCCGATATAAAAATCGGGATTTCGGCCCCGTTGACGGGATTGACGCCGCAGACGCCCTCCAGGCGGACGCCTGTCTTATCCTTGACAAGCTCGGTGCGTTCAAAGTCGGATTTCTTGGCCGACTCCTGCTGGTAGGCGCGCACCGCGTCCAGATTTCCGATGCGGTCCGCCCACTTTTCGATATACGGATGCTCGGGCGAGATGACCATATACGTCGCGCCGAACAGCGTGTCCGGGCGCGTTGTATAAACGGTCAGCGTATCGCCGGCCGTCGTACCGAAATGGACCTGCGCGCCTGTCGAACGGCCGATCCAGTTGCGCTGTGAAATCTTGACGCGGTCGATGTAATCGACTGTATCGAGATCGTCCAAAAGCCGCTGCGCATACTCTGTAATCTTGAGCATCCACTGGCTCTTGACCTTGTGGACGACCTCGCTGCCGCACCGCTCGCAGACGCCGTTTACGACCTCCTCGTTGGCCAGCACCACCTTACAGCCGGTACACCAGTTGACCGACATCTCCTTTTTATACGCCAGCCCGCGTTTAAAGAGCTGGAGGAAAATCCACTGCGTCCATTTATAATAGGACGGGTCGGTCGTATTGACCTCGCGCGACCAGTCGAAGCTGAGTCCCAGGCTTTTGAGCTGCGCCTTGAACCGCTGTACATTGTCGTGCGTCACCTTCTCCGGGTGGATGTGGTTTTTGATCGCGTAATTTTCCGTCGGCAGGCCAAAGGCGTCCCACCCCATCGGGTACAGGACGTTGTAGCCCTCGAAGCGGCGCTTGCGCGCCACGATATCGAGCGCCGTATAGGAGCGCGGATGGCCCACATGCAGCCCCTGTCCTGAAGGATACGGGAACTCCACAAGCGCGTAATACTTCGGCTTTGTATAGTCGTTCGAAGCCGCAAACGTGCCCTGCGCCTCCCAGATGTCCTGCCATTTCTTTTCAATCGATGCGAAATCGTACTTCAATTTGTACACTCCCCGCCGCCGCAAAACGCCCGCGGCAAATTCTGTTGCAACCGGAGCCGCCAGCGGCCCCCCGGTCATCGGACCGTCAAAGGCGCGCTCAACCGGGCGCCAGTTCCACCCTGGGCGCGTCGGCCCAAAGGCGTTCAAGCCCGTAAAATTCACGCGCCTGCTCGTGGAATATATGGACGATCACGTCGTAATAATCGAGCACAATCCACATCCCCGACTGATAGCCCTCGATGCGCCGCGGTTCCTCGCCGAGCGCGGAAAGACCCTCCTCCACGGCGTCCGACAGCGCCTTGACCTGCGTATCCGAACCGCCGGAAGCGATAACGAAATAATCGCCGATCGTCGTCAATTCGCGGATTTCAAGCGCCATAATATCTTTGGCCTTCTTTTCCGAAAGAAAGCGCGCAATCTTTTTAACCATCTCATTAGATGTCATCCGTTTCACCTCCAGACGGACGTTTCAGATCAGCCTGCTGATCTGTTATATAAGCGTTATATGCCTCAAATGTATCCCGGCTGATACCGAGCGAGCGTTCTACCAGATCGCGCAGGGCAAAGCGCATCGCTTCTTTCATCGCGGGACGCAGCGCCGTTTCAGCCAGCGCGCGCATCGGCAGAATATCCTTATAATCGCGGTCCTCGCTTGTCAGATCAGCCAGATACACCACCTCGTCAAGCGCGGTCATCGCGCCGCACGCGGTTGTATGGTAGCGGATGGCGTGAAGAATTTCAGGATCATCGATCCCAAGCGTCTCCCTGATATAGCCGCACGCCGCCATACCGTGCCATGTCTTTGGCTGGGTCCTCTGTACGCTGTCAAGAATGATACCATACTTTTCAAGCCAATGCAACTGCTCATCGCGCGGCATCTCCTTGCAGATGTCATGCATCCAGCCTGCGGCCATCGCCTTCTGTTCGTCGCAGCCATACAGGCGCGCGAGCTTCTGCGCCTGCCTGACAACACACTGCGTATGGAAATACCGCTTTGCCGAAAGGGTCTTTTTCGCAAGTTTGTCCAGCTTTTTCAAATCATAATCCATCATGACGCGCCCCGCTTTCATTGAGAATCGGGGGCTGCATTTTGCCCCGTAACGGGAGCTTTAAAACAGCCCCTTGGATGATTGATACAGCCTGTTTTCCATGATATAATCCGCCACCTTCGGCGGAACAAATCCCGCAAGGCTCTCGCCTGCCTGCACGCGCGCGCGCACCTGTGTCGATGAAAACGGCAGAGGTTCGAGCGCGACCAGCTCGATTTGCGCGCCGAGCCGCTCAAGCCGGGCGGCCTCGGCGCGCAGCGCCTGCATCTGTCCCGGGCTGCGCGCGCCCGCACAGATCACCGCGTCCAAAATAATCCTCTGCCAGTCATACCATTGTGTCAGCGATAAAAACATATCGCTGCCCATAATCAGGTAAAACGTATCGCCGGGATTTTCGCGCGTAAGTTGCTTGAGCGTATCGACGGTATAGCTTTTGCCGCCGCGGCGAAGCTCAATGTCACTGACGCGGCAGACCGGGTCGCCCTCAAACGCGAGCCTGCACATATTCAGGCGGTGACAACCGCCGGCAAGCTGTCCGCCCGCCTTATGCGGCGGCAGATAGGTCGGGATCACCAAAACCCGATCCAAATGGAGCGCAGCGGCATATGTCCGCGCAAGCAGGACATGGCCGCAATGGATCGGGTTAAACGTACCGCCGAACACGCCCGTGCGCATCAGTCAAGCTCGATCCGCGGTTTTTTGTCGTTTCTGCGGTACAGGACAAATTTTCCGCCGATCACCTGGACCACCTCGGCGTTCGCCGCGGCAGCCAGCCGTTCGGCCGCTTCGCGCACCGACTCCGGGCACGTTTCCAGCACGCGCAGCTTGATCAGCTCGCGCGCCGTTAACGCGTCGTCGACCTGCCTGACCAGCGTGTCCGCCACGCCGCCCTTGCCCACCTGCAAAATGGTGTCCTCCGTGCTTGCCAGCCCGCGCAGCTTTGCGCGCTGTTTGCTTGTCAGCATCTTGGTTTCCTCATTTCTTTATTGATTCCCGCATCCCTGCGAAAGCTTCTGTGCAAATGCGCGCAGGGCCTTTCCCCTGTGGGATACCGCGTCCTTTTCCGCGCCGGAAAGCTCTGCGAAGCTTTTATCCCCAACCATGAAAATCGGATCGTAGCCGAAGCCGCCCTCCCCGCGCGGCGCATGGCCGATGACGCCTTCGCAGCATTCCTCCGCGTCGATGCGCGTCCCGTCCGCGCCGATGTAGCAGATATGCGCGACAAAGCGCGCCGTGCGCTTTTCATCCGGCACCTGTATAAGCTCCTTGAGCAGCAGTTTGATCTTCTCGCTGTGCGGCAGATCCTCTCCGCCGTACCGCGCCGAATAAACGCCCGGCGCGCCGCCGAGCGCATCGACGCACAGCCCCGAATCGTCCGCGACGGCGGCCTTCCCGGTCAGCCTGTGGACGGCCTGCGCCTTGAGGAAGGCGTTTTCGGCAAAGGTTTCGCCCGTCTCCTCCACCGCGAGCGCCGGGCACACGTCGCTCTGCGCCGCGATCTCAATGCCGAGCGGCGCGAAAATCCGTTCAAATTCCTGTAACTTATGACGGTTTCCCGTCGCGGCGATCACCTGCATCAATCATCCGCCTCCGTTTCCCGGCCGCCGAACAGTGCGTCGACAAAGTCGGCTGCATTAAATGGGCGCAAGTCGTCGACCTGTTCGCCGACGCCGATATATTTGATCGGCACCTCAAGCTCCTGCCGGATGCCGATGACAACGCCGCCGCGCGCCGTGCCGTCGAGCTTTGTCAGGATAATGCCCGTGATGCCCGCGGCCTCTTTAAACTGACGCGCCTGATTGAGCGCGTTCTGCCCGGTCGTCGCGTCGAGCACAAGCAGCACCTCGACGTCGCAGCCGGGCGCCTCGCGCTGGATCACGCGCGAGATTTTCGACAGCTCGTCCATGAGGTTTTTCTTATTGTGCAGCCGGCCGGCCGTATCGCAGATGATCACGTCCACGCCGCGCGCGCGGCCGGCGGTGATCGCGTCGAACACGACGGCGGCCGGGTCTGCCCCTTCCGACTGGCGTACCATCTCGACGCCGGCGCGGTCCGCCCAAACCTGGAGCTGGTCGATAGCCGCCGCGCGGAACGTGTCAGCCGCGCCGAGCAGCACCTGCTTGCCCTGCGCTTTAAGGCTGGCCGCCAGCTTGCCGATGGTCGTCGTCTTGCCCACACCGTTGACGCCAATGACGAGCACGATCGACGGCTTTGTTGAAATTGAGAGCGCCTCACCGCCGGCGAGCATGTCTGCGATGATCTCCTTGATCAGCTCCCTGACCTCGGCGGCGTCCGTGACGCCGCGCTGCTTGACAGCCGCACGCAGACGGCGGCAGATCTCTGCGGAGGTCGCAACGCCGACATCCGACATGATCAGTGTCTCCTCCAGTTCCTCAAACAGCTCCTCATCAATCTTTGTAAACGAATTGACAATCGCGTCAACCTTGCGCGCCATCGATTCGCGCGTTTTTTTCAGCCCCTCGGCCAGTCTCCCGAAAAAACCCATATTGTCCCTCCCGGTCCTGTTTTATTGGATACCGAGTTTGCCCTCGATCTCCCCGACATTCAGCTCCAGCAGCTTGGAAACGCCTTCCTCCTGCATCGTCACTCCATAGAGCACGTCGGCCTCCTCCATGGTCCCGCGGCGGTGCGTGATCGTGATAAACTGCGTTTTATCGCAGAGCGTGCGTAAATATTGCGCGTATTTGACGACGTTGACATCGTCGAGCGCCGCCTCGATCTCGTCGAGCAGGCAGAACGGCGACGGCCGCACCTTGAGGATCGCAAAATAGATTGCAATCGCCACAAACGCCTGCTCGCCGCCCGAAAGCGCCGACAGGTTCTTAATGATCTTGCCGGGCGGCTGTACGAAAATATCAATGCCCGATTCCAGCACGTCCGTCGGGTCTGCCAGCGACAGGGACGCTTTGCCCCCATCGAACAGCTCTGTAAAAACTACAGAAAAATTCGCGGCAATTTTAGTGAAGTTCTCCGAAAAAATTGTGCGCATATCGCTTGTAAGCCGCTCAATCAGCCGCAGCAGCTCGGCGCGCGACCGCTCGGCGTCCTCTGTCTGCGTCTTAAGAAACGTATACCGCTCCGACACCTCGCCGTATTCCTCAATCGCGCCCAGATTCACGCTGCCAAGCGCCTTGATCTTACCTTTGAGTTCCCCCAGGCGCCTCTGCGCAGCCGGCGTATCCTCCACCGGCTGCGCCAGTTCGGCGGCCTGCGAACGCGTCACCTCATATTCGTCCCACATGCGCGCGATGATCGCGTCGTATTCGCCCTGCATCGACGCCTTTTTTTCTTCCAGGCGCGCCAGTTCCCGCGCGGCTGTCTCACGCCGCGCGGCGATCTCTTTTTCGTCCGCGCGCAGCGCGGCGGTACCGGACTCGCACTCGTTGCGCCGGGCCGTGCGCTCTGCAATCTCCGTTCCAATGGTTTCAATCCGCGCGGTCCGTTCCCTGCGCGCGGCCTCCAGATCGCTGATCCTCTGCCGGACGGCCTCGTTTTCCTCCTCAAGACGCGCGGCGCGTTCCTTCAGCGCGCGCTCCTGCTCCCGGCGGTGCTCCTTCTGTCCGGCGAGCTGTTCCATCATCAGACGCGCTCCGTCGATCTCCTTTTCAAGCGCCGCTGCGGCGACGTTAACCTGCGCGAGCGCCTCCGACGCCTGATCAAGCCGCGACGCATACGCGTCGCGTCCCTCGTTCACTTCTCCAAGCTGCCGCGCTACCTCGTCAAGCTGGCCGGAAAGCTCCTGTATCAGCCCGTCGGCTGATACGCCGGCGGCGCGTAGTTCGCGCAGCCGGGCTTCGAGCGCCTCATACTCCCTGGCCGCCTGCTCACGGACGCGCGCAGCATCCGCCTGCGCAGCCAATAAACGCTTCTGCTCCGATTCACACCGGATGCGGTCCTCCTGCGCCGTGGCAAGCTCGCCGTCGACGCCAAGGATCGCCGCCTGCGCGGCGGAAAGCTCCTCCTGAACGGTCTTGATTTCACCATCGAGGCGCTCCATCCGATCCGCGCAGTCCTTTGCCTGCGCGCGCAGTGATTCAATCTCCTGCGCGCGGCTGAGGATTCCCGCGCTGCGCGCCGTCCAGCCGCCGGTCATCGAGCCGCCCGCGTTGACGACCTGCCCGTCGAGCGTCACAACGCGGAATTTATACCCACCGCGCCGCGCCAGCGCAACAGCGCAGTCGATGTCGCGCACAATGGCGATACGCCCGAGAAGCTGCGCCACAACGCCTTCATAGCGGCTGTCACACCGCACCAGGTCGGCCGCGATACCCACAAACCCATCAGCGGAGGAAAGCCAACCCTCCGAGAGCCGTGCGCCGCGCACCGTTGTCAGCGGCAAAAACGTTGCGCGCCCTGTTTTGCTCGAGCGCAGCATCGCAATCGCGCGCTTGGCGGCTGTTTCATCCTCAACGACAATATTCTGCATCGCCGCGCCGAGCGCAATTTCAATGGCCAGCGCATGGTCCCCATCGACTTCAATCAGCTTCGAGACAGGGCCGCACACGCCGGACAGCGCGCCCCGGCGCGCCTGTGAGACAACATATTTGACACTGCTCTGAAAGCCCTCCAGGCTGTTTTCCATATCGGTGAGCAGCCGCGCCTTCTGTAAGAAGCCGCGCGCCTGTTCATCGAGCGCGGCGCGCTGCTTTTTAAGCGCGTCGAGCTTCTCGCCGCGCCCCTCGGCGCGCAGCAGATAACCGCGGCGCGTATTTTGGAGCGATTCTGACGCCGCAAGCACCTCGGCGAGCAATCCCTTACAGTCCGCAAGCTCCTTTTCGATCCGCGCCGCATTTTCATCGCCGACAACCGCCGCGTCCCGAAGCGCCTCAAGCCGCGCAATCGTCTCGTCAATCAGCGATCCGCTCGACGCCGACGACAGCTTCGCCTCCTGGATGCTCTGCGTAAGCCCGAAGCGCCGTTCTTTAAGCGCGTCCGCGCGTGTCCGGCAGTCCTCGCGGGCGGCTGTCAGCCTCACAATCTCCTGCTGCGTCTCCTCCTGTTTACGGTGCAGTTTCTCCAGCGCCGCCTGTTTGTCCGCAATCTCCGTTTCATATGTACGGATTTGCTCGTCAAGCCCGCCGCCGTCAGCATCCGCCTGCCGCAGTTCCGCGCCGATCTGTTCGATTGAAGCGCGGTTATGCGCCAGATCGTTCTGCATCACCGCGATGTCCGCACTGCTGTTCGCATTTTCCTCCTCAAGCGTCCGCGCCTGCGCACGCCGTTCGTCGATCTCAACGGCGAGCGCCTGCATATCTGCATACAGGGCGTTGATCCGCTGTTCCACCGCGTCCATTTCCGCCTGAATGCGGTCATGATCGTCCCTGCACAACAGGAGCTTGTCCTCCTGTTCCCGCAGAAGCGCCCGCGAGCGGTCGAGCGTCGCGATCCAAAGCGACAGCTCCAGCGTCTTTTTTTCCTCTGCCAGCGTTAAAAACCGGCGCGCCTTTTCCGCCTGCGCCTGCAAAGGGCCGACGCGCGCTTCAAGCTCCGCCAGGATGTCGCGCAGGCGCAGAAGGTTTTCCTCAGCGGCCTCCAGGCGGCGCTGCGCCTCCTGACGGCGGTAACGGTATTTTGAAATCCCGGCGGCTTCCTCAAAGATCTCACGGCGCTGTGTGCTTTTGGCGCTCACAATCTCCGCAATGCGGCCCTGTCCGATGATCGAATATCCGTCGCGTCCAAGCCCTGTGTCCATAAACAGTTCATGTACATCCCGAAGCCGCACGCTCGTGCCGTTGATACGGTATTCGCTTTCGCCCGACCGGTACAGACGGCGCGAAACGCTCACCTCGGCGCTGTCATAGGGCAGCGCGCCGTCCGCGTTTTCAATCGTAAGCTGCACATGGGCGTAGCCCTGGGGCTTGCGCGCCTGTGTGCCGCCGAAGATCACATCCTCCATTTTGCCGCCGCGCAGCGTTTTCGTCGACTGCTCACCGAGAACCCATCGCACCGCGTCGGCAATGTTGCTCTTGCCGCTTCCGTTCGGGCCGACCACAGCGGTGATCCCATCGTGAAAGGTCAGCCTTGTTTTGTCCGGGAACGATTTAAATCCCTGTATCTCCAAACCGCGAAGCCGCAAACTACACATCCTCCACTTTGACATCAAGGCCGCGCACATCGGCGTTCGGCCTGATTTTAATATCATATCCCTCAGCGCGCAGCCGCTGGGCCGGATGCGTCCCGTGCCCGCACAGCTTTGATACGCTTTTCGGCGCGACATGCAGCCGGTACCGTCCCGGCGGCCGCTCGCTTAACAGGCGTTCGGCGCGTTCGTACATGAGCGCGCCCTCGCACAGCTCCCGAAACGCCGGATGATACGGTCCGGCAAGCAAATGTCCGGCAAGCGACGGCTGCGCTTGCAGCCCCATACGGATCACGCGCATGCCGCGCGTCTCAAAAAATTCGAGCAAACGCGCGCCGAGCGCCGCGGCTTCCTGATGCGTCTGCGGGCGGTAAAGGCCCGCGCGCCAAAGCGCCGCGAGCCGCGTCCCCTCCAGCACGAGCGTCGGATAGACGCGTACCGTCGCCGGCATAAGCGCCGCGATCAGGCGCGCAGACATGAGATCGGACGCCCCGTTTGCGCCGTAAAGCCCCGTCATCATCTGAAGGCCCAGTTCCAGCCCGTGCGCCCGGACCAGCGCGGACGCGCGGTTCGTATCGGCCGCCGTGTGGCCGCGCCCGTTTTTGGAAAGCACCGTGTCGTCCATGCTCTGCGCGCCCAGCTCAACGGCCGTCACACCATAGCGCGCGAGCGTATCGAGCGTTTCATCGTCGATACAGTCCGGCCGCGTGGATATACGCACGCCCGTAAACACGCCCCGCCCGAGAAACGGCCGCGCCGCTTCCAGCAGCTCGATCATATACGCGCGCGGTACCGCCGTAAAGCTGCCGCCGAAAAACGCGATCTGCGCCGTTCGTCCCTTCTGCGCAAGCTCCCCTTCGGCCCGCGCGCACAGCGCGGCCACAGCCGCGCCGTCGGGCGCGGCCTGCGCGCCCGAAATGGCGCGCTGATCGCAGAAGCTGCACTGATGCGGACAGCCCGCGTGCGGCACAAACACCGAAACGTTGGCGTGCTTCATCGGCCCATCAGCTTGAGCGCCTCGCGCGCGGCCGCCTGCTCAGCGCTTTTTTTGCTGCCGCCGCAGCCAACGCCGATCACGTTGCTGTTGAGCCGCACCTCGACCAGAAACTTTTTGTTGTGATCGGGTCCCGACTCATTTACAAGCACATAGGAAAGCCTCTCCTCCGGATTTTTCTGGATGATCTCCTGAAGCATCGTCTTATAGTCGCTGAATGCCAGATCGTCGCGGTTTTCCAGCGCGTCGACGATATAACCGAGCACAAATCTGCGCGCAGGCTCGATACCGCCGTCGAGATAAATCGCCGCGATCAGCGCCTCAAACGCGTCGGCCAGAATCGATGGCCGGGTCCGCCCGCCCATCATCTCCTCGCCGCGGCCGAGTTTGAGAAAATCGCCGAGACCGAGCGCCTGTGAAAATTCCCACAGCGATTTTTCACAGACGAGCGCGGCGCGCAGCTTTGTCAGGTCGCCCTCCGCCAGATGATACGTATGAAACAGGTAGTCCGACACGACAATTGACAGCACCGCGTCACCCAAAAATTCCTGCCGCTCGTTGCTGGAAATATTCTTTTTTACTTCATTGGCATACGAAGAATGCGTCAGGGCAATGTCGAGATACCGCCCATTTTGAAACGTATAACCGATACGGCCCTCCAGCGCGCTTGCGGACGCGCCCTCCTGCCCGGGCCTCACAGGCCGGCGCCCCCGCGCGCCTTGAGCTGCGCGAGCGAATCGACGATCTCCGTGATTACGCCGCGCTCGGTGTATTCCTTGGCCTGACGGATGGCGTTTTTAAACGCCTTGGCATTTGAGCTGCCGTGCGCCTTGATGACTGGACGTGTGATGCCCATAAGCGGAGCGCCGCCATATTCGGTGTAGTCCATCTTTTTTTTGAACTCCACAACGCCCTTGGCTACAAACAGCGTGCCAATCTTTGAGACGAAATTGCGCAGCAATACGCCTTTTAATTCCTTTGCGAACCACGAGCCAAGCCCCTCTGTCAGCTTGAGGACGATGTTGCCTGTAAAGCCGTCAGCCACCGCCACGTCGCAGCGTGTAAACGGAAGGTCGCGCGGCTCGATGTTCCCGATGAAATTGACCGGCGCGTTTTGAAACTGCTGATGCGCCTGCACCTGCAATTCCATGCCTTTTGTCTCCTCCGCGCCGATGTTGATCAGGCCGACGCGCGGATTCTTGACGCCCATGACGTGCTCCATATACGCGCTCCCCATAATGCCGAACTGCACGAGCATCTCCGGACGGCATTCCGTGTTCGCGCCCATGTCGAGCAGCATATAGCAGCCGTTCTGCGACGGGATCACCGTCGCGAGCGCCGCGCGCTTGATACCCTTGATGCGCTTGACAAACAGCGACGCTCCGACGACAATCGCCCCAGTGCTGCCCGCGGAAACAAACGCGTCGCCCTCGCCGTTGGCAAGCATCTTCAGTCCGACCGCCATCGTACAGTCGTCGTATGATTTGACGATCTCGGTCGAGTCGACCTCAACCGGGATGACCTTTTCCACATCAGCGATCGAAATGCGGTCGAGCGAAATTTTATTTTTTTCACATACGTCGCGTATCACGCGCTCGCTTCCGCACGCAATGATATCGACCCCATATTCCTGCACGGCCATCGCGCAGCCCTTCAAGATTTCAAGCGGCGCGTTATCGCCGCCGAAGGCGTCCACAATCACCCTCATACCATTATAACCTCCTGACTGTCAACCAGTGTCTGCCTGAGATGGGCAAGCCCCCGCTGCGCGATCAGCAGATACCGCTGCTGCTTGTCCTTCATCCGCTCGTCAAGCGGCGGCAGAAGCCCCATATTTGCACCCATCGGCTGGAAATCGGCGCAGGCAGGCCCGGAAACATACCGCAGCAGCGCGCCGCACATACAGTCAAGCGGTAGCTTCAGAGGCTCTTTTCCCTGTAAGCGCCGCGCAATCTGCCTGCCTGTCAGGATGCCCGACATCGCCGATTCCATGTATCCTTCCACGCCGGTGATCTGCCCGGCAAAATAAATCCGGTCATGCTCGCGCATCCGCATCGTTTCATCGAGCAGCCACGGCGACCCGATAAACGTATTGCGGTGCATCACGCCGTAGCGCATAAATTCCGCGTGCGCAAGGCCGGGGATCATGGAAAAGACGCGCTTTTGCTCTCCAAAGCGCAGGTTCGTCTGGAACCCGACAAGATTATAGAGCGTGCCCGCGCTGTTCTCGCGGCGCAGCTGCACAACCGCCCACGGGCGATGGCCTGTGCGCGGATTACGCAGGCCGACAGGCTTGAGCGGGCCGTAGCGGATCGTATCCGGCCCGCGCCGCGCCATGATTTCAATCGGCATACATCCCTCGTACACACGTTTTTCAGCCTGGTCAAAGTCGTGCAGCGGCGCAGGCTCGGCCGTGCGCAGCGCCTCATAAAACGCCTCGTACTCCTCTTTATTAAAAGGGCAGTTGATATAGTCGCCGTCTCCGCGATCATAGCGCGCGGCGAAAAACACCCTGTCCAGATCGAGCGATTCATATGTCACAATCGGCGCGGCCGCGTCGTAAAAGCTGAGCGTCCCGCCGCACAATTCGGAAATACGCGCCGCGAGCGCGTCCGATGTGAGCGGCCCGGTTGCAATCACCGTCAAACGGTCAAGCGGGATATCCGTCACTTCGCCGGACACAACCTCAATCAAAGCGTGGGCGCGGATATGCTTTGTCACGAGCGCCGAAAAGGCGTCGCGGTCCACCGCGAGCGCCCCGCCGGCCGCTACGCTCGTCGCTTCGGCGCAAGCGACCGTCAGCGAGCCGAGCATGCGCATTTCCTCCTTGAGCATACCGGCGGCCGAGCCAAGCCTGCGCGCCTTGAGTGAATTCGAACACACAAGCTCGGCGAACTGCTCACTGTGATGCGCGGGCGAAAACCGCTGCGGCTTCATCTCGTAAAGGCACACCCGGATTCCCTGATTCGCCAGCGCCCATGCGGCTTCACACCCAGCCAGTCCCGCGCCGATTACGTGAACCGTCATTCGTCCGCTTCCTTCTTCGGTTTGACCGGACGCGCATAATCGCAGCCTTCCTTCAGACAGTGGATCAAGGCGCCGCGCCCCGTCTTTTGGAACAGCGTGGAACCGCACTTTGGGCACGTTTCCGAGAGCGGCTTATCCCAGGTCATAAACTGGCACTGGGGATTGTGCTCGCAGCCGTAGTAGCCCTTGCCGTTCTTCGACTTTTTGGCAAGCACCTTGCCGCCGCAGACCGGGCACAGGCCGCCTGTTTCCTTGACGATCTTTTTTGTATTGCGGCACTCCGGAAACCCGGGACACGCCAAAAATTTGCCGAAGCGCCCTGTCTTGATAACCATTTTGCGCCCGCACAGCTCGCAGACGATATCCGTCTCCTCGTCGGGCACCTTGACGCGCGTGCCGTCCATATTCTTTTCAGCCTGCTCCAGCGTCGTCATAAAATCGTCGTAAAAGCCGCTGAGCATCTTTGGATAATCGACGTTCCCCTCCTCGACCTCGTCGAGCGTCTTTTCCATATTCGCGGTAAATGTCACGTCGACAATCTTGGCAAACTGCTCCTCCATCAGCTTCGTCGTAACCTCTCCGAGCGCCGTCGGCTTGAGCGACTTGTTTTCGCGCTCGACATATCCGCGCGCCAGAATCGTCGTGATCGTCGGCGCATAGGTGCTCGGACGGCCGATGCCGTTTTCCTCGAGCGTTTTGATCAGCGACGCTTCCGTGTAGCGCGCGGGCGGCTGTGTGAAGTGCTGGTTCGGCGTCAGCTCCTTGAGCGTCAGCACATTGCCCGCTTCCAGCGGCGGCAGTGAAGCCGTATTCTCATCGTCGGTGTCCTTCGACTCCTCATAAAGAACCGTAAAGCCGTCAAATTTCACCGTGAAACCGGACGCTTTAAACAGACAATTGGCCGCTTCGATATCGACCGCCACCGTATCGAGCAGGGCGTTGGCCATCTGGCTGGCGATGAAACGCTCCCAGATCAGCTTATAAAGCTTATATTGTTCAGCCGTCAAATCCTTCTTGACGCGGTCGGGCGTCAGCGATGGATCGGACGGGCGGATCGCCTCGTGCGCATCCTGCGCATTCTTTTTCGTTTTAAAAACGCGCCGCGTTGCAGGCAGGTACTCCTTGCCGTAGGTATCGGTTATATATATTTTCGCCTGTTCGGCCGCCTCGTCGGAGATGCGCAGCGAATCAGTACGCATATAGGTGATCAGGCCCGTCGCGCCGATGCCTTCGATCTCGACGCCCTCGTATAGCTCCTGCGCAACCTTCATCGTGCGCCGCGACTGGTAGCCCAGGCGGCGCGACGCCTCCTGCTGAAGCGTGGACGTGATAAACGGCGGCGCAGGGCTTTTGCGCCGCACGCCCTTTTTGACGTTACTAACAATATAGTCCGCTCCATCGAGCGACTCGACGATCTCCCTGGCGCGCTTTTCGTCCGGGATCGCCGTCAGCTCGAGCTTTTTGCCGTCGATGGCATAAAGCTTTGCTGGAAAGGGCTTTTTGGCATGGCCCTTCGCCGCGAGCTTGGCGTCGATGCTCCAGTATTCCTGCTGCTTAAACGCGCGGATTTCCTCCTCGCGGTCCATGATGATGCGCACCGCCACAGACTGCACGCGCCCGGCCGACAGACCCTTTCGCACCTTGCGCCACAAAAACGGGCTGATCTTATAGCCGACAATCCGGTCAAGCACGCGGCGCGCCTGCTGTGCGTCGACAAGCTTGACATCGATCATGCGCGGATGATCCATTCCGTATTTGACGCCCGACTTTGTGATCTCGTTGAAGGTCACACGGTTGGGCTGGTTCATATCGACGCCGAGCATCTGCGCCAGATGCCACGAAATCGCCTCGCCCTCGCGGTCGGGGTCCGTTGCAAGAAAAATCGCGTCGCTTTTTTTGGCGGCCTTTTTAAGATCCTTGATCAGATCCTCCTTGCCCTTGATATCGACATACATCGGTGTGAAATCATGGTCGACGTCGACGCCGAACTTGCTTTTGGGCAGATCGCGGACATGGCCCATCGACGCAACGACTTCAAAATCCTTGCCGAGGTATTTTTTAATCGTTTTCGCCTTGGCGGGCGACTCCACGATGACAAGATTGGACAAACAAACCATTCCTTTCCCGGGCCGCGCAAACAGCCGCCCGCAGAACAATACGCTCTATTTATAATGCGCTCATGCGCGTATCTTCTCAATCCTCTTTAAACGCCGCCCGGCGCCGACGGAATATACCGTCCGCCGGCCACGACGCGCGCAAATCCGGTCAATTCAAGCTCTGTGAGCGCCGAAAGCGTCTCAGCCGCGCCCAGACCGGCCAGCGCGGCCAATTCATCCCGCTCCAGCGCACGCGCGCCAAGCTGCGCGTAAACGGCGCGCGCCTGCGGGGTGACGCCCCGCTTCGCCAGCTCGCCGTCATCCATACGCGGCACATCGGCCTGCTTTGGCGCAGTGGCCGGCTTTGCACAGGCCTTGACGCCCTTTATCCGGCGCGGCGCGTTTTGCGGCGGCTTTGCGGCGTTTCTGTCCGCGCTCTTGATCCTCGCGGCGACCGTGCGCGCGTCGATCCGTTTTGGGAATCGGCCGATATATTCCTCCAGGATGCTGTATACGTTGACAACCACTTTGGCCCCGTCGCGCGCAAGCTTGTTACATCCGGCCATCGACGGATCGAAAATCTCGCCCGGCACGGCAAATACATCGCGGTTCTGTTGCAGGGCATAGCGCGCCGTAATGAGCGCCCCGCTGCGTTCCGGGGCCTGAACAACCACAACGCCCGCAGCGATGCCGGAAAGCAGACGGTTGCGGATACTGAAGCTGCCGCGGTTGACGCCCGTCCCAAAGGGAAACTCCGTGACAAGCGCGCCGCCCGCATCCAGGATGCGCCGCTTGAGTTCGCCGCTGGCCGACGGATAATCGACGTCGAGCCCGCAAGCCAGCAGCCCGATTGTGCGGCCGGACGCCTGTAAAGCACCCGCGTGACTCGCCGTGTCGATGCCGGTTGCCAAGCCGCTCACAACCGTACAGCCGGCCGCAGCCAGGTCATGGGAAAGGCGGTACGCGCTCGCAAGCCCGTATTCGGTTGCGCTGCGCGTGCCGACCATTGTAATGACAAGCTCGTCCGAAAGGCCGGACAGGGAACCCTTAACATATAATATACACGGCATGGCGTCGATATTTGTCAAAGCTTCGGGATAGTCAGGATGATCCGGCCCAATCGCCATACATCCGAGCCGCTCGGCCGTCTTAATCTGCTCCCGCGCCCGGTCGAGCGTGGTTGCGCGCAGGCGCTCAATCTCCTTTGGCGCAAACATGCCCAAAGCCTCCAGCTCACGGGCGCTTTTTCCATAGAGCGCCTCGGGTGAAGAAAACTCCCGGATGATCCGGTCCGCCCTGACGCTGCCAAGCCCGATCGCATCCTGCAGCCATGCCCAGAAAACCACGTCCGTCATACCGCGCCTTCCTTTCTAACGGTACATCTCCCACAGAATCACACCGGCGGCCATCGCGGCGTTGAGCGACTCGCAGCCCGGCTCCATCGGAATCGTGAGCGCACCGTCGCAGAGCGCCGCAAGCTCCGGCGCGATGCCGCCGCCCTCGTTTCCGACGACGACCGCGCCGCCGCCATGCAGCGAAATATCCCGCAGCGAAACAGAGCCTTCCGCCGGCATCGCCGCCCAAACCGGCACGCCGGCCGCGCGCAGAGCGGCAATCGAAGCGGACAGATCGTCCGAAACGCAAGCCCTGGCGCGGAACACGCCGCCCATGGATGCGCGCAGTACCTTTGGCGCGTAAAGGTCGGGACAGTCCGCCGACAAAATGACGCCGTCCGTCCCAAACGCGGCGGCGGTGCGCAGGATTGTCCCCACATTGCCGGGGTCCTGAAGCGAGGAAAGCAGGAGATATTTTCCGTTACTGCCTATTTTAACAGGTTGCGTCCTGTTGTCAAGCATCATAAACACGCCAAAAACGCCCTGCGGGCTAACCGCTCCGGCAAGCTTGGCTGCTACGGACGGCGAAATCTCATAGAGACGCCGGCACGCAGCCGCGACGGGCATGAGCCGCCGCCTGACGCTGTCCGTCAAATCCTGTGTGAGAAAAAGCGCCTCGGGCGTATAACCCGCTGTGAACGCCTCAAGCGTCAGCTTGACGCCTTCAGTTGTGAAGCGGCCGTCCTCTCTCCTGCGCCGGCGTGAGGACGCAAGCGCCGTATACTGTTTTACCGCCGGATTTTCGCGCGAAGTAATTGTCTGTCCGCGCATACAGGCCCCCCTTTTGCACGCAAAAACCGCGCGCAGAATCCCACTGTCCCCCGGCCTTGAACGGCCGGAGGGAAAGCTATAAAAACACGCCCGCGTTTTGACCGCGGGCGTTAAAAGATTAAAGGGCTGCCTTTGCCTTTTCAACAAGCGCCGTGAATGCGGCGGCGTCATGAATGGCGATTTCGGACAGCATCTTCCGGTTCAGCTCCACGCCGGCTTTTTTCAGACCATTCATGAAAGAACTGTAATTGATGCCGTTCGTGCGGCAGGCCGCCGAAATCCTGGTGATCCACAGGCTGCGGAAATTGCGCTTTTTCTGCTTGCGGCCGATAAAAGCGTAATTACCGGATTTCATAACCTGCTGTTTTGCCATTTTAAAGAGCTTGCTCTTGGCGCCAAAATAGCCCTTGGCAAGCCTCAGCGTCTTTTTCCTTCTTTTACGGGTCATCATTGCGCCCTTAACACGTGCCATATCCGTATACCTCCGTCAACTTCCGATTATTTATAAGGAACGAGCAGTTTGATCGTCGCCACATTCGTCTTGTCCGCATAGGTGGAATGGCGCAGGCGGCGTGTACGCTTGGTGTCCTTCTTGGTGAGGATGTGGGACTTATAGGCGTGGGCGCGCTTGACCTTTCCGTTCTTGGTCAACTTGAAGCGTTTTTTCGCACCGGTATGAGTTTTCAGCTTAGGCATTTTTATTTCCTCCCTTGGTGGTTGTTACGGGCTTGGGCGAAATGAACATCACCATGCTGCGGCCTTCCATTTTCGGCAGCTTTTCCACATTTCCGTATTCGGCCACAGCCTCGGTAAAGCGTTTCATAATGTTTGTACCCAGCTCCGGATGCGCCATCTCACGTCCGCGGAAGCGCAGGGCAGCCTTTACCTTGTCGCCGCCCTCCAAAAACTTGATGGCACGGTTGACCTTGGTGTTAAAATCGTTTGTATCGATATTTAAGGAGAGGCGAATCTCCTTGATCTCGATCACCTTCTGATTTTTGCGGGCTTCCTTCTCGCGCTTCGCCTGCTCGAACTTGAACTTGCCGTAGTCCATAATCTTGCAGACGGGCGGCGTGGCTTGAGGAGCAATCTTCACAAGGTCCATATTTTTCTCGATAGCCATGTTCTGCGCGGTTGCCAGCGGCACGATACCGAGCTGCTCGCCCTGCGTACCGACCAGGCGGACCTCCTTGTCTCTGATCTCCTCGTTGATGAGCAAATCCTTGCTGCTAATACGAAACACCTCCAAAACCGATTCAAACAAAATAAATTGAGCGCGGGGCATACCTTCCCCACGCTCAACAATCAAACATACCTTGCCGCTGCCGGCAAGCTGTATTGACCAGCCGCCCGCTGGCGGCGAGGTGAGAACAGGGTGCTGCTCCACTTTCTTTACCGATCTATTTTATCACGCCGGTTCCCGCCTGTCAAGTCCTGTTTTGCGCCCGACGGGTATACCCGAAACATTCCCTGTAAAGCCGGTATCCCACATACTGCCGGTAACTGCTCCAACGGTGCCTGTAATACGCATTCCAATAGCTGATCATCCTGTTGTAGCCTGACAGAAGCGCGCGCGGATTGAAGCTGAACAACTGCCGGTACCATTTTGTATCCCTTTGGGCAAGCCGGCCATAGATCAGCTCCAAAATCTCGACGACGTACTCATCGCATACCTTCAAAATATAGGGTATGGCCCACAGCGGCGGTTCCCCCTCCAAAAGCGCGCCAATATGGCGTTCCCGGACAAAGCCGTCGCAGCTTCTTGAAAACAGGCAGTGGTAAATCGTTTGCTGCACAGGCGTGAAAACGCCGGCCGGCACGCCGTCAAGAATATACAGGCGGTACGGAAAGGCAATCGCCTGCCCGTCTGGCAGCAGCCAGGAAAGCTGATCCTCACTCACCGCCCAGCCGACATTATAATAGGTACGCATCGGGATTCGATCACAGACGCAGCAGACGGACGTGCGCAGCTGTTTCGGGAACCCGTCCGCGAGCATCGCCGCGTCCGCGCGGCTCAAGGGTTGCCTTCCAGCTTGCGGCATGACCGGCTGCTGATTCAACATGGCCATTCCCCTTTCACAATACAATCTCACAGGACAGCGCGAACGAATACAGCACGCATTCCTTAACCGGCACGCCAAGCGCCTCTGTCAGCGCGTTTCGATAGAGGGCGAGCTGTACGCGGTACCGCTCGCGCAGCTCGTCGGGCGTTTTGACGCGGTCCGTCTTGTAATCGACGACGACCGCACCGTCCTCCTCCAGGAACACGCAGTCCGCGACGCCCTGGATCGCCGTTTCCCCGCCGTTTGTAAACAGCGCACTGTACGCGCCAAGCTCCCGTTCGCCGGCTTCCGCCAGAAAACGCAGCTCCCGCCAGACCTGTTTAGCCGAAAAAATACGCGCGGCCAGCCGCGAGGAAAAGAACGCGCGCACGCGGTCCGGGCGGATCGAATCCGCCTCCTGCCGTGAGAGAAATCCCTCCCGCGCCATACGCGCGATCTCACCCGAAGCGTCACGCGCGGCGGCTTGATAATCGGCGAACTGCATAAATTTATGCAGCGCGTTTCCCCGCTGCGCGCCCGTCAGCCCGTCGCCCTGCAAAAACGCCGGGCGCGCCGAAAACCGGTAGGACGCGGCATACGCGCTGCCGGCAAGCTGTGAAACAGCCATCTTTGTCGGAATTTTTGTCTGTGCTTCAAACGGATAACGAAACGCCAGCCGGCGCCGCAGCGCCTCCAGCGCCGCTTCGTCCGGCGAGGCCGCCGTTGTTTCACTGGTTTTTTCCGCGTCCGGTTCGCCGTCGGCCGCCGCCTTCAGCTCGAAGGTGAGCGGCGCCTCGGAAGCGTCCAGCGGCGCGCCCGCCAGGCCGAAGCGTTCGGCCAGAGCTGGATGGCGCGCCGCGGCCATCAAAATCCAGTCGAGATAAGCGTTCGCGCCGCGTACCTGATGCGGCGGCAGCTTCCCGTCCGTCCCACTCTCGGACACAAGCGCGCAGAGCAGTTCCTCCGGTTTCGTCACCACGCCCGTGATGACGATGCGCTGCTTGGCGCGCGTGAGCGCCACATACAATACGCGCAGCTCCTCCGACAGCATCGACCGCTCAAGCTCCAGTCGCAGCGCCTGCATCGGTACGGTCGTATACTGCTTCATCAGCTCAAAGTCGCGCCGCACACACGCAAACCCAAGCTCCGAGTGCAGCAGGGTGTTGCCGTTTAAATCCTCGCGGTTAAACCGCTTGGCCGTATCGCAAAGAAACACAACCGGAAATTCCAGCCCCTTCGACCGGTGGATGCTCATAACGCGCACCACATCGGCCTGCTCGGACATGCTCGCCGCCGGAGCAAAGTCGCCGCCGCGGTCGATCAGGCGGTCGACAAAGCCGATAAAACCGCTCAGGCCCTTGTAGCCGCCCGCGTGGTAATCACACGCGTACTGGACGAGCAACAGCAGGTTCGCGCGCCGTGCCTGCCCCATGCGCATGGCCTGCACCTTGCCCATGTAGTCACATTCCTCATAGATTCTGCGGATCACCGCGTCCGCCGTGGCGTTAGACGCGAAGCGGCGCAGGCGTGCGATCGTATCGACCGCGTTTGCCGCGCGCGGATCGCCCGCCTCCGCAGCCTTGGCGGCCGCGATGTAAAGCGGCGCGCGCCGGTCCGTCAGGCGGATCTGTGTCAGCTCGTCGGCTGTCAGGCCGAACAGCGGCGACAGCAGCGCCGAGGCAAAATCGATATCGAGCGTCGGGTTGCCGAGCACGCGCAGCAGCGCGACGACCGGCGCGATTTCACGCGATGTCAGAAACCCGCTTTTCGGCTCCGCCCAAACCGGCACGCCGCGGCGCGTGAGCGCGTCGAAATACGCCTGCGCCTTCTGTGCGGGCGAACGCAGAAGCACGCAGATGTCCGACGGCCGCACGCGCCTTGTCACGCCGCCGTCAGCGACAAGGTCGCCGCGCTCCAGCATCCCGGCAATCTGTTCCGCAACGTCCCGCGCCTCAAGCTGCGTGCTGTCAAGCTCCCCGGCATACTGCGACGCATCGATCAGGCGCAGCGTACAGCCCGCCTCGATTCCCTCCGGAAAGGACGCGCCCGGCGAAAGCGCCTCCTCCTGATTATAGTCCACCTCGCCGATTTCACCGCTCATGAGCTGTGAAAAGAAAAAATTGACGCAGCCGGTCACAGCCTGCGCGCTGCGAAAATTTTTCCCCAGCACGATTTTGGCCGGGAACGTCTTTCCATCATATGGCGCAAATCGTTTCTTTTTCTCCATGAACAGTTCCGGCATCGCCTGCCGGAACCGGTAGATGCTCTGCTTGACGTCGCCGACCATAAACAGGTTGCTTTCATTCTGCGATACGGCGCGGAAAATGATCTCCTGCGCGGCGTTCGTGTCCTGAAATTCGTCGATGAGCACCTCGTCATAGAGCGCGCCCGCCTCCTGTGCAAGCTCTGTCTTTGCATAGCCTGGACCGGCTTTTTTTACAAGCAGCGAAATTGCATACTGCTCCATATCGGAAAAATCCATCAGGTATTTTTGCTGCTTTTGTTCCGTAAACAGGCGGTCAAACGCGCGCGTCAGATCGAACAGCAGCGATACCATCGGCCGCAAAAACGCCACATCGTCCAAAAACTCGGCCGACGAGGCGCAGAACTGCCGGTCGCGCAGCTCCTCCACAATGGCGCGCGCGCTTTTGCGAAGCGCCTGCACGGCGCTTTTTTGCGGGCTGTCGCCGCGCAGCGGACGCAGCTTTTCAAATGTAAACAGGCGCAACCGTTCCTGCACGCGGTCCCAGTCGCGCGCTGTGAGAGCGGCAAAAGTTTGTTCAAGCTGCAACAGATCGCCGGAAAGCGCGGCGCCATACGCCGCCTGTACGGCCTCGTCCTGCGCTGCCAGCGCGAGCGCGCGGCGCAGCAGGGACGCCGCATGCCCCAGCGCGCCTTTGGCATAGTCAAGGATACAGCGCCCCCAGATGGAATCGGCCGCGCGCACGCCTTCGCCGTAATAGGCGAGCTTATCGTCCAGCCAATCGTTGTAAAATGGGTGCGCACGTACAAAATCATAGAGCGAAAACAGCGTATCAAACACCCGGCGGTCGTCACGGCCCGCGCTTAACAGCTCGACAAGCTGTGAAAACCCGCCGTCCGCGTCGTCGGACAGAAATTGCTCGATGCACGCGCGCGCGCAGTCGCGCCGCATGATTTCCAATTCGCGCTCGTCAGCTGCGCGCGTGTTCGACGCGATGCCGAGCGCCTGGAAATTGCTGCGGATCAGCTCCAGACAGAACGAATGAATCGTGCTGATCTGCGCGCGCCCAAGCAGAAGCTGCTGCCTGCGCAGGCGGCGGTCCTCTGGATGCGCCGCAATCAGCTCGGACATGCGTGCCATGATACGCTGTTTCATCTCAAGCGCCGCCGCGTTTGAAAACGTGACGATTAGCAGACGATCCGCATCGACCGGATTTTTTTCGTCAAGGATACGTCCGACAACGCGTTCGACCAGCACAGCCGTTTTGCCGCTTCCCGCCGCGGCCGACACAAGCACGGTCCCGCCGCGCGCAGCGATTGCATCCGCCTGCTGCGGCGTCCATTGTCGTTCAGCCATCGCCCATCCCCTCCTCCATCCGTTTCATCGCTTCAGCGCGGTCAAGCTCCGCGAGACGGCGCACCGCATCGCCGTCCTCATGACCGCAGACAGCGTGATAGTCGCACCAGTCGCACGGCCTGTAATTGGAAAGCCCTTCGACCGGCTCCGCGCCGATTTTTCCGTCGGCCAGCCCCTGTGCGATCCCGATCAAACGACGTTCCACCTCACGCCGGATCAGCCCCATCTGTTCCAGCGACGCCAGAGAGCTGCGTGCGTCAAAGCTGCCGTCCTTCTTTGTTTTGACCGGAATAAACACGCCAGCGAGATTCGGCTCCATGGCCGAGAGCACAGAGCGGTCCTCCAGCAGAATGCCGTTCATCCGCAGCCGTTTAAGCCGCTGCGCCTGAATTTCCTCGCCGGACGCGTTCCTTTCTGCCTGTATAACGCTGTCGCGCGCGGGCATGTAGAGCACGCCGGCCGGCACGGCGCCGTCCGCCTCGCAGATGGAAAAGAGATAGATCAGCATCTGCATATTCAATCCATAACAGATGTCGGAAAGGCTGAACGTTTTCGCGCCCGATTTATAATCGACGACACGCACATATTTTTTCCCGTCCTGTTCGAGCACGTCGACGCGGTCGACAATCCCTTCGACGATTACACGCGTCCCATCCGGCGCGCGCAGGTCGAGCGGCTGCACCGGCGCGTCAAGTCCAATGGGAAGCTCAAACGCCGCAGGTTCAAACGCGCTTTGGCCAAACTCAAGCGCCAGCCGCTCGATCAAACGCTGAATCGTACCGACCAGGCGGCGGAACAGGTATTTAAAGCGCGCGGGCATCTCGTCGTAATTGGCGATGCGCGCCTTTAAATCCGCGTCGATGATCGCGGTGATCTCACTGCGCAGCAGCTCGCCGTTGAGCTGCGCAAGGCCGCGGCCGCCATATTTCTTCACAATCTTTTCAAGCACCAGATGAATCAGCGAACCGGATTCAATTGGATTGAATTCCGCGCGGCGGCGCGGGCGCAGACGCAGGCCGACCCGGCAGAAATAGGAAAAAGGGCATTCATAATACAATTCAGCACGCGACGGCGAGATGCGCATTCGCGTACCGAACAGCGCGCGCGCTGCGCCGCGGCCTTCCAGACTGAAGGCGCGCGGCGCGCCCAGCGCCTCCAGCGTGCGGATGCGCGCCGGGTCCTGCTCCGTAAAATAACTTCGCAGCACCGCTGTTTCCGGCGTATCGTCGCGCCAATGGCGCATCATTGCGTCAAAGGCGGAGCGTTCTCCGGCGGCGCGCGCCAGCGCGCCGCCGGCAGAGCCGCGCGCCGGCGCGCCCACAAGGGCGCGCACCTCGTCCACAGCGGACGAGGCCGTGCGCGCAGCCCCCGCCGCATCGCGCAGCGGATAGGTCAGCCAAAGCGCCTCGGACGCCTGCGTCAGGGCAAAGTAAACATAATACCGTTCAAAAAGCGCCGTCTGCTCCGGTGTGCGCAGCAGATCAACCCCCTGCGTGCGCAGGCGCTCGCGCTCGGCGGCTGAAAAAATGCCGGACGGACTGCTCCACAGCGGGAACACGCCCTCGTTCAGCCCGATAACAAAGACTGCGCGCGGCGCGTTCGGGCGGATACGGTCGGCCGTACCGGCGATCACCTGGTCGATTGTCTGGGGCAGCGAACCGATATCAACCGTGGACACGCCCAACCGCAGCAGGTCTGTCAGACGGGCAAGCGGCAGAGAAATGCCTGCGAGCGCGCCGCCGAACACATCGAGCAGGCCGATCACCGCGTCCCAAACCTGCGCGCTTAAATCAAGAAAACGCCGCGCATCCCCCTCCTCCATCCCTTCGGCATAGTCCCGCAAACGGCACGCGGCGTCAACCTGCTCCAAATAGGAATAGATTGCGCGCGCAAAGCCGCGCCCGTCGCAGCCGCGCAGGCTGTCCGCCAGCCGCTCCAGCGGCCCGATCAACGCCGCGCGCGCGGCGTTGATCCGTGAAAGTCGTTCGCGCTGCTCGTCGGAAAACGCCCCCTCCATTCCGTCGGGATGATTTACAAACGGCGCGGCCCACACCGTGCCGGATACGCCCCAGGTAAAGCAGTAATTTTCCAGCAGCCCTGCCTCCACAGCGTCAATCCCGGAAATGCATGTCTTTGCAAGCGCGAGCACCGCCTCGCTGTCAAAACGACCGCGTACCGCGTCAAGCGCACAGAAAATTCCATTTACGAGCGGATGGACCTGGATATCAACGCGGCGGTCGGCAAAATATGGAATATCATACCGGGCAAATACCGTCTCCAGCGGGACAAGGTACGGTTCCAAAGCGCGTCCGATCAGCGCAATGTCGCGGTAGCGATATCCCTTCTCGCGGACAAGCGCACAGATTTCCCCGGCAATATATTCGATTTCATCGTATACGTCCTCACACGCCGCAATCTGTACACCATCCGGCGCGCCGTCGTATGGCGCAGGCGTCTCCTGCGGATACGCCTGCGCAATCCATGCGAGCGCGCCGGGTACGAAGCGGCGCGGCGTTTCCAGCAAAACAGGCGCGGCCACAGCCGCGCCCGCCTCCGCGCGGCGCGCACAAGGCGCGCCGCCGTATGCGCCGCGCACGCGAGCGCGCCGGTCTCGTCGCCCTGCCAAAGGCCCATACAGGTCAGCGCGGCCCAGACATGCGGGCTGTCCGTCAGCACAAACTTCAAAAGTTTCCATTCCGCGCCCATAAAGGCCATAAAGCCGTCAATAAACACATCATAGCCGGCAAAAAAATTCCGTCCCTCCAGGCGCTTACAGGCGCGCGCAAGACAGTCGTCCGGATCGCTGTAGCCGCGTTCGATCACCGCCTGATACGCGTCAAAAATAAGCGCGATGTCTGAAAGCTTGTCCCCGAACGCGCCGCCCAAATCCTGCGCCGCGCCGCGCAGAGCCTCAGGAGACGCGCCAGCTGTTTTCAATTCGCTGATCTGCTCGCACATTGAGGCCGCGAACGCGGCGTTCGCTGCATTTTTTCCATAGATCTTGAGCGCGCCGCCCACCTCGCCAAGCGCCACGCTCATCAAAAGATATTTCGCGGCCTCCTCCAGATGCACGCCCGCAAGCCCGCCGTATTCCCGGAAAATCCGGTCGCAAAGGCGTGTAAAACTAAGCACCTCCACCTGTAAAGCACCCCGAGCGCCCAACCGCCGGTAAAGAGCCTTTTCGCTCTCAAACGAATACTGCTCCGGCACCAGCAGGATCGCCCTGCCGCCGCCCGACACGCAATCGGCGATGCGTTCATGCAACAGCGTCGTCTTGCCGGCGCCAGCCATTCCAAAAATCAAATGCAGCATCGCCGCTTCCTCCTTCCAAGAGCAGTTTGGTTGTACGCTTTTGATTATATCCGATCGCTGCCGAATATACAAGCGCGGCGCCCCTCTGCGTTTTTGACGCAGGGGCGCCGCGCTTCATGGTACGCAACCGCATTATAGGCTCATGCCCAATTTGATCGCGCGAATATTTGGCTCCAAAAGGTGCTGCTTTTTGGGCGGCACGCATTTGGCTACAGCCTGCTCCACCGCCTCAAGGGAAGCAAAGCGCGCTTCCTGGAGGGCCTTTCCGAGCAGAATATTGTTCGAAAGGCCGGAAAGGCCCTCCGTGTCCGCCTTTTCAGCCGCCGGGACATAAAAGCAGCGGATATCAGTCCGGTCGCTCCTTTTTGCAATCAGCGAGCTGTCAATGACCGCGATGCCGCCCGGTGCGACCTGATCGATAAACCGGTCGTAGGACGGCAGGTTCATTGCGATCAACACATCGGGATTCAGCACAAGCGGAGAGCCGATCGGCTCGTCGGACAGGCATACGGAACAGTTGGCCGTACCGCCGCGCATTTCGGGGCCGTAGGAAGGCAGCCAGGAAACATATTTTTCCTCAATCAAACCGGCGTACGCCATGATCTTTCCGGCGAACAGGACGCCCTGGCCGCCGAAGCCGGCTAAAAGCACACTCAGCATCAGCCCCTGACCCCCTTTTCCGTTTTGTCGGCATAGACGCCGAGCGGATAATACGGCATCATATTGTCGCGCAGCCACTGGAGCGCCTCAACGGGCGTAAGTCCCCAGTTGGTCGGGCAGGTGGACAGGATCTCGACGATTGAAAAGCCCTTTTTTTCAATCTGACAGGTAAACGCTTTTTTGATTGCGGCGGCAGCCTTGCGGATATTCGGCACGCTGTCGACCGCCACGCGCTCGGCATACGCAACGCCGGAAAGCGTCGAGAGCATCTCGCACACGCGCACCGGGAAACCCGCGTAAGCGACGTCGCGTCCGGTCGGCGTTGTCTGCGTCACCTGGCCCGGCAGGGTAGTCGGGGCCATCTGGCCGCCGGTCATGCCGTAAATAGCGTTGTTGACAAAGATAACTGTAATATTTTCGCCGCGTGTTGCAGAGTGGACCGTTTCGGCGGTGCCGATGGCCGCCAGGTCGCCGTCGCCCTGGTAAGTGAATACGACGCTGTCCGGCAGGGAGCGCTTGACCCCTGTCGCAATCGCAGGCGCGCGCCCATGCGCAGCCTCGATCATATCGCAGCCAAAATAATTGTACGCCATAACCGAACAGCCGACAGGCGCGATACCGATGGTGCGCCCCTCGCAGCCAAGCTCGTCGATCGCCTGTGCGACAAGCTTATGGATCACGCCGTGCGTGCAGCCGGGGCAATAATGCGTGGGCACGTCCAGAAGGGCGTGCGGTCTTTGATAAACAACTGCCATTACTTGTCACCTCCCGCCATTTTTTCAATTTCCGAAAGGACCTCCGCCGGCGTCGGAATAATACCACCGGTGCGTCCGAAGAAACCGACCGGCGCCTTGCCGTTGACCGCCAAGCGCACGTCGTCAACCATCTGTCCCATGCTCATCTCCACGCTGAGGAAAGCCTTTGCATGTCCGGCCGCCTTCGCAATCGGCTCCGCCGGGAACGGCCAAAGCGTCATCGGACGGATCATACCGACCTTGATCCCCCTGGCGCGCGCCGTATTGACAGCGCTGCGCACGATGCGCGAGGTCGCGCCGTATGCGACGACGATATAATCCGCGTCGTCAACCAGATATTCCTCGCTGCGCGTGTGCTTCTGCTTGATTTGCTCATACCGTTCAAACCGCTCAAGGATACGGCTCTCCAGCTCGTCCGGCTGGAGGTACAGGGAGTTGACAATGTTATGCGCGCGCTGATTCTGATGGCCGTTGGTCGCCCAGGAACCCTTGTCATACTGCTTGACCGTGCGCTCCGGGAATACGACCGGCTCCATCATCTGGCCGAGCATGCCATCCGCGAGAATCATCGCGGGCACACGGTAACAATCGGCCAGATCGAACGCGTCAAATACCATGTCGACCATCTCCTGGATGGACGACGGCGCGAACACAAGCACATGCAGATCGCCGTGACCGGGCGCGCGCGTCGCCTGCCAGTAATCGGCCTGGGACGGCTGGATGCCGCCAAGCCCCGGGCTGCCGCGCTGCACATTAATAATCAAACACGGCAGGTCCGCGCCCGCCATGTAGGAAATCCCTTCAGATTTGAGCGAAATACCCGGCGAGGATGACGAGGTCATTGCGCGCACGCCCGCCGACGCAGCGCCATAGACCATGTTGATCGCTGCGACCTCTGATTCAGCCTGCAAATATGTACCGCCGATCTTTGGCATCTGCTTGGCCATATACGCCGCGACTTCCGTCTGCGGCGTGATCGGGTATCCGAAAAAATGACGGCAGCCCGCCCGGATCGCCGCTTCGGCGAGCGCCTCGTTTCCCTTCATCAAAACCTTTTCGGTCAGAGCCATGTTTTCACTGCCTTTCCTTGCATACTGTCCGCCCCGGCGCGCTGCGCCAGGCGGCGCCCGTTCTATTTCTCAACCGTAATCGCGCAGTCCGGACACATCTGAGCGCACATCGCACACCCGATGCACTTGCTCATGTCCTCGACGCAGGCAGGATGATACCCCTTCTGGTTCAGCGCCTTTTTGTCAAGAGAAATAATTTTCTTAGGGCAGACCTGCACGCAAAGCCCGCAGCCCTTGCACGTGTCCCGATTGACCGTCATTTTCGCCATACCTCAACACCTCCTTCATTAAAACATGCTTTATGGAACGCGAGCGGCTTTAAGCCTCCCACGGCTTTTTGACATAAATCCGCACCGGATAAACCGGCAGGCCGGGCGCATACGCGCGCACGGCGTCCGCCAGATCCTCGCGCGCCGCCGTAAATAAAAGCGGTATCTGATATTGCAGCGCAGTTTCCCGGGCATATGCCGCCGAACGCGAGATGTCCTCTGCCGTTGTGATCTCCGCAAGGTTTGAATTGTTGACGACGGCCGTCGCCGTCAGACGCGCCGCGCACTCAATCTCACCGAGAATCTGGGCGGCTTCGCCGCTTGTACGCGTCAGATAGCGGTAAGCGTTGACAACATACAGCATATCGCATCCGCCGCTCTCCTTGATGTGCGCGCTGTAGCGTCCAAGCGCGGCCGCGCCCGCGTCGTCGCCGCCGACGTCGATCACGATGCGCCGGCCGCCGTCAAGCTCCGCGTCGAGCCGCCCGTCGAGCGCCGGGATATCAAGATTGGAACGCGCATATACAGGCGCGATCAGGCGGATGCCGTTTTCCTCCGCCAGCGTCTCGAAGTCGGCGCTGCGGAAATATGGGTTTACAATATCAAGATCGACAAGCGTGACTTCCTCGCCGGCGGCGCGCAGGCTCATCGCCAGATTCACCGACAGATTCGTTTTTCCGCTGCCGTAATGACCTGTTACAACCACAATCCGGTTTAGCTGCTCAAGCAAGCCATTCCCCCCTGCCTTTTTTCATATTGCACGGCGTGGCGGCCGCAATTACATATAATTATATCACCGCGCCCGGCCTCGTACAATAGAATGGGCGCGATTCCAGCGATTTCTTGCGCTTTCGCACATTGTTCAGATAAAGCGGTGAATAAATAAAAACGCCTCCCCGCAATCCGGGGAGGCCAGCTGCCCCAAACTGCTACCGTTTTTTCTTCTTGGAAAGAATAACATATACAACAATCAGAATAATGGATACGACCAACAATCCGCCCATAATTGGCAGAAGCATACCGCTGCCATCGCCCGTGGAAGGAATGCCGGCAAATACAGGCATGCCAAGAAAAGCCGCGCAAAGCAGCGTCATCATAACTGAAATCAAATGTTTGCCGCGTTTACCAAACATCACCTAAGTTCCTCCTGTGTTATATCAATGCCCACAGCGTCAAGCGGTTCTCCACCGCTCCGCCATGCTTCGACAATATATTCCTATTATAACAGCTCCAAGCCTTCTGTCAATAATAATTGTTCTCTGTGGATATTTTTCATCGGCTGTTCGCGCTTGAGCCGGGCCGCTCTCCGTTTGCTCCAAATACACCTGTTCAGCTTAACCGTCCGGCTTTCGGCCGCCTCGCCGCACAAGCTGCAAAACCGCCCCGATCAGCAGGCAACCGAAAAAAATGCCTCCCCAAATCAGCCATCCGCTGCAGGTGCGGCCGCCGCCCGGATCGGTTCCCACGCTGCCGAACGCCATACCGCAGAAAAACCCGGCAATGTATCCCACTGCCGCCGCAGCGGACAAGATTCCCGCGTGAAAAAACGCCGCGACAGCCGATACGGCGACGCCGGCGCACAGCAGGTAAAACGGAAACGATTTCATGCCGTGCAGGTCAAAAAACAGATATCTGCTAAGCAGATATGAAATCAACAGCGCGCCGGTCGATCCGGCGCACTGGGCCAGCATCCGCTTCATGACGTGATTCATCTCCTCCATCATCATGATCGTCCCGTTTGAAACATGCAGCGCGGCAATCCGCACTTGCAAAGAAAGCCCGCATTATGTATAATAATGTCTATCTGTACAAAAAGCAAGCAAAGAGGTAAAAGGTTGCGGCAAAATTTGAGGAGGGATTTTACATGCAGATTGACACAAGCATCCTGATCGCATTTATCCTCTATTTCGGCGCGATGCTCGCCATCGGCATCTACTTCTACAGGAAATCGAAAAACATTTCCGACTACTTTCTCGGCGGACGGCAGCTCGGCAGCTGGGTGACGGCGCTCAGCGCGCAGGCGTCCGACATGTCCGGCTGGCTTCTGCTCGGGCTGCCTGCGGCGGCGTTCTGGTCCGGGCTTTCCGCCGCGTGGATTGCTATCGGCCTGGGGATCGGTACATATCTTAATTGGAAGCTTGTCGCAGTGCGGCTGCGCAAATTCACGTATGTCGCCGACGATTCGATCACCATCCCGCAGTACCTTCAAAACCGTTTCATGAGCAAATCGACTGCGATCCGCAGCGTCTGCGCCGTCATCATTTTCGTATTCTTCCTGGTCTACACAGCTTCCGCGTTCAGCACGGGCGCCAAGCTGTTCCAATATGTATTCCACTTCGACTACGTCACGGCGCTGACAATCGGCTCGATCGTCATCATCGCATACACCTTTCTCGGCGGCTTCCTCGCCGCATGCTGGACCGACTTCATCCAGGGCATGCTGATGTTCGCGGCGCTTGTGATTGTGCCGATTGCAGCCGCGTTCAATACGCCCGGTCTTTCGTCTGATTTCATCGTGAGCCTGGGCGGCGACAATTTTCTCAACCTGTTCGCTGACGCCAGCGGAAAAGTCGCGCTTGTAACCATTATTTCCGGGCTTGTCTGGGGGCTTGGATATTTCGGCATGCCGCATATTCTTGTGCGCTTTATGGCCATCAAGGACAGCGCCATGATTAAAAAGAGCCGCATCATCGCCATGATCTGGGTTGTAATCACGCTTGTCGCCGCCGTCTGCGTCGGCGTGATCGGGTTGGCTTTCCTCGGCAATCACGGCTATTACACGGATGCCGGTGCGGCAGAGGTCATTTTCATGGACCTTGTCACGCGCCTGTTCCCGGGCTTTATCGCCGGTGTGCTGCTTTCGGCCATCCTCGCGGCCGCCATGAGCACGGCAGATTCGCAGCTGCTTGTCGCTGCGTCCGCCGTTTCCAACGATTTTTACAAGGCGCTTTTCCGCCGCAACGCCTCCAATAAGGAGCTGATGTGGGTGTCGCGCGCAGCCGTTATGATTATCGCGGTCGTCGCCTATCTGCTTGCCCTCGACCCGAACAGCAGCGTCATGGGCCTTGTCTCCTATGCCTGGGCCGGCTTCGGCTCGTCCTTCGGACCGGTCATCCTGCTCTCGCTGTTCTGGAAGCGCCTGACCATGAAGGGGTGCGTTGCCGGCATGGTTGTCGGCGGCCTGACCGTCGTGCTGTGGGAAAATATTCCCGCGCTCGCGGCCACTGGCCTTTATTCGCTCGCTCCTGGCTTTGTGATCGCTCTGGCGGTGATCGTCATCGTTTCGCTGACTGATAAGGAGCCTTCCAGAGAGGTTCAGGAGCTGTTCGACCGCGCGCGCTCCGTCAATATCTGACACTTGCAAAACGTTCCCCGGAGACGGCAGTCTCCGGGGAACGTTTTTAAATATCTTTAAAATCCGAGCGTCTCACCCACAATAATTACCTTGACGCGCGCTTTAATGAGCTGCTGCCCCATCACGACATAATTGCAGCAAATGCGGTCGTCGCTGTGGCAGTCCCGGCACGCGCCGAGTACGGCGCAGGGCGTGCGCGTGCTCAGGCGGATGGCGTTCGCGGGCGCCGCCGTATCGCGCAGACGGGCGCGCGCCGCCTCCAGGTCGGGCACAATCTTGTTGTAGCCAGCCACAACAATCACGCTTTTCGGCCCATAGATCATCGCCGCGACACGGTTGCCGCGCCCATCCACGTTGTAAAGCTCCCCCGCTTCCGTAATCGCGTTGCTGCTGCAAAAAAATGTGTCGCAGCCAAACGTCCGGCGGTATATATCCTCCGGGTCGGCGCCTTTCGCCTCGCGGTCAAGGAACGTATATTCCCCGGAGCGCAATAACTTCTTGACGCCGCACTCCTCCAGCGTGACCGAACCGCCGCACGAGACGGTCTGACCCGCAGGACAGAGCTGACGAACCAGCGCCACCGCATCGGCGCATGTTTCGGCATAATAGGCATCCATTTTGTTGTTTTTCAGGTTCCCGATCGTGCGGTCGATGCGCTTTTCAACCACCGCCATCAAATTTCGATCCAACCGATTCCCCTCCTTTTCATACACCACATTTATCCTGCAAAAAAAATGTGTTCAAATCGCGCGGCATTTCGGCTACAAAACGGCAGTCAAGCGCGGTGCGTTCCCTGGCGCCGATCCCAAAACCATAGGCCGCCGCGATAAAATCGATCCCGACCTCCTGCGCGCCCTGCGCGTCATAGACGGAATCGCCGATCAGCACCATCGATGAACAGTCTGTCCATTCAAGGCGGCGCATTGTCCTTCTGATGATGTCGGCCTTGGTTGTCTGATCGTTTTCATCAGGCGTATTTCCGGTGCAGGCGTCAAAGAGACCCTCCATGCCGAAATGATGCAAAAGCTGTTTGGCTGTCGCCTCCGGCTTGAGCGTCGCAACGGCTGTCTTAACGCCGTTTTGGCGCAGACGCGCAATCAACTCGGGCAGACCGTCGTAGACGCGCGAACGATACATGCCGCCCGCCTCGTAATCGTCCCGGAACACAAGCACGGCGCGCTTGGCTTCCTCATAGGACATGCCAATGTAGGTCTGAAATGAATAAAGCAGCGGAGGCCCGATGAACCTGCGCAGTACATCACGGCCCGGCGCCGGCGTTCCAAGCTGCCTGAACGCATATTCCAGTGAACGGAAAATCCCCTCCGACGTATCGACAAGCGTCCCATCAAAATCCCACAAAACAACCTTGTAGTGCATGTCCCTCACCAAGCCCTCGGATTTTTGATAACTCACAATAACAGTATACCACATGCATAAGAGCGATTCAACCGCGCCTACGCACGGGCTGACTCCAAATTGTTCACAATTTATACTTGATTTTTCAGGACAGGTATATTATAGTATGGTTAGCACTCATATAAAAAGAGTGCTAATTCCGCTGGATTTAAAACATTCATATAAAAGGAGTTCTGATGCCATGAAAACAAAGCAATTCAAGGCGGAATCGAAGCGCCTGCTGGAAATGATGATCCACTCCATTTATACGCACCGGGAAATTTTCCTGCGCGAATTGATCTCAAACGCTTCCGACGCGATCGATAAGCTTTACTATCACTCTCTCAACGAAAATATCACGGGCCTGTCGCGTGACGATTTTGCGATCAATCTATCCATCGATCGGGAAAACCGCACGCTTACAGTTATTGACAACGGAATCGGCATGAGCCGCGACGAGCTTGAAAGCAATCTCGGCACGATTGCAAAAAGCGGGTCGCTCGCCTTCAAGCAGGAGGAAACCGGCGAGCATAAGGATGACATCGATATTATCGGGCAGTTTGGCGTCGGGTTCTATTCAGCGTTTATGGTCAGCTCCTGCGTCACCGTTTACAGCCGTCAGCACGGCGCCGACGAAGCCTGGAAGTGGGAAAGCCGCGGTATCGAGGGCTATACGATCGAGCCGTGCGACATGTCCGAGCGCGGAACAAAAATTGTCCTGCGCATTAAGGACAACGAGGGAGAGGACAATTACGACGAATTTCTTGACGCGCACCGCATCGCCGCGCTTGTGCGCCGCTACTCCGACTATATCCGCTATCCGATCCGCATGGACATGCCCAAACGCCGCCTGAAGGAAGGCTGCCCGGAGGACAAGCCGGAATACGAGGACTATACTGAAAACGAAACGCTCAACAGCATGGTACCGATCTGGCGCAAAAACCGTTCCGAGCTGACGGATGAGGATTACAACAATTTTTACAAGGAAAAATTCGGCGATTTCGAGGACCCCGCGCTTGTTATCCACAGCAATACCGAAGGATCCGCGACCTATAACGCGCTGCTGTTTATCCCGTCGCGCGCGCCCTTTAACTATTACAGCCGCGACTATGAAAAAGGACTTCAGCTCTATGCAAGCGGCGTGCTCATCATGGATAAATGCGCCGATCTTCTGCCGGACTGCTTCAGCTTTGTGCGCGGGCTGGTCGATTCTCAGGACCTCTCCCTCAATATCTCGCGCGAGATGCTCCAGCACGACCGCCAGCTCAAGCTGATCGCCGGACGTCTGGAGAAAAAAATTCATTCGGAGCTGCTTTCGATGCTGCGCAATAAGCGCGAGCAGTACGAAGCCTTCTTTAAAAACTTTGGCCTCCAGCTTAAATACGGCGTTTACGACGCTTTCGGTGCGAAAAAGGATCTGCTCCAGGATTTACTGCTGTTTTATTCGTCGAGCGAACAGAAGATGGTCACGCTCGAGGAGTATGTCGGCCGTATGAAGGAATCGCAGAAATATATTTATTATGCCTGCGGCGAAACCGTCGACAAGATCGGCCTGCTGCCGCAAACAGAGCTTCTGCGCGACCAGGGATATGAAATTCTGTATCTGACGGACGACGTGGACGAATTTGCGCTCAAGATGCTTTACAGTTTCCAGGAAAAGCAGTTCAAGTCCGTATCGGACAAGGATCTCGGGTTGGAGGACACGGCCGAACAGGAGGAAACAAAAAAGCAAAATGAAGAAAACAAGGAGCTGCTGGCCTTTTTATGCGAATCGCTCGGCGGCAAGGTCAAGGAGGTGCGCCTGTCCGGACGCTTAAAATCACATCCGGTCTGTCTGGCCAGCGATGGGATGCTCTCGCTCGAAATGGAGCGCGTGCTCAACGCCATGCCGAACGACAACAAGGTCAAGGCGGAGCGCGTGCTGGAAATCAACGCGTCGCATCCGGTGTTTACCGCAATTCAAAAGCTGTATGCCGATGAAAACAAGCGTGACCGCCTGAAGGAATACGCATCGCTTTTATATTCTCAGGCGCTTCTGATCGAAGGAATGTCAATTGACGATCCGGTTGCCTTTTCGAATTCCGTATGTAACCTGATGGCGGAAGATAATTAAAATTTTATCTAAAAATCACTTGCAATCTTCGTGCAAAATTGCTATAATTCAAACATACCCAAAGGCGGGCGGCAGGTTTGCCGCCCGCCTTTTTGTAAAAAATCCGTGCCGCCCGGATTTCGATGGTACGGTGCGGAAATACTACTAAGGCTTAATTTGAGGAAAAAGCCGGACAGGCTCCCAGACGGCAAGCCTGTATACAACAGCTAAGGGAGGCAGCCTTATATGAGAATGAATGCAAGCAAGGTCTCTGTCATTGGGGCTGGATTAGTCGGATCGTCCACCGCGTTCAGCCTGCTGACACAGGGCGTCTGCGACGAAATTCTGCTGGTCGACATCAATCAGGAGCGCGCACACGGCGAGATGATGGACCTGCGTGATGGTATCGACTATCTGGGACGCAACGTAAAGGTTTCCGTCGGCGATTACAAGGACTGCGGCGACGCCGATATTGTTGTGATCACCGCCGGACCGCCACCGAAGGAGGGGCAGACGCGCCTCGATTCGCTCGATCTCTCCAAAAAAATCATTGATTCGCTCGTTGGCCCGATCATGGACGCCGGTTTTTCCGGGGTATTCCTGATCATCTCCAACCCGGTCGACATCATCGCGCAATATGTTTGGAAGCTGTCCGGCCTGCCAAAAAATCAGGTCCTTGGGACCGGCACGGCGCTCGATTCCGCCCGTCTCAAGGCGCTGATCGGCGAGCTGGTCGGCATTGACCCGCGCAGCGTCCACGCCTATGCGCTTGGCGAGCACGGCGACAGCCAGACCGTCCCCTGGTCGCGCGTCACCGTGGGCGGCAAAACCTTCGCGGAAGTTCTGCGCGATAATCCCGGCCGCTTTGAGGGGGTAGACCTTGACAAGCTCGTGCACGACACGGTCAAGGCCGGCTGGGAGATCCTGCGGCGTAAGGGCACCACCTACTATGGCATCGCCACGACCGCCACCGGCATCATCAAATGCATCCTGCACGATGAAAACCGCATCATTCCCGTTTCCACGCTGCTCGAGGGCGAATACGGAGAACACGGCGTTTTTTGCGGCGTGCCGGCCATCATCGGACGCAGCGGCGTCAAGGAGATTGTCCAAGTCCCTTTGACAGAGCAGGAACAGGCAAAATTCCACGCTTCCACCGATGTGATCCGCAGCTATGTCAAGGATTTGTAAAAATCGCTCTGTTAAAAGCTTGGATGTACGATCTCTTTCCGACAAGATGTTGAAACAGTCCCAAGATGCGCGCCGGAAGCTTCCGGCGCGCATACTGTTTATTGGCCCCGTTTCATGTGGAAAATTGTAATGCTTCACCGCAAAAAAGAACGCATTTTCACATTCAGCCATAAAATGATTGATAGGGAACCGCATCTTCCCGGCCGCCGCCTATCCCACAGCCAAATCGGCCGCCGGTCAAAGCGAAATTCACCAAAGCCGAAAGCGCACGTTTTCGGTTCACATTCTCTTGAAACGGGAGGTTATATCCATGAACGACCAACGCTTTGTGCCCAGGCCGCCCTGCTGTCCGCCAGGCTGCTGCTGCGTCGTCCCGATTCCGGGACCGGCGGGACCAACTGGTCCTGCCGGAATCCAAGGACCAGCGGGGCCGGCGGGACCGACAGGCCCCATGGGGCAGGCTGGTATTCAAGGCCCGGCGGGCGCCGCAGGCGCGACCGGCGCAACCGGTCCGGCTGGACCGCAAGGGGTGGTTGGGCCGCAGGGACCTCAGGGACCGATCGGCCAGGCAGGCGCGACCGGCCCAACAGGAATTCCCGGCGCCACTGGTCCGACCGGCGCCACTGGCCCAACCGGTGCTACAGGTCCCACCGGCGCCTGCGGGACGCTTCCTTTCCCCGCATCCGGCAATTTTTATTCCTACATGGCCCAAAGCTTGGAACCCGCCGGATATTTTGTCCCGATACAGCTTCAGGCGGATGCCCCCTATTATATGAGATTGGAAAGCGACGGACATACGGTCACACTTCTGCGGACGGGATTTTATGCAGTTATCTATTCCATCACGCCAATCAATGGAGCCAATACCAACGCCGGCGTTGGCGTTCTCCTTCAAAACGGCGCTGTGCCTTCGGCCATCACAGGCTCTGTAAAGCCGATGCTGATTAATTATGCCTGTGTGAGCGGGAGCTTTCTATATCCTTTTACAGAAGGAGAGCAAATTTTTTTGGGCGTATATTCGCCGGAAACGGTCCTTCTTCCTGCATCTCCGCTGCAGGCGTGCAATGCGTCGATGGCTATTTTCCAGATCGGATAAGCATCCTTTTTAGAAACCCGGCGGGAACTACCGCCGGGTTTTTATCGCTTTGTTTTATTTTCATAAAATGATCGCAATTTTACACCAATTGTTCACAAATTTGCATTGCATTTGTCGAAATATGGATGTATTATAGTTGATAAGTATGATGGTTATCTTAGAAATTGTTGATCATCACAGGAGCATAGATCTATTCGAAAAAATGCCTTTACGGATGGTTGCAAACGGGCTTTTAGGGTAAAAGAGGGCCTCTCTGCAAATGAATATTGCAGGCAAAACGCAGATGGTTTGATCGACGCCCCGAAAGGAGAAAAGGAACGTATGGAACTGCAAAAGGGACAAAAGCTAAAGCTGTCCGATTTTACATCCTCCACACAGATCGAAATCGTTGTGTCCGCGCAAACCGGTGCGGGCGAGGCGGATTTCACCTGCTTTGGTGTGAATGCCGCTGGCAAAATTTCAGACGACCGATACTTCATCTTCTATAATCAAAACTGCTCTCCAGACAACGCCATTGTCATGACATCCGGCGCGCAGACCGCCTTTACTGTGCAAACGGATCGCCTGCCGGAGCAGATTCAAAAGCTGGTCATCGCCGTTTCGACCGACGGCGGCCTGATCCGTGACGTTTCCGAGGGGCTTATTTCGCTGCGCAGCGGCGGCAGCTCGGCTGATTATCGCTTTTCCGGGCAGAACTTCAGCCAGGAGCGCGCTTTGATCCTCTGCGAGCTGTACCGCAAGGACGGTATTTGGCGCTATACTGTTGTTTCCAGCGGCTTCAACGGCGGCCTGGATGCGCTTTTGACACATTTCGGCGGGCAGGTAGCCAATCCGCAGCAACAGGCCGCGCCGTCCCCAGCTCCCGCGCCGGCTCCCTCCCCCGCGCCTGCCCCCGCTCCCAAAGTGAACCTGAGCAAGATCAGCCTGAAAAAAAGCGGCGACAGCCACAGGATCAATCTGTCCAAAAACAGCGGCGAGCTTCATGTCAATCTGAACTGGAACACGGGACGTAAAAAACTGTTTGGAGGCGGCGGTGCGGTCGACCTCGACCTTGCCTGCATGTTCCGTCTGAAATCAGGCGAACAAGGCGTGATCCAGGCGCTTGGCAATTCGTTTGGCAGCGCCGCGCAGCTCCCCTATATCCTGCTTGATCAGGACGATCGCTCCGGGACAAGCGCCAACGGGGAAAATATGTATTTCAAACGGCCGGAGCTGATCGATTTTGCCGTTGTGTTTGCGTTTATTTATGAGGGTACGCCCAATTGGCGCGGCACAAACGCGTCTGTTACGATCAAGCAGTCCGGCGCGCCCGATATTGAAATCCAGATCGACAGCCCGGACAGCCGAAATCGTTTCTGTGTTTTTGCAAGCCTGTCGGGAAAAAGTGGAGAGCTGGAGGTAAAACGCGAGGAACGCTTTTTCCAGGGACACAAGGAAGTGGACGACTTCTACCGCTTCGGATTCCGATGGGTCGCCGGACGCAAATAACAAGCCGCCCAATGATTCGCTGGAGCTTGTTTGAAAATAGAAGAATTACCAGAATTTTCGCAAGCGGCAGGAGAAGGCAACGCAAAAGCTCAGGAATCCTTTTTGATTCCGAGGCTTTTTGACACAGCATTCGCCGCTGTTTGCAGAAAAAGACGGTGAATGGGAGTACGTAATTTATGAGCAGCAGCCACCCTTTGGGCCAGTGTTTATTGCCCGTTGAGCAGCGCGTCCCTCAGTCGGCCCGTTTCTATCGCGTGATCGGGCGCGACGCTGGGGGTGCCGTGCTCGCGGATCTGCATGCCTTTTATCAACTGACCCGCAGCGAAGGGCTTTATATACCCGACGGGATCGACAATCCCGTTGAAAGCGAGATCACCCGCTTTTACAGCACCGTTGGAGAGCGGTTTGCATTCACCAGGGAATTTATTTCACGCCATATTACCATGTGGCTTGGTCAGGTCCGCCCCGCGCAGCGCGACCTTCTGGCAGAGGCGCTGGCAGAGGCGCTGGCCCTGCTCAAAAAACAGGGCAGCAATGACAACATTGTCAGAAACGCCTACATCAAGTTCATGTGCTGGCTGCGATCCCGCTTTGGTCCCGTGCTCATCGGGATTGGCAAGTCCTCCCCGCCTAAAATTCTGTTTGAGGGCGACATCTCCAAATATGAGGCGCTGCTGCTGTACGCGCTGTATCTTGCCGGCTGCGATGTTGTTTATGTCGATTTTTGTTCAGACGCGTCGTATCAAAAGGCCGACCCCGCCGGCGCATATTCAGAGCTGGTGCGCGGCGCGCTTTTATCCATGCCCCCGCTTCACTTTACAGCCGGCGCCGGCCAGCCTGAGCCTGCCGCGCAGCAAGGGCCGAAGCCGCCTGAAAGCGGACCGTGCCCATGGGAGAGCATGTCCGATCAGCCGTGTATCAATTCATGGGCTGGCGGTACGCCCCCGATACAAGCTGTTATGTGTCCCGCTGCGCAGCGCGGCGGCGTGCTGCACAGCCTGTTTGCAGTCTGGTTTGGCGCTGATGAGCGCGCCGAATACCGCAACCGGTTGTTTCATCTGAAAACCGCGCTTGAAGGCTCCGTCAAGCAATGGCTGCTGCTTGATCAAAATTTGTCCGCGCCGTCTGTCGAGGAAACGGCGCCCTTTCGCGGCGTCGATAAGCGCGGTGCGCGCAGCGATTTGATCCGCAGGCTGGCTGAACGGCTCGCGCCCTCCTGCGGGCAGGTAAGGCGGTTGTCTGTGCAGCGCGCTTTTGCGCAGGCGTTGGAGTGCGTTCCCATCCAGGACCTTGTTCGCCTTTTTAATTACGGCGTGCGGCTGGCCTGCTGGATCACACGCTGTTTGGACAAGCTCTTTGTCGGCAAAGCCCCGGATGAGACGCCCGTTGTCGTCTGTTATGGCAGCATCACGGAAACGGAGCTTCCCCTTTTATGGGTGTTGGCGCAGGCTGGAATCGATGTGCTCTGCTTCTTCCCCGATCCGTCCGCCCGGGATGTATTTACCGGCGCGTTTTTGCCCATCATCTGGACGGAGACGCTGCTAAAAAGCAGCCTGCCGGTTGAGCCGTTTCCAACGCGTGAGGAACGTGTGCGCGCCTCAACAGCGGCATATAATGCCTCCCGTGAGCTGGATCAGCTTCTTTACAACGACACCGGCATGTTCCGCGACCGGCAGTTTACCCGCTCGCGCGCCGTTACGCTGCGCACCACCTACGACGAAGTGTGGCAGCTCTGGCATGAAAACGCACAGTTTCGCCCGTCTTTCGAGGCGAAGGACGGCGTTGTAAACGTTCCAAACCTATTTGTAAAGATCTGCGGTGTGGAAAAGGGCGATGTCAACGCCTATTGGAAGCAGATCCGCAGCCTGGTTGGCGAGGACACCTACCTGCTGACGGATATCGCCGCCGACAAATCATCCGGGATACCGGCAGACAATATTCAAAAGAGATGCCTGCACGGGGATAAGCTCGATCCGGTCGCTGTCAAAAAGGAACCGGCCTATGCATACAGCCATCTGCCGGACGATTTACAGGATTATATCCTGGAAAAGATCCAGGACCTGATCGACTACAATATGCTTTGTGATGAATCGGCCGATTTGCCGGCCGTCATCGTATCTGTTCTTTCCGGGATCGATGTGGGGCTGGTGCGGCTGATCCAGAATTTTGATTTCACACGCGAGATCCCAAAGGTCGTCTCGGTTGATGTCGACGAAAAAATGTTTTCATTGAACAACTGCATCGTTTTAGCGTTTTTAAACCTTGTCGGCTTCGATATCGCGATCTTCACCCCAACCGGCTACAAAAATATCGAACAGCATATTCGCGCGGATTGTTTTGATACGCTGATTGCCGGCGAGTATGAATTTAACCTCACGGTTCCAAGGCTGCAAAGATCCGACTCGATTCTGGGCCGTTTGTTCGGCCCGGGCAGATCATCATAAAAACGGCGGTTCGCACCGCATCCAAAAAGGAGGAGTATCCCATGGCCCTACAGTTTACCCCCCAGCAGGGCGCCCCGCAGGACAGCGGCGCCCCGCAGGTCTATGACGCCGCCGCAAAGCGAGAGGAGCTGGCCCTCACGCTCAAGGGTTCGCAGGAGATCGACCGGCTTGTCAGTCAGATCGCCGTGCATGACCCGCAAACAATCGTCACCTTTGGCGGCGAGGTCGCGGCGGAAATCGCAAAATGCTCCGACACAATCTTAAACAGCATCAATATGAACCAGATCAACGAATCAGGAACGCTGCTCACGACGCTTGGCAAAATCATGGATAAATTCGATATTGAGGAGATTGCCTCCGACGAAAAAAAAGGCGTGCTCGCAAAGCTTTTCGGAGGGATGCAAAAACAGCTCGACCAGATTTTGGCCAAGTATCACACCATGGGCGAGGAAGTCGACAAGATCTATATTGAGCTGAAAAAGTACGAGGCGGAAATCGGTGAATCGAATCAAAAGCTTCAGGCCATCTTTACAGCCAACGTGGGTTTTTACCAGGACCTGGTGAAATACATCCTCGCCGGCGAGCAGGGTCTTGCGGAAATGGACCAGTACCTGTCGCAGATGCAGGCGGATATCGCCGCGCGCCCGGATGACCATATGCTCCAGTTCGATTTGAGCGCCATGCAGCAGGCACGCACCATCCTTGAGCAGCGTATCCAGGACCTGCGCATCGCAGAAAATGTAGCGATGCAGTCGATCCCGATGATTCAGTCGATGCAGTTCAGCAATCTTAACCTGATCCGCAAAATCAACTCGGCGTTTATCATCACGCTGCCGGTCTTTAAGCAGGCGTTGACGCAGGCGGTCCTTCTCAAGCGGCAGAAGATTCAGGCGGAAGCAATGCAGGCGCTCGACGAGCGCACAAATGAGATGCTTCTCAAAAATGCACGCAACACGGCTGAACAGGCCAAGCTGACCGCACAGCTCGCTTCGTCAAGCTCCATCAAGGTGGAAACTCTTGAACAGACCTGGCACACGATTGTCGAGGGAATTGAGCAAACGCGCCGCATTCAGGATGAAGCCAGCGCCAAGCGCCGCGAGGATGCAGTCAAGTTGGAAGCCCTCAAGCAGGACTTTCAGAATCGTCTGCACCAGTGATTGAACCCTGTGGCAAAATAGAGCTGTTGACAAACCAAGCAGTGTCAAAACACGAGCAATTTTTTCGGAAGATAAAACAAAAAACCGTAGGAGAGCCTTTGTGACTTAACGAGTATTTTTGAAAGATGCCGAAATTAAGCGCTGCAGTTTTGGGTGCGGCAGCTTTGTCAACAGATCCAAATGTCCATTATAATAAAGGAGTGTATTTGAATGCCGATCAATCTTTCCAAAGGACAAAAAGTAGACCTGACCAAAGGGAATCCCGGTCTTGACAGCATCCTCGCCGGTCTTGGGTGGGATACCAACCGTTACGACGGCGGTCATGATTTTGATCTTGACGTTTCCATTTTTATGACAAACGAGCAGGGAAAGGTGGATACCGACACCAACTTTGTATTCTATAACAATCCCAAGGACGCCGCAGGCAGCGTCGTCTATTCCGGCGACAACCGGACCGGCGAAGGCGAGGGCGATGATGAGACGGTCAATATCACGCTCAGCAAGGTTCCGGCCGATGTCGCTAAGATTTCCTTCACCGTCACGATCCATGAAGCACAGGCGCGCGGACAGAACTTCGGGCAGGTGTCAAACGCATATATCCGCATCGTCGATACGGCTAAAAATGAGGAGCTTCTCCGCTACGACCTCGGCGAAGACTATTCGATCGAGACGGCCATTGTCGTAGCCGAGCTGTACCGTCATGGCGGCGAATGGAAATTTGCGGCCATCGGTTCCGGTTTCCAGGGCGGGCTTGAGGCTCTTTGCCGCAACTTTGGCCTGAGCGTCTGATCCCAACCGCCGCGGCCGCACAGCCGCGCAATTTATAATGGAAAGCGAGGCCATCAATATGGCGATATCACTGACAAAAGGTCAAAAAATCAACCTGAGCAAAGCGGACGGCTCGCAGCTTACCAATATCCTTATTGGTCTTGGCTGGAAGGAAGTTCAGGCGAGCGGCGGCTTGTTTGGCATGTTTAAGCAGAAGGTCGATGTTGATATCGACGCGTCCGTCCTGATGCTCGATGCGGGCGGCAAAATTCCAAGCCCCGAGGAAGTCATTTTCTTTAACCACAAGGATCATGCAACCGGCTGCATCCACCACTGCGGCGATAACCTTGTCGGCGGCAAAATGGGCGGCATGGATGATTCCGAACAGATCCAGGTCGATCTGACCAAGGTACCGCAGGGCATCGAACGGATTGTTTTTGTTGTCAACATCTACGACTGCGTCAAACGCAAGCAGCACTTCGGCATGGTCGAAAATGCGTATATCCGCATCGTCGACCAGGGTTCTCAGGAGACAATCGCCAGCTATAATCTGACCGAGGATTACTCCGGAAAAACTTCGATGATCGTGGGCGAAATTTACCACAAGGACGGAGCATGGAAATTCAATGCCGTCGGCCAGCCCGGCTATGATCCGGGCCTGAGTGAAATCGTCGCGAAATACAGATAAACGGATATGGGAGGAGTTTTTACATGGCAATCAATCTTTCCAAAGGACAAAAAATCAGTCTGAGCAAGGAAGCGCCCAACCTGAAGGTCGCGCTGGTGGGGCTTGGATGGGATATCAAGCAGTATGACAGCGGCGCGGATTATGATCTGGACGCTTCCATCTTCCTGCTCGATGCAAACGGCAAATGCGCGCATGAATCCGATTTTATTTTCTACAACAACCTGTCGTCCAATGGGGTGACGCATTCCGGCGACAACCGCACCGGCGAAGGGGATGGCGACGACGAGGCCGTTACGATTGAATTCGAAAAGGTCCCCGATTACATCCAGAAAATCGCCGTCACGGTCACAATCTACGATGCGTCTGCGCGCGGACAAAACTTCGGCCAGGTGCAGAACGCGTTCGTCCGTCTGGTGGACAAGCAGACCGGTTCCGAGCTGCTCCGCTTCGATCTGGGCGAGGATTATTCGACCGAAACGGCGATCGTATTTGCGGAAATCTATCGTCACAACGGCGAATGGAAGTTCTCCGCAGTCGGTTCCGGCTTCAACGGCGGACTCGAGGCGCTTTGCAGGCAGTACGGCTTGAATGTCTGATGATTCAACACCCGGGCAGCCGACAAATTATACAAAAAGGCTGATACAAATTTATGCAGTATTTCGACTATCTGTCCGACTGTGATTTAAGCAGTCTGTTTTTCAAACCGCCGGAAGCGTTTTTCAAAACTACAGAACGTGAAACGCTGCGGTTGGCGGTTGGCGGGCTTTTATATACCCCCGCCTTCAACCGCCAGATCGCCCGTTCCATCATCAATGGGAAAATCCCGGAGCTTACCTCAATGGCGGTTTGCCTGGAGGATTCCGTCGGGGATGACGACCGCATCAGATGTGTGGAAAATACGCAGAGGCAGTTTGAGCAGTTGGCCGCCGCGCTCGACAATGGGAGCCTGCCTGAAAACAGGCTCCCATTGTTGTTTGTCCGCGTAAAGGATTGCGCCATGCTTGAGGATTTGGCTGAGTTCTTTATTTCTTACAGCCGTGTTATCACAGGCGTTATCCTGCCCAAAGCAGCGCCAGATGCTTTGGGCCGCGCGTTGGTGTTGGCTGCGGACATCGGGCGGCGCGCATGCGAACCCTTTTATGTCATGCCGATTCTGGAGTCGCGAGAGTTGATGGAACGCGACGACCGTACCATATTTCTGCGCGAGCTTCGCGAAATCGCGGATGAAAGCGATCAGATCCTCAATATCCGTGTTGGCGCGACAGATCTCTGCGGGCTTTACGGCATTCGCCGCAGCGTAGACACCCCCATTTACAGCATCGCTGTGGCGGCCGGTATCATCGCGGATATCGTGCGCATTTTCGCTATTGACGACCGGTATACCGTCAGCGGGCCAGTCTGGGAATATTTCAGCACCTTTGCGCGCGCCTGCGCCCTGCGCCGCAGCGATGAGATCGACGGCCTTCTGCGCGAGGTACGGCTCGACCTGCAAAACGGTATCCTCGGTAAAACGTGCGTCCATCCAACGCAGCTTCCGCTTGTGCAGGCAAGTTATGCTGTGCCCTATGAGCAATATCAGGACGCCTTGGGCATTCTTGGCGGCGATCAGGGCACTGTCGGCGTGTTGGCAAGCGTCCGGCAGAATAAGATGAATGAACTCAAACCCCATACACTCTGGGCGCGCAAGCTGCTGCAGCGCGCGCATGTCTATGGGGTTTATCAGGAGAACACCAATGCTGCCGGCTTCCTGCGCGCGGTATATGGCGGAGAATTTAAAGCATGATTACATCTTTTACACTTGAAAATAACCTCCAGCTCACGCTGGAATTGGATACGCCGCGCTTTGGCCTTTCCCCCGATGCGCTGTTTGGGCTGGCTGCGCGGCAGAACCCGCAGCGGGCGTTCCTTTTTGTCAGCAAGGTGCTTGGCAAGCATCTGCCGATCCGTCCCGGCGCGCTTTTGGCCGCCGGGAAGCTGCTCGCGCTGGCGCTTGCAGGAAAGACCGACGGTGAATACTGGGCCTCCATCATAAACGGCGCGGCCGGCCCTGCGTTTGCAGAGCTTTGGGCACATCTTGAAGCGTCCCGGACCCCTCTGCCCGCACAGGAACGCACGCTGTTCATCGGTTTTGCCGAGACGGCGACCGGCCTTGGGCAGGCGGTGGCCGATTGCTTTTCGGGAGAGTCTGCCTATATCAGCACGACGCGCTTTGAACAGACGGGCGGCACGCCGCTCACCTTCGACGAGGCGCATTCCCATGCCAGAACGCACCTGCTTTACCTCGACCCAAACGACGCCTTTCTGCGCGGCTGCCGGCGGGCCGTGCTGATCGACGACGAATTCACGACCGGAAACACAGCTTTTCGCCTCGTTGAACGGCTGCACGCCGCTTACGGCATCCGGCGCTTTGTGCTGCTGGCGCTGCTCGACAACAGCTCGGGCGAACAGCGAAGGGCTGTCGAAAAGCGGCTCGGCGTTGAAATTGAGATGATTTCCCTGCTCAAAAGCCGCATTGTTTCACTCGAAAACGGCGCGCCGCCGGCTCCCGCTCTCGCCGATCTGACTGGCGCTGCAGGCAGCGCGCCCACGCTGCTGGATCCGGGCATTTTCCTGCCTGGAACCGGACGGCGGCTGATGACGCAGGAGCGCCTTGCCGCACTGCGGCGGGCCTGCAGGACAGCCGCGGACAAAATCGGCGCGCCGGACGCGCCGCGCACGCTGTATCTCGGCTCCGGCGAGCTGATCTATGCACCCGCGTTGATTGCAGGCTTCTGCGGCGGGGGAGCATTCCACTCTACCACGCAAAGTCCGGTATTTCCGTTGCCGGGATCGGCCATCGTCTCCGGCGTGCGATTCGACCCGGCCGATTGCTACAGTGCCGCCGGCTATCTTTACAATGTACCGGACGGCGTGTATGAACGCGCATATCTGTTCGCTGAACGCGGCGCGTTTATCGAGCGCGGCGCGCGGCAATTGACACAATATCTGTCTATGCGCGGTATCAAATCGGTTTCGGTGGTGATGCTATGAACAGGGAGCTGCCCGCGCCGCTCGGCAGCTTTTCACAGGACGATGTGATTCTACTTTTAAAGGACGTCACTGGGCTTGTTGAGGAACGCGACACGGCGCTGCGCGAGCGAGAAATCCAGGCAGGCCGCCACTATTCCGAGGATCTGCCTGTCGAACAGGCGCCGAGCGAGGCTTACATGCGTGTTTTCAACCATTTGGTGGAAACAAAAGCACGGCAGACCGCGCTGTACACAGGGATTGTGACGCGGCTGATTGCCGCGCGCTTTAAACGCCCCGTGCTCGTTTCCTTGGTGCGGGCCGGTGTCCCGTGCGGCGTACTGATGCGGCGCTATGCCGCGCGTATGCTGGGGCGCGACTTTTTGCATTATGGCGTCAGCATCATCCGCGGCAAGGGTTTTGATGAAAACGCCATCCATCTGATTCTGAGGCGGCATCCCGGGCAGGAAATCGTGTTTGTGGACGGTTGGACCGGAAAGGGCATGATCACCACGCAGCTTGAGGAGTCCTGCCGCGCTTTCAACGAGCGAAACGGCACGGCGCTGCGTCCGACGCTGGCTGTTCTGGCCGACCCAGCGCACTGCTGCTCTCTGTACGCCACCCGGGAGGACTTCATCAACCCGTCCTGCTGCCTCAACAGCACAATCTGCGGCCTGATCAGCCGTTCCGTCCACAACCGCTCGATCATCGGGCCGGAGGACTTTCACGGCGCGCGCGTTTACCATGAATTTGCCGCGATCGATCAGACGGCCTGTTATCTTGATACAGTGTCGTCGTGGTTTTCCCGTCTCGACAATGAAATTTCAGCGGCCGCCCGCGCCCTGGACGCGCCGCAGCCGCCGCCCGACTGGCGTGGGATGCAGGCTGTCCGGCAAATCGGCGCGGCCTTCGGCATTGCGGACATCAACCGCATCAAGCCGAGCATTGGCGAAACGACGCGTGTGCTGCTGCGCCGTGTGCCGGATCGTATTCTGCTGCGCGAGCCTGCGCATCCCGACACCGAGCATATCCGGCTGTTGGCGCAGGAAAAGGGCGTCCCCATCTGCGTTTATCCCGATATGCCTTACCTGTGCTGCGGGCTGATCGCGGACCGGCGGGAGGGAGCCGTATGATCTTCTCCACTGATCTCGACCATACGCTGATTTTTACAGAGCGCCATCTGCGGGGCAGCGCGCCTGTCACCGCTGTGGAGCAGCGGCTCGGAGAGCCGTTTTCCTATATGACGCCGGGGGCTCTGGCGTTGCTGCGGCGGATACAGAAAAACGCGGTTTGCCTCGTCAATACGTTGCGCGGGTATGAACAGGCCATGCGCGTCTCATTTGTCCGCGACGCGAGCTGCCGGTATCTGGCGCTGCAAAATGGGCTGTACCTCTACCGGGATGGGGCGTTGGACATGGATTGGGCTTCGCACGTCGCGCGGACCGTACGGGCGCTGCCGATCGATCTCGACGGAGCGGTGGGACAGGTCCTGGACGGGCTTGCGGGAATCGAGTGCCTATCAAAGCGGTACGAATACCTTGCCGTCTTTTTCGTCGACGAGGGGCGCTTTGACGACACCGCGTGCGGCCAACTGGCGCAGGCGCTTGCCAAAAGCGGATGGGAGCTGTTCCGGGAACGGAAAAAGCTGTACCTTTCACCGCTTGCAATCGACAAAGGTGCCGTCCTTGAGCGTGTGCGGACGCTTGAAGATGGGCAGGAGGCAATCGGCTTCGGCGATTCCTGGTTCGACCTGCCGATGCTTAAGGTATGCCGTTACGCCTTCGCGCCTGGAGAAAGCGCCCTCGCTTCCCTGCCATGCGCCTTCCCGATTTTCTTTTCTGAACGGCCCGCTCAGGCTGGTTCTGAGGAAATCCTCGAACGGATTCTTATAACTTGTATGATCCCCTATCGGGGCGACAAATAAATGATTGGAGTATCACGTATGCTGAATCGACATGAAATCAATGCTCTCACGGATGAGCAGGCGGAACAGAGCCGAAAACAGTTCGGCAGCAACGCCCTGACGCCTCCGGAGCAGACATCCTTCTGGCGCGAACTATGGGACACGTTTCGCGGCGACGCGCTTGTGCGGATTTTAACCGTCGCGCTCGTCATCACGATCCTTTTCGCCATCTTTGGCGTCGGGGACTGGCTTGAAGCGGTCGGTATCGCAATCGCCGTCGTGTTGGCCACAACGGTTTCCACGTACAGCGAATATTCCAACAACCAGCTTTTCCAAAAGCTGCAGGACGAATATTCAAAAATCCTCTGCAAAGCGTTCCGCCGCCGCGACGGTTTGGTACAGGTCTGTGATCTGCAAATCGACGACATCGTAACCGGCGACTTTGTCCTTTTGCAGGCCGGCGACAAGGTCTGCGCCGACGGTGTCCTAGTCGACGGCGACATCAAGGTCAACCAGGCGAGCTTAAACGGCGAAAGTGAGGAAGCGAGCAAGACGGCCGCCGAAGCCGATTACACCTATGACGCCGAACAGATCGATTTTCTGGACAAGCACAAGGTCTATCGCGGCTCTGTTGTGACAAACGGCGAGGCCATCATGCAGGTCAAATGCGTCGGAGACAAATCGCAGTTCGGCCGCCTCGCGCAGGAGCTCAAGGAGGACGAGGAGCGCGAATCGCCGCTGAAGGTCAAACTGGGCAAGGTAGCCGATACAATCTCCAAATTCGGATATATCGGCGGTACGCTCATCGCAATCGCCTTTATGATCAACTGTATCTTCTTTAATCCGACGCTGCTGCCGGGCGCGACGGCGTATTTTTCCGCCGCCAATGTAATGCAGATTCTGCGCGATCTTGTTTCGTCTGTAACGCTTGCCGTCGTCATCATCGTCGTGGCCGTTCCGGAGGGCCTGCCAATGATGATCGCGCTTGTATCGGGACTTAACATGAAAAAGCTCCTCAAGGACAACATCCTGATCCGGAAAATCGACGGCGCAGAGACGGCTGGCAGTCTCAATATCCTGTTTTCGGATAAGACCGGCACCATCACCAAGGGCGCCTTGCAGGTAGTCAGCTTTACCTCTCCCGAAGGAAACGATTACCAGTCGTTCGAATCTATACCGGAACAGCTCCGTGAAATGCTGCTCATCAACATCTGCGGCAATACGAACGCAATCGCCTTGGTTCAAAACGGACATCTCCAGGTGACCGGTGGTAACGCCACCGAGCGCGCGCTGCATGAATTTGTGGGCGTAGACGGAACACTCACCTATGAAACCTACAAGCTGGAGTGCAGCGACTCACTGATGTTCAACAGCTCCAACAAATATTCCGCAAGCGTACTGCGCGGCAAGCTTAACCGCGCTATTATCAAGGGTGCCCCGGAAAAGCTGCTCGGCTTCTGCACCGCCTATTACGGCGAGGATTTAAAGCCGCATCCGATGACGGATGAAATCCGCGCCCGCCTTGAAGCGCGTATGTCCGCGTTGTCGGAAAAAGCCATGCGCGTGCTTGCTTTCGCCACCTCTGAAAACGGCATCGGCGATTCGCTTTTACAGGATATGACGTTTGTCGGCCTTGTCGGTATCCGTGACGAGCTGCGTCCTGAAGCGGTCGAAGCGATTCATACCGCTAAAAAAGCCGGTATTCAGGTCGTTATGGTTACAGGCGATAAAAAAGAAACCGCCGCCGCAATTGCGCGTGACGCGGGTCTGATCGATTCGCCAGACGACGTAGCGATGACAAGTGACGATATGGCAAAGCTTTCCGATGACGAGCTGAAAAATGTATTGCCCCGCCTGCGTGTGGTGGCGCGCGCCCTTCCGACAGATAAAAGCCGCCTTGTGCGTATTTCCCAGGAAAAGAATCTGGTGGTCGGCATGACCGGCGACGGCGTCAACGACGCGCCCGCCCTGAAAAAAGCGGACGTCGGCTTTGCGATGGGTTCCGGCACCGAGGTTTCCAAGGAGGCCGCGGAAATCACGATTCTGGACGACAATTTTAATTCTCTTGTCAAAACGGTGCTCTATGGCCGCACCATTTATAACAATATCCGTAAATTTATAGTGTTCCAGCTTACGATCAACATCAGCGCCGTTTTGATTGCGCTGATCGGTCCGTTCATTGGAATGGGCACGCCGCTTTCCGTTACGCAGATGCTTTGGGTCAATATTGTGATGGATACGCTTGCCGCGCTCGCGCTCGGCGGAGAGCCGCCTCTGGCGCGTTATATGAATGAAAAACCCAAGCGCCGCGACGAATCGATCATCAGTAAAAACATGTGGTCTGCGCTGATCGTTGTTGGAATTTATCTCACGGCGGCAAGCCTGATCTTTTTGCAGGTTCCATTCTTCAAGACGCTGTTCCGTGAGGACGGCCCGATGGTCTATAACGGCAGCGATATCTATTTCATGACCGGTTTCTTCTGTTTCTATGTATTCAGCGCCATGCTCAACGGATTTAACGCACGCACGGATAAGCTGAATGTATTCGACAATATCTCCGGCAATAAAATGTTTTTGTATATCATGGGGCTGATCGTTGCAATCCAAGTCCTTATGACCTTTATCGGTGGTTCGATTCTGCGAACCGCGCCGCTCACGCTGAAGGAATGGAGCGTTGTGATCCTGCTCTCACTGATCGTTCTGCCGGTCGGCACCATCCGCAAGCTGATCTTTCCGGCAAAGGCGGAATAACGCTTTGCCATAACCGATTTCAGGCATTGTGTGAAAAGCCGGAGTTCAATCCGGTTTTTCACACGGCCTCAATCTGAGGAGGCGTAAAAACAATGATCGAAGCGTTGAGGGGACAGCGTGAATCCATCAGCGGGCTTTGCGGCGGAGCCGACTGTGTGCTGGAGCTTTATCACAAAGCGCCAATGGAGCTTGACGTCGCCTGTTTTGGGCTTGACAGCGCCGGACGTCTGTCAGATGAACAGTATTTTGTTTTCTACAATCAAAAGCAGTCGCCTGAACAGGCCGTTTGCCTGAGCGCAGGCGTTGCTACCGGTTCTGAACGCTTTACCCTTTCTCTCGGCAAACTGCCGTCAAAGATTTCCAAGTTGTCCTTTGCCGTCTCCATCGATGGCACACACACGATGCGCGAGCTGGAAAAAGGATATGTCCGTCTGCTTTCAGGACAGACAGAAATGCTGCGTTTTTCTTATTCCGGCGCTGAATTTTCCGGTGAACGCGCCATCGTTATCTGCGAGATTTACCGCAAAGGGGACGACTGGCGCTTCTGTGCGGTCGGACGCGGCTTTAACGGTGGCCTGAAAGCGTTGATTGAAAGCTACGGCGGGTCCGTAGCTTCGCCCACACCGGCGCAGCCGCCGGCTGCGCCGGTTCCTGCCGGCACGGCTGATGCGCCCGTGCCGCCCGCCTGTCCGGCGGGCGGTATCCGGGCGGGCGCGCCGCGTCGGCCCGCAAACGCTGCCTTTCAAAATGTGGTGCGCTCTCTGCCCGCTGAAGTCTGCACACGTATGGATAATCTTGCACGTCAATGCCGCGGCGACACAGCTTACCTGTCTGAGCTTTATAAGAACATGTTCCTCATGCTGGCGCGCTATCCCGGTGCCGCTGAACGGTCTGTACAGGTTGTCATGTGCTCCGACATCTCCGGCTCCATGTTCGATCAGTACCGCAATGGGCGTATGCAGCGCGTTGTGGACAAATTCTTTACATACGCATCCACACTTTCTGACGCCGCAACGATGGATTTTTGGGCGTTTGCAGCCAAGAGCCGCCAATTCGGCGCGGTCACAATGGACAATGTGCGCGATTATACCTTTGCGGAGATGGGCGGTTTTGAGCGATGGATGAGTATGCTCAACTATCAATTCAACAACGAACCCGAAGCCATGCGCGACATCATGATGATCTATGGCGGCCTGCGTGCGCCGGTTATGGTGTTGTTTGTAACGGACGGTCATCTGTCGGCGGATTGGGCGATTGAGGAAATTTTAATCAAAACGTCCCGTTTCCCGATTTTCTGGCAGTTTATTGGGATCGGCGGCTCGGAATACGGCATTTTGTCATGCCTCAATGAAATTGACGGCCGCCATTCAAATAACGCCGCATTTTTAAAGCTGGAGGATATCGACGACCTATCCGACCAAGCGCTGTTCCAGGAGCTGCTCTGCAATCTTGAACAGTGGCTGAACGAACTGTCTTGCAAGAAAATGCTCGAAGAGTAGAACATCATGTACGTGCGTCATGACAGCATCTTGAAAAATCCCACTCCGTAAAAACGCGGCTTTAAAGAAACAGCACGGCGCGGATGACACAATTTTTTCGAGAGATCGGTGATAAAGCGGCGGCGCCACTGTTTAAAAGGCGTCGCCGCTTACTTTTCCCAAATGCATGTATACAGTATAAGATTGACAGTCGCTTCATATTTTCGTATGTTAAATTTATAATTCTGATAAGATACGATTAGGTGGAATAATAATGAAGAAAATACAGGAAATTATATTTCATCCCGGAAGTAAGGAAGAAATACTCCCTGACTTTATGCCTGATTTTCCATACATCGCATCTTGGGTTGAGTCAGACCGGTATATGGGATGCTTTGCGCCGTGGCATTGGCATAAGGCTGTGGAATTATTTTATATAGAAAACGGTACGCTGGAATATCATACACCTGAAGGAAAAATATTGTTTTCAAAAGGTTCTGGCGGAATGGTAAATTCCAATATCCTTCATATGACAAAAGTAGCGTCACAAACGAGACAAACGACTCAACTGCTTCATATATTCGATACTTGCCTCATTTCCGGAGAACAGGGAAGCCGGATCGAACAAAAATATACCATGCCGGTTATAACGGCGCCACAGATTGAAATCATTTCATTGCATCCCGATCATTTTGCACAGGCCGAGATATTGAAGCTTATTCGCAACAGTTTCTATCTTTCCAGCAAGGAATTTGGATTCGAAGTACGGCTGCGGGCTGCCTTGTCCGAAATATGGTTGCGGATTTTTGAGCAAGTGCATCCCTTGTTGGATAAACAGAAAAGAGTGAATAAAAACAATGATAAAATAAAATCACTGATGATATATGTACATGAACATTATTCTGAAAAAATTTCCATTGCAGAACTTGCCGCTTCCGCTTTCCTAAGCGAGCGGGAATGTTTTCGCGTGTTTCATAATTGTCTTCATATCACCCCCATGGAATATATAAAAAACTACCGTCTGCAAATGGCATGTCAGATGCTGGCAAGAAGGAATGATTCCATTACGGCCATCAGCCATGCATGCGGTTTGGGAAACAGCAGTTATTTGGGAAAAATTTTTCGTGAGTATATGAACTGTACGCCATCAGAATATCGGCAAAAATGGCAGGATTGTGATATATAAGGGCAGAAATGAGATATTCAAATCCAATGAGCCGCACTATAATGATACTTGTAAAGGCACTGCACAAGTTGATTAATGGAGGGGTTTCAATGATGAAATTGAATATTCTGAACATTCAAGATTTTCTGGACACCATTAACGCCTGTAGAGATGAGGTATATATGATTTGTTCCAATGGACAAAAGGTAAATATCAGGGGACAATACCCCATACAGGATGAATTGCACCGGCAGTACTATGATCACAAAAATCAATTGCAGATTATTTTGGAAGCCCAAAATCCAAAGGATTACATGCGTATCGTATCCTATTATGCCGGAGACTGTTGAATATGCTTTCAAAACCTTCTACAGCTAAAAAAGCAGGACCCGATCGTCCAATGATCCAAATTGGAATTTTTATGTAAAGCGGGCCGCTTGGGAGCGGCCCGCTCTTTTAATCAAACAAGCCCCGTAAGGCGCGCCGCACTTGCCACGAGAAAACAGACAGTCATACCGATTATAGTCGGGATTAGGATCGATACCACAGTCCATTTCCAACTCTGCGTCTCCTTGCGGATAGTCAAACAGGTTGTCGAACAGGGCCAATGCATCAGGGAAAACAGCATCGTACAGACAGCGGTCAGCCAGGTCCAGCCATTGTCAACCAACAGTGTTTTAAGCTGCGTCAGATTATCAAATTCCTGGATGCTGCCAGTGGAAAGATACGTCATAATCATGATGGGTACGACGATTTCATTCGCAGGGAATCCAAGAATAAACGCCATCAAGATAACGCCGTCAAGCCCAAGCAATTGTGCAAACGGATCGAGAAACGCCGCGCAGTGCGCCAACAGGCTAACGCCACCCATCTGAAGGTTCGCCAGCAGCCAGATAATCAGTCCGGCCGGCGCTGCAACCGCCACCGCCCGCCCAAGTACAAACAGAGTCCTGTCAAAAATTGACCGTATAATCACCCGCCCAACCTGCGGACGCCGGTAGGGCGGCAATTCGAGCGTAAACGAAGATGGGATTCCCTTGAGGACCGTTTTAGAAAGAAGCGCCGATACAAAAAACGTCATCAGGACACCCAATATGATCACACCGGTCAAAAACAGTGTGGATGCCAGCGATGCAAATATACCGGCTGCTCCTCCAATAAAGAACATCGTGATAATTGCAATCAGTGTTGGGAATCGCCCGTTGCAGGGGACAAAATTGTTTGTTATGATCGCAATCAGGCGTTCGCGCGGCGAATCGATGATCCGGCAGCCAGTGACGCCTGCTGCATTGCAGCCAAATCCCATGCACATGGTCAACGCTTGTTTGCCGCAGGCGCTGCACTTTTGAAATCCCCGGTCGAGGTTAAAAGCAACACGCGGTAAATATCCAGAATCCTCCAGAAATGTGAACAATGGGAAAAAAATTGCCATCGGCGGCAGCATCACACTGACAACCCAGGCCAGCACACGGTAAACGCCATCTACCAGCGCTCCCGTTAACCATACAGGGGAATTCCACATCTCAAAAAAAGCAGTCAGGTGCGGCTGCAAGCCAAACAACGCCTGTGACAACAACCGCGATGGTTGATTTGCGCCTACAATCGTCAGCCAGAAAACAACCGCAAGCAGCAACAGCATCGCTGGAATGCCTGTGGCCCGGCTTGTCAAAAGTCGGTCAAGACGGCGGTCAAAGCTGTTATAATCGACCCGGTCGAAGCGAATCGCATCGGAACAAACTTCCTCCGCATGTAATACAATGGAGGACACGATCATATCGCCAAGCTTTTCCGCAGTCACGCCGGCGGCTTCCAGCCCCTCGCGCGCCTGACACAGCACGGCTGAAACCGATTCATCCGCAAGTGGATCGGCACCGCTTTGACGCAACGCGCTGATCAATGGCGTATCATCGCATAACAACCGCAGGGCAATCCAGCGGGCGGGCAAGCCGTTGTGGTTATCAAGCAGCGGTGTTATCTGTTCCAATGCCTGTTCAACCGCCTGTGGGTAACGAATCCGGCGTGCGGACGCATTCTCAAGATCAGCGGCACGGCCGGCTGCCTCTAAAAGTGTATCCAACCCTTCCCCTGCGCGCGCGCTCACCGGAACAACCGGTACGCCCAGCCGCTTTTCCAACAACTTAAAATCGATATGGATTCGCTTGCGGCGCGCTTCATCCATTAAATTGACGCAAACGACAGCGCGGCCTGTAATCTCCAAGGCTTGCAGCACCAGATTCATATTGCGTTCCAGGCAAGTCGCGTCACAGACCACAATAACCGCGTCCGCCCCGCCAAAACAGATAAAATCGCGTGCAACCTCCTCCTCTGCGGAATGCGCCATCAACGAATATGTACCGGGTATATCGACCAGTACAAAAGATCGGTGATGGTACAGGCAGCGCCCCTGCGCGTTCGTTACGGTTTTGCCGGGCCAGTTTCCGGTATGCTGCTTTAAGCCGGTCAGTTGATTAAACACTGTGCTTTTTCCCACGTTCGGATTGCCCGCCAACGCTATAACCGTATCGCCATCGCCGCGTACAACGGAAAATACCTCATCCAACGCCCGCTTTCCCGTGGATTCGGATGTCAAACCCATTTATAATCGCCCCTTATATCTGATGGTGGTTACAATTTGTTAAACAGCCTGATTACAGCGTACCAATATGTTTCCTGAATCCACTGAACGCAGCGCGATCACCGCGCCCCTGATGTAATAGGCGATCGGATCGCCGGCTGGACTTTTTTGAAGGCACTCGATATCCGTCCCCTCAATCAGGCCGATATCCTGGAGCCTGCGACGCATCGCTCCGGTTGTAAAAAGCCCGGTCACACGCGCAATAGCTCCTTCAGGCACGCGGTTGAGCGGGATAATTGATTCATACATGTTATCTTCTCCAAATCTGTGTAGGTTTTCCGGGCCTTCGTGGATGGCCCCCTATTAGCCTATTCGCAAGGCTGCGGGAATGCTACAGGACTGGAACGATTGATTAAGCGTGACAATTGAACGGCTCTATACTATGATAAAAGAAATTATTTTTAGGGAGGAACGGATATGCAGACCTGTTTGGCGGTTGGCGCCGGAGGAGCGCTTGGAGCGATCTGCCGGTATCTGTTCAGCTTGATTCCGTTTCCAGGCCCCTTTCCTGTCGCCACACTGTTGATCAATCTGTTTGGCGCGGTCGTTATCGGTTTCGTTACCGGCTTGGCGGAACATCAACCGAACATCCCCTTCGGACTTATTTTGTTTTTAAAAACAGGTGTTTGCGGCGGTTTTACAACCTTCTCCACCTTTTCGCTGGAAACTGTGACGCTGTTCGAGCAAAAGCGTCCCGCCCTTGGTATTTTGTATGCATGCATCAGCGTTCTGCTTTGTGTTCTGGGTGTGCTGATCGGCAAGCTGCTGGCGCAGAGAATTGCATAATCTTAAAAAGCGGTGAGAAACCAACTGTTTCTCACCGCTTTTTTCTATCCGGGTTGAGCCGGTATGTTCCATTGTCCAGAAGCAATTCGCCTCTTTGCGTCATTGACTCAAGCAGTTGTCCGGCAAATGTATGCGCATCACGGACCACCGCACGGTTTTTCGTATAAAACAGGGAGGCACGGATGCCGGCAAGCCCCTCCTCAAGCTGTGCGCGCGTCATGGGACCTTTTTTTTTAAGCGCCCTGCGGATCGCGGCCTCCCCTTTACGATAAAGTATTGCAAGCAAATCGTCCTGCTGGCGGCTGCTTTTGACAAGGCCCCATCCATAGATGATCATGGTTACAACCGCAAACGCAAGCACCCAAAGAATGATTTCAAACGTGCTCATGCGCACCTTCCTTCCAGGAGATAAAGCCATGCCCCTTCAGAATTTCAAAAAACTTTACCAGCCGGTCAAGCAGCGGATCTGCCTTTTTCCCAAATTGCAGCCCCACTTCCCCGGAAATATCAAACACACTGCGTTCGCCGTCAATCAACAGCCAGACAAAGCTGCCATATTGATCCAGATCGATGTAGCTCTGTCGCGGCCTGTGGAAAAATTTCTGTGCGATCCAATTGTAAAAACCAGTATTTGTAACCGTCACCGTCACAATCCCGCTGTCGGATTGCCGCCAGGGCATATCCGGATTTTTGACCGGGATATAATCCAGATAATTTTTTGTCATTCGTCTTGTTTTCTTTGTCAATCGCTCCACCTCCACTGAAAGCGGACGCCGGGTCCCAGACCCGGCGTCCGTCCTGACGTCTATTGCATTTTCTTATTTTTCCTCGGATTTGCGCCAGAGCGTAAACTTGAGAACCGTGAGCAGAAGCAGCGCAAAGACGACCAAACCGCCAATCTGTCCAATTGAAATACCGCGCGCAGAAAGATCGATTACATTGCCCAAGTTAATCGTCGTGCCATCCATAAGCTTCTTTACAGGGATGACCGCAAATACCGCCAGCAGGATACCGACAAGCCCCTCGCCCGCGATCATGCCGGACATATACAAAACGCCCGAATCGATCGTCGCTTTACGCGCCTTTTCGCTTTTAAACTTACGCTTCTCGAACCAGAGACGGATCAGGCCGCCGACCATGATCGGTGTGGACAAGTGGATCGGCAAATAAAGGCCGACTGCAAACGGCAGTACGGGAATTCCAAGGATTTCAACAGCGATGCCGATACCAACGCCTACAAAGACAAGTGTCCAAGGCAGATTGCCCTCCATAACGCCCTCAACAACCATCTTCATCAGCATGGCCTGCGGCGCGGGCAGCATCGTAGAACCATAGCCCCATGCACTGTCAAGCAGATAGAGCACGCCGCCGATTGCAATCGCAGAGGCGACAACGCCGACCAGCTCGCCGTACTGCTGCTTGCGCGGCGTGGCGCCGACAATGTAGCCGGTTTTGAGATCCTGAGACGTATCGCCCGCGATGGCCGCGATGATGCAGATGACAGAACCAATCGCGATTGCGCCCATCATACCGCTCTGGCCGGACGATCCTGTCGATTTGAGCAGGATGGTTGAAATGAGAAGCGTGGCGATCGCCATGCCGGAAACCGGATTGTTGGATGAGCCGACCAAGCCAACAAGCCGTGACGATACCGTTGCAAAAAAGAAACCAAAGATCGCGATACAGGCCGCGCCGATCAATGTGACCGGAATCGGCGGAAACAGCCAGATGAATACAATCGTAATAACGATCAGAATCAGAATAATCCCCATATTCATATCCTGTTCCGTCCGAAGCCCGCTGGATTCATTCTTGTTGCGATAACTGCCCATGGCCTGTGCAAAGGTGCGCACAATCAGCGGCAGGGATTTGATCAGGCTCATAATGCCGCCCGCGGCAACCGCACCGGCGCCGATGTATTTGATATAATTTGTCCAAATGGCGAAAGAATCCATCTCGGCAATCGGCACGGCTCCAGGGAACAGAACAGTATCAATGCCAAACAGAGCGATCAGCGGCATGAGCACAAACCAGCTTGTAACGCCGCCTGCCAGCATGTAGGACGAAATACGCGGTCCGCAGATATAACCAACGCCAGCCAGTGCGGGCAGGATATCCATGCCGATGCCGGAGCCTTTATATGCGGTCACTTCATAGTGTACCTCGCTCGGGAAGATCTTCAGCCCGTCCGCAATGAACTTATACAGCGCGGCAATTCCCAAGCCGGCAAACACGGTGCCGGCTTTGGCGCCGCCTTCTTCACCGGCAAGCAGTACTTCGGCGCAGGCGGTTCCTTCCGGATAGGGAAGCACGCCGTGCTCCTTTACAATCAGCGCCGAACGCAGCGGCACCATAAACAAAACGCCGAGGACGCCGCCGCAAAGAGCGATCAAAGCGATCTCAATGAGGGAGGGCGCGCCCTGTCCCCATTCCTTCATCCACATGAACATGGCGGGCAATGTAAAAATCGCGCCCGCCGCGACCGATTCACCGGCGGAACCGATCGTTTGAACCATATTATTTTCCAGAATCGATTCGCGGTGCAGAATGACGCGGATAATTCCCATTGAGATAACAGCCGCGGGAATCGAGGCTGAAACCGTCATACCGACACGCAGGCCCAGATAGGCGTTTGCGCCGCCGAACAGCACAGCCAGAATCACACCGATTACAATCGATGTCGCCGTAAATTCGGGAACAATTTTCTCCGCCGGTATGAACGGCTTGAAGCTGGACTTCTCCTCCATTAAACAACCACTTCCTTTTTCTTTTCCCTTTTGCACGCCGCATACAGCGCCAACATAACCCAAGACGGCGCTTCCCCGTACCGCTGCCCAAGGTCAGTTGTATTTGCAACGGTAACAGTATACCACAATTTTCCGTAACTTCCAACGCAATTGGAATAAAATATCCATTTTTGTCGGAAAAGTATGATTATTCGGAATTTTTCTGTAGGAATTGCGCAGCATTGCAGCAATGCATTAGCGAAATAAACAAAAACATTGTTAAAGCGCGACAATTGCATTCGAAATAATTTGGTGATTTTTCCAAATATTTTCGACGTTCCAATTTTCATTTGTCTTATGATAAGTGACTTCCTCGTCCGGAAAAAGCGCGCCGAACGCCACCGCGTTTTCAAACGCGCGCGCATAGGTGCCGCCGCCAGTTGATACAGGCTCGTCCTCGCGGCCTGTGCAGTCCCGGTATACGCGCTGAAGCGTCGCAACAAGCGGCGAATCCTTTTCTACATAAAGCGGCGGCTGGAAATACTCGTTTTCCACCGTGAATCCAAGCGGCGCGACCTTCTCTGCGATCGCCTCGACAACCTGCTTATCTGTAAATGTGACGGGAATGCGGATATCGCAGCGAAGCTCGGCCGACTGCGCATCCACTTTGGCAATCGACGGATTGATCGTCAGTTTCCCCGACGGTTCATCCGAAAATGCGATCCCGAAGCCTTCCGCATTCGCTATCCCGCAAAGCTTGATAAACGGATGGTCAACTCCTTTTTCACGAAGCTGGCCGCACAGCCCCAGAAGCGCGTTCACACCAAGCTCAGGCGCCATGGCATGCGCTGCTTTGCCCTGCGCCTCATATTGAACGCCGTCGACTACCGCGCTTGCAAACGCCGGCACGACATTGTATGCGTTTTCACAGATCAGGCTAATTGGCTTGACCTGCGCGTCAAGCGCCGCCGAAATACGCACATGGAGAATCCCTTTTTCAGCGTATGTCGTTGGGTACTCCGCGTCGGGTGTAAACGCGCAGGAGGGCAGCTCCTCTGTCTGGCGGTACCGCTTCATGCAGCTCCACTCCCCGGCCTCCTCATCGCCGCCGAGGATCAGGCGCACACGCTTATCGAGCTTAACGCCGCTGTCCGCGACAGCCTTCATAGCATAAAGTGCAACCATGGCCGGCCCCTTGTCGTCGGAGGTGCCGCGCCCATAGATACGGCCGTCGATCACCGTGCCGTCAAACGGCGGCGCGATCCATCCCTCGGATTCCACGGGAACGGTATCGACATGCGCGATGATGCCGACCATACGGTCGCCCTCGCCCATTTCAATCCAGCCGCAGTAGCCGTCCACATTTTTTGTGCGGAATCCAAACCTGCGCCCAAGCTCCAGCATATATTCGATCGCGTCATAGATGCCCTGTCCAAGCGGCGCCTTTTCTGTTTCAGGCCCACAGTCGAAGCGGACGCTTTTAATGCGCAGCAACCCTTGAAGATCACTGATAAATTGTTCCTTGTCAATTTGATACTGCTTCATGTCCTTAACCCCTTTTTATTGTCTTTGGAGCTTGTTTAAAAAATACAGGAATTGCCGGATTTTTCGCAAACAGCAGGCGAATACAAGGCAAAAAACGCAGGAATCCTTTCGGATTCCGAGGCTTTTTAACACAGCATTCGCCGCTGTTTGTAGAAAAAGACGCGAATTCTGATTTTTCAAACAGCCACCAGCCTGAAAGCCGCCATTTGGGCTGGCTTTTCCCGGCATACAATCCTAATTTACTATTATATTACCAAATTTTCGCGCTGTAAACCAATTGTATCATTTTGGCACAGAAAAAACAGCCGCCGGTACAGGCTTGACAAGAACCGTGCTCCATGATATCCTGAAAAAAGAACATATGTTCTACAAAGGGAGGCATACATGTGGACCTGATGGAGAAGCTGGAGATCCTGTCGGACGCGGCCAAATACGACGCGGCCTGCACATCGTCCGGCGTATCGCGCGCCGCGCCGCGCGGCGGTATTGGAAGCTGTGTCACGGCCGGACTCTGCCACAGCTTTGCAGCGGATGGGCGCTGTATTTCACTGCTGAAGGTCCTCATGACAAACGCATGTATTTATGACTGCAAATACTGTGTGAACCGGCGCAGCAATGATACGCGCAGGGCCGCTTTTTCCCCTCGTGAGCTTGCACAGCTGACGATCCAGTTCTACCGCCGCAACTATATTGAAGGGCTGTTCCTTTCGTCCGGTATCCTCAAAAATCCCGACTATACCTGTGAACGGCTGATTGAAACGCTCTCGCTGCTGCGCGGCGAATACCGGTTCGGCGGCTATATACATGTCAAGGCCATTCCCGGCGCGGACGACGCGCTCATCCGCAGGCTCGGCCTGCTCGCCGACCGCATGAGCGTCAACATTGAGCTTCCAAGCCATCAAAGCCTAGAAAAGCTCGCACCTGACAAAACAAAAAATTCCATTCTCAGGCCCATGGGCTTTATCCGCAGCGCAATCGCGGAAAGCTCGGCCGAGCTTGTCCGTTATCAAAGCGCGCCGCGTTTCGCACCGGCCGGACAAAGCACTCAGATGATCATCGGCGCGACGCCGGACACGGATTTTCAGATTTTGCGGCTGACACAGAGCCTCTATCGAAAATATGCGCTCAAGCGTGTTTTTTTCTCCGCCTATATGCCGGTGCAGTCAGATTCGCTGCTGCCTTCCATCGATACCAAGCCGCCTTTGCTGCGCGAGCACCGGCTTTATCAGGCCGACTGGCTCCTGCGTTTTTATGGCTTTGAAGCCTCGGAACTGCTTGATGAAACGCATCAGAGCTTCAACCCTCTGATCGATCCCAAATGCAACTGGGCGCTGAACCATATGGAGCAATTCCCTGTTGAGGTCAATACCGCGCCGTACGAGCTGCTGCTGCGCGTGCCGGGTATCGGCGTCAAAAGCGCGCAGCGCATCGTCGCGGCGCGGCGCCGAACAAGCCTCGATTTCGACGGCCTGCGCCGCATCGGCGTCGTTCTCAAACGCGCGCAATATTTTCTTTTATGCAAAGGACGCGCGGCCGCCGGCGTCAAAATTACACCGGACAGCGCGCTGCGCGCGCTGATCTCAGAGCGCGATTATGAGCTGGCCGCCCTTCCCGGCGATGCTCCGGAACAGCTTTCCCTGTTCGACCGCGTTCCCAGCCGAACGGAGGTGGCCCAATGCCTGACCGGTCAACTGTAAAAAACGGCAGTTCGCGTCCGCCGTTTGTCCAGGGTCCCGCATACCGCAGCGACGGCAGCTTTGAAGGGCTGCTCTGCTGCGTCTTTGAAAGCTACACGCGCCGCGAATGGCCCGCCGAACTATTGGAACCGGACGCCGCGACGCTTTTTCCAATACGTGATATCGCAGCCGTCCCGGCGCACGCCGACCGCGTCTGGCGTTCGCTCGTGCGCATGGGCGGCGAGGTATGCGGCTGGATACGCGACGGCTGGAATTCCTGCGCCGCCGGGCGCGAACGCGTCATATTCGATTTTATCCGCGCTGCATACCAATATGGCTCCGCTGTCACGGACCTGCTGTCAGAGCACAGCACGGCGGCGCTTTTTCGCCTTGTGCGCGCGCAGCGCAATGAAGCGCATCTGCTGATCGAATTTGCTCGTTTTTCAGATTTTGGCGGCGCGCTTGTCTGCGTGATCGATCCAAAGTCCATCGTACTCGCCGAGATGGGCGCACATTTTTCCGCGCGCTTTCCCGAGGAAACCTTTATGATCTTTGACCGCACACATGGGCTTGCACTTTTTTACCGCCCGTATGCGTCGGTCATCCGTCCGGTGGACGATCTGACCTTACCTCCCGCTGACGACACCGAGCGCCGTTTTCGCGACCTGTGGCGGCATTACTACCGATCCATTGCCGTCGAAGGCCGCTATAATCCCAAGTGTCGTATGACGCATATGGCCAAGCGTTTCTGGGCAAATATGCCTGAGCTTGACTATGAAACAGGTGTCCTGCGCGCAGAGGAAGCGGCCGCGCTGAAGGGGCCGACTAGTCCGGCACTCTCTTGAAAATCCACACACAGCAATATAAATAAATCCTGCTGTCTGCAAAGGACAACGGGATTTTATTTTATAATACAATATGTATAAATACCACCCATTTTGACTTCTCTTATGGAAACATTGTTTATAATCGTTTTTGCAAAATAATTCTGGCTGAAGTAATGCTGATCTCGTCCAAGGTATATATATCGCTAAACTTTTCAGAAAGCGGAAATTTTTTTAGCATTTGTTCCCAGCCATTTGGACGATATACAGTTTCTTCCACAACTTTAAATCCTGCTTCCTGAAATATTTTCAAAAAATCTTTGTGTCGGAGGCGATTGACATAATGTAAACAAGGATTATATTTTTTCCATTTTTTATCATCATATCGTAAAAAATTATAAGGAGTGATCTTTTTATCGATACTGCAGTAATGATCAGCATAGTTAATATAAAAAGATATAAGGCCATCGTCTTTTAATACACGATGGCATTCATTCATAATCGGCGTCAATAACACTGGTTCGATATGCTCAAATACTTCCTGAGAATAAATGAAGTCAACTGATTGATCATCCATCCCTGTCTGAGTAGAATCACCCGGTATCAAAAGATCAATTCGGAATTCATCTTCCAGCATACCTTTCATTTTGTTTTTTTTAATATCTATAGTTGATACTGAGATTTTACCATCTTCCCGCAGATAGCGAACAATTGTATTGACTAACTCAGATCGAATATGGTCATTTACATCCAATGCCTTGATCCGATTATATCCTAATGTGCTGAAAACCAACGCCATTGCCAAATGCCAACCACATTCAATTTCATAAACGATCGCATTATCTACTGATTTATGAGCAACAAAGCTTTTATGATGTTCCATGGCTTGGACAAATTTGGAATGATACATCTGCCTTGAAGGAGGCAGGTTTCTCGAAATATATTTCTGTGCAATATAGTTCATCTGTTCGCTATTGGGCAACATACTAAAGATCGTTTGCATTATGCATTTAATTCGGAAGTTCATTAGGACACCGCCTTAATAAAGTAATCCATGTAAACAACCATTTTCTGAGAAAACTGTTGTCTATACATTATATTTTTAATTTCATAGGCATAAAATAGCCTATACAGTTTATTTTATATTAACATAATCGCCTATATAATTCAAGTATAGGTTAAACTATATAGGCAGGTGATTTTATGGATTATTATGAAATCGGTCAAAGAATTCGAAAAATCAGGAAAGCACACGGCTTGTCGCAAGAGTCGTTGGCAGAACGTGTCGGCATCTCCAACACGCATATGAGCCATATTGAAACTGGCAATACAAAACTGAGTTTGCCAGTTCTTGTAGCCCTGGCCGATGCACTGGATGTATGTACCGATGATTTTCTCCATAAAAGGAGCACCTTTGTTCGAAGCGCATCTATAGATGCCATTATCCAAATTCTGAATGCCTGTACAACTCTACAAATCAAAATTATTGAAGATATTTTAAAAGCTACAAAGACATCTTTGGATCAACACCTATAATCATATATTTATAAATACAAAGACAGGCTGAATCCAAGTTGAATTCAGCCTGTCTTTGTATTTATATTCAATTTTGTAAATGTTCAATCAGTAAGCTTCGCATCTACCTTACGTCGCCTCTGCGCAGGCGGCCGACGACATTAAGCAGGCGTACACCGCCGGAAACGAGCAGGATGCCAATTGACAGCGCACCCGCAATTCCAAAGGTATGGATGCCTGTGTTCATAAAATTCATCATATCGCCATTGATACAATACTCCATCGTATAATAGATACCGCCGCCCGGAACAAGCGGGATCAGCCCCACAACCAGATATACTGTTGCGGGCGCTTTATAAAGGCGCGCCATAATTTCCGAATAGACGGCAACCACTATGATGGCAAAAAATGACTGGATAATATCGTTTTTTATACCGCCGCAGAGCAGATAGACGCACCAGCCCAACGCGCCGCCTGCTGAAGAAAGCAGCAGCATTTGCTTGCGCGGACGAATGTTAAATGAAAGGCAGTAACCGATGCATCCTATAAACGAATACAGGCATGGAAGCAGGATATTCATCAAGCATCCTCCTCAAAGCAAACGTGTCAGCATCAGCGCCGCGCCCGCGCCGAGTGCAATCGCAGTCGCCACAAGCAGCGCCTCTGTCATACGTGTCTGACCGGCGAGATAATCGCCCGCCATAATGTCGCGCATCGCATTGGTCAGCGCAACGCCCGGGACAAGGTTCATCAATGTACCGATCACAATTTTATCGACATTTTGCGCCAAACCCGCCGATACCGCGCCAACCGCCAGCAGCATGATTACGCCGCCCGCCACAATATTGATAAACACAGCGTTCGCTTCCAACCTCTGCATAACAAGACAGACAAAAAACGCCGCCACGCCGATCACAGCCGCGCACAGCGAGTCCGACAGCCCCCCGCCGAAAAACAGCGTGAACCCAAATGCGATCAGGATAAAACCCGCCATGCGGCGGCGCGGTGTGGCCGCGTCCTGATTACGAATCTCCTCAAGCGCACTGCGCGCCTGCCCAATCTCAAGTTCTCCTCTGCAAATACGGCGGCAAAGGTCATTGAGCCGCTCAACACGGTCGAGATTCGTTCCCCGCGCATAGATACGCCTCGTCTTCGTTTCACTCCCGCCGCCTGTTCGTGTGATGGAAACAATAACGCATGTCGGCACGGCAAATACACTCGCCTCCATGCCGGCAAAGGCGCGCACAATCCGGGAAACCGATTCCTCCACACGGTACGTTTCCGCGCCGCTTTCGAGCAGCTCGCAGCCGATATCGCAGACGATGTCTAAAAGAGCGTCGCAGTCCAACAAATAACACCTCATTCCAAGCGCCGGCTTGATGCCCATCTCCAGCCGCGATTTCATCAAAATATAATCCCTCATAAACCGCCCCCATCCGGGCGGGACGATTCCCTTCTGACTGGCATCGTATAATTCTTCATAAAAAGGCGGTTGCCGCGCAAGCGGCGAGCCGTTGGGCATAAGACGGTATAATAACCGCTCTGCGGTTATTATACCATGGCTTGAATCAAAACGAAAGCGGTGCAGCCCTCGACTGCACCGCTTTTCAATTGAGCAATGAATGAATCAATATTTTTCCGGGATCGCGTCGAGATCGTGTTTCAACTCCTCAATCTCGGCGGGCGTCAGATCAAGCTGCGGCGCCTTCATGTGGCCGGATTTCAAGCCGCGCATTTTGAGCGCCTCTTTGAAATACGCCATATTGCTGCCGCCGCGCAGCGCGCTGCAATACTTGATGCAGACATGCTGAAGCTCGTTGGCGCGCTTGTAATCGCCGTCGCAGTACGCTTTATAGACCGCGACAAACGGCTCGGGATACACGCCGGAGATGCCGGAAACCGTACCGTCGCAGCCCATCATCAGCGCCGGGAAAAACATCTTGTCCTGACCCTGCATGACGGAGAAACCGCCGCCGTTGATTTCGAGATACTCATATGTACGGATAAAATCGGGATAGCTGTATTTGATGCCGATTACATTCTTGCAGCGGTTTGCAACATTCTGCGCCACACATGTTTTTATATCGTTGGCCGCGCACTGCGGAATATTGTAAAGATAGACCGGATAATCCTGCGGAACGCTCCCCGCAACAGCAACGTAAAATTCCTCGATTTCACGGTCGTTCGCTCCAAAGAACTGCGGGGAAACAACGCCGATTCCGTCCGCACCGATTTCGTATGCATGTTTGGCCAGTTCAATCGCGTCCTCCTGACGCATCGCTCCAACATGAATGAATACTGTGCAGCGTCCAGCGGCCTGCTCGACGACCGTTTTGGCCACAAGCTTGCGCTCCTCAACCGTCATGCGAAGCATTTCGCCCGTCGTACCAAGCGGATACAGGCAGTTCACACCTTTTTCAATCAAGAAGTCCGTCAGCTCGCGCATCGCCTGCACATCCGGCGCGCCGTCCGCAGTAAACAGCGTGGTCATAGCTGTGGTAACGCCAAATAACTTTTTCATGATGACTGATTGCCTCCCAATCTTTTTCCGGACCCTTTGACAACGGACCGGATATATGGCGGATGTCCCGCCGTCCTGTTAAACTTTAAACTTGAATACAAGCTTGCGGTAAGTCACAGGGCGCTCGCCGCCCACATGGCAGCCGGGTTTATGCGCATCGTGCGGAAAAACCGCATAAAACATGCCCGGTCTGAGATCGAACGCGACGCCGGAGCCGTGAAAAAAAGCGATATCCTTGTCCGCATCATATGGCACGGACTCCGAAAGCACGGCGCGGTCAGCCCACTCCATACGCTCGCCGCCTCTGCAAAGAAGCTGTAAATCGGCGTAAATATCGTGCGCTTCAAACTGCGCCTGTTCAGGCGGACGCGTCACCCCCTCCTGAACCAGCACAAAGCCTCCGTCAAAGTCATACCGGCCGGTTTTCAACTGATCAGCCCTGTCAACAAAAGCTAAAATACCATCGACACAGGCAATTTTCTCCCGGTATTTCTCCAGGTTTGCAATCGAATCAAAGATCACTGCATCCTCATCCTTTCCCGTTCCCGGATGTTATCCAGCGAATGGCTGATATGGTCCATTGCAGCGGCATGCGCTTTATGCGGATCATGCTCGCTGAGCGCCTGTATGATGTTGTTATGACGCATAAATGCGTCCCGGTTCCCATCATCGATATTGTAGCCGGCGGCGATTCCCCGGCGGAGCGGATGCGCCATAACCTCCACGAACATTTCCAGCAGCGGATTTCCCGACAGCCGGGCGATTTCCACATGAAAATCCACATCGATTCCCATGCTTTTTTCCTGATTGCCAGCGGCCTCCCGCAGTTGACGGTTCATCATCTCCAGACGTGCGACCTGCTGCTGCGTACATTTTACAGCCGCAAGCGAACACGCGGCGCTCTCCAAAATGCCGCGCATTTGAAAGACCTGTTCATAATCAATGTTGTCCATCAGAATAATCCGGTTGACAACATTCACAAGGTCGCTCGATTCCGGCTTTGTAATGTATGAACCGCCGCCCATGCGCGAATCGATCAATCCGCGTTCCTTGAGCAGCTTTAACGATTCACGCATCACATTGCGGCTGACCCCAAAGCTTTCCGCGAGCGCCTGCTCGGACGGCAGGCGCTCGCCCACCTGCGTGTTGCCGCTGAGAATGCTGTCCTCCAGCTTTTCCGCAACTGTTTCATATAAATTTTCGCGTTTCACTTCATAATCGATGTTTTGCAGCGTCCTCACCACCATCGTCCTCCCCTATTAAGACGTTTCAACGCTTATCCATACATCCATTTTAAATGAAACCATCATCCAGCGTCAAGCGGGGACCTGGCTTTTTTTGCGTTTCATACCCTCGCGGACAACCGGAACGATCAGCGAAGCGGCTGTGAGCAGCAGCAGGACAACTGTGATCGGACGCGTGAAGAAAATTGACGCGTCGCCCATGGACAGCGCCATGCTGCGGCGGAAATTCGACTCGGCAATCGGGCCGAGCAGCAACGCCAGAATGAAGGGTCCAAGCGGGATATCCGCTTTTTTGCAGATAAAGCCGATGATGCCCGCAAAGAACATAACGATAACGTCGAACATCGAATTGTTGACCGCATAGGAGCCAAGGACGCAGAAGCCGACGACGATCACCCAGATCACTTCCTGCTTTACCTTGAGAATCAGCGTCGCCAGCTTTGAAGAAGCAAGACCAAGAATCATAATCATGATGTAGCCGACGACCATCAGCGCCATGACGTTGTACACGAAATCGGCGTGTTCAACGAACATCTGCGGTCCAGGCTGCATGCCGTACATCATCAGCGATCCAATAAGCACCGCCGTTACGCCGTCGCCCGGAATGCCGAGCGTCATCATTGTGGTCATCGCGCCGCCGATCACCGCATTATTCGCACAGGAGGTGACGCAAAGCCCGGTAATATTTCCCTTGCCATAGCTGTCCGGGTCCTTGGACATGTTCTTTGCCTGCTGCCAGCAGATAATGGATGCAATATCGCCGCCTGTTCCGGGAATTGCGCCGATCACGGCGCTGATCAGAGCGGAAATCACCGTGGGAACTGCACAGTCCTTCCATTCCTTTTTTGTCAGAAGGCTGTCGCCCTTCACGCGCTTGATCTCAGCCTTGCGCGTCTGTTCACCTTTGACACGGTTGCTTACCTGATACAGCACCTCGCCGACGCCAAACATTCCCACCAGCACAACGACGAACTGGACGCCGGAAAGCAGATTGACATTTCCAAACGTAAAGCGCGGGACGGAGAACATCGGGTCAAGACCGATGGTGGAGATCATGAAGCCGGCGATTCCGGCGAACAGTCCTTTCAGGATGTTTCCACCCGAAACGCCGATCATCATGGACAGGCCGAAAAAGGACAGCGCGAACATCTCCGGAGGGCCGAAGCTGAGCGCAAAGCGCGCAACCGGAAACGACGCGACAATCAGGACGATCGTACCGACAAGTCCGCCGAAACACGAAAAGATTGTGTTGATATTGAGCGCCTTGGCAATTTTCCCCTCTTTGACAAGCGCATACCCGTCAAAGGTCTGCGCGATGGACGCCGGCGTTCCCGGCGTATTGATCAGGATCGCGGAAATACCGCCTGCCCATATGGCCGAATTATAAACGCCAAGCAGGACAGCCATGCCCTGCGCAGGCTCCAGCCAGAAGGTCAGCGGCGTCAGGATCGCAATACCCATCGTGGCGGAAAGGCCGGGCAGCGTACCGATGACCATACCGGCCACAACGCCGAGCAGGCAATAAAAGAAAACATCTGTCGTAAAAATGCCGACGAGCGTCGACCAAAGCAATTCCATATGTGCAGCCCCCTTTTGTTATCGTGCGATGTCAAGCATGACCATGAGCACCTTTGTAAAGAAAAAATAGGTGCCCGCGCCGAAAACCGCGCCAAGCAGGGCAGCCTTGACCGGCTTCATCCGATAAAGGACGCCAAGTCCAAAGGACATTACAAAGCTGGCCGCAATGTAGTGGACATAATTCCAGAGAATGAGAAACAGAATGAAGCATACAACCGAAAGCGCCAGAGCAATCTTGTTGTCGCGGTCCATCTGGCGGAAATTAAAATAAGTCGTCTTATTTTTCAGCCCGGCCAGAATCATCAGCACAGACAGAACAATTAAAAACGCCGCTGTACCGATTGGGAAAACTGCCGGTCCCGGCGTGCCGTCCTTGGCTGTGGATCCTGGGAAACCGAGCGCCATGACAATCCACCAGACACTCAGAAGGATACCGAATACCCCAATGACGACATCGGCATTGAATGCGGATTTCTTTTTATCCAAGCAACATCACCTTCTATCAATATTAGGAGCTGCTGAAAATGGAAACGGGCCGGCCGACACACGGCCGGCCCGTTTCCGAAAATACGCCTGGCAACCGGATCAGGTCACGGAATTCTGCTCAAAATAGCTCTTGTAGAACTCATACTGCTCATTGGCGAACGCCGCAAATTCATCATGCTTCAGGGGCATCGGAGAATACTGATTCTTTGCGCACAGCTCGGCATAGCTATCGGATCCGACGGCCTTTTCAAACGAAGCGTACAGGATCTCCTTGACATCGTCCGGGGTGTCCTTCGGAAGCGCGAAGCCGCCCCATGCGCTGACATTCACGTCGTATCCAAGCTCTTTGAGCGTCGGGACATCGGGATTGAATTTGCTGCGCTCCTCGGAACAGACAGCCAGAATTTTCAGCTCTCCGCTGGCGACGCCGGAGGAAACCTCGAATTCAGAGACGGAAACCATATCGATATGCTTGCCCATCAGGCCGGCGACCGCCGGAGCGGCGCCGTCAAACGGTACCTGGTTGACCTCGATGCCCGCCGCGTTTGCAAAAGAATCGCCGGCGACCTGCCAGATGGAACCTGTGCCGGAGTTTCCGACACGAAGTTGTCCGGGATTCTCCTTGGCATAATTGACAAGGTCCTCAATGCTGTTCCAGCCGGAATCAGCGCGAACGGTAATCGCAGCAGGCTGCGTGTTGCATCCGGAAATCAGGTCGAACGCGTCCGGATAGACATCTGTCGCATAACCAAGCGCCTGGACCATTGACAGCTCAACCGGGACATAACCGATGGTATATCCGTCCGGTTTGCTCGCCTGCAAAAAGGACATTGCAACCGCGCCGGAGGCGCCTGGTTTGTTTGTGCATACGACAGGCACGCCCAAATCCTCCTGAACAAGCTGCGCGATGGCGCGCGCGTTCGTATCGGACAGACCGCCGGGGGATGCCTGGATAATCATACTGATCTGTTTGGTCGGATAGTCGGTCGCCGTGCCTCCGGTATTGTCCGCGGCGGGGGTGGAGCCGGCGGCGGATGCGTCGGCTGCCGGCGCGCTGCCGGATGAACCGCAGCCTGTAAGCAGCATGGCCGAAACGATTGCAGCCGACAGCATAGAAGCGAGAATCTTTTTCATTTCTTTTCCTCCTTGTTATTTGCGGTGAAGCAGCTCGGCGTTTTTTAATCGCGATGAAAAATTAAATCTGCTGATCACTTTGCGTTTCCGAAATCTGTTCACCTATACTACAGGTATATTAACATAATGTTCTTAATTTGCAAGCCCTTTCCATAAATTTTTAACTAATAATTGGTTTTTTTGGGTTAATGTATAAAAAACAATTAAATATTTGTCACCTTTCACGATTGTATAAAGCTTGACTTCTCCTGCTTTTCGGTGGTATTCTTATCTTATGTAAAACGTTTGCGCGCAAACGTTTTATCAATTTCATGCAACTGCCTCTTACTATAAAGGAGCTTCTTATGGGGCTGAAGGAAATCGCCCGTATGACCGGGCTGTCGATCACCACCGTTTCTCATGCGCTCAATGGGACGCGCGCTGTCTCGCAAAAGAGTATGGCGCTCATCCGCGATGCAGTCGCTAAAACCGGCTACCGCCCCAACGGCGCCGCACAGGCGCTTAAAACGCAGCGCACCAATATGATCGCGCTCATCATCCCTTCCACGGAGCCAAATAACTCCACCAATTGCTTTTTTTTCGATGTGCTTGGCGGCGTTAAGCAAACGCTACAGGAACAGGGCTACGATCTGATCGTTTCCACTTATTCTGAAAATGACCCGCATTTTCTTCTCGGCGGCATCCCCGTCCTGCAAAAGAACTGGATTGACGGCGTGCTGTTTGTCCCGGGCAGCCGACGGCGCGCCGAATGTCTGACCGGCGTTGATGTCCCGGTCGTTCTGATCGACCGCCGCCTTGACGGCGTCAGCCTGCCTTTTGTCGGTTCCGATAACGAACAGGCCGCTGTGCGTGCCATAGAACTCTTGGCGCAAAGCGGCCGGCGGCGCATCGGCTATATCGGGGGCACGCTCGATTTTTCCTCCGCGTATGACCGTTACCGCGGTTATCAAAAGGCGCTTGCGGCGCTGGGGCTTGCGCACGACTTCAGCCTGATCGCCTATGAGCTTGATTACAGCCTGGAAAGCGCGCGCAATGCGGCCCGTTCCCTTGTGCGGTACGGGGCCGACGCTATATTTGCCGCAAACAGCGTTCTGACGATGGGCGTTGTCCAATATCTCAACGAACAGGGGATCCGCATCCCTGAACAAATCGCGCTCGTCGGATTTGACGATTACGATTGGACACAGATCGTCTCCCCGCCGATCACGGCTGTGCGCCAGGATGCGCGCGGTATGGGCGCGCTGGGCGCGCGCATGCTTATTGAGTTGCTTGCGGGCAATACGCCTGACCCGGCGGTCGCCGTCCTTCCCTCTGCGCTTGCCGTCCGCCAGTCACACGGCGGCACACGCGGTCCTGATACCCTATAGGCAAACGGCATCCAACATGATATAATAAAGGAGATATTGTATGAACAGGAAACCAAAAATCCTGGTGGTTGGCAGTTTCGTCATGGATCTGATTGTTTCCACCGAAAAATTTCCCGGTTCCGGCGAAACCGTGCTTGGCAAAAGCTTTCGGACAGCGCCGGGCGGAAAGGGCGCAAACCAGGCCGTGCAGGCAGCGCGGCTTGGCGCGGACGTCACAATGGTCGGCAAGGTCGGCGGCGACAGCTTTGGCCGTGAGCTGATCGCTTCCGCGCAGGCGGCCGGCATCCACACGCAGCATATCCTTCAGGACCCGGACAATCCGTCGGCAATCGGGAATATCCTGCTGGAGGTCGCAGAGGGCCAGAAAAGCAAAAACCGCATTATCGTCGTTTCAGGCGCCAATATGGCAATCACTCCGGACGACGTCGCGTTTGTACGCGACATCGTCTCCGAATTCGATATGGTGATGCTCCAGCTTGAAATTCCGATGCAGATCAATGAGCTGGTCGCACAGTACGCCTTTGAAAAGGGCGTCCCCGTGATGCTTAATTCCGCGCCGAGCGCGCCGCTTTCAGCCGCACTGCTTTCACACCTGACATACATATCGCCCAATGAGCACGAGGCGGCGGACCTTACCGGCATTCCGATCCGCAAGGAGGGCAAGTCCGTCAACCGCGATGATCTCGACGCTGTCATCGCCTCTCTGCGCGGCAAGGGCGTTCAGAACGTCATTATTACGCTCGGCAGTGCCGGCGCGGTCGTGGCCGGAGACAGCGGCATCGACTTCAGCCCATGTGTCGATGTGGTGGAGGTCAAGGACCCAACCGCCGCGGGTGATTCGTTTGTCGGCGCATTTTGCACAGCCGTTTGCGCCGGACTGAACCAGCGGCAGGCGCTCGACTTTGCAAACTATACCGCGACAATCACCGTTTCACAGATGGGCGCGCAGCCGTCCCTGCCGCATCTGGCCGATGTGATTGAGCTGATGCAGCGCGAACAGTTTGATGGGTTCGACCTGGGGCTGCTTGATATCCTGAAATGAAATTGCATTCCACAGACGAAAAGGAGATTGATCCCATGCTGAAACAGGAAGCTATTCAGGCTATGGAAGCGTTTACCTCCCTGGCCAAGGCCGAATTTGACCATTTTGTGGACAATGCCGCCGATCAGGAATACATCGACGCCGCGCAGCTTATTCTGGACGCGCAGGCAAAGGGCGGCCGCGTGCATATCACCGGCATCGGAAAACCGGGCCATGTCAGCGGATACGGCGCGTCGCTGATGTCCTCTACCGGCACGCCGACGTATTTCCTCCATGGCACGGAAGCGGTGCACGGTTCCTGCGGACAGCTTGCCGCGGGCGACGTTGTCATCTGCATTTCAAATAGCGGGGAAACGGCGGAAATGAAAACGACAGTTACCGCTATCAAGCGCAATGGCTGCAAAGTGATTGGAATCACCGGAAACCGCACATCTTGGCTCGCCAGGGAAAGCGATGCGCACCTGTTCGCCGGTGTGCGGCAGGAGGGCGGCCCGCTCAACCGCGCGCCGCGCGCATCGATCCTTGCAGAGACATTTGTCCTCCAGCGGTTGAGCGTTCTTCTCCAGGTCAACCGCGGCCTTGATCCAAAGGAGTATGTCAAATGGCATCCGGGCGGAACGCTCGGCCAACTGCGCGAAAACGAAAAGTAAATTTTGTAAGGTTAGGAGCATCTGCTATGCTGAAAAACGCATGTATCAATCCCGAAATTATGAAGGCCATCTCGCTGTGCGGTCACGGCGACAAAATCCTGATCGCCGACGGCAACTATCCGCTTGACGCAGAGAGCGGTGATGCGAAAAAGGTTTATCTCGGCCTGACTGCCGGTATCCCGACCGTAACCGACACGCTCAAAGTTCTGTCTGAAACGATCGGCATTGAAAGCGCGCTTGTCATGACCCCGGGCGACGGCACAGAGCCGCCGATCTTCAAGGATTTCCGCGAGCTGCTTGACGGTGTAAAGCTGGAAACCATCGATCGCTGGGGATTTTACAGCAAGGCCAATGAGCCAAAGGTCCGCTTGGCGATCTCGACCGGCGAAAAACGCACATACGCCTGTATTATTCTGACGGTCGGTGTCGTCTGATAAAACACCTACAGGGCGCTTTCTCTGCAATGGAGAGGCGCCTTTTCCATATCCTTACTGGACGATTCATCCGATTTATGTTATATTTTTGATAGTTGTTTTGTTGAAAATGAATATCCATACTTTGGATGGGGGTACATGCTGATGGATACCAATTATCTGATCGCATATGGACTTATGCTGCTTTTTGTGGCGGCCAGTTTTGTCATGACCTCCCGGCAGCATCAGCGCCTGCGCCGGATTTGCGACCCATTTGGCCTTGCGTTCACAGAAGCGGCGGTATATGCCATCGGTCAAACGAACCCCGACTGTAAACTTGCCTGTGATGAGCACAGTTTACCGCTTCCCCTGCATGAGCAGCCGGCCGCCATCCAACGGATTCTTGCACGCGGCGCGGACGACTATTGTAAAGAACGGCATGAAACGATGCTGCATGTCTTGACGCAGCTTCGGGATGCGTGTGGCAGCAACAAGCGCCATACCAAGGTTTATGCTGAGACGCTTGAAGAAATCTATCGCGTCAACCGTGTGTTTTTTGAGGCGTGCCGTGATTTATCGGTCCTGTCTACAGAAGCTGACCGCATCGCATTCAACCAATACCTTGAAAATCAGGCCTATATACGCGACAACATTGCAAAACGCATGACAAACGACGGCGTCGCCGCTATGAAAAAAGCCGTCCAATAAAATAAGTTGGCGTCACAAACCGGTCGGCTCACAGATTCCCATCTGTGAGCCGACCGGTTTTCATATTATAGCCAAAAATACAGGCATGATTTTGTTTGTATTTTTCTCTTATACCTATTGACAATCCAATATGCGCATGATATATTATAAGCATAAGATTATTATTATAAGCAATTGTTAAAACCAAGGAGGCGACCTAATGATTACGGAGCGTGAGCGTCAGATCCTGCGCTGGATCGAAGAAAATCCGCTGATCTCACAGCAGGAGCTTGCCGAGCTTGGCAACATCACCCGTTCGTCGGTGGCCGTGCACATTTCCAACCTGATGAAAAAAGGGTTGATTCAGGGCAAGGGCTACATCCTTCAGAAAAATCCCTATATCGTTGTAATCGGCGGAGTCAATATGGATATCTTCGGACATCCGGACGCACCGCTGGTCCAGAAGGATTCCAACCCCGGTCACGTCAGCCTCTCCGCCGGCGGCGTTGCACGCAATATCGCACACAACCTGGCCCTTCTCGGGGAGGACGTCAAGTTTATATCTGCGTTCGGCGAGGACGCTCATGCCGCACAGCTTGCCGAGGGATGCCGCAGGGTCGGCATGGATATTTCCAACTCGCTGACAGTCCCCGGCGGCGTCACCTCTACATATATGTTCATTACAGACGAGCACGGCGATATGATGCTGGCCATTGCTGACATGGACATCTATAATCAGATCACGCCTAAATTTTTGGAAACAAAAATCGATTTTATCAACCGCGCAAGCCTGTGCATTGTCGATACAAACCTTTCTTCCGAATCGCTGCGCTATCTCGCGGAAAATTGCCGCTGCCCGCTCTTTGCGGACACCGTTTCCACAACAAAGGCCAAAAAGCTCGCGGGGCTGCTCTATCACATTCATACGCTCAAGCCCAATAAGCTGGAGGCACAGCTTCTCACCGGGATCGAGATCACCGATGAAAGCTCCTTGCGGCGCGCGGCAAAAAAGCTGCTTGACATGGGACTTGAGCAGGTCTTTATCTCGCTTGGCGGCGATGGCGTCTTTTGTGCCAATCACCATGGGCAGGCGCTTCTGCCTTGTTATGCTTCTGAATCGGTCAACACGACCGGCGCTGGCGACAGCTTTATGGCGGCGCTTGCTTGGGGATGGCGGCAGGGACTTTCATTGGAGGATACCGCCCGCGCCGGCCTGGCCGCCGCAAGCATCTGTATCGCAAGCGAGGAAACCATCAGCCCGCGCATCAGCGCCAAGGCGATCTACGATATTATCGGGATGATGCCGCCCGAGGAAGCGGAATAAATACCGTCTATCCATCCACATTCATATATATTTTAAAAAGGAGTGTATTGTCATGACAGATCTGAAAAAATACCTCGAAATTTCGCCCGAAGTCCAGAAGGCCCTTGACGAAGGCCGTCCGGTCGTCGCGCTTGAATCCACCATCATCTCCCACGGCATGCCGTATCCGCAGAACGTCGAAACGGCGCTGAATGTTGAAAAGATCATCCGCGACAACGGCGCGGTTCCGGCTACCACGGCGATCATCGGCGGCAAACTGCGTGTCGGCCTTTCCAAGGACGAAATTGATTATATCGGCAAAAAGGGCCTGAAGGTCACCAAGGCCAGCCGCCGTGATATTCCTGTGCTGGTCGCGCGCGGCGAGGACGGCGCTACAACAGTCGCCGCCACCATGATTCTTGCCAATCTTGCAGGCGTTTCTGTTTTTGCGACCGGCGGTATCGGCGGCGTCCACCGCGGCGCTGAAACGACAATGGATATCTCCGCCGACCTTGAGGAGCTTGCCTCCACTCCTGTTATGGTTATCTGCGCCGGCGCCAAATCGATCCTTGATCTCGGCCTGACGCTCGAATACCTTGAAACGCACGGCGTCTCCGTCCTTGGATATCAGACCGAGGAGCTGCCCGCCTTCTTCACCCGCAAGAGCGGCTTCAAGGTTGACTACCGTATGGATACTCCGAAGGAGCTTGCGGCTGCCTTTAAGGCAAAAAATGATCTTGGCCTGCGCGGCGGCATGGTTGTCGCCAATCCGATCCCCGAGGAGTATGCGATGGACGCCGACTACATCTCCAAATCGATCGCAGAAGCCATCGACGAGGCAAACGCCAAGGGGATCAAGGGCAAGGATACCACGCCGTTCCTGCTCGATAAGCTTGAGAAAATCACCGGCGGTTCGAGCCTCAAGGCGAACATCCAGCTCGTCTACAACAACGCAAAGGTTGCCACACAGATCGCCTGTGAACTTAGCAGGATGTAAATTACAAACCAAACAAGCCGTCTGATGAAGAAAGGCGGCCATCGATAAAAAGGGACGCATCCGGCGTCCCTTTCTTTTTTGCCCATATGAAATTTGACGCACATTTCAGGGGTGTTTGATCAGATGTCTCAAATTCCAATAATTAGAAATTTTTTATAATTTTGACGACCTCAAATTGATTCCATGTAAAAAAGCCATTTTTCCGGAGTAAAAAGACCATTTTTTGCAGCACTTTATTCGGATACATGCAAAAAAATATATTTTTTTGGCAAAACCTATTGACACAGCCCCCCGGTTAGACAGTATAATTAGTATGTAATGCAAGCCCGGGCGCGGCTCGATATGAAGTGGAGAAGTTCGTTTCCTGTCGTCTTTTCTGCATATCGTCTCCGGTAGTATAATACCCGGCCGCGGCCCCCGCAGGTATACTGTTTTTCGGCAAAAATTTATTTTGGAGGGGTCTTATCAATGAGCTATGTTGATCAGGTCTTGGCTTCGGTCAAGGAAAAAAACGCGCATGAGCCTGAATTTCTTCAAACAACCACCGAGGTTCTCAACTCCCTGCGCGGCGTCTTGGAGCGCCATCCCGAATATCAGAAGGCCAAGCTGCTTGAACGCCTTGTCGAACCGGAGCGCATCGTCAGCTTCCGTGTTCCGTGGGTCGACGACAAGGGCGAGTATCAGATCAACCGGGGATACCGCGTCCAGTTCAACAGTGCGATCGGCCCCTATAAGGGTGGCCTGCGCTTTCATCCGAGCGTCAATCAGGGCATCCTGAAATTCCTCGGCTTTGAGCAGATCTTTAAAAACTCCCTCACTGGTCTGCCCATCGGCGGCGGCAAAGGCGGCAGTGACTTTGATCCGAAGGGCAAAAGCGACGACGAGGTCATGCGTTTCTGTCAGAGCTTCATGACCGAACTTTACCGCCACATCGGCCCGGACTGCGATGTTCCCGCGGGCGACATCGGCGTGGGCGGACGTGAAATCGGTTATCTCTATGGCCAGTATAAACGCATCACCGGCGAGTATTCCGGCGTTCTTACCGGAAAGGGCCTTACATATGGTGGTTCCCTGGCCCGTACACAGGCCACCGGCTACGGCGTGGTTTACCTGGCAAATGAAATTCTCACTCATAAGGGCAAGAGCTTCCAGGGGCAGAAAGTAGTGGTTTCCGGTTCCGGTAATGTGGCGATCTATGCAGCGGAAAAAGCCATTTCTTTGGGCGCCACCGTCATCGCTATGTGTGATTCCAACGGCTATATCTATGACAAGGACGGCGTTGACATCTCTGTTATTCAGGATATCAAGGAGGTTCGCCGCGCCAGAATTAAGGAATATATCAAGGCCCGTCCTTCCGCAGAATACCACGAGGGCTTCCAAGGGATCTGGAGTGTTCCCTGCGATATTGTTCTGCCCTGCGCGACCCAGAACGAGATCGATTTGGACGCTGCCAAGAGCCTGTTGAAAAACGGCTGCTGGATGGTTTGCGAGGGCGCTAATATGCCGTCCACACTGGAGGCCATGGACGCTTTCATTGAAGCGGGAATCCTGTTTGTGCCCAGCAAGGCCGCTAATGCCGGCGGCGTCGCCGTTTCCGCTCTGGAAATGAGCCAGAACAGCCTGCGCCTCTCCTGGAGCTTTGAAGATGTCGATCAGCGGTTGCAGAATATCATGAAGGATATCTACAAGAGCATGTCCTCCGCCGCCGCTGAATACGGTAAGACGCATGAGGATTACGTTTCCGGCGCCAACGTGGCCGCGTTCCTCAAGGTTGCCAATGCCATGATGGCACAGGGCCTTGTTTGATTCAGGTCTGTCCCACATACAAAGTATAGACAGCAAAAGCCAGCGCCTAAACGGCGCTGGCTTTTTACTCTGTTTCTGTTGCTCCGCACGCGATGGGTTCATCGACGCCTTATATAAGGCGCGTTGATTGTGGAACAGCGCGCAAATACGCCCATGTTGTTTTGCAGGCTGATAAAAGAAAAATCACTCCTGTGGGATGGATTGGGCCAGCAAGGACTCCATATCCGTTCGGGAAACATCCACATGATACATGACTTTGTAATAGTCAATCGCCACTTCCACGATATCGATATCATATAGCTCCGGATAGAGCAGATTCGCCATCCAGTGAAGCCCAATGAATCGATTGACAGAGGGCGGTCGGTCGGCCCAGCTATAGGGCAGACTGGGCATTTTGTATACGCGTCCGTTTTTTACCGCATCAATCGTCGCCCAATTGGGGTCGCTCAGGATTGTCTCATAAGCGTTTGTCGTCCCCTGTGTAATAATGATCTCCGGATTCCACTCCAGTACCTGCTCCATGGACACGGCGGACTGCCCATAGCCCGCCTGTGCACCCACATCAGCCACATTGACAGCGCCGGCAGTATTAAACACATAGGAGCGGTTAGAACTTGCCGGCTCGGTAGCCAGACCGTCGTCGCCCTCAGCGTAGTAAAGTCGCACCCGGTCTTCCTCCGGTACCTGGGCTGCCACAGATTCAACCGTCTTTACGATATCCGCGGTATAATTAATCAGAGCCTCCGCGTCCTCCTCCCGGTCAATCATCTTACCCAGAAGCCTGTATGCCTGCGCATAATCCTCGCTGTCGCCGCTGAACAGCACCACCGGGATTTCAAGTTGTGCCTGTAACTCGTCAGCGGTTGTAATATCGGCGTCAGTGATGGCGCTTGTACCCATGCTGAGAATCACCTGTACATCAGCGGCCTTAATCGCCTCCAGGTTCAAGGAACCTTTGCCGGATAAAGTCCCATAGCTGGGAAGATCCCACACCTCAGGCATGACAAAGGGCTTTTGATCGTCGCTGAAAGCACTGCCTGTCTGACTTGGCGCGGCAGTCATTTTATCAGGCGCCAATGTATAGAGCAGAATCATAGATGTGGAACCATCCGGATACATGCGGATCAGATTTTCCGGGGAAGGGATGGTAACGGTGCGGCCGCCCATATCCACAATTTCCACGGTATCGCTGCTTGGCTGGCTCGCTGCGGATGCGTTCGCCGACGATGCGGGAACGGCCGCGGAGGAACTTGACGCCGAATCCGGCTGCTGGCTGCACGCTGAGAGCATGAGTGAGGCGGCAAGTGCCAACAGGAGCAGCGGTTTGGACAGACTTCGTTTCATGGTTTGTTTCAATCTCCTTTACGTATTGATCTGTTTGTTCGCTCAATTGGCTGAAGGTTCGCACCTCAGGCCGCTTGCCCCGTAAAATCCGGCCGGGCGGCCCGGCGATAAATCCGGGACAGGGATACAAATCGTAGCGTCAAGTCCCTCTCCCAAAGAAACGCTGCGTACCTTGACCGGCATATGGTAGACGGCCTTCATGACTGCTTCATTTATCACCTTTCCTGCGTCGCCCATTGAAAGGATTTTTCCATCTTCCATGGCGATGATGCGGTCGGCACAGTAGAAAGCGTGGTCGGGATTGTGTGTTACCATCAACACCCCCATTCCCTCCCTTGCCAGCTTTTTAACCTGCGCCAATACCAAGTACTGATTTCCAAAATCAAGACTGGCCGTGGGTTCATCCATAATCAAAAGATCAGGCTGCTGTGCTAAGGCTCTGGCAATGACGACCATTTGTCTCTGCCCGCCGGAAAGAGCAGTGTAGGATTTGTTTGCATAATGAGCGATGCCCAAACGTTCCATGGATTCATCGGCTATCCGGCAGTCTTTCTCAGTGGGGCGGCATATACGGCTGAGGTGCGGTGTGCGTCCCATGAGCACCACGTCGCGAACAGTAAACGGAAACGGCGGCGTATGATATTGTGGAATATACGCAATCTTTCGCGCCCGTTCACGCTCATCCATCTGGTGAATATCCTTTCCATAAAGCAGCACCTGCCCATGCTGAGGAGTTAAAAAAGCCAGGATGCTTTTGAGCAGCGTTGTTTTTCCGCACCCATTGGCGCCCAGCACACAAACAAACTCTCCCTTCTCCATACAAAAAGAAATTCCCTTGAGAACCTCTTGCTTTCCATAGCTGAATTCAACATCCCTTACCTGGATCATGCGCTGCCTCCTTTATTGACGCCCGACTTGAAAATGAACATAAAAAACGGTACGCCAATGAATGAGGTCAAAATACCGATGGGTAGTTCTACCATAAAGGCGGTACGCGCGACATCATCTACAAGCAGCAGAAAGGTGGAGCCTAATATTGCGCAAACCGGGAGCAAGCGGCGGTAGTCCGGTCCCGCCAAAGCTGACGTTAGATAACGATACTTTTGAAAACACTGGAAAATCAAGGTTTTTCGAGCGACGGACAAGCAGGGTATTGTACTAAAAACTGAATACGACGCAGAAGCGGCGTTTCTTACTCTCTACATGGGAGAACAGGAACGCCGCTTTTTTATGCCCTTTGTTACGCAGTAGGGGCAGAAAAAGCCTTGCTACAAGCGATTTTGCGGGCGCGTATCTGGCGCGGCAAGGGATTTATACCTTATCCCCCGAAACCGCGCTTCTACTGCGTAACAAATCCACAGCAAAAGGAGTGATTTACTATGGCAGTTTTCAGAGTGGAACGGAACAAGGGCTACACCGTAATGAGCAACCACCACCTACGCAACAAGGAGCTTTCCTTAAAGGCAAAAGGGCTGTTGTCGCAAATGCTGTCACTCCCCGAAGATTGGGACTACACCTTGAAAGGCTTATCCCTTATCAACCGGGAGAAGATAGACGCTATCCGCGAAGCCATTAAGGAGCTTGAACGCGCCGGGTATATCGTTCGGTCAAGGGAGCGCGACGAGAAAGGACGCTTGCGGGGCGCGGACTATGTGATATTCGAGCAGCCGCAGCCGCCTACGCCGGATTTACCTACATTGGAAAATCCAACATTGGATAATCCAACGCAGGAAAAACCAACATTGGAAAAACCTACGTTGGAAAATCCAACGCAATTAAATAAAGATATACAAAGAACTGACTTACCAAAAAAAGAAAAATCAAATACAGATTTATCAAGTACCCATTCCATTCCTATCCTTTCCCCTAACCCCTCTCCTTGCAGAGAAGCGGCTACGCCGCCGGAACGGAAAGGAACGGAAGCGGCAGCACAGAGCGCAGTTGATATATACCGGGAAATCATCAAGGACAATATCGACTACCACATTCTCAAACAGGACATGAAGTTTGACGGGGACAGGCTGGACGAGATTGTAGACCTCATGCTTGAAACCGTATGCACCGCCAGAAAGCGGGTACGGATTGCGGGGGACGACTACCCGGCAGAGCTTGTGAAATCTAAGTTTATGAAACTGGACGGCGAGCATATCCGCTTTGTGCTTGACTGTATGCGGGAGAACACAACGAAAATCCGCAACATCAAGCAATATCTGAAAGCAGCCCTTTTCAACGCCCCGTCCACTATCGGCAATTATTACACTTCCCTTGTCGCCCATGACATGGCAAGCGGCGCACTGTCACCGAAGAAGCCGCAGTACGGCGACCCGGACTATTATTCATTCAAACCGGGCGAAAGCCTGTAAAACAACAAAAGGAGGATTTTATTATGGCACAGAAAATGACAGGAGCATTGGTATTTGACGAGCGCACCGACCGTTACGACATTCGCTTTGACTTAAACAGCTACTACGGGGGCTTGCATTGCGGTGAGTGCTTTGACGTATTCGTGCGGGGCAAGTGGAAGCCGACCCGGATTGAGTACGGCGACAACTGGTATCTTGTGGGTATCAGAGCCGAGGACTTGAACGGGCTGCGGGTGCGTATCTGACCGCCGCCCCATAAAGAAACGCGAAAGGAGGACGCGAGGAATTGCAGGACGAAGTAAACGAAAAGACCATAGCCCTTTACATCAAGACCGGGAAGCTGACCGCCCAGACGCTCCAAAAGGCAATGAAAGCCATACTGTCAAAGGGCAAAAAGCAGCTTGCAAAACCGCCACAGGGAAAGCAGAGCTTAAAGCAGCTTATGAAGCAGAACGCGGGCGTTTCCAACATTGAGATTACCGAGGGCAATATCAAAGCCTTTGAGAGTACGGCGAAAAAGTACGGTATCGACTTTGCGCTGAAAAAGGACGCAACGGAAAGCCCGCCCCGCTATCTGGTTTTTTTCAAGGGGCGGGACGCGGACGTGCTGACCGCAGCCTTTAAGGAGTTTTCCGCAAAGAAGCTGACACAGGAGAAAAAGCCCTCTATCCGAAAGCTGCTCTCTACGCTCAAAGAAGCCGCACAGGGCAAGAACGCGGAACGGGCAAAGGTCAAGAACAAGGACAGGGAGGTATCGCTATGAAGCCGGAAATCAAGAAGCTGCTTATCCTAAATCTCCCGTATCTGCTCTTTGTCTGGCTCTTTGATAAAGTGGGCGCGGCTGTCCGTCTATCCCCCGGCGCGGACGCAAGCGCAAAGCTGCTACATCTTGGGGACGGTTTTACCACCGCCTTTTCCAGTATCGCGCCGAGCTTCCACCCGGCAGACTTACTTATCGGCATTGCGGGGGCGGTCATTGTCCGGCTGATTATCTACACCAAAGGCAAGAACGCGAAGAAATACCGCCGCGGGACAGAATACGGTTCGGCGCGTTGGGGCGGGGCTGACGACATAAAGCCGTACACAGACCCGGTATTTGAGAACAATATCCCCTTAACGCAGACGGAACGGCTCACCATGAACAGCCGCCCGAAGCAGCCGAAATACGCAAGAAACAAAAATATTCTTGTAATCGGCGGTTCCGGCAGCGGCAAGACCCGGTTCTTTGTGAAACCGTCGCTCATGCAATGTACGTCAAAGGATTTTCCAACGTCGTATATCGTCACTGACCCGAAAGGAACACTGATTTTGGAAACCGGGAAAATGTTGCAGCGGTACAAATACCGTATCAAAGTGCTAAATACGATTAACTTCAAAAAATCCATGAAATACAATCCCTTTGCCTATCTGCGGAGCGAAAAGGACATTTTGAAATTAGTCAATACCATTATCGCCAACACCAAAGGCGACGGGGAAAAATCCGGCGAGGATTTCTGGGTGAAAGCGGAAAAGCTCTACTACACCGCACTAATCGGCTATATCTGGTATGAAGCCCCAGAGGACGAGAAGAACTTCACGACGCTGCTTGAAATGATAAATGCGTCGGAAGCCCGCGAGGACGACGAGGATTTCCAGAACCCGGTTGACCTCATGTTTGAACGTCTGGAAGAAAAAGACCCGGAACATTTTGCAGTCAAGCAGTACAAAAAATACAAACTGGCGGCGGGTGTTGTATGCTCTAAAAGACTTCTTAATCAAGCGGTTGGGAAGTCTCTTAGAACACACAACCTAAAACCGAAGAAAGGAGCGCAAGTTATGAGAAAAAACGAGAAAATCACTGCTCTGTACGAACGACTGAGCCGTGATGACTTTGGCAAAGATGATGACCAGCAGCGTGAGAGCAATTCCATTTCCAATCAAAAGGCTATGTTGGAGGAGTTCGCCGCACGGCAGGGGTTTACGAACATTGTCCATTTCACGGACGATGGCATTAGTGGTACTTGCTTTGACCGTCCCGGATTTTTAGCAATGATGAAAGAAGTGGAAGCCGGGAATGTGGAGTACCTGTGTATCAAGGACATGAGCCGCATGGGTCGTGACTATCTGAAAGTCGGTCAGATTATGGAAATCCTGCGTCAGCGTGGCGTTCGTCTTATCGCCATCAATGACGGCGTGGACAGTGCCAGAGGGGACGATGATTTTACCCCTTTCCGCAACATTATGAACGAGTATTACGCCAGAGACACCAGCCGTAAAATCCGTTCCACTTTCCAGTCCAAAGGCAAGTCCGGCAAGCACCTCACAGGCACGGTCATTTACGGCTATCTCTGGAACGAAGCCAGAGACCAATGGTTGGTTGACCCCGAAGCCGCTGATGTGGTCAAGCGCATCTTTGCCATGACGATTGACGGCTACGGTCCGTATCAGATCGCCAGCAAACTGAAATCGGAAAAGGTGCTTATTCCATCTGCTTACCTTGCCCGGCACGGCGAGGGCGTGAACAAAAATAAGACCTTCAAAGATGTGTACGGCTGGGGTTCTTCCACCATCTGCAACATTCTTGAAAAGCGTGAATATCTGGGACACACCATCAACTTCAAGACCCGAAAGCACTTCAAGGACAAGAAAAGCCATTATGTCCCGGAGGACGAATGGACAATTTTCGAGAATACCCATGAAGCTATCATTGACCAGCAGACCTTTGACCTTGTGCAGAAAATCCGTGGGAATGTCAGACGCTACCCGGACGGCTGGGGCGAAGCAGCTCCCCTCACAGGCTTGCTTTATTGTGCCGATTGCGGCGGCAAGATGTATGTCCACCGTACCAACAACGGCAAGCGTATTTCTCAATATACCTGTTCCCAATACAGCAAAGTCCCAGTTGGAAAGCTCTGCACGACACAGCACCGTATCAATGAAGATGTGGTACTGTCCCTTGTTTCCGAAATGCTCAAAGCTATTGCCGAGTATGCGAAGCATGACAGAGCCGAGTTTGTCCGAGTGGTGCAGGAAGCGCAGTCCAGCCAGCAGACGGCAGAGGTCAAGAAACAGCGGACACGCCTTGCCACCGCAAAGCAGAGAGTTTCCGAGCTGGAAGTCCTGCTCTGCAAAATCTATGAGGACAACATTTTAGGAAAGCTGTCTGACAGCAGATATGCCACTCTGGACGCTCAATATGAAAAGGAGCAGACCGAGCTTACCGCTGAAATCTCTGTTCTGGAAAAGGCTATCAAGAGCTACGAGAAGCACGAAAAGGACGCTGACCGTTTTATCGCTCTGATTGACAAGTATGAGAACTTCGACAAGCTGACGATTGCCATGCTCAATGAGTTTATTGAGAAAATCCTTGTGCATGAGCGTGACCGCAAGGGCAGTATTCAGACCACACAGGAGGTCGAGATTTACTTCAATTTCGTGGGTCGTTTCGTTCCCCCTGCGTTTGGCGAAGTGGAGCTTACCCCGGAGGAATTAGAGGAAATCCGCAAGCGTGAGGAACGCAAGGACAGGCTCCACCAGAACTACTTGAAGCGGAAAGCCAATGGTAAACAGAAAGAGTATGAGGAGCGCACGAAAGCCAAGAAAAAAGCGGAGATTGAAGCCAGAAAGCAGGCAATCCGCACCGAGGATATTGCCAGAGGGGTATTTATCCCGGTGAGCAGTTTGCCGCAGCTGGGACCGAGAAAGGGAGCGTGATTTTATGAAAGAGTTGAAACCGAGAATCCATGAGAACGGTATGGACTATGTGTTGGTGGGCGACTACTATGTGCCGGACTTGAAGCTGCCGGAGGAACGCCGACCTATTGGGCATTGGGGACGCTTGCACCAGTCCTATCTGAAATTGCACCGTCCCATGCTTTACAACGAGCTAATTTTGTCCGGCAGGCTCCACACCGTCGTTGCCGATCTGAACGAGCAGGCGGCAGACAGGCTGGACTTGATTATCCGGCAGATGATGAAAGCCGAGGGCGTGACCGAAGCCATGAAAGCGGAAAATCAGATGTTATGGGTGCAGTCAATGAACTCCATCCGCTGCCGGGCAGAGGAAATCATCAAGACGGAACTAATCTACTGTTGAGAGAGGTAAAGCTATGATTTTGGAAGCCATGTATAATGGGGAGTTTTATCCCTGCGAGACAGTTGTACCTACATCACCGGAATACCGAAAGGCAGTCATAGCCTGTGAAAAGCTCATGGAGCAGTTGTCCCAGCGGCTCAGCAAAGAGGACTATGAGCTGGTGCAGGAACTCCGGGCGCAGACAGCAATCGCCCAATGTGAAGAAAGTGAAAGTCACTTCAAGTATGGCTTTTCCGCTGGGCTGATGTTCAGCAGGAAGCCCATGAACAAGTGCAGCAGAAGAAAGAAAAATAGATGAAGAAAGCCGCCTGAGCAGAAAGAAACTGTTCGGGCGGTTTCAGCATTCGCCAGTAGATTTATTCACACTCTTGTGATAAAATTTACTACAATAAAGAGCGTGATAGCACTAATTTTATGGGGGGATGCTTAATGAATAGAATTTTGAAAAAATTTTTACAGCGGGGTGTCGATTTAAGTCCTGTGGGAGTTGAACTCCGTGAGGATAATACAAATTATTTTTGTACCCCAAAAGGGGCATCGGTTTTTGGATGGGCAGGGATAGATGGTATCCACTTCTGTTTCATTCGTGGATTTGGAGAGATGGTTTTCTCTGTCAGCCCCATGAATACTTCTCCTGATTATGTTCATCCAGTAGCTGAAAATTTTACCGACTTTCTGCGGCTTATACTGGCTTGTGGTGATGTGGCGGCAGTGGAACAAGCGTGGATGTGGAACGAAGCACAGTTTGAAGCCTTTCTCAATGAAAACCCTACAACCCAGGAACAACAGCAAACTTTATCGGAAATTTCAGAGAAGATGAATTTGTTGCCTATGGAACAACCGTGGACATATATCAAAAACCTGCAATCTTCCTTTGATTACAGTCAGATTAAATACACAGAAGATTATTACGATAATGATATGACTTCAGAGGCAGAATTGGTTGCCCCTGAATGGAAGGTCTACTTTGATGGAGATTTCTGGGGACATCGAGGTAAAGACCGTGCCGGAAAAGAGATCAAGCTGGATAAACAATTCGATTGGGCTGGATATCATTGGGTAATTCCGGCAGCTTATTCATGTAGCAAAGGACTTGTCGTTGATTTTTGTATGCGAGTTGATTCAGAAAGCATCCGTGACTTCATGAAAAAATGGAATCTGGACTGGGAAAATGACTCATGTGAAAATTTTACCCGTGAGCAACAGGTGCAGATGGAATGGGAAAACCCACTTTGTTTTAACTTCAAACCTTGCTTGAAGTTAAACGAGAAAATATTACAGACAACCCATGGCTGCGCTGTGAGCTTTAATCCTTGTCTGCCAGATGGCGTTATCAATGAGTTGGAAGCAAAATGGGCAATCGACCATTATGGGCTGGATAGTACTTATGGCTGGGTCATATGCAGAGACGTATTTCCTTGGGGAACCAAGCATCACCCTGAAATCAATAAACTTTTTCTTACAATGGAGCAGCAACCAGGACAAGTTCCAGGCTCACATTTCAAAGTTCACGCACCCGGAGATTCATTTATGTTTTCCCATCCTGTTAGCGGAATAACCCATACACTGACCGTGCAGGAAATAGAACAGCAGACAGTTCCTCAAAATAGTTTTGGTTCTGATCGCTGGATTTATCCGACACATTATATTGCCATGAGTTATACACTTACCCCTGAACCGATGGAGAACATTTCGGTTTTTGACTGTGATGAAGGCGATAGACCGATAGAAGTTACACCAGACGATCATTCGTTCCGTCCAGTTGGCAGTAGTTCCTGTTTTGTTGTTGGTGTTATTGGTGGTGCAGATGGTCCGACAGCAGTTATATATGGAACAAATTCACAAGAAAAACTTCATGCTGCTTGTTCTGCTCTGCACTTTGAACCGGTTGGTGATGATGTCGAGTGGCGTATCGTGTTCAATGTTACGCAGTTTGACAAAGAAACATTCCCAATTATCTAAAAATACCCTTAGAACTCTAAGGGCGCACTTCTATACTCTCTGTCGAGAGTAGTGCGTCCTGCGGAGCTTCATTCCCGGTCAGCAGAAGAAAACTGCCCGACCGAGAATGTTTCGTCACTTCGTTCCGTCAAGGGAGCTACACTCCCTTGCGACGCTTGTGCGTCTATCCCTTGTGGACTTGCTGTCCGCAAACAGCATAAAATGCTGTTCGCCGCCAGCAAGTTTGGAAAAACAAATACCGAAAATCAGACCGTTGACTGGTCGCAATGTGCGAAAAGTTGACGGTCTTTTTTATCCCCAAAATCAAAAAAGGAGGTCAATCACAATGACAAAACCGAAAACCCTCGACCAGCTTCGAGCCGAAAAGGAACGAGCAGAGACGCAGCTTGCACAGGAGAAGCACAAGCTGGAGCGTTTGGAGAACAGAAAGAAATATCTGGAGAAAGGCGAACGCACCAAGCGCACCCACCGCCTTTGCAATCTGGGCGGCACGATTGAGAGCCTTGCCCCGGAGGTCAAAGATCTCACACGCACCGAAATGACAGAGCTGATGGAACACATCTTTTCTCTGTCCGAAGTCCAGCGAGCCGTCCGTCACATGGCGATTACCCATATCAGCCAAGCAAACAGAGAAAAGGAGTTGAAAGCCGATGGCACTATTTCATCTGAGCGTCACGCAGACTAAGCGAAGCGCAGGACAGTCCGCTATCGCTTCTGCCGCCTACCGTGCCGGGGAGCGATTGTATAGCGAGTATTACGGCGAATACAGCGACTACACCAGAAAGGGCGGCGTGATCTGCTCCAACATTCTCCTGCCGTCCCATGCACCGCCCGAATACGCAGACCGCCAGACCCTATGGAACGCCGTGGAAAAAGCCGAGCGTGGAAAGAACGCCCAGCTTGCATACAGCTTTGACATTGCCTTGCAGAATGAATTTTCCCTTGAGGAAAACATCGCTCTTGCAAGGCAATTTTTGTTGGAGAACTTTGTGAGCCGGGGCATGGTGGTTGACTTCGCCGTACACCAGCCAGACCGGGAGGACGGCGGCATACCAAACCCGCATTTTCATGTGCTTTGCCCCATCCGCCCCATCGAGCAGAACGGCAAATGGGGACTAAAGCAACGCCGGGTGTATGAGCTGGACGAGGACGGCAACCGTATCCGGGACGCAGACGGAAAGTTTGTGTTCAACGCCGTTCCCACTACCGACTGGGGCAGTCCCGAAACGCTGGAATACTGGCGGCAGACATGGGCGGAGCTATGCAATGCCAAGTTTGCGGAAAAAGGTATTGATGTTCGTATCGACCACCGGAGCTATGAGCGTCAGGGCGTGGAGCTTCTTCCCGCCGTCCACGAGGGCGCAACCGTCCGGGCCATGGAGAAGAAAGGCATACGCACCGAGAAAGGCGAGTTCAACCGCTGGATCAAAGCCACCAATGCCGTTATCCGTGACATCAAGAAGAAAATCACTCTCCTGTTTGATTGGATTGCCGAAGCAAAAGCGGAGCTTGCCAAGCCGCAGGCACCCGACCTTGTTTCTCTGCTGAACGCCTATTACACCAGCCGCAGAGCCGGGGCATATTCGCAGAAAGGCAAGGTCAGCAACCTAAAGGAGATGAACGAGACTTTCAATTATCTCCGGGCAAACGGCATTTACTCCCTTGAGGATTTGGAACGCCGTGTCAGCGAACACAGTGCTGCCACAGAGAGCTTGAAGAAAACGCTGGACGAACAGACCGCTCGAATGAAAGCGATTAAGCGGCTCTATGACAGCTCTGCTGCTTTCCAGAGCTTGAAGCCTGTCTATGACAGCTTGCAGAAAATCAAGTTTGAGAAGCCCAGAGCCAAGTACAAGGCAGAGCATGAAACGGAACTGAAACAGTTCTACGCCGCCAGACGCAAGCTGACCGGAGAATTCCCGGACGGCAAGGTGGATATGAAAAAGCTGACCGAAGAGTATGACGAGCTGGAACAGGCGCACAACACCACCTATGGCGAGTTTAAGACCGTCAGAGACGATTTACACCGTCTTTGGAAGGTCAAGTCATGTGTAGATACTGCCGCCCGATTTAACGAGCGTACAGAGGAACAAATGCTCCAAAATCGACCCCAAACACGACAGAAAAAGGAGGATATGACACGATGAAAAAATACGACTGGAAGAACGAGTACAACCCCATCCGCAGAACGGCAAAACGCCTTTTGAGCGGAGAACCTTTGACCGATGGCAGACCGCTTTCCGACCTGATCGAGCTGGACGAACACACCCGGAAATGCCTTGCCTTTGAAGCCACCCTCACCGACCGCCAGATTGATATGTTGCAGGAGCTGGGCTATCTGCCTGTTATCATGAGACAGTACGGCGAGGAATGTGCGAACTGCCCCTACACGCTGGACGAGCGTGAGCATGGCATTTGCAGACGATGCGCTGTTTTCAAGAAGTAAGGAGGACGCCCATGCAGTACACCCAAGCACAGATCGACCTGGCAAACGCCGTCAGTCTGGAAGATTTTCTCCGCACACAGGGAGAGACGCTTATCAAAAGCGGACGGGAATACCGCTGGAAAGAACATGACAGCCTGACCGTCCGGGGAAACAAGTGGTTTCGCCACAGCCAGAGCAAGGGCGGCTATCCCATTGATTTTGTCATGGAGTTTTACGGCAAGTCCTTTCCCGAAGCTGTCCAGATGTTGACAGGCGAAAACGGCGAGGGACAGGCCGAAGCCACCACAGCACCGCCCACAGCGTTCCACTTGCCCTTGCACAACAGAACAGCCGACAGAGCAATTCAATATCTTTGTGAAAGCCGAGGTCTCAACAAATCGCTTGTTGAGACTTTTCTTCTTTCCGGGGATATTTACGAGGACAGCAAACGGCACAATGTTGTGTTTGTCGGCAGAGACCGAAGCGGCACACCGAGATATGCTCATGTGCGAGGAACGCAGGAAAGTTTCAGGCAGGACATTGCCGGCTCTGATAAATCTTATCCGTTCCGCTATGAGGGAAACGGCAGTCAGCTCTTTGTCTTTGAAGCACCCATAGACCTTTTATCCTTTATCTGCCTTTATCCGCAGGACTGGCAGACGAGAAGCTACCTTGCCCTGGGCGGTGTGTCTGGCAAGGCTCTTGACCGTTTTCTCTCTGAACGCAAGGACATCTTGAAAGTGTTCCTCTGCCTTGACAGCGACACCGCAGGAAATGAAGCCTGTACCCGACTGGCACAGACTATTCCCGGCGAGAACGCTGTCATTCGTCTTGTCCCGGCAAGAAAAGACTGGAACGATGTTCTCCGTCAGCAAGGGGATATTCCCAACCGCAAATTCATAGCCGAGACAATCACGCTGCGAGAGCTGCCAACCGCCCAGCCTGTCCCTATGCTCCGCATGGCTGATGTGGAGCTGACGAGCGTGGATTGGCTATGGTTTCCGTATATCCCATTCGGAAAGCTGACCATCATACAGGGCAACCCCGGCGAGGGCAAAACCTACTTTGCCATGCGTCTTGCGGCGGCTTGCACCAATCGAAAGCCTTTGCCCGGTATGGAGACCCTTGAGCCGTTCAACATCATCTATCAGACCGCCGAGGACGGTCTGGGTGATACCGTCAAGCCGAGACTGATAGAAGCGGACGCAGACCTTGAACGAGTGCTTGTCATTGATGACAGGGACATACCGCTGACCCTTGCCGATGAACGCATAGCAAGAGCAATCCGGGAGAACAATGCCAAGCTGGTTATCATAGACCCGGTACAGGCGTTTTTAGGAGCAGATGTGGATATGAACAGAGCAAATGAAGTCCGTCCCATCTTCCGCAGTCTGGGAGATATTGCACAGGCTACCGGGTGTGCTATCGTTCTGATAGGACACCTCAACAAAGCCGCAGGAACGCAAAGCACCTACCGGGGATTAGGCTCTATCGACATTACGGCGGCAGTCCGCAGTCTGCTGTTTATCGGCAAACTGAAAGACAATCCCACAACGAGGGTGCTTATCCATGAGAAAAGCTCTCTTGCACCACCCGGACAGTCCCTTGCTTTTTCTCTGGGAGACGAGAAAGGGTTTGAATGGATAGGTGCTTATGACATTACCGCCGATGAACTGCTTGCCGGAACGGACACAGCCAAGACGGAAAGCAAGACCGCACAGGCAGAAATGCTGATACTGGAACTGCTGGCAAACGGAAAGAAAATGCCAAGTGCAGAGCTGGAAAAAGCGGTCAATGAGCGTGGGATTTCCTCACGCACCATGAGAACGGCAAAGAGCCGTATCGGGGACAGACTTGTGACCGAGAAAGACGGTACGGCATGGGTCTGCTATCTCCGCAACTGACAACAGGAACACGGCAAGCGTGGCAAAGACGGCAAGGTTTTTATAGATACCTTAATATTGCCGCCTTGCCTTGTTCCCTCATACCGACACCGCCCGATGATGAACAGTCACCGGGCATTTTTCATTTACAGGAGGATTTTGAATGAACAATACCGCAACCAACACCGCCACTTGCCCTACTGTCAGAAAGCAGATTGGCAAGACCACCTATATCGTCCGTGTGCATTTCAGCGAGACCGCCAAGGAGACAATGGAGGACAAAATCAAGCGTATGCTTCGTGAGGAAGTCCGCAAAATGTGACTTCTTTGTGAATTTGATGAAAAAGTCCTTGACTTTTCGTCTCTGGCAAGACCGCAAAAAGCATACTTATCTCATGCGGCGCGAGGTTAGCCCCATTCGACATTAAGGAGCTGCGGGAGCTTATGGAAACCGACGAAATGGAGCTTGACACCATAGGTGACAGAAAGACCGCCCTTTTCGTGATTATCAGCGACACCGACGACACCTTTAACTTTGTCGTGAGTATTCTCTACACACAGCTATTCAACCTCTTGTGCGACAAAGCAGATGATGAATACGGCGGGCGGCTTCCCGTCCATGTACGGTGCTTACTTGATGAATTTGCGAATATCGGGCAAATCCCCAAATTTGAGAAACTAATCGCAACCATACGGAGCCGGGAAATCTCCGCGTCAATCATCTTGCAGAGCCAGTCACAGCTAAAGGCAATCTACAAGGACAACGCCGATACCATAGTCGGCAACTGCGACACCACGCTTTTCTTGGGCGGCAAGGAAAAAACCACGCTCAAAGAAATATCGGAGATTTTAGGCAAGGAAACGATAGACAGCTTCAACACTTCCGAAACAAGGGGGCGGGAGCTTTCGCATGGGCTGAACTATCAGAAATTGGGAAAGCAGCTTATGACGGAAGATGAAATCGCAGTCATGGACGGAGGGAAATGTATCTTGCAGCTACGCGGGGTGCGCCCGTTCTTTTCGGACAAATTCGACATAACGAAACACCCGAAATACAAGTACCTATCCGACGCAGACCCGAAGAACGCCTTTGACATGGAAAAGCACCTTAAACGCCGCCCCGCCATTGTCAAGCCCGACGAGGTTTTTGACTATTACGAGATTGACGCAGCAGACTTACAGGAGGACGCAGACCATGAGGAAACGTAGCGCAGAGGAAAAACAAAAGCAGCTTGAACGGTTTTTAATGAATGTTGCGGAAGCCGCCGACGCTGCATTATGGGAGTATTGGCGGGAAAAGGAAGCGGAACACCGCCGTTTTGCAACGGAGTATGTCACGCGCCGGGGGCTTATCCCTCAACAGTGACAGCATGGCAGACCGCCGGGGAGGGGGGGACAGGGGAAGCTACACTTCCCCTACGCTGCCTTGCGGCAGCTACCCCTTTGTGAACTTGCGGGAAGCGAACACCTTGCTATGCAAGCTATTCACTTCCCGCAAGTCTGAATAATACCCGTCCGGCAGCACAGCGGGACACCGAAAGGAGGAATCGAAGCAATCACATATATCAATATCGGCTACATGATACGCGCCCCTACTTTCCGGCGCAGCACACAGCGGCAGGAGCCGCACCCCCCTACAACTGAATACCGCCGCGCCGCAGAACTTACGCAGCGCGGGGACAGCCGCCTTTACCAGAGGGCGGTTTTTTTATGCGGCGGCATACGCTGACCGCCTTTTGTCCGCTTGCCGGACAGCCGCAGACGCGGCAGAAAGGATTTATTTATGGCATTTTTCAATAGCGCAGTAGACGTTTTGCAGACCCTTGTTGTAGCACTTGGAGCCGGGCTTGGTATCTGGGGCGTTATCAATCTCATGGAGGGCTACGGCAACGACAATCCGGGCGCGAATGCTCATGTACGATAAAGAAGCACAAAGCAAAACAAAGATAGCCAGCCCTGCCACTATTCCGAAGTCAGGGGAACGCAATAGAAAAATTCATGGCTGTATGCTATACTTAATTAGCATTTGAACATATCAAGCTGACACAGCAATCTCTTTGCTTGCCGTTAATGCGCGTCTACCAATAGTCCGCAGAAAGCAAGAGTAGCGTAAAGGTATAAAAATTTCAAACTTCTTTGTAACGAAATTCCGATTTCTCCGTCTAACCTATGAAGCTGAAGGAGGTGATGACAAGTATGGACTATGAAAAGCTCTATAAAGCCTACTATTTACAGGTATACTCGTATACTATTTCTCTTGCCAAAAATCGTGAGATAGCAGAAGAAATCACGCAGAACACATTCTATAAGGCTGTTTCTACAACATCACAATTCAAAGGTAAGTCAGATGAATTGACATGGCTCTGCTCCATAGCAAAAAATCTTTACCATGATGAAATGCGAAGCCGTCAGCGAGTAGCTGATGTGAGTGAAATCAATGACTTGCCATCAAATGAAAATGTTGAGAACTCAGTTGCAGATTCTGACATGGCGTTCCGCATACACCTCGTTCTTCACCGTTTGGAAGAACCATACAAAGAAGTCTTTCAGCTTCGCGTATTCGGGGAACTATCTTTTTCACAAATCGCTGCAATTTTTGGAAAAACAGAATCATGGGCGAGAGTTACTTATCATCGTGCAAAGCTAAAAATTCAAGAAAGGATGGATGAAAAGCATGAGTAAACAATGCGATATTGTTCGAGATATTCTTCCGCTGTATGTTGACGGTGCTTGCAGCGAAGCAAGCGCAGAGATGGTAAAAGAGCATTTGAACGCCTGTGCTGACTGTAACGCAATTTGTCAGAAATTGCTTTCTCACACGAGCGAAGATGTTCTTCACGAAGAAAGCGAAAGCGTTATTATGCGCCATGAGGCAAAAGAAAAGCAGAGGGGCAGGAAAAAGATAACGATTGCTGTTCTCGTTTCCATCGCTCTTTGTACCATTGCAATTTTTACGGCTCTCTTTCTGTTACCTATAAACATTGCTTATGAGCCTGTCAAAATCGACTTCCCATTTGAGGTTGAAGATGTCGAAAGCGTTGAAATGTACCACTATGACGGAGTGCCTGCATCAGCAGAAAAGAAAGTAGTTGTTGCTGAAAATGATATAAAGACCCTGTATGATAAGTTCAAGGGCTTATCCCTAAAAGACAAAACAACTGAGGAAACTGCCGGAGCAGATGTGACCAGTTTTAGATTTAACCTCTCAGATGGAACAAGCTACGATTTGATTTACGCCTGCTATGGAGTTAAAAACGGCGAATTGAAGTCAGAAGCAGGCGGTTTTAAGTATTTCACAAGTGCGGATATTGGCTCTTATTGGAACAATTTGAATACGGAACTTGAAGCAATTCCTATCAATGAGAGTGAATTGCCGTGAGCAGATAGCAAACCCAGCCGAGCCAGTCAACGGTCAAGATGAACGGCGCAAATGCGCCGCCGTTGACAGCCCCGCCCGTCTTTGCTGTTCGGTAATCAAGAGGGCGACAGCACAAAATGCTGCCGCCCTCTGCCATTATTCAGAAAGGGGGATTTCCATGACCGAACACGAAAAGTATCAAGAACATATTCGGCATACACACGATGCCTTTTGCAAGACTGTTATTCGCCACGCTGCCATAGACGCAGCCCGGAGCATACGCAGCCGCCGCAAGCGGGAAATCTCGCTTGAATATCTGATAGAAGAAAAACACTATCCATTCAGTACCACAGATAAATACTTTGCGGAGCAAGCTGCCATGAACAGCTATCCGCTTTTCGTCTGTGGTCAGATGGTGCTTTTGGAAAGTCCAGAGCTTGCCGCAGCGCTGTCCACACTATCACAGATGGAACAGGAAATCATTTTCCTGTACTATTTCCAACGATTGACGCATAGGGAGATTGGACGGAGATATGGACGGGCTGGCAACACAACCGGGCGGCGTATTCAGATGATTTTGCGGCGGCTACGGGCAGAGTTGGAGGGCTTGTCCTATGAGCCAGCTACTTTCCTATGAAACAATCGTTAAGGCAAGCGAGGGCGACCCGGAAGCTGTTGCCGCCGTCCTATCCCATTATGCCGGATATATCCGCGCTTGTGCGAAAATGGACGGACAGATCAACACAGATATGCAGGAACATATCGTCGGGCGGCTGATAGAAAGCCTGTTGAAGTTCCGCTTTGACCGTTAAACAGAAAAGTTGTATAATTAGAGCCTGACAAATTAAACTTTAATGAGGGTAGAGCAAATGGAACAGATTATCAATTATAGAGACATACCCACAGATAAAAGGATTGACATATTAAATGCCCTTGAGCGAATAGGTTTTATTCCAGCATACGGCGGCGTGAAAACAATGCAACAAATTATGGAAAAGTCAGTTCCGGGTTCAGGTCCACAATTCTATTTCGTTCTCCGTGAAAATGAGTTGATAGGATACAATTTTCTCATTGGTGACACTAAGAAATATAAAGCGTTCCCCTGGCTTGCTATTAGCAATATGGATGAGCAGAAGTTGACTGTTTGTGAAGAACTGATGAAAATGCAAATTGCCTTTTTTGAAGAACTCGGAATGCAAAAGATAGCAGATCATTGCGTTAGGATTATGGAAGATTACAGAAAAGGGATTGGAAAGCGGAAAGAAAGCGATTGCAGATAAATTCCATTTGAAAAACGGCTGACAATTTAATACCGCCGCCCATCACAGCGGCACATAAGCAGTAAATCTTGAAAAGGTTTGCTGCTTTTTTTGCGCCCATTTTCAAAAATCTTTGGCAAACCATACCGCCGGATTGTTGTAGGGAGCAGACAGGGAAAATAAAAAAATTTCCGCTGCGTTTGCCAAAACGCACCCTTTTCACCGTTGTAGTGGTGAATAGCGGGCAGAACACGCCGCCGCAATCGCTATATTGGTGGAGCAAGCCAGTATATCCGCAGACCAGAGCCGCCGAGGAAAGCGGTAGTTTTTTAGAGCGAGGAAAGCGGTAGTTTTTTAGAGCAAGTTTCTACCACGGTGCCAAAATCCGCAATTCTGCGGTTTTGCCCCTCGCGGGAAACTTGTTGGGGAGTGCCTTCCCCAAACCCTGCTATGCGGCTTACGCCGCAAAAATATTTCTGTCCGGCAGACAGGAAATGCCCCGAAAATAGCTAACAGACCAGCCCATTTTTTGTGATAAGTGAAAGGAGGTTTACAGCCCATGCCGAAGCGATACAACACCCCCCACCGCAGCCATGTTGTGAAAACCCGGCTGACCGATGAAGAATACGCCGACTTCACAGAACGGCTTGCGCCCTATGGTATCAGTCAGTCCGAATTTCTCCGGCAGGCCATCCGGCGCACTACCATACGCCCCGTACTCCATGTGTCGTCAGTCAATGACGAGCTGCTCTCCGCTGTCGGGAAGCTCACAGCCGAGTACGGCAGGATTGGCGGCAATCTCAACCAGATTGCCCGCACCCTCAACGAGTGGCATAGCCCCTACCCGGCTATGGCAAAGGAATTGCGGGAAGCGGCCGCCGACCTTGCCGCCCTCAAGTATGAAGTCCTAAAGAAAGTAGGTGACGCCGTTGGCAACACTCAAGCATTTAGGCTCTAAGAACGCCGACTACGGAGCCGCCGAACAATACCTGCTCTTTGAGCATGACGAATTTACTATGAAGCCCGTCCTTGATGAAAACGGCAGGCTTATCCCCCGTGAGGATTATCGCTTGTCCACGCTGAACTGCGGCGGCGAGGATTTTGCCGTTGCGTGTATGCGCTCCAATCTCCGCTATGAGAAAAATCAGCGGCGGGAGGATGTGAAAAGCCACCACTATATCATCAGCTTTGACCCACGGGACGGGCCGGACAACGGCCTGACCGTAGACCGGGCGCAGGCGTTGGGGGAGCAATTCTGTAAAGAGCATTTCCCCGGCCATCAGGCCCTTGTCTGCACCCACCCGGACGGGCATAACCACAGCGGCAACATCCATGTGCATATCGTCATTAACAGCCTGCGGATAGAGGAAGTGCCGTTCCTGCCCTACATGGACAGGCCAGCGGACACGAAAGCCGGGTGCAAGCACCGCTGCACCGACGCAGCCCTACGCTACTTCAAGTCCGAGGTCATGGAGATGTGCCACCGGGAAGGACTTTACCAAATCGACCTCTTGAACGGCAGCAAGAACCGTGTCACAGACCGGGAATATTGGGCGCAGAAAAAGGGACAGGCCGCACTGGACAAGCAGAACGCCCCCATGATTGCAGGCGGTATCACGCCCCGGCAGACCAAGTTTGAAACGAACAAGGAGAAGCTGCGGCAGACCCTACGGAAAGCCCTTGCCACCGCTGCCAGCTTTGACGAGTTTTCCTCTCTGCTGTTGCGGGAGGGTGTGACCGTCAAGGAGAGCCGGGGGCGGCTGTCCTACCTCACGCCAGACAGGACGAAGCCTATCACCGCCCGGAAGCTGGGCGGCGACTTTGACCGCACCGCCGTCCTTGCCGTTTTGGAGCAGAACGCCCAGAGGGGCGTAACGGTTCGCTACACCCCGCAGCACCAAGCCGCCAGAGCCGCCGAACAGACCGCAGCCATACCCGAATACCTACACGCCGGGAAAGGCCGCTTACAGGGCGAAAAGACAGGGAAAATCGACCCCAGACAGGACAGTGTGCAGCGGCTTGTGGACATTGAGCAGAAGATGGCCGAGGGCAAGGGCAAAGGCTATGAACGATGGGCGAAGATACACAATCTGAAACAGGCCGCCAAGACCCTGACCATCTACCAACAGTACGGCTTTTCTTCCCCGGAACAGCTTGAAGCCGCCGTTGCTACCGCCTATCAGGAAATGCGCCAGACCAGCGGCGAACTGAAAGCACTGGAAACGAAGCTGCAAGGGAAAAGGGAGTTGCGGCAACAGGTACTTGCCTATGCCAAGACCAAGCCCATCCGCGAGGGGCTGAAAGCGCAGAAATCCGAGAAAGCCCGCGCCGCATACCGCCAGGCAAACGAGAGCGATTTTATCATAGCCGAAGCCGCCGCCCGGTATTTCAAGGCACAGGGGCTTACCAAGCTGCCCGGCCGAAAAGCGTTGCAGGCCGAGATCGAGCAGCTTATCTCCGAGAAAGACGGCCTGTACAACACCTATCACGAACAGAAGCAGCGGTTCAGGGAGTTGCAGACCGTCAAGCGGAACATCGACCAGATTTTGCGCCGGGAAGAGCCGCACCGCAGAAAGGAGCAGAGCCATGAACGATAAGCCGTCCCGCATGGACTACCGCCAGCACCAGGCAGCCCGCCGCCTTGTGCATGAGTGCTGTAACTACGACGAGGGGAACTGCCTGCTGTTAGACGACGGGGAGCCTTGCGTGTGCGTCCAGAGCATTTCCTATTCCCTCATGTGCCGCTGGTTCCGTGTGGCTGTCCTGCCCCTTGACGGGGAGCTGGCCGCAGCCCTCTTGTACCGGGGGAGCCGGAAACGCTGCGCGGTCTGCGGGGCGGCCTTTGTCCCCAAATCCAACCGGGGGAAATACTGCCCCGGCTGCGCCGGGTGCATGAAGAAACGCAAAGCCGCCGAGAGAAAGCGGAAACAAAGGCAGAAATGTCACGCTTTAGAGCCTTTCAAACCCGCATAAATCAAGGCTTTTTTCGTGGGTGTCAAAGGGTATGCGATACATTTATCCTTTCCCCCCGGAAATGCCGTCCTAATGCGTGACAAAGCCCAAAAACGACACAACACAGAGGGAGGTGATACTATCGCTGATTATATCAGGGCAGACACCACGCTGCCCGCCTATCTTCCATACCCCCGTTTCCTGCTGAAAATGGAGATTTCACAGACCGCCAAGCTGCTGTATGCGCTTTTATTAGACCGCTCCACCCTGTCACAGAAGAACGGCTGGCAGGACGGCGAGGGCAGGATATTCATTGTCTACCCCGTTGCGGAGATAGCGGAAATGCTGGACAAGGGTTGTACCGCCATCAAGGGAGCCTTGAAAGAACTGGACGCAGCCGGGCTTTTAGAACGGGAACGGCGGGGCTTCTCCGCACCCAATCGGCTTTATGTGAAAGTGCCGCCTGTCCCAGTGGTACGGTTTTCCGACCAACTGATGGCCGGAAAAGCGACCCTCATACAGTCGGAAAAGCGACCTTATGACGGTCGGAAAACCGACCCTATGATGGTCGGAAAACCGACCCCTAACAAAACTAATATAAACAACTTAATAGAGAACCAAACAATGAGAGCGAGTGGGGAGCCGCCCACAGCTTATGGCCGATATGAGAATATTTTTCTGTCAAAGGACGAATATGACGAGTTACAGGCAGAATACCCGGACAGGCTGGAACGGCTGATTGAGGAAATGAGCCATTACCTTGCCGCCAGCGGGAAAGCCTACCAGAATTATGCCGCCGCCTTGCACAGATGGGCGGCCAATGACAAAAAGGGAGCCGTAAAACAGGGCATCCCCGACTATACCTGTATGGAGGGAGAAAGCTTATGACAAGTGAAATCAAAGATATTTTGGAGAACATGACAACCGCCGCCCCGGAGATGGAGGACTATATCGGCGAGGACGGACTGCTTTACTGCGGAAAGTGCCATACGCCGAAAGAAGCCTACTTCCCGGAGGGTAAGGAGCTGTTTGGCCGTGACCGCCACCCGGCAGAGTGCGACTGCCAGAGAGCCGCCCGTGAGCAGCGGCAGGCCGCCGAGGAACACCGCCGCCATGTGGAAGCCGTGGAAAATCTGAAACAGAGGGCTTTTGCCGACTCAGCCATGCAGCAATGGACATTCGAGAACGACAACGGCAGAAACCCGCAGACCGGGATTGCCCGGCGGTATGCGGAGCATTGGGAAGAAATGCAGGCCGAAAACATCGGCTGCCTGTTCTGGGGGAACGTCGGCAACGGGAAAAGCTACCTTGCGGGCTGTATCGCAAACGCCCTCATGGAGAAAGAAGTCCCCGTATATATGACGAACTTCGCCGTTATCCTGGGCGACCTCTCTCCCGGCTTTACAGGCCGGAATGAGTATATTTCCCGCCTTTGCCGCTATCCGCTGCTTATCATTGACGACTTCGGCATGGAGCGTGGCACCGACTATGGACTGGAACAGGTATTCCATGTGATTGATACCCGATACCGCAGCAACAAGCCGCTGATCGCCACCACCAACCGCCCGCTGGACGAGTTGAAAAAGCCGACAGACACGGCCCATTCCCGGATTTATGACCGACTGCTGTCCATGTGCGTCCCGATACGCTTTACTGGCGTCAACTTCCGGCAGGAAACCGCAAAGCGGAAAATGGAAACCATGAAGAAACTGCTGGCTGAATGAAAGGAGTATTGCCTATGGAGAATATCAAGCAGCACGACCACCGTACCACCCGCCGCCCCGACTGCGTGACGGAAATCCGCATGGGGAATACCGTTCTTGTCGTGTCCGGCTTTTTCAAGAAAGACACCACCAGCACCGCCGCCGACAAGATGGCGAGGGTACTGGAAGCGGAAGCCGCTGCTACACAAAAAAAGGCGATTTGACAAGCTGTAAAGAAGCAGATTTATCACTTTTACCGCTGTACAGCCGCCCCTGTTCCGTGGTACAATGAAACCACGGAATAGTGGGGCTGGCTGTCGGAAACGGAGGATTTTATGTTAAGACAAGCCACCCAAAACCTCATTACCGCCCTTTATCCGAGATTGTCCCATGAGGACGAATTGCAAGGCGAGAGCAATTCCATTTCCAACCAGAAACGGATTTTGGAAGCCTACGCCAAGCAGAACGGCTTTACCAATCTGCGCTGGTACACCGACGACGGCTACTCAGGTGCGAACTTCCAGCGGCCCGGATTTCAAGCCATGCTTGCAGACATTGAAGCCGGGAAAGTCGGCACCGTCATAGTCAAGGACATGAGCAGGCTGGGGCGTAATTACTTGCAGGTGGGATTTTACACGGAAATGCTGTTCCCTCAAAAGGGCGTGCGTTTTATCGCTGTCAATGACAACGTGGACAGCGCAAACGGCGGCATGGACAATGATTTTACCCCTCTGCGGAACTTATTTAACGAATGGCTGGTGAGAGATACGAGCAAGAAAATCAAGGCAGTAAAGAAAGCAAAAGGCATGAGCGGCAAGCCTGTAACCAGCAAGCCAGTCTATGGCTATCTCATGGACAAGGACGAGAACTATATCGTTGACGAGGAAGCCGCCCCGGTTGTCCGGCAGATTTACCAGCTTTGCCTTGCGGGAAATGGCCCGACCAAGATTGCCCGTATGCTGACGGAGCAGCAAATCCCCACGCCGGGGACGCTGGAATACCGCAGGACGGGCAGCACCCGACGCTACCACCCCGGCTATGAGTGCAAGTGGGCGACAAACACCGTCGTCCATCTGCTGGAAAACCGGGAGTACACTGGCTGTCTGGTAAACTTCAAGACGGAGAAGCCCTCTTACAAGGTCAAGCACAGCGTTGAGAACCCCATCGAGAAGCAGGCTATCTTCCCAAATCACCATGAGCCGATTATCGACACGGAAACATGGGAGCGTGTGCAGGAGTTACGCAAGCAGCGAAAACGCCCGAACCGCTATGATGAAGTGGGGCTGTTCTCTGGTATGCTGTTCTGCGCCGACTGCGGCCATGTGCTGTATCAGCAGCGGTATCAGAACAAGAACCGCAAGCAGGACTGTTATATCTGCGGCAGCTACAAGAAGCGTACCCGTGACTGTACGGCACACTTTATCCGCACCGACCTTTTGACGGCGGGCGTGCTTTCCAATCTCCGGCAAGTGACGGAATACGCCGCCAGGCATGAGAGCCGCTTTGTAAAGCTGCTCATCCAGCAGAACGAAATCGGCGGCAAGAGAAAGACCGCCGCAGCCACGAAGCAGCTTGAACAGGCCCAGACACGCATTGCCGAAGTGAACCGCATTATCAAGCGGCTGTATGAGGACAATGTAAGCGGCAAAATCAGCGACGAGCGTTTCATGGAGCTGTCGGCGGACTATGAGCAGGAGCAGCGGGAACTGAAAGACCGGGCTGCCGCTTTGCAGGAGGAACTTTCCAAGTCGCAGGCCGCCACCGTCAACGCCGAGAAATTCATGGGGATTGTGAGAAAGCACCTTGCTTTTGAAGAATTGACCCCCACCCTCTTGCGGGAAATGATTGAGAAAATCGTCGTGCATGAGTGCAGCTATGACGAGAACGGCACCCGCAGGCAGGACATTGAGATTTATTACAGCTTTGTCGGCAAGATAGACTTGCCGGAAGCCTAACGCCTGACCTATCCGACACAGCCCTAAGTGCCGGATAGGAACGGCAAAATTTTTTACACTTCTATTACTTCTTTATCGCACATTAGCAAAGAGCCAGGGCATGAAGCAGTTTATGGCTAATTAAAGGGAACAAAAAGAAAGGAAAAGCACAATCCAGACGGTATCAGCGGCAGGCTACAAGAATAAATTGTGATTTCACAAGATTGGTGCTATAATAAGAGAAAAGTTCCTGCCGGGGCAGCCGCCCCGGTGGTATGGATAGAAAGGCAGGAAAACAATATGCACATCAGCTATAAACCACTCTGGCACACACTGTTAGAGCGTGATATGAGAAAAGAGGATTTAAGGCTTGCCGCCGGTATGACAACGAATATGATTGCCAACATGAGCAAAGAGGGAAAGCACATCAGCATGGACACATTAGCCCGTATCTGCGAAACGCTGAATTGTGAGATTACCGATGTGATTGAGTTAGTACCAGACGAGCCTACTTCCACAGGAGGTAAGGAACATGAGCGAATTGAAACCAAGAATAACGAAAAACGGAATTGATTATATCCTTGTCGGAGATTACTACATCCCAGATTTGAAGCTGCCGGAGGAACACCGCCCCATCGGAAAGTATGGACGGATGCACCGGGAATATTTGAGAGAAGTCCACCCAGCCAGATTGAACACATTGATACTGACCGGAGAATTGTGGACATATCTTGCAGACCTGAACGAACAGGCACAGGAACGGTTAGATACCATCATGGAGCAGATGAAAATTGCCGAGGGCGTGACCGAAGAATTGAAGCGTACCTGTCAAATGGAATGGGTACGGCGGTGCAATAACATTCACAACCGGGCAGAAGAAATTGTTTTACATGAGATGATTTATTCATAACGGTATGGTAGAATAATTATCGCAAATTGATATCTATTCAACTCAACGTTGAGACTCCCTTCAACGCTTAGTATGTTCTAAATAAATTCTCTTTTTGATATACTGAGGTCAAATATAGTATAAAGGAGATTTGTTTTATGGATCAGAAAAAAATAGGTGCATTTATTGCACAGTGTAGAAAAGAAAAAAGTCTAACACAAATACAGCTTGCCGAACTTTTAGACATTACCAATCAGGCAGTTTCTAAATGGGAAAATGGTAGAGGAATGCCAGATGTGTCGCTTTTACAGCCTTTATGTGATGCTTTGGGCATTAGTTTGAACGAGCTTTTTTCGGGGGAACATATATCAGCAGAGGAATATAAAGGAAAAGCAGAAGAAAACATTTCTAAACTTTACAAAGAAAAGCAAATTGCCAATCTTAAGCCAATAAAATACTTATTCTCTATATGTTCTAATGTAACATTGCTTGTAGCAGTGATTGAATTAGCTGTTGGTTTTATTGGAAATTTTTTTAATCCAACTATATTGGAGGTAATGTTGCTCAATGCTTCTGTGTGGATAATATTGTTTCTGATTTCAGTGGGTAAGCTGACATACGATAAGAAAAAATTGAAAAACCTGAAGCATTCAGGTACTTGTATAGACTCTGAAATCAAGGATATAATCCCAGCATCATGGATTAGAGTTGGAAACTACATCAGTTGCAGAATTGTATGTGGATTTATTTACGAGGATAAGGAATACAAAGCAGTAAGTAATTACTATGTTTTGACACCATTTCAACGAAAGGAGGATTTATATGCGAATGTTTTTATCGAGCAAAACAATCCTACCAAATATAGTATAGAGCTTTTTCAAGAAGGTCGGTAATTCAGTCAAGAATTTCTCAAAAATCATATAAGCCTATTTAAAGCTGTCGTTGCAGGAAAGTCCCGTGACGACAGCTTTCTTTCTTACCGTTTTTTTCTCTGGTTAATAGGCGTTCCCATCTTCTTTGATTTTTTGAGAATCCGAATGAACCAGCGGAATTCTTCTTCCGACAGATTTTTATAGTTGATACCGAGTTGCTTGCAATAAAGGATGACCAGCTTTTCATCCCGGCTGCCCTTGAAATTTTCGACCGCTTCCAGATTTTCTTTCAGTTCATCAGCAACGGTGGTCTGGGGTGCACTCTCGCTGTCCTTTTTATGGGCTTCCCGAATATCCCGGATAATGAGGTTGAGGTCATCCAGAACCATGTGGCTGAAATATTCATCATCACTGATATGGGCGGCTTGCAACACTTTCAAATGGGGGTCATCTGCGCCGGGGCGATACCGTTCAATGATTTCATGCCGGACGGTATCGACAAGGGCGTTGAGGTTCTGAATCTGCATGGTGGCAATCCCATCCACATAAATCTCAATGTCCGCAAGAAACTTGATAAAGTCCTTATGAGTGGCAAGCTCACAGAGCAGACGGTTGTTAATCCGACCGCCTTTCAGAAGTGCCACCATCTCATCATTCAAATGCAGCTCTGTTAGTGGCGTGTTGATCTGCTCCCGGTTCTCTGTCCGGCACAGCAGATAATCAACGGAAACCCCATAGAAGTCTGCCAGCGTGATAAGGTTGCCATGATTGATTTCCTTATAATCCTCTTTTTCATAACTGCCAAGAGCTGATTTGGAAATGCCCGTCAGCTCTGATAATTCTTCCAGATTTAAGCCTTTGTCCTTGCGGAGTTCCCAAAGGCGTTCCTGTATGCTTGTCGCTCCTTTCATGGGCGCACGCTCCTTTCCGGCGGTTTCATTACTGCCGCTTAACTGGATTATATCATACTTTCCGCAATCGTGGAAATTTCTGATTTTTACCCTTAATTCCTACTTTGTGGACATACGGCACAGGGCACAAAAATGTTCTATGATACAGGTAGTTCATCGATGGATTATTCCAATCGAATGACCAGCCTGTGTGGGATATGCTTCCCCGGCGATGTAGCGCCATGACTTTTGGCAGGGATATGGAGGAACCCTGACCGAAACGAGCGTACCAAAGGGAGCGATACGCCGCTGTGAGATTCAGGGGAGGAACGACACCGGGGAGAACTGGCGAACTGATACCGAAATGATACCGAAACACGACAATCTGATAGGGGGATAGTCTACCCTATCGCTGATACTTCGGGAGATTTTAGACGGCTCTATGACCGTAATTTTGCCGAAAATCGCCCCGAAACTATACACTAAAACGGGAGGAAACGCAATATGCCGAGAATGAGCAAAAAGAGGAAGCATGAGCTTTCTTTTTACCTCAATGACCGGGGGCGTGTCACTTACAACGAATTATGCCGGAAATGCAAGCATGGGTGCAAGCAGAGCTTCCGGGCGGTTGTGGTTGACTGCCCCCGTTATTTATCCAAAAGAGCAAAGAAAAAGGAGGAACACACCGAATGAATTTTGAATTTATGACGATAGGCACACCGTTGCCGCCCTGTATGCCCTTTCCCAGAGCGTTGACAGGATTTCCAGTCAGCAGCACCGCAAAGGTCATGTACTGCCGGATGTTGGACGCTATGCTATCCAACGGACAGGAGGACGAGAACGGAATCCTGTTTATCTGCTTCCCTGTCACAGCCATTGCCGCAGTCCTGTCCCGCAGCCCCATGACGGTCAAGCGTTCTCTGAATGAACTGGAAACCGCCGGACTGATCATGCGGGTGCGTCAGGGCGTTGGAGAACCAAACAGGATTTATGTGCTGATACCGGGAAAGGAGGACGCTGCCCTTGCCTGATACCTCAAAGCTGGAAAAGCTCAACCTGGAGTTGGAGAAAAGCGAAAAGAAACTGCGGAAAGCCATCAATGATGAAAAGGCATTGCAGCACCAGTTGAAGCAGCTTACCCGGAAGGAACGGACGCACCGGCTCTGTACCCGTGGCGGTATGCTGGAAAGTTTTCTGCAAGAACCGGAACGTCTGACAGATGATGATGTCATGCTGTTGTTGAAACTCATTTTTCACAGGCAGGACACGCAGGAACTATTGAAAAAACTGCTGGAACGGGAGAAGCCGGAAACCCCTTAGTTTACTAAGGGCGCAATTATACACCACCCAGAGGTTGGTGCATTGCGTTCTCCGAAGGCTCCTTGCCGGAGGGCTGTGATTTTCCGCAGTCACGGTCTGCTCCAAATCAAACAGGGGACGCTACACTTCCCCTGCGCTGGCTGTCGCCAGCTACCCTTTTGTGGACTTGCCATCTGGGGACATCCTGCGTTGCAAGCTGTTCCCAGCCGACAAGTTTCATAAAATACGCTATCTTTTCGATAGACAATGCAGTATAATAAAGTCAGCAACAAACATGAAGTTATAAGTGGACTTTTGCGAAGTTGTATGATACTATTATTTTACAAAGATTTGAAAATTCGTGGATTATTTAACAAATTAGAAGGAGGTATTTTATATGTTTAAAAAGGCTTTTTGGGTTCCTTATGAGGATAGTACCAATTACCCAACTCTTGCAAAAACTATGGAAGCAATTTCAAAATATTGTGAAGAAAATGGCGAGTCTTATACATTTATTAACGATGACGAAGTGGAGATAAATGGAAAAAGATATGAAATATATCGGGGCTACGAAAATGGTAGTAGGGGAAATTACGGTATAAAATGCAAAGAAAAATAATTTCCAGTTTGCTCAGTTGAATGATAGAAAAAAAGAATTTAGGGAGGTGGAAATATGCATCCTAATTTTTGGTTAATTATGGTGTGTGCAGTTGTTGCAATAGGAACAGGTGTGATTGCAAGTAAGAAAAAGAAATAATGCAAATCTTAGTTTGACGCTCTCACCAACCACATCGGAACAACTTGTCCCGAACTTTTACAACTAAATATTCGCCGCCCACATAGCGGCATACCAAGCAGGAAATCTGAAAAAGGTCTCCTGCTTTTTTTCTGTCCAAAATCGGAAAGGAGGAACACAAAATGCCATGTCCACACAACGAAATTTCTATTGTGCAGCGCAGCCAGCGGCAGTCTGCTGTTGCCGCCGCTGCTTATCAAAGCGGCGAAAAGCTGTTCTGTGAATACGACCAAGAAGTGAAGCACTACCCAGAAAAGCGTGGTATCGCCCACAATGAAATCCTGCTTCCGGCAAACGCTCCCCCGGAGTACGCAGACCGCAGCACCCTCTGGAACGCCGCCGAAGCTGTTGAGAAGCAATGGAACTCTCAGCTTGCAAGGAGGTGGGTGCTTTCCATCCCCAGAGAGATACCGCCCGACCAGTACGCCGCCCTTGTCCGGGACTTCTGCAACCAGCAGTTTGTTTCCAAAGGAATGTGCGTGGATTTTGCCATCCATGACAAAGGGGACGGAAACCCTCACGCTCATGTCATGCTGACTATGCGGGCAATGGATGAACATGGGAAATGGCTTCCCAAGAGCCGAAAGGTCTATGACCTTGACGAGAACGGGGAGCGGATAAAACTTCCGTCTGGCAGGTGGAAAAGCCACAAGGAAGATACGGTTGACTGGAACGACCGCAAGTATTGTGAAATCTGGCGGCATGAATGGGAGGTCATCCAGAACCGCTATCTGGAAGCCAACAACCGCCCGGAGCGTGTAGACTTACGTTCCTATGCAAGACAGGGGCTTGATATTGTCCCCACTGTCCATGAGGGTGCTGCTGTCCGGCAGATGGAAAAGCGTGGTATCCAGACGAATATCGGCAACCTGAACCGGGAAATCAGAGCCGCCAACAATCTGATGAAGTCCATCCGGCAGCTTATCCAAAACCTCAAAGGCTGGATTACCGAGCTGGGAGAAAAACGGAAGGAGCTGCTTGCACAAAAAGCGGCGGAGGAAGCAACGCTTCTCCCCAATCTTTTGATGAAATATATGGAGATACGAAAGGAAGAACGGAAAAGCTGGACGAGGGCTGGGCAGAACCGGGGGACTTCACAGGACTTAAAGGCAGTCAGCGAAGCCCTGTCCTATCTCCGGCAAAAGGGGCTTTCTACTGTGGAGGACTTAGAAGCCTTTCTGGAATCTTCCGGGAAATCAGCCGCAGATTACCGCAATCAGATGAAGCCAAAGGAAGCCCGCAGCAAAGTGATTGACGGGATTCTTGCCAGCCGGACAGCCTGCAAGGAATGTAAGCCTGTTTATGAAAAGTACCAGAAAATATTTTTTAAGAAAACAAAGGAGAAATTCAAGCAGGAACACCCGGAGGTTGCCCGGTATGAGAAAGCCACTGCCTACCTTGCCAAGCACCCAGACGATAAGGACAGCACCCAAAAGAAGCTGCAACAGGAGCAGGAAACGCTTCTGGAAGAAATCGCAGCCCTGAAAACACCGCTGACCGAGGTGCAGGCTGATTTGAGGAAACTGCGGGACATCCGCTACTGGGTACGGAAAGCAACACCCGGCACAGAAGAAAGCAAAGAGCCGCCCAAGAAACAGCCTATCAAAGAAGTCTTGCAGGATAAGGCTGACGAGAAAAAAGCACAAAGAACCGCCCCGGCACAGAAGAAACACAAACAACAGGATATGGAACTTTAACAGGCACTTGCCATTTTCAATCAGAGAATGTCAGGTGCTTTTCTTATTTTCAAGGAGGGATAGATTTGAATGTATTTGAAGCTGTGAAGCAGTCCGTCACAACAAGACAGGCTGCGGAGCATTATGGAATCCATGTAGGTCGGAACGGGATGGCTTGCTGCCCGTTCCATAACGATAAAACCCCAAGCATGAAGCTGGATCGGCGTTACCACTGCTTCGGCTGCGGTGCGGATGGAGATGTGATTGATTTTGCCGCTGCCCTGTATGGGCTGGGAAAGAAAGAAGCCGCCGTACAACTGGCACAGGACTTCGGGCTTTCCTATGAGGACTGGAAGCCGCCGGGAAAGGCAAAAAAGCCCAAGCCCCGGCAGAAATCCCCGGAGGAACAGTTTCAGGAAGCAAAGAACCGCTGCTTCCGTATTCTTGCCGATTATCTCCACCTGCTCCGGGCATGGAGAAAGGATTATGTCCCGCACTCCCCGGAGGAAGCCTTTCATCCCCGGTTTGTGGAAGCCTTACAGAAGCAAGACCATGTGGAATATCTGCTGGATGTGCTGCTGTTCGGGGAGACAGAGGAAAAAGCGGCTTTGATTACGGACTACGGAAAGGATGTGATACAGCTTGAACAGCGAATGGCAGAGCTTGCAGCCGCAGACGCAGCAAGAACTAAAAAACACCATGAACGCCATGCAGCCGCCCCAGAGCATTGAGGAAATCAAGGCGGGGCTGGAAACCACCGAGAAAGGCGGTGTCCGTCAGAGCATACGGAACTGCCTGACCGTATTCCAACGTGACCCGCTGCTTTCCGGGGCTATCGCATACAACATCCTGACTGACCGCAAGGACATCATAAAGCCCATCGGTTTTCACAGGGAAAGCACCGCCCTGAATGATACGGACATGAAGTATCTGCTTCTCTATCTGGAAGAAACCTACGGGCTTACCAGTGAGAAAAAGATTGATAACGCCATCGGTATTGTGGCGAATGAAAACAAGTACCATCCCATCCGGGATTATTTAAGTTCCCTTGTGTGGGACGGGACGGAAAGAATCCGCTTCTGCCTGCGGCACTTTCTGGGGGCTGACGCAGACGATTACACCTATGAAGCGTTGAAGCTGTTCCTGATGGGCGCTATCTCACGAGCCTTTCAGCCGGGGTGCAAGTTTGAAATCATGCTCTGTCTGGTCGGCGGTCAGGGGGCTGGCAAGTCCACCTTCTTCCGTCTGCTGGCAGTCCGGGACGAGTGGTTCTCCGATGATTTGCGGAAGCTGGATGATGACAATGTGTATCGCAAGCTGCAAGGTCACTGGATTATCGAAATGTCGGAAATGATGGCAACCACCAACGCCAAGAGCATTGAGGAAATCAAGTCATTTTTAAGTCGGCAGAAAGAGGTTTACAAGATACCCTATGAAACCCACCCGGCAGACCGCCCCCGTCAGTGCGTATTTGGCGGCACTTCCAATGCCCTTGACTTCCTGCCCCTTGACCGTTCCGGCAACCGCCGCTTTATCCCGGTCATGGTGTACCCGGAGCAAGCCGAGGTTCACATTTTGGAGGACGAAGCTGCTTCCAGAGCCTATATCGAGCAGATGTGGGCGGAAGCGATGGAGATTTACCGAAGCGGTAGGTTCAAGCTGGCTTTCAGCCCCGCCATGCAGCGGTATCTCAAAGAACACCAGCGGGATTTTATGCCGGAGGACACCAAAGCCGGAATGATACAGGCGTATCTTGATAAGTACACCGGGAGCATGGTCTGTTCCAAGCAGCTCTACAAGGAAGCCTTGAACCATGCCTTTGACGAACCGAAGCAATGGGAAATCCGGGAAATCAACGAGATAATGAACCAGTGCATTTCCGGCTGGCGGTACTTCCCAAATCCAAGAATGTTTTCCGAATATGGCAGACAAAAGGGCTGGGAGCGTGAAAATCCGGCAACGGACTTATGCAACCCGTCTGAAAAAACGATGGACGGTTTTGTGGAGGTCACAGAACAGATGGAGCTTCCATTCTGAAAATGACAGCCCGTTGCACCCCCTGTTGCTATCCCGTTGCCGAGCCGGTTGCCGGGGAAAAACCCTTATTTCCGGGCTTTTCTCCCTTATAACAACCAAAACAACAGAAAAATAAAAGAAAAGTATAAATAGTAACCATCGCCAGATTGAGATTGTTTGCAAGGTCTTTTGAAGCCCGTTGCCGGACTTCGTTGCCGATGCACTCTGTCTGGCTATTTTCATGTATGGAGGATAACTGCCTATGGCAAAAAACAAAACAGAGATTCATGTTACAACCGTGTTTGACGGGGAACTGGACGCAACCGATGTGTTCGTCAGCCTGATTTCCCAGAAATACGGAAAGACAAATACAAAAGAATACCTTGCTAAAAAGAAAGATTTGAAGTATAATGAAGATGAGGTTCAGCAGAGCCAGATACCGTCTGGATTGTGTGGGTAAATGGCTATGATGAACGAAATGGAATACAGAACAATAGGGTCGGCACTTGCCGGGGGCTATTGTGCAGCGGTCTATTGCAGACTGTCAAAGGACGATGACCTGCAAGGCGAAAGTGCCAGTATCGCAAACCAGCGGGATATGCTGGAAAAATACTGCGAAAAGCAGGGATGGGAGGTTGTTGCAGTCTATCAGGACGATGGTTTCACAGGTCTTAATATGGAGCGTCCTGATTTACAGAGAATGCTGAAAGCCATTGAGCGCAGGCAAATCAACCTTGTTATCACGAAAGACCTTAGCCGACTGGGGCGTAATTATCTACAAACCGGGCATTTGATTGAGGACTTTTTTCCAAGAAACGGTGTCCGTTATATCGCCATGAATGACGGTATCGACACCCTGCGGGATAACAACGACATTGCCCCGTTCAAGAATATCCTGAACGAGATGTACAGCAAGGATATTTCCAAGAAAGTCCATTCCTCTTATCTTCTGAAAGCGCAGAAAGGACAGTTTACCGGGTGTCTTGCCCCGTTTGGGTATCGGAAAGACCCGGAGGACAAAAACCATCTGCTCATTGACGAGGAAACCGCCCCGATTGTGCGGCTGATTTTCGGATATGCCCTGAACGGTCATGGTCCGAACTATATCCGCAGACGGCTGGAGGAAGAAAAAATCCCCTGCCCCACATGGTGGAACCGGGAACGGGGGCTTCGCAACACCCGAACCAAATGGGAAAAGAAAGACCCGGAAAACGGGCGGTATATGTGGGACTTCTCCGTTATCAAAGACCTTTTGATGAATCCCGTCTACACCGGTGCGATTGCTTCCCAGAAAAAAGACTACCGTTTCAAAATCGGCACAATTGGGGAAAAGAAGCCGGAGGATTGGATTGTGGTGGAGGGACAGCATGAACCGCTGATTGACCGCATGAGCTTTGACATTGTGCAAAACAAGCTGAAATCCCGGCAGCGTCCGGGACAGACCAACGAAATCAGCCTGTTTGCCGGGCTGATAAAGTGCGGCGAGTGTGGGAAATCACTGACTGTACGCTACACAAACGCAAAACATCCCCAGCGGATTTATTCCTGCAAGACCTACAATGCCTTTGGAAAGAACCACTGCACCCAGCACCGGATTGATTATGACACCCTTTACAGCCATGTGCTGCGGAAAATCCGGGAATGTGCCAGAGCTGCCTTGATGGACGGGGAAGCGGTTGCAGACCGCCTGACAAATACCTGCGAAGCCGAGCAACGAGAACAGCGGGAAGCAATGGAACGCTCCCTTACAAGGGATGCGGAACGGATTGAGGTTCTGGACAAAATGGTCATGCGGCTTTATGAGGATATGATTGCCGGGCGTATCAGTGAGCAGAATTTCAACACCATGCTGGAAAAGACACAGACCGAGCAGACGGAGCTTAAAACAAAAGTGTCCGAGGGCAGAAAGCGGCTGTCCGATGAAGTCCAGCTTGCCAATGACGCAAAACAATGGGTGGAAGCCATTCAGGAATACGCCAACATCACAGAGCTGGACGCAGCCACCCTTAACCGCTTAATCAAAGAAATCGTCGTGCATGAGCGCATTGACGAAGATAAAACAAGACACATTTCTATCGAAATTCATTTTAATCTCAAACCCATCCCGGAGGTGGAACAGGTCACTGCCTGACCTGTCCCGCCGGGACGGTTCTCTTAAAAACACCATATAGATTTTTTGTACGCCGCCGCCCGCCATCGAGCAGAGTTTTACACCTAATTGGGGATAAAACAGCTTATGGCGGGCGGCGGCGTTGCCCTTATCGGCATGACCCTTGTACCGCTGCTTTCCGGCTTGTTCGGTTAAGAAGCGCGGGTAAAGGCTTATGCAGAGCATACTTGACGCGATTAACGAATGGATAAAGGAAATCCTCATAGGAGCCATAAACGGTAATCTGTCAACTATGTTCGGGGACGTAAACGAGAAAGTCGGCACTATCGCCGCAGAGGTAGGGCAGACCCCGCAAGGGTGGAACGCAAATATATTCTCCATGATACAGACCCTTAGTGAGAATGTAATCGTACCCATTGCGGGGCTTGTCATTACCTACGTCCTATGCTATGAGCTTATCAGCATGGTAACGGAAAAGAACAATATGCACGACGTTGACACTTCCATGTTCTTCAAGTGGGTGTTCAAGGCGTTTGTGGCAGTCTACCTTGTGACGCACACCTTTGACATCACTATGGCGGTGTTCGATATGGCGCAGCACGTTGTTTCCGGCGCGGCGGGGGTAATCGGCGGCAGCACAGAGATTGATGTTGCCGCCGCCCTTGCTTCCATGCAGGACGGGCTTGACGCTATGGAAATCCCCGAACTGCTCTTACTTGTCATGGAAACAAGCCTTGTGAGCTTGTGCATGAAAATCATGTCCGTACTGATAACCGTTATCCTCTACGGGCGCATGATAGAGATTTACCTTTACTGTTCGGTATCGCCTATCCCGTTTGCAACAATGACGAACCGGGAATGGGGGCAGATAGGAAACAACTACCTCAAATCCCTGTTCGCTATCGGTTTTCAAGGCTTCCTCATTATGATATGCGTCGGCATTTACGCGGTTCTGGTAAACAACATGATAATAGCGGACAATCTGCACAGCGCGATATTCTCCCTTGCAGCCTATACCGTTATCCTCTGTTTCTCCCTGTTCAAATCCGGCGCACTGGCGAAGTCGATATTCTCCGCGCATTAGCGGCGTGTCAAGGGCAGGGTGGAGATTTTCAGAGCGAAGCGGCGAAAATACGACCCGACCTTGACGCGGATAACCCCCATATAATACGGGCGGGCAAAGGGCATAGATTGACCTTTGCCTTGATTACCCTTATGGGAAGTTACAGCAACACCAAACCCAGAGAAAGGAGGTTTTCACTTGGCGTATGTACCCGTACCCAAAGACTTATCCAAAGTCAAGACAAAAGTAGCGTTCAACCTTACCAAACGGCAGATTGTATGTTTTGCGGCGGCTCTCCTGTTCGGCTTGCCGCTTTTCTTTCTGCTCAAAGACAGCACAGGCACAAGCCTTGCGTCTATGGCTATGATTGCCGTCATGCTGCCCTGTTTCCTCTTTGCCATGTATGAGAAGCATGGACAGCCCCTTGAAGTGGTGGTGAAGAACATCATTCAGACGAAATTCATAGCCCCCAAAGAACGACCATACAGGACAGACAACTTTTATTCCGTCTTAGAACGGCAGAGAAAACTTGAAAAGGAGGTATCAGCGATTGCAAAAGGAAACACGAAGAAACAGCGCGGCGGGAAGCACAAAGCCTAACCCGCCCCGCAAGCTCACCCGCGCCGAGAAAAAGCAGATTGCGGAAATCATCAGACAGGCAAAGGGCGACGGGAAAGCCCACACCGCGCAGCAGACAATCCCCTATATCCAGATGTACCCGGACGGTATCTGCAAGGTTACGGGACGGAAATACTCAAAGACCGTCGCCTTTGAAGATATTAACTATCAGCTTGCACAGGCAGACGACAAGACCGCCATTTTTGAGAACTGGTGCGACTTCCTCAACTACTTTGACGCTTCCGTTTCGGTGCAGCTTTCTTTCATCAATCAAGGGACGCAGCGCGGCGAAGCGGAAAAGGCGGTCAATATCCCGGCACAGGAGGACGCTTTCAATTCTATCCGCACAGAATACCGGGATATGCTGAAAAACCAGCTTGCAAAGGGCAACAACGGGCTTGTCAAAGCAAAATATATCACCTTTGCCATTGAAGCCGACAGTCTGGGCGCGGCGAAATCCCGCCTTGCCCGTATCGAAACGGACGTACTCAACAACTTTAAGCTCTTGGGCGTGTCTGCCCGCCCCATGACAGGCTATGAACGCCTTAAAATGCTGCATGGCATTTTCCACCCGGAGGGCGGGCAGTTTGCCTTTGATTTTTCATGGCTTGCCCCGTCCGGGCTTTCCACAAAGGACTTTATCGCCCCGTCCTCTTTCCGTTTTGGCGAGGGGCGTTATTTCCGCATGGGGCGCAAAATCGGCGCGGTTTCATTCCTTGAAATCCTTGCGCCGGAATTAAACGACCGTATCTTATCTGACATTCTGGACTTGGAAACGGGCGTTATCGTCAATCTGCATATCCACAGTATCGACCAGACCGAAGCCATAAAGACAATCAAGCGCAAGATTACCGACCTTGACAAAATGAAAATCGAGGAACAGAAGAAAGCGGTACGCAGCGGCTATGACATGGATATTATACCGTCCGACCTTGCCACTTTCGGCAGCGAAGCGAAGAATCTCTTACAGGACTTGCAGAGCCGGAATGAAAGAATGTTCCTCTTGACGTTCCTTGTGGTGAACATGGCGGACACGAAGCGGAAACTGGAAAATGACGTATTCGCGGCGGCGGGCATTGCACAGAAGAACAACTGCGCCTTAACCCGCCTTGACTACCAACAGGAAGCGGGGCTTATGTCCTCTGTACCGCTTGGGGAGAACCTTATCCCCATTCAAAGAGGGCTTACCACGTCAAGCACCGCTATCTTTATCCCCTTTATCACACAGGAGCTTTTCCAGACGGGCGCGGCTTTGTACTACGGCTTAAACGCCCTTAGTAACAACATGATACTCTGCGACCGCAAGCAGCTAAAGAACCCCAACGGCTTAATCTTGGGTACGCCGGGAAGCGGGAAATCCTTTGCCGCCAAACGGGAAATGACAAACGCTTTCCTCATTACCGACGACGACATAATTATCTGCGACCCGGAAGCAGAGTATTTTTCCCTTGTGCAGCGGCTTGACGGGCAAGTGATACGCTTATCCCCTACGGGCAAGGGCATTGACGGGAAGCCCCAGTATGTGAACCCTATGGATATTAACCTCAATTACAGCGAGGACGACAGCCCCCTTGCGCTGAAATCCGACTTTATCCTCTCCCTCTGCGAGCTTGTCATAGGCGGCAAGGAGGGCTTGCAGCCCGTCGATAAGACCGTCATTGACCGCGCCGTTAGGAACGTGTACCGCCCTTTCCTTGCAGACCCCGACCCGGAGAAAATGCCTATCTTGGGCGACCTCTACAACGAGCTTTTGAAGCAGCCGGAGCCGGAAGCGGCGCGTATTGCGGCGGCGTTGGAGCTGTATGTTTCCGGGAGCCTTAACGTATTCAACCACCGTACCAACGTGGAGCTGAACAACCGCCTTGTCTGCTTTGACATCAAGCAGCTTGGGAAGCAGCTCAAAAAGTTAGGTATGCTCATTGTGCAGGACCAGGTATGGAACCGCGTCACCGTCAACCGGGCAGAAAGGAAATCCACCCGGTATTTTATGGACGAATTTCATCTTCTCTTGAAAGAGGAACAGACCGCCGCCTATTCCGTTGAAATCTGGAAGCGTTTCAGAAAATGGGGCGGCATACCCACAGCCATTACGCAGAATGTCAAGGATTTGCTTGCTTCCCGCGAAGTGGAGAATATCTTTGAAAACTCTGATTTTGTCCTCATGCTCAATCAGGCGGCGGGCGACCGGGCTATCCTTGCGAAGCAGCTCAACATCTCCCCGCAGCAGATGAAATATGTCACCCACACCGAAGCGGGCGAGGGGCTTATCTTCTACGGGAACGTGGTGCTGCCCTTTGTAGACCGCTTCCCGAAAGACACCGAGCTTTACCGGGTAATGACGACGAAGCCGGAGGAAGTGGGCGAAGCATGAACGGGCTGAAAACTGACACCATCATCAACCGGGACGCGCTCTATGCCTTGCGGGAGCTTCCAGAGGAAAGCGTACACTGTTGCGTCACAAGCCCGCCCTACTATGCGCTTAGGGATTATGGGCTTGATATGCAGATTGGGCGGGAGGACACGCCGGAGCAGTACATTGACAGGCTGACCGAGGTTTTCCGCGAGCTGCGCCGGGTACTGCGTTCTGACGGTACGCTCTGGCTGAATATCGCGGACACCTACTGCGGCACAGGGAACAAGGGCTACCATGCAGACCCGAAGAACCCGAAAGGCAGAAACGGACAGCAGATTGCAAAAAACAACCGCGTTTCCGGCTGCAAACAAAAGGACTTAATCGGTATCCCTTGGCTTTTAGCTTTTGCCCTACGCGCTGACGGGTGGTATTTACGGAGCGACATTATCTGGCAGAAAGAAAACCCCATGCCGGAGAGCGTGAAAGACCGCCCTACCCGCTGCTATGAACATATCTTTCTGCTTACGAAGTCAAAGAAATATTTCTATGACGCAGCCGCCATAGCCGAGCCGTTAGCCCCCACAACGGCGGCGCGGTACCGCACCGGGCGCAGCGCGGGACAGAAATATGCGGACGAAGTACCCGGACAGGGGAAAGTACAGGGGCTTAACCGGGCGAGAAGCGGCAGCTACTACGACGAAGCCCTCATGCCGACCATGCGGAACAGGCGGGACGTGTGGCTTATCAATACCGTACCCTACAAGGGCGGGCATTTCGCCGCGTTCCCGCCAAAACTTGCCGAAACCTGTATCAAGGCGGGCTGTCCGAAAGGCGGCGTTGTGCTTGACCCCTTTTTCGGCAGCGGCACGACGGGAGCAGCCGCAAGGCAGCTTGACAGGCATTATATAGGCATTGAGATAAACGCCGAGTATTGCGCCCTTGCAAGGGCGCGGATTGGAGGGACAGAAAAATAAAACAGTATCGAGCGCGTGAGAAAGTCACGCAGAAAATGACCCGCGAGGGGGCTGTCGAGGTAAACGCCGCCACCGGGAAAAAGAAACGTATCAGCAAGCGGATAAGGGACGCGGACTTTGCAAAGACCGAAGCACCGCAGCCGCCGGAACAGGCAGCGCAGACCATACCGGGCGGCGCAGCTCCCGCGCCCACAGCCGCCGCGCCGCCGCTTCCCCATGCGCCGGGGGCAGAACGGGAACAGGACACCGCCGCAGCCGAGCGCGTCTTGGAGCGTATCGACGGGGCGCGTACCAGAAAGGCGAGCAAAAAGGCGGCGAGGAAAGCACAGGCAGAAGCCACAGCAAAAGAAAAATCTTCCCGCTTGCAGTTTACCGACGAGGAACGGGCAACGCCGGAGCTTGAAAGGTATATCCGAAAATCGGACAAAGCAGCCGACCGTCTGGACGCGGCAAAGGCGGCTATCCCCAAAGAAAAGAAACTTGTACGGGAGCGCACCTTTGATGAAGCCACCGGGAAAGGCAAGACCCGCCTACATTTTGAGGAACAGGAAAAGCCCATAGGAAGGAATAAGCCCCACAATAACCCGCTATCCCGCCCCGCACAGGAAGCGGGTATTTTCGTCCACAACAAGATACATTCCGTTGAAAAGGACAATTCCGGCGTTGAGGGGGCGCACAAATCCGAAGAACTGGCAGAGCGCGGCGCAAAGTACGGGACGCGGAAAGTCAAGGAGGGCTACCACAGCCACAAGCTCAAACCCTACCGGGCGGCGGCAAAGGCAGAGAAAGCGGCGTTCAAGGCGAATGTGGATTTTCAGTACCATAAAGCCCTGCATGACAATCCGCAGATTGCGGGCAATCCCCTTTCCCGCTTCATGCAGAAGCAGCAAATCAAGCGGCAGTATGCAAAGTCGGCAAGGAAAGGCGGCGCAAAAACGGCGCAGAAAGCCGCAGAGAACACCCGCAAGGCGGCAAAAAAGACCGCCGAGGAAACAAAAAAGGCAATCGCTTTTGTAGGGCGGCACCCGGCGGGCGTATGTATCGCCGTTGCCGCGCTACTCTTATTCATCATGGTATCGGCGGGGCTTTCCTCTTGCGGTTCCATGTTCTCCGGCTTGATGAACGGCATACTTGGGACTTCCTACACGTCGGAGGACAGCGACCTTGTGGCGACGGAGAACAATTACGCCGCAAAGGAAAACGAGCTTCAGCAGCAGATTGACAATATCGAAAGCACCCACCCCGGCTATGACGAATACCGCTATGACCTTGACAGTATCGGGCATAACCCCCATGAGTTAGCGTCCTACCTCACCGCCCTTTTACAGACCTACACCCCGCAGAGCGCACAGGCAGAGCTAAATCGCGTCTTTGCCATGCAGTACACTTTGACGCTGACAGAAGAAACGGAAATCCGCTACCGCACAGAAACAAGCACAGACCCGGAAACAGGGGAAACGACCACCGAGGAAGTACCCTACGAGTACCATATCCTCAACGTGAAGCTGACGAACAAGCCCATTTCCGAGATTGCGGAGGAACTTCTAACGCCACAGCAGCTTGAAATGTACCGCGTCTATCTGGAAACAAGCGGAAACAAACCGCTGATTTTCGGCGGCGGCTCCCCCGATATGGGCGCGTCCGAGGATTTAAGCGGCGTACAGCTTGTAAACGGCACACGCCCCGGCAACACCGCCGTTGTAGACCTTGCGAAGCGGCAAGTCGGCAACGTGGGCGGGCGACCCTTTTGGAGCTGGTACGGATTTAACAGCCGCGTGGAATGGTGCGCCTGTTTCGTTTCATGGTGCTACAATCAAGCCGGAAAGAGCGAGCCGCGCTTTGCCGGGTGCCAGTCACAGGGCGTACCCTGGTTCCAGTCACGCGGGCAATGGGGCGCGAGGGGCTATGAGAATATCGCCCCCGGCGACGCTATCTTTTTCGACTGGGACGGGGACGGGAGCGCAGACCATGTGGGGCTTGTTATCGGAACGGACGGGGAGCGCGTCTATACCGTCGAGGGCAATTCCGGCGACGCCTGCAAGATAAAGAGCTACCCCGTCAATTACTCCTGTATCAAAGGCTATGGGCTGATGAACTGGAATTAACATATTTTTGAGCAAAGAAAGGAGAAATTTATTGATGGCTATGAACAAAATTGAACGTATCGACAAAGAGATTGCAAAGACCCGCGAGAAAATCACCGAGTACCAGAACAGATTAAGGGGGCTTGAAGCGCAGAAAACCGAAGCGGAAAACCTGCAAATCGTACAGCTTGTGCGCTCCATGCGCCTTTCCCCGCATGAGCTTTCCGCTATGCTTTCCGGCGGCGGTATTCCGGGCATGGAAGCCGCGCCGGGCTACCCCGCAGAACCCGCAGACCACGACACCGAAGAAATGGAGGACACCGAGAATGAATAAGAAAATCCTTAGAACCTTGACCGCACTCTGCGCCGCCCTCATGCTGACGGGCGGCTTTTCCGTCACCGCCTTTGCACAGACCCCGGAGGGACAGGACGCGACCGACGACAGCGGCGTTGTCTATGAGGAACCCGAAAAGGAAGAACCCCTTACCCCGGACGGGAACGCGACCCTTGTAGACGATTTCGGCGGCAACAAGCAGCTTATCACAGTGACGACCAAAAACGGCAATTACTTTTATATCCTTATCGACCGGGACGACGAGGGCGAGGACACCGTACATTTCCTTAATCAAGTGGACGAAGCCGACCTTATGGCACTCATGGAGGACGGAAGCACCGAAGCAGCCCCGCCCGCCGTTTGCAGTTGCACCGATAAATGCGAAGCCGGAAAGGTAAATGTGAGCTGCCCTGTCTGCAAGGACAACATGACCGCTTGCAGCGGCAAGGAAGCGGAGCCGGAAACCGAGAAACCAACAGAGCAGCCCAAAGAGAAAGGCAATACAGGCGGGCTTGTGCTTTTCCTTGTCGTGGCACTTCTTGGCGGCGGGGGCGCGTTCTATTATTTTAAGTTTATGAAGCCAAAGCAGAACGTCAAGGGCGACACCGACCTTGAAGATTTCGATTTTGACGATTACGACGAGGACGAGGGGGACGGGCTTTCTGATGAAGAACAGGAGGACGAGGAAGCATGACGCTTTTTACCGAAAACCCTTTAGAAAAAATGATGGTACAAAGACCCACCGGGCGGCGTGACAGTGCGCCGCCCGTTCCAAAATCCCCGGCGTGTATGCGTTGCCCTTATAAGGCGCAATCCCCCTGTATCGGCTATTGTCTGAAACAGGCACAGGAGAAGAAGCACACCGCGCCGGAACGCTGAAAGGAGGATTTTTTCATGGCATTTAGACTTGTGATTGCAGAAAAGCCGAGCGTGGCGCAGACTATCGCCGCCGCGCTTGGCATTAAGGGGAAACAGGACGGGTATATCGAGGGCGGCGGCTACCTCATTTCATGGTGCGTCGGGCATTTGGTACAGCTTGCGGAAGCTGCCGCCTACGGGGAGCAATATAAAAAATGGAGTTTTGACAGCTTACCCATTCTGCCGGAGGAATGGCAGTACGCCGTTGACCCGGACAAGGGGAAGCAATTCAAAACCATTAAAGAGCTTATGCACCGCGCCGACGTTTCCGAAGTGGTAAATGCGTGTGACGCGGGGCGCGAGGGTGAATTGATTTTCCGCTTTGTCTACGAAGTGGCGGGCTGCAAGAAGCCCATGCGCCGCTTGTGGATTTCTTCAATGGAGGACGGGGCGATTAAGGCGGGCTTTGCTTCCCTCAAAGACGGGCGGGACTATGGCGCGCTCTTTGCGTCCGCCCTCTGCCGCGCAAAGGCTGACTGGCTTATCGGCATTAACGCCACCCGGCTTTTCTCCTGCCTGTATGGAAAGACCTTGAACGTGGGGCGCGTCCAGACCCCGACCTTAAAAATGCTCACCGACCGGGACGCGGCTATCTCCCATTTCCAGAAAGAAAAATATTATCATGTTCGCCTTGATTTATCCGGCGCGGACGCGGCAAGCGAAAGGATTTCGGACAAGGCAGAAGCCGACGCGCTGAAAGGGGCTTGCGAAGCGGGAAAGGCGGTATGCGTTTCCCTTACCAGAGAGAAGAAAACCGCAGCCCCGCCAAAGCTCTTTGACCTTACCTCTTTGCAGCGGGAAACGAACCGCATTTTCGGTTACACCGCAAAGCAGACCCTTGACCTTGCACAATCCCTTTATGAAAAGCGGCTCCTTACTTATCCGAGGACGGACAGCAGCTTTCTTACTGACGACATGGGCGGCACCGCAGCGGACATTATCGCGCTGCTTTGCGAAAAGCTCCCCTTTATGGCGGGCGCGGACTTCACGCCGGAGATTGCAAAGGTATTAGACAGCAAGAAAGTATCAGACCACCACGCAATCATTCCCACTATGGAGCTTGCAAAGGCTGACCCGGACGCGCTGCCGGAAAGCGAGAAGAATATCCTTACCCTTGCGGGGGCGCGTCTGCTTTTTGCCACCGCCGAGCCGCATATTTATGAAGCGGTTACGGCGGTTTTCTCATGCGCCGGGACAGACTTCACCGCAAGGGGAAAGACCGTACTTGCGGAGGGTTGGAAAGAGCTTGAACGCAGATACCGGGCGACGCTGAAAGATAAGCCCGAAGCAGAGGACGGGGAAAATGAGGGCGTGACGCTGCCGGAGCTTTCCGAGGGACAGAACTTTCCTAACCCCGCCGCAAAAGTAACGGAGCATACCACAACGCCGCCGAAGCCCCACAGCGAAGCGTCGCTTCTCTCTGCTATGGAGCGAGCCGGGAACGGGGACACCGACCCGGACGCGGAACGCCGGGGGCTTGGCACTCCCGCCACCCGCGCCGCCGTCATTGAAAAACTGGTAAAGGGCGGCTTTGCAGAGCGCAAGGGGAAGCAGCTTATCCCCACGCAGAACGGAGCCGCCCTTATATCAGTCTTGCCGGATATGCTCACTTCCCCGCAGCTTACCGCAGAATGGGAAAACAATCTGACGCAGATAGCAAAGGGAGCCGCAGACCCCGGCGAATTTCTGTCCGGCATTGAAGCTATGGCGCGGGAGCTTGTGCAGACACACGCCGCAGCACTGGACGGGAAAAAGGATTTGTTCCGGGAGGAAAAGCCCTCTGTCGGCAAATGCCCCCGTTGCGGTTCCCCCGTCCATGAGGGGAAGAAAAACTATTATTGCAGCAACAAAGAATGTGCCTTTGTCATGTGGAAGAATGACCGCTTTTTCGAGGAACGCAAGACCGCTTTTTCCGCGAAGATTGCCGCCGCGCTCCTTAAATCCGGCAAAGTGAATGTGAAGAAGCTCTATTCCCCGAAAACAGGCAAGACCTATGACGGAACTATCGTTCTGGCTGACACTGGCGGGAAATACGTCAACTACCGTATCGAAGTACAGAAGAACTAAAAACTTGAATAGCAAGCATAGGAAGCGGGTACCCACTTCCGTAAATCCCTGTCCTGCCGCTGACGCGCCGGACGGGGATTTTGCTTGTTGGGAAGTTTCCCAAACCCTCTAAAAAAATGAAAAAATTGTTGGCATAACGCACAGCCCACCGTAGTACGGGGCGAACCCCAAAAGCGCGGCGGTGCGCCGCCATTTCAGAAAGGAGCGAATGAATGGAAAAGAAAAAAGGTTACTCCATGTTTGAGCGTGACAAGTTAGACCCGGCTGACAGTATGCGGATAGAGCGAAATATTTATTTTGAGGAACAGACCGCTGACCTTTCCGGGCTTACCGCCCTGCCCTTAGAACAGTTACAGGCATTGCGGGAAGAATACGCGGCGGCTGAACAGGCAGCTTTTGAAGCCTTGCAAGAACAGGCGGCGGCATGGGACGAACAGGCGGGAAAGACCCTTGCCATTGACAAAGCCATTGAGTATGTGAGGACACCCGAAGCTACGCATACCGCGAACCAGTGGGAAGCTACGGACTACGGGAAGCACATCAGCAACCGCGTCTACCAAATGCGCTACCACATATCCGAGAATACCCGGTATGACAGGGAAAAAGAGAAATCCATTCCCTATTCGTGGACGCTTTCATGGAGTATTTACACCAACAGCCCCCACAATTACGGACAGGCAAAAATCGCCGGACAGGAAAGGAAAGTCTTTGCAGACAAGGCAGCTATGGAAAAATATCTGAATGGGCGTATCAAAGCCTATCAGCATTTATTCACCGAGGTATCGCCGCCTATCCCGCCAGAGTATGCAGAGCATTTCAAAGTAAACGGGCAGCTTTTACCGGGCTATGCTATCGAGGGCGAGGAACGGGCGCAGCCTACCGCTGAAAAAGCAGCCCCCACCACAGCAGAGCCGCCACAGGACACCGAACAGAGAAAGGAGCGTGAAACCATAAACGAGCAGTTTTCAATTCTTATCGACAGCCGCAGCCGCTTTGAAACAGGCAAACCGGGCGGCGTGTGGCTTCCCATGCCGACCACAACAGAGCAGCTTCATGCGGCTATGGAAAGCGTCGGCATTACCGCAGACAATCCGCAGGATTTTTTCATCAACGGGTATTCTTCTACGGAGGACTGCCCCTTTGACTTGCCGCTTTCCGTTATCCAAAGCGCAAGCATGGACGAGCTGAATTATTTTGGAAAACTTCTGGAAATGCAGAGTGACGGGGACAAGGATAAATTTGCGGCGGCGGTTACACATGGCGAGTATGCCGGAAGCATGAAAGACCTTATCAACCTTGCACAAAACCTTGACTGTTACTGGCTCTATCCCACTGTCCGCAGCGAAGAAGATTACGGTTATTATCTTATCGACGAACTGGACGAGCTGGAGCTTCCCGAAGAAGCAAAGAAATATTTCAAGTATGAAGAATACGGGCGGGACGCAGTTAGCAAGGATAAGGGGCAGTTTACCGAACAGGGCTATATCTATAACAATCAGAACACCTTTACCGAATGGTATCGGGGAACGGAAAACGAGATACCCAAAGAATACCGCGTTATGAGCTTCCCACAGCCGGAACGCGGCGGACAGGACAAGACCTTTATGGACGCAGCCGCCACAGAGCAGACCGCCCGAACCGCCGCAGAGCAGCCACAGGAGCCGCACCCGGTTATCCCTATCGTGCTGACAGCCGGGAAGCCCGCCGAGAAATTAAAAGAGATTACCGACCGTCTGGAACAGGGCATTACGGAACTCTTTGACAGCGAGCGTTACAAGGAATATCTGAAAGTCATGTCAAAATTCCATAATTACAGCTTCCGAAACACCGTCCTTATCGCCATGCAGAAGCCGGACGCTTCCCTTTTGGCGGGCTTTTCCGCTTGGAAGAACAACTTTGAGCGAAATGTGATGAGAGGGCAAAAGGGAATTAAAATCATTGCCCCGTCGCCCTATAAAATCAAACAGGAAATGCAGAAAATCGACCCGCACACGCAGAAGCCCATAATCGGCAAGGACGGAAAGCCCGTCACCGAGGAAAAGGAAATCACCATACCCGCCTACAAGGTGGTATCCGTCTTTGACGTTTCCCAGACCGAGGGAAAGGAACTGCCGGACATTGCCGTTGACGAACTGACAGGCGACGTTGACCGCTATAAGGACTTTTTCGCAGCCCTTGAAAAGACTTCCCCCGTTCCTATCGCCTTTGAGAATATCGAGGGCGGCTCTCATGGCTACTACCACTTGGAGGACAAGCGCATTGCTATCAACGAGGGCATGAGCGAATTACAGACCTTAAAGACCGCCATTCACGAAATCGCCCATGCGAAGCTGCACGACATTGACCTCAACGCGCCAAAGGACGAGCAACCCCGCGTTGACCGCCGCACCCGCGAAGTCGAAGCGGAAAGCGTCGCCTATACCGTCTGCCAACATTACGGGCTTGACACGTCGGACTATTCTTTCGGCTATGTCGCCGGGTGGAGCAGCGGGCGGGAGCTGTCCGAGCTGAAAAGCTCCCTTGAAACGATACGCAGCGCAGCCGCCGAGATTATCAATTCCATAGACGCGAATTTTGCGGAGCTGCAAAAGGCACAGGACAAGGAGCAGACCGCCGGACAGGAGCAGCCCACCAGAGAGGGACAAGAAGCCGCGCCACAGCCGGAAGCCCCGAAAAAAGCAGATACAGCCGGGAAAGAAAAGCCGGAAGCAGCCCCGAAAGAAGCCTTTACCCCGGAAACGATTTACAGAGTGCGCCGGAACCCTTACAGCGACAGCCGGGAAAACAGCCACCTCTTGCAAGCCTATGTGACACAGGAGAACGGGCGGGCGAAAATGGGCGACGTGCTTTATACGGGAACGCCGGAGAAATGCCGCGAGCTTATGGGGCAGCTCAAAAGCGGCGAGCTGACCGAGGGCGACGTAAAGCAGCTTTACGCAAAGGCACAGGAAACGGCGCAGACCACCGGACAGGACAAGGACACCTTTTCCATTTACCAGATAAAGGGCGGGGACGAAACAAGGGACTTCCGCTTTGAGCCTTACGACCGCCTGCAGGCGGCGGGAAATGTGGTTGATAAAGCGAACTATGAGCTTGTCTATTCCGCGCCCCTTGCGCCGGAAACTTCCCTTGAAGATATTTATACCCGCTTCAATATCGACCACCCAAAAGATTTTAAGGGACACAGCCTTTCCGTTTCGGACGTGGTAGTGCTTCATCAGAACGGACAGGACACCGCGCATTACGTTGACAGCGTAGGCTTCCGGCAAGTGCCGGAGTTTTTACAGGAGCAGAAGCAGCTTACCCCGGACGAGCTGACAACGGGCGAAACAATCCAGACACCGAGGGGGACTTTCCATGTGACCGCCATGAGCCGGGAGCAGATAGAAGCCGCCGGATATGGCTTTCACCACCAGTCGGACGACGGAAAGTATCTGATTATGGGGAACGGGACGCGGGCGTTTGCTGTTGCCGCAGAGCAGCCGGAAAAGGCAAACCCCTTGAAGCATATCGAGGACACCGTAGAGCAGAACGACAACAACTTTGACGGTATCATCAACAACACCCCTACCGTTGACGAACTGGAAGCAAAGGTTAAGGCGGGAGAAACAATTTCCCTTGTTGACCTGGCTAACGCGGTCAAAGCCGACAAAGAGCGCGGCAAGGAAGCGAAGCCGGAAAAGAAGCCCTCTATCCGGGCGCAGCTTAGGGCTGACAAGGAAAAGGCGCAGAAGAAAAACGCAAAGCAGAAATTACAGGATTTGGAAAGGAGCTGACCCATGCCGAAACAGAGTAAATTTGAGAACGTGGATTTGTTCGCTTCCCTCAATGCGGTTATGAAGCAGAACACAGGCTTTTACCAGAGCGACTTGGAGATTGACAAGGAGATTATCGCAAAGGCGGCGGCAAGCCCCCGCAAGGAGGACAAGACCCTTTTGTGGTTCTGCCGCCCGTCCGGGACGCATTGCTTCCGGGAGCGCGACGTTTTCCTCAAAGACACCGCGCCCCACAACACATGGCGTTTCTACATGGAGCAGACGAGCGACCGCGTCCTTGCCTATGCAATCGAGCTAACGGGGACGGAGCGCGGGAAAATCAAGGGCAATCTGTACGAACTGGACTACGCTAAACATTATGAGCGCGTCAAGGAAAAGGAGCTGCCCGCCGATACGGTGAAGCTGATTTATGAGCATGGGGAACGGGAGATACCCGCCGGACAGTTTTTCAACGGCAATCCCGATTATGAGCTTGGAAAGTTTGAACGCTTTGAAGCCGTACCCAACGACCCGGACGCGCTGCAATCGCTCTTACAGGAAGAACGGCGCAGCCGGGAGCAGCTTCCGCCGGGGGATTTCAAGGCGCATATCGCCGCATTGCGGGACGGGCTGATTGAAACGGAAGCGCGGCGCATTGTACGGGAAATGAAGCGGCACGACACGCCGAACAGCCCCAACAAGACCCATTTCATGGTAGAGCTTTCCCCGGCGTTCATGCAGCTTGCAGCCACAAAGGACACTGACCGCCTTTTCTCCATGCTGCCCTACAAGACCCTTGCCTTTTCCAAAATCGAGGGCAGACATGGGACGTATGCGCTGATTGACAAGGGGGAGAACCGGGACAGGAAGATAAGGAAGCCCCGCCCCTCTATCCGGGCGCAGCTTAAAGCAGACAAGGCAAAGACCGCCCCGAAAAAGGCGGCGGCAAAAACAAAAAATCACGATATGGAGGTATGAGCATGATTAGACTGACTGTTGAAGAAACAAACCTTTTGAGCATTTACAACGAGGGCGGCAAGCGGGCTTTGATTGAGAATGTCAACGCCGCGCTGCCCTACATGGACGCGGATATGCGGGAGCTTGCAAAGCGCACCCTTTCCAAAGTGGACGCTTTGACCGAAGCGGAATTTGCAGAGCTTCCCATTTACGCCGCTGATGAAGTATGAACGGGGTTAAGCGGCTGACGCCGCCCCAGAGCCGGAAAGTCAACGCCCTTGTGCGCCGGACGTGCTGCAATTATGATAACGGGAACTGTATCTTACTGGACGACGGGGACGAGTGCGTTTGTCCGCAGCTCATTTCCTATTCGCTTCTCTGCAAGTGGTTCCGGGCTGCGGTGCTTCCCGCCGACAGGCTACTCTATGCGGAGCTTTACCAGACAGGGGACAAGAAGAAGTGTACCGAGTGCGGCGCGTTCTTTGCGTCAACCTCTAACAGTGTCAAATACTGCCCCGTCTGCCGGAAGCGTATCACCCGCAGACAAGCTGCCGAGCGCATGAGGAAAAGACGCACCCCTGTTACGCAGTAGGTGCGGAAAATCCCTTGATTTACAGGGCTTTCCGGGCGTGAAAATCGGATAGGCGATACTTTATACCTTTACCCCCGAAAATGGCGTTCTACTGCGTAACATTCACGAAAACAGCACCCATAAAAAGACAGGGCGCGGAAGTCATATACTGGCTTCCGCGCCCTGTTCTTTTTTTGCCTATCTGACATTTCCCTTTTCCATTTCTTCAAGCGGGAACTGCGGGAGGGCTTCTATCAGCTTCTTTGTGATAGACTGGCGCATATCTTCGTTGATTTCCTGTTTCGTGCTTCCGTCTGGCTGTCTGACCGCTACCGTCGATAGCCTGTCGATTTCGTCCTTGTAGCAATCCACGACTTTCTCCACCGCCCATTTCTCCCCGGCAACGGCGGCGCGTATGGTTTCATATTCCGGCATTTTCTGGTTTTCCATGCTCAACGCTCCTCTGCTTTTTGATAGCCCTATCATAGCACAGCGGCGGGGATTTTGCTATCCTTATCCGCGTTCTGTTTCCTTTTCCCGTTCCGGCTGTCTGTCTGCCTGTAAAATGCTGTCAATGTTCTGCTTGATAATATCATATTCCCGGACTTTCTTTTTCAATTTTCCATAGTCGGCGTAAAGGGCTTCTTTCTGCGCTTGGAGGGCTTCATACTCCGATTGCAGCGCGGCGAGGTTCGGGAGCTTCGCAATGCCCGCCGCTTTCAGTGACCTTACGGCGGCTTCATGGAGGATAATTGCCTGTTCCTGTCCGGCGCGGTACTTCTCCCTGTTCCTTGCCTTGCGGTATGCGTCATAGACAGGCTTTGTCTTTTGATAGGTGGAAACATTCTTGATAAGCACCGCCATTTCCGCAAGCCGCTTTTCGGCGTTCTTCAATGCGTCTGCCGCCTGTCCGCTTTCCGCTGCCATTTCCTCAATCCGGCTGACTAAATCCGCGTACTGCTCAATCTTATGTTCCGTCAAGAAATTCATTGTTTTAGCTGCCTGTTTCAGATTGTGGATTTTCGCCCACTGTTCATAGCCCTTACTCTGCGCTGCCTTGATACTGTTCTCAATGTCGATAAGCAGCGACACGCCGCGCTGCTCTCTGGGAGCTTTCGCCACCTTTGTCCGTCTGCCCGCTATCCGTTCCCTTACGGCTTCCTCTGTATAGTCTGCGCCGAGGGTTTTAAGGCGGGTGAAGCGTTCCTGTCCGGGGGCGCGGCATGATACATATTTCCCCGGCTTTATCTCATAGCCCGCCGCCTGTAACCGCGTTAGCAATTCCTCAAAACTGGAAACTTGGGGGATAAGCGCGTCAACAGTGGTTTTCAGCTTGCCTTTCCAACTTGTACCCGTCTTTTCTGCCTGGTACTCCGCATAGCTCTTTCCCTTGCTGCCCTTGCCGGGGACGACAACGGACAAGCCATTTTCCCGGCACAGCTTGTCGCTCATGTTCCGTATGCCGTAATAGCTCCTTTTGTTGGAATTGTATTTATGGTGGTCTACAAAGTTCACCGCGCAAAAAATGATATGGTTATGGACGTGTCCTTTGTCAATGTGCGTCGTGAGTACATACTCATGCTGCCCCTTTGTTACCGCGTCGGCAAGCTGCTTTCCGATTTCATGGGCTTTCTGATAATCGACTTCCCCCGGCTCAAAGGACTGTATCAGATGAAAGGCTAAATTGTTCCCCTTTTGGAGTGCTTGCGACAGGGTATATTCAAACTCAATATCTGCCGTTTCATAGGAGCAACCGAAAGAGGACACAAGCATTTTCCCGTCCGTCTTGTCCGGGTTTTCGATATAGTCAAGGGCTTTGCTTAGAGTGCTTTTAATAGGCTTAATCTTTGTAACCGCCATATCTCCGCAAGCACCCCCTTTATTTCCTCTATGTCCTCTTGGTATGCGTTCCCCGTCGCGTTTACGCGGCGTGCTATCTGGTTGACGTTGACACCGATTTTCTGTATCTCTGCGGTCATAGCCTTTATATCGGCGTGGTCTATCTGAATGATATACCCGTCAATGGCAATCTTCCGCAGATACGCCGCCATGTTCCGGGTGGGTACGAGCTTCATTTTTTCCAGTATTAAATCCCGTTCCGCTTCCGTCACTCTGAATTTGATTTGCACTGTCCTTTTGCGTCCGTCCATGTGTTCGCTCCTTTCCTTTCCGTTCCGAGGGTTTGGGACACTTCCCAACAAGCAATTTTCAACCGACGCGCCGCAGCGCGGGAGGGCGAAAATACGGAAGTGGTACCCGCTTCCTATGCTTGCTACGAATGTTTTTATCCTTTAGGCTCTTATCACCTACTACGGAGAAAAAGCGATTTTGCCAAACTTACGCAAAAGAAAAACGCTGCAACCTCAAAAAAGATTACAACGCTTTCTAAATCCTGTTCAGTTTTAAGTCGGACATTCCTATTCGCCCTCTTTTTCGACTTCGGAAATCTCCTTTGCCGTTGCGGTTACAATCCGTATGCCTGTATCGCTCATACCGTCAAGAAGCGCGTCAAGCTGCCGCCGCTGCGTGTTCTTCTCCGGCGGCGTTTCTAAAAGGAATTGGTCTACGGATATATGGTAACGCTGTATCAGCTCAAAGAATATCTGTAAACTTGGGTGCTGCCCCTTGTTCTCAATGTTCGCAAGGTAGCGCGGCGAGATAAACATTTCGTCGCCTACTTTCTTGCGGCTCTCCTTGCATCCCTCACGCGCTGCCTTTATCGCTGCCCCAAAAGCCTTAAAGTCGTATCGTGGTACTGGTCTTTTTGCCATAGTTATTCACCCTATTACATTTTACTGTTCCCCTTTCTTCTTGGATATGTCTACATAGTTCTATCAGTTAGCCAAAATAATTCATATATATATGTTGACAACAAGCTGCTTTTGTATATAATATTATATAAAAGGGGGGAATGTTTATGTTACATAGCATGCGTATTCGATAAGCATTGAAATCAAAAAAGATTTTTCCCATTTTCAATATGGGCTTTTTTGTCATGCTTATTTTGCGTATGCTATACAACAAAACTAACGACGTATAGACATAGTATAAAAACTATGCCTTAATTTTGTTGTAGTATTATATGTATAAATGCAGGTCAATGCTCATGTTGAGAATTGACCTGCATTTTTTTGCGCAAAAGGAGAAATATTATGCTTGAAAAATATTGGATAAAATATCCAATTTGTAACGGAAAGACGAGGGTTCAAGTATTTTATAATACGGTATTAAGAAATTTTCCTCTTTTCTGCCCTAAATGTAAATTAACGCATATCGTTGATGTTGAAAAACTAGAAATCATAATCAAAAACTCTGAAAAACAAACTTTTTAATTTTGAAAAGGAAGGATATTTAAATGAAACACTTACCTAAAAGTACACCTACGGAAATATTGAATGACCCATACGGATTTACTTACAAAGAAATGTCGGAAGTAATTGGAGAGGATAAAGCAAGAGCCTTATATACGGAATTGTATAAACAGCCATTTCACAAAGAAAATCTATCAATATCAACAAAAAAAGTCTATAAAAGTAGCGATACTGAAAAGTATGTTTATGAATTGAAAGATAACAGGTATATTGAAACGGTTTTTATTAAACGGCGAGATGGTGGGACTGTTTGCGTAAGTACGCAAGTTGGTTGTTCTGTTGGCTGTATTTTTTGTGAGTCCGGACGCAATGGTTTTGTTCGTAATCTAACACCGTCTGAAATTGTGCAGCAGGTTGTATTGATACGTCAAAAAGTAAATCGTATCGTTTTTATGGGAATGGGAGAACCTTTATTCAATTACGACAACTTGATTGCAGCAATCCATATTCTTCGAGATAGAAATGGACTTAACTTTCCAACCGACGGCATTACCGTATCAACAGTTGGTCCAGTTAATCAATTAAAAAAATTGCGCGAAGAACATCTAAAAATTCAGTTGACAATATCTTTACATGCAGCAACACAGGCTGCGAGAAACTGTATCATTCCTCATATGCACATGTACGCTATTGAAGATGTTGTTAAGCAAGCATTGTCCTATTCTCAAAGGCATAATCGAAAAGTGGTATTTGCGTATTTGCTTTTACCAGGTATAAATGACCGTTCCTCAGATATAAGGCAACTTGCAAAATGGTTTAAGGGCAAAAATGTTATGATTAACGTGCTGCAATACAACCCGACGAGTAATTCAAAAATTAGAGCACCACAAAAACAAGAAATGGTTGCGTTCAAACATCAATTAGAGCAAACAGGACTTGAAGTTACCATGAGAGTTTCTCATGGTAGAGAGATTAAAGCAGCTTGTGGACAGTTAGCTAATACATATAATAAAGCCAAAAAACAACAGAAATAATTTAATTAAAAGAGCCAGACGCACAGACGCAGAGCCGATAATATGCAGTTTGAAATACTGCTGTTATCGGCTCTTTTTTGATTTTAATTTGTGCCCCTAATAACCATATTGGAGCAAAATCAGAACTGTTGCTTGTCGTTCTTTGATTTCCGCAGCAGCTTTGAAAAATCAAAGCCGCCGTTTCTTTTTATCTTCTAATGAAATGACGCGGTATCACTGTTAAAAGCGGCGGCTAAAGGAGGTAGCCGCCATGAAGCACATACCCTATCGACAAAATCCGACGGTCATTGACATATCAAAAAAAGCCCGACCACCGCCGGGAACCTCTCTACCCTTGACTATGAACTGTCTAATCATCTAAATACTGCTTACAATACCTATACGCCTGTCCGGGCTTTTCGGACAGGCGTATTTTGCTGCTCAAAAAATTTTTTGAAAAAATTTCAAAAAATCTTCGGCGTTTTTCAAAAACGCCGTATTGCCCCGCGAAAAGGGGGAAGCACCACCAACTTTCCAACGAGAAAGGAGGTGAGAATGTGGAACCTAATAGCAGGGAGTTTTACAAACAATGTGCTTTTCAGAAGTTTTGTAATACGGTGCTGCACAATGAAGCGTGTGACGCTCACAGGGAGCTGCACAGGCATAAGGCAAGGGAAGTCACCTTTTCCGATTTGCCCTTAGACGAAGCGCGGCAGCTTCATACCTTTGATGAATATTTCAAACGGGAAACCGCCGAAACCGTCTTTGAGAAAGCCGGGAAGAAAATCACGCCGAAGCTGCTTCTTGAAGCAATCCGTACTTTGCCGAAAGAAAAGCGCAAAGCCGTACTCCTGTACTATTTCGAGGGAATGAACGACACCGAGATTGCGAAGTTGTTCAATACATCGAGAAGCACGATACAGTACAGGCGGACAAGCTCTTTTGAGAAATTAAGAAAATATCTGGAGGAAAATGCTGATGAATGGGACGAATGGTAACGAACCCGGCTACCCGGAAAATGCCCTTGTTCCCTATCCTGTCATTGTGGCAGCGACAAAGGGCGACCCGGACGCCATGAAGATTGTCTTGCAGCATTTTAGCGGCTACATAGCCCGCCTCTCCATGCGGAAGCTGTACGACGAGCGCGGGAACGTCTATTTCGGCGTAGACCACGACATTCGGGAACGGCTGCAAGCAAAACTGATGATGGCTGTCCTCACCTTTAGGACAGAGGAATAACCGCAACGGCGGCGGGACGCTTTCTCTCACCCCCTTTTCCGTTCCGCTGTTGACGCGGGTAGCACAGCCATTTTGAACCTTGAAAAAGAAAGCGGCGCAAGATAACGGCGGCGCAGCATAGGGCAAATCGGATACGTTCCTTTTGCGCCGAGCCATACGGCGGGTGCGCCATGACGCTATCCGGGTGAGGTTATCCCCGCCCGGACAGCCGAGCGACCAACACCGCGCCGGAAAGCAAGTGTAGCGGCTTGCGGGCGACGACACGCAGAATATACAATGATACTTCCTTACAGCCACAGTCCGAGCGTTAAGAGCGTCGCAGGCAATGGGTAGGGCGGCATGAGAACCATGCCGGGGTGAAATTCCCATGAGGTTATGCTAATAACCGTCCGATTAAAGCCTTTGTTTTATTGAATAGTGGACTTGCTGCTATTCATAGACTATATTATATGTTTGCGAAAGAAAGGGGGATTTTCTTTGACGCAAAACCAAACGCCCGTTACCACAACGGAGCATAAAATAGGAAAAGTTACTTACCTTGTATGTTCGTCCGCAAGTGAACGCGCAACGGACACACTGGATAAAAAGATAAAAAAACTCATTCGCAAAGACATGGAACTGAACCCCGCAAACGCCCGGAAATAGGGCGTTTCTTCACATTTTATACATGACACAGGCAGCGGTATGTGGTATAATATAGACAGTACAAATACCATGCTTGTCTGTCGTCGGAAAGGAGGACAAAATGTTACAGACAGACAAGATTACCGCTTTATATTGCAGATTGAGCCAGGAAGATATGCAAGCCGGGGAAAGCGAGAGCATACAGAACCAAAAACTGATTTTACAAAAGTATGCTGACGAACACCACTTTTTCAACACGCGCTTTTTCGTAGACGACGGATTTTCCGGCGTGAGCTTTGAGCGTGAGGGGCTTCAAGCCATGCTGCATGAGGTTGAAGCCGGGAACGTGGCGACCGTCATAACAAAAGACCTTTCCCGTCTGGGACGTAATTATCTGAAAACCGGGGAGCTGATAGAGATTGTCTTTCCCGAATATGAAGTGCGCTACATTGCCATTAACGACGGTGTAGACACAGCAAGGGAAGATAACGAGTTTACCCCTCTGCGGAACTGGTTCAACGAGTTTTACGCCCGCGACACCTCAAAGAAAATCCGGGCTGTCAAACAGGCAAAGGCGCAGAAAGGCGAGCGCGTCAACGGCGAAGCTCCTTACGGCTACCTTATCGACCCGGATAACCGCAATCATCTGATACCCGACCCGGAAACGGCGCACGTCGTAAAACAGATTTTTGCAATGTATGTACGGGGCGACCGTATGTGTGAAATCCAGAACTGGCTGCGGGACAATGAAATACTGACCGTCGGGGAACTGCGCTACCGCAGGACAGGGAGCAAACGCCACCCCCGCCCACAGCTCAACGCATGGTACAACTGGCCGGATAAGACGCTGTACGACATTCTGACAAGGAAAGAATATTTAGGGCATACCATAACCGGGAAAACCTACAAGGTATCTTATAAGTCGAAAAAGACGAAAAAGAACCCGGAGGAAAAAAGGTATTTCTTCCCCAACACTCACGAACCTTTGATTGATGAAGAAACCTTTGAACTTGCACAGAAGCGGATTGCCACCCGGCAACGCCCGACAAAGGTTGATGAAATTGACCTGTTTTCCGGGCTGCTCTTTTGCGGGGACTGCGGCTACAAAATGTATGCAGTACGCGGAGCCGGGACGCTTGAACGGAAACACGCCTACACTTGCGGCAACTACCGCAACCGGGCAAGAAATGATATGCTCTGCACTACGCATTATATCCGCAAAAGCGTATTGAAAGAACTTGTCCTTGCAGACTTGCAGCGAGTAACGTCTTATGTGAAAGAGCATGAACAGGAGTTTATCGAAACAGCCAACGAGTGCAGCGCAAAGGCAGTACAAAAGACGCTGACACAGCAGCGGAAAGAGCTTGACAAGGCGCAGAACCGTATTAACGAGCTGAACATCTTATTCCGCAAGCTCTACGAGGACAACGCTTTAGGGAAACTTTCAGATGAACAATTTGCTTTTCTGACTTCCGGCTATGATGAAGAAAAAAAGACGCTGACCCGGAGGATTGCGGAGCTGTCACAGGAAATCGACAACGCCACCGAGCGCAGCGCGGACGTAAAAAGGTTTGTCGCACTGGTACGCAGATACACAGCGATTGAAGAACTGACCTACGAAAACGTCCATGAATTTATTGACCGTATTCTTATTCACGAACTGGATAAGGAAACGAACACCCGCAAAATCGAAATCTTTTATAGCTTTGTCGGCAGAGTTGATACAGGTGACAAGCCTACCGAAAGTATCTCCTATTTCAGACAGATAGGAGCCGACGTAAAGAGTTATGCTATCTAACATACATCAAAAAGAGGTAAGATAACACCCTCTGCAAAAAAGGTATCGTTATCTTACCTCAACAAAGGCCCGGCCCGCATGCGGGATGACCAGCCCGACCCAGCCCACCATGCCGCACACGGAAACACAGGAAGCAGTGATCAGCGTGGAGGCGATGATGACCATACTGCGTATACGTTTCGTTTTAATTCCCAGGCTGCTGGCCTCATCCTCCCCAAATGAAAGGACGTTGAGCTGCCAGCGAACCAGAAAAAGAATTAAAAAGCCTGCTCCGATAGGAATTAAAATGCTGAACAGCTTTGCCTTGTTCATGACATTAAAGCTTCCCATCAGCCAAAAGGTGATCTGCGGAAGCTTGTTGTCCGCATCGGCTAAAATCTTGATGGTGGATGTTCCGGACTGGAACAGGGTGCTTACCATCATACCGCCCAGCACCAATCCCAGAATCGGGTCCATGCTGAACCGGCGCGTGGCTGTGGCCGCTATGAATACCGCCAAAATACCTCCACAAAAGCTGAACATCTGGACATACACAGTAGGCAGCTCCATCAACATAGCCAAACAAGCCCCAAATCCGGCTCCAGCGGAGGCCCCCAAAATATCCGGCGATACCATTGGATTTTTAAACATCCCCTGATAAGCCGCGCCAGCGATAGATAGTCCGCCCCCCACCAGCAATACCGCCAATATACGAGGCAGCCGGATATTGAACAGCGTGGTTTCCATATTGGAATCGACAATTTGACTGGGATCTGCAAAATGATAAAACAATGTGTGCAGCAGCTCCGACGGCGAAATGGAGAATCGTCCAACACCAAATGAGAACACAAACGCCAGTATAGGCAAAACCAGCAGAACCGGCCATGCCGCAGCCCACTTTTCCTTCCAATTTTCCGACATAATACACCCCGAATCCATGCTATTTATGCATAATGATCCAGCGTCCCTGCTCCTGGTTTTCTACGATTTCATGAGGGATGCTCTGGCGCTCCAAAAAAGTGTTCAAATATTCTGTCGATATTTTACCGCTGCGTTGCAGCGGCCCATCGGGCCACCCCGGCATAACAGCCTGCATCTGCGGACGGATGGATTCTGCCAACGCCGCGCTTCCCATTCCGCCTCCGATATATGTATTGCCGCCCGGAGCCAATACCCGGTATATCTCTGTCAGAGCCTTCTCCAAATCTGCCCAAAAATGATAAGAGCCACGGCTGATAATCAGATCGGCGTATCCATCCGGAAAGTCCATGGAATGCACATCCTGCCGCATAAATACTGCCCGGTCAGCCAGTCCCCGTTCCCGCGCGTGAGCACGGCCCAGTTCCAACGCCGTTTGATTGATATCAATCAAGCAGCCTTTATACCGTGTCCGTTCCAGAAGCGCCAGCCCCAGATGCCCGCTCCCACAGCCCACATCAATCAAAACACCGTCCCGGCGGGGAATACGGGCCAGAATATCATCCACAATAACCGGATAAATAGGAAAAAAGATGTTTTGAGCGATCCAGTCAAATTCATATCCCTCCGGAATTCTCTGCATCGTGTTTGAATTTACGGTCAGCACCGCAGGACCCTCCCTGGTTTCGAAATTCTTTGAGAATCAAAGCAGCCCCGATTTTCAGGCACTCTCTAGGGCTTGTTTGAAAATAGCGCAATTGACAAATTTTTCGCCTCTGTTTACAGAAGGCGGCGGGAATTATTATTTTTTAAACAGCCCCTTAATCCCAGCCGGCATCTGGAATATATGCCGGACCACGCAGCAGCTCCACCTCGATCTCGCTGCCGGCCGGCAGCGATTCCCCCAGTTTCGTCATATATTGTCCATTTGCTGCAACCGTGCGGCTCATCGGAATCTTTTTAAAATTATACGGCGTTGCCCAATAGCCCGATCCATCCCGTTTTCGGCTTACCTCTACCACCAACAGCATGGAAACCCTTTCGCTGCCCTCTACAGGTTGGGTCAGCGTAGCTTTCACAGTCTGGCGCGCTTGCTTTGGCTGCATCAGAAAATGAGAAACCAGGGCATTGACCAGCCACTCCAGTCCATGATAGGCCGCCATGAACGGACCGGGCAGGTTGATGACAGGCTTTCCCTGTATCATAGCGACACACAGCGGCTTTCCGGGAACCGCCTGCGCGCCATGGCACAATACCTTCCCACGCTGGTGCAGCAGGGTGGCGGAAAAGTCCTCTGCTCCCTTGGAGGATCCGCCTCCCAAAATAATGATGTCGGCTTTGATGAGGGCGCTGTCCAGGGCCTCCAGAATAGGCTCATAGTCATCCGGAACGATCGGAAGGCACAGAGGCTCGGCCCCCAACTGTTTTATAGTCTCACGCACAAGCAAGCTGTTTGTATCCACATTTTTGCCGCGGGTTACAGGCGTGCCTGGAGCAATCAGCTCGCTACCCGATGGGATAAAGGCCACAACCGGCTTTTTCCAAACAGAGATCTGTCCCACGCCGCCCATCTGAAGGCAGGCCAAATCCCTGGGACGCAAAGGGAGATTGGCTCTCACCAGCGCCTCTCCCTTTTGGACGATAGAGCCTGCCGGGCGCACATTGTATCCAGGATACACTTGAACCCCATCCCGGATCGTCAGCCGCCCTTCTGGGGAGAACGCGATATCTTCGACCATTATCACCGCGTCAAAAGCATCGTCAAAATCATCCCCTGTATCGGCGTGGACAAAATCACGTCCCTGTATCCAGCCGGAGGTATCCGGTATCCCCTGTGCAAACCGGGACGAATCAACAGCAATACCATCCCCAGCAGAGGATCGAACCACCGGAAGTGTCCATACAGAGCAAACCTTTGCGGATGGGATACGTCCTAACGCTTCAGTTACGGGAATCTGTTCAATTACCCTTTCGGGAGTCCAGTTGCGAATCACCGAAGCGATGATTTCCTCGCGGGATAACAATTTTTCAAATGTCGGACTAAACTGGTTTTCCAAGGCGGACGCCTCCTCCTTATACAATATTAAACGGCTTTATAACAATAAAAGGCCGCCACACCAAACTGTGGCAGCCTTCACAAAAACAGACGGTATAAGACAGCCTTCCGGTGTGGCTGCCTGCCGCCAGGCATAACTGCGCACAACTAAAAAGCCGTCTCTTTAACGCTTCGTCGATCTCTTTTCAAAATGTGAAGGCGGCCGCATTTCTACGGCAACCCCGTGGACCACCGCTGTGATAAACCGATCATCCGTGGGTCCAGGCAAAAGGCCATGAAGAAACTTCCTCTTTTTAGGCTATTTTGCTCGAGATTCTCATTATTCTTTTTTTCCATTTTATCTGATTTGAATATTTCCGTCAAGGGAAATTTTACAATCATCAAAAAGAATCTTTGCTAAATTTAGAAATATGCCTGTACCGCATCTCCGCAAAAAGGACTATCTTTTAAAAGGCATATTCTTTTCATATTAATAAAGTTATGTTAAAATGGGACAGACAAACTCATCATCAAATCTTTAACTGGAGGAGAATCTTTTGAATGGCATTTTTGACGAGCACAGAATGATACAGGTTTTGGAAACATGCATTCCCAACGGCGAAACGCTTACGGCAGGTATACATGGTGTTACGCTTCAAGTAAACAAAAAAAACATCAAGATTTGATGTATATATTGGTATCACAAAAGACTATTTGATAGTATCTGAATGTGAAGAACGCAAGTATTTAAATGAGTTCTATCACGTGCCAGACTTAAGAAGGACCGTGGCAGAAGATATTGGCGTTTGTTTTCCGCTGGCAGATATTCAAAGCTGTGAGATAAAAAACGCTATTATGGGAGCTGTCAACTGTTCGATCACGTTGAAGAACGGCGGTTTCCTCAAGCTCCAGTTTCCAAAGCGAGGCGGTTTAGGCAAAGGTATGCCGCGTCATACAGAATATCGGGAAAAGATTATCGAGAAGTTGATTGCTTTAAACGGGAGTCGTTAGACAGTTATCAGGCATCGCATAATCAACCGCTTCATAAATCAAAACCACGCGTAGAACGCGTGGTTTGCACAAGTCTTTACGTCTTTCATGACAATATTCTCCTTTTGCCTTGATGCGGCCGGCAAACCCTCATCTATTTTAGCAAAAGGAGGATTTCTTGTATCTTAAGATTTCTATTCTTACCAGCATAGCTGGTTGATTTCTTTCGCTAAAGCTACAAAAAAGCCGCAGGCAGGGCATTCATGCCCTGCCTGCGGCTTTTTAGGCTGTAGATACAACGGCTTCGCTTTGAAATAAGCTGCGATTCAGTTTTCATTCGCCATAGACTGGATTTTATGAGCATCCTCAAACGGAAAGATGGGATGCATAAGATGCTTGTACGGCAGTTCTTCAATAAATTGATAGGTGGCGCCCTTTGTAACCGCCATCATCGCCAATTTGGCAAACGGTCTGAGCTGCGCAAACAGATACCCCTGCTTGATGACCAAAATGTCATAATGATCGAGCGGCGTTCCCGCGGCCTCAAAATGTCCCGGCGTAATAAAAGAAGTCGCCGCGTTGGAGATCACAACATCCACCGCACCCAGCGACACCGTACAGCAGGACCCGCACTCGTCGCTGTCGGTATTGAGATAGCCAAGCACCTTGCCGCGGCATTTGAGCACTCCGGAAATTTTGGTCGAAATGGAAGTTTCATCCCGTCCGGTGCCAACCGTCAGCGAAACCGGCTGGCCGATTTCCACCTGCATACAGGCTGCAAACGCAGCGTCATCATGGATCGCGGCAATCAAAACCTTTTTACCCTTTAAATCGGGGCAGGCCGTGATCAGACGGAGCATCTCGGTGCCTTCACCCACCGCCCCGCCGGTTGTGTTATCACCCGAGTCGGTGATGAATACCTGCCCGCCTTCAAACGCCAGCGCGCATGCAAGCGCCTCGGGCGGACGCAACGCCGGTACCTCAAAGTCAAACTGACGGCGCAAATCAAGCATTTCCTGCGCCAGCTCCCGTGAAAGCGCACGGGCCTTTTCGCTATATTCCTCCCGCTCGGGAACCACGACGACCGAAAGATGACTGTTTGGACAGTCTGACCACGGATCGCCCATAAAGACGGTTGCGCTTTCAATTCCTTCCATCTGTTCGTAAGCTTCTGCTTTTTCAATCAGACCTTTGAGCGGTTCGACGGCAGAAAGCCCTTTTTCTCCCGAGATGATCGCGGGTACAATGGTAAGCGCAGGTTTGATCCGCCGCTTTTCCCGGATAAATTTCACCAGCGCGCGCGCTACCGCCTGTTCGGTTTCCGGCTGGTCCGAATGAGGAATCGTATGGTATCCACGCATCATGTTTACATAATCGGCAAGGGACGCGTCGTTGTTGGCATGCGCATCGAGCGCGATGCCGATCGGCAGGCTGTCCCCAACAATCCGCCGCAGCTCCTTCACAAGCCGCAGATCTCCGGAGCCAATGTTTTCGACCTCCATCGAACCATGCAGGTGCAGAAAGATGCCGTCCAGATCAGGGGTTGCCCTCACAGTATTCAAAATCTTATTGGCAAAAAACCAGAAATCGTCCTCTTTTAGCCGTCCGGCAGGCAGTGTGGAGGCCATAATGGTTGGCACCAGCTCAAAACCCTCCTCTTGGAAGATATCACATACATGCAGATAGGGGAGCACCTGCTGGCCTTCGGCGAAGATAAACTGCTCCCGTCCAACCAGATCGGGGTTAAAGGTGTTGCATTCCAGATAAAATAAGCCGACAGCAATTTTCATATCTTTCCCTCTGTTTATTATTTATTTGGCCTTCTTCAGGCGGAATTTGGTTTGGTTCATACAGACGTCCATACAGACTGCCAGAAGCAGGATTAAGCCCTTGACCACCATCTGCAAATACGAGGAGACGTTCATCAAACTCATCACATTGTCCACAGCGGAAAGCACCAGCACGCCCAGCGCAACGCCGGTGATCCGGCCGACGCCGCCGGACATGCTCGTCCCGCCGATACAGGCCGCCGCAACGGCGTCCAGCTCGAGCAGGTTTCCGGAGGTAGCGGTGGAGCCGCCCAGCCGCGCGGTAATCACAATGCCCGCTACACCATAGATCACACCCATATAGACATATGACTGAAAGATGCGGCGCTTTGTCTTAATTCCCGAAAGATTTGCCGCCTCCGGATTTCCGCCGATGATGTAAATATGCCGTCCAAATACGGTCTTGTTGGAGATAAACCCCGTAATCGAGGCCATCATCCCCGCAAAAAACACGCACATCGGTATGCCGTAATAGCCGGTGAAGATCCAAATTGCCAGAACTGCGGCAATCACAATCGCTGCGATGCGGGTGAACAGGCGGTTGACACTGCCATACCACTGGCGCATTTTTTTATAGTCGAAAATGCAGAACAGGCAGGCGGCCAATGCAACCGCCACAATTAAAACCGCGCTCGCGGCGGGTGGGATGTATCCCTCGCTCAGCCATGCAAACTCGTCTGAAAGCGGACCAATCGTCGCCGCATTGGTCCATGTGTAGCCGACCCCTTTGAACAAAAGCTGTGCGGCCAGCGTACCGATAAACGCAGGGATACCCACATAGCCGATGAAAAAACCATTGAGTGCGCCCATGAGCAGGCCGCAGAGCATCGCAATCAGCAGGGCGAAGGGCAGCGGGAGTTTATAGGTAACGGCACACTGGGCCGCAATCACGCTGACAAAATAGACCGCAGCGCCGCCGCTCAGGTCAAAATTGCGTTCGATCAGCAGCAGCATCAGCCCTGACGCCACAATCATAAGTACCGAACCCTGCTTCATCAGCAGCGTAAGATTTCGCACGGAAGTGAAAATGTTGCCGGTTAACAGATTAAAGATACACATCAGGATGATGACGCCGGCCGCCATCACGATATTCTTGCCAGCTTTGCCGGTTAAAATGGATTTGATATCTCTGCCAGCCATTTATTTTCCTCCTTCATCTCCGACCGTCGCATACCAAAGCACCTGCTCCTTATCGAGAGCCTGATTATCAAGAATTTTGACTACTCTGCCGTGGCGGATTACCATGATCCGGTCGGCAATCCCCATCACTTCCGCAATGTCAGACGAGATAAACAAGATAGCCTTGCCCTGTGCTGTAAGATTGTTCAGAATATTGTAGATCTGTGTTTTTGCTTCCACATCGACCCCCTGCGTCGCCTCATCCAGAATCAAAACCGGCGAATCAGCCGAGATCAGCCGCGACAGAATAACCTTCTGCTGATTGCCGCCGCTGAGCGTTTCGATCAGAGCGTCCATCGACGGGGTCTTGATGGACATGGAGCGGATCATCCCCTGGTTGTTCTGCTTTTCCAGCAGGCTGTTTATCACACCGAATTTTGAAAAGCGCGGCAGGCTCGAGGCGGAGATGTTGCTCCCTACGGACTGCCTGGCGATCGCACCTTCCCGCTTGCGGTCCTCAGGCAGCAGGCTGATGCCGTTTTTGAGCGCTTGCGCGGGGTTGCGGCTTACAACGGCCTTGCCCTTGACCTCAACCTCACATTCGACGTTGCCCTTCCAAGCGCCGATCATCCCCATCGCCATCTCGGTGCGCCCCGAGCCGACCAGCCCATAGACCGCAAGGATTTCGCCGGAGCGCAGGTCGAACGCCACATTGTCGACCACCTTTTTATCCGGGAATTTCTGGTTGTAAACCGTAACGCCTTTTGCGCGGAAAACCACATCGCCGGGCTTGTTCGTACGCGGAGGATAGAAATCGTCCACATCCCGGCCGACCATCAGCGAAACGATCCGCCGCTCGTCCATGCGCTCAACCGCATCGGTTTCAATGATCCGTCCATCGCGCATGACTGTAATCGTGTCCGACAAACTCTGTACCTCCTCCAGACGGTGGGAGATATAGATACAGGCGATCCCTTTGCCGCGCAGCTCCCGCACCTTGGCAAACAGCAGCTCGCTTTCCTCACTGGAAAGCGTGGCGGTCGGCTCGTCCAAAATCAATGCTTTGACCTGATTGTGCATCGCACGGGCGATCACAATAAGCTGCTTTTGTGCGATACCGATCTCCTTGACCAGGCTGTTGGGGTTGATATGCAGCCCAAAGTCGTCGATGATCTCCTGCGCTCTGCGCATCATAACAGCTTGGTTAACCAGCCCTGCACGTCCCGGCTGGCGATTGATAAACAGATTGTCTGCAACCGTCATCTCGTTGACCATGTTTAAATCCTGCGGGACCATCGAAATGCCGTTGGCTTCCGCGTCCATAATCGACCGGAACCGGCAGGGCCGTCCATCCACAAAAAATTCTCCTTCGTAGCTCCCATATGGATAAACGCCTGAAAGCATTTTCATCAGCGTGGATTTTCCGGCGCCGTTTCCACCGACAATCGCATGGACCTTGCCCGGCTCAATCGACAGGGTAGCCCGGTCGACCGCAAGGACGGAGGGGAAGCGTTTGGTCAGCCCGCGGATCTCTAATACTGCATTCGGCAAAATGCCGCCCCCTTTTTTGCTTTATAATAGCGGGGCCGGAAGGCCCCGCGTTAAACGGTCAAATCAGAGCGTTTTTATGATATCTCACGGTCAGCCGAAGATCTCCTCCTCGGTTGCCCACCCGGCGGGAGCGATCTCATCCAGCCACTGGCGCAAATTATCCTTTGTGACGGGCATAACGTCCACCAAAAGGACTGGAATGTCAAACCCGCCGATCTGCTGGATCTCGTCGGGCGTGATTTCCTCACCCTTGCCCAGTTTAACCGCGGCCTCGATCGTGCGCTGGTCGCCGGAGACAATATCAGTCCAAATGCTCATGGTCATAACGCCCTCATTGATGAGCTTGGCGGCGGAGATCTCCACATCCATCCCGCAGAGGAACGCTTTGCCGTCCAGCTTCGCTGCTTTGATCGCAGGAACGATGCCCAAAGCGACCGAGTCGGCGGACGCGACAAACGCTTGAATATCATCGTTGTTTGCAGAGAGCGCATTTTCGACGGTTTTGAGTGCCTTATCAGGACTCCACGCCTCATGGAACTGATCAGCCACAATGTTCAGCTCCGGGTGCTCCGCCGCGACAGCCTCATAGCCCTGGCTGATCCGCTGTGCCACCGCGCTGCCGGGGTCTCCCTTGACCAGCACGACGTTGCCGCCCTCCGGTCCCATATATTCAAGAGCCGCTTCAAGCTGGAGCCGCCCAACCTTCACATTGTCCCGGTCCACATTCAAGTCGACCTGCGCGCCCTCGACCGTGTTGTCAAAGGTAATGACCGGGATGCCCTGGCTGCGTACCTTTTCCACAAGGTTTACCATATTGCCGCTTACCACATTCAGAACCAGCACGTCAATCCCCTGGGAGATCAGATTTTCAACCTGATTGGCCTGTTTGGTTGCGTCGTAGTTCGCATACTGGAAGATAATGTCGGCGCCCAGCTCCTCCGCCTTCTGCTCCATAATCTGTTTATCGAATTTAAAACGATACTGCGCCTCGGATGCAAAGGAAACTCCAATTTTAATCCGGCCGTCCTCCGGCTGGTTTGCCTGTGTATCGCCCAGAGACGCGGTACTGGCCGAAGCAGCGGTATCCGTTGGGGCGGGCGACTGGCACCCGGCCAGCAGGGATGCAGAGAGGACAAATGCAAACAATCCACACAAAAACTTTTTCATAGCTACCTCCTGAATTTTTAAATAGGCCCGCGCCTTATTTGGCAAAAACGCGGGATATATCCAGCATAAAGGGAAAATATACGCCGTTGAGGTTACTCATCGGCAGGACGCTGTCATCCAGCCGGATGCCAAGCGCCGAACGCATCTTCTCCTGCCGTGCCCGAATGCGGGCGTGCATTTCAGGATATTGCGCTGCAATCCCGGCACGCAGCGTCTCGTCCGCGATGATAACGGTATCCTCACAGATCGCGTTATGGAAATACGGCTCCTGCCGCGACGCAATGATGTCGCACTGCATATAGGCGCCGCTCAAAACCGGCAGCGTGGAGCCTCGATAAACGGGAGAATTCGTCCATTCATCCATCCCTGTGTTGTGACCGGGATTGAGGGCGACGCCGAACTCGGGACCGCCTATTATTTTCATAACCGCGTCGTAAAGCGCGCCGCCGGTCGTCCCAACCCGAATGGTTTCATACCATGCGGCGATCGCGGACCAAAACGGCATATAGAAATTTTCCAGCTCCTCCGCGAGCGCCCGCGGCCAGTCGTCCCCACTGCTTGCTGCGATCCCGGTACGGGAGGTCAGACTCCCTCGGGCGCCGTAGCAAAGCCCGCAGGGATCTCCCAAGTTCAAAATGCTGTCATCTGGGCTGCGCAGGCCGAGCGAAAGGTTGAACGCTCCAAAATTGACAAGGCTGTACATACACACCGGCGTGAAATCAATCCGCCCATGGCGTGAGGTTTCCAGCTCCTGCCCGCCGACCTCGAGCGCGTCAAATAGGTTGAGCAACACATCGGCGGATTTTGTCGCGCTGTATTCCGCCCAGGCGATCTCTTTTGGCGTATAAACCCGCATCCGGATGCCGTCCGGCAGTCCAGTGATCTCACTGGTGAAATTCTCCACATTCTCCCGGCCCGCCGCCGCAAAGATCGCCTCCATCATATACATCGGCACGTCAAAGCTGTGCAGCGGATCGGCGGTGTACGCAGGATAAAAATATTTATATCCTACCACACCGACGCGGCTTCCCCGCCGGATCCCAGTCTGTTCCAACAACTTTTCAAGCGCGAGACTGCTGTCGCGGGGCTGCCCCTGGAGACTGAAGTGCTGGCAGAGCATCCGGTTGATCGGATAGGGGATTTGGTAGCTGTATCCCATCCCTTCATTGCCGGCAATGATCCAACGTCCGCCCTCCTTATCCACCACCAGCAGGGCCTCCTCAAAGCGGCAATCATAACTGGAAAAATAGTCAATGTTGGAGAAATGCTCCCTATCACCGTAGATCACGACATGGCTGACGCCCTTTTCGCGCATCCGGCCGGTGAGCAGGTCCAGTCTTGCCAGATAATCTTCAGCGGTAAAATGAGGCAGCGGCAGTTTTTGCCGTTCAAAGAAGAAGCTGTCGGCTTCTGTAATCCGGACCGGTCCCATATTAATACACTCCTTTTTAATTTCTCCCGTGGCGTTATTAAATGGCAATAAAAAAATAACATGACTACATTATCAACAAAACAGCATGATTTGTCAACAACTTTCAACAATAATTATAAATAATCACAAATTTTTATATTAATTTTTGTCAGCTTTTTTATCTAATAAAAAACAGCCGGGAAAATCCCGGCTCTAAAACAAAAAAGCGGCAGAAACGGCCGCGCCCGCAGCGCATCACTCCGACGCCGAGCGCATAACCTTGTACACATGTTTTTCCACCGCGATCATTGCACCGCCGACGCAGGTTGCGTCCGTACCCAGCGGGGAACGGATAAAAGTGGTCGCTCCCCGCAGCGGGGGGTACATCATAGCACTGTATTTTTCCAGCACCAGATCAAACAGGAAGGGAGATTCGTTCATCAGCTTTCCGCCCAGTATCATATTGCGTGGATTGAGAAAACAAGCGGCGTTGCTTACGGTGATTGCCATATAAGTGCTTATCCGGTCAAGAAGGGCTTCCGCCCAAGGCTCCCTGCGCTCCCATGCAGCCATGATCTCTTCAAGGCTGGAGATTCCCGGACAGGATTTTGCCGCCTGTTGGATGATCTGGTCCTTGGTCAAGTAGGCCGCCGCGCACCCACGCCGTCCACAGGAGCAGAGCCGGCCGTCGGTATAGTCCACGATGGTATGTCCGATCTCGCCTGCGGAGTTGATGGAGCCGCGTACTAAGCGTCCCCTATGGATCACTGCGCCGCCTACACCGCACCCAAAGCTTAATAGAACAACATCATCCGCCCCCTTGATCGGCGGTGTGGAGCAATCCCCGATAATCGCACATTTGACATCATTATCCACATAGGTGGGAAGGCCGAACCGCGCCTCTATCATCTGCCCGATCGGCACATGACTCCACCGGATCAGATCCCCGAATATGACCTCTCCGGTTTTGGAGTCGACCGTCCCAACCGCGCCAGCCCCAATTGCAGCAACTTTTTCCATCGGGATTTTTGCTTGTATAGCAAGCCGCTGGTACATCCTGTAAAAAATCTCAACAACCTCCTCCGGCTGAAAAGAATCGCCCGGCGCTGGCGCGGCGCCCCGCGCGACGATCTGCCCGCCAAAGTTGAGGATACAGAGTTTTAAATTGGTTTCGGAAATGTCCAGCCCGATACAATAAAAAGCGTTCTCCTCCACATCGAGCATGACGGCCTTACGTCCAACCCCATTTGAAACCGCCGCCATATCCCTGACAAGTCCACATTCTTCCAGGGATCCGACAATCCGGGTCGCGCTTGTAGGACTCATGCCGGTCATTCGCGCAATTTCACTGCGGGAAACCTCGCGGCTGTCCCGAATAATATCGAGGATCATTTTCATATTGTTGTATTTAATTGTACTTTGATCCTGCGGTGCAGTTTTACAGATCACATTTTTCACGCTCCATTATTTCACGATGTCATTATATCGTATTTCTTATATAAATACAATATATTTCATCCCACATTTTATAGAATCTGTATAATACTGCTGCCAAAGAAAGAAGATTTATATTTTGTTGCCCATCATTACACCCGAAACAATAATAGGAACAACATAACAAAAAAGGCTGAGAGACAATAATCTGATAAAACGGCTCGCTGAACTGTTTCACAAAGGCCCCCGCTTGCTGGTAATACCCTTGCTTTACAAAATCCATTAAGATATTCACCCGATCCTGCTCGGAGAAAGTTTCCTCCGGCACCTTGCTGCTTGTGCAGACTGCCTCTCTCCATTACAGATAAGGCTCTGCCCAGTCCATCAGGCAGGGCAGAGCCTTATCCACCAAATCCTCCAGATCGTCCAGTTCTGAGGTGAGCCACAGTGTTTCGGCCCGCGCAAAGATTTCCGGGGCCGCGGCCAAATCCCTAAGCGCCAGGATGCGCTCCTCCTCCCTTCTCAATCCCACCAGAAATACCAGACAGTGGACTGCCACAGGACATCCGCCAAGTTACCCACTGTGGGATCATCCTGCTCCTGGTCAACAATATCCGGGCAAAAACCATACTGCTCCGTGGCTGCCTCCATGGCTTTCTCTTTGGAAATGGGGGCCGGGAGTTCAAATTCCAATTCATCATGGGTCATAGCCGCAGGGACCGCGCCATACTGCTCAAACCAGTATTTTGCCGCCGCCATCAGCTCCGGTGTGTCGGGACACTCGTTCCAGTTGCCAAAGGGCAGGTATGCGAAAATATCCCACGGATTCTTCACCGGAATTTTCGCCAGAATAAGCGGATAAGTCATGTTAGTGTCAGAATCCCAGTAACAGGAGAAACGGCAGTTATCATAGCCGCCTTCCATTTCGCCCAGGACTTCTTCCGCCCAGTCCAGATCGTCATCCTCGGCTTCTTCCCTGCGTTGTCCGGCCAATTGCTCCAAGACAGCCTTTCCGTCTTTGATGGGAGCATCCAGAATCTTCTTCCGGTACCCCGTCACAGTTTTGAGGTCAAATTCATAGCAGTCCGCCTCGTTCTCCGGGTCGGCGTTCATTACCAGGCACTCCAGCAGCGTTTCGTCCGGCTTGACAAGCACGGGAATAAAGCCCTCCCGCACGCCCAGCCGCCGGGCGTAGCTGTACGCCGACATGATGGGGTCGTCGTCCTTCATGGAAGGGAAATAGGTGCACTCGCAGTCCAGATACTCCATGATAGCCTGAGCCACATCGGAAGGCTCCAAAGTATCCTCATCAAAGCCCTGTCCCTGCCAGTTGACAAAACGTTTATCAATCACCTTTGCCATGGCCTGATAATAGTCCTCGTCAAAGGGAATGAACAGATAGGCTTCCTGCTGAAATTCATTGGAGTGATACCGCTTTGGGCCGAAATATTGCAGAGCGTAGTCATCCACATCACTGGGAAAGTAAGGGCTGTCGCCCTCTCCGTAGTAGTACCCGGCAAAGGCGCGGCCTTGTTGATTGAACAGGGCGGAGTACAAGCAGCCGAACAGCTTCTCACGGATGAACGCCCGCAAATCCACGTTGGCAGGATCGGCTTTGACCTGTTTTACAACTTCGCTATGCTCTGACAGGAAGTTTTCTTCCATCAGGTCATGCTCTATGCACCAGCGCAGGTAGATTGCCATGTGGCTGCAGGCATTGATGGGGTCGATTTCCAGTTCTTTCTCCTCAATGCTTTCCATGTGCCAGGAGGCATCGTCCATGCCTATGCTGTCGTCATCATCCTGCTCTGGATCGTCCCCGGCAGGCACATAGGAGATTTTCAAGGTCATCTGATCCGGCAGAGCCACGCCCTTGCTGCGGGTGATGGTGTGCTTATCTTCTGCCGAAAAGCCGATGGTTTCCCCGTCGTGAAGTTCCACATCATTTTCCAGCACATAGGACACAAGGCTGGCCAGGAAGTCTCGCAGTTCTCCCGGCTCGGCGCCGGTGTTCAGCACCTCCATTTCGTCCTTGCCGAACACCTCCATACCATAGGTGTAGGCGCTCATGCCGCCCTCGTTCCGATACAGGCCGAACCAGATCCAGTTGAAAATGGGCAGTTCATCCTCCTGCATCATATCGGCAAAGCCCTCATAGAACCGAGGCTCGAACACCACGCCGCTGGTGTAGACGCCGGCGGCGTATTTCTGGCGGCAACAGGCGGCCACCAGCTTGGCGTAGAACTTGCCACGCTCCAGCAGATTTTCCTCCTTGCCCAGGACCGCCACCATGATATGGGCGCAGTGCTCCTTGGCGGCCTTGACCGCCTCCGGCCACATATAGTTGTTTTCTGCGTTCAGTTCGGCCTCGCCGTCAGGGATAGGATAGGGCATCAGGCTTACAGCGGCGATCATGCCGCCCACTTCAAAGACCACAGCGTCGTCGCGGTTGCCCCCGTCCTCATCCTCCTCCACGGTGATGTCCCACTTTGCTTTCATATCCTGAATGAACTGGGCCTTGTCCCAGCTTCCTTTGGACATCAGGACAAAGCCGGCGAAGGCGCCTCTGCTATCCTGATCGGCTTCTTCGTCAGTGTCATCATCCTCGTTGTCATCATCTTCATCCATATCATAGACAGACTCGTTCTCCAGACCGCAGATAAACTCCTCAAAACTGTCGGCAAGACGGGTGATTTTATAGTCGTTCTCCTGATCCACATGGACCACCGCAGGCTCTCCTTGGGGGCCGCAGTCCCGGTAGTCCAGAAAGATCATATCGTGTCCTGCACTGGGACAGTCGCAGATGGCTATGCCGATGGCCGGATATTCCCACTCGTCGATCATAAACCGGCTGCCCAGCTTTCCGCAGAGAGAATAGTCCTTCTCCCGGCCAATGCCAAAGATGCCGGTGATGGCTATATGGTCATCCGCCCAACTGGTTGGTTCGTCGCTGGGATAGCAGGTATTGGCCGGTATCCCGCCGTTGTGCTGTTTCATCAGGCAGATATAAGAGGCAGGCAGCTTGTAGCCCAACTCCTCCTCCACACTGGCGATCAGTTCATCGGAGGGTGGCTCACTGACATACTCTTTCAGAGCGTACTCATCATCATCCCAAAAGTCTGTAAAATCAAAGCCTTCAAAGGGAGTGTCGCCGGGCGCAAACCTGGTTTTCTTTTTCCGGCTGCGCTGCCGGTTCCGGATCTCCTGCCGGCACTCCCGGATCACTGCCGGGGCGTCCTCATCCTCCGGGTCCAGCTCCGCCCACCGCTGGGCGTAGGGAATGGCTTTTTCCTCCTGGCCGTGGAGATACTGATAGCCGTAGGCCATCCGCATATTCCACTCCGCCTTGTCCTGGCCCTCCTCCCGGACGGACTCCAGCATCTCAATAGCCTGCAGGAGCGCCTTATCCCCCTTGTAGTTGGGGGTACCCTCCTCATGGTCCCCAATGATGGCGTAGTTTTCCAGCGCCCGTGCCATGGCATAGGCGGCGCGATAGTCCCACTGGTCCTTGTGGATCGTCCCCAGCGCCGCGATGCAGCGGGTGTATTCGTCCTCGTCGTTCCACCGTTCCAACTGCCGGTAAAATGCCTCTGCATTCTCCGGGGTGTAGGGGATGTACTCCAGATTGTCCAGGGATTCTTCGTCATCAAACCCGTCATCTTCAGGCTTATCCCCTTCCGGTTCCTTCAGAGTCACTGTCCCCACATCCCGGCGGAACACATGGAAGCTTGCCCAGGGCAGATCGGTTTCGTCAAAGAACTCCTGAGCCGCATTCAGGACGGCTCTCAAATCCCAGGCGATGAAGTCCACATAGCCGCAGTAGAGACCGGTGGCCCCGCCGGTCAGGGTAACAGCATCCTCCCCAGCGTCCGCCAGCAGCGCCGATTCCAGCTTCTCCCGGAAGTCAAAGATTTTCTGACTGCCGTTCTCATCGCGCAGGGTATCCAGAGGATAACAGAAAAAGCCCGCCACAGCGCCGTCAGCGTGAAAATCGTCCATGCAGCCACTCTCCGCACTCATGTAGTCGTTGATAAAAGGCGGGCAGCAGGTGATGCCGGCGATAATATCCAGCCGCCAATCAGCATCGGGATTTTCATCCGGTTTCATCTCATACCCAGTATAGCTCTCCAAAAGAACCTCCGGGTCGATGGAAAGGTCAAGCCCCATCCCTTTTAACTCGTCCGGCAGCTTCGAGAGGAGAACGCAAGGCTCCTCTCTGGGAGTCTCCAGCATATCAAAAGAGTCTATGTATCTCATATGGGGGATTTCGCCCAGCACCTGGTCGGTGAGGTTGGTGAGAATCCACCATACCCGGTTCTCATCCTCCCGGAGCAGGGGCAGCAGTTTTTCACAGTAGGCTGAGAGAGCAAAGCTGTTTTCGCCCTGCTGTTCCAACCAGAGCTGCACATCATCTCCGGAAATCTCCCAGCCGCCAGAGCGCAGGCCGATGTTCGGATTGGACTGGCGGCCCACCAGGATGTTCCAGTGCTCCAGCACCTCTTTGGGCGCGTGCTTCTGAAAGTAAACAAGCTGGAACAGCTTCACCCGATTTCCCTCCGGGGTGAGGATCAGCTCATGCTTTTTTCCATTGAAGCCCATCTCAAAACAGATTTCGTCAAAAGCAAAGTTCAGGATTTTTTCGCACTGCCCGATCAATTCCTCGCCGCGTTCACGGTTTTTATCCTCGTCCATAAATCGGCGCAGCCCGGCCTCCTGTTGGGCAAAGGCTTCCCATGCCGCCTCTGTCCGCTCCCGGAAGCATTTTTCAAATCGTGGGAGGGTGATACGCTTTTCACAGTCATTTATGAGCATCTGCGAATCCTCGTCGCCGGGACGGGCCTCCAGCGCCTTGCGGAAATAAGGCAGTGCCCGGCCCTCTTGGTCGAGATAGTAATAGGAATAACCCATGCGGAAATTCCAGCAATGGTCGCCTTCAAAATATTCCTCATGGGGGGCCAGCAGAGCAATCGCTTTTTTAAACAGCTCCCGATCCCCAAGTTCCGCCAGATTGTTGTAGGCCCGTGCCAGTTCGCTGTCCATCTCCGGGGTACGCTCCCCGGCAGGGACAGCCTCCAGCGCATCAATGATCTTTTGGTATTCGTCGTTTTCATTCCAAATTTGGCATTGTTCCAGCAGTTCCATCTTGTTTTCCTCCTTAATTTCCAGCTCCAGCCCATCCCCAGGCTGAAACACCAGCCTCTGTCCCATCCGCCCGCCCGGCTGCTCCCGGCGGCAGCTCGCCTTACAGCCGGGGACAGGCGCCCGTAGACACTTTTATCCGCCCACATGGCCTCCATCCTCTTGCACCAATCTGGTCTGGGGCGGGGCTTGCTGTTGCCGTAGCGGTAAATGATATTTACATGGCCATAGTCATCATGATTCCAGTCATGACCGTGGGCCTGCGCTTCATAAACCGTTAGAGCCATTGTATTTCCATCCTCTGAGCCAGCACAAACCCACATAGTCAAAGGGCGGAATCAATAACAAATATCCGTATATTCTCCCGCGTCATCCTTTGCCGCAGTTCCTCGGCGTTACAGCAGGCAGGAAAGCCGTATTGGAGAGAGCGGTCCAGCTATTCTGTGTACTGCTCAAAAAAACCGCTAACGGTAATTTCATCCATTCCAAAAAGGATGTTGTTCTGGATCACATTTTCAAACCAGTGGGCCAGCAGACCTGAAAAGTGAACGGATACGATCTTTCCGGCTTCGGTTTGGGTGTCCATGTTCAGGGTATTCGCCTCAAAATCGGCACAATAACGCAGAACTCTGTTGTCATGCAGATTGTCAAAGGATTGAATTCGTATGTTCATACCAAATTTCCTCACAATACCAGTACGAAGCTCCAGATACTCACCACGATCAGCACGATTCCCAGCAGAAAGAAGATCGCCCGTCGGTATCCCCGGCCATGATGGTGAACATCCGGTGTGCCGGTTGGATCACAGAGCCAGTTCCAGTTCCGGACGGCTCCAATCAGCACCAGCACGCCCATGACCAGGGCGGCAAAACACCAATGCTCCTGCAAAAAGGCCATGATTTTCCCGCTATCCATTTATGCATCCTCTCTCGTCAGCAGTAATCTTCTGCCGGATAAATTCCTCCTGCCCGGCCATATCCAGTTCAAAGATCTTTTCTTCCTCCAGATACCTTGCGCTTTCCTTGACCAGCTTCTGGGCGTCCGGGTTCTGATGTATGCCCGGCTCAGCTTGAGGAGCAGCAGATACCCCCGCGCCTGCATCTGCTTTTTGATGTACGGTCTCAGACTGTAGCAGATTTCCTGCCGGCCCGCCAGTCTCCGCTCCTAAGGACGTCCCGCAGACGGGACAATTGTGTTTCAGGCTCATACGCTTTAACTCCTTTCAGAAGATAGAAAAAAGCCCTGCGCCGCACTGTCACAGGGACAGACTGGCGCAGGGCATGAAAAGTCCGCAGGAAAGAAGCCGCATCCATGGCCGGATGTGGTTTCTTCTTTGGACAAAATCAATTTTTCATATTTGAGCAGAGCATTTAACGGCTGCCCCAGTTCACCTTCCATAGCAAGACCTCTGATCACAGACTCCAAATAGGTAACATTTTATGTTTTATTATATCACACAATCTGGGTTCCGGAAAAGCGCGGTTTACTTTTCAGTCAAATTACAGCATAGATTTTATCTTCTCGAGAGCCAGTTCTTGCATATTTCAGCAGCTCACGGACATTGCCAAATGGGCGCCATAAATAATCAAAAAATCGCTGTTGTCAAATTCATAATATCTTTATATGAAACAATTTTATTTTAATAATTGTATCATTAAATTTGTTTCTTGTGAAGTCAAAATTAATAATCTGCCACATTTGCTTGAGACAACCTGTCCTCTGTGTAGACCATAGATCAACCACTCCTAAATGGCGGTGCGATACGGGTCGAACTGCTCCAGAGCGCAAGCAGCTCCTGCATAGAGCTGAACCAGAGTATATTTGACTTCATCGTCCCGGTTGGAGACCGTCGCAATTGCTGCATAGGGCATATTTTGTTCCTCCTATTTCTTCTCATCCAGCGGCATGACGCCCTGCTCTGGATTTTTGTCGATAGCTCCTACAATAGGATTGGAGACATAGAGTTTTTCCAGATAATCCACATCTTCTAATGTAAGCGCCACATCCAGGGCACCGACCGCATCGTCCAAATATCGTACCTTCGTTGCGCCGATGATGGGCGAGGCGGCGCCCTTTGCCCACTGCCACGCAATGGCGATTTGGGACATGGTGCAGCGGTGCTTCTCGGCCAGCTCCTGCACTCGCTGAACCACCAAAATATCCTGTTGCTCCATGTGGTCATATTTCCCGACGGCAACCCGGTCTGTCTTTCCTCTAACGGAATCCGACCTCCACTTCGGCCGCGCCAGATAACCCGCCGCCAGGGGGCTGTACGGCAACGGGGATACTTGCATCTGCTTGCAGATGGGGATCAGCTCCCGTTCATCCTCCCGGTAAATCAGATTAAAGCGGTTCTCCATAGCTGAGAACGGCATCCAGCCGTGCTGCTTTGCTGTCGTCTGCATATTGTAAAACTGGTAGCCGTACATGGCCAAGGCTCCCAGTGCCCGCACCTTCCCCGCCTTGATCAGGTCATGCAGCGCCTCCATGGTTTCCTCAATAGGCGTGTCATAGTCAAAGCGGTGAGCGTTTCAGGCTGCCGTCGATCTCCTGCAGAATTGCCGTTTTCGATAGGCGGCCTTCGTTAAAATACACTTTGGAGACGAGCACCACCTTGTTTCTGGCAATATTCTTTTTGAGTATCCTCCCAGGTATTCCCCACTAGTCCTGGCTGAATAGCCGTTTGCGGTATCAAAAAAGTTTATGCCCAAATCCAGGGCACGCCGAATCGCCGCTTCGCTCTGCTGTTCATCCAGTGTCCAGTCGTGCATGGTTCCCGCCTGTCCGAAACCCATACAGCCCACGCACAGTTTGGAAACCTCAATATCTTGATGTATACTAAAAAGTAGGACAGCACATCCGGCAAAAGATTCTGGAGATCTATGCCAAAACTGGTCAGCGCCTGGGATGCCGCAAAATCGGGTTTTGTCTTGCGCGTGATTTTTGCACATCCATCAGTGAAGGTCGGGTGTACCAGCTGATGAAAGAAATGAATCTCTCTAAAATGTCCACTGTCAAGCCCCCCAGACCTCCCAAACAATCCGATGATTCTCAGGCTTTCCAGAATCTGCTCGCCCAAAAATTCGATCAGCCGGCCCCAATCTGGTCTGGGTCTGCGACTTTACCTATGTTCGGGTTGGCCAAAGGTTCTGTTATCTCTGCGTTATTCTAGACCTCTTTGCCAGGAGAGTCATTGCTTACCGGGTTGGCACCCGGCTGGACCGGTTCCTCGCCCTGAAGACTCTCCGGGACGCTGTCCACAACAGAGGCGTTTCTCAGGGCGTCATGTTCCATTCCGATAGGGGCGCTCAATTTACTTCTGCCGATTTCCGAAAAGTACTGGATTCCCTTCACATGGTCCAATCTTTTTCAAAAAAGGGGCATCCCTATGACAATGCCGTTATGGAGTGTTTTTTCAAATACCTGAAAAAAGAGGAACTGGACCGTCGGCATTTCCAATCTCTCGATCAATTAAAGCACAACCTACTTACCTACATTGACGGCTTCTACAACCCCGTCCGCCCTCATTCTCACAATCACGGCCTCTCTCCCATTCAAGCTGAAAATAACTTTTTTCGGCTTTTTACTTGTCCTACTTATTGACTATAGTCCAACATGGTACATGCGGATGTCCTTGATCGACTGTCCACACAATTCGCAGACGCTCCGTTTGATGCGGGCGTCATTGCCATTGGGGTTGCCATATTTCCGCCCATATTCCGGCAATGTGTCGGCAGCCAGACACACTTCCTTAATCCGCTTGAAATCGTCAATGATAAAACTCACACCATTTAAGGCTCTTTTTCGTTTGATAAGGAACGGAGAATATTCCGTTGTGTGAATATTAATCGATTATTTTGCTCACGGTTGCGCGGTACTTGCAGGCAAAGGTTTTGTACATGCTGTACTCCATAATATGCGCGAACTTGCCAAGTACAGACACGTTGTGCGCCAACTGACAGTAGTGGTACAGGTCTCTGATTTCCACGTTGAACTTGCTTATGATTTCTATATCAGGATGATTGATGAGTTTGCCTTGATGTATCGTTTTCCATGTTTCTTTCCCGTTTTCATCCAGCTTGATTTTGAAAGCATGGTATTCCAGCAGCTTTCTCATCCACTTTTCTTTGGGAACATACAGCATCTCGTTTTTTGTTTTGCGAATCCGGCAGTCCATTTCTGCTTTTTCTTCCGGCGTCGCTGTTTGCCACTTGGGTGCGAACGACTTTTTCAACTTGTGATATTGTCCTCTTGATCTGGTGTAGCCGCTGTCTGCCTTTCGATTTTTCGATGAGCCTATATCGAAGCAGTTTTTGTACTGCGCCATAAAGTAATCCAGCTTGTCCAGATAGATGATAGCAAGAATAGGGCTTACGCCGCTTCCCTGGGGTGTGCCGGAATAAGTTCTGTGGTATTGCCACTGTTCCATATATCCGGCCCGGAGGAATTTCCAGATAAGAGCGAGGAAATTTTCGTCCTCAATCCGTTCCCGCAGGAAGTTCACCATAACATGATGGTCGAAGCTGTCAAAACATGCCTTAAACGGCAGACAGCTCCTCCAGCCTCACCGCCTCCCTGATGACGATAGGCTTTGCGCTATAGCAGACCATATGCACATGGGGATGGTGGCTCTCGTTATGAAAAACGACGTACCAGCGAAAGTTCGGCATTTTCATAGACGAGCCGGGCGGCATCCTCACGCCGCAGGGAGAGGGTGGGCAGCCACAGATTTCCGGTGTGTCTGAACACCTCCTCCACCACCTGGGACAGCGCCGGTGAATCTGCACCTGCGGTAAACAGGGCATGCGCCCCAGCTTCTCGGCGCGGGTACGGTTGGCGATGTAATCCAGATACTTTTCCCGCCAAACATCTGGTGCAGATGCTCCTCGATGATCCGGCAGATCAGCTCCGAGGCATGGCCCCTGGTGGGAGCCGCACGGTAGTCCTCATACTCGAACATCCCTCTGCTGTCTGGGAAATCCCGCAGCAGGTTTGAGAGCAGTTCCTTTTGTCTTGACGTTACGGGGCTGTCCGCATTATCCGGGCGGATCAGTTCGATGCCCCCTCTGGTGGAGATGTACCGAACATAGTTCTCTCGCCGTGTCGCGTTTTGCGCGCTGCCCTTAATGTATGGACAATTGAAAATGAGGCGGGGCATCTGCTATAGGCCGTTCTGGTAGTTGACCGCATCCTTGAAGTAGCTACCGCCGTTGGTGGACATTAACTCTTGGACACATCTCCCGCGCAGTTTATCCAGCACTGCCGGGTCGATCTCCATCCCCGACGCCAGTACATGCATCAACATATCCACCTCCACCGCCAGCTTGAAGATCAGGCGGCAGGTGTGCGTCGCGCTGTCCCGCACCGTCATGCGCAGGGTGACGGTGAGTTCCGGCGCGCGGATGCAGGCGGCCTCCGCCGCCTGCAAACAGCTGCAGTAATGGAGTAGAGCCAGTCCACAAACTCATTCTGACTCTGGCAGTTTGCAAGCGGGGGCACCGCTTTGACCTTTTGATCTGTTTCCGGTGAAATACGCATCTGAAAGCGGATTTTCTCTTTCATTTCGATTTTCCTCCTGTACACCACATTAATAGCTCCTGAAAGTGCGCGGCCATGCAGTTTTATGATAGGACTATGTCACTTTAAATGCCCACCCGATCTTTGTTATGCCATAAAAGGCGGAAACTGCCTATCTACACAAAACCGCTGTTCATGCAGATTCCCGGCCCGTGTTGCGGGACGGTGTGGGGGGCGGTGACGCCGCCGCTTTATCCTGCCTTTTTTGCGATCCCTCGCTTCACCCCGATTAGACGGGAAGTCCCGTCCAATCGCCGCGTTCCAAATCTCGGGCACAAAGCCCCGGCAGGACGTTGCTCCGCTCCTTGACGCAGCGGAACAGGTTGACCAGCTCCACATTGAAATCGATGTAGACCACATGGCCCGGGCGGGACTTCATACTCATCAGCACCGCCTCAAAGCGGGGCAGGAGTAACCATCTTACCTTCGGAGCAGGCCGTATTCAGGCAGAGCGGCGTTCCCCAACTCCAACACCTCCAGATGCTCCAAAATGGGTTCATACTCATTGGGCGGAATTGGAAAGAGGGCGGTTGTCTCGCCATATTCTTCGTGTTTTGGATTTTTGAGAATCGCGTTGAAAATCAACGCTTCACTTCCGTTTCTTAATGACACACAATACTGGACAAAATCGCCGGCCCTTTTTTGTCCTTCAATGCAGCTGGGTTAGCCCCTCCATATCGGTGCGCATGCAGCTTCCATCCCTGCCCCAACAGATGAAGCGCCGTGTTGGGGATACGGGCAACCCTCGCACTTATGTGCGGTCCGCCCGATGATTTTGTCAGCACAGGGATCGGAGCCGTTTTGCGCGGTGGATATCCTCCAGCAGCCGCTGGCGTTTGTCCCCGGCATAACAGTTATTCTCCCTCCTCTGTAACTTTAGCATCCTTTTTCGGGATATGAAAATAGCGCCCTTTTTGAAAATCCCATTTCAAAAAGGGCGCTATAACCGTCCGCATTGAAGAATAAATGCTTTTTTGGAAAGAATTGTGCATTGTCATTGCTGTGGGAAGCGATTGAATGCTATTTCAGAATCCAACCGCTGGATAAATGGAAAACCATGCTTCAAATATCTTTGCCCAAGCACTATAAAAAGATCTGTAATTTCAAAGTCGTGGATGGTGTCCTGTAGAAACGGCGACCATTTCACGGGTGGAATATGATGATCTTGAAAATCAGATGCTACCCGGACCGTCAATTGCCAGTATGTTCATTATACCGCTTTCTTATCATCGGTTTTCTGACTCTGACAGTTTACGACTCCAGCCAAAAGCGCTGCTGCCCTGCTCCCACGACCAAAATACACTTTGCCTGATATCCAATTCCGTCAAATACCGCTAGATATCCATCTGCGGCAAGGATTTGAATTTCCCTGCAAAATTCGTGAGGCGGCACAGTCAAGGAAATTTCTGACAGATAAATTGCCTGCTTCTCGGACACGGCAGCGGCAAAGCCCGGCCCGCCGGCTCTGGAAAATAGATACAACCCATCTTTTGTCCTTTCCATCTGATCATCCGCAGACTCCGGCGGCGTTCCGGGAATCCCGATTACACCGCCTGTCCTCCATCCGGCTTTTGCAAATCGTGCGGACGCCTCCGGCGATGAAGCCGCCGCTCCTGCGGCGAAAACCCCTTCCATCTGCAACGTATCCAGCATCTGCGCCATGGCGCGGTCAATCCCCACAACCGTATTCACTGGCAAAGTACCATCCTCCAGCTTTCTGCACCGGCGCAGAAGCTCCGGAACCACTCCTGATATGCATAATCCGCCAATCAAAATCTTTGTCTGGTCTCTCAGGCACACTTTTGCTGCAAAACAGTCCATTTTCATCACAATTCAGCACTTCCCGCCGGATATTGGGAAAATACGGCCTCTGCCATCACCCGGTTAATCTCCGCCACATCATCCGTCTCACATACGGCGGCTGAAAACGCTTGAATCGCAGCCTTTGCCTCCGTATATGGGCCAGGCAGATTGATCACAAGCATCTTCCCTTTTCTTCCGCACACAAGGCGGCACCACAAGTGTCCGTTTTTCCCATAAATCTCTCTGGAAGCTCCCTGCTCCAGAAAAACATCCATCGCCGAGTGGCTGAAATCCTTCCCCAACGTGGGGCTGAAGCGGTGCCCGCCGCCGCTGCCGCCGATTAAAACTGTCAGATCAGCTCCATCCTCGCGCGCAGACAAAAGCATATTCAGGATCTCCTGCATCTCATCGTACACCGGAGCAGTGCGTACAATCTCTGCCATCGGCCAAATCCGGAGCATTTCCGACATAACCATCGGACTGTCCAGATCCCGAACGACCCCGTTTCGGATTTCATCGCCCGTCGGAATAATCCAAATACGATTCATCAAGCCCGAATCCATCTTTCCCGTGCGCAGCCGTGATAGGGTTTGTCTGGCACGTCGTCAATATTGACATCTATGATTTTCTCACTGACAGAAATCTGACAGAGGTCTTCGGCGCTGATCCCCTCCACAAGGGAGATCGCTTGAATCACAGCTTTCTCATCCTTGCGTATCTGCGCGGGATCAATCCCATATACATCCATCTCAATCTGTTCTCCGGTAACGCCGATCACGCGCACAAGCGTGTGCAGCCGCTCCGACAGGCGGCGTTCCAGATCCTGTGTATTAAGGCCGCGGACATGAATCCCGGATATTTTCAAAATACTTTTATCCGCGGCCGCAATGATAAATTCCTGAGAAATCATCTGCCAACCTCCGCAAAGCATGTGAAAACAACGTCGTTCACGTCATACGTCCGAGGATTGACGACCCCCGGAAGAATTTCATCCGCATTCTCCAAAACATCTTCTTCCGTGAGTTTTTGCACAGGCATCTCCAGCCATTGGCGGGTAATGTCCACGCTTTGTAATTCAGCCCAGGCCCGGGCAGTGATATTATCCAGATCCACCGGCAGGCGCAGCGCCCTTGCAATGGACAGGTTGACCGGAGAACATCCAATGTCCCGGCCAGGCACCATGCCGGCTTTCAAAGCACGGATTACAAATTCTGCATGTGTGCGCTTATCCGCCACAATGCACGGAATATCCCGCTTGAGCGTCTTTGCCTGTTCGCCCGAACCATGAGCCGTATCGCCGGCACGGTACCTGTATGTGGAAAACACCCGGCCGAATTTTTCAGCCACAGTCATTCCAATGCCGACAGAAATGTGCTCGCCCGACTCTCCCGCAAGCAGCCGCCCCTCCCCGGTCATGATCACATGCTGCCCAACATAGGGCATGAGGATCTCACCCATCGTAACAAGATGCATCATTTCCGTGCCGGAGTTGTTATTGCAGGCGCGCCCCGTAATGACAACATTATGGACGGGAACCGCCTTGTCGGCCACATCCGGCCCCCGGAAGAGCCTTCTGCCCGGATAGTTGATGTCCCACTGCCGCAGGTGCGGCTCCCGGGCAAAAATCTCATCCGTATGCGGGATCTCCGCCATAGGGATATATCCAAACTCCGGATGAATTTTTCCGCGGTCGGCGGCCGCCATGGACCGGATTGCACTGGGAATCATGATGCCGTCGCTGGTGGTTGTCACGGCATCCAGATCAATGATATTGATGGCCACCGGACCGTCTATGCAGTTTGCCACCGCCTGGCACGCCGCCGGCATATCAATTCCCGCATCCAAAATGTCCTGATAGTCAATCAGCGCCACCGCCAGAGGCAAAATACCATCCACACTGAGTTCAGGCAGCAGTCTATATTTCAGGCGAACCATTCACTTGCCCTCCATCTAAATTTTTGTGTATACTGTCATTTTTGGTCTTCTGTCGATGACCTCTTCACAATCGAACAGATCCAGCTCCTCGGTGGGAACCAACATATCAACCGTTTCCACAATGGCCTTTTTGGCTTTGCCGTCCTTATCGTAGCCTTTAATCACAAGCGTGTGCATGGTTTCCGGCATCCGCGGACGTACCAGAACCTCAATATGGTCTATTCCCTGCGTGCAGGCAATCTCCTCAACCGCGTTTGCAATCCGGCCTGTACGCAGGGACTGCAGTTTTGCAGAGTGAACATTTTCCATGCCCTTAATTTCCATTTTCATCTCCGGCGTGTGCCTTACAGCCGCATCCTGGAGCCTTTGAATAAACTCAGGCAGTTTTGTGTGCATCAGTTTCATCGTCATCATCCTCTCTTGTTAGACAAAAATAATTATAGTTGACATTTTTTCATGATTTTGTTACCTTGTATTCAATATTGATCCGGATTTCCGGGATAAGCACGAAAAGAGGTTCCGCCATGAAAGAGTATTTTTCTATCGGGGAAATCTCCCATCTCCTCGGCTTGTCCAGCCATACGCTGCGCTATTACGACAAAATTGGGCTGCTTCAGCCTGCAAGCGTCAACGAGCAGACGGGATATCGCTTCTATGCCTATCACCAGCTCTTTACGCTGGAGAGAATCCGGCACCTCCAGCATTTGGAATTCAGCCTGGAAGAAATCCAAGCCATTATCTCTGATACGACTATGGATACATTTCGGAATCTGCTTTCAGGCAAAAAGGAGGAACTGGATCGCGAGATCAGCCGGTTGACAACGCTGCGCGACACAGTGGAGCAATACCAGCGCTACTATCAGCGATCCGACGAGCAGATGCTGTTCAATGTGCCGTTTAAGGCGCATTTTGAAACACGCTATCTTTTTGCAGAGGCATACCGCCCCGGCGAATCGCTCTACGGAACCGCGGGCTATCGGCTTATGGTGCGAAAGAGCGCCCCTGATTGCTCAGATCTCAACTTTTTGCGGCAAATCGGCTTTTTGCTGGACCGCGACGAATTCAAATCAGGGCGGGTGCGCCCCACCCATTATTTTATGATGCTGGCGAATGCGCCCCCTGAGTCCTGCGAAAATGTCCAGATGGTTCCGGCCGGAGATTTTTTATGCTTCCGCAGCCATATACTGAAAAGGGATGCCGAGATCTCTCCGCTTCTTCCCCTTCTGTCCTGTGATCAGGTTCCCCGGCTGGTACTTGCCTGCGAGCTTGAGGACAGCACGGATGACTCCGTCCAGGCGTTTACTCAATCGTGCTTTGAAATTCAAATTCAGCTATAAGGCCTTTTTCTGGGGACCCGGTGATTACCGGGTCCCCATTTTATCTTCAAAGCAGCAGGCATCCCCGTAAGGATACACCGCAACTCTGCGCGGGCTTTTCCCGAGCGCGTCCATAATTTCTCCCCATTGTCTGGCGAAGAAATTGCCGTCCTCGTTCAAATGGTACGAGGAACTCGTTGCAAAATCCGGATATTTTGTAAACACGAAAAACCGGTTTACATTCTCCGGGATACGCCATTGCTTGCGGTACATACACCCGCCGATCCCGGAATCCCCCCATTTTCCCCAAACATAATGGCAGGCGCACCCTTGCGGGCTGTGGTATGAGAGGATGATATCCCCGCCCGGCCGAATGGTTTCCAGCATTCCCATCTGCACCAGAGCGCAGTTTGGCTCTGTGGGCTTGAAATAGTTGTTTGTAAGAACCAAATCAACATCCGGTACATGACGCGTACAGAAAAACCGCTGAATCTCGTCATAATGATCCTGAAGATTGCTCTCACAGTCTCCCGCATACACCCTGGCAATTTCTCCGCGGCCGTTCATCAAAACGTCGATCTTTATATTCAGTCCCAGCAAATCAGCGGCTTCTGTAACGGTTCTGCGGCAATCGCTGTCGGTCAGCCACATGCCGGAATCTGTGAGGTGCCAGCGCCGGATCGTCTCCATGGAAGCTATTCCGGGAAGAATAATTTTTCCGCCGCCCCCCGCTCCGGTAGAAACATGCGGGAAGATTGCGCCGATTGCCACCTTAAAGTCTGCATATACACATTCCGCATTCAGCTCAATGGGAATTTGTTGGCTTGTTTTCCCAAGATATACACAGTTGAAGAAAGGATTGTGAGACCAGACGCGGAACTCATTGACAATATCCTCCCCGAGCTTGCGCACAAAATCTTCCCTGCACATCGCCCGGTGTCCGCCCACCGCCGCCATGAACTCAATCTTTTCTCTGGGAACTCCGGCTTCCTCCAGTTCTGCAATCACTGCCTTGGCAATAGGGCCGACCGGCGTAGCGCGCGTAATATCATCGAAGATGATAACTGCGTTTTTGCAGCCTTTGGCGGCCTCACGGATAGGCGGAGTACAGTTCGGATGCCGGATGGCCTCTGCAATCTCCCTCTCTGTGAGAGCCGGTTCGCTCTCTCCCTGAAAGCTTGAAACCTGAACGTCCCAGTCATTTGGGAACTGCACGTCAACCGGCTCATTGCCATATAAACTGTGCGCAGGAAGTTGGATCAGCATAAAATATACCTCCCGTCTAAAAATGACAGTCACCATGAATCTCTGGCTTGAATGTATCATTAGAGGAAGGTCAAAAGTCAAGGATTATTTCAAAAATTTTTCTATTTTCCTTTTTTGGATCACGGTACAGAGTTTTTTCAGCGGGCTTTGCGGAGTATTGCAGGTGCAGCGGACCGGTCCAACAAGCTTCCTTTATACAATCCGCTCTCCAGTATGTATGCAAACACTGTGTCGGATAATCCCTGCGGCCGCTTGCCCTCCAGCAAATCTTTGCGGATTTTGGAGGAGGAAACCGCCGCAGGCGTTTCGTCAAGCCATCGGACCCGCGCCGAAGCCTGCTGAAGCAGGTGTTCAGCCCGGGCTGTGTTTTCCGGAAAAAGCAGTTCTCCATTCCGGCGAACAGCCAGAATATCCGCGATTTCCACAATGCGTTCCCAGCCGCGCCACTGCGGCAGGGTGCTGAACTGATCCTCTCCGAGCAAAAACCAGATTTTGGAGTATTCGCCCTGTTCCAGTAAATGGAACAGGGCGTCTGCTGAATAGCGCACATTTTGCTTGATCTCAATATCGGAAACTTCCAGCCAGGGACGATCCCGGGCGGCAATCCTGCACATTTGCAGCCTTTGCTCCGCCGATGCCGCCGCCCGTTTACAGAGGCCGTCCGGAGCCGGCGCCAGCATAAGCTTATCAGGCCTCACTTCGTTGTATGCAAGATCACAGACCCGGATGTGTTCCTGATGGATCGGATCAAACGTACCGCCAAAATAAACCGCTGTCTTCATGCCGGCTCCCTCCAACTGATTTTTTACCATTATCGTCAAAACGCTCGATTTGTCAAGTTCTTATTTGTGCCCAGTCTGGGAAATCTCTCTTTTCAATCCATTCGGTTATATAGCCAAAATCAAATGCCTTATTTTAGAGAAAATACATACTTGACCTTTGATTCAAATTGAATGATAGGCTTGAAAAGAAAGGGGGACACAGGAACATTGAAATTTCAAAATCACTGATAATCACCACAGGAGGGAAGTAGAGAATGAAGAAAAAGCTTCAGGCCCCGGACTTAATCGTGTTCACATTCATCATGATGGCCATCGCCATGGTTCTGACCTGGGTTGTCCCAGCGGGATCATACACACGTTATTTCAACGAGGAACTGAACCGCACGCTGGTAGATCCCAATACCTTTCAGCTTATTGAACAGACCCCTGTCGGCATTATGGACATGCTGGCCGCCATTCCCGGCGGATTTGAAAAAAATATCTCCGTCATCGCCTATGTTATGGGCTGGGGCGGCGCTTTTGGAATTCTAATCCACACAAACCTGATTGAGGACGGCATCAAGAATGCTCTGCGTGGAAAGAAAAAAAAGTCTTTTTTCCTCATCGTCCTCGTCAGCTTCCTCTTTTCCGCAGGCGGCGCATTTGTCGGCATTCAGCAGAGCTTCTGGTCGTTCACGCCAGTTGTAGCCCTGATGACCACTGCCATGGGGTACGATATCGTTGTGGCATTTGTGGCGGTAGCTGTGGCAAATAATATCGGTTTTATGTGTGGGCCGATGAGTATATGGAACGTCGGCATTGCCCAGCAAATCAGTGAGCTTCCCCTGTTCTCCGGACTTGAATTGCGTCTTTTTATCTGGGTTTTATGTATGGCCCTGCTTCTGGGATACACCTATATTTACGCCCGCAAAGTTGCAAAGGACCCGTCAAAAAGCATCGTATACGATCTTTGCGACACCTCTGAGAATCTGGCCGCGGAGGTAGCGCCCGCGGTGGAACTGACGCCCCGCCGCAAGGCCGCGCTGGGATGCCTGGTTGCGGAATTCGTTGGTCTGGTAATCATGATCGCCGTTTTTGATATGACCAGCAGCGGTCAAATTGCGGCCTGGCTCACCGCCTGCGGGATTATTGTCGCGGTGGTGAACGGCAACAATTACAATGAAATATCCCAGGGATTTGTTGAGGGTATCAAGACGGTTCTGGTACCCTGTATCGTGGTGGGCATGGCCGGCGGAATCCTGTCTATCCTGGAACAGGGAAACACGCTGGACACCATTCTTCACGCGGCCGTAGAACTGCTCTCCGGAACATCCAGCATTTTTGGATTGCTGATGATCTACCTCTTCCAGTTCTTCTTTAACTTTCTGGTTCCTTCCGGTACCGCGCAGGCCGTAACCACTATGCCTATTATTGCCCCTTTGTCGGACCTGATCGGCGTTAGCCGCCAGTGTGCTGTTCTGGCATTCCAATTTGGCGACGGCTTCAGCAACATGATCTGGCCCACCGCCTGTCTGGCTCCTCTTGCATTTACAAATATTCCCTTCAAGAGATGGCTTAAATGGTTTATGCCCTTTACCGCGATCTTTATCGTTGTCTCCTGCCTGATTCTTGTTTTCGCGAGCATCGCGGGCGTATGAACGCACTGCGGCTGCTCAGTGCGTTTATGAAAGGTAATTGTGTTCCCCCACCACAACCCTGGATTTGATCCCGAGGAGGTCTGCATCACAGATTTTGCCGCTTTCCATGCTTTTTTTGCGCTCCTCCATAACCAGGGTTGATCCTTCTCTCACGCAGGCGCCAGTAGGGTGTGGTCAAGACTGGATCACACCTTATTGGTGTCCAAAATCTGTCATTTTAAATTTTTTGCAAACAAAATTACAGTCGTTCAAAAAGGAGACGCCATTTATGAAAGATATCGTAGAAATCCGCTGGCATGGCCGGGGCGGTCAGGGCGCGAAGACAGCGTCGCTGCTGCTGGCAGACGCGGCGTTCAACACCGGAAAGTACGTGCAGGGCTTTCCGGAGTACGGCCCCGAGCGGATGGGCGCGCCTATCACGGCGTACAACCGGATCAGCTCGGAACGCAGCACCGTTCACTCCAATATCTATGAGCCGGATTACGTGGTGGTGGTGGACGAAACCCTGATTTCCGCTGTGGATGTGACTGCGGGGCTGAAGAAGGAAGGCGCCATCGTTATCAACTCCGGCAAGTCCCCTGCCCAGCTGCGGCCTCTGCTCAAGGGGTATGCGGGACGTGTATTCACCATCGACGCCGGCAGGATCAGCGAGGAAGAACTGGGGAAGAACTTTCCCAACACCCCCATGCTGGCCGCCATCGTCAAGGTCTCCGGTGTGGTGGAGCCTGACGCGTTTGTCAAAGATATGGAGGCTTCTTTCCATCACAAGTTTACCTCCAAACCTCAGGTCATCGAGGGGAATATGCGCGCTTTGAAGCGTTCCATGGAGGAGGTGCAGGCAGGATGAGCCATCTGGCAAAGGATATGACGCCCAGCGTCACTTGGAAAGAGATCACCCCCGGCTGCAATATTTTTGAGGGCGGCACATCCCAGGTCGTGGAGACCGGCGACTGGCGCACCATAAAGCCTGTCATTGACTGGGCGAAGTGTAAGCAATGCCTGCTGTGCGCCCCGGTCTGCCCGGATATGTCCATCCCCGTGAACAAGGAAGGCAAGCGGGAGGATTTTGACTATTTCTTCTGCAAAGGCTGCGGGATCTGCGCGAACGCCTGCCCCTTCGGGGCCATCACCATGGTCAAGGATGAAAAGTAAGGAGGGGAAACGACAATGGGAATCAGAGAAAGACTTTCCGGCAATGAGGCCGTCGCCTATGCCATGAAACAGATTAATCCCGATGTGATGGGCGCCTATCCCATCACCCCGTCTACGGAGATCCCCCAGTATTTCTCCGCCTATGTGGATAATGGGGAGGTAGACACAGAGTTTATCGCCGTGGAGAGCGAGCACAGCGCCATGTCCGCCTGCATCGGCGCCCAGGCCGCCGGCTGCCGCGCCGTCAGCGCCACCAGTTCCTGCGGGCTGTGCTACATGACCGAAATGCTGTACGTGGCGGCCTCCGACCGTCTGCCCATCACCCTGGCAGTCTCCTGCCGCGCCCTGAGCGGCCCTATCAACATCAACAACGACCATTCCGACGCCATGGGTGTGCGGGACGCCGGCTGGCTGATGCTCTTTGCCGAAACCAACCAGGAGGTCTATGATAATTACCTCCAGGCCATGCGCATCGGCGAAGCTGTGGGCCTGCCCATCATGATCTGTCAGGACGGCTTCATCACCTCCCATGCCATCGAGAACATCGAGCTGGTGGAGACAGAGAAGGTCCGGGAGTTTGTGGGCGAGTACAAGCCGCAGCACTGCCTGCTCAACAAGGACGAGCCAATGGCCGTGGGCGCTTACGCCACCCCCGTTTATTACATGGAGGCCAAGCGTCAGCAGGCCCAGGCGATGATGGACGCCAAGGAGGTCATCAAGAGAGTCGGCGCCGAATTTGCCGCCATGACTGGCCGGCAGTACGGCCTGATCGAGAAGTACATGATGGATGACGCCGAGATGGCCATTATCATCATCGGCTCCTCCGCGGGTACCGCCAAGCAGGCCATTTTGGAACTGCGCGCTCAGGGCAAAAAGGCGGGCCTCATCAAAATCCGCTCTTTCCGTCCGTTCCCCGCCGAGGCGATCGCCGAGGCGCTGAAGGATGTGAAGGCTTTCGCCGCCATGGACAAGGATGACAGCTTCAACGCCCACTGCGGCCCCATTTTCGCAGAAACCGCCGCCGCCCTCTATGCCGCCGGCGTCAGCGCGCCCAAGGGCATCAATTATATCTACGGTCTGGGCGGCCGCGACGTGCGGGTAGAGAGTATCCAACACGTGTTCGCGGAACTGGAGAAGATCTCCGGTTCCGGCGATACCGGAGATACCTACCGCTATCTGGACGTTCGGGAATAAGGAGGGAAAACTGTCATGGCATATAGTCTGAAAGAAAATCTGATGAAAGAGGAGCGCCTGTCCGGCGGCCACAGAATGTGCGCAGGCTGCGGTTCTCCCATCGCGGTGCGCACGGTGCTGCGGGCGCTGGAGCCTGAGGACAAGGCGGTCGTCTGCTCCGCCACCAGCTGCCTGGAAGTCTCCACCTTCATGTATCCCTACACAGCGTGGAAGGACAGCTTCATCCACAACGCCTTTGAGAACGCGGCGGCCACCATCTCCGGTGTGGAGACGGCTTACCGCGCTATGAAAAAGCGCGGTAAGCTGGACGAAACGTGGAAGTTCATCGCCTTCAGCGGCGACGGCGGCACATACGATATCGGGTTTCAAAGTCTGTCCGGCGCCATGGAACGGGGCCACGACATGGTGTATGTGTGCTACGACAACGAGGCGTATATGAACACCGGCATCCAGCGGTCCAGCTCAACGCCCCGCTTTGCCGACACCACCACTACCCCTCAGGGAAGTGTGATCCCCGGCAAGATGCAGCAGAAGAAAAACCTGACCAAGATCATGGCGGCCCACGGAATCCCCTACGCGGCCCAGACCACGTTCACCGGCAATTTCAAGGATATCAGCGAAAAAGCCTATAAGGCCATCTACACCCCTGGCGCGGCCTTCCTGAACGTGATGGCTCCCTGCCCCCGCGGCTGGCGCTATCCCAGTGAAAAGCTGATGGAGATCACCAGGATGGCGGTGGAAACCTGCGTATGGCCGCTGTATGAGGTGGTCGAGGGCAAGTACATCCTCAGCTACAAGCCCAAGAACAAGCTGCCGGTGGAGGAATACCTGAAGATGCAGGGCCGTTTCGCCCACATGTTCAAGCCCGGCAACGAGTGGATGATCGAAGATGTCCAGAAGGAAGTGGACCACAACTGGGAAGATCTTCTCAAGCTCTGCGGCCTGTAAATCCGCTCATTACATTTCCTGCTCCTGTTTCAAAATATTTTCATACTTACGGGTTAAGATGCGGCAGCCAGCCGTGTCTTAACCTGTGTTTTATAAAAACTGATAGTGAGAAAGAAACTATCCGAGCTGGCATTGAAAAAGCCGAAATATGCCAATCTTGCAAATCAAGTAGCTTTCAGGTCACACTCTGTATAAGGAGAATTTTTTAAAGGCCTCTGCAACTATCCCAGGCATGGGGCTGCGCATGGCCGCTATGATTTTTGCTGAGGTTGGCGCTTTCTCACACTTTAATTCTCCTGACAAGCAATTGGCCTGCGCCGGGATGTCTCCTTCTGCATATTCGTCCGGGCAGCTTAAAAATTGCTGCACATATATGGAAAAGCTTGGCCCCAGACACCTGCGCTGCGCTCTTTACAATACAACCAAGTATGTCTGGCGCCGGGTATCGGTTTTTGCCGCTTACCTCGCCAAGAATCGGACGGAAGGCAAGCATTACCATGTCGCAGTTTCCCATACTGCTAAAAAGTTGGTTCGTCTGATATTTGCTATGGAGAAATTCGGAATGCTTTACTCCTCGCTTGCCTGTCTCCTTTCTGATTGCCGACCGGGGCTTCGGCTTCCACCAGCAACTGGTGTACCTGTTTCGCCCCAATATTCCAAAACATTGCCATACAGCTGCTTCCGGCGCTCAATTTCAACTCCGACGAGTGGCACACCGATGAAACTGTCGTTAAGATACAAGGCAGGAAATACTGTCTCTGGCTCATTTGGGGCAGCAAGACGCGTTTTCTCCCCAGCTTCCATATCGACCACCTCAGGGACAGCCCTCAGGCTTTCACCATACTGGAAGTTGTGAAAGATTCGGGCTCGCTTCGCACCATTGTAAGCGACCGTTACTTCGCCTGCCAAATGCCTGTCAAGGCGCTGCACCGGGTTCAGTACATCCGCGTGGAGATCTTCCACGCGGACATTACCAACAACCTCATTTCCATGTTCATCTTCTTCTACAACTTTGTCCGTCTCCATTCCACCCTGAACAACCTTACTCCGGCGCAGTGTGCTGGCATCAATCTATCCAAAAAACGCAAACGGGAGCTTTTGCTCGTTGCGTAGAGTTTTTTCTAATTTCGCGTTCTATTTTTTTATGTTTACTATACAGTGCCAATTTAGCGCCCTTTTTCGGAATATGAAAAAAGGCGCCACCCCTTCAGCCTGTTGGCTGAGAGATTGACGCCTTTGGCACTCTGATTTTTTCTGGATATGAAAATAACACCCTTTTTGAAAATCCCATTTTAAAAAGGGCGCTGTAGATTTCTAAAGAATTTTTTGGGGTTCGAATCCAGCCAGCTTCTGTGAAAACCCCGTTTGGATCTTTTGTTTCACCTGTGAAATTTGAGGGGGAAAAACCTCTAAAAAGCCCGATACCATCGGCATTTCTGCCGATGGTATCCAAAGTGGGCATTCTTTTTGGTCCGAATAGCGGGACTTGAACCCACGGCCTCTACCACCCCAAGGTAGCGCGCTACCAAACTGCGCCATATCCGGATTGTGATGAATCAACTATGTTATTTTATCACACTTTTCCGGAAAAATCAAGGGGTTTTTCTGTTTTTGTGGACATTGATCTGGTCAGAATTTCATGAGGTTCAGACCGATTTCTTCGTTAAAGGTACGTCCGACTTCGCCATCCAAACGCCGGACAAAGATTTCACCTGTCGCAGAGATATGCGCCTCATTAAGATGGCCGCCGATCACGGCGCCGCCGGCACGCCCGAAATTCGCATGGAAATGCAGATAAATCTGACCATCCATTTCGGTCACATTACCGCAGAGGGCCGTCATTTCCATCGGCTCAGTATACGTCGTAGAATAATACTTTTTCTCAACTGTGTTAAACAATCCAATTACAATGCGGTCAGCAGCGCCGAGTCCTGTAACAGTGCCAAGGCGAATCTGTTCCTTTTCACACAGGCCCTTGATCGCTGCAACCACCTCCTCGCCCTTTTCCAGGCGTACAGCATACGTATCACCAAATTTCTTATACTGCATTGAACAGCCTCCCTTTCTTTATGCCGTGGTTATTTTTATCGATTGCAAAGCGCAATCGATAAAAAATTGGCCATATGCGCTCTCCCGGCGCTGGGCTATTTTATAAAAACGCGCCTGCCTGCAGAGCGGGCAGATGCGCAAAAAATAGCTGTGAAGCAGCTATTTTTTATACTGGCGGCAATCATATTATTAATAGAATCATAGCGAGGTCAGCGTTTTAATGCGCTAGACTCCTGTAATTATTATACCATGTCCGCGAAGCGGCATGGTATAATCGGCCATCAGGGCGGAAGCGGGCCGCGCCCGCGTATCGCCTTGGCCATAACCTCGGCATAATAACCGCTCTGCGGTTATTATGCCATATCCGCGAAGCGGTATGGTATAATCGGCCATCAGGGCGGAAGCGGGCCGCGCCCGCGTATCGCCTTGGCCATAACCTCGGTATAATAACCGCTCTGCGGTTATTATACCATATCCGCGAAGCGGCATGGTATAATCGGCCATCAAAAGGCGATTGCCGCGTAAGCAGCGAGCCGTTAGGCATAAGCCGGTATAATTAACCGCTCTGCGGTTATTATACCACAGCAGGACGCTTCACGCCATAGCCTTAAAGACTTTTTTGCTATAAGGCTGCCGCTTGCGAAAACCTTGCACACATGTTACAATAAAAGAGCATAGACCACTGTGTCTGCGTGGTCGTCGACATATAAATGATGAGCAGCATAATTGAAGGAGGTCTTTCAGCATGAGCATGGAACACAGATTTATGATTTGTAAGCATTGTGGCAATATCATCGGTATGATCCATGATGCCGGTGTGAAGCCGGTCTGCTGTGGCGAACCAATGACAGAGCTTGTCACAAATACAACCGACGCAGCAACAGAAAAGCATGTTCCTGTCGTCGAAGTGGAGGGCAATGAAGTGCGTGTAAAGGTCGGTTCCGCGCCGCATCCGATGAGCGACGAGCACCATATCGCATGGATTTATTTACAGACCCGCCACGGCGGCCAGCGCAAAGCTTTGCAAACAGGAAAGGATGCTGCCGCGCGTTTTCTTGTGGTTGATGACGAAGCGGTGGCCGCCTTCGCATACTGTAATTTGCATGGGCTGTGGAAAACGCCCATCTGATCAGAACAAGCGTGGGGCGGGCGTATGTCAGGCGCCCGCCCTATTTTAACGAACGGCAGCCGCCTTTAAAACTGCCGGACAGGGGGTATGGATATTGAAATACAGCCAGGTTATGGAGCAGGTGCGGACATCTTCCATTGCAAGTGCGCTGTCTAGTCATCCTGCCGATGCCATCGCACAGGTGGAGGATGCTTACTATCAGCAGATTTCCTCTATTTGTGATATGGTTACTCATGACCACATCCATCTGCTGCTTGTAACGGGACCGTCCGCCTCCGGAAAAACAACAACTGCAAAAAAGCTTGCTTTAGAGCTGCATGTGCGGGGTAAACGCGTCAACCGCCTTTCATTGGACAATTTTTACAAATCAAGCGACGAACTTCCCCGGTGGGAGGACGGCTATCAGAACTATGAAAGTGTCGAAGGGCTTGATCTTGAATGTTTTGAGCGCGTGATGCAAACACTTTTCCGCGATGGCCGCGCGCAGTTTCCTATCTTTGATTTTACAGCCGGCAGACGTGCGGAAAAAACATTTGAATTGACTTTTGATAATCATACGTATTTGATTATAGAGGGAATTCATGCGCTTAATCCAGTGCTTGCGCCTGCTTTTCATGGACATCGCACAGTCAAAACCTATATCAGCGTGCACAGCGATTTTGTAAATGATCAGGGTGATCTTTTAATGAGCGCTCGCGATCTGCGCTTGACACGCCGTCTGCTGCGTGACTATTATTATCGCGGCACCGCGGCGGAGGAAACCTTGAAAATGTGGGATTATGTGCTCCGCGGAGAGGATCTGTACATCCGCCCATACCGCATTTATGCTGACCGGCATGTCAATTCCGTCCACAATTATGAGCCGTTTTTATACCGGGACGCGCTTTGCAGGCTTCTTGAACACCCGGATAGTGATTCTCCCTATCATGAAACCATCGAACGGCTACGCGCCTGCGCGGCGTTTTTCTTCCCAATCGATCAATCGTTGATCCCGCCCGCATCCTTAATTCAGGAATTTATTAAACAGAATTGAACTATATAAAAAACCGCGTGCACCGGACGGTGCACGCGGTTTTTTTATATAGTTATGTTCTGCGCTTGAAGCAATAACCGCAGCGCGGACACCTGATTTCAAGCCTTCCCCGCCCGCGCGGTACCCGCAGCGGTTGGCCGCATTTGGGACAATGAAAGTGGCGATGCGTTTTTACATCGCGCGCCGCCTCCCGCGCCAATGAAATGCGTCTGGCCACAGGCCGCCAGAGGCGCAGAAACCATTCGTTTTCCGCACGGCGCCGCATAATATCGTGTGAAAAGACGCGAAGATAACAGATCGCCAGCATAAGCACCGAAAAAATCCACCACATACGCCAGCCTGTCAGCCAGCGCAATAACATGAAGATTCCCACAAGCACAAGCAGCGCCCACATCAACTGGTCGGGACCATAGCGGCCATAGAGCAGGCGGCGAACCCGGTCGTTCCAACGATTCATTTCGTCTCTCCCTGTCTCTTTTTGCGTTGCAGCAGCTCTGTCAACGGCTTGTCATTTTGATGATATTCCCGAAAGCCTTCGCCGGAAATCTCACCTGCTTCTCCTACGATCACAAACGCACTTGGGTCGACGCCGCGCACAATATCATTGACCTTGACCACTTCATCGCGGCGTACCGCACATAGAATGATTTCACCCTCACGTCCGCTGTAAGCGCCGCGGGACTTTAAAAATGTCACGCCGCGATCCAGTTCCTCCATAATTATACGCGCAATTTCTTTATTTTTTTCAGATATCACATACAGCATCTTTCCTGTGCCCACATCGGTACCATAAAGAATTGTATCGATTAAGCGTGTCGAAACAAAAATGACGATCAGCGCATACATAGCGCTCTCCAGGCTTTGATATACAAAACCTGCCAGCGCGACAATCACCACATCCACACACATCATCAACTTGGCCATCGAGATGTGGCGCAGGTGATTGTTAAGCAGCCGCGCGAGCAAATCGGTTCCGCCGGTCGTCCCGCCGCGCATAAAAAACAACGACAGCGAAAAGCCCTCCACTACGCCGCCAAAAATCGCAGCCAGCATTTGATTTCCATAATAGGGCGTCACAATAAAGCTCATCAGATCGATTGCAGCCGAAACCATAAATGTGGCGACGACTGTTTTCATCACAAGCTTATAACCGATCGCCAAAAACGCCCATGCGAACAGCGGCAGGTTCATAATAAAAATCACGGTGCCAATAGGTGTGCCGAACACATAGTTGATGAGTGTGGAAAGGCCGGTTAACCCGCCCGGCGCGATCTGGTTCGGAGCTGTAAACATGTTGACAGACATCCCATACAGCACGCTGCCCACCGCAAAATAAAGCAAATCCACCAGCCAAGTGGCAACAGGACTTTTCCGCCTGCTCATTTGAACCCTCCTTTTGCCGCGCGCATGCGGCTTTCGTGAAACGACTGCGGCAGCCTTGTCCAAGCGCCGATAATCATTATTCTACCCAATTTTTTTTAAAAAGTAAAGTTCTGTGCAATGCCATGGCAGCATGCAAAAAAACCCGCTTAAAAGCGAGTTTTTTTGTTAATGGAAGCATTGTTTAAATTTTTGCGTCGAGCGCATCTGTCAGAAGCTTGAGCAACGATGCATCGCCTGAGGTATACGACAGCCCTTCCGGGATGCTGTCAACAGCGATATCGATCCGGTCGCCGAGGATGTAGATGTCATAGAATTCTTTCCCATCCTCAAACGTCAGGCGTATAGCATAATTGCGTTCGGGACCGCTTGAAGGAGTAGCAATTTGGTCCTTTGGATAGAAGCCATGCACCGAAGAAACCTTGACTGTTTTCAGTTTACGTGTGATGTCCAAAATCGCTTCGCGGTTTGTAGCGGACAGCTTGCTTTCATAAACAGCCTTTTGTCCATCATGCAGAAGCTCCATTTTGGTAACACGATATGGGTTCATATAACCGAGCCATTCTATATTGGCCGGATAGTTCTGTTCGCAGGCCGCCATAGCCGTATAAAGCTTTTCAACCTGCTGTGCATGGGCATATTTGACATCATCGACCATCAGTATGTTGCTGTGGCACCAATAATTATATGTGGCACCGTCCTTCATACGGATGTGCAGCAGGCGCAGGCCTTCCTCCTCCGGCTGCTCGGTAATACCCGTTTCATAGGAAACAGAGTTGACCGCTCCGATGACAGCCGCAAGGTCATCCGGTCCAGTGACCCAATAGCTGGCATGCAAATCGCGGTTGATAACCTGTACCACCTCCACCTGATCCGGATCGAGCAGAAATTGACTGTCGTATCCTTCGGCGACATAGCGCAGCCCCGACGCGAACGCCGGCGCGGCAAGCGCCGCGGCCGCAAGCGCCGCAACAGCGGTGGTCAAAAGCAATTTGAACAGTTTGCGCACGGTAATTCCTCCTTTTTTGTAAAAATAAATCTTAATGATAGCATACCATAATTTTCCCCATCTTCAATACCATTATTAAAAATAGTTTCTGTCCAGTTGCCTTTTACATTCCCATCTGCTTTACGGACAGCACATTCTGACCAAAACGGCCTGCTCGACCGCATTTGTATCGCTTACACAGAAAAATCAAAAGGAGCCATCATTGGATGACTCCTTTTGATTTTTATCGATCTTTAAAAGACTTGCCATTGACTCGCACATCAATCGCGTTATTGAACAGCAGCCGCTTTTTCGCCAAAGAAAAGCTTTATATCATCCTCTACCGTACCAATTCCCGCTATGCCAAAATTTTTCACCAACACATTGGCGACATTCGGGCTGAGGAAAGCCGGCAAAGTCGGTCCAAGATGAATATTTTTTACACCCAAATACAGCAAAGCCAGCAATACAATGACCGCCTTTTGCTCATACCAGGCGATATTGTAGACAACGGGAAGGTCATTGATATCATCCAATCCAAAAACTTCCTTTAATTTTAAAGCAATGAGAGCCAGAGAATAGGAATCATTGCATTGACCAGCGTCCAGTACCCGCGGAATACCGCCAATCTCTCCCAAATGCAATTTGTTATATTTATATTTTGCACATCCCGCTGTAAGAATAACAGCGTCTTTGGGAAGCGCTTTCGCAAATTCCGTGTAATAGCTGCGGTTTTTAGCGCGCCCGTCGCATCCTGCCATAACAACAAACTTTTTAATGGCGCCGGATTTGACCGCTTCAACCACCTGACCGGCGAGCGTCATCACCTGATTGTGTGCAAATCCGCCAACAATCTCCCCTCGTTCAATCTCATCAGGAGGCGTACAGCTTTTGGCATGAGCGATCAGCGCAGAAAAATCCTTCTTCTCTCCGATACCGCCAGCGATATGTTTGCATCCGGGATAGCCGGCGGCGCCAGTGGTGTATAACCGGTCCTTGTAGCTGTCTCTGGGCGGTACAATGCAGTTGGTCGTCATAAGAATCGGACCACGGAAACGTTCAAACTCCTCTGCCTGTTTCCACCAGGCATTACCATAGTTCCCAACAAAATTGCTGTATTTCTTAAAAAATGGGTAATAGTGGGCAGGAAGCATTTCAGAATGAGTATATACATCGATTCCGCTCTCCTGTGTCTGCTCAAGCAGCATCTCCAAATCCCGCAGATCATGGCCCGAAACAAGAATGCCGGGACGCTCTCCCACACCAATATTTACTTTTGTAATCTCGGGGTGGCCATAGGCATCCGTGTTGGCTTTATCCAGCAAAGCCATACCGCCGACGCCGTATTTACCTGTTTCCATTGTGAGAGAAATGAGATCATCCACAGTCAGGGAATCATCCAATGTTGCGGCCAGAGCACGCTGCAAAAAGGCGTCGATCTCCCCATCCTCCTGCATGAGTGCATTGGCATGTTTGGAATAGGCGGACAATCCTTTTAATCCATAAGTAATCAATTCCCTCAAGCTGCGGATATCATCATCCTTGGTGGACAGTACGCCAACCTGGGAAGCCTTTGCTTCAAATTCCGATTCTGCGGCCGTCCAGCCGGCCGCTTCAGGTAACTTTTCCGTATGCTCCACCAGGGAGAACATCTCTTTTTTGACAGTCAGTGTTTGATGAATACGATCCACAATTGCCATTTTGTCAAAATTAGCGTTTGTGATAGTGGTAAACAGGTTGAATGTAACCAGATAATTGACATCGGACGGTATTTCCCTGCCCTCCGCCCGAAGCTGTGTCGTTACAGCGGCCAAACCTTTCGTCACAAAAACCAACAAATCCTGCATAGCGGCCACATCCGGTTTTTTACCGCAGACACCTGCCTGCGTACATCCGGTGCAGCCGGCGGTTTCCTGACATTGATAGCAAAACATTTTATTTTCCATTCTTTTTCCTCCCTGCATGAGAATGTCTGAAATTTGGAGCATGCTCCTTTTAAAGACATCCTCTTTTGCTGCATACAGTTCATTTTGTCGTAAGCGAACTGTGTTCTTGACTTTCTGTTGGCAGTATACTATAATTTTCATCACAAATATGTTGTTATAACAACGAATATGAGGATTTTATGAATTTTAAAGCTTTATCAAAAACCTCTCTGTTCTATGGAACCACACCCAGAGAGGCGGAAGCTATGCTTAATTGTCTGGGTGCGGTACAGCAGTGTTTTACAAAAGGCAAAACCATCTATCATATGGGTGATTCCGTTACATCGCTCGGTATGGTACTGTCCGGCAGCGTATTGATTGAAAACGATGAATTCTGGGGCAATACAAGTATACTGGACAGCATCGGTCCGGGACAAATTTTCGCCGAAACGTATGCATGCGCCTGCGGGGAGAGGATGATGGTCAATGTGGTGGCAGCTGAATCCACTAAGGTACTTTTTTTGGACATGCGCAAGGCGCTTCAAATCTGTTCTCACGCATGTGCCCATCATAATAAGCTGATTCGTAATCTTCTGTCCATCTCCGCGCAGAAAAATCTGAACTTGTCCCGCAAAATCTTTCACACATCCCCTAAGTCGATTCGCGGGCGCTTATTGTCTTACCTGTCCTATCAGGCGGTCAGAAGCGGCAGTCAAAGCTTTGTTATTCCATTTAACCGTCAACAGCTGGCCGATTATCTGAATGTTGATCGGAGCGCGCTGTCTAATGAGTTAAGCAAAATGCAGCGTGATGGGCTTTTGCATGTGGAAAAGAATCACTTTGAGCTGCTTGGCGATGGAATGGAACTTTTATAATACTCATGATCTGAAAGAAATGTCACCTGGTAAAATCTCTGCGGTCTACCTCAAAAGCAGATTACATTTATAAATTCAAAATATCGCCGTTTTCTGATTGAGCAATATGACAACAATTATCCCAAAAAATTTACTTTATACGCATTTTATGGTATAATAACCGCAGAGCGGTTATTATTCCGAGGTCATGGCCAAGGCGATACGCGGGCGCGGCCCGCTTCCGCCCTGATGGCCGATTATACCATACCGCTTCGCGGATATGGTATAATAACCGCAAAGCGGTTATTATACCGGGGTCATGCCCAACGGCTCGCGTGTGTGCGACCGCCGCCTTTTGATTGGCAATGATGCCATGCCGTTTCGCGGACATGGTATCATTGTGGGACAAACGCCGCCAAACAGCAAACAATCCTGAAAGGGCTTGCCGCTGTAGCATATTCAACCAGACTTATATTGGGAGGACAGGCCATGCAGATTTATGAGAAGCTGGAAAAGTGCTTAAAAAGTGTTCGTGAAAAGACGGATTTCGTTCCAAAGGTCGCATTGATTCTTGGGTCGGGTCTTGGCGATTATGCGGATGGAATCGAAGCCGTAGCCACCATCGATTACCACGATATCGAGGGTTTCCCCGTCTCCACTGTGGCCGGCCACAAGGGCCGCTTTGTATTCGGCCATGTAGAGGGCGTTCCCGTCGTTATCATGCAGGGCCGTGTGCATTATTACGAAGGGTATCCGATTTCAGACGTTATCCTGCCCACGCGCCTGATGGGGCTGCTCGGTGCGAAAACGCTGTTTTTGACCAACGCTGCCGGCGGCCTGAATCCCATGTTTAACGCCGGCGATTTTATGCTGATCGCCGATCAGATTTCCTCGTTTTTCCCCTCTCCGCTCATCGGAGAGAACATCGACGAGCTTGGGCCGCGCTTTCCCGATATGACCGATCTGTACAGCGCGCGCCTGCGCGACGTCATCAAATCATGCGCGCGTTCCCTCGATATTCCGCTGCGCGAGGGCGTTTATATGCAGTTGACAGGTCCGGCTTATGAAACGCCCACCGAGGTGCGTATGTACCGTCAGCTCGGCGCCGACGCAGTCGGCATGAGCACCGCCTGCGAAGCGATTGCCGCGCGCCATATGGGGCTTTCAATCTGCGGGATCTCCTGCATCACTAATATGGGAGCGGGCATGAGCGGCAGACCGCTCTCACATGAGGAGGTCAAAGAAGCCGGCGACAAAGCCGCCCCGCTGTTTAAAAAGCTGGTCACTGCTTCCATCGCGGCAATTGCACGCGCCTGATTGTTTTAATTCAAGCGGCCTGATTGTGACGGACGCCTCCCTTTGAAGCATACAATGCACCAAAGGGAGGCGTTTTCAGATGATAACCATCAGTTTGTGCATGATTGTCAAAAACGAGAGCGAGGTGCTCGCGCGCTGTCTGGACAGTGTACGTGGCGCTGTCGATGAAATCATCATCGTCGATACGGGTTCGGACGACAACACCCGGGAGATAGCCCGGCGCTACACAGATCATGTTTACGATTTTGAATGGATTGACGATTTTTCGGCGGCCCGCAACTATTCCTTCTCAAAGGCTTCCATGGACTACTGCATGTGGCTTGACGCGGACGATGTGCTCGCGCCCGAGGCGCGCGCCGCCTTATGCGCGCTCAAAGCGACGCTGGACCCGTCCGTCGCGGTCGTCATGATGAAATACGATACCGCATTCGACGCCTCCGGCCGGGCGGCGCTCTCCTATTACCGTGAACGCTTAATCCGGCGCGGCGCCGGCATGTTCTGGACGGGCGCGATTCACGAAGCAATAGCACCCGCCGGCAAGGTCCTTCATACAGATATCGCCGTTTCCCACTGCAAGCTGCGCGCCGGCGATCCGGACCGCAATCTGCGTATCTTTGAAAAGCTGATCGCGCGCGGCCAGCCCCTCTGTCCGCGTGAACAGTTTTACTATGCACGTGAACTTTTCTGGCATGGACAATACGAAAAGGCAGCGCAGGTTCTCCGGGCTTTTTTGGACGGCGGGCAGGGCTGGATAGAAAATAACATTGAGGCGTGCCGCCAGCTCGCAGCCTGTCTGCATCAGCTCGGCGATAAATCCGGCGCGCTGCGCGCCCTGCTGCGTTCTCTCGAATACGATGCACCGCGCGCGGAGCTTTGCTGCGACATCGGAGCGCATTTTTTAGAGCGGCAGGCATATCATCAGGCAATCTTCTGGTACCGCACAGCCGCGTCATGCAAACGCTGTGACGCAACCGGCGCGTTTGTCTGCGCCGACTGCTATGACTATATTCCCTTTTTACAGCTCTGCGTCTGCTTCGACCATCTTGGCGATCACTCCCGTGCCAAGGGCTACAACAATCTGGCCGCTGTCGTTCGCCCCGACAGCGAGGCAGTCCTTCACAACCGCAGCTACTTCGCTCGGATTGGCGTTTAAAAAAGCTGCTGTCCAGCATAGCTGCCTGCTTGGCGGCAGGCATGTAAAAACAAAACAGCCCCGCGCACGCGGGGCTGTTTTGTTTTTATAGTCAAACGAGATAATCCTTGAGCTGTTCTCTATACTTCGCGTCGTTGTCGCCATGGACAATCATCTCGATTGGCTTGGAGAGGTCGATACTGAAAATACCCATAATCGACTTGGCGTCGATCGTATATCTGCCGGAAACGAGATCGACGTCCTCCTGGAACATGGCGGCCGTATTGACAAAGTTTTTGACCATATCAATTGTGTCGAGCTTAATCATGTACTTTTGCATTTGTAAACACCCTTTCTGATCGTTTCTTGCGGCGGCCCGCGCCGCCTGAAATCAGCGCCTGTTCTTATTGTATCTTACAACGCCCCCGTAATGCAATACTTTGCAGAGAATATTTCCAATATTGTCAAATCCGGCCGCGCTCTGTAAAGGCACTGTCTCCGGTTTCCGCGCAGATCAGGTACGCGCGGTCGGCCACTGCCTGCGTATCGAAGGTGCGCTGTGTGTAATAGTTGATATAGACGGTTTTCGGCGTATAAGCTGTGCGGTAAAAATCAAAATACAGCTTCTGGTTTTCCTGTTCACTGTGCACCTCCACCCTGGAGCTTTGCGGCTGCTTGGCGATCGTGTGCAGGCGCATGTTTGACGGAACCCAATCGCTGATATTGTAAAACCCATATGGCGCGTCATCCTCAAATGTAACTGTGAGCGTCACCTTGTATTTCCCGTCCTCCATCTCCTGAAAATCCTTTTGCATACTGATATTTCCGGAACCTTCAAAGCCTGCCTCCTCCGGTTCGCCAATATAGTACGCAGCCGCCCGCACCGAGTCCGGCACGTCGTGAAACGCCAAATCCTGCATTTCGCTTCGATTGAGGGTGATCGATTTGCGTCCATAACCCGCCAGATCCACCTCGTGCAGCTCGCCGCCGGATGTGTAGCTGAATTTCGCCGCTTTTGTCGCAGGCGTCCCGTAATTGACCACGTAGATCATGCATTCAAAAATGGAATCGATACGCCATCTGTTGCGTGCAAAATGCGCCGCAAAGCCGTCCGCATCCGGAAGGTTGAGCATTGAGGCCGTGATCCATGCGGCGGCCGTCACATCGTCGTTTTCCTTCAAGCGTTCATATTCCTGTACCGCGTTTGAATATTCAAGCCATTTTGCGCCCTCCATATCATGGCGCAGGCGCGGCGTGACAAACTTTTCGTAATACGCCAGCGCGCCCGCTTCGTCGCCTCCATAGGCCAGGCCGGCGACATAATAGAGCTGTTCCTTCAGCTTCATATCCGGCTGTGAGGCGAGTATCTCCCGGATATCCGCCGTATAAGCCGGATCGATTGCCGCCAGCCCGGCATATGCAGCCGCCCGCTCAGTCCCGCCGCGTGTCTGATCGTCCTTAACCGCCTCGAAATAACCTTTCATGCGCTCCAGATCATACATGTCGCCCGCGAACATCAACACCTTCATCGTGACGACCGGATCGGACTGATCGCTGTAGGTATACCAGCCGATACCGCCGTCAAAGTTCTGATAGCCCAACACGTCGCTGTCGCTGACGCGGATATGGCGCGGCAGATCCTCCGAGTCGCCAAACTGCATCAGCGCGCGTTTGGCCGCAAAGCGCGCCATGCGCTGATCGATACGGAAACAGTAATGGCGCAGCAGTGAACTGATGCTGTCGTTATACGCCCTGTATGCGTCGTCATACAGCGTGATGACGACTGGATAGCGCAGCGCCTCGATATCGACCGGCTTTTGCAGGTCGATTTCACGGTTGACAATCAGTTCCAGATTGCTGCTGATGACGGACAGCGGCAGTTCAACTGTATCGCGCATCTGTCCGAACTGTCCGGTCGACGTGACGGTATAGTCTCCTTCGGCCAGCTTGCCGAGATTGATCTCAACCGGCTCATATGCCGTACCGCTGCGCGTATAAGTTTTATCTACGCCGTCGCCGGTGACGCGTACCTCATAGCTGATCACATCGCCTGTTTTAACCGCTGTGCCGTGTCCTTGAATAAGCATTGTGACCTCGTCGCCCTCAATATATTTCGGGCTGAGAACCGGCTTGGTAAAGAACGGCAGCGTCGTAACCAGATTTGATTTTGACGCTCCGGCATATAGGTTATTGCCCACAGCCAGCGTTGTGATCCGCCAGGAGGTGATATTGTCCGGCAGTGTGAACGACAGGGACGCGCTGCCGTCCTGATCGCTTTGCAGCGGTTTAAAGAAGGCTGTATCACGGAAGTCGTCGCGGAAGATATCATATGCCTCCAGATTGTCGCCCGCGCCCTTTCCGCCGTCGCCGCTGTTGTTAAACGGGTTGATGTCGCCAGTCAGGGACGTATACTTATAAATATAATAATTATAAAAATTCATCTCCCCGTAAAGCGACGCCAGAATATCAAAGTATTGCTCGCGCAGAGCGAACACAGCCTCGTCGACGATGCTGACACACATCTGCGCTGATACCGGATTGCCGTTTTTGTCGCGCACCTTCGCTGACAGCGTCACCGTGTCGCCGGGCATATACGCTTCTTTGTCAAGCGCCGTTTCAATCTCCAGCGCAAGGCTCTCCTGGTTGATGCGGATATAACAGTTGGCGACCGCGTATACATCGTGTCCGTCAAAATATGCCGCCACGAGCAGGACACTGTTCGCGTGTTTTTGGTCCGGCGTCAGCGTAAGCGCCGTGTCCGCGCTGCCGCGCCCGATGATATCGTCCTGCACAAGCGTATAGATCATACGGCCGCCCTGTACCGGGACGCCGTCGCGCAGCAGCTCGAACTGGAGCGGCACGCCCACATCCGTCTCAACAAAGCTGCGTCCAAGATATTCCTCATACGTCTGGACCGGCTCCGGCTCGTCGCCGCGGTAAACATTGAACGTATATCCCTTCGGCGCGGTTTCATCCGTTCCTCTATAAGCACGCCGACGGCCGCCGCTGTAGGAGGCGCTGGCGCTGCTTGAGAGCGTATTACCGTCATGCACATACGATGCTGTGACGGAAACCCACCCATATTCTGACGGGTCGAACGCGCCGGCGGCGAGCAGCTCTGCCGTGCCAGCGCCGTCCTTCACCTCGACGGCGACGATGTTTTCTTCGTCCCATATGTGCCGGTCGGACGTATCATCCTCCCCCTGCTCACGCGGCATAAAGTAGCGCAAATCCGTCTCCACGGACAACTGCATGTCGACCGGATCGCCGATCAGAACGTCGTAAGCGTCATCATCATATGCATCGGCCAACCGCTGCGCCTGTTCGGCGTCCCTGACGCCTTCGAGCGTGACGCTGTTGGCAAGCACCTGCAGCCGCGCTCCATGCGCGTCAAACGTAACCTCCGGGCGCAGAATCACATTGCCCGGCGTGTAAATGTAGCTTCCCTGGTGGGAAACGGTTTCGCCGTCATTTGCGATCTTGATGTAATAATAGCCATAAGTCGGCCTCCAGGAATAGGCCGTCATATTCTCGCCGGCCTTGATCGCCGCATATGCAACGCCCTTTTCGTCGGTCGTCAGCTTCTGAATCGCCTCAAAATTGCCGCTCGTGGGGTTAAACACGCTGAATTCGATCGGATAATCCGGCAGCGGCGTACCGTCATAAAACGTGGGTGTGATGGTGATTGAAACAGTATCGCCCGAACGGTAAATCGGCTTGTCGACCGACGATGAAATCGTATACGCCGGCGTCACAAAATCCTTAATGTCGACCCATATGGTATCGATATGATGCGTCGTAACCGGATTGCCGCTGCTATCCTCCAGGTATGGCGGCGGCAGGAGCATACGGGCCGATATGCCATACTGCGAGCTGGCCACCTGTTCATATGAGAGCGAACCGGAAAACGTCCCGTCCGCGTTCAGCGAAACCGTCACGCGTTCGTCAAGGCCGCCTTCGTCAAATACCACCTCTACCTGGGTGGGCATAGCGCCCCGGTTCATACGGTACGGCTTGACATAGCCCCAGAAATTCACCGTATCCGTCGGCCGGTACAGCGCGCGGTCGAGGTAGAAAAATGAATAATACCTTTCCTCGGTCTGGCTGTCCCACCCAAGACACGCGGTCCGGTCGGTGTAAACCGCTTTTCCATCCGGGTCATAAATTGTGAAGATGCAGTCGCTGTCAGCGTCCAGTCCTCCCCAGGTTGGCGTTTTTGCAACGACCGTATGGCTGAACAGAGCCGTCCCGTCCGCTTCTGTCACGAAGCGCGCGACCTGTTCGCCTGCCTGCGTGAATACAACGGTATAACCGCCGAGCGCCTCGCCGGATGCGCAGTCGTTAAGCCAGATCAAATCGCTTTCACCGGCAGCCTGCAAATAGACGGCCGTTGTGGAAACCATAAACGGTTTCTCGATCACCACCGGTTCGCCGGTTTTCTGGTCCATCACCGAGCATCGGAACAGATAGTATCCCACGCCGGGATTGTCATAGGTCACGGATGCAAAGCCGTCGTCCAGATGTACCGTCCCGGTATCCCCGGCCTCGTCAGGCTGTGTGTCCGCGCCTGTCAATACCGCCTGATACGCCTCGACTCCCGTCAGCCTGAACAGCTCGGTTTTGGCGTCGACGCCCTGGCTCCATTCCGTTTTCACCTCAAATGTCAGCTCGATATCCGCGCCCGGCCGGAATAAGTTTGTATTGCCGTCCACAACTGAAATGGAAAATGCGCGCTGCTCGGTTGAAAACGGCAGACTGTCCAGCTTTCCCATCCGCGCGCCGTCCACCGATACAAGCGTACTGGCCAGCTCAACTGTATAATATGCGCCATAGTCGAGCATCTCATGCGGCGTAAGCAGTACGGCGCGCTCCTCATACGACACATCGCACGGTATGGCCGGCGCAATCTGATCGGGACCGGCCTCGCCCTGCCGCAGGAGCACGCGGCCGCGCGCGGACTCCGGAGATACCGGAGCATTGAATTCCACACGGACCGGCGCGTCGATCGCCGCGCCGCCGTATCCGGACTTCAGATCAAGCCATCCGCACAGTCCTGTGTTGGCCGTATACCGGCGCGCGTCCTCCTCCCCGCCATCCCTGTACGGCAGGATCAAATCGACCCAACTGTTTTTCTCCATGCCCTCAATATAAACGCGAAACGTCCCCTGCTCCTCCGTCACAGTGAATGGATGCGAAGGCGAAAGCTCCAGGCAGTTTTGCAGATATTCAAGCGTCAGGGGGATGTCGTCGTTGTTATTCCCAAACCATGACTGCGGTACGATCTCGACAAAGCCCTCGTCAAGCAGATGAATTGACGAGAAAACAGCCGCATCAATCGCCTCGTTCTCTGGATATTCAAAGTCATCGCCCGGCTGCGCGGAGGACGGCGCCATGCTTGAAGCAGGCGCGCCGGCCGGCTCGGCCGGCGCGCTTTGCCGTATCAGCGCCGCAACGCCGATCACAACAAACAGCGCCGCGGCCAGCAGCGCCGAATACCGCTTCTGCCAGCGGAACTTTTTTCCGCCCGACGGCCGCACAGCACCGGCATCCCCGCCTGAATTTGCGACCGGCTGCTCCGGTTTGGCGTCTTTTGGCACGGACGCTGTTTCCTGCGGCGTTTCCTGTCCTGCGTGTGTGTTTTCCTCCTCCGGGACCTGCTTTTCTCTTGCTTTCTCCTGCTCACTCATGGCTATGCCCCTTTCCCTACACTCTCCTGTGTGGGCAGCGACGCCTTTGGAAACAGCGTCAATACCCGTGTGCTGTCATTAAAGTGATATGTGACCGACCCGGTCGTTTCAATTTCAAACAGCAAGCCGCCTTCCGATGCGAGGCGCTGCATTTCCCTCAGGATATCGAACAGATGTTCATTGAATGCGTCACGCCAACGCGTATACTGTTCTGGATCTCCGTCCACCCTGATCTCCAGAAAGACCGGACGCTTTTCGTCCGTCAGCTCCCGCGTTGACAGCTGATCCGAAAACGCCCTTGCAATAGACGGCACAGGGTCCTGTCCGGCCTGTGCGTTCACAAAAAAACCGTTTTGTATATAATAATTGAACTGCCCTGTACCCGCCGGCGGCAATTTACCGTATGGCTCCGTGTCCGGGAAATGGTCGGACGCAAGCTCCCTTGGGTGTACCAGCAGATAGTCGTGAAACAAATATCCCTTCTCGTCGGGCACGTCATCCCAGGTAATATCCACATAATACCATCCATCCTCCAGCAGAACGGTATTCCAGGAATGCGCAATCCCCCGTCCGCTCATACCGGTGATATAGCAGCAGGCGATCCCCATCCGTTGCAACAAATACTGGTACGACCGGCTGTAGGCGTCGCATACGCCGCGCCCGCGTACAAGGCCACCGTAAACCGAACCGGCGTCCGCGTCCTGCACCCCTTGTTCATAAGTAATTCGTTGCAGCAGCGCGTCATGTACCGCAACGGCGATTTCAAAATCCGACCCGCCAATTCCCTCCAGCAATTGATCGGCGGCGCGCTCTATCTCCCGGCTGCGCGTCCTGGCCGCCTCGACAGTCAAACCGGCGCGCGGTTCCAGGATGCAGCAGGTAATGAGTCCGTCCGTATCCGGGTAAACACAGCGCGCCCAATCGTAAACGGGATGGTCATACAGCACGCTGTTCCATACACGTTTCAGAGTCTGCGCATCCAAGGGCACAGGCAGTTCCAGACGTTTTCCCGTATTCCATCCGCGCAGAGCGTCATCCAAAAGATCATACAACGCCAGCTCCTCGTCTTTCAGGCAGCTGCGTCCATAGAAAAACAAACCGCTTTGCGGACCGGCCGCATCCTGGGAACGCGCCGGCGCCGCAGAAAAAACGTCCGGACGCGGCGCAGCCGGAGCAGGCCGCCGCGCGGGAGTGGCACAGCAGCTCAGTATAAGCGCCGCGAACAGCACAGGCAGCAGCCTGACGGCTGCGGCGCGTCCTGTCACAAACAAAAGCAATTGCTTTTCCCGCCCCCTTCCTATATAATTGAAGTGTAAAAATGCGGAAGGAATCATGCATAATTGTGAAAATTTTTTTAACAATTGGATGCTTATTGATCTGTTTTGCCGGCTGCACAGGGGCCGGAAAAGCCGCGCCTGTTCTTTCAATGCCACCGGTGTCCTCCGCCGCATCCGCGCCGGTCACGGCCGCCGCTTCGGAGCCTGCTGCCATTGCTGCGCAAAAAGGCGCGCTCCCGCTGGAAAACGCCTACATTGCCGCGCGCGCCGACGAAATCGCTGCCGGTCTGCCGTGCGGTGAACCTGTGGAGGAAATTCGAGCCGCCTATTGCCACATCATCGAAAATACCTATTTCGCGGACCCTGTGGGGCTGGATTCCTGGCGGTGGCACAGCGTGCCCGGCACGCCTGCGCCGCCTTATGTGGAAAGCCGTGCGGTCAGCCCGCTTTGCTATGGCGTCGGTTCCTGTGAGGATTTTGCGGCAGCCTTGACCGTGCTGCTCAACCGCATGGGATATCAGGCCGCATATGTTTCCGGTCTGACCCTTTCCGTCGACGGACGTTTCATCGACCATGCCTGGACGGTTGTACAGCTCGATGGCGTATGGTACCATCTGGACCCGCAGCTTGAACAAAATGTGATCCGGGACGGCCTTTTGACCTACCGTTATTTTCTCAAGGATGACAGCTATATGCTTGCCGACCACCGATGGGGGGAAAATTTAGCGGCCTATTGGAGTGGCGCGCTCACACCAGAACAATCCGAAACGCTCCTGCAAACGATCGGGAACGTCCCCGCCTGTTCCGAAAGCTATGCGCCCGCCCCAGCCCCGCATCAAATCGATCTGCCGGCGCGCCCCGATGCCGGTGCTCTGCAAAAGACTATCGACCGGCAACGGCAGGCTTTCATTGATGCATATGGACAGCCCGCGCCATGCGAACTGAACACCACGCCTCCTATTTATTCGTTTCTCCCGGAGGAAAACCGCTCCTGGTAATGGACAGAAAGGACCATCTGTTATGACTGCGCTCGATTTTTACGGTACGCTCGGCCCAGCCTGCTGCGGCACAGACACGCTATCAGACCTGTTTTCAGCCGGCATGACGGGCATGCGCCTCAACCTCTCGCACACCAACCTCGCCGACTGCGGCGCGTGGCTCGCAAACCTGCATGAAGCCGCCGCCCGCGCGCGCCTTTCACCGCAGCTGCTGATCGACCTGCGCGGCCCGGAGCTGCGCGTCGGGGAACTGCCCGCTCCGCTGCCGCTCATGGAAGGAACATGCGCCATACTCACGGCCGATGACGAGGCCATGGATACCGGCGCCATCCCGGTCCCGCCGCTTATTTTCTCAGCTCTGCGCGCCGGTCAGGAAATTCTGCTTGACGACGGCGCGCTTTTGCTGCGCGTCGATACGCCCGGCGATGGCCGCGTCCTCTGCACGGTTTTGCGCGGCGGCATTCTGCATCCGCGCAAAAGCATCGCGCTGCCGGGCGCGGCGCTGCGTCCGCCCACCCTGACGCAGAGTGATCTTGAAAACCTCTCCCGCGCAAACGCATACGGCGTTACAGGCGTCATGCTTCCATTCGTGCGCGATGAGCACGACCTTCTGACGCTGCGGCGCGCATTGCTCGACGCTGGCGCTCCTCAAATCGCCGTCTTTGCAAAGCTCGAAAACAAAGCCGGGCTTTCCGCTCTATCGCGTCTGCTCCCATATGCCGATCATATCGTCGTCGCACGCGGCGATCTTGGAAACGATATGCCCCTGTGGGAACTGCCCGCGGCGCAAAAGCGCGCGGCCGCAATTTGCCGCGCAGCCGGCAAACCGTTTATGGTCGTCACACAGCTTCTCCATTCGATGCAGCAAGCGGCTGTACCGACGCGTGCGGAGGTATGCGACATCTTTAACGCCGTGCTCGACGGCGCTTCCTCATTGATGCTGACCGGCGAAACGGCTGTCGGCGCATATCCCGTGCAGGCGATGCGCTATCTGTGCGCCACAGCCAGAGAGGCGCTCCACTTCCAGAAAGGCTGACAAAACAACATACGGGCCGTGCTGTGGAAAGAGCTTTCACAGCACGGCCCGTTTTAATATTTCTCGCCGCTATAAATCTATTTAGTCGTCATAATCCTGATCCCATTTAATGATCGCACCAGTCACAGCATCGATATCAAAATCATACTCCCAGAAACCGTTGCGTAGCTCGACCTCATACTTCATACGGCCGTCGTCAAAATCCATCTCACATTTACGTACAACCGCGCCGGGCGCTTGGGCCATAGCGATCTGCTTTGCTTTCTCAAAACCGATATAACCGTTATTACCGCTCGGCATAGACGGGGTTGCTGCCGGTGTTGAGGAGCGCGATGACGCCGCAGCCGAAGCATTTGAAGAAGCTGCCGGCGTCGAAGCGGGATTTGCCCGCAGGAAGCTGCTCCAACTGTCGGCATGGGAATTGCTCCACAGCACTGTGCCATCCGCAGCATTCAAGGCAACATCATATTCCAACCCGTCCTTATAAACTTCAATCTCATAGATGTATGTCCCGCCCTCACGGTCCAGGTCAACGTCCGTTATAACGCCGCCCGGCACTTGCTTGAGCGCCGCTTCCGTCGCCTGCGTGTAGCTGATCAGAGTACGAACATCGTTGGCGGTCGGCTGCGTGCCAATCTGAATGTCGCGTTTAAGAACCGCTCCGGTCCCCGGATGCACGGTGATCTCGCCGTAATAACCGCTGGCAGTGAAACGGACGTCATATTCCATCAGTCCATCGTCATAATCAACCGTAACGGACTGAATTGTTGCGCCTGGATGCTCATCGGTCACGACCTTTTTGGCCTGCTCCTGCGTCAACGTGGCTGTGCGTGCGCCGCGGTCGTCGAGCAGCTCGCTGTCAAATGAAATCGCCTTCTGCGTGGCGCGGCTGACGTCGATTTCATACTTTTCAAGCTTTGCCTGATTATAAAATTTCACCTCATACCGGCCGTCATCGACCTCTGTCGTCACATACGCGCTGCCTGACGGCACGAGCTTTTCAGCAATTGCTTTGGCCTGCTGCGCCGTCAGAGCGGCGGCAAACGCCTGGATTGAAACAATGGACATTACGGCCGCCACGCTTAATATAGCTGCGGTCAATTTCTTTGTTGTCATATCGAACACCTCTCTATTTTCCTGCTTTCAATTCTTTTCTTCAGGGATTTGCTCCCTTCGATGGTTTTATCATACAAATGAAAAATTAAAACATGATTAAAGAAGTTTATCTTTTTGTTCAAATGGTATTGTAACTGTGAAAACGCTGCCCTGTCCATAAACGCTTTCCACAGTGATCGTACCGCCATGCACCTGCGCAATCCAACGCGCCATAGACAGCCCCAGTCCTGTTCCGGTACTGCTGCGGGAAGCATCCGCCCTGAAAAAGCGGCTCCATATCTTTGGCAGATCCTCCTCGCGGATTCCGACGCCTGTGTCCGCTACACGCAGAACAGCACCGGTTTCCATGCGCCGCAGGCACACCTCGACACGTCCGCCTTTGCGGTTATAACGGATTGCGTTGGTTATCAGATTTGTCAGCAGACGCATCAGAAGCGTTTGATCTCCCGTCAGCATAATGTCAGGCTCTAACTGCATTTCCAGCGCAATGCCCTGGGACTGCGCCGTATCCTCCATCTCGAGCAAAACCATTTCACACAATTCGCTTAAATTCAGCCGCTCCCAACTTGGTTCAAACTTTCCGTTTTCAGCGCGCGCAAGCAGCAGCAGCTGTGAGATAATCGCGGACATCCGCCGTGCCTGCCGCAGGACGACGCCAAGACTCTCCCTGCGCTCCGCCTCGTCCACAGCGTCAGACAGCGCATATTCACATTGAGAAATGATTACGGCTGTCGGTGTGCGCAGCTCATGCGACGCGTCGGACGAAAACTGTCTTTCTGTTTCAAACGACGCCTGAAGGCGCGCAAGCATGGAATTGATTGTACATCCAAGCCGTGAAAGCTCATCGCCGGATCCATCATCCGGCACACGCAGTGAAAGATCGCTTCCGGAGGAAATAGCCTGAGCAGTCTCGGCCATTTTGCCGACCGGGAAAAACGCGCGTCTGGTGATCAACCATCCGCCGAGCGCCGCAACTGCAATAAAAATCGGCACGCCGATCAGCGCAAGCAAAATCATCCCGTGCACTGTGGCTGTGGAGCCAGACAATGAAACGACGCCCCGTACCCAAAAGCCTGTTCCATCCTGAATCGCAAAGAGATCGTGCACCATCCATGTTTCACGGCCGTTACTGACTGTCTTGACTGCCTGATCCTCCAGAATCGAATCGACTTGAAGTCCGCGGTTGACACGTGGAGCAAGCAGGCGGCCACTTGTATCGTAGAAGAAAACGGACACGCCTTCGCTGTAAAAGTCAATTTTCTCGTCGTCAAGCTCTCCATCGTCAAAATGCGCCTGCTTAACGGCGTCGGATACAACATCGAGCAGCGCGTCGCGCGTCTGGCGCAAAAGCATTTGATCGGAAAAGGACAGCAGATAGACAACGCCCAGCCCCAACAGCACCACAAGCAGCCCTGTGTACCACAGTGTTACGCGCGCCCGGATCGATATGCGTTTCATGGCGTCTGGCGGATCGTATATCCGACGCCGCGCACCGTCTGAATCAGTTTCTTTTCAAATGGATCATCGATCTTTCGCCGCAGATAACGCACATAAACATCAACAATATTGCTTCCGCCCTCAAAATCGTAGTCCCAAACATGGCTTTCCAATTGTGCACGAGAGAGCACCACGCCCTTGTTGCGCAGCAGATATTCTAAAATTGCATACTCCTTGGAAGAAAGCGTAATCTCCTGGCCCGCGCGGCGGACCGTGCGGGTTGAAAGCTCCATGGTCAGATCTTCCGCCGTCAGCACAACTGCTTTATCCGACGAGCTGCGCCTCAGCAGCACGCGAATGCGTGCAAGCAGCTCGTCAAATGCAAATGGTTTCGTCAGATAATCATCAGCCCCCGCATCAAGCCCTGACACTCGATCTCCGACTGCATCGAGCGCCGTCAGCAGCAGAACAGGCAACGTTCTGCCGGCCGCCCGCAGTCCGCGCAGGATCGAAAGTCCATCGCGTCCAGGCATCATAATGTCGAGAATCGCCAGATCGTATGGCGTCTGCTCTAAATAGTAAGCGGCGTCATCGCCGTTGTCACAGCCGTCCACCGCGTATCCTTGTGCTTTGAGCCGTTTGACTGTGATATCCAGCAGCTCCCGTTCATCATCCGCAACTAAAATTCTCATCCGGCATTCCCCCTTTTCTTTTTCTGCTTATTTTATGAGAATATCATTAAAATCAAATGAAAGCAACATATATGCATTACTTTTTCCATTTTAATGTTTCTTTCATAATTGACCTGTAAAGTAAGCCCATCAAATGATTTTTGCTCCAAACGGAATATCTATTTTTTAAACAGGAGGACGATTCATTATGAAAAAAATTTCTTTTGCTCTTATACTCTGCCTTTGTGCCGGTTTGTCCGCATGTGCTTCGTCGCAGCCTGCACAGGGCGTCGCAACCACATCCCAGATGACACAGCCTATCGTCACGGACAACGGCCTGAATACAGCTTCCAGCGGCGCCGCTGCATCCTCCTCCCAGTCAGGTACAGCGCCGGGTACGGCAAGCACCCCGGCATCCTCCGCGGAACTGGAGGATATCCTAAAGCAATATTATGATACCAAGGCTGAAGTCAGCGCGCTGTCTGTCGACCTTGCAATTCTGGACGCTGATTTCCGAATCGGCAAAATTGAATCCGCTGCTTTTCAGGAGCAAAAGGCAGCTCTGTTGACAAAAAGGGCGGAACTGGAGTTTAATGAGGAAATGCTTGAGCATCAGGCTGAAATGATGATCCCATATACAATGCCTGATCTTGCAAACGCGGATATAAACGAACTGTTTAATCAGTATCACGAAGCGAAGGTCGCCGAAGACGCCACCGATCTGGAAGGAAATATGCTTATGGAACAGTACCGTTCGGGTCAGATCAACCGTGAAGAATTTGTCAGCCAGATGGCAGTCTTGGAACGGGAGGCCGACGAAGCCGACAGGCGCGCTGATATTTTAGAGGATACACTAGAGATGCTCGGTTTTGATGATTGATTAAGAGCTTCTTTTTCTGAAATAATTTTACAAGTCTTTGTGTAAATTTCCATTTACAAACCGCCCCCATTCGTCTACAATGGTAACGAAGGGGGCGGACTTATGGTCATTTTTTCTTGGGAGCCAAAGCTCGAATTGGGGATCGAGCTGCTTGACCGTCAGCACCGGGAGTTGATCAAGGCGATCAATGCTTTTTTCATCAGTTATAAATGCCGTGATGATATCCAAAAGGTCAGTGAATGTCTCGATTTTTTGAACCATTACACCCTCTACCATTTCCAGGCGGAGGAGGCGTTCCAGGTGCGGTACGATTATCCGCTTTATCGCGATCATCAGGCCAAGCATAACTATCTGGGCACGCAGCTGAAATTTCACAGCACCGCGCTTGAAGCTTCCCGCTTCGCTCCGGAAAAGATGGACGACTTCCACAAATATTTGCAGACGTGGATTTTGGAACATCTTTTGGAGGACGATTTGAAATTTGCAGAATTTGTGAAGGAAGCGGGTATGCAGCACGCTTTAAAAGATGAATAAAAAAGGAGCCGGTTAAAACCGGCTCCTTTTTTATTCAGGCATATGTATCGAGCAAGTGGTCCGACGGCGGCATTGCGGACTCCATCGACTGAATCATCTGCGCGCCGCTGAGTTCCGTCATCTGCATCGCATCGCTTAAGAGCGCAACTGCGACGCCCTGCTGCACCTGACTCATATGGTAAACGATGCTCGCCGCGCTGATCGCGTTGATATCCATCATGATCCCTCCCTACTTGACTTCATTATAGAACATGATTATGAAAATTGCAAGACAATTCCATATGCTATCAGGAAAATGGATTCATAGACTCGTCGAATGCCACCGATCCATTGATTCCCGTTCCAATTTCAATATCCGGCTTTACGGCTTCCCCATGAAAATCCGTGCCTCCGGTTATAAGCAGACGGTATTTCTCGGCAAGCGTCAGATAGTACGATCTTCGTTCAGGCGAATGTGTGCTGTAATAGCATTCCAAGCCGTCAAGCCCCTGTTCTGCAAGCGTGCCTACAAAGCGGTCCAGCGCATCGTCCTCCAATTTTAACTGAATCGGATGCGCCAGCACCGCAACGCCTCCCGCACGGTGAATCAATGCGATTCCATGCTCAGGCGAAATCTTGGGCCGCTCTATCCGATCAAATTCCGGCGTGCCTAAATAGAGATCAAAGGCTGCGCGCACATCGCGAACATATCCCGCTTTGACCATTGCCCGTGCGAAATGCGGCCGCGCGATCAAGCCGCCGCCGGCCTGCATTTCCACTTCCTCCAGGGACAAGGGCATCCCTTTTTCACGCAGATAATCCAAAATGCGATATTTGCGTTCATCGCGGTCTCGCTGAAACGTTGCGCACATATCGCACAGCTCTTTGTTATTGGAATCAATTTTATAGCCAAGCATATGCAATTCCCGGTTTCCCTTTGTGCTGATTTCAATGCCGGATACAAAACCGACGCCCAAAGCCGCGGCGGCTGTGCGGGCTTTTTCGACACCGTTCACGCTGTCATGGTCTGTAACCGCCAGAAAGGTGACGCCGCGCTCATGCGCCATTCTGACAACCTGTTCCGGGGGATACTGTCCGTCCGACGCGGTTGTGTGCAGGTGCAGGTCAACCATGCTTTTTCCCCCCATTCGGATACAACCGCTCATAGAGCCGTATATCCTCCTGATTATCACACTCAAGCCACCGTTCTTCCGATGCAATGGCATAAACAGGATACCCCAGGAAAATTAAATGATTTAAAAGCGTCGTCATATCCAGCTTTTCCACGCTCTTTTTCATCGGCAGACGGATTGCCTGCTCAATTTTTTCCCAACCGGAAGGCTCAAAACGCAAAAGCCCCATGTACTGCCCCTGAACCTCATCCTCTGACTGTGGACGCAAACCGATCTCAGCAAGCGTGCCGTCCGGATTCAGGCGAAACGTCTCCATATCCTCCAGCGGATTTGAAAACCGTTTCCTCCATAAATCCAAAAATCCGGTATAATAGGTAATTGCAAATTCCCGTCCGCATTCCATCAGCCTTTTGACGGCGTTTTCATGAAAAACAATATCAGAATAGCAGACGATGCACGGTTCAGCGCACAGCCATTCCCGGGCCTTTGTAAGGGATACGAACATATTTGTATGCTCCCAGTTTTCGTTGTGGAAAAAGCGCACGCCTTCCAGACTGATCCGGTCGCTTCGATAACCGGTGACAACGCCGATATCGCGCCGCACAAAACCAGCGCGTTCAAGCGTCTCAACGCACATCTCCAAAAGCGGCCGTCCCCACAGACGCATCATCCCCTTTGGAAGCTCCGCCGTACCGCCGCCCATACGGCTGCCGCGGCCGGCGGCGAGAATAATGGCTTTCATAAAGAATCCCCCTGTTCAAAAACAGCTTTCATCAATCGTATATCGTCCTGCGCGAACGGTGAAACACGCTCGGGATGCCACATGATGCCGGCGATTGGCCGCCCCTTTACGCTGATCGCTTCCACCACGCCGTCGGCCGCGCGCGCCAGGACCTCTAGCTTTGAAGGCGTCTGCCGGGCGCCCCAATTATGGTAGCTGTTGACAGTTCGGCTGATTGCTCCCGAAACGTCGTGACATACGGCCACATGGCCCGATATGCGTTCGAGCGCGCCGCCGAAATAAAGCAAAATCGACTGCATCCCCCGGCAGACGCCGAACAGCGGAACGCTGCGGTCCAGGCTGTATTCGATGAGCCGCGCGTCCGTTTCATCGCGTTCCGGCGCATTTCCCCCGCAAGATGCGGGATTATTGCCGCCGGTCAGTAAAATTCCATCCGGACGCACACGCTCCAGCAATGCCGCAGCCGTTTTGGGATGGTTCGGAACAGGCAGCGCGGCGCAGCCGAGCTTTTCGAGAAGAACCGCCCACCGCTGGTCGAGCGCGTCGCGCCGTTCAGCATAGGAAACCGCCTCGTCGATCCGTTGGGTGACAAAAATCAGTTTCATCCCTGTTTCCCTCACTGCAAAATTTTGACCTGCTTATTGGCGCAGTCCAACTCCAATACATGCGCCGCGCTGAATCTCGCAAACAGTTTTTCGCCCACGCCGATCACGGCGGGAATGCCAAGCTCTCCGGCGCGGATCGCCAAATGGGAATTTGCACCGCCGTATGCTGTGACAAATCCGGCGATTTCATGGGAAAAAATCCAATCGTAACCCGGGTCGGCCGCCTCAATCAACAGAATTTTTCCCGCGATCTGTTCGCCTGCAAAGCGTCCCCCGCATACTTGGCCGCTGACGCTTTTGAGAGTAATGTAATTGGGCTGTCCCGTCGGCAGGAAAAATGCATAAACATCCTGGGGGCGGCAGATGACCGGCGGCAATGTGATTCCCAGAGTGCGGGCATACTTTTCGCGCCCTGCCCGAATTGATTCCCCGAGCGTGCGCCCGATATCCTCAGCGGAGCTGTAAAGCGCGTCAATCACTGAAATATCAAGATAGGACATGTCCTCGCGCGAATAGCCGTACTCGGCGCCCAGACGCGCGGCAAGCTCGATGACGGCGGAAAGGCTCTTTGTAAATACATATTTGGAGTATTCCCGCCCTTCAATCCCCGCGCGGATAAACTGGAACAGTGCCAGCAGATCGCCCTTTAGGCCATGCTGCGTCATCGCATCCTGAATCGCGCGGTATTGCTCGAGCGTCAGCGAAAACGGGAGTGAATCCTGTTTTACAGTTTCCTGCCACCGTACGTCTTCCCCTGAAAAATAAAGATCGGGCGTTTCGTCATAACGGCTCGACAGAATGTCGTATGTTCCTGGCCTCAGATGGCCGTATTTCACCAGAAAAGCCTCTTTGGAAAGGTTTCTGCGATCCGCGATCATTTGTGAGCTGACGGTCGTCAGGCCGTTCATATACCGCTGATAATCCTCATCCGAGAGCAGGCCGATATTCACAAGCGATTTCAGCAGCAGCACAGCGATAAAACCGCCGCGTGCCAGACCCGCGAACGGCAGCGTCCCGTAGCGGCAGCAATCCTCAATCAACCAGTAAATCTTTGAAACGGTGTCCAGATCGCTTTTCAGGATATTCTCGCGGCGTTCCTCCAAAACGTTGATGCGCTCCGTATCCGAGATCCAAAGGCCGTCCTTGGTATTGATAATATTATTTGTCAGCGCAAGCAAAGACGCTTTGACCGTCTCCAGCTCCGCGTCCGAAAATCCATATGCGCGCAGCGTTTGTATCCGCTCGGGCAGATCAAAGGTGTAACACGAAAAAATAATGTCAAATTCCACTTTGTCATGCTTGTACGGCTGACGCTCCAGACAGTCCAGATAGTAATCCGCCAGCTTTTCACTGAGATGGTCGTCAATATCCCTTGGGATAAACGAATTGAAGCTGACGCGCGTATCAATATACGGAAATCCCGCAAAATCGATCATCAGCGGGAAGCTGCGCAGATTCTTATAACCGTAATTGTTGCGCTGATACGCCCAAACGCCGTCCGTCACCAGCCGTTTATAAAGCGACAATGCAAGCGGACGCGGACGCACGCCGATAATTTCCGCGGGATTCCAGTCAGGCATGACGCCATAAATGGTACGTTTACCATGAAGGTACGGCTTGACGCGCTGCCCGGATTCGACCTTTTGATAAATGCGGCCGAGCGTTTCGGCCTGCTGGCCCAGGTCCGCAGGCGCACTGCGCAGCACCAGAGGGCGAACCTGTAAAATGTAAACCGTCCCATTTCCGTCAACCGCGAATTCCACGTCGAGCGGCGTACTTACAAACAGCGATTCCAGTTCCCGGACCGCTTCAATCACCGGGCACAGCTTTGACACGCCGCACGCGGCTTTATGGAACAGATAATAGGTTTGCAGAGCATCCCCCGCGCCGGATGTAACCGATGAAGTGGAACCTGTGGAATCATCGTAATTGATGACATAATAGTTTCCGAGCGTATTTGGGTCGGCGGTGAAAACGACTCCGCTCAAACAAATATCCTTCAGCATCGGCTGAACGAAGATCATATTGCGCCCGTCGCCGTCCGTAAACGAATCCGCCACACGGTCGGCAGCCTCTCCGAGCGCCTGCGCGCCGCGCACATCGGCGACAGAGAGAAACTGCCCGGCCTTCGATTCCGATGCGCTGTCCTCACAAAGCGCGCTGGAACGTACAATCACCGACCCGCCATCCGCAAACTGTTCCATACGTTTAATCGTCTGCGCACGCGCGGCACGATATTCGTCAACTGTAAAGCGAATTTGAGGCAAAATGCGGCTCTTTTTCACCAGAGGCTCCAATGCCTCCAGCGTCTGAGCCTTCGTTCGAAACGCAATCATGCCATCACCTTACTTCTTTTTCTGCGCCATCCAGATTCGCGTGGTATATGGGACTTTTACCGTATCCGTATGCAGGGAAAGCACCAGGGCGCGAATTTCATCATTGATTGCATCAAACTGTTCCTTTGCCTGACGCTGTACGGTACCGTGCGATTTCCAGCCCTCGATAAAGTCCTCGGTGGGAATATCGAATGTAACCGAATCCTGGATGAATACCGGCTCCAAAAACAGCTCGCTTTGACGGATGATCTCTGTCTGATCCTCTCTGCGGCGCCCATAGGAATACCCTTCCACATGCCGGGTGATGATCTTTTCGATCTCGCTTTGCAGGCTGTCCGTCAAATCGCGGTGATTCCACATACAGGCAAACCAGCCGTGCGGCTTTAAAATCCTGTCAGATTCAATCAGAGCCTTGGCCTGATCGCAGACGTTAAAGGACGATCCGAATGTGACCAGGTCAAACGCTCCGCTTTCCATCCCCGTCTGTTCACCAACGCCGTCGAACCATTTGACAGACGGATAATCCACCGTCTTTTTAATCCCGTTGGCACGCATCGCGTCGTTTGGTTCCACCGCGCAGATTTCATAGCCCTTGCGTGCAAGCATCAGGGTCAGGTGCGCCGCGCCCGCGCCGACATCGCACACACGCTTGCCGGCGCTCATCCCCGCCGTTTCAGTCATCCGGTCGATCGCGCCCTGCGCATATTCAGGACGCTTCAGGTATGCCTGCGCTAAATTTGTGTAATCCCATTCCACTTTCATTTGATATACCTCACTTTACTTTATTAAATATCCTCCGGAGCGAGCAGCGGATAATATTCCACATCTTCGTATCCGTCCATATATTCTGAAAACAACTGCCGGATCAACCGCCCGCAGCGCGGCTCGTCGCCGCGCGCAGCGCCTCCCACAGCGTATGCCATGGCGCATGCCTCATCAAGCGTTTGCTCAAACCTGAAGGGATAATCGAACAGCTCCTCACGAAACGGCCTTGCAAACAATCTGAAATCAGGGACATCACATGCATACCGGTATGCATGTGAAAATTGTTGAAAAACAATTTTCAGCCGCACGATATCAAATTCGCTGAGCAGTTCCGAATAATCCTTTTTATTAACCGCCGACTGATCGTTTCCAGTAATGACTGCACCGGCCTTGCCCGCTACCGGAAAGTAAATCTGAATTCCATTGACAGTTGTTTCCTCCAGTATGCTGTCATATTCAATCCCAAGCCAGCGGCAGAACGCCTCCATCAGTCCCCGGTGTTTTTGTTTTACATCTTCAAAGCGGACGACGCACACATCGTCCATCGATACGCCGGTTTTGTTTTGCAGCATCAAGCCCATGCCGCAGCGCAGCCGGTTAAGATAGCTGTTCGCCCGGCCGAAAAACAGCTTTGAATCATGCGATCCGCGCAGAACAAACCGGTTCATCCACGAGAAGAAATGCTGAATCGGCTCGCGCACGATAAAAAGATATTTCACCGCGTCGAAATCGCCCGGAGAGAGCAGGCCGGTAATCTCCTTCATATCGTAATTTTCCTTATGGCGCTGATAAAAAATCCAATAGCTGCGGCTTGCGTCGTATTTTCTTCCAAGCGTATTGTAATAGGCCGCAAAAATTGCCTTGAGCAAATAAGCGTATGAAATGCGTCCTTTCCCCATCAATTCGGCCGAAAGATGACGGACAAACGCTTTTACCGGCAGATACATGCGGCTTTCCGGCTCTCCACGGTCGTTTACCAGATATTCCTGCGCCGCGCGGAAAAACATTTTTTCATACAGTTTAGCCGGAAAACGTGTTTTCAAAAAGGGTGACATCTGGCTGGCAATCTCCGCCACAAGCGGCTCGTCCTCCAAAAACTGAAACCGCTTCCGGTAAACCTCTTGCAGAGGGATATAATGACCGAGCAGAACAATATTTAAAAGATCGGGATGTCCGTCCACCAGATTATCAAAATAGACGCTGCCGCTGTTGGACATATGGTTAAAAACCACCATCCTGCGCAGCGCACGCGCGTGAAAACGGTCGGGGTTCTCGTCGGGCTCTGCTGTTATAGCCTCCAATATGCCCGGTTCCTCCAAAAGATACAGATAACGCACGGGATGAAACCCGGAGGAAGCCGAAAGCAGTCCGTTTTCCCGCAGCTTGTTGTTAAGGCGTTTGCGGGGTGCGTCAGCCGTATCGGAGTTGACCGTTGCAATCCAAACCGCGTTGGAGTAACGACGCTTAGACTCCTCAAAGGACAAAATAGGGATCCTGTTATTATAAAAACAACCGATTTTTTCCGGATCGTCATCACAAAAACAGCTCGGCTCCACTCCAAGCAGAGAAAAAATCTGCGCCGACAAATCTCCCCAAAAGCCCGCGCCGTAAAAAACAAGCCCTTTTTCCCGCGCCTCCTGCGCGATGTGATAGATGCTCAAATAAAAATCCTTAGGGCCTGAGATGCTGATTTCCATAAAAGCCACCTCCTGACAATTTACATTATTTCATCGGATTAATACATGGGAAATACGTATGCTCCTCCTTTCGCTGCGCATACGAAAGCAGCAGCTCCCGTATGCGGCCCGCATAATCAGGCAAATCACTGTGTATCCCTGGCAGCTTTTCATCCTGTTCACGCAGCCGTTTGACCACTTCCTCAAAGCGAAACGGATATCTCAGCAGCTCTTTTATAAAATCCTGTGAAAAGCTCTGTAAATCAGGCACATCCACCGGATAAGCGCATGCCCGCTTAAAATACTGGAAAAACAGGTTCAGGCGGAATACATCGAATTCAGATAATAAATCGCTGTAATCGCATGGCTCAACCGCAGACATGCTGTCCGCTCCGTATACACCGCCTCCCCGTGCGGTGGCGGGAAAATAAACAGGGATACCGTTGGTGGTCGCAGTCTCCATACATTCATCATACGAAACATTTATCCATGTACAGATTGCCTGCATCGTCTGGCGGCGATTGCGTTTTGCATCCTCAAAACGTACAAGGCGCATCTGCATATCCCGGCATTCTTCAGATTGCTCCGCCGTAAGCCCCAGGTCACAGGAAATCAGCTCGAGTACGGAGTTCCGAATATGGTAATCCCGGTCATGCGGCTTTTCTTGCACAATTAGACGTTTAAAAGCGGCGTAAAAATGCCGTACAGGTTCCCTCACAATAAACAAATACCGATGATCAGCAAAATCTCCATTTCGAATATAATGATTCAATTGACTAATATCATAATTGGCCTGATGAATTTCGTATAGCATCCAATATGTTTTTTGAGGGTCAAACGGCTTGCCCACAGCATTGGCGTATGCTGCAAAGATGCAGCATAGCAGCTTTGCATAGGAAACTGTACGGTCGGTTGGCAGCTCTTGAAGAAGAAAGCGCAGGAACACAGCCGCATCAATATATAAACGCTGCTCCGGATTTCCACTTTGATCCAAATAGAATTTTTCCGCCAACCTGGACGCCTTAAAAAATGCGTGCTCCGGCAGGCTGGTTTTTAAATATGGACTCATCTGGCTGGTAATCTCAATTGCTAACTCCCGGCCGCTTAAATATTTGAGCCGGTTGTCGAAAAGGGTCGCTAAATCGACCATCTGCCCCAGCATCGCAATATTAATAAGGTTTGGATGATTATCCAAAAGCTGATTCAGATAAAGAATTCCGCTGTTTCCCATGTGCGTCAGGAATAGTATCCTGTCAAGATGCTCCTTGTGAAAAACACCCTCCACCCGCTTGATGGGCGCATTGATCTGAGCATACACATGATCCTCCAGCAAAAAGGTGTACCTGCTCGCATGAAAGCCACTGTCAGCCGACAGGACGCCTCGCTCCTGCAGTACCATATTCATCCTGTAGCGCGGCGCGGCTTTGCCGCCGATATTGCTGACCGTTGCCAGATAAACCGCGTTCGGATAGCGCCGCACCGCTTCATCGATATCAAGCACCGGCGCCTGTGTAAGCGGATGCGGCTGCGTCCGTTTATCTGGATCATCGTCGCAAAAGCAAAGCGGTTTTACCGAAAACAGCCGGAAAATCCGCCAGGTTATCTCCCCCCAAAAGCCCGCTCCATAAAAAACGATTCCCCGCTCACGCGCGGTGTCGACGATATCGAACAGGCTTCTGTAAAACCGCGGGACGCTGCTGCATTGTGTGGTTAATCCCATAGCTGATATTTCCCCTTCTTTATGACCAATGCAATAGAATCTGCTCCGCCAATTCCTCCGGCGTGCGGGATCCATCGTTATAAAGGACCAGATCCGGAGTGACCGGCTCCTCGACCGTGAGATCCATCCCCGCCACGTGGCGCGTGGTCTGATCCATCACGCCGCTGTACAGCCCCTTTTGATTGCGCGCAATTAAAACTTCCTTTGGCGCCTGCACATAAACCTCACGGTATCCGGCAAGGTTGCCCCGATTATATGCGCGCACATCATGAAACATGGAAATCGTACAGCAGACCACCACAAGCCCCTGTCCGGCAAGCAGCCCGCACAGACGTGCATTTCTCATCGCGCTCTTTTTGCGATCCTGAGCCGTATAACCCAGATCGTTTCCGAAAACGGCCCGCAAATCGTCGCCGTCAAGAAAAACCACGCCGTCCCGCTTCTCGCACAGACGCTTATACAAAATGCGCCCAATCGTCGTCTTTCCCGCGCCTGACAACCCTGTCAGCCAATAGACGCAGCCCATATTTTGCCGCATGAAACTCCTCCTTTCACCAGTATCCCTGTGGATAAGCACCCTCTGTACCACCAAGCTGACGTGTCATCAGATCATTCAGATCATAATTAATGGATATTCCCCCGTCATACAGCCAGTCAACATATTCCGGCGGCAGATCGTCCATAACAGACCCAAGCTCAAAGTCACTGCCCTGTCCGCCCTCATTTAACCAGCGGACAAGATCAAACCGTTCATACCGCAGATACACATTATGATTGAGCACGACAGGCCAGAGCATACGCGGATTGTATCGGCATACGCAGCGAAGCCCTGGATAGGCATAGCGTGTCAGAAAAATTTTATTGACAAACGGCAGCGCCTCAAACGCACGGGCCAAGGAAAGAGACAGCGGAAAATGCGCATCGTCGAACAAAACAAAAAGGTTGTCCCAGTTGACCCTGGCTGCATCGACTTCCCAGCGGGCGCGCGCCGTGTCAAAATCGTGATCGTGGATGAAATGCAGCTCCACATCGCCGAGCCTTCCGACCGGATAAATCTGGCCAAACGGCTCGCGCGGCACGATGGCGTCACATGCATGCTCCAGGCTTTTTGAAAAATATCCGCGCGGATCCGACAGCAATCTCAAATAATGGTTTGGATAAATGATCATTCGCCGAGTCGGTGTATTTGGAGTAAAATTGAAATACTTATACCAATCGCCGGCAGTGCAGGTATTCGCCAGAATCGTAAAATCTGTCCGCCTGAGCTGTGCGCGCCGTGCGTACATCATCAGGCGTGTGTGCTGCGCTGTCTCGAAATCGCTGTCCAGAAAGAACACTGTTGGCACCGGTTCCCACGCGCCAAACAGGCTGTCAAGGGTTTTAAGCGCGCCGCCCACTGCGGCGCGCTTAACCGTCAGCATTATGCTGACGCGCCCGAACCTTTCCATTAGTTCGGCGGCGCCGAGAACGGGCACTCCCTTGAAATAAACGTTTCCGCGCGTTTTCTGCGGATTGGAGTCTCCGAAGCATACCGGGCTGATTCCCGCCTGCCGCAGCAGACTGTTATAAAATTCGCCGCGTTCCCCGGCGCCCCAAAGAACCAGCGGTACCCTTTGAACAGTCACCGTTTCCCAAAATACTTCAAGCGAGGTTTCCAAATGCAACATAACCGGCTCCTTTGATGGTATTCAGAAGGTGGTAGCACACCGCCCAATGGCGGTGTGCTTTTTTGCATCGATGCAAAAAGTTTCAGCCGTTTTAAATTGATAGCTGTTCTCTTTTGAAACAGCCCTAATCCATAATCGGGAATTCATCGGCGTTTGTAAGAACATTTTCATTGACATAACTGGACCGTATTTCCTGGGAAAAATCACAGCTGCCCGAAAAAATGGATTCATAAATCCAGTCGGAACACGCGCAGGACAGCAAAGCGTCCTCAAGCCGTTCGCAGCCCAAAAGGGAGAGCATATCCTCCATGAACATCCGCACGCCGTTATTGATGCGCTCTTTGTCTGTAAAACGCGCCTGGTTGCCGCCTGGCGCTTCAAAGGAAAAGGCTCCGTTTTCATCGCATGATTTTACCATGCCGTGCGGAGCGGTATAGACACTCTCAAACTGAAGGCTTCTCCGATTGATGCCGCATCCGCCCGGCAGGTCTGCAAAACAGGAAATCATCCCGCCGCGGCTGGCGTTTCTGTTCTCCTGTGACGGATCCGCAAGAAAATAATAACCGGTCATCGATCTGTCTAAAAGCTTGCTCAAATAATATTGGCAGCTTCCATTGTACCAGGTGTCAACGATCGCAAACTTTTTCCCGTCCAACATCCGCCGGCAGTATGCGCGGTAATTGGCCCGCTCCATCCGAATCTGTGCGCGCAGACGGTCCATATACGGCGTCAGGCAGGACCACAATGCTTCGAAATCTGAACCGGGATTGACAACCCGCTCCCGATTTTGATCGGAGGCAGGCACCTCGATGCCAAACCGCACGTGCATATACTGTGCGAACGTCCCATTATAGGGAAGGCGCACCACCTCCAGGAGGTCCTCCTCATTTTCGATCGCTGCGATTGCGGCCAAGCGGCGTGAAATCATAAAATAGATTCCGTTGGGCGCCTGCCCGCAGGAAAGGCGCTTGGCCAGCAGCTCATACAATCCGGCCATAAAATAGCCGTCCCGCGCGAAGAACAGCAGCATGTCAAACCCCTTGCCGCAGATTTGTCCAAGCAGCCAGACAAGAAACGTATACAGCACGCATCCATATGCGCTGTATCCCAAATCCTCAAAGCGATGAAAACATACGCGTCCTTTGGAACCGTGCAGCGCAAACGGGTCCTCAAACAGGCGCGCAGCAATTAGGCCGGCGATCAACGCGTCGTTGAGCGTCAATACATGTGCAAACAAATCCTGAAGCGAACTGTGCTTGAGCATGGCCGCGGCGCTGAAAATTCGATATGTATCAATCCCGGCGGCACGCGGTTTCTCCTCGTCGCAGACGGGATCGTCGCCGATATGCAGCGCCTTTTTTCCGCGAATCGCTTTTGCGTAAGCCGCCCACATGCTTCCGTCACGTTTTTCCGCCTTTTGTTCGGCGGAAATCCAAAGCGTATAATCGCCTGTGATGCCGCATTCAGCCAGCCTCTCCCGGACAAAACCGCCCGGCAGATACATATCGCTTAACACAAAGATTTCTTTTCCGGCTGCGGCGGCACGCCGGAAAAGAGCGGCCACAGGCCGGCGCGGGATCAGCACGCGCCGCTCAATTTCCAATTCCTTCAATTTGATCCGCTCGACCTGAGCCGCTCCCAGTCCGCTGATCCGTCTGAACGCAAGGTAGATATCGTCAAGTTCCGCCGTCTGCCCCGCTTCATGAAGCGCCTGGAGGCGCAGCTTGGTAAACGGCAGCTCAAGTCCAAAATCTATACGCAGCGTATATTCCACTAAACGAAATACGTCCTGCGGCTCCAACACCCGGCGCATCAGGAGCGTATCAAAGATATCGAACGAAATAACCTCGTATTGATCGATCAGTTTGGCAAGCTCCTCCCCGCTGCGTGACCAGTAGGCACAATCCGTATTGGGCCGTTGTTCCAGCTGTGCGCGCGTACCATTTCGGTAATAGACCGGTATATTTAGGTGCGCGATCCGCCGGTAGATGGTCTGCCAATAGCTTTCCTCTGTATTGATCACAATCAAATCAGCCTGCTGCTCCGCCTGCTCGGGGCTGAACACCGGCAGGCCAAAGAAATTCTTGCCCACATTTTCCGGGTCGCGGTCCATCAGGCCCACGAAATGAAAATCCCGCAGGACTTCAACAACTGTCGCCGAAAAGGCTCCTAGGCTGTACAGCACAATTCGGCTGTTACGATGCTCCAGAAACGCTGTGCGAAATTGGCGCAGCAGCTTTTGAAAATAAATGTCCTTGACCTGATCGATGCGTTCGTCAATATTCACCGCCCGGCCTCCTTGATGTGCATTTGAACGCCGCGCGGCGCCTGGATGGCCGGCTGCACGAAATTGCGGTTGTCGCTTCCACAGCCACCGCAAAATTTACAGAAGGATAGGCTGCCGCCCGCCATGCTGCCAAGGCTGTACTCCAGCAAAGCGCGCCGGTCGGCATCACTGGACGGATCGATTGCCGCCAGGCAAAGGCTGTCCGCCCCGGCCGGTTCATACAAACCGCATCGCTGAGCGGCCCACACCACATGGCAGAAATAAAGCCGCCCGCTGTTTAGTCCGCGGAAAACAGGCGCGCAGCTCTGCATATGTGCGGCGGCCTGTTCCTTTGAGAGACGCCAGGGATGGTCGGGAAATCCAAAATCGGTCCATACCAGCGATTCATTGACGCGGTAATCGACGCCGCTGTCCATGAGTGCGCGAACCACCTGCGCCTGTTTTTCGGCATACGGCACTGCCTTGGAATAATCGCTGATATGGACGCGTACATTATGGCGCGCCATCAGCTCCAAAAGCCGCTGATCCGGTACGATTGTACCGTTTGTTATGATGCTGATCTCACCGATGCGGCCGGCATATCTGCCGCACAGATGCGTCAGGATTTCATAAAGCTCAGGATGCAGGAACGGTTCGCCGCCGAGCAGGCCAAAGCCCGATACCCAGTCGACCCGTGCGAAAAACAGATCGAAATCGTCCGTCAGCTCGCGCACAGGCAAATGGCGCGGACTTTCGAAATACGGCATAAACATGTTGCAGTTTTTGCAGTTAAACGTGCACTGCTCCGTAATCGTCGTGTGCACCTCGACAAGGTGTACCTCGCGCCGGTTGTGCCAATACCATTCCGCGGCGAATAGATCCAGCGCGCAGTAATCCAATGTTTCCCGAAATCCAATTGCATCCAGCGTTTTTGCAATCGCGCGGCTGACGCCATATGTCGAGGCGATCACTATTTTTTTGCCGGGCAATTTTTCGCGCGCCTGCTCAAGTGTCAGAATCGGGATTCCCGCATAATGGGTCCCCGCCTTTTTGGGGTCGTTGTCAATGATAAACGGGATTTCAAAATCACGCCTGAGCGACTCCATACTTTTCAGAGCCATAACGCCCAGCCCATACACCACGATCTCGCGGCAATCGAGCCAGGTTTGATCCAGCACGCCAAGATGTGTATAAAAATTGGACATGATCTACCTCTCCTGAAAGCAATCTCTTTAAATGCGGAAATCGACCTTATGATGCAGGCTCCAGTATCCAAATTGCTCAGGAAAACGGCGGATAAACCGCATTCTGCTGCGCGTCCGCGCGGACCAGCAGTCCATTGCCATCAGCTCACGGTAAATATCCGCGATTTTATCGAGCAGCCAATCCTGTACATTTCTGGAATCCTTCACATATCTTTTCTGCAAATATAAATGCTGTGTAGCGATATAATACATTCGCTTGAGCGCCAGACGGTAAAGCTCCCTGTCATTATGCATTCCAAAAAAACGGACGCGTTCCTCGTACGCATACATTTCATGGATGCAGAAATCCTTGTATGAATACCGGGATGTTCCGCTTGACCCGTGCTGCCGCCAATAGGCGAGCCTGTCCGGAATAAACGCCACACGCTCCAGCGGATACAACAGCTTGTAAACGCTGTACATATCCTCATAGGCCACGTCTTCATAAAAACGGAAGTCTTTAAACAGCTCTGCGCGGTAAAGTTTATTCCACATCATTGTCATCGGTCCGCACATACCGATGAATTCATTCATGATCTTGCACATTTCCCGGCCGCTGAAAATACGGAATTCATGGTAAGGAAGCGTATCCGAAAACGTGTTGTTCCAATAGGCCCGTTCATAACAGCACTGCGCGATGGGGACGTCGTTTTCCAAAAGCGCGCGCAGCAGCTTTTCAATAAATTCCGGCCTTACCCAGTCGTCACCGTCTACAAAGGATATATATTCCCCTGCCGCCGCATCGAGTCCTGTGTTGCGGCCGTTCCCGGCCGAAAGATTTTCTTTGATCTCCAGCACACGCACACGCCGGTCCTGCCGCGCAAACTTTTTGCAGATGGCACCGCTGCGGTCCTTGCTTCCGTTATTGACCAAAATAATCTCCAGATATGGATATGTCTGATGCAGCAGCGATTTTACACACTGCTCCAAATACCGTTCCTGATTATAAATAGGGACAATCACGCTTACCAGAGATGTGACCTCCGTATTATTTATACGCATCGTTCGCGCCTCCCCTTTATTCCGCCTGCAAGTCCTGTGCATACATATCGAGCACGCCCCAGCAGAGCCGCTGCATCTGTGGGTCAAGCGGCCATAAAACCTTTGCTGTGCAGGCCAGCACGCAGGCAAGCTCCGCATCCTCTGTCAGCACAGCCAACTGAATCCTGCAAAACATGGCGGTCCTGTTAAATGGGCTTTTGTATGAAAGCTCCTCCAAAAGCGAACACGCCTGTTCATAATCCTCCGAGTCCATACACGCCGTCAACTGCGGCTCCAACGCCTTAACCTCCTGTGTATCGTCCACAGAGCATGCATCCATGCGCGGCTGCATCCACAAGCTATGGTTATACAGGCGTCTTTGCTGAATCATTGACGGTGTCTCTGCTTCCATAAGCCCGTCCCATCCTCGGGTCCGGTGCTTAACCAAATCTACAAAGCCCAAGCCCAAATGATTAGCGTTTTCCGCATCGAACAGGCAGCTGATCAGCAGTGGCGGAGCAAGCACGCTGGCCGGGTCGCTGTCAAGCAGCTTTTTCAGGTAGAGCAGGCGCGCCAGATAGGACGTAAACACCATCATATCATTCGGCCTGGCTCGGCAGGCTGTCTCGACCTGTTGCTGCACGACCTTCCAAATCGTCGTTTCATTGCCGCGGATATAATATTTGAGAACAGGGCAATTGAGAACGGCTGCAATTCCAGCCAACAGCCTGCACGGTGTGACGCCGGGCCGTTTGACATATCCTTGAACCGCCATAAGCGCCTCAAAAAGATATCCCCAGTTAAGCGACAGTAAAAACAGGTCATTTTGACGGGTATGCGCATGAAAATGGTCAAGCAGACGGTTGCTCGCATGATAGAGAGCCTCCGCCTCGAGAGAACGCACCCATCCGACAGGACGGTTGGCATAGGTGGAGGAGCGCAGCAGAAAGAAATTATAAAGCGGCTGCTCCACACTGACAATGGATTCACAGTGTACCAGGTAACGCAGCATAATCAGCGTATCAAACGCGCCCCACCAATATTCGCTGCCTGATATGGTGCTCCAAGCTTCGTCATAATACTTCATGAAGAAATCTGTCCGGAACAACTTGCCCCACCAGGTACGAAACGTATTATACATCGCCGGCAGGTTCGAACGAAACACCTCGCTGTCGCGCGAAAGGCGGCGCGTACATACCGGCGGCGGCAGCCGCTTATTGAACACCACGCCTTTTTCATCAAAAAATGAACTGCCGCTGACCGCAATTTCCGCCTTTATGGTATTCGCAGCGGCATAGAGCTTCTCGACAAAATCCGGTTCCAAATAATCGTCTGAATCGATGATGGAGACGTATTCGCCAACTATATCGTCAGGCAGCGGCGTCCAATAGCGCGTGACACAGCCATCGTTGAATGAGCCGCCGCCATCCTTCCGGCAATTGACCTCGTTGCGCACAAGGCGCACACGCGCGTCCTTTTCGGCGTATTCCCGGCAGATATCGCGCGTGCGGTCGGTGGAACCGTTGTCGCGGATAAACAGCGCGACATTTTGCTCCGTCTGCCCCAACACGCTTTTGATCGCGCGTTCCACCTCATTTTCCTTATTGTAGGCCAGCATTAAAAACGTTACCTTTGGCTTATCCATTCTTTCCCCCATCTACCCTCAAAGCGTTTCAAACAATTCCAGCGCGCGCAAAACCGCTTCATCCATATTGTAGTATTTAAAATCGGCCAACCGTCCGCACAAATAAAGATGCGGAAACCGCTGCGCAAGTGTGCGGTAACGCGCCGCCAGCCGCTGCGACTGCTCAGTCAGGATCGGATAGTACGCCTCCCCGCCCGGCTGATAGGGCGCGGGATACTCCACCGCGATCGTTGTGCGTCCATGCCCGTCCTGCGGCGGCTGCTTTGTATATTCCGTGATGCGCGTAAAGCCCTCAGCCTTTGGATGGGCGACGCCGGGCGTTTCCTGAAAGCTGTCCATCTCCAGCGTTTTCCACTCAAACCGCAGCGAACGGTACGGCAGGCTGCCATAGCAGCAGCCGAACAGCTCGTCAAGCGGGCCTGTATATACGACAGGGACGCCCGCTGTCTGACCGTCAAAGGAAAGCGTTCCCGATTCGCTGTCAAGCGAGAGGTGATCGAGTATGTTTGTCCTAAGGCGCAGTTCAATTCCCGGCAGATCGAGCACACGCTCAAAAAAAGCGGTAAAGCTTTTTTTCGGGAGCACCTGCCAATCGTCGTCGAAATACGCGTCCGTGTAGTCGAGCCGCACCGGCACGCGTTTTAAAACGCTTACATCAAGCGTCTCCGGCGCGATTCCCCACTGCTTGGCTGTATACGGCCGGTAGTCCTCCTCAAACAAAAACTGTGCATACTCCCGGATAACCGGGTCGGGCGATTCGAGCAGCTCGACAATCGTCGTCTTTTTCGCATCGCCGTAAACGGCCTTTAGACGCTCCTTAAGCTGTCCGGCCCTGTCGGGCGCATAATAATCGTCGATCGTTTTCAGGTTGAAGGGGGACGGCGTTGCCCGGCCGCGGATCATCGCGCGTGCACGCAGGATAAACGGCTCCCACTCCCACAGGCCGGACAAAAACGCGCGCACGCGCGCATGGTTCGTATGCAGGGAATGCGGTCCGTACTTCTGGACCAGGATACCCGCCTCATCCACATAGTCGTACATATTGCCGGCGATGTGGCCGCGTTTTTCCACCAAAAGCACCCTGTCTCCGCGTTTAGCCGCCAGATGGGCGATCACAGCGCCGGAAAAGCCGCAGCCCGCGACGATCAGATCATACTTCAAGAATGTCCCCCCTGTTTTCTGCGCCAGGCCACCGTGCGCCGCAGCCCTTCCTCAAAGTTCATACGGCAGGTAAAGCCAAGCTCCCGGTTGAGCCTGCCCGTATCCGCGACAAGAATATCGCCGGGCTGATCCTCATTTTCGAAGGAGAGCAGCGGCAGCGCGTCCGCGGCGCGGGCAAGCGCGGTAAACACCGCGCGCATGGAGCGCGGCACGCCGGAGGCGACATTGACCGCGCCGCAGAGTTCGCTTTCCAGAAGCAATAGCGTCGCGGCCGCCGCGTCGCCGACATAGATATAATCGCGCAGCGTGTTCGGCGCGCGGCAGGCAACCGGCCGCCCCGCCAGAAAATCGGCGGTGGCCGCCGGGATCGCGCCGAAGGCATGTCCGTCGTGCTCCCCGTAGATTGTGAAATAGCGCGCTGTCACCGCGCTGACGCCATATTGTCCGGCGAATGCCTGAAGCGTCTCGGAAAACGCGCGCTTACACTGTCCATACATGGAAACGGGCCGCGCGGCGGCCGTCTCCTCCATACGCCCGCTGCGGCCGTCGTATTCCGAGCTTGTACCGGCGAATAAAAACCGTTTTCCGCCGCAGTCATAAAAGGCCCGCAGCAGATTGACGCTGATAGAGAGCCAGTCCAGGTTTGCCGGCGCGTTGCGAAAACCGGCATCCTTCTGATCCCATGCGAGATGCACAAGGGCTTCGGGACGCACACGTTCCACAACTGCGCGGCAGACAGCGCCGTCACGCAGGTCGGCCGTCTGCGCCTGCGCGCCGGGCGCGAAGGCAAGACGCGCCGCATCCGTTGTGACGGCGTGCACCTCATATCCCGCGTCAAGCAGACGCGGCAGCAGCGCGCGTCCCAAAAGGCCGCTCGCACCGGTGACAAGCACCCGCTTCATCGCCCGCCTCCGAGCGTTTCACCGATGCGCTGTGCAAGGCGCGCGGCTGACAGGCCGTATTCCTCCTGCATTTGTGCATAACGCGCCACGTGATCTGAGAAACAGTCGGGAATGGAATAATCACAGAAATGGCGCAGCGTCTTTCCGCCTTCCAGAACAGCCTTTGCCGCCTCACCCGCAATACCCGCGCACTGCTGATGCTCGTCAACAACAAACAAACTGCCCGTCGCGCACGCCTCAAGCACCGCGCTGCGGTCAAACGGCTTGACGGTATGAAATCCATAAACTGAAAGCCGGATCCCCTGCTGTTCAAGCGCCTGCGCGGCCGCGAGCGCCTCCACAACGCTGTGCCCGATTGCAAGCACGGCGCCGTCGCCGCCGTCCCGGTAACGGACTGCCTTCCCCATCTCGAACGGATGCGCTGGCAGCGGCTTGTCCGGCAGCTTCGGGAAGCTGATATAGCTCGGGTGCTCCGCGCGCAGCGCGAACCGCAGCGCCTCGGAAAGCTCCGCCCCATCCGCCGGGAAAAACACGTTCAAATTCGGCAACACGCGCATCAGGGCGCTTTCCTCGGTCGCATGATGCGTCGCGCCAAGCTCGCTGTAGGAAAGCCCGGTCCCAATGCTGGCCAGCACGACCGGCAAATCCTGATAGCACACGCTGACCTTGATCAGCTCGAACGCGCGCGACGCCAGAAAGGCTGACATCGAATAGGCCACCGGGCGCATCCCCTCCAGCGCCATGCCCGCAGCCGTCAGCACAAGGTTTTGTTCCGCGATGCCCGTATTATAAAAACGCGAGGGGAATTCCTTCTCAAACGGCTCCACGACGGAGAACCCGACCTCCGCCATCAAGAGCGCCACCGCAGGGTCCTGCCTAGCACAATCTATCAGCGTATTGACAAATGCGTTTCTCATGCCTGTTCCAACTCCTTCAGCGCCTGCTCGTAATGCTCGTCCTCCGGCCATTTATAATGCCAAAGCACCTTGTCCTCAAACAGGGAAACGCCTTTTCCCTTAACGGTGTTGGCGACAATCGCCATCGGCCTGCCACGTGCAGCGCGCGCGAACGCCTCCCAGAGCGCGGCATGGTCGTGCCCGTCCACCGAAACGCTGTCCCAGCCCATGGCAAGCAGCTTTTCGTTCATATCGCCCATATCAAGCACCTTGTCGTCGTGCGCATATGATTGCAGGCGGTTGCGGTCGATGACCGCTGTCAGATTATCGAGTCCATAGCGGTGCGCAAAGAGAAAGCCTTCCCATACGGAACCCTCGTTGCATTCGCCGTCCCCCAGAATCACATATGCGCGGCCGGGGCGGTTATTCGCCTTTTTGGCCAGCGCCGCGCCGGCCGCCAGGCCAAGCCCATGGCCGAGGGAGCCGGTTGATGTGCGGATACCGGGCAAGCTGTTCCGCTTGGGGTGCACCCCCATATGAAAACCGCTTACATTGAACTCCTTAAACAGACGTTCGCGGTCAAACGCACCGGCCTCGGCGAGCGCCGCGTACCAAGCGCTCGCGCCATGCCCTTTGCTCATAATCATCAAATCGTCGTCCTGATGATAAAAGCCGCCGTAAAGAACGCCCAGAATGTCCGCACAGGAAAAGGACGTCCCAATAAACGCCGCTTTGCGCTCCCATGTCATTTTGAGTACATCGCGGCGGATGCTCTTTGAAAGCGCCCTGCACGCGTCAATTTGTTTCTGATCCAATCCTGGTCCCTCCATTCCATTATTCAAGCTCCCCGGCCATCAAAGCGCCGGCGGACGCGCCGCCGTCCAAACTGCGGTAAAACGCCATTGTGCGCCGCAAACCCTCCGGCAGCGCCGTGTGCGGCGCCCAGCCGAGCAGCCGGCGGCTTTTTTCCGAATCGATCCGCAAAAGGCCCGCCTCTGAAAAGCGCCGCTCGCCCGGCAGAGGCGCCTGCCCGCCGATCATGCGCGCGATATCGCCGACGGTATAAAGCTCTCCGGAAGACGGCCCAAAATTCCACGCCTGGCTAAAGCACTCCGGTTCTTTATACAGGCGTTCGGCCAAAGTCAGATATCCCCGCAGCAGATCGGGAAGATACTGCCACGGGCGCACCGCGTCCGGACTGCGCAGCTGCGCCGGCTGGCCGGCAAGCGCCGCACGGATCAGATGCGGGATCAAACGGTCGTAATGCAGGTCGCCGCCGCAGTAGACGTTGCTTGCCCGCGCAGTCGCTACTCCCACGCCGCGCGGCGCGAAGTAAATGCGCCGGTATGCACCGGCGGCAAGCTCCTGGCAGCTCTTGCTGGCCGCATACGGCTCATCTCCGCCAAGGCGCGCATCCTCCAAAAACGCCTCGCCCGTTTCATTGTTCTCATAAACCTTATCGCTGGTGACAATCACAGCCGCGCGCACCGTATCGGACGCGCGCATGCACTCAAGCACATTGACCGCGCCCATCGCGTTCGACAAAAACGTCTCGCGGGGATGCTTTGCAGCCTCCCCAACGATGGCCTGGGCGGCCAGATGGAACACAATTTCCGGGTCAAAGGCGCGGTACGCTGCATGAAACGCCTGCCAGTCAGACACATCGCCGTACACGCTCTCGTGAAGCCGTGAAAGCCCGGCCGACGGATACAGGCTGTAGCCGTCCGGCGGCAGGGAAAATCCCAAGACGCGCGCTCCCAGCAGATCGAGCCACTTGCACAGCCAGGTTCCTTTGAAGCCTGTGTGCCCTGTAACAAGCACGCGCCGTCCGCGCCAGAACTGCGGCGTCATGGCCGCACCTGCCCGCGCAGCTCATGCGCCTGCTCGCGCAGGCCCGCCTCCAGCGTATAGCGCGGGACCCAGCCGAGGGAACGCAGGCGCGAGACGTCCGCCTGTACGCACATCGGCTGTCCCCCGCACGCTTCAAGCGGCTTGTGCGCGGCCTGCCCGCCGCCGCACACGGCGGCGGCCGTCCGTGCGATCTCTCCGATGGTCGTGCGCGCGCCGCCTGCAACATTGACGGCCCCTATGTAATCGGAAAACAGACAGGCGCGCAACGCAGCCGCCGCATCCTTGACATAAAGATAGTCGCGGACATAGCCCTCATAGGAGCAGACGGGCCGTTCCCCGCTTAAAAAGCCGCGCAGCAGCGACGGCATGAGTCTGCGCGGCTTCTCGCCGCCGCCATAAACGAAAAACAACCTGCACCAGACAAAGCCGTTTTTGCGCACGGCGCTGTCCTTAAGCAGAATACGCCCGAGGTCCGCCTTGCACTCCGCATAAAGCGAATCCGGCTTTAGCGGCGCGTTTTCATCAAGCGGGGCGTCGCTGCGCCGGTATTCCTGCTCTGTCCCGACAAAAACGGCACGCCTGCCTCCCTGCGCAAAAAACGCGCGGTAAAGCTCGATGCTTTTCTGCACCCACAAAACATTTTCCGGCGCGTCCTGATAACCTTCTCCCGTCACCCAGGCGAGATGAATCAGGTAATCAGGGCGGATATTTCTGAGATAAGCGTCCCAGTCAAGCGCAAAGATATCCGTTTCCACCTTGACGACCGTATAATCGCATTCCAGAAGCCCGACGACATAGCGCCCGATAAAGCCGTTTGCGCCTGTAACCAATACCGTTTCCTTCAAATCGTTCCCCTCCGGAATGCTCAGTCCTTCTGCCAGTTGGGCGAAAACTGTTCCCCCATCTGCAAAAATGCCTCGCGGCGGTTCCAGTTCGCGTGCGACGATTGATAACAGCGCGCGCACGGCGCGTCCATTTTTCCGGCGGCATTGACGCCGGCGCGGTAGCGGCGGTAGCTCCCGTCATTCCACATGTCCATGAAATCCCGCTTCATGTCAAACGGGAAAAACTTGACCGGCGTGGACATACACGGGCGTACGTAGCCGTCGGAGCCTAAGAAGAAATCGCGCCAGGCGACAAAGCAGTCCTTGTGCGCGCGGTCGCCCGCTTCGTCCTCACCCTGGATGTGCGGCAGCTTGAGCACAACGCCAAGCTCGTTTCCGATCTGCTCGGCCTGCGCGAATACGTCGCGCACCTCGCTTTGGCGGTCCCACAGGCTGTCGGCGCGCAGCGCGTCGTCAAAGACGGTGAGATAGACCACCTTGACCTCCTCAATGCCGATTTCAGCGGCCAGGCGCACCAAATCCGGCAACTCGTGCAGATTGGACGCCATCGCGCAAAACACAAAATTGATATACGGGAAAGCAAGGCCGTTTGCCTTTTTCGTCTGTTCAATCGCCTTGAGATCCCTGGTGATCTTCACAAGATCCGAGCCGCGCCGGATGCGGTCGTTCGTCTCGGGGCGCGCACCGTCCACGCTGACGGCGAACACGTCCACCTGGTTGTCAAAAATTGCGTTGTGCAGCTTATCGAGCAGCATGCCGTTCGTGCAGAAGTATTTGCGCGCGCTGTGGCGGTTGATGATCTCCAGCATCTGCTGAAAGGACGGATGCACCGTCGGCTCACCCCATCCCATCAGCGTGACCTCCTCGACGGTGTCAAGCATGGACTCAAACCAGCCAAACCACTCCATATCGAACATCGTCGGCTTAAAGTGCGCCGAATTGCGGCCGCACATGACGCAGTTGAGATTGCAGGCGTTCGTCAGTTCAAACACGAGCCGCCGCGGCAGGGAACGCAGTTCGGTCGCGCCCGATTGAATTTCCCGCAAATTCAAATCGGTGTTGGCCTGCTGCTTTTCAGTCAGCGGCTTTCCGGAAAACAGCATCTTCGTTTTGGCACGTATAATCATAACGATCTCCTTTTATTATCCTTTATCCCGCATAGGGTCTATCTATTAACGCATTTTGAATCCCCGGCCGCCAGAGAACGCCCTTACCAGAGCTTCCAGGGCGCGGTACCGTTCTGCCAATAGCTTTCCAGCAAAAGCTTGTCGCGCTGCGTGTCCATGCACTGCCAAAAGCCGCCGTGCTTATAAACGCCGACAAGTCCGTCATGGCTCATTTGTTCAAGCGGCGCGCGCTCCAAAATGCAGCCGTCTCCGTCCAGGTATTCAAACACCTTCGGTTCCAGCACCATGAATCCCGCGTTAATCCAACCGCCGTCCTCGCGTGCTTTCTCCCGGAACGCTGTGATCGTACCGGTCGAATCCTCAATATCCAGCACGCCGAACCGGCCTCCCGGCTGAATCGCCGTCAGTGTGACCGCCTTACCGGACGTCTGGTGCGTGCGGACAAGCGCGTCAAGATCAACATTGCTGACGCCGTCGCCATAGGTGAGCATAAACGGCTCGTCCCCGATATACTTTTGAACCCGCTTTACGCGGCCGCCCGTCTGTGTGTTCAGCCCCGTGTCGACTACGGTCACGCGCCACGGCTCCGCCACATTGTTGTGGACGACAAGCTTGTTGTTGTCGGAAAAATCAAAGGTTATATCGGACCGATGCAAGTAATAATCGGCGAAATATTCCTTGATCATATGGCCCTTATAGCCGCAGCAGATGATAAAATCATTGTATCCGTAATACGAATAAATTTTCATGATATGCCACAAAATCGGAGCGCCGCCGATTTCAATCATCGGCTTTGGACGCAGGTGGCTTTCCTCCGATATGCGCGTTCCAAGGCCGCCCGCCAAAATAACAACTTTCATGTTTCCTCCCTATTTCACGCTGTCAGCGAAACGACTGTTCAAAATCGCGCCGCATCACATCGATTTCAGGATCGTCCGGATTGACCGCCGCATATGCCTTCAAAACCTCGGCGCAGGCGTCGCGCTGCCCTGCTTTTAAAAAGCCGTAAAACTGCTGCTTGACAGACATCGCCAGCCGCTCAAATTCATTGACAGCCTCCGATTTCTCCTGAATTTGCCGCGCGATGGAATCCAAGCGGCGCTTTATCAGGCGATGCATAGTCGGACAGCTATCCAAAAGCGCCTGGAGCTTTTGCAGGCAAGCCGCCGCGTCCCCTTGCCCAAGAACGGCGTTCACCTCACGCATCCCAAGGGCAAAGCGATGCTCCGCCGGCAGGATAAACCGCTCCTGTTCCGGGAGCGCGGCAAGGTTGTAAACCTGTTCACAAAAGGAAATGATCTCGCGCGTATAAAGATCGGCGAGCTGATCCCGGCGCGCCTGCTCCGCGCCTGTACCGCGCAGGAGCGCCAGAAGCATAACGCGCGTGCGGCGGAACAGTTCCCCGGGCGTGCCGCTTTGCGGGAACGGCTCCCGTCCGAACGCCGCGCAGACCGCCGTGTCAAAATCGGGACGCTGCCCGGCCAGGACGTTGAGCGTCTCCTCCAAAGCGGCGCCGAACACGTCCAGCGCAGGCGCGAGCGGCTGCCCGCAGAGCATCACACAATAAAGGACGTCCGCGAAATAGGGGTCCGCACCGGCATCCTGTTTCACGAGCAAGGCCTGCGCCAGCGCAGCCGCCTGTGAACTGTCACCGTCCGCGAGCGCCGCGCGCATCCGGTGAAGTGTCAAAAATTTATGCTCTCCCTTCACCGCTGCGAGCGCGCGGGCCGCTTCCAGCTTCTGACTGTCGAATACAGGAAACTCCTTTTCCACGAGCTGGAAAAACCGCAGCCGCACGCTTTCGCCGTTCACAGCCATAATCTGTGTGCAAAGCGCGCCCATCCGCGCAAAATCGCCGCTGGCACGCATATATCCAAATTCGTCTGCCAGAAACGGCAAATCCGGATAAGCCGCCGCCAGGGATGAAATATCGACCTGACCGATATACGTTTTCGCGCGCTCTTTGTCATTGAGGGCAAGACAGCACTGCGTGCTGACATACAGCGACCGCATCAGATATTCATCATTGATCCCATGCAGCCCTACGGTACCCATATCGCTCAGGTCGAGCTTTCTCTCATAGAACGCGCGGTACAGCCTCCTGTATTCATCCAACGCGTCCAGCGCAGGCGCGAACTGCTTTAAATTAAACAGAGCGAAACCGCGCATCGCATACATATCGATATCGGCGGCGCTGTCTCCTTTAATAAGCTTCTCCTTGAAATACCGCCTGATGGTATCAAGGACCCCTTCAAAATCAGATTGCGTCCACTGCGTGCGGACAAGCGACAAAAAAGCAAAAGGGCGCTGGTTGACCGTTTTATCCGCCAGGCAGATCGCAATCAACCGCTCCAACAGCTTTTTGCGCTGTGCAGCCTCGTCCGGATAATGCGGATCGTAGCCGTCGACAAGCTGGCGCAGCATGCGCGGATCATCCGGATTTTTTTCAAGCTCTGCGAGCATCATGGGACGATAACGCAGCATCTTCACGCGCGCAAGCTCGCCCATATAACCATAGTGGCGCACCACGGTTTGGAGCGCATACCCGTCTTTGACATCGCTGACCAGATGCTCATGTACCGCACCCTCAAAGTGCAGGCCCGGCGCACGCTTTATAATCCGTGTGGGATAAAAGGAGCCGGCCGGCTTGTTCTGCGAATCATAGTTGATAAACCGCAGCGCCGCAGCCTGAAACTTTTTACAGAGCGGACCCTTGAAAAAATCGACCACGCCGGAGATATCCGGATCAAAGATTTCATCCGCATCGAGATACATATACCATTCCCCGGAAATATTCTCCAGCGTTGTATTACGCGCCGCCGCATAGTCGTCGCACCACTGGAAATGGCGCACTTCGTCCGCGTACTGCGCCGCGATTTCAAGCGTCCTGTCGGTGGAGCCGGTGTCCGTGATAATCAGTTCACATGGCAAAGCCTCGCGCAGGGGGCGCAGCGCCTCCAGGCAGCGGGGCAGGTATTCCTGTTCATTTTTGACGATCATACCGATTGTCAGAAAAATTCCTGTTCGTTTGGCCTTCACCGGCTCTCCTTCTTTCCCATGATATAAAAAAGGCGGGTGGGGTAGCCCCACCCGCCTTCCTTGCGCGCTAGTATCACTGTATATGTTTATCTATCCGGAATGCAGCAGATTACTGGAGCAACTGGAGCACGCTCTGCGGCTGCTGATTGGCCTGCGCGAGCATCGCCTGCGCGGACTGCGTCAGCACGTTCATCTTTGTGTACTCCATCATCATCTTGGCCATGTCTGTGTCGCGGATACGGCTGTTGGCCGCCTGCAGGTTCTCAGACGCGGTGTCCAGGTTGTTGATGGTGTACTCGAGGCGGTTCTGCGTCGCGCCGAGAGAAGCACGCTGCGAAGAGACGCGGTCGATCGCGTTCTTGATCGTGTCGATCGCCTTGGCGGCGCCGTCCTGATTGGAGATGTCGACCTTGTCGATGCCAAGGCCCTTGGAACTCATATCGCCGATGCCGACCTTGAGCTGGTTGAAATCGTCGGCCGTGTCGCCGATCTGGAGCTGCATCGATCCGTTCTTGCCGACATTTTGGATCGCCGCCGCTGTCGTAACGTATGTGCCGTCATTCTTCGCCTCGTCAACGCTGAAGTTAAGGGTGACGCCGGCCCAGGCGGCTTTGACCTTATCATCTGTCACCTTGCTGAGGTCGGCTGTGATCGAGTAGAAGCCCTTGCCGGTCTGCGTCGTCTTAAATGCGACGTTGGCGCCGCCCGTTACAGTGACGGTGACCGCTCCCTGTGCGCTGAGCGCAACTGAAACACCCTGGCCTGTTGCGGACAGGTTGCCGCCCTCGATCGTCAGGTTCTGGACGCCGTTGGCATTACCGGCGGCTGTAGCAGCCGCATACGTCTGCGAGCCATCGAGCAGCTTGAGGTTATTGAAGTTCGTGCTCTTGGAAATGCGGTCGATTTCCTCCTGCAGCTTCGCAACTTCCTTCTGCAGGGAAGCGCGGTTCGAATCCTCGTTGATGCCGTTGGCCGAACGGGTCGCCAGCTCGGTCATACGGTTGAGCATGTTGTGGACTTCGGTCAGCGCGCCTTCAGCCGTCTGGACGAGCGAGATGCCGTCCTGCGAGTTGAGCGACGCGGTGTCAAGGCCCTTGATCTGGGCTTTCATCTTCTCAGAGATCGCCAGACCGGACGCGTCGTCACCGGCGCGGTTGATGCGGTAACCGGAGGACAGCTTTTCCAGCGCCTTGCCGACCTGCGAGTTGTTCATGCCCAACTGACGCTGCGCATTGACTGCCATAATGTTGCTTCTAACTACCATTCCCATGGTGAAACCTCCTTGCTATTTTTCCGGCGGTGTCCTTCCCGCCTGTGTGAAAACTATTTTGATCAATTTGCCAGGCTCACATTACTGGAGCAACTGGAGCACGCTCTGCGGCTGCTGGTTGGCCTGCGCGAGCATCGCCTGCGCGGACTGCGTCAGTACGTTCATCTTTGTGTACTCCATCATCATCTTGGCCATGTCTGTGTCGCGGATACGGCTGTTGGCCGACTGCAGGTTCTCAGACGCGGTGTCCAGGTTGTTGATTGTGTACTCAAGACGGTTCTGCGTAGCGCCGAGAGAAGCACGCTGCGAGGACACACGGTCGATTGCGTTGCGAATGATGTCGATGGCCTTGGCCGCACCCTCCTGGTTGGAGATGTCGACCTTGTCAACGCCGAGAGCGGCGGAACTCATGCTGCCGATTCCGACCTTGAGCTGGTTGAAGCTGTCGGCCGTGTCGCCAATCTGGAGCTGCATCGATTCGTTCTTGCCGGCTGTGAACTTCTGCTCGCCAGCCGCATAGGTGCCATCGTCCTTAGGCCCGTCGACGGAGAAGTTGGCGGTGACGCCGGACCACGCCGCCTTGATTTTGTCATCTGTCACACCGCTGACGTCGGCCGTAACCGAGTAGAAGCCCTTGCCGGTCTGCGTCACTGTGAACTTGACGCCTGTAGCTTTGCCGCCCGCTTTAACAGTAACCGTACCGGTCTTGTCGGCGCTGATATTGACCGAGATTTCCGCGTCAGCGGACAGGTTGCCGCCCTCGACCGACAGGCCCATAACGCCGTTGGCAGTTCCCTTGCCGATCAGCGCCGTGTTTCCGGCATATGTCTGCGAGCCGTCGAGCAGCTTGAGGTTGTTGAAGTTCGTGCCCTCGGAAATGCGGTCGATTTCCTCCTGCAGCTTTGCAACTTCCTTCTGGAGCGAAGCGCGGTTCGAATCCTCGTTGATGCCGTTGGCCGCGCGGGTCGCCAGCTCGGTCATGCGGTTGAGCATGTTGTGGACCTCGGTCAGAGCGCCTTCAGCCGTCTGAACGAGCGAGATGCCGTCCTGCGAGTTGAGCGATGCGGTGTCAAGGCCCTTGATCTGGGCTTTCATCTTCTCAGAGATCGCCAGACCAGACGCGTCGTCACCGGCGCGGTTGATGCGGTAACCGGAGGACAGCTTTTCCAGCGCCTTGCCGACCTGCGAGTTGTTCATGCCCAACTGACGCTGCGCATTGACTGCCATGATGTTGCTTCTAACTACCATTCCCATGATAAAACCTCCCTGAATTGTCGCGGGCGTATCCCTCCGCCCGGCTCATTCATAAAAATTATATTTTCAAGCTCCCGCGTGTACAGCGCGCCAGCACGCGCGAAAACCAGAAAACCATACCCGAAGCCTGTATTCGAAACCTGGAAATACAGGTTTTTACCGCGCCATACTTGCGGGCCGCCCGCTGCGCTTTTCAAAAATCTCGCCGCGCTCAATTTTAATATCCTTGGGCGCGTCGATGGCAAGTTTGAGGTCGCCGTTCTGCTTGACAACCCGCACGAAAATATTCTCGTTGATCACCACGTATTCACCGACATTTCTGCCAAGAACCAGCATGGCCGCACCTCCTTATGCGCAAAACGAAAAAAATCCAGATGTGGCAAAAAGTACACCTTTTGTCATACGCTTCCTTTTTTGTCTTTTGACAAAAAGAAATGCACTTATTTAGGCAATTTGACGAATTATCCCTGCCAGATTATCCATAAGCACAACCCCGGCTCCAGAGAATCCAGGTGTGGCAAAAGGTGTACCTTTTGTCATACGCTTCTATTCTTTATGTTCGTATTGCCCCGGAAAAACTAAAGCGAAAACCATAAAAAATTTCTCTGTTTTTTGTGCGCACGCTTTTTTGCCCGCCGACATACATTGGAACAGCCCAACATGCACAGACAGGAGGATTTTTATGCCGATTATTTATCTCAGTCCCTCCACGCAGGAATGGAATCACTACGTAAACGGCGGCACGGAAGAATACTATATGAATCTGATCGCCGACGCGATGGAGCCGTACCTGCGTTCGTCCGGCATCCGCTGGACGCGCAACACTCCGGATATGACCGCAGCTTCGTCGATCACACAGTCGAACCGCGGCAATTATGACCTGCATCTGGCGCTTCACTCCAACGCAGCCCCCGAAAGCGAGGCCGGGATGCGTCAGGGCGCGGAGGTCTATTATTACCCCACAAGCGTCTCCGGCAAACGCGCCGCCGATATCATCGCCGAAAACCTCAAGGCGATCTATCCCTATCCGTGGCTGGTCAAAACCGTCCCCACCACGCGCCTGGGCGAGGTTTCCCGCACGCGCGCGCCGGGCGTGCTCATCGAATTCGCCTACCACGACAACCCCGAGGACGCGACCTGGATTAAACAGCACATCAGCGAAATCGCCGAAAACGTCGTTTTGTCGCTGACCGAATATTTTGATATCCCCTTCGTTTCGCCGCAGCCGCCGCGCCGCGGAATTGTCACCGTCCGCTGGGGATATCTCAACATCCGCGAAAAACCCTCTCTTGACGCGCGCGTGCTGGCGCACGCCTACAACGGCAACTCGATCATCGTCAACGGCCAGTGGGAAAACTGGTATGTCGTCAACCGGGGCGGCGTGGTCGGTTACGCCGATTCCCGCTATATCCATATATCCCAGTGAACCCCGGTTTCAAATTTTCCATTAAAGGATGGCGTGTATGAACGAACATTACCCGTTTAAACTGACCCCGCTCCCTTATCCCTGCGACGCGCTGGAACCGTATATCGACAAGCTGACTGTTGAGGTCCATCACGACCGTCACCAGGCCGGCTATGTTAAAAAGCTCAACGAGGCGCTCGCGGACTGCCCTGAGTACCACTGCTGGTCACTGGAGCAGCTCATCTGCGGCTGCGCGCAGCTGCCCCCCAATATCCGGCGGGATGTCTACCGCAACGCCTGCGGTGTCTGGACACACGAGCTTTATTTCGACTGCATGACCCCGAACCAAACGGCCCCGCATCCCTGCGGCCGGCTCGCCCAGGCCATCGACAAATGCTTTTGCTCGTTCGACCGCTTCCGCGACGTTTTCACCCAGACAGCGGCCGCGCGCTTCGGCTCCGGATGGGCATGGCTCGCGTGCGCGCCGGACGGCGGCCTGCGCGTCTTTTCCACACCCAATCAGGATACGCCGCTCACCCGCGGGCTTCGCCCCATCCTGTGCGTCGACGTATGGGAGCACGCATACTATTTAAAATATATGAACCTGCGCGCCGATTATCTCGACGCATGGTGGCATATTGTCGACTGGCAGTTCGCCGAGGAAAACTACATATTTGAAACCGGCTGAAAAAAGTGTTGACTTTATCGATTTTATCTGTTAAACTGACAGCATAACAGCGGAGCATGCGGATGTTCCGCGCAAAATACGGCGTTGATCGGAAACCAGTAAGACGCTTTATCCCCACAGAAAGCAGCCGGACGATGAGAGGCGCGGGGCAATGGCGCTGTCTGAATTACATTCCGGGAGCCGCGCGAAAGCGCCGGGCGCGCCCGTTACAGCGCGCGGTGTAAACGGACGGTTTGCACCCGCAGAGGCGCCGGGCCGCGAGGCCGGCGCAAACCGAGGTGGTAACGCGGACTTCCCCCCGCCCTCCGGACAGCCGGAGGGCGGGGGATTTTTGTTGTCCAAAATACAGGGAGGGCATAGCCATGTTTGAAAAAATTCTGATGATCGTCATTTTCTTTGCTGTGACCGTCGCCATCGGCGTCTACTGCCGCCGGCACGCCGGCAGCGTCGGCGACTTTGTGCTCGGCGGGCGCAGCGTCGGGCCGTGGGTCACAGCGTTCGCATATGGCACATCCTATTTTTCATCGGTCGTGTTCGTCGGCTATGCCGGACAGTTCGGCTGGAATTTCGGCGTGGCCGCGACCTGGATCGGCATCGGCAACGCGCTGATCGGCAGCCTGCTCGCCTGGGTGCTGCTCGGACGGCGCACGCGCGTCATGACAAAACACCTCGAATCGGCCACCATGCCGGATTTTTTTGCAAAACGGTACTGCTGCCCCGCGCTGAAAACCGTTTCGTCCGTTCTGATTTTCGTATTTCTGGTGCCGTATTCCGCTTCGGTTTATAAGGGCCTGTCAGGCTTGTTCGCAATGGCCTTCGGCATCGATTTTAAATGGTGCGTCATCGGAATCGCCGTGCTCACAGGCATCTATGTCGTCGTCGGCGGCTATATGGCGGCCGCGCTCAACGACCTTGTGCAGGGCGTTGTCATGCTGGCCGGCATCGTTATGGTCGTCGTTTCAATTCTCAATGGACGCGGCGGTTTTTACAGCGCGTTCCAGCAGCTCTCCCAAGTCCCAAGCGAAACCGCCCCGGGACTGGGCGGCGCGTTCGTTTCGTTTTTCGGCCCGGACCCGCTCGGCCTGCTTGGCGTCGTCGTACTTACAAGCCTTGGCACGCTCGGCCTGCCGCAGATGGTTCACAAGTTTTATACCATTAAAAATGAAAAATCGATCAAAGCCGGAACCATTATTTCAACGCTGTTCGCCCTTATCATCGCCGGCGGCAGTTATTTTATGGGGGCGTTCGGCCGTCTGTATTACACGCCGCCTGCGTCCGGGCAGCCTGTTTTTGATAACATTGTCCCTGAAATGCTCGCGGGCAGCCTGCCGGACCTGCTGATCGGCGTAGTGATGATCCTGGTCCTGTCCGCTTCCATGTCGACGCTTTCCTCGCTTGTCATTACCTCATCCTCGACCTTCACGCTCGATTTTCTCGGCGGCGTCTTTTTCAAGGGGATGGGGCACAGGACACAGCTTCGCTGGATCAGGGCGCTGTGTATCTTTTTCGTCGCGCTTTCCGTTGTACTCGCGCTCAATCCCAACAACCTCATCACCTCGCTGATGTCGCTCTCCTGGGGCGCGCTGGCCGGCTCTTTTCTGGGGCCGCTCGTCTACGGGCTTTTCTGGCGTGGCGCGACGGCCGCCGGTGTCTGGGCCTGCTTTATTACCGGCGTGGGCTTCAATGTGCTCAACCTGTTCGTACCCTTTGCCGCGCCGACCTCCGCCGGCGCCATTGCGATTGTGGCATCCCTTATCGTTGCGCCCCTCGTCAGCCTTTTCACGCCAAAGCTGTCTCAGGCGCATCTGGACGTTACCTTCTCCTGTTATGATGAACGGATCGCCGCTCCGCACAAACTAATCCTGGAGCAGGTTTCCGAATAAACTTTTTCATCAAACAGCCCCGCGATCAAACGCGGGGCCGTTTGTTTTGACCTTCGTTCATCCCTTGCAAACAGATTTTCCCATCTATACATGATTTGGGTAATTACCACAATCTGTATAAGATTAAACCCAAAAAATTCACATAAAATTTAAGAAATGAGTGGCGACAAAGATTTTTATTTGTGATATCATATGAAAGATATCCAAAACATTATTTAAGAAACCAGGCCGCTGGAAATGCATTTTTTCTTCCTGCAAATACAAAAACCACCGTTGAGATAAGGGTTATCAAACGTCCGGGTCGCCGCTGCCACATTTGGCGGCAACGCCCTGTTTTTTTGACCCGGAAAGTGAGCGTGTTATGAGTGAAACAAAATTTGAGGACATCGGCCTGTCGCCGGAGCTTGTGCAGGCCGTCAGCGATATGAATTATACGCAGGCCACCGGTATCCAGGCGCAGGCGATCCCCTTGCTGATGCAGGGGGCCGATGTAATCGGCCGCTCGAGCACCGGCACTGGTAAAACGGCTGCGTTTGGCATCCCCGCCGTAGAGCGGATCGAAAGCGGACTGAAAGCGCCGCAGGTGCTGGTGCTTTCGCCCACGCGCGAGCTTGCCATGCAGATCGCCGACGAGATGCGCAAATTTGCCAAATATAAGCCTGGCGTCTGTGTCGCGGCTGTCTATGGCGGAGCGCCGATGGACGCCCAAATACGCGCGCTGCGCGCTGCCAACATTGTAATCGGTACGCCGGGGCGCGTGATGGACCATATGCGCCGCCATACGCTGCGCCTTGACGATCTGCGCACCGTTGTCCTTGACGAAGCGGACGAGATGCTCAATATGGGTTTTCTCGACGACATTCAGACGATTCTGGCTGAAACGCCCGACACGCGTCAGACCGTCCTGTTTTCCGCCACCATGCCGCCGGCGATTCTGAAAATCACCGACAAATTCCTGCACGATCCGCAGACGGTCGACATCCGCACGGGTCAGCGCACCATCGCGGCGGTCGAGCAATTTTTCTACCGCGTGCCGCAGGCGCGCAAGATGGATGCGCTCAATCTCCTGCTTCAATATCATGATCCGAAACGCGCTGTCGTGTTCTGCAATACCAAGGCAATGGTCGACAGCCTGACTGAATATCTTAGCGATCACGGCTTTCGGGCGCTCGGCATCCATGGCGATATGAAGCAGGCCGGCCGCACGCAGGTTATGCAGAGCTTCCGCGACGGCAAGACGCGCATCCTTGTAGCGACCGACGTGGCCGCGCGTGGGATCGATGTTGAAAACATCGAAGCTGTCTTTAATTTTGACATCCCACAGGAGTTCGAGCATTACATCCACCGTATCGGCCGCACCGGCCGCGCCGGCCGGACAGGCATGTCCCACACGCTTGTATGCGGTGCGCGCCAGGTAGATACAATCCGTCAGCTGCGCCGCTTTATCAACGCGGATATCCGCGAAGCCCCGCTGCCAATAGGCGACGAAATCGTGCGGAAAAAGCGCGAAAAATTCGCCGCGCGCGTCGCGCGCACGCTCGAGGCGGATGAATATGGCAAGTGGGGCGAACAACTTGACGCGATTGCGGCCGAACGCGGCTGCGATATGCGTGATATCGCCTGTGCGCTCGCGCAGATGATCGCCGCGCGCGACAAAAAGCTGATTCCCGTTTTGAAAATCCCCGCGCCCGGCGAACGTCCGGTGCGCGGCGGACGCCGTGTGGTGCTGCGCGCCGACGCGGGACGCGCGCAGAACGTAACGCCCGCCAATTTTGTCGCAGCTATCGCCGACGCGTCCGGCCTGCCCGCGCGGGCAATCGGAAAAATTGATATCTTTGAGGACAGTTCTCTGATCGAGCTGTACGAAAACGACGCGCTTACAGTGCTTGAGGCCATGCGTTCCACCAGGATACGCGGGCTGGAGGTGCACTTTGCACTCACGTCCGAAAAGCCGCGTTACGCCGCGCGCGGAGGCGTTACCTGCGGCCGGGAAAAGCCGTTTTTCCGCCCAAAGCCGTCGCAGCGGCGCGACCGCGCCTCCTATAATGACCGCAACCGGCGCCGTATGCGCGATGAATAGCAGGCGCGACCGCACAGCAAGAAAGACCCGGATGTCACCACAAGGACATCCGGGCCTTTCACTGTGCGCTGCGCGTCATTCAGCCGGAAAATCGCGGCACATCTGCATATACGGCAATTCCTCAAACCCAACGCGGCCATACAGGCGGCGCGCGCCGTCGTTGTCAGGCTCCACCTCCAACCGTATGCGGGCCGCCTGCCCGGCATATGTCTCCTCCAAAAACCGGAAAAATGCGCCGCCAAGCCCGCGCCCCTGGTACTGCGGGCGCACATACAGCTCCTCCACCCAGATCACACGGCCGCCGGCTTCCGTTGAATATGTGAAGGAGAGCTGCGCATAGCCGGCCGGCGCGCCGCCGCATTCCAGCAGATAGGCCCGGGCGTATGGGCTGCCCGAAGTGACCTCCTGAAACGTGCGTTCAAAATACGTCCGCGGCACCGGGTGCAGCACAGCCGGGGAATGGTAAAACTCGTCGAGAAGCTGTAAAAAAACCTCCCTGTCCGCTGTTGTAATCTCTCTGATCATTTTAAAGCCCTCCTGTCGTCAATCGCTGAAACCGAGTATACCAGAAGCTTGTTCATTTGGCAAATCGCCGGCCGCGTCTTGCCAAATGATTCGATTTATGGTATAGTGAGGCTGTCGGTTTACCGGCAGGCGCGCTTTGCTTAAAAACAGAATGCCTGCCTTCCAAGGGGATTTTCTCGCGGAAAAAGGCTTTTTCCATCATAATCGTCTCACCGGGAGGGTTCGTCCCAACTGGAAAGGCGGTGTATTTTGCTATACAAAAAATGATGCGCCATTTTCCCGCCCTCCGGGCATCCGAAAATGATGTGCAAACTTTTTTACGTCCGGCGCTCGCTTATTCACGCGACGCGCTTTGGGCGCATGAAGTTTTGTTTTGCAAAAACGCCGCTCTTAAGCGGCATTTTTTTTTTGAGCGGCAGCCGCGCAAAAACAATTGCAAAAGGGTGATTTTTATGGACACGCGCATCGCGCTGATCGGCATCATTGTCGAGGAGCCGTCGGCAGCCGACCGCATCAATGCTGTTCTGCATGAATACGCGCCTTATATTGTCGGCCGCATGGGCATTCCCTACCGGCAGAAGGAGGTCTGCATCATCAGCGTCGTCATCGACGCGCCGGGCGATCTCATCAGCGCCCTTTCCGGCAAGCTCGGCATGCTCGGCGGCGTCAGCATCAAAACGGTTTACTCCAAGGTACCCGCCGGAAAGGACCCGGGCGCGTGCGCGGGCTGATCGACGCGCTGCGGCGCGAGCGCGTGCTGCCGCGCGCAGAGTTGGCCGGTCTGATCCGGGAAATCAGCGACGGCGACATGCCTTACCTGTTCGACGCGGCGCGCGAAACGGCGCGCAGCCGTTTTGGCAACCGCATTTACACACGCGGGCTGATCGAGTTTACAAATTACTGCCGCTGCGACTGCTATTACTGCGGCATCCGGCGCAGCAACCGCCAGGCAGAGCGTTACCGGCTGACGCAGGAGGAGATCCTTGCGTGCTGCCGGGCCGGCTATGCGCTCGGCTTTCGTACTTTTGTGCTCCAGGGCGGCGAGGACCCGTACTTCACCGACGAACGCATCTGCGAACTTGTCCGCGCCATCAAATCGTCCTGGCCGGACTGCGCCGTCACGCTCTCCATCGGCGAAAAGGAGCATTCGTCCTACCGGCTTTACCGAAAGGCGGGCGCGGATCGTTATCTGCTGCGGCATGAGACTGCCTCGCCCGCGCATTACCGGCGCCTGCATCCGCCGGAGCAGACGCCCCAGCGCCGCAGGCAGTGCCTTTGGTCGCTCAAGGAGCTTGGCTACCAGGTCGGCGCGGGCTTCATGGTCGGCTCGCCGTATCAGACGCCGGAAAATCTGGCGGATGATCTGCTGTTCCTTCATGAGCTTTCACCGCAGATGGCCGGCATCGGCCCGTTTATCCCGCATCATCAGACGCCATTTTCCGCCTTTCCCGCTGGAACGCTGCGGCAGACGCTTCTGATGGTCGCGCTCACGCGGTTGATTCTGCCAAACGCACTGCTGCCCGCTACGACGGCGCTCGGCACCATCGCGCCCGACGGCCGGGAACGCGGCGTCCTTGCCGGGGCGAATGTCGTGATGCCGAATCTCTCGCCGGTCGGCGTGCGAAAACAATATGCGCTTTATGACAACAAAATCTGCACGGGGGACGAAGCGGCCGAGTGCCGCGCCTGCCTGCAGAACCGGATGCGTTCCATCGGCTATGAGCTGGCGGTCGACCGCGGCGATTTTGTCCCCGAATAAAAGGAGTGATTGGCATGTATGATCCCAAATCAAAAAAGGCGGAGGAGTTCATCGACGATGCTGAAATCAAAGAGACGCTGCGATACGCGGCGGAGAACAGGAACAATATCCCGCTGATCGAAAGCATCCTTGAAAAAGCCGCGCGCCTCGGCGGCCTTTCCCACCGCGAGGCGGCAGTCCTGCTCGAATGCGGAGATCCGGCCAGCATCGAAAAAATTTACGCGCTGGCCAGGGAGGTCAAGCGCCGCAACTACGGCAACCGCATCGTTATGTTTGCGCCGCTGTATCTGTCAAATTACTGCGTCAACGAGTGCCGGTACTGCCCGTACCACCACCACAACACGCACATCGCGCGCAGGCAGCTTTCACAGGAGGATATCGTACGCGAGGTGGTCGCGCTCCAGGACATGGGGCACAAGCGCCTTGCGCTGGAAACGGGCGAGGACCCGGTCAACTGCCCGATCGAATATGTGCTGGAAAGCATTAAAACCATCTATGGTATCAAGCATAAAAACGGCGCGATCCGCCGCGTCAACGTCAACATCGCGGCGACCACCGTCGAAAATTACCGCAGGCTCAAAGAAGCTGGCATCGGCACCTATATCCTGTTCCAGGAGACATATAATAAGGAATCGTACGAATACCTGCACCCGGCCGGTCCCAAAAGCAACTACGCCTACCACACCGAGGCAATGGACCGCGCGATGGAAGGCGGCATCGACGACGTGGGTTGCGGCGTCCTGTTCGGGCTGAACCTTTATAAATACGACTTTGTCGGGCTGCTCATGCACGCCGAGCACCTCGAAGCCGTGTTCGGCGTCGGGCCGCACACAATCAGCGTGCCGCGCGTGCGCACCGCCGACGACATCGACCCGGATGAATTCGACAACGGCATCTCCGATGAAATCTTTCAGAAGATCGTCGCCGTGCTGCGTATCGCCGTCCCCTACACCGGCATGATCATCTCGACGCGTGAGACGCAGCAGACGCGTGAAAAAGTGCTGGAGCTTGGCATCTCGCAGCTCAGCGGCGGTTCGCGCACGAGCGTCGGCGGCTACGCCGAGGACGAAACAGAAAACTCCTCGCAGTTCGACGTCAGCGATAACCGCACGCTCGACGAGGTAGTCGGCTGGCTGCTCGACCTCGGCCATATCCCAAGCTTCTGCACCGCCTGCTACCGAGAAGGGCGCACCGGCGACCGCTTCATGCATCTGGTCAAATCACAGCAGATCGGCAACTGCTGCGACCCCAACGCGCTGATGACGCTCAAGGAATATCTGGAGGACTACGCGTCGCCCGAAACGCGCGCCAAGGGGGAGGCGATGATCGCCCAGATGCTCCCGTGCATCCCCAACGAAAAGGTGCGCCGCCTCACAGCCGAACATCTCGCGGAGATCGCCGCCGGAAAGCGCGACTTCCGCTTCTGAAACGAGGGAAGCATCATGAGCCTGACAAGCACGCCGAGCGCCAATCGGCTGCATATCGGCATCTTTGGTAAACGAAACAGCGGTAAATCGTCGCTGATCAACGCCATCACCGGGCAGAACACGGCCGTCACGTCCGACATAGCGGGCACGACGACCGACCCGGTCTATAAGGCGATGGAAATTCATGGGATCGGACCGTGTATGCTGATTGATACGGCCGGCTTCGACGACGAGGGATCTCTCGGCGCGCTGCGTATTGAAAAAACGCGCGACGCGCTCGCAAAGACGGATGTCGCCATCATGCTGTTCTGTGATGCCGACCTGACGCAGGAACAGGAATGGATCGGCGCGCTGCGCGCGCAGAAAACGCCGGTCGTCGCCGTTGTAAACAAGGCGGATATCCTGCCAAATGTGCCGGAAATCGCCGAGGCCGTGCACACCGCGTTCGGGCTGTTCCCAGTCGTCGCCTCGGCAAAGGACGGCGCCGGCGTCAAGGATGTGATCGAGGCCGTCATCCGCCAGATGCCGGAGGATTACGAGAAAAAGAGCGTCACCGGCGGGCTTGTCAGCGACGGCGACGTCGTGCTGCTCGTCATGCCGCAGGACATCCAGGCGCCCAAGGGACGCCTGATCCTGCCGCAGGTACAGACGATCCGCGATTTGCTCGACAACCGCTGCGTCGTTATAGGCGTCACAGCGGACAAGCTCGACGCGGGGCTTGCCGCGCTGGCGCGCCCGCCGCGCCTGATCATCACCGACTCCCAGGCGTTTCCCCAGGTCTATGCCAAAAAGCCGCCTGAAACGCTGCTCACCTCGTTTTCCGTGCTGATGGCCGGTGTCAAGGGCGATATCAACGCGTTTGTTGAGGGCGCCGCCGCCATCGACGCGCTGACAAAGGATTCCCGCGTGCTGATCGCCGAGGCATGCACGCACGCCCCGCTCGAGGAGGATATTGGGCGCGTCAAGCTGCCGCGCCTTCTGCGCGCGCGTATCAGCGGGGAGCTTGCCGTCGACATAGTCAGCGGACCGGATTTCCCGGACGATTTAAGCGGTTATTCCCTGATTATCCACTGCGGCGCGTGCATGTTCAACCGCCGCTATGTGCTCGCGCGCATTGAGAAAGCGCGCGCGGCGGGCGTGCCGATCACAAATTACGGCGTCGCGCTGGCCAAGCTCGGCGGCATCCTCGACCGGATTGCATATTGAGGGCCGCGTCAAAGCCTGTTTTTCCGGGACGCGCGCCTGCGCCGGGCGGAACGTTTCGCGCTGTTGCCGAAATGAACCGCCCGGTTTTTTTTCTTGCAAAAAATCGTGCATATATGCAAAATATAATCGGTAAAAAATACGTTTCTATGATGAAAACATACAGAAACCTGCAAAAACTCTTGACTTTACCGCGCCATCAACATAAACTGTAACAGAAGGGTTTTCCCTAGCAAAAATTTGGGGCCGTCCGGTGTTCCTGTTTTAGAAAACAGATCTTGACCGGCAGCTTCGATTGCACACAAAAACAAAGCACAGGAGAGAATGAAAAAATGAAAAAGTTGTTTGTATGCGCTCTCGCCGCCGCCATGATGCTCGCGGCCGGGTGCAGTTCCGGTTCCTCATCCAGCAGCGCGCCTTCCGCGGCATCTCCCGCCGCGCCCGCCGCCTCCCAGGCTGCGGGAAGCGAAGCCGCAGGCGGCGATGCGTCCCTCACAACCGTAACCCCGGGTAAATTCATAATCGGCATGGAATGCGCTTATGCGCCGTTTAACTGGACACAGCTTGAAAAAACGGACACGGCTGTCGATATTGGCAGCGCCTCCTACGCGGATGGTTATGATGTCGTCATGGGCAAATACATCGCCGAGCAGCTCGGCCTGGAGCTGCTCGTCAAGCCGATCGCCTGGGAAGGGCTTGAGCCGGCTGTCAACAACGGCGAGATTGACGCGATCATCGCCGGCATGACTGCCACGCCCGAGCGCAGGGAAAACGTCGATTTTACCGACCCGTACTATGAAAGCAAGATGGTCGTCATCGTGCGCAAGGACAGCGACCTGACGAACATCACAAGCATCCAGGATCTATCCGGCCGCAAGGTGCAGGGTCAGCTCAACACGCTTTACGACACCGTTATTGACCAGATCGAGGGCGTCGACCATGTCACGCCGCTGGCCACTTATCCGCTGATGGTTGTCGCGCTTCAGAGCGGCGAGGTCGATGCGCTCACAGCCGAACTGCCTGTTGCAGCCGGCGTTGTCGCCAGCAATCCGGATCTGACATACGTCGAGTTTGCCGAGGGCAGCGGCTTTGAGGCCGACACCTCCGTTTCCATAGCCGTCAAGAAGGGCAACACCGCTCTGCTCGACGCCATCCAGGGCGCGCTGGCCTCCGTCTCCGAGGAGGATCGCCAGCAGTGGATGATCGACGCCACCAGCCGCCAGCCGGCGCAGGAATAAAGGCGTTTTCAGCGACAAGCGCCAATTTAAAACCTCCCGCTGTAAGCGGGAGGCTGAACAGAGGACGCCACGTGGCCAAAGCCGGAGGATACCGGCTTTGGCCGATGTCTTTCATAAAAGTTGACTAGGGGCTGTTTGAAGAATCAGAATTTCCGTCTTATTCTACAAACAGCAGCGAATGCCGCGTTAAATGGCCTCGGAATCCGAAAGGACTCCCGCATTTATTGCCTTGCATTCTCCTGCTGTCTGCAAACAAGCCGGCAATGATTCTATTTTCAAATAAGCCATAAAAGAGGTAGGGTTGTTTAAATATGCTTGCATCCGCCGTCCAAATCGCTGGGAAATACTGGCCCATGTTCTGGGCCGGCATCAAGATCACGCTTCTTGTTTCTCTGACCGGAACAATCATCGGCCTTGTGATCGGTCTGATCGTCGGCAGCGCGCGGTCGATCTCCTCAAAAATCGAGCCGCGCGATTCATTCGCCACAAAAATTGTGAAGCGCATCGTCAATGTGATCGCTTGTGTTTATATCGAATTCTTCCGCGGCACGCCGATGATGGTGCAGGCGGTGTTTCTTTACTACGGGTTGAAGTCTGTCTTTAACTGGACGCCCGTCGTCGCCGGTATCTGCATTATTTCGATCAATACCGGCGCTTATATGGCGGAAATTCTGCGTTCCGGCATCCAATCTGTCGATGTTGGCCAGACCGAGGCTGCGCGCAGCATCGGCATGACCTCCGCGCAGACGATGCTGCACGTCGTTTTGCCGCAGGGCATCAAGAACGCTTTCCCCGCCATCGGAAACGAATTCGTCGTCAATATTAAGGATTCGTCCGTCCTCAACGCAATCTCTGTAACAGAGCTGTTTTTCCAGTCAAACAAGATCGCGGGCAGCATCTTTGATTTCACCGCCACATTTTTGGTTACGGCTTTAATCTATCTTATATTGACCTTTACAACGACCCGCATCCTGCATGTGATTGAAAAGCGCATGGGACGCGCGCCGTCGAGCTATCCGTCGTCACAAACGGTCCCGGAAGCCCGTCTTGCAGCAGGAAAAACCAATCAATCGCGGAAGGAGTAAGTGTGATGGAGCATCTTGTTGAAATCAAAAACCTCCGCAAGCACTTCGGACGGCTTGAGGTGCTCAATGATATTCAATTTCATATCGATAAGGGCGATGTCATCACGGTGATCGGTTCGTCGGGAAGCGGTAAATCGACGCTGCTGCGTTGTATTAATCTGCTTGAGATTCCCGATGCCGGCGAGATCTTGATTCACGGTAAGGACATCCTCAAGGGCGACATCGATATCAATAAACACCGCGCAAGCGTCGGCATGGTGTTCCAATCCTTTAACCTCTTTAACAACATGAGCGTGCTTAAAAACTGCATGATCGGCCAGATGACCGTACTCAAACGCAGTCGTGAGGAAAGCCAGAAAAAAGCCGAGGCTTTTCTTGAAAAGGTCGGTATGTCCCAGTTCGCGGGCGCGTCGCCCGCACAGCTTTCAGGCGGACAGCGCCAGCGCGTCGCAATCGCGCGCGCGTTGTGCATGGATCCGGAAATTCTTCTGTTCGACGAGCCGACCTCCGCGCTTGATCCCGAGATGGTCGGCGACGTACTCGAGGTCATGAAAGGGCTTGCCAAAACAGGGCTGACAATGATTGTTGTCACGCATGAGATGGGCTTTGCGCGGGACGTTTCCTCGCGCGTCGTCTTTATGGACAGCGGCATCATCCTCGAGGAAGGATCGCCCGAGCAGATTTTTACCGCCCCAAAAAACGAACGCACGCGCGAGTTTCTTTCGCGTTATTTGCAGGCTTAAACAATCCCCGCCGCAGTTTTATGCGGCGGGGATTGTTTGTATTCCATTTGGAAATTTACGCAAACAAGGCGTTAACACCGCTTTCTATGCGCGAGAGCGTCAAAAAAAGTCCTTGGGAGCCTGCAAAAGCGGTTGTCTTTTGTGAGGAAAATGGTATAATAAAAATGGGAAATCTATAATCCATTCAAAATAAAGGAGTTGTTTATCATGCCGTTGGTTACAACAACCGAAATGTTTAAAAAGGCATATGAGGGCGGTTATGCCGTTGGTGCGTTCAACGTCAACAACATGGAAATTGTCCAGGGAATCACAGAGGCGGCTTCCGAACTGAAGGCGCCCGTTATCCTCCAAGTTTCCGCCGGCGCGCGCAAATATGCCAAGCATATCTATCTTGTCAAGCTTGTCGAGGCGGCTGTCGCCGACACAGATATCCCGATCGCGCTGCACCTTGACCATGGCGCGGATTTCGAAATCTGCAAAACCTGCATCGACGGCGGCTTTACGTCCGTTATGATCGATGGATCCGCGCGCAGCTTTGAGGACAACATCGCCGAGACGCGCAAGGTTGTCGAATACGCCCATGCGCACGGCGTCGTGGTGGAGGCCGAGCTTGGCAAGCTGGCCGGCATCGAAGACGATGTCAACGTCCACGCCGACGACGCGCAGTTCACAAATCCCGGCGAAGTTGAGGAGTTCGTCACCAAGACCGGCGTCGATTCGCTTGCCATTGCCATTGGCACCAGTCACGGCGCATACAAATTTAAACCCGGCCAGAAGCCGCAGCTGCGCTTCGATATTCTCGAGGAGGTCAGCCGCCGCCTGCCCGGTTTCCCGATTGTTCTGCACGGCGCTTCGTCTGTCCCGCAGGATCTGGTCAAGGTCATCAACCAGTATGGCGGCCAGATGCCGGACGCCATCGGCATTCCGGAGGATATGCTCCGCAAGGCCGCTTCGATGGCCGTCTGCAAAATCAACATCGATTCCGATGTGCGCGTCGCCATGACGGCTGCGATCCGCAAATACTTTGCCGAGCATCCGGATCATTTCGATCCGCGTCAGTATCTGACACCTGCCCGCACCGCCGTCAAGGACATGGTTTCTCATAAGATCAATGAAGTGCTTGGCTGCGCCGGTAAGGCGTAAGCTGCCGCACCCAACGTGCAGACAGCCCGGCGGAATGGGTTCCGCCGGGCTTTTCCAGTGCGTGGCTGCGGCCAGAGCCTGCTTCATATCTTCCGTCGGCGGCTCTTTATTTTAAAAAATCCGCCAATTGTGATATGCAGCCGGCTTTTTACAGGAGAGTGTTATTTGGAGGAAGCAGAATGAAACGAATCGGGTTTGACAATGAACGCTACCTGCGCACACAGTCCGAGCATATCCAGGAGCGGATTGCGCGTTTCGGAGGAAAACTCTATCTTGAATTTGGCGGCAAGCTGTTCGACGATTACCACGCCGCGCGCGTACTCCCCGGGTTTCAGCCGGACAGCAAGGTGCGCATGCTGCTGCATATGAAGGATGATGTCGAGATTGTTGTCGTCATCAATGCGTCGGATATTGAAAAAAACAAGGTGCGCGGCGATCTTGGCATTACATATGATCTCGATGTGCTGCGCCTGATCGATGCGTTTCGCGGCATCGGGCTGTACGTGGGAAGCGTTGTAATTGCACAATACAACGCGCAGCCGGCGGCTGAAGCCTTCCAGAAACGCCTGGAATCGCTTGGGCTGCGCGTCTACCGGCATTATCCGATCGCGGGTTATCCATCCAATATCCCGCTGATTGTCAGCGACGAGGGCTATGGCCGCAACGAATATATTGAAACGCAGCGGTCGCTTGTTGTTGTAACCGCACCGGGACCCGGCAGCGGGAAAATGGCGACCTGCCTTTCCCAGCTTTATCATGAATACAAGCGCGGCATCAAAGCCGGGTATGCAAAGTTTGAAACGTTTCCCATCTGGAATTTACCGCTCAAGCATCCGGTCAATCTTGCTTATGAAGCGGCCACGGCCGACCTCAACGATGTCAATATGATCGATCCGTTTCATTTGGAGGCGTATGGCATCACAACGGTTAATTACAACCGCGATGTTGAGGTTTTTCCAGTGCTCAACGCAATCTTTGATAAAATTGCGGGCGGCTCCCCCTACAAATCGCCGACAGATATGGGCGTCAATATGGCGGGGAGCTGTATCATCGACGACGAAGCCGTCTGCGACGCGTCCAAGCAGGAAATTATCCGCCGTTACTATGCTGCGCGGTGTGGGTTCCGGCAGGGATTTGTCGATGAAAACGACGTATACAAAATTGAGCTTCTGATGAATCAGGCCGGCGCCTGTATCGAGGATCGGAGCGTCATCGCCTGCGCGCTGAAAAAAGCGGAAGCGACCGGGATGCCCGCAGCCGCAATCGAGCTGCCGGACGGACGGGTCGTTTCCGGCAAAACTTCGGCTTTGCTTGGCGCTTCGGCCGCCGCTTTGCTCAACGCGCTCAAGGTGCTCGGAGGGATTCAAAAAGACATTCACCTCATTTCTCCGATCATTATCGAGCCGATTCAAAACCTCAAAACAAAACATCTGGGCAACCACAACCCGCGCCTGCACACTGATGAAATCCTTGTTGCGCTTTCAATTTGCGCTGCGACCAATCCAACCGCCGAGCTGGCTATGGCGCAGCTTCCCAAGCTGCGCGGCTGCGAAGCGCATTCAACCGTCATTCTTTCACAGGTGGATTCCACCACCTTCCGCAAGCTTGGCGTCAATCTCACCTGCGAACCAAAATACCAGACAAAAAAGCTGTTCCACGGCTGACCCCCCTCCCGCTTTTTCCGGCCTTTTTGAAAAAATGCCTCGGCGAAAAACTTCATACCTTTTTTGAAAAAAAGGTATGCCAAAAAACTTTAGCCGGCTGCGCCGCAAACAGTGGGTTTGACACTGCGGCCTTACAGGCTGTGCCGCGAACAGTGGGCAAGCTACAGAAAAATAAGGCCCGGGCCGCGTGTCCTTCAGTGCAGTGCACCAGAGGGACACGCGGCCCGGGCCTATCTTTTTGAGGATGGGGCTTCATCCAACTGCTTATTCGTAGCGCAGGGCCTCGATCGGATCGAGCTTCGCGGCCTTATTGGCCGGATAATAACCGAAAAAGATACCGATTGCCATCGAGAAGCCGACCGCCACAAGGATGATAAACGGCGACGGCCAGGCCGCCGCACCGAGCGCCAGGGAACCGACGCGTCCAAGCGTTGTGCCGAGCACCACACCAATCGCACCGCCGATCACGCAGATAATCATCGATTCCACGATGAACTGGATACGGATCGCCGAATTCTTCGCGCCGAGCGCCTTACGCGTGCCGATTTCACGCGTCCGCTCCGTGACGGAAACAAGCATGATGTTCATGACGCCGATACCGCCGACAAGCAGCGAGATCGCCGCGATGACCGAAACGACCACCTTCATCATGTCCATTGTGCTTGTCATCTGGTCGAGCATGCTGTCCATACTCATGGCCATCAGCTCGACATAATTGTTGTCGCGGTAAAAGGTCCTGTTGAGGAAGTCCTCCGACTGCTGTGCGAACGCCACCGTATCCGTCACTTCGGAGGACGCCTTGATTTGTATGACGGAATAGCCGCGGTCAATATCTGCGATTTCCTTTGCGACAGAAACGGGGATAAATAAATTGGATGTTGTACTGCCAACCATTCCGGCCATCATACCATTGACCTCAAAGTGATAAACGCCCACAACAGTAAATGTATATTGGCCGCGCGCAACACGCAGCTTCACTTCGCGTCCGAGCGCCTGCTGCGGCGTCGTATTCGGAAACAGATCCTCAACAAACGCGTCGGAGATCACAGCGACGTATTTGCCCGCGCCGACCTCACGCTCGTTTAAATCGTGTCCTGCAACGATATCGATATTCTGGATGCCGAGCGCATTATCGTTGACGCCGATTACCTGTGCCTGCGCCTGGCGGCGGCCATTCTGCGCCTGCCCGTTGCCGACGCTCTCTGAAACAGCCAGGGCTTCGACCTTGCTGCCGAACCGCTCCTTATATGCGTCTATCATCTCGTCTGAGATATAATCGCTGTCCTCGTAAGGACGCGACCAATCAATATTGCCGTTTTCGTCGGGCTTATCGTTGATATAGATCTGGATGCTGTTGGCGCCGAGCGAATTGAATACGTCCATAACCGCGCCCGTCATCGCGTCGCCAAGCGTGACGATCGTGATAACCGACCCGATGCCGATGATGATGCCCAGCATCGTAAGAAGCGCACGCATTTTATTGGCGCGCAGTCCGGCAACCGCAAGGGCGATGTTTTCAAAAAGCTGCATGGCGTGCATCCTCCTCCCTGCTGTCAATGATCCGGCCGTCGCTGATGGTCACAATGCGCTGCGTTTCCGCCGCCAGCTCCGGGTTATGGGTAATCAGGACAATCGTTTTGCCCTGCCGCTCATGCAGATCGTGGAAAATATCCATAACCATACGGCCGGTCGAAGAATCGAGCGCGCCGGTTGGTTCATCCGCAAGAATGATCGCCGGATCGTTGGCCATCGCGCGCGCGATGGCTACACGCTGCTTCTGGCCGCCTGAAAGCTCGTTTGGCAGGTGCTTCATCCGCTCGCCCATCCCGACAATTTCCAAAAGCGCCTTCGCGCGTTTGGTACAAGGGCTGCGCCGCGCGCCCGCATAGACCATGGGCAGTTCCACATTGCGCAGCGCGGTGGTACGGGGAATCAGGTTGAAGGTTTGAAATACAAACCCAATCTTTAAATTGCGGATCTCGGACAGCATATCGTCAGGCACATCCGCCATCGGCACGCCGTCCAGCGTATAAGTTCCCTCTGTTGGGCGGTCAAGCGCGCCGATGATATTCATCAGCGTCGATTTGCCGGAGCCTGACGCGCCGACAATCGATAAAAACTCGCCCTTTTTCACCTGCAAATCAATGCCTCGTAATATTTCCAGCTCATTTGGCTGTCCAATATAAAACCGCTTGTAGATACCCCGCATATCAATGATCAGATCATCAGCGGGCGCTTGGCTCCAGGTTAGCTGTTCATGTTCCATCGGTCAGCCCCCCCTGCGAGGCGGACGCCGCGGAGGAGGAATCCGCCTGCCCTCCGGCGCTTTCATCCGAAGCGGATGCAGCGGAGGCCGCTTCGGACGCATCTGAGGATGCGTCCGCCGTATCCGTGTCCGCCATGGGAGCGCTGCTTTCGCCGGCCTGCGACGGTTCTTCGGATACCGTTTGAACGGCCGCAACTTCCGCCGTCACGCCGTTCGCCAGGGTGATCGGCACGCCGGGAACAACCGTACCTGGATCGCTGATGATCAAGTCGCCCGCGTTGAGCTGATCGGAATTGACTTCTATGTAGAAATCTGTCTCCATACCGGTTGTCACCGGGACAGGAGCCGCGGTTGTGACGCCGTTTTCATCCGTGCGGGCGACATAGACGATATCCTGTCCCTGCGCATCTGTCGTCACAGCGTCGAACGGGACGGCCCATACCTGATCCTTGCGCTCTGTTTCGATCGTCATACGTGTATTCATGCCGACACGCAGACCCGTGTCCTGCTCGTCAAGCGTGATCTCCGCGTCAAATTCAACGCTGCCCTCAGTCTGGATCTCGCCTGTAGACGATTTGACGGCGGCCGGGCTGATGTGGCTGATATGCCCCATGAATTCCTGCTCGCCCGTTGCGTCCGATTTAATGACGACAGGCATGCCGACTTCGACGGAGGCGATATCGTATTCCTTCAGCTTTGTTTTGATCACCAGGCTGTCCGTATCCTCAACGACAAACATTAACCCGCCCGCGGGCGCACCCTCCTTGGCGTAAACAGCCGTGACCGTGCCGGAGATCGGAGCCTTGAGCGTCGAGTCGGCAAAATCCTTCTGATACTTTTGCAGTGAGATCTGCATGGAGGTTACGTCATTTTGGATTTGCTGCCCGGTAATTTCATCCTGCAAAGTGTCAAGGTTTCGGCTCGCACGGTTTTCGGCAGCCTTTTTGTTCGCTAAAGCATTTTCATAGCTGACGCGCGCCTGGCGGTACGCACGGCTGTAGCTGCTGATATCACTGCCATAGGAACGGTCGGCCTCGACCCATTCCTTGTTGACCGCGTCATACTTTTCCTTGGCCTGTTCATACCGTTCGCGAACTTCCTGCGGAACCGGCGTGCCGTTTTCGCGCTCCTCGCGTTCCGCAAGCTCAAGTTCCCGCTCCGCGTCGTTCATCTCGTTGCGCGCGCGGTTGAGTTCCTTTTCAAGATCGTTCATCACCGAATCGGCGTATTCAAGGTCGTCCTCGTGATCCTGAAGGTCGCGGCGCGCGCTGTTCAACTCCTGCTGCGCCAGCTTGAGGGCGTTTTCCGCCGAAATCAAATCCGCGTCAACGTCGTTTGCGATATCGCTTTTCGCATTGTCGAGCGCCTTCTGCGACTGTTCAAGCGCATGATTGTTCAGCTTGACCTGTTTGTTGATCTGTGCCTGCTGCTCCGCGATGGACAGCGACAGATCTGATGTGTCAAGCTGCGCGAGCGTATCGCCTGCGGCGACACGGTCACCTACCTTGACGCCGACCTCTGTCACCAGGCTGTTCAGATTCGAATAGACAAGCCCCTCGTTTGCGCTCTCCACCGTACCGGTCACGCTGATCGTGCTGACCAGATCCATCTTTTCCAACGGCGTGCTGGCCGTCGGGACGACCGGCGGCTCACTGGTCAGCATCTTCCACGCGACAACACCGACAATCGCTACAATCACCGCAGGCACAATAAATTTCTTTCTTTTGCCCTTGCGGCTTGTAAAACGGCCCGGATGCTTGCTGATCGGCGCGGGCGGCAGCGGCGGCGTCTCCGGAGCCGGCTGCAGCCCCACTTTCTCCTCGGTTTCCGTCATAACTTATCAACTCCCTTATGTTTCTGCCAATCCCCGTGTATGCGGCATGGCAAATCACCTCAGTGATAAAACGAGCGCATACGGGTGCAGACTTCAAAACATTGGATTTTCTGGCTTTTAGCAATTGTATTAATCCAACGGTACAATAATACAATGATGCAATCCAAATGTCAACAAGACCACCACAAAAAAACAAAGGAAAAAGCGGCCTGCAACCGATTTTACAAGCCGCTTTTTCCTATAGGGGGTGAGGGTGTGGAGATGTCAAAACATAAAGATCCTAACTTATGTATTCAATATAGCACATCATTTTCCAAAATACAACTGTTTTTTATGTAAATTTTAACATTTGTAAAATAGGGGCTGATTTCAGACTTGTAAATGTGATTTATTCCCAATTTTATCTTCCGCGCGAAAATATTATTGAAACTTGAAGGATTTCTATAAAATTCCTTGATTCCAACACCATTATATAGTAAAATTATAGCTATAGTCAGACTTTATCTCAATTTATTTTGCCTGCAAAGCGTTTTCAGCTTTCATTATTGATAATTTTTTATCACTTCATTGGTTGCTGAATCATGAGGAACATTGATTATTTTTCCATTTCGTTGTATACTAACCATAAGTGTTTTACGCCTTCGGGCTTAAAATGTTAAAAGACAAAAACAGGTGGTGATACTATGGAGCAGGATACCATCCGGACCATCCGCGAGGCGGAGCAGGCCGCCGAGCAGACTGAGCAGGAGGCCGTCCGTCAGGGCGAGGCGGCGATCGCCGGGGCCAGGGCGGACGCGGACGCCGAGTCCAAAGAGCGAATCGCCAAGGCGCGCGCCCAGGCGGACGCCGCGCTGGCCGTAGCGCACGCAGAGGGCGATGAAATGCAGCGCGAGGCGCTCGACGCGGTCCGCCAGGAGGTCGCGGCGCTGCGCGAGGGCGCGGCCGCCCGGGCAGACGAGGTGCGGCGGCTGATCCTGTCCGAGCTGGTTTAGCGGCCGGACCCATTCCACTGTAAAGGAGGCATCCGTTTTATGGCGGTGCTGCAAATGCAGCGCATCAGCATATGCGCGCTGAAAAAAGACCGCAAACAAATCCTTGAGACGCTTCAGCGGCGCGGCGTCGTCGAAATTTCCGATCTCGTCCTGGAGGACGGCGTTTTCGAAAAATCTGACACCGCAGCGCAGCGCATCCAGTTTGAAAAGGACATTGCGGCGGCTACATCCGCCCTTGAGGTGCTTGATACCTATGCGCCCGAAAAGACCCCCATGCTTTCCATGCTGGAGGGACGGCGCGCGCTGACAACGCAGGAATACGAAGCAGCCGGCGCCGGCGCCGGCCAGACGCTTGAGACGGCGCGGCGATTAAACGCGCTGTCAAGAACGATCGCTGAAAACCGCGCTGAAATTCTCAAGCTGCAAACGCAGCTCGACGCGTTGACGCCTTGGCTCGGTCTTGACGTATCGATGCGCTTTTCCGGCACACGGTCGACAGCGGCGTTTATCGGTTCCTTTGCCGACGATGTGCCGCTTGATGCTCTTTACGCGCGCATCGCTCAGGCTGCGCCCGAAGCGGCGGTGCACATCGATCTTGTCAGCCATTCGCAGGATCAGACCTGCGTATTCATTGTGACGCACCGCAGTCAGGCGGCCGCTGTCGACGAGGCGCTGCGGACCTGCGGATTCTCACGTCCAGCTTCTCCGGCCAAGGAATCGCCCGCAGAGCGCCAAAAGCTCTTGAACGATGCTGCCGCCGCCGCGCAAAGCGCCATCGACGTAGCGCAGAAGGAGATTGAAGGGCTTGCCGGCAAGCGCGGCGATTTGCGGTTTTTAACCGATTATCTGCGGCTGCGCGCTGAAAAATACGAGGTCATCGGACGGCTTGCGCAGTCAAAACGCACGTTCCTGCTGTCCGGTTATGTGACGGCCGGACGCGCTGCGGCCGTTGAAAGCGAGCTGACCGGCAAATTTGACGCGGCTGTACGCTTGGAAACGCCCGGTCCCGACGAGGACGTACCGGTTGTGCTGAAAAACAATTCGTTTTCCGAGCCGGTTGAAACGGTCGTCGAAAGCTACAGCCTGCCCGGCAGGGGTGAAATCGACCCGACGACGATCATGTCGTTTTTCTATTACATCCTGTTCGGCATGATGCTCTCGGACGCCGGCTATGGGCTTGTGATGGCAATCGGCTGCGGCGTTGTAATGGCCAAGTACAAGAATATGGAGCCGGGGATCGCAAAGATGATCAAAATGTTTTTCTTCTGCGGCCTGTCCACCATCTTCTGGGGCGTACTGTTCGGCAGCTTCTTTGGGGACGCTGTGGGCGTTATCGCTTCGACGTTCTTCCATTCCGACTTCAAATTATCCCCGCTGTGGTTCGAGCCGGTCAGCGAGCCGATGCGTCTGCTCGTCTTTTCCTTCCTGATCGGCATCATCCATCTGTTTACCGGGCTTGGAATCAAATTTTATCAGCTCGCCCGGGAGGGCCAGATCAAGGATGCGATCTATGACGTTGTGTTCTGGTATCTGCTCGTCGGCGGCGGTATCTTTTATCTGCTGACCATGAGCATGATTACAGAAATGCTCGGCCTTTCCTTTACGCTGCCGCCCATTGTCGCCACGGTCGCGGCCGTCTGTGCGGGCATCGGGGCCGTGGGCATTATCCTGACGTCCGGGCGCGAATCCCGCAACCCGGTCAAGCGTCTGCTCAAGGGCCTTTACGGCGTCTACAACGTCACCGGCTACCTCAGCGATATCCTGTCCTATTCCCGTTTGCTCGCGCTTGGTCTGGCGACCGGCGTTATTGCGACCGTCTTTAACAAAATGGGCAGCATGGGCGGCGGCGGCATTTTTGGCGCGATCATGTTTATCCTGGTATTTCTGGTAGGACATACGCTGAACATCGGCATCAACCTGCTCGGCGCGTATGTCCATACGAACCGTCTGCAATTCGTCGAGTTCTTCGGCAAGTTTTATGAAGGGGGCGGACGCGCGTTTTCGCCGTTTGCCGCTCATACTAAATATTACAAATTCAAGGAGGAAATCTGACATGAGTTCTATGGGAATTGCTTTTGCATTGCTTGGCGCGGCGCTGGCCGCTCTGATGGCCGGTATCGGCTCCGCAATCGGCGTCGGCATGGCCGGCGAGGCCGCCGCAGGCGCGGTGACGGAAGATCCCAACCGCTTTGGTAAGGTCCTGATCCTCCAGCTTCTCCCTGGTACGCAGGGTATTTATGGCCTGCTCATCGCTTTTATCACGCTTACACAGATCGGCATCATGGGCGGCGACGCCAACATCTCGCTCGTCAAGGGCCTGCTCTATCTCGCGGCCTGCCTGCCGATGGGCTTTGTCGGACTGTGGTCCGCGATCCGTCAGGCGCGCGCGGCAGTCGCCTCCATCAGCATGATCTGCAAACGCCCCGAGACATTCGGTAAGGCGATGATTTTCCCGGCGATGGTCGAAACGTACGCGATCCTTGCGCTGCTTATCTCGATTCTCTCGATCTTCGGCGTCGGCAGCCTGGCCATCTGATACGGCGGAAACATCCGCACTTTATAGTAAGGAGAATTCTGCCATGACCGGATTGGAAAAAATTGTACAGCAGATCCAGGACGATGCGCAGCAGGCGGCGCAGGCCGCCCTCGCGCGGGCGCGGGACGAGGCGCGGCAGATTATGGAGCAAGCGCGCGGCGAAACCGACGCCCAGGTCGCGGCCATTGAGGCCCAGTCCGCGGCTGCCGTCGCCGCTGCGCACGAGTCCGCAAAATCGGCCGCCGCGCTTGCGCGCCGGCGCGCTGTGCTTGAAGCCAAACAGGAAATCATTTCTTCGGCCATCGCCGAAGCGCAGAAAGCCGCCTGCGCCCTGCCCGAACAGGAATATTTCGCGCTTATTCTCAAAATGATCGGCAAGTATTCCCTGCCGCTTGACGGCGAAATTCTGTTCAATCCCGCTGACAAAAAACGTCTGCCGGACAGCTTTGCCGACGCCCTCGCCAAGCAGGCCAAGGGTACGCTGCGCATCAGCGACGAAACGCGCGGTATTGACGGCGGCTTTGTGCTCGTCTATGGCGGCATTGAGGAAAACTGCTCGTTCGCGGCGCTTATCGACGCCGCGCGCGAAACCCTGCAGGATCAGGTTCAGGCGCTCCTGTTCGCATAACGCGCATTTTGCGCCGCGCCGCGGTACTTCCCTGTCTGCGGCGTGTACAAGGGAGGTTTAACATGTCCGATTCATTATACACGTATGCGGTCGCGCGCATCCGTTCAAAGGAGCTGACGCTCCTCAATGCCCAGGCAATTGATCAATTGCTCGCAGCCAAGAGCTATGACGAATGCCTGCGTCTGCTGGCCGACCGCGGATGGGGCGACGGAGAAGTCGCCGCGGACGACGCGCGCCTGTTGGCCGCCGAGAGAGAAAAAACCTGGAATCTGATCGGCGAGCTGGTCGAGGATATGTCCGTGTTTGACGTGTTCCTCTACGCCAACGATTATCACAACCTGAAGGCCGCAATCAAGCTTGTCTGCACGGGTGAAAGCGATTTCGGCGTCTTTATCTCGCATGGAACCGTCGACAGCGGCGCGATTTTGGATGCTGTGCGCGCCAAGGAGTTCGGCGCGCTGCCCGAGGCGATGCGCGCACCCGCAGAGGAAGCGTACAACGCCCTGTCCCAGACGCGCGACGGCCAGCTTTGCGACATTATCATTGACCGCGCCGCGCTTGAAGCCATCGAGCGCGCCGGGCAGGCGTCCGACAGCGAGCTGATCCGCCAATATGCGGAGCTGACCGTCGCCGCGGCCGATATTAAAACGGCCGTGCGCTGCCGCCGCACCGGAAAACCGCTTGAATTTATCCGCCGCGCGCTCGCGCCGTGCGCCTCGCTCGACGTATACCAGCTCGCGAAGGCCGCCGCTGAAGGCGATGAGGCAATCAGCGACTATTTGTCGCTGACCGACTATGCCGGCGCGGTGCCCGCGCTGGAACAATCGCCCTCCGCGTTTGAGCGGTGGTGCGACAATGTCATCATCGAATCGATCCGCCCGCAGCAGTTTTTGGCGTTCGGCATCGGCCCGCTGGCTGCATATATCCTCGGGCGTGAAAATGAGATCAAAACGGTGCGGATCATCCTTTCCGGTAAGCGCAACGACTTGCCGGAGGCGTCGATCCGGGAAAGGGTAAGGGAAATGTATGTATAGGACAGCAGTCATCGGGGACCGCGACAGCATTTACGGCTTCGCCGCGCTCGGACTGGACACCTTCCCCGTCACCGATCCGACCGAGGCTGCCCGCAGGCTGCGCAAGCTGGCTGAGGGCGAATATGCGGTAATCTATATCACCGAGGCGCTCGCGGCCGCGCTCGAAACGGAAATCGACCGCTACCGCGCCGAGCGCCTCCCGGCCATCATCCCGATTCCGGGCGTATCCGGCAACACGGGGATGGGCATTAAAAACGTCAAAAAATCGGTGGAGCAGGCTGTTGGCTCCGATATCATTTTCAACGGCGATTAAGAGTAAAGCAGGTGAAAAAACGATATGAGCATTGGTAAGATCAAAAAAGTAGCCGGCCCGCTGGTCATCGCCGAGGGAATGCGCGACGCCAACATGTTTGACGTTGTGCGCGTCAGCGAACAGCGCCTCATCGGCGAGATCATCGAGATCCACGGCGACCAGGCTTCGGTCCAGGTTTACGAGGAAACCTCGGGGCTTGGACCGGGCGAGCCTGTGGAATCGACCGGCGTCCCGATGAGCGTTGAGCTTGGACCGGGACTGATTTCCAATATTTACGACGGTATCCAGCGCCCGCTGGAGGAAATCCGAGCAAAAATCGGCAACAGCCTCGCACGCGGCGTCGAAGTTCCTTCGCTTGACCGTGATAAAAAATGGACCTTCACTCCCACCGCCAAAGTGGGCGACGAGGTATCGGCCGGCGACGTTCTCGGCACGGTCCAGGAGACGCAGGTCGTCCTGCACAAAATCATGGTTCCCAACGGCGTCATCGGGACCGTCAAATCGATCAGCGCCGGTGATTTCACCGTCACCGACACCGTTGCCGTGATCGAGACGGCCAACGGCGCCGAGCAGAAAATCTCGCTGATGCAGCGCTGGCCCGTCCGCGTCGGCCGCCCCTATCAGCGCAAGCTCTCCCCCGACATGCCGCTCGTCACCGGCCAGCGCGTTGTCGACACGCTGTTTCCAATCGCCAAAGGCGGCGTGGCAGCCGTTCCCGGGCCGTTCGGCTCCGGCAAGACGGTCATCCAGCACCAGCTCGCCAAATGGGCTGAGGCCGATATCGTCGTGTACATCGGCTGCGGCGAGCGCGGCAACGAGATGACGGACGTTCTCAACGAATTCCCCGAATTGAAGGACCCAAAAACGGGACGTTCTCTGATGGAACGCACGGTACTGATCGCCAACACCTCCGATATGCCGGTTGCGGCGCGTGAGGCTTCGATCTATACGGGCATCACAATCGCGGAATATTTCCGCGATATGGGGTATTCCGTCGCGCTGATGGCCGATTCGACGTCCCGCTGGGCCGAGGCTCTGCGCGAAATGTCCGGCCGCCTTGAGGAAATGCCCGGCGAAGAAGGATATCCCGCCTATCTGGGCAGCCGCCTGGCACAGTTTTATGAGCGTGCCGGCCGTGTGATCACGCTCGGCAAAGAGGGGCGCGAGGGTTCGCTTTCCGCAATCGGCGCCGTGTCGCCGCCTGGCGGCGATATCTCCGAGCCTGTTTCACAGGCGACGCTGCGCATTGTCAAGGTGTTCTGGAGCCTTGACTCACAGTTGGCTTATCAGCGCCATTTTCCTGCGATCAACTGGCTGACGAGCTATTCGCTCTATATCGATACTACATCGAAATGGTTCAACACAAATGTCAACGAGGACTGGTCCTCCATGCGCCAACGCCTGATGCTGCTGCTTCAGGAGGAGGCCGAGCTTGATGAAATCGTCAAGCTGGTCGGTATGGACGCCCTTTCCGCTCCCGACCGCCTCAAGCTGGAGGCGGCGCGCTCCATACGCGAGGACTTTCTGCATCAGAACTCGTTCCATGACGTCGACACCTACACGCCGCTTGAAAAGCAGTTTTTGATGATGAAGCTGGTTCTCAGCTTTTACGACGCCTCCGTCGAGGCGCTTAACAAGGGCGTCCCCGTTGACGACCTTGTTAAAATGGCTGTGCGCGAGCGTATCGGCCGTTTCAAATATGTGACCGCCGACAAAGTAAACGACGAATGCGCCGCCGTTTTACAGGCGCTTGCCGATGAAATTGCCGCGTTGGCCAACAGGAAGGAGGAGTTCTGATGCCCAAGGAATATCGTACCATTCAGGAGGTCGCCGGCCCGCTGATGCTCGTGCGCGACGTGGAAGGCGTCACCTATGACGAGCTTGGTGAAATTGAGCTTGCCTCCGGTGAAAAACGCCGTTGCCGGGTACTTGAAATCGACGGCGGCAACGCGCTGGTCCAGCTCTTTGAAAGCTCGACGGGCATCAACTTGTCGAATTCCCGCGTGCGTTTTCTTGGACGCAGCATGGAGCTTGGCGTTTCCGAGGATATGCTTTCGCGTGTGTTTGACGGGCTTGGCCGTCCCATCGATGGCGGCCCGGAGATCCTGCCGGAAAAGCGGCTCAATATCAACGGCTTGCCGATGAATCCGGCGGCGCGCAACTATCCGCAGGAATTTATTCAAACAGGCGTATCGGCCATCGACGGTCTGAATACGCTTGTGCGCGGCCAAAAGCTGCCGATTTTCTCAGCGTCCGGACTTCCGCACGCCAATCTTGCCGCGCAGATCGCGCGTCAGGCGAAGGTGCGCGGCACCGACGAGCCGTTCGCCGTTGTATTCGCTGCGATGGGCATCACATTTGAGGAAGCGAACTTCTTTACCGACAGCTTCCGCGAGACAGGCGCGCTCGACCGCTCCATCATGTTTATCAACCTTGCCAACGACCCTGCCGTCGAGCGTATCGCAACGCCAAAAATGGCGCTGACAGCCGCCGAATATCTGGCGTTTGACAAGAACATGCATGTCCTTGTCATCCTTACCGACATTACCAACTACGCCGATGCGCTGCGTGAAATTTCCGCCGCGCGCAAGGAGGTCCCGGGCCGCCGCGGCTATCCAGGGTATATGTATACCGACCTGGCTTCGCTGTATGAGCGCGCGGGGCGCCAGAAGGGCAAAAACGGCTCGATTACGCTGATCCCGATTTTGACCATGCCGGAGGATGACAAGACGCACCCCATCCCCGACCTTACCGGTTATATCACGGAGGGGCAGATCATCCTGTCCCGTGAACTTTACCGTAAAGGCATCGCGCCGCCCATCGACGTTCTGCCGTCCCTGTCGCGACTGAAGGATAAAGGCATCGGCGCCGGCAAGACGCGTGCAGACCACGCCAATACGATGAATCAGCTCTTTGCCGCCTATTCGCGCGGAAAAGACGCCAAGGAACTGATGGTCATTCTCGGCGAGGCCGCTCTGACCGACATCGACAAGCTCTATGCCAAGTTTGCAGACGCGTTTGAGCAGGAGTATGTTTCTCAGGGCTATGACGCCAACCGCGATATCGAGGAAACGCTCGATATCGGCTGGAAACTGCTGCGGATCCTTCCGCGCAGCGAGCTGAAGCGTATCGACGACAAGTTCCTCGACGAGTACTATGGAAAGCAGGGGTGATGCGTTTTGGCAAAGACGCAGGTCAACCCGACGCGCATGGAACTTACCCGGCTCAAAAAGAAGCTCGTCACCGCTGTGCGCGGCCATAAGCTGCTTAAGGATAAGCGGGATGAACTGATGCGTCAGTTTCTCGATCTTGTACGTGAAAACAAGGCGTTGCGCGAGCGGGTAGAATCCGGTATTGCGGCCGCCAATAAAAACTTTGTCCTGGCGCGCGCCGGTATGACGGACGAAACGCTCAATGTCGCAATGATGGCGCCGACGCAGGAGGTCTATCTTGAAGCGTCCCAACGCAACGTTATGAGCGTTGAGATTCCTGTATTTGAGTACAAGACACGTACTGCCGACGCAAACAACATCTATTCTTACGGATTCGCGTTTACTTCCGCTGATCTTGACGGCGCGATCAAATCGCTTTCAGACGTGCTGCCTGATCTTTTACGTCTCGCGGAGGTGGAAAAGTCGTGCCAGCTTATGGCTGCTGAGATTGAAAAGACACGCCGGCGTGTCAATGCGCTCGAGCACGTTATGATCCCCGAATTGCAGGAAAATATCAAGTATATTACCATGAAACTTGATGAAAATGAGCGCAGCACACAGATCCGTCTGATGAAGGTTAAGGATATGATGTTGGAGGAAGCGCATCATTACAAGGAGCATCAAAGCGGCCCAACCGCTTATGCTCCACCCAATTAAGGGTAAGGCCGCCGCTCTGTTTTGCAGAGCGGCGGCTTTTTTGAAAAAGAGCTTGACAAATAATTTGATTTTGTTATAATAAATATAAATTAATAATCATTATTATTTTTGTTCTTAGTGAGGAAACCTATGAATTATTCCAGACAGCGGGAGCTTATCCACCGGATCGTTCTGGAAAACCCTATTCATCCCACAGCCGATGAGGTCTATGCGCTCGCACGCGCGCAGGAGACAAATATCAGCTTGGGAACGGTTTACCGGAATTTGAATCTGCTTGCGCAGACCGGCGTGATCAGGAAGATTGGATTATCCGGCATGCCGGATCGTTTTGACGGCCGTACAGACGCACATTCACATTTGCTTTGTGAAAAATGCGGCCGCATCTATGACGTCGATCTGCCTTCGCTCGGCGCGCTTGAGGAGGAATTGCGTTCCCTGCCCGGTATCACTGTAAATGGCGTCCTGCTCACTCTGACAGGAATCTGTCAGGCGTGTCAGCCGCATACAGAAAAATCCTGATTGTTTGCAAGATTGAAAGGAGAAGATGACATGAAAGAGCTTAAGGGAAGTAAGACAGCCGCCAACCTTGCCGCTGCATTTGCGGGTGAATCCCAGGCGCGCAATAAGTACACATTCTACGCTTCCAAGGCGAAAAAAGAAGGATTTGTTCAGATCGCAAACCTCTTTTTGGAGACGGCCGCCAATGAAAAGGAGCATGCTGAAATCTGGTTCAAACTGCTCAACGACGGCATTCCTGATACGGCTGCCTGTCTTAAAGACGCGGCCGCCGGTGAAAATTATGAGTGGACCGATATGTATGCGAAGTTTGCCGCTGAAGCCCGTGAAGAAGGTTTTGATAAGATTGCTTACCTCTTTGAGGAGGTCGGCAAGATCGAAAAAGAACATGAGGAGCGTTATCTGGCTCTCTTGAAAAATGTTGATACCGAGCAGGTCTTTAAGAAAACAGGCGTTGTGATTTGGCAGTGTTCCAACTGCGGCCACATCCATGTTGGTGAGTCCGCTCCGCTTGTCTGCCCTGTCTGCACACATCCGCAGGCGTATTTCCAGCTTCAGGCCAAAAATTATTAATTCGTTCCCAGGCACATCTTACGGTTATACCGGCGTTCCCGCGGTTTGCAGCGGGGACGCCGGTTTTTCAGCGGCTTATCTTTCTCATTGCGACTTTTGCAGAATTGGATAAGTTCTTTTATTACACCTTTTGCATTTTCCCAACGCAATCGAGGAATGTCCTTCTTACAATTGCTATTTTTTACAAATCAGTGTATACTGTTAACATGCAAATTGGCTCAGGACATACATTGTCCGGGCTTTGCCGAAAAGGCATAAGGAGGATACCGCCTATGAACTGGGTCAACGAATCCGTTTTTTATCATATTTATCCGCTTGGATTCTGCGGCGCGCCGCAGCAAAACAGCGGCGGAGAGCCGCAAAACCGTATTGCGAAAATTATTGAGTGGCTTCCGCATTTCTTAAAGCTGCATATCAATGCCGTCTACCTCGGCCCGGTCTTTGAGTCGAGCGAGCATGGATACGATACGACCGATTATTATACGCTTGACCGGCGGCTTGGAACCAACGCAGATTTCAAAAAAGTTTGTGAAACGCTCCATGCGCATGGTATCCGCATTGTACTTGACGGCGTCTTTAACCATGTCGGACGCTCCTTCTGGGCATTTGAAGATGTGCGTAAAAACGGCCAGGCATCCAGATATTGCGGATGGTTTCATAATCTCAACTTCGGCGGCGGCAGCCCGATGGGCGACCCCTTCTGGTATGAGGGCTGGCAGGGGCACTTTAATCTTGTTAAGCTGAATCTGCAAAATCCAGAGGTCGTTGATCATCTGCTTGGCGCGGTCGGCATGTGGATGGACGAATTTGGAATCGACGGCCTGCGGCTTGATGCGGCTGACTGTGTGGATCCGGCCTTTTTCCGACGGCTGCGCAGCTACTGCCGTGAGAAACGCTCTGATTTCTGGCTGATGGGCGAGATCATCCATGGCGACTACAATCGATGGGCCAATCCCGATATGCTTGATTCCGTCACCAACTATGAGTGTGAGAAGGGCCTTTATTCCTCGCACAATGACAAAAACTATTTTGAAATCGCTTATTCCCTGAACCGGCAGTTTGGAAACGGCGGCATCTATAAAAATTTGTGTCTTTATAATTTTGTCGATAACCACGATATCAACCGTCTTGCAACCATGCTGCGCAACCGTACCCATCTTTATAACACCTATACCCTGCTCTATACGATGCCTGGCGTACCGTCTATTTACTATGGCAGTGAATGGGGCATTACAGGCGCTAAACAAGGCGGTTCTGACGCACCGCTGCGCCCTTGCCTGGAGCTTGGACAAATTGTCGAAGCGGATGAACCTCTTTGCACCCATATCGCACGTTTGGGAATGATCCGGCGCAGCCTGCCTGCTCTCCAGTACGGAACGTATGAACAGAGGCTTGTTAAAAACGAACAATTTGTATTTGAACGCGCTTTTAATGGGCAGCATGTTTATACTGCGCTTAATCTTTCTGACCACCCGGAATATGTTGAATTCCATGTGCGTAACGCGCCGCTTACCGATCTGTTCACCGGTACAACCTTTGAAACGAATGATAGAAATCTCAAGCTGGAGCTGCCCGCCTTTGGCGCGCGTATCCTTGTTCCACCGGAGGACGGCGCGCGGCTGGCCGGCGCGGCGCATGCCGCGCCGGGGACGCCTGAGTCGGCTGCGCCGGCTCAGGCGCCGGACGCGCCCGCGGCGCGACCGGACCAGCCGCGCGCCTTCCGTCCCGGGCGATACCGCCACTTTAAGGGCAATGAATATGAGGCGATTGGTTTAGCGCGCCACAGCGAAACGCTCGAACAGCTTGTCGTCTATCGGGCCTTGTATGGCGAAGGCGGCCTGTGGGTGCGCCCGCTCGATATGTTCATGGAAGAAATTGAACGCGACGGAAAACGTATCGCCCGCTTTACGTATATTGGAGAATAAACAAACGCCCCGGTCAAAAATGCCGGGGCGTTTGCTCTATATTTTTTTAATCAAACGTAATCTGTGCCGTCACAGCTTTGACAAGAGGCAGCAGGTCGCTTGGCGATGCTTCAATCTGGCAGCCAATCCGGCCGCCGCTAACAATCACAGCCGAAAGATTGAGCACGGATGCGTCGAATACCGTTGGATACAGCTTTTTCATTCCTACCGGCGAACAGCCGCCCCTAATATAGCCGGTCGCTTTATTGAGATCCGCAACCGGGATCATGGCAACCGATTTCTCCCCGACGACCCTCGCAGCTTTTTTTAAATCAAGCTCCCGCGCGACTGGAATTACAAACACAAAATAGCCGCCGCCCGCGCCCTTGGTGACAAGCGTTTTATAAACGGCATCGACATCCTGCCCAAGCTTTTTTGCGACGCTGACGCCGTCAATTTTGCCGTCTGCATGATCGTACATGTGAACCCGGTATGGGATTTTTGCGCGGTCCAACATGCGCATTGCATTCGTTTTTACCTCCGCCATTTATTTACCTCCATGGCAAAACCGTCCGGCTGCAACACATTGACAGCCGGACGGTATCTGTTTTTTTACATGCCGAGATATGCCCGCCGCACCTGATCATCCTCCAGCATATCCTTTGCCTGGCCGTTCATAACGACATGCCCTGTCTCCAGCACATATGCGCGGTCTGCGATAGACAGCGCCATTTTGGCGTTCTGTTCAACAAGCAAAATGGTCATGCCACTGCGGTTCAGTTCCTGAATAATTTCAAATATCTCGCCCACCAAAAGCGGAGATAAGCCCATCGACGGTTCATCCATCAACATAATCTTTGGACGCGACATCATTGCGCGTCCAATTGCGAGCATCTGCTGCTCGCCGCCGGACAGCGTGCCGCCAGCCTGCTTATACCGTTCCCGCAGGCGTGGAAAATGCTTATAGACGTTTTCTATATCTGCTAAAATCTGTGACTTGTCCCTGATGGTAAAAGCGCCCATCTCCAAGTTTTCCTCAACCGTCATCGATGCGAAAATACGTCGCCCCTCCGGGACATGCGCCATCCCAAGACCGACAATCTTTGATGGCTCGGTTGTCAGAAGGTTGTGCCCTTCCAGCTCGACGGATCCTGATGACGCCTTCTTCAGTCCCGTAATTGTATGAAGCGTCGTCGTCTTGCCCGCGCCGTTCGCGCCGATCAGCGAAACAATTTCGCCCGCGTTGACCTCCAAGCTCACATCATGGATCGCATGGATGGCACCATACGACACGTTCAGATCTTTGACTTTCAGCATTGGCTCCCCTCCTACTTCCCGAGATACGCGCCGATCACCTTTGGATCGCGCGCGACTTCCTGCGGCGTGCCGGCGGCAATAATCTGACCGTAGTCTATTACGACCAGGCGCTCGCAGATCTTCATGACAAGGCTCATATCATGCTCGATCAGAAGGATGGATACATGGAACCGTTTACGGATAATGGAGATCGCCTCCATCAGCTCCGCGGTTTCGGTCGGGTTCATACCTGCGGCCGGTTCGTCAAGCAAAAGCACCTTTGGATTGGTCGCAAGCGCGCGGGCAATTTCAAGCTTGCGCTGCTGGCCATACGGGAGGTTGGCCGCGATATGATCGGCAAGCCCTTCCATATTAAACACGGACAACAGCTCGCGCGCCTTGCGGTCAATCTCCTCCTCCTCTTTCCAGACAAGCGGCGTACGCAGAATACTCTGGAGGACGGAATACTTCATATGCAGATTGAAAGCGACGCGCACGTTGTCAATAACTGTCATCTTCTTAAACAGGCGGATATTCTGGAAGGTGCGCGCGATGCCGGCTTTTACCATCTGATGCGGTTTTTTACCCGCCATCAGATTCCCATCGAGATAAACGGCGCCCTCGGTTGGCTGATAAACGCCTGTCAGCATATTGAACACAGTTGTCTTACCCGCGCCGTTAGGACCGATTAAGCCGACAAGCTCATTTTCACGGATTTCCAGATCAAATCCCTCGACCGCCTTGAGTCCGCCGAAGGAGATGCCAAGATGGTCAGCTTTCAGAACAGGATTGCTCATTTGCCGCTCCCCCTTTCAGCCGCCTCTTTTTTTCGTTTAAACTGCGGATGGCGCAGCCAGCGCAGCAATGAGGACATGGAGAATTCACGCGTGCCAAGCAGCCCGGATGGTTTAAAGATCATGACGACGATCAGCGCCACGGAATAGATCAGCATACGATATTCGGAGAAACCGCGCAGCGCCTCAGGCAGTACAGTCAGGCCGACAGCCGCGATGATCGAACCGGTCAATGAACCAAGACCGCCGAGCACAACGATGACCAGAATATCGATGGAACGCATGAAATTGAAGGTTTTCGCGCCGAGCACCTGCATCTGCTGCGCATAGACAGCGCCTGCCACACCGGCAAAAAACGCTGAAATCGTAAATGCGAGCACCTTGTAATACGTATTCGGGATACCTGATGCCTCCGAAGCGATATCGTCCTCACGGATTGCAATGATCGCGCGGCCATGGCGCGAACGTCCAAATGCAAACAGCACGGCAATGGTCAGGGCTGTCACCCAGTAGACCGTGTTGAAATTGGAGAGCTTCGGGATGCCGGAAAGCCCCTGCGCGCCGCCGGTAAATTCGACATTCTCAATTATCACGCGAATGATTTCGCCGAAGCCGAGCGTGATAATCGCCAGATAATCGCCCTTGAGGCGCAGCGCCGGGATACCGACGATCAGGCCGAAAATGGCGGCGACAACGCCGGCTACAACAAGAGACGCCAGAAACGTGCCGAAACCGGCGGCCGTCGGCGCACCTTTTTCAACAAGCTTTGCCGCCTCGGCGATCTTCATGGAAAAAATCGCGGCCGCATAAGCGCCAACCGACATAAAGCCGGCATGCCCAAGCGCAATCTGCCCAAGAACGCCCGTTGTCAGGTTGAGCGAGGTCGCTAGGATGATGTTGATCATAATCAGCATGATCACGCCCGCCCAATAAGTGTTGATCACGCCCGCCTTCATCAATGCGGTCAAAACGATGAACAACAGGACGACACAAACAAGGTTGACGAGATAGGAAAAATAAGTCTTGCCGCGTTTTGAAGCCATGCCATTCACCTACACTTTCTCACCGACGTTTTTGCCCAGGATGCCCGTTGGTTTGACGAGCAGCACGACAATCAAAATACCGAACACAACGGCGTCCGCCAAATACGAGGATATATACGCCTTTGTCAGGCTCTCGACAAGGCCGATCACAAAACCGCCGAGCATCGCGCCCGGGATGATGCCGATGCCGCCGAGCACCGCCGCGATAAAAGCCTTGAGGCCAAGCATGGAACCCATGTAAGGATTGACCAGCGGATAGGCGGAACAATACATAACAGCCGCCACAGCCGCCAGGCCGGAACCGATTGCAAACGTCATGGAAATTGTCACGTTGCTATTGCAGCCCATGAGCATCGCTGCGCCAGCGTCCTCGGAGACGGCGCGCATCGCCTTGCCCATACGCGTTTTCTTGATAAACAGTTGCAGGCAAATCATACAGACAATCGACAAGGCGATTGTAATGATCGTAACGGCGTTTGTCTGGATTTTACCGATGCTGATCGGATTGGCGCTGATGATCGCCGGAAACGGCTTGGAGGCGGAGGAAAACAGAATCATAAACAGGTTTTCCAAAAACAGGCTGACCGCGATGGCTGTAATCAGAACCGACAGCGACGGCGAACCGCGCAGCGGCTTATAAGCGATGCGCTCGGTCGCCATGCCGAGAAGCGAACAGCCAATGACCGACATTACGATGACCAGTACAATGACAAGAATCGCGGGCAGTCCCGCTCCAAGCAGCATCGGCACCGAAAACAGCGCCAGATAAGCCCCCACCATAATAAAATCGCCATGCGCGAAATTAATCAGCTTCACAATGCCGTAAACCATCGTGTAGCCGAGAGCGACGAGGGCGTAGATGCTGCCTACCTGTAATCCGTTGATCAACTGGTTGATAAAAACAAACAGGCCGTCCATTTCGCATCTCACCTTTCTTTCTGATCCGGCATATGCCGGAAAGCCATTCAGCGGTTCCACACTGTTAAAAAGCGAACCGCCCTTTTTGTCATATTCATATGAAAACCGCAATGGGGCAGGACCTATCGCCCTGCCCCTGATTGCATCGTTTTATAAACGCCTTACGCGGCAGCAGAAGAAGCGGCCTCGGAGGACGCGGCAGCCTCAGAAGATGCGGCAGCCTCAGAAGATGCGGCTTCGGAGGACGCGGCGGCCTCGGAGGACGCTGACTCAGAAGCAGCAGGCGTGGAATCCTCAGCGCCGTCAGCCGTCATCATCGTGTCGAGAACTGTCTCGCCGTTTTCAAGGCGCAGCACCGCGACGCTCTTGATCGGGTCGCCATTCTCATCGAAAGTCATATGGCCCGTCACACCCGTGTAATCAGTAGCGCGCAGAGCTTCGACAACAGCGGCCTTATCCGTGGTGCCGGCCTTTTCAATCGCGGCCTTCATGATATAGACCGAATCATAACCGAGCGCGGAAAACGCGGTCGGGTCCTCGTTGTAGAGGGAACGATAACCGTTGACGAAGCTGGCAACCTGCTCGTTCGTATCGCCAATGAAGTAATGACAGGAGAAGTAGCAATTATCCACAACAGAAGCATTCTCACCCAGGGAAGTCAGAACGCCATCCCAACCGTCGCCGCCGAGCATCGGACCTGTAAAGCCGATCTGACGGGCCTGGTTTGTGATCAGGGCCACCTTCTCGTAATAATCCGGGAACATGATCACATCAGGACCGGCTGCGTTGATCTTGGTCAACTGCGTTTTAAAATCGGTATCGTCCGCACCGTAACGCTCGTCGCCGACAACCTCAAGCCCCAGCTCCTGCGCCTTGGCAACAAATGCCTTGGCAATACCGTCGGAGTAGTCGTCGGAGGAGTTCGCCATGACGGCGACCTTTTTCGCGCCGAGCTTTTCAGCCGCAAACTGCGCCATAATCTGGCCCTGGAACGGGTCCAGGAAGCAGGTACGGAAAATATTGTCCCCATTCTGGGTAATCGAAGGGGCTGTACCGGTCGGGGTGAGCATCGGCGTACCGTCGCCGGCCGCGATTTTCGCTACAGCGTCGCACGGCTTCGAAGTAACGTCGCCGATCAAAAATACCATTCCGTCGCTGATCAGCTTGTTGTAGCCGTTGACAGCGTCCTGAACCTCGCCCTTTTCATCCTCGGTCAAAAGTTCAATCTGGCGGCCCATAACGCCGCCGTTGGCGTTGATCTCGTCGACTGCCATTTTAATGCCGTTGGTGGTTGAAATGCCATATACCGATACGGAACCGGTCAGCGGCGCGAGAGAGCCAACCTTGATGGTTTCGCCAGCGTCTGCGGAACCGGAAGCGGTTGAAGCGGCGTTGCCTGTCGTTCCGCTTGAATTCCCAGAACCGCCGCAGCCGGCAAAACCTGCGGCCAGGGCGGCCGCCAACGTTACTGCCAAGAGCTTTTTCATTTTATGTTCCTCCTAAATTCAGCTCGGGAGGTACAAAACAATCTCCCATTGCTTTAAAGTAGCACATTCATGTGTTAAAAAGTATATTGCAAAAATCCTGTAAAATCCATAGACTTTTTCGCCAATCATCATCCGACAAAAACGTTTCGTTTTAGGATTATTCATAAATTTTTTGTATTTTTTCAATATTTTGACCTAATAGATAAAAATTTAACGTTATTTTTATACGTTTCAACATTGACACGGGCATGTTATACAAGTATTTTTCCCTTGATTTTACTTTTTTCCGTCTGGCAAAAACAGTCGTCGTTCAATCAAAGCCGGCATTGGCAAGTATCCCTTTTTGTGATACACTTTGGTCATCCCTTTGTTATCATGCCCCAGGCCGCATATATTCTGCATGGATTGATCGTCGATTTATGGAGGTTTTTAATATGAAGCGTTTCGCCGTGTTCCCGCTCTGCGCTATCCTGCTTTTTTTATCCGCCTGCTCATCGTCCAGCGGGCCGGTCGTGATCTCCGATCCCGCCGCTCCAATGCCCAGCGGATCACAGAGCGCCGCGCCGCCGGACAACAGGCCCGCGTCCTCCGGCAAACCCACAAGCGCGCACGCGGCACGTCTGCTGTCCACGATGACCGACGAACAAAAGGTAGGTCAGCTTTTTTTAACATCCATTCCCGGCGATACGCTCGACGAACAAACCATTGCATTTCTCAATGAAACGAATATTGGAAATATTATTTTATTTTCAAACAACACGCCCTCCCCCATTCAAACTGCTGAACTGACCGCGGCGCTCCAAAGCTGTATTACGCAAAATACCGGCGTCCCCGCCATCATTGCAGTCGATCAGGAGGGCGGAGAGATCTCGCGTATCATCGGCAGCGCCTATGAATACGCCCCTGACGAGAACGGAATCAAATATGGTGAAATCCCCCTCGGCGCAGGTATTGAAACGTTCCTTTATCCCTGCGCGATGGCCATAGCCGCCTCCGGCGGCGCGCCGACGGCGCAGGAGCCTGTTCCGGAATTCAACGCGGTGCGCACAGCGGGGCTTTATATAGGTCAGGAACTGCGCGCGGTCGGTATCAACTGCAATCTTGCCCCAGTCGCCGATATCAACAGCAATCCTGCCAATCCGGTGATTGGCACGCGCTCTTACGGCGATGATGCTGAACGGGTCGCGGCCGATGCGGCCGCCTTTGCCACCGGTTTACAGGAATCGGGTGTTCTCGCGGTCGCCAAGCATTATCCGGGCCATGGGGACACCTCCATTGACTCGCACTATGGCCTGCCCTCCGTCAACAAAACATTGGAGGAGCTGCGCTCGCTGGAGCTTATTCCGTTTAACGCTGTACAGAATGCAGATATCGGAGCAGTTATGGCAGCGCACATCGTTTTCCCACAGATTGACAGCACTGGCCTGCCCGCCACACTTTCACAGCCCGTCCTGACCGGCGTTCTCCGTAAGGGCGGCTTTGACGGTTTGATTCTCACCGATTCCATGCGCATGGGCGCAATCATGCAGAATTTTGGATTTGGCGAGGCATGTGTGACGGCAATCAACGCTGGAGCCGATCTCATTACAACCGGCACAGGCGGCGACAATATACAAGGGCTGGCGCTTCAGCGCGCTGCTTATGACGCAGTACTTGCCGCCGTTAAAAGCGGTTCAATTTCCCCGGAAACGCTTGATGACCGTGTTGGACGCATCCTATTATATAAGGAACGCTTTGGTATTATAGACGGACAAGCCGCGCCGCAAAGCGGCTACTATCCATCTTTGCACGCCGATTTTGCACGGGAAGTCAGCGAAAAAAGTATGACCTTAATACGCGATACGCGCAGCCTGATACCATTAGAACCTGCGGAAGGGGACCGTGTGCTTGCCATCTCAGCGGCGCGCGCCTTTCCAGCCGGATCGGACCAAAGGGACGGGGCTTTCGCTGCACAGGCCGCACGGCGCTTTGGCGGCGCTGATATACTCGTCGACGCGTCGCCCACATCCGAGCAGATCGCTGCGTGCGCTGCACAGGCTTCCAAAAGCCGCTATGTAATCGTAGCCTGCCGCGACGCGGTGTTTGATCCATCGCAGCAGGCGCTTGTCAACGCTGTCTGCACGGTCAATCCGAACACGATCGTCGTATGTATGGGCCTGCCTTACGACGCCAACCTGTTCCCGCAGGCAGGCGCGATCCTCTGCGCGTGGGAGTCTACGCCGCTTTCCATCGCATCGGCTGTACGTGTGCTCGCTGGTGAAGCCGATGCGATGGGCGTTTCTCCTGTATCGCTCGGCTAGGGTCTGTTTGAATAATGAAAACAAACAGGCTGCACCTGAAGTACAAAGATTTCCTTCAGGTTTTCCATTTTCTCCGCTCCGGCTTTTCAACAGGGATTGACATATCTATATACTTACTATAGAATAATACTATTAGGCATATCGCGGCCTCCAACATGCCGCCCAGCTTTTGGCCTACTTTATGCAGGATATTTTTATATATCCTGCAATCAGGCTGAAACCATTATTTATTGATCACAGGAGGTAAACACAATGAAATCTATAAAAAAGCTTCTTGCCCTGACGCTGGCCTGCGCTGCGGCCGCTTCGCTCGCCGCCTGCGGCAGCTCCGCCCCAAAGCAAACCGCTTCTTCCGGCGCTTCCGGCGATGCGTCCGCCGCTGGTACGGATGCAGGCAAGACCTATCTGATCGCGACCGACACAACCTTCGCTCCCTTCGAGTTCCAGAATGAAAGCGGTGAATTTGTCGGCATCGACATGGATCTGCTCAAAGCCATCGCCGAAGATCAGGGCTTTTCCTATGAAATTCAGGTGCTCGGCTTCGACGCGGCCGTTCAGTCGCTCCAGGCAGGCCAGTCCGACGCCGTGATCGCCGGTATGAGCATCACGCCGGAACGTCAGGACACATTTGATTTTTCCGAGCCGTATTTTGATTCCGGCGTCGTCATGGGGATCAAGGCCGGCAATGAAGAAATCAAAAGCTACGAGGACTTGCGCGGCAAGAACGTCGCCGTCAAGACCGGCACAGAGGGTTCCGCCTTCGCTGAGTCCATCAAGGCGGAATATGGCTTTACCACCACGTATTTCAAGGATTCGTCCAATATGTACGAGGATGTGATCTCCGGCAACTCCGCAGCCTGCTTTGAGGATTACCCGGTTCTCGGTTATGCTGTTTCACAGGACATCGGTCTGAAGATTGTCACGGAGAAGGAACAAGGCTCGTCCTACGGCTTCGCGGTTAATAAAGGCCAAAACGCCGAGCTGCTCGACATGTTTAACAAGGGCCTTGCCAATCTTAAGGAGAACGGCAAATATCAGGAAATCCTCGATACCTATATCCAGGAATAACAGCTTCACAAATATTTTACGCAGCGGGGTGCGTTTCATCCCGCTGCGTATTCCGGTTTATTGCGGCGCTTTGCCGCATGTTTCCCGCACCTTTGGGATTTGTTACAAGAAAGGACGGTTGCTTTGAGCTATTTTGAGCTACTATCACAATCATTTCCACAACTACTGACAGGTTTGCTGCAAGGTACGGTCAAAGTAACCGTTATTTCGCTGATCTTTGCCACCGTCCTGGGATTGATCTCCTGCCTGTTTCAGATTTCACACAGCCGTGTGCTGAAATTTATTTCGCAGGCGTATATTGATATCATGCGCGGCGTTCCGGTCATGGTGCTCGCATTTTTTATCTATTTCGGTGTGACGCGCGCGCTTGATGTCCGCATGAGCGCGGAGATCGCAGGCATCCTGACTCTTTCGCTCAATGCCGGCGCATATCTGTCCGAGATCTTCCGCAGCGGCATTCAGGCTGTCAATATCGGTCAGATGGAGGCCGCCCGCAGCCTGGGGCTGCCCTATGGCCGCGCGATGCGCAAGGTCATCCTTCCCCAAGCGGTGCGGATTGTCATTCCTTCGATGGTTAATCAGTTCATCATCACACTCAAGGACACCTCGATTCTTTATGCAATTGGTATGCCTGAACTGACACAGGCCGGCAGTTTGATCATCGCGCGCAATTTCCGTTCGTTCGAAATCTGGGCCACCGTAGCAGCGATGTATTTTGTAATTATTTTCCTGTTGTCCAGGTTGTCCAGAATGATCGAAAGGAGGCTGTCAAATGGCAAAGGTAAGGGTTAACAATCTGCATAAAAGCTTTGGCAGACTTGAGGTTCTGCGCGGCATCGACCTGGAGGTGCGCGAAGGAGAGGTCGTTTGCCTGATTGGTCCGTCCGGTTCCGGGAAAAGCACCTTTCTGCGTTGTCTGAACTTCCTTGAGACGCCCACATCCGGCGAGGTAGAGGTAGACGGCCATATCCTGACCGACGGAAAAGCCGACTTAAACAAAATCCGTGAAAATATCGGCATGGTGTTCCAGCAGTTCAATCTGTTCCCGCATCTGAATGTTCTCGACAACATCACCATGGCTCCGCTCGACCGCAAAAAACTCGATAAGGCGGCCGCTGAACAGAAAGCGCGCGCGCTGCTCGAACGTGTCGGCCTGGCGGACAAGGCTTCTGTTTATCCGGCACAGCTTTCCGGCGGCCAGCAACAGCGCGTGGCCATTGCCCGCGCGCTCGCTATGGATCCGGATATTATGCTGTTCGATGAACCAACCTCTGCGCTCGATCCTGAGATGGTCGGCGAGGTGCTCGCAGTTATGCGGCAGCTAGCCGATGGCGGTATGACTATGGTCGTTGTCACGCATGAGATGGGGTTTGCCCGGGAGGTCGCCGACCGCGTGATCTTTATGGACGAAGGCGTGATTGTGGAGCAAGGCGACCCGGCCGATATTTTCGCCAACCCATGTGAAAAACGCACAATCGATTTTCTCAATAAAGTGTTGTAAAGCCATTGAAAAGGAAAGCGCCGCCCGATGGGCGGCGCTTTCCTTTTCAATCCAGGCTTTCCCGAACCTGCATCCCCTCTCCAAAGGATGCGGGTTCGGCTCTATATTTACAGCGCATACGGCAGCAGACGCGCCTGTACCGGATACGCATAGTCGTTGAGACGCCCTTCATAGATCAGCCGCGCGCCCTTCAAACGCATAAAATCCCGTGGCCGCACCAATGAAAAATCCCGATCAAAGCTGTATGCCCCGCTTTGCTCAAGCACATACGCCACGAACTGCGAACATACGAAATGGCGGTCCCGTTCAATGGGTATATTGACAAGCATCGCAAGCAGTCCTGCAAAGTTATAACGATATCGCCATTCATTCTGTTCAAACTGACGGATCAAACGCTGTGCCTGTTCATAGGCACGCCGCTTCACAGACAGCCGATAAACCACGCATCGTGTATCTGAATACTGGCAATAAACGCCGTGTCCCGGTTCTTCCCTGACAAAACCTGCTGCAAGCGGGAAAAAAAGGCATTGACGGCCAAAGCTGTACAGGCGTTTCAGCTCCGGTTCCAGACCGATTGAGACATGGTTATACGGCTCCCGGTTGACAGCGCGCAAAAGGCGCGAAAAATACGTGCCTGTCTGGCTGACTACAATGTACAGATCCATGGAACCGCCCTCTTTCTGTTCAATGCGTTCTGCTTGTAAAACGAGCAAATGTGACAGGAAACTTCAAATCCATATTGAAAAAGGAGGGAAAGGCCAATTGGCCTTTCCCTCCTTTTTCAATATGTTCGTTTGTTTTACGCCGCTGCGGCTGCGGCCTGCCGGCGCGTCACACCCATCAGCAGATCCACACATGCTGTCAGAGAAAATACAAAGTCAACGCCGTATGAAGGCGTCATCTCCATATACCGGTCATGCAGCTCATTGATCTGCTCATACAAAGCAGCGCTGCGGTCCACCTCCGCCGCATTTGAGATCAAGTCAACTGCATGCAGCATACTACGGCGTCTGTAGCCATAGAACTGCATACAGATTTCATATTTCAAATGGCCGATTTTACTTCCGTCGAAGCTTTCAGAATGCGCATAGCAGAAAAAGTCTGACATGAAGTGGCACAGGATGCCCAACTGCTTGCTGTATTCGGCAAGCGTCATGGCGTCCCCTTCCCGGGCCAGGCGTTCCGCACGCTCCATCACAAGGTCATAAATATCCTTTTTGAAGTGGGAAAGCTTCAACAGGCTCGGCGCGACGTCGGGCAGGACATTCCAACTTACGAAGCTTGCCTTGTCAAGCTCCACACCGAGCTGCTCGGTGAAATAAGTGTAGAGATACCTGCCCATTGTGATGTGCGAAAATAAGTTCATTGGAAACACCGCTTTCATTATATTCAAGGCCAATCAAGGCGATCCTTGTCCCGGTAACGGCCGCCCGCCAAAATATGGCAGTCCGGCACGCAACGTCTGTAAAAAAGGTTTTTTGCCATGCTTATAGAAAATTTGAATAGATATTGCGAGCGTCCATGCATAAAGCAGCAGATTCACCCAAGACAGGACAATTACGATGAGATCGTAATGTGCGATCCATGCAAGGCTTTTATCCGCGGTGAACATTTCCTCAATAACAAAAAAGTGATTCAAAAAGGTCATAACTGTCAAAGCTGCGAATCCAATAAAAAGCTTTCGGCTTTTGTGACAAAAGCACGCGGCAAGAGCCATCGCAAGTGCGGGAATCTGATAACGTTCATGCATCCGCGCCGAAAACAGAAAAATTGTCTGCATGAACACAAATCCAAACAGCCAAAGGCTACGGGTCGTAGCTGTAAAAAAGAGGTAAACCAGCAGCACGCCTGCCAGAATACTGGCGATCATGGAAACTGTTTGGGCGGTTATGCCGCCGATCAGCTCTGTATCGATGCTTTGGTAATTCAAGCCAAGCGCGCCATATAAATTGAACGCATTGAGCGAAGTACCCGCATACTTTTCAAATCCGCCAAAATAAATTCGAAAGGGAAGCGCGAACCCGGACCGTGCCATAAACGGAAGAAATACAGCCGCGGCTGTTCCCAAACCGGCGGCAATGGTTTGCAGGCACTTGCGCGGCGGGTAAGCAGTGAGTAACACCAGGGCGTAAACCGGCGCGAAATAAAGCGACTGGAACTTCATCAGGCATGCGAGCGTCATCACAATGCCGGACCATACGGCCCGCCTGCGCTCCAGAAGCGCAAAAGCAGCGACTACCAAAAAAATCATAATCGCGTCTGTCTGACCCCAATATGCGCTGTTAAGCAGCGCAGTCGGGTTCACCGCCCAAACCGAGGCGCCTGCGATTGAAGCCAAAACACCCCACCGGCGAAGAACAGTATAAAAAAGCGGCACACAAGCGGTATCAAACAAGAGCTGCCAACCTTTAAGAGCCAGCATCCTGTACGGTTCGAAGATTGCAAATACATCCACTGAAAGCAGCTTTCCTGTTAAAAACAAAGGGAACAAAAACAGCGGCGGATAATCGAGCGACTCAATATTATTATAAGCGCCGTAAAAATCGCGCGCCACACCCGTCGACCAATCGACATAAAAGCTCAGGTCATAATAGTGTACGGACGTATAAGCGATCATCAACCGCACAAGCAGTGCAAACAGAGTGATCGTGCCAATCAGCAAATGCGTATCTTTTTTTGACAGGTGCAGCCCGCCAGTGTTTGTAGGTTGTTCCATGTTCACATCCATGCTTTCGTTTTCATTTTATCACAACCTTTTTAAAAAATCTGTTGGGGTTGTGATAATTATGTAAACATGCAAATTTTTCGTATAAATCAATAATTTTTTTAATCAAATTCACAAAAAACTATATAATATTTATAATCATCTGAACGATATGCCTTTGCAGACAGGAAATCACCGCTTTCAGTCAAATGCACTGCAAACGCTTCGGCGCTTTGCCATTCGCCTGTACACCCGATGGACAAGGTCTTTTGCGCCCAGTCGTAAGAAAATGTCTCCAGCGTAACGCCTGTGTCCTGTGCAGCTTGTGACAGTGTGGAAAACCTGATTAGCTGCTTTCGCATCGGTATTTCCAGATTCCCGGCCGCATCGGCAAATGAATCGATATATTTCATAAACAGGGCCGATCGCTCCGGATCGGTCAGCAGGCGTGCGAGCGAGCCGTCCGGCTGTACGGAGGCTAATCGCACGAGCTGGCTGTTCATCAGCTCCCTGCGCAGCCCCGCTGCGCGCCAAGCCAGCAAAATGCCGGCGGCGACCACAGCCAGGAGCGCACAGAGCGCAGCGGCGGCCCGCTTTTGACCGATGCCGCCGCCGAGCAGCCGCGCCGTTTTATATGCAAGTTTTTGCTTATCAAGCATTCTGATGCTCCCTCAACGCTGCGTATTCCTCTAGGCAGAGTCCCTGCGCCATGATCTCCTTCGCCGCCTCCACGCCGACATAGCGATAGTGCCACGGCTCATAATCAATGCCGGTGATTTCCGTTTTGTCCTCTGGATAGCGCAGAACAAAGCCGTATGACGCCGCATTTTCCAAAAGCCACCTTGCGGCCTTTGTACCGGCATATCCCGCATCCAGACGCTGATAGGACGGCGTTACTATATCAGCCGCAAGCCCCGTCTCATGCTCGCTTGTGCCCGGCACTGCAATCAGCCTGGCCGTCGCCATAACAGCCTGATCCTCGCTGTAACCCATCGCCATATAAGTGTCTACGCTGTTTTGAAAATTGACCTCCTGCCGCGCGCGCGTCCGATACGCTGAACAAAGCAGCAGTTCCACACCCTGCGCACGCGCATCCGCAATCATTTGACGCATCGGCCCGGCGGCGCGCGTATCCATCTGATAATCGCCCTGCACCTTTTCAAGCTCAAGCGGCGCATAATCCTCAGACATGGGATACTGTGCGTTTACAAGAATCAGCAAATTGTCTTTCCCCTCCGCGGTGATCTCCTCCCCTTCGCGTATATCCGAAACATGCGTCTGCTCCGGTACCGATTCCGGCTTGGATATCTTTTCTTCAATTTGCACAGCGGCCTCCTCCTGCTTTTCCCCAGGCTGCCGTGCCGCGGCGATCAATACAAAAGGAACCATGCCCATCAAAAAAAACATACAAAGCGTTGTAAGAACCGCCGCAAGACGACTGCCGCCCGAGCGCTTTCTCCTTCGACTCATACAATGTCACATCCTTCCATATATCCGATTGGGACATATATGATCAAAACTCCCCCGCAGCATACAGAATCGCTGCGAGCGCCGCAACCGGCGCCGTCTCACAACGCAGGATGCGGCTGCCGAGCGACAGAGCCATCAGCCCGTTTTCAACCGCGAACCCCGCCTCCGACGGCTCGAAACCGCCTTCGCTGCCCACCATTAGAGAAATTCGGCCGCCAACGCCGGATCTGAGCGCTTGATGCAACGGCTGGTCTGCGTTCTCATAAAAAAGGATTGCCAAAGGTTCGCATTTCATACGTTCGACCGCCTGGGAAAAATGGAGCATCGGCTCCACCTGTGGGATCCGACCGCGGCCGCACTGCTTGGCAGCCTCCAGCGCGATGCGGTTATAGCGTTCCAGCTTTTTGCGCATCGCCTTTTCGTCCGGACGCGACACGCACCGGTGCGTCAGCACCGGCACGATGCGCGCGGCGCCAAGCTCAACGGCCTTTTGTACAATCGATTCAAATTTATCGCCCTTTGGCATCGCCTGATACAATGTGATTTCCACACGCGGTTCCCCGGCCGACACAGCGGACTGTCCGACACGCAAAAGCACCTGCTCCGGGGCAATCGTTTCGATCCGGCATTGATAGTCACGTCCCGCGCCGTCGCACACCGTCACTGCCTCGCCGATTTTCATACGAAGCGAAAGCGCCATATGGCGCGCGTCCTCACCGGTTACGACCGCTGTATCGCCGCAGACCTGCCCACAAAAAAAGCGCGGCATATGCTCATCCTCCTCAAGCCTGGCGCGCCAAAAGCGCAACCCATCCGCCGGACTCACACCGCTTTTCAACACGATATCCAGCCGCTTCCAATGCCGATGTTACATCCCGCTCGCGCGCGTCGATGATTCCTGAGGCGATAAACGCGCCCCCTTCTGTCAGAAAACGCCCAAGGTCGGGAATCAGACGGATGATCACATCGGCGACAATATTGGCCGTCACAACCGGAAAGACACCGTCGACCTTCGCGGCCAGATCACCCGCAATAAAGCGTGCCCTGCCCCCGACGCCGTTTGCCTTTGCATTTTCGCGTGCGACGCGCACCGCCACCTCGTCGATATCGACGCCGACGGCCGCCCGCGCGCCGAACAGTAGCGCGGCGATCGCCAGGATGCCGCTGCCTGTTCCAATGTCGAGCAGATCCATACCGGGCGTAACAGCCTCCTCAAGAAGCTGTATGCACAAACGCGTTGTCTCATGCGTGCCTGTTCCAAAAGCCATGCCGGGATCCATGGTCAGAACAGTTTCTCCCGGCGCGGGAGCGTAGCTTTCCCACGACGGGCAGATCACAAGCCGCTCGCCGATTTTTGTCGGGAAGTAATATTTTTTCCAGGCTGTCGCCCAGTCCTCCTCATCAACAAGATCTGTTTGGACTGTGTAGGAAATCCCGGCTGCATCGAAGCGTTCGCGCAGAAATGACACGGCCTCCGCCGGATTTTCATCAGGGGAAATATACAAATGGATGACTGCGTGCGTGCGGTCGCGTTCCAACAGCTCCTGTTCGATCAGATCGATATGCGCAATCTGCGGGGCCAACTCCTCAATATCGCTGTAGTCCTCAATATAAAAGCCATATGGGACAACCAACCCGGCAATCGCGCCGGCTGTATCCACATCCTGCGTGCGCACCCGAATTCGGATTTCACTATACTGCATAAAATGTCCTCCCTGTTCTCTGTCCACGGCCGAACATACCGTATTTTATAGTATACAACAAAACCGCCCTGTTTCAAAGGGCGGTTTTGTAAACAATTTAATTTGAAAAATGTTCCATTTTTATTTCATTGCATCCCGCAGCTTTTCAAAAAAGCTTTTCCGCTTTTCATAATTTTTTTCGCTCGAAAGTTCCTCAAACTTTTTAAGCGCATCCTTCTGCTTCGCATTCAGATTGCGCGGGACCTCGATATTGACCTTTACATACTGGTCGCCGCGGCCGCGGCCATTGACATATGGGATACCCTTGTTGCGCAGGCGGAACACCGTCCCGGACTGCGTGCCCTCGGGTACCGTATACTTCACCTTGCCGTCAATCGTGGGCACGACGATCTCGTCGCCGAGCACAGCCTGCGAGAATGTAATCGGGATATCGCACCACACATCAAAGCCGTCGCGTTCGAACAGCGTGTCAGGGCGCAGCGTAACCATGATATTCACATCACCGGCAGGTCCGCCGTTGACGCCCTGATCACCTTGGCCACGCAGTACAAACGTCTGCCCGTCGTCGATGCCGGCCGGGACAGAAACCTCCAGCGTGCGTGTTTTGCGCACGCGGCCCATACCGTGACAGTCGGCGCACGGCTCCTTGATGATCTTGCCCTTTCCGGAGCATTTCGGGCAGGTGCGCGAAGTCTGGATCACGCCGATCGGCGTGCGCTGCTGCACCTTGACTTGGCCTGTGCCGCCGCAGTCGGGGCACGCTTCAGGCGCGGTGCCGCTTTTGGAGCCGCTGCCGCCGCATGTCTCGCATTTTTCCAAGCGCTGCACCTGTATTTGGCGCTTACAGCCTTTGGCCGCCTCCATGAAGGCCAGCCCGATTGTAACATTAACATCATTGCCGCGGATCGGCGCGTTGGGATTGCGTGTACGTGTGCTGCCGCCAAATCCGCCGAAACCGCCGCCAAAAAAGCTTTCGAAAATATCCCCGACATCAAAGCCGCCGAAACCGCCGCCAAAGCCTCCCGCGCCGCCTGCGCCCGCGCCATAGGACGGGTCCACGCCCGCGTGGCCGAACTGATCGTACCGCTGACGCTTCGTGGAGTCGCTGAGAACCTCGTATGCCTCGTTGACCTCCTTGAATTTCGCCTCGGCCGTCTTGTCGCCGGGATTCAGATCGGGGTGGTACTTTTTCGCCAGCTTGCGGTATGCTTTTTTCAAATCGTCCGCGGAGGCATCCTTCGCGACGCCAAGCACTTCATAATAATCCCGCTTATCAGCCAATTTCCTCACCTCTGTTGACACTGGGAGCCGCCTGCAAACGAACGGTTGGGTTCATTTTCAAACGGCTCTAAGCAAAGGCGGGCGTGTACGCGCCCGCCTGCATACCTCGCCTATTTTATTACTTTTTGTCGTCCTCGTCAACCTCGCGGAAATCAGCGTCGACATACCCGTCGCCGCCGGCGCTGCCGTTGTCCTGCGGGGCGGCCTGGCCGTCCGGCGCAGACTGCTGCGCTTGCTGGTACATTTTGGCGGACATATCGTAAAAGTCCTTCTGGAGCGCCTCCTGCTTTTCCTTGATGGCCGCGATATCCGTCCCCTTGAGCGCCTCCTTGAGCGCGTCAATCTTGGTCTGGACAGCCGCCTTCTCATCGGACGAAACCTTGTCGCCCAGATCCGTCAGCGTTTTTTCGCACTGATAGACCATCTGATCGGCGCCGTTGCGCACATCGATCTCCTCGCGGCGCTTTTTGTCCTCCTCTGCGAACGCCTCCGCATCCTTGACGGCGCGGTCGATGTCCTCCTTGGACATATTCGTCGAAGCAGTGATCGTAACATTTTGCTCCTTGCCGGTGCCGAGGTCCTTGGCTGTCACGTGAACAATACCGTTGGCGTCGATATCAAAGGTGACTTCGATCTGCGGGACGCCGCGCGGGGCCGCCGGAATGCCGTCAAGGCGGAACATGCCGAGCGTCTTGTTGTCGCGCGCCATCTCACGCTCGCCCTGGAGCACATGGATCTCAACCGAGGTCTGCCCGTCGGCGGCTGTCGAAAAGATCTGACTCTTTTTCGTCGGAATCGTCGTATTGCGCTCGATAATCTTCGTGCAGACGCCGCCGAGCGTCTCAAGGCCGAGCGAAAGCGGGGTAACGTCGAGCAGAAGCAGCCCCTTGACGTCGCCGCCGAGCACGCCGCCCTGAATAGCCGCGCCGACCGCCACGCACTCATCCGGGTTGATGCCCTTGAACGGATCCTTGCCGCAGAATGCCTTGACAGCTTCCTGAACGGCCGGAATACGCGTGGAGCCGCCGACCAGCAGCACCTTGTCGATATCGGAAACCTTCAGCCCTGAATCGGCCATCGCCTTGCGCACCGGCTCCATCGTGCGCTCGACAAGGTCGGCCGTCATCTCGTTGAATTTGGCGCGCGTCAGCGTCACGTCAAGATGCTTCGGGCCGGTCGCGTCGGCGGTGATGAACGGCAGGTTGATATTGGCCGTCGTCATGCCGGAAAGCTCGATCTTCGCCTTTTCAGCCGCCTCCTTCAGACGCTGCATCGCCATCTTGTCGCCGCGCAGGTCGATGCCGCTCTCGCTTTTGAAGGTATCCGCGAGATAATTGATGATGCGCTCGTCAAAGTCGTCGCCGCCAAGATGCGTATCGCCGTTTGTCGCAAGGACATCCTGCACGCCGTCGCCCATTTCAATGATTGAAACGTCGAACGTACCGCCGCCCAGGTCGTAAACCATGACCTTCTGATCGGTTTCCTTGTCGATGCCGTAGGCCAGCGCGGCCGCTGTCGGCTCGTTGATGATACGCTTGACATCAAGTCCCGCGATGCGTCCGGCGTCCTTTGTCGCCTGGCGCTGCGCATCTGAGAAGTACGCCGGTACGGTGATGACCGCCTCCGTGACCTTCTCGCCGAGATATGCCTCCGCGTCGCTGCGCAGCTTTTGCAGGATCATCGCCGAGATTTCCTGCGGCGTATAGCTCTTGTCGTCGATCGTCACCTTATGACTGGAACCCATGTGGCGCTTGATCGAAGCGATCGTGCGGTCCGGGTTCGTAATTGCCTGACGTTTGGCCACCTGGCCGACCATGCGTTCGCCCGTCTTTGAAAACGCGACGACAGACGGTGTTGTGCGGGACCCTTCCGCGTTCGCAATTACAACAGGCTCGCCAGCCTCCATAACCGCCACGCAGCTATTTGTTGTACCAAGGTCAATACCAATAATTTTTCCCATAATGTAAGCCCTCCAAAATATTGAAAAATAAAATGTAACAGAATTTATATTGGCGGCAAAACAGCCGCCCAAACTAATTGGCTACCTTCACCATCGCGTGCCGGATGATCCGCTCGCCCAGGCGGTATCCCTTTTGGAACACCTCGACGATCGAACCTGCCCCGGCCGCCTCATCCTCAATATGCATCACAGCGTTGTGCACCTGCGGATCGAATGTATCGCCTGGAGCACCGAACGCCTCGACGCCCATCTTGGCAAGAATGTCGTTGAAATTCTGCAAAATCATTTCAACGCCCTTTTTATACTCCTCGTCGGCGCACGGCGCCGCGAGCGCCCGCTCGATCGTGTCGGCAACCGGCACGAACTGCGCGACGGCAGCGGCCGTCGCCTGCGGATAAATAGATTCCTTTTCTCGCTGGCTGCGCTTTCGGAAATTGTCGTACTCCGCCATGGTGCGCAACAGGCGGTCGTTCAGATCGGCCACCTGCGCCTGAAGCTTCGCCTCGCCATCCTGCTCCTCCTGCGCGGTCTGCTCCTGCGCGGGAGTTTCTTCAGGCACGTCCTGCGCCTGCGGCTCCTGCTCCATCTGATCGTTCATGGTGGTATCGGGCATTCTGATCACTACCTATCTGTTTGTGTTATTGTAATATCTATTCCTGTTCAAAGGTTTCCGCCAAAAGCTTTCCGAGCGTCTGTGAAAAATATTCAAGGTGCGGAATAATCTTAGCGTAATCCATACGCACCGGCCCGATCACACCGATCGCTCCCGAGTTCTGTTCCCCGATCTTGTAGTGTGTCACCACAACCGAGGTGTCAGCCAACTCGCTTTTTGAGTTCTCCTTGCCGATGCTGATGAATACCGCGTCGTCGCGCGAGGCGAGCACTCCGAGCAGATCGCTGCGGCTGTTCATCGTCAAAAGCAGTTCGCGCGCAATGTCGCCAAACTCCTTGTAGCCAAGCAGGTTCGCGCCCCCCGACGTATAAAACTGCCCTTCGCTGATCTCGCGGCAAAGCTCGTAAATCGTGGCGAGCACCGGAACAAACGGTGCGGAATATTCTCCGAGCGTGACGGCGATCGAGTTGACATAATACTGCGAAATCTCACTGACCGGCTTACCGACGAGGCGGCCGTTGGCAAACTGGTTTAAAAAACCGACCAGTTCGTTCGTCAGCCTGAAGTCGACGCGGCAGACTTTATTTTTGATCACGCCGTTTGTCGCGATAACGAGCACAACCACAGTCCGCGCGCCCGCAGGTACGATTTCAATGCGCTTGACCTGGACCGTGCGCGGCGTGATCGTAGTGGATACGGTCGCGCAGTTCGTATAATCAGCCAGCGCCTCGGCCGCGTCCTCAAGCAATTTGTCGGGATCGGGGTCGCGCACATTAAACAGAGCGTCGATCTCGCGGCGTTCTTCATCTGAAAGAGGTTCGCATCGCATGAGCTGGTCAACATAAATGCGGTATCCCAGATGCGACGGCACGCGCCCCGCGGACGTGTGCGGCTGTTCGAGCAGGCCCATTTCAAAGAGTGCCGCCATATCGTTGCGGATCGTGGCTGAGGAAACCTGCAGTCCGAGTTTTTCAGTCAGCATCTTCGAGCTGACAGGCTCACCAGTTTCAATATATGTCTCAACAATGGCCGTCAGGATTTTTAATTTCCTGATATCGAGCTTCAACGATCTCACCCCGCTTGCTTTAGCACTCATCCTTTTTGATTGCTAACAACACTAATGTACCACATTTTCCAGAGATGTCAAGTGAATTCACGAAATGTTTACAGTTTTTTGTCACTCAAATACAGAGACTGCTAATATCTGTCATTTTGTACAATCACAAAAAATTTTATTATACATATTGACATTCTTCGGAAAATGTAGTTTAATAAAGATGTAAAAAGAGGAAACTAAACAGACACTTCATAAGGAGGTCATCATTATGATTATCAAAAACGTCATGCTCCATTCGGCCGAAGATCTTCGCCAGTTTATGTATCAGGCTATGCAGTCGTCCGAAGATATCGGCGTGCACACAGCAGATGGTAAAATCGCGGATGCCAAATCGATTTTGGGCCTGATGGCGCTCGATTATACGAAGCCTGTCAAGGTTGTCACTGAGGATTCTACTTTTATCAAGCATATCAGCCAGTGGATTGTCAATGACCCGGAATAATCAAACGAACAGCGGGGCGTCGGAATTCCGACGCCCTATTCATATTTCAGACACATTCTCGACATGATTCGTACATATTTCTCCGGTAAAATAATACTGAATATAATAAGGATGTGTCTGCCCTTCGGCTGACCAAAGAAAAGGAGGACCAACCATGAAGCGTGTCCTTTCATTGATACTTGCCTGTATTTTGCTGGCGGGCTGCATCTCGGCGGTGGTGCTCGCGGAGGGTGCAGCCGATCCGGTTCTCGACACCGGCGTCGTTGTCACCGTTTCAGTTACAGGCAGCGGTGAAATCAAACTGAGCGAGAGGGATGACTCGTCTAAATTTTATCCGGTTGTCAATGGCCAGGCGGCTGTCCCCGCAAATACCGCAATCAAAATCGAAGCTGTTCCCGGCGAGGGCCAGCGGCTTTTAAGCCTTGCCGCAAAGGGCATCGCATTGACACCGCCGTATACAGTATCTTTCCAGTCTGCGGACATGGACAAAACCATTGCCGCCGTCTTTGAACCGATGCAGTATTCTGTTACATATACTGCTCCCACCGGTGGTACGCTGTCCGTCACGAACAGCGGCCAGCCCGTCGCGAGCGGTACAAAGCTTGATTGGGGCACAGTGCTGACTGTCGCGGCGACGCCTGACGAGGGCCATGCACTCAATACGCTGACGGCCGGCGGCACGCCGGTCGCAAGCGGCGCGACTTTTACGCTCAAGCAGGATACGACGGTCGCGGCGTCCTTTAAGGCGCTCCAGCATTCCGTCACTTATGACGCGCCCGTTAACGGAACACTGTCCGTCACAAACGGCGGCCAGCCCGTCGCGAGCGGTACAAAGCTCGACTGGGGCACGGAGCTGGTCGTTACAGCGACGCCCAGCGACGGTTATGTTCTCGATACATTGACGGCCGGCGGCACGCCGATTGCAAGCGGCGCGCCCTATACGCTCAAGGGTGATATTCTCTTTGCAGCAGCTTTCAAGACCGCGGACAGCGTACCGGTTGAGATCCCCGACACACAGCCAGCGGATGGCAAGCTTACAATTTATTACAATGGTCAGCCATTGACGGCAGATACGACCCTGCCTGTTGGAGCGCAGCTCGAATTCCGGATCGTCCCCAATGATGGCAAGGAGCTTGTAACGCTTACTGTCAACGGCGAAATCATCTATGATCTCAACAGTCCGGCCCGTGCGGCCGCCCATACCGGCGATACAATCACGGTCCCCTATACCGTCAAGGAAGCGGTCACAAGCGTTGCAGCCACCTTCCAGACGGCTGCGAAGCGTGATGTCACCGTCACGCTTCCCACGCTTGTTACCGAGCAGGGAACGCTGACTATACGCAACCTGACGCAGAACAAGGTTGTCGCGGCCGGAACCGGCACCGTTCAGACAGGCGACCGGCTGCAATTTGAGTTAACTCCGAAAAGCGGTTATCAGATCACCGCTTTCAATGTAACCGGGGTCAACGAGAATATGCCCGCTCTGCCAAGTCCCGGACGCGCGCTGACATTTGCCGCCGCCGTCAAAAGCGACGCGACGGCTTTGACAGTCACAGCCTCGCTTGGGGCCTATGCGCCGAACGGTGACAAGGGCAGCGTCGCCATGCCGACCGGCGTGTTTGACGATGACGGCGACACGCTCGAGGATAAGGACGGCGACGCCTTCGATATCGATTCTATTGCAGGCGACGGGCGTATTACGCTTGACGGTGTGCGTCCAAACCGCACCTTCTATATCCAGCTTGGAGACGACAGATTCAACCCGACAACCATCCTCGACGACGGCTGCATGGCAACTGCAAGCCAACTGGCTGACGACAGTCTGTTCCGAATTTCAATTGACAAGGAGGGCGACGGCAAATCTCTGATCCGTTCCATCACACAGGTCAACGAAAAACGGTTAGGCGGTTCGTCCACACGCGGCAGCTATCTCAAGGTTGTACTCAAAGATTCGACCTCAACCGATGAAAAAAAAGCGACTGCAACTGTCACCTTTAAGGCGCGCAACACCCTGAAAACCGCTGACGGCGACGAGGGTGACTGGCATTCCGGCGATTGTGCGACGCTTGATATCACTATGTGGATCGCCAACACCAAAACTTCCGGTTCCGATCACAACATTAATACAGGCGATAACGTCTACCTTGATCCCGACGATAACGACTGGAACGTTTATGTATGGGGTGATGACCGCGCGGCGCTTGAATTTTATGCTTCTGACGACGCCGACAGCTTCTATGCGCGCCTGTCCACAAAGGCCGATGTCGATATCTACAGCGAGTATGGTGATCCGGTGGATGCAAACCTCTGGTTTTACGACTTTGTCGGCCATCCCGAGGTTCCCTCCTCTTCCCGTGCATATCTGACGCTTGGCATCCCATGGGATGAGGATGATGATTACACCCCCTATCCCAATGACTGTTATATCTATGAGGTCGATTCGCGCGGCAATCTGACCGATGTCACAAGTAGTTTCTCTTATAGCCGCAGCGAGCGGGAAATTCCTGGATGGACCACCAGAACTCGCATCCTGGGTACATATATTGTTTCAGACACGGAGTTGGATTTGGAGCAAGATTACGACATCGATCTCGACGATAACGCCACCGACTCCTATGAGGAGCAGATTAAAGTGAATCCTTCAACCGGCGGCGGCAACAGCACGCCGCCGGTCACACAGACAATCCTGCCGCCGCCCACGACCAGCGGCTCAGATGGGATTTCCTCGGAGCCTGCCGGGAGCGAACCTGCGGAATCTTCCGAGCCTGAGCGCGAAACAGCACAGACCGGACAGATCGATGTGACTGAGCCGACGGTTCCACAGGTTACACAGCCCGCCTCCAACCAGCGCCGCTCCTTCCCATTGTTCGGTGTGTTAGCCGCGGCGGTTGTCCTCGCGTGTGCAGGTGGAGCCGCCTATCTTGTATATCTGAAAATGCACGATGTCTGATCGATTTTTACGAAATTTGTCCTTAAGAAAACGTCGGTCCAAAGACCGGCGTTTTCTTTCTCCAATTTTGATGAAAAATCGGTTTCTATGAAATAATTCCCGCTTTTTTTGCCACTGTTTCTACAAGACCTGTTTGATGACCGCTTATCAGGAATTTGACAGGCTCAATAGGGCTGGGCAAGCCCTCTATTGGGGAGGAAGTAATTATGAAAAAGGCGATCGCATTTTCAATGGCTGTGTTTATTTGCGCTGGACTATGTATCCCGGGCACGGCGGCTGCGCCAACCTATCCGGATGCACCGGTTTACGGGGATGAGAAGGCACAAAAAACATTGATTGAGGAAAACCCTCTTGAAACCGATTTGCTCGATGCAATCAACACATTTTCCTATGCCTGTTCCCCGGAAATTCTATATGGTCAGGCAGGCAACACAATCTACAGTCCGACCGCCCTGTACATGTCGCTTTCTCTTGCGGCGACCGGCGCGCGTGGTGATACGCGCCAGGAGCTTTTGGAAGTGCTCGGGATGAAAAATAAAACCATTTCCTATCTTTCCAAGCAAAACGGAAATTTGTTCCGCCGGCTTTATACAAATAACGGTATCGGCGTTTTCCGGCTCGCAAGCTCCTTCTGGCTGCATGATAACGCAATCTTCCGCAGTGACTTCAACGATACCGCAGCTTCTCAATTTTATACAGAGACAATGAATGTGGATTTTGCCCGTCTCTCGGTTGCACGGCAGATTTCCGAATGGATCGTCAAAAACTCCAGCGGCAACGTCATCCCTCCGGTCAAAATCGCAGCTTCACAGCAGCTTTCCATCATCAATGTCCCTTATTTTGAAGACGAATGGCTCTATGCCTTTGACCCCGCCAATACGGAGGCTGGTCCCTTTGCCCTTGCCAATGGCAATACGGCCATCGGCAGCTTTATGAAGGGTACGCTTGCTTCCGCGGAGGTTTACAGGGCGGAAGGCAATTTTACACGTCTGCGTGTTCCGCTAAAAAGCGGCGGCAACATGCTGCTCATTCTCCCGGACGAAGGCGTTGGCGTCAATCAGCTTTTGAACTCACCTGAAACAACGACCGCTTTGTTTGCACCGGGCGGCGAAAATCAACAAGTTGCATTGTCGCTTCCTAAATTTTCTTTTTCCGCTGATCTCACCTTCAACAATGCGCTTAAATCCATGGGGATACTCACGCCATTTTCTGAACAAGCTGATTTTTCCGCTATGGTTTCCGGCGGCAAAACGATGCTCACCGATGTACGCCAGCAGGCTGCTATCAGCATCGGAGAGTATGGAATAGGAACAAGTTCCAATACTGAGGTGAAAACAAATATACGGAAAGCCGGCAAAACAACTGAGCTTACCTTTGATCGTCCCTTTTTATTCGCCATTACAAGCGATTCATCTATCGATCGTGAAATCCCTCTTTTGATCGGCGTGGTCAACAAGCCGTCTGTCACATAAACCTTTTTTCTGCCGGCTGCACCGCTGTCTGCGGCGCAGCCGGATAAAATTTTCTTTACCGCGTTTTTTGTCTTGCATTCTCCTGCTGTTTGCAAAAAATTCGTCAATTTCTCTTTTTTATAAAAGTTATAAAGTTTTTAGCCGAGCTTTTAAAGAAAGCCCGGCGCAAAGGAAGTGTTCCGATCACATGCAGATCATTATGTCCGGATTGGATTACAATCTGGCGCCTATCGGGTTGCGCGAGCAGCTCTCCTTCACAAAGGCCCAGGTGGAGGCGCTGACAGAGCGGATCCGCCGCGATGTCAAGGGGGTGCTCGGCTGTGTTCTTGTCTCTACCTGCAACCGCACGGAGCTTTATCTCTCCTGCGCTTCGGACAGCACACTGTGTCCCGATCAGATTTTATGTCACGCCGTAAAACTGAGCCACGCCTCATTTGCCGGAGCGTTCGTGACCAGACGGGACAGAGACGCCGTCCGCCATCTGATGGAGGTGGCCGGCGGCCTGAAATCGCAGATTTGGGGTGAGGATCAGATTCTTTCCCAAGTCAAGTCAGCCATTGCCATTGCCCGTAAAGCTGGTGCGGCGGACCCTGTTCTGGAAACGCTGTTTCGCAATGCTGTAGCGGCCGGAAAGGCAATCAAGACGCAGATACATCTCACCGATGTCGCTGTTTCCGCCGCCGGGCAGGCTGTCCAGGTCCTCAAGCGCGATCTCGGCAGTCTGCATGGGCGCAGCGCGCTGGTCATTGGAAATGGTGAAATGGGACGGCTGGCGGCCACTTTGCTTCATGCGGAGGGTTGTCGGGTCATTGTGACGCTGCGCACCTATCGTCATGGAATGACGGTCATTCCAGCGGGCTGTACCGCCACACCCTATGACGACCGTTTTTCCGCCATGGAAAAGGCAGATATTCTTTTGTCTGCCACTGTTAGCCCTCATTATACTGTTACAGCAGAGCAGTTCAGTATGCTGTCTTCAAAACCTGCCTATGTGGTCGACTTGGCAATGCCCCGTGATGTGGACCCATGCGTCGGCGCTCTCCCCGGTATCAAGCTTTACAATGTGGATACTCTTGGTGCAAAACAACACCGGGGACAAATTCCACAGGAGGCGCTTAATATCCTGGATGATTATATGAGCCGCTTCTATGATTGGAACAACTATCGCAGATGCCTGCCAGCGATCGAAGCCTTGAAGGAAGCCATCACGCAGCGTCTGCTCACATATCCGGAGATCGGGGATGAGATAGAGCGCGACGAGCTGGTGGAGCTTGCCGTGGGCCGGGCGGTCGAGCTGATCACCGGAGGACTAAAGGAATTGATTAATCCCCAGGAGCTGGAACGATGCGTTAAAAAAATCAACACCCATACCTCAGTCAGGAGCCGGGGGAAGGAGAACGCCAATGACACAGAACACGCCTCATTTCCCGCTGTTTGTTGATCTGACCGGCAAACGGTGCGTGGTCGTCGGCGGCGGACCCGTCGCTGCCCGGCGGGCGGATGTTCTTGCGCGCTTCGGGGCGGCGGTCACAGTGGTTTCTCCTGTCTGGAGCGGCAGTGCCGGAAATATCCAGTGGCTCCGGCGCCCATACGCCCCCGGCGATCTCGACGGCGCATATCTCGCTATAGCCGCTACCGATCGCCGTGATGTGAACCATCGGGTGGGCTGTGACGCCAGGGCGCTTGGAATCCCCGTCGCTGTGGCAGACCGCAGGGAGGAATGCACCTTTTTCTTTCCGGCAGTCTGCGAAGGCGGCGGAGCGGTGGCCGGCGTCATTTCACAGGAGGGGACCGATCATCAGCGGGCCGCAGAGGCGGCCAAGGCAATCCGGACGGCATTGGAGGGATTGGATTGAAGCATTTGAAGGTTGGCAGCCGGGAAAGCAGGCTTGCCGTCATTCAGGCAAAACTGGCCATGGACGCTGTCCGGGAATGGGACCCTGAAATTGAGCTGGAGCTTGTTGCGATGAAAACGACCGGCGATAAAATTCTGGACCGCACCCTGGACAAGATCGGTGGAAAAGGGTTGTTTGTCAGGGAGCTTGACGCCGCTTTATTAAATGGAATGGTTGACTTCACGGTTCATAGCTGTAAGGATTTGCCTATGGATCTCGACCCACGCCTTCCGTTGGCTGGTTTTTCAAAACGGGCCGATCCGCGGGATGCGCTTGTCCTGCCGAATGGCGTTTATGAACTGGATCCGGCCAAGCCCATCGGCTGTGCAAGCGCCCGCAGGGCCGTTCAGCTCAAAAAACTTTTTCCCGGTCAGCCGGTCGCCCCTGTGCGCGGCAATGTCCAGACGCGCCTTCAAAAACTGGATGACGGACAGTATGCCGCGCTTGTTCTCGCCGCGGCGGGACTTGTCCGTCTGGGGCTTGAAGATCGCATTACCCGCTATTTTTCCACAGATGAGATGCTCCCCGCCGCCGGACAAGGCATATTGGCGGTGCAGGCGCGCGCCGGAGAAAACGCCTCTTATCTGTCGGCCTTCTTTGATCGGGACAGCGCCGACTGCGCTTTGGCGGAACGTGCGTTCGTGCGGCGGCTCGACGGCGGATGCACCTCGCCAACAGCGGCCTATGCCACTGTGCAGGGTGAGACGCTCACCCTGCGCGGCATGGACGTAACGGCCAAAGGCGCGCCGGTGTTCGATACGATTCTTGGGCCGCGCAGCCAGGGCGAAGCCCTGGGAATCGAGCTTGCAGAACGAATCTTACAAAAACGGACGGAGGATGCATAAACCATGGCTGGAAAAGTGACGCTTGTCGGCTCCGGGCCCGGCGACCCCGGCCTGCTGACCATCAAAGGCCGGGAGGCGCTGGAGGCAGCCGATGTGGTGGTGTTCGACCGTCTGATAAGCCCCTGCGTTCTGGCATTGATTCCGGAGCGGGCCGAACGGATCAATGTGGGCAAACAGGCAAATCATCATCCCGTGCCTCAGGAACAAATCAATCAAATTTTGTTGGAGAAGGCGCTGGAGGGCAAACAGGTGGTGCGCCTTAAGGGCGGCGATCCTTTTCTGTTTGGCCGCGGCGGCGAGGAGCTGGAGCTGCTGGCCGCGCATGATGTTGCCTTTGAGGAGGTGCCCGGCGTCACCTCCGCCATCGCGGCGCCGGCCTACGGCGGTATTCCTGTAACGCACCGGGACTTTACTTCTTCGCTTCACATCATCACCGGGCACGCCCGCGCCGGCAAACCGCTCGAGATCGATTTTGAGGCGCTTGTCCGCACCAGAGGAACCCTTGTATTTCTGATGGGCGTGCAAAGCCTGGCTGATATCTGCAACGGCCTGCTGGCAGCCGGGATGGCTCCCGATACCCCCGCCGCCATCGTGGAACGGGGCACTTTGCCAGACCAGAGGCGTCTGAACGCCACTGTGGAAACGCTGCCTCGCGCGGCGGAAGAAAATGGCGTAGTCAGTCCCGCTGTCAGCATTATCGGTCCGGTCTGCTCGCTCGCGGAGCGGTTCGATTGGTTTGACGTCCTGCCGCTCAAAGGGCGCCGGATCGTTGTGACGCGCCCCCGGGAGCGCGCCGGGACTCTGGCCGCACGTCTCCGAAACCTGGGCGCTGATGTGTTCGAATATCCCTGTATCCGCACCGTGCCCCTCGTTCCCTGCCCTGAAATGGAGGCGGCAGTGGCACGGCTTACAGACTATGAATATCTGGCCTTCACCAGCCCTGCGGGCGTCGGCTGCCTGTGGGATATGCTGGAGCGGCATGGCTCGGACGCCCGCGCGCTCGGCGGCGTAAAGCTGGCTGCCATTGGAACGGGGACGGACCGCGAACTGCGTAAACACGGCCTGCGGGCGGATTATATCCCCGCAGTCTACGACGCCGCCCATCTGGGGGCGGGCCTTGCTGAGATCTGCACCGGCCGGGTTCTCATCCTTCGGGCGGAGCTTGGTTCCCCGGCCTTGACAGAGGCGCTCGATCGCGGTAAGATTTCTTATGACGATATCCACTGTTATACCACGGTTTATGAAAGCGAATATGCCGCCAGTCTGAAGGCTCTGATCCAGTCCGGAAAGCTCGATCTTGTTACCTTCACCAGCGCATCCACGGTGAAAGGTTTCGCCGCCTCAGTGGGTGCATGCGACTTCTCCCGGATTACGGGCGTCTGTATTGGCGAGCAGACCGCTGCCGAGGCCAAACATCATGGTATTCCGGTTATTGTGGCCAAAAGAGCCGACATAGACGCGTTGGTAGATGCCATTCTCCATGTATAAAAGCGGCGGGCGCGCCAAAGCTGCGCCCGCCTTTTTTGAAAGGATCTGATTGTTATGGACCTGATCAACCGCCCACGCCGTCTGCGGCAAAACAACGCTGTCCGCCGTATGTGCCGGGAAACGCGCCTGTCTCCTGACAGCCTGATCTATCCTGTTTTTGTGGACGAAACCCTCAGCGGCAAACGCCCCATCCCTGCTCTAGACGGCCAGTTTCACTATGGGCTGGACGCTGTCGATGAGGCGGTAAAGTCCTGTATTGACGCCGGCGTAGGCCGGTGCATCCTCTTTGGACTGCCGGCTAAAAAGGACGCGCAGGGTTCCTCCGCCTGGGACAGCAAGGGTGTTGTACAGAAGGCTATCCGCGCCATCAAGGCCAAATATCCCGATTTCTATGTAATTACAGACGTATGCATGTGCGAATATACAGACCACGGCCACTGCGGTATTCTCTGCGGCCATGACGTAGACAACGACAAAACTCTGGAGGTCCTTTCCAAAACAGCCCTGTCCCACGCCGAGGCTGGGGCTGACATGGTCGCCCCTTCCGATATGATGGACGGCCGTATCGCTGCCATCCGGGCTTCTCTTGATGCGCACGGCTTTTCAAACGTCCCCATCATGGCCTACTCCGCCAAATACGCCTCCGCTTTCTACGGCCCCTTTCGGGAGGCGGCCGGTTCAGCCCCCGCGTTCGGGGACCGCAGAGGCTACCAGATGGACCCTCACAACCGCAGGGAGGCCGTTAAGGAATGCGCGCTCGATGCGGCGGAGGGCGCGGACATCCTGATGGTGAAGCCTGCTCTCAGCTATCTCGATGTGATCCGGGAGTGCTCGGATGCCTTTGATCTGCCCATGTGCGCTTACTCCGTCTCCGGTGAATACGCTATGATCAAGGCCGCCGGCGCTGCCGGACTGATCGACGAATACCGGATCATGTGTGAAAGCGCGCTGTCCATCTACAGGGCTGGGGCAGATATGCTGATCACCTACTTTGCCAAAGAGCTTGCACAGGCCATGCGAAAGGGGGATATCGGCTGATGCTGCGTTCAGAAAAGCTGTTTGACCGCGCCCAAAGGGTTCTGCCCGGAGGCGTCAATTCCCCGGTTCGCGCTTTCCGGGCCGTGGATCTCTGCCCCCGTTTCATTGAACGGGCCGACGGGCCTTATATCTATGACGCAGATGGCAGGAAGTACATCGACTATGTCTGTTCCTGGGGTCCCATGCTGCTCGGGCACAATCATCCCGCTATCCGCGCGGCAGTGGAACAGGCCGTGCAGCACGGCCTGTCCTTCGGCGCGCCAACTGAGGCGGAGGTCGAAATGGCCGAGCTGATGGTAGACATGGTCCCCAATATTGAGATGGTCCGTATGGTCAATTCCGGCACAGAGGCGGTCATGTCCGCTATCCGGCTGGCACGCGGGGCTACAGGCCGGGATAAGCTAATTAAATTTGAAGGCTGTTACCACGGGCACAGCGACTGCCTGCTGGTCAATGCCGGTTCCTCTGCCCTGGCCGGGGGACATCCGTCCTCCGCCGGCGTACCCGAGGACATCGTCAAACACACCCTCACCGCCCAATTTAATCGTCTGGATACAGTGGAGGCCCTCTTTGACGAGTGGCCAGGGCAGATCGCCTGTGTCATCCTGGAGCCGGTCGCGGCCAACATGGGCGTCGTCGCGCCTTCTCCCGGCTTTCTTGAGGGATTGCGCGCTCTTTGCGACCGGTACGGCGCGCTGCTTGTCTTTGACGAAGTTATCACCGGGTTCCGTCTGGCGCCCGGCGGTGCGCAGGAATATTTCGGCATTAAGGCCGATCTTGTTACCTTTGGCAAGATTATCGGCGGCGGGATGCCTGTGGGCGCTTATTGCGGCAGCCGCGCCCTGATGGAGCAGGTAGCGCCATGCGGCCCTGTCTACCAGGCCGGAACGCTGTCCGGAAATCCGGTGGCCATGGCGGCAGGGTTGGCACAGCTTCGGCATATTCGCTCCCACCCGGAGCTGTATGTCTCAATCGAACACAGCGCCAAAGAGCTTGCGGCGGAAATGCGCGCGGCGGCGGCAGCGCATGGGACCGATGTCAGCATCAATCAGATCGGTTCCCTGATCGCACCGTTCTTCACACCGAACGGCGTGACCACCTTTGTGGACGCCAAGGGCAGCGATGTGGGCAGATACGCCCGTTACTTCCGAGGGATGCTGGAGCGCGGCATCTATCTTGCGCCCGCCCAGTTTGAAGCGATGTTTATTTCCACCGCGCACACAAAAGAGGATTTTCAAAGGACGCTGGAAGCTGTCGACGCGGTTTTTGCCGCGCTGTAAGCGGGATTGCTGGCGGTGTGCAAAGAGAGCCGTTTCCTGTGGGAAACGGCTCTCTGTTTTGCTGTGCGGATGCATAGCAAAACGGCCGTCTCACCCAAGCCAACACATTTCCATAACATAAACTGTTTCATTTTTCCACACAATTTGTTCACATTTTTTTTGTGTTGTCCCCACATTCAGCCCGTAGAATGAACCACAGCAAAACGGCCTCTGCGGCCAAAGATTGGGGAGTTGGATCGATGGACAAAAAAAAATTATCAACTGGAATCCTTCTGGTGGCGGCGGGCGCCGTCGCTGTTTCGACTGTTGTTGTATTCGCTGCCGGCGGAGGTCCGGGCGGTGGCCCCGGCGGCGGACCGGGCGGCGATATGGGCAGCGGCCAGGTGGAAATGTCGGAGAGTGTGATCCAGGTCAAGCTCCAGACGCCTGAAACTGGAAGCCTGTCGCGCACAACCGACTTTATCGGCAAAATCGAACCGTCAGAAAGCGTGAATGTTTACCCGGAGATCAGCGGAAAGGTCAGCGAGATTTATTTTGAAGCGGGCGATACTGTGCAGGCGGGCGATCTGTTGTTTACACTTGATGATACCGACGCGGCCCTCTCCTATGAAATGGCACAGGCCAGCTATGAGCAAAAGGTCATTTCAGCCGACACAACGCTCGGAAGCAGCTATGAATCCAAGCTGTTGTCCGCCAAAGCGCAGCTTGATTCCGCGCAGCAAAGTCTGAACAACGCGCGTCTCAAGCTTAAGGATTATAACGACGGCTATGACGACAGCCTGATTAATGCGGAAAAACGCCGCGATGAGGCGGAGACAGCGATGAAAGCGGCCGAACAGGCATATGAGGACGCAAAGAACGATCCCAATACGGATGAGGATACCCTCAAGGACTTGCTTGCCGAATTCACCAAAGCCGAACAGGAATATCTGCTCCTGCGTTCTGAAATCAACGAACTGGAGGACAGCGAGGACAGCGAAGCGCGCGACCTGCGCAACTCCTATAAGAACGCACAAACAAGCTATGAGCAGGCGCTCGAAAACTATAACCTCCTGCTTGGCGGTTCATTGGAGGATACGCAGCGCGCCACTGAAGCCGAGCTGAAATCGGCGCAGCTCTCACTGGAGCAAAGCGCCGCGACATTGGATAAATACAAGGTTTATTCCCCTATCAGCGGCGTGATCGAAACAAAATCGGTCACACCGTATGAGATGGCCTCGACCGGCACAGCCGCCTATACGATCTCCAACAAGAATACCATGTCGGTTAAGTTCAACGCTTCCGCCGACGCGGCTGTCGCGCTCTCCCTGGGAGACGAGATTACACTCACAAAGAGCGGGACAGAATACACCGCGGTCATTACCTCTATCGATACAAAGGCGGATGAATCGACAGGTCTGTTCCCGATCGAAGCGCAGATTCAGGACGCCGATGGGGCGCTGCTTTCCGGCGTTTCCGTCAAGGTAACGGCTGCTACGCAGAAGGCTGAGAACGCGATGCTCATCCCGATTGATGTGATCTACTATGACGAGGGGCAGCCGTATGTCTTTACATATGCGGACGGCACGGCGCACCGTACCGATATCGTCACCGGCATGACGAGCAGCGACGAAGTCGTTGTCGAATCCGGGCTTGATATGGACAGCCAGATCATCACAACCTGGCATCCCGACCTCAAGGACGGCGCGTCTGTCACGCTTGCCAACGGCCAGACAGATCCACAAGCCGGCCAGTCTGCAAGCGGCACCGGTGATGAAGCTTCCGACGATGCAGCGTTGGCGGACGATACGCCCCCGGCGGATGGCGCGCCCGCAGACAGCAGCAGCTCTGCTGATGAAGCGTCCGCAGATGAAATATCCCCTGATACGCAATCCGGCGATGTCCCGGCGGACAGCACGCCCTCTGCCGCAGACGGCGCCAACGCGCCGGGTCAGGAGGGCTAATACAGGATGACGCTTCCAAAACTGTCTGTCAAGAGGCCCGTTGCGGTCCTTATGTGTGTGCTGATGCTGGTGGTATTCGGCATCTCCTCCATCTTTGGTATGGAGATGGAGTCCACCCCTGAGATGTCCATGCCGGTGTTTATGGTTATGACGCGTTACGAGGGAGCCTCCCCGGAGGAGGTTGACAACCTTGTCACCGATGTTGTGGAATCGGCCCTATCCTCGATCAGCGACGTTAAAACTATGACGTCGCGTTCCTCAGAAGGCTCGTCCATGACGACCCTGGAATTTGATTACAACACCGATATGGATGAAAAATACGACGAAATCAATGAAGCGTTGACGCGCCTGCGTTTGCCGGATTCCGCCGATGATCCGACGATTATGGAAATGAGCATGGATTCTTCATCGATCATGGATCTTTCCATCCGTGCCAACGCCGACGACAATATTTATTCCTATATCGAAAATACCGTTGTCCCGGAACTTGAAAAAATCTCCGGCGTCTCATCGGTCGATATGCGCGGCGGTACGCGCGAATATGTCAAGGTTGAATTGCGCGAGGAGGAGATGGAGCAATACGGTCTTTCAATGACCGATATCTCCAGCGCCATTGCCTCGGCCGACTTCACAACGACCGCGGGGGAAATCAACCGCGGCAACATATCCCTGACGCTCGAGGGCGGCGTCAGCTACGACACCTATGAAAGCCTGGAAACCATCCCGATTTCTCTGGCCTCCGGCGATATTATCCATATCTCCGATGTGGCGACCGTCAGTATGGCCGAGGAGCAGATGAACAATATCAGCCGTTATAACGGCATGGATAACATCAGCCTGTCCATTTCGAAGAACCAAAGCGCCAACACAATTGAGATCTGCAATGAGATTTCCGAGAAAGTAGACGAATTGAACGGGCAGGGGCTTGGTCTTGCAATCGAAATCACAAACAACAGCGGCGAAACGATCTATGAAAACATCATGAACGTCGTTTCCACCTTGCTTCAGGGTCTTGTGCTTTCCATGCTCGTCCTGGTCGTATTCCTGGGCGACTGGCGCGCCGCGCTGATCGTTGCCACCTCAATGCCCTTGTCTGTTTTCGCGGCGCTTGTGCTGATGGCCGCGTTTGGCATGACCATCAACATTCTCTCGCTCGGCGGCCTGGTAGTCGGCATCGGAATGATGGTCGACAACTCTATCGTTGTCATCGACAGCTGCTTTAAAATGCAGGATGGTATACGCACCTATGACGACGCCGCCATCGCCGGAGCGAACCTCGTCAATGGGGCCGTCATCGCGTCAACGATCACAACCATCGTCGTTTTCCTGCCGATTGCTTTGATGGACGGCATGTCCGGTCAGCTCTTTAAGGACGTCGGCTTTACGATCGTCTTTTCGCTGACAGCCTCGCTGATTTCTGCGCTGACGCTCGTTCCCCTGCTTTTTGCAAAGTTCCGGCCCGTGGAAAAACAAACTTCGGCTGTCAACCGCGGACTGCACAAGCTCGAACGCCTGTACGGCGCCTTGCTTGACAAGGCTCTCTGTCATAAGCTGATTGTTGTGGCCATTGCCATTGTCATGCTTGCAGGCACGTTCGTTATGTTCACTCAGATCGATTCCGAGCTGATGCCGATGTCCGACGAAGGCTCCATCAGCATTTCTGTCACGACAAAAACCGGTCTTAATATTGATGAAACGGATCAGATCATGACACAGCTCGAGGCGCTGGTGGCCGAACAGCCCGACGTAGAAAGCTATTCCATGCGCGGCGGCGGCGGTTCCGCAAGCATTACCGTTACGCTCAAAGACGACCGTTCCATGCAGACGGACGAATTCATCGCTTTGATGCGTCAGGAAACAGCTTATGTTGAAAATGCCAGCGTTGAAGTGGAGGAACGCAGCAGTATGTCGTTTGGCAGCCGGGGTGTACAGATCAATCTGTCCGGCAGCAACCTCGATGTGCTTGAACAAACGGCCAACGAGGTCAAAGAGGTTATGCAGGAATTTGACGGTATTGATTCCGTTTCAACAAGCCTGTCCGACGGCGACCCCCGTGCTCAAATCGTTGTGGACTCTGTGCAGGCGGCCGCAATCGGTACCACCCCATCGGCGGTGCTGTCTACCGTTCGGAACATGATTTCCGGTATTGAGGCGACTACGCTTCAGGAGAGCGATCAGGAATATTCCGTCAAGGTCATGTATCCGGAAGACCGCTTCTATGATGTCAGCGATCTTTCCGGCCTGATGATCTCCACGCGTTCCGGCGGCCAGGTTCCGCTGACCGATGTAGCGACCATCGTATACAATAACAGCCCCTCTCAGATTCAGCGCGAGGACGGCGATTACCAGGTTTCCATTACAGGCCAGACCGCGATTGGCCAGTCGGACAGCAGTCTTTCCGGCCAGATTCTCGCGCGGGTTTTACAGATGAATCTGCCCGAAGGAGTCACGGTCGAGGAAGGCGGCAGCATGCGCACCATGAACGAGGAATTCAACGCTATTTACGGCGCGCTGGCCACAGCAATTTTCCTGGTGTTTGTCGTTATGGCCATCCAGTTTGAATCGCTGCGCTTCTCCCTTGTCGTCATGTTCTCTGTGCCGTTTGCCATGACAGGCGCATTTCTGGCGCTGCTGCTGACAGACATGTCCATCAGCATGACTTCCCTGATCGGACTGATTATGCTCGTCGGCATCGTCGTCAACAACGCAATCGTCCTGGTTGATTATACCAATATTCTGCGGCGTGAACAGGGGCTAACCGCCCATGACGCGCTCGTCAATTCCGGGCGTTCACGTCTGCGCCCGATCCTGATGACAACGCTGACAACGGTCCTCGGCCTGCTGCCTTCGGCCTTTGGCTTCGGCGGCAATGTCGAAATGATGCAGTCGATGTCCGTCGTTGTGATCGGCGGTCTGACGCTTTCGACGCTCGTCACATTGATTCTCGTCCCGACCGTCTATCTTCTGTTTGACGGCGAGGACCGCCGCAAAAAGGGACACAAAACCGGCAAGCGTTCTCTGCTGCGCCGCAACCGGCGCGAACAGCCGCAGGTATCCGATGCAGCGCCGGTTCCGCCTGAATTCTTTTGACATCCTCTTATCAACTCTCTATACGAAAGCGGAGCTGCGTCACTTGGACGCAGCCCCGCTTTCCCCTTTATTCCCAATATTCTTCAGCCCATCCAGTTGATCTCATCCATTGTTTCCAGAAAACAGGAACAGTTGAAAAAATCATCAGGATATTTTTCAGGACACATCATGGAATGACGGCACTCAAACAGCCTTTCCGCCTTGAAATACGGCTTGCTGGACGCCGCTTCGCTCCCCCATAAAAACCAGCATAGCACCGGCGCCTGCGTTGAGAGATAAGCCAACAGACACGCCGAAAACGGTTCCGATATCGCCTTATGGCTGTTGAATTCGTTCCTAACCCCTGGACATTTGACCGGCTGATCACAATGTAAACCCACGATCGCCTATCGCATCTCAAATCGGTTTTTTCCCTGCTGGTCCGGCCGCATTCCATCCCCCGCGGCGTTGAGTTCATCAAGCTCTGTGTCGAGGAGCGGCGCTACCCCCTGCAAATTTACCGCCTGCATAAATGCCTGGCGCAATGCGTCTTTAAACGCGCCGCACTCCAGGGAAAAGTCAAAATCGGATGTTGTCAGTCCAAAATCGCTGCTTGCATCGCATGTCATCCCCGACCTCCTCCTCTCCAAGTTATCAATACGAATCAATGCGTGAAATCTCCCACAAATTTTAAAAATAGTTGTTTTAAAATGTTCATCCGAAAGCAAATAAATGGTGCGGGAGATTTTGCAGACCGCGTCGTATGTATACTCAGGAATAAAGCTTTCAGAAAAAAATGAAAGGACGATCTTTTCTATGACAATCAACCGAACCAGTCGGGATGGAACGGCTGTTTTTGCTTTGGCAGGCCGTTTGGATACGACCACAAGTCCTCAACTGCATGACGTTCTGCTTCCGGCGCTTGACGGCTCCTGCGACATTCTGCTTGATTTCACCGGGCTTAACTATGTCAGCTCCGCCGGCCTGCGCGTCCTGCTGGCCGCTCAAAAACAGAGCAAGGCGGCCGGCGTATGCATGAGCCTGCGCGGCGTATGCGACGAAATCATGGAGGTATTCGACATGACCGGCTTTTCCGATATTCTAAATATCATTCCAAACGGCGAAACCAGATAAAATAAATGAAAAGGGGGCTTTCGCATGAAAAGGATCTGTTTTATCCATTTGGCTGCACAGGCAAAGCCCTGCTTATACAGGAAGCAGGGCTTTTTATAAAATCTTATCAGCCTTACAGCGGCGCCATATCAAGCGTCTGGCGCCTGACCAGCTCCGCAAAAAGGCCTTTGGCGGTGATCAACTCGTCATAAGCGCCGTCCTCCACAATCTTTCCCCCGTCAAGCACCAGGATGCGGTCGCATTGGCGGATCGTGGAAAGACGGTGGGCTATCACAATGCGGGTGCATCTCAGTTGACCGAGCGAATCGGATACTATCCGCTGTGTGATATTATCCAACGCGGAGGTTGCTTCATCAAACATTAAAATTTTGGGCTTTGAAGCGATCGCCCGTGCGATCATCAGCCTTTGCCGCTGCCCGCCGGAAAGTGCGCCGCCGCCTTCGCCGATGAGCGTATACATCCCCATCGGCATTTTTTTGATATCCTCGTCCATGCCGGCCAGCTTTGCCGCCTCCCACGCCTCGTCCATGGTAAGCCACGGGGCGGAAATGGCGATATTAGAATAGATATCGCCGGCAAACAGACGGCTCTGTTGGAGCACAACGCCGATATTGCGCCGCAGAGCAGGCAAATCCAGCGTTTGCAGGTCGCGGTTGTCGTAATAGACCGCGCCTGAGACAGGCGTTTCAAAGCCGAGCAGCAGGCGCATCAGCGTGCTTTTGCCACAGCCGGTTTTGCCCACAATCGCCACATACTGGCCAGGACGGATTTTTAAATTGATATGGTCAAGAATCCAGGGCGCGTCGTGTGCATAACGAAACGACAGGTTCGCCAGCTCCACACCGCCGCTCATTCTGTGGATCTGTTTTTTATTGCCGCCGGTTTCCGGTACAGCCTTCATAATCGGCTCGGCCAGTTCAGCCAGCGGCCTCAGCGCCGCCAGGCCCTCTGTCATCGAAGCCAACGACAACATGGCTCCATTCACCAAGCCGTATGCGGATGCGAACGCCATATAATCGGCTGTCTGCATTCCGGATTTGGCAGCCGAGGAATAAAGCAGGATAGATCCTCCCAAGGCAATCAGCGCCGATAAAACTGGCTGTATCCTGAGCAGAAGCGGCGGATTGTAAAGCAGCGCCGCATTCTCTGCATAACACCTTGCCCATTTTGAAAAGGCGCGCTGCTCCGCCCCGGCCAGTTTAATTTTCTGAATACCCGAAAACAACCGGAACACCAATCCGTTCAAATCCGCCGCAATATGCAGGCGCTTACGCGCCACATGAGCTTTTGCCAGTACGCCGGCAATCATAACCGTAAGCTGCGCCAATAGAATAACGGTTGTCGGACCGAACAACGCAGGGGCCAGCGCACGGATCAAAAACAGATACACGATGGAAAAAACGCCGTTTATGACGCCTGTCAGCACCGTGTCGCCCAGCAACGCGCACATTTGCGTCAACGCATCCACACGGTTTTGCAGTTCACCTGCATTGTGAGTCCGGAAAAACTGCGCGGGCAAGCTTAACAACCTGCTCATGGCCGCATTTTCCACTACCAGCCGCACCTTCTGCGCGATACGGTCGACAGCCAGCGATTTCGTCAGGCCAACCAAAGCCAGTGAAAACAGCGCTCCAACTGCCAACATCCCAACAGGCGCAAGATTCTCCATACCGCCCATCGGGATCACTGTTGCAAAAAGGATCTGCGTCACAAACGGGACCGCCGTCCCAAACAGGCTCGCCAGCAGACCAGCCAATAAAAACAGCGTTAGATCCCATCTGTCAACCGATTGAACCGCAAAGAGAAATAAATCCCGCAGGGTAAGCGCCTGCAACGGTAAAGGCCGGTAAAAGCAGACAGCTTCTCCAGTCAGTATCCCAGTGGTTTTCACACTGGCGCGCACTGTCCGCCTGTTTGCAGGGTCACGCCACGCATATCCGCCAAACCTGCGCGGCAAAAGCGCCACCGCGCTGCCTTCTGCCGTGTAGGCGAGCATCGGGCCGGCCGCCTTTCTCCACCATGTTCCATCCAGCTTCACTGTCCGGCGCCGGATTCCAGTTGGGTTGAGCATATAATCGAGCCGGTCGTTAAAATCATCCATCAGGCCCGGCGGCTCCGGCGCTTTCGCTCCAAACCAAGTCAGGATTTCGTGCACAGCATCCTCCAAGCTCCCATTTTTGCCTGTAACTGCTGCTTTTCCCGTCACAGACTCTCCAAGCGCCTCAAGCGCGTCCGCAAAGGATTCGCGGTCCTGTTCCAGACGCGTTTTTAATTGATCATCAAACAGGCCCATCCTTGTTCCTTTCTTTACTCCATCGAAATCAGGCGTGTATAAACCCCGTTTTTAGCATACAGCTCGTCATGCGTTCCTCGTTCCACCACGCGGCCATCCTCCAGCACAATGATTTCGTCACAGCCGCGAATGGTGGAAAGACGATGCGCCACGAGGATACAGGTGATCCCACGTTCCCGGATCGAACGGATAACCTCATATTCCGTCTTGGCGTCAAGCGCCGACGTTGCTTCGTCAAGGATAACGACCGTAGGGTCCTGCGCCAGCACCCTGGCAATCTCCAGCCGTTGACATTGACCGCCTGAAAAGTTCTTGCCATTTTCGCAGAGTACCGCATTGTAACCGTTTTCCCGCGCTACGATGTCCTCATGAATCTGTGCGTCCCGCGCAGCCAGAATGATCTCAAAGTCCTCGATGGACCGGTCCCACATACGGATATTGTCAGCGATACTGTCCTCAAACAGCGTGATATCCTGGTCGACCACCGCCAGCGAGCCTGTAAACACCGGACGGGGGATTTCATGGCGCAAGCGTCCATCATAGCGGATCTCCCCGCTCCAGGGCTGATACAATCCGGAAATCAACTTGGCCAGTGTTGATTTGCCGCAGCCTGACGCACCTACAAACGCGACTGAGCCGCCCGGACGCAGGCTTAGGGAAAAATTCTCGATAAGCGGCGGCGCAAGCCTGGAATAGCCGAACGTCACGCCATCCAGTTCCAGGCCGCCCAAAAGCTTCTCAAGGCCCTCTGGCGCCGGCGTTTGCGCCGCCGGAGCCTCCACATCGGGAGAATAGCTTTCAACATCCTCCACTCGCTCCATCGAAACGCGCATTTCCTGCATCTGCTGGCCCAGAGAAAGCAGGGACCCGGCCGGCGCCATGAAGGAAGTCAGAAACGACTGAAATGCCAACAGCATTCCCGCCGTGAAACGGCCGTACAAAATCAGGGCCGCGCCCAATAACAGCACCGCTATGCCGGCTAAACCGGAGAGCGCCTGCAAGAGCGCGCCCGAGCCGCTTTCAAGCTGCGCCGCATCCACATCGGCTCCGTTGACACTGGCGTTCAGACCGCTCCACCGCTGAAAAAAACCGTTCTCCGCGCCGCTTGCTTTGATAGTTTCAATCATCTCAATGCCTGAAACCGTCGCTGACGCAAGCTTTCCCGCATCACGCATACGCAGGCGGAATAAATTGGTCCGCCTGCGGGAAGTATACTGCGTGATCAACAGGTTGCAGACAACCGCTGTAAGTCCGATTGCTGTCAGCAGCGGGGAATACCGGATCATCAAACAAAAATAAAACGCCATGACCCCCAGATTGAGCGCCAAAGGTCCCAATTGGGAAATCAGCGTTTCTGCGATCATTTCATTGCTTTGCTGCCGCTGCGCAATATCACCGGCATACCGCTGCGAAAAGAATTCCACCGGCAGGCGCAGCACATGCCACATAAACCGGGCATTTGCCGAAACAGCAAGCTTTCCCCGCAGCTTCAGCAAATAAACCGCTTGCAGGATCGATACAATCGTTTGGAATACAACCAGAGCGCCCAGCGCCATCAAAAAGAGCGGCAGCCAGCGTGGATTTTTTCCGCTGAGTATTTCGTCAAGAAAAACGCGTGAAAAAAGCGGCGACACCAGCCCGGACAACGATGCAAGCAGGCTGATTGCCACCACACAGATCATTGGTGCGAGCGTCCCGCGCAGTCTGGAGCGGACAAATGCCAACACGCTGCGCGGCCGGCCGGCCGGCGTAAAGGATTTTGTTTTTTCAAATGCCATGGCAACTCCGGTGAAGGCTTCGTCGAATTCCTGCAAAGGAACCTCCACGCGTCCCCTGCCGGGATCGCAGATCACCGCCGTTCTTTTTCGAAAGCCGCACAGCACCACAAAATGATTAAAATTCCAGTGAATAATCAACGGAAAGGTCATATTCCTGACGCCGGACAAGCTGCACCGGTAGCCCTGCGCCTTCAGGCCATAGCTGCGGGCGGCCTTTAGGAGATTTCCCGCGTTGCTGCCGTCCCGTCCAACGCCGCAGGCAAGGCGCACCTGTTCCAAAGGCAGCCATTTTCCGTGATGTGCCAGCACCATGGCAAGGCACGCTGCGCCGCATTCCGTGGCTTCCATCTGCATGACTACCGGTACTTTTGCAATCCGGTTCATCGCGCGCTCAACCTCCAAACAGCAGATCAATCGGCCTTTGATGCTTCAATATAATGTCCGCACTGAAAACAGCGCCGGCCTTGGCTGGCGCGCCCTCCAGCTCTACCGGAACAACGCAGACCCAATCCGCAGGCATGGACTGTGCCAACCAAGCAGCTCCGACTGTTTTGGCGGCCTGTTCGGCGGGGACAGGCTCATCAACATAGAGCAGCCGTCCATTCCACACCTCATCCGTACCGCTTGCAGTCAGATGCGCTGTCATTTCCGGTTCAAGCATATACGCTTTGTCAGCCGCGACAAAGCATACCGCCCCTGTTTCCAATTGGACGCCGGTTCCAGAAATTGTGGCCGGTATACTGCCCCAAAAGCACCAGGCTGCGGCTGCGCCCAGCATTAAAAACAACGCCAGGAGAATCAGCCACAGCGAAGGCGCGGACACTTGCAGGTACCGGTCAAGCTGATCGGGCGATGCGATGCGCTCCAGGCTTTTCCGGCGAAAAATCATTTGAGTCATGGATATATGCTCCTTTGACAAGTTGATGGAGCCTCTTGGCGTCAAAACTGCGTATCCTTGAGGTATTTGCGCAGCTTTTCCTTGGCGCGCTGGAGAGCCGAAGCCAGCGTGCTTTCGTTGATCTGGAGCTTCTCTGCAATTTCATGATAACTCCATCCGAGCAGGTATTTATAGCACACCAGCATCCTGTCCCGCTCAGGAAGCTGCCGCAGCGCGGCGTAAAGCGCCCTGCGCTTTGGGCTTGCGATCTGCTCATACTGCTCGTCAAAGGACACGCTGAGCGCCTGGGCAAGGGCCTCCTGTTCGTCGTCTGTTGAGAGGTGACGCTTTTGTGTACGGTAAAAATCGATCAGTGTATTTTCCGCGATCCGCCAGGCCCAGGTACCGGCCTTTGCCTTCTCAGAATGATATGTATGCAAATGCTCCGCAATTTTCAAAAAGGTCTTAGCTGTAAGATCTTCAGCATCCTCCCTGTGCAGCAGCTTATAAAAAAAGAAGTTGTAAATTTTCGGGAAATAGCTCCTGTACAGTTCTTCCAGATCGATCGTATCATTCGCCATCCAGACCCCTCCATTTTTCGACAGACCACTTGAAAAATGAACCAGCAAAACAGATTTTCCAGCGGACCTGAAACAAGCTCAAAGCGGCTGTTCTTTGTATAGAAGCAACCATTTCTATTTTATCCTTTTATTCGACATGAAAAAAAGAGGGGTGATGAAATTAATCACAAAACGACCGAAATTAATAAATATTTACCGTTTTTGAATACCGCAGAATCTGCGCGGCCATTTCGAAACTTTTTTTTGACCGGATGATATGGTATAATATGCGCAGTGCAAACGGCTTTGCCGTTTGCAGCCGCCGGATGATTGCGTCATCCTGCCGCATGGAAAGCCAAACCGCCGGCACAGATTCTTACAAAAAAAAGGGGGGGATGTCAGTTGTATCACATTGCAATCTGTGACGACGAGCCTGATTTTGTCGCCGGAATTGCCGATCAGATCCGCACATTGACGGCACAGTCTAACATTCCGTGCAGGATCTCAACCTATTTCGAACCTGCGCAGCTTTATGACGCGCTGTGCGCTTCACAGGATGAGATACATCTTGTGCTGCTTGACATCCTGATGGGCGAAGGCGACGGCGGAATGCGGCTGGCTGCCCGGCTGCGCGAAATGGGCAATCAGGTCAGCATCATCCTCGTGTCCTCCAGCCCCGATTTTATTTTGCAGGGCTACGATGTGCAGGCAATTAAATATCTCCTCAAGCCGGTGTCTTCTGAGGATCTGCGGGCTGCCGTGCTCTACGATTACCGCAACCATTATAAAAAGCGATATCTGGGATTAAAAATTGGTTCCACTGTTCACAGCCTGTCTCTTTGGAAAATAGACTGCTTTGAGATCAAGGGCAAACAGGTAGCCGTCTGGCACCAAGGCGGCGTCCATTACTATCGCGGTAAAATTTCGGAGCTTGAGCCGCTCTTACCGTCCGAATTTTTTCGCTGCCATCAGAGTTTCATCATCAATCTTGACAATGTTGTGCGGTTGGTCCGCTACCGCGCATATTTGGAGGACGGGCGCGAGGTGCCGGTCAGCCAGCGGCACTTTCGGGAAACACAGCAGGCCTTTCTGAAAAACCTGCGTGCCCGATTCTCTATTTTTCAAAACGATACAGCTCCATCCGCGCAGCAACCGCCGGACACCACCGCAAAAGCAGATTGAAGCGATCTGCCTTTGCGGTGGTGTCCGGCGAATCGGGCTGATTTCTCTACATCCTTTTACGGATTGTCAGCACATTTTTGCCGTCGATAAATTCATATGTAATTTCATCCATCAGCTTTTTCACCATAAAGACGCCCAAGCCCCCGATCTGCCGCTGATCAGCGTCCTGCATGATATCCGGGTCCTTTTGTTCAAGCGGGTTGTATGGTTTTCCCGCGTCGGCAAATCCAATCGTCACTTGAAGCGGCTCGCCCCCTACCTCGCAGCAAACGGTCGCCTCGCCAATGCTTGGATGGTAGGCGTAGTGTGCAATATTGACATAGATTTCCTCAACAGCAAGATCCACCTGCGTCATAAGCTTCGCCGGACAACCTGCCAGCTTCAACCGTTCATGAATAAATCCTGTTACAATCTCCAAATTTTCCAGCGTTGCAGGTACGGTCAGTTCAGCCATTTTGATCCCCTTTCTCATTGAGCCGCAAAATCAACATGGTGATATCATCAGCCTGCTGCGCGCCGTCTGCAAAAACGGCAAGCTCCTGCCGCAGCAGGTGGAGCTGTTTCTCCAGCGTGCAGCCGTCCAACCTGCCCGAATTTACAAACGCTTTTAAACGCGCCTCGGAATAAAGCTCCTCGCGCGGATTGAGGGCTTCTGTTACGCCGTCGGTGTATAAAAGCAGGCTGTCGCCAGGAAAAAGCGTAATCTGCTGCTGACTGTATTTCATATGCTCCATTCCCGCTAATACAAACCCACGTTTTGATTTCAGCCAATCATAGGGCGCGCCCCCCGTTGAAAGCAGCGGCGGATTGTGACCGGCGTTTACATAAGTAAAGCTGCCGTCGGTCACATCCAACACGCCCATAAAGGCTGTGACAAACATCCCTGCCTCGTTGTTCTCACAAAGCTGGTCATTGACAGCTTCAAACACCTGCTTGGGACTCATACCCGCCTGAGCATGGTTTTTAATCAGCGTTTTAGCAATGACCATAAAAAGCGCCGCCGGAACGCCCTTGCCTGAAACGTCTGCGATCACCACGCACAGATGGGTGCGGTCGATCAGGAAAAAATCGTAAAAATCACCGCCGACCTCCTTTGCGGCCTGCATCAGCGCATAAATATCAAATTCTTTCAAATCCGGATAGGGCGGAAAGATGCATGGCAGCATGGAGGTTTGTATCTGCGTAGCAACCGCCAGTTCGGTTGCAATACGTTCCTTGTCGGCCGTCACTCTTGCCAGATTGTTGATATATTTTGTGATATCCACCTCCATTTTTGCCAACGCGGCCGCCAGTGTCTCAATTTCGTCGCCGGTATGAATGTTCAGCATTTCATCCAAAAAACCTGTGCGGCATTTTGCAAACGCCTCCGCGTTTTTCGTCAAAAACTGAATCGGCATAACGACACGCTTTTGCAGAAAGCGCAGATATCCAAATATAATCAGAAAAACCAGCACGACTGTGATTCCAACTGTGGAAAGCAGGTATGCATTGAGATTTTCAAGGATAAACGGCATAGGCAGGTCAGCCAGAAGCAGCGCCGTGACCTCTCCTGCGTCGTTTCGAACCGGAACAATGGCGGAGGTGTTGTAGCCGAAGCTGTTTTTACGGATGAAATAATCATCCGGCCGTTTCCCAGTTCGGTAAACATCCACCACCTTCTGCGGGTCGTCGCTTCCGATCGGGTCGACCACACCCAGAGCATATGCCTGGGGATTTTGCGCGTCATGGACACGTACATCATAGATCGTTGTGACCGTCATCGCGGCTTCGTCCGGCACACAAATATAAATGCTCGTCAAACCGGTATTTTTGTAGAGCGTATAAATCTGACGGTCCATCTCGTCGTAAGCCGCGTCCGTTCCGCCGCCTTCCAAATAACCGGCTATCCGGTTTCCATCCACATAGGCAAGAGCTGTCGCCGCCAGCTTATAGGCAAAGTCGTTATATGTCCGAAAGGTTGAAGCACGGTACTGATGATAGCCGCTGATACAAACGCTTGCACAAATAATTCCTGCCAACAGCAGGCAGAGAACCGTTATTTTCCACCCAAGACCCCGTTTTCTTTTTTCCAACTCCATCCCTCACAGCTTCTTATAATAAATTACCGCATCACAGGCACATCTTCCCCCACAGACAACACAGTGATAATCCGGGTCGTCATACCAGAGCATTTTACGCTCGTAAAGGCGTTGGAAGCCGAATGCACGGAACGTCCCCTCAATGGGCAGCGTCCCGTTGCAAACCCAGGCTGAACCGTAAACCGCACCAAATCCCTCCGCCCTGGCTTCGCGCAGGCCGGCGTCCGCCATGGCCTTCATGATCCCGCGGTGCTCGAACCGCTTTTGTACCGCCGCACTTTTATAGATCAGGGACGGCTTTTCCCCGGAAATCCTTAAAACATCTGCGCGCGGCATATCCATTTTCTTCATGACCAGCCCGACGCTTGCGGGGATCATCACCGCAAAGCCTGCAAATTCGCCGTCCAGCAGTGCGATCTTCAAAAGTCTCGGACGCTCCAACCAATGTACAAAATCATCCCTGTGCAAATAGCCTGTTCCGTACCTCTCATCGCAAAGCTGTTGAATGTCCTTGTAAAACGCCGCGTCCCCATCCACAATCGAAACCGGACCGGCTATCTGCGTATGCTGTTGTCCCATACCTAACCTCCTATAACAGAATCGTCAGGGTATTCACCCCAAACGTACGTTGATAGCATACGCTTTGAGCCAGCTTTAAGATCATACGGATGCCAAGAGCTTCGCCCATCTCGTCCGCCGCCTGATGCGCCTGATAATAATCAATTGGATTAAACTGTTTTCCCGCATTGCGAATGCGCAGGCCAACCTCCCCCTGAATGACAAACACACGTACATCCACAGTCGCTTGACTCTGCTCCTTAAAGCAATGCTTCATCATAATCGTGAGCATCTCCTCGATGGAAAGGCTCACGGCCATCGTCTGCCGGGCGGTCAGGTTATTTTGTTCACAAAAGCCGCCGATCAGTTCAGCGGCCCGCCCTACCGCATCAGCCCGCGCTTCCACCGAGAAGTCAATGACCTTGCCCATGCGGTCATATGCTTCGTCGAGCAAAAGAATCGGAGATCGCAGCGTATCCGGCCGTGCTTTCCGCCACAGCGCCACAAAAAGCGCCGCCAAGGTCAGCAGTTCGGAGAGCGGAAAAAACCACCAAACAGGAAAGCCTGCCCGGCTCAAAACAAACGCAGGAATAACCGCAAACAGAAGGACCCGGCAGACGGTCACCCCATTTGCAAGCGGCACCTGTCCGCTTGCATTATAAAAAAAGATCAGGATGCTGCACAGCATCGCCATTGGCAGCGACAGCGCAAACAGACGCAGCGCCCAAACAGCCTGTGCAGTTTGCGTGAGGCCAAACAGCGTACAGATTAGGCCGGGCGCCAATATAATCGCGGCGGCCATGCCCCCGATCAGAACGCCGCCATAGCATAGCTGCATGCGTACCAGCAGCCGCATCCCCGGATTGTTGCGTTCGCTGCTATAGATACCCACCAGCGGAGAAGCTGTCTGCGGAACGCCCGAAATCACACAAAGGGTAAAGTCGCTGACGCTTCCGACCACCGTAAAGATAGCTACAAAGCCACTGCCCCCTGCCGCCATCAGGATGCGGTTAAGCAGAATCATCCGTACCACAGACAATAGATTGTTGAGCGCGGGCGGCGTCCCCAATACGAGCAGCTCGCGCAGAATTGACGCGCCGCCATGCGGCACGATCAGACGGAAGCTGCCGCCGTGCAGGCAGACAAATCCGACCGCCACACCCAAACAGGTAGCGAGTACGCTGGCCAGCGATGCGCCCGCCAATCCCCATCCGACTTTGATGAGAAGATAATCGAGCACGCCATTGAGCGCGGTCATCGCGAGAAGGGAAACGCTCACCATAGCCGGTTTTCCATCCAGACGCAGAAAATTAAACGGTACATAGAGCAGACATTTCACTGGAGCGCCCCAAAAAGCAATCCGTGCATAGGAAAGCGCCATTGCGAACAGCGTGTCGTCCGCCCCCAAAAGCCTGACGACAGGCCGTAAAAACAAAAGGCCGCCTATCGTCAACAGGAACCCGAACAAAAACTGCAAGGCCACGCACAGCGTATAGCAGACACAGCTTCTTTCACTTTCTCCCCGCCCAATCTGCGCGGCCGCCAAAAGTCCGGCCCCGGAACCGATCAGCGAGCCGGCTGTCGAACAGAGCAGAAAAATTGGTCCGCACAGATTGATCGCCGCCAATGCCTGCGCTCCCATCATGTTGCCAACGATCGCGCTGTCGACCATGACGTTGACCGTGCCACCTAAAACAGACAAGACAGTCGGGAACAAAAACCGGCTGAAAACGCCGTGTAAAAAACGTCCGTCCTGCCGCATAAATGCCGCCGGCGATTCAGTGGAGCATTTGTTCAATGAGATCTTCCCCTTTACAGGACGTATGTTTGTATTGATTGCTATACGAACGGAAAGCAAAAATCTCCCATGCATCCTACTACGAAAAAAAAGAAGCCTTGTAAATCAGCTAAATGCTGATTTACAAGGCTTCTTTTGGAGGCGCCACCCGGAATCGGACCGGGGAATGAGAGTTTTGCAGACTCCTGCCTTACCGCTTGGCTATGGCGCCGCGCCCATATACATATGTATATGGAAAAAGAGGCGTTGATGAACAGCGGCCTCTTTTCATTGGAGCGGGTTACGAGGCTCGAACTCGCTACCTCCACCTTGGCAAGGTGGCGCTCTACCAGATGAGCTAAACCCGCAAATGGTGCCTTCGGTCGGAATCGAACCAACGACACGAGGATTTTCAGTCCTCTGCTCTACCAACTGAGCTACAAAGGCAAAACTGGCGACCCGGATGGGGCTCGAACCCACGACCTCTAGCGTGACAGGCTAGCGTTCTAACCAGCTGAACTACCGGGCCAGATTGCGCTGTTTTCTTGAACAGCGCGTTATTTATTATAAGCTATTGCGGACGTTTTGTCAATAGGCACGCGGGAAAATTTTGAAAAAAAACTTCCAGCCATCCACAGCCTTCGCACATCCTTTCATGGTATTCCCTAATCGCCAAAGGATATACCGAGCCGGCGCGCTGTAAAAATCATCTGGTCGTCGGTCGGGATAAACTTTGTCTTGCCGGCCACATCGGACAAAAGATTGTGCGTCACGACATTGTTCTGCATCGCTACGGTAACACCAAAAATCCCACGACTGACCAGATCAGCCGCATAGACGCCGAACTGTGAAGCAAGCACGCGGTCATACGCCGAAGGCGCGCCGCCGCGGATAAAGTGGCCCGGAACAACCATGCGCGTCTCAAAGCCGCTGGTTTCCTCGATCTGGCGCACAATGCGCGCCGAGGCTGTCGTCTCGCCGGCTGCCGCGCGCCGTTCTGAACGCTCCTTCTTTTTGAGTCTGGCCTCCTCCACGTCGAACGCGCCTTCCGCCACGCAGACGATGGAAAAACCGTGACCGCCTGCCGCGCGGCGCTCGACCGCTTTGACCACCTTTTTAATATCATAAGGGATCTCCGGGATCAGCACCACATCCGCGCCGCCCGCCACGCCTGTATAAAGCGTGAGCCACCCTACCTTGTTGCCCATGATCTCGATGACCATCACGCGCTTGTGGCTGCTGGCCGTCGTATGGATTCGGTCGACCACCTCTGTTCCAAGTCCGACGGCTGTATGAAATCCGAAGGTGACGTCGGTGCCCCAAATGTCGTTATCGATCGTCTTGGGCAGTCCGATAACATTCAGTCCCTCCTCAGAAAGCAGGTTCGCCGTTTTGTGCGTGCCGTTTCCACCGAGCGTCATCAGGCAGTCCAGCTTCATTTTTTTATAGTTGCCTTTCATACGCGCGACCTTGTCGACATCGTTTTCAACAATCTTCATGCTCTTATAGGGCGTGCGCGCTGTACCCAGAATGGTTCCGCCGCGCGTGAGAATCCCGGAGAAATCGGACTGCTTCATCTCATGATATTCGCCTTCAATCAGCCCCTTAAAGCCGTCGACGATCCCCACAATCTCCACATCGTCCATCTTTTGATACATCGCCTTTGCGACGCCGCGGATCGTTGCGTTCAGTCCCGGGCAATCGCCGCCCGCTGTCAGGATGCCAATTCGTGTTGCCATTATTATTTCCTCCTCCTGAAAAGCCCTGTGCAGCCTTTACCGCCGCAGCAAAAACCAGGTTAAAAAACCATATTCCGCCAAAGTGACTGCCGGAATTCCAATAACAAAATACCAATGGCGCGTCTTGTGCCGGAACAGGTACATGCCGCCCCAAACACCCCATCCGCCGCCGAGCAGCGCCAACAGAAAGAAGGTCCTCTCCCGCACGCGCCAAGCCTTGCGCTTCGCCCTGCGCTTATCGACAAAGCAAACGGCCAAGCCCGCCAAATTAAGCGCCGCCAGTACCCAGAAAATAGCTTGTCCCATCCGCAGGCTCCTTTATACGTGTTCTCACCAAATCATAATTAAACTGATTTTGTATTCAGTATACCACTATTTTCCGGTTCATGCAAACAGTTCCGGGCGCCCGCTATCAGGAAGCGCTCATATGCTTTTTAAAATCATGTGATTATATCCGAAGCGACTGGCGCAGGTTCTGTTATGGACGTGTTCTGATAGTCCTCGATTTCCGACGGACCTGCACCGGATAAGCTGACGGAGCATATATTTGTTATTGCTCTGTCTGCGCCCTTCGCCCAAAAAAGAACGCGGGCAAAATCAGCCGTCAAGGAGGTTCTCATGTTTTCTTTATTCGAAGCATTTTGTAATCTGATCTATTTTGCCCTGCATATTACCGGGACTGGTTCCTTTCCACGCCCTTTGTCCGCCAAAGAGGAGCGCGAATGCCTGGAAGGAATTGCTCGGGGCGACGAAGAAGCAAAAACACGCCTTATAGAGCATAACCTGCGTCTGGTCGCACATATCATCAAGAAATATTACAGCGCCTTTAAAGACCAGGACGATCTTATCTCCATTGGTACGATCGGTCTAATCAAAGCGGTTTCCACATTCAAACCCGAAAAAGGCACGCGTTTTGCAACCTATGCATCCAGATGCATCGAAAACGAAGTTCTCATGCATTTCCGCAATAAGAAGAAATCCGCCCAGGATGTTTACATAAGCGATCCGATCGATACAGATAAAGACGGCAACTCCCTGACACTTCAGGATATCATGGCCGAGGATGACAATATCGTGGACTGTATCGACCTGCGGATCAAGTCCGAACAGCTGTATCGGTTTATTGAGGGTGCGCTGGACGAACGGGAGCGACAGATCATCATCATGCGTTATGGGCTAGGAGGCACACGGTCGCTTACACAACGCGAGGTGGCAAAAAAGCTGGATATTTCCCGCTCTTATGTATCGCGGATTGAGAAAAAGGCGATCAGCATCCTGCGTGGCAAGTTTGAAAAGGAAGGCGCGTTTTTAACAGATACCTAGGGGCTGTTTGAAACATCAAAATTGCCGTCTTTTTTCTGAAAACCGCGGCGAATACTGTTTGCGAAAAAATCCGGCGATTCCTCTGCTTCAAACAAACCCTAATTGGAAACCAGCCCTAATGATCAAGCGGCCTGGAATGGCTGCATGATCAACAGGACCGGTTCCGTTTACAAACGACAGATATGCTTCAGAATGCATTGTAAACAAATGCGATTTCACCGCCGTCTGTGTAGAACCAAAAAACCAGCAGCGCCGTGAGTACAAACAGATACCAGCCGCAACGCGCCGCGGTATGGGACAAAAGCCATACCTTACTGTTCGTAATAATAGCTGATAAGCGCCTGATCAACCGCCAACCACCCCTTCCAGCCTATATGCATCGTGTCACACATAAAATACGACTCATATTCAAATCCTGTCAGGTCCAGCAGCTTTACGCCATATTCCCCCACAATCGACCGTACATGTTCATAATATAATATTCCGCCCGCCGGTCCGCTGTAAAGCCGGTGTAGTCGCTCCACTGTCCATAAAGGGGCACATGAATGAACAGCGGTTTAATCCCCTTTTCCCGGCAGACATCAAGCAGGAAATTGCTCTCCTTCTCCCCACAGATAACAACCGGCGCCCGGTCGTTTCCAAACCATCCAAGCAGCCAGGCAGCGAACGCCTCCGAACGCGCGTCAAGCTCCGCGAACGTCATCCGTTCATCCCGGTTAATGAGGGCCGTGCGTCCTGTTTTTGCATATTCCCTGATTTTCTCCAGGACCAACATCCGTCCTCTCTCCTAAATCTGTTCTGTAGCCAGAAAAATCGCAATCACCGCGTCCTCGTCCTCCTCCAATTCGAAGCAGAGGCCGGCTCCCCGGCGCGTTCCGACGCACGGTAAACAAGCAGGCCGCCGTCCTGTTTTGTCGGCTCGCCGTAAGCATCCGTCACATCCTTGCGCGCCGCTCCTACTGCCATCCGGCTGAATTTTCGCAGCTCCGCCATTGTCTCAAAGCCATCCATCCCCGGCATCATAATGTCGAGAATCATCAGGTCAAACTGTCTGCATTGCAGCTTTTCCAAAGCCTGGAATCCATTTTCAGCCTCCTCGCAAGCATATCCGTCCACCTCCGCATAGGTGCGCACCAGCTTGCGCAGATGCAGGTCGTCGTCTGTAATCAAAAGTTTCGGCATGTTGACTCTCCCCCTCTGTGCCTTTTGAAGATATCCCGTTATATTCACACATCATCATGGTATAATTGCCCATCAAAGGCGGTTGCCGCCCAAGCGGCGAGCCGTTGGGCATAACCCCGGTATCATAACCGCTCTGCGGTTATGATACCATATAAATCCTCCATCCCGGCAAATCTCACAAGGATCTCACAATTTTTCAGCGCACCTTTCGCAGAAAATCCAGGAACTATTGCAGTACTTAGAACGATTCCGCCGCGCTCTTATGGTACAAAGGGGATAAAACCAAGCATCTAGAAAGCGATTGCGGACGCTGTAAAAACCAGCTATAATAAAGAAAATATTCCTATCAGGGTACAAGGCTGCGGACGTTTATCTTTCTTATTGGCCTCTGATGGAAAGCATGGTTGTTTTTTCAAACGCAAGCGCAACCGATTAGCAATTGCTCCTGCACTTCACCCCTGCCCGCAGCGCCGTTTGATTAGAATGTGCCAGACGCTGGGAGGGCAGATGCACAAAACAATCGCTGCAAAGCGTCGGTTGCTTATCACAGAGTTCAGAGGTTTTGATATGACAAAGCATCTATTTCTTACCGGCGAGAAGGGCATCGGTAAAAGCAGTTTGATTAAAGTGCTCCTAAAGCGAAGCCCCGGTCCCTTTGGCGGCTTCTTCACTGTAAAGAGCGCCGGTGTTCTGTCTGGCCAAATCACAGTTCATTTGTTGCGCGTGGGAATGCGGGACTCCCCATGTGCGGATAACCTGCTTTTTTGTTGCGGCGCGCAGAAGGACCAGGCGTCGATAGCCGCCCGGTTTAATGCTCTGGGATGTGCCGCCCTGACGCCCCGTCCCGGGGTACGTCTGCTGGTCATGGATGAGATCGGTCCCCACGAGGAGGAAGCCGTGGACTTTCGGCAAGCTGTGCTTGCAGCCTTGAATGGTCCTGTACAGATTCTCGGAGTTCTTCAGCGCGCAGAAAGCTGCTTTCTGCATCAGATTGAAACGCATCCAAATGTCCGGCTCATAACTGTAACCGCCGCGAACCGGGACGTTCTTGCGAGCGCGCTTTGAAGCCTGTGGTTTTTCAATCTGCTACGCATATCGCCCAAAAAGCCGCTATAGCATAGCAAAAGCCAGCCCATCGGCACAAGCGGATGGGCCGGCTTTTGTTTATAAAATCAGATCCGGCAAACACAAACGGTTTTGTGTATTCTATGCAAATTGGCTGTAATACAGGTCGGCATAAGCGCCCTTCGCCTTGAGCAGAGACGCATGGTTTCCCTGCTCAATGATGTCGCCGTCCTGCATAAACAGAATTAAATCAGCATCCACAATTGTCGACAGCCGGTGGGCGATTACAAAGCTGGTCCGGCCCTTCATCAGCGCCTTCATGGCTTTTCCAATCTCCACCTCTGTGCGGGTATCCACGCTGGAGGTTGCTTCATCGAGGATGATGACAGCGGGATTGCAGAGAAATACGCGGGCGATCGTCAAAAGCTGCCGTTGGCCGATGGAAATATTTTCGGCGTCGTTGGTTAAAACTGTATCGTAACCGTGCGACATCGTGCGGACAAAAAAATCCACTCTGGCTGCCCTGGCTGCCGCTGTGATCTCCGCTCGCGTGGCGTCCGGCTTGCTGTAAGCAATGTTCTCTGCGATCGTTCCGCCGAACAGCCAGGTATCCTGCAAAACCATCCCGAAATTGCTTCTTAAATTGGAACGGGTGAGGTCCTTTATATCGATTCCATCCAGAAGTATTTTCCCTCCGTTTACCTCATAAAAACGCATCAACAGATTGATCAGCGTCGTCTTGCCCGCACCCGTGCTGCCTACAATGGCCACTTTCTGTCCGGGCCTTACGGAAAAACTGATATTGCGCATCAGCATCCGGTCCGCAGTATATCCGAAGCGGACATTTTGAAACTCCACTTTTCCCTCTGCGTCATGAACCGTCAGAGGCGCTGCCGGCTCTGATGAAAGCTCCTCCTCGTCCAGCAAGTCGTAAATCCGTTCAAGCGACGCCAGCGCGGACTGCATGCTGTTGACCATATAAGCGACTTCTGTCAGCGGCTCTGAGGACTGGTTGACATACTGAAAAAACGCCTGGAACACGCCGACAGTCAGGATGCCATCCAAAAGCATTTTCCCTGCAAGGACAGCTATCAATACCTGGCCAAAGCGGTTGATCAAACGAATGGCAGGATTGATGGCGTTGATCATAAACTCCGCTTTCCGTGTGGATTCGGCCAGCTCCTGTGTCGCCCTGTGCATCTTTTCGGAGCTGTTTTCCTCCTGATTAAAGGCTTTAATGATCACGCGTCCGCTGTACGCCTCCTCCACATGAGCCGTCACATTGCTGACGCATCGCTGTCTTTCAATCGCATATTTCAGGGTCTTTGCAGAAAACAGGTTCATGGAGATCAAGGCGATCCCTGTAAATAACATGAAGATCAGGGTCAGGGAAACGCTGAACCTGAACATCATAATCAACGAGCCTACAACCATTCCGGCAGCTGTAAAAAGCTTGAGCAGGCCGGTCTGCAATGCTTCCGACATTTTATCCAGGTCATTGACCGTCCAGCTAAGGACCGCGCCTGTCTTTGTCCGGTCGAAAAAAGAGAGCGGCAGCCGGCTGAGCTTTGCGCTGATTTCAGTCCTCAAGCGCAGACTCAGCTTCTCAGCAAAGCTGGACATCAGATATGCTTGCAGCGTATAAAAGAGTGCTGTCGCCAGATAGATCAGCAGCAGGTAAAAAATATCTCTGCCGCCATCCGCCCATGTCACGCGAAACGCGGTACCATCCGTGATAGCGGCCTTGATGCCGTTCCAAAGCAGATCGACGATATGCGCGCTATAGGCTGGCGCAATGATCGATAAAAATGTATAAAAAACAACGGATACAAGGACAATCGTCAACCGTTTATGTTGGTCGTTTACAAAACGCCACAATCTTTTCAGCGTTCTTCCTGCATGCGCCGGCGTTTCAAAAGTCATTCCATCGTCCATGATGTCCATGCTGTTGTTATATTCACTCATCACAAGCCTCTCCTTTCATCTGAGATTTTGCAATATCGCGATAAACCGGGCAGCTCTCCATCAAAGCCGCGTGGCTGCCGGCGCCGGCAATCCTTCCATCCTCCAAAACAATGATTTGCTCCGCATTCATAATCGTACTGATCCGCTGGGCAATAATCAATACCGCAGCGCCCGCCGTCTTATTTTTCAGGGCCTTTCTCAGGGCGGCGTCAGTCTTAAAATCCAAAGCGGAAAAGCTGTCGTCAAAAATATACAGGTCGGCCCTTTTCATCAAGGCCCGCGCAATGGACAGCCTTTGCTTCTGGCCGCCGGAAAAATTTGTGCCGCCCTGCGCCACGCGGGCATACAGGCCATCGGGCAGGCTGCTTACAAAGCCGGCCTGCGCCGTCCGCAGAGCGTGCTCCATCTGCTTTTTGTCCGCGTTTCGATCGCCATACCGCAGATTATCTGCAATTGTTCCTGAAAACAGCCATGCCTTTTGCGGTACATAGGCGATACGCTCCCGAAGCTCCGCCTGGGGCATTCCATGGATGTCACAACCATTGAAAAGAATGGATCCGGAGGTGACATCGTGAAAACGCAAAATCAACTTCGCAATCGTCGATTTGCCGCTTCCCGTACTGCCGATGATCGCCGTTGTCTCTCCGCGTTTGCAGGCAAAATTTAAATCCCCTAGGGTATCTTCATCCGCATCCGCAAACCGAAAGCTTACATGATCAAAGCGGACCACCTCATTTAATCCTGTTTTCAGGGCGCAGGCGGCGGTTGGGCCGTCCTCAATCTCAGGCGTATGGTACAGGACGGCGGAAATTCGGCGGACACAGATCATCGCCCGTGGAATGAGGATAAATACCATCTGTGCCATGATGATATAAAACAGGATCATAACCGCATACTGTGTCAGGGCGGTAATATCCCCAATTTTCATAAAGCCTGCGCCAATCCGATTTCCACCCAGCCAAAGGATGAATACAATGCACAGATTGATCGCAAACAGTGCGGCGCTCTCAAGACCGGCGAATAAGCGGTTGGCCTGGATCGCCGATTCCGCATAGTCCTCAAAGGATTTTTTCATGCGTTTTTCTTCAAATTTCTCCTTATTAAAAGCGCGGATGACACGAACGCCCGTTACATTTTCACGGAGTACAATATTCATTCGATCCAGAAAGCCCTGCAAGCGGTCAAAAATAAGGGACGCCTTTCTTGTAACAAGAACAGCCAGCAGAATAACAAAAACTGTAGCGCCTATAAGCAGGAAGCCCATCATGGTGTCGATGGAAAAAGCCATGATGATGCCCATAAGGCAGACCGCAGGTACCGGCAACACCATTTGGATGAACCAAACAACACCCTGTTGGATAATATTCACATCATTAAGCGTGCGGGTGATCATTGATCCGGTTCCAAATTGCTCAAAATCGTCCGCGGAAAATGCAAGCGATTTGTCATAAAGCGCATTTCGCATATCCCTTCCGATTTTTGCGGAAAGATCTGCGCTCAGATAACTACCGGCCAGAGCGCCAAGGCTGGTGATCAGAGTGATCGCCAGCATGTGTATCCCTCTGCGGATTAAATACTGCATATCTCCTCCGCCAACCCCCACATTGATCATGTCGGCTGTGATGGTCGGAATCAACAGGCCGCCCGCGACATCCAGCACCATCACAAGCAAGGTAAAAAAGCATAAGCATTTGTACGGTTTTATAAACCGCAAGATGGTTTTCATTGCAAATAATCCTCCCAGGGGCTATTTGAAAATTCAAAATTCCCGCCTTTTTCTGCAAACAGCGGCGAATGCTGCCTGCGAAAAATCCGGCAATATCTCTATTTTCAAACAAGCCTAAAATGATTTTGACGTTAAAAATCAAAGCTGGCTTTGTTTCAGCTTCTCCTTCAGGCTTTTTATATACTTTTGTGTCAACCGCAGCAGCTCCTCCTGTTCCTGCGGCAATAATGACATAAAGGCCTCGTTTTCCTTTTGGACGACTGGGACAATATTCGTTTCTACGAATTCTTTTCCTTTTTTGGTCAAACAAATATGCTTATCCCGTCCCCGCCCCTGTTGCAGGTAAAGATAACCTTCCCGTTCTAACTTTTGGATGGAGGAGTGGACAGTCTGTTTATTTGCAAACGCTTCCCGGCAAATGTCCTTTTGCAGACATCCATCCCCAAGCTCATGGATAATATAAAAAATAGTAAAGGCACTGTCCGAAATATTCATCCTTAAAGCAACTTCATGATATACGTCGTCCAATTCCTTATCAATCCGGTTAAATGCTCTCAGCAGTTCATTAGTTTTATCTTCCACACAAACACTTCCCCTGGTCCGATTTCGTACTTAATGTATTGGATAGTATAGTCCGAAATCAGACTTATGTCAAGACCTGAAAAAGAAAAACCGTCCGGGCAAAGCCCGAACGGTTTTTATCATTCAATCGCAGGTATCAAAACACGCGGTCCATGACACTGTTCCCTCACAGCTTTCAGCGTCCGTTCATCCGGATGGATAAATACGCGACCGGAATAGCCGTCCACAACGGAAATTTCCCCTTCACGCAGGGCAAACAGCCCTTTGCCGACGCCGACTACCGCCGGTACTCCCATGGTCCGCGCAAGGATCGACGCATGGGAATCTCGCGTCCCGCCACTGGTGACAATCGCCAGCACGCGCCCGCGCTCGAGGCGGATCACCTCGCTTGGCAGAAAACGGTGCGCGGCGATCACCCATTGGCCGCGCGCTTCGCAAAGCTCCTGTTCCTTAAGGCCGCGCAACTGGCGGATCAGGCCGTTGCAGAGATCAACAATGTCGGCGCCGCGCTCTCTGAGGTAAGCATCATCCATCCTCCAAAAAACACGGGCAAAGCGATGTCCCGCCTCCTGAACGGCATATTCGGCGGTATAGCCATCCTCCAGAATCAATTTTGCAACCGCATCGATAAAATCCGGATCCTCAAGAATCATCCGCTGCGTGTCAAAAATCATCGCCTCATCGCCGCCGACCTCCCTGGCGGCCCGCTCACGCAATTCGCCGAGCATCCCAACGGCGGCAGCCCGTGCATGTTCAAACCGCTCGTTTTCAGCTGCGCGATCCAGTGCCTTGCGTGCTTTTTCAGGTTTCGCGGCATTGTCAAAAAAATGGATCTGGCCGGCCACAATGCCGTGGGACGAACCGATCCCGGATAATATCGTCATATGTCTCACCCCTAGCCTTCTGAACTATCCGTTTTGTCCGTTTGCACAAATGACGCGCTCCATTCCCCCAGAAAATAACCGGCGGTCTGCTTCCTCTTGCGGTTTCAAAATTCAGCCCCAGGCTCAACAGATGGGCATCCGCTGTTTGCCGCTTAGAAAAAGCTGTACCAAGGGAGACGCACACGCCTTATCGGAAAAATCTACGTCTGAACTGCATCAAAAAAGCTTGAAATCCGCCAGAGTTCCTACGCTTTCCTTCCTTGCCAGCCAAAAAATTTTTACGCAATCCAGGTACTTCCCCCAATTGGTGCAGCTTCATATTCACACAGACTGCATCATCCTCAAAATGAGAATTATTCATTTCTGACCCTATTATAATCCGATGATCTATCCGCGTCAATGCGTTTTTTGTAGGCTGTTTCAAAAAGAGCACTTTCTCAATTTCCGTTTGATTTTGCCGCGACACTCTAATAAATTTTATGCATATTTCCATTTTTTGATATTTGATCCACAATGACAAATCGGCACAGCTTCTATCCGCAGCAAATGGCGCCGGGGGATATATCCCCCGGCGCAAACAATTTGGTTCTCATGCATCAGGAAGCGACAGGTTATCAAACGCAGTCGACTGATTAGAAAGTCCCTCCTGAGCGGAATATTCGATCCTGACACGATCCCCCTCGCGTGTCAATGCAAGCTCATCCGACACCATCGCAGGAATGATGAAAATCTGCCCCGGCCGATCTTCCAACAGCAGCTTATACGATGTCTCTCCGCCGTCAACCTCGGACGCCACGCGGAGCACCACGCCGGTTGCTGTTTGAAGCTGGGCGGTCGTGCTGCCCCCTGTGGAGATACCGGAATTTTTTAATCCAAGCTGATAGTCGCGCAGGGCCAGATCAATCGTCTCGCCTGTGCCGACGATCGAATAGTTTTCGACCGATACGAACGCATACTGCTTGATAAGCAGGCTGCGGTCTTTGAGCGCCATAAAATAGGTTGGCTGCCCGTCGATATTAAGGATCAGCGGGAAGGTCGCCTGATAGCCGAGATGCTGCACCTTGCCCTGCGCCGAACCCTGCGCAGCCTCCTCTGTCGCGCCCGGCATCTGGTAAACGATCGAATCCTTTGTCACCATATCAACCATGATAAATCCGATGGCGCTGTCATCGCCGCCAATGCTTGTGATTCCTGTGAACAGGTAACAGCGGTCATTGTTATAAATAATCATATGCCCCTGCGAAGCGCGGAACTTGTCACGATCCGCAAAGTTGAGCCATCCATGCACAAACTCACCTTTATTATTGATCTGTGTCAGGATAAACGATTCGGGCTGAATACGGTCGACCCACTCCGGGATGGTATCAATTGTATATTTATGCATTTCTCCGGTCGTCGCATTAACGATCCACGCGCCGGTGGCCTCCGGCAGCGAAAAACCGCGCAGGTTGCGGTAGGTCGTATAGACCCAATAGGGCTGGCCGCTATCGTCAATTTCAAAGGATGGATCGGTCAAGCCGTCGAACCACCCGCCGAAAAAGCGCGTGTGACGCGTCAAATCCTGCATCAGATAATTGCCGGGCTGGTACTTTACCCTGTAATCTTCCACATACTGCACATCGTTGACATCTGTAGCGGACACCAGAATATATCCAGGCGTTCCGGAGAGGTTTGTCAGCCATTTGAAAAGACCTGAATGGTAGAGCGGCACCGCCCATACCAGCTTGCCGTTGACACGCTGGATAGTCACGGCGTCTGTTCCCAAACGCACCTGGCTGCCAAGTCCCGCGCGTTCGCCAAGCTTCTTGTCCGCAAGCACAACCGCAAGCTCCTCATCGACGATCGGCACCTGCTTGAGATCAACCGCCTGCATATCGCTGGAAAATTCACGGTATTCCGATTCTCCAAGCTGATCGCGGAACGCGTTCGAATGAAAAATGAACGACGAGCCGATCAGAAGCGCCACATAAAATACCCACGGAGCGGCCAGCAATATTTTTGTCCAGCGTGGAAACTTGCGGTTGGGCACATAATTGAACGCCCGCGCGCTGCGGTCTGTAAACTGGAATGTCAGCTCTCCAAAGCGCATCAGCGCCCAGGCGCCGATATAAATTGTGATAACGGCCGCCCAGAATAGCGCGCCGTCCGAAAAGAAAAACGGGTTGAGATTTGGCGCCTCAACAAAAATGTATGCTGCAATCAGCAGCGTGATGACGCCGAATACGATGACCTTATACCTCTTTTGCTTCATGTATTGGAATACTCCTTTCAACTCTGGTCCTGATTATGATCCTTGTGCGTGTCCGAATCCGTCTTTTTTCGGCCGATATACGGCACATGCGCCCCACGGCGGCGCGGCTTATCCTGCGTATCCTGCTTTTGCGCGGACGTTCGCAAAAGAGGCGCGTCCGGCGCACAATAGCTCTCGATATCGACCGGCATCTCACGCGCTGACAGGCGGCTGTCAATAAACCGCTGGATCAGCATATAAATGACCGAAAATACCGGCACGCCCAAAAACATCCCGATGAATCCATACAGCCCGCCGAACAGCATGATTGCAAAAATAACCCAAAACGCGGAAAGCCCCGTTGAATCGCCAAGAATTTTTGGGCCGAGAATATTACCGTCAAACTGCTGCAGAATCAGGATGAACACCAGAAACCACAGCGCCTTGATCGGCGCGTCGATCAGGATGATAAAAAACGATGGGATGGCGCCGATAAACGGCCCGAAATACGGAATGACGTTTGTCACGCCGACGATCACAGAGACAAGCATCGCGCTCGGCATGCCAAGCAGCGACATCCCGATGAAGCACAGGATTCCGATGATCAGAGAATCCAGAATTTTTCCACCGATAAAGCCGCCAAACACGTGGTTTGCCTCCGCCGCGAGGTCAAGAATCCAATCGGCATTCTTTTTTGGCAGGACCGCGTACCAGATCTTTTTGATGCCGGCGCAGAACCGCTCCTTATCCATCAGCATATAGATGGAGATGATAATGCCAACGACAATTGTCAATAGACCCGACGCGATCCCCGTCGAAACCGACAGCATCCACGGGAACAATTGCTTGAGCATCGTCATCGCCGAACTCATGATCGTATCGGCATACTGACGAAGCGCCGTTTCGATCGTCGCGCTGATATCAAAATCCCCCAGCAGGGCCAGCAGACCGGGCAGCCATGTCTCCGTGGAATTGAGATACGCCGTCATCTTTGCGATCAACCCCGAAATACTCAAGACGAGCTGCGGAAGGACGATCTTCGCAAAGATAGCGATCATTCCCGCTGAAAACAGATATGTCAACAGGATAGCCAGCGCACGCATCGGCTTGTCGCCAATGCGCGTGCCAAACAGGCGGCGCAAAAACACACGTTCGACCACCTTGAGCACCGGATTGAGGATGTAAGCGATCCCAAAAGCATACACAAACGGCATCAATAAGCCCGCGACTGTTGATACAAGCCCGCGCACGCTTGGAAAGTTGTCCAACAAGCTGTTAAACAGGATTGCCGCTGCCAACACAAGAAACGCATAAACGGCTATGGTTGTGTGCTGTCTGTTAAAGTTCAGTTTCATCGATCTTTTTATTCCCTTCCAACGTCCATGCGCCGCCGCCAAACGCGGCGGTTGTCTGTATCTATCATACCACAGCCGGCTCCAAAAGGATAGCAGGAATCCCTTTTTATAAGACTTGTTTGAAATCTGGTTATGCGCCGGACTTTTCAAAGGCCATACGGCCCATTTTCCCGACTGCAAAAAATTGGCCTGCCGGACCGTTTCCGGCCCGGGGCCTTCTTTGCCTTATATCCCATATTTCTGTTAAAAGCCTGTGTTCAGCGCCGCAACCGCGCGGTTAATGGCGGCGGCATAGACCAGCCAGACGCAATAAGGGACAACCAAAAGCCCCGCTATGCGGTGCAAAGACAAAAAGCACGCGGTCATGACAATTGTCAGAACCAATAGCGCGCAAAGTTCCCAAAATGCAAGGCGCAGAAGCCCCAAACGGAAAAACAGCGGCGGCCACAGTAGATTCAAGACAAGCTGCACAGCATAGAAGGTCAGTGCCCGCGTGCGGGCAACGTTCTCCGGCGTGCGCCAGACCAGCCACGACGCAATTCCCAAAAGCAGATACAACACAGGCCATACTGCTCCAAACAGCCATCCAGGCGGCGCAAACGACGGTTTATCGAGCGCCGCGTACACAGCGGACATATCACCCGCCAGAAGCGAGCCGGCCAGCCCCGCCGCCTGTGGTATGACAAGCGCGATCAACAGCGGTTTGAGTCTGAAAGATCCCGACATAACAGTTCCCCTTATCAAAGGCTCTTAGAAAATCAGAAATACCCTTCTGCATCTGTTTTCATGCAAGCCCTAATTTTTTCCACAATAAGAGCTTATGGCATTCTTTCTAAAAATATACGGAAAATTTGACGCAGCGCGCCCTTTGGGGGTATAATAACCGCAGGGCTCAATATAGTGCACTGAATGAATTGCCCCGGGAAGGACATCACTTGTTTATGAAGCACATGCCAATTCATCTGAAGCTGTTTCTTGTATTTTTTAAGATTGGACTATTCACCTTTGGCGGCGGTTATGCCATGATCCCGTTGATCCACCGTGAAACGGTGGAGGGCAACCAGTGGATTGACGATGAAACCATGCTGAATATGCTCGCCATCGCCGAATCAACGCCCGGCCCGGTCGCGATCAATTCCGCAACCTTTATCGGCCATCGTGTGGCCGGCTTTTGGGGCGCGCTGTGCGCGACGCTCGGCGTCACGCTGCCGTCCTTCCTCGTTATCTCCATCCTGTCGCTGTTCATTATGCAGTATAAAAAGATCAAGTGGCTCGCCTGGATTTTCGACGGTATCCGCGCCGGTGTTGTTGTGCTGATTGTAAACGCCGTGCTCAAACTTGGCAAGCAATGTCCGCGCACAAACTTTGCGGCTGTTATTATCCTGTTGGCGTTTCTCGGATCAGCTTTCTTCGGCGTCGATGTAATCATCCTGTTGATCTGCGCCGCCATTTCCGGGATTATCCGCCAGATGGTTCTTGCGCACAGGTACGGCGGAAAGGAGGATGAAGCATGATCGTCCTCTATCTGTTTTTAACCTTCTTTAAAATCGGCTTGTTTACAATTGGCGGCGGCTATGCCATGATCCCAATGATCCAGCAGGATATCCTGTCCCATGGATGGGTTTCACAGAGCGATTTGATCGACTTCATCGCCATCAGCGAATCAACGCCTGGTCCGTTTGCAATTAATATCGCTACCTTTGTCGGCATGTCAAAGGCCGGGCTTATCGGCGCTGTTTCCGCCACGCTCGGCGTCGTGCTTCCCTCGTTTTTAATTATCCTGATCATCGCCAAATTTTTTGCTCATTTCCAGGATCACAAATATGTCAAAGCGGCTCTGTATGGGCTGCGTCCCGCAGTCGTCGGTCTGATTGCCGCCGCTGCTCTTTCCATCTTCACATCCGTCGCTCTGGGCGGTATCAGCCCGCGCGCGCTGCTCTATTTCCGCGGTATGCCGTCCATCAGCTGGCGCGCCGTGCTGATTGTATTGATCGTCTTTCTTATCAGCCGCTGGCGTAAAAAGCTGCACCCCATCTGGCTGATCGCCATTTCCGGAGCCTTCGGCTTTTTGTTCCACGCGTTTTTGCCGACGCTCCACTGACGTTTTGAAGGAGGGCTTCCCATGACCAAAAAACAAGCTGCGCACGAGGCTGTGCGCCTGCTTAAAGAGGCTTATCCGGACGCGATCTGTTCGCTTGAATACCGCAAGCCGCACGAATTGATGATTGCCACTCGCTTGGCAGCTCAGTGTACTGACGCGCGCGTCAATATTGTCTGCGTCGATCTGTTTGATAAATACAGGAGCGTGCGGGATTTTGCGGAAGCGAATTTGACCGACGTGGAGGAAATTATTAAGTCGTGCGGGCTGTATAAGACAAAAGCGCACGATATCATCGCCATGTGTCAGATGCTTATGGAGAAGTATAACGGAGAACTGCCGGACACTGTGGAGGAGCTGACCAAGCTGCCCGGTATCGGCCGCAAAACCGCCAATCTTGTTGTCGGCGACGTGTTTCACAAACCGGCGATCGTCTGCGACACCCATTGTATCCGTATTACAAATCTGCTCGGACTGACCGAAGGAAAGGACCCTGTCAAGGTAGAAAATCAATTGCGTCCGCTGCTTCCGCCGGAGGAGTCAAACGATTTTTGCCACCGCCTTGTTTTGCACGGACGCGCTGTCTGTGTCGCGCGCCGTCCACAGTGCGACGCCTGCGTCCTCAAGGTCTGTTGTAAGCACTATAAGGATACATATAAGCTGAAATAATTTAAGGTCGCTGCCACAGCGGGCATGATGCTGTATGACGGATTAATATATGATGCGCTTGAAAAAATCAGATGCTTTCCCTGTTGAGGACGGCCGCATAAAGAGCATATGGATCGGGACAGGCATTGTCAAATTGGTTTTTGAAGCATGGAATAGCAGGCAATTCGTTCTCATATTTGACGGGGCAGATTGTGTAAAATCATCTCATGCTGTAGACGAGGATATCGGAGAATATAAAGTGTCTGTTGCAGGAGAGGGGAAAAAACTGCATTCCTTTTACAGCGCATGGGAGTATGATACAGCGATATTGGAAATTGCAGCGGAATCTGTCAGGATTTATCAAGCCGTCAATGGAAAATAAACCGCAATAAAATCCCCCGGCTTTAGCCGGGGGATTTTATTATTATTTCTCTATTTCCGATTTAAAAGCGCCTCTAGTTCTGCACGCGTAAACGTGTATGTCTTATCGCAGAAATGGCACTCCACCTGCGCCGTCTCCTGCTCCCGGGCAAGGCGGCGCAGCTCGTCGCGGCCAAGGCTGACAAGCGCGCGCTCGACGCGCGCCTTGGAACAGGTGCATGTGTAAGCGACCGTACGTGTCTCGAGCACCTCCGGCGACAGGCCGGCCATCACAGTATCGATAATCTGCCCGGGCGTCATCCCCTCGTCGATCATTGTGGACGCCGGCTTGATATCGCGGATATTCTCCTCGATCCGGGAAATCACATCCTCGCCCGCGCCGGGCAAAAGCTGCACCAGATAGCCGCCCGCGGCGCGCACGCTTAAATCGGGGTTGACGAGTACCCCAAGCGCGCAGACGGCCGGCGTCTGTTCGCTGACCGCATAATAGTTTGTAACATCAGCGGCAATTTCGCCGGAAACGATCGGCACGGAACCGGTCGCCGGTTCGGGCAGGCCGACGTCCTTGATAACCGTCAGCATCCCTTCTTTGCCGACCGCGCCCGCTACGTCGAGCTTGCCCTGCGCGTTGAGCGGTATTTCAACAATGGGGTTTGCGACATAACCGCGCGGATTGCCTGTACTGTCTGAAACTGCAATCAGCGTGCCGGCCGGGCCGCCGCCCGCCATGCGCACGGTGACGCTGTCCTCCTCGTTTTTAAGCTGGCTGCCCATAATCGAAGCCGCTGTCATCAGGCGTCCAAGCGCGGCTGTAACAGTGGCCGAAGTTTTGTGTATCTGCTCCGCCCGCGCCGTAATATCGGTTGAATCGACGGCCGTGCAGACCGCAAGACCGCCCGCAGCAATCGCGCGTACCAATTTTCCCATTCCATTCGTCCTTTCAATTGACCGCCGCGGCCCGTCCGCAGCGTCTTTTTGCGATATAAACAGCGCGCTGCGCCGTCTCCCCCGGCGGATCAAAGGTATCGCCCTCGCAGACCGCGCACAGATCAAAGCCCGCCTGGTCCAGCAGTTTGGCCAGCGTCTCATGCGTATACGCCCGCTCGCAAAACCGCTCGCTTTCACGCGTATAACAGGCGCCGCTGCGCAGGAAGAAATCGAGCGCGATCTCTGTTTGAAGCGATGCGTCCGTCGTATTCTGCCAAACGCAGAACAAATCGCCGAGATCGTACACAAAGGTGTTGTCCGCCAGGATTTCCCGATGCTTATACGGCGTGTTTACATCGAACACAAACACGCCGCCCGGCGCCGTAAAAAGCGCGACGCGCGCGAACGCCGCCTCAAGCGCGGCGGCGTCGGTGATATGATTGAGCGAATCAAGCGCGCAGACAACAGCGCCGACCGTCCCATACAGATCGAGCGTATCAAACGCCTGGCAGAGAAACAAAATTTTTCCGCGCCCCTTTGCGGCGGCCTCCGCGAGCATTTCGGCGCTTGCATCCACGCCGATCACATCATAGCCGATGGCGCTCAACTCGACCGACAAACTGCCTGTCCCGCACGCCAAATCCAGCAGCAGGTTTTGTTCGGGCGTGTCGGCATACCGGCGGATCAACGCGTCAAAATAGCGCGCCCGCGCCCGATAATCGACCTCGTTTCCGATCAGACGGTCATAATAGGACGCGAAAGCTTGATATGCCATTAACCTTTCACCCGCTCGAACACCACTTTATAACCGTCGCTTCCGTAGTTAAGAGATCGGTTGACACGGCTGATCGTTGCGGTGGAAGCACCTGTTTTTGATACAATATCGCTGTACACGCAGCCTTCACTGAGCATCTTGGCGACCTCCAACCGCTGCGACAGAGCCTTCAGCTCCGGGACCGTGCACAGATCCTCAAAAAAGCTGTAGCATTCCTCCATCGTTTCAAGGGAAAGGACCGCCTTAAACAGATAATCCACATTCATGTCCTTGAGTTTCGTGTTCAAACAATCCGCCTCCAAAATGGGAACCCACCCGGCGCTGTCAGCGCACGCGGGCAGGCTCCAAAAATAGCTGTTACAGATATTTTATCATTTTAGTTTGCGAAAGTAAAGGATTTTGCGGCGCAAACTGCAAAATTATTTTACTTGTTATTCCAGATCGTTGCGAACAAGGTCCTCATAGGTTTCACGCTTCACAACCACGCGCGCCTGCCCGCCGCGCAGCATGACGACCGGCGGACGAGGGATACGGTTATAGTTTGACGACATTGCATAATTGTATGCGCCTGTCGCCAGCACAGCGATGATATCGCCGGGATGCACATCCTGAATCTGCATCCCCTCGCCGATCAGATCGCCGCTTTCGCAGCATTTGCCCGCCAAAGTAACGGTGCGCGTCTTTGGCTGCGACGCTTTGTTGGCGACCATCGCTTCATATTCAGATCGATAGAGAATATAGCGCGGATTGTCGCACATGCCTCCGTCGATTGATACATAGGTGCGCACACCGGGAATCTCCTTGACCGCGCCGGCCGTATAGAGCGTGACGCCGGCCGGTCCGGCAATCGAACGGCCAGGCTCAATCACAATAAACGGCGTCTTAACGCCGCGTGCGGCCGATACGCGCTGAACCGTGCGTGCCACACGCTGCATGTAGCGGTCATATTCGACCGGGTCGTGTTCCGGCAGATATTTGATGCCGAATCCGCCCCCAAGATCGAGAATTTCAAGCTCGCATCCCGTTTGATCACGCACATCCGCGATGAATCCAAGCATCACCTCGGCCGCATGCTCAAACGGCTCGATATCAAAGATCTGCGAGCCGATGTGGCAATGCACGCCCCGCAGACGCACCCCCTGCATCGACAGGGCCGTCTGTACAGCCCGCATCGCTTCGCCCGTTTCAAGCGCAAGCCCAAATTTGCTGTCGATCTGCCCGGTGCGTACAAAATCATGCGTATGCGCGTCGATGCCGGGTTTAATCCTGAACAGGATATTGGCCGGCTCGCCGCGGCTGAGGGCGAGCTGATTGAGCGTCTCAAGCTCATCGAAATTATCGACGACGATCTGCCCGACGCCGTAGGCGAGCGCCTCGGTCAATTCCTGAACCGTCTTGTTGTTGCCATGAAAAAAAATGCGTTCCGCCGGGAAATTTGCGCTGATCGCTGTGTAAAGCTCGCCGCCGGAAACAACGTCAAGCCCCAGTCCCTCCTCGGCCGCAATTTTACAGGCGGCCTTGCAGCAAAACGCCTTGCTCGCGTAGGTTACAAGCCCGCGGCCGCCGTAATACCGTTCGATGGAACCGCGGTAGCTGGCGCATGCGCGCCGGATTTCATCCTCGTCCATGACATAAAGCGGCGTGCCGTACTTCTGCGCGAGCGCAACCGTATCGCAGCCGCCGATCGTTAAATGTCCAAGCTCGTTCAGCCCAAGGCAGTCGGAAACAAACATTGTCATACACCCCTTGTCAGATTAAAAAAACCTTATCCGGCCGGCGGCTGCTCCATACAGTCGCGCTCGATCTGCGCAACCACGTCCCTGACAGCGTCGACCCCCTCGCCCGTCTCGGATGAAAAGGGGATCGTCACGATCTGGTCCGCGCACGGCAGCTCCGTCTCAAGTGCGGCCAGCCTGACGGCGCGCTGTGTCTTTGAAAGTTTGTCGGCCTTTGTCAGCACAACAACAAACGGAATCTCACGGTCGATCATATAGTTGATCATCGTCAGATCGCCGGCTGTCGGCGCATGGCGCATATCGATAAGCTGAAACACAAGTCTCAGGTCGCGGTCCTGCTCAAAGTAGCCGCTGATCAGCTCGCTCCAGCGCCGCTTTTCACCTTTGGAAACCTTTGCGTAGCCATAACCCGGCAGATCGGCAAAGCGCAGCCCATCGGCGCGGAAAAAGTTGATCGTCGCTGTTTTGCCAGGCACAGCCGAAACGCGCGCGAGCTGTTTGCGGTTAAACAACTTGTTGATCATCGAGCTTTTCCCAACATTCGAGCGGCCCGCAAACGCGATTTCCGGCAGCTCGGACGGCGGCAGCTGCGCCGCTGTCCCAAAACTCGTTTCAAATTTTACGTTGTGATAATTCATGTCGTCCCTTTCCAATGCGCCTTATTGCGGGATCGGTGAATTCGCCTTTCCAAGCGGCTGCTTTGGCGCGGCGGCCGGCAGAGCTGAAAGCGACTGGGGGGCCTGTTTCCGCGGCCTGTCCACAAGCGCGGCATCGAGTACCGTATCGATACGTTCCGCTGTCACGAAACGCAGGGCGCCGCTCACAACGGGATCAATGTCCGCCAGATCCGGTTCGTTCTCCGCCGGAATCACAACCGTGCGCACGCCCGCGCGATAGGCAGCCATCGTTTTTTCACGCAGCCCGCCGATCGGCAGCACGCGTCCGCGCAGCGTAATTTCGCCCGTCATCGCCACGTCGCGGCGCACAGGCGTGCCCGTAAGCGCCGAAACGAGCGCCGTGCAGATTGTCACACCCGCCGACGGCCCGTCTTTGGGAACAGCCCCCTCCGGAACATGGATATGCAGGTCCTTCGTTTTATAGAAATCATGATCGACGCCGTACTCCTCCCAGCGCGTGCGGATAAAGCTGACGGCGGCGCGCGCCGACTCCTTCATCACATCGCCGAGCGATCCGGTCAACTCCAGCTTACCCGTGCCGTCCATAACGGCGATTTCCACCTGCAGCAACTCTCCGCCGACCGACGTCCAGGCAAGCCCGTTGACCAGGCCGATTTCATCATGCGGCGAGATCAGTTCGGGACGGAATTTGCGCGGCCCAAGGATCGAAACGATATTGTCGTTGTCCACAACGACCTTTTTTTCCTCGCCTGAAACGATCCGTTTGGCCGCCTTGCGCAGCAGGGATGCAATCTCCCTTTCAAGCTGGCGCACGCCCGCCTCGCGCGTGTAGTTGTCGATCAGCGCATAAAGCGCGCCGTCGGCCAGCTTTGCTTTGGCGGCTGTCAGCCCGTGGCGCTTGAGCTGCTTGGGATAAAGATGCTTTTTTGCAATCTGAAATTTTTCCTCGCGCGTATAGCTGGTCAGCTCGATGACCTCCATACGATCGAGCAATGGCCGCGGGATCGTATCAAGCGTATTGGCCGTCGCTATGAACAGCACGTCGGAGAGATCGAACGGCACCTCGATAAAATGGTCGCGGAACGCGTAGTTCTGCTCCGAGTCGAGCACCTCCAGAAGCGCCGCGGATGGGTCGCCGCGGTAGTCGTTTCCAAGCTTATCGACCTCGTCAAGCAGCATCAGCGGATTGCGGCTGCCGGCAAGCTTCATCGCATTCATGATCCGTCCGGGCATCGCGCCGATGTACGTTTTGCGGTGGCCGCGAATATCGCTCTCATCGCGCACGCCGCCAAGCGAAATGCGCGTGTACTTACGTCCCATCGATTTTGCAATCGACCGCGCGATTGATGTTTTGCCAACGCCCGGCGGTCCCACAAGACAGATGATCTGCCCCTTGATATCCGGCGCGAGCTTGCGCACAGCCAAAAGTTCGAGGATGCGCTCCTTGACCTTTTGCAGCCCGTAATGCTCTCGGTCCAACAGCGCCCCCGCCTTTTTGATGTCAATTTTGTCCAGCGTGCATTTGTCCCACGGCAATTCAAGCACCGTATCAAGGTACCCGCGGATTACGCCGGCTTCATTTGAATTGCCCGGCAGTTTTGTAAGGCGATCGACCTCCTTGCGAAGTTTCTCGGCAGTCTGCCCGTCGAGCTTGAGCTTTTCGATGCGCTCATAATAATCGGCCGCCTCGTCCTGCTCGTCGTCCTCGCCAAGCTCATTGCTGATGACCTTGAGCTGCTCGCGCAGATAATATTCGCGCTGGTTCTTATCAACCTGACCCTTGACCTTCTCCTGAATATCGGCCTCCAGCGAGAGAATATCGTTTTCCTCCTCAAGCAGGTGCGCCAGAATTTCCAATCGCTTAAGCGGCTCGCTCTGAGACAGGATCGCCTGCTTATCCGCGACCTCCATCTGGATGTTGCCGGTTATGTATTCTGCCAGGTGAACCGGGTCCTCGCTGATCAGGGCGTTGACCACCAGTTCTTTTGGCATACGCGGCGTCAGATAACAATACTCCTCAAACAGCTCTTTGACGGTCCGCATCAGCGCATTACACATCGCCGATTTTATGCTGCGCGTGATCCGCAGCGGAAACTCGACGACCTGTCCTTCAAAGTACGGCTCCTCGCCGAGCACCTCGATCAGCTTGGCCCTGTAAAGTCCCTCCACAAGCACGCGCCATGTGCCGCCCTGTGATTTTATAATTTGCTTCACCTGCGCCACAACGCCGATTTTATAAAGATTTTGCGCTTTCGGCTCGTCGTCGCGGATATCCTTCTGCGCCACAAGAAAGATCCTGCGGTCGCCGCTCATCACCTTGTTGAGCGCCAGCAGCGACTTTTCACGGCCAACGTCGAAGTGCAGCACCATCTGCGGAAACAGCACAAGACCGCGCAGCACAAGGATGGGCATCCGCACCGGCTCCGGCGGTTCCTGTATTCCTGATTTTTTAACGATCGAATCGCTCATTTCGCGCCTCCATTCCCGGGTATGCAAGAAAGCAAAGCAACCCACCGGCCGCTTTACATCTATAGTCAGGGCCGGTTGAGGATACAATCCGCTCTCCCGCCCAAAAAAGCAATGCCGCCGGCCGCGCACCGCGCAGTATCATTCCGGCAGCCTGCTCCGCTGCTTTGCAACGGTCTTTTGCCTGACGGCGGCTGCTAACGGCAAGGCAGTTTACCCCGCGCATATGATACCATGTCCGCGAAGCGGTATGGTATCATTGGCCATCGGGGCGGAAGCGGGCCGCGCCCACGTATCGCCCTGGCCATGAGGTGTATAATAACCGCTCTGCGGTTATTATACCACAGCAACAAGCCCATTCGGGCTTGCCTGCCGCAAAGCGGCAGTGAAACCGGCAAAGCCGGTTTTGGCTGTGGTGTAACATGCGCAGTCCGCTGCTTTGCAGCGTTTGCCGCCATATGGCGGCCGTAAACGGCTTTGCCGTTTGCACTGCGCATATTATACCATAACCGTCCACGTTTGTAAACGGCGGCCGTGTGGGAAATACCGCCATGTCCAAAACGTGTTCTGCAAACTGATCTTTAATAATAACAGCGCCCGCCGGCATCGCCGGCGGGCGCCAGGATTGCTGCTTTCCAGTCAGGACGCAGTCTCACGCCGGCGGGCGGGCACGCGGCGCGCTGTAGAGATTTGCAAACGTGTCGGGCGGCGGTTTGTATCATAGACAAACGAGGGCTTTTCCGTCCCCTCAACGCATCCCTTCGTGATTTTGACGGACGCAATCGTATATTCCGAAGGCGTGTCGTACATCAGCGGACCGAGCGTCTCCTCAAGGATCGCGCGCAGGCCGCGCGCGCCTGTCTTGCGTTCAATCGCCTTGTCGGCGATTGCCTCAAGCGCGCCGTCCTCAAACGTCAATTCGACATTATCGAGGCTGAATAGCTGCTTATACTGGCGCACCAACGAGTTTTTCGGCTCTGTAAGGATGCGCACAAGCGCGTCGCGGTCGAGTGCTTCAAGCGCGGTCAGCACCGGCGTGCGTCCGACAAGCTCCGGGATCAGGCCGAATTTGACAAGGTCCTGCGGGATCACCTGCTGAACAAGGCGGTCGCGCGCTTTGACGTTTTTAAGCGTCGAAGAAAAGCCGAGCGAGCTTTTATCCGTTCGGCGCTCAATGATCTTATCGATGCCCTCGAACGCGCCGCCGCAGATAAACAGGATATCCTTTGTGTCAATCTGGATAAATTCCTGCTGCGGGTGCTTGCGTCCGCCCTGCGGCGGGACATTAGCGACCGTGCCCTCCAAAATCTTGAGCAGCGCCTGCTGCACGCCCTCGCCGGAGACGTCGCGCGTGATGGAAGGGTTCTCGCTCTTGCGTGAAATTTTGTCGATCTCGTCGATATAAATGATTCCCTTCTGCGCGCGCTCTACATCGTAATCAGCCGCCTGAAGCAACCGCAGCAGAATATTTTCAACGTCCTCGCCGACATAGCCCGCCTCGGTCAGCGTCGTCGCGTCGGCGATGGCAAACGGGACGTTGAGCATGCGCGCGAGCGTCTGCGCAAGCAGCGTCTTGCCGACGCCGGTCGGGCCGAGCAACAGGACGTTCGTCTTGCTCAGCTCCACATCGCCGACATCGCCGAAATAAATGCGCTTGTAATGGTTATAAACCGCGACAGAAAGCGCGATTTTGGCGCGCTCCTGCCCAATGACATATTCGTCCAGCTTTTCCTTGATCTCGTGCGGCTTGAGCACGGCGATCTGCTGCTCCTGCCGGTTCTGGCGGGCGCGCGGCGCGGGCGGCGCGTCGTCGTCCAGCACGCTCTGGCAAAGCTCCACACATTCGTTACAGATGCATACGCCCGGCCCGGCGATCAGCCTTTGAACCTGGTTTTGCATCTTGCCGCAGAATGAGCAGCGCAATTCCCTCTGGTCGTCGTTCTTTGCCATGAATAACCTCCCGGGGCCATCATCCCCATTGCAATTATCTTTCACAGCGTCCGCCTGCTCGCGGCCTTTCAGCCATTTTATATACACACGGGCGCATCAGAACTCAAAACTTATTCCCTGTGCGCGATGATCTTATCGACAAGTCCATACTCCATCGCCTGCTGCGCCGTCATGAAATTGTCGCGCTCGGTATCGCGCTCGATCACTTCAATCGGCTGTCCAGTCTGCTCAGCCATGATGCGGTTGAGCTTTTCACGCGTGCGGATGATCCAGTCGGTATGGATTTTCATATCGCTGGCCTGGCCGCGCGCGCCGCCGGACGGCTGATGGATCATGATCTCGGCGTTCGGCAGGGCAATGCGCTTGCCCTTGGCGCCCGCTCCGAACAGAAACGCACCCATCGAGGCCGCAAGGCCGATGCACGTGGTGGAAACGTCGCACTTGACGAAATTCATCGTGTCGTAAATCGCCATACCCGCGGTGACGGAGCCGCCCGGGCTGTTGATATACAGGTTGATATCCTTATCAGGGTCCTGCCCCTCCAGATACAAAAGCTGCGCTACGACAAGGCTGGCCGTCGTATCGTTGACCTCGTCGCAGAGCATTACGATGCGGTCGTTGAGCAAGCGCGAAAAAATGTCATAGGAACGCTCGCCTCTGTTTGTCTGTTCCACTACCATTGGTACAAGGCTCATATGCTGATTCCTCCCATAGCCTGATTCATCCGGGCGCCCGCCCGGAGCCGCGGGCCTGCCGGCCCATGATGCATGATAAAACCAGCGCGTGCGCGCCGGTATGTACGAGGGGGTCCGCTGCGCGGCCGCGCGGCGAACCCCTCTCCGACTGATCGCGTATTATTCGGCGGATTCAGCAGATGTCTCTGCGGCCGGCGCGTCCTCTGTCTTGGCCTTTTTGGCACGCGGCTTGGATGCCTTTTTCGGCTTCTCCGCAGGGGCCGCCTCCTCCTTAACCTCGGTGATCACGGCGCTGTCGCGCACGAGATCGAGCGCCTTGCCCATCGCCAGGTTGTGGGCCACATCCTCGGGCGAAACGATCTTGCGTACGCGCTCAACGTCCATGTTGTAGTTTCCGGCGATCTTGAGCAGCTCGCCGTTGATTTCCTCCTCGGTCGCCGCCAGCTTCTCCAGCTCGGCGATCTTCTCGAGCGCCAAGCGCGTCTTGACCTGCGCCTCGGCCTGCGCCGCATACGTCTTGCGGAACGACTCAAGTTCCATACCCGCGTACTGCAAATATGTCTGGAGGTTCAGGCCCTGCGACTGGAGACGGTACTCAAACTCACGCACCATCTCGTCGATGCGGCGCTCATACATGCACTGCGGGATGTCGACGGTCATCTTTGCGCAGACAGCCTCCATCAGCTTATTCTCCGTCTCTGTTTCGCTGCGGCTGTCGTGGCGCTCCTGAGCTTTCTTCTTCAAATCCGCTTTCAGCTCGTCGAGCGTGTCGAACTCGCTGACATCCTTGGCAAATTCGTCGTCCAGCGCCGGCAGGTCCTTCGTTTTCAGCTCGTGCAGCTTGCATTTAAACACGGCGGGCTTGCCCTTTAATTCCTCCGCATGGTAATTCTCCGGGAACGTGACATTTACTTCAAATTCATCGCCTACATTATGCCCGACAACCTGCCCCTCGAAGCCCTCGATAAAACTGTTGGAGCCAAGCTCAAGCGGGTATTTCTCACCCTTACCGCCCTCAAACGCCTTGCCGTCGACAAAGCCCTCGAAATCGATCACCGCGGTATCTCCGTCTTGGGCGGCGCGGCCTTCCACCGCAATCACACGGCCATTCTGCGCCTGCATGCGGGAAAGCTCGGCGTCGACCTCTGCGTCGGTCGCCTGCGCCACCTTCTTTTCAACCTCAATACCCTTGTAGCCCTCGATCGAAACCTCCGGCTTGACGGTAACGGTCGCTTTGAAGCTGTAGCCGTCCTTCCCGACCTGCATAACCTCGATATCGGCGCGGTCGACCGGCTCGATGCTCTTTTCCTTCACCGCGTCCTCATAGGCGGCGGGGTACGTATTGTTGACGGCTTCCTCGTAAAACACACCCTCTCCGTACAGGCGCTCAATCATTTTTCGGGGCGCTTTGCCGCGGCGGAAACCGGGAACATTCATCCGCTTGCTGTTGCGCTTGAAGGCCGCGTCAACCGCCTTTTCAAACGTTTCAGCGTCCACCTTGATTTCAAGCTCCACGCGTTTGTCGTCATTTGTTTTCATCGATGTAACTGACATTTCTACTTCCTCCTGAAAAATTCTCCTGCTCCTGCCATTTTTCATGGAGGAACGGCCGGACGGCGCCGAAGCGGACCTGCCCGGAAATCACGGCCGGTCCCGCGCGCAGTCCCCTTGACCGCCGCCGCGCGTCTGCCAGCCATCCGTTGGGCCTTTCTGGATATTATAAGCCCACTATCTTGTAATTATAGCAAACAGGTACGTCTATGCCAATAGATAAATTATGAATTTCCCGAAAAATCAGCAGTTTTTTTGCCTGGCTCCACCAGCAGCGGGTCAAAATGCAGGTAATCGCTGCTGACGAGCGAAAAGAAAATGCCCCTGCGTTCCCCTTCAAAAGCCCACCGGCATCCGGCCGCATGGATGTGGCCGTAATAGCAGCGGCGCACACTGTGGCGCGCGAGCACATCGAGAATCTGCGGCGACGTGTTTTCGCCGTACAGAGGCGGATAGTGCAAAAAGGCGACCGGCTCCAGCCCCGTCTTTTCGGCTTCGGCGATCGAAAGCTCCAGACGGATCGCTTCCCGGTTGATGATCTTATCGTCAAACGGCTCGCCCGTCTCGAACAGCCACCCGCGCGAGCCGCAGACAGCCACGCCGTCCACAGCAACGCAGTTATTATTGAGGATTTGCAGCGACTTTAATCCGTGCGCCGAAAAAAAAGCCTCCATCTTTGCCTTAGTCGTCCACCAGTAGTCGTGGTTGCCCTTGAGCATGATTTTTTTGCCGGGCAGGGATTCCAGAAACTTAAAGTCGGCGAGCGCCCCCTCCAGCGACATTCCCCAGGAGGTATCGCCCGGCAGTACGACCGTATCGTCCGCGCAAATCTTCGCGCGCCAGTTTTCTTCAATGCGGCCGACATACCTCTCCCATCCCGGGAACACATCCATCGCATGATCGCCGGAAAGCGACAGGTGCAGATCACCGATTGTATATAGCGCCACCGCCTATCCCTCCCCGGCAAGCTCGTACCGTTTCATAAAGTCGAGCGCGTTTTCAAAAAAGAGACGGTTGGCCAGCGCCTGGCCGAACGCCCCGCACACAAGCTGGTAGAGGTCCTCCACCTTACGCGCCGGGTCGAGCCACGACGGCACATCCGTCCCGTCGTAATCGGAACCGAGCGCGAGCGTCTGCTCGCCGCCAAGCGACAGGAAATGCTCGATATGCGCCGCCAGGCACGAAAACGGGGGATCGGCAATCTCCTCCGAAAGAAAATGCGTGCAGAAATTTAACCCGACCAGCCCTTTGGCAGCCACGATGCGCATAAACTGTTCATCCGTCAGGTTGCGCCGGTGGTTGCAGACGGCGCGCGCATTCGAATGCGACGCGACAAACGGCCGCCGCGCCAGGTCGGCCATCTGCCCAAAGCCGCGGTCGTTGAGATGCGAAACATCAATGATGATCCCCGCATCCTCGCACGCCTCGACGGCCTTGACGCCCCTGGGCGTCAGGCCGCCCGGCATATCCGCGCCGCTGCCCAGCTCGTTTTCCCCGTTCCACGTAAGCGTCAGCATCCGCACGCCGTCGGCCGCCAGCTCCGCCGCACGCGACGGTTCCCCCGCGAGCACGGAACCGCCCTCCACGGTGAGCAGCGCGGCGCATTTCCCGTCCTTCACCGCAGCAAGGATTTCATCGGCCGTGCGCACCTGGGCGATGCGGTCTTTGTTCGCGGCAAGCTGCGCGCGGAAAAAGCGGAGGTTTTGCTCATAATAATCGATCGCGGCGCGTCCGCGCAGCCCATCCGGCATAAAGACCGCGAAGCACTGGCACCATGAAAGCCCCTCCATGCGCTCCAGGTCGATGTGCGCGCCGTTGCGGCGCAGGCTGCGGTCCCCCGGCTCAAGGCGCTCGCCTGTGTTCAGGCGGGTGATTGTATCGCAGTGCAGGTCAAAGAAATACATCCAGATCCCCCGTATCGTATGCGTTTACAAGATGCGAAAAGCGCGTTACGCACGCGCCGTCCGGGCCGCCGGTCACGATCTCAAACACGTCGAACCTCGGCTGCACGGCCCCCGTATTATATATGCCGCGCGCACGCAGATATTCCACCGCGGCCAGCGCGATGCGCCGGCGCTGCGCCCTTGTGACAAACGCCGCCGGCGCGGCCAGCGCGTGTTCGCCGCGCGTTTTGACCTCGACAAATGCAATGATATCGCCGCGCTGGGCGATCAGGTCGATCTCGCTGCGGCCGCTGCGCCAGTTGCGCTCCAGGATGCGGTAGCCCTCCGCCTCCAGCGCGCTGGCCGCAAACGCCTCCCCGGCCGCGCCGTATGTACGCGCGCTCACAGCCCGAGCCTTCGCAGGAACAGCTTCCGGTGCGCCGGGCACGGGCCGTATTTCAGCAGCGCCTCGCGGTGCGCCTGCGTCCCGTAGCCCTTGTGGCGCTCAAAGCCATACTGCGGATACCGCGCGGCCAACTGTTCCATATAACGGTCGCGCGTCACCTTGGCCAAGATCGACGCTGCCGCAACCGACGCGCTTTTGCCGTCGCCGCCGACGATTGTTTTACACGGCACGCCTTCAAAATGCGGATCGCGGTTTCCGTCGACGAGCGCGAAATCCGCGCGCACGCCAAGCCCCTCCACCGCGCGGCGCATCGCCAGCAGCGACGCCTGTAAAATATTGAGCCGTTCAATTTCCTCTACGCTCGCCGAGGCAACGCACCATGCGGCCGCCTGCTCTGTAATCACGCCGTAAAGCGCCTCGCGCCTCTTTTCAGACAGTTTTTTTGAATCGTTTACGCCCGCAAGCTCAAGCCCCGGCGGCAGAATGACCGCGGCAGCGTACACATCCCCGGCGAGCGGCCCGCGTCCGGCCTCGTCGACGCCGCAGACAGCCGCATAACCCTCCCGGCGCGCGGCCTGTTCAAATTCGTACATATTCATTTCTCCGGCGGAACCTCCAGCGTAAATTTCCCGAGCTTCCCGCTGCGGAATTCATCGAGCATCGTGATCGCGGCGCGCTCCGTGTTGACCTCCCCGCCCGCGGCAAGCATCCCGCGCTTTTTGCCGACAAGGCGCAAAAGCCCATACGCGTCGAGTCCGTCCGCCTCGCCCGGCGCGAAGCGGTACCGCTGCGCGAGCTGCTTTGGATAGTCCGCGGCCAGCAGCGCGAGCAGGCGCATCGCGAGCAATTCAATATCGACGATATCGTCCTTGACCGCCCCGGTAAACGCAAGACGCTCGCCGACGGCCGGGTCCTCAAACTTCGGCCAGAGCACGCCGGGCATATCGAGCAGCTCGACGCCCTTGCCGAGCGATACCCACTGCCGCCCGCGCGTCACGCCGGGACGGTCCTCCACCTTGGCGCGTCTGGAACCGGCCAGCCGGTTGATCAGCGACGATTTGCCGACGTTCGGCACGCCGGCCACCATCATACGCACAGGCTGTCCGGACATGCCCTTGGCGGCGCGTTTGGCAAGCTGCGGCGCGAGCGTCTCGCGCACAAGCGGCAAAAACGCCCCCAATCCGCGCCCGCTGCGGCAGTCGGCCGCGAGCGCGGGCAGGCCGGCGCCCGCATAGTAATCAAGCCAGCGGCGCGTTATGGCGTCGTCGGCGGCATCGCATTTATTGAGCAGCAACACACGCGGCTTTTGGCCGGCTAGGCGCCCGATCTCCGGGTTGCGGCTTGAGACAGGGATGCGCGCGTCCGCAAGCTCCACCAGGATATCGACGAGGCGAAGGCTGTCCGCCATCAGACGGCGTGTCTTTGCCATATGTCCAGGGAACCACTGGATTGACGGCATGTCCACGGCCGCCGGGCCGTTTGCAAATCCAAACTCCTCCATCAGACGCCTCCGATCTTGTCGAGCGGATAGATACGGAACACCGCTTCACCCATCACACGCCGCTCGTCAACCATGCCGACCGAACTGTCACGGCTGTCGAGCGAGTGATTGCGGTTGTCCCCCATGACGAACACGCAGCCCTCCGGCACGCGCGTCGGGAAAGTCAAATCGCCGGAAAGCGCAGTCGGCTCGTTGATATACGGCTCGTCGAGCAGCTCGTCGTTGCGCCAGACCTCGTGTGTGTTAAAATCGATATAGATAACGTCGCCCGCCTTGCCAATGACGCGCTTGACAAGCGGCTCCTCGCCGTCCTGGGTACGGTCGACAACGACAATGTCGCCATACTGCGGCTCATAGCCGATCTGGCGCAACACAAGACGCTGCCCCTCGTGCAGCGTCGGCTCCATGGAGATGCCGTTGACCGTCGCCAGCCGCACAAAGAACACAAACACAACCAAAAACAGCAAAAGCGGCACAAGAAACGATTCAGCCCACTCGTACGCCTCGGCGCAGGAGCCGCCCGCGCGCTGCTGTCCTCCATCCCCGGGCGCGTCTGGGCGGCCGTCCGGTTCGTTCGGCTCGTCCCGCTCAAAGGACATATCCGCTTCGCGCTCTGTATCCATCGTGATTCCTCCGTCCTGTCAGTCTGTCAGCGCGCCCGCCGCGCTGACCGGGAAAAAGCGGAACACCGCGCGCCCCATCACCTGCCGCAGATCGATCATGCCGATCGATACGTCGCGGCTGTCCGACGAGTGGTTGCGGTTGTCCCCCAATACAAAAATATGCCCTTCCGGCACGACGGCCGGGAACTCGGCGCCAAGGTTTATATACGTCGGTTCATTGATATATGGCTCGTCAAGCAACATGCCGTTGCGGCGCACCTCACCCGTATCGAAATCAATATCAATCTCGTCGCCCGCGCGCCCGATCACCCGCTTGATGATCGGCGGCTGGCCGTGCGCGGCGCGGTCGATGACAACGATATCGCCATACTGCGGATCGTTGTAACCCGCCTGCATCAAAATCAGGCGGTCGCCGTCGTGCAGCGTCGGCGCCATCGAAGGGCCTGAAACCGTGGCTGTGCGCAACACAAATGTAAACAGCGTCAGAATTACGACGATTGCCAGCACGCACGATTCAATCCATTCATACAGCTCCGTGACCGCTTCGCCCGGACGGCGCACGTTGTTGAGCGAATTTCTGATATCATAGCGAAAATCCCACTCTCGCTTCCACTCCGGCGGCAATCCGTTTTCCACGGCGCGACCTCCTTCCCACGGACGCGGCGCGTCCCTGAAGTCCCCTCCATCGTATCACACCGCGCGGCGCGATGCAAGAAGCGGATTGTAAACAAAAAACGCCCAATAACGAAACGCGTCGTTATCGGGCGCAGAAAACGAAAAAGGGACGTTTCCACGTCCCTTTCCCCAAGCGCCCCGCTGCTTTTAGCGGATGACATCCCTGACCTTGGCGGCCTTGCCGACACGGTCGCGCAGATAATAAAGCTTGCTGCGGCGGACGCGGCCGTTGCGGACCAGTTCCACCTTGTCAATGTTGGGCGAATGGATCGGGAAAACCCTCTCCACGCCGCAGCCGTGCGCCACACGGCGGACGGTAAAGGTCTCGGAGATGCCGCCGTGCTTCTTGGCGATGACGGTGCCTTCAAAAACCTGGATTCTCTTTTTCTCGCCCTCTTTGATCCAGACGTGAACCTTGACGGTGTCGCCGATCTCGATCTTGGGCAGCTCCGCTTTCGCGCAGTCGCTGACAATGTGCTTCAAAGCGTCCATTTACGCTTCCTCCTTCTTTTTACAGACATTCATTCCCATTCGAGCGATGGCAGAGGACTGTCCGGTTTCATGTACAATCCCGGTAGGATTGGGCACGAACGCCCGTTGCAGGCTCCAACGTTCATTACATGCTTATATATGTTACCACAATGCACTTTGTAATGCAAGCATTTTCCAAAATTTTTTCCGATGCACCTTTTGCCGTCAGGCTTTGACGATCAGCGCCATAAATTCGAGCGGCTGTGTCCCGGCGTTGGCGATGCTGTGCCCCTCGCCGGAAGGCGTGTATGCGCAGTCGCCTGCGCGCAGCGTGACCCATTCGCCGTTGTCGCAGTAGCGCGCCGCGCCGGCGAGGATATAAAACGTTTCGCTCTCACCGTGGTGCTCGTGCCAGCCGATCGAACAGCCCGGCTCAAGCGTCATCTTTGCAAACAGGCGTCCATGGCCGCAAAACTGCGCCTCATCGATCACCGGCGTCTGCACCGCGCGTCCGTCGCCGCCGCGCATCTGCTCCTTTATAATGGGGCGGATATTTTCTTTCCTTGTAACCATATTCAAATACCTCCTCATGGCATCGTTTTGCTTACTCGAACGGCCGCAGATTTCCGTCGAGCACAGCCGTGCGCACCACGCGCACCCAACCGGCGCGGGCGCCGCCCTCCTGCGCGAACGTGTCAAGCAGCAGCGTCGGATTCAGGTTAAAGGCGCTGCCGGCAGCCGCGCGGATGGAAAATGTCAGCGTATCGCCTTCAGCATGCGGTTCCCCAAGGGTAAAATGCGGCTTCACATCGACGACGCGCTCGCCTTTTTTCCCCTTCTTGACGACCGGAACCGTCTCTCTGGCGCACCAGCCCGCGAACGCCCGCCACGCTTCATCCGGGTCCACGCTGTCAAACTCCTGCGTCACCGTGTAGTCGGCCCATTTGATCGCGTCCGGCTTCATGACGGCGGGCGCGGCCGCATAGCAGCAGATTCCCTCCGGCAGCACGGCGTTGAGGCGGTCGACGACGGCTTCCATCGGCAGCGTTTCGGTCAGGCGGAAATCCATCGATTCGCATTCGCTCTCATAACCGAGCGCAAGCGGCAGCGCAAACGTCAGATACACATGCGGATGAAAGCCGAGCGTGTGCCATACGGGCAGCTTCGAACGCTTGAGCGCGCGTGAAATGCAGCGCACCAGGTCGAGATGCGAAATATACTTTGCGCGTCCCTGCTTTTTATAAAAGACGCGCGCCGTCACGGCAAACAGATCAGTCCCCAAAGCACGCACCTCCCAACAGACGGTTAGCGCCGCAGCCCGAGCAATGGGCGCGGCAGTGCGGCGTTGTGCCGCCAGCGTGGGCGCGCTCATTTTCCCGCACCAGAAACGCCTTCGACACACCGTAATCGAGATGGTCCCACGGCATCACCTCGTCATAGGCGCGCCGGCGGTTGGCGTAAAATGAGAAGTCGACGCCGCAGACCGCGGCCGCGTCCTCCCAACGCTCCATGGAAAAGAAATCGTTCCAGCCGTCAAGCCGCGAGCCTTCGCGCCACGCGTATTCGACCACCGGGCACAGCCGCCTGTCTCCGCGCGCGAGCGCCGCCTCCAGAAAACTGGTCGGGCTGTCGTGGTATTTGACGGAAATTTTACGCGACGAAACCGTGTCAAGCAAAATTTTCTGTTTGCGGCGCAATTCCTCCATCGTGTCCTGCGGTTCGAACTCGAACGGCGTAAACGGCTTCGGCACAAAGCACGCCACAGACACCGTCACATTGACGCCGCGTCCCTTCGGCTTGTCCGGCATGTGGTAAAACGCGTCCACAACCTTCTGCGCCAGATGGATGATCCCCGCGATATCCTCGTCCGTTTCGGTCGGCAGCCCCATCATAAAATAGAGCTTTACATTTGTATAACCGCCGGAAAACGCCGTTTTGCAGGTACGCAGGACCTCCTCCTCCGTGACGTTTTTATTGATTACATCCCGCAGGCGCTGCGTCCCCGCCTCCGGCGCGAAGGTCAGAGATGATTTGCGCACAGCCGCCACGCGCTCCATCAGCTCCCTGGAAAAATTATCGACGCGCAGCGACGGCAGCGCAATATTGACCGCGTCAGGCTCCGTCCAGGTGAGCATCTCGTTTAAAAGCGGCTCAATCTCTGAATAATCACTCGTTGAAAGGCTTGTGAGGGATACCTCGTCGTACCCGGTACTATCGCACAGGGCGCGCGCGTTTTTGTTGAGCGTTTCGTGGCGCTTCTCCCGAAATGGCCGGTAAATGAACCCGGCCTGGCAGAACCGGCACCCGCGGATGCATCCGCGCAGCACCTCGACCATCGCGCGGTCATGGACGGTCTCCGTAAACGGAACAACGAACGTTTCAGGATAAAAAACGCTGTCCAGATCGCGGATGATGCGCTTATGCACGACAGCCGGCGCATCCCCGCGCGGCGTGACGGCGGCAATCGTGCCATCGGGCCGATAGGCTACGTCGTAAAGCGACGGCACATAGATGCCTTCGATCTGCGCGGCGCGCCGCAGAAACGCCTCCTTGGATGCGCCCTCGCGCTTGCAGGTTTTGTACAGGTCGATCAGCTCGAGGTTGACCTCCTCACCCTCGCCCAGGATAAACAAATCGATGAAATCGGCGATCGGCTCGGGGTTGCAGGCGCACGGGCCGCCCGCCACAACGAGCGGAGCGAAACCCGGACGGTCCTTTGAACGCACCTTTAGCCCCGCGAGATCGAGCATGTTGAGGATCGCCGTGAAGCTCAATTCATACTGGAGCGTAAAGCCGATCATATCAAAATCAGCGATTGCATCCAGGCTCTCAAGCCCGAACAACGGAATTTGATGTTCGCGCATCACGCGTTCAAAATCGTCGCCCGGTGCGAACACCCGCTCGCACCAGATATCGTCGCGTGCGTTCATCAGCGAATAGAGAATCTTCATCCCAAGGTGCGACATGCCCACCTCATACAAATCCGGGAAACAGAACGCGAACCGCACGTCCACCGACGCCGCGTCCTTCACAACGCTTCCCAATTCACCGCCTGTATAACGCGCGGGCTTCTGCACCTGCAAAAGCACCCTCTCCAGCGCCTTTCTGACATTCATGTGTTCGTACATCCTTCCACAAGGGCAAACCATCCCATAATACTATGTGTTATTGTATCGCAAACATCCCTGTATTTCAAGTTCCATCAATTTCTTGACAATTCCCATTATGCGTATCTTTGCCGCCCCGCCGCGCAGCTCCATAAAAGGCCATGCGGACCTCAGCGGCCCGCATGGCCCAAAGCTGTACAGCAGCGGGGGAACGCTTAAAAAACTGGAATATCCGTCTTTCTCAAGCAAACCCCAATGATACGTTCAGCGGACAAGAATCGGCATGCCTGTTCGTAATGTTTCCCATCAAGCCAGGTGCTGCGCGGCAATACGTTCCAACGCCTCCGGTTCGGCCGTGTTCCAAGCGTCAAAATCCATTCCGCTTTTCGCAACGGCCGTTCCAAGTTCCACCAGAAAGGCTGGAATCTCCGTCTCCAAAATCGTCCCCAGTTCCCGTCCCATGGCTTCTTTGCCCTGGCGCTCGTCCCCGTTGACAAACAGGACAAACGCCGGCTGCGGCTTCTTATCCACGGATTTCACACCACCTCTGAAGCCCAGCGCGCCAATCTGATGAGTGCCGCATGAGGACGGACAGCCGGAAATATGAATCTGGGGCAGGGCCTTATCGGGAATTCCCGCCTTGCGCACCGCATCTATACAAGCTGTCAAGAGCGCCTGGGAATCACGCAAACCTACCTGGCAGATCTGCGCTCCAATACAGCTTACTGAATTTTCGAACAGTGTACCGGCGCTGTTTTTTGTCAATTCCAACACCTTTTGGGCTTCGTTTCCTGTCAGGTTGATAATATAGGCCGTTTCGTCCGGCGCGAGACGCATTTCTGCGCCAGGCATCTCCGCCAATGCATCGCTTAAAGCGCAAAATTCCTCCGGCGTGGGCTGTCCGCCGATCGGATGCCACTGCACCGTGTAAAGGCCCTCCTGCTTTTGCTCCAGGACCCGGCGGCCCTGCGCCGTGGAGCCGTCGCCCTGCTTATCAAAAGCGACAGGCTCTACAACAATCGTCAGATCCTCGCCGCCAAACGCCTCGTCCAATTTCTCGCGGTACGCCTTTGCATAGTTTTCGGGACCGCCCAGCGCGTCCTGCATATAACGGGTGCGCGCCTTTGCACGGTTTTCATAATTTCCGTAAGCGCAGAAGGTCAGCCACATGGCTTTGATATAGTAAAGGATTTTTTCCGGCTGGACCGCCTGGGCCACCCTGACGCCAAAGCGGGGATTGTTCCCAAGACCGCCCGCGCTGTATACGTCGAACAGCCCGTCCGCCCTTGCCGCAAAGCCTAAATCGCGGAACGTCGCATGCGTCAGATTCTTTGGAGAATTGGAAAATCCGACCTTTAATTTCCGCGGCATCTTCTCAGCCTTGATAAAGCTCATAAGATACTCCCCGGCCGCCTGCGCCCACGGGAGCACATCAAAAAATTCATCCTGCTCCACGCCGGAAAGCGGAGAACACATCACATTGCGGGGAAAATCCCCGCCGCCGCCGATTGTCACAATTCCCGCATCCAGAGCGCCCTCCATAATGCCGTATACCTGTTCGGGCTGAAGGTCGTGGAGCTGAATGGTTTGACACGTGGTAAAATGCAGCCTTTTTACATCATATTGACGCAGCGCCTTTGCCGTATATTCCATTTTCTCCCTGGTCACACGGCCTGCCGTCATGCGCAGGCGAAGCATATTCGCCTTCCCGCCTCTTTGCGCGTAGCTTCCATAGTAGCCGGAAAAAGCCTTATAGGCGCCCTTGTCCAGTTCCCCTGCGTAGAAAGCGTCCGTTTTTTCTTTAAATAGTGCGATATCCTCTCTCCATGCCTGGGGGGCAATGATTTTCATAGCTTGTCCATCCTTTTCTTTATATAGTAACCATCCCGCTGTTTTCTGACAGTCCGGCGATACATTCAGTTTACCCATGCTGAATCTGCCATAATCAGATGAAGCAACCGCTTTGCGATTGGATGGCGGCTGCAAACGGCTTTGCCATTTACTCTGCACATATGATACCATGGCCGCGAAGCGGCATGGTATCATTGCCCATCAAAAGGCGGTTGCCGCGCAAGCGGCGAGCCGTTGGGCATAACCCCCGTATAATAACCGCTCTGCGGTTATTATACCATGTCCGCGAAGCGGCATGGTATAATCGGCCATCATGGCGGGAGCGGGCCGCGCCCGCGTATCGCCCTGGCCATAAGATTGGTATAATAACCGCTCTGCGGTTATTATACCACAGCAACAAGCCCATTCGGGCTTGCCTGCCGCAAAGCGGCAGCGAAACCGGCAAAGCCGGTTTTGGCTGTGGTGTAACATGCGCGGTCCGCTGCTTTGCAGCGGCAGCCGCCATAAGGCGGCTGCAAACGGCGTTTGCCGTTTGCACTGCGCATATTGTACCATATTACGCATTGTGTCTCAACCAATTTTTCCCCAACACAATTCCCCCTTCCCCCACCATTTTTCCTGCATTGCCAAGAGCCGACCCAGTCGGGGCGGCTCGTACCGGTCATGCGCACAGAAGCGTAACGGCGAGGTAGACCGCTGTAAAAAGAAGCGTGCAGTTTCCACGCATAAGCAGCCAAAAGCCGCCCGCAAACAGCGGCGTCAGAATAACAAAGCCGATCACCCGGCGCAGCAGATCCGCTCTCTCCAAACCGCCCGCACGGCACAATAGAAGATGCAGCAGGACGCCGCCGTCAAGCCGGCCGATGGGAAGCAGGTTAAATACCGCTAACGCGGCGTTCGCCGTTGTGAATAAGTTCCAGCCGGCAAACGGAAAGACCGCCGCCAGCGCGGCAAGATTTGCCGCCGCGCCTCCGAAATAGACCGCCGCCTCCTGTCCATAGGAAAGCAAGCCCTGTTTTTTCATACGCACGCCGAACGCACAGAACTGCAAATCGGTCACGCGCGCGCCGACTAAATGCATCGCCGCGATGTGCCCGCACTCGTGCAGCGCGACACAGCAAAGCGCCGGCAAGCCCGCGCCTGTCCGGTCAAACAGCATATAAAGCGCCAGCACCATAAAAAAACCAAATGTAAAAAAATAGTGTGTCCCATGAAACTTAAACCCCATAGCCGTCCATCCCGTCCAACACCCAGGCGGGATTATAATACTTCCCGTTCAGGCTGATTTCAAAATGGACATGTGGCCCGGTGGAAATGCCCGTGCTGCCGACATATGCAAGCAGCTCGCCGCGGCGCAGATTCGCGCCGGCAGGCGCGACAATCTTTGAGCAGTGGCAATAGGTTGTTTGAAGCCCCCCGCCGTGGTCGAGCGTGATGTAATTGCCGTAAATGGCAGACGTATCCACCTCGGCTACGCGCCCAGGAAGCGCGGCATATACGCCCACACCCTCCGGCGCGGCGATATCAAGCCCCCGGTGAAAATCATCCGCACCGCTGATCGGGTGTTCGCGCCAGCCATACAGGGAGGTCACTGTGCCCGACGACGGCGGTTCCACAAGCGCGGAAACAAAAATTGGAGCGAGCGCGCAGGCTTCCGGCGCGGCCTTGCCTTCCTCCTTCTTTGCGTCCATCCAGCCGCCTGCGCCGCCGGGCTGTGCGGATGCTGTCTGTGCTGTTGCTTCCGTCTCGCCAAAGGCGGCGTCTTTGGCGCCGTCATCCGCCTGCGCCTTTACAAACGCGTTCCAGGCGTCAAGCGGCATGCTTTCCGCCGATGGCTGCTGTTCGCTGTCTGCCGGCTGCTGTGCATCAGCCGTGGAACCGACAGCCTCCGGCGGCGTCTGACCGCGCGGCATGAATAAGCCGCCGGCCTTCTGCGACAGCCAATCGGCCGCACGGCCGGCTGCCTGTCCGACGCGGGCCGGCAGATCAGACGGAAATTCCAGCGTCAGACCGGCGCCGTCCGATTCTAAATAAGCGCGGTATTGCGCGCCAACCTCATGCGCAAGCGTTGGATTCAATTGTGCCAACGCGAATGACGCGCCGCCAAGCAAAACACAAAGCACAATCTGCACCGTCATCAGAAACAGGTAGGGATCCTTTGTTTTTCCGCTGCGTACCGGCACACCCGGCCGTCTGCGCGGGGGATGGGGTGTATGAACCGTCATAATCGTCCTTCTCCTTTATCTGGAACCAGTTGTCTGAGGTTGTAGGGGCAAGCCTGCCGGTAAACCGGCGCTGATCCCTGATAAGACAAGTCTATGCACGCGGAGAAAAAATCATGCCCGCCGGCCCAGCCCGCCGGGCACAGAAAAACGGGGCGCTTTAAGCGCCCCGTTTTAAAAGCCTGTCCAGCATCCTCCGGCTGTGAATACAGGTTCTGAATATGACCGACGTTTAATTTTTGGAACGGATATATTCGTCAATTGACTGCGCGGCGGTTTTTCCCGCGCCCATCGCGAGGATCACCGTCGCCGCTCCTGTCACGGCGTCGCCGCCGGCGAACACGCCGGGCTTTGTCGTCGCGCCCTTTTCGTCCGCCACCAGGCAGCCGTGTTTATTCGCCTCCAGGCCGGTCGTTGTAGAGCGGATCAGCGGGTTCGGGCTTGTTCCAATCGACATGATGACCGTATCGACGTCGAGCACAAAATTGCTGCCTTCCTTCGGGATCGGACGGCGGCGTCCGGACGCGTCCGGCTCGCCAAGCTCCATCTCAATACATTCGATCCCTGTGACATGCCCGTTTTCATCGCCGATGATCTTCACAGGATTGTTGAGCAGCTTAAAGACAATGCCTTCCTCCTGCGCATGATGGACCTCCTCGGCGCGGGCGGGCAGCTCCTGCATGGAGCGGCGGTAAACGATGTAAACGGTGTCCGCGCCCATACGCTTGGCGCAGCGGGCCGCGTCCATCGCCACATTGCCGCCGCCGACAACGGCGACCGCCTTCGATTTTGCAATCGGCGTGTCGTACCCTTCACGATATGCTTTCATCAGATTGATGCGTGTCAGATACTCATTGGCTGAATAGACGCCGAGCAGCCCTTCGCCCTCGATGCCCATAAAGCTCGGCAGGCCCGCGCCGGAACCGATGAACACGGCTTCATAGCCCTGCTCAAACAGTTCGTCGACCGAATCGACCTTGCCGATGACCATATTTGTCTCAATATCGACGCCAAGCTCCTTGAGCGCGCCAACCTCGCGCGCGACGATCTCCTTTGGCAGACGAAACTGCGGGATTCCATAGACAAGCACGCCGCCGGCCGTCTGGAGCGCCTCGAACACAGTAACCTCATAGCCCATTTTCGCAAGATCGCCGGCGCAGGTCAAACCGGCCGGGCCAGCGCCGACCACCGCGACACGGTGGCCGTTGGAGGCAGGCTTTTCTGTTTTACCGTCTCCATGCTCCATCCACCAGTCCGCGACAAACCGCTCCAGCCGGCCGATTCCAACCGGTTCACCCTTGATCCCGCGCACACATTTACCCTCGCACTGCGTCTCCTGCGGGCAGACACGTCCACAGACAGCCGGCAGGCCGTTGGTCAGCGCAATTTCACGGTATGCGCCGGCAAAATCGCCCTCAGCCACCTTTGCAATGAACTGCGGGATATGTACGTTGACCGGACAGCCGGCCACACACGGCTGATGCTTGCAGTGCAGGCATCTCTGCGCTTCCTCCATCGCCATCTCAGCCGTATAGCCGAGCGCGACCTCCTCGAAATTATGGTTGCGTACATCCGGCGCCTGTTCCGGCATCGGATGCTTCTTAGGCGACATATTAGGCATTGCGTTTTCCTCCTGTCAGGCGGCAGATATGGGCCGGGTCCTCGCGATCCGCGGCCTCGCGCTCTTTATAAAAGCTGTTGCGGTGCATCAGCTCGTCGAAATCGACCTCATGGCCGTCAAAATCCGGGCCGTCGACACATGCAAATTTCATCTGGCCGCCGACCTTGACGCGGCAGCCGCCGCACATGCCCGTTCCGTCGACCATGATCGGGTTGAGCGATACGAGCGTCTTAATGCCGTAGGGCTTTGTGGTGGCTGCGACAAACTTCATCATAATGACCGGGCCGATCGCGATCACCTCGTCGTACTGTTCGCCGGCGTCGATCAGCGCCTGAAGCTTATTTGTGACGAGCCCCTTTTCGCCGTAGGTGCCGTCGTCGGTCATGATATACAGATGGTCGGTGACAGCCTTCATTTCGTCCTCAAGGATCACGATATCCTTCGAACGAAATCCCGCGATCATATCGACCGCGATGCCGGCGTTATGCAGCGCTTTGGCCTGCGGATAGGCAATCGCCGTTCCGACGCCGCCGCCGATCACGCAAACACGCTTTGCGTTCGGGTCAATATGCGTGGGTACGCCGAGCGGGCCGACAAAGTCCAGAATACTATCGCCCTCCTCCAGCGTATTGAGCAGCTTTGTCGAAGCGCCTACAATCTGATAAATGATCGTCACCGTCCCGGCCTCGCGGTCATAATCCGCGATGGTCAGCGGCACGCGCTCGCCCTGCTCATCGACGCGGAAAATGATGAACTGGCCCGCCTTCGCTTTTTTGGCGATGTGCGGCGCCTGCACCTCCATCAAAGTCACGCTGTCATTGAGGGCGCGTTTTCTTACGATTTTGTACATTCTTTCACTCCTGCCTCCCGAACCACGCGCATGCGGGTTCTGTTTTTAAAATTTGTAAACTAATAAACAAATTTTTCTGAATAATTATATCAAACTTTGTGAGCAGACGCAATACGAAAATACCCGCAGCGCGCTTACGTCATGAAACCACGCGTATCTCAAATTTTTCGATGGCCTCGCTGCCATTGTAGCCCTCGGCGATCAGATACGCCGTGCCCTCCTGGAGTCCCTCGACATATACGGTGTGCTCGTCGTCGCTGATCTTTGAAATCTCCAGAATATCCGGATCGCTCACGCTCCACTTGATACCGGGGTCCTCGGCGTTGGCAGGCGACACCTCGCCGGTGTATTCGCTGCGGGAGCCATCCGCCTCCAGCTCGTCCGGACCGGAAATGGAAATCGATTCCACAAGCACGCCTTCCTCCGGGTCGGCCTGCTCATCGTCTTGCTCATCGTCCGAAGCGTCGCCGCGCACTTTGACGGTGCAGACCGCCGTCTCGCCGCCGTCATCCGTCGTAACAGTGACCTGCGCCTCTCCCTCGCCGACAGCGGTCAGCTCTCCGGACGGCGATACCTCGACGACATCCTCGTCATCCGACTCCCATGTGACATCCTTATTCTCCGCTGTCCGCGGGCGGACGGTCGCCTCGAGCTGATATGTCTCGCCCACGCGCATTGAAAGCTTCTCGCGGTCGAGCGATACGCTTTCAACCGCGTCGCCGCTATCCTCATCGCCGCTGTCCTCATCGTCACCTTCCTCCTCATCGTCGGAGCCGTAATATCCGGAGCTTGTCCCCCCCAGATACGCGCTTACGCCGTTTGCAATCGCTTCTGCGATACGGTTTTGATATTTGGAATTGATCATCTTTGTATATTCGTCGTCATTCGACAAAAATCCAATCTCAGCCAACACGCAAGCAAACTGGCTTTCGCGCGTCATGTAGTAAAGCCCGGCTTTCGCGCCGCGGTTGTCCGTGCCGAGCGCCGACGCCACATTTGCGGATATATTGGCGGCAAGCTGTTTTGCAAACGGATAGAAATAGTAAACCTCCGTTCCCTTGGCCGAGCTGTTCGGCGCGGTGTTGCTGTGGACGCTGACAAGCACCTGCGCATTGAAGGAACGCGCGGCCGCCAGACGCGTGGCCATCGTGGAGCCCGGCTGCGTCATCAGCACGGACGCGCCCTGGCTCTTGAGGTCCGCTACGAGCTTTTCAGCGATCGCGTAGTTGATATCCGCTTCGTCCTTGCCCGGATAGAAACCCTCCGCGCCCGGGTCGTTTCCGCCGTGTCCTGGGTCCACGACCACCCGCGCGCCCGAAAGGCCGCCCGGGGAATTGTGAAAGCGCAGGTTCAGGCTGTCGCCCTCATAATACGCTCTGTATCCGATGAAGCCACCCGCCTTTTTAAGCGTCAGCACCAGATTTGACCCATCCCACGAGGCGGACTCAAAGATGCCCTTTCCATCGGCGGAACCGGGCGTTTCAGCCGTGTATTGGAACCGGAACACAAGGCGGCTGCCGTCGTACTCCACTTTGTAGGGGACCTTCTGTGTCATATCGAGCGTGACAGTCGTATACGAACCGGAAGTCTTGATACGCATATCGGAAATAACGTTCTGATCCGGCATAGCTCCGCCGCTCGCCTTGATATCGGAGGAATAGACGCGCACGCCCGATTCCAGCTTCCAATAGGTCTTGGTCACGCTGCCGTTTTTATAAACGATCTCGTCGCCATACGTCTTGTCAACCGTTCCCTGCGGCAGCGGGAAATAATTCGGATTTGAATTGTCGTTGAGCGTGTCGGTCGGGAACGTCTCGGCCTGGTCCGCGGTAACATAAACGACCGCGCCGTCGCCCATCACGGCGAGCTTGTTGACAGTGACGGACGCACCCTGCATCGTCTGTGTCTCTCCCTGGGCAGTGGCGGTAAAGGTAATATTGCCCATCGAGGTAGCGGTCGCCGACGCGCTCGGCGCTGTAAATACGCCGACATACAGCCGGTAGCCCGAATCGCGCTCGGCCTCGTCCGTGTCGTCCTCCGTTTCGGTGAGCTGGATCGTCTGCCCGCCCACGCTCGCCGTCACCTGCGCGCCCTCATAAGCCAGTGCGGAGACGGACACCTGCATCCCGCCGTCTACGGAAATTTTCCCTGTCGGGCTGACCTCCTTGATGACCTGCACGATGCGCGTGATGTTGTAAGTCAGGCTCTTGCCCTTGTGTTCGATCGTAAAGGTATTCAGTCCCGCCTTGAGTTCCTCGCGGATTGTAAAGTAACCGCTTTCGTTCGTCGGAATTTTTTCCCCGTTGAGCGTCACATCCGCCTGCGGGTCGGAGGCGCCCTGGAAGGTGACGGTTTGTTCCTGTGTCGTAAAGGTCAGCTCCGCCGGCTTTGTGACAGCGAGCTGCGTGAGCACCCACTGCTCGTTGATCTCGTCGTTTAAATACTGGATCAGCGTCGTCGTGCTGCCTCCGGGGTCGCTGCGCAGGGCCGCGAGCGAATTAAACGCGCTGCCAGAGCTGCCGCCTGCCTCCTCAAGGCGGATTATCTGCGCCGTGAGCTGCTCATAAACCGTCCAGCCGACCGACTGCGTCCCAACACGGTCGGCGGCGTGCATCATATAAAGCTTTGTATCCGTACCGTCGACAACGCCGGCCCACCACGCCGCAACAACGCCGAACCGCGCCGTCTCCTCGTTCGTGGAGCCGTAGTTTTTGACCATCACAAAATCAAACAGCCCGTCCTTTACAAAGGCGCGCGTATCTGCGTTGCCCGTGCCGAGAGCCGTCGTTTCAGCCTTCGTATCGGAGCCGTCCGGGTCGGCGTCGCTGTTCTGCCAGACCGCCTGCGTATAAAGCCCGACCTGTACGCCCGGCGCATTCTCACGCACCGCTGCGGCCGCCGTCTCGAGCAGCGCGCGCGGGACCTGGCGCTGATACGCTTCATAGCCCATCCCGCCGCCGCTTTGCAGATAACCGGCATAGGCCGCCGGGCTGTCCGCGCACTCATAGCCGTCGAGCAGAATGCCGTCCGGCTTGTACGCTTCGGCAAACGCGCCGATATTTTCCGCCAGGTCGTCAAGAGCCGCGCCGTCGGCGGTCAGCCCCTCTCCGCCCGAACGGGTTGAGACATCATATGTCGCATAGACGTAAAAACCCATTTCACGCGCCTTTGCGCAGAGATACTCCGTCACGTCAAGCCCAAGCGGCGCGCTCTCCAGCGCGCTGCTCTCAAACAGGACGCTGTCGCCGTACTGCGTGTCGATGATGACTGTGTTCATCGTGAGCTGCTGCGCGGCGGCAAGCGCTTCATCAAGCTGCGTGGCAAGCTCCTGCGCGCTCACATCCGTCCCGTTCGTCAGATAATCGGTCCCCGCGGAGATCATCACGCCGCGCATCTCGGTCGGCACGTTGAAATAAACAGGCTCGTCCGCCTGTCCGTTATCCGAACTGTCCGTCCCCGTCTCCCCGGCCGTATCCGGCGGCGCGGACGACGCGTCCGGCGGCGCGGGGTTCTCAGCGGAGACGTCCGGCGGCACAGACGCCTGCGAAGAATCCGCTGTCTGTCCGTCCTGTTCGGAGATTTCACCATCCATCCCCTGTTCGCCGTCCGGCCGGCTCTCCGAAGGCCCGGAGCCTTCGCTTTGCGCCGGCCCCTGCGCAAGCTCCGTAAGCGGACCGCTCAGATAAGCCAAAACGCCCGTCAGCAGTGTCAGAGAAACGAACACTGCCGACAGGACGAGGATCAGTTTTTTTCGATTGGGGGCGTCTTTAAACACAGCTTGCCTCCCCGCCCCGGCGGACCGATCCGCCGGGCCTGGTTATATCCGCGGCGCGGCGATATACCGCACAGACTTACCGCGCAGCCTGCTTTGTAAGGCGGGCAGGCCGCGCGTCCTGTCTCATCGGCCGGGTCAAAATACTTTTTTCAGGTTGTTGCGCTCGATCTTCATCTGTTCAGACACATCGCCGAACAGCGATTCATAGCTGTAAATTACAATGCCGCCATAATGCTCCGCCTTGCGGGCCGTCTTGACCATACGCGCCAGAATGTCCGTCGTATCAATCCACTCGTTCTTTCCCTCGCCGGCCCAGGTATCGACCGTACCGACCTTGTATGCAGCGATGCCGACATACAGTTTGATGGTATCGACCTTAATCATGCTGTCCCACAGAGCGACCGTTTCCGCGTAAGGAGCGGTGCCGTTGCGGTAACCATAATAAATCTGCGGACAGATATAGTCGACATATCCCGGCTCGGAAACCCAGGTGCGCACATCGGCAAACTGACCGTTGTAGTTGATGTCCACATTGCCCTGCGGGCTGATGCCGAACAGACAATCGGGATTGGCCTCCTTCACAGCGGCGTAAACGTCATGCACCAGCTTGTTGACATTCTCACGCCGCCAGTCGGCCTGCGTCAGACTGCTGCCGGACGCCTGATAGGTCGCCGCGTCAAACGTCAAATCTGTAGTCGGGTAAAAGTAATCGTCGAAATGAATACCGTCAACATCATAATTTTCCACAATCTCCCGCACGCCGTTTACAATCAGCTCGCGCGCCGCGGCGCTGCCGGGATTGTAATAAACGCCGCCATTCCATGCGAGCGCGCCGTCATTGCCGCTGGCCAGCCATTTTTTCGCCTGGTTGTCCGCCGACATGGGCTTGTCGTCGAGCCGTACCCGATAGGGATTGATCCACGCCTCAATACGCAGACCGCGTTCATGTGCGAGCGAAACCATCAATTCCAGCGGGTCGTAACCGGGGTCGCGCCCCTCCTCACCTGTCAAATAACGGGACCAGGGGAAATATTCGGACTTATAAAGCGCGTCGCCAAAAGGCCGCGCGTGGACAAATACCGTATTGAATCCAAAGTCGGCCGCCTGGTCAAACGCGTCCCCGATGTTCTTTACAAACTGCGCCTGTGTTTTTCCCTTGATCATCGGCTCAAGCGTCAGATAGGAGATCCACACGCCGCGCACCTCGCCGTTAACCGACGAGGAAAGCACCGCGGTATGCGCGCCGCCGAGCGCCTGCCTGTCGCGGCTGTCGGGCGCTTCAACGCCGTATACGCTCGTGTGCTCCGGACGGTTCAGCGTAACCGGCGTTTCTTCCCCGCCGGACGACGCGCCCGCGGCAATCTGGCCGCAGCCAGCCACAGCCAGCATCAGCACCGATAATATCACGCTCAAAACCTTTTTCATGCGTTCGACTCCTTCTCGCAAGCATTCGTCATAATTTTACACGTTACGCACCGGCAGGTCAATAGCCCGGCAAAACTTTCCGTGATCGTCATTGACATTTTCAACATTTTGTATAAACTAGTAAATAAGCAGCAGCGACTTTGTTAAAATTCAGAAAAAAGCGCCGTACTTATGCTGTGCAAGCAAGTGTGAGGGGGACGCTCCATGCTCCTAAAAAATATATTCAGTATCCATACAAATATAGTACCATCGGGAACGGTCAATATTCGCTGCCCGCACTGCGGACAGCGCGGGCAAATGTCCGTCTTTCACGCGCAGCGTGATGCGGCCGTTTATGGCCTGCGCTTTCTGCGCCGGGATGGACGCCGCTTTCTCGTCTGTTCTTCATGCGCGGGCATATTCACACTTAAAACATTCAAAAAACGCATCTGTCCAAAACACCGGACAGGGTCCGCTGAAAGCGGCGGCCAAAAGGGCCGGACGGCGCTGCCGTCCGGCCCTTTTGGCCGCCGCTTTTATATGTTTTCATCCTTCTGCCAGGAGTCGATCAGCCCCTCGCACACGCGGCGCATCTGCGTGGCCGCAGCGCAAAGCGCAAGCGAACGCGCCAAAAGCGTCTCACGCGCGCCGGGCATTTCACCGTCCGGCTGAACCAACTCGCGCAGCAGTTCGGGCAGACGCCCGCGCAATCGCTCTTTCATTAAAAGCGCCTGCGTATATGCATGTTCAAAGTCTATTTCGTCCTGCCCGCATGAAACAAGCTTTTTAATATCGGAAAGCGCAAGCTGCTGCTTGAGTGTCAGAATACACAATAACTGCATTACCTGGCCGCGGGAATACTTCTTGCCGCGGACGGGCATAATAAGGCGTTCCTTGCTGTAATTGTTGACCATTGTCTTTGTCAGTAGCTTGTCGTCCGGCAGGCGCTTGTTGCGCGCAAGCCCCTCGTCGACCAGAGTCAGAATCTGGTCCATATACAGGTCGATGCGCGGCACATCGGCAGCCTGCAAATCAGCGTCCCGGAATGCCTGTTCCAGAATTTCGTCAAACGGTTTCATCGGATCGCCTCCACATCTTGTTATATCCATTATATATAAAATTAATATCAACCGCAATATTCTATTGATTTTTCAATCATTTGATATATAATAAATATATTAAGTAGTTATAAAAACTACATTACGAGTTTTAGAGGTGTTTATTATGCCCAGAATCTTTCAGAAGGCCCGCGATCCAATCAGCAGCTACTCCCACTTTATCGGCGCGGCCTTATCCCTGATCGGATTGGTGGCTATGGCAATCCAGTTGGCGCTGACACCGGGGCAGAATCCGCTTAACGCTGTCTCCTGTATCCTGTTCTGCCTGTCGCTGATCGCGCTTTACAGCGCCAGCGGCATCTATCATTTTTCACGAGCCGCCGCCAACGTGCTGGTTGTGCTGCGCAAACTTGACCATGCGATGATTTTTGTGCTGATCGCCGGCACTTATACGCCGCTGCTGCTTGGGCTGCTGCCCGCGCCGCGCGCGGAGGTATTCACCGCGGTTATCTGGAGCGTCGCGCTGGCAGGCATCGTCATGAAACTCTGTTGGATCAATGCCCCGCGCTGGCTTGGCACCACATTATACCTTCTGCTTGGATGGGCTATCGCAATCGACCTGCCGGCGCTCGCCGCGCTGCCTGTTCCTGCTGTCGCGCTGCTCGCGGCCGGCGGACTGCTTTATACCGCCGGCGGCCTGATCTATATGATTAAGCGCCCCAACCTATCCGAACGCTTTGGCTTTCACGAGATCTTCCATCTGTTCGTAATCGCAGGAAGTCTCTGTCATTATTTTCTTGTATTGCTGTATATCGCGTGACATTCGCGCAATTTTGTGATATGCTGAATTCGACAAAATTTCGGCAGGGGGACAATCCGTCATGCAAAGAAAGAACGGCGCGCGGTGGAAAATCGGATATGGAACCGTCGGTTTTCTGGCGCTTGTTCTAACCGCTGCCCTCATATGGTATGGCGTTGCTTCCGCCCCGCCTGAAGTTCCCGCTTCGATTCGTTTCACTCCCGCGCCCGTTCTCAACCCGTATCCCGAGCTTGAAGGGCTTGTGGTGCGCATTAACTCAGCCTCAGAGGAGGAACTGACACAACTGCCAGGTATCGGTCCGGCACGGGCGAAGGCGATCCGGGAGTATATCTCTCGTTTTGGCCGTATCCATACGCCGGAACAGCTCTTAGAAATCGAAGGGATCGGGGAGCAGACGCTCAAAAATCTCCGCCCTTTTTTAGCGTTTGACTAGGGACTGTATCCATGTTTGAGCCCTGAAAATAAAAACCGGCCGGAATATCCGGCCGGTTTTTTACAATTTGTTTTCATTCACCCAATTGCGTGCGCGGATCACATCATCCTCGTCGACGATTGGTGTCCCGTTTCGGTATCCTTCGACCTGGGAGATTGCCTGATTGATAAAAGCACTTGTAACCTCTGCGTTCGGGTCAATCCGCGCGTAATTGCCATGCAGGATCTTACGGCCCGGACCCTCGGGATGGATATATCTGTTTTTTTCGAACGCATGCATTCTGCGCGCCTCCCTGAAAAAAATTCGGCGGCAATGGCTGCGCGCCGCCTGCTTTTAGTGTGTGCGGACAGCGCCTCAATCATACGCCGGCCTGCTCAGAAAATCTATCCCTTCACAGTCCATTTTTCAGCGTTTCAGTTTTTAGCTTCAAAAATTGTAGATTTTTAAAAAAATCTATTTAAAATGGTTGACTTTTCCGGACAGGCATAGTATAATAAATTTCGTCGCTTGTGGATGCCACATCCAAAAGGCAAATGTGGGAGCTTAGCTCAGCTGGGAGAGCATCTGCCTTACAAGCAGAGGGTCACAGGTTCGAGCCCTGTAGTTCCCACCAGTATGGCCCGGTAGTTCAGTTGGTTAGAACGCTAGCCTGTCACGCTAGAGGTCGTGGGTTCGAGCCCCATCCGGGTCGCCATCTTTCTTCTATAAGCTTTGCCAGTGCTTACGCCTTTGTAGCTCAGTTGGTAGAGCAGAGGACTGAAAATCCTCGTGTCGTTGGTTCGATTCCGACCGAAGGCACCATTTGCGGGTTTAGCTCATCTGGTAGAGCGCCACCTTGCCAAGGTGGAGGTAGCGAGTTCGAGCCTCGTAACCCGCTCCACTGAAAAAGCCCTGAAACCATATGGTTTCAGGGCTTTTTCGCAAGACTTCGTCCGTTTTGGGTTGTCGATTTGATGCAACGTCCTGCAAAGGGGCCGCCCGCCTGCGCAGATTAGCGCAGGCGGGCGGCCCTTCTTGAATTTAAATAGCGCAGACGCATCGACTGGCACTCCGGCAGAGCTGTCTCATGCGCCGGCCTTCCTTATTCAACGTACTTGCAGTACCGTCAGCCAAAACCCGATGACGGCTGCGGCGATCAGCGTCATCACGATGCCGCGGCGGGCCATCTCCCCCGGCGTAAAGTAACCGGCGGCGAATGGGATGACATTCACGGGGCTGGAGGTAATTACTATAAAGGAAAGGGCGGAGGAGAAAACGCAGGGCGCAACCAGCCCCCAGACCCCTGCCCCCAGCCGTTGGGCCAGCGTGACCATCACCGGCACCAGGATGACCCCGGCCACAGTGTTGCTGCTGAACAGAATTTTCAGCACCGACACGGTGAGGACAATATAAAATCCGGTAAAGAACAATCCCGTTTGCAGCAGCGGTTCCCAGAAAAGGAGCCGGGCCATCCATTCGGCTATCCCATATTGGTAAAGCAGCTCGCCCAGCAGGATACCGCTGCAAATCAATAAAATGGAATCCCAACTGACCTTCTGGACACTCTCTTTCCACTCCAGAACCTTCACCCCGGGCAAAAACAGGAACAGGCCGGCCAGCAGCGCCACATGATGGCTGGAAAGTCCGACTCGTTCCCCGAAAATCCACAGAAGCACCGCCAGCAAAAAATCCGCCAGCAGCAGCCCCTCCTTCCAGCCAAAGGGTGGAGGCATCCCCACCGGCTCCAGCTTTTGGCCATCGGGCAGTTCCCGGGCCAGCAACAGCCAGCCGGCCGCCAGCAGTGTTATGGCGATGGGTACGCCGACCGCCATCCATTGACCGAAGCTAACCGATACTCCGGCATGTTCCTGTAAATGGCTGATCGCCACCAGATTGGCCCCGGTGGCGATGGGTGTCGCCACACCGCCGAAGGCCGGTCCCCATGCCACGCCGATCATCAGCGTCCGGGAAAGGGCGCAAAAATCAGAACGGCCCTGTGCCTGCCGGGTCAGGGCCAGGGCCAGCGGATACAGGATGGCCGCGGCGGCTACCTCTGTCACCCACATCGCCAGCAGCATCCCCGAAAGCATCAGCCCCAACAGCACTGCCCGCGGCCTGCGGCCAAATACCCGGAAAATCAGCAGCACAATCCTCTGCCCCAGAGGGGTCTTTTGGAACGCGCCGCTTAATAACAGGACCCCCAGGAAAAATGCAAAGGTGCTGTCCCCAAAACTGGCCTGGACCGCCTGCGGGAAGGTCATCAGCCCGGTGAAAGGAACCAGAGCCAGCAACAGCAGGGCGGTGACGGCGATGGGTGCCAGCATCAGGCACCAGCTAAGGACGGCAAAAATAAGAAGCGCCAGGACGCAATAGCCATCCCCGCCCATGGGCAAAGGTGCCAGACGGTTAAGCCATTCGGACGCAGCCGCCACCCACAGGACGGCAATGACCAGGCCATAAAAGCAAAGCGGTTTCCATGCAAAGGCCGGCCTGCGGCCGTCCGGTGCGGGACATACCGCTCCGGCGGCCTTTGGCGGGTCACGGCGGCTGGTCACAGGACCACGCCTTTGAGCGCCTGCACCATCTGCCCCACAGCTCCTTCCACCGGGAGCCGCTCAATACTGGAAGCGGCTACGAACCCCACAGCCGGGGTACGGCGCACCACCTGCTGCACATCCTCGGGCGTGACAATGGCCCCTCCATGGCACAGCGGCAGGATGTCCGGCCGGCGCTCCAGGGCCGCCGACAGGATGGCGGAGGTATCCTCGATCGCCTGTTCCAGCGGGCTTGCCTGGGAGACTCCCACATCCCCGCCGGCGGTAAGCCCCACATGGGAAACAATGATATCCACTCCCGCGTCCGCCAGCAGCCGGGCCTCCTGGGGGCAATAGCAGTAAGCCATGGTGAAAAAGCCCAGTTCCGCCGCCATCCGCAGCCGCTCCACCTCCTTGGCGAAGCCCATCCCCACCTGCTCCAGCTCCTGGCGGATACGACCGCTTAATTTGCCTACAGTGGGGAAATTGATAACCCCGCTGTAGCCGATCTCTTTCAGTTCCTCCAGGAAGGCTCGCATGTCCCGGGTCGGATCGACCCCGTAGATGCCGGCCACCACCGGCGTATCCTGCACCATATGCAGAATCTGACGGCGTCCCATATCCCGGACAATGGCGTTGGCATCCCCGATGGGCAGGTTTCCGGCGATGCTGGCGATCCCATCCATCCGGTAACGGCCGGAATTATAAACGATGATCAGGTCTGTGTCCCCCCGGTCCTCCACACGAGCCACCAGGCCGTTGCCCGCAGCGGCGGCCAGGATGGCCCGTCCCTGTTCCACCTGCCGGCGCAGGGCGGCCAGGACTGCTTTACGTTCAAACCGCATAAAATCCGTCCCCCTTTAAAATTGTGTCTTGGGTATCATCCGCAGCAATTCCCGCACCAGTACATCCGCAAAAGCCTGGTCGTTCACATGCGCGTCCTGTACCATCACCGGCACATTGTCGGGCATCTTGTATTTGACCTCATTGATGAACACCTGATTGGCCGCCGGGTCATAAAATACCTTTCCCGGCATATCCACACTGGAAAAGCCCCTGGCGGGAATAATCACCTTGGTCATGCCGCGGCGGCTGTTTTGCAGCCGTTCCATAAAGATATCCCCCAGTTCCTTCATTTCCGCGCTGTCGGCCCGCATTTTCACCGAACTGGGGCTGTGGTAATACAGGGTACGGGCCTTTTGGGCGGGCTGGAGGGTTTCCTCCGACCCCAGGTTCACCATTTCCAGCGCCCCGGGGACCACCACATAGGGGATCCCCATCTCCGGCGCGCCCCGCAGCCGCTGCGGACCCACCGCGTAGATGCCTCCCGCTACCTCGTCCGCCAGCTCGGAGGTCGTGATATCCAGGACCGCGCAGAAATGCCCCTCCCGGATCATTTTCTCCATGATCTTCCCGCCGGACGTCCCCCGGGCATGGAAAAGCAGGACCTCATACCCTTCTTTTTGCAGCAGTTCGGTGCAACGGTCCACACAGGGGGTTGTGACACCGAAGCTGGTAATGGCGATAGCCTTTTTATCCTTGCGTTCCAGCGGCTTGCAGCAAAGCATGCCGTTGAGGATGGCCGCCGCCTGCCGCAGAATGTATTCCGTGAGAAAATTCAAGTTTTGTATGTCCACCACCGGGTTTATCAGCAGCAGGTCCTCGCCCTGCACATAAGGCAGGGTGTTGCCGGAGGCCATGGTGGTCACGACAACCTTCGGCACGCCTAAAGGCAGCTCATGCATGGCGGCGGAGGCCATGGTGGTGCCTCCCGAACCGCCGATGGCGATGATCCCATCCAATTGGCCGTCGGCGTAAAGCTGACGGATGACGGCTTTCAGCCCGCGCACCATGTAGCTGGAAGCCTCGCTGCGCACATTGCAGCTTACAACCTGTTTATAGTACGGGCCGGCCACCTGGGCCTGGGTGAGATAAACGCCGGAGGAATTTGACTTTTTCAGCCCCATGTCGATGATGTGGACCTTGTGGCCGTAGGATTCCAGCTGTTCCTTCAGGTAGAAGCCCTCCCGGCTTTTGGTGTCCATGGTACAGCATAGGAAGATGGTTTTCGATACCGGCTGCATAGAACGTCCCCCTCCCCGGCTCAAGCCTGGCTGCGGGAAGCAAGACCTTCCCGTTTTACCCGACGCTGCTGGCTGACGATGAGGAACAAAAACAGCGCCAGACCAATGAAATCCATCACATAGACGGGAATGATGCAGCACAGCGCCCCGACGCCCGCGGCGATCCGTTCCGCCAGGGTGGTCTGGATGCGGAAATATTTTTCACAAACGATGATGAAGCAAAACAAAAAGCATACCACCATCAGCACCGCCCAGAACCATTCAAAGGCCGTCCCCTGCAATAGCAGGGCCGGGCGGTAGAGGAACAGGAACGGCAGCACGAACCCCATGATGGCCAAACGCAGGGCGATGACGCATGTCTTTAGGAACTTGGCGTTGGCAAGGCCGGAGGCCACCAGGCAGCCGATGGCGACCGGAGGTGTCAGGGCGCTCATCTCGGCAAAGTAAAAGACGAAGAAATGGGCTACCACAAGCGGCACGCCGAAGGAAACCAGAGCGGGCGCACCCAAAAGCGCCGCCAGGATGTAGGCGGAGGCGCTCGGCATCCCCATGCCGAACAAAGTGCAGGTCAAAGCTACCACCAGGGCCAGGATGATCAGGTTGTCCCCGGCAATGGACAGGGCGAACTGGCTGATCTTGCTGGAAAGGCCGGTAGCGGTCATCATCTGGACCACAACGCCCATGCAGGCCATGACCACGGCGATGCTGGCCACCGTGCGGCCTCCATTTTCCAGACCTGCCACGAACTTTTTCGCAAAGGATCGGATGGGATTGGCTTCCCGGATGATGAACTGCTGGAGCAGCCCAACCACGGCCAGCCCGAGGATAGCCAGAGAAAGAGCCTTCTGGGGGGATTCGCCCATAATCATCAGGGTCACCAGCAGCACCAGCGGGATCAAAAATACCATCAGGTTGACATAGGCGTGGTGGAACTGCGGGAGCAGCTCCTTTTTCATCTTCTCATCCCCAAGCTTGCAGGCTTTGATGTAGACGCTCAGGGAGATGCCCAGATAATAGAGCAAGGCCGGGGTGACGCCCACGAATACGAGCGTAATATAGGGGATGCCTGTCCAACTGGCGATGATAAAGGCCGCGGCGTTCATGACTGGCGGCAGGATAGCGCCGCCTGTGGATGCCGCCGCTTCAGTAGCCGCGGTAAATTCGGCGGAATAACCGCGCTTGCGCATCAGCGGCATACACACCGAGCCGGTGAGGGTAATGTTGGCGGCCACGCTGCCGGTGATGGAGCCGATCAGGCCCGCCGAAACAACCGCCACCTGGGCGCCGCCGGAACGAATTTTGGTGCTGGCGGACATGGCCACATTCATAATGGCGCCGATCGCTCCAAAGGCGTCCATCAGACCGCCGAAGATGGTGAACAGGATAATCGTATTGGCCGAAACCGAGGCGAGCATCCCGTAAACCCCGTCGAAGTTGGTGGTGACATAGGTGATCAGCCTTGAGAAAGGAAGCCCCCCATGGAAGAAGGGATTGGGCAGCCAGGGTCCAAAATAGCCGTACAGCAGCGCGATTATGGAGATCACCGGGATAACCCACCCCCATGTGCGCTGCGTAGCGATGAGGATGATCAGCAGGATGCACACACCGCTGAACACCTTGTCAAACGGCTGCGCCCCCAAGGCGGTCATAAAGTTGTAGTAGTGAAAATGGATGTAAAGGCAGGTGACAACGCTGGCCGCCAGCAGGGCGATCATGCACCAGCTCTGCCAGGTGGGTTTGCCGTTTTTGATCTTGACGGCCTGGAGAAATACGATGATCAGTGAGAACAGGATATGCAGGTTGATATGCTGGCCCGCCTGGAAAATGTTATAGTTGCAGGCGATCAGATGGTAGGCGCTCATGACAATGGCCACAATCGAGATGGCCCTGTCCAGTTTCAGGTCAAAACCTGTTTTTTTGCTTTCTTCCATAGATCCTCCTTTTTCTGTTCTTTTAAGGAAGGGAGCGCCGCTGCGCCCCCGGCAGTCTTTTAAATCGTCCTGTATCCGGGCCTGCTTCAGCCCTCATAAACGGTAAACCGGTCCTCCCACAGGCCGGCTTCCCGAAGGGCCTTCGCCGCGCCGGGATGGAAGGGAAGGCTTTCCACACATACGCTGGTACAGACAGTCTCAAAATCATTGAAATAAACAGAAAGCGCCTTTAAGTCGTCGAGATGTTCGAGCACTGCCTTGGTGTACTGATAGATGGACTCCTCATCCACGCTGGCATCCGCTATGATAACGCCGGAGTTGGCGGGAGCCAGGATCGTATCCTCCTGCGGGATGGAATCGTCATTTTCAAAAGTCAGCGTCCCCGTGCCGACGCCCTCGTTGGAGCCGGCTACCTTTTTTGCGATCGCCTCGTCCATATTCAGAATGCGGATCCCCTGCGTCGCCTTCAGCTCGATCAGCCCGCTGATCGGGTCCCCATTGGCCCAGGAACCTACCATGGCGTCGATACGGCCGTCCTTGAGGGCGGTATATCCCTCGCTCCAAGTAAAGTTTTCCACTGTAATGGAGTCAGACAGGCCGTAAGCTTCGAATACCAGGTTTAAGACATCGGCGGTGGAGGAGCCAACCGGGGATAATCCTACCCGCTTGCCTGCCAGGTCCTCGTAGGAATGAATCGAGGAATCCTCTAAGACCACCATGGGCAGCGCCCAGGTGACGAACCCAAAGCATTGCAACATATGAGAGGAATCGACCGCGTGGTCAAAGGTCCCCGCCCCTTCCAGAGCGTTCACCAGGTCGATGGTGCCGGCATAACCCGCCTGGATGTCGCCGGTTTCCAACAGGTAAATGATCTCCGCGCCGCCGTTGGTGGTCACGGTGGAGGTGCGCAGGCTGGTATTCTGGTTCACTACAGAGGAGATGGCTTCCACAACCGTGTTATCCGTACCGCCCACCGCTCCCGTACCGAAGTTCAGGATGGCGCCCTGTCCGGCCGGGGACGCGCCGCTGGAGCATCCGGCAAGGGCGGCTGCGCATACTGTCAGGGCAGTGAGGCAAGAAATTGCTTTTTTCATAGTGTTACAGCTCCTTCTCCTTGATTGGTTAAGCGGTTTATTGATCAATCGTCCCGAGCTGCTCGCCCGGAGCGCCTGATCTGAAAATTGGCACATTCAATATAGCATCGCCGTGCTTTACTGTCAAATTCACCTGATTTTACCCTGTTTTAAATTTATTTTATGTAAATTATGCAAAAAACGCGTGCGATATCTACAAAACCATTCGTTAAAATTCTGACAATTCAGCAAATATGTATGCCGGAATCCTGTTTTTTTATTGAAAATGCTACTTTTATTTCTTGAAAAGACGATTTTCACAAAGATTTTTGTAAAAAATTTGTGTAATTCACTAAATTAAAATCGCTCTTTTGGGCAGAATCGCTATTCCCATCGATTGGAGCCAAATCAATTTTTCATACATCGACCCAGTGACAAAAGGCGGCAGTCTTGAACCGGCGGGCTTCAGTAGCGCCAGTTTGTAAGACTGTATAGATCTTACTCATTTTTCAATCGGATACTGGATCATTATTTTACTTCATACGCTTTATTGAGTTTGCGTTTCACTTGCCGCTAACAAAAAAATTACATAAAAATCACTTTACACCTCAGGAAATATGTGGATTTTGTGAAATAAATATTGTATAATGGAGGACAAGCGGTACAATTTTCCGCCAAACTACAGAAAGAAAAAAGAGGTGCAAGTATGAATCGCTCCAAACTGACCCGCCTGTTTGCAGGCTTTACTGCGGCGCTGCTGACAGCGGGAACCCTTTCATTGGGTGTGTTTGCCGTCCCTGCGCAGGAAGATACCCAAATCCGGATTTTCCATACCAACGACGTTCATTCAAGGTATGATGCGTCAGTGAATGATGACGGAACGCTTTCGGGATTTGGATACGCGCGAATGAAAACGCTCGTTGATACCTATTCCCAGGGCGTGGATAAAACGCTGGTTTTCGATGCCGGCGATACCTTCCACGGCCAGCCGTTCGCGACCCTCAACCGCGGCCTGAGTATCGCTCAGCTTATGGATGTGGTTGGGTACGACGCCGTAGTTGCGGGCAATCACGATTTTAATTACGGCGCGTCCCGTACTCCGACGCTCGCACGCTACGCGGGCGCAACCCTGCTTGGCGCCAATGTGCTGAATAAGGACACCGGTACAGTTTTAAAAGGCTTCACTGCAAACAAAATGTACCGCGTTGGCGATGTGAAGATCGGTGTTTTTGGCCTTTCCACACCGGAAACCGCTTATAAAACCAACCCTTTGAATGTGAAGCAGGTCAAATTTGCCGATCCTGTTTCCACTGCGAAAAAACAGGTCCAGGCGCTTGAAGAACGGGGCGCAGATGTCATTATCTGCATTGCTCATCTTGGGATCGATCAGGAGAGCGGGACTGCGGTCAGCACCAATGTGGCTGCCAAAGTCGATGGGATTGATCTGATCATCGACGGACACAGCCATTCCACGCCCAATGAGTATCAGCCGGTCAACGGCACTGTGATCGTAAGTTGCGGGGAGTATATGGCCTACCTGGGCATGGTGGACATTACGGTTGCCCCTGACGGGACAGTTACTGTCGAATCCAACCCTTTGAAGGCTTCGGATTATACGGCGGATGAAATTGCGCCCGACGCGGCGGTCCAGGCTAAAATCGATGCGATCAAAAAAGGCCAGGAAAGCAAGCTTGGCCAGGTGGTCGCAACCACGCCTGTCGCTCTGGACGGCGAGCGCGCCCATGTACGTACCGGTGAAACCAACCTTTCCCGTCTGATCACCAGCGCGATGCTTGCTGAAACCGGCGCGGATGTGGCGTTGACCAATGGCGGCGGAATCCGCGCGTCGATCGATCAGGGACCCATCACCGTGGGCGAGGTTCAGAATGTTCTGCCCTTTGGCAACTACATCGTAACCATCAAGCTCACCGGCAAGGACCTGCGTGCAGCCGTTGAGCACGGGCTGCCGGGCTATCAGGCAGACGGAACGCTTGAGCAGCTTGGACGCATGAGCCAGTTTGCCGGTATGGAGGTTTCGTATGACCCGGCGCGTCCACAAGGAAGCCGTATCCTTTCCATCACGGTCAACGGCAAGCCCCTTTCTGAAACACAAACCTATCTTGTTGCAACCAATGATTTCATGTCGGTCGGCGGGGACGATTACACCATGCTCAATAAGCCGGTGGTCAATGAATTCTGTGCGCTGGATGAAGCTGTCATCAATTATCTTAATGACAGCGGAAGCGAGGCGCTCGAGCAGGCGGAAGGAGCCGTGCGTCTGGCGGCGGCATAATTTCGCACAGCAAAAAAGCCCGGCAGCTTGCTTATGAACCGAACCAGCAAAATTGGACAATAGACAAAAAGCCCCCTGATGTATGATAATAAAAGTACATCAGGGGGTAGTATTATGTCTAAAAAATATGAACAAGTCCAGGTTTTGCAGCCCAGGATTCAAGCAATGGTTAAAGCCGGAAAGCTACAGCGAGAAATTGCAGCATAATATGGATCAGCAGATAAATATGCAGTAAAGACAGACCATCGAAAAAGTCTGCCAGACACAGCGGTACCCTGCCGCTGCCAAAAACCATTTTTGTCAGGACATGCGCCGGACAAAATATATTGAAGCACAAAACCGCTCTGCAAACAGTTGCGCAAAAGAATGGCATCAAGGCAGCTATTCTTTATTTCTTGCCGCGCCGGGCGGCTTTCGGGCGTGCCGGCCCCGGCTTGGACATATGCGCGCGCGACTCGCCGCGCGCTGCACGTGCGGGGCGCGGCGGCCGCGGCTCCTTGGGCGGGGCCTCAAAAACCTGCATTGGATATGGATTCTCCTTGACCACCGGAATCTTTCTTCCAATCAGTTTTTCAATCGCATGCAGATTCTCCATCTCCACAATACTGCAAAATGAAATCGCTATACCGCCAAGCCCTGCGCGGCCGGTCCGGCCAATCCGATGTACATATGTCTCTGGAATATTCGGCAGATCATAATTGAACACGTGCGACAATTCGTCAATGTCAATGCCGCGCGCAGCGATATCTGTGGCCACCAGTACGCGGATATCGCCATTTTTAAATGCAGACAGCGCACGCTGACGTGCGCCCTGGCTTTTGTCCCCATGGATCGCCTGTGCTTTGATTCCAGCTTTTACAAGCTCGCGCGCGACACGGTCCGCACCATGCTTTGTAAAGGTAAATACAAGCGCCGATACAATTGAGACATCTTCCAGCAGATAAATCAGCAGCCGGCGCTTATTTGGCTTATCCACAAAGTAAAGGCGCTGCTCGATCGCTTCGACCGGCGAGGAAACCGGTGTGACCGCAACCTTGACCGGATCTGTCAGAATCCGGTCGCACAAATGCATGATTGCTTTTGGCATTGTAGCGGAAAAAAACAACGTTTGACGCTTATTCGGCAAATGGTTAATCACACGTTCCACATCATGAATAAAGCCCATATCAAGCATACGGTCAGCTTCATCAAGCACAAAGACGCTCACGGAGGAAAGGTCTATGATTCCCTGCCCGATCAAATCGTTTAAGCGTCCAGGCGTAGCGACAAGGATATCCACGCCGCGGCGCAGCTCATCGACCTGAGGCGTCTGCGGCACGCCGCCGAATACTACGGTGGAACGCAAACGCATATACCGGCCATAGGATTGAAAGCTGTCTTTGATTTGAATCGCCAGCTCGCGTGTTGGCGTGAGCACCAGCGCACGGATTACACACGGCGTTTTTATACTGGCGCACTGTGTATCCAATCTCTGTAAAATCGGGATCGCAAAGGCGGCTGTTTTGCCTGTGCCTGTTTGGGCGCAGCCCAAAACGTCATGTCCTGCGAGCGCGGGCGGGATCGCCTGCTGCTGAATTGCAGACGGCTCCACATATCCTTCGTCACGAACCGCACGCAGAATGGGCTGAATCAGCCCAAGTTCTTCAAATTTCATAAATTTTTTCAATATCCTTTTTTCCTGAATTGCACCATGCAGTGGAGATTGCATGGCCGCAGCGATTAATTTCAAAGTGATATGGCGTCATCACTTTAGCCATCAGCATGGCGCGCCGCCCCAGACATTAAGTAAAGCGGCATGGTATAATCGGCCATTAGGGCGGAAGCGGGCCATCGCCCGCGTATCGCCTTGGCCATAAGTGTATAATAACCGCTCTGCGGTTATTATATCACAGCGGCAAGCCCATTCGGGCTTGCCTGCCGCAAAGCGGCAGCTAAACCAGCGGAGCTGGTTTTGGCTGTGGTGTAACATGCGCAGTCCGCTGCTTTGCAGCGGCAGCCGCCGGATGGCGGCCGCAAACGGCAAAGCCGTTTGCACTGCGCATATTATACCACATTTCCACCCAATGCGTACACACACTCTTTTCCCAGTTCTGTCCGTCACATAAGGACAGGCGCGCCCCGCATAAAATACAGAGAACCTATTCAGGATACCAAGCCAATGATATCCTGAATAGACAATTTATCCAGACTACACAGGAAGGAAATGCGCATGAAAATCATTGATAAGCTGCTGCTGCCCGTCGCGCTTGCCTTTGCCGTCGCGGCAGGAGGCGTCGCCGCGCATCTTGCACGCAGCATTCCCGCAAATGCGGCTGCTCCGAATGGCATTGAACTGCCAATCGTCATGTATCATCATGTGCTCAAGGAAGCGGGGCGCTTGAATCAATTCACCATCTCCCCAGATGAATTTCGTATGGATATGCAGTATCTCAAAGATTGCGGCTACTCGCCGATTGTGATTCAGGATTTGATCAACTATGTCCAGGACGGCGCCCCCCTGCCGGAAAAACCCGTCATGATCACATTTGACGACGGCTATGAAAGCTTTCATGAGTATGTCTATCCCATTTTACAGGAATATCAGTATAAGGCCGTCTACTCCATTGTTGGAACATATGCCGACCAGTATTCCCAAATTGACGACCACCACATCCGTTACTCCCATTCCACATGGAATGAATTAAAGGCCATGCACGACAGCGGTCTTGTGGAAATTCAAAACCACTCCTATGATCTGCACCACAATGACGGCGCGCGCCACGGCGCAAAACGCAAGCCCGGGGAAAACCTCGCGCTTTACCGCGATCTGATCGTTGAAGATCTCGGCAAGCTCCAGCAGGAATGCAAGGAAAACCTTGGCTGGACGCCCACCTGCTTCACCTATCCATTTGGACAGATCAGCTCCGACACGCTGCCAATCCTCAAGGACATGGGCTTTCAGGCTGCTTTGACCTGCGAGGAAAAGCTCAACTACATCACCGGGGACCCTGAACAGCTCTACCATTTGCGCCGCTTCAACCGGCCACATGGAAAAAGCCTCCAATCCATCCTGCAAGCGCAGAAGCAGAAATGAACAACGCCCGCAGAAAGCCGATGCTTTCGCGGACATTGCCGTTACTTGTGATATTTTGTTCCGGCATTGATCGCACAGGCGCGGTAAAGCTGTTCAAGCAGCAATAGCCTTGCCAATTGATGTGGAAATGTCATGGGCGATATGGACAGACGCAAAGCCGCCGCACGTTTAACTTCATCAGAAAGCCCATGCGAACCGCCGATTACAAATGCAAACGACCCGCATCCGCCCGCAGCGGCGTCCGACAAATATGCAGCGAGCGCCTCGGAAGGCATCTGTCTGCCCTCGATACACAGCGCGACCACACGTGCACCACGCGGGATTTTCTCAAGAATCCGCGCGCCCTCTTTTTCAATGCAAGCGGCGATCTCCGCTGGAGATGGATCGCTGCCCAAACGCGCCTCGTCGATCTCCGTAACGGCCACGCTGCTCCATAGTCCCAGGCGCTTGGTATATTCCGCGCACCCTTCGCGCATCCATGCTTCCTTGAGCTTACCAACCGCCACGATATGCAGTCCAATCATAAGGTCACCATTTCAGACGGAGCGGACCGCCGGGCCACCTGCAAAAGAAAGTCACGCCCCTCATGCATTCCGCATTGTGTCAGCGCGGTAAGCGCGGATTGATAGGCCATTTCCGGCGTATTGCTGTTTTCCGACAGGTGTCCCAATATAAAGCGCGTGCTTCCGGTGCGTACAAGGCGTGTCAATTCCTTGGCGCATCCATCGTTGGAAAGGTGTCCCAGGTTTGAAGCAATTCGGCGCTTGAGATAATAAGGATAATCGCATACGCTGAGCATTCCAGACTCATAATTCGATTCGATCATAACAAGATCGCAGCCTGTCAGCACAGAGGCGACTCCATCGCTTATGTATCCCATGTCGGTTGCAACCGCCACACGGCGACCGTCGGGCGTCTGCACCCGGTATCCGACGCTGTGTACGCTGTCATGCGGCGTATCAAAGCCGTCGATTACCAGCGATCCAACCGAAAACGGCCGGCCTGCTTCCACAGTGAACGCCTCCTGATCAGGTGCGATTACGCCGTCCCACCGCAGCCTTTCAAGCACCTCGGCTGTTGCATACAGGGGAATTCGGAGCTTTTTAAGCAGCACGCGCAATCCGCTGATATGGTCGGTATGCTCATGCGTGACTAGCACCGCCAGCAGCGCGCGCGGGTCGATTCCCCGCGCGTCCATGGCAGCCATCAGTTGCTTACAGGAACGCCCCGCGTCAACCAGCACCGCCGAATCTGATGAAGCGATATAAACGCTGTTTCCGCTCGAACCCGAAAACAGCGGACAAAACCTTGCCATGCTCCTCCTTCCCGCTTTTTTGAAAAAAAGCTTGGCAAAAAACTTTAACCGGCTACGCCGCGAACAGCGGGGCGGATTCTGCGTTTATGCAGGCCGCGCCGCGCTTACATTATAACGCCGCCTGAAGCTCGTTATCTGGAATGATAACCTTTCGTATATCCGCCCCCAGGCCGGTCAGCTTCTCCACAATATTTTCATATCCGCGCTCAATATGCTCGATATCCTCAATTTCTGTAACGCCGCGTGCAGTCATCGCCGCAATCAGCACCGCCGCGCCGGCGCGCAGGTCAACCGCACGCACAGGAGCCGCCGCAAGCTGCGTCACACCCTCAACAACCGCAACCTTTCCATCCACCTGGATCTGCGCGCCCAGGCGGCGCAGCTCGTCGACATAGCGGAAACGGTTGTCCCACACGCCTTCTGTAACAATGCTTGTCCCGTTTGCAATCGAAAGCAGCGCCGTCATCTGCGGCTGCATATCAGTTGGAAAGCCGGGATGCGGCATGGTTTTAAGGTTAACCTTACTCAGAGGACCTGTGCGCGTTACACGGATGGAATCGTCGTATTCAATCACGGTCGCTCCGGCTTTTTCCAATTTCTCCGTGATAGCCTCCAGATGTTTGGGGATCACATTGCGCACCAGAACATCGCCGCCGGTCGCAGCGGCCGCAACCATATAGGTGCCCGCCTCGATCTGGTCGGGAATAATGGGATACGTTGTTCCATGTAAAATATCGACGCCGTGAATTTTGATAACATCCGTGCCCGCTCCGCGGATATCGGCGCCCATTGAATTCAGAAAATTGGCCAGATCGACAATATGCGGCTCCTTAGCGCAGTTTTCAAGGATGGTGATGCCCTTGGCCTTGACAGAGGCAAGCATCACATTGATGGTTGCGCCAACAGAAACGACATCAAAATAGATATGTGCGCCCAATAACAGGTCGGCGCGCGCGTTGATCATGCCGCTGTCGATCGAAACATCAGCACCAAGCGCCTCAAAGCCTTTCATATGCTGATCGATCGGCCGGACACCAAAATTGCAGCCGCCCGGCATGGATACGCTTGCACGATTACAGCGCGCCAAAAGCGCACCGAGCAGATAGTAAGAGGCGCGCATATACCGCGCAAGCTCATAGGGGACAACCGGCTCGACAATATGTGTTGTGTCGATCTCCACAGTAGTCCGGTCAAGCATCTGCACCGACGCGCCAAGCGCCCGCAGAATTTGAAAAAGTACCTTGATATCGCTGATATTGGGGATGTTCTCAATCACACACTTGCCCTGTGCCAAAATTGTTGCGGGAATAATTGCAACAGCAGCGTTTTTTGCCCCGCTGATTGTGACTTCGCCATTGAGATGTGTTTCACCCTGAACAATAAACTGTTCCAACACGACCGCCTTTTCTCCGCGCCTGTCAATCCAGTTATTTGTAAAACGCCCCGCCTTTCTGCGCGGTGAACCGGGACGCAGCAATTCCGATTTCAAAAGACAGAAAAAACGCGCAGCGACCTGCGCATCACAGCATGTTTATGATGCCATGTCCGCAAAGCGGCATGACATCATCGGCCATTGGGGCGGCAGCGGGCCATTGCCCGCGTATCGCCCTGGCCATAAGTGTATAATAACCGCTCTGCGGTTATTATACCATATCCGCGTAAGCGGTATGGTATAATTGGCCATTGGGGCGGCAGCGGGCCATTGCCCGCGTATCGCCCTGGCCATAAATGTATAATAACCGCTCTGCGGTTATTATACCACCGATATCATGGAAATAAAAGAGCAATTTTTGTATTTTTCTTCGAAATCCTTTTTAACTGCGAATCATCTCAAATGGTCAATTTTTCTGCAAAAAAAGCAGCCGCCCCGGATGAAAGCCTCATCCGGGGCGGCCGAAGCAAGCTGTCTTGTACCGCTTCTGTTTTGATTTTCCATTGTGGGAATCAAACAAAGCTGATTTTTAGCTGTAAAGATACGGCGCTGCGTCGACGGGCGTACCGTTGATACGGATTTCAAAATGCAGGTGCGGCCCTGTCGCATTGCCCGTCTGACCGATTGCAGCGATTGTGTCGCCCTGGCTGACTTGCTGGCCAGCCTGTACATACAGCGCGCTGCAATGCGCGTACACCGTCTGATACCCGCCACCGTGGTCGATAATGACACGATAACCATACGCACCGCCCCATCCGGCGGCCACGACGGTGCCGTCTGCCGAAGCGAGCGCCGGCGAGCCGTAGCAGCCGCTCCAGGAAATATCGGAACCGGTGTGTCCCCAATAACCGCGGAAGCCTGGATTAATAGAGCCTGCAACGGTCGGCCAAGCCCATGCGCCGGGCGCGGTTGTTCCAGTGCTGTCGCGCGGAATGGTCATGAGCGGCTTGTTGCCGCCGACCTCAATAATCTGGTTGACAGGCTCCTTAATCACAGTGCGGTTTGTAATATTGCGCTCCGTCTCAATGCCGTCAATCATCACAATTTCAGCGGTAACCTCGCGCAGGCCCTTTTCGCCCTTCTGAATTGTATGCGTATATCCAATATTTTCCTCCGGGTTTGTTTCCTGCGTTATGGTATATTCGATATCTTCCTCATAGCGGATGGTCTTTGTCACCTTCACGCCAAGATACGGCACAGAGTTGGCGATCAAAAGCTCATCGCCCGGGAACAGGCTTGTTTCAACATCCGGGTTCATCGCGATCAGATCCTCCAGGGAGATGCCGTTTTTGGCGGCAATGATGATCGGAGTATCGCCCTCGATAACCGTATACATCTTTTTGCCGCGCTCCTCCTTGTTTAAGATCTCCTCGATCTCCTCAAGAGGACGAATCGAACCTGATTCTCCGGACGGATACAGGCCCTCACGGATTTGAATTTTCTTTACAAAGCTGATATCCGCATCCTCATCGCCCGGTTCCCGGTATTGCTCCTGCATATCGTAAAGGAGCTGGAGCAGTGCGCGGCCGTCCTTGACCGCGCCGATGTAGGTGCCGTCGATGTACAGTCCGGCCGCCTCCTCAACAGCAAAGCCGTCAGGGTTGTTCTCACTTTTGCTGACCGCTTGAATCATCCGGTTCGTGAGCGTATCCGCATCGGAAAGCTCTACGCGCGGCACGCCAAGAAGCCTGTCCACCCACGCATACAACGCGGTTGGCTCCTCCTCACGCACAGCCTCCATCTGATAGACCGGACGAATCAGGTTCGCCTGCATCTGCGCGTTTTGTGTTTGCTGTCCCTGCGCTGCAAAATCCTGCTGTGTTGGGTCGGCTACAAGCACATCGTCCAAACGCATGCGTGCCTTCATATCATTTTCAGCCTGGGTAAAAACGGATTCGCTGCTGATATAACCGAGATCGATCCCGTTATATTCCACACGCAAAGCCAGCGTGCGGCCGGTAAAATACTGGATGGTCAGCACACATACCACGCAGGCCGCGATGGGCGCCGCATAATTGAGCAGCGTTTTAAGAATTCGCCACAGCCGGCTGAAGGTAAAGCCGGCAATTCTAAAATAAATCGCCGATGTCTCAGAGGTGGTTCCATAGCGCCGCGCATTGCTCAAAGCCTTGAGATAATCGCGGTAATGGGCGCGCAGCTCGGTAAACGGCGCAATCAGCTCATTCCAGCTTTTGCGCATGTAGCGCCGGAAACGAAAGGTTTTTTTCGCCCGCCGCGCCGCTGCCGCCTCGCGCCAGGAACGCATGCTGTGAACCAGACGGCGGCGCTTGCCGCGCGTGGAACGCAATAACTGAATACCGACAAAATAGCCATAGTCATAAACCGCATTTACACAGCGGGCAAATAAATTATGTACCGCGCGTACAAATGGACCTGGCTCCCGCTGCGGCCTTTCCATCCATACGGGCTTTTCCAATATTTTTTCGTCCTCGCCGGCGGACGCTTTCTTCTGACCGTCAGGCGTACCGGCTGTACTGCCGGCCTTTTCTGTCTCACCGGCAGGCGTATCGGCCGCGTCGGAGGTTTTCTCATTCGACTGTATATCCGAAACCGCCTTGGACAATTCCTGTACCGGCGGTTCAATGTGCAATTGAGAATCTGCCGCCTGTTCAGCATTTGCAGGCGGTCGTGCGGAATCCTGTGCCTGTTCTGTCTGCTTGTTTGGCGCGTTCTGCTCCGGCGCGCCATCCTGCGCGCGATTATCCGCGCCGCGACGCCGCTTGCGTCTCGACAAGCACATCATCTCCTTTCCGCATCAATTCCGGCCGATTGCGCCGGCTTCTATCAAATCGCCGCCTTGAAAGCTGCGGCGTCCATTCCATCAGTGATCGTTTTCAAATTATCCAAAAAGCAGTACGGCGTCATCGCCCTAGCCATAAGGCGGTTATTATACCATGTCCGCGAAGCGGCATGGTATAATTGGCCATCATGGCGGAAGCGGGCCGCGCCCGCGTATCGCCTTGGCCATAACCTCGGTATAATAACCGCTCTGCGGTTATTATACCATGTCCGCGAAGCGGTATGGTATAATTGCCCATCAGAAGGCGGTTGCCGCGTAAGCGGCGAGCCGTTGGGCATAAGACGGTATAATAACCGCTCTGCGGTTATTATACCGTGAAACGCGCACAATGGCAAGTCCAATCGGCCCTGGACCGATTAAAAGGCGCGCAGGAAGCCGACAAGACTCCGTATTTGTATAGTAAACACGAATTATATGGCGAAATTTTCGACACAATATGAATATTTTGTTTCCTCCGGAACAAAAAAAGCGCGGAAGGCGCTTCAAAACGCCCTCCACGCACGGTCAAACGATTTAGTTCGCCTTTGTCTCGACCTCTGTTTTCATCTTCTCCACAAAGTCCGCCAACAGCATCGTCGTCGTCTTGCCATCGCGGCGGTCACGCACTGCGACTTCGCCGCTTTCAGCCTCCTTGCCGCCGAGCACCAGCATATACGGTATCTTCTGGAGCTGCGCTTCACGGATACGGTAGCCCACCTTTTCATTGCGGCTGTCCAGCTCGATGCGCAGGCCGGCCCTTGTCAAGGTATCGGCTACGCTCTGCGCATAAGGGATATGCTCGTCCGTTACCGGCAGCACTTTGATCTGCACGGGTGCGAGCCACAACGGGAACGCGCCGGCATAATGCTCAATCAGGATACCGATAAAGCGTTCGATGCTTCCAAATGCGGTGCGGTGCACCATGACTGGGCGATGGCGTTCGCCGTCGCTGCCGATATAGGCCAGATCAAACCGTTCCGGCATCTGGAAATCAAGCTGAATCGTACCGCACTGCCAGGTGCGTCCGATAGAATCGCGCAGGTGAAAATCGATCTTGGGGCCATAAAACGCGCCGTCGCCCTCGTTGACTGTGTACGGCCTGCCGTTGTCCTCCAGGGCTTTGCGCAGGGCGGCCGTAGCCGTCTCCCACTGCTCCTCGCTCCCCATCGAATCCTCCGGACGCGTGGACAGCTCCAGGAAATAGTCGAAGCCAAACACCCTGTAGATGCTGTCGATCAGATTGATAACGCCGAGAACTTCCGCCTCAATCTGATCGGGCGTCATAAAGATATGCGCGTCATCCTGGGTGAAGCAGCGCACACGCATCAGACCGTGCAGCGCGCCGGAAAGCTCATGCCGGTGCACAATGCCAAGCTCCGCAAGACGCTGCGGCAGATCGCGGTAGGAATTCATGCGGCGCTTATAGACCAGAATACCGCCCGGACAGTTCATCGGCTTGATCGCATAGTCACGGTCGTCAATCTTCGTCGTATACATATTGTCCTTATAATGATCCCAGTGACCGGAGCGGTGCCACAGCTCCTCATTGAGGATGAGCGGCGTGCGGATCTCCTGATAACCGTGCTTTTGATGCTCCTCGCGCCAGAAGCTCTCCAGGAGATTGCGCAGGATCATGCCTTTGGGGAAGAAGAATGGGAAACCAGGCCCTTCCTCATAGATATCAAATAGATCAAGCTCTCGCCCAAGCTTGCGGTGGTCGCGGCGCTTGGCCTCCTCGAGCATGTGCAGATAGTCGCTTAACTCGCTCGCCTTGGGGAAGGCAATGCCGTATACGCGGCAGAGCATCTTGTTGCTGCTGTCGCCATGCCAATAGGCGCCTGTGCTTTGGAGCAGCTTGATTGCCTTGAGCGGCGCGACGTTCATCAGATGCGGACCGGCGCAGAGGTCGGTGAAATCGTTCTGACGGTAAAAGCTGACCTTCTCGCCGCTTGCCGCGTGCTTATCGATCAGCTCGAGCTTGTACGGCTGGTCCTTCATCAGCTCGCGCGCCTGCGGCGCGTCAAGCTCGAAGCGGTCAAGCTCCACGCCTGATTTCACAATGGCTGCCATCTCCTTTTCAATAGCGGCCAGATCCTCGGGCGTAAAGGGCTTTTCGACGTCGAAATCGTAATAGAAGCCGTTTTCAACAGCCGGTCCAATCGTGTACTTTGTATCGGGATACAGGCGCATGACAGCCTGTGCCAACACATGCGAAGCCGTGTGCCAAAACGCGTGCTTGCCCTCGGGTGCATCAAAGGTCAGGATCGAAAGCGTACAGTCGCTCTCAAGCGGCGTGCGCAGGTCGACGGCTTTGCCGTCCACCTTTGCGGCGCAGGCGGCTTTATAAAGTCCCGCGCCAAGGCTCTTTGCAACCTCCGCGGCTGTCGTGCCCTGCTCGTACTGCTTGACAACGCCATCTTTTAACGTTACATTTATCATCATTTCAGCATCCTTTCTCTGCGAAAAACAGACCGGTCAAATGGGATTTGTTGACAAACCAAGCCGCGCCAAAAACAAGAACGATTTTTTCGGCAGATAAAACAAAAAACACAGGCAAGCCTCCGTGAATTCACAAACTTTTTTTGTAAATATGCCGGAATAAAGCGCCGCTGTTTTGAGTGAGGAGATTTTATCAACCGGCTCCAATGAGCCTACGGCGAAAATCAAAATAAAAAAGCCCCATCCCACAACGGGATGAAGGCAGGCTCCACGGTTCCACCCGAATTGCGCAAACGCGCCGCTCAAGCGATCTTTAACGGGATCAGCCGGCGCGCTCATCGCGCGCGCTCAGGGGGCGGTCGCCGCCAAAAACCGGACGGCGCGGCTTTCAGCAGGCGCCGCGCCTCTCTGTGAACAGGCTGTACTTTGGTTGCGTTCCCCGTCATTGCCTTTAGGTGATATCAGACTTTTTTTCATCTTAGCACGGCCGCGGCGGCCTGTCAACTGTCAATTCGCCCACGCCGTATCAATCCGCGCATATTAGATAGGATAACCCGCTTAAATACACAATATTTCTTGACAATTATACAAAATACATATAAAATAAGTATTGTCATGCAGTATGTTTAACGGTAACGCAGCTTTGAATTATTCGTAAATTTTACGTGAATCAAACCGCCTACCTGATAAATATTCTATCCGCTTTGCGTATCCCTATGCCCGCGCGGCCGGGCTTTTTGGTTTTGCAGGGCGGGTTGCGGACATTGAAAATTGCATAAAGGAGGGCCTGTTCCCAAATGAGCACAATCGGAATCATTCCCTTTGTCATTGGCATCATCATCTCCTTTTTGGTGGGTGCTGTCATTGCTTTTTTTCTGGGTGTGGAATACCGCAAAAAATCGGCCGAGGCGGCGCTTGGATCTGCCGAGGAGGAGGCAAAGCGTCTGATCAGCGATGCGATCAAGTCGGCTGAAACCAAGAAAAAGGAAGCGATCATTGAGGCAAAGGACGATATCTACAAGCTTAAGCAGGATAATGAAAAGGAAATGAAGGAACGCCGGTCGGAGGTTTCCCGCCTTGAACGCCGAATTCAGCAAAAGGAGGAGTCTGTCGACAAAAAGCTCGACAACCTTGAAAAAAAGGAGGAGACGCTTCAAAACAAGCTGCGCGAGGCCGATGTCAAGCTGCAGGAGGCCGAGGATGTCAAGGCGCGCCAGTTTGAAATGCTTGAAAGAATCTCCGGCTTTACGGCCGATCAGGCTAAAAATTACCTGCTTGCCAATCTTGAGGGTGAACTGACGCACGAAAAGGCGCTGCGGATCAATCAATATGAAAGCCAGCTCAAGGATGAAGCCGACCAGCGCGCAAAGGAGATCATCGCGGCAGCCGTCGGCCGCTGCGCCGCGGATTATGTTGCGGAAATTACGGTGTCGGTCGTTCCGCTGCCGAGCGACGAGATGAAGGGCCGGATCATCGGGCGCGAGGGCCGCAACATCCGCACACTCGAAACGCTTACCGGCGTTGACCTGATCATTGACGATACGCCGGAGGCCATCACGCTTTCCAGCCATGACGCCGTAAAACGTGAAATTGCGCGTGTCGCGCTCGAACGCCTGATTCAGGACGGACGCATCCATCCCGCGCGCATCGAGGAAACCGTTGAAAAGGCGCGGCGCGAGATCGAGGGCAAGATCAAGCAGGACGGCGAGCGCGCCGTTATGGAGTGCGGCGTCCATGGTATGCATCCGGAGTTAATCCGTCTGCTTGGCCGGATGCGTTACCGCTCCAGCTATGGACAGAACGTACTTAGCCATTCGATCGAGGTTTCACAGCTTGCCGGCATGATGGCCGCCGAGCTTGGCGCGGATGAAGCGCAGGCGCGCCGCGCTGGCCTGATCCACGATATTGGCAAGTCGATGACACATGAAATCGAAGGCTCCCATGTCCAGATCGGCGTCGATCTGGCCCGCAAGTACAAAGAAAACGCCGACATCATTCATGCGATCGAGGCCCATCACAACGACGTTGAACCCAAAACAATCGTGGCTTGTCTTGTACAGGCCGCCGACGCCATATCGGCGGCACGGCCCGGCGCACGGCGTGAAAACCTCGAAAATTACATCAAGCGCCTTGAGAAGCTTGAGGAGATCGCCAACTCGTTTGACGGCGTGGATAAGTGTTTTGCGATTCAGGCGGGCCGTGAAATCCGTATCATGCTCAAGCCTGATGTCGTCTCTGATGACCAAATGACCATTGTTGCACGCGATATTGTGAAAAAAATCGAGAGCGACCTCGATTATCCCGGTCAGATTAAGGTGCACTGTATCCGGGAAAACCGCGCAATCGAATATGCAAAATAAGAAAAAGCAAAGCGGCGTCCCTTAAGGGGACGCCGCTTTATTCACGTCTGGATGGCTTTTTCAGCCAAGTACAAGGGAAAATAAAACTGTCAAAAGCCCTGAAACGCCGACAGCGATCCCACTCATTGCGCCCTCCAGCTCTCCCATTTCCAGCGCCCGGCTTGTGCCGAGCGCATGGCTTGACGCACCGATTGCCAGACCGTCCGCAACCGGATTTCTGACATGGAACATACGGATCATATACGGCGCCAGAACCGCGCCGATCATACCTGTAATGATCACAGCTGCGACTGTCACCGGGACAATGCCGCCGTGCTGCGCGGAAATCTCCGTGGCGATCGGCGTCGTAACAGATTTTGGGATCAACGAAGCAGTCACGGCTTCGTCGAGCTTAAATAAACGGCAAAGCGCATAAACGCTGCCCATCGAAACAGCCGAACCCACCGCGCATCCAGCAATCACCGGCAGCAGGTTTTTACCGAGTATCCCGCGTTGATTGTAGACTGACAAGGCAAGCGACGCTGTGGCAGGAGCCAGGAATAAGGCAATCAAGTCGCCGCCTTTTTGATAGCTTTCCAGCGGGATATGAAACAGCATCATCAGCCCGACAATCAAGGTGACTGCAATCAGCAGGGGATTAGCCAGCGGCGTTTTCAGCTTCCGGTTGACCCATAGCCCGGCTTCATATGCAAGGATGCTCAAAATGATCCCAAACAGCGGGGATTCCAGAACCGCCTTCATCATTCCGCCTCCCCGCGGCGCGTCAGCCGCCGCTGCAAGCAGGATACCGCGCGCACGGTGAAGCTAGTGGCAAAAAAGGTTGCAATCGTGGTGATGAAGCAAACGGCAAGCAGCGGCAGCAGACAACGCCGCAGAACATCAAAATATTCCATAACGCCCACACTTGCCGGGATAAAAAAGAACGGCATGTTTTTCAGCAGAAAGTCCGTTTTTTCTTGTACATGCTCGACACGCAGCAGGCCCGCCAGCAGCAGAACGAGCAGCAGGAGCATCGCTGTCACGCTTGCCGGGAACGGAACCGGCATATATTGCGCCACTGCCTCTCCGAGCAGGCAAACGCCGAATACAATTGCAATCTGTACCATCAATTTTACTTTCATAATCCGTCCTCCGTCATTGGAAAGTCCAAGGGCTAATTTCTCTATTTTCAATCAAACCCTAAACCGCTGTATTTCAGTATAGCGCGTACTTTCCGCCGGTGCAATCGCTTTTTGCAGGATTTTTTTAATTTCTTTCATTTTTATAGATTGCGGCACATTTTTTAAAGGACAGCGAGGCAGGCTACGGAAAACTGGACAGCACTCTTTGACACAACAAGCCGATTTGATAGACGGCCAAGGCAGCTCCATATGCAACCAATATCTGTGAAACAGCGGCGATCACTGTCGTTTTGATGGAGTGCAGCTCGCGGCGCATTGTCGCCAATGCAGAAACACACGGCGCATAAAGAGCGCAAAAGGTTAAAAACGACGCCGCTGAAAGCGGAGTGAACAGCTCTGTGAGCGCCGTTTCAAAAGAATGTGCGCCGGCGCACGCCACGCCAAGCGACGAAACAACGGCTTCCTTTGACACCAGTCCCGCCAGCAACGCGACAGCCGCCTTTCCATTTCCAAAGCCGAGAGGCCGAAAAAGCGGTGCGAGTGCGTTTCCGACAGCGGTAAATATACTCTGTGATGCGTCTGCGGTCCATAGCAAATGCAGATTGATATGCTGCATCATCCAGATCAAGACGCTCAATAAAAATATTAATGTCCCAGCCTTACGCAAAAAATCGCCGCATTTAGAGAATGTGCTGTGCAATACATTCCGCAGCGACGGCACACGATACGGCGGCAATTCCATCAGATATGGCGCGCTGTATGTCCTGTAGGGACCTGTGCGCAGCCAGAAACCCACAGCGCAGGCTGCCGCGATCCCAAGCAAATAGAGCATCGCCACCGCCGCACCCTGATGCGATGGAAAGAATACGCCTGTCAGCAACACATAGATTGGCAGCCGCGCGCTGCACGACAGATAGGGTGTCAAAAGGATGGTCATGCGTCGGTCCCGGTCGCTGCCCAGCGTGCGCGCCGCCATAACAGCCGATGTTGTACAGCCAAATCCCATCAAAAGCGGAATAAAGGATTTGCCCGTCAATCCGATCCTCCGCAGGAAATAGTCCATCAAAAAAGCTGCCCGCGCCAGATATCCACATTCCTCCAATATGGTGAGGCACAAAAAGATCAAGGCAACCTGCGGCAAAAAGGCAAGCACACTGCCGACGCCGCCGGCCACGCCGTCGGCCGCAAGCCCGATCCAAAAACTTGATACACCAAGTTCAGGCAGCGCCCTGCGCAGAAAATCCGCTGCCTGTACAAAAAATTGCTCGGCAGCGCGCTTCATGGCAAGACCCATGCCGCCAAAGCAGATTGTAAAGATCATGGATACGACAGCCGCAAAGATCGGAAACGCCAGAAAACGGTTGAGCGCCAACGTATCGAATCTGTCGGACCAGGTATGCGGCCGCTTCGCGGCATGTCCGGCTGCCTGCCGCACAATAGCATCGACAGCATCATAACGCGCCTGCGCCAGAAATGCGGCCGCATCAACCCCACACCGCTGTTCAAATTCGCTTCTGATCCTGTCGATGTGCCGGCGCTGTATTTTTGTAAGCCCAAGCGAATCGGCAAGCTTCATATTTTCGAGCAGTCCAACCGCATAAAACCTCAGCTGCTCAGGCCGGCGGATATGCTCTGAGATCACACAGGCGGCTGCGGCAATCGCCGCTTCTGCCGCCGCGCCATAGCGCGGCGGCAGGCCGGCGCGCGCCCCAGCGCGCGCCGCTTCGGCCAACAGGCCGACTCCCTCCCCGCTGCGTGCCGCAACAGGGACCACCGGTACACCGAGTATATGTGCCAGCACGTCACAGTCAATCGCACCGCCCAGCGCGCGTACCTCGTCCATCATCCCGATTCCAACGGCCATCGGACATCCAAGCTCGCATAACTGGAGTGTCAAATAAAGGCCGCGTTCCAGAGATGTCCCATCCAGTAAGTTTATCACCGCGTCATACGAACCGTCAAGAAGAAATTCGCGTGTCACCTGCTCCTCCAGCGTAAAGGCTGCAAGCGAATAAAGCCCCGGCAGATCAACCAAGCGTGCACTGCTGCCGCGCACAATCCCTTCCCGGCGTTCGACCGTCACCCCGGCCCAGTTTCCAACATGCTGATGGGCGCCCGTCAGTTTATTAAACAGCGTTGTCTTGCCGCAATTTGGATTCCCCGCAAGCGCAAGCGTCTGCATATCCGTCACCTCCAATGGTAACAGAATATGTCATTGCATCATAAAATAGGCACGCGCGGAAAAGGCCGCCCGAAAAATCGGGCGGCCTTTTCCAATCCGCTTCAAAGCCTGTTTGAAAATATCGTGGTTACTCTGGTTCTTATGCAGTTTCTCAAGCCCTGCAAAACTTTTCGACGTAATTATCAATGGCCGCCTGGACAATTTCCAAAGCGGCTTCTGGGCCAGCCGTATCGTTAACGGCCGTCTGCTTCCCCTCCAACTCTTTATAAACCGAAAAGAAATGGCGCATCTCCTCAAAAATATGCACAGGAAGCTCGTCGATGCTCTTATACATATTGTACATTGGATCGTTGAAGGGAATCGCAATAATCTTTTCATCGTTCTTCCCATTATCAATCATGGAGATCACACCGATCGGATAGCAGCGCACAAGACTCAGGGGAATTAAGGATTCTGAACACAGCACAAGCACATCGAGCGGGTCGTTATCGTCGCCGTAGGTACGCGGAATAAAACCATAGTTAGCCGGATAATGCGTTGATGTGTACAGGATACGGTCCAAGATGATCAAGCCCGTTTCCTTATCAAGCTCATATTTGTTTTTGCCGCCCTTGCCGATCTCAATGACGGCGATAAAATCGTTTTTTGATATACGTTTTGGTGAAATATCATGCCAAATGTTCACGGCTATTCCCTCTTTCATACAGTTTCCAAACCCTTGCATGGTGACAGTTTACCATATGTCGGCGGGAAAAGCAACTCACCACCGGGTTTTTGTCTCAACAACCTTTCCAATGATGACGAGTTGTTCAAGCTCCTCTCCGATGAAAACCTGCGGCTGATACGCCTGATTAAACGGCTGAAGGATGACCGCTCCCTCCTTTTTAATCACGCGCTTGAGCGTCCCCTCCTCACCCGCAACAAGCACAACCGCCAACTCGCCGCTTTCAACATCTGGCTGCCGGTGCACAAGCGCCAGATCGCCGCTGTGGATACGCGGCTCCATGCTGTCCCCGCGCACAATCAAATAAAAATAATCCCTTGGATCACGCACCTGCGCAGGCGCGGTCCCGTAATCCTCCTCAAATGCATAGGCCCCATAACCAGCCTTGACGGTCCCAAGCACCGGTAGCCGCGCCGTGTCCTGCGCGCCGTCTTGAAAATCGCGTTCACGCCCGAGCAGGTAATCGGAAGATACGCCCAGCACATCGGCAATTGTCGCCAGCGCGTTCGGCCCCGGCGTCGAACTTGCGGCCTCCCACTTCGCTACCGCCTGCTGGCTGACGCCAAGGCGCTGCGCCAGCGCGCGCTGCGAAATTCCGCATTCCTTCCGAAGGGCCTTCAGACGTTCTGAAAACATTCTGTATCCTCCATCCATTTTATTTCTTTTAGTATACAATTATCTGTTGTCTATGTCAATCCATATTTTTAAAAAAAGTTGTTAAATTATCGCTTGACAACTACATTTGGTTGTATTATAGTAAATACAACAACCATATTTGACAACGAGAAAGAAGGTTACTCATATGAAGCTGCTATACTGCGCGCGTCAACTGTATCAACTGCTTTCCATCATCTCTGTCTTTTTGATTATCGGCTCGCTCGGAGCATGGGAAACCGGCGGCATCAGCTTCCCCGAACTGGCGTTCCAGCTCCTATTTTTCGGTGGATGCGCGCTTTTCTGCGCAAAAAAAGGCGGCCGCCCAAAGCGTACCGCCACATATCACCCGCGCAAATCCAGCCGCGCCAACAGGCTTGTCGCACACCCAGCCACACACCGCCGGGTCCATGCAGCCTGAGTTATTCATCGGGATCAGAGTGATCAAAGCCCCTCCAATCGGAACGACGGCGTAAATTCCGCGAATGCGGAAGCGCGTTCCTGCATATACCCGTCGAGCCCAAGCTCCCGCGCACGCTGCAAAACACGATTATACTCATAGGTGCTGACGCGCCGGTCAATTTCTGGATACCGCGCGCTGTGATACGACGGTGTATATTGAGCCATCAGGCTGATTAAAACTTCATTTCGTGGCAAATTTGACGCAATCCATTCCAGAACGGCGATCGAATCTCCCACTCCCTTAGGCAGTACGAGATGACGGATCAACAAACCCTTTTGCAGCACCCCATTTGCGTCCATTTTGACAGCCCCCACTTGGCGGAGCATCTCCGGCAAAGCGGCCGATACTGTTTTAAAATAATTGGACGCCCCTGAATAACGCGCGCTGCGGCGCGCGTCGACATACTTAAAATCGGGCAGGTAAACATCGACCACGCCTTCCAGCGCGCGCAGCGTCTCCATCGATTCGTAGCCGCCTGTATTACATACAACCGGAATTTGCAGACGCGGACGCGCCAGACGTACAGCCTGCGCCACCCAGGGAGCATAATGTGTCGGATTGACCAGATTGATATTGTGCGCGCCCTGCTTCTGGAGCGAAAGAAAAACATCCGCTAGCTGCTGCACCGTCAATTCTTTCCCAAAATTTCCGGCGCTGATCTCATAATTTTGACAAAAACAGCATTGCAGTGCGCAGCCGGAAAAAAATACGGTTCCCGAACCGCACGTGCCGCTGATGCACGGTTCCTCCCAAGTATGCAGGGCTGCGCGCGCTGCGCGGACATGGTTTGCGCCGCCGCAGAAACCTGTCGTCCGCGTCCTGTCCGCACCGCATCGGCGCGGACAGAGCGTGCATTTGTACGCGTTCATACAAGCTCGTCCAACAGAAGCCGCTCAACAATCCTGCATGCACTTGCCACGCGGTCCGCACAGGTCAGCTTGCGTTGGCCATTCAACTCCAGAAGCTCTCTGCAAATATTGCTTCCATTCTCCTCCGCAAAGGCTTCGGACAAGGAACGAACCCGTGCATATGTATCCTTTTTCGTCAGGCCGTCCGCGGCCGCTCCGCTGCTGTTTTTCAAGCCTGCAAGCATATAAATGGCTGCCGCCGCCCCGCAGACATTGTCATGCGATCCACCTATTCCGCCGCCAAAGCCCTCCGAAATGCGGAAAGCTGTCCGTTCATCAAGGCCAAACCGTGGGCTGAAGGCGCAAAGTACCGCCTGCGCACAATTACAACCCTCTTTATGGAGAGCAAGCGCGCGTTCAGTATAACTGCCCATATCAATACATCCCCTTGTCCGTTTTGCTGTAGCGCCCCTTCATACCTGTATATACACAAAAGCATGCGAAAAACCCTCCTTTAAAAGTCAACAGCATTACATATACGAAGCTATCAGCCATGAAGATCGGGTGTCTTATAAAGGGCATGCCATTTGTTGAAATCATTATACCATGTCCGCGAAGCGGCATGGTATAATTGCCCATCAAAAGGCGGTTGCCGTGCAAGCGGCGAGCCGTTGGGCATAGCCCGGTATAATAACCGCTTTGCGGTTATTATACCATGTCCGCGAAGCGGCATGGTGTAATCGGCCATCAGGATGGAAGCGGGCCGCGCCCGCGCATCGCCTTGGCCATGAGAGCGGTATAATAACCGCTCTGCGGTTATTATACCAGTCGTGCAGGGCGATGTAAATACCGCGCAGCAATGGACAGAACCAGCAACACTGCAAGCTTTATTACATTTATTGCGTCTGATGTTAAAAAATTTGGCCCAATTGGATATAATTATCAAGCAGGTGGATAACATCCCGCTGTTTATCCACATCCAGCTTCATGATCTCATTCATACAGCGTTGAAGCTCTGTAATGCACTTGCCCTCCTCCGACGCAAGCTGTTCATCAAACAACTGTGCTGTTTGGATTTTCAGACCTTCCGCGATATGGTCAAGTGTCTGAACTGTCGGATTGCATTTGCTGTCGCGTTCCAATCTGCTGACACATGCTGAAGTCAGGCCGGAAATAAATGCCAGTTGTTCCTGTGTGATTCCAAGCGTTGTACGCAGATACCGAATATTTTTTTGAATAATCTGACTGCTATTCATCAAAAACACCTCTTTTCGACATCATAATACATTCTTCGATCCTTTTCCAAATGTCATAGGTACAGAATTGAAAAATTGGTATTATATTTATAATTGTTTTTTCAAAATCTGCAGATTTTTTTTATTTTACAATAAATTCTGTACTTATATTATAAAACAAAATCGGAAAGAAAGAAATACAATTTTTACATTTTCTCATCCTTTTTTTACATTTCCTGCACTTTATCCAGTATTCAATGGACCTTGCCTCATATTCCTTGCATTTTATGAAGGGCAATCGTATAATAATGGTCGTACAACATTTCAACAAAAAGGAGGGCCTGTATGGTTTGTCCTTCTTGCGGCAGGCGTATTCCGCGTAAAAGTCAATATTGCCTTCACTGCGGCGCCTCTGCGGCTGCTTTCAAATCTGCTGTTGAAAACGGTGACGGCTCGCCGGTTCGCACCTGTATCCTATGCGGCGCTCCGCTGCCTGAGGACAGCACCGCCGATGTCTGCGAGCGTTGCCTGAGCGGACAAACGCCGCTCCATCCAACGGAACCGGAACCGGAGCTGCTCCCGGCGTTTGAGCAAAGCGCGCCCGACGACACTGCCACAGCGAAAAAGCATTTGCCCATACTCAAATGGCTGCTGTTTATTTTTATTCTTCTGGCCGCCGCGGCAGCCGCGCTTTTTTTTCTGCGTTCTTATAACACCGGGGACTCCGCAGACCTTGCATCATCAGCGGCACATACAACCGCTCTTTCAGAGGATGAGCAATATGCTGTTTCCTGCGCACAAGAAATGGTGACCTCCGCCGCTTACGATCCAGGAAGCGTCCATTTCCGCAAATCGGATCTTTCCGTGCAGTTCGATGGGTCCGTCTATACGGTTACACAGACATTCGACCGCAGGATTGCGAGCGGCGAGAGTGTCACGCAGCCTTATATGGCAGTCCTGTCGCTCAACAGCGGCGCTGGCAGCGGCTATAAGCCTCTGTCGCTCAAGGTTGGCGACGATGTGCTTTATGATTATCGAACGACGCAATGAAACGAAAATAAAGGCGGCCGGCATCAACTGCCGGCCGCCTTTATTTTTATAAGCGCACCTGTTTGTTTGAATCCATCCGACAGCCGCAGCACTGGGCGCTGGTCCTGGAGCTGCACACCTGTGCGTCAATCCTTTTTTGAAAGGACAGACATTCACAGTTCTTTCACAGAATTGTTACAAATACAATGTCCCTAACTGGAAATCATTTTGGTTATATTAGTAAAGAACTGGTCACACCAAACTGATTTTCTCAATTACAAGCCGAAAAGGAGGCGCTTTTTATGAATATGAAAAGAATCGTTGCGGCGCTGCTTGCATGTGCATGCGCTTTCTCAATCAGTGTGACATCCTTCGCTTATGACCGCAGCATCATTGACCAGGTCGTTGACAGCGACGGTGAAATCGCTGACACGGAATACGATGCATATGCCCCAGGCAGCTACTATTATTATGTGATTGGACCATCAAGCGATTATGATATCCTGACGAATTCTGATTATCTGCGTTTCTCAATGAAGAAAAAAACAAATGGCAAATACATCGACGACGCCGAGCTGATTGAGAAAAAATTCGGCGGCAACCGGTATGTTTGTATTCAATTCCGTGTGAAAGATAATTTTACCGAGAATGAATACAAAATTGAGATGGAGGCCCAGTTCCGCGCCAAAAAGGACTTGGTCGCGATCACATCCGGACTATCCGGCAGCTTCCCCAGTTTCCGGCCCGCTACCAGCAGCGATACATCTACCGGCGGCAGCGCCGTCCTGACACAGCTTCAACGGGAAAAAGACGCGCTCAATAACAAAACGCCCTTCTCCTCTCCGGCCACAAGCTCCGAGCGCAGGGTCAATGAGCTTTTGCAGGCGATTATTGATGCTGAAAACGCACTTGCAAACGCTGTGTCCGGCGCAACGCCGTCCTGGGGATCCATTACATCACTGACCGATGCGCAGCTCGATTCGCTTCTGGCTGGTTTGCCGTCTCAGGCGAGCGTCAATCAGGCCAATCAACAGGCATCCCAGCAAGCGGCCAAGCGCAAGGAACGCATGGATTATCTGAATCAGGAGATTTCCCGTATTGAAACGGAAATCCGCCGGCTTGAGACAGATCTCTCCAATAAGCGGGCCAGCATCCCAGACAGCGCCGCCGCGCAGCAAAAGGTAAATGATCTGCGCACCGAACTGGCAAACTTCAAAGAACGTCAATCTCTGCTAGCAGGGATCAGTACCGCACTGGCAAATTATGACGCCGCGCCTTCAGAAGCGACCTTCAATGCGCTCAAGGCCGCCGTGCAGAAATATCATCCAGCGCAAACCTCGATGTATGACGGCTCTGCGATCACACCGAACATGCTTGACGCCATCGTTTACAGCGCGCCGCTGCCGCCCTCCAACCTCACGCCAGCCACACCGGTTACGCCGCCCGGAACCGGCAGCGACGCTTTCGGCGACCTCGACGGCAGCTTCTCTGTCGACTCGGACGATTCTCTGGACGATGGAATGGAAAGCGTTGGAGATGATGGGGAAGCGGATGTCATGATGATGAGCGCCACAACCGCTGTTCTTGCAAATGCAAATGCGGGCACCGACGCAGCCCGCGACACGGCGATTGCAACGATCCGCAGCGCCGTCCAATCTGAAACGCCCGCACTCACAGCGATGGTCAATGATTACGAAACAAACCGTATCCCCACGGCGCAGCAAGAGATCAACAGCCTGCAAAATACCATCGCCGCCGCACAGCAGGCTGTACGTGACGCAGAGAACGCCCTGGCCGCTTATAAGGCCGGAGACGGCGCAAAGTTGGAAGGCTACAGGGCCGAGCTTGCGCAGCTTCAACAACAAGATTCAACCGTCATTCCCGGCACAACCCTTACGCAGGAGCAGGTGCGTCCGCTCGTCAGCAGCGTCAAATCCGCCCGCAAAGCGCGGCTCGATGCGATCAACGACAAACAAGCCGAGATCGACCGCCTGTCCAGTGTCGGCGGCAGCACGACCCCCGGCTATCTCAAATCGGGAGACACCTATTATAAAAACTTTAAATTCTATATCGGCAACCAGCAAATCACGGACGACGACGCGACCTTCTACGCAGGAGAAAAGGGCGTAGTCATCAAGCCGGTTAAAAACGAGATCAACACCGTCACCTGGGAAAACAGCAACGGTTATATTGCATCGGTCCGTTTCCGCGCCGATTCAGAGGTCAATTACTATTGCCCGCGCCTTTCGACGGCCTGGAACAATGAGGACTACACTGAATATTTTAACAACCGCGACGCCTACCTTTACGATTTCGTGGGCAATCCAAAGCTGCCCTGTACCTCGCGCGCGACACTGTCGCTCTATAATCCATACGTCGACGGCAATGGACGTATGACCGTCAGCAAAAACAAGATCTATGTTTATGAGGTGGTTGACGGAGAACTGATCGACCGTTCAAACAGCTTCTCCTTTGGTGAAAATGACGACGGTGATTCCGTGCTGACGCTCCAGACACGCACGCTTGGTACCTATATCATTTCCGATGGCAAGGCGAACGTCGATAAAAAGAAACCTTCGAACAACAACAATAACAATAATAGCAGCAATAATCAGAACAATTCCAACAAGGGACCAACGATCAACATCAACCAGAACACGAAACCTATTCCAAATACCGGAAGGTAAACGGACGTTTTTCTCCCTCTTTACAGCCGCAGCCCCCGGCTTCCAAAGAAGCCGGGGGCTGTTCTATACTATATCTATCAGTTTTTCAGCGATTGGAGTGGCGCTGGGATGCGGCCTCCGCGGCTTATGAAGCGGGCCGGCGAGAAAGTGTTGACCTTCATAATCGGGCCGCTGCCGAACAGGCCGCCGAATTCAAGCTCCTCGCCCGCCTCACGGCCGACGGCGGGGATGATGCGCACGGCGGTCGTTTTGGAATTGACCATGCCGATCGCCGCCTCGTCGGCGATGATCGCAGCGATCACCTCGGCAGGCGTGTCCCCCGGAACGGCGATCATATCAAGTCCGACCGAACAGACAGCCGTCATCGCTTCAAGCTTTTCGATCGAAAGCGCGCCGCAGCGGGCCGCGTCGATCATGCCCGCGTCCTCCGAAACAGGGATAAACGCGCCGGACAGCCCGCCCACAGCCGAGGACGCCATCACGCCGCCCTTTTTGACCGCGTCGTTGAGCAGAGCAAGCGCCGCTGTCGTACCGCAGCCGCCGCACTTTTCAATGCCGATTTCCTCGATGATGTGCGCCACGGAATCGCCGATGGCCGGCGTTGGCGCGAGAGACAGGTCGACGATGCCGAACGGCACGCCAAGCCGGCGGCTCGCTTCGGAACCGATCAGCTGGCCCATACGCGTGATTTTGAACGCCGTCTTTTTAATCAGCTCGGCGACCTCAGTGATATTGAGGTCCTTGGGCGCGGCGGCCAGAGCGGCGCGCACAACGCCCGGGCCGGACACGCCGACATTGATGACGCAGTCAGGTTCGCCCGCCCCATGGAACGCGCCGGCCATGAAGGGGTTATCCTCCGGCGCGTTGCAGAACACAACGAGTTTCGCGGCCGCAAAGCAGTTGTCGTCGGCCGTGATCTCGGCGCAGCGGCGCACGATGCGTCCCATCAGGCCGACCGCGTCGAGGTTGATGCCCGTCTTGGTCGAACCGATATTGACGGACGCGCAGACATGATCGGTGGCTTTGAGCGCCTCGGGAATGGCGTTGATCAGCGCCTCGTCACCCGCTGCGAAGCCTTTATGTACAAGCGCGGAAAAACCCCCGATGAAGTTGACGCCCACCTCGCAGGCGGCGCGCTCAAGCGCCAGCGCGTACTGCACGGGGTCGCCGCCGGAAGCGGCGGCCAGCATGGCGATTGGCGTAACGGAAATGCGCTTGTTGATGATTGGGATGCCGTACTCCATCTCCAGCGCCTCGCCAGTCTTTACCAGGTCTTTGGCGCAGCGCGCAATCTTATTATAAACCTTTTCGCATGACCGCTCAATGCTGCCGTCCGCGCAGTCAAGCAGGGAAATGCCCATCGTGATGGTACGGATATCCAGGTTCTGATCCTGGATCATGCGGATTGTTTCAAGAACATCGCTGGTATTAAGCATAAGTTTACTCCTTCGTCAGATGCGGTGCATCGAATTGAACACGTCCTCATGCATGACATGGATGGACAAGCCGGCCTTTTCGCCGAGCTGGTTCATCTGATAGACAAGCTCGGACAGCTCGCAGTTGACGCTGGAAATATCGATCATCATAATCATGCAGAACAAATCCTGCAGAACGGTCTGCGTAACCTCAATGATATTCGCGTTGCACTCGGCGCATTTGTTGGCCACCTTGGACAGGATACCAACATGGTCCTTGCCGATGACAGTCAAAACAGCACGCATACTCTGCTACCTCCCAAACCTGATTGTACCGCCGGCGCCCGCGCCGGCCGTTCGCCTTGTATCACGGTTGGAATAGTATAGCACATTTTTCATAAAAATGCTATACTATTTATATCGCCGTATGCTATACTATGAAAATGAATCGCAGATTCCCAGTGGGATGCGGCATAAGCCGCCCCATTGATCTTGGCTGTTTGAAAAATCGGAACAACCGTCTTTTTATGCGGGTAATCCTGCACTTTTTCTATTTTCAAACAAGCCCTGAATACATACAGGAGGATCATTATGTTCAGCAACATCTTTGACAGCCACACCCATTCCGACAATTCCTCCGACGCGCACCATTCCGTCATGTTTATGTGTGAAAAGGCCGTGGAGAAGGAAATCCCCGGCATCTGCATCACCGATCACTGCGAGCTGCGCACCTTTGAAGAAGGCCAGTACGAAATGCGTATTACACAGTCCGTATTCGAGGTGCAGAAAGCGCGGCGCGTGTTTAACGGAAAGCTTGCGGTTATGGCGGGCATCGAGCTTTCCGACGTGCTTTACGACCCGGCTTTGACCAGCTCCATCCTTGAGCGTTTCCCGTTCGACATGGTGATGGTTTCACAGCACAACACACTGTCCGGTGAGGATATCTATTACAGCGATTTCGGCGCGTGGAGCAGCGGCGATATCGACCGCCTGCTGGAGGAATATTTTACATATCTGATCAAGGCCGCACAGCTTAATCAGTTCGACGTTATCGGGCATCTGACCTATCCGCTGCGCTACATCACCGGCAAGCATAAAATCCGCGTCGACCTGCGCCGCTACGACGACAAGATCGAGGAGATTCTGCGCCTTACAGCGCAGAACGGACGCGCGATTGAGATCAACACCTCCGGGCTGTACGGCGCCCTGCGCGACACCATGCCGCCGCTTTGCTATGTCAAACGGTACCGGGAGCTTGGCGGCGAGTATATCACGCTCGGCTCCGACGCCCATTCGGCCGACGCGCTCGGCCGCGGCATTGATTCCGGAATGGAAATGCTGCTTGAAGCCGGATTTTCATACTTCACATTTTATAAGGAGCGCCATCCGCTCCAGTTTAAGATTATCTGAACAGACGAAAAAGGGGTGCGCGAAGCATGAAGGAACAAAACAAGGAAAAACTGTTAAGGCTGATCGACGACAACGCGAAGCTCACAAACGAGCAGCTTGCCGTCATGCTCGGCGAGGACGCGCAGGATGTCGCGCAGACGATCGCCGGTTATGAAAAACAGGGCGTCATCCGTGGCTACAAGGCGCTGATCGACTGGGATCAGACCGACCGCAACCTTGTTTCGGCGCGCATCGAGATCAAGGTAATTCCAAAGGGGACGATGGGATTCGAGGAGATCGCCTACACCATCTCCCAGTTCCGCGAGGTGGAAACGTGCTATCTGATGAGCGGCGGCTATGATCTGGCGCTGACAATCAGCGGAAAGACGTTCAAGGACATCGCGCTTTTTGTGGCGCACCGTCTCGCGCCGCTCGAACCGGTCCAGTCAACCAGCACGCACTTTGTGCTGAAAAAGTACAAGCAGCGCGGCCAGATGATGGTTGACGATTTCAAAGACGAACGGGAGGTAACCTCCCTGTGATGGACTACGACAAAATTTTAAGCCGCCGCGCCGTTGCAATCAAGCCGTCGGGCATCCGCAGGTTTTTCGATATCGCCGCGGAGATGGACGACGTGATCTCGCTCGGCGTCGGCGAACCTGATTTCAAGACGCCCTGGAATATCCGCCGCGCCGGCATCGAAAGCCTGGAACGCGGACATACCTGGTATACGGCCAATTCCGGGCTTATGCAGCTTCGCGAGGCGGCCTGCGGTTATTTAAAGCGCCGCTTCACGCTTGAATATGATCCCAAAAAAGAGCTTTTGATCACGGTCGGCGGTTCCGAGGCAATCGATATTGCCATCCGCGCGCTCGTCGAGCCGGGCGACGAGGTGCTCGTTGTGGAACCGTCGTTCGTCTGCTACACGCCGATTACCGAGCTGACCGGCGGCGTGCCCGTGCCGATCGCCACGCGCGCCGAGGACGCGTTCAGACTGACGCCGGAGCAATTGAAGGCGGCCATTACTCCGCGCACAAAGCTGCTGATCCTTCCCTTCCCCAACAATCCGACCGGCGCAGTCATGCGGCGCGCACATCTGGAGGCAATCGCCGGAGTACTGCGCGGAACCGACATCATGGTTCTGTCGGATGAAATCTACGCCGAATTGACGTATGGCGACGAACGCCATATCTCGTTTGCCGAAATCGACGGCATGAAGGAGCGCACCATCCTGGTGCAGGGCTTCTCCAAAAGCTACGCCATGACAGGCTGGCGTCTTGGATATGCGGCAGGTCCGGCTCCGGTGATTAAGCAGATGACAAAAATACACCAGTTTTCGATCATGTGCGCCCCCACGACAAGCCAGTACGCCGCAGTCGAGGCGCTCAGAAACGGCGACGCCGACATTGAGGAGATGCGCGGCCAGTATGATATGCGCCGCCGTCTGCTTGTGGATGGACTGAATCGCATGGGGCTTGACTGCTTCTCGCCCGAGGGCGCGTTCTATGTCTTTCCGAGCATCCGCTCGACGGGTCTTTCCAGCAGCGACTTCTGTATGCGTCTGCTGGAGGCGGAGCGCGTCGCCGTCGTTCCGGGCGACGCGTTCGGCGAAAGCGGCGAAGGGTTTGTGCGCATTTCCTATTCCTATTCCGTCAACCATTTGCTCGAAGCCCTTAAGCGGATCGACCGCTTTCTCAAGACGCTTTAAACGGTCCGCGGCTGTCAACGCCCCCTGTTTTTATCCTTCATCGAAAACCTTGTACATTTAGGAGAACGTATATGCCTCTGGACGGAGTATTTTTGACCCGGCTGCGGCGCGAACTGGCCGGCGCGGTCGTCGGCGGGCGCGTCGACAAGATTCATCAGCCGGCCCGTGAAACGATCGTTATCGCCATGCGCGCGCGCGTCGGCAACCGCAAGCTGCTTTTGTCGGCGTCGGCGTCGAATCCGCGCGTGCATTTCACCGAGCTGGCGCAGGACAACCCCAAGTCTCCGCCGATGTTCTGTATGCTGATGCGCAAGCATCTGACAGGCGCAAAGCTCGTCGATATCACACAGGCGGGGCTTGACCGCATCCTGCATTTCCACTTTGAAACGACAAACGAGCTTGGCGACCGCGTCGTATTGACGCTGTCCGCCGAGATCATGGGGCGGCACAGCAACATCATCCTGGTCGGCCAGGACGGCCGCATCATCGACGCGGTCAAACGCGTGAGCGATGAAATGTCGCGGGTACGCCCTGTATTGCCCGGCATGATGTACACCCATGTGCCTGCCGGCAGCCGCCTGGACATCTATAAGGCCGCGCCGTCGGAAATTGTAAAGCGGCTGCATGATACGCCGGAACAGCCGCTTTACAAGGCGCTGATATCGGCGCTGGAGGGCATGAGTCCGCTTGTCTGCCGCGAAATCGCCTGGAATGCCGCGCGCGACTGGGAAACGCCTGTTTCCCAGCTTGACGGCGAGCGGGAAACACGGCTCAAATTTTATCTTTCACAGCTCTCCGACAGGCTCAACCGCGATGAAGTTCATCCTGTGATGCTCGTTGACGCCGCCGGCAAGCCGTCGGATTTTACCTATATCGATATCAACCAGTATGGGCATACGCTTGTCAGCCGTGATTTTGACACCTACAGCGCGCTGCTCGACAGCTTTTACAGCGAGCGCGACCGCATCGACCGGATGCGCCAGCGCGGCGCGGACCTTCTGCGCCTGCTTGCGAATCTGAGCGAACGCACCGCGCGCAAGCTGGCGGCGCAGCGCAAGGAACTGCTTGAATCGACGGAGCGCGAAACGCTTAAAATTTACGGCGATTTGATCAACGCGAACCTTTACAGCCTTGAGAAGGGCCAGCCAATCGCGGAGGTTGAAAATTACTATGAGGACGGCAGCCCCAAAATAAAAATCCCGCTCGATCCGATGCTCACGCCGAGCCAGAACGCGCAGCGGTATTACGCGCGTTACCGCAAGGCCGACACAGCCGAAAAGAAGCTGCGCGCGCTCATCGAACAGGGCGAGTCCGAGCTGGTTTACCTCGACACCGTATTTGACGAGCTGGCGCGCGCCTCGCTCGAATCGGAGCTGAACGCCATCCGCGAGGAGCTTGCAGCACAGGGTTATGTGCGGCGCGCGGCGCGGCGCGGCATGAAAGAGGAGCGTCTCGCGCCGCTGCGCTTCGTCTCGGATGACGGCTTTACAATTTTATGCGGACGCAACAACCTGCAAAACGACCGCCTGACGCTCAAGGACAGCCGCAAAAACGATATCTGGCTGCATACGCAGAAGATCCCCGGCTCGCATGTCGTGATTGTGACACAAGGACAGGAGGTACCGGACCGCACGCTTGAACAGGCCGCCGTTATCGCCGCGTATCATTCCAAGGCGCGGGAATCAGGAAAGGTCGCAGTCGACTATACACAGGTGCGCAACGTATGGAAACATCCGTCCGGCAGGCCGGGGCTTGTGCTCTACGAGCCGTATCAGACTGCCATTGTTGAACCGGACGCCGCGCTTGCGGACAGGCTGCTTGAAAAACAGCACGGACAATCGTAGCCTCCGCTAAAAACGCGGCCCAAACCGGGCCGCGTTTTTTAACAAAAATTAGCAGTATCCACGCCGTTTTCAGCCGCAACGGCTGCGAAAAATTGGCGCGCATCGTACAAGCGGACGAGGGCAACATAATCGCGGGGGAAAAAACGCACCGCGTCGTTTCCCCCGCGTGCACGGATTGAAAAAGCCGTGCGCACGCCGCCCGGTCTGTAAGATCGACCCGCCGGCACACACCCTGCGCACGACGGGGGACGGCGGCCGAATAACGCCGGCGCGCAGCGGCAAAAGGACGATGAGAACATGTCTCGAGAGAGCGCCTATTTCATTGTCAGAAACCTTGACGGCAAACACGACCTGAAGGAGCTTAAACAGGAGCTTGATACGCTTCGCGGCGTATCGTCCGTCAGCGTCAACACGCAAAACCACCTTGTCAGCGTTGATTATGACAGCTCGGGTGTCACTTACGACCGGATCGAACACCGGCTCAACAGGCTCGGTTATGAAATCGCGGCCGACGCCAGCAACATCCAAACGCAGTAGGAGGCGAGCGCAATGCCCAAGGACAGCCAGCCGGATAAGAAAGAAGTCCGCATCAGAAAATGTAATGGCCAGACGCCGCTGACCCGCGAGAACCAAAACCAGCACAACAACGCGAAAAAGCAGTCGATCAGGCACAATGACGTTTAAATACGGTGCGGATATGCCCCGGCCAAATGGCCGGGGCATTTTCGTTTTTCATTCGGCGGCGCCAGCCGTTTTCTTCGGCTTTTTACACAGCTTGAGCACAATTTTGCGCTGCTTTGCCACTTGCTCAAACAAGCGCACCGCACATGCGGCCTTTTGCTTGGCCGCCATTTCATCATTTTCTTGCTGCGCAAGCCCGTCCATCACATCGCGAATGGCATCCAGATCCAGCAATGCGACGGCTGTACAATAAAAGGTTTTTCGCCGTCCGTCGTTATAGCCGTCAAGCAGCGTATGCAGAATCTTAATTTTTTCCTCCAATTCGGCGCGGTATGCGTCAAGTCCGATCTGCTGGAGCCACGCAAGGTCGTGCGCCATATGACGGTGCGAAATAAAGGAGTCGTATTCCGTCATTGCCTGATATCGAGCGCAGGGATATTCTATGCAGTCGCAGCAAAACTCGATTCCGCCGCGGTCCAGACTGCACCGTGCAATTGCGCAGGGCTGATTGCCCTTTCCCCCGCCGCAGCCCGGGCAGTAGCCGTTTAAATGCATGGGGCATAATCCGCAGTTCAACCCGCAGAGTGAAAACAATGGGTACTGTCTCTTAAATTCCTTCAAAGCACTCCCTCCTTCCTGTTTACATTTTGGACCCGCTGGCAAAGCCGCCGCATCCAAAATAGCGGCGCTTTATTCCGGCAGCTTTCGCAAAAATACTTGTGAGTTTTCAAAAGCATGCCCGCGTTTTTGTTTTTTCCGCTAGAAAAATTGTTCTCATTTTCAGCACGGCTTTGTTTGTCAACAGAATCATCATAAACAGAAATATGCCGCCTGTCAATTTCGATGCAGAAAATCTGATAAATTTCCCTTAAATGATTGCATGTGCAACCAATATGTGTTATGCTGTTTATATCTCATGTTATAGAGCAGCCGCCTTACAAAAAGCGAGGTATGATTATGGAAATGGAACAAGGCCAATTTTCCTTCAGCAAGCACATCTCTATCCTTTACCGCTGCGGACAGTCGTACTACGACGACGTTCTGCGTGAATATGGCATCGGCTGCGGACAGCAGTTCTTTTTGCTTCGCATCTCGCAGCTTCCCGGCATCAGCCTGCTGGAACTGGCGCAGATCGGAAGTTTTGACCGCGGTACCGCGACGCGTGCCGTCCAAAAATTGGAGGAGCTTGGATACATTCGGCGCGTGGGCGATCCAAATGACCGGCGCGTCGTGCGCCTTTACGTAACGGAGAAGGCCCGCCCTGTGATCGAGGCTACGCTCGCGGCGCGGCAGCGCTGGAATGATATTCTGACCCGGGGTATGACATCAAAGCAGCGTGAAGCTGCCAAAACGCTTTTGGTGGCGATGTCACAGAACGCGCATCAATATGTTTCCAATGACAGCGCGCCGCACGGACGTGCTGCACACAAGCAGGCTGATCAAACGGGAAAAGAGGAATAAAAACGCAATGGGACAAGCCATCGAAAAACAACAAAACCCACTCGGATATGAGCCGGTGCAGAAGCTGCTGGCACAGTTTGCGCTGCCGGCAGTCATTTCCATGCTGGTCAGCGCGGTTTACAACATCGTCGATCAGATTTTTATCGGCCAGGGAGTCGGTTTTCTGGGCAATGCGGCGACAACCGTATCGTTTCCGATCGTGACAATCATGTTGTCCATCAGCACCCTGCTTGGGGCAGGCGGAAGCGCCTATGCCGCGATCAAGCTCGGCGAAAAACGCGAGGAGGAGGCCGAGAGGACGCTTGGCAACGTCTTTATGCTCCTTCTTGCCGCTGGCGTCCTGTTGGCGGCGGTCGGGCTGATATTCCTGGACCCGATCCTGCATCTGTTCGGCGCGACGTCGCAAAACTTGGAGTATTCGCGCGATTACGCCTCCATCATCCTAATCGGCGCGCCGTTTAATATGCTCAGTGTCGGGCTTTCAAACATGGCCCGCACAGATGGAAATCCGCGCCTGTCCATGTACAGCATGGTGATCGGATGCGCGCTCAACACGGTTCTCGATCCCATCTACATATTCATTTTTGGCTGGGGCGTTAAGGGCGCGGCTATTGCGACCATCACCTCGCAAATTCTTTCGGCCGTCGTACTGACGGTATATTTCCTGTCCCGCGGCAAGATGCGGCTGCGCCGGGCAAACCTGCGCCCAGCCGGCCATATCTGCAAAACAGTGATCGCACTGGGCGTTTCAAGCTGCATCACGCAGCTCGCCTCCACCATTCTGCAAATTGCAATGAACAACTCGCTCGTCTATTACGGCAATCAGTCGCCGGTCGGCGGCGATATTGCATTGAGCGCAATGGGCATCGTTGTCAAGGTCAGCGCCATCCTCATTGCTGTCGACATCGGCATTGGAATCGGTTCACAGCCGATCCTGGGCTTTAACCGGGGCGCCAACCAGCCGCGGCGCATTAAGCAGACCTATCGCATCGCCGTTACAATGGCCACCATCGTCTCAACAGCGGGATGGCTTGTCTGTATCCTCGCGCCGCAGCTTCTGCTGCGCCTGTTTGGCTCTGGCGGACAGCTCTTTACTGATTTCGCGGTCAAATGTATGCGTATCTTTATGTTCGGCGTTTTCTGCTCCGGTTTCCAAATTGTTACGACCAGCTATTTTCAGGCGACCGGTCAGCCGCTCAAGGCGTCTGCACTGTCGATGCTGCGTCAATTGATCCTGCTGATCCCGTTGATTTTGGTCCTGCCGCTGTTCATGGGGCTTGACGGCATCCTGTACGCCGGCCCGATCGCCGATATCACCGCTGGAATCCTTGTCTTTTGTTTTGCTGTCCACGAAATGCGCCGCCTTGACCGCTAGATAGAAGAAACGGACGTATGACCGCAGCAGGGCTGTCGAACGCTGCAAAACTTTAGAGTCTATACTCACGGTCTGCGCAAATCCGGTACACAAGCGGCGGAAATCCGTTCAGGATTTCCGTCCCTTTTGTTATTGTATTGCCGCCGTGCGCCTGTACACCGCGGACATGTTTTCTCCATATAATAAAGCAGCCTTCACCGGCCGCTGCGGCGGCCCCGGGCCGCTCTTTTGCTGCTTTGGACCGCCCGGACATATCCAGCAAAGCAGAAGAATGGAGACAATCATGTTTTTTATTCGCACAAATGACCAGGTGAAAATCGCGGTCTATGATTTGAATCCCTGCGGCAGTGAAACAATCCTTCTCATCCACGGATGGCCGCTCTCACATCAGATATTTGAATATCAGGAATCACTTTTAACCGCCAATGGATTTCGTGTTGTAAGCATGGATCTGCGCGGCTTCGGAGCGTCGGACGCGCCGGCCTGCGGCTATGGCTATGACCGCATGGCGGATGATATCTACACTGTCGTGCGTGCTCTTAATCTGCGCTGCTTTACGCTTGTCGGCTTCTCGATGGGCGGAGGTATTGTAACACGCTATATGGGACGCTACAATGGCTATGGCGTTAAACGGCTTGTGCTACTGGGCGCGGCCTCTCCGCGTTTCACGCAATGCAGCGACTTTCCTTACGGTGTGACACGGGAAGCTGTCGACGCCTGGATTTCGCAGGCTTCTACAGACCGTGCACAGCTCTGCGAGCAATTCGGCAGCATGCTGTTCGCCTCCCCGCAAAGCAGCGCTATCGTCGATTGGCTTCGCATGCTGTCGCTCGGTGCCTCCGGCATCGCAACCATTCAAACCGCCTGTGCGCTGCGCGATGAGGACTGCCGCGCCGATTTCTCCAAAATTTGTGTACCGACCGGCATTTTTCATGGCAGGCAGGACGCTGTCGTTCCATTTGAGCTGGCGACTGTTCAACAGTCATGCATTCCAGGCGCGCAGCTTTTCGCATTTGAAAACAGCGGCCACGCTGTATTTTACGACGAGCTGTGCAGCTTCAATCAACAGCTCCTCGCCTTTCTGCGCACACCTGTATGTTGAAATCCGGCGTCCTAAACCAGGTTCAAATTTGATTCACAAATTCTTTTCACATTGTTTCGATTATTCTAAAACCCCATCCACAATTGCTCTGTATACTATGAGCATACCAAACAGCAAAGCCGGCGCGGGTGGACGGAACACCGGCCCGATTCCGGCAAATCAAACAGTTCTTCCCGCAAGGGATTTATATATTCTTTTTCATATCTCTCCTCTTTTCCTTTCCTCTACTCTGTGGCATGGCCCTCCGGCCATGCCAGCACGAACAAGGAAACGGCCGCCCAACTGTATGGACGGCCGTTTTGTGCGTCTGGCTTCATAGCTTTAGATTTACGAAATATGTATTCCCCTCAAAATCATCGCTCCAGACCTCCAGATATTGGAGCTTAAATTCAGTGATATCGCTCGGTACGATAAAAATTAAATTTCCGGTACGGCTTTCGTCCTTTAAAAGCTGATACTCCTCGGGGAGCTGGCCCTCAGCGAATTGCGTATCAGGATAAATTCCCGTGTCGCCCAAGTCCGCCCAAATAAGCTGAAAATCGGTAGCGAACATCGGGATACTTGCATCATCCTCAAAGGTATTTTTAATTGTAACGTTGACAACCAAAAATTGATTCGTTTCATCCTCGGGCACATAGCCTTCTATCTCGGCCGCGGTTGAAACCTCGTTTACCTGGAAATTAAAAAACGCCGTTTCCACCAGTTCTCCCGATTCAAAGGTGTAGGTCTGCCCATACTCGCGGCCGTCGGCCTGAATGGCTGTACCCGCATCTTCTACCAAGCCTGAAACCGTATCCGAAACACTGTTTTTGCATCCCGCGCCGCCCAGCGCCACACAAGCCGCCAGCAGCAATACCGCCAGTTTTTTCATCTCAATTCTCCTCATTTTCCGGGCTGCTTCACGTAATGTAAAAACGTCTCTCCCATATTGCCTGCGTCCGCGTCAGCGCGCCCTCGTTTTTATATATACGCGTTTTTATTGATAAAATTTCACATTCAGTATTCATAACGCGTATACATATTATTTTTTAAATTATATCATATTTGGCATAAATATCAACAAATTTTTATCCGATTGGTGAATGCGGAATCAACAGCGCCTTCTCCGCCTAAAGGCCGCGCTGTGCCAAAAAGCGCCGGCGTGAATACGCCGGCGCTTTTACAGAATTGGCGCGTCCAATTCTTTCAAGATACAACAAAAGTCCCTACCGCGCGTTCAGTCTGCGGTTGGGATCCCGTTTTTGAGGCGGCTGCTTCAGGCCGCTTTCAAAGCTCTCGCCGGCAGGCTCGTCCACCTGTTCTTCGGCAAAATCATCAGGCCGGCTCAAAAGCGGGTCCACCGCTTGACCTGCGTCCTCCTCGGACGCAGGTGTAAGCAGATCGGCGCCGCTGCCGAGCGGATGTGTGCGCAGATACTCGATCCACGGCACACACGCCGCATCTGAAAGATGCATCCCAAGCCCCGGCGCATCTGCGCAATACTCATAAATCAACGCACCATTTTCATCGCGCATCAAAGCGCCTATATCAAGAAAATCGTACCCACGTGCATCACACAGCGCCTCTAGTTGTTCGTTATACAACAAAATATTCGGATTGTTCAGATTTTTTTGCTGCCTGTTTTGCAAAATCGGCGTGACTGACTGAACTGCGATCTGTACATCCGGCGACTTCTCCAGAATTTTTCCAATCAGCACATCCAAGTTTTCTATTGCGCCGTCAATTCCGTAGGGCACAATATCGTTCATACCAAACATGATATAAACTTTTTTTGCGCCCGAAGCTGCGACGGAATCCTCCAGCATCATCTTTTCACCGTTATAAACCGGATGCAGGGAATCCGCTGTAATTGGCAATTGAACGTTGCCGCTTCCCAGCCCCCCCACTGTCAAAAACTGCGCGCTTCCCAAAAAACCCGGATCGCCGGCGCGCTGCTTATAGACATAGTTGCGCAGCTTGAGTGAAATGGAATCGCCCACGAACACTGCGTCGTCAAAATAACTGTCAGGCATACGTTGCCCGTCCGTGGCGAACGCTGTGGACGGCATTGCCAACAGCAGCGCGCAGACAACGACCGCTGCCACAAAATACTGCTTCAGATTTTTCACTGTCTCATCCTCTCATGTCTTGGGGCATGTCCCGTGCTCCAATGGCCGGGGTGATACGCGGGCGCGGCCCGCTTCCGCCCCGATGGCCGATTATACCATGCCGCTTCGCGGACATGGTATAATAACCGTTTTGCGGTTATTATACCACCGTTTCATGAGAGATTCCAGTTCTTTTTGTCGTTTGGCCCGCCAGGCAGAGAGAACCGGCTGTGCAAAAAACACATGTACGACAACTATTTTCTGCAAAAAAACAAAAACTTCTTTACAAACCGACGGAAAATGATATGATATTTTAAAGGAAGCATCCACCATTTTTTTACGCAAGCATCAACGGTTTATCTGTTTTGATAAAGGACATAAAAAATATGGAAACAAAGCTTGATTACCAGGCAGCCAAACCCGCTAAAAAGCGCCCGAAATGGCTGCTTGCAGGGTCCGGCGCTTTTGTGTTGCTCGCTGCCGGAGCGGCTGCCCTGCTGACAACGCATTTTTCGCTCAATAGCAGCGCCGAAACCGTCGTTGCACTTGGCGACCGTTACCGGGAACAAGGCGCGCAGGCGTCTATATTCGGATTGGATCTATCCGATCGGATTTCTTCAGACGGCGCTGTAGATGACAGCACCCCGGGCAATTATACAATTTGGTACCGACTGGACGGCATTCCCTGGAGCACACCCCTTGCCCGCAATGTTCAGGTCCGCGATATCACCATTCCGGAATTGCGCCTGAAGGGCAGCCCTGAACTGACGGTCGCTCTGAACAGCGTCTTTGAGGACCCGGGATATGATGCCGTTGACAACTGGGACGGCGATATAACCGGGCGCGTAACAGTCCATGGAATGGTCGACACAAGCGCCATAGGGGATTACGAGCTTGTATATGAGGCCGCTGATTCAAGCGGCAATATCGCCAGAGCTACACGTCGTGTACGTGTGGACAATTCCTCTCCATTAACAATGGGGATTGCGGATTTCACACTCAACGGCTATTTTTCAGATGTTATCCTGCCAGAGACAGCTCCGGCCGATGAAAGCTATCTGGAGGATACGGTTTTTATCGGCGACAGCATCACGGAAAACGGGCTTGCGTTCGGCTGCTATCCCTATCAAAGCGTCTGGTCCAAGCCGGCGCTCCAGCCCGACACTATTTTGGATACGCCGATTACAATTTATGGTCGCTCGCCAAAGGGGCGCGATCTGGAGCTGACAGCCTGCGAAGCAGCGGCACGGTTTCAACCTGAGCGTGTTGTCGTCAATGTTGGCTCCAACTGCGCCTTTTGGATGAAGCCGGAGGACTACGCGCAGCATTATGAAGCTTTCATCGATGCGCTGCGTGCGGCCAGCCCCAATACGTTGATTGTTGTCTCATCGATCTATCCGGTCGATGGACGTTATGACGATTCTCCAAACGCCGTCTACACCACCAACAACGATAAGTGCAACCGGATCAATTTTGCACTCGCCGAGGTCTGCCGCAAAAAGAATGTGAAGTTCCTCAATGTCGCCGAAGCCCTCAAGGGCGCAGATGGACGCGCGCTCCCCGATTCCCTGTATAGCTCCGACGGTATCCATCCGCGCGAGGAAACGTATCAGATCATCCGCAACTATATTTTGACACATCCCTATTATGGCGATGAGACATAAAATTCACCGTTTGGAGGACCAACCTATGAACCGCTTTGGCCGTACTTTGGCCGTTTTATTCTGTTTGATTCTGTGCCTCTTTTCTACAGCCTGCTCCGGCAAAGCGCAGCCTGCCGCAGCGCCTGCGCAGCTGGCTTCGCTTGCACAAACGCTCGAAGCCCTGACGGATGACGCAGGCGATCCGCTGTTCGCGGACCCACAGCATCCCGACGAGGACGAGCTTCTAAACCGATATGGCATCGATTGTACGCTGCTTGACGACTGGCGGATCTGCTTTGCAAAGGATAGTTGTTTTTATTTCATTCTGCATCCTGCCGACGGCCGTGAAAACGATGTCAAAAACAACATCGCCGACGCGATCGGAAAGCTTGCCTCGCAATTGGAGCTTTATGAGCCTGAGCAGTGCGCGCGTGTCAAGAGGCACCTTTTAACTCTGCGCGGCGATCTGCTGATTTATATCGCATGTGCGGACAATGACGCTGCCTCCGCGGCGCTCGGTTGATTGTTTCATAAATGCAAGCCGCCCATGTCAAAAGGACATGGGCGGCTGTTGTTTTGTTGTGATGGATGGCAATACATGCCTGTATTTTGTCTGTGTGCAATCAAATATTTTTGGGGCAGGTATACCGCTCCATTTTCCTGGTGCGCTTGCCGTATTCGATTGCCGCGCACGGGCAGCGGCAGATACAGGCCATACAATGTGTGCACCTGTTCGCCCATACGGGTTTTCCTTCTTCCAGACGGATATTGCCGAGCGGACAGACCCGCACGCACTTCCCACAGGATATGCAGGCTTCGGTCGCATAAAACCTCCTGGCATGTACAAAAGCCGGATAAAAAAGGGAGTTGACCAAACCGCTGAGTATCCTGTCCTTGGCGGCAGCCGCGTGCTGCAAAAACATCTCGCCGCGTTGAATTGCAAGCGCAGCCCTGTCTATGTCTGGTTCCGCATGCTGAATCATCTGCATCGCCTGTTCCCGTGTCGGCGTTGAAAACAGTGCAATATAATTTTCGGGCATTGTTATTGAAACGCAGCCCATATAATTCATCTTTTTTTCATTGCACAGTTTTTGCAGGTATCCGCCCGCGTTCCCAATATTTTCGCCGCAGGTCATGACAAAATAAATATCCCTGCTGCCAGTAAGACGTGTGTTTTCCAGCCACTCCTGCACAATGCGGGGGATTCTCCATGCATAGGTAGGGACGACCATCACCCAAGGACGGTCTGCATTCATCTCTGAGAAGTCCCTGCCTCGGATTTTTTCAAACAGGTTTACCGCTTCATCATTGATTTCTTTTCCGATTCTTTTTGCAACGTATTCGCTGTTTCCTGTCCCGGAAAAATATAAGATCACCAAACATCCTCCTCATTCCGATTTATATCCGCACACAAGTTTATCCATTCATTATATGGAATTTTAAGAAGCTGCGCCAATTGGGGGAAGCGCGGGAATCCTGACGGATTTCAAGCTTTTCTGACGCGCTCCGAACAGGAAATTTTGCGTCAAGGCATGTGCGTTTCCCATTGGTACAGCTTTTAAACGACGCAAAATGCCCCTCTCATCCATACGGACAAGAGAGGCAGTCTGGAGCTAGTAGTCGGACTCGAACCGACGACCTGCGCATTACGAATGCGCTGCTCTACCAACTGAGCCATACTAGCGTTTGAACTTAATGACGCTTAAATAGTATATCATTAAACAACTTGTCCGTCAATAGGTTTCATATGAATTCCAAAAATTTTTTCAAAGATTTTCCGTTTTTTGTTGACGAACAGCCGGGCGGGTTTTATACTGATTGCAGCTATCAAGCTTACGGGAGGTCACATAATGCTGCTTACAATCGATATCGGTAACACCAACATTGAATTTGGTCTGTTTAAAGGTCCGGATATCATCGGATCGTTTCGGCTTGGGACTAACCACAATGTCACTTCCGATGAAATCGGTCTGTTCACGGCGCAATTTTTCCGCGAGAACGATTTTGACCGCCGCGCGGTAAAGGACATCGTAATCACCTCGGTTGTACCGCAGGTCATGCATTCCATTGTGAACGCGGTGAAAAAGTATTTTTATAACAAAATCCCGCTTGTAGTGGGCGACAACCTGCCGCTGGCAATTGAAAACCGCTATGACCAACCCAAGGAGGTCGGTGCGGACCGATTGGTTGCCGCAATCGGCGGGTATCATAAATACGGCGGGCCTCTCATTATTGTCGATTTCGGCACAGCCACTACGTTTGACGCCGTCGATCCAAGCGGGGCTTATCTGGGCGGCGCGATCTTCCCCGGCATCCGGATCTCGATGGGCGCGCTGTTTGATAAAACAGCCAAGCTGCCCCGCGTCGAGCTTGTGCGCAAGGACAGCGTCATCGGGCGCAATACGGTTTCCAGCTTACAGGCCGGCGCCTTTTTTGGATATGCGGGCGCAGTACTCAACATTGTAAATACCATGAAGCAGGAGCTGGGCGGAAGCGCCCAGGTGATCGCCACGGGCGGCCTTGCAAGCCTGCTGGCGGAGGAAACCGGCGTTTTTAAATGTGTGGACCGCACGCTGACGCTCGATGGGCTTTATATTATCTATCAGCAATATCTCCGGGGCGGCCGCCCGTAAACAAAAAAAGAGACTGTCAAACGACAGCCTCCTGAGAGAAAGAGAGCGCACACCCGGGTTGATCAGACCCGCTTTAAAACTGATTTTTCAGGAGGGCTTTCCCCAAAGCCGACCATGGTTATATTATAGAACACCGGCGGTACGATTTCCTCCCTTTTCGATTACAATCCGGTTACAATCCGGTTACAAACACCCCTGTAATCGTTACAAAGCGGTAACACGCAACTAACTGATATAATCCTCGATCATGGAGGTCAATTCATCGTACGTTTTCACACGGATTCCGCGGGAAAGCTGCTGCTGGTCAAGTTCCGGCAGTGTGCGCACATACACATCAAATACCAAGTCCGGCTGCACAAGGTCGTCTGTAAAAACCGCCAGCTTGCCCTCATAGGTGCGCAGCAGGTACGGATAGTTCGACGTATCCTCTGAGACAATCTGTTCGGACGCGCCCGACGGCGTCAATACGGACGGCGTCTGCGGCGGCAGGGCGTAAACCACGCCGATGGTAATCAGTGATACGGCGATCACCCCAATCAAGGTGAGCAAAATTGCATTGCGCATAAGAGTCCCTCCGGTCAGAATCGGCGCGGCCGCTGCGGCCGGCTTCGCGCCGCCGCGGCAAAAAAATTTTTTCGCCGTGGATTCGTTTACAATATTTTTGGCACTATTAAGGTAAAATATACATATACGTGTCAATCACATGCGAATTTGTGTACTGATTTTCGTTTAAAAATCAGTAACACTTTGCATGGCAAATGTGGTATACTATAAGTTATGTAATTCTAAAAAAAGGCCAGCATGGTGTTTAGATAGACAAAGGGGGCTTCTAATTTGAGTTCACGCAAAGAGCATTCCGTCGGCCGGATCATTGGCGGTACCTTTGCCAATATCGGCCGTGTGATTGCCGCTCTGATCATGGTGGGCATCATCACAGGCTGTATCATCGCTTGCGTGCTGACGGTGTATATCCTGCGTTATGTCAACTCGGACGATCAGGTCAGCCTTGACAACATCGACATGCGTTACACTACCATCCTTTATACCGAGGAAACCGATCCAGAAACAGGCGATTATGTGGAGCTTCAGCGGCTCCAGACCATCGAGAACCGTATATGGGTCGATTACGATCAAATTCCCCGCCATATGATTGACGCGGCGGTTGCGATCGAGGACAAGCGTTTCTGGGAGCATAACGGCGTTGATTGGAAGCGCACGTTCGGCGCGTTCGTCAATATGTTTATTCCCATATACCCAACCCAGGCGGGCGGCTCGACGATCACGCAGCAGTTGATCAAAAATATCACCGACGACGACGCTGTCAACGTGCAGCGCAAGGTGCGTGAGATTTTCCGTGCGCTCAACCTCTCCAAACGCTATTCCCGCGAACAGATTTTGGAGGCTTACCTCAACACAATTTACTTCAACAACGGCTGTTATGGCGTTCAGGCTGCCGCCAATGTCTATTTCGGCAAGGACGTTTCCGAATTGTCCGTAGCGGAATCGGCTTCGATCATCGGCATCACGAACGCCCCCGGCGCATATAACCCGTTTACCAACCCTGAAAACAACAAAAAGCGTCAGGAGGACATCCTGTATGCGATGTTCGAGCAAGGGTATCTGACACAGCAGGAATATGACGACGCCGTTGCCGAGGAGCTTGTGTTCACGCCGCAGGCGGCAATCGACCGTGTCAATCCCGTTTACAGCTACTTTACCGATTACGTGATCGAACAGGTCATTGCGGATTTGATGGACCAGTACGGTTATGATTACCAGGTCGCGCAGCAGATGGTTACGAGCGGCGGACTAAGGATCTATACAACAGTCGATACGGATATGCAAAATTATGTCGAGGATTTTTACAGCGACGTCAAGAATTTCCCGACCGTCACAAACCAGGGCGAATATCCGCAGTCAGCCGCTGTAATCCTTGATCCAAACGGTAAAATTCTGGCGCTGGCCGGCGGGATCGGCGAAAAGAAAGGGATGCGTGAATACAGCCGCGCGACCGACGCATACCGCCAGTGCGGTTCGGCGATCAAGCCGATTTCCGCTTACCTCCAGGCGATTGAAACAGATATGTACACTTGGTCGTCCAAAATCGACGACAGCCCGATCGATCTGGGCGGCGGGCATATTCTCGTCAACCACTATATGTCCTATCTCGGCCCGATCACAATTGACGAGGCAATCCAGCGGTCGACCAACACAGTTCCGGTCAAGATCATCCAGCAGATTACACCAAAAGTCGCCTTTGATTTCATGCACGACAAACTCGGCATGACTTCGCTTGTAGACCGTCTTGTGACGTCGTGGGGCGTCGCCTCGGATATTGACGTATTCCCGATGGCGCTCGGCGGCCTGACAACCGGCGTCACCCCGCTTGAGATGGCGGGCGCTTATCAGATCTATGCAAACGGCGGCTATTATACCGAGCCGTACGCTTATACGCAGGTGCTCGACGCCGACGGCGATGTGCTGCTCACACGCGATACCACGCCGCGCCGTGTGATTTCGCCCGAAACGGCCACCATCGTCAACCGCCTGATGCAGCGTGTTACGACCGGTCCTTACGGAACCGGCGGCGCAGCCCCGTTTAACCAGGCAAGCTATCCGGTCGCCGGCAAAACGGGTACGACCGACGACGACAAGGACCAGTGGTTTATGGGGATCACACCATACTATGTCACAGCTATCTGGATGGGTTACGACGAGCCGGAGCGCATCCGGTATACCGGCGTTCCCTACCCGCCGCCGGTGCTATACAAATCTTTGATGGGACCGCTTCACGAAGGTCTTGAACCAAAGCAATGGCCGGTTTGGGGCGATGTGCAGCAAGCGACGTATTGTACCACTTCCGGCGATTTAGCCGGTGAAAGCTGTCCAACCACCGCCGTCGGCTGGTATAAGACATCGAACATGCCGCCTGTATGCACCACCTGCGACGCGGCAATTGCCGAGGACCTCGGGGGCAGGCCGGGCCGCGACGACGAGGATTTTGACGGCAGTGATCCGGATTACGACGCAAACAGTGGCAGCGGCCGCATTCACCGTTCCCCAAGTGGGCTGATTATCCGAGATGAATAAGAAAAAAGGGATCCGCAGTGACGGATCCCTTTTTTTGATTTCGGTGCAATCTATAAAAAATTGGCCGGCCGCTCCGCCTTTTGCGCGGGCGTTTGAAAGTCCGCTTTAACCATCACCTCAGGAAAGCGTGGCATATGATTCGATCAAATCATACAACCGCCGGTCAAAATATGACGGCAGCACCACCGCGCGCTCTGCTGTTCCATCGTAAAGCGCAGCGGCAATCTGTGCGCGTTCCGGTTCAACAAGCAGCATTCCTTCCCGCTCCGACGCATCGATCGCCGCTTGCTCTGTTGTGATGAACCGTTCTTCCAGCTCCGCGAGCAGCCCGACGCACGCCTCGGATAAAACGGCCTGTTCATAGCTCCCAAGGCTCTCCACAGCGGCCGTGTTCGCCGCCAGCCAAACCGGCGTACAGGTATGGTACGATTTAATTAAATAAAGCGTATTGGGATCGGCGTCGATCTGTTTAAGCTGTGAAGCATCGACCTCCGCTGTGCCGATCGCAACCGTCTGCGGCGTCTGTCCGTCAGACGGCAGATACTGGGCCTGCGTGTCAAAAGCCGCCGGGATCGCATCTTTGGAATACGGTACAACCCGTGCGCCGAGTGCGCCAAGCAGCGTAAGCTTGTCAGAACTGTCTGTACGCATAGCGATCGGAAGATTACGGAAATCATCGGGAGTGCGCAGCTCGCTTGCATCGCTGACAAAAAAGAGGCCGCCTGTATAAATCGCTGTCAGAACGCTGACACCCTGCCCGGCGAGCGTCTCGTTTACTTGTGCGCGCACATTCTGCGCATTCAGCGCAAGGCTCATATGCCGGTTGTCATCATACAAAAACGGAAGTGTGAACATGGAAAACATTGAATTTGCGCGCGCCAACTGCGTATTGCGCAGCAGCATCAGCTCTGCGTCGCCGCGCGACAGCGCGCCGAATTCGGCGCGGCCCGTGCGCACATCGATCGTCAGGCCGCCGCCGCTTACACGCGCCACACGGTCGGCGAAGGCGTCGGCCGCGGCGAGCATATCCGTGCCCAGGTCTTCGCTGACTATGAAGCGCAGCGTCTGTGTTGTCTGTCCAGGACCCGACGGCTGTACGGGCGCGGAAGCGCAGCCGCAAAGCTGCGCTGCGCATAGCATACCGGTCAGCATGCGTTGCAGACGTCTCATCGTATTCCCCTTATTTTTCGTTTCGGGCGCGCAGGCGGCGCGACCGCTCGATATCATCCATTTGCTCATACAGCTCGTCCTCCTGCGAATCCGCCTCCGGTTCGGATGCAGACGGCTCCTGCGGCGGCACATATGTCTGCGGAGGTATGTATGGCGCCTCCGGCACAGCCGGGGGCGTCTGCGGGGCAGAGGATTGCTCCGGTTCCTCCGGCACAGAGGAGTACTCCGGCGTCTGAGGCTCCTGCACTTCCGGCATGGACCCGGACGGCGTCTCCGGCAGGACTTCCTCAGACGGCGTCTGTGCAGGCGGCGCGTCATAAATAGCTTGATGGCGCATGTTATCGATACACTGAATATGATACGGCGTGCAGGCCGCGAACGAATTGTTTGCAAAGATCAGCTCATTGATGCCGTTTTGCTTGATAAAATCAATTGCGCCAAGCTCAAAATAACGCTGATCGACAATATACACTTCGTCATAATGATTGATCAGAAACGGTGCGAACGCATTGCCAAATGATTCCTTGACGACCATAATCCTGCGGCCGTTGCCGATGCCTGTTTTCACCTTGACAAGCGGAAAATCGCCGTGCAGGAACACGGAATAGCTGTTCGGGCTTTTTGCATATTCGCCCCAAAGCGTCCAGTCAACCGGCGTATACGGTGCGCCGCGGTCATACCGCTCGGCTGTATAGGGCTGGTCGAAAATATAGTAATCGACGTAGTCCGGATGCTTGAGCAAGGTCGTATCCTGTGTCTGCGCGTACATGGTTCCTATGAAATCATCGAGACGCCGCGTCTCAAAGTCGCTGATTTGCAGCGGCATGATGCCGGCCTGCTCACAGAAAGCGACATATGCATAATACGCGCCAAGCCCTGTCCAATGATGGTCCGTACGGAAATAAATATACTCATCAGAATGCTTTTGAAGCTGTGAATATGCATCCACCCGCTTGATCTTTGGATCGAGCCGGCTATAGATATAATCGATCATCTCCTTTTGCGACTGCGTCAAATCGCGGTATTTGTCCGGCACATAAAATTCGATTGCCGTCGGGATCACCATATCGTAAATGCGCACGCCAGGCAGCTCATCTTGATAGCGGTTGATTGTCTCGGCGTACCATGCGCCGTTTTCACGCAGGCCCCCGAACAGCGACATAGCCATCCCTTTATACACAAACGTGCCGTTGTTGATCGCACCCGGTCCCATGCCGTCGTCGATCACCGCATGATCGTGATCCGGGTCGACCTGCGGCACAAACGGCTCCGCCTGCTCATCCTGACCGGACGAAGCGTCCTCGCTGGAAACGGCCGCGTTCTGTTGTCCGGCGCGCGGCTGCGCCGGCTGAACCGGGGTGTTGGTCGAAGCGTCGGGCGGGATATCCTGCGTCTCACCGCCGGACGGGGCAACGATGCGCACGTCGTCAAAGCGCACGCCGTGCGCTTCGTCCACAACAGCCGACAAACCGACAAACGCATCGCGCAGAGGGAACGTGTCGGCATACCAGGTTTCCACATCGCGCGTCAAGGAACCCGAAAAAAGCGCCTTGGACGAAACAGCCGGGAAACGCGCGAGGTCACGCTTTTCAATCACAGAACGAACGGGCTTTTCCACAAACAGCGAGGCGAGAAAAAATAAGGCCAGCGCGCAGCCGATCACAGCGATATTGGTCCAGCCGAGACGCCGAAGCTGCTCCGGTGTGAATTTTCGCCGCAGGCGTTCATAATAATCCGCCCGCTCCTCTCCGGGATCGGGAGTACGCAGCGTCTCCGGCTTGTTTACAGGGCTGTATCGGTATTGATACCGGCCATGCTTTGATAATTTATACGGATTGTATTTCATTTCAGGCTCCTCCAGGGCGATCGATCAGAAACGGTAGTACAAGAAAGGATTGTAGCTTTGGCCGACCAACTGCGCTGTACTGACCAGCAGCAGGGCCAGATTCAAAAGTGGTTGAAGTCCAAACAGCACGGCGGCCTTTGCTGGAGACAGGCGGTCGCAGACAAACCGGCGCAGCCACCTGACAATGGGAATACAGAACACCGCGGCCAGCAGGAACCAAAAGATGTTATTAAGCAGTGTTATCTGCACGCCGCTGTCCCACAAGCGGTTCCCGGCCAGCCCAAACATGGCCCGCAGATATCCGCCGAGCTGACCGAGATCGGTAAAATAAAAGATGACCCAGCCGATAAGCGTCAGAAGCAGCAGGTACGCATGGCCAAACGCTGCCGGAATACGCCTCAGCCATTCCCCAAGAAAAGCGCGCTCCAGCATGATGAACACCCCATAAAACAGCCCCCAAAGAATAAAATTCCAGGAAGCGCCGTGCCACAGCCCGGTTAGAAACCATACAACAAACAGATTGCGGTAGGGATGGTTTCGGTTTCCGCCGAGCGGGATGTAGACATAGTCGCGAAAGAAGCTTGACAGAGAGATGTGCCAGCGCCGCCAGAATTCGGTCGCGGAACGCGCGATATATGGATAGTTGAAGTTTTCCTTATAGTGAAAGCCGAACATGCGGCCAAGGCCGATGGCCATATCGGAATAGCCTGAAAAATCATAATAAATCTGCAATGTAAAGAGCGCCGCTCCAAACCACGCGGCCCCGACAGAAAGGTTCGCCGGCGCAGTCGCCATATAGGTGTCGGCGAGGCTGCCGGCCGCGTTGGCAACGAGCACTTTTTTTGCAAGCCCGAACACAAAACGCGTCAATCCCTCCGAAAAGCTGGCTGCATCCACGGTGCGGCTGCGGATTTCGCGCGCAACATCGGCGTAACGCACAACCGGACCTGCTACAAGCTGGTGATACATCGATAAATATAACAGATAGTAAACCGGATTTGACTGCGCTTCGGTATCGCCGCGGTAAACGTCAACCACATAGGAAATCGTCTGAAAAGTATAAAAGGAGATGCCGATTGGCAGCGCGAAGGCTGGCACGCCAAAGGACGTGCCCAACAGGTCATTGACAGTCTGCACAATGAATCCGCTGTATTTAAAACTGCCGAGCAGCGACAGATTCAGCGCCAGCGACGACGCTACAGCCGCCTTGGCCATCCATGTCCCGCGGAAACGGCCGATCAGCCGTCCGTGCATATAGTCAAACGCCGCCGATGTCAGCAGCAGCATAAACCAAACCGGCTCTCCCCAGGCGTAAAAGACAAAGGAAAAGGCCACCAATACAAGATTGCGGTAGACAATCCGCTTTGAGAGAAAGTAAAGGATCAGGTTGAGTGGCAAAAACAGGTAAATAAACAGCAAATTGGCGAATACCATCAGGCGCTCCTCAAAATACAATTTTAGCGGCTGCTTGAAAATAGAAAACGCCGTTTCTTTCTATGATTGGCCATTTCCAATTTTCAAATAAGAACCTGTATTCACATCCAAAGTATCCTAGACAGGCGAGGGATTTTATACCCGATCAAGGCAAATTTTTGCAGGCGGGCTGTCAATACAGGTTCTAAGCTTGGCCGTCCGCACCCGGCCATGAAGCTCGTTTCAAATGGAAAGGCATGCCTGCCCTCCCCTTCAGCCAAGCCCTTGATCACATATGTTTTATTATACACTTTTTTTCCGCATAATAAAGCCTATTTTCCCCGCCGGACTTGTAATTTTTGCTTTTTTGCGTTACTATATGAAATACTATCCCGGCATAGCGCCGCCATGCCAAAAGATTGCCAAAGACGGAGTGAGTATCCTTGCAGCAAGCCGCCCAAAAACGAGCTATCCTTTTGATGGTCATCTGCTCCACGCTATGGAGCATCGCCGGTATTTTTATCAAGCTGATCCCCTGGAACGCGCTGGTCATCGCCGGATGGCGCAGCTTGATTTCAGCGGGGTGTGTCGTTGTGTATATGCGCGCGGCCCGGCTGCGCGTGCGTGTGAACCGTACGTCGCTTGTGTGTGGCGTTTTTCTCGCGCTGACCTTCTTGGCGTTCGTCTCCGCCAACAAGCTGACCACCGCCGCCAATGCGATTGTGCTTCAATTCACCGCGCCGGTATTTATCCTCATTTTGTCGGCGCTCGTGTTTCGCCAGCGGTTCGCCCGCGCCGATGTTGCCGCTGTGCTGCTTACCATGTGTGGTATTGCGCTGTTTTTCCTTGACCAGCTCTCGCCCGGCAACCTGCTTGGCAACTTCGTCGCCATCGGCGCGGGTCTTTCCATGGCGGTCATGTATATCGCCACGGGCCGCGCCGACGAGGAAAGCCGTATGAGCGGGATCCTGATCGGCCATTTGTTCACGGCGGCTGCCGGCGTGCCCTGTATGCTTCTCTTTGATACGCCTATATCTGCGTCAGCAGTTCTGAGCATTTTTGCGCTCGGCGTCGTTCAGCTTGGTATCCCCTATGTGCTCTACGGCATCGCTGTCAAGAACTGCCCGCCGCTCGTCTGCTCGCTGATCGGCGCGCTCGAGCCGCTTTTAAACCCTGTATGGGTCTTTCTCTTTACAGGGGAGCGTCCCGGTCTGTTCGCGCTCATCGGCGGCGCGGTCGTCATCGTGACCATCACAGCCTGGTGCATCCGGCGCGACCGTGCAGGCGCGTCCGAAGCAGCCGCCTGAACAGGCCGCGCGGCGCGTATTTCCCTTTGACGGCAGAGGTAAAAAGTTGTATAATTTTGGAGTGAGATTGCACAATAGAAAAGACCGCTCAAAAAACGGCCTGAATCCATTTTGATCAACATGTCTCATCGACGAAGTTTATAAAGGTAGGGATTGTAAAACATGCCGAACGAAACAAACGACGTACAAGCCGTAAACGAAACACCGGCGGCGCCCACAGCCGATACAGCTGCCGCAAAGCCGGACGCACAGGAAAACGCCGCACTGGATGCTGCGCAGCAGTCTGAAAGCTCCGAAGGGTATGTCGTCAATCCGGAAAAGAATGAAACCATCGAGGTTGACGGCGTCCAGTACCGCCGCCTGTGCATCAAAACGCACGTCATCACCGACAAGGATAATATTGTTGATGTTGTGGAAAAATACGCTGCTCCGCTTGTGCAGGATGGTGACATTGTATTCATCACAGAGAAGGCGGTCGCCTGTACGCAGCGCCGCGCCATTCCCCTGGAGGATATCCATCCGCGCCCGCTCGCGCGGTTTTTAAGCAAATTTGTTCTGCGCACGCCATACGGTATCGGGCTGGCCATGCCGGAAACAATGGAATGCGCTCTGCGTGAATGCGGCACCATCCGTATTCTGTTTGCCGCCGCCGTCTCGGCTGTCGGAAAGCTGTTCGGCATCCGGGGCTGGTTTTACAACATCGCCGGATATCGCGCGCGCAGCATTGACGGTCCGTGTGAATTCACACTGCCGCCCTATAACCACTATGTTGTGCTCGGCCCCGACCGTCCCGACGGTGTTGCGTCCGATATTTCTCAGCGGTTGGGCGGTACGCAGGTCGCCGTCACCGATATCAACGATCTGGAGGGGCAGATCCTGGGCACCTCCGACAAACGGATGGACCGCGAACTGCTCTGCAAAATCCTCAAGGACAACCCGCTCGGCCAGTGCAGCGAACAGACACCAATGGGCATCATCCGGCGCGTTTAGTACGCCGGATACATACAGTTGGTAATTTTTTCTTTATAGAAAACATTTTGTAAAATATCTGAAAGAAAAGGAGCCATATGGGATGGATAATGTATTCGTAGTCAATGCAGGCAGCTCGACCCTCAAATACCAGCTCATCAATATGGAAAATGAAAGCGTGGTCGCATCGGGCAACTGCGAGCGCATCGGTATTGCCGGCGGTATCATCACCTACAAATATGGGGACGGCCAAAAAAAGGTGATCAATATCGATCTGCCCACACATAAGGATGCGCTCGATCACGTGGTTGAGCTGCTTATGAACGGTGAAACTAAGGTTATCGAAAGCATGGACGACATCGTTGCCGTTGGACATCGTCTGGCTCTGAGTCTGTCCATGTCCAACGAGATCACACCTGAGGTTATGAAGGACATTGAATCGACGCGCGACATGTTTCCGCTGCATCTGCCGGCGATGGTGACAGGCGTGCATGCGTGCGAGCAGACCTTCGCCGGCAAGGTGCAGGTCGCTGTTTACGACAACTCCTTCCATTTGACCATGCCGAAAAAAGCTTATATGTACGCCATCCCCTATGAATACTACGAAAAGTATGGGATGCGCCGCTTTGGTTATCACGGCACCAGCCATCGCTATGTTTCGCTGCGCCTGGCCAAGCTGCTTGGCAAAAAGCCGGAGGAGCTGAAAATTGTCACCTGCCATCTCGGCAACGGCTCGTCGATCTGTGCGATCGACGGCGGCAAATCGGTTGATACGTCGATGGGGTACACGGCGCTGGCCGGCCTGATGATGGGTACGCGCACCGGTGACATCGATCCGTCGCTTCTCCAGCCAATCGCTCGCAAGGAGAATTTGACGCTTGACGAAATACATAACATCATCAACAAAAAATCCGGTATGCTTGGCGTCTCCGGCGTATCGAGTGACGACCGCGACATCCAGGAGGCCGCGAACAGCGGCAATGAACGCGCCGCGCTTGCTCTGGAGATGCGCAACTATCAGATTCAGAAATTCATCGGCTCCTATACGGCTGCAATGAACGGTATCGACGCGCTGATATTTACCGGCGGCATCGGCGAGCATTCCGCCGACGTGCGCGCGGGCGTCTGCAAGAACATGGATTTCTTTGGCATCAAGCTTGACGAGGCGAAAAACGCTGTCTGCACCGGCGCTGAAACCGACCTGTCCGCTCCGGACAGCCGTGTGAAAATCTGGGTCATTCCGACCAACGAGGAGCTTATGATCGCGCGCGACGCTTACGATATTTACCGCTCCAAACACGCCTGAGACATTCCTGCCTTCCAGCCTTTTTAAAAAAAAGGCTTCGGCGAAAAACTTTCCAGCCTTTTTGAAAAAAGGCTTCGGCGAAAAACTTTAATCGGCTGCGCCGCAAACAGAAGGTCTGGCGCAGTGTAAAAAAAGTTTTGCCTGCCGTGCAATGAAACCATGGCGAAGCCTGAAAAAAGGGCCGTCACACAAAAGCGCGCTTTTGTGTGACGGCCCTTTTCTGATCAATTTGGGCGTCCGCCGACTGAATCCATCATGCGCTCGACAGCCGCGCGCAGCGCGGCATGTTCCGGCGCGCAAAGCGTCGGATCAGCGGCGAGTATATACTCAGCGGACTCCCGCGCCTGCGTAACGGTGTCCGCGTCTGTGACAAGGTCCGCGATGCGCAGGCGCGGCAGGCCATGCTGCTCCTGCCCCAGAAAATTGCCCGGCCCGCGTGTTTTCAAATCGTATTCAGCGATCGCAAAGCCGTCCGAGGTTTTGCACATTATTTTCAGCCGCTCGACCGTCTCCTCGCTGCGGCTGTCAGACAGCAGGATACAATAAGACTGCTCCTTTCCACGCCCTACACGGCCGCGCAGTTGGTGGAGCTGGCTTAATCCGAAACGCTCCGCGTTTTCGATCATCATAATGACCGCGTTCGGCACATCAACGCCCACCTCCACGACTGTTGTTGAGACAAGAAGCTGGATTTCACCGCGCTGGAACGACTCCATAACACGTTCCTTTTCAGACGCCTTCATCCGTCCATGCAGCAGGCCGACTGTATATCCGGTAAACGCACCGCTCGACAAATCCATCATATATTCCGTGGCCGCGTGCAGGCCCATATCCTCCTCCCCGGCTTCAACGCGCGGGCATACAATATAAGCCTGTAAGCCACGGTCAAGATGCTTTCGAATAAATCCAAACGCCCGTTCCCGTTTGCCAGAGCTGATCTTATATGTCAGAACCGGGCTGCGTCCCGGCGGAAGTTCGTCGATTACTGAAATATCCAGCTCCCCGTAAATCATCAGGGCCAGCGTGCGCGGGATCGGCGTCGCAGACATCACAAGCGTATGCGCGCAGCGTCCCTTGCGGCGCAGCTTGGCACGCTGCGCCACTCCAAAGCGGTGCTGCTCGTCTGTGATTACAAGGCCAAGGTTCATAAAATGGACTCCCTGAGAAATCAGTGCGTGCGTGCCAAAGCACAAGTCGATTTCTCCAGTTTCCAGCGCATTGTATACAGCGCGCTTCTGCGCTGGCGTCAATGAGCCGATCAAAAGGGCTGTTTTCATTCCCAGCTTTTCACAAAGCGGTTTCAGGCCCTCATAATGCTGACGTGCCAACAGTTCAGTGGGCGCCATCATAGCTGACTGTGCGCCCGACAGAAATGCAAAGTACGCGCCTGCCGCCGCGACCATTGTCTTGCCCGAGCCGACGTCGCCCTGCACCAATCGGTTGGCTGGAGTCGGTTTTTGCAGATCGTCCGTCAGATCAGCGATTGCACGGCGCTGCGCCCCTGTCAGTTCAAAAGGCAGCGCCGTATAAAACGCCTTCAGCGAATGCGGCTGCATCGGCGCGGCCTGTTCCGTGCGCGCACGTGTGCGCAGCAATCCCACGCCAGCCGCGAGCATAAATAATTCTTCAAAAATCAATCGCCGCTTGGCTCTCTCCAGGGCTGCCGCGTCGCTTGGACGATGAATATCGCGCACTGCTTGTCCAATCCCTTCCAGACCGTTGCCTGCGCGTACTGTCTCTGGAATCCGTTCCGGCAGTCTGGGAGCGCGCGCAAGCGCCTGCTCGACAAGGTTGGCAAATGCTTTTTGCGTCAATCCTTCAGTCAATGGATAGACTGCGATAAACGGCTGATCAGCCCGCTCCGGATAAACGGCAGGCGCGCGCATCTCACGGCGCAGAAGCGTTCCCTCCATCCTCCCATAAAACAAATATGGCTCATCTATTTTTAAGGCGTCAACCGTAAACTTCGTATTGAAAAAGGTCAGTTCCAGTACGCCGGAGTCATCCGCGGCTATCACTTTATATAGACGCAATCCACCGCGCAGACGTGTTTCACGTCCCTTTTTTATAACTGTGGCACGCACCGCACAGACCTGATCCAATGGCGCGCTCATTACCTCACACGGGGCTGTCAGGTCGATATAGCCGCGCGGATAATGCAGCAGCAAATCCTCTACTGTCACAATTCCAAGCCTCGCGAGCGCTTGGGCGCGCTGCTCTCCAACGCCGCGCAGCGTTGCTACGGATATCGCTCCGGCTTCTTCCATCTGGCTGTTCCCCCTCTCCGAATAAATCCATTTTACCGCATCTGCTATATTTTGTCACCCCACGCTTTGGAAATTTAATCAGCTATTTAGGGCTTGTTCAAAAATAGAGAATTTACAGAATTTTTCGTAAACAGCGGGAATCTTTTCGGATTCCGAAGCATTTTGTCGCAATATTCACCGCCGTTTATGAAAAAAACGGAAATTTTAATTTTTTAAACAGCCTCTAATTCGTACCACCCTTCTGCTTACGCCTGTCTCCATGGACGGATGTCGCCAATTTCCAAGCGTTCAAACATCGATTTTATCGGGGTTTCTGTGTATGCTGCAAAAATTCCTAAAAAATTCCCCGGAAATAGTTGACAAGCTTATATTCCCCTGCTATAATAATTAAGCGTCGTACAGACAACGTGCTGGTCGACTGCCGGGGGCGACCCATTAGCTCAGTTGGCAGAGCACTTGACTTTTAATCAAGGTGTCCGGAGTTCGAATCTCCGATGGGTCACCATATGGGGGCGTAGCTCACCTGGGAGCGCAAGCAACCGGGTGTGCTCCCCCGCAACGGAGAGTAAAGTCAAAAAATTGAATAGCTCAGAAATCCAGCAAAATCAAGGGTTTCTGGCAACATGGGGGTATAGCTCAGCTGGGAGCGCAAGCAACCGGGTGTGCTCCCCCGCAACGGAGAGTAAAGTCAAAAAATTGAATAGCTCAGAAATCCAGCAAAATCAAGGGTTTCTGGCAACATGGGGGTATAGCTCAGCTGGGAGCGCAAGCAACCGGGTGTGCTCCCCCGCAACGGAGAGTAAAGTCAAAAAATTGAATAGCTCAGAAATCCAGCAAAATCAAGGGTTTCTGGCAACATGGGGGTATAGCTCAGCTGGGAGCGCAAGCAACCGGGTGTGCTCCCCCGCAACGGAGAGTAAAGTCAAAAAATTGAATAGCTCAGAAATCCAGCAAAATCAAGGGTTTCTGGCAACATGGGGGTATAGCTCAGCTGGGAGAGCGCTTGAATGGCATTCAAGAGGTCAGCGGTTCGATCCCGCTTATCTCCACCAAAAACAATGACTCACACAGACCAAATGTGTGAGTCATTGTTCTATCCATACGAAAACACAAAGAGGACGGACACCTGATTCCCTTCCCCCGGAGAAAAACCAATATAGTTATTGAAGCGGAGATTCGATGATAGAATCTCCGCTTTTTTGTTGTCGTCCCAACAGATAAAAAAGAAATGAGGTTTAACCATTGAAAAAATTTTTTGAAGAACTTTCCCGGCGCCTGAGAGAAGGCGGAGTTGAATCATCCAATGTAGAGGATAGGCGGCTGGAGATTTTCCTCCATGGTCAGCCTGTCCTCTTTGTTTCTCCAGGAAACGATGTGTTCCTTTTTCCTGCCGGAAGCAATAATCCGGAGGCCAGTGAATTGTACCACAGAGTCGCACAGACCGCAGATGAAGTGTACACTTATGTTGAGGAGGTTCAAACTGCGCCCACCCTTCATATCAGCGGTCTGAGCGAAAAATTCCATCTGCTGGCGGATTTTGGCGGCGCAGTGCTGGCTGGCCGGGAGTTGGAAAATGGCAGGGGCTATCAGTTTGTCACTTGGATCTGGGACTATAACAGAACCGGCGTGAGCTACGGACATTATTATGATGAAGATTTTTGCGGGGCCAAGCAGGATTTTGCCGTCCGCTCCGGGCTGATCTCCAAGACCCAGCTTTTCTCACCGGAGGAGCTAACTGAACTCTACCGGGCCACAGACTACCTGCTGGATGAAGGCCCAGAGCTGGAAGATGGACACCTCAAAGCCATGCAGACCGCAAGGACAAAGATCGAATACACTGTCCCAGATCTGGCGGACAGACTGGAGCAGGGACAAGCACAGGAGCCACAAATTGATATGTGACATCAGAAAAAGCGGGAGCCGCATCTGCACACACTGTGCAGCATAAGCAGCTCCCGCTTTTTTGTTTTGAAAGAAGGAGTGTGCCATGACAAGATATTTCGCTCAGAATACCCCTCGAGCTGGTCTGGAGCATATGATGATGAGCGTCCCTGGCTTCCAGAAGCGCGGCGGCGGGATGATGATCCTCAGCCGCTTCTGCTACAAGCCGGAGGATGTGGATTGCCGGTACTGCCTGCATTACCGCCGCCGATCCTGTCAAGTCCGCACCTGTCCGTATATCGCGGAGCGGTTGAAGTCCGGCGCGATTGAGTACCTGGATTTGATTCTGGAATATTTCGGACACATCCCTCATGCCGGCCTGCACAAGAGGATTCAGGCTGTGGAACACTGGAGCGGGCCGGATCAGGCAGTCCTGCACACAGTGTCCGTCCACCTCAGAAGCCGCTTTGCGGACAGGGTATGGGATGATGCGCCTCCTGGCTATCTGGCGGCGCTCTATCTTCTCGCCTCAAAGGAGCGACTCTGGCAACCGGCGCTCCCCGCTCTTTCACACGATTCCATTGATTTCAGCCGCATCGTATCCAAACCCCATGGATTTGCGATACAGGATTACCCCATCTTTTATTCCGCCAGACGGCTGTATGACCTGAAGTCACCCATGGAGGCAGAAGATTTGGCACACCCAAAACTGGTGAGTGATCTGGACTTCCACAATATTATTTACGCAACCATGATTGCCAGATATGGAAAGGCGGTCATGGATGCGAGTAAGGAGGCACCAGAATGGGCTATGTGCTGAAAGCGGTACTGAGCAGCGCTCAGCACCCGGAATATGGGCAGATTACGGTTCCATTCCCTATCCCCGATGAGAAATATGACCGCATGATCGAACTGCTGGAGCCATTGGAAATCGGTGACGCGCTCCGGCGGGATTGCCGGGTGGATGAACTGGACAGCTTCTATACCGTACTGAACAGGCTGGTTGGCTCATTGGTCAATTTTGATGAGCTGGACTATCTGGCCAAACGGCTGGACAGTTTTGATGACGGTGAGGCTGCCCAGTTCCAGGGAATGGCCTGCAAATTGGGCGTCTCAAATATAAAGGATTTCATCAATCTGACCTTTTGCTGCCAGCAGGCCACGGTCATCACAGACTTCTCCGACCTGGACGCCATTGGGCGGCAGCACTACATGACGATGCAGGGTGGGGGCTGCAGAATCGAGGAGCTCGAGCGGCTGGATGGCCGCAAGTTCGCTCTGGACCTGATCCTCAATCATCTTGAGGGAAGGATTACCCCTTATGGCGTGGTCTATGATAACGGGATGAAACTGGAGCAGCTCTATGACGGCCGCCACTTCCCCTGTTACCACTACCAGCCGAATCTGCTGGCGGTAGGGCTTTCCTCCCGGCAGGAGCCGGAAAATACAGATCAAATCACTTGGCTGCTCCTGCCCTGCTCCGAGCAACAGCTCCAGCGTGGAATTGCACGCTCAGGCGTTAACATCCACGATGCCCGCATCTGGTATGAGGACAGTCTGCTTCCATCCGAGGTGGAGGAGGTCCTGGAGGGACAACGGGAGGATCTATTCGCGCTGAATGATATGGCGACGGCCATCGCTGCACTGTCTGATTTGGAACAGAAAAAGTTGACGGCGGTCATGGAGATGGCCAAGCCGGAGTGTGCCGGCGAGATACGCGAACTGGCCAAAAATCTGGAGCTGTTTGAGTTTGCACCCAAAGTCCGCACTCCCGCCGAATATGGCAGATACATGATCCAGGACTCCGGCCATTATGAATATGACCCCAATCTGGAGGAGTTCTATGATTATGAGCGTTACGGCAAACTCCGTATGGAGAAGGAAACAGGAGCCTTCACGGAGAAAGGATATGTGGCCTACTGTGGCACATTGACATTGGGGGAGCTGATGGCCGGCGGTCCGGCAGAGCAGCACCAGCGGGAACAGGAATTTCAGATGGGAGGAATGTAACGATGATTCTGTTGACTCTGAGCCGGGGAAAAGGAGAAGAAACTGTCCGTCTGCAACTGCCCGCCAGTCCCGCTGAGATTGGGGAGACATTTGCCTTCCTGGACAGAATCAGCCTCGATACCACAGCCACCGCCATCCTGGATGTGAGCAGCAATGTACCGGTCCTTTACCGATGCCTGTACGATGTGGATGTAGAAGATTCGGAGCAGTTTCAAAAACTACAAAAACTGGCGGAACGCACAGAGGCACTTTCTCCGGCGAAAGCCGCCATCTTTTCCGGGGCATTGGATGCGGAGTGTGTCTGGAACTTGGAGGGGGCCCTTACTGTGGCGGACAGGCTGGATGAGTATATGCTCGTCAACAATGTGTCGTCTGATTCAGAATTGGGCATCTACCTTGTGAACAAAGGGATCACACCATTTCCGGATCGCTTCAAGCCCTATATCAATTATGCCCGTGTGGGGGCTGAATATCGGGAAAAGCATGGAGGAGAATATTCCAGCGGCAATTATGTGCAGAAAAAGACACCTGAACTTTTGGAGAACGAGAGATTGGACGGCGTTTTCCGGATATGGATGGAAAACCCCTGCCCTGTTCGTGTACAGAGCGAAACAGCGCAGATCACTCTGCCTGCGACCTTTGAGCAATTGGAGAGCGCCAGACAACTTCTGGGAGTGGACAGCCTCAATATGGCGAAACTCACTCGGGTGGAGGCCCTGCGGCCTTATCTGGGGGAATATCTTCCTCTCCAGGGGATGGATCTGAGACTGGAGCAATTGGACGAGTTGGCGGAAAATATCCGGATAATGGATCAGGAGGATGGCGCATTGCTGAAATACCTCTCTGTCCTTGAGGTGGAACAGCCGGCAACGCTCCAGGAGGCTTTGAGGTTTTCCATCGAACTGGATGACTACGAGCGTGTACCGGACGATCCGGAGGAATATGGCAAGCAGGTGTTGGAGCGGATCGGGGCGGACGAGGAGCTGATCTCTACCCTCGATGGCTTTACGGATTTCGAAGCAATGGGCAACTTTTATATGCGGGAGGATGGTGTGAGAAGGACCGAATTTGGCCTGCTCCGAAAGCTCAGTGATCCGTTCCCTGAAGTACAAGATGGGTTGCAGATGCATTAATCCCTGTACGCAGATACAAGATACGCTGTGGAACCAGCACGAGTGGGAAAACACTGTGAATATGGGAGGGATTAAATGAGCATTAACATCTGGACAGACTCCATGCAACACGCAGCGTTGCTTGGAAAACCTGTGCTGTTCACCAACTGGCTGATTCAGCGGGATATCATTCCTGATGGGTGGTACTGCTATGACCTGCGGGGGACACATAAATCTCCCAGCACCCGAACCACTCTGGTGGATCATGCCGCTGACTATCATGCAGGAACCGTACTTTCTCCAATCCCTTTAAAGCATGAAGGTACTGCTTCGCGCCGGGTCAACGGCACATTTTATCTGCTGGGAGAAGAAATGACGCTGGAGCAGTTTTGCGAGGAGCATGATCTGGCCTACCCCCAGGATAATCGTGAGTTTGTACTGCGCCCCGCCTCCCTGGATGAGGTGGGGCTGTTCTATTCCGAAGAAAAGCTGGACGAGGCACTGGGTACTGTAGGCCACCTCCGCATGGATTTCGGCCATGGTGAGAAGGAGTTCTGGCACACCTGGTGGCCCCATAACGAGGATAGGTTCAACACCCCGGAGTTCAAAGAGGTGCTGCAGCGATTTGTGGACGACCTGCGTCAGACTGGACTCCTGAAGAATCTGGGGGCCATGGACGCCTACTGCTGGCAGCATGGCGGCTCCATCACAGAGGACCGCAGGAGTTATGGCTATATTGCGGAAACAGAAAATTACCGTTTCTGTCTACGCTGTACTCCCTTTCCCGGCGAGTATCAGGGGTACCTCTATTGCTATGATCTTTGCCAGCAGGAGATGTACCGACAGGAACACCCTGTGGTAGGTCGGGTAACCTTCGCCAGCGGCGAACAGCAGGAGTTCACGGATTCCAAGGCGTTGCTCCAGGCCATCCGGGAGGAACTGCCCTTCCGCAGCACAACCGGCTTCCGCTTTGAAACGCTGACAGACGATCCGGAGGTCAAAAAAGCGGTAGACGATATCCTGTTGGATTTTGCCGGTGAGGACAATTCACGCCGTACCTGCAACTATGGACTGACTGAAACTGGGAAGCAGGCTCTTAGGAAAGCCGCAGATCCCAGCATTCCCCACACCTATGCCTGGTTTGTCATGGCGGACACCAATACCCCGCAGGAGATAATCAGGCAAGATCTGACTCTGGAGGAAGCAATCCAAATCTACCAGGACAGCAATACCAGTGAGAAACGGCTGGGCGTTATTAAGGACGGTATCGCCACAGTGGACTTTGTTCATTTCCAGAGCGGTGAACAGCAATTCTTTACGGATCACGAAAAACTGGAAAGCTTCCGGTCGGACCTCGTGGTGGCGGAGGCGATGGAACGGCTCTATCAACAATTAAATCAGCCGGATATTGGGATTAGAATGGGAGAGATGTAAATGCAAAGCGTACCGAGAGAGTGGCTGGACTTCTTGCGGCAGCAGTTCCCCAAGGATTCCCGCATCCAACTCACAGAGATAGGCGGTAATCCCCGGCCCATTTCCCCCGGCAGTACCGGGAAACTGGATTATATCGACGATGCCGGGCAATTCCATGTAAAGTGGGACAATGGATGTACCTTGGCTCTGGTGCTGGGAGAAGACCGATTCTCGGTCTATCTGCCAGAGCCTCAGACATTCAAATTGTATATGCCGCTCACAGCGGACTTCTATGGACGGGACGAGTGGGGGGATATGTCAGAGGACGGTGAGGAGTGGGATGGCCACACCCTCATGGATTATGAGGGACAAATTCTGTCCGCTCTGGTAAAAAACCGGGTACCAGAGGAAAACGAGAGCGGCCTCATGCGCTGGTACGGTGAGGACGACAGTGTAGATCACAAGGTCCGCTCGGCGGTGTTTACTGTTGAGGTCAGGAATCGCCAGCTCTGGGGCGTAGCGGAGTGCCGGGTGGCCGGAGAGCTGACTCCGGAAGAGCTTACCATCTTAAAAGAGTACCTGGGTGGACAAGCCTCTGACGGATGGGGCGAAGGCTTCGAGCAGCGCCCCATCGAGGTGGACGGCGGCGAGCTGTATGTCCATCTGTGGCAGCCTGATGATTGGAGCATCCAAACCGAACAGGAACGGTTTGCCCCCAAGGTGGCCGAGGGGTTGCCGGAACTGTGCTTCTCCACCCTGCGGACCACCGGACAGCTTATCTGCATCAAACGGGGTGAAACTGGCTACTACCCCTCCGACTGGGATACCGGCGACAAGGAAGGGAATGTGGAACTGGCGGATGAGTTGAACGAAGACCTGGGCGTCACCCCCATCCAGCGGCAAGCTATGGAGATAGGAAGCATGGCTGGGTGGGATGTGCCTGGTGCTGACCCCAAACACTATGAAGAGTCATACTCGGGACAGACAAGTTGTGCAAACTTTGAGCAGAAACAGTAAAATGGGAGGATTTTGTAATGTCGCAGCAAAAGCAGGCCCCACTTCCCCGGCAGGAGTTTCAAGAGTGGCTGGAAAATGCCGCTGTGCCAGTTTTAGTTCTGCAAAAGGGCAAGCATTTGGGCTCAGTAGTGAAAGTTCCCGCAACGCCAGAGATTGATTACCTCTTTGGATGCGAAACATTTTATGGAGAGAGGATCAGCTGGAGCGACCGTTTGGAGTTCTGCGGCCTGTACGACCGGCAACACCAGGCGCTCCATCTTCTGGATGACCCCCTTCCCAACTTTGTCTCCGGACTGACGGAAGAAGAATGCCAGGATTCTACGGCGTTTGGGAAGCGCATCGCTCAGGAGGTCGACCGCTATGTTGAGGCGGCCATTTCCAATGAGCGAAGTCGCCTCTCTGTCAGGGAACTCACCAGTGAGAGGAACATCAATTCATACCGGTATTACAAGGGAACCGAGGCAGGGCGGGAGGCAGCTTCCCTCGTTTTTTCTGGGGAGAAACCCGATGTACAGTTTCACAGTGAGTATTATACATCCTTGACAGAAGACACCCTGCTCTCCTACCTCAAATCCCCGGAGGATTATATAAAAACAACTGCGGAACAGTACATGCGGGACAACCAGGAGGAATTTCTGGCGCAGTTTCTAAAGAAGGATGCGTTGCTGGCAGAGTATCAGATGCTCAGCCAGGACAGCGATGCACCGGTCTATCGGATGCGGGCGATTACAGATGCCCTCCAAAAAAGTGGCGCAAAGACGGTCAATGTCACGGTACAGAAGGACGGAGTGGAACTGACCTTCAAAACATCGGCTGAATCCCTGAAAGGGCTGAAGTCTCAGTATTCCACATGGTACATTGCTCCGTCAGACCGCCTGCAGTTCAGGCATCTTTTTGGCGCTGGCTCCGACTACTCCGCAGAGGATATCATCCGCATCGCTTATGGCCGAAGCACACTCTATGAGGCCCCTTCCGCTCCTGCAGAAGATATTGAGATGCAGGGAATGAGTTTATAGAAAGAGGCGTATAAAATGGATCTTGATGGGAGAACGCGGCAGTTTTTTTCGGTATTGTCGGAGCGGTTAAAGGAAAAGGGCTTCTCCTCACGAATTGCCGATGACGGATGCCTGGCAGTGAAATCGAAAAAGATGCGAGGCAAAGAGCAGACACAGTGCTCTGTGGGAAAGGATGGCGAAGTATACTGCCGCTCCGTGGATTTTGCGAATATTTCTCGGAAAAGAGACTTGGAATCCATATTGGAAACCGTAAACGAAGTTCACTCAGACATGGAACCGCCCGAGGCTCCTGAGCAAGAGTCTACACAGGGAGGGATTACTCTTAGATAAGACAATTTTCGAGGTGGAGATCAGCAACAGTGGACCTAAATCTTATGAGACGGCCACGGTAATGAAAATGCCAGCATCCTTTGCGGAGTTCAGCGACGCACTCCAAAAGGCGAGAATCAAAGACGGTAGCTTCTGCAAAAATGAGCTAACCTGCATCCATTACAATGGCCTCACGCATGCCATGATTGGGTGGAATGCTAATCTATACGACCTAAACCTGTTTGCCCAGCGATTGGCCTCACTGACAGAGGAGCAGAAAAAAGGGATGGATGCTCTTTTGAAAATCAAGCAGAATCACCGCGTCGCTCCCATTCCGCTGAACCAATTGATTAACCTGACCTACAATACCGATATCTGCTGTTTTGCGCCCCGAGTTTCCAATCATGAAGAACTGGGGGCGTTTTTATACGCAAATGAAATGCTCTCAAATGAGGCTATGGCTCTGCTTGACACCACAGAGGAGGGCAGCGGCTTTCAAGAAAGACTGCTGGAACTGTTGGGAGAACAGCATCAGGAGGATCATGGCGGCGTGTTCACCGACTTCGGCTATGCGGAACTGGGTGGAGAAATCAAGGACATCTATGTGTGCCAGTCCAATGAAACGGCTTGCTTCCATCGCTCCGATGCTCCGGTGATGCTGGAGGTGCGTAAGGGATTTTTCAATGACCCAAGCTATGATAACGACAAAACCGCAGTGCTGAATCTTCCCGCAGCGGATGCCGGTATATGGAGAGCGGTGGAAAAAGTAGATGCCGCCTCAGTGGATGAATGTGCATTCCGCTGTGTGGATTGCCTGATCCCCTTCCTGCGAGATGCTATCAACAACGCTATCGACGATGAGGATGGCATTGAACAGGCCGACGAATTTGCCAAGCGGTTGGCTCAAATAGAACGGGAGTGGCCCGAATCGGATATGGTCAAGTATAAGGCGCTTTTATCCGTGGTTGACCACCCCAGTCTGCAGGACGCCACACGGTTGATGGGCGAGATTGACCAGTACGAACTCCGTCCCGAGGTAGCGCAGACCTGGGGCTATGCGGAGATGATGTTCCGTGAGAAGTATTCTGCTTTACCAGAGGAGCTGTTCCAGACCCCGCAGGCGGCCCAGATCGGCCAGAAGATGCTGGATGACCGGCTGGGGGTTATCACAGAGTATGGTCTGATCCGCAGAAAGGACGGCCAGCCTCTCCCGGTATTTCAGCCGGAACAGGAAATAGGACAAGGACTGGAGATGATGTGAGCGATGTCAGATCAAAACGCCGCCCTCTTTGACAAGCTGGACGGCTTCTATGTTACAAAATCGGAGCATGACTGGCTGGAGCGGCGCTTTTCCAATATGACAGAGAAAGAAAAGATCCTGTTCCAAGGGGCGATGGAGTTGGAGAAGCCCCAAGAGATCGGCCATGTGATGCGGATTGCGTCCCAACTGGACTGTTACGACCTCTTCTATGGCGCGGGAGACGAGGCCGCGCTTGGAAAATTTGTCATGGAGAGCATAGAGTGTTCCTCGGATGCCGCCCGTCCATTCCTGAATGCGGAGCATTTGGGGGCCGCCTACCACCAGTCGCAGAATGGAGCCTTTTGTAACGGTCACTATGTGCGGAACATCAAACTGGCAGATCCCTTCGTAGAGGAAGATCCCACCCTCCAGCCGGTCGCCGGTGACTATGCCATACGAGTTAAACTGGCCAGCCGGAGCAATATGGAGGGGATTTGGGTTGGCTTCCCGGATTCCGGCGAGTATATCGACTCAAACCATCCGGACGAACTCCTGCTGGGGCTGGACTCGCTACAGGCAGAGAGCCTCAGCGAGTGCATCGCGCTGGAGGTGGACTGCTGCCTGCCCCAGCTGACGGGTATTCTCGACCAGTACGACTCAGCCAGCGAACTGGTTCGCCATGCCATTGACTTCGGTTATGTTTGGGCGGAACAGGGTCAGGGGGCACCCCACTGGTTGGACAAATGGCAGGCGGTGCTGGAGCTGGAGGACTGCCACCGGCTGGATTTGGCTCTGGATCTCGCCCAGAATCTCCAGCACTATGAGTTCTTCCCCCGCGGCATGGACTTGGCCGCATACGGGCGGGAACTTGCGGTCCGAAACGGCGTGATCCCGCCCAGCAGACTGATAACAGACGCCTTTGACGGGGCTGCCTACGCAGAGGCCAATATGGGTCAATATGGCCTCTCGACCACCGACCACGGCTATGTAGCCTGGAACGGTGGAGAGCGCCGGTATGAGTATAGCCAGCCTGAGCACCACAGTCCCGCTCTGTCAATATAGCCGATCTATTGCCAAGTCACAAAAACCGCATCTGTCCGCTGCGGGAGCTGGGGGTGATTCGATGAAGTAAAAACAGGATATAGAATATGACACAGGGGCCGTTTTCCGAAAGGGGAAAACGGCCCCTTCTTTTTATGCCCTTTTTCGGAAAACAGGCCCGGAAAGGAGGCATTCATGGAGAAAGAACGGCTGGCGGAATATCTGGAGCAGTACCACATGGGAGCTCTCAACGCCGCCACCAGCCGGGAGTTGGAACTGACCTTCGGCATCAAAGGGATTCAGGTTCGACACATGGTCAATGCCCTGCGGCGGGATGGCGTCCCCATCGCCAGCAACGGGAGTGGATACTTCTATGCCGCCACGGACCAGGAGGTGCGGGCCACCATCGCCCATCTGACCAGGCGGATCAGCGGAATCGCGGCCGCCATCCGGGGACTGGATCGGACTCTGGAGCGAGAGGATACCGCACAGACCCGCCTGCCGCTGGATGGGGGTGATACGCCCTGAACAGTTTCATGTCCTGGATTGGAGGCAAGAAGGCCCTGCGGGAGTTGATCGTCCGGCTGTTCCCCCTCTACTATGAGCGGTACATTGAGGTGTTCGGCGGCGGGGGCTGGGTACTGTTCCACAAGCCTCCCGGCAACGACTTTGAGGTCTACAATGACTTCAACGGCCTGTTGGTCAACCTGTACCGCTGTGTGCGGGACAAACCGGAGGAACTGATGGAGGCTCTGCGGTATGTACTCAACGCACGGGAGGACTTTGACCGCATCCGCTCCGCCTTGGCGCGGGACAGCCCCGCCAGCGATGTCCAACGGGCGGCATGGTTCTATCAGCTCATCCGCTACAGCTACGCCTCCGGGCTGACCAGTTTTGGCAGCCAGCCCCACGATATGCGTAGCAACTTTTCGCTCATCGAGCAGGCCCACCGGAGGCTTGCCAAGGTGGTTATTGAGAACAAGGACTTTGAAAAACTGCTCCATCAATATGACCGGCCAGTGAGCTTTTTCTATCTCGACCCGCCCTACCATGCCACCGAGGGGTATTACCAGAACATTGGTGAAGACGGTTTCACCGAAGCCGACCACATCCGCCTGCGGGACGCCCTGATGCGGATCGAGGGCAAATTCCTGCTCTCCTACAACGACGACGCCTTTGTCCGCGGGCTGTACGACAGGCCAGGCATCTACCTCATGGAAACCACCCGTATCAACAACATCAAGCAGAGGTACGACAATGGGGCTCAGTTCCCGGAACTGCTTATCGCCAACTATGACCTGCGGGAGCGGAGCCGGGCGGTTCCCTCTCAAATGACGCTGTTTGACTGGAACGGGGGTGAGGCAATTGGATGAACAGCTCTCTGAACTGGAAAAGCTCCAGCAGGCGGCTCAGCTGATTGAGGAAATGAGTCAGGGCCGCCTTCAGGTCTGCCCCAGCGTAGTGGGTCAGGTCTATATCCGCCCGCAACACGATTCCAACTTGGGAATGGATATGCGGATCGACAGCATCCCCGGCCAGCCGCATTACCGAATCACCTTTACCGTGCAGCTCCGCCGGATGGGGACGGATATGGTTGCGGACGATCTTCGGGCACTGCTGTCCGAGGTTGGCCAGACCTATGCGCTGATGGCCGCCCTTGAAGCAAGACGCTATACGCCGACAGGAGAAGATCTGACAGCCTTCCGGGACGGGCTGGCTGCCCAACAAGGACAGGAATGGCCGGGAGCATCCAATCCAGCCCGTTCTACAATTTCAATGTAATAAGGAGAAGAAGATGAAATTCAACAAACAGATAAACAATGGTACTCTTTTGATTCCCGGCGGAGCGTTCAAGATCAGTGGCTTTGAGGGCGGAGAAAAGGTCGAGATCCACACGCTGGACAGCGCGGTGGTCGTTCTGAAAAAGCAAATGACCACCATGGAACTGATCCAGGCGATGGATGCCCTGCACCGGCTGGCCACGGAGCTCACCGTCCATCTGGCCAGAGTCTGTGGCACCTGTGATGACTGCGAGGATGGCTGCCCATTCGATGATCTGGAGGACGGCATGCTGGAACTGCCAGACTACCTGCGGGAAGAAGCCGGCATCCCTGCCGGGGCCAAGCTCTGTGTCTATGTGGATGACGAAGAAAAGACCGTCACCATTGCCGAGGCCGGATATGACCATGACCTGCGGGATGTGCCTCCCTACCTGCTGGAGATGCTGGGTGAAGCCGGAATCTGCCTGGGCGAGCTGGAGGAACAGCTGATGGTGGGGAATCTCATCTACGGAGAACGCACCGCATGCAATGGGCAGGAGGAACACGGCGATGAGTAAGATCCATACAACGGTTCGGGTCGGTGTAGACGGGTCTCTGACCCTGCCTGCATTTTTCATGCGCGGAATGGGCTATGAGCCGGGGGAAGAAGTTCCCATCACCACCCCAGCGAACCAGTACATCTGCGACTGTGACGCAAACAGACTCCTGGTGACCAGAACCTGTGACGACGCTGAGTGTACCGGATACACCAGCAGCGGTATGGAACTCAATCTGCCCGCCGCACTGTTATCCGAGGCATCTATCCCCGTGGGAGAAGAAGTCGCGGTTCTGGCCGCGGATGGAGCGCTCATCATCGTCCCCTCAACGGAGGAACTGCGGGAGCTTTCGGTGGAGCTTTGCTGCCTGCTCAATGAGCTGGGCATCAGCCCGCTGACGATCCCCCCAGCGGGCAAATGGCGCCTGCCGTAAAGGAGGCAAGATGGAACAGGATATCTACCTCTATCCCGGCTCACAGTCAGAGGCCCACAGACTTGGGGAAGCTGCGCTCTGGGATGCAAGTTTCCACGCCAATGTATCCTGTGCGCGGGACATCGAAGCCGTCATCCGCGTCTATGGCGACGGCCGCAGCGCATTAAAGCCGGAAGCATCCCAAATGGTGCTGAAACGGTGGGGCTTCAAGCGGACCAATTTCGTCCTGGCCAACACGATAGAAAGGCTGGGGCCTTACAAGGAGCAGCTCAGCGCGGAAAACCAAGAATGGCAAAAGAAAGCCTATGTCCCACCCGATGATGCCCATAACCGTTATTTTGAAGTGGACACCGCCCTGGCGTATCTGGACGCATTTATCAGTCAAGTGAGGGAGGCATACGGCAAGCTGGAACTATTTGGGCCGGAGCACTGCGAACCCAACTCCTATGAATCTCTGGACTATGAGGGCCGGGTGTTGGTGCTCAGTCCAGACACCCTCAAGGAGTCCTGCTGGACGCCCCAGAACCAGCTCTGGCTGGCCCATGACGGCTTTGGATGCAGCCCCCACGCTGTCGGTCGGTCTATCCGCTGTACCTGCCTGGGCGATGGAGAGCAGACCAGATGGAACCGCACAGACTTCACCGGCGTTCTGAAAGAGGAATTCCTCCCCGGCTGGGCCAGAGAAAAGCTGGAGGAGTTTCAAGGGCAGAACGCAGGCATGGGAGGGATGGAAATGACTTAACCGCAGAAAGGAGATATGCCGCCATGCGAAGTGTGGAAATGAAAAATCGATGTCTGCTCTACTATGGGAATCCAGTGGGCTACAGGACAGAACAAGGAGTGGTGGCGGACTCCATGTTCCGCCGTGAGGAGTTGGAGGACTGGCTGGCAAGGAAGGGGCTGGCTGTCCGGTGGGAGGACGGCATCTATGACCGTCTCTCCAGCGGTGGATACCAGAAGGCAGCAGACAACGGGCCAGCCCTGAAATCCTGCCGTATCTGGCAGCTCGGCCCCTCAGCTCCCGCCGCCATGCGCTTCATTGGGCTGGACCGCATGAGTGGTGAATATGGCGGACCTGACCTTACCCGTTACCAGGCAGTGTTTGACGGCACTGTCAGCACCAACAGTCTGGATGGGATCTGGGAGGCATTCTGTCGCAGGTCCCTGGGCAGCGACGGACAGCCGCTGGCCATCTCAGACCTTGTCGAACTCTACGACGATTCCGGCAGCGAGTTCTACTATGTGGACCGCACAGCTATCGTCCCCGTCCAACTGAAAGCCCCGGAGCAGGAATCAGGCATGACCATGACCCTGTGACCCAAGAGCGGAAAAGCCACTTATTTTTTATATTCAGAAAAGGAGGAACCCACCATGGCAAAAGCGCAGACCACAAGTGAAAACCCCCAGGGAGAGGTTTCCCAGCAGGATACTCCTGTCCTTCCCATGCAGTATGATGTCCGTATCCACTCTATCCAGTTTGACGGTCCCTGCCGGGCCACCGCATCGCTGAACATCAACGGCTGTTTTGCCGTCCGGGGCGTCAAGCTCATGGAGGGCAGCAATGGGCTGTTTGTATCCATGCCCGGCCAGATCAACAGCAAGGGTGAAATCAAGGACATCTGTTTTCCGTACACACGGGAGGCACGCGCCGAACTGGAATCGGCTGTCGTGACCGCCTACCAGCAGGCACTGACGCAGGGGATGAACCGCTCTCCCCAGTCCGCGCCGGACCCCACGGCACAGCAGGCTCAGAAGATGGGTATGTGACCCACTGACCACACAACAATCAACAATCTAAAATTTTGAGGAGGAACTCTCTATGAAGAAGATGTTCAACAAGATGTCCAACACCGTAAAGACGATGACCTGCAAGGCCCACTGCGCCATGACCTGCGCCCGTGCCCACCTGTCCGCCCCTCTCTGCAACACTCGCGGCGAGGGCTACATCGACACCGCCATCAAGATCCTGATTGCCGTGGTGCTGGGCGCCCTGCTCCTGGCTGGCCTCTACACTCTGTTCGGGGACACCGTCCTGCCCACCGTGACCGAGCGCGTAGAGGAAATGTTTGACTACAAGGGCTGATACCCGGTGCAGGCGTTCCTGTTTCTCACGGCACTGGCCGCTGCCTCTGCGGTGGACTGCCGCAAGCGTACTATCCCGGATTTCCTCTGTCTTTTGACCGCCGCGGCGGGGCTGATCTCCTTCAGCCCCGCCCAGTTTTTTGGAGTGCTGGCGGCTCTGCCCCTGCTGATTGCCGCCCTGATCCGGCCGGAGTGCATGGGCGGCGGCGACATCAAACTCACTGCTGCGGCCGGCTTTGTGCTGGGCTTTTGGCGGGGGATCTGGGGGATGGCGCTGGGTCTGCTGCTGGCGGTGCTGTATTTCTGCACCGCTATGTTATTTCAAAAATTCATTCATCATCCGCTACCCGCAATGACACGGGCGGCGCTACCGCTGGGACCATTTTTATCCATCGGCTTTGCCGCACTATACTGTTTTGGAGGTTGACTGCTATGAAGAAGTTCCATGTAACGAGAAAGACTGTGCTCACCATCGTTGGCGTGACCCTGCCCCTGACGGCGGCCGCCATTCTTCTGCCCCGGTTGAAGCGGAGCAGAAGGGCCAGATCGGTCCGGGCGTAATGCCCGGACTTTCCGACCCAACATGAAATCAAGGAGGAAATGCCAGTATGAGTTTTTTGAAAAATCGCACCGTGGTCGGTGTAATCTGCATCCTGCTCTCCCTGCTGATCTGCTTCGGTCTGACCCCGCTGTTCAACCAGAGCGTCAGCCAGAAAGCTGAGATCGTGCGGGTAGTCCAGCCCATCCGGGCCGGCGATGAGATCACCGAGAGCATGGTTCAGATCGTGGAGGTGGGCGGCTATAATCTCCCAGAGGATGTCCTTCGGCAGAAAGAGAGCGCCGTGGGTAAATACGCTACTGCGGATCTGGCTGTGGGCGACTATATCATCCCTTCCAAACTCTCAGACGCCCCAGCAGCGGAAAACGCCTACCTGTACAGCCTGGACGGGAGCCAGCAGGCCATCTCCGTGTCCATCAAAAGTTTTGCGGAGGGGCTCTCCGGCAAGCTGCAGAGCGGCGACATTGTGTCGGTGATCGCCCCGGACTACAAGCAGCAGGGCCAGACCGTTGTCCCCGCTGAGCTGCAGTATGTGGAGATTATCAGTGTTACCGCCTCCTCCGGCTATGACGCCAACACCGGTGAGCCTGTGGACGAGGAGGATGACAAGGAACTGCCCGATACTGTCACCCTGCTGGTGTCCCCCGAGCAGGCCAAAGTGTTGGCCGAGCTGGAGGCCGAGGGGACCATCCATCTGGCGCTGGTCTACCGGGGCGACCGGGAGAATGCCGACAAGTTCCTGACCTCTCAAGACGAGATCATTCTGGAATTGTATCCCCCGGAGCCGGACCCCGAGGAGAAACCACAGGAGAATCCCGCAGAGTCCGAACCCGCCGCTGACTCCAGCGAAACCGCAGAAACGGAGGCGCCCGCGAAAACCGAGGAGGTGGCCTGATGCTGAACTTCAAGAAAGCGGGTATTTTTTCCCGAGGAAGTGGCCAGGAGGACGCCTGTGAGCAGGAGGATCAGAGCGGCGGGGTGCTGGCGGTGTGGGGCAGCCCCGGCAGCGGCAAGACCACCGTGGCCGTGCGGCTGGCCAAGTATCTGGCCGACAAGCGCCGGAATGTGATCCTCCTTCTCTGCGACATGACAGCCCCAATGCTTCCCTGTATCTGCCCGGCGGCAGATCTGGAGTGCGAGCGTTCCCTCGGGAGCGTGTTGGCCGCCGCCCATGTGTCGGAGAATCTGGTCAAGAACAACCTGGTCACCCACAAACGCCTGGGTTACCTCACCATGCTGGGGATGCTCAAGGGAGAGAATGAGTACACCTACCCGCCTTACAACGAGGTGCAGGCGCGGGAGCTCATCGACTGCCTGCGGGAGATCGCTCCTTATGTGGTCATTGACTGCGGCAGTTACATCGCCAACGACATCCTCTCCGCTGTGGCGCTCATGGAGGCGGATTCCGTCCTGCGGCTGGCCAACGCCGACCTCAAGAGCATCAGCTACCTGTCCAGCCAACTTCCCCTCCTGCGGGATGCCAAATGGGATACGGACAAGCAGTACAAGACCGCCAGCAATGTAAAGTCCCAGCAGGCCGGGGATCACATGAGTCAGGCGCTGGGGACAGTGGCCTTCACGCTGCCCCATTCGGCGGAGCTGGAGGGACAGTATCTGGCCGGCAACCTGCTGGCGGACCTATCCATGAAGGACAGCCGGGTATTCCGCAAGGAGATCGAGAAGATTGCCAGGGAGGTGTTTGGGTGTTAGGCGAGAAGCGAAGTCAGTCCCTGTTCGCTCCCAAAGCGTCCGCTGAGAAAGCCGCCGCAACACATATCACGACAGGTCCGGACGGGCGGAAAAAAGAACTCCCCCTCTATTTCGGCCCGGACTGCCCGGTAAGCGGCAATATGGGTCAGAATCAGCATGAAGCCGGCGTTGGAGAACCCCAGCCCGCAGATGAGCCGCTGCGTCACGCCCCAGCTGATGATGGGACAGGGGTTGAAGCTGATCCCACAGATAGCGTGAACATGGCGGAGGATCTCCCCAGGCGGTCCCTGAATACAGAGTCTGCAGGCGGCTATCGGGCGCATTCTCTCTTCTTCACCCCGGAGAATGAAGGGCAGGATTTCAACACCGTCCTGCAGGATGTGCAGGAATATATCTCCGGCAAGTATTCCGCCCTCATCACCGAGGGCGGCGATGAAGACGCCAAGGCCCAGATCAAACGGTACATCACCAAATATGTGCAGGACCGGCGCATCGCGGTCAAAGGCTATTCCGGCGACCAGCTGGTGGACGCCCTCTACACGGAGATGGCCGAGTTCGGCCTGCTCACCAAGTACATCTTCGGAACCGGCATTGAGGAGATTAATGTGAACTCTTGGCGGGATATCGAGGTGTTGTACGCCAATGGCGAAACGGTCAAGCTGGAGGAACATTTCGACAGCCCTGAACACGCCGTCAATGTGATCCGCCGTATGCTCCATGTCAGCGGTATGGTGCTGGACAATGCCAGTCCCGCCGTCCTGGGCCATCTCAGCAAGAACATCCGCATCGCGGTCCTCAAGACCCCTTTGGTGGACGAGGATGTGGGCGTCACGGCATCCATCCGTATCGTCAACCCGCAGAATATGCAGAAAGAGGACTTCGTAAAAGGTGGAACAGCCACAGGCCCCATGCTGGACTTTCTGGCCGCCTGCCTGCGTTACGGCGTTTCCGTCTGCGTTGCCGGGGCCACCGGTTCCGGCAAGACTACGGTGGCAGGCTGGCTCCTGACCACCATCCCGGACAACAAGCGTATTTTCACCATCGAGAACGGCTCCCGTGAGCTGGACCTGGTGCGGGAGAAAGATGGCCGGGTGTGCAACAGCGTCATCCACACCATCACCCGTGAGAGCGAGAACGCCAAGCAGAATATCGATCAGGATATGCTGCTGGACATGGCCCTGCGGTACCACCCCGACATCATCTGTGTGGGCGAGATGCGGTCTGCGGAGGCGTATGCCGCACAGGAGGCCGCCCGTACTGGCCACGGCGTGTTGACCACCATTCATTCCAACTCATCCCAGGCTACATGGCGGCGTATGGTCACCCTCTGCAAGCGTAAGCACGAGATGGCCGACGATACCCTCATGGATCTGGTCACCGAGGCATTCCCCATCGTGGTGTTCGCCAAGCAGCTGGAGGATAAGAGCCGTAAAATCATGGAGATCATGGAGTGTGAGATCCTGCCCACTGGGGAGCGCCGGTACAACACCCTTTATCACTTCAAAATCGAAGAAAACCGGTTGGAGGACGGCAAATACCGTATTAAGGGCCGCCACGAGGCGGTCAACCCCATCTCGGAAAGCCTGCAGAAGCGGTTCATCGACAATGGTATGCCGCAGGAGGTGCTGACTCAGCTCGTGGGCAAAAAGTCCGCTCCCTCTAAGGGTAAGTCAGGCTCCAGTCCGGCAAAGGCAGGACAGGCAACGCCCGCTCCGAAGACCAGGAGCGCACAGTCCAAGCCGCCTGCCAAACCTGAAACCGGCAAGGAAGGAGGCGAATCTGTATGAATCTGATCCAGTTGATTGCCTGTATAGGGCTGATCACAGGTTGTTTTGTCCTTTTACACATCTCCCCTATGGACTTCACTGAAGGGGTGTTCCGCAGAATCACCAGTAAGCCCAAAAGCATCCGGTCGGAGGTTAATGAGAGTACACGGCGCAAAAAGAAATCCTTTCTGCGCCGGGAAATCGAGGAGACACAGACCATTCTGCGGATGACTGGCCGGGCCGCCAAGTTTCCCATGGTGTGCGCCCTGTCCCTGCTTCTTTTTCTGGTAGGGGCCGCCTTCGCCCTGACGCTGGGCAACCTCTTCCTGGTGCCGGTGCTGGCGGTGGGCATGATGTTCGTGCCGTTCTGGTTTATCCGTCTGACCGCAAATCACTACAAAAAGAACATTGCCGCTGAACTGGAAACCGCCCTCTCTATCATCACCACAGCTTATCTCCGCAATGAGGACATCCAGACGGCAGTGGAGGAAAACATTGACTATCTCAACCCGCCCGTCCGGAGTGTGTTTGTGGAGTTTCTCACCCGGATCAAGCTGGTGGACCCCGATGTGGACGCCGCCCTCCAGGACATGGGGACGAAGATCGACAACGCCGTGTTTCGGGAGTGGGTGGCCGCTCTGCTGACCTGCCGACACGACCGGGGGCTCAAGACCATCCTGACTCCCATCGTGGCTAAACTCTCCGATATGCGGATCGTCAACGGTGAGCTGGAGAATCTGGTGTTTGAGCCCCGCAAGGAGTTTATCACCATGCAGGTGCTGGTCATCGGCAATATCCCGCTGTTGTACTGGCTCAATCAGGACTGGTACGATGTTCTGATGCACACCCCGCTGGGGCAGGCGCTGTTGGCAGCCATTGCCGCTGTGATGTTCATCAGCACCGCAGCGGTCATCAAGCTGACCCAGCCCATTGAGTATCGGAGGTGATCCTCATCAGTAACCAGGAAAAGGGCTATTTTATTACCGCAACGATCAACCATGGTTCCTATATTCCGGAGGCCCTCCATGTAGAACGCATCGATGACATGGCGCTCTATGATGGAGATTTTGAAGCAGCAAAGGCAGCGGAGCAGGATGGGGTCCGGCTCATCTATGGGATGGACGGCATCCCGGACGGTATCTATATTGACACCCCGGAAAACCGGGAGCTCATCCGAAAGGGTTTGGGACTGTATCCTGACTATCGAAACTGGCGGGATGACTTTGATCCGTCATTTGTTGCGGAGTTAGATGTGATGCAATAATGCTATAGAAAGAGTGCCTTGTAATACAGCATAAGAAGAAAAACAGGGCCGGTACACATCTGTCGTGTACTGGCTCTGTTTTTATGTGGAGGTGAACAAAACAACCATGACTTTCCTTCTGTTTTTATTTGGCATATTCCTTGCGCTGGGTATGTTTCTTTTGACGGCTGATCTGCTCAGGCTCCCCCGTCTGGCCACCCAGCGTGCCATGCTCTCGGTGGGCCGCCAGGAGAAGAAGCAGGCCCGCAGTGTGGAGGCCCTGCTCATGGGCTGGGCGATCAAGCTGGCCCCACACATCCATATGGATGAGTATAAGCGGGGCCGTCTGAAAAATACGCTGGCCGCTGCTGGGCTGAACATGACACCGGAGGAGTACACCGCCTTTGCCATGATCAAGACCGGTGCAGTGCTGCTGACGGTGATTCCGTGCCTGTTGATTTTCCCAATGTTGGCGTTGATAGTTGTTCTTCTGGCGGTGGCGGTTTATTTCAAAGAGATTCGCAGGGCGGAGGAAAAACTCTCTGCCAAGAGGGACGAGATTGAGGCGGAACTGCCCCGGTTCGTGGCCACCATCACCCAAGAACTGGCCGCCAGCCGGGATGTGCTGAGCATGATTGAGCATTATAAGCAGAATTCCGGTCCTGTTTTCTCCGCTGAACTGGATGTCCTCACCGCGGATATGCGTTCCGGCTCCTATGAGGCGGCGCTGACCCGCTTTGAGGCCCGGTTCAACTCTCCGCTGCTTTCGGACATTGTCCGCGGACTCATCGGCGTGCTGCGAGGCGACAACGGGGTCCACTACTTTCAGATGCTCAGCCACGATATGAAGCAGCTGGAACTCCAGCGCCTCAAGGCAAAGGCCATGAAAATCCCGCCTAAGATCCGTGTATTCTCCTTTGTCCTGCTCATGTGCTTCCTGGTGACTTATCTGTCCATCATCATCTACGAGATTATCCATTCCCTGGGCGGGATGTTTTAAGAGAGGAGGTGCCCAATGGACTATACAGGCAGCATCTATCGATTGATTGATCGTGCGGAAGATGAAATGAAGGAATATGCTCAAAGGGTGAAGCAGCTATCTGCCGATGAAATTTATCGCCATTCAGCTGAAACTGCGGCAAAGGAAAGCCTGCTTTCTGCTCTTATCCATGACAGTTATGAACTCGACGATGATGACTTGGATTTAATCCTTAAGCCAAAAAATCCTGTGGAAGCACTATACCAATTCCTGACAAGTGATAAAACTGATCTTTCATCGGAAAGCTCTATCTCCAGTATTTTGAGCGAATATAATGCTCAGTGTCAGGAAAGGGATCTGACTTTAGGCGAGGAGGTAACCATGTGCTGAAACGGATTTTGAGATCCCGACGCGGAGAGGGATACATCGATGTGTGCGTCCTGGTGCTCTGCGCCATGCTGGTGATCGCGCTGGCAGTGCAGGTCCTCCCAGCCTTTATTGCCAAACAGCAGCTCGATACCTTTGCCACTGAACTGGTGCGTGAGGCGGAAATCGCCGGCAGGATCGGGCCGGAAACTGACCGCCGGGAACAGGCCCTGCGGGAGCAGACCGGCCTGGACCCGGAGATTGAATGGAGCGATACCGGCCGCATCCAGCTCAACGAGGAGGTCACGGTCACGCTCACTCATGAGATCGACCTCGGTCTCTTTGCCGGCTTTGGCAGTTTCCCCATCACCCTGCGGGCAGATGCCACAGGAAAGTCGGAGGTGTACTGGAAATGAACAGACTCAGGCAGATTTTGAAAGACCGGCGCGGCGTGGCCTTCCCCCTGATTATTGCCATTGTGCTGGTGCTGGTAATGCTGATGTGCTGCATCAGCGAATATTTCCGTCTGCTCATCGTGGCCCAGGGGGTTCGGGATGCGGTGCAGGAGGCTGTGATCTCCACCGTCAACGACAACTATGACGATGTGTACCATGGCGTCCGGGAGGGCTACTCCGGCGCCTACCAGCCGTTGGCGGGAGATTTTGAGGAATCACTGGACTATGGCGATATCTATGGACGCTTGGACGATATCCTTGGGCTGACCTATCGGGGCGGCTACCATACTCAGTACACAGAGGATGGTGGGATGGAGTTCCGTGTGTGGGGCCTTGATGTGGAGATCCGCAACGCACCGTTCGCTTCCGGCGACAGCGCCGGCGACCGTTTTGTGGCGGACTGTGAAATCGAATTGGAGGTTCCAGTGTCTTTTGGAGGAGAGCTTCTGCCGCCCATGCGGATGACAGTCAAGGTCAGCGCGGGCTATGCCCCTCGGTTTTAACGCAGTTTTCAAAAAGTTTTCTATTGTCCCAATAGACTTCTCTGCCTGTTTGTGGTAGGGTTCGTGTTGACAAAGGACGGGCGGTATAGGAAAATGTAGGCAGCAGATCTTAAAGCCGAACTATCCTTGGCCGCCTGAAGTCACACAGACAGTTTGACAAGAAGCATAATCAACAGAAAAAGGAGGAATCCAAACGATGACGGAGAATACCAAGAAGTGGCTGACCGTGGCCGGATGTCTTGTGGTCTGCGCAATCCTGGTTGCTGTGATCGCAAGCAGCTTCAGCAAAGACAAGGTCACCGATGACCTGCTCCCGCCCAGCAGCTCCCAGCAGGGCGATGTAGTGGTGGACCCGGACAGCAGTACCCCGCCTCCCGCAGAATCCGGGGATGACCAGAAGCCGGGAGATAATGTGACCGTTAACCCGGAAACCCCGGATGCCAGTACCAACACCGATGATGGAAACGGCGCTGATTTTACCGGCACAGAGCAGACCATTCAGCCGGACCCGGTCAAACCGGAATATACAGAGGATGAACTGAAGGACCCCACCAAGACGCCGGATGGGACTCCGGTCGAGGGTACTCCTGAGCCGCAAGATCACAACAATGTGACGCCTCCCCCTGAACAGCCCTCCACCAACACCAGTGGCGGCCTGCCTGGTTTCGATAATGTTCCCAACGCAGGCGCAAATCAAGGTGGAAGTATCGATAGTGATGGAGATATCAATACTCAGGTTGGCATAATGGGATAAAGTAATATCGCATCTTCAAAAAGCACAGCTTTGGCTGTGCTTTTTATTTTGTGGGAAAGGAGATCAAGTGAAACGACTCTTTAACCTGTTTCTGGCCGTTGTGATGATATTTTCCTTTACTTGCATACAAGTTTATGCCGCGAATGGAACTGGCGGGTCTGGTAACATTGATGGTGGCGGCGGGAGTATGGGGGATGCGACGAGTCATGGCAGTTGGAACCCCGGAAACGAAGGGGTGCGTGTAACCGTAGTGCGGGCAAGTGACCATGCCGTTGTTACTACACCATTTGATTTGACCAACAAAACACCATCTGCAGGAATATATCATTTCGGAAAGGTCAGTAAAATCCAGTACAATAATGGTACTGGGCTCTCTCCCGTACAAGGCGGGTATAGCTATAAAAACCCTGTACAACCAATGCCTCGCATCATAAGTACAAACGGGCGTAATAACATCGAGGCCATCAAAAAGTATTTTTGTTCAGAATATGTTGTCAAGTTCATTGCGGAAGAAACTGGTATGGATTATGACACGCTCATCAGCGGCGAATACAAAATTCTGCTGGAACCCATCGCCTATTATAAGTTCCAAGGTGTCATGATTGCCACAACAGCGACAGAGGCCGCCCTTTATGACGAGGTGGTTGGAGGACAACTCCGCTATTGGATGGGATCGCTGACGGCCAAAAACCTTCCCCTGTCCATGTTTCTGGAAACCCCAGATTTAGGCTATCCCGCATGGTCCGGCCCCACCAATAAGAATGTGTCCAACTCGGACATCAAGTCCTCCCTTGGGCTTGGTATCGTCCGCTTTGAGGAGCAGCCGGAGGAGCCGGAGATCAGCACCTATGACTATGAATACCGAACCAATACCGAGGTCATCACGGCGGTAGAGGTCAGCGGTGGCCAAAGTGACCCGGATGATCCGGTCACTGTACAGTTCCATATTGATGGGACGACCTATACGGTCAGCAATGTCTACTACCCGGACGGAGATTCCCAATTGGCCTGGGTACGCTGGACTACACCGGACGAGCCGCAGGACATGACCATCGATGTGGATGTATCCGGCCCAGGATCAGCACAGGCCACCATCCACTGTAAGATCGTAGATCTGGACGAGAATCCGCCGCCCAATCCAGTAGCAGATGACCGGAACGACTCCTTCACACCCTCCCCGGTCCCAGACCGGCCGGAGAAAACCTCGGCCCAGTGGACCATTTGGGACCCATGGTGGCAGGAGTATTGGGTATGGCATGGCGATGATGAGGACGGATACTGGTGCGACCACGGCTGGTGGGAATTTGATCTGGACCGCTACAGTGCCAGCCTTTCCGCTGCTATGGAAATTACTCCAGACGAGAAGAATCCCACCGCCAGCGACAGCACCATGAAGTCCGGCTATGGGGTCAATCAGGTGGTCACCGCCAGAGTGAACAGTTCCCAGAGGTCGGCTACCACCGCCCTGCAGAATGCAGTCAGTTACTTCCCAGAGTTCAACTATGAATCCTTTTGGCGGCTATTGGATCGCATTTCCATCAGTTCCTCGTCTTCCAGGCTGGAGTTCCAGAAGAACGAGTATAGCACCTATAACCGGCGTACCCATTTCACTCCTATCTGGTACCCGGATGGCTCCTATACAGTCAACACCTGGGTCATTGACTGCTGGACCCCGGCAGGGATGCTCTCGGTCAACCTCACCGATTCACTGAATATCCGGGGCAATCTATGGGACGATTGGCATATCGCTCCGCTTGATCTATAGGCGGGAGGTGAAGCCATGGGATACATCCGACTGGATGAGCAGCCTGGCGAGGTCTACCACTACACGCACCGAAAGAATCTGGACAGCATCCTGCGGGATGGCCGAATCAGGCGTATGGGCGATAGGGAGTGCTGGTTTTGCGCCTCTTTGGAGGATACCCTGACGCTCATGCGGGCCACGGTCATGATGGAGGGAAAGCCCTACTATAAGGTGGGCGGCAGCATCGGCCGCTATCCCAAGTTTGTGCCGGAGGACTATGTGATCCTTCGGCTAAATCCCCGCTTTCAGAAAGGTGAATGGGTACAGTGGATGCAGGAGATGCCTCCAGGATCGCCGCCCGAACTGCTGAAGGCCGCCGAAACATTCAGTAACCTGAAACTGGGCTTCCGGGGAGATTTGAAGTTCCAACAGAATCCAGAGGTCATTGAAGTAGCCCCACTGGTCGAGGCTGCTCAAACGCAGTTTTTAGATATTTCTTTCTTGATGTAAAGAGGCGGTTGACAATGTGCAAAAAAGGGCTTCCGGCAGTATGGACCAAGGAGAAAATCGAAGAAGCCTTTGCGGGATTTGTAGAAAAGAACAGAAGGCTGCCAGTGGCAAGGGAAATGAAGCCTCAATATGGGCTGCCGACACGCAGAACATTTGAACGCTATATGGACACGACCGCCCAAGAGTATGCTGAACTTCGTTACCCCACGCTTCTCTCCGCAAGAGATGAGCGCCATGTTCAAACCGTCTTGGCATATCGGAACGAAGTACGTGAGTGGTCTATTGAGCGGCTTATGGAGGCGGAAAAGAACTTTTTTGCAAAATGCGGGCGGTTACCTGAACCGTATGAATACACGGCTGAGAACGGTCTGCCTATGTACTCTGTCTTCTGTAGGTTAGCAAAGGAAGCGTTTGAAGAAATAATCCGGGCTCAGTTCCTGGAAACACAGGAACTGAGTGGACCTGTGCTCACGATGTAAGCATTCACAGTAACAAAATCAGAAAAGAAACGGGCCGTGGGAAAGTGCCTCGCGGCCTGTTCGGGATAGATCATCCATCCGCGGGAACACCCCTGCGGCCTTTCTTTTTTCAGCAAAGAAAGGTGGTATTTGATGATGAAAACGAAAAAGATGCTCTGTGCGGTCGTAATGGTAATGATGCTGGCCATCATGTTTACGGTACCCGCATTTGCGGCAGGAACCGGGGATGTGGCTGGTGCCATTGAAGGCACTTGGACGGACGCATCCGCCCAGATCAAAACGGTTGTCAATAATGTGGTCTTTCCCGTGATTGACCTTGTTCTGGCTGTGTTCTTCTTCGCCAAATTGGGCATGGCGTATTTTGACTATAGAAAGCACGGCCAGTTCGAATGGACTGCGCCGGCCATCCTGTTTGCCTGCCTTATCTTCACCCTGACGGCTCCCACCTATGTCTGGACGATCCTGGGAATGTAAAGAATTATTCTGAGAATACAGGAGGAAGGAAGCAATGGAATATCCAATTCCAAATCCATCCGGAAATAAAATGCTTTCATTGGTTAACGAGCTGTACCAGCGGTCTACCGGGATGTGCAGAGCAGGTGCAGGTCCATACGGCATCGGGGTAAGCGTGGTAGAAGATACTCCCATTGATGTGTTTTTCACCTTTGATCCAGATCCGGTTCTGGATTGTAAAATACTGCCGGAGGAAATCCCTGAGTACACTGTCGGCGTGATTGGCTCCTGGAGCGGAGAACGCAAATATCTTTCGCGGGAGGAGGTGGGGCAGCTTCTCTCTGCCTCGGACCCGAAGACCAGAATATTGGCGGAAATGCTCCGGTACTTTGAAGGAAAGACCTGGATCGTGAGCTGCGCAGATTGTCAGGAAGCGTTCGGGATTCTGGCGGATGCGGAAATGCGCGAGGCATTTGGGCTGGATGAGCAGGAGCAGATTGGACCGAAACTGGAAATGTAGGACAAGAATGATGAGGCGTAAGCCGGAAATGGGAGACGGTTTCTATGGGCTGTTGGGGAATCACCGCACTGGAGTCCGACAATGGACTGGATGCGGTTAGATGTGTCCGGTACAATTTACCGGCAGATGGACAACTGGACTTGGGAGAAATGCTTGAACGATTAAAGAAAGACCGATGGAATGCCCCCTGTGATGTAAAGCTGGGGTGTGCGCATACCAGCCCTATGGCACTGGCTGAGATCGTTGTAAAGTATCTTGACGGTGATCCCGGCAGTTTGGACTATGATGAGGAGTGGGCGGCCGAGGACAACAAGTTCCGGTCCGTCACCTCGTTTACAGCATCAAGGGCTTCTCTCCGGGAACTCCGGGATTACCTTGCGGACACTTTGAAATACGCCAGGATCAGAGCGGAGCGGCAGATCAAAGCCGGCGAGCTGCCCGGCGGCTGGTTTGATCCGAAGGATTGGGACGGATGGCAGAAACACATGGAGGGCCTTATTCACCGGCTGGATGGCGTTCTGGCCTTGGAAGGCAGTACGCTGGAGTTAGCTCATCCACCGGCGCCGACTGTCCCGGAATTAACCATGTAGGGAGGGAAAGAAGAAAATTGAATCCATTTGGACAGGAGTTGAGGAAAATCCTCACTCAGTGCAAAACCAGCGGCGTTGTGTCTTATGCGGGCAGATCCGCCTATATCCAGCTTGACCCGGATTTGCGGGCCAGGCTGGAGTTTGTTTCTCTGAACATTGCCGGCCAGTACAATGCCCTCAAGCTGACGATCCTGAACCGGACCGAGGGCGCGGTGGATGTGAATATCCTACGCTTTGGCGATTTACTGGGAAAGAAAAAAGTGAGCAATCCCAACTTCTCGGATGGTATCTTACCACACCTCTGGGACGATTATGGGAAGGTAGACTGGTATGTTTACCAGCCTACTCAGGCGGATTACAGGCTGCTGGCGGGTACGGTGGACGAATATCTGCAGGTGTTCCAGCGTCAGGAGGAGGCGCAGGAACACAGCCCGCAAATGTGCTAAGAAAATAGGAAGCGAATACAAGCAGGGGCCGTGCCCAGTCACGGCCCCTGTGCCTTTGAGCAGGAGTATGCGTCCAATGCTGGCACGGTCCCCCTTACGCAAAGGGGTGAAACCACCAGATGTTTATATTGGACTTTTTCCTTGGCGGGCTGATGGATCAGTTTATCGACTGGGTCTACAGCCAGCTTGTTGGTTTCTTTGGCAACTTTTTTGCCGAGATGGGGAACATGGGCGTCGAGCTCTTCGAGATGAGCTGGGTACAGTCCATTGTTCTCTTTTTTTCTTATCTGGCCTGGACGCTGTATGTCGTCGGGCTGGTGGTGGCCGTGTTCGAGGTCGGAATCGAATACCAGACCGGACGGGCCAGTATCAAGGACGCGGCTATCAGCGCCGTCAAGGGCTTTATGGCCGTGGGGTGTTTTACCCTGGTGCCGGTGGAACTTTATAAACTCTCCGTCACGCTGCAGGCCAGCCTGACCTCTGGAATTACCGGGTATGGCGAGAGCTTTGATGCCCTTTCCACTGATATCATCAACTCCCTGCAGGGCGTGGATATCGGGGCCGCGGCCTCCTCCGGCGTATTCGGCGGGATCGGCAGCATCACCAGCCCCATCATGGTCATTTTTATTATCATCATGATGGGGTACGCCGTCATCAAGTGCTTTTTCTCCAACCTCAAGCGCGGAGGAGTCTTACTCATCCAGATTGCTGTGGGTTCCCTGTATATGTTCTCGGTGCCCCGCGGCTATATGGACGGTTTTGTGCAGTGGTGCAAGCAGATCATCGGTCTGTGTCTGACCACCTTCCTGCAGGCCACCATCCTTACAGCGGGACTGCTGGTGCTGAAGGATCATGCGCTGCTGGGCCTTGGCCTGATGCTGTCGGCCGGTGAAGTGCCCCGCATCTGCGGCGCCTTTGGGCTGGACACCTCGACACGCGCCAACATCATGTCCGCCGTCTATGCAGCACAGTCAGCGGTCAACACCACCCGCACCGTGGTACAGGCAGTGGGGGCGGCGAAATGAGCAGAGAAAAACTGATTTACATCGCCTCTCCCTATGCAGGAGATATTGAGACAAACACCGCGTTTGCGAAAAAGGCGTGCTGGTATGCCATCCATCAGGGGCATACGCCCATCGCCGTCCACCTGCTCTACCCACAGATGTTGGATGACGCTGAGCCAACAGAACGGGAAATTGGACTGCGGCTGGGACACCGGGTGCTGGAAGTCTGCGATGAACTGTGGCTCTGCGGCGGCAGGGTCAGTTCCGGCATGGCCCGTGAGATTGAGGAGGCCCAACGGCTCGGCATCCCCATCCGACAGATTGGGGAGCTGGAAATCAAGCAGGAGGCTCTGCCCGCTGAGATGGAGCAAAGCGAAGCTCCAGGGCAGAGCATGGGTATGGCATAATGCCCACGCTGGGCAGCCTGTTCGATGGAATCGGAGGGTTCCCACTCGCGGCGGTCCGCAACGGCATCGAGCCGGTGTGGGCCAGCGAGATCGAAGCCTTCCCCATCGAAGTGACAAGAAAGAGGTTCCCCTCCATACTCCATGTCGGGGACATCACGAAACTGAATGGTGCCGAACTTCCCCCGGTAGACATTATCACAGGAGGCAGCCCTTGTCAGGATCTCAGCGTGGCGGGGGCCAGAGCCGGTCTTGCCGGAGAGCGTTCCGGCCTGTTTATGGAGCAGATCCGCGTTGTAAAAGAAATGAGGGATGCAGATGAGCGGCGCGGCAGAACAGCTCACACTGTTCGACCTCGATATATGTGCTGGGAGAATGTACCAGGATCATTCAGTTCAGCGGGCGGCGAAGATTTCCGCATCGTCCTCGAGGAGATTGTCCGAATTAAAGACGGCTCCTGTTCAGTGCCTCGACCTGACTCCGGGCGCTGGGAATCTGCTGGGGCAATCATTCTGGGAAATCAATTCAGCCTGGCTTGGAGAGTCATGGATGCTCAATTCTGGGGTGTCGCCCAGCGTCGCAAGAGAATCTTCCTTGTCGCAGATTTTGCAGGACGATCCGCCCCGCAAATACTATTTGAGCAAAACCGCCTGCCTGGGTATTCTGCGTCGAGCGGAGGCCAGAGGCAAGGAACTGCCGCCTCAGCTCCGGGATGCTCTGATCCTCCAGGCGGGACTGGCCCCATCGGATTCGACGGATACAACGGAGACCTGACAGGAGAAAAGGCAGCCACTCTCGGTGTTAATTGTGGTATGTCCACTGGACGAAACGGTGTGCTCACCGCCTTTGCCGCCAATCAGCGGGACGAGGTGCGGGATCTTCATGATGTAGCCGCGGCGCTGACCGCCCAGCCAGGGATGAAACAGCAGACCTTTGTGGCCGGAATCACGGCCAAAGGCAACGGTGATTGCTTCCTTTCCGAGGAGCGGCACACAGCACTAAGCGGAGGCGGCGGTATGCCCGGACAAGGGTATCCCGCCATTTTTACAGCTGCTTTTTCTGCTGGAGCTGGTGCTTCTGCGGGCAGTATTGGCTATGGAGAGGAAGTCTCGCCTACCTTGAAAGGAACCGCCAGCGGGAACTGTATGCCATCCATCCTGTGCCTTAATGACCAGGGCGGAAGCGCCATTGCCTGCAGCGAAAATGTTGCCGGAACACTTCGGGCACAGGAGCATGGCCACCAGCCACTTGTATTCGAGAACCACGGGATCGATGCCCGCTACACCGGCCCACATTCTGTGGCGCCCACAATGTCAGCCCGTTACGGTACGGGTGGGAACAATGTCCCGCTGGTCGCAGAACCGGACACGATATTCTGTATCACCGGAAATGCCATTGACCGGCAGCCTATGAACGGCGGGAACGGGATTGGGTATCAACAGGGCATCGCCTATACTCTCACCGCCACCGATCACCATGCCGTGTTCAGCCGCCAGCGTGTGGATGTGTTCAAAAGCAACGAGGTGGTCAGCACTCAGAGCGCTCGTCAGCACAAAGACGCAACAGATTTGGTCGTGGATATGGACGAGCCAGATAACAGCGCCTCCGCTCCAAGAGGTGCCTCGGTTCTTCTGATCCGCCGTCTGACCCCGCTGGAATGCGAGCGCCTGCAGGGATTTCCGGATGGTTGGACTGATATCGAGGGTGCTTCCGACTCCGCCCGCTATAAAGCACTGGGCAACAGTGTAGCGATTCCTTGCGTCGACTATGTTTTGCAAGGAATCGCATGGGCGACCACAGCACAGATAGCTTGAATGATTATGAATAGGAGATGCGATCATGGAACCGATGAAAAACCTCTGCGGCTTGATTCCCGAGTCGCTTCACAAGCGGCTGATGGAGGGCAAAAGTCCTGAAATGACAAACGGTGAGTATCTCACTAAGATACTCACTACCTATCTGGACCAGCCAGCCACAGCAAAGCAGGAACAGCGCACCCTGGCCGTTCAGATCTCAGATGACATGTTTCAGCGGCTGAAGTCCTACCTGGATGCTCATGCGCCCCTCACCCAAAAGGCACTGGTTCAGAGCCTTTTGAATCAGGCACTGGATCAGTGGGAACATGGCGAGGAACCGCTCCAGAGTGCGGTCCTTCAGGACAACAAGAAAGAACGGACGCTGGCCATTGCTATGCCCGAATCTCTTTTCCACCGCGTTGAGCAGTATGTGGAGGCGCATAATGGCGTATCCAAACGAGTCTTCGTTGTGGGGTTGGTGGCACAGGAACTCCAATCTTGGTTGATGGAACAAAGCCCAGACGAAGTACAAGATCAGGAATTCGGCCCCGATCAGGATGAACAGGGGTTTGGAATGAGCATGACGATGTGAGGTGAAACATGTACATTTATCCCGATAATCTGAAATCCAAAGCCGTACTGTGGCTGTGGGAACTGCGGGACATCGCTATCATTGGCGTGGGCGCCCTGATCTCTGTGTTTGCCATGGCCCAACTTGGCTTCCTGCCCCCAGTGGTAATCACTGCGGCCTATGCCTTCCTCTCGATTCGGCTGGAGGATACCAGTATCTTGGACTTCCTGCGCTATGCAATCCGATATTTCCTCCTGGGCCAGCAGACCTATGCCTGGGGGCTGTGTAATCCATCAACGGATAGGAGTGATAGAAAATGAGCAGAAAAAAAGAAGCAACGGCCAAACAGACTACCCGGCAGCTCATCGGGATCGACGAGATCACCGACAGCGGCCTAAAGACCAGTCATGGGAGGCTGATTTTCTTTGCCATCAAGCCCACCAACCTCTCGGTCCAGCCCCCGGAGGCTGTGAGCAATCGCATCTATGCCCTCATGACCGTCCTCAAGGGGCAGGCTGAGATCGAGATGTTGGCCCTCAACTCCAAGGAGAGCTTTGAGGACAACAAGAGGCACTATCGCCAGCGGGCTGCCGAGGAGGACCTGCCGGTCATCAGCCGGCTGCTGGAGGCGGACGCTAAATCACTGGACCGTCTACAGATCCAGATGGCGACCGCCCGTGAGTTCTTCATACTGGTCCGGTTGCGTGAGGAAACAGGGATGGAGCTGCACACCCACCTCTCCCGCATCCAGAAAAGCCTCGAGGATCAGGGCTTCAAGGCAAGCCTCGCCAGCGGCGAGGATCTCAAGCGCATGCTGGGCGTGTATTTTGAGCAGAATGCCACCACGGAAAAATATGAGGATTACGACGGGGAACGCTGGATCATTCTGAATGACTGACCCGTGCCCCACAATTTAATTGATATGGCCGTCAGGAGAACTTCCGGGCCATATCAGGAAGAAACAGTGCGATAAAAGATCTCCTGCCGGCCTGGACAGGAGGTTTTTTCATTGCCGAAAAACAGAACAAAGAACTCTCCCCGGCCTGTGGTGGAGGAACCATATATCAAGGATTTCCTCGACATGGTCGCCCCCTCGGTCATCGACTTCAAGGTGGACCACTACCTGTGCGGCAACACCTGCCGCTGTGTATGGGCGCTGCGGGAGTACCCCACTTCTACCGATGAGCAGGCCATCCTGCGGCATCTGGGCGAGATGGACGGGGTCACCATCCGCATCTACACCCGGCAGGTCACCCCCAGTGAGGAGCGCCGGATCATCCACAACGCCGCCAACAAGCACCGAATGTCCCGCTCCAGCACCGAGGATCTCCAGCAGACTGTCACTGCCGAGGCCAACCTGCAGGATGTGGTTACCCTGGTCTCCTCCATGCACCGCAACCGGGAGCCGCTCCTCCACTGTGCGGTGTTCCTGGAGCTGACCGCCCCGGACTACGACGCCCTCAAGCTGCTCCAGACCGATGTGCTCACCGAACTGGTTCGCTCCAAGCTCAATGTGGACCGGCTTATGCTCCGTCAGCAGGAGGGCTTTGTTTCTGTTATGCCAGCCGGCCGCAACGCCTTCGGCGCCCAATTTGAACGGGTCCTTCCGGCCAGCTCGGTGGCCAACCTGTATCCCTTCAATTATTCTGGCAAGACCGATCCTCACGGATTCTACATCGGCAAGGACAAGTACGGGGCCAATATCCTCGTAGATTTTGATAAGCGGGATGACGATAAGACCTCCGCCAACATCCTGATCCTCGGCAACTCCGGCCAGGGTAAGAGCTATCTGCTCAAACTGCTCCTGCTCAACTTCCTCGAGGCGGGCAAATCCGTGATTTCCCTGGATGTGGAACACGAACAAAAGGATATGTGTGAGACGGTGGGCGGCTGCTTCATGGATCTGATGGGCGGCGTGTACCGCATCAATCCGCTGGAGCCCAAGTGCTGGGATGACGGCAGTGGCCCGGAGGACAGGGACGCGCCGGAGGCATTCCGCAAATCCACCCGGCTCTCCCAGCACATCTCCTTTCTCAAGGACTTTTTCCGGGCCTACAAGGATTTCTCAGACCGCCACATCGACGCCATTGAGATCATGGTGGGCAAGCTGTACGCCAAATGGGGCATCAGCGACAGCACCAACTTCGCCGGCCTCAAGCCCCAGGACTATCCCATCCTTTCCGACCTCTATAAACTCATTGAGCAGGAGTACAGAGAGTACGATGGGAACTGCCACCAGCTCTACACAGCGGAACTGCTGCAGGAGATCCTGCTGGGCCTCCACTCCATGTGCCAGGGCGCCGAGGCTCAGTTCTTCAACGGGCACACCAATGTGACCTCCTCCCGCTTTATCGTCTTCGGGGTCAAGGGGCTGCTGCAGGCCAGCAAGAATGTGCGCGGCGCCATGCTGTTCAACATCCTGTCCTATATGTCCGACCGCCTGCTGACCATCGGCAACACCACAGCGGCGCTGGACGAGCTGTATGTGTGGCTGTCGGATAATGTGTCGGTGGGTACCACCATCATCGAGTATATCCGCAACACTCTCAAGCGGGTCCGCAAGAAGGAATCCAACCTCATCATGGCCTCGCAGAATCTGGAGGACTTTGACCGGGAGGGCATCCGGGAGTTGACCAAGCCCCTGTTCGCTATCCCGCCCCACCAGTTCATCTTCAACTGCGGCTCCATTGACAAGCGGTTTTATATGGATCTGCTCCAGCTGGAGGAGGCGGAGTACAACCTCATCCGATTCCCCCAACGGGGTGTGTGCCTGTTCAAATGCGGCAACGAGCGGTATCTGTTGGAGGTTCACGCTCCAGCCTATAAGGAGGCGCTGTTCGGCACAGCGGGCGGGCGATGAATGTGGTTGGGTATGGAGGCGGAACGGACAGCACGGCAATGCTGGTAGGACTGTGGCGGCACCATGTCCCAGTCGACCTGATCCTTTTTGCCGATCCCGGAGCCGAGCAGCCGCATACCTATGCCTACCTGGACACCATGAGCCGCTGGCTGGAGAACCATGGGATGCCGGCGATCACGCGGGTGTGGTACACCGAGAAGAACGGCCAGAGGCTGACGCTGGAGCAGGAGTGCCTCCGCTCAGGAACGCTGCCCTCCATTGCTTATGGGTACAAAAAATGCTCCCTCAAGCACAAGGTTGCCCCGCAGGAAAAGTTCTGCAGGCACTACCAGCCCTGCATTGATGCCTGGGAGAAAGGAGAAAAGGTCGTCAAGTTCATTGGATACGATGCCGGAGAGGAGCGCCGTCTGCTCAACGCCCTTCCTCATGACCTTCAGGATAAAAAATACCAGAAGGAATATCCCCTGATGGAGTGGGGCTGGAGCCGAAAGGACTGCATCCAGGCGATCCGGGATGCCGGCCTTCCCCTGCCGGGCAAGTCTTCCTGCTTCTTCTGCCCCAGCATGAAGCGGTGGGAAATTCGGACATTGTACCACCGCTACCCGGATTTGCTGCGGCGGGCTTTGGCGATTGAAGACGCAGCCATGCCAAACCTCACATCAGTGCGGGGGTTGGGCCGGAACTGGGCCTGGCGGGATTTTATCTGCGCGGATGAAAATCAGCTGGCGATTCCGGGCGCTTTCTCAGATGAGGATCTGCCCTGTTCCTGCTGTATGAAGGGTGAACTGCCAACAGCAGATCTATAAAAGAGAAAGGAAATTCGAATGAAAAAAATTGAATTGGAGCAGTGGGAGCCGTTTCCGGGAGATCCCCGGAGGATGCAGTATGCCGGTCAGCGCGTCGCACAGGAAGTCTTCGAGGAACTGAAGCACCGTCTGGAAAGTATGGGATATCTTCCGGACGAGTATTTTCTCATGGACCGGGAATGGGAAAATGGCCGGGAGATCCCCAAAGACGCCGACATCTTCTGTACCACCGACTACGGCGGCAACGAGGGCGTCTATTTAGATGTGTACCTGAAGTGGTATGAAGACAGCCGCCCCGTCACCAAAAGTTTCATCACCGGCAAGACGCTGGGCGAAACCGGCGCAGATCTGGACCGGATGTTCCTCATCTCCTCCGCCATCACCAAGGCGTTCCACGGGGACGGCGAAACCTATGCCCGACATCTCCGTCAGGGTGAGCGGGCGGAGCCGGAGGGCATGATCGTCCACCTGAATCCTACGGAGCAGCGCACCATCATCGAGGCGCTGGTGGAACAGCAGGAACGCCAGGAACAGGCCATGTCCCAGACGGAACAGCTCCTGCGGCGGATGACCGGGAGCATCACCGCCTATATGGATGAGGTGGGACGGTACCCCCTGCACATCAGCGACTACGATAAAACCGTGTTGGCCATTCGGGACGGAGAATTTGACGCCTTCAAAAACCTTTATCCCAGGGTATCAGACCAGACGGATGACCTGCTGATCGAGGTGGCGGGACGCCCCGGTGTCGTGGGAGGAAATATGACCCTGATACTTCTTGCGGCGGTGGAGAGGTTTTCCCCGGAGGCATATCTCACTGCCTGTAAGCGGGCGGTGGAAACGGGAGACAGTTGGCGGGTACAAACATTGGTGAAGGAATCAGAAGGCCGCCTCTCGGAGCCGCTCCCCTCCCTCCACGGTGAGGTGATCCTCTATGCCTATACAAATAACTGCCGGAACATCGCCAAAGACCTGATCGCCCAATGCACGCCGGAGCAGATTGCTTCTGTGCCCCCGAAGCTTCTCCGCTGGGTTGCGGAAAAGCTGGACTTCCAGACCGCGGTGGATCTGGTGGACAAGGGCGTCCGACCGGGCGATGAGGTGGCCGGCATCCTGCGCACCCTCACGGGCCAGCATCAGGAGTGGATGGCAGAGAGACTGCTGGAACACGGGATGCCGGTGGAGCCGGACAACTACGACGCGCTCTATGCCTGTGTCAGCAATCAGGCGGTCGGAGCCGCCAAGCTCCTGCTGGACCGGGGAATTGATCTGGAGCAGTACCAGCTGTGGGCGGAGCATCGGCCCAAAGGCGATGGGTACACGGAAACCATGGAGGAGCTGGCCGCGTACTGGTCTGAACTGCAGAACAGTACGCAGCCAGAGGATTCGCCCATGAAAGGTATGAACCTATGAGTGCCACCGTTGCAGCGGCCGTCAAAGCGGCGATAGTAATTCTTTCCAATGAGGAAGCCCGCAAAAAGGTGGGCTGGGGCATTGTGGCTATCCTTTCCCCGCTGATCGTTCTGGTGGTTCTGCTTTGCGCCATCCTCTCAGGAACCTCACAGCACAATGTGTCCGCCGTGGAGCTGTGCTTCCACGGCGGCTCCATTTCCGCCAGCGCCACGCCGGAGTACCAAAGATACATCGAGGATATGCGGAACAGCTTTGACCAACTGGACGAAGTGATCGCGGAGATCAATAGTCAATGCGAAGATGGAAAAAGCCTTGACGATACCCGCGTCAAGGCCATTTTTTATGCTCTGTATTTCGCCGCAGAACAGCCAGATACAGATGGCATCCATGAGTTTGCGGACTGTTTCGTGGATTATGAGGAGCGAACCCGAACGGTTACCACCACCGACGAAGAAGGCAATGAGGTGGAGACCACAGAAACCTACATGGTGGCCGTTCCTATTGAAGACCTGGCTGAAATTTATGAGCGGATCAGCCATGCCATTGGAGTCGAGGTCACCGCGGACCATCAGGCCAACGCTGACAGTATCTATCATCTCATCCTTTATGGCAGCCCCAGCGGGGAAAGCGGCGGCTGGTTCCCTGGGGCTGATGTCCCGTTCATTGGGGTGGATGGCTTCTGCTCTCCCATCGGAGCAGGCTGGGAGTCCGTGGTCACCTCGGAGTTCGGGTATCGCAGCGACCCCTTCACTGGCGAGACACGGGGACACACCGGGATAGATCTGGCAGTACCCACAGGCACCCCTATCCGGGCCGCACTGCCTGGGACGGTCACAGTTTCCCAATATAACAGCAGCTATGGTTACTATGTGATAATCGACCACGGCAATGGACTATCCACCTTGTATGGCCACAATTCCCGTCTACTGGCCCAGGTTGGCCAGACAGTGGAGGCTGGGGATATCATTTCCCTCTCCGGTTCCACTGGGAGGTCTACAGGTCCGCATCTGCATTTTGAAGTGCGGGTCAATGGGGAGCGTACCAATCCCCGCTATTATTTACCGAAGACTGGAGGATGATATTTTGCGGCTGAAACTTCAATTGCCGGCCAAGGCCGGACGCTTCCACATCTTTGAGTGTGAGGCAGTTCGGCTGGTTACGCTGCCGGACGAGGAATTCCAAGACTTTTTGAATGGCCCTCACCAGGATGGCCGCTGGGCTGCAGAGCCGTTCTATGCTGATGAACACGGTAGACGGATCTACCAGGGCGTCCTCGTTTTGGGAGAGGGGCATAAAGACGGAGTTTTTGCCTATGATGGGGGGAAACACTTTGCCTACTTGCCCGGAGCAAGAGCGGTGGTTGATTCCATTCTGGAGCAGGCAGTGGAAAAGATCATCAGGGAGGGAGCGGAAAACACCAACGAGGGTAGCTGGTGCTATTATTTCAGTGAGCTTTATGAGCAAATGGGATTGGTGATAGAGGACGGGAACGGCTTCGATACCATGCTCCTTGAGAAGCTGGAGCAGCGGCCGGAGGCGGCGGATGTCACCCTGACGGACGAGTGCTTTGATGTCTGCTATTATCTGGACTACTGCAAAAACCTGGCGCCGGAGCAGCCCGCCCCCTCTCTTTCCGCAGAGCGGAAGGAGGAGATCATATCAGGCATTCTGAACTATATGGCAGAGTATTTCGATGACAGCAGCCTCTACGATATCCTTCATAACACATTGGAAATCTGCAACGATGAAATTGGATGCCTCGGCTTCGCTCTGTATGATGAATATGTGGACGAGCAGATCGAAGCATCTGAGGTGCAGTCTGACCTTCTCCCAAAATCAGGGAAGCTGGTGAATCTGCTTTCCGCCTATGAAGAATTACAACAGATCCCAGATGAGGAACGAATCACCCGCCTGGCTCCAGGGGCTTTCGGTTACTGCCTTGACCCAAATGTGCCGGATGAACGGCTTCATACCGCGTACCAGCAGGCTCTGTCCGCTCTCGAACTGGAGAGCGATGAAATCCAGGAGGCCGAGAGCTTCACCTCCCGTGATGAAATCATTTCCCGTATGCGGGACTGCCTGTTAGCTAAGGAGCTGACGGCTGGAGACAAGGTGCTGTTTGTCGCTACCGAGCCATATGGAGGCCCCGGCGATTTCGATCTACGCGGTGGAGTAATAGAGAGCGTGGATGAAAAGGACAAGACTTGCTCTGTGCGGGGAACTTTTTTCACAATGGAAAAAGTCCCCCTTCACTATGTGCTTGGGCGGTACAACCCAGCGGTTGGTGAGGAGCACTATGGGGTCCGCGGCATCGTCCCCTTCTTTTGCGAGGACAAAGAACTGGCTGGGTATTACCTGAATGAGGTCCGGACCATGTGGGATGTGGAGATGGGTGAGGAACAGGATCTCTCTATGTAAAACAGACAGAACACGGTAATAAAACGATGGGAGGGATACTACGGCAGTGCTGTATCAAGTAGAGCAACGGGGACGGCAAACCGCTTTTGTAGGCGAGGATGGAGCTGGGCTTGTGGGGCTGTATCCACTGTTAGCGCGGGCCGCTGCCATCGCGGAAAATGAGAACAGCAGCTTCGCGGAGGCTCTTTCTCTCGCTGCCGCTGAACGCGGCACTCCACTCAGGCGGGTATTTGCAGATGAAGCGGAGGCCCTGAGCCATGACCTTGGTCATGGCGGGGCTGCGGAACAGCGGGCGGTCATTGATCTGGACAATGGGCGAATACGGTTGGAATATGACCACCGGGCCGGCAGCCTGCGGGAGAGCTTGGATGCCCTGGCAAACCATTTTCCAACGGCAGGCGCCAACAGAATCCAGAACAGGCTCATAGCTTTCCTTGCGGAGCATGACGGAAGTGAGGAACTCTACAAGACGCTTCACAATGAGTTGGGACTGACTAATCAGGAGATTGAGGCCATGGGCTTCGATCTCGCCCACCGCTATGAGCCTGACTGCGATGACGCATACCAGGACATCGTGGACTACATTCGCTTTGAGCAGGAAACCTCGAAGATGTGGCCCTGGCTTATCTCCGGCGATGAGATGCTTGCCCAGGAAACGACCCTGCGGGAGATCGCTGGCCGGCTGACTGCCGCTGGCGAATGGGATACGGAGAGCATCTACGAGAGCTTGACGGAAGCCTTTGGAAACAATCTATCGCTGGATAAACAGTCCAAGGATGACACGAAAGAGGAGGAAAGAAACATCAATATTAAACAGGATCAGTTGGATCTGCTTTGGCAGTTGGAGGAGTTCAGAAAGAAACATGAACATCAGGCAGAGCCGTCCGACTGGGCGATCCGGATGTGTGAGGCGTTTGTTGCCCGAAGTATGGGCTTCACAGACCGGGTACAGTGGACGGAACTGCTCCGGCAGAAGGGTGAAACTCTCTTCACCTTCGACTGGAAGTCCGGCAGCGTCAGCGACCATGTAGTCCAGTGGTGCAAGGAAAATAATCGGAACTGGAGATACAGCCATCTTGGGGAGTTGCAGGTTGCCCATGGCGGCGAGTGGAGAAAGGTCGATTATTTCTGCAGGGATGGCAGTGAAACCAGAGTGTATTTTCCACCAGAGCCTGTGCAGGAGCAGCAGCTCCATGCGCTGGCGGAAGCCCCGGCCGTCCATCTGCGGGATCTGTTGACACTTGGACTGCCGGATCATGATGTCTATTTAGTTCATGCCGCCGAAGATGTTGGCTGGGTGCCCGCAGCGGACCTTCCCCGTCTGACCGCCCAGGGCAAAGAAGAATTCTCGGCTCTTCTGGATGCCAAGATTGCCGCCATCCGCCCCGGCCCCTATGGAGTGGAACTGGTTCTGGACGGCGTCAATTCACAGCTTCTGGCACAATACGATGAAACACTTGCCAACAGTTCCAGGGCAGAACATGCCATGGAACTGTTTCTGTAATGGAGGGATCACGATGAAAAAAGCCACAGTCACGGTTTCATTTGAGCAGGAAAAACTCAAAGCCGTCCAGTTCTATGCGGGAAAGAACGGTACCTCTTTAGAGTTGGAACTGGATATGTTCATGGAGAAGCTCTACAAAAAATATGTGCCTTCTCAGACCAGGGAGTATATTGAAAGCATGGCGGAGCCGGAGGAACAGCCCCGCCCGCGGCCTGCCCGGTCCCCTCGAAGCGCCGCGCCGGATACTTTTGACGAGAAGAAGGGGGTTGAATAATGGCCGATTCTGTATCTACCGAGGCGTGGCTGGATCAGCGGCGCTGGGCGGCGCTGGAGGAGGCGCTGAAGGCGCAAGGCAGTAATGTTAAACGGCATCTGCAGGATTATTTGATAACGCTGTACAACGAAACTGTTCCATTAGAACGGTGGGTACAGATTGAAACAGCTATCACAAAGGAAGAACTGGAGTCAGCACAGGCAGCGGAAGACCAGAAAGTCTATGCGGCTTTTCATATTCGGGAGAATGGCCATGACAGTATCTTCTCAACGGGTAATGGCGAGGAATTTCTGGATGTGGCCATACGGCTGCGCCGTTATCTGCAAGGAGACGCCGAGGCGGTGAAGGGCGGTTTCTCCCACCACTTTTATAAGACACAGCCCATTACGCGGGAGCGGTTTGATGAATTGGCCGCCTTGCGCCTCGAAAATACTGGCAAAGTATCAGGTGCGTTTGAGATTGATCTGGATGCCGGCTGGTGTTCCGCGCTGAATCTCGCAGACGGTTGGCAGACCTTCAAAAACAAGGATGTATCTACGGCCGCCTACCACGCCAACCGAACTCGCAACCTCCAGAGAAACGAACAATGGCGCAGACTTGTAGATTATCTGTACGGCCGGAATATTGAATTGCAGACCTTTGGTTCGATTGAAACCAGAGGAATCCGACCTCTGCGGGAGGGCGATCTTACCTTCTCGGAGGAGATCATTCTGTCAGGCCATGGACTGAATTTTCAGTTTGACTTCACCAGCGATGAGGCCCAGCGGGAGGTTCTTGGCCCGGCGGCGGACTGTTTAGAGCCGGGGGGCTGGCTGGATATTCTCTGCAATTACGACGCCGCACGGCAGGAGGCCGACGCCACCCTTTCCCTTACTCTACATCGCCAGGATGGAGTGGTACAGAAACTTTTCACCTATCCCCTGGGAAAAGAAGAACGGGCTCTTTTGCGAAAACAGATGGAAGCGGACTACCTCGGCAGGACCGGGAAAACGCTGAACGATTACTACGCACAGTTGGATATGGAGCGTGAAGCCCCTCCGGAACTCACTGCAGGTACCAAAAGGCTGCCGGTAGATGCGGTATCCTTCACCGATGAGATCACAGAGTGCGATGGGAAACTGAACTTCTATATCCCCATAAACTTCGATCCTGACGCAGTATTTGGTACCAATGTTGCCTCTGCCTTCAACGATGACTGGCTGAATGTGTACGCCAATTTTGGCTGGAAGACCGGGCGGATAGACAGCGCATTGACCGTATGTCTCGTCTGCTCTGACGGTCATGAGTTTGAGTTTTTCTACCCGCTGACTTCCGCGGAACAGGTCCAGTTGTGGAACCAGATGGACGCCTACTGTCACCAACAGAATGGACAGAGCTTGGGGGAAACAAGGACCGCCCTGCTGCGGGAGCAGGCGGAAGAAGGGCTGGAGATTCGGCTGTAGGAAACGCCGCTCGGTAAATTTTATCGACTTCCCACAGCTTCTCAAGCCGCTTTTTATTGGCAATGATGAATGGATTTCTCTCCGGAAGTGTGGCATTGTGTTGTTGCATGGGCAGCCAACCGGCGCCTGAAACAAACCAAAAATCCGAGGAAAGGAGTTCAACGAATGAAAGCCAAACAAGTATGTAAACTGCAGGAAAATCTCGCAAAGGAGGCCATTGCATACCTTATGCTCTATGGAACAGCTGTGGATGTAACTCCATATCGAAAGGCTGTGACACAGGTTGGAACGGCATGGGGACTTCCAATACCAGACACACAGCGGTGGCTGGACTTGATCCGTCAGGAAGAAATCGCAGTTACCCAAGCAGCCGAGCCCGAAAAGGTGAATCATGTGATGGAGGAAAAAGACCTGCCGATAAACGCCAGCGGCCTCCAAACCCTGGATAATATCTGGGGCTTGTTCGAGACAGCAGTGAAGCTGAACAGCGCCGATGGCCGCCGTGAAATGTACGCACTGGCCAGGGAATTGAGTGAATGCCAGAACCTGACGGACTGGATCATCAAGAGCCAGACAGAGAACGAGGGGGCCCAGGTGTCTATGGCCTGCACACAGAACTGAGCAAACCAATAGCCGATGCTCCATGAGAAGCCGTGCGGCAGCACGGCTCTTTTTGTGAAGTGGAGCGCATTCCCCCGCCATTGCCCCCTGTGCGGCCCGGTGTGCCCTTTTCCGGGGCTGGGTGGCATCCGTACCCCTGCCGTCCCTCCCGGCGATTTGTGGGGGCTTTGTGCGGGCCGTTCCTAAAATGAGCAGTGACCGTCCTGCGTTGATGGCCTCTCACTTTCGCCTTTAGCGAGGGTGAACCGAGGGGTCGAAAACAGTGCAGGATAAAGAGCGGGGGTCGCAAAGCGTCCCCCGCTCGGCTCACACCGCCCCGCAATGCGGGCCGGGGAACGGTTTTGCGGGGGTCACTTTTCAGGGGATGGGATCACACCGGGGGTCACCACGGCTGGAATGGCCCATCACTTCGGCGTTTATCCGGCATTATAACAGGGATATGGACAGAAAAGGAGGCACAAAAGCAAAGTATGGGCGGCATTCAGCTTTGAAGTAAAGAAGCCTCTTAAAGAAAACGAATCCCTGGCCATGCAAAGGTCAGGGATTTTTGATTGGAGGAAAGTATGGCGAGAGAAAAAATCAAGTTCGCTCTGCGTATTGCTCCCGAAACACAGCAACTGGTCAAAGAACTCTGTGAAAGGGATAACTGCCAGAGCCAGAACGAGTTTATTGAAAAGGCAATCCGCTTCTATGCCGGCTATGTTTCCGGCAAGGAAGCCACAGCATATCTGCCGCCCGCACTGGTGGCAGCCATGCGCGGAACCGTCCAGGACAGTGAGAACCGCATCGCCCGCCTGCTCTTCAAACTGGCGGTGGAGGTCAACATGATGATGAATGTACTGGCGGCGGGCATGGAAATCAGTGACGAGGATCTCAAGACACTCCGCGCCCGGTCCGTCCGTGAAGTGAAGCAGACCAATGGGCGCATCAGCTTCAAGGACGCCATCGACTACCAGCGGGGCGTGGAGTGATGCACAAAGGTGGTGACAGTCTGTGCCGCGCCTGATTTTCAAGTGCCCCTACATCAAGGGCGGTACCTCCTCCGCCACCGCTCATCTTGAAAACTATGTGAAATATATGGCCACACGGAATGGTGTGGAGCGCATCGATCCGGGACGCAGTGAGTGGCCGGCCACCTCAAAGCAGAAAAAGATGGTGGAACAGATCCTGCGGGACTTCCCGCTCAGCCGTGGGATGTTTGAATACGAGGACTATGCGGCCGAGCCGACACGCACCAACGCATCGGAGTTCATCACTCGCGCTCTGGAGGACAACTATAACCAGATCGCCAAGAAGGATAACTATCTGAAGTACATCGCCACCCGCCCCCGCGCCCAGCGCGTCGGTTCCCATGGATTGTTTACCGGTGAGGAAGATCAGCTCGTACTGGCGCAGGTAGCGGAAGCGGTCGCGGCCCACCCCGGTAATGTGTGGCTGCCCATCATCTCTCTGCGGCGGGAAGACGCTGCCCGTCTCGGCTATGATAAGGCGGAAGAATGGAAAGCACTGCTCTCCGAGTATGCCATGGAAATGGCGGAGGCGATGAAGATCCCCTGGGAGGATTTTCGGTGGTACGCTGCATTCCATGATGAAGCACACCATCCCCATATCCACATGGTCTGCTACAGCGCCGATCCGTCGAAAGGCTTTCTCACCACGCAGGGCATCGCCCAAATCAAGTCGGGACTGGCAAAAGAGATCTTCCGGCAGGAGCTGACAGAGCTTTACCAGCAGCAGACCCAGAGTAGGGACACGCTGAATGAGGATGCCCGCTCTATGCTGGAGCAGTTAATTGAACAGATGTGGAGCGGCGCCGTGGTCAACCACCGCATGGAGAAGCTCATGGAGCATCTGGCGGAACGCCTGCGGCACACCGGAGGCCGGAAGCAGTACGGCTACCTCAAGGCTCCGCTGAAGGCTGTAGTGGATGAGATTGTGGACGAGCTGGCCAAAGAGCCATGTGTCGCCGCAGCCTATGCCCTGTGGTATGAGCTGCGGGAAGATGTGCTGCGTACCTACAAGGATGACCTGCCTCCACGCCTTCCCCTTTCCCAGCAGAAGGCATTCAAGCGGATCAAAAACATCGTCATTGAGGAAGCGGTAACACTGGGGGCGCGCCAGCAGGTTTTCCATCCAGATGACCAGCAAGACCGTGTCCCTGTGGAGGACCAGGAAGAAGCGCCGCTGCCGGAGGCGCCCCAGCCTGATAATGACTGGAATGATTTCTCGGAGTCCCCACCGGACGATGTCCCAGACAAAACGGTGTCTGCGCCAGCCAAAGCGCAGATGAACTGGAGCGATGAGTACCGCCTGGCCCGCCGCTGTTTGTTTGGCGGCAAGGATCAGCCCCAGGATCTTGAGCAGGCGTTTACCCTGTTCCAACAGGAGGCGCAAAAAGGCAATGCGCTGGCCATGCACGATCTGGGCCGGATGCTTGCGGACGGGCTGGGCCGGAAGATTGATATGCAGGCCGCCCATGTGTGGTACAGCAAGGCGCTGGCCGCTTTCTATGCTGTTGAGAGGCAGAAGAAAAAACGCTATGCGGAGTACCGGATCGGCAAACTGTATGCCGCGGGCCTCGGCTGTGAGCAGGACTATGGTGATGCCGCCCGGTGGTTCCAACTTTCCGCAGACAAAGGGTACAAGTATGCGCAATATTCCCTTGCCGGCCTGTTTCGCCGTGGACAGGGTGTGGAACAGGACGATGCGCGGGCGCTGGAGTTATACACAGCCTCCGCACAGCAGGACTTCCCCTATGCCGCCTACGAGTTAGGAAAGATGTATCGGGACGGCATTGGCTGTGAGAAGGACGCCGAAGCGTCGGAACAGTGGTACCGGCAAGCCTTCGCCGGATTTCTCGAATTGGAACAGCAGAGCCATGACGATAAATTGCAGTACCGCATCGGATGGATGCTCCTCCATGGTGTAGGGACTGGTAAAGATGAGACGGCAGCCAGGGAGTGGTTTGAACAGGCGTCCAAACTGGACAATCCCCACGCGCAGTACCAACTGGCCCGGATGATTTTCAATGATCCATCCTCTACACCGGAGCAGACAGCCCAGGCATTGGAGCGGCTGACAAAGGCGGCGGAAGCCGGCCAGGACTGTGCTCAATACGCGCTCGGCAAAATCTATCGGGATGGTCAGGGCGTGGAAAAAGACATTCAAAAGGCGGTGGCTCTGTTCACACTTGCGGCAACGAAGGAAAACAGCTTCGCCGCCTTTGCTCTTGGCAAGCTGTATCTTGCCGGTGACGCAGCCCTGCCCAGAGACCCGGCGGCCGCACTGAAATGGCTCACATACGCTGCGGAACTTGGGAACCAGTTTGCCCAGTACCGCCTGGGAAAACTGCTGCTGAAGGGAGACGACGGTATCCCAAAGGATGTAATAACCGCCATCCGCTGGCTTACTGCCGCGGCCAAACAGGAGAACGGGTATGCGGAATACGCCCTGGCTCTGGTCTATCTCACAGGAGAAGATGCACCCAAAGACAGCGTAAAAGCACTAAGTCTGCTGAAGCGGTCAGCAGGCCGGGGTAATCAGTTTGCGCAGTACCGGCTGGGCAAGCTGCTGCTCCAGGGGGAAGATGCGCCAAAGGATGTGAAAGCCGCCATCCGCTGGCTCACCGCCGCAGCGGAACAGGGCAATCAATACGCCCAGTATGCCCTCGGCAAGCTCTATCTGCTTGGGAAGGAGGTCCCAAAAGATAGATCCAGTGCGATCAAGTGGTTCCAGCTGGCAGCGGATCAGGGCAATGAATATGCTCAATATTTCCTGAAACACATGGATGACCGCTTGGGCCAGCCTCCTGTGGCGGCCGTCATTTCGCTGTTCCACCATCTGGCCAACATTTTCCAGGAGCAAAACCAACCACCGCCCTCCGGTGGCGTTCGGGTCGCGGTGGATCGGAAGCTCCTACGAAAAATCAAGGCGAAGAAGATCGCTCAGGGCCACAAGGCGGATGACCATGAGCCGGAAATGCAGCTATAAGGGAGGTAATCTTTTGAAACAGAAAGTGCAGTTTAAACAGCAGATTTTATTGGCGCAGCCAAAAGGCATTCAAGGGCTGAAAAGGCAAAAGCCAATCCCGTGCAGACCTGTTCTGTTCCACCGGAAACTCAAGGGAAGGAATCAGTGAGAGGCATATGAGGTATGAACCTGCGGACTCCCATTAATAGCCTCTGGAGCTTCAACAAGAAGTTCTGAAATCTTTTTCTCTTTTTCAGTTACCCTTTCAGGCACCTTTCCAGTCACACTATCGCTGTGGTCTATGGGCGTTGGGATCAAGTCCAAGAGCTCCGAAAGATGCCAACCAACCGAATGAATTAACACAGATTTGAGAGGCCGCATACTGCGGTCTCTTTTTTGATAAGGAGGGATGTAGCGTGCCATATATCCACTTCACAGAGGACCAAAAACTCCGTGCCAACTCCGTTGACCTGGTGGAGTTCCTGCGCCGGCAGGGAGAGAAACTCATCTCCTCCGGCCAGGACAAACGCCTCACCTCAGATCACAGTATTACTGTGCATGGGAATGAGTGGTATGATCATGCTGCAGAAAGGGGTGGCCATGCAATCTCCTTTGTCCAAAATTTCTACGGCCTGACTTACCCTGAAGCAGTGACCCGTCTGCTCAATGGTGAACAGGGGGAGGTGTATATACCGGCGGAGAAAAAAGAAAAAGAGCCGCCAAAGGAATTTGCCCTGCCTCCCTCAAACCAGGCCATGCGGCGGGTATATGCTTATCTGCTCCAGCAGAGGCACATCAGCCGGGAGGTACTAAGCGCTTTCGCACAGAAGGGACTGATCTATGAGAGCCGGGAATTGTCCATAGATCAGACAAAGGTGTATCACAACGCCGTGTTCGTCGGATTCGATGAACGCGGCGTTGCCCGTCATGCCCACAAGCGGGGGCTCTATACCCAAGGCAAAAGCTACCGGGGCAACATAGAGGGCAGTGATCCCCGGTGCAGTTTCCACTGGGTCGGTACCAGCGACCGTCTCTATGTATTCGAGGCCCCCATCGATCTGCTTGCCTTTCTCACCCTGTACCCGGACGGCTGGCAGCAGCACAGCTATGTGGCTCTCTGTGGTACGGCGGAACATGCCATGCTGTGGATGCTGGAGAAAAATCCAAATCTGCGGAAAACCATCCTCTGCCTGGACCACGACGCTGCCGGAATTGAGGCCGTCGGCCGGCTCTCGGATGTTCTGCGGGAGCATGGCTATTCTCAAATTGCCCCGCTGCAATCCGAATACAAAGACTGGGACGAGGATCTGAAAGCACGGCATGGACTGGAGGCACAGCCCGCCGAGGAGCATCCGCAGTTTGTGGCGGCAGACCTCGTCTGCCAGCGAATCGGGACCAGGTGCAAGGAAGTTCAGCCGGACCGGGCGGCTTATCAAATCCCCGGCCTGCTCCTGCAGTACCGGAACGACCTTCATTGGGGACGCTTTGACCAGGCGATGGAGCACATGGAAACCATGGCGGCGCTGTCCCTCTCGGTGGTGCTGCGGGAGTGCAAACAGATGGGTACCGCGCTGACCGTTGAGCAGGGAGTCCGGTTTTTAGAAAGCCACATCCTGCCTCACCAGAACCGGAGTATCCTCAAGAACCGGGCGGATGAGATCGCCATGCAATTCCAAAGCGTATTGGCCAAGAACAATCGCCAGGGTATCCGTACCCAGGCAGAGAAAAAAGAGGTGGCCAGCGCATGGCTGGAGCTGGCCATCTCCTGTGCCAAGGTGCCGGTCAAGTACGAGGCCGACGAGATCAAACGGCGGCAGAAAGAGGAAAAGACCCAGAGGGAAACTGAGCCAGTGATGGCCTAAGCCTGAAACAGCAAAGCGGAGGAATGGCTCAGTCCCACTCCTCCGCATCTTCCTGGCTGCTTGTTTGTCTGCTGAGATATTCTGCCCGCTCCTGCTTATTGGCTGGCCGGGTTGCCTGCTTTCCACAGTCCGGGCATTGCTCCGGCAGTTCCGGCGCCTCAAACAGATAGTAGCAATGGTCACATGCGCAAATCAAAGCAATCACCTCATACCAATTTATTATAGCAGACAAAGCGAAAACTGAACATCCCCTTCTGATATTAAGGCGTAGATATCAAAAGGAGGATCATGTGCCAACGCAAGTTATAACACTTATCGTGGTAGGCGCCATCATGTTTCTCGTGATCGGCGGCCTCGCGTTTCTCTCCCATTACTATACCCTTGACGGAATCAAATCCAAGACTGTGGGCGACGGCCAGCACGGAACCGCACGCTGGGCTACCAAACAGGAGATTCGGCAGACCTATGCCCATGTCCCTTTTGAACCAGAGCTGTGGCGCAAGGGAGAGCATCTGCCGGAAAAGCAGGGCCTTGTCCTTGGCTGCGAAGGGCCCAAAGACCATGTTACAGCTCTGGTGGACACCGATGACATCCACGCCATGGTCACCGCCGCCAGCGGCGCCGGAAAGACCGCGTTCTTTTTGTACCCCAACATCGAATATGCCCTCGCCAGCGGGATGTCCTTCCTCTGCACGGATACCAAGGGCGACCTGTTCCGCAATTATGCCGGTATTGCCAAGGACTGCTACGGATACCAAATCGCCGTGTTGGATCTGCGTAATCCCACCCGCTCGGACGGCAACAACCTGCTTCATCTGATCAACAAGTACATGGATATCTATAAAGCCGACCCCAAAAACCTGGCGGCAAAGGCCAAGGCAGAGAAATACTCCAAGATCCTCGCCAAGACCCTCATCAACACCAGCGGCGGCGACAGCGCCCAGTATGGGCAGAATGCTTTTTTCTACGATTCCGCCGAGGGCCTTCTGACTGCCATGTTCCTGCTGGTGGCCGAGTACCTGCCCACCGAGGACGCGGACGGCAATCCCATTGAAAAGCGCCACATCGTGTCGGTGTTCAAGTTGGTGCAGGAACTGCTGGCCCCCAGCCGGGTGAAGGGAAAGAATCAGTTCCAGCTCCTGCTGGAAAAGCTCCCGCCTAATCATAAGGCCCGCTGGTTTGCCGGGTCCGCCCTCAACACGGCGGAGCAGGCCATGGCCTCCGTAATCTCAACGGTACTGTCCCGCCTAAACGCCTTCCTCGACTCGGAGATGGAGCAGATCCTCTGCTTTGACACCGCCATTGACGCGGAGAAGTTTTGCAATGAGAAATCCGCCATCTTTATCGTACTGCCCGAGGAGGACCAGACCAAGTATTTTATGGTCAGCCTGATCCTCCAAAACCTGTATCGGGAGATCCTCACTGTGGCCGACGAGAACGGCGGCCGGCTCAAGAACCGGGTGGTCTTCTTCGCGGACGAGTTGGGCACCTGCCCGCCCATTCAGTCGCTGGAACTGATGTTTTCCGCCTCCCGGTCCAGAGGACTCATGCTGGTGCCTATCGTCCAGAGCATTACGGGACAGCTGCAGAAAAACTATGGAAAAGAGGGCTCTGAGATCATCGTGGACAACTGCCAGGTCAACCTTTACGGCGGCTTCGCCCCGGCCAGTCAGACCGCGGTGGAACTGTCCAAATCTTTGGGCAGCCGGACGGTAATGAGCGGCAGTATCTCCCGCGGAAAAAACGATCCCAGCCAGTCCCTCCAGATGATGGAGCGTCCCCTCATGACCCCGGATGAACTTAAGTCCATGCCCAAGGGCAGCTTTATTGTGGCCAAGACCGGCGTCCACCCAATGAAGGTCAAACTGCGGCTGTTCCTTGACTGGGGCATCCGGTTCGGCATGCCCTATGAAGTACCGGAGAAGGCCCAGCGGTTCGTTGCCTATGCTGACAAACAGGAGTTGGAGGAGTCCATCATCCGCCGCCACTATGGGACGATTGTAATGGATAGTGAGCAGCCGCAGGGAGGCGGCACATCCGCTGGCGGTATGGCTCAGGGAATTCAGGCCGCACCGGATTCCCGCAAAACGGTATTTCGGCCTTGACGGAGGGAAACAGAATGAACAGCTTTAGAAATATCTACAATTCCAATCTAAGCCACAGAGCCAAGAGCGTCTATATGTACCTCAAGGATCGGGCAGACAGCGAGGGACGCTGCTGGCCGGCCATCAGAACCATTGCTCTGGAGTTGGGGCTTTCCCGCTCTACGGTCAAGCGGGCACTGGATGATCTCTGCAGGGCTGGTCTGCTGCAAAAGGACCCACGCTGGCGGGAGAATGGGAGTCTTACTTCCAATCTGTATCATGTGGTATGACGGAGGTGTCCAATGCTGGTTGAGATCGATCTACTGGATTATTTGGCTTATCAAATGGGATGCGGAATTCTTTCTGATCTTCGGCTGTTCCAGCAAAGTGAACGGCTGCACAGGCTCACTGCCGCGATCCCTTTAGGTGCATGCAGCGAACAGGAATGGCTGGATGCGGCACAGTATTTGACAGGCCATGACTGCGCATCAGCACTGGAAGCAAGAAACCGTCTGGTGAGATAGCCTGTAAAAAGCAGACCCTCCCGCCAAGGGGAGGGTCTACATATCATGTGAACCGAGTCCCGGTTCATAATGAACCAACCAGAAGCGCCCACTCTAAGGATTTTATTTAAGACAGAAAATAACAAACAATATCTGGCCTTAAAGGTTATACCGCCTTGCGTTGTGTCCGGCTTTTGAAATTTAATCGTCTTTCTGTGCAGCTGTAATGCTGACAGCAAAACCGTTGACCTCCACGCCATCTTCAGTAGGGATTAGGAGGTACTTGCGCCCGTTGATAATTTGAGTTTCCACCAGGTAACTATACTCTGGATCAGCAGAAATGGTGATCTCAGGTGTCTTGATCTCAAAGCGGCTGCTGTCGATCAGGTTTGCCGGATTCAGGACAACCCCCGAACCAAACTGCTCGCCGCAGTTTTCCTGGAATGCTGCCACCTGTTCATCCGCAATCCCGCAGCTTTGAAGGATTTGCCCTATTTCTGAGGCACTCATCTCCAGAGGTTCCGAACTCCTGCTCTCCCTGTGCTCCTTGATTTTCTCACGCAGCTGTTCATGAACAGTCTGCATCACTTCCAGACTGCAGTCAAACGCATCGCTCAGAGCTGACTGGAATGCTTCCTTCTGCTCAACGGCAGACATCGGCGCTTCCACATGGAAGATCGCGTCAATGAACTCCTGGTGAATTTCATTGGCCTTCCTGCTGTAAAAGAGAGCGTTATAGATATTTGCTGCCCGGTCATCGAATGCCGGGAAGAGAAAACCCAGCTCAGGAGGAGCGACGGTTTGCCCGGCAGCACAGTGGAATTCATTGTCACCGGGAAAATATCCCAACTCTACCTTGCCCTCCTTGATGGGGCACACAACACAGACGATGTAGGTGAACACCTCATCCGAGGCATCCGCTTGCAGGGAATCATCCTTGCCCCGATGGGGAACATCGTAGCTGTCACAGGTCAGGAGCAACAGGTAACTGCTGTCCCCCATGTCCAGACTGTCAATTACCTTGTGGTAAAAGGTCTGGCGGGCCTCGTTGTCCTTAAGCTGGGAATCCCGCAGTGTGGTGAGCAGGCGGTGTTCCTCACTGTCCACTACCTGCTGAGTGGAGAATACGATATCAATGAGGTTTTTCCCCAGGGAACCGGACAGTCCCTTCTTCAAAAGGCTCAAATACTTCTCGGACTCCTCCTGCGGCATCATGCCCAGGGATTCGTCCAGATCGGAAACGATCTCTTTACTGCTGTTGACATAGCATCCATAAACACGGCTGATGGCGCTTTTTTCCGGGCGAAAACGGCGCCGCAGCTCATTGATTTCTTTTTGGTTCATTTTTTCCTACCTCGCTTTGTAATCGGAACGGTTGATAACAGACGATGAAATCCATTTTAGTGGAAAGAGCTTGAAATTTCAATAGCCGGAAGTTCTTTCCCCCAAGAGCGCAAAAAAGAAACCGCCCATGTCAGAAACTATCAGGAACTGACTGAGCGGCATATTTTTCATGTCAAACGCCAGTAGGAGCGGTTATTTTCTGATCCAGTCCAGAAAAACAGCTACTTTCTCCAAGTCTTCATCCGGCAGGGCAAGCAGCTTCTTGCCTATGATCCCACGCAGGGAATCCGGATCGTCCATAGGAGCAAAGAAAAGAGTTGGCGTCAAATCAAAGTATTCCATGATGTTGAACAGCTCCCGGAGAGAGGGCATAGAAATTCCATTGGTGATGCTTCTGATGTAGGAGCCGCTCTTTCCAAGCTCCAGGCTCATCCGATGCTCAGAAACGCCCTTCTGTTCCCGCAGCTCTGTGATGCGGTTCCGCACAAACGCTTCATAGCGGCGGTTATCGTCCATGATCCTCTCCCTCCAATCTCTACTTATTATTTTAATATAAGGGAGCGTCGCGGGTTCGCACTTAAATCATCAACTTTCGCTTCACACAACGAATAATTAGTGATATAATTATTAAAATGGGCGTTGGCTTTATAGTTCTATTATGAATCACAATCAATAAAATATGACTGCGACTGTGTATGAGGGCTGTCAGATGGGAAGCTGCTTCTTTATAGGGCATAGGGAGACACCAGATCGGGTGTACCCAACCCTGCTTGAAACCATAGAGCGCCATATCACGGAATATGGCGTATCTGAATTTGTGGTGGGGCGGTATGGCAACTTCGACCGTCTGGTGATCTGGGCACTGTCGCAGGCCAAGCGAGCGCACCCGGATATTACGCTGATGCTGATGACCCCATATTACCCAGTCAACAGAAAGGTGGATCTGCCAGAGGCGTTCGACGCTCTGTTCTATCCGCCGGATCTGGAAACGGTCCCCAAACGGCTTGCCATCGTCCGCGCAAACCGATATATGGTGGAGCGCAGCGATTTTCTCATCGCCTATGTGCGGCATCCGGCCAGCAATGCCAGAGAACTGCTGGAGTATGCCGGGACAGGAAAGAGAAAGGGAAAAATCCACATCACAAATTTGGCTGAGGAGCAAATCTCTCTTCCAAAGAAAACAGATGATGTGATATAATAAAATAGTAAAGTATACCCATTTAGAAATTTGTAACCCGAGGTCTTGCTATGGAAGAAAAACTGGGACAGTCCACGGCTGTTCTGTTCAAATATGAAAAATTGATTTTGGCTGAAGAAGAAACCACATCCGCTGGTGGATGTGGCGTCTCCCTTGCGGCCTTTTCATGCCCTGCGTCAGCCTGTCCAAGTGACAGGGTGTCGCGGGGATTTTTTATTGTCTAAACAGAGGTGATCAAGCATGAGCTTACCAAAGCGCGATGGTGTAAATGACCGTTATTATCTGATACATAAACCGGACACTTCACCAGAAGTACTGGCGGAGGCGGATCTCTGCATTCAGGATGTGCTGAACGGCACCGCCCGTGAAAATCACTCCGCCTACCCGACCGTGGTGCGAAACCACAACGGGACGCCATTTCTCCCTGATCAGCTGCTGGAGCGGTATCTGACCGAGCTGCCGTTGAAAGGATTTCCCTGTGAGGATGCTGTCTCTCTCTGCGACGCCATGCGGCGGCTGGTGGGCTGGCAGGAGATCCACTATACATTGGAGAAGTACATAGAAAAGCAGGTACAGGAACGCTACTTCCTTGTGGGAGAGCGGGATGATGGCTTTACCGTCTTTCCGCCCTGCACGGTACTGCCGGAATTGCGCCCCGAGGATGCGGATGAAGAGCTGCTGCGCTTTGCCTGCTATGTGGCGGTCTGCTGCACGGTGTATGGACAGAGCTTTGAGTATCTTAAAACCGAACACATCCTCGGCCTGGTTTCCCAGCTCCGTCCCGACATGGTGAAGCAGCTGAAAACAGCTGGCAGCGGCAAATTGCCAAAGGACATCCAGCGGCGTAAGACGGAGCATTTCACCGCCTCGGCCAACGACGCTTTCGCCACCATCCGCATTACCGCCAGGGACTGCGGCGAGGGGGCCTGTGAGGAGGCTCTCAGCTATCTGATTGAGATTTTGGAGCAGCCGGAGTTCCCCCGCAGCTACTCCATCGAGTTTCGCGGACCGGAGAAGATCTACCTGCCCATCCCCGGCCTGCCCAAGAAGGGTGTCCATCAGCTTTTTGCCTGTGCGGTGCGGTATCCCCGTCTCCATGTCCGGATGGAGAATTATGCTCGGCTGGCCATGCAGGAGGACGAGTGGTACAACAACCTCTCTGATGAGTCCTGCGCCATGCCTGGCACCTTTGCCGTGTTTGCCCTGGGACTGGAAGGGCCGAAGTGGTGGCGGCTGGTGTGCGATTACCTGGATCGCTGTGATGACGAGCACTCCTCTTTGCAAGAAAAGTTTATTCACACCTTTTTTAAGAAGTACGGGTTTACTGCTCAGTCCCTGCCGGTGTTGGTCCACGGTGTCCAGTCCATGCAGAATCTGAAGCCCGCAAAGGAGTTCCGCACCCTGATCGCCAATGAGGAGAGCCTGGATGCTCTGATGGAGATCAAAGGGCATCTGGAATATTACCTGCCGGAAGAATCCGGCAATGACAAAAGGGCGCTGGCCTACCTGTGGCGTGATGTGCTCTGGGCCATCTGGGGCACAGCCTCTGAAAACGGCGGCAGCAAGGTCATCAAGACGGCGCCCAAGGAACTGAAAGAGAAATACCAGCAGGTATTTGCGTAAGGAGAACGCCATGAAAAAGAGAACGGTCAAGGACTTTATTGCCCTGTACGCCCCGGAAGATGAGGAAAAACTGGTACTGATCCAGGACGGTGTCAGCGCAGACAAAACCTTTCTGGATACCTACTGGGCGGCGCATACCCATGCCCTCGCCATGGCGGATGCCCAGACCGGACAGGTGATCTCCGGTCGATGCTACCTGAGCTGGCCGCTGACGGACAAGGAACGGGATGCCGGCGACTATTCCAAGCGGTTTACCAAGGGCCAGATCTACCGGATCAAAGCCCGCGGCTGGAAAGGTGATGCCCTCTACGAACCTCAGTGGTATGTCACTGAGGTACTGGAGGAAGGCGTACCCTGTCCGGCACTGGAGGAGATTTGGGCGGAATACACAAAGCCCATTCTTCTGGAGGACGAAGTGCTGGGAACCCTCACGCTGGATCGTGAGATGAGCATATTCGAGGGGACCTGTAAGTGGATGGGAAAAGAAGTCCGGATCTCGTTGGATGTGGAGATTGAAAAGAAAGCGTCCTGGACCCGTGTCACCAATGTGATGAAGAAACTGGTGGCAGATCAGGAGGTGTGGGACAAGTCCCTGCGGGCGATGGCTGCCCAGAAGCTCACCGCTCAGGCCAACGAGTGGCTGGCGGACAATGACCAGACCGACCGGGAAGCGGAGAAAGACCCCATCACCGAAGATGAGTTCGCCCGGCGCATCCTGCTCACCGAGTTTACAGTATCTCCCGGCGGCCGTTTTACCGCCTGGTACGAGGACGACGATATGTTCTGGGGCCATGTGATCACTGTGGATGGAACGCTGAAAAAAGGCCCCGTTGACGCTGATATACAGGGCTGACAACAACCGTTTACAGGAGGAGGCATCCATTATGTGCGAGCACTGCCGAAACATTCAAATATGGAGAAAATTTGATGCCCCAAAGGACTACCTGGCCTGTATTGCCTATATCCAGCAGTTGGTAGGACAAGGCGAATTTGAACTGATTGCAGAGGAATCCACCTGTCCGCTGGAGAAGGTAAAGACTGAGGATGGATGGGCAGACGAAATTATGGCTCACATGATTAGGTGCAAGCACTGCGGTCAGATATTCACCTGCGTAGTCAACACCTGGCGAGGCAGCGGACACTTCAAAAAAGGCAAAGGATGAAACAGAAAAGGCGGTGAAACGATGAATCAGGCAGAAAGAGCAGAGCTGCTGGAGCAGATTGAGAAGTGGAATGATGCGGACGAGTTTGCCCGATGCATTGAGGCTATCGAAGCCATCCCAGAACGGGAGCGGGATTATCTGCTGACGCTAAAATTGGGCCGAGCCTACAGCAATCTGGCGGTGCTGAGTGACCGCGGTGCTCTTGGCGAGAACGCTGAAGTGGATGGAGATCTTCTCCGGCACGCCATTGATCTGCTGGAGTCCGTCCGCACCCAGGGTGAGAACGATCCCTACTGGAATGCTCGGATGGGCTACTCCTGCCTGATGGCATACGGCTCCACAGCCACCGCTTATGAATACGCAAAACGCTGGCTGTCCTTGGCCCCGGATGACATAGACGCCCAAAAGCTGGTGCGAGACTGCGAGGAGTATCTGGAGGAGGAAAATTCCTTGGAACTGGATTGGAACGAGCGGGAGAAGATCATCCGGCAGGAGACCATTCCCCCTGCCGATGATGACATCCTCGGCCATGTGAAAGTACATATCGACCAGCAGTTCGGTGTCTATACCCAGCTCCTCACGGACGACAGCGACCCAGATCACCCGCTGGAGATCGCCATCATCCCGCCCCGGCCGGAGCATGACTACTACACTCTGGTCACTGTCGGCCTGAGCCGGCATAGGATGGGTTTCCCGGAGGAGCGTTGGGAGGAAAAACTGGAACGGGCGGAGCTGCTCATCAATCTGCCCCGAGACTGGAAGCTGACAAAGGCGGACTGTCGGGAGGAGCGGTGGAGCTGGCCCATCCGGATGATGCTGGCCACCGCCCACTTCGCCATGGAGGACCCGGAGGTAGGGCTGGAATCCAGGACTACACTGGATGAGGGTGAGGATGGCATCCCCTTCGCGGAGAACACGGAGCTGCGTGGTGAGATCCTACTCTGTCCTGGTGTGTTTGGGACGGACTCCTTTTTCTGCCGCCTGCCGGACGGGGACGAAGTCAACTTCTATCAGGTGATTCCCCTCTATCGGGAGGAGATCCAATACAAGTTGGAGCACGGCTCGGACGCCCTGCTGGACCTCTGCCCGGACGAGAGCTTGGAGGTCATCAATCCGCACCGGCTCAATGTGGTCACAGACCGGGAGAAAATCAGTTACGACCCGGCGGAGATGGACAACGCCGCAGAGCAGATCAAGAAAATCCGGGCGCTTCACCTGCCAGTAGATGAATTGGATGCCTACAATCGGATGGCCTTCTTCCTGGGCTGGGCTATGAAACGAGGCCAAATGAGTAACCCATTCCTCTCCCGGCATCGGGAGGTGGTGGAGGCGGTTTGGGCCGGAAAGGGGCCGGACCTGCGGGCGTTCATCCTGAACAAGCTGGATGGGAAATTGTCCACTCAGTTCTTTGACCGGAGAGGCTCTGGCTTTGCTCAGTGGTACGCTCAGGACAACCGCTCCAATCCCTATATTTACCGCCGGGACTGCCGGAATATCGTCTTGGCCGAGTCCAAAGACCGTGTCTGGAACAGTATTGCGGAAAAAGATGCGGCCTACCTGCTTCTACCATACACTGAAAAAAGCCGTCAGCGTGTGGAGCAGTTGCTGGATGAGCGGTATCAACAGTATCTGGAAGCGGAATTTGCAGATGACCCCGAGAAGCGGGTGGCGCGGGCAGCGGAAGGGAAACCGGCTGTCATTCCCGACTGGGACGGCCCTCTGTTTTGCTACGCTTCCGACCGCGTCGCCCAGGATGGGTGCAAGGTGCAGATTATGGACCGGCTGTTCCCCGAGCGCGAGGATATGGGCTGGGAGAGCGGTTGGGCCTTCTACTCCGGGGATGAGGGCGATGTGTACGGCGAAGGTGATGAATACTACGAGTCGCACTGCGGCTTCTATGATATCCGGGACATCTGCCGCATCGATCCAGACATTATCCCGCTCCTGAACCTGCCCTATGGTACCATGCAGATGCGCGGAGAAGACGGAGCGTGGTATGAGGTGATACGCGACGACGAAGGCGAGGAGGAAACCTAAATGAACAGCGAGCAGATCACAGCTTTTTTACAGGAGCATTGGTACATTGCCTCAGTGGTCATCGGGGCCGTGATTTTGATTGGAGCGGTCCGCAACTGGAACTGGCTCTGCGACCCCACTGGTACGCGGGATGCCCACCGCCACAGCAGAGGATACCGGCGTGTGGTTTTCTTCCTGCTGGGCGTTCTTCTGATTGTAGTGAGTATCTGGGGATTTGTGCTGAAATTGAAGTAGGAGGATCAAAGCCATGACTCAAGAAGAACAGATCCGACTCTATCGGCTGATGGAAAAACTCAACTGGTTTTTCCACCAAGAGATGCACTACCTGAATAGAGATATTGCGGAAAAGACCGCACGGGAGTGTTACCCGGAGATTCGGGATTTTACATACGATATTTTGTGGAATGACCTGCCCAAAGAGGTGCAGGGACAACTTATGAAGGAGGACGAGACACTATGAATACTCTGATGATTTTAGAACAACTGCCTCCCAAGGGCGTAAAGAGAGAACAGGCCATTTTGGAGCTGGGCAAGGATGAAGCAAACGGCGAACTGCTGTTCCAACTTGTGAATACAGAAAAGGGTAAGTGCAAAACGGCTGCTCAGAAGGCTTTGGCGCAGCTGGAGTATGCCCCTGCTGCCCCACTGTGGGCCAAGCTGGTCAAGGGCAAATGGATGGGCAGCCATATTATGTCGGATGCCTGCTCGGATTGTGTATCGGAGCAGATTGCCCCAGTCATCCTGAAAACCCTCTCCCTGCTGTTGGATGAGGCGGATACAAAACCGCTGGAAGAGGGACAGGTGGAACAGATGAATTTCTGTTTTCATTTGATGCTGGGCAAAGCCTCCCCCAAGATGTTGGAGGTGTACCGTTTTCTGGCGGAAAATGCGGAACGGATCGGCCATCTCAAGCACACCCCCTTTTATGATGGTGACAAATGCACTACATGGCACATTTCCCAAGGACTGGGGCTCTATAAAGTAAAGCCAAAGGAAATGGAGAAGATTCCGGCTTTGATTCTGACCGCCTCCTTGATTCGAAACCCGGATACACGACTACAAGCACTGGCCGATGAACTATATGAACGCTATGGCGGCAGTTGGCTGATTCCAGTCTTTATGAAAGCAATTATCACCCAGCCCAAGGAACAGGTGTATGAAACCTATTCGCTCCTGCTGGGCACTCCCAAAGAAATCTACCTGTTCAATGCTCTGGGGATGCTGGATTACCGCTGTTATCCGGAGGACTGGACCTATGAACGCCTGGGGCCTGATGGAATGACTGCGTTCATCTTTTGGGGCCATGACCGCTACGGGTCCTATGACACGACCTTTATGTTTGAACGCTATGTGGAGCTGGATGAGCGGTGGCTTTTTGATCTGGCCAAAGACCCTGAAGGTCGAAAGCCTACGGTGACTTGGCAAAGTTACAACCGGAGTGGTGTTCTGTACGAAAGCTACGACGAAATGTTCATCAGCCTGCTGCCCCGCAAGGTGGAAAACCCGGAACTGAAGCGCATTCTACGGGACTACTTCCGCATCCGAAGCCAGAAAAAGAAGGTGGCCAAAAGCATCACCGTTTACCAGGATGCCGCCGAGCGGTTTGGCGATTAAGCAGGAATGGAGCGACTGGCATGATCGGGACAGATGAAAACCGGGCGGTGCTCTATGTGGAGGTCATCTTCTGGAGCGGCAAGCGAAAGACTCCCCCCAGTCTGATGAGTGGAAAATATTGTCCCCATTTTGTCGTCAAAGGAACCACGGAATATCTGGGGGTATGCTTTCTGGACGGAGACGAGTGTGCATTTGATGAACCGGCTTTGGGGAATGCCCAACCCCTCTATCCAGATACCATTGACTACGCTCCGCTGGAAAACAATGCGGAGTTCTTAATCTATGAGGGAGCCAATGCCGTTGGCAAGGGCCGGGTGCTGGGCCGGACCGTTCCCTATCAAGTGAAACAACAACGAAAGTAGGTGTCTTATGTACCAAATTGCATATATTGGCCGCTGGGAGACTCTCCCAGAAACGGCTGCTGCCATCTGCGACCATGACACTCCCAAGCTGGAAGCGCTGCTCCAAGGCGGTCTGGATTTAGATGTTCCCATCCAGCTCAGCGAATACATCAAACTGATGCCGCTGGAGATCGCGGTTTTTCGGAACGATGTGCCCATGATCCACTTCCTGCTGGAGCATGGAGCTGATCCCGGTCTGGCAGAGGAACAACCCCTGCTGCTCACCGCTGCCCGCTGTTGTGGGCCGGTGGTGGTGGCGCTCTTTGCTGGACAGGCCGCAAAACTCAGCCCGAAGCAGAAAGAGCGGGCCTTCCAGGAAGTGCGCTGGGGACAGCGAGCGGAGAATATCCCGGTGCTGGAGCAAGCCGGGATCACCGTGGACAAGTTTGGCGGCGAGGCATTCCGGGCCGCTGTGTCCGATGGACAGGCCGAGCTTGCCAAACTGCTGCTGGAAAAAGGGGCGGATATCAATTACCACAAGCCGGACATGATGTTCCCTTACGCCTCCACCCCAGTCACCGAGGCCGCCCGCTCCAACAATTTCCCTATGGTTCGCTGGCTCATTGAGCAAGGAGCCGACATCACCATTGCTGACAAATACGGCGACCGGCCTTACACCGTGGCAGTGCAGAACAAAAATCAGGAGCTGGCCGACTACTTAAAAGCCCTGGAGCCGGAGGACTGGCACAACGAACAGGAAAAAGCCCGGCAGCTCATGCCCTATAAGCTGCCCGCCAAGCTGGTGGAGTATCTGAAAACCGGCCCCCTTCGGCTGGAGTTTCCGGAGCAGGAATGGGTGAAGTGGGCGGAGCTCTACTCCTTCATGGATGTGCAGGAGATGACCTGGAAACGAAAAAAGCTGCTCTCCCTCATGGCGGCCATGGACAATTACAGTGACTACCTGCTGCTGTGGAGCCCCAGGGACAAAAAGCTGTGGTATCTGGATATCGAACACGAGGAGTTCCACCCTCTGGCCAAATGGGACGACTTCATCGCAGACCCTGGCCGGTATTTGAACGGAATGATCGAGGGCGAGTTTGAGGAATAAGGAGCAAACCGATGACATCAATAGATTTTTTGAACAAAGTACATAAAATCCTGGACTCCCAGGAATACAACCTCTCTTACTCTCCGGCCAAGTCCAAAAACTATATGCTGTACTGCAATGGTAACTTTATCGGCGGCCTGTTCGACGAGGAGTTGTGCTTCGTCTATGCCGACAGTGTGAGCGAACTGCTGGGACACCCGGAACCCGTCTACCGTGGCTACTCCAGTACCGCCCAGCACAGGATGCTGGTGATCCCGGAGGAACACTGGTCAAAGGCGCTGAAACTACTCTATGCCGAGAAATTTGACTGGAGCCGGTTGGTGTACGACATCACATACACCAGCATTGGCGCGGCTGTGGTGGAGGACTTCTACGACGAGAATGTGGTGTTTCTGCGCTTCTGCTTTGAAAAGGAACTGCTGAAAAAGAACCCTCTGGATCGGCAGGGCCGTATCCTTCGGATGGTCTATCTCAATCAGGATCTGACAAAAGCGGGCAAATATCTATTCCCCAGACTGATGCAGAAGTTTCTTGTTTTTACAGATCGCAACGGAAAGACCAGTCTGGAAACCATGCTGAAACGGTGGTACACCCAACTGGAGAAGGAATACCGCAATCAAACGGCGGGATAAGGAGAATGATCTATGTTTGAAGAATTTTATGAGATGTACGAGCCCGAGGAGCAGGAAGTGGTCGCTCTGATCAATCGCTGCATTGGAGGCGGATATAACTGGAAAGGAAACTTTTGGGAAATGACCGTTGTGACGCTGGGCGTGGTATTTTGTGACACCGGCAAGGTCAGCACCAAAGAGGAGCGGCTGGAGTGGCCGGTCACCGATGAGGAGCGTAACAGCGAAAAGGGCTGGGAACGCTTTCAAAACGAGCAGATCTGCCGCCTGAAGATCCGCCGGATGAAAGAGGAATGGGCAAAAGATCTGGTGGCATGGCCCTGGTGTATCTCCCAGGTGGTCAAGGCCCACGAGGACTGTCCGGAACTTCAGGCCGTTCTGGACGAGTACCACAAGCCGGTGGTGATCCAGGACCAGGTGCTGGGAGAACTGACACTGGACAAGGACTATGATACCTTCGAGGGTGAAATCCAGTGGTGCGGAAAGAATGTAAGCCTTTCTCTGGAGATCAATGCCGAAAGCAAGCCCTCCTGGACCCGCGCCCGCAGTGCCGCCAAGAAGCTGCTGGCCGACTGTGAAACCTGGGACAAAGTCATGCGGGAGCTGGCAGCCAAGAACCTGACCGAGTTGGCCAACAACTGGCTCTCCCAGGATGAGGGAAACCCCCGAAATCCGGAAACAGACCCAATCACAGAGGAAGAACTGGCCCGTCGGATCAGCATGACGAGCCTGTCCGTCACCTCTGGCGGCAGCTTCACCGCCTGGTTTGACTGCGATGAGATGTTCACCGACCATGCTGTGTCGGTCTACGGCTCCTTGAAAAAGGGCCTCAAAACTGCCAACATTGAGGGATAAGGAGGATACCACGATGAAACTGAACTGTAAACGCATTGATTTTACATATACCCCTGGCGAAGAAATCTTCAACTTTCCCAAGGAATCGGGACTAACCTTTATCTTCGATGTAGAGGAAGAACTGACCGCGATCCTGCTGCCATGGATGCGGTGGGAAAAATGCTGGATGAGGCGGAGAAATTGGCGGAGAAGGCCAAAGCCGCCATCAAAGCGGCGCTGGCGGACGAGGACAGCCGCTACCATAGCGTTGTGACATTTTTCATGGAGTTCCACCGGGACGATGTAGGCCCGGATATTGCGGCGGAACTTTTTCCGGGAACCGACCCATCCAAGCTGTCCTTTGGCGAGATGGTGGACTTTTTGAAGCTCAAGCGGTTCGGCAGTCTGGTGGATGACGAGATGGAACAACAAGTTTTCATTATGGATATGTCCTTCAACCCGGAGATCACCGATGAGCTGATGGTAATCTACTTTGACTTAAACCAGGAGATTTTCTGTATTACCCATGAAAGCTGATGAAAGAGAATTGCCTATGGAAAAAACGACTGCTGTTAACACTTGTTTAGGTGTTTTGAAGGGACGGGACTGCATCTATCTGGATCAGGTGAAACAGGATGCACTGAACAATCTGACCTTTACAGGGGACATCAATGGCCATCTGATCTCCCAGCATAGGGACGAAAAAGACTGGTTTCCCTACACACTCACCTTCCGGCAGGTGCTGGCCTATTTTACCTGTGAATTGGACACCTATGAAAATATGGCTGGGACGGAGTATCTGGATGGTAGCTCCTTCGATTTGATCGAGGACAGCACCTGGCTGGAGTCTCTGCCTGTGCGGGAAGACTTTGACAAAGGCATCTATCAGCACTACCGGCTGTTTACATACGATGATGTTTACGACATCATTGCGGTTTCCTATGAGTTTGTGGCAGAGTTGTAAATGCCTGAAACATGGAAGACCATTGGAGGGATCTATCAAGGAAGGAGGTATGGCGATGAAACAGAATAAGCATCAGTTGGAGCATCTGCCCACACTTCTGGTTCAGCAGATCCGCCTGCAATGGTATAAAGACTGCCGGGGCGGAAACGCCGCCGCACAGCGGAATCAGTACCCCAGAGCCATGCGGCTGCCGAAAGACTTCTTCTCCTACTATCCCTTGGGCCTGCCTGTACACTTTGTGTCCATCATGCAGAGGCCCGACGGATTTCAGATCAATAAGGACTGCCGCAGGCTGCTGGAATGGAAGCCAAATGGCACCATGCGGCTTCATCCCTTTGAACTCATTCAGCGGGAGTCCGGAATCCAGGTGCGTTACCGCTATGACTGGCACATCGGCGCCATGCCGGAGCGATATACCTACGATAAGAGCGGGCAGAAACAGCCTCTCAATGAGCTGGCATTGGATTTAGCTCCCGGTGAGTATGGGAGAGCTGTCTGCAATGGGCGGTTCCGGGACTGGGATACAGGAATCTGGTATTATGTACTGGATATTTTGAATGTGATGCCGCTTACAGAACCCACCAACTCATTGACCAGTTTTACGGACAGAGAGCCTAATAAGATATATACCCAGATCGACCGGCTGTGGTGACGAAAGACGGGAGGATAACTACATGATTTCCACAAAAGATTTATCTGGCCTTCCCAATGCGGAGCGCCTGAAAAACATCTGCAAAGGGCTGGCGGCTCTGGACATCATCATGGTGGAGGAGGAATGGAGCTTCATTCGCCACTATACCTACAACCCCGCATGGAGAAAAGGCAAGGAGGCATTCTTTGCCACCGATGGCAGTGACCAGAGCATGATCGTCATGTTTGCGCCGGAAGGCTGTGTGATCAACGGTGTGGATTCCGAACTCTACGACTGGGAGGAAAAGCTGCCCCGTATCGAAGACCTGACGGATGGAATGCCGCCTGCTCTGCAAAAGCTCATGTCCAGCCGGGAGGTCAAAAAGATGAAAAGCACCTTCTGCGTCTGGACGGAGGATGGCGCCGCCTGGCGCTGCAATCCCATGGACGGCGAGGACGCCTCCAAAGACCTGCTCCCCCTGATCGACGGCGATCCCCAGACCTATGTGGAGTACGGGAAGTGGTTTTACCCAGCAGACCTGCCTTTGGAAGCGGTGCGCCAGCTTGCTGATGGGGTGCCGGTAACAAAAGAACTGGTTGCTGCACTGAACCCTAAGCGCGGCGATTGGGAGGAGATTAAGGTGGGGCTGGACAAGATCGGGTATCCGAATGAACTTTGAGGGAATGATTGGAGAACGCGGCTATGGATACAAATTTCAATACGGCCATTTACCAGCTTGAAATGCTGTCCCTTGTGAATACCGCCGTCAAAAAGCTGAAAGCGGAGCATCCGAATTACACGGTGTTCACTATAAGCCTGACAACGGACTTCGCCTCTGGGGTAAGCGCCGTCCACTTTGACAGCCGGACCTCCTCGGAACGGTATCTCAAGAACGAAGCAGAGCAATACCAGAAATATCTTCAGGCCGGCAATCTGAGTATGGCCGAGATGTATGCTCCCACTGGAGAGATCCGGATTACCAATCCTGCGGACTTTGAACTTCCATTCTATGTAGAGATTCAAAATGAATCCTTCTCTTTGAATTTTGAGGAGGAACATGAAGACGAAGATTCCGAGACGGAAGATGATGCATCATCCGTCTACTGGGAAAATGCTACCCCAATCCTGAAGCAAGTTGCCGCTGTAGCTTATCGAACAGCCAAATCAGAACTGAAGGTCGATGCAGATGCATTCGAGGTCAGTTATAACGGCCCGGAGGATTGGTATTACCCGCTTGAGAAATAATGGAGGAACTGCTATGAACATCAAAGAAAAACTGGAGTCGTTGGGCAAAAACAGCATTGTGTTGAAAATTGCTAAGAAAGAAAAATATAAGCTGAGCGCCACCCGCTTCGGCGGAAAGCCGGATGTGCCCCCGGACTTTGTTTGGCCTACTTATGAGGGCGAAAGCTATGACCATGTGGTAAAAGATCGTCCCCTCACTTTCCTGGCCCAGTTCAACTGTGAGGAGCTGGCCCAGTTTGACAAAGAGCATCTTTTGCCCGATCACGGCCTGCTCTCCTTCTTCTATGAGACGGATACCCAGTGCTGGGGCTATGACCCCAAGAATCAGGGCTGTGCCCGTGTCTACTGGTTTGAGGACATGTCCGCGCTGTCTGCCGCTGACTTCCCGGCAGATATGGGAGAGGATTTCAAGTTTCCCATGGTCAAGATCAAGCTGGATGCCAAGACCTCCTATCCTTCCTGGCAGGACTTCAGCGAGATATTCCCGGATGAAAAGGATGACGACGCTTTCAACGATGCTTTGGATGAACTGACTGGCGAGGACCCCGAGAACCCGGATGATCGCTCCCAGCTGCTGGGCTGGCCCGATGTGATCCAGAACAGCATGTTTGACGAGTGTGACTTGGTGACTCAGGGCTACTATCTGGGCAACGGCTGGCTCAATATCCCCAAGGAGGTCCGTCAGCGGGCGGAAGAAACGGCCCGTGACCGCTGGATGTTGCTGTTCCAGCTGGATATCGTGGAGCTTGGCGACTTTGAGCTGATGTTCGGAGACTGCGGGCACATCTATTTCTACATTACCAAAGAGGATCTGGCCGCCCGCCGCTTTGACCGGATCTGGCTGATCCTCCAGTGCTATTAAAAATATGAAACAGGACTTTACTATTTGGCGCAATCAAATATTGCAGAATCCACGGGACATTTCACCGCTGAAATTCGGAATGTCACAGGATGAGGTCATGGAGATATTCGGCAAGCCCGATGCTGTTTCCACCATGAGAAGCGACGGGAAACCTTTGATCCTAAAATACCATGACATTGAACTGCATTTCGATAGAAAGGCTCCTCATGGACTCTACTTAATTTACAGCGACAATGAGATCGAGTTGAGCGTCACAGCCGAGCACGAAGAAACGCTGCAACCAATCGCCAACACAGAGCCGGTGGACAACGAATTTTTCCTTCGGGATGGAGCGGTCTATTTCTCCGGCCTATATGAAAACGGTCTGCTCAAAGGTGTTGCGCCCAAAGACTTCTGCTGCTGGCATTACTGGGGTAAGTCCTCTGCGGCCTGCTTTCTCGGCGGGATTCGCCTTCGTGGAGCAGACCCGGCATCGTTTCGGGTGTTAAACTATGCCTACGCCATGGACAAAACAGCCGTCTACACCACCAGCGGAAGAATCCCAGATGTAGAGCTGGCAGCCTTCCAGGTATTAGACAACGGCCAGAACGATTCGGGTGCGCCCCAGGGATATGCAAAGGACGGCCGGCAGGTCTACTTCCACAACGGGGACGGCAAGGTGAAGATCATCAAGGGTGCGGAAGTTTCCTCTTTCCGCTCGTTGGGCGATACCTATTTTGCCAGAGATGAGAAGCGGATCTATGCCTACGGCAAGCAGCTTTCCAAAGCAGAGCTGACTTCCTGGGAACTGCTTGGGCACTGGTATTCCCGCGATGCCAAGCGGGTGTACTACCTCAACCGAGAGATCAAGGGCGCGGATCGGGACAGTTTTACAGTTTGCACTCCTGTGGACGCGGCTCCACTTGTCGATCATCTGGCCCGCGACAAAGACCATTTTTACCAAAATGATGAGATAATGGAAGAAACGCTGTGGCTGGAACAGCTGCGCAAAATGACCCAAGAACCGTAAACGGAGGAAAACGGCTATGGACTATTTGAAGATATTGCATGAAAACCCTGATTTGGCGGATGAATTTGATTCGCTGTTTGACTTCTTCCTGCTGGATGAGTTATCCCCGCGGGATGAGGCGGACGGCCGAGCAACCTTCACACTGCCCGGCATGGCTTTTGCCAGAGATGGCTCCGGCGGAGAATACCATCTGCTGGAAGATGGCTCCATTGGATATTACAGCAGCGAAGGGGAGGCAGGCCGTCTGGCCGAGAGCATGGACGATCTCTTTTCCCTGCTTGTGAATTGTATCTGCTGGCACGACTGCTGTGACGCAAAGCAGTATGTGGATTCCAAGACATTGGAGGAGTATGGGCAGAGACATCGCAACTGTAACTTGGAAGATATGGATATGGACAGCTTGCGGCGGGTGTCTGATGCGCTCGGCATCCCTACCGGTGAGCCGCTGGCTCCGGTTCTGGAGCGGTTCCGCAAAGCAACCCAGCGTGAGCCTGTGTATCAGTGTATATTCCACGAGGACGACGGAAGCCTGACCGAATCATACGGTTTGATGTTTGAATGAGAAAGGAGCAATCACGATGAAAGCATTTGACCCCAATTATAAACTGCTGGACGAGATGTATCAGGACGATTACTATCCTGCTTCTCTGGTGGACAAGGTCAAGGACGAGCTTCAGAAGGTCATCGACCTGCTGGAGAACGGCGAAACCGACCCCGAAGTGGTACAGGAAACGCTGGACGAGGCGGTCTGCGGCATCAATGATCTCCAGGAGGAGTTTGACGAGAACGACAGCGAGATCGAAACGGTGGCACGGGAATGCATTGCGGCAACTGTGGCCTACATTCTGGAGTGGTTCAACATCCCCATCGACACCGAGGAGGCTATCCGGGAACGGGACTGGTGAGCCCTATGACAGAAAAAGAACTGGCCGTTTGTGATGAGTGCGGCAGCCTGTTTTTCAAAGGCTCCTCACAGATGATGGGGCTGTGCCCGGAATGTGCCCATATTCTTTATGGCTACCCGAATTGTGACCATCATTTTCAGGATGGCCGGTGTGTGAACTGCTATTGGGATGGCTCAAAGAGTGTGTACATCAAGAAACAAAATCAACAGGAGGAAACTGATATGCCTACAACTGAATGGCTGAACAAATACGAAGCAATCAAGAACAAACTGACCTGTAAAGATGACTTGGAGGCCCATTTCACAGAGAAAGTGATTGGGAACATGGCGGTGGATGTACTGGACATCGGTGCCGTCCATTTCCCCACCGGGCAGATCTTCGCCTGCGATCCGCTGGTGGAGCTGGAGGACACTCTGCCGTTTATGCAGACCATCCCCGCCGGGACTTACCCCGTAAAGATCTGTGTGGTGCCCAGCGAACAATACGGCGACCGCTATGCCTGCGTCAAGGTGGAGGTTTCTCAGGAAAAGCCTGTCCGCTATGAGCTGGGCATGGTGGGCAACGAGGATCTGGACGAGGAATTGGGCGAGGACGAGTATTTTGGCTTTGGCGTAGACGCTGGAATGGGCTGTGTTGCGGACATCCAGACCCAGGCGGCCTTCAAGACCTACTGGGCCAAGCGGCTGGAGGAGGACCCGGACATCGACCCCTACAACGACCTGTTCTGCGATCTCCTGGAGGAAAACGCCAAAGCCCACCCCAAATATCAGGGAGACTGCGGCGACTGGCTCAACTGGACGGTGCCGGACACGGACTGCAATCTGCCCATCTTTGCCTCTGGCTGGGGTGACGGTTACTATCCCGTCTACTTCGGCTATGACGCAAAGGGCGAAGTCTGCGCCGTGTATGTGCGCTTCATCGACATTGAAGCCAGTTACAAAGAGCAGGAATAAGGAGGCGCGCTATGGAATTACCAAAACGGGCGCGGACAGTGAACTGGGAGAGCGGTGTCCTGACCTTAGACGGAGAAAAGCAGTTTGAAGTCCCGGAACTGACCGTAGAGATCATGGAGCAGCTGGCCGGTTACACCCTGGTGGGCTTCCATGTGAAAAGCTATCCGGTGACGGATGAACTGCTTGCCCCTTTTGCCGGACATAAAAGCATGGCCAACTTCGGCGTGGAGGACGGTGCGCTCACTGACGCCTGTTTCCCCGTTTTTTCCGCTATGCCCAAGCTGCGTTATCTGCTGCTGGACGGTAACGCCGCCATCCACGGCAGCAGTCTGTCCGCTCTGCAAGGCTGCAAGCTGGACCTTCTGACGCTCAACCGTACCGGGCTGGATGATGCCGGTCTGCTCCAGGCGGCCTCCATCTCCAAGCTCTCCCACATCCAGATCGACCATACCGCCGTTACCTATGAGGGCCTGCTGGCCATCGCTGGCAACAACCGTATCGAGCCAGTGGCCCATGTGCAATTCACCCAGGAGCAGATGGAACACTTCTTCCAGCTCCAGCGGGAAAAGGCCAAAAAGCCCGTCCAGCTGGATGAGCAGGCGGCGGCGGAATGCCGCAGGGTGCTGTCCGCTTTCTTTGCCGAGATGACGCAGTGGGAGCAGTACATGGAGCAGGCCGGGTTTGAAGGTGCTGAGGCAGTGCCCCGTCTGCTGACGATCTGGGAGAAATATGTGAGCGAAAAGCCCCGTCCGGGCTATCGACCTCTGGGCCTCTCATACAGCGCCCAGGGCACCTACAACGGGGAAGAATTCCTTGACGCAGAGCAGATCACCAAAAACAAGCTCTACATCTACACCAGGGAGAAAAACACCGGCTTTGACCGCCGCTTTCTTATGAAGCGTGTGGGCGAAGGCTGGAAGATTGATGCGGTGCAGGAGCGGCTGAACGGCTGGCAGCGCACGGAAGTGTGAGGCATCACATGGCTTGGGAATATGAAACCTTTGGCCCGGACGGTCAATGCAAATTGTTCGGTGTGAACATCTTTGACTACAACTGGCAAACCACCGGCAAGCGAGTAAAAGTCAAAGACCCGATCTATCACCAAGACCATACCTTCGAGGTCTGGCAGGTGGAGATTGACGGGCAGATCCACCGCTTTGCCGCTGGAGAATTCTCCAACTGCATATGGGGATTCTATCTGGAAAAGAACTGATGAGAGGAGCGTGGTGCCATGAAAGCCACCGCCGGAGAGGTCTATACAGTCTACAACCAATATCTGAAACGCTACACCGCCTGCCAGGTGGCCTATATTGCGCCGCCGGACTCGGTGAGCAAGCAGCCCTGGGCGGTGGTCCTCTCCCTGGACTGGGTGGGTGACGCCCCTCTGACGGCGGAGGAACTGCCCCAGCTCCGCCCGCTCTACAAGGACTTCATGTACTGGTCCCGTGACCTTCATCTGCTGCGGGTGCCGGTGGAGGTCCCGCCCCAGTACACGCTGGTGGGGACTCTGCCGCCCTTCACCGACCAGCCCTGCTGCTCCTACGGAGGCTGGAGTGACGGCCATGATGTGTATCTCCAGATCCGGTGGCAGGCCATCCCGGAGGAGCGGCGGCGGGCCTTCAAGGAGGCCATGGAGAGCGATGAGCAAACGGAGATCGGCGGTATCCCGGTGAAGGTCAGCAGTCATCGGGTGATGGATCAGTACGCGCCATTCAATTCGGCGCTGGAACTAAAGGCGCTGCCTTGCCTCTCCGAACTCATCTGCCAGCGGTGGCACCCGGATCTGCTGGAGTTTCTGAGGGGGAATCCCTTTATCAGTGAGCTGACCCTGCTGAACCACGGTCAGAGGACACTTGATCTGCGAGGCACCAGCATCAGAAAGCTGATGCTGGACATGACCGGGCTGGAGGAGCTGTGGCTGTGTGAGGGAACGGAGCTGCTCCTGTTTCAGAACAAGGGGCCGGACGCCTGTACCATCCATGCCCCCGAAGATGGCAGCGGCTTGACCCTCCAATTTATCGGGGAATACTGCCCGCACACGGAACTGCCGAACTTACGGGGGCTGCATGGCATCGAGCTGAAGGACTTTGATCTGACCGGGCTGGCTGCTGTCCATCCCCACCTGAAGGAACTGCGGCTCTGGGGCGCGCCGGGAAACCTGGGGAACTTCTCCGCCGTGGGAGGGTTCCGGGAACTGACGAACCTCTCCACCTTCGACCTGTTCGGCTTCGGCGCAGCTGACATCCCCACCCCGGAGCAGGTGCCGGAGCTTCGCTGGTTCTGGATGACCAGCCTGCCGGAGACGGCGGCAAAAGCGGCAAAGCAGCTCTGGAAAAGCAAGCCGGGAATGGATCTGCGGATCACTAAGGCCCGGAAACCGGAGTGGCTGGCGCAAAACCTGGACAATCCCTTCCGGGGCTGGGACGGTGCGGAGCATATCCCTGCCGCCGCTGCGAAAAAGGCAGCCAATCAATACCGCAAGACCCGTTCCCAGCTGATGAAGCTGGCCGCTGAGCCGGGCGAGGACGCCCAAGCCCAGGCACTTGAGGCGGTGGCAGCCTACACTCAGACCTTCAACAAGATGGGCTTTATCGAAACCGAGGAACGGGATGAAATTTACATGGCTCTGCGGGGGATCCTGGATGCCCTGCCAGGCGATGCACTCCAGAAAGATGCCCTGCTGGAGCAGTTTGAACAGCTGCGGGATTTTTGAGCAGGTAGCGTAAAACCGCGAAAAAACAGGAGCAGATCATGAAACGGATGCGAAGCCTGAAAGAAAAATGAGGAAAACAATATGGCACTACAAGATAAGAAAATCATGCCGCCCCTTGGCTGGCCCACCGGGAGATCGAGCGATACTCCATTGGCTGGCGCATGGGCTATGGGGAGGATTACATAGACCGATTTGACGATTGGAGTACAGCATGGCAGAAATGAAACTTTATGAACTGGAAATGCTCCGCAGCAGGATCTATCACGGGGAGCAGGAACTGATTTCCACTCTGACACCGGAGCAATTCTTTGCCCTGCTGTCTCACGACTATGATACTGGTTTTGCTGCTGGAAAAGCCTCCGCACAGAAGGAAATTCTCTGTATGCTGGCAGCGGACGGGATGCCTGTTGAGAAGATTGCGCTTCTGCTGCGGATAAAGCCAGAGAAGGTGCTGGAGATCATAGCCACCAAACAGGCCCACATTGAGAAATGCAGAAAGAGACTCAAACAGGAGGCAAAGCCATGAAAGACTTTTGCCAATACGGAAATCGTCGGGATGACGAATGGGAAATCTTGCCCTGGATACCTGATCCGCGCCCGCCCTTCAAAATCTGGGTAAAACCAGAGCAGATCGCGCCATTCTTTCTCATTCCCCACCACCCCTATGCGATCTCCCTTCTGCTAAAGATCAGCGACGGATTCCGGACAGAGAAATTCCGACGGCTGGGACTGACAGGCAGCAGCGCGGATTGGGAGCGGCTTGTCCGGGGCGTGATCCAGGAGTTCGAGGAAAATAACAGCGGCGTGGATCTGTTTCACTTTGATTCCGACGAGGATGTGTTCTGCGTGTACTCCCAATACATCGACGATTTGATGCTACTGTCCAAAATGATCCGGGCGGCCTGTGACAATGAAAAAACGATGGGGATGTATCTGAACATGAGCGAGGCTGCGAAAGCATGAAAGAGTTGACCACTCAAACAGGGATTATAGTAAAATGCAGTAAAACGGCCATTGAATTTTTCCAAAATGCTCAATCAGTGGATTTCTTCTCTGCACTGGAGATTCCGAAGGAATTCCAAGACATAGCGGTTGAGTTTTATGATTTGATTCTGGAAAACGACCATCCTACAGCTTTGCTGGGCTGTCGCGGCAATTATGATATTGCGGTACAGATAGATGAGGTAACCGGCACCATGACGGGGTGGCATTGGTTCAAATGAGGGAAATGGAATGATCGAGTACATCAAACTCTTTTGGGAGGGCGCACCGGATGGAGAGCCAGCGGTCATCCTCTATGAAGTGGATACCGAAAATGAGTGGCTGGTCCTCCGCTCCATCGACATCTTTGCAGATGGCCGCACCCGCAACATCCCTGACCTTTACGACGGCGCCATCGAGATTACACCGATCCCCACCGTGGATGAGTTGAACGCCCATGTCTGGGGTGAGGAGTTCCACGCCTGTGTAATAGAGAAAGCAGAATTTGAGTCCATCTGGGAAACTCACACCTATGATGGAGCGTTAAAGTAACCAGGAGGAGTCCCAATGAACAAATCCTTAAAAGCAAAAAATCTGCCGTTGTTCTCCATCATTGACCTGGACCAGCTGCGCCGGGAAAACCATCTGGAGGGCACAGAAGTAACAGACTTTTTCACGGCAAGGGATGGAAAAGTCTATCTTCTCATGGAACAGCCCTCCGAAACACAGGGTAAGGACTGGCTCAGCATTCCTTCCACCTATACCGCGGTGGAAATCCAGTTGGATTGGGCGGAACAGCGGGTGCTGGAAACGACGCTGTTTCCTCTTGGTCTCTTGAAGTTCCAGTTCCATTATTTGCGGCCTGCAGGTGAACACTTCCTCCTGCTGGGAGCAAGATGCGCCTATCGGGAAAACGGCCCCGACCAGAACGCCTGGATCGTCAGCCGGGACGGAGCTGTGCTGTCCCGTTTCTGCCTGGGGGATGGCATTCAAGACTGCGTGGTAAAAAAAGATGGCACCATCATTACCAGCTACTTTGATGAAGGTGTATTTGGTAATTACGGTTGGGATGAACCTCTGGGTGATTGCGGCCTGATTGCATGGACATCGGATGGAACTCCTCTCTGGAAGAATGAGAAGTATTCCATCTATGACTGCTACGCCATCAGCCTGGACGAAGAAGAAAACCTGTGGTTTTATTATTACGATGAATTCCGGCTGGTGCGGACGAACTTCAAAGAGGACTTTGTGTTTGAACTGCCAATCGAAGGAAGCGGAGCTTTTTCTGTTGCCCCGTCCGGCAATACCTTCCTGTTTCAAGGCGGATACCAGCAACGGGACAAATTCTACTTCCTTACTGCTCATGGTGATCGTCTTGGGCAAAAACAGGAGGCTATTCCCACCTGTGACGGAAACAAGGTCGCTGTGGAGCAGTGCAGCCTACTTCGCAGCCAGATGCTGTTCCTCGGGAAAAACGGTGTTCTCTATGGAGGTATTTTGGGGGGCGATGGCCTATGAAACAGACCGATATTTATACGGAGGCTCTGATCTGTCTGCGGTCGATTTTACAGACAGACCACCCGGAATTCAAAAACTGGATCGGCTGGCTGGAGCGGGATATTGAGGACTGGACCCAGCGGCGGGAGGTTTCCCACCACCTTCGGGCATACGGAGGTATGGGCTCGTTCAATGACCTACCCAGTATGCGTGGAAATCACGACTATATTTTCGGCTTTCTCAAATCAGTGTGCTATGCCTTCGGTCACCTTTATGGAAAACAGGAAGGCATTTCTCCGGAGGCACTGATGGAGGAGTGCCTGCACGATGTAGAGCAGGCCGCTTATCACCCCCATAAGGAATTGAACCGGGCCATTGCCCAACACTTGATGCAGGGCGATCTACAGGAAAATCTGGATGCTCTGTGAGGGAAACACAATGCATGACATGAATTTGGAAAAATACCGCAGTAAAATTCAAACTGCTTATAAAGCAAGCCCCTTCACAAAGGGTATCTTCCCGGAACCAGAGGATGCTGTGAAACGATTTGAAAGCAGATATGCTCCCATTCCGGCAGAGTACCGCTGGCTGCTTTTGAACTTCGGCGGCTGCTATTTGGCTGAGCCGTGGATCTTCACACTAAAGGAATTGGAGGAAGCCTACCCCACATTTCAGGATGCCTTTGTGGACTACATGAGCGAATGTGAGCATGGTCCTGTATTTCCTATTGGCGGTTTGGGTGATGGAAGTATCGTATTCCTTGACTTGGAGAGCGGCAGAGTCCAGGGTTATAACTGCGACTATTCCAATTTGGAGGAGATCGCAAATAGCTTTTCCAGTCTGCTCCTGAGCCTTGTGGAGCAGGCATTGGAGATCGGAAAACTGTGCGGAGAATCGTGAGGTGAGCACATGGCAAAGGGCATTCGTGAACGCCTGCTGAAGCAGGCAATCAAATTCCATCAATGGCAGGAAGCCACTTATCCCGGCAAAACCAGCGAGGAACTCGGCGGTGAATGGGAAGTCGATTATCCATACTGGAATGATACTTACAGTGCCTTTTGCCATATGTTGACCCAAATGGATGCAGAAACGGCAGACAGCGTCCTACTGGATGAGATGGTCTATTTAATTGCCAGGGCCAACGAAGCGGAGGGATTTATACAGGAGACCACTTCCCATCCACAATGGTTTGAGTGCCTCTGCCGCAGGGCCGCAGCTTCCAATGAGAATGAGGCCAAGTGGCAGTTTGCCGCCTATCTGCCGGAATGCTCATGTAGTCAGAAAGTCAGGGATATAATTCTGGATTTCGCAAAGGACCCCAATGAATATGTGAGCCGGCGGGCGCTTTTGGCGATGCCTGCTCTGCGTCCTGACTGTGTGGAACAGTTCGCTCCGCTGTTTTGGGAGCGCAACTGTTACTCTCCTGAACTTCAGGAATACCAGCGGATCGCCGTTCTGATTTCACTGGATGCCATCCATTCCGACCAGCTTCCACAATACTTGGAATGGGCCAAGCAGGATGGTCAGAGCTATCTGCTGGAACACGCAAAACGAATCGAAGGAGGACTTTCCATGAACGAAAAACTGTCCCGTCCCCAATTCAATCAAATGGATACCACCGAGAAGCAGGCGCTGATGGAAAGCCTGGCTGCTCGTTATACTATGACCTTTCTCGGTCTACATACCTTTGACCACTGGGGCCAGAGCTGCACCACCGGCATCTTCGAGAAAGATGGTCGGGAGTTCGTCTTTGTCCCCGGCGATACCGTCACCCTGGGCTGGGAGCAGTTTGCCGAGGGACTGAATCAGGAGAGCCGGGAGGAATTGGACTATCTGTTCCAGGAGTGGGAGATGGAACCGCAGAACCCGGAAGAGATGATCCGGGAAAGCATGGCTCCCGTTCGGCAGGCGGTCATTGGCCCCATGCTGGTGGGCCGGGAGCTGGAGGAACTGTGCTGGGAGCCGGTCAAGATGGACGATCCCAGGCTGACTGCCCACCCTGACTGGCTGAAGGAATTCCGTGATTTTGCTTGGAGTGACAGCAGCAGTCTTACCTTGCATCAGTCGGCCCGCATAGAACGGACAGAAGATGGATTTCATACCTGGATCTATCACTGCACAGACTACGATGCGCTTCTTGCCGGGCTGGAAAAGCAGGGGCTTTCGCTGCCCACAGCGGACGAGTGGGCCTACCTGTGCGGCGGCGGATGTCGGACCCTGTTCCCATGGGGAGATGGGTTAGACTACTCCATGCGTCTACGCTGGTTTGAGGACATGGATGAGGATGAGAACCGGCCCTATGATATGGAGGAACCCAACTTCTTCGGCCTGTCCATCGCCTACGATCCCTATATGCGGGAAGTGGTGCAGGCTGATAGACTTACCACCTGCGGCGGTGACGGCGGGTGCAATATCTGCGGCGGGCTGGGCCCATTTCTCGGTTTCCTACCCTGTTCGCCCCACTGTAAGCCGGAAGTGCAGGAGGACAAGGAACTAAACGGAGATTATGACTTCTACCGGCCCATTATCCGGGTGGAGAACCATGATTGACAATAGAAGCTTGATACGAAATAAAGAAAGAGAGGTGCCGACATGGGAGCATGGGGTATAAAAGCATTAGAGCGTGACGAAGGGCTGGATGTACTGGACATCCTCAAAAATGAATATGTACCGGAGCATCCGGTAATGGATCTGGGCGAGATGATTGAACTGATGAAAGAGGAAGTCATGCTGGGATCTGACTTCTCACAAATCGACTTTCTCTTTGACAATACTGCGATGGCTCTGGCGGAGCTGTATTTCCAATGGAAGGATAACGGCAAGCTGGACTACGATCATGAAGAAGCTATATGGGATAAAGTCACCGGTTTCACAGCATCCAAAGAAGCACTTGCTTTCCTGCTGCGGCAGCTCACCGACATCAAAAACGAGGTGCCGGACGAGGACGGCATCCGTGAGATTATGGATCTTTGGAAGAACGAGGATAGCGGTGAGATCGCTCCTGCGTGGTTGGAACACTTGAATCAGCTCATTGATCGACTGGATTCAGAACAGGAGGCACGACAAATGTATATCAAAAAATACTGGGGCAACTTTATTGGCGGTTCCGATGACAGTCTGAACCTTGTGGCATTTTTAGAGGATCAGAAAAAGGAGGAGATCCCCCTCAGCGAGATTTTCTCCAAGATCGGTCTGGACAAGCAGAACTGGGACTTTCGCCAAACCGTGGAGTACCTGGAGTTTACACATTCCGATGGTGTGGAGATGGACTTTCACTTCGCCATTGATGTGGTCACCGACCTGGCCGCCATCCTGCTGGAGTGCAGCGTCAGTGGCAGTGTAAACCTTCAGGATCTGGACGAGTACAACACCCCCGCCCGCCGTATCCGCATCACTGCTACGCCAGAGGAGCATGACGCCATGAACAAGGCCCTGGCGGACTTTGTCCATGCCCCGCTGGAATACGACCTCAGCGAGATGATGGATAACGAGGAGATCCAGGAGATGGCTCGGGATGTGGAGGCGCTGCGGAAGGAGCTGTACGAGGCCGCTGGCCGCAACCGGGACTACTATGTAAAGGCAGAGGACATGAAGAATCTGCTCCCCGACTGGGAGGGCGCCGATGGCTGTATCGCCACCAACCGCATTACGATGGAGGGCTACAAGGTTGGCTACTGCTACCGGGAGAATCCGGACGGCGGCTGGGACAGCGGCTGGCGCTTTACCGCCGGTGACGAGAGCGAGGCGTACATGGACGACCCCAACAATGCCGGGATTTACAAGCTGAACACAATTTGCAACGACGATCCCGACATCATTTCTCTGCTGAACACCCCCGCCCCCTGCGCCTTTGAGCGGGATGAGAACGGTGTGTTCCAGCAGATCAAAGACTGGAAACCGGATGAGGACGAGGAGGACCCTGATATGGACATTTTGAAGCAGTGCCAGAAGTGGCATGAGGAGAGCAAACAACATAAAATTATTGATGCGCTGGAGGCCATCCCCGCCGAGGAGCGTACCCCTGAGATGGACAGTGAGTTAGCCCGTGCCTATAACAATCTGGCAGACCCACATAAGCCAACTTGCAAAGAAATGCTCAAAAAGGCCCTCGCTCTGCTAAAGCCCCATGAGGAATACTTCGAGGACGATTATTACTGGAACTTCCGCATGGGTTACTCCTACTTTTATCTGGATCAGGAGGGCCGGGCTCTGCGATATTTTGAAAAGGCATTGGAAGTCCGCCCTGGTGACGATGACACCAAAGAGTTTATCGACCGGTGCAAGCAGGGTATTTCTCTGCCGCAGTTCTGGGAGTGCTTCCGGGATCGGACAGAGAACTGGTGGGAAACCTTTGCCGAGATGGAAGCAGAATTGCGCCAGATGATGGATGACGACAAGGATCACACCCGCGGTGCAGAACTCGTGGCCCAAATGGAGGAAACCCTGAATCTGGCCTTTGATGAAATCTCCTTCGAGATGGGCTTCAACGGCGAGAAGTACGAGCTGATCCTCACCCCGGAGGGTGATAAGGTCAAGCTGTTTGAGCTGGTCTACTTCCAGAAACACGCCCCCAAGGAGGTGCTGGAGCACTGGAACATCCTTGTGGGCCGTCAGCCCCTCCAGAACATCGGTCTGCGTACCGAGGATGGATGGGACATCTCCGGGGATGATGTGCAGATCTGGCTGGAGGAGCAGGGCGAAAACAGCTTCGCCCTCTCCGCCTACTGTGAAAAGCTGCTGCCCATGCTCCGGGAGGCGGAAGGCCGGGTCTGGTGGATGCTCACCACCCTCACCGACCAAGTGCTGGGCGAGATTCCCCACATGAGATACATAGACAGCTTTGATGTGCTGGAGGAACCCAGGGCGGAGCCGTCCATTCTTATGTCCCAGCTTCCCGACGCTCTGAAGGAGCGGGGTCTGGAACTCTCTACCGATCCAGAAGCCTATCTGGAGAGCTATCTTGGCTACGAAATGAAACCCAATGAAGACCCCGACGCTGACTGGCGGCTGGATGTAATGGCCGGTTCCACCTGCTGTGTGCCGCTCATCAACGGCTACCTGAATGCCGACAATGACTTCATGGACGATCTCCATGCTGACGGCGCGGTGGCGGGCTTCTTCTGCTACCCTCTGGATACCCTGCGGGAGAAAGAAGGAACCCAGAAGATCTTCGACTTCCGGGATAAGCTGGAGGAATTGTTCACCACCGGCGACGGTCCGGAGGTACTCACTCTCACTGGAGGAGCCACCGGCCTCTACTGCGGCTATGTGGATTTCATCGCCTGGGACATCCAGACGGCGCTCCAGATGGCCAAAAATTTCTTTGAGGACAGCGATATCCCCTGGGCCAGTTTCCACACCTTCCGCCGGGAGGCGGGCACAGTGAACCTAAAAACACCGTCCGAGGAGGAACCGGACGATGAGGATCAGGCCCCCGAGCTGGACGAGACGCTGGCGGGCATGGATTATATCCCTTACACCCCGCAGAACGAAGAAGAATACTTCCAGCAGCTGGAGCAGTGGAACGACGAGGACGAGTACACCCGCTGCATCCAGGCCCTCAACGCCATCCCGGAGGACTGGCGGAACTATCGCATTGCCTACGCCATGGCGCGGGCGCTGGAGAATTACGCCATCATCGGGGACCACGACGAGGGTACTCCTAACTATAAGGGAGACAAGGCCCTGCGCCGCGCCATTGAGGTACTGGAGTCCGTCCGGGAGGAAGGCCAGGACAAGGCGGAGTGGAATATGCGGATGGCCTACGGCTATCAGTATCTCTATGGGCAGGAGGAACAGGCTATCCCCTACGCCCAGCGGTGGGCAGAACTGGACCCCGAAGACAAGGATGCCCCGGCGGTGATTCAAGAGTGCCAGAAAGAGATCGCAAAGCGGGCCGAGGCAGAGGCCGAGGATGAGAGTGACCACACAGGCGTTTTCACCGGATTTGTCCTCCTGTCCAAGGGAGAATGGGATAAAGAGCAGTTCATCCGGGACATGAAGGAAAAGTGGGATATCGCCGTGGATGAATACGATGCCAGCGAGGAGAAGGACGATGACGCGCTGGTGTTCGAAGTGGGCGACATGGTCGCCGCCGTCAGCCTGGCGACCTATCCCATCCCCAACGGCGAAGCGGAACTGAATGCCGAGAACAACTATATGTGGGAGGACGCCGTCAAGGTTGCCAAGGAGCACTGTGCCCACATCATGGTGGCGGTGCTGGGCAAGGAGGAAAACCTGCTGGAAAAGGGCAAGCTCTACACCAAGGTGGTCGCCGCCTGCTGCCGTCAGGAATATGCCACCGGCATCTACACCAGCGGCGTGGTGTTTGAACCCCGGTTCTATGAGGGCTTTGCCGACATGATGCAGGACGGCGAACTACCCATCTTCAACTGGATCTGGTTCGGTCTGTGGAGAAACGAGAATGGCATGAATGGCTACACCTACGGCATGGATGTGTTTGGCAAAGACGAGATGGAGGTGCTGGGCACCGATGCCAAGCCGAGCGACCTGCGGGACTTTTTGGCCAGCCTTGTGTCCTATGTGCTGGAGAACGATGTGGAACTCCACGATGGAGAAACTATCGGTTTTGCGGCAGATGATAAGCACACCATCACCCGCAGCCCTGGCGTCGGTCTGCCGGAGGAGCAGATGACGCTGAAAATCTCCTGGGAGTCATCGGACGGTGACCCTGACGATGACGGCGATGACCCGGACGGCGAAATGCCCGAGGATGAAGAAGCCGGTGTTCCCGAGGTCTACACCGAGGAGGAGATGGAGGCCGTCGAGGGACACATCCAGCAGTATTTCGGCAAGGTCGAGAATGTGTTCCACGAGCTGGTTTCTCCAGACATCCATGTGGACATCTGCATGGTGCCGCCCACTGAGGAGCGGGACTATTGCACCCTGGTCACCATGGGTATGGGCGCTCACCGGATGAATGTGCCGGAGGAGCTGGTGGAATATAAGCTGGAGCGGGCGGAGCTGGCTATCGCGCTGCCTGCGGACTGGAAGCTGGATCAGGAGTCCATGAAAGACGAAAAGTGGTACTGGCCCATCCGCCTGCTGAAATCCTTGGCCCGTCTGCCCATCAACTGTGACAGTTGGTTGGGACATGGTCATACAGTGGAGAACCGGGAACCATTTGCAGACAACACCAAACTGTGTACTGCTACCCTGATCGGTCCCCAGGATACGGAGGATGGCAGCGAGGTCTGCACCCTGCCGGGCGGCGAGGAGGTCAACTTCTATCAGGTCATTCCGCTTTATGAGGACGAGTTGGACTATAAACTGGAACATGATACAGACGCTCTGCTGAACAAAATGAGGGGGATCAGTTTTGTAGTAAACCCCACCCGCCAGGATGCTATCACTCGTGGCACCCTTTCCAATGATGATTTTGACGGTGAGATGGACGATGCTTCCTATCACATCGAGAGCATCGAGGAAAAGGAACTGCCTATTGACCCCATCAATGCTTATAACCACATGGCCATCTACCTGCGCTGGTGCATGGAGCACGACCTGATGGGTGAAGAATTCCTTGCGGAGTACGGAGAGGTCGTAGAAAAGGTCAAGGCTGATTCTGCCAGCGTGGATCTGCGGGAGTTTATCCGGGATGAGCTGGACGGCTGTCTGTTCTCTGTGCTGTTCAATCATCAAGGCCGTGCCTTTGCGGGCTATTACTATGGAGAGGGCGACAGTCCCTACTATCCTGCCGATGTTGACGACAACGCCCTCTGCTTCTTCGGCCCAGAGCGGTATCACTCCGATGAGTTCCAAGATGAAGCCTACCTGTTCATCCCCTTTGACGAGGACTACTATCAGGCTATGGCAGAGGTGATCGAAGAACGCTTTGCTAACTGGCAGGGACAGGACTTCGACGAGGACACACTGGAGCCTTCCGAGGTGGCTCAGGCCATCATGGAGTATTTGGACTGCGAGTGTACCTATTTCCCATCCATGGCAGATGATGACCCCATCATGTCGGCATACAGCTACGCCCAGCGGCTGGGGGTACGGGAGGGCTTTGTTCCCGTGCTTATCCAGGCGGATGATGAAACGCTGTTGGAATGTCTGGTAATGAACGCCGACCCGAAGAATGATGTAGACATTTACGAATTTGACCTCAAAGCTGTAACGGAGTACCGGAAGAAGATGCTCTCTACCCCCGTCAAGGACGGAAAGACGGTTTTGGAGGAATTGACCGGCCAGCGCAAGGAAGAAGCCGAAGATGACGATATGGACTGGGATGAGGAAGTCTTGGGCGAGATGGAGGGCGGAGAACCTAATGACCGCTTCTCCAGCTACTGGGATGATGATACTGAGATGACCTATCCGCTCATTCTGGCCAAGATCCCGGTGAAGAATCCTTGGGAGATCTTCGCCTACCTGCCCTTCGGAAACTGGAATGACTGCCCCGACACACCGGAGCTGATGGCTGCGGCCAAATACTGGTTCCAGCAGCATGGTGCCATCCCTGCCGCCATGAGCCACGATGAATTGGAGTTTGAACTTCCAACTCCGATCTCCAAGGAAAGAGCTATGGAGGTGGCTGTGGAGCAATATGGCTTCTGCCCAGATCTGGATCAGAATGAGGATGGAAGCATTGGCTCCTTGGCAGATGTCCTGTGGCAGTCCACCGTCTGGTATTTCTGGTGGGATTGATGGGAGGTATTTCGGTAAGTGATGAAAACCAGAACACTGACCATTCAACTGAATGACGAACTACTGCCTATCCTCCCAGTGGAACCGGAAGCCTACCTCTCCTTTACCACCCATGCCGATGGAAATGAATTGGAGTTAACGGGAAACCGGGCGGGGCTGCTCCTGTTGGCGAAAGCCGCTCTGGGGATGGCGGAAACCGCTCGTGTGGATGGCTTCCATATCCATTTGGATGACCTTTATGACATCAACGCCGAGGGAAAAACCATCCTGATTCAAAGGGAGGAGTCAAAGCCATGATTGAAAAAACCTTCCTCAACCCCACTACAAATAAGCAGTGGCGGATTGAAATTGACGGCCATACCATCCGAACCTGCTTGAATGGCGGGAAGGTCAAGGAGATCCTGTGCGACTCCGCTTTCCAGGTCAGGAGCAAGGCTGCCAGCGCCATGATGGGCCAGATGCGGAAAGGATTTGTCTATCAGAATCGGGATGCCGCTGTTGGGCAGGCGCGGTGCCATCGGTTTGTCGGTAAGGACAGTAACGGCTTCATGCCCCTGGCCGCCTCTCCCGCAAGGGATGACTTCTTCCTGACGAGGGTGGTCGGAGATTTTGAGGACGAGACCCTCTATCACTTCGATGGCAGCGGGGAGAGCCTTGAAACGGTCTCTCTGGGTGCCAAGCGGATGACCTATGAGCAGGTCCTCTGCTCCAATGACACCCTTCTTCTGAACAACAGCTATCTTCTCCAGCAGTTCTCGCTCCGCACCCATGAGGTCACGCCCTTTGCCAACAAGAAAAACAGCATGAAGACCATGCTGGATGTCAGTGGCGACCTGGCCCTGTGGTACACGGGCGAGGAGATCGTCGTCTTTGCCTTTGGCAGCAACACGAAAGTGTGGCGGGAAACGGTAAAATGTAAGAAGTCAAAAGATCCGAATTTTGCCTATTACTGCTTCGGGATGCTCTCTCCCCGGCAGAGCAAAGCGGTCTACCGTGTCACCGAGGGTGAGTATGTGCTGGTCGATCTGAAGTCCGCCCAAAAAGTTGTGATCCCCAATGCGGGCTGGCATCCCTTCTTCTCTCCGGATGACCAGTGCTTCTCGGTGGGCGGCAGGTTCTATCTGACCCAGACCGGAGAGGAGATTGCCAATCCTTTCCCGTTTTCGGTCCGGCAGGGGCTAAATTTTTCAGACACCTGTATGGTGCGGACAAGGGGCAGTCTGATGGCCGTTCAGCAGGATCGTGGCAGCTCCCCCATAGAGCTGTGGGATACCGGCAGCGGCCAACTGCTGGCCTCTATTGACGACCCCTTTGTGGTGCGGCAGGTGAATTTTGCCTTTACCCAAAGCGGGCTGGTCCTGCACACCGATTACGGGGCCATGAGCATCTATTCCTGCGCCCTCTGAAACGGAGAAATGAACTATATTTATTTTTACGATGAGAAAATGGAGGGGGCACAATGAACTTTAACGAAGCAATGCAAATGCTTGGAACCAAGTTGCAAGGGAAGTACGGGCATTTAGGCTTCAAGTATAAAAAATCCGACAAAACACTTACGAGGCACAGTAAAAATTTCACCTATATGATTGCGTTTTCCTCATTCGGCGGGAACACAAAGGATAGCATAAGCATAGAGGTTTGCTATATAATCAACACCCGTCCATACGACCCTTATGGTTATGCCAAACCAGACATCAACACACAACCACTGTTTTACAGTTTGAGAGACAATGAAATATATCTTGATATAGGAAATGAAGAAAAGATTAACAATACCTTTGAGATTGTTTGCCAGTGGATGGATAAAATACTGATTCCAAAAATGAATGAGCTTTGTGCTACCGAGTAATGTGGAAGTGATGGCGGAGAAAGAGCGTGGACACCTATGGACAAAGAATCATTGACAGAAAAACTCCTGGACTTGGTCGAGGGGCGGGAAACACCAGAAAGTTGGCGGAACTGGTGGGACGAACATGAGACGGAGTTGGAAGCCCTGCTGAGTCGGGGTGAATTTCTGAAACTGAAGCCCTGCCGACACGGTTTTCAGTGGGTCCCGGTGTTTGGCAGCCAAAAGAGAGCCATCGCCATTCTGGAAAAGAGCGGCACAGCATTTGAAGCCAGCAATCTCTACCAGGAGCGGTATCTGGCGGAGCTGGACGCTTTCTGTAAGGAGCAGGAGCGGGTGCAGAGGGAAAAGCAAAAGGAATTCAAGGCCAATAACCCGGAGTTATTTGGCCGATACCCCAAGTTCTCCAAGGCGTTGGCAAAGGTGCTGGACCCCTCTGACGAGATCAAACCCGCCGCCACGGAGGAGCAGATCGGGAATCAAGAAAGCGTGCTGGACTTCACGCTCCCGTCCCAGGTGCGGGAGTTTTTCCTGCTGACCGCAGGCATCAATGTATCCACAGGCGTAATCGTTGAACTCTCTGGAACATTTAATCTGACCATTCATGGCGAGCGGTATTGTGTGCTGGGCGAGTTCTGGAAAGAAGCGGACGGCGACCAGCTCCTGCTCCGCCCCGGAGAGGAAACCATCTGGTACTACGCCCATGAGCAGGACAAGGTAAAGCGCCTCTGCAATGATATGGCAGAACTGCTGGAGAAGAAACTGGCGAGGTATCTCAATGAACACTGAAAACATTGCCCACTATTTTTATGGAAGCGCCCCTGCTGAAGATGAACTCATGAATGCTGTTTTCAGTGGCGAGAATACGGTTGATGCTTTGAAAACAGCGGCAAATCAGCATGAATTTCTCTACACCGAAAAAATCCGCCTGTGGAATGAGCTCCACATGGCGCTGGTGGGATGCCCTGGGACAGAACCGATCTCTCATGAACCGCTCAGCCAAGCAATCGTAGGTGTTGATTTCGTTGATGATGGTCAGGTGGCCTACACTCTCTTGGAGGATCTGGATGACATCGTTTCTGCCCTCAATGAGGTGGATGAAGATGCTTTCCTGGACAAGTATCTCCAACAGAACGGAGTGGAAAATCGGGATGCAGCGTTGGCCGAATTTAGAACTTTGAGAGACTTCTATAACAAGTGTCAGGATTTTCATGGAGATGATGACTATATCCTGGTCGTGGGTATCTATCGTGACTGAGAGGTGGTAACATGGCAAGCGTATCCACTTGGAGTGGAATCCGGAACAAATTGGAGAATGATTACCTGTGCCCGGCGCTCCGGGGTCACATTCAGTATTTTGCCACCAGTTACAGCAAAAGCGCCGACCATGAGGGCCGGGCAGCCATTCGTATGGACGGTGTGGAAGTACTGCGGAGCAACTACTACATCTATTTTGAGAATGTGTGGACGAAATTTCATCACCTGCGGTCCACAACGCTGAAAGATTGCGACTCCGCGAAAGAAGCCATCGACCAGGCTCATGCCTTTGCGCTGGAGCAGGGCACCTTTGACCAAAAGGTGTTCTATGAGGCGTTTGGGATCTTTGACAACCAGAGCATTGAGAAAAGCCTTGTCAGCCAGAATCCTCTTGTCCGCATCTTTGCCCTCCTGGACCGCAGGCTGGGAAAGCGCCACCTGCTGGCTTTGGAGAAATCCATGGAGCAGGAACTGGACTGGGTGCGGGCCTTCTATGTGATCCGGATGCAGGCAGAAGGGCTGATGGAAAAAGAATAACATTCAGGAGGAACAACTATGTCACAGATCGCATCCTTTTACCTTCTCAAAGACGGCCGGCGGCAGGAACTGTCAAACGGCGACTGCTCCGGCGCGGTCTATATGGCCATCTGGGACTGGTGTGAGAGCGAACTGGATCTGGATGTCCGTTTTCCTGCTCCCCAGACGGAGGACACCCTGGACTGCGCTCTGCTGGAGGGAGAGCTGGCGTCTCAACTGCTGGCAGCTCTGCGGGAGCAGGACCTCCCGGAGCTGGCCGCTGAAATTGCCCCGGACTGGGATCTGCCCACCGAGGCGGTGCAAAGCGGGCTTGAAACGCTGCGCTCCCATCTGGAACTGGTGCAGGGCGACGCTGCCCTGCTGTATGAGATGACTTGACGGGGCCATGCCCCATAGAATATTGCGAGGAAATTATGATCGAAATCAAAGGAAAATACAATGAGGCCAAGATCTTCACCGATGTGGTGGACAGCGCCTCCATCGCACAGGTTCAGGAGCTGTGCAATCAGGAATTTACGGCGGGTAGCCGCATCCGGCTCATGCCCGACATTCACGCCGGGGCGGGCTGTACTATCGGCACCACCATGACCATCACCGACAAGGTGGTGCCCAATCTGGTGGGTGTGGACATCGGGTGCGGCATGGAGACCACCCGCATCCGGGAGGGGCGGCTGGAGCTTCAAAAGCTGGACAAGCTGATTTATGAAAAGATCCCCTCCGGCTTCTCCATCCGGGATAAGGCCCACCGCTACCTCAATGAGATCGACCTGAGTGAGTTGTGCTGTGCCCGCCATGTGGATCTCCTCCGGGCGGAAAAAAGCATCGGTACGCTGGGTGGTGGGAACCACTTCATTGAGGTGGACAAGGACGACGAGGGAAATCTCTACATCGTGGTTCACTCCGGCAGCCGTCACTTGGGTGTGGAGGTGGCCAGCTATTACCAGGAGGCGGGCTATAAGGTGCTCAACCGCACTGACGATGCCTCCATCGAGGCGCTGATTGCCCGAATGAAAGCGGAGGGCCGGGAGAAGGAGATCCAGAAAGAACTGAAGAAACTGAAAAACCTCAAGCAAACCAACATCCCCAAGGCCCTGGCCTATGTGTCCGGAGAGTTGTTTGAGCAGTATATCCACGACATGAAGATCGTCCAGCACTTCGCCATGCTCAACCGGCAGGCCATGATGGACGAGATCGTCAAAGGCATGAAGCTCCATGTGGAGGAGCAGTTCACCACCATCCACAACTATATCGATACCGACGCCATGATCCTGCGGAAAGGAGCTGTGTCCGCCAAAGAGGGCGAGCGACTGCTCATCCCCATCAATATGCGGGACGGGAGCCTGCTCTGCGTGGGCAAGGGTAACGAGGATTGGAACTGCTCTGCTCCCCACGGCGCCGGCCGCCTGATGAGCCGGGCGGACGCCAAACAGTCCTTCACGGTGTCTGAATTCAAAAAGCAGATGGCAGAGGTCTACACCACCTCGGTGAGCAAGGCCACCTTGGATGAGTGCCCCATGGCCTACAAGGGGATGCAGGATATTCTGGACAACATCGGCCCCACGGCGGATGTGGTAAAGGTCATCCGCCCCATCTACAACTTCAAGGCCGGGGACGAGGAGTAAGAAACGGAGCAGAATATTATGGTGAGAGATGGCATCGTGTTCAAAGATGAGGATGGTCAGGTCATATTCAACCAGCACAGCTTCTGTGAACTGGTGAAGCACCTGCTGGTGGAGCTGGTGGGGATCTCCTATGAGGAAGCCTCCCAGATAGTGGATCGCTCACCGCTGGCAGAGCCAGTGGCCGATGCCATGGGAGTGGCGATGTTCAGCCATGACCTGCCTTATTACTGGGCTATGTTTTTCTACTATGGGAACGGTTATTGGCAAAAGGGTATTCCAGCGCAACCAGAGGATATGGATGCCTATGAAGCCTTGGAAAATAAGATCATGGAGAAATATGACTTAAAGGAGCCGTTTATATGGACATGAGAGAGATGTTCACCATTGACGGTCGCCGCTTTTCTAACATGGCCGGTTTTTATGACGAGGTGGAGCAGGTGTTCATCTGTGGCTTGGATTGGAAGATCGGTCGGAACCTGAACGCTTTCAACGATATTCTTCGGGGCGGTTTTGGGCGGCATGAGTATGGACAACCCATCCACATCCAGTGGCTGGCCTATGAAAAAAGCGTCCGTAATCTCGGAAAAGAGACGATGGACACCATTGTGGAAATCATTTTGGATACAGACCATTCCGGGCACGACTGTACCCTGGAACGGCTTTGACCAAGCAGAAAAGGAGGCAAACACTATGGGACTTGACATCTACGCCGGGACGCTGACCCGGTACTATTCTCACAACTGGAAAACCGTTGTTCAGCAGTGGGCGGAGGAAAACGGATATTCCTTCAACCGCATCACCCCGGATGGGGAACCCGCCGACGACGAGGAATTGTCCCCGACCGATGTTCAGGCGGCGGTGGAGAACTGGCGGGATCAGATTCTGGCCGCCATTTCTCAGCCGGACCAGCCCCCCTACGCCCCCTGGCCGGAGAATAATGAGAAGCCCTATTACACGGACAAGCCGGATTGGGATGCCTTCGGCGCTATGCTGCTGGTGGCCGCCTGTCGTACATACGAGGAACCGGTGCCTCCCACCGTGGAGAAGGACTGGATCTTCGGGGAGCATCCCTTGATTGCCCGCCTTGCATCGGACGAGGAGCGGGTGTGGTCCCTGTTTCGGGGCGTGACTTGGTGGCTTCCCCTCACCGACAGCTTTCTGTTCCAAGGCCCTCTGCCCACCGATGACACCGTCGCTATCGCCACCTTGGGCGGACTGCGGAAGGAGCTGGAAAGGCTGAACCAGCTGGCATGGCAGGCCGATGAGGATACCATCCTTGGCTGGGCAGACACGGAGGGATACCCGGTAGACGGAACCGTAGACTCAGATGGACAGTATAGCAAGGCAGACATCCCGGAACACACCCAGTATGACACCCAATCTCTTGCCAAGTTCGCCTTCTCCATGTTCTGGCGGGCCATGCGGTTTGCCGAGGAACAGCAGGTGCCCATCCTGCTTGATTATTAAGGAGGATTCGTCAGGAGGTGGAGACCGTGGAGCAAAAACGCCCGGCAGATATATTTCAGGAGTTTCTGGACTACCTATGGAACGGCCTGGGGCTGGAGGAAAAGGGCTGGAAGCGGCTGAAAAAAGGCGACTTCAAAAAGAAAATGAAAAACGGCCTGACCTATCAGGTCTGGTTTGACCGGAGCCGCTACAACTACATAGACTACGAAATCGGCTATGGAAATGTGGAGGTGGGCTTCAGCTGTATCATTAAGCAGGGAGATGATCGGCTCTACTCTTTCAAAATAGAACCGACAACAGGCGGTTCATTCTTTCGGATGCTGACAGAGGACCTGCGGCTGAACACCAGGTTGCTGGACACCTTTCTGCCCCTGATCAAAGCTCACTACCTCGACTTTATCGACCGCTTTGAGGTGGACCCAGCAGAGGCGCTCCAGCCGGTCTGTGCCCCCTTTATCCAGCCGGGGGATTACAGCTGGTGCATCCATGTGCGGGAACAGATGGTGGAACGGTACGGAACAGCGGAACAGCTGGAGGAGTACCGCCGTCAGGCGGAATTGCTCGGAACGCCGGAGCACAAGGCAAAGAACTGGATGGGTTCGATGTTGTTCCACCTCTCCCACGCCAATGATGTGGATCATGCCTGGGCCTCAAGCCTCACCAAAGAGGAACTGGACCAGGTGGTGGAACCCTTTGTGCAGGCCAAGCGGCAGACAGGACAGTGGACTCAGGAGGATGAGGCGGGTTATCAGCTCTACCAGCAGGAAACAGATCCGAAGAAACGCACCTTTCGGGTATGGTATCTCATTGCCAATCCCCGGGGCCTGCCGAAAGAGTTTGTCCAGAAAGAGTTGGAGTTCCGGTGGAAGCTGTTCCCGGAGAAGAAGGAGGAAACCAAATGAGCAATCAACTTTTCCAGCAAAACCTGGATGATAAAAAGGGTCCCCAGCCCGGAGGCCCCTATCTCATTCAGATTTTGTTTAAAGAACCGGTGGACATGCCGGACAAAGAAACCATGACCGCTGTGATAGAGAAACACATCGGATCAACAGAGTGCTTCTGTTATGATAAGCAAATGGCCGGCTTTGCCGCACAGGAGCATATCGCGGAATTCAAGGACGGCAAATGCCCGGTACAGCTGATGGTGATGAAATGCGACAGGTTCAAGGGCAAAGGCTTCGACGCCTTCCTCATGAGCCAGATGTGGGACTGCCAGGAGGACCGGGAGCGGATCTTCCGGGAGTGCAAATATCAGGTGGTGGCCACCGATATGCTGGCTGCGGCGCTTCCGGCGCTGGAGCGTGCCAACCTGGATGCCGACTTTCTGGAGGCTCTGGCGGAGCTGTACCCCACCTGTGAGGCATTCTATTTCCAGAACTGCGGCAAGCTGTTTCTGGCGGAGGATGTGCGTTCTCACCAGATTGAGGGGTCGGACCGTTTCATTCGCTTCGGGGTCAATGTCCGCTTCTTCAACATTGAGGGCACCGAGGATATGCTCATCGACACGGTGGGCATGAGCACCCTGTTCCTGCCCGACCTCCAGTACCACTTCCACAACATGGACCCCAACTGGGTGGTAAACCACGCCTACAATGTGGCATCGTACATATTGGAGCATGATAACCCCATTCAGGATGGGGAAACCATAGACGGCGTGGCGGATGGCCAGATGAGCCGGGAGATTCAGTGGAAGTGCCAGTATGAGGACGCGCTGATCCAGCCGCCCAGAGAAGTGCTGGACATCCACATGGGGAAATATGCCTCGGGAGGACGCTGAATGAACGGCGTTGTGCTCCTGGTGGGCGGTCTGCTGCTTGCGGCGGTAATCAAGCTGATCATAGACCGGAATTGGATGGGCCTGCTTCTCTGTGTGGTTGCCCTGTTCCTGGTCTTTGGGACTGGACACCATACAAAATAGACCATTTTAAGAATCGAGGAGGTGAAGTATGCAGAATTCAACAAATATGCGGATACTGGAATTGCTCCAGTTTCTCTATGAGCGGACTGATGAAAACCATCCCGCCACAGTATCTGACATCATTGCCCATCTGAATGAAAAAGGAATTCAGGCAGTGCGGCAGACTGTTTACGCGGATACCAATGCGCTGATCGATGCAGGAATTGATATTGTGGTGGTCAAGAGTACCCAAAACCAATATTTTATGGGAAGCCGCCTGTTTGAGTATCCAGAACTGAAAATGCTGACAGACGCAGTAGCATCCTCGAAGATCATTTCTGCCAGGAAATCCGAGGAACTGGTACAGAAATTATGCCGTCTGACCAGCACACATCAGGCAGAGCAGCTTCGGCAGCTCGCCAGCCTGTCCAGCCGGGTGAAACCGGACAATGAGCAAGTCTATTACATCATTGATGCCATCCAAACGGCAATCTTGGAAAAGCGGCAGATACAGTTCCAGTATTATGAATATACGCCCGAGAAAAAACGAGTTCTCAAACATGGCGGTTATCTCTATCAACTGGACCCTTACGCTTTGGAATGGAAGAATGACCACTATTACCTGATTGGCTTTTCTCACAAACACCAGCGGATGGCCCACTTTCGAGTAGACCGTCTGTCGGGGATCAAGATACTTCCCTCCGGCTTTACCCCCGATGAAGACTTTGATGTGGCGGGCTACACCAACAAGATCGTTGATATGTTTGCTGCTGACCGCACAGTTTCTGTTGAACTGCTCTGTGAGAACAAGCTGATGAAAACCATCATAGACCATTATGGAGAAGCTGTACCAACCCGCACATATGACGAGGAACACTTTACGGCAAACATTGAAGTCGACCCAAGCGGCACCTTTTACGGATGGGTATTCAAATTTATGGGCGGGATTCAGATCATAGCACCTCATGAGTGTGTGGAAGAAATGAAGCGGATCGCCCACAGGTTTCTCTAAAACAGGGACCAGGTGTTATGGAATTTTAACACCTGGCCTCTGCTTTCTTTTTTGCCCTTGTGTCGAACAGATGTGCCAGTTATAATATAAACAAGATGTTCGCAAACCAGCGAAACTCTATGAAGGAGGGAGACCAGTGACCTTTGGAGCTTTCATCAGCACACGGCGCAAAGAGGCCAAATTAAATCTCCGGGATACCGCGAAACACCTCGGTATCTCCAATGGGTACCTGTGTGATATTGAGCAGGGTCGCCGGCCAGCGCCAGAGGGAGCATTTGTAGAGCGGATCTCTTCTTTTCTGGAATTGGATAAGCAGGAGCATGAAATGCTGCTGGATCTGGCCGCAGATTCCAGGCAGACGGTTCCGGCCGATCTGCCTGACTATATCCGCCAGCATGACATCGTCCGCGCAGCATTGAGAGTGGCAAAGGAAGTAGATGCTACCGATGAGGAATGGAAGGCATTTATGGAAATGCTACAGAACCGCCAGAACTAAGGGGGGATTTTCTTGTCTGTACCAAAGTATCGATTGGACGCAATTGAAACCATTGGACGGAAGATCCTGCAAGAGTATGATCCCGCTTTGTTGGACGGGCCTCCCCAGGCAGTTCCCATTGAAACTATCATAGAGACCAAGTTTGATCTAACTCTGGAATATCATTGCCTACGCAAAAACGGGAGCATCCTTGGGGAAACGATTTTTGATGAAGGAGCGGCTATTTTATACGACCAAGATGAAAAACGCTACCGTTTGATTGCAGTCAAGGCCGGAACAATCCTGGTGGAGGAGCGGCTTTGTGTGGACAGGCTCCTCGGCAGGCTGCGGTTCACCTGTGCTCACGAATTGGGGCACTGGGTCCTGCACCAGAAGCTGTACTCCGGCACAGGCGATGTGGCTGCCTATGAAGGAAAAACATCTTTGGATGAAAGCCACGGTCTGGTCGAATGGCAGGCGGATGCTTTGGCTACTGCTCTCCTCATGCCCCTGCCGCAAATCAAAAGAAGTTTTTACCGTTTGCGTGCAGGCAGGAGCAATGAGCAGTTGGTTGCGGAAATGGCTCAGATCTTCCAAGTCTCCAAGCAGGCCATGCGTATTCGGTTGGAAACACGCAATCTCATATAAGTTTGGTACGGCAAGCCCCCCTCCTGAGAGAGGGGCGCAGCCGCACCAATGTTCACAGGCTTTGTTATATGCATTTTGTTCGCAGTTTAGCGAACATGGGAGGAGGAGAATGGCATGAGAAAAGAAAGTTCCACTTTGCAGAAATGTAAAAGGCAGATGGCGACCCTTGGATTTGACAGCCAGCTGGCCTATCACCGGGTAAAGCTGATTTTGAAAATCTACCGGGATGTGGTGTGGGTCCTCAGTGAGCGGGTGGAGGAACTGCATGAGTACGCCTGGGAGCTGGGCGCTCAGGACGCTGATACCGGGCTTATCTATCTGCAAAGTTTCGCCCCGGATATGGATCTGCAGGAGTTTGAGGAACGGGTCTGCTGTGTGATGGAAAACCGGATGCTGGTGGATGTGATCGACCGTGCCCTTCTCCGCTTGAAACGATACCCTGACCGGGGTGAACTTTACTATGAGATCCTGACCAAACAATTTATCCACCGTTTCAACAGCACAGAAAAGGAGCTGCTGGATGAGCTGAATATGGAGCGAAGCGTATTCTATGACCGAAAGCGCGAGGCGATCTTCTTATTGTCCCTCTGCCTTTTTGGTTATGCTGTGCCGGAACTTCAGGAAGAATTGGAGATGCCCCGACTTTATCCCGACTGATTCCCGATGAAAAACCGACGAAATCCCTACTCCCTTCCGACTTTGCCTCTGCTATACTCAGTACAGTGGCAGGTATGCGCAAAAATGAATAGGACCAGCTGACAAGGGCCGGGACGCTGTAAAGTGTCCCGGCCCTCTGTATTCCTGCCGCAATATGGCGGCGGGGATCGGCCGGGGATGCAGAAATGCGTCCCCGGCTATTTTTCTGCCCGGCACTGGGAGGGCCGGCATGGGCTGGGAGGCTTATATCGCCAAGTACCCCTGATTTCAAGATTTTGATTCGCCATCAAAATCTTGAAATTTGGAGGAAAGGCACATGGAATCCAACGGGAAGTTTACCCTTATTGTTTTTAACACCTGCACTCAGGAATATGAGGAAGTCATAGTGACAGAGGAGGTCTATCGCACTTACTGCAGAACCCGGTGGAATATCAAGGACAATGATCAGAGCTTTTTTGACCATGAGATCCAGACGAGTGGGATGATCGGAAGTCAGGATGGCGCCTATGAAAATTTCCGGGAGTTTATTGACGCCATCAACACTCCGGAACACATCATCCTTGAACAAATAAAGAAAGAGGCCCTGTACCAAGCGATCTCAGCGTTGCCTGCTGCGGATCAGGCATTGGTACAGGGGTTGTTTTTTAAGGGACAAAGTGAACTTGACTATGCAAGAGAGATTGGCGTTTCACAGCCTGCAGTGCATAAACGGAAAGTCCGTATTCTCAAGTCTTTGAAAAAACTTTTAGAAAATTGAAATTGGAGGGTTATTAAAATGCCGACATCTTCCCCTATACAAGCGAGAAGGAAATGCTTCTCACTTGTTCCTTGAAAACCGAATATCCGATTGTCTGAATACTTTCCTGACGGGGCCCCTGCTGGACAGGGGAAAGCGACGCTGGAGGATGCGCGAAAACCACCTGTAGAAGTTCTGGTACAGGCTGCAAACGAAGTCACCTATACATTTTTGTTCGGTTATGACAGCCTGCCGGATTTCCCCTCTATCAACGACGGCCAAATAAGGTGCCAAGCGGGTCCATCCGTCCAAAAAACAGCCTGTGGCAAGCTGTATCGCAATGACTCCGCCAGGGATAATGATACTTCCGTCCAGTCACAGCCCCCACCGAAATGGGGATCAAGCAATGAGGGCGGCCGACAGAGATCCTGCCGGGGGTGAGAGTCCCATGACGCGGTGAAGCCAGCCGCGGTTCAGATGGTCGCCCTATGGAGCTGATGCCAATGGCACAGGCTCCTGCGCTTGGGGAAGTAGTGTCGAATACAAGCGCCAAAGAAAGACAACACAAATGTGAAGTCTTAATATCAGAAGCTATGGGGATCGCTTCTGTCCAAAACCCGTTTACTGACCGGAACATGCCGTATGAGCAGCCATTCCAACCAGATGCGGGAGATGCGGAGGCGGTCCCTATTTTTGTGATATTAAGCCCAATATGCTGAGGAGGTGTATTCTGTGAAAACATATTGCAGACAGGAAATCAGCCGTGGTGACATTTACTATGCTGACCTGCGGCCAGTCATCGGGTCTGAGCAAGGTGGTATCCGTCCGGTACTCATTCTGCAGAACAACGTGGGCAACCGTCACAGCCCCACAGTGATCGCAGCCCCCATCACCAGCAAGATGGGAAAACCGCGGCTGCCTACACATGTTTGTTTGAATAGGCAAGCGAATGGATTGAGCTGTGGTTCCGTTATCCTTTTGGAGCAACTTCGCACTATTGATAAGTCCAGGCTCAGAGAGCGCGTTGGAGCATTGGACACCTCCGAGATGAAACAGATTGACTGGGCGCTTGGGGTCAGCGTCGGTCTGGCGGAAGGATATCGGTAGAATAGGTCAATTTATGAACATTTATTCTGTTGGTATTGGTGAATAGATGTTGCCGCCTTACTTGTGGTATTGTTTGAAAAAGCACTTGGAATAGGAAAGCGAGGTGAAACAAGAGTGGAGTACCGAAAAGTTTACTTCCGGATTCGCAGCCGCTATCAGTTCGATTCCGGCTGGCCGGCTGAGACTGACGCCGCCAAATTTCATGAAGAAAGCCGCAGCCTGTTCCAGAGTGCGGGCTGGGATCTGCAGCCCTGTGGGGACAGCACATCCGATACCGTTACGAAAGGTTGGCAGGAGTTATACCTGCATCCGATGAACTTTAGTGGTATTATAGAGATGGACGAGATCCCAGCCATCCAAGAACTGCTGAAGGATGCGAAATCGTTCTGCTGCTATGGCTTCGACTGCTACGAGAGGTATTGGGATATTACTGATGAGGAATATCTGGCACAGTTGGAGACCAAGCGCGAGGAGATCACACATGAAATCCTGGAACGGTGCCGGACAAAACGGAAAAACCTGTATATCACAGGCCCGGTTGCTTTAAATGTCGCTCAAAAGTTCTCTGTACACAGGCTCTGTGATAAAGAAGGCAAGCATAATCTTGCCAACCGCTTCGTGGGCGAACTGATGGAGCAGCTTGTTCAAGATGGCCTGCTGGTGACAACGAAAACCAGAAACGGTCCTGGTGTCCGCACGGCAACCGATGCAGAAATTAGCTCCCCACTGCCAGGGCAGCAGCAAATGACCCTGTAAATCGAGGTGCGATGGAATGGCAATTTATATTACGGGTGATACTCACGGCGACTTCCAACGCTTTGGGAGCAAATACTTCCCACAGCAGAAGGAGATGAGCCGGGAGGACTATGTGGTCATCGCGGGTGATTTTGGAGGACTGTGGGATGGAAGCCAGAAAGATCAATATTGGTTGGACTGGCTGAACAAGAAGCCCTTCACCACCCTGTTCGTGGATGGGAACCATGAGAATTTTGACTTGCTGAACACTCTACCAGAAAAAGAATGGAATGGCGGACGGGTCCATGTGGTGCGGGAGCATGTCCTGCACCTTATGCGGGGACAGGTCTTCAACTTCGGCGGCCTCACCTGGTTCACAATGGGCGGTGCGGCCTCCCATGATATTCAGGATGGAATTCTCGATCCAGCCGATCCGGACTTCGAACACTGGTATTGGCTGATGCGCCGGATGCGATCCATGTTTCGGGTCAAGGGGGTAAGTTGGTGGGCCGAGGAAATGCCCAGCCAAGCGGAATACCAAGAAGCCCTGGCAAACTTGGAACGAGTCAACTGGACGGTAGACTGTGTTCTCACCCACTGCGCTCCCAGCGGTGTGGTGCAGAAGATCAATCCATCCTATGGAACGGATGAACTGACGGACTTTCTTGAAATGGTCAGCCAGCGGTGTAAATTCGCCTACTGGTTTTTCGGCCATTACCATGAGAATCGAATCATAGATCAGAAATACATCCTCCAGTGGGAGAAGATATCTGAACTGAGTTTTTAATCGCAATGGATCAGGGAATGGGTAACCAGCATTCCCTGGTTTTTTATTCTGAACGGAGTGGAAGACGCCAAATGAGCAAAGAGATAGGCTACACAAAGGGGAAAAAGCGATTTTACATATGGTAGAGCATAGGCGATATTTTGTTATCAGGAGGAAAAAATGACATTTGAAATTAAAGATTATTTTGAGACACCCGTTATATTGGAGCCGAGGGTGGAATTGTACACGGTTTATGATTTTATGGGCAAGGAACTGCCTGGCCTTGCGATTGTTCTTGATATGCCTATCCAAGGAGCAGATGAGAAAGAACAGTTCGCTATTCTTACAAAATCTTTTGGAGAATTTATTGGCTTGAAAAACAGTGCATATGTCGATATAAACAACTGTCCCTTTGCGCCGCAGCTGCTCAATCGTGGATTTGCTAAAGATACTGGGCTCTACAAAGAAAGTGGGTTCTGCTCCTACCCTTTATGGACATTTGATGAAACCGTTCTGAAAGAAACCGGCGGTGAGAAGTACGAGAGATACGCACGGGCTTATGACGAGTATATGGAGTCCTCTTTTATAGGAATGATGGGTGCGGAAGATGAAACAGGCGAAGAAATATGTACAGGAATGATGATGTAATAAGTCCATAATACAGTCCGTGGCTGAACTGAGGAATACCAAGAGGCCCTGGCTAACTCGGAATGGGTCAACTGGACAGCGGGCTGCGTTCTCGCCCACTGCGCTCCCAGCAGCGGAGTAATGACGCATACGGAGTGGCCCGAAGGCCGCTCTTGCTGTATATCCCGGAATGATTGTGGAATAGACGAACAGCCCGTCCTGTGATATGATGGTAGTAAGTCAAAAAGATTGGAGGACAGGCTAATGCCGGAAAAACAGAAGAAAACCATTCGGGAATTGACCCTCATGCTGATGTACCTGACCTCCTGGGAGGAACGGGATACACCGGAAATGCGGGCGGTCAAGAAAAAGGAACTGGAAAAGTATCCCCTTGCCCGCCGATGCTGGAAGGGCTATGATCACGACCTGCTGGACAAACTTTCAGAGGAAGGGCTGATCAACGCTGCCGGGCGAACCTATCCCGCCCTCATCACACCGGAGGGAGAAGCCGAAGCTCGGAAACTGCTGGCCCAATATGGAATTGATACAGAAGAAAGAAGGCGTTGCAGTGCGGAACGATAAACAAGAACAGGCGATCCGATCCAGCGCAGCGGAATACCTGACCTTTGTGGCCGCTACCGGTGACAGTACAGAGAGCATGGAAATGCGCTATGAGGATGAGAATATCTGGCTGACCCAGAAGATGATGTCGGCCCTCTATGATGTGGATGTTCGGACAATCAATGAGCACATCCAGAAGATCTATGAGGATGGTGAGCTGACAGATGAGGCAACTATCCGGAATTTCCGGATAGTTCAAACTGAGGGCTCCCGTCAGGTTAGCCGCCAGGTGAAGCACTACAATCTGCAGATGATCATTGCGGTTGGATTCAAGGTCAACAATGACCGGGCGGTCCAGTTCCGCAAGTGGGCCAATACCATCGTTAAGGACTACACTATTCAGGGCTGGGCCATGGACAGTGACCGGTTGAAAAACGGGGGTAGTGTACTTACCAAGGAATACTTCGACCACCTTCTGGAGCAGATCCGGGAGATTCGGATGTCTGAACGCAAGTTCTACCAAAAGATCACCGACATCTACGCCACGGCTCTGGATTATGATAAATCAGCCAAAACCACACGCCTGTTTTTTTCCGAGGTACAGAACAAACTCCACTGGGCGATCCACCGTCATACTGCGGCGGAGTTGATCGTGGAGCGAGCCAACGCTGAAAAACCTCACATGGGCTTAACTTCCTGGGAGCAGTATCCAAACGGAAAAATACAGAAGTATGATGTGTCCATTGCTAAAAACTATCTTTCCAGAGAGGAACTGCAGGCGCTGGAACGCATTGTGACCATGTACCTGGACTATGCGGAATACCAGGCAGGCCGCCATATCCCTATGACCATGCAGGACTGGTCACAGCGGCTGAATCGCTTCCTGGAATTCAATGAGCATGAGATCCTCCACGACACCGGCCGGGTGACGCATGAGATCGCCAAAGCCTTCGCAGAGAGCGAGTTTGAAAAATACCGGATTGTGCAGGATCGCATGTTTGAAAGCGACTTCGACCATTTCCTTGCCTTGGAGGAACAAGCAGAGAGAAAGAATGACTGACAAAAGAGAGCCGCCGGTTTCCAGACTGGCGGCTCTCTTTTACAGTTGCGGCAGAAAGATGGAGGCATATCGCTTTAGGAATCACAGCATTCTGTGCTGGTTTTCCAATGGGTACAAGATGGTGTTTTTTCACAATAGAACGACCAGAACAAATGTGCTATAATGACTTTGAAAATGTGTTGGAAGATAAAGAGGAAGGGGTGACCGAAGCATGAAGGAGCGAACCTACATTTGCTGTGATCTAAAATCGTTTTACGCAAGTGTGGAGTGCATCGAGCGTGGGCTGAATCCACTGGACACCAACCTCGTGGTGGCGGACCTGAGCCGCACTGAAAAGACCATCTGTCTGGCGGTCACACCTTCCCTGAAGGCTTATGGCATTTCCGGCCGGGCCAGGTTGTTTGAGGTGATCCAACGGGTCAAGGAGGTCAATAACCAACGGCAGCGGAATACCCCTGGCCGGCAGTTCACCGGCGCTTCCTCTCACGACCCGGAGGTACGGCGAAATCCTTCCCTGGCCCTCGACTATATCGTGGCTCCACCCCGGATGGCCCACTATATTGACTGGAGCACCCGCGTCTACAGCGTTTACCTCAAGCATGTGGCGCCGGAGGACATCTACCCATACAGCATCGATGAGGTGTTCATCGACGCCACCAGCTACCTGCAGACCTACCATCTGTCGGCCCGTGAATTTGCCCGGAAAATCATCCTCGACATTCTGCAGACGACCGGTATCACTGCTGCTGCGGGCATTGGGACGAATCTGTATCTGGCCAAGGTCGCCATGGACATTGGCGCGAAGCATGTCCCCGCCGATGAATACGGCGTCCGCATCGCAGAACTGGATGAGATGGGCTATCGCCGCTCCTTCTGGACCCACCGTCCGCTCACCGACTTCTGGAGGGTTGGAAAAGGCTATGCCGCCAAGCTGGAGGCACACGGCCTGTACACCATGGGAGATATTGCCCGGTGCTCCATCGGCAAATCCACGGACTACCACAACGAGGAACTGCTCTATAAACTGTTTGGTGTCAATGCGGAACTGCTCATCGACCATGCCTGGGGCTGGGAACCCTGCACCATTGCGGACATTAAGGCATACAAACCAGAAAACAAGAGCATCGTCTCCGGGCAGATCCTGCAGTACCCATACCCATTTGAAAAGGCAAGGCTGGTCATCCAGGAGATGGCCGATGCACTGGCGCTGGAATTGGTAGATAAACGGCTTGCGACCAACCAATTGGTTCTCACGGTCGGCTATGACATCGAAAACCTCAAGGGTACAGCCTACACCGGAGAGGTCACCACAGACCGTTATGGGCGCAAAATTCCCAAGCATGCTCATGGTACAGTCAATCTGGACGGATATACCTCCTCCGGCGAGGAGCTGCTCAAGGCAGCCACCAGCCTGTATGACCGGATTGTAGATAAAACCCTGCTGGCCCGCCGGCTGACCCTCTGTGCCAATCACCTGCTGGACGAGTCTTCTGTGCCGGAGGATCTGCCGGAGCAGATCGACCTGTTTACCGACTACTCTGCAAAGGAAAAGCAGAAAAAAGAGGCTGACGCCGCCCACGCACGGGAGAGAAAACTCCAGGAAACCATGCTGGGCATCAAAAAGCGTTTTGGCAAGAACGCCATCCTCAAAGGGCTGAATCTGGAGGACGGCGCCACAGCCAAGGAGAGAAACACCCAAATCGGAGGCCACAAAGCATGACCGGACCATATGATGATATCATCAACCTGCCGCACCCTACCTCAGCCAAGCACCCGAGGATGCCGCTCTCAGATCGTGCGGCTCAGTTTGCGCCCTTCGCGGCCCTGTCCGGCCACAGCGCCGCCCTTGCGGAAACGGCCCGGCTGACTGACCAGCGCATGGAGTTGGATGAGGACGCAAGGGCAGCCTTGGACTTAAAACAGCAACTGCTATTGGAGCGGATCAAAGAGCGGCCGGAAATCACGGCGACCTGGTTCCAGCCTGACGAGAAGAAAGACGGCGGCCGGTATATCGTATCAACCGGGAGGCTGAAAAGAATCCATGAGGCGGATCAGGTATTGATTCTGGCTGATGGCTTAAGGATACCGATAGGCGACATCGTTGAACTGGAAAGTGAGTGCATTCGGGGGCTTCTTTGAGAGAAATTGAAAAGCTGTGTACAGTGTTTGCGCCAACATACGACTAATTTTATAAGTTATAACTGATAAAATTAGATTATATCAGTTGATTTTCAGTTGTAAATGGGATATACTGAGGTCAACGATAGAAAGGAGGCGCTCCAATCATGATCAAACGAGAACTGTATATGAACCGCATCCGTCCCTTCATTGGGGGCGAACTGATTAAGGTAATGACCGGCATTCGCCGCTCCGGTAAGTCGGTGATGCTGGAACTGATCAAAGAGGAACTGGCGGAGGCTGGTGTTGCCCCGTCTCAGATGATCTCAATCAATTTTGAAGATATGCGGTACTCCCATCTGCAGACCGCAACGGCTCTGCATGATGAGATCATAAAACGGGCAGAGGGCATCGAGGGAAAAGCGTATCTGTTTTTTGACGAGATCCAGGAAGTAGAGGGCTGGGAAAAGTGCGTCAATTCTTTGCGAGTGGCGCTGGACTGCGATATCTACATTACGGGCTCCAACGCAAAACTGCTGTCCGGTGAACTGGCCACTTATATTGGCGGACGGTATGTGGAGTTTGTGATTTACCCATTCTCCTTCGCTGAATTCCTGGAACTGTACCACACAATCGCACCAAGCGATTCGATCCAGCAATGCTTTCAAAAATATCTGCTGGCCGGAGGAATGCCCTATCTGGCCAACCTCCGGTATGAGGAAGAACCCTCCCGGCAGTATCTCACAGATCTATTCAATTCTGTGCAGCTCAAAGATATCGTAAAACGGAACAAGATTCGGGATATTGATTTGCTGGAGCGCATCATTGCGTATATGACCGCAAATGTCGGAACAGTTTTCTCAGCGTCCTCTCTGGCTAAGTTTTTCAAAAATGAGCAGCGGACTGTCGCGGCAGAAACCATCCTGAACTATGTGCGGTACTGCTGTGACGCATATCTCTTCTATCAGGTAAAGCGCCAGGACCTGCAGGGCAAGCAGATACTGGCCTCCAACGAAAAGTATTATATTGCGGATCACGGTATTCGGGAGGCTGTGTTCGGCGGGAACATGAAGGACATCAACCTGATCCTCGAAAACATTGTCTACATGGAACTGCTGCGACGGGGTTATGTTGTCACAGTAGGCAGAGCAGGAGAAAAAGAAATTGACTTTGTATGTGAAAAAAGAGGAGAAAAACTCTATGTACAGGTAACATACCTGCTGGCCTCTGAAGATACGGTGAAACGGGAGTTCGGTGCATACGATGGCATCCAGGACAATTTCCCCAAGTATGTCGTATCCCTCGACGAGTTTGACATGAGCAGAAACGGGATCAAGCACCGGAATATCCGTGACTTCCTTCTGGCGGAAGAATGGAATTGAGAAAGCGGTAACATATCAGGGCGTGATTGGCGAGGAGGTGACGCATAAGTGAGCGGAAGCAGCCCGAAAAGCATATCAATATCAGGTGTCGAAACCGATATAACCATCGGCAAAGAACTGGCTGCCGTTGCGCAGAAATCAAAGGCACTGGCCTCACGCGACTGCTTTGAGCAACTGGAGATGTACCTCCACGGCAGAAGTCATGACCGCGTGTGTCTGCTCTTTGGCCTGCTCCAGACTGGAAAAAACACCATGCTTCGTCAGGCCATTGGCAGAATGACAAAGGAGGACTTGAGCCGTACCGCATACATCAAAGCCCGAAGGACTGACAACATGGCGATGATGAACCGGGATCTCAAAAAGTTGTTTAACGCAGGATTCCGATATGTGTTCATCGATGAGGTCACACTAATGGAGGACTTTATCGACTCGGCTGCCTTGTTCTCCGATGTGTTCGCCACCATGGGAATGAAGATCGTCCTGTCCGGTACCGACTCCCTGGGCTTCTGGCTGGCGATGGATGAAGAATTGTACGACCGGGCCAAGCCCATCCACACGACCTTCATCCCATATCGGGAGTATAGCCGTCTGCTCGGGATCGACAGTATTGATGAGTACATCCGATATGGCGGCACACTACGCGCCGGAGAGTTGGCCTTTGACGATGAAGATGTGAATGCTCAGGATGCATCCTTCCGGGATGACGAGTCCACCCGAAGATACATCGACACGGCAATCTGCAAGAACATCCAGCACTCCCTGGCCTGCTACGGGTCGGGCGGGCATTTCCGCCACCTGTACTCTCTGTATGAAGCTGGAGAGCTGACCAGCGCCATCAACCGGATCATAGAGGATATGAACCACCGATTCCTGATCTCAGTGCTGACCGATGATTTTCTTTCCCATGACCTGCGGCTCACTGCCGCAAATCTGCGGAAAGAGCGTGACCCCGAAAAGCGCACAGAGGCGCTGGATGCCATTGATACAGAGGCGGTCACCCGGCGTTTGATGGAACTGCTGGATATCCGGAACAAGGAGGAGCAGTCCATCGGTATCACAACTGCTCACATCATAGAGATTAAGCAATATCTTGCCGCGTTGGAGTTGATTGTGGATTGTCCCATTGAATCGGCGGACCCCGGAATTGAACCAGTGGAACATATTCTCTTCACACAGCCTGGAATGCGATATTGTCAGGCTCAGGCACTTGTCCATTCCTTGTTGAAGGATGAGCAGTTCTCGGCGCTCAGCGAATATGATAAAACGCAGATCACGGGCCGCATCCTTGAAGAAGTCCGCGGCCGGATGATGGAAGATATTGTACTGCTGGAAACCATGAAGGCGGCCGACAAGGATCACCGTGTTTTCAAACTGCAGTTTGAGGCTGGCGAGTTTGACATGGTCATCTATGACCAGAAAGAAAACTCCTGTGAGATCTTTGAAATCAAACACAGCAGCAAACAGGTTCCCCTTCAATACCGGCACCTCGTCGATGAGGATAAATGCCAGAGGACGGAACGGCGGTTTGGCCCCATCCAGGGACGCTATATCCTGTACCGTGGCGAAGATGTGCAGATGGAAAATGGGGTTCAATACTGGAATGTAGAGAATTATCTGAAAGCTCTGCCAACATTGGACATCGTCCAAGCACAGGAAACTGGTACTCAGTCAATCGAACCTACTCTGTAAAAGGACTATCGCCACTAAGCAGCTACAATTAGAAATTGAGAAGCATCGGCTATCTTTTTAGAATAGCCGATGCTTTATTTTTAGGAGGATTACTATGAACCGGATACTCAGAATCGACGAAGAAAAGCCTGAAATGCACATCACAGTTCAAGACTATAAGGTCACTCTCTGCTTTGCAGAAAAGGAAAATCCTGAAGTTGCCGTATTGGTAAAGCAGGCTCTCCTGAGCGCCTATGCAATGCCCCAGAAATAGAACGACTTGCTGAAGGTCTTGCATTCAGAAGATTTGATGAAGGGATGGTCAGTAAAATGGCTGAAAGAGTCTATTGCTTATACAGAGGTAAGGATCAGGAAAGCATTCTCATGCAGAAGAACGCCTGCCACGATTTTGCAGAGAAAAAAGGCTGGAACATTGTTGGCGAGGAGCAGGAGATCGGCGTGTCCGGCTATAAAGTCAGCACTGATGACCTTGTTAAGTTAAAGCGCATTAGAAAGGCTGCTGAGCAGGGTGAGTTTGATATCCTGCTGGTCTTTATGTATGACCGGCTGGGACGCAATCTCAACGAAACCCCATTCATCGCAGAGTGGTTTACCAAGAAGGGCATCCATGTTTGGAGCGTCTATGAGGGAGAGATCATAGACGGCGTTGATGCAGAACGCATGCTTGACTACATTCGCTTTTGGCAGACTGATGAGGCCCAAAAACTTTGAGCAAAGTACAGGATAACCTAACACACCAGCCTATTTACTGCAGATTTACCTCCAAAAAGATTATCAATTCCCCTGGCTATTCTGGCCGTAGTGTGAGATAATGGGTATGGCAAAAGCCGGGAACCTTGATAATCGAATAGAACGATTGGGTGTCCGCCCTCTCACACAAAAACATGAGAGGACGGATATCAATGGCTGAAAGAGTTTATTGTTTATACAGAGTTTCCACCAACAAGCAGGTCGATCACGATGAAAACAACCAGGCAGACATCCCTATGCAGAGAAAAGCCTGCCACGATTTTGCGGCGAAAATGGGCTGGGTCATCGTGGGCGAGGAGCAGGAAACTGGCGTATCCGGTTATAAAGTCAGCGCCGATGACCGTGATAAACTGCAGCTCATCAAGAAGTATGCAGAGCAGGGCAAGTTCGATATTCTGCTTGTTTTCATGTTCGACCGACTGGGCCGCAAGTCAGATGAAACACCCTTCGTTGTGGAGTGGTTTACTAAAAAGGGCGTCCGCGTCTGGAGCGTACAGGAAGGAGAGCAGCGGTTTGAGTCCCACACGGACCGCCTGACCAACTACATCCGTTTCTGGCAGGCCGATGGAGAGAGCCAGAAAACTTCGATGCGCACCAAAACGGCCCTTGGCCAGATGGTAGAGGAAGGCCGGTTCCGCGGTGGAAACGCACCATACGGGTACCGGCTGGAAAAGAGCGGCATCCTCAACAAGCGCAAACATGAGGTGTACATGCTGGTCATTGATGAGGACGAGGCCAGAGTCGTCCGGATGATGTTTGACCTCTGCATTTCGTCCGGTTACGGCAGATGGCGCCTTGCCAACTTCCTCAACGACCACGGGATCAAAAACCGGAAGGGACAAAACTGGCACGACGCCAGTGTGGGGGGCATCCTGCACAACCCGCTCTACAAGGGAATCCTTCGGAGCGGAGAAACCTATGCCGGTCCCTTTGAGGCCCTCCAGATCATCGCCCCAGACCAATTCGATCTGGCGCAGAAACTGATGCTGGAGCGGACCAATGAGCGGAAAGAGCGGCGTACAGTACCGCTGAATACCACAGGCCAATCCCTGCTTTCCGGGAACATCTTCTGCGGCCACTGTGGAGGCCGGCTGGTGCTCACTACCAACGGGACAACCACCCGCCTCGCGGATGGGACGCCGGTCCATAAAAAACGTATTCGCTATGTATGCTACAACAAGACCCGGCGCCGTCAGGAATGTACAGGACAGACTGGATACACAATGCACATTCTGGACGGGATCGTCACTGAGGTGCTGCATCAGGTCTTCGACAAGATGCAGGGAGCTTCCAACGACATGATTGTGGGAAGTGCGGTTCAAAAGCAGATGGCAATGATACGCTCGGAATTGCAGCGGGCCAGAGCCGAAAACACCAAGGCCAATAAGGAATATGAATCCCTCAAGGCCGAGGTGCTGAAAGCGATTCAAGGGAAAAGCGCCCTGCCGCAAGATGTGCTGACTGAAATGCTGGAGGATACCCGACAGAAGGTACTGTCCACCAGTGAACGAATCACGACCCTTACCGAGGAACTGAATGATGGAAACTCTAAGATCGAGGAGATGAAGGCCGAGTTCAACCGGATCGTGTCCTGGTCCAAGATTTTCGATGAAAGCCCGATGGAGGTCAAGAAAATGATCTGCGGCTACATCATCAAGAAGGTTTCGGTGTTCCGGGACTATAGGGTCAAGATTGAATTCAACATTAATGTGGAGCAGTTCCTGAATGGTATCGACAGCATCAACGAATGCGCTACCTATGAACTGCCCATGGCGCAATAAGCTCTCACCCTCGCCACGACCACGGCGAGGGGTACATATCAAAGTTTGATATGGCCAGTTGACAACATATACCTTCCATGCTATACTGCAATTTGTCTCTCATCAATTGCCGGGGCGGGATATTCAAGTCCTTTCCCAAGCCATCAGGGGGTGCATACCCGATGGTTCGGGAGAGCGCTTGAATGGCATTCAAGAGGTAGAGGGTTCGATCCCCTTCGTCTCCACCAAAAGAGAGCCAGACGAACACTGCGCCAGTCGTTTACATGCTTGGCGGAGTGTTCGTTTTGGTTTATCCACTTACAATTTAAATAATAAAAAAGTCTATTATACAGTAAAAATCTGTATAATAGACTTTTTTTTACATAAAATACTATAACGAAAATGGTTATTTCCTACCAAAGACCAGCAAGATTCTAAAATAATTGTTAGAATCTAATAAAAAGGAGCTTGGCTATGATTAGGATTTTACTGTCCACACGGCTTGGCGAGCAGAGGTGGACGCAGGCAGATCTTGCAAGGGCTACCGGAATCAGACCTAACACGATTGGAGAACTCTATCACGAGTTTGCCGAACGGGTCAGCCTTGAACATCTCGATCTGATATGCGAAGCGCTTGGGTGCGAGCTGGACGAGATAATCATCCGTATCCCCAACAGCGTTCCAAAGATAGAGAACACAAGGGCCGGGAACAAGGTACATAAATGATGACCAGCTTATCAAAGAGAGAGAGTGCAAGGCTACGGCTCTGCACTCTCTTTTAGCTTATTCACCTTTTACCGGTATCGTGTAGACGGTGGTCGCATCCATGATGTCCCCCGGCTGGCATTCCAGCAAGTGGCACAACTTCTGGATGGTGTCATACGGCACATCCAAATGGCGGCGCATGGCCTTAACGGTCTGCGTGGCAAGTTCGTACTTCTTCCCGACCTGTGCATCAGTCAGACCGATTACATCAGGCCGCTTCAGGAACGGGTCGAAGGAAATGATAGTGCGACGAATGCCTTCTTTCTCAATGTCTTGATACATTTTCAGACCTCCTTGCCATCTGGGAACACAAAGCAGATTTTCGCTTTCGCACCCAAGGCTTTAGCAACATTCTCCCAATCTTCCATGCTGAACTTCCCGGTATTCATCCTTTTATTCAAGAGCTGCTGGGACCACCCAAGCCGCCTTGCTAATTCGGCATTTGAGATCCCGGCGTAGGCAACCGCCATCTCTACGAGTTGTCTTACGGTCATGCCATCACCTCCATGCTACGATTATATTCTATTTAGTTCAATTTGTCAAATAAAAATTTTAAAAAATAATCCAAAAAGTTAAAATAAAGGGTTGACAAATTAAACCGAATGGTTTATAATATGAGTGTAAGGCAGAGGTACAAAACCTCTTACAGAAGGGAGTGAGGTGAATGGACAAGATGGCAAACGTCAGCGAGTATCTGCTGAGAGCAATCCTTGAACTGATTGAGAAGTGCCACACGATTGAGGAACTTCGAGAGTCGGTAAAGCGGATACTCAAAGACGAGTAAAAAAGAATAGCGGCCGCCCCGCAAAGAACGCCGCTACTCTCCACCAAGTCAGGTGAGCCGGGAGCCTTACCCCGGCCGCCTCCATGATAGCAGAGTAAGGCAAAAAAATCAAGGAGGCACACAAAATGAAACTCGACCACACACTTACGCGTGAAATTAAGGCCATAAATGGCGATGGCAGCCGGGAGGCGAGGTTTTCTTTTCTCAAACGGCTAGAAGCTGCAAAGGACGCTCTTTCCTTAATTGGCGTTGGCGCCAATTTTGACGAGTGCGTAAAAAATCATGGGCGCGCGACCGTGGCAATCTGTATTGCGGTCACTCTCTATGAACGTAGAGAACGCCTTGATGGATGGGGGCTTCCGTGGGCATTGGAAGTGCTGAAGCGATGGACAAACTGTGTCTACGCCAATTATCACCGCGCATACATCGACGATCAGCTCCATCCCACGCGCATTTGTAACTATGCCGCATCTTTTATCCGTCTGACGACCGAAAATTGAAAAGGAGCGCACTATGGAAAAGCTGATTTATTCTACCTTTCGCGAGGGATATGGAATCGACCAAATAAAGAAAACCATGACGGTCGGCGAACTGATGGATTTCCTTGGAAATTATGACGAGGACACGCCTGTTTACCTGAGTTTCGACAGCGGCTACACCTACGGCGGCGTCACCGAGAGTCGCTTTGAGGAAGATTACGGGGAGGAAGAGTACTTTGAGAGCCAAGAGTGATAAGGGCGTCAGCTTCGCATTACTTCGCATTGACCGCCCCGGAGGTTACGAGGGCAGAAAGGAATCTAACTGGAACAGCTTCTACGATCTAGAGGAATCGGGCTGGGCGGTGGACAGCAAGCCGCCCGAAGGTGGTCCCAGGCTGGTCCGCGTAACGCTGGCCGACAGGAACACCATCACCACGCGCATCAATGGCACAGATGAAGAAATTCTGGCCTACTATCGCGTCGGCTCAACGCTGAATGTCGGCGCCGTTCGTGACGATCTGGTGGAGATTGCCGCAGTGGAGATTGTGGCAAACGGTTAGAAATGCCCCTGATGGCCCCATACTTGAGTTGCAACGGATACTTTGCGCCATGGGAGGGTAGACGCCCCCACGCTCAAAAACGTTCTAAAAAGCCCTCTAGAACGAAGCCGTAAAAATACCAAAAGCCCCCCTTGCAGGAACGATTCCTGCAAGGGGGGCTTTTGCTCTAAACATAAAAACATATTGAATGAAAAAACTTGCGTAAAGTAATTGCATCATTAGATTATTATATCTTGTCGGTCCCCAATATCCGCGTAACCGAATTGAGCGCCGCCGCCAGGTCATCCCGCAGGCCCTCCAACTTTGCCCTTGACACACTAATTGTCCCATCCTCAGACGGATTGGTTGGCACATCCGGCTTGTCCACACTTTTCCAGCCGTTGAGCAGGTTTGCCCGGATGATCTCCGGGTAATCCCGATAGCAGGCGTTGATATCCACCGGTACGGAAATGCCGTCCACACACCCTACAAAGCCCCGCGCGTTCCCATGATGCTGCCACATCCCGTAACTGCCGGTGTAGGTGCATTTTTCGGCGTACTGCGCAACCCACTTGTCATATGCTTCAAGCTGTTTGTCGTCCACCCAGTATTGCAGCCAGTTTGTCGAAGCGTACAGCCCCGCGTAGTACCCGGCGTCCTCCAGAACCTTCAGGAACGCCTTTGCCATGTCGGTGCGAAGCTGCTTTCCCTTGCCCACTCCCCAGGCGTTACCGCAGAGAGATTCATATTCCTGGTCCATATACACCGGATAAGTCGGGCGCAGGCCGTCGAGCGCCCTGACGAATGCCGCCGCCTCCTTTTGAGCTTCGGCGGCCGTCACGGCGTCGCTCCACCAGTACGCGCCCCAGTCAAGCCCCGCGGCCAGCACTGCGGGCAGGTATTTTTGACGGAACGTCCCCATTTCCCGAAGGCCCTGCCCGGCCTTGATGATCACAAAGCGGACGCCGTCCGCTTTCACGCGCTCAAAATCAATTTCCCCCTGATGCGATGAAATATCAATACCTTTTATGGCTTGTCCCATTTTGCAATCCTCCGAACTGTAATTATGATTATAGTTTTTAATCGATATATTGAAGTTTATAAACATTTATGTTAAATTCAAATCCCTTATGTGAATGATGGAAAAGCCGCCGGCCAAAGGCCAGCGGCTTGACAGATATCTCCGGTACGGATATAATAAAAACAAAGAGGCGCTGTCGACAGACGGTTAGCCCCTACAGAATAGCTAAAAGATTAGCCGCTTCATGTGAAGGTGAGGGCGGCTAATCTTTTTTTATTGCAATTATGTAACCCGTGGCCAAAATCAGCACAAGGATGACCCAACCATAGTCCATATGCAACGCCCCCTTTCAGGGGCAAGACTTAACCGCCTGCCGTTTGCGACAGCGCCAGCATTATTTTACCATGCGCCGCCCTTTTTTACAAGCTGGAATCTGCATTGACCGACTTCATTCGTCACGATTCGGCGTCTTATACTCAAGCGCCCGCCTGCTGTCCCCAACGCCGGCCGTCGTCGGGTCGGTCACAGCGTTAAACACGCTGGCCGCCGCTGCGAGCAGCACAACGGGATTCTGCACCGCGCGCAGAAGCACATCCCTCAGCGCGCCCCAAGAGGTCATATCTTCCCAGGCCAGGCCGAAGTATGCGAGCACCGGCAGTACCAGCGCCGCCGCTATCTGCACCCACCACAGCGGGTTTTTAATGCGTACCTTCCAATTGATTTTCATTTGTGCTCCTCCAGTCTTACAGCCCCATCCGTCCCAGTACAAAGGCGATCACCGCCGCGAGCACGGCCCATATCGCTTTGTCGGCAATGCTCTCCCACCGTTTCGCCGGTTTTTCTTTAAGCGCCGCAATAGTTGCCATTGCCTCATTAAGCCGGACGGACAGTTCCGTCAATTTATCCATGATTGCCTGATACCGCGCCTCCTGTGCAGAGCCGGACTGTTCCAGCGCCGCAATCCGTCTATACATGTCGGCGTGCGTTTCCCGCGCCTGGGTGCGGTATTCCGACATCTGCTTTTCCAGGGCGATTGCCTTATGCAGCCCAAGGCAATCCCGCTGCGGGTCTACGATGCATTTTTCATCCGCCATTACTTACACCCCCACGGGCAAAATATAGGGCCGGGCTGTTCCGCCAGCCCGGCCCCATCGTATGTTACTGCACTTCCACATCGAGAGCGGAGAGAATTTCCCGCACCTGTTCTTTGAGCAGCGCCGGGACGTCCTCCAGCGTCTTTTTGCCTTTCACGATCAGCGTCGCGTAAACAACTGCCATTATGCGCACCTCCTTCCGGCAGAATATTTTTGCGAGGAAAAGAAAAAAGCTACTCATGTTCGAGCAGCTCCTTGACCTCGGCCTGTAAAGCCCTGGGTACGTCCCCGATTGTCTTTAAGCCCTTACGGATCAGATCTGCGTATACTTTAGCCATTTACCTATTCACCCCCTTCCAGAGCCTCCATGCGCGCTTGCAGCGCAAGCATGGATTCGTACGCTTCGGCCTGTGCCAGCATGATCGTCGTTGCCTGTTCGTCCGCCGCCTCGTATGCCTCAACCAGCGCCATCTGTGTGTCTGTCATCTGTGCCTCCAGAGATTCGACGCTTTCTTCCACGGTCGGAAAAGGCTCCAATATTTCCGCGCCGTCCATGGCCGCCGGTTGATCGCCCCATACCGCTAAAATTTCATCCAGCAGCTCCGGCGCTGCTTCCGCCAGCATTGCTCGTCCTGATTCCGTGTTGTAAAACATCTGGCGGTGCGGCAAGGTGGTTGGTGTGCCATCCTCAAAATCCTGTGTCTCAATAAAAACGAAGTCAGAGCACAGGCCGTCATATGTTTTTTTCGTTGTTTGATCCATGATACTGCCCCCTTAAAGCAAAACTGTGCCATGCCCGTAATACCAAAAGTCCGTGCCTACCGACATCTGTGATTCTGTCGCAAACGCGCCTCCGGGTATAAGCATCCAGGTGGAATTTGTATTTGTGTTTGCCAATACCCAATTCTTTCTAAGCGTTGGGCTGGTCGGCCCGCGCAGAATCACTTCTCCGAACGTATGGCCGGCAAACGGCGTCGTACAATACATGTTTGCGCTGTTGCTGGATTTTCGGGTTAATTGGGTCTGGAAGTAAAACAGTGCGATATTTCCGGCCCGGTACCAGACGCCGCTTGCATTTGTGTTGGTAAAGCAGGCATTGTATGCGTCGTTGAGATTTGGCGTCCATGTACCGCTGGACACCGCAGCCGCGCCTACCTGCGCCGCCGTATGCGTATGGGTCGTATCGGACTTTGCGTTCAGCTTTGTTGTTATCTCCGTCTCCGTGAAATAGCGGTCGTCATGGGTATGGGCCGCGGGCGTAAAGTTGGACGGTTTGTTTGTCAAATCGGCGTAGCTGCCGCTCCATGCCACGGCTTTTAAATCCACATACATCTTGGCGATTTTGCCCAGGATAATTGCCAGTGTATCGCCATTGGCAATCTTAGCACGAGACTCTGCCTGCGCAAACGTAGGTTTGATATTGACCAGCTTTGCGGGATTGATTGCCGGGTTTGGATAGCTCCCCTGTAAATCGCCGCCTGCCGTGCCGTCGCCCAAAATTCCGCTTAAGGCAGCAATATTCAGCACCGCTTGATCGAGGGCGGTTTTATCTTCCTTCGACATCAATCCATCCTGATCAGACGCGGCGGTGTCAGTGCCCGCTTTGCTGTCAGCAATGCTCTTGACCGCCGCAGTATTGACGATCAGGCGGGAAAATATCTCGTTAAACATGTCTGCATGGGCCGGCGTCATGGTCGTCGGCCTTAGAATATTGGATGCGTCATAAACCGGATTATCCGGTATCTGATAAGGTTCCCCCATTGTATCCTGCCAGGAATTATGTACCTCTGCCATAAATATCCCCTCCAATTAAAATTCCATATCGAAGGTAAAGGAAAACTCCACATCGTCATCCTTCTGCTTCACATACATTGTTTTAATTGCAACAAAATTCCCCTCTGTATCGACCAACCCCATTTCGGAAAATTTTGTTTTGGCTTGTTCATCCTCCGGGATAACAATTACGAATCGCGCCGTTGTCTCCACCGGGAAGGCGACAGGCTTCTGTACCGCATACCGGCAAACCTCATGCGTCAAAGCCTCCTGTTCCACATCCGGGGCAATAGGCTCCCCGCTTTCGTTCACCCCGCCGTCCCCCAGGGCGATAAAGGAGACCGGCGGGATTGTGTCAATTACGCCGGCCGTTAATTTGGCCAGCGCAATCCGCCGCGCTTTTGTAATGATGCTGTTTTTCTCCGCCAAAATAATCCCTTCCTTCCATGATTTAAAGATCGCTTGTGATGATATCCGCGTTCAACAGCCGCTCACCGTCAAGACTGCGGGAACCGTCCAGGCGCCACATGTTGTTTCGGATGAGGCCGGCCTTAATACACGGGCTGGCATTTGCAGACGCCCGAAAAGCGCACGCCCGCAATGCGCCGCCCCGCATAAACACAATCCCAAGCCGCCCCCCGCCGTCCAGCCTGTGGGAACCGTCCAACATCATCGTTTGCGGGCTGTATACATTGTTTCGGGTCCGCACGGCAAAACGGGACAATTTCGGTATGTCCTGCTGCTCAAATCCGGCTCTTTGCATGATGGTCATATATACCGTCATCTGGAGCGGCGTCCGTTTTCGGTGATGCAAAGCAAATTTCTCAAAATGCGCGCCCCGGTCCCAAACACTGGACAATATCCACTCGCCGTTTAAGCCGCGGCTGCCGTTCAGCCGGATTTCATGCATCCCCCATACGCTTAAACGGGTCCGCATTGCAAGCCGCCATGAAAATCCGATTTCGAGCCGCGCCGCGGCTTCGATGATCATCGTGATTTTTTCCAGGTGGGAACGCAGGGACTTATAGAATTCAACGGCCTTTCTGATTTCTTTGGCCGGAATGGAAACGGGCATATCCTGATCGTACAACAGTATTTTAAAGTAATATGGATTCCCGCCATACTCAAACCATTCTTTGACTGATGCGGCAGAATAAATGCTGGTCAACGCCCTGGTTACAGCGCCTCGTGTTCCCAAAAACCGGTGCACAGCGAAGCTGCTTTTAAACAACGCCCGCTTTATATCCGCGTCATAATTGTAGTCATACCAATCCACTTTAAAATCATGGGCCAGGATATCCAAAAGCGATTCATCCAGGTCATCAATCGAGGGATAAACGGCAGCCCGCCCGATTTCTTCCGGCCTCTTAGACAGGATATCCGCGACAGCAGAGGCCAGAGCCGCAAGCGACGCATCATGCCGCAATGCTTCGGGGAACGACGCCAGTAAATTTTTCGTTGTCAGGCCATGATCATTCATCCTCGTACCCTCCGTCAACCACATCCAGCGACCGCAGCGCAGCCACCTGTGGGACGGTCCTGTCGCTTCCATCCCGCAAGACGGTAAATACAGGCGCGGTCAACTCCACGCGTTTAATCCCGGTCTGCATAAGTAATCCCACCAGATAGGACGGATTGATATCACGTCCCATGCGCGCGCTCTGCCATGCGGCGTATTCTTTTACAGCCGCATTTACCGCCGCTTTTAATTCTGCCGCGCTTTTTTGTACGCCCTCCTGTATATAGTAGGTGCAGGAAATGTCATACTCTATTTTTTCGGCATCCTCTACAAATACCTGATCCGTCAGAGGCCGCACAGTATCTTCGTTGCAGGCGGCCAATACTGCGTTTTTAATTTCCTCTCCCGCGGGCTCTCCGTTTTCCATCAATATGTACAGCTTGACCACGCCGGGAGTGGGGGAGTTGGCGATTACATCCGCGATCTCTGTACTGACGCGCCGGGCAAAGTAGATATACCCGCCTCTGGCGCCAGCGCAGCTATATCCGTCCATACTGGCCCGCATAAGCTCATAATATTCTTCATCCGTCGCCATGTCCGCGCCTCCGTCGGATGCAGTGATATTGACACACTTTGTACAGTAATCGTACAAGTCCATGATGGTATCAATCTGTCCGGGTACATAGCCGTTTCCCACTGTACCGGATGTCTGGCATATCACTTCCGCGTCCACAGAGGTTTCACCGGCCGGCACATAGATATCCGCTTCCGTTTGCCAGATCAGGACGCCTCCTGTATCCGTAACCCTTGTTCCCGCAGGCACCAAAACGGCAAATAGCTGCGCCTCGGAAATTTCAAATCGGACGGTGCATCGGGCTGGCTTGGCTCCGGGACGGGTCTGCTCTAAAAACAGTTCGCCCAATGCATCCAAGTTCCTGCCTTCGGCACGGCTTGGGATGTTTTGATTGCCGGTATAATTATTTAAAACACGCTCTTGTATGATTATGTTGCCCATCCATCGGATGAATAGATGTTCCGGGCTGGCAGGATGGATCGTGATACCAGTGATCTTTTCATAGGCTGTTGTCAGCAGGGATACAATTTCGGCCGCATCTGTTGAGATAAACTGATATTCTGTATTTCTACCCATTATTGATCTCCACCTCTACCGTTGGTATCAATTTGCCCGGTTCGGACGCGTCCCCTGAAAAGGCGATATCTACAACAGCCGCCCTCGGTTCCCACCGTTCGATCGCTTCGCGGATATCAGCACGCATCATCACTTCGGCCACAGAAACCGGCCGGTCAAGCGCGTCCATTGCTATCCCAAAGTCACGATGCAGAGGAACAGAACCTTTTGCTGTCGATAAAATGATCGCGATATTTTGAATAACAGAGTTTAAAGCATCGGTTTGGTTCAGCCGGATATTACGTAAATCCGCGGCGCTGATCGTATAGGTCATCTGTTTTCACCTCCTCAAATATTCTTGCAGGCTGACGGACAGCACCGCAACATACAGATTACCGTATTTATCAAATGTTTGCGCTTTGACGCTGTAGCTCAGGATCGCCCATCTGTATTGTCCATAGACATGACTGCCGATGGTCAGAGGCAGCTTTTTGCCGCTGCTTACATATTTGGCGATCCTGGCGATTTCCTTTGCGGGTGTTACCCCAAGTTGTGCGGAAAGTGTGATATCAAAAGATATCTTATCGGGGTCCGTCCCTGTAAATTCCAGAAGTCCCCGCCCCAAATGCCGCTGATGGGTCGCATAACGCGCAGAACCGGACCATTGAAAATTGGAGAGCGTCCGGATGACGGAATCGGAAACTGTAAAGGCCACATCCCCAAGGCATCCGATCGTTGCCATGCCTAAACCCTCCCCAGGACAAAACCGTCCGTGTTATCTCCCGGCAGGTACAATATCAGGACCGTTTCGTTCACCTTTGGCATCCATGGTTTTATGATCAGCTCATGGCTATGGCTTTCATAAGCCGCTTCACCGCTGCCGCCTTCTTCAAGCTCTGTGCGCTGCGGCGCATCATAGTCCGGGACGGATGGGGGCGCCGCGAGGACGTAAAGCCATCCAGAGAGTGAACCCGTATCCTCATACTTTACCCGCGCCTGCCGTTTGCCGGCGTCCACAGCCGTCACCGTCCCAAGACGCACCAACTTCTCCAGGTTTGTATCCGATGCCATCAATATCCCTCCAGTACTTTACGCAATTTGATTTGCGTCGTATAGCCGGACCCGCTAACAGAATGGTTCGCCTGCGTGATGATATACTTTCCGCCCCAAGCGCCCCACCCCTCCAGCAGAATTGTCACCCCGGCCACGAGATCAGGATTTCCCGGTAAGGTAAATGTCGCTGTCTTGGCGTATTTGTTGTGCAGCCGCAGATGCTTTTCGGCCAGCGCCTTTGCCTCGGCGATGCTGGACACCTTTGCCGAGATTTCCAATTGTTGATTGTTCTTTGCATCGGCATTATAATCCTCCGTCCTGGCCGTCGCCTCGATGCATCGGCCTGTAGACGGGTCGACATAACTGACGCGGCACGACGAATACTTTGTATTCGCCGTGCCGATGTTCATCTTGTATTTTGTATAGCCCCCGTTCTTTCCCTGCCTGATGATAAAGATGGGCGATTTCGCTTCATAAGCCGCCTGATCAAACAAAACAAGGATACTGTTGGTCGCTTTAAGGGAGATTCCCGCGTCATGGCAGAGGGTGGACAAAAAAGCGATGTCGCTTGTTTTTACCTGTTCCAGCCGCGCATAAAACGGATCGCCCACCGATTCATACATACAAACCATGCCGTTGCTGCGCGCAATCTCTTTGGCGATGCCGGATAATGAACAGGCTTCCCATGCATGGGATTTTTTCGTTTGCCTGATCTGCGCTCCAAAAGGAAGGGAAGTGGCTTTAATGGTAATGGTGGCCGGCGGCCCGGAAGCGTCCACACTGTCAAGCTCGAACTGGCCGCAGGGCAGCAGCTTATCCTTACCGTCGCTATTCCAGTTTTCCCGGACAATCACAGCGTCAATTTTAAAGCCGGCGCTGCTGTTATTCTCCGAGCCGTTGCCGTCCATGCCCTGGAAGTCCCCTTCGTTGACCCACCCGTAGACATTAGAGGTATTATCGGTATGAATCAGATGCCAGGGGTGCTTACTCCCGGGATTGCTCAATGTGATTTGCGCAGGTCCCGGTATCGCTGTATATCCGGCGTCGTCGGTAGAACTGATATAGTGAAACGATCCTGTAAACTGGACGATATCCCCCACGGAATAACCTCCCGGCGCCGAACCGGGGGCGGACGCGGCGGCGTCAACCGCTTCTGTCAGCCATTTTTCCAACCAGATAGATTCCCTGTCCTGAAGGGTGATCTGCAAATCGTCTGTTTCGTCCTCCTCATTATCAATATAGGTCATGGACAGAAGATAAGGCTTGATAGACGATGTAATATTTATGCCGTTAAAAGATATCTCCGCAGCCGCGCGGCGTGACAGATTTTTGTCGCTCATCCTCCCACCTGTTTCCACGGGGGCATGCCATCACTGACACGCCCGGTTATTTCCGGCAGGTTCAGGACAATGCCGGCGGGAAATATGTAATATTCCCGATACTGCAAATTTGCGTTCATCAGTTTATCGGCGTAATCCGCATTCCCAAGCTGGGCGTAGGCGATGCTGTCCCACATATCACCCTGGACGGTTGTGTACTTTTTCATCGATAGGCCCTCCTTGTAACATCAATATTGTGCTGTTCGATAACATCCAGGACATGTTCGGCAAATTCACTTCCGAATTCTTGCAGGGACGCTACGGTTTCCGGGGAGGCAGTTCCCTGAATATTAAATGAAACCTGGATTGTAACCGGGGAATTGGCGCCGCCGGCAGGCGGGACCAGCGCGGAAATGGCAGGCTGTGACCGCATGGCGGCGGTTTGTGCCGCGTTCACAACTTTCTCCCCGCCATTAAAATAGATCAATTCCGGTCCTTTTTCACCTACCAGAGCAAAGCCAGGTTCCGCTGATTCCGTACCAGTAGCATATCCGCGTCCATGTAAAGAGGCGATCGGGGCAAATCCGTTTCCCGGCAGGGCCGGAGTTTGCGGCACCGCCTGTGCAAAACGGGCGAAGGCGGCCTGTACCTCCGGATGCATACCATCCAATCCGTCGATGTACCCCTGAATTGTAGCCCTGGCGCTCTCGGCCGCCTCGGAGCCAAGGTTCATAGCCGCAACGCCGTCCTCCAGTTCTTTTTGCAGCTTGTCTATTTCCTGGGGAACCTCGTTCACCAGCATCGAAGTACTGTTGGACGCGTCAGACATTGCCTGTTTATTGGCATTGTAATTGGCGACCACTTCCCGCAATTCCTCGTCAGTTGCTGCGGCAAGGCCCGCAACCGCGTTCACGCCCTCCTTGCTGCCATCGGCAAAGCTTGCGATGACATCGCTCAGGCCCTCAATCTCGGCACTGCGCTCTGTCAGGGATTGCAGGTTGGCGTCATATGCCTGCCAATAGGTGATCTGGCTTTCCAAGGCAGAATTGATGCTCCCTGCACTGGTTGCAACAGCCGGTGCGGCCATATCCCACAGGGCGTATTGTCCCTGTATGGATTCCATTGCGGCTTCATACGTCGCTTTGTAAGCCTCCGTGAGCGTCGCTGCCGATGCGGTGACGCCATCAAAAATCTGCTGAAACTCCTGTGTCTGCTGCGCGGCGGCTTTCTCGGCCTCGGTCATATCTTTGGTGGTGTCGGTTATCCTTTCCCAGGCTTTATCCGCTTCATCAATTTCAGTTTGGAAGGAATCCATCGTCTCGATATCTTCGGCAATGGCCTTGTCCAGATTTTTAATGGTACGTTCAGATTTATAGATCTCATCGTTGTATGTGTTCAGTGAATTTTGCAGATCATAGTATTCCTGTGTGAGCATGCCGCCCTGATCATAGGATTCTTTGCTCAGCTCATTCAGACGCTCCTGAACGGCGTTGCGCTTTTCTGTTACTTCCTCCAGATGTATTTCCGCCTGGGTGCGCTTGATACTGTTTTCGACGTATTCCTTTGTGACCTCGCCGTGCTGGTCATATAAGGAATTGAGATATTCCTGGTATGCCTGGGCCTCCGCGTTGCGCTTCCATTCTTCCGTATTTGCACGGAGAGCTTCTGTGCCGCCATCAATAGCATTATTTGTAAGGTCGATGCTGTCGGCCAGTTCCGGCACTGTGCGGGAAAGGAGGGCGAGAATATTGTGGTATTCCTGATTTTCTTTCACCGCGCCGCCTGCGGCAGCCTCGATCTCCTCCAGTCTGTCGATGTAGATTAGGGCGGTCTGCGCCGTGGCAAGCGTCTGTGTGGCGGTTTCGTCGTATGCAGCGTTGGCCTGTTCCATAGCCTCCTGCGCATCGCGCGCCGCCTCGGACAGCTCCTTCACGGAGGGGATGCCCTCATTGACAGACGCTGTAAAAGCAACAACTGCGGCAGTTATACCAGCCAGCGCCGCCGTCACACCCATAATAATATTGACACCAGGAATAGAAGCAGATAGAAGGGCAGATGCCGCTGCCGCAATTTTGGCCCCCGCCGCATAAGCGGTCAAAGCCAATGTGACACTTCCGATTACAGCGGCTCCCGCCGCAATTCCCTTTACAATTCCAGGGTTCGCTTTTGAAAACTCGTTAAGACCAGTTAAGACATCCGTTCCGATCTCATATAGCCCTCGCATTTCCGGTATAAACTGTTCCCCGATTGTGGTTCTCAATGCTTCCCAGGCGGAGTTCATCAGGGTCAGTTGTCCATTCATGTTATCCAGTTTAATCGACGCCATGCGCTGCGCCGCACCGGAGCAATTGTTGATGCTGTCGGTCAAAGAGGCATAATCTTCATCAGCAGCATTCAGGATCGCCAGCAGGCCGTTATAGCCGCGCGCCCCGGCAATGGTCATGGCGTTATTGACGCGTTCGGCTTCGGTCATCTGGTCAAAGTAGACGCGCAGTTCATTGATGGTGCTCGAAAAGCTTTTCATGGTGCCGTCAGCCTTGATTGCCGAGTATTCATACTCGCCGAAAGCCGCGCCGGTCAGTGTTGCTCCTTCCAGTAAGCCGTTAAAGGTGTTTTTCAAAGCGGTACCGGCAATACTGCCTTTGACGCCTGAATTGGCCATCAGTCCCACCGCCACGGCCACATCCTCGATGGAGTATCCCAATGCACCGGCAATACTGGCGGATTGCTTGAATGTTTCACCCATAATCGATACGTTTGTGTTGGAGTTGGTTGCCGCCGCTGCCAATACATCGGAGAAATGAGCGGTATCCGCAGCCGTCAGTCCAAAAGCAGTAAGGTTATCAGTCACAATATCCGATACCATGGCCAAATCCTCGCCGGAGGCCGCCGCCAACTGCATCACGCCGTCCATACCATTCATCATATCTATGGCGTCCCATCCTGCCATTGCCATATAGCCCATGGCGTCAGCGGCTTCCTGTGCGGTAAACTTGGTTGTAGCGCCCAATTCCTTGGCCACGCCGCTCAATTGTTCCATTTCGGCGGCCGTAGCCCCGGACAAAGCCTCCACATTTGACATGCCCGCCTCAAAATCGCCGGCTATTTTAACGCATTCCATATAGGCGTCCGCTATTTTTTTCAGCGCCGCAGCTATGCCGGCGGCAATAAGCGCCTGCTGTACGGCGCCAATGGCCTGCACGGAACGTTCGCCAAAACTGGTCGCGCCCTCGGCGGCTTTGTCCTGTTCGGCTTGCAGCTCTTTAATCCGGGCGGTTAATTCCGCATCTTTCTGTGACAGATTGGCGGTATCAACCCCGGCTTCTTTCAGACGCGCGCCTGTGTCCGATAATTTTTGTGATTGCCGCTCCAAAGCCGCGTTTGTATTGCTGATCCGCTGTTCCAGCTTCAATTTTTCCCGTTCCAAAGCGGCAATAGCGGCGGCGTCTTGTTCTGTCGCGCTCTTAGCCGCATTTAACTGCTGTACCAGGAGCGCTTCTTGCTGCCGGAGATTATTCAATTTTGTTTGGGTAGCATCAATCGCGCCCTGCTGTTTTTGATAAGCGGAAATATCTGACTGAATTTTACTTAAACCTTGAATCTCTTTTCCCAGTCTGACAAATTCCTGCTGTGCTTTCGATAGCGTGCTGCTGAAACTGCCGTTCATTTGGGCGTTTAAAGCAAACAGCATTTCATACGGTTTCCTGCTGGCCACACGCCGCCTCCCTTCTCCGGCTGCAAAAAGGGGGAGGCCAAGGGCTATCTGCCCCTGGCCTCCCTCTTTTGTTTTTAATTTCGAACGGGTCGATTATGGCTTTCCGACGCCTCTGCGGCTACAGCGTTATGCGCTTGAATCCATGCCTTAAATTCCGACAGAGGTAAATCCAGCCAATCAAACGCGGGGGTGCTGTTCGACTTTGCTAAAATCAGGCATTGCTTGCGGAGCCACAGTCCGCCGTCGCCGACTACAACCCCGCACGCAGCAAAAAATTCCGCGCCCGGTTACAGATCGCCTGAAAATCTTTCAGCGGCAAGGCGCAAATTGTATTTGTACTTACGGTTCGATTCCCGCTGTCATCCCGACAGGTACAGGCACGGGCTGCCATGCCGACCAAATATTCCCCGGTGTACGCGGGCAGGATCAGCGTTTTCCCCTTGAGCATCATTTCCGCTTCAATCGCCAGGCTGTCTTTGCCCGTCAGGGTGTCCCAGTTAAAAGTAAGCGTATCGTAGGTCCTGCCCTCATAAATAAACGAAGGCTGGAACACATGGGTATAGGAACTATAATCGGCGTCTGCTCTTTTGGCCTCCTGTTCCAGCTTCTCCGCCGCTTCCGCCATATCCATAATCATGCCGTCTGCTGTTCCGCCGGTTTCTGCTGCATTTGTCTTTTTCTCGTTATCCATGACAATACTCCTTTGTCCGTTTATTTTCCGAGGGCTTTTCGAACGTCAGCCATATAATCCGTCCCCATAATGACGCACTTCATATTGCGCTTGTCGATTTCCCACAGTTGCTGCCCATCCCTGTAGGCAGCATAATAATACACCGCATATTCACCGGATGTATCCGCAGCGGCCATAGGCGCTACAGTGCCGGGGTCAGTGGATTTCGGCCGGACAATCACAACGTATTTTTCCGGCCAAATCCCTTCCTCTGCCGCTTCCACATCCCAGTATTCTTCCGCAACCCGCAAATCCAACTGGTGCTTTTTCGGGGCTGCCAACCGTACCGCGTCCTGAGTGGGGCTGAGCCAGTTGATCGTCATGCTCATGGCGTCGACCATACCGTACAACGGTACTTCCATGTTGCCCATCATTCCGGCTCCGGCGATATTGACGCACGGATATGTAATTGCGGGCAGTTTGACTTTTGCAATGCCCAACAGATTTACACTGTCCTCGTAAAGCTCAAGCTGGATGTAGGATGCTGCCTGTTTGCTCATATACGATTGCCTCCTTTAACCGGCGGACTGCAATGCCGCAGTGGCATAGTCGACCGAGTATTCAAGCGTAAAATCAATTTCCTGCGCAGGGCTTGGCGGCGTCAGATAGATATGAATACGCAAAATGCCGGCCAATAAATCGTCCAAAGGGTTTTCATCCTCCGGCACTTCCGCCCTGGCTCCCAACAAACGCTCGTCAGCCACCAGTCCGTTCAGCCAGATATTGCAGGTATCCAGGACAGTATCTATGAGCCGTCGGTTCATCGGTTTGTCCAATTTGCTCCAATAGGTCCGAATCAGGGTATTTGCTACCCAGTCGAACATCCTGGAAACAGGGATAAAGTAATCCTTCACATCGTTGTTTCCGGGATAGCAGGCGGTGTAGTTGCCTTTTAACGTCCAGCCTATAGACATGAAATTCAGAGCCGTTACAATGCCGTAATTTCCAGCGATCATCTGTACCTGTTCCCAGGTCAGATTGATTTCCGTCCCATCCAGCAGGCAGCATCCGTCGATTTTCAGCGCCTTATTGGACGGCGATTCATACGGGCAGCCATTGTTGCCGGCATCTGTCTGCGCCATCAGCCCGGCCATTTGTGTAGAGAGATGGAATTTGTATTCGCCCATCTTCACCATTGGCCAGCATACAATCTGGTTTTCGTCTACCATGCTGTTTTTGGTTTTCCAATCGAGCAGCCCGGAAACTTCCCGGACGCCGTTATCTCCGGTAAATACGTCAACAAGGGCTTTGGCCCGGAATAAACCGTTGATACCGGCGGCTTTGGCCGCCATAACAGCCGCTACGGCGGGGATATGCGAGAAACCGGGCGCACAGATCAGATCGGGGATTACCCCTGTGATGTTCATGCAGGCGTCGATTGTGCCCAGGCCGGACACAATGTCCGTATCACTTACCGTATCCGGCGTCACTGTATTGCCGGCAACATTGAGCGATTGCGCTGAGTAATGGTCGCTTGAACTCAACAGCTCTACGATGCAGACGCCCTTTTTTTCGTCGTAAAGGACGCTGTAATCCGTATCCCTTTCCAATTCGTCCTCACCGCTGCGTACTACCAGACTGTTATCATTGATGATACCGAAAGGCAGGCTGATCTTATGGTCGACGACATCGTGATCAGCCGCCTGGACTTCTTTTTTCATGGTTGCCGGATCCAATACATTGCAGAAGATGACCGGCTGGCATCCAAATAACTGGAAATGGGAATACATAAATTCGCAAAGGGTATAAGTTCCCCAGTCATAGGAAAAACCAAGCTTCTCCACCGCCTCGGCCCAACTGGTGCAGAGCACCGGCAAATTGGCCTTTGCAGGATTGGATGCGCAATGGCCCGGCGCCAGCCCGACCACAAATGGAATGCCGGAATTGGCCACGACGGGCGTGCTGACCGCCGTGGCCTGTTCATTGACATGAATACCCATATTCGCCATGATATTTTGACCTCCTTAGCGCAGCCCGGCAATTTTCCTGTAATTGACGTACAGGGCATTGCCGGGCCTCTTAATTTTTAATCGGGCTTCGGGCAGCGCATCCCCTGATACGATTAATGTTTTGACCAGGGGATATTTTTCGATAACTGGCGCCGCAGCGGCCAGGGCGGCCGTCCTGCTCCCTCGCCAGATAGTTCCATGCTGGATAATGCCGGTAATGCTTGGGCCGATATAACAGTAAAAACCAGAGCTGTTATCTTTGGGCTTCAAAACAGGTCCCTGGGCAGAGTTGTTTAACATTATCATTTCCTTCCTTGCCATAAGGCGCCTTCCTTTCAATAACAGGGAGCTTCCATACAGATATCATTTCTCCTGCGTAATATGGAGCTGTATCCTCGGGGTAAACCAGACTTTCCAGCCCAGCTTCCAAATCAAGCCTAAACTGCTTACCGATGCTCCTTTGCTCCAACAGAGCAATCCTCAGCCGTTCCATAAGGTTCAACAGCGCAAGCCCGCCCTCTTGTTCATCATGATGATAGACGCAAAAGATGGTGCGGACGGTGGCTGAATTGTTGGGACGCTGGCCGGGGGCCTGAACATCCTTGCCTGTGATGATCTGATGCAGAATGTAAGGCGCTTTTTTCCTGGCCGCTTTGCTGTCAGGCAAACGCGTCCGGTATACCCCGGCGGCCCGGGGCCGGGGCTGCTCTTGGTCCTCTTTTTGCAGGGCCACGGGAAGGAGCAAATCCTTTGTGGCTTCGGCGGTAAAAAGCCTTAACTGCTCCAACAGAACTGCCTTTGTCATGTCCTATCCTCCCCAGCCGTTGAGAATGCGCAGAATTTCATGGTCAATACGTTTTTCATATGTCTCGGCCATCTTCTGTTCGATTTCATCGGTGACAGCCTCGTTGGAGTACATCATCTGAGGCGTAGCCGGTCCATAAAGTTCTGTAATCGGGATACGGGATAAGCCTTCCCTTTCGAATATCACCCTATGCCCATGCACGGCCGATTGTGCAGAAAAAGCACGATCCAATACTTCTCCCGCCCCGGATCTTTTGACTTGGGCGACCACCTGACCGTTGTTATTTGTACGGGTGTTAAATTTCAGAAGCGGTATCACATAACCCTTAAATCCAAACACTACGGAGATTTCCCCGGATGATTCCCGTATAAAATGGTTGATATTTTTCGTTTGGGTCAAAAATTCGCTTTGGCTGATGGTATACTCCTGTGAAACCGCCCGCTTCGCGACGGTTTTTCCGGCTGCCGCAGCGCGTGTCAATGCGCTCCCTACAGCCTTGTAAACGCCGCCATTGATGCCTGCCAGCAGCTTTGTTACACGGTCAAGGCTTTCCTCAGCAACATCAACCACAATGCCGCCATAATAGGTGCTCCGCTCACGCGATCTGTAAATATCACTCATTCGTCGATCGTCTCCAGTTCAACCCGCAACATACCCAGCTCACAGACAGACGAAGCCACATAGAACTCCCGAAAGAAGCCCCCGCCGCCTTCCTGTCCGTTGATTCTGATACGCTGACCCTTTTCGGGCTGATTGCCGCCCAAGTCGGATCGTGCGCAATGAAGCACGGCCGACACAAGGTAGAGGCCCTGGACATGGTCGGACTGGATCTGGCGCCGCTCCTGCTCCTTCAGGCCGGATAGCACGATGGGGATATCAACATACCGCTCTCCGTCGTATTCTACGGTTCGTTTCTCCGCGAACTCATTCGTGTTGAGAAAAACATTGTAGATATCCGTAGTTACCATGTCCTTGAAGCCGCTCATTCCACCGGTCCCTCCGTACCGAGCGTGGGAGGTTGCTCGCCGTTGCCGGTGTTCTCCTCGTCAATCTCGACGGTCGCGATCAGTTCGGCAAGCTCGGTCTTGTTCTTGCACTTCTTGATAGCAGCAGCCTCAATGCCGAGATCGGCGGCAAGAGCGTCCATGTCCTTGCGTTCCAGTGTCATCAAGCTTTCGACGGTGAAATGGCCGTCAACGATATCGAGAGCTTCATCGTCCTCGCAGCCGTTTTCCTGCCCTTCTGCACCGTCAGGCGCGTTTTTACCTGCGCCGCCAACGGGAATGGTCACAGGAGACGTTGCAACGCCGTTGGCGGGGAATTCCTCGTCGACGTAGGCCGCGACCTTGAAACCGACCAAACGAGCGGCCTCCTCGTCGCTGACTTCGACGGTACCTCCAATAGAGACAGGGGTGACACGGCTGGTCTTGTTGTCCCGAGCACCGTAGACACCATTAATAATTTTAACCTTCTTCATAGCGTACTCCTTTCACCTACATCGATCAGTCGACTACAGCGGCAGCGTAGATGTATGGGCAGTAGTTTCTGGGTGCGCACAGGGGGCGAGTGCCGAGACGCAGCTTGCGGATGTCCTTGTCCTGATCCAGAGTAAACTTGGGGACGCGGATGCCGGCATGGTCGGTGAAGTTGGTGGAGCCGTAGTCGATCTGGGTGATCTGTCCGTACATAGTGCGGCCGCAGTTGGGAGCGGTCACCATGGCGGAGGCGGCGGGGAAGTACTTCTGCTCCTGGTCATTCTCATCCACATAGGTTTCATCCACACTGATCAAATTCAACCTGAAGCCGCCAAAGTTGACGGTGCCCATGTAAACGACGCCATCATAGGGGGACAGTTCCTCATCGATCTTGCCAGTGATGATGCCGCTGTTCTTATCCAGCAGGCGCTGCAACTCCTCGAACTCCAGAACCGCCTCAGCGACATCAGAGCCCATGACCAGATCGGTGGCGGGTAAACCGCGCTTGGAGAGCTGGCGGCACATGGCGATTACGTCGGCGCGCATAATGGCCCAAGTGGTCCACTTGGCGGCGGGCACATACAGGTGCTCGCTGGCATTGTCGAAGAACTTGACATACAGGGTGTCGCCCTTGGTCTTGTCGTCGATGTACTCCTGCATAGTGCAGGCGTTGTTAATCATGGTCTGTGCAGCCATCCACTCCTCGCGGCGGGTGATACGCAGATCCATATCGGTCTGATCCTCCAGAATCAGGCGGGCGGCACGAGCAGCCTTATCCATGCCCGGATACAGCGCCTCGCCGAAGCCGCGTTTGTGCAGCTCGTCAACGGTCAGCAGCCGGGAAGGAGCGATAAACGCAGGCTGATACTCGTGGATAGAGTAGCCGCGGCGGTCCATGGGAATATCGCCGGCACGGGGAGAAACGAAAGCGGCCATCTTACGGTCGCCCTTGCGGTACTCGGTCAGCACTTTGTCAGCGGCGAAAACATCGCCCTCACCCGTGGGGAAATAGCGATCCTTGAAAAAGGTCTGCTTGGGAACGATCTCCTCGGTGATGGCGATCAGCACATAAATGTCAAAGAAATTCAGTTCAGCAGCCATTTGTAATACCTCCTATTAGTCCGCAGGGGTAGCGGACTTGAAAACAATGCCGCGCATGCGGAGCTTGTCGTAGTCGGCAGCGGTGAGGCTGTAGCTATCGGCCACAGTCACCTTGCCAGGATCGAAACAGCCGGCGGTGTAAACAGCCACACTCGCATCGGCATCGGTGCCAACAGTGACCTCGTCGCACAGGATGCAATCGGGTGTGTTGGTGCCATCATAGATGGCCAGTACGCCAGCATCGGACTTGCCAAAAACGGTGCCGCGTTTGTAGATGGTTTCGGCATCGCCCTTAGTAATGGTGCCTCCGCGCACCTGGACGGGAGGAGTCAGATCGGTCACCAGACCATCAAACTCCATCTCGCCGATCTTCTTGCTCAGGTTGGTCATGATTTAGCCCTCCTTCTTCTTGCCGAGCAGAGACTTGATCTCCGCTCTGGTTTTTGCCATGCGAGCTTCGGGAGTCAGAGCGTCGTCGCCCTTTGGTTCGTCTACGCCGGGGGCAGCCCCGACATCACCGGTGTTGGCGTCTTTGGAATCGCTGTCCAACTGAGACAGAAACTGCCTGCCCTGTTTGGCGGCGTTCTGCGCAGCGCGCAGAGCCAGTTCAGCAGCGTTGCAGGCCTTTTCACCGTACTTGGCCTCCTTCACCAGAGCGTCGTCGAACAGGCCAGCGATCTCGTCGATGCCCTGCAGACGAGCCTGTTCCGCCTGAATGGCGGCGTTGACGGCCTCAGTGTTGCCGGCGGCAATCGCGTCGTTCTGCACTTCCGCGAACAGGTCCGGATACTGCATCCGGAATTCTTCCTTGGTCATGGAATTTCCTCCTTTTTGTCCGCCGGTGACCTCCGGCTGATTTGCATCTGTCGTAACCGAAGCGCAAGCCTCGGGATTGACCGTGGGGATAGTGTCGGGCGCGAATGTGCCGGGTTCCATACGCATGGTGCGGCCGCGCACGAACAGGCTACGGCCGTCAACGCTGGCTGTGATATTCAGCGGCTCGGCATCTTCCAGGACTTCATCGGCAAAGCCCTTATCGACAGCCTCTTTACCCGTCATGTAGGTGGTGTCGGCCATCATGTGAGAAAGGACCGTATCAGAAAGACCAGTCTTGCGCTTATAAATCGTAATCTGCATCTTATCCCATGCGTCGTTCTGATCCGCCATCTGACGGAGTTCATCAGCGTTGTAGTCGCCCCAAATATAGCTCCAGCACTTGTGGATCATGATAAGGCTGGACGGATTGACGCGGACGGTATCGCAGGCGCACATAATGAGGGAACCGCCGGACATGGCTACGCCGTCAACGACGCAGATCAGCTCGGCGCCGTTCCGCGCAAGCTCACGCAGACGGTTGTGGATCGTGTTGGAAACACCGGCATCTCCTCCGTAGCTGTTCATGCGAATGGTGATACTCTTGCACTTGGCGATCTGCTCCAGATCGTCCAGAAACTCGGATAGCAGAATATACTTCCCCTCGACGGGTTTCCCGGTCCACCAATCGACAGGCTGCTCCTCGTAGATATCGCCATACATGACGATTTCTGCGCTGGAGCCGTCCGTGGTGGCCATGGTGTAAACACTGCGCTGGATATTCACGGCAGGGCCTTTGCTCTTTGAGGGATTACTCATTTCGTTTTCCTCTCTTTCCATACTTCGCTCGTCGGGATATACGGGGTATTCAACCTCCATCACCGCTTCCTTCTCCGGGAGCTGGTGTCAAGGCCTTTGCGACGCCCCTCGTTGCGCGCAGCAGCTCGTTTTCGTGTTTAACCTGTTCCACATTGGTTTCCCAGTCGCCGCCGCTCATTTCGCGGGTGACCTGCCCGTGGGTTTTAATGGAATGGTTGATAAGCATGATATTGGCCTCGGCTTCCTTTTTGGGATCAAGCTGCCCCTGTACGGGTCCAATCCAGTTGGCACCGCACCATGCTTTGCGGATCAGCGGGTCGTCGAAGAAGCCGGGCGCCTTAATGCGCTCGAGGGCGACAGCCTCTGCCAGCCACACTTCATAGATGGGCTGGCAGAAATCGTCCACGAACCACTTGCGGCGCATCTTGAACGCTTCCCACGCCTCCAACAGCGCTCCGCGGCTTGCGGAATAAGAGCTGTTGAACTCCTTGATAAGCACATCATAAGGTTGCTCCAGAGCCGCACCGATCAGACGGCAGAACGTCTTAACAAAGGCGTCAAATCCGGTGGTGGGGATATTGGGATTGCCGAAGCGTACCTTTTCGCCCGCTGCCAGATGGGTAACGGTACCGGGACCGAGCGAATAATCGTTGTCGTATTCATCCTCTTTGTCGGTGCTCTCAATGTTGACTGTGCCATCCAAAGTATCGCCCATATTAACGGGGCCGGTTTCGTTGAAGGGAATCTGAGACTGATCCGTTTCCGTCTCGATCCACGCAGTAAAGAACGACTGCACCAGTGCCGCCATCAGCTCGCTTTCGGTGTAGCGGCGCAGCTGCAAAAGGGTTTCAATGACCGGAGCCAGATACGGAACGCCTCGATACTGATCGGGACGCTCGCTATCCATAACTTGCAGGATATTAGGAAGCCCGGTGCGTTTGCCGTAGACCTCCACACGTGTCCATTTGATGTCTTCGGTTACATACTCGAAGGGATAGGCATTACGAATATAATACGCCTCCACCAAGCCGTTTTCGTCCACCTCGACACCGTCGTAAATCTTGTGTCCGGCGCCAGGCTTTCCTTCCGGTACCTTTCCCTCGAAATAACCGGAGGCGGAAATGCCACCGCCGTACTCTGCCGGGGTGCTGATGCGGTCTGCCTCGACCAGATGTACGCGGAGTGAGTACGGATTCAGCGGAGTCCGCTTATAGTGCTTCAGGAGGGGAAAGACGTCGCCGGAGAGCAGCCAGGATTTAAGGCCGAGCTGTTGCAGACAGCCGAAGTTGTTCATGCCGATCGCGTCACAATTGCGCTTGTCGCCCGCCCACAGGCGGAATTCTGCCTCGGTTTTGCGCTGCCACTCTTTAGCTGCATCTGCGCTCATGCCGAGCACCTGTCGATCAATGGCGCTATTCAGAACAAGGCCGGTGCCGATCACCTTGGTACGATTGGTATTGATTGCCGCCGCCGCCACAGTGGACGACATATAGAGAATGCGAGACCTCTGCCGCAAGGTGTAGTTGTTGTGGTTTATATCTTCATTGGGCGACCCGCTCTGTGCGGTGAAGCCCTTCATTGAACGCCGGTCGAGGCTCGCGCCAGCTTCGCTGTACCCCTTGGCATTGGGAGCCTTGCGGCACTTTTGGCTCTTGCTCAATGTGTTCGCCTCCTATTATCGGAATAAAAACAGGTTCCCGGCGGCAAAAGAATCGAATTCCGCCGGTCAGCCTGTAGTAAGACCCTCTCGGGCGTATACCCTGGCATTTTCACAACCTCGCGAAAAAGATCACCAATCTTCGGGAACGATCCCGAACGCTCTGCGCGGCTTGCGGCCGATGAGCTGTGCCGTCAGCGTGTCGACGGCGGCCTCGGCGGCCTCAATCTCTTTTTTGAGATCGGGCAGGTCGAAACGCGTCAGTGTCCGATCGTTGATGGTATAGCTTTTCACTCCTCCGTCGATCAGCGCCAGATACGCGGCACGCAGCTTCTTCAGAGCTTCCTTTCGGAATTCCAGTCTTGCCTTGATTTCGGTCTTATCAGCCATGTCAAATCACCTTACCAACTGTCGTAATATCTATCCAGCGCGGAGCCGCGCTTTTTCGCTCTCGTCTTCCGCTTCGGGGTAGTTGCCGGAGCAGTTGCAACGGGTGCAGAGGGGGCTTTACCGCGGGATTCCCTTAACCGTCTGTCTACCTCATCAAGATTGACAGGGAGCGCCTTAAACGCCGCCATAGCGTAGTTGCGGCAATCCAACGCCTCGTTGCGCTCGTGCCCGGGGATCTTCTTCCAAATCCACGGCTGTTTCTTTGTGGCGTCATACTCCAACCGCTCGGAGAGCAGACCGGCAAAGTATGCGCTACCATAGTCGTCACGCCGGGGAAAATGGCAATACTTCGCGCCTTTGGTCTTAACACGAAGATTGTCCTGAATGATTTGCTTGCCGGAGTCAACGCCGATCTGATACTGCCAACAGGTGCCGATATACCTCTGGTGGACGGTGATCTTTTGTTGCTTCGGGGGCGGCACATACGGTCTGCTTGGCCCAGGCATACCCTTGATACAAAAGACCTGCTTCGCGATACGCGCGCGGCACTGCAAGCGAACTTCCTGCGTGAAGTGGCCGCCTTCGTCCACAAAGGACGCAGACTGCCGCAGGCCGGTACCGTCAGCAAACCGGAATACGCGGTCGAAAACTGCATCATCCAGCTTCGCCCATGTCTCGGAATCGTCCGGGCGTCCCATGATGACACCCTTTTCGATGCCCCATGTTTCTCCGAAATGCCCGTGACCGATGATCTCGTACTCAAAACGGTCGTCCTGTGTGTCGACGCCGGCCGTCAAGACAAGGACACCTTCGGGAAGCTCGGCGTCATATTCCTCTCGCCGTGCCATCAGGCTATCTTCGTCCTCCAAGTCGCCGCGATCTTCCCATACCTCGCCGAAGCAGGTGTTGTAAACAACCTGCATTTTCCTAGTGTTTCCCTGTGCATTCAGGAACTTCAGGATAATAGACGACCATGTTGCCCATTGGGAAACAAAGGCATTTAGCCAGAAAGAGCGAGTCCCCTGTTCGTAGGCGTCGGGGTTTTCTGCCATCCACTTTGCCGGAACGCGCTTCATTTCAAACTCGCTGGATACACATGCGCATCCAGGGCAGACATACCAGACATTCGTCACCTTGTAGGTCTTGCGGCCGACGATGATGTTTTCCTCGTATTCAAAGCGGATATCTGCCCAGCGAATCTCGTGATACTCCCCACAATGGGGGCAGCGCGATTTCCACCGTTCCATCGTTCCGGTTGCGTAGGCCAATTCGATGGCGCTGGTGTTTTTGATGGTGGGGGTAGATACCTCTACCGCTTTAGCGTTGTAGAAGGTTGTCTGTCGAGCCATTGCCAAACCCCAAGGGTCGCCCTCATTACCGGCAGACAGTGCCCATCGGTCGCGTTCGTCGCCGAATACGTAACGGATGGGCTTTGATGCCAGGGCGTGCGCCTCAGTAGAGCCGCACATGGTGAGGATTCCGCCGGGATAGGTCTTTTGGAGAATAGTGTTGTTGCTGTCGCGGCTCTTGGGGTTGCTTACCTTTTTGCGCAGTGTGGGGCAGTCCCGGATCATCGTCGCGATACGGAGCTTGGAGTATTCCTTCGCGTCAATGCCTGTGGGGTGGACGAAAAGAATACTGCCCGGATCCTCGTCGATGATGTAGCCGATACAGTTGTTCAGGAACTCGGATTTACCAACCTGCGACGCAGCAACCATAACAATATGCCGCACCCTCGGGTCCGTAAAAGCGTCCATCGGCTCGCGGAGATACGGCGTGCGCTCGGTGCGCCACGGTCCCGGCTCGGCAGAGCTTTCCGTCGACAGGCGGCGACAAGCTTCCGCCCATTCTGTCACCGTCAGATCGGCAGGGGGTACAAGCCCCTTCAATGCCTTGGAAATTACCCTGTTGATCCGGATTGCGTTCAGGTTACTCGTCATCGCCATCACGCTCCATAATATCCCAATCCCTGCGTTCTCTCACCAACTCCTCGTATTTTTGCGGGTCATAGCGGTAGTTCGCAAGCTCACGCATGACCTTGTAGACTTCCTTGCGGATGATCTCCGAGGCTTCGGCGGGGCTTTCTACTGCCGCCACGTCTACGGCCAGACGCCCGGGCAGGGCAATCAGTGCGCCGCGAATGGCGTACACCAGATCGGAGGTCATAGCTTCAACGTCCTCAGCGCGATGCATTTTGCCTTTCATCTCCTCGGCTTCCAGCTTCGCGACCTGTGCTTTTGAGGCTTTGAGGGTGACTTCCGCCGTCCTCTTGGCCTTGTCGAGCTTGATGTCCTCCTCGTTCATGGCGTCCTTGGCAGTGTACTTGATGTACTTCTGCACGGATTCCGCGAGGAGGAAGCGTCCTTTGTCGACCTTCGACAATACGCCGTCCTCTGCCATCTGCCGCACATAGCGGCCGGTGATGCCGAGTATGCAGGCAAGCTCCGTGGTGCTAACCTCGGTATCCTCTGTAATGGTTTTATGGATTTCTGCCATTGTGCACCTCCTTTCGCGGAGCACGCCCGTTTCTTGACGGGTCGTGCGGAATGTGGTATGGTATCTGTGTCACGAACACCACAATCCCGAGCACATAAGCCTCGACTGTTGCAGCAGTCGGGGCTTTTTTTACAGGGCTAACCGGAATTACACCGGAGCACCCGTAGCCAGTACCAGCAGCCACGGACGAGACCCTTACCCTGTTGTGGTCTTATATATCTCAGGAGGTGACACGTGGACCTTTATCAAAACTCCCCGGACTTACGCCCGAGGAGCAGATAAAGCATATAAATTTCCCCGCTATCTTCTGCGGTATCATGCCAAATACCACAGAAAGCGGAACGGAACAGACTAAAATTTTCCTTGGTAACTGCACGTTTTTCGGGGTCGACGCGCCCGCAGCTTAGTGGGGCGGGGCGTCACAGTACCTTCTGTCTGCCGTTGCAACGCGCATACGCGTCCACAGCGGCGCTCTGCCCATCGTCCCCGGGTTGCACCAAGGACAAGGCGCACACGCCGCTCTCACGCGATGTATGCGCCATTCCTGGGGTGTTGTTGTGTTATAGCTTTGTCAACAGCTCCGCATGGCTGTACCCCTTGACCCCCTTCGTCATCATGGACAGGAAATCATCACGGGAGAAATCAGACAAGCGGAATACTTCTTCGGGCCTCATGCCCAGCTGCTTCCCGATCTCCTGTACACTCTTTCCCTCGTCCAGCAATCTCTTGACGATGGCCTTCATAGGTTCGAGCAGGTGTGTACCACGGGCGCGGTTGTGTGTGACGGTGCCGTAGATATCTTCGGACGCGTCCTCATGGTGTACGACCACCACAGGCACCTTGCCCTGGAGCTTGGTGTGCAGCGGCTCCTCGCCCGCGACGGTCCAGCGATGGAAGCCGTCAATGATGGTGTAATCAGGGCGCACCACAATGGGGAGCGTCCAGCCATTTGTGAGAATGGATTGCACCAGCAGCTTCAGGTTCTCACGGTTGACCTTGTTGGGGTTGTAGTCATTGGGCTTGAGCGCGTCGCGGTCTACCCATTGCAGGGATGACAGCGGCGCGAACAGATCCACCTCAGCCATTTGCCTCACCTCCTTTGCGGAAGTTCTTGGCGTAGGCTGCGTATGCACAGGAGATGTCCTGGTAGATGGCCCGCAGGGTACGGAGCTTCGGGTCGCCAGCTACCAGCCCTTCGTACATTTTCCGGTAGTCCCGGGGACGGGCCATGCCGTCCATGCGGATGAATAGCTTGCGGTACTGCTTGGCGACGTCTTTCTTGTGCGGGGTGTTGAAGAACTCGCCCGGGCGGATCAGCAGCATATCTTTCAGCAGGGCGCGGTAGTCTTTCTGGTCTGGGCCCTCCAGCTCCTTGCGCTTCTTGGTGGTGCGGCGGAACATCTCACTGTCCCAGTACATCACGGCCAGATAGGCGTTTGGCTCCCGGCGCAGCACGCGCTCCATGAGAGATGGGTCGTACTCGCCCAGGTGGACCAGGACGGGGACGGTATCAACGGAGAAGAACTGCGACACGCGGAGCTGGTTCCGGTTCACGCCCACCTGGTACATCTGCAGGTAGACCTCCGGAATGTCGATATGCTGGTCCCGAAGGTACAGCCAGACGTCGGTCGTCTTCCAGTCGTAGATGGGATAGATGGTGTTGGTGCCGGTGATGCCCTTCGCGCCCATGTTCAGCGCGGCCATGTACTGCAAACGCTGCACAGACTCCGCCGCCCGGACGCCGGTGACCATAATGCCGTCCATCGTCACCCGGGGGAGGAACGACTGGTAGTTATCCACCCGCGGCCGGAGCTGGGGGTGGTTGCGGATCGCAAAGGGAGGCGGTTGCCTCACCCAGACGTCGCGCTTGCGCCGGTCCCAGCAGACGAAGGTTTCGTCGCTGGATAGCTCGTTGAGACAGTTGAAGTGCTTGACCTCGATGCACCACCAGTTGAACTTCGCACCGGCCAGCAGGAATTTCTTCCGCCAGGTCTTGGTCGTAGCTTCAATGCAGTCGAAGATGGCCTCCTCGTCCACAAACAGAACAGTCAGCAGGGAGGGGTCGATCTCTCCCGCCTGGATCAGCTTATAGGTCAGATCGGCCAGGACAATGCTGTCTTTGCCCCCGGAGAACGACAGGTAGACGGGGACGCCGTTGGAGAACACGTTCTTGATGCGCTGCTGCGCCGCCGTCACCACGTCCATATCGGAGCGAACACGCTTTACAGCCATATCCGCTCACCACACTTCGGGCAAAGCACAAAACGCCGGGCCGGTTCGTCTGCCGTGGGAACGCCGGTCGATACAGGGGTGACCTCCTCGGCGCTTTGGGCGGCCGCTTCGTCTCGGGCGGCATACCGCTCGCGGGTTTCGGTGATGGCTGCAGCCTGCTCCGATTCAATGGTGCCGTACTCCATGAGGGCGTCGCTGGCTTCATCGGCCTCCATCACCATGGCTCGGAGCAGGTCTTCCTCAAAGCCGGGGATGTCCAGGTCGTCCTTCAACTCCAGAACGAGGGCGTCCAGCGCAGCCAGGTCATCCACACCCAGGTCGAATACACGGTTGTCGGCCAGCATGAGCTTTTTCTTCTGGGCCTCAGTCAGCCCGGACACGACATAGCAGTCTGCCTCAGCGTGGCCCATGGCAAGGAGGGTTTCAAACAGGCCGTTGCCGGCCAGGATGACGCCGCCCTCGTCAATGACGATGGGGCGGATCTGGCCGAACATCTCCACAGACCGGCGAAATTCTTTCAGCTGCTTGTCGGTGTGCATACGGACATTTCGCTCGGGGCGCCGAAGCTCAGCCAGGGGCTTTTTTACAACGTTCATGCCTGCACCCCCTTCAGGAAGGCGCGGGCGCTGGCCAGCTTCTCCGCTGCGGCGGTGACGATAGTCGGGTCGATCTCGTAGACCTCCCGCCAGCCATTCTTGATGCCGCCGGTCCATTGACGAGCCGGCCACGGGTGCGTACCGCACAGGTAGCCGTTCTTCCATCCGTAGATCGGAGGGAGCGGGAGCTGGTGGTAGTGGATATAGGCCAGGACGTGCTCATGGCCCCAAGCCGCGAGCGGGCTGAAACGGGTCACGCCCTTGCCATCGGTGTAGATATTGGTGCCGCGGCCGACAAAGTTGCCGTCTGCCCGGCGCCGGCCCAGGATGACGATGTCCAAATTGTGCGCCTTGAAGTACTCCGCCTGCGCCCGGTGCTGGACGATGGAGAACCACCTGCCGGCCTTGGCCGAGTCTTTAGGAAACAGCATATCAGGATGACGGGCCAGCCAGTCCAGGTCCTGGTGGGTGTTGATGACCTCGCACCCGGCGGGCTTGTGCTCATTCACCCACGCCATAAAGGCGGGGTACTCTAGGTCGCAGACGCCGATCATGCTGTCGGTGACGCCCGCGGCCTCGCAGAGCTTGCCGAGTACAACGCTGTCCTTGCCGGCACTCCATGCGTAGGCCGCTTTCTTCTGCCCTACGGTGGCCCGTATGTCCTCGATGGTAACAGCCACCAAATCATCCAGCTCGCGCCGGGGGACGGCGCTTTCAATGGTTGCAACAGCTTCCAGCCATGCTTCGTTGCTGATGCTCTGCTTACGTCCCAGGCTCATGCTGTCGCCCCCTTTCTGGGCGCGGTAGCCAGGGCCACAATGCCAGAGAGTAGCACAGCGCACAGACAGCCAACCGTTTTCAACGTGGAGCTGCCAAGGAAGGTGCCAACAACAAAAACCGGCATCCCAATCACAATCGAGGCCGTGATGCCCGCAAAAACCCCGCGAGCCGACAACGTTTTTCCTTTCAGCGTCAACACCGTGGGGAGCATGGTCGTGGCCCGGAGAGTACCATAGACCAGGAACAGGTCAGTCACGGCCAGACCGGGGATATTGGCGATACCAACAGCCAGGGCGAGCAGGGCCAGCATGGAGCCTTTGACCGCTTTCATCCCGCCGCCGAAGTCGCTGGTCAGCGAGGCCACGGCACACAGGTTGCTGTCCGCTGTGGAGAGCAATCCGGAGATCACCATGAACAGGAAGGGCAGCATGACCCATTTGGGGAACAAGCTGCCAACCAGCTCGAAGTTGACCATGCCGGCGTCTTGGGCCACATAGCCAGAGCCAGCGGCGATAAACCCGAGGATGCCCATGGACAGGGGGACGACCGCAAAAAATACAGCGCCCAGCTTGAACGCCCTGCCGACTTTGCTCTCCTGGATGGAGAACGCCCGCTGCCAGAAGCATTGGTCGCCAAAGGGAGCGGCGATCAGGCCGATGGCCGTAGGCAAGCCGAAGGAGAAGAACACCGCCAGGCCGTTGCTGTCGAACAAGTGCTTATATCCGCCAGATGCGCCAGCCAGGCCGCGAACAAGGTCGGACACGCCGGTATCGGCGGAAAGCGCCCAGGGAACGAGCAGCGCGCAGCAGGCCAGCATGAGCACCATTTGGAGCGCATCAGTTAATACCGACGCTTTGACGCCCGAGTACTGGGAATAGGAGAAAGCGATCACTGCCAGAACGACGGTCAGCAGCCAGAACGGCCACCCTGTCACCGCCGCCAGGATTTTGGCGCCGGCGAGCAGCTGCACTCCCGTGGAAAGGACCGTCAGCGCGGTCAGCTCGAACAGGTAGGCACCGTGTACCGCCCTGGAGCGGTATTTTTCGGCCATGTACCCGGAGAGGGTGATGCCATGGGGCATTTGCGCCCGGATCCGCTTCCCGAACGGAACGAAGATGACCAGGCACAGGATGTTCGGCACCAGGAACCAGAACAGGCCCGGGATGCCGTTGGAGTATGCTTTTTCTGCCGAAGTGAAGAGCGCGGGAGCCCAGATCCATGTGGCCGCAATGCTCATGGCGCTTTGGACCAGGCCGAGCTTCCGATCGGCAACGTGGAAGCTCTCTGTGGTCTGTGACCGCCGCGAAAGCAAAAGCGTGATCGCCAGCATTGCGACGGCATAAGTTGCAAGTACGATGAAGCCGTACATACAAGATTTCCTCCTTTTTGATTTGCCCGCTGCGGTCTGTTGGCGTACAGAGCTGCCCGGACTGTGACCGCCGCGCAAAGGAGAAACGCGGGGCCGTGGCCCTCCTTTCAAAAAGAATGGCGACCCTCCCGAAAGAGGGCCGCCTGGCTTGATTTAGGATTGTACGAGCATACCATAGCACATCCGGGGGCAAAACATCAAGCATCACGGCGCGTCACGCCGTTGCAAGTTTCGAGGTAGCGGTAGCACAGGCTCTTGACGCCGCTCTCCGTATTCCTCCCGCCGATGACGGCTGCAACCTCTTTCCATGCGAGCCCCCGGAGGAAACGGAGCCTGAACACCATGCGCGTCTGGTCGTTCTCAATGGTGGAAATAAAGACTGATACCTTGGCTTCTTCCTGCGAAATCTTCTCTTGCAGGTACTCGATCTGGCTCTCCATATCAGCAATCTCGACAGCCAAGTCGCCGACCTTATCCCGGACTCCCGGGGCGTGAGGCATACCAGTCAACACCTGTGCTCCGGGGCAAGCCGTAGCTTTCAAAGATTCCAGTATCTCCTCGTCCCGCGCCAGTTGCTCCCGCAATTTGAAATACTGGGACAGTTCTTGTAATGTCATTTTGGCTCACCCCTATCTGCCTGCTTACTTCTTTTTCCCTCTCTGCGGCTGTCGGGCGTCGTAAAGCCCCATCTGACGGTACTGGGGCTGTTCCTCCGTCACCGATACCACTCGGATGTCGCCGAACCGCTCTAAGTACATCGCCAGATCCTCTTTGATACCGACAGCCTGGCCAGCCGGGGCATTGACCTGTACGGTGATAATCAGCACAGCCGGGTCTCCTCTGCTGGCTGCTTGAGCCAGTCCGTGATACACGCTTCGCATTTGTGGGTACATTTCTCCGGATACCCCACCTGCCCACATGGTACGTCTGGAATTGCCATAATCAATTTGCATAGCTCCTCGTCGCTCATGGCCCGGATGCGTTGTCCGTTCGAGACAGTTTTTGGAACAAAAGCCCCGCATGGCCACGTCAGGCCGCTCTCAGCAGCACAATCCTCATACTTCTTGCAGTTCTCGCATTCGCTCATGTTGTCCCTTCCTTTCGGCTTTTGAGCAAATTTTCCCATGGTCGCCGCATAGGGATATCCGGTGCTCCTAGCCATCCCCATATCCTTTCATACCGTACTGTCAGGGTCTGCGCATAGCCAGCCGCTTCTTCCGGCGCATAGAATACTCTCTCTCCGATCTCCGATAGCTTGAAGTAATATGGCGTCCTGTGTCCATTCGGGTCGTCTCCCACGAGCTGCACTTCCGTATAGCCTCCGGTGAAGAAGCCTACCACCTCTGCCTCGCATACGCAGTATTCTTTGACCGGCCCGGCGTGGTTCGGGATGCAGTATAGGTGCTCGCAAACGAAATACATTTTAGTTCCAATATCCGGTTTCTTCATTGTGGTCATTCGCCGCCGCCTTTCAGCGCCGCCCCTGCCTCCTCGTGGGTCGGAAAGACGGTTTTGCCGAAATCATCTAAGCCATAGAACTTTGTCGTCGGCAAAAAGTCAGGGTGGAGACCGCTTTCTGCTGTTCTGTTGTATTCCGGATAATATACTGTTACAACCCATCGGCCAGCTTTCCCTGCAACGTAATTCTGATGGATAGACTCTACTACGCCATCTACGATCCGTCCGTTGTGATTTCTGGCATACACCGTATCCCCCACCTTACACGGCAGCACCACCAGCCGCCCGTCCTTCTCGGCCTGGGCCAGCTTGCGGAGACGGTCGATAGCGATGCCATCAAACTCCTTGATTTCGACCACGCATTTCCCCACGCTTGCAAGTTTCAGCGCATTTAGCTCCGATGGGCCAAGGCCTATGTCAAGGTAGGGTTTCAGCTTTAATTCGAGCCGGCCAGAATAGCGCCTGCTGTCCTCAAGCATCATGCCCATTTTCACGACTTCCTCCGGAAGCAAACCGGTTTCTTCGTAGGCTGCACACCGCTGGGCACAGTCGACTAAAGGGAGATACTCGCTTTCGTAGTCGAGCCGTTCGGTATGAAGTTCATTAAGTATTCCAATGGCGACTTCGCCAAGGTTTCCTATCTTTTCTTTCATCTACTCACCCCTGCAAAGCTCTCCCGGACAGCTCGCCTGCCCTCGCCAAACTCGACTACATGGAAGCGGCCCTTGGGGTGGACGTAGACCACACGCCCGCGCATCACTTGAGCCGTTTTATTCTCGTTGTCCGAAAAGGTGACTGGGCGGCGAGCAACAATGTCTCCGACCTGCACCGGACCGCTTGACGGGAACTGCACAGCCTCTGGCTCCGGGGGTGCCTTTGCCTGCACAGTCTGATATTTCCGTTTCTTCTTCATACCTGTCATCCCTCCTGTGTTACACGCCGGCGTCCCAATACCAAAGCCCCTGAGCGCCACGCGCCGGGATTGGGGCTATTAACTGGGTCATTTGTTCAAACTCCCAGGCGTACCGCCCCAAAGAAAAGTCGCCAAGGGCCAATTCTTGCTGCGTGAGCCGCGCCATAAAGTCCTCAGTAATCAAGTTGCAACGCACCAGGAGGGCCTTTCCGATGACAGCCCCGGTAGGTAACTCGTTGATGGAGCCAGGGTGCATGAACAGGGCGTCAAAGTAGTCCAGAGCAGTCCACCCATCCCCTCGGTCGGCGACCAGCGCGTCGATAGTCCGACGCACCGGCCGCATGGCGGCGTGAATGGCTATGGGGCCTCGGTAGGCGGTGGCCCAGCTCCGGGTTTCGTATTTCTTCTGGCCAGACACCAGCAGCGAGGCCCAGGGCTGCCAAATGGTAAGAGCCTTCATCCGTCCGCCTCCTGGAACAGCTCATGGGTGCCGTCCTGGAGGGCTTTTTCCTCGTCGGACATCTCATATCCAAGCTCGGTGAGGATTTTATACAGGAAGTCCAGGCTTTCGTTTTCCTGGTAGGCGCAGGCCATGCTGTGCTTCGCAGGGTCCCAGCGCCACCAGAAGTAATTTACTCTCTCGGCGTCAAAGGACGCGTAGGCGGTAGCCAGGAGGGTGTATTCTGGGCTTTCCTTCGACCGTTCATCAAAGGCCGGGATGTCGATTTCATCATTCTCGGTATCAACGCCAATACCTAAGAGCTCGGACATCATAGCGTCGTCCGGATCATCGTGGCCCCGGAGAAGCATCCCCGCAACAAACCGGCAAACAGTTGCCACATTCTTTTTCGCCGCCGAGAAGTCCTTGATGAATGCGTATCGGGCCTGGTATGCTGCCCTGGAGATGGTTTCAAGCTCTGCGTGCCGGCGCTCCAGCTCGGCCTTGATCCGCTCCGCCTGGGCCGCCGCCTCTGTGTCCTCCGGCTCCTCGACGATTTGACGATAGAGGTCTACCTGGTGCATTCCTACACAGAAGAAGTAAGCCACGGTGTCCGCGTCATCAGGACGCTTCACCTCGTCTTTCTTGTTCCAGATGCCGTAGTTCCGCACATACCGCATGGTGGAGTGGTCCACCTTCTCAACCTGGGTCGCAAAGGCGGAAAGGGCCTGCACTCGCTCCGCGATGAGCTTGCGGCTTTTCTCTGTCTCGATGGCGTTGGCCAGCTTCTGTCGGAAGTTGTTGGTCCCGATAGCGTCCAGGACCTCGTTCTTCAACTTCGGGTCCTCGATTTTGTCCAACTCCATGTAGTCCATGAGGTTGGCCCCTCGCTCCACCGATTTCTTGAACTTCTTCTGGTCGAGCTCCAACAGCTTTACCCTGCGCCGAACGGTAGTCTGCGAGAAACCAGACTTCCGGGCGATCTCGTCGACGCTGTCGCCCAGGTCGAGCATCATCTGGAATCCCTGGGCCTGCTCGTAGAGGGTGAGGTCAGACCGTTGGATATTCTCCATGAGCATGGTCTGCACCTGACTCCGAAGGTCCATATCGGTGATGACACATGGCAGCTCTTTCAGCCCGGCCAGCTTCGAGGCCGCGAGCCGGCGGTGGCCGATGACCACGGTGTAGCCCTTCTGCCAGGTCTCTCCCGTGATCTCCCCGGTAACGGCGCGAGGAACAACAGTCAAATTCTGAAGGACACCGTTGGCCTTAATGCTGTCGGCCAGCTCGGTCAAATCACCCAAGTCCTTCCGAGGGTTGTCGGGATGCGGGTAGAGATCTTCGACCGGGATATAGACCAGGCCGTCAGGGGTGTCATCGTCATCATCCCCCAAGGACGCAAGGAGGGCCTCGTCCATGGCCTCCCTATCCCTCCGGTCACGAATCGCCTCCTGGTCGTAGATATAGTATCCATCGCGGGCATTCGCAGAATAGTAAGGGCACTCCAGCTCCTTGCGGACATATTCACAGGTCTTCCGTTCGCACTCCGTCTGTAGTGGGCACCTTTCATTCAATACCTTCTTTGCCATTATAATAGCTCCTTTCGTCGGCCGACTTATCCCTCGGCAGGGGAATTTGATGTGATGCGGTGCGTCTTGGGGTCCATGTGCCGGAGCAGAGCCTCCAGCGGCCACCGCTCCGGGCAGGTATAAATCGCTTTCCACCGATGGGTTTCTACCGGGAAGCTGCAATTCCCGAGAACGGCTTTCTTGCAAACCGGCTCTTTTCGTTCAAGAAAGTACATCCCTATCCTCCTACTTTTGCATTGACACGGCACCAATGGCGCTGGGCCTGCTTTTTTCGGGCCTGCCGACAGGAGCTGCAGAAGCGATTTTCCTTGCGCTCATAGAAGGTAGCTCCACAGCGAGCACAATACTGGGGCTGGATCCGCCGGAACTCCGCGCAGGAGTCGCAATCAGCGCACCCGGCAGAGCACCCGCCGATGTCATCCCAGTTCATACACATGAATCGTTGCCAGTAGGGGTCATACCCGAGTTGATTCATGCGGTAACGAAGCACACCGACAAGGGCAGATAGGTTTTTCCGTGCTTCTGTCTTTGTCCTGGAGAGACAGACTGCCTGCTTCACGGTCGGCTCCGGCGCTCCGTAGCCCCAGGAGCAGTCTCCCATCATGGCCCGCACACGGTCCTGGCTCTCGGTTAAGTACACAAAGTAGACCTTGCCACGGACGGCCTTTTCGGACTTTCCGATTGCCTTGCCGATCAGCGTGTAGCTGTCACCCCGGCGGATACCGTCGGCCAGCTTGTCGAAATCCTCCTTGGTCCATGTGGCTGTGCTCCCGTGGTTGTCCGCCTTGACCGGTCGAGCCTTCAGGCTGAGGTCGGTACATCGGCGCTGGATTGCTCCAGCTGACCGCCTGAGCATTTCAGACAGCTCGGCATACCCATATCGCTGCTGCTCCACAAGGATCTTCAGCCGACCGTCCTCCTCGGGCGTCCATGGGTCCTTGCGCTGGATGGCAAACGCCTGGAAGTCTTTCCGACGCTGCTCGGCCACCCATTCCGGTTCCGCACCCAGGGCCAACGGCTCCATTTTGGAGAAGTCCAGGAAGGAGCGGTTTTTCTCCGCCCACTTCCAGAACTCGTCCAGAAAAACAACTCTGACGACTTTCTTGGTATGCCGCTTATTTCGCACAGGGAATCCTCTGTTCTGGATCCAGCTTTTGATTTTGTAGCTGTCTGAGCTTCCGCTATATCCAAGGGCAAGGATAAGTTGACGCATTGTGATATACTCGCCGCTTTCCAAGTAAGGCGGGAGTCCGAGCCTGTTTACTTTCATCATAACGGCGTTTTTCGATCTGTTGAGCTTTTTGCACAGACCAGCAACGGTCATCGTCCCCCAACATTCACAAAGGATCACTTCGTCTTCAGGTGTCCATCGCTTCATGTGTTCCCCTCCCATCAAAAGAAAGATAGCTGCCCGGTCTTGGTCTGCGTCAGCGGTTGTTCAACAATGGCGGGCTGTTCCAGAGCAGATTTCTCGACCTTATCCAGCGAAACCGCCGGCCGATACATGAGAGCCATCTGTGCCCAAATTCTGCGCCAATGCCATATGTCACGAAAATACATGGGGGTAAACCAAATATTTGAGCCGCTGACTGGAAGTAGTCCCCTTGGGTCATAGCTCGTGCTGGGGTGAGCGATGGTATCGCCGATCACAATATATCCGGGGCAACCCATGAGGCTCAACTGGATATAGCACATACATCCAGCCAAAAAGTCGATGTCCTGCGCTACGAACAGCACCGACGTCTGATAGTTGACGTCATTTCCGGGACGGCGGCACTCGTTGGCGAATGCTACCAGCAGCGCCCCCGCACCGCAGGCCGGGTCATTCACGGAGGCCCAACCATGTGTCTCGATTTTTGCTTTGAGGTCTTCGCCGTAGGACACGGCGGCCATTGCGCGGCAGACGGAGTACGGGGTAAAGAACTGACCCGCCCACTCGTTTCCGAGATCGAGAGCCATAAACAATTCCCCGAGGAAGTCCTGATCGGGGTTGTGCTCCAGATCGGCGACAACTTCTGCGAGCATCTGTGCAAAAACCGCCATCTCTTTGGCAGAGTATTTTCCCGAGCGGGTCATGTACTCCTTTTCCCGGGCTTCCCGATGTGGGCCGTCAAAGAGATTTGCAATACTGATGGCGGACATGATGATGAAGTCCTGCCACACTTCCCACCGGGAATATCGCCCGATCAGAATGTCCATGCATCTGATGATGTTCTTCTGCGCCTCTCCTCTGACGCGACGAACGGCCTTTCCCATAGCTTACTCCTCCGCGACAGCTTCTGCGGCTGCCTGCTCCGCTTTCTGACGCGTAGCTTCGGCCTTGACGCCAGCCTCGTAACCGCGGCGATAGATACGCTGCAGGTATGCGATCATTTGCACCTTGTCCATGTGCTTGACGGCCTTGTAGTCCTCGCGGCTCATTTGTTGGGCCTGCTTCATGACTTCTCCGGTGTACTTCTTGTCCATTCGGGTCTTAGCCATTCTCGTCACCGCCTTCCTGATCGTCGGGCTCGTCATAGGGCAAAACCTCGCGCGGCTCGGAGCCATTGAAGGGGCCGACCACACCGAGATCTTCCAGGGCGTCGATAATGCGCGCGGCCTTGGCATATCCGATGCCCATGCGTAGTTGCAGCAGGGAGACCGTGGCCTTGTTCTCGGCCCTGACGATACGTGCGGCTTCCTGGAGGACAGGGTCATCGAGGTCCGTAGCCGGAGGGTTCCCACTTTCGCCAACAGGGGGCGCGCCGTCCCCTTCGTCATCTCCGGAGAGGGTACCGTCATCTCCATATTCCCCTTCATCGTCAAAGCTCTCCAGCGGCTCCGCTTCTTTTGGAAGGTCATCGTTGCTTTTATCGATAACCGGCATGGTCTTCGGTGTCAAAACGCCCTTCTCGACCACATCCCGAAAGAAAAACTGGAGCCAGCAGTAGTGCATGTTTTTGAATAGGTTTTTGATTTTGGAGAACAGTGTGTCGTTAATGGTGAAGGTCTGCGAGGTCTTGTAGGTTATACTGCCATCTTTGAAGAAAAACACGATGGATGCATCGGGACTGGTGTATCCCTTATCCTCGACATTCTCCAGTAAAGATAGCTGTTCCTCCAGACCAGTGACCGGCTTAATGGTCAGGGTAATAGGATATCTGTCACAACGAAAGCGAAACACCAGATCGTTTTCGTCGCAAACACCTTGCAACTTCTTTTTGTAGGCTTCGTACTTGGAAATCTCGCTCATGATGATAAACCCCTTTCTTAATCGAGCAACAGCAGCGCACCGTTTTGTGCCGTCAGCACTCGATATTCTTGCAGATCTGATTCAGTGATGTACTTGCGGCCAAAACGCTCCTTCATGTTCCGCCAAACATCCCAAGGGAGCCGGTAAACCCCATTTGAGGCGAACCCTGCCACGATGAAACACCTTGCTCCAAGATACTGATAATGGGTTAAATATTCAGCCTGGCTTTGAAGTACCCGGCTTTGTTCCATGCGATCGGCTGATGTAAACTTTGCTTCAAAAATGACCGCCTGGCCGCCTTTGATGACACCTTTATAGTCCGGTTGTGCTTTGCGTTCGAAAAAAGCAATAAATTTTCCAGCGCCAAGGTTTTTGATGGGGCGCATCGGTTCAGGGGTCTTTTCGATAATGGCGCTGCCCTGATTACGATAATATTCAAACGCAGCGTCAATCTGTTCTTCGAACTGTCTGCCTCTGGCCTTGCTGACAGCACCCTGCCATTGGCGCTTGGGGTCTTTGTTCCTTACCATTCAATCAATCCTCCCAGCGTTCCGCCGACAATGAACATCGTCAGCCCAACAAACGATTGCCAGAACGTCCGGCTAATCGAGATACTGTTTAAATCACTGGCGTTGGCGGTGCCAAACAGTATCAGGAACCCCAGGCCACAAAGGGCATGTAAGAATCTTTTAAGCTGCATTTGTTTCATGACATCACTCCCAAACATAACCAAAGCAGAATATATGATCTCCAATGGCCCCCCATATGCGATCATTCTCACCGTTACGAGAAAAGTACACCACATCAGCCGGAAGAACGGACGGACCATATAAAGCGGCGGCAACCGCTTCATATTGCATTTGTCCCGGTTCTGCGGTTTGCTGAACACAAATTGCGGAGAACTGCGGCATCGCTGTGTCCTCTCCTTGATGCAGCACGTCATGTACACTGTCCGGGAAGTCCGGGGAAATCACACGGTTCAATACGACTTCCGCAACGGCCTGTTGGCCTTTTGCACTTTGATTTCCAGCCTCCAGATAGACAATCGCTGCCAGTTCATGTAATTCGTTTTCTGAAATGTTGATAGAATCATACCGCTCGATGATCTGTGGGATTGGAGATTCTGCTTCCATTTCCTGCTCTAAAATGACCATTTCAGCAGCCGGGAGTATTTCCATTGGTGCAGTTGGCACGTCTGTCAGAGCTTTTTTATTAGGGGCGTCTCCCTTCATTACAGACGCAACCGCCATAATCGTGGCAACGGCCACAAGTACACAGAGTTTTATGTAGGGTAACATCCAAATCCTGTATTGCTTCATCATTCCTCCTGTCTGCTGCGGTAGTCATCCCAAGCCATTGTCAAAGTTTGGGATACCTCCCGCAGCCTGCTTATGATAGACTCAATTTTCTGGCATCCGTATCCCCGTGGAGTAAGTGTGCGGATTAAATCCTCGGCGCCAAAATTTGTGGTGATAATGATTGGTTTCATGGCTTCGTATCGCTCGTTGATGATGGAATAAAGAATTGACATAGACCAATCGGTACATTGTTCTTTGCCAAGATCATCAATGATCAAGAGATCACACTCCCGATATGCCTTCATGACCTCATGTTCCGATGTGTACGCGTCGTCAAAAGCCCTTTTAATTTCGTCCAGCAGATCAAAGGACGTTTTCATAATAACCGAGTATTCCTTATCGGTCAGGTACATGGCGATAGCGGCGGCCAAATGTGTCTTGCCGGTCCCATTGGTTCCCTCTATGTACAGTCCATCGCCGGTCTCTTTGATAATTGCAAAATTTTCAGCATATTCCCGGGCTGCGTTATATGCCTGCTTTCTGCCCGGGGTATCGGCTTTGAAACGTTCAAACGTCCGTTGCTGAAACCGTTTTCGAATCCCGCTTTTGGCAAGTAGATCGTTTACCCGACGGCGATGCCACATCCTCTGCTGCTCTTTTTCCTTCTCAAGACGTTTTCGTTCCTGTTCTGCGTCGTACCGTTCCCAATGTTTTACAGCATCAGGGCAGGTACACCGAATTGGCATATTTGTCCATCGGAATATCCAGGGCGGGGGAGCATTGTCACGGTCATTGGTAAGATCGGGCATAATCATGCCCTCGTAGTAAAGCGGCGCGCCGCAATATTTGCATTTTTCCGGTGGCGGAGCAGGGCCGCAGGTTGATTTTATTCCTCGATCCTCGGCTTGCTTTGAGGTAATCTTTTGGCCATACTGCCGAAGGTCGGCATACTCGTCAGGATGATTCGGCTTTTCGGAATCCAGTTGAAGGTTTAAATTCGGCAGAATGCGGCTGATCCCTTCCAGGAGCAGCACCCCCTTTCACAGACAATCCCCATCTATCTCTGCTGCATTTTCGAATTACAAGGTTCCAGTCCCGCCATTTGTTTTTGTTTTTGGTGATCTGGGCGCTCTCATCGATGTAATCAATACATCGTTGCAGTTCGGCATCGCCAAGTTCGCGTTGAAGGCGCTCGTACTGATCGTCTGTCAGCTTCACCCATCCGTATTGACCATATTTCCGCAGCCGACTCATTTTCTCGCGCGCGGGCAATGAGGTATTTGCCTCTTTCGGAATATCTCTGTTATCTTCATCTTCACTTTTATCTTCAATTTCATATTCATTTTCAATTTCAATTTCATTTTCAGCGTTTGCTTCGGTTTTTGCTTGAGCAAAATCCGAAGCAAAACGAGAAGCAAAAGCCCGCGCGCCGTTTTTCTGCCCTCGCCCTTGTCCGCCTCTTTTTCCCGCAGAAGCCCTTGTATCGCTGAGTTTGCCGTCACGCACCATACGCCTCTGGAATAAAACGTCCCCATCCATGGACAGAACGCCTTCATTCAGCAATTCTGTCAATGAACGCTCGATCGTCTCTATGTCATAAGGCATTTGCCGCATTAATTTACAAGCAAAATCATAAATTTGCTTTCCAGTTTGCTTATCCTTTTGCTTGAGCAAAATCGCACCATACTGTTCAGATTTATGCATAAGACACATGAGCCGGATATAGACGCCTGTACTCTCTGCGCTGCACTCAACCAATTTTTCATCTGTAAGAAAATCCATGACATAAAGCGGAAGATACGGTTGTTCTCTGCGGGACATAGATCATCCAACTCCTTTTTAACTTTGTCCATGCCACAGGGCCTTTTGGACAGGCCGCCCGCATGGAACGGCCTGTCCAAATAAATCAGAATGGCAAATCCCCGTCATCGTCCACCTCGGTGAAGTCGGGAATAGAATACACAGGTGCAGACGGCGGCGTACCTCTTCCGCCTGGAACATCGCTGTATCCGCCCGCTGGATAATTTTGATCACTACGGCCATCATTATCTTTCTTTGAATCCCCAAAGTAAACGCTGTCGGCTATGACTTCGGCGGACTTTCGCTTATTACCATCGCGGTCCTCCCAAAGACGAATCTGAAGCCGACCCTCCACTACGGCCATACGGCCCTTGGTAAAATATCTGGCAACAAATTCGGCAGTAGAACGCCAGGCGATCATGTCGATAAAGTCCGTTTCCTTCTCTCCGGTCTGCTTATTTTTGAAGTCACGGTCTACCGCCAGGGTGAAAGAGGCAACAGACGTGCCGTTTGGGGTACTGCGCAGTTCCGGATCACGGGTCAGCCGACCCATGATGATGATTCTATTGAGCATCGCCCTCCACCTCCGGCTTGCCCAGGAGCACCTTGTTCCGGGCTTTCTTGATGGCGGCCATGACGACATCGACGTTGTAGCTCTTGTTTCCCAAAATTACGACTTCCAAGACGTCGCGCTCCGCCTCGGCCCGCACCAGTTCCTCAAAGCGGTCCTGCGGCACCAGCACGAAGCCGGGCTCCAGGCACAGCTGCGCCAGCAGCTCCTCGGGGCTTCTCTTTTCATCCATGTGAACTTCCTCCTCGCGTTTCGTTCTCAATGATATGGATGGCCTTGCGACACTGCGCCACATCAAACATTCCGATATGGGTCTGCTCCACGGGCAGGCCCATCTTCTGGGCCAGCCAGCCATAAGCCGCGTTGCGGTGGCCGCGGAAGCGCCCCCGCTGCCACAGGGGGTCAAAAACGGCGTGGGCCCGTTTCTTCCAGCAGCGGAGTTCCGCGTTGGCCAGCCGGCCCAAGGGCTTGTCGGTGCCCTTGTGAACACCGACGTAGGCCATGCAATTCCGGCAGAGGTACATCATGCCGTAGCTCTTGCCGTAGATGACCTTGCTGTCCACATACTCAGCCTGCCGGCCGCAGTAGTCGCAGTAAACTTTTCTCATTCCTTATTCCAGTCCTCCTTGTACCGGGCCAGCTGCTCCGGGGTATCCGTCTCGACGCCCAGCTCCTTGGCTACCTCGATGGCCCCGTCAATCAGCCGAGCCATTTCCTTGCTGTCCATGAGGTGCGTCTGCTTGTAGACCAAGTAGCATTTGAACATCTTGCCGTTCTCCACGCGGGTGTCAAAGCATTTCACATAGGGATAGATGGTGGTCACATCCACTGACGCAGGAAGTTTGAAACCTACGGTGAGTCCGTCCTGATCTTTGGCCAAGGCGCCGTACTCGCATACTAGAGATTCCTTGGTGCTGTCCTCGCTGCCGCCGCGTTCAGCGGCAATCTTACTGACCAGGACGTGAAAATAGGCATTGGCCGACAGAGAACGGCGGTTACGGTGTTTTTTAATCTCCACATCCAACTCGGCCTCTTTGAGCCGGTCGAAATCCTCTCGGAAATCTCTGTCGACCTCGATGGTAATACGTTGCTTTCGATTGAGGCCCAGTGATAGATCAATCAGTCGTCCCTTCATAGCGCCAGCCACTTCTTTTTGTAAAGCGGGGCCAGCTCCAGGGCATCCAGCCATTCCAAAAAGTCTGAAATGGTGGGGATGATGCTGGGCGTCTCCTCGCGGTAGTACCGCTCCGTCCATACCTCGGAGCCGTTGCTTACCAGATATGTAAAGGTCTTCGCCTCCGGGACAATTTCAAAGTAGGTTGGGTGTTGGGTGCTGCTGAAATACTTACCCCGGTCATAGCTACTGGAGAACTTGATGTCCTTGATGTCTCCGGCCTTGAGGCAGTCCAGCCGGCCATACAGTACCAGCGTCAGACCGCCAACCACGATAGTTTTGTTGGCCCGGTATTGCAAAACGCCCCCGCTGACAGTTTGAGCCACCTTAGCGGCGGCATCATACCACTTATGGTCAGCCGTCTGAATGTGGAACTGTCGAATTTCCTTGGTTTTTTCGTTCATTTCGCAGTAGTCGAACTCCGCCGCATTTCTAAGAATTGCTGTGACCAAATTTTCAAACGTGATGCCGTTCAGCATCTTGCCGCTAGGTTTTGTCTGCTCCCTATTGAGCGTAGACATGAACTCTGCCATTGGATCGCGCTTGGTGGTCATATCTTCATAGGGATTGCTCGCCATTGAATAGAGCCAAGAACTGAGTAAACTGTGTGTCATCAAATACCGGGCCATTTACTCCGCCCCCTTATCTCCCTCCGGAGGTGCCGAGGTGTACTTCTTCAACACATTGTCATAGAACAGTCCCAGTTTCTTGATTTTGGCGTTGAAAGCCGCATTGACTTCCTTCTTAGAGGTCAGGGCGTGCTTGACGGCCTTGATTTTCGACATGGCAGCGTTGGCGCTGTCCGCATCGGTGATGCCGGCGACGATCTTCCGCCCTTCGGCCATTGCTGCTTCGTAAGTCTCCTGTTCCTCCACACTCTGAGCCACCTCGGCGGCGGAGAGCGCGTTGTACTGGGCAAACAATCGGGTCAGGAAATCGTTGGTCTTATCCGGCCCCAGCTCGGGCACCTGCCAGACACCATGAATGCCTCTGGTTCCCTTAGCAAAGTACCGCTCACAGTTGGAGAAACCGATGGTGCGGTTGTTGCCCTGGATCTCCACGAAGCCGCCCAGGTCCATCGGCTCCCAGACATTGTTCTTCGTCTGGCCCTCGACCTTGATGCGGAGGCGGGTGTTGTCCCCATCCTTCTCCTCAATGGCATGGAACACGACCACGATGTGCTTGTCCAGCTCGTAGAAACAGTAGTCCATGAGGCGCTGGAACTCACGGCCGATGAAGCCGTACCCTTTAAGGGAGAGGGAGCCGTCCCGCTGCCCATACTTGGCATCCTTCTTGATGGCCCACTGGGACATGAGGGAAATGAGTTTCCCGCCGGTGTCAAAGACCAGCGTGTCGAAGTCCTTGACGTTGAGGGGGGTCAGGTCCTCCAGGATCTCGTCGTAGCTCTTGGGCTGGATGTAGGGCTTGCGGTACCGGGGCTCGATGCGGTCGATGCCGAAGTCCACGTCAATGTGCAGGGGATTGGGGGCAGACAGGGCCAAGGTGGACTTGCCAATACCGGGGTAGCCGGCAATCAGCATTCGGATTTTCTTCTCTCCGTCATGGAGATCGTTAGGATTTCTGATCATAGTGATAGCTCCTTTCAGTTGTCAGCCCAACGGACGGTGCCGTAGGTAAAATAATTACTCATTCTTGCTCCTTTTCTGCGATATACCGAAGAACCATAGCCGTGATCCATTCCTGAGTTGTGGCATAGCCATCGATCTCCATGTGCTGTTGCAACGCCGCGTAGACGCTATCCTCCAGACGTCCCGAGATACGACAGGTAAGCCGGTGCTGGCCGTGCCGCGTCCTCTTAGGCGGCTCCAGCCGCTCGGGGGCGAACCGCTCATACAGAGCTTTCATAGCGTCCGGTCTAATATTCACACCATACTCGTCGCCACGTTCACATTTGCTTTGCATGGTTTTATCGAACTTGGGATACAAGGTTTGGACGATGGCTACCATATCCTTTGCTGGCAGGCCAAGGTCAACACGCAGGCAGCGCAATTCGTTGTCATTTTGCATGGAGTTGCCCCCCAATGAACTTGACTTTTTACCGTTCCATTGATAAACTAAATAAAGTTCTTTTTGCTTAAAGCCGTTTTCGTGGCAGCGGAGACGGCTTCTTTTTTATGAAAGTCCGATCACGGCGCTAGATCATCCTCTTGCAGTCCGAAGTATTCGAGGTAAAAGCGCGTCCTCCTTTCTTCGATAAAGCGATCTCCCGGATAAGGCCGTATTTTGTCCAACCGCTCCTTGCCGCATTTGGGGCAATATGCTTCATTGAGAATAGGAAGAAGGATGATGTTGCTGATGCCGGCCAATCTGCTTAGACAATTGTCACAAATAGGGTTGTCCATCCCAGAATAGCCGGACAGCTCCTCACAGGTAATTTCGAGCCAAGGTGTTCCATTCTTTGTCCGATGAAATTCCGCCAAATCGTCAGCTCCTTTCAGCAAACGCATGGATGCAGTTGCCGCACAGAGAGACATCCTTGAAATTCACCAGGTCTTCTGTAGAACCACAGCAGATACAGCCCTGCTTGTACGGCCGCGCCAGAATTCCATCATCTGTGACGAGAATCTCCATAGGGTCGTTCTCGTTGATACCCAGGGTTCGGCGAAACTCCTTTGGGATTACCAATCGGCCGAGATGATCAATACGGCGAACAATTCCAACAGCTTTCATAAGAAATCACCTCCTTTCAGTTCTTGGGGTTTGGCCCTCCATTGATTTGCGCCGCGCAGTTTCTTCGGCCAGCATCCTGCGGCCGTCCGGCTGCCTGAGAATACTTTCGGTCAACTCTATAGCCGCAAGAGCCGCCAGTTTTCGGATATATTCCGGGATATCGGACGTTGAAAATTCGAGGGTATCATGGGGCGCATTGCATTGGTATGTATCCATTGAAAGTCTCCTTTGTACTTGCAGATCATCAGAAAGATATGTTATAATCCAGTTGCAAGCCTTTGTTTTGGATTGGTTTGTATGCCCTGTCAGGTGTCGTCAGCACTTGTCGGGGCGTTTTCTTGGTTATGCATTCCCGATATCGGGAAGTAGTGCAGCCGGTGTCAATCCCCAAACTTGGAGCACAGCCCTTGGATAATCCGGGTCGTAGTCAAATACTACCCGGATTTTGCTTTTCTCCGCCTTATACAGACCGAGTGCCTCCGGCAATTGTCCCAGCCGCGCAATTGCAGTGCCATCATTGGGCCAAAGCCCTATAGTCTGCGCCGTACTGTCGCCATTGTACCCATAGTGTTTCAGGATTGCTTTGGCATCCGGATTGTTATCATCCACTTAATGCACCTCCCTCCTGCCGCCCGCTGGGCGGTTTTTTTCTTGCACGGGTTCATACCGCCCCTTCCTTTTTTTCTCCGGTTTGATATACTGGTCTCGACGGTGTTACCGCGTCGCTAAAACTCAGTATGGAAGGGGGGGGGTGTTTCCATGTCCAACACGCGCTCTTTTTGTGACCAACCAGGTCACGAACATGCGCTTGTCCCTCAAATTGTCGAAGTCCGCGACAACTTAGGCACTCTGGCCGTACAGGTGCTTGCAGCAAGGGAGGACTTATCCAAAATGGACTACTCTGAAATGCTGGATAAGCTCTACCAGATTGTAGATGACCTGCACACTGAATACGACCGCCGTAAACCTACGAGCATCACCGATTAAAGCGTTCTTTCTTGGCAACCTCTTGGATGCTGACACCATCCAGGAGGTTGTTTGCTTTATCGTTGAGCACAGTTCTCACATAGTTGAGTGCGCTGATTGCCTCTTGGTAAGACAGATTGCTATCCACAACAGCGGTCATCAGCTTATCGCGTAGTGATAACTCCCCCTCTGAACAGTAAAACGGCATCTCACAACCTCCTTCACACCACCCTCGGGCGGCTTTTTCTTGCTTTTTTGTTTGCCCCTTTTCTCGCTATATGGTATAATTTGGGTGGAAAGGGGATGAACTTATGAATACGCAAAAATTAGCCTATGACTTGGCACTTGTTTATGCGCAGGCACAGTACACACAGGCGTTAGCCGAAAACAGAGTAGTAGTCGAACCAGATAATCCACAATATCCCAGTCATTCTTTACTGCTGACAGAGGCCTTCACCGATATGTACATAGAGCTGCTCAACTCTCCCGGTCTCGTTGAAGGGCTTCAAGAGTGGGAACCGAAACTTCTCGACACAGACTGATCGCCAGGTTGCAGGCCTTTTCTAACTGCCAGATGGACAGCCCGTGTGCGCTTGCGTTTTCGAGAATTACACGGGCAAATCGTTCTGCGGCGATTTCTTTTCCCCGCTTTTCCTCGTAGAGCCGTCTCAAAGCTGGAATCTTTGGGGCGGTTGCTTTTTCGTCTTGCATCGCTTTCACCTTCTTTCATTGCTAGACTCTGATATTGCTATAGTGGGATTATGCGCTGGTCGGGTCCGTATCTCGTTTTACCGGATATCCGAAAAGGTCATTTGGCGTAGTGTCAAGCGCAATTGCGATAGCCATAACATCAATATCCTTGATGATTCGCCTGCCAGTCATCAATGCACTGAACTGCTTTTCAGAAAATCCAGCTTTAGCGGCAACCACTCGCTGTTTTAGCCCCTTATCAGCGATAATACGTTTGGTGTTTGCAGCAATTAGAGATGTTCCCATTTTTCACCCCTCCGATCTAAAGAATCTTGATGACAAAACCATAATAACTCAAGATTCTTTATAAGTCAAGTGTTTTTTCTAAAGTTTCTTGAATTTTTATCTTGACGAATTAAGGGTTTTATGTTTAAATATGGGTATAAGGGGGGGCATTATGGGAATTGGAAAACGTCTCAGGGAGGCCCGTGAAAAGGCTGGATTCACTCAAGAGGAATTGGGGAAAATGATAGGAGTTACTGGTTCCGCAATTACCAACTACGAAAAAGAAACCAGTCATCCTAAAGAACCTATCATGTACGCACTCATTGATGCGCTTAATGTTGAGCCTAATTTTCTATTTCAAGATTGCGTACATCTTCCTCAAAAAGCGAAATCCCCCGGTACAACTGAAGTTGTACCGGGGGAAGATAACATATCATTGGAAGAATCAAATTATTTGTTGCGTGCTCTCGGCTTGATTCAAGAGGGACAACAACTCTCCGATGATGATCTTGCGTTTCTCGCTCACATTATCGGTTTGTTGGAGGCTTGGTTTAGCAAAGGTAAGTAGGGCATTATAAACCTGTTGCGCATGAGAGCATGAATTGAGCAGGGCGTTGAACTTTTCGTTGTTGCTCACGGGGACTCCTTTCCGCCCTGGCGCCAAGGCTATGTATTTGTACAGGAAAATTATATCATATTTTACTAAAAATAATTAAAAATGTGATAAAATAACTGTTTTCGTTATTGCAAAAGGCAGGGACATTTTAATTTGAGGAGGACGTTCTTATGAAAAAAGTTGCAATTATCCTTGCTTGTGTGCTGTTTTTTGTCGGGTGTAGTAACGGCGCAGGAGGCAATGCCCAACAAAGTGAACCGTCTATTGAAACGTCAAGCACTTTAGGAGTTTATGAGGGAGAAATTACCCTTAACTTCTTGTTTGGAACGCGTACTGGAACCTACTCTGGAGAAATCGACGAGAACGGGCTTCCAGATGGGCGGGGAAAGTTTACATCAAAAAACTCAACCGGAGAAATATGGACATATGAGGGAGAATGGATTGCTGGTCATTGGGAAGGGACTGGTACGTCTACTTGGGAAAGTGGACAGGTTTATAGCGGTGAATTTACTAACGATTCTGAAACAGGACGTGGGACCTTTATTATGGAGACGGGAGAAAAATATGAGGGTACATTTAACGCTAGAGTCCTCTCTGGTGATGGGATACTCTACTACCCTGATGGATCCAGTTTTATAGGAACTTTTACTGATTTTTACAATGCCACAGGTGAATATTGCGATAAAGATGGGGTTTCATACGAGGCAACTATAAAAGATGGGGAACTCGATCTGCGTCCTTTATGTGACTTTTTTAGCGATGAAGAACGGCAAAATCAGTATAACAACTTATATCAATCTTATCGTTATTCAGAACTTATTGCATACATTAACGAGTATTTGTCAGAAAATGATGCAACACCGCTTGATTCCGCCTACGCAATACTTGATTTGATTATTCCAGCATCACAGTATGAGGAGAATTGGAACATCAGTTTAGATGAATTTGACAGTAAATATGTTTTATCTTTTGTTGGGGCTGACAGCATCACAAAAGATAGCTCTGTTGCCGTTTCTGTCGAAGGTACAAGCCTAAATATAAAAGTTGGCTTTAGAAAAACCGACTGGTTATTCTTTGATCATATTGAATTGAGCATCAACGGAGAACGGGTTTATACTGCAAGAGTGAATTCTTACGACTGTACAAGAAACGTAATATCAGGAAATACAATTGAGGAGTATTGCGAATGCGGCTTTTATGACAGCGTATTGGAACAACTTGAAACAGCCGAAACGGCTATTCTTAGATTCTCCTGCGAGGAAAGCGGAGAAGTTTATGATCACACTCTTACCCAAAATGAGATAGATGCGCTATATTGCGGATTACTATTGAGGGTAAACAACAGAGAGTTAAGCAATCTTATTTATCGTTACAATAATCCAAAGTGAAGCGGGAGGTGCAGAATGTCTCCACGCAAGAAACTGGCGGACCAGCAGGAACGCTATTCCGGCACCGCCGTCATCTACGCTCGGTACAGTTCCCACAACCAGCGGGATGTGAGCATTGAGCAGCAGGTTAAGCAGTGCCAGGAATTTGCCCAGCAGAATAGCTTTCAAATCATAGAGATCTACGCTGATCGGGCCATCAGTGGCAAAACGGACAAACGCCCCAATTTCCAGCGGATGATGCGAGACGCTGAAAAGAAAAAGTTTAAATATGTAATCGCCTGGAAGTCAAACCGTATGGGTCGCAATATGCTCCAAGCTATGATGAACGAGGCCAAGTTAAATGATTTGGGCATACGGGTTCTCTATGCCGAGGAGGATTTCGACGATACTGCTGCCGGCCGGTTTGCGCTTCGCTCAATGATGAATGTCAATCAGTTCTATAGTGAGAATATGGCGGAGGATATCAAGCGCGGGTTATACGACAATGCCGCCAAATGTAAAATTGCCAATGGAGGGTTGCCGCTTGGTTACAAAAAAGGCGATGATCTGCGCTATGCCCTGGACCCGCCGAATGATGAAATTGTCCGCGAGATTTTCAGCCGGACGGCCTGCGGAGATTCATTCGCTGATATTGCCGCCGACTTAAACGCCCGAGGGATAAAGACCAGCAGGGGAAAAGCATGGGGGAAAAACAGTTTCCATGCTCTGTTGACCAATGAAAGATACACAGGAGTATATATTTATGGTGATATACGAATCGAAGGAGGGGTTCCTCAGATTGTGGACAAAGGGCTTTTCTTTCGCGTACAGGAGGTGTTGAAAACGAAAAAGAATCCGCAAGGCCGGCATCGGATCAACGGAGATTATTTACTTACTGGAAAACTGTTTTGTGGTCACTGTAAAAGTCCCATGGCCGGTATCTCAGGCACTGGAAAGAACGGAAAACTGCATCATTACTACATCTGCCAAAAAAGGCGTATGGAGAAGTCCTGTGATAAAGCCAATATACGCCGGGATAAGATCGAGCATGAGGTTGCTGTCGCAATTCGTAATTATATCATGCGTGACGATGTCCTGGAATGGATCGCCGACAGCGCAATGACCTTTGCTAAGGAATACCGAAACCAGACCTGTATAGGCTCTTTGGAAACCCAGTTGGCCGAGAATAAACAGGCTACTAAAAACCTGCTGACAGCCATTGAACATGGCATCATCACCTCCACTACAAAGGATCGGCTGCTGGAATTGGAAAGAGAACAGGCTATTTTGGTTTCTCGTTTGGATGAAGAACAGGCTTCCCTCCTGCATTACTCACGGGATGATATTATTTCCGCTATGTCCCTATATAAAAACGGAAACATTGAGGATAAAGCTTTTCAAGCAAAACTGTTCGATACATTTCTAATCGCTGTATATCTCTATGATGATCACTTAAAAATAGAATTCAGTGTTACAGGAAAGAAAACCTTTGTAAATCTCCCACTGGATACTTCTGTTATAGATAATATAGAAAGCTTTGCCGCAGAAGAATGTTCGTTTAGTCTCTCTTTAGGGCCACCAAAAAAATGCCCACTTTGGATACCATCGGCAGAAATGCCGATGGTATCGGGCTTTTCGGGGGGGGGGCCACCTCAAATTTCACAGTTAAAACAAAAGATCCAAACAGGGGGTTCACAGAAGCTGGCTGGATCCGAACCCCAAAATTCTATAGAAATCCACAGCGTCCTTTTTGAAATGAGATTTTTCAAAAAGGGCGCTGTTTTCATTTTCCGAAAAAGGGCGCTAAAGTTACAGAGGAAGGAGAATCATTGTTATGCCGGGGACAAATGCCAGCTACTGCTGGAGGATATCCGCCGCCAGATCGAGCGTAATGTTCCAAATCCACGAGAGCGGATGCGCCAATCCGATCAAAACGAAATCAACATGAGTTTGTAAGCGCCGGGGTTCTAGAGATAAAACCCCGGCGCTTTTTTGCGTTTGGAGGAGGTAATCGACATAAATACAGAGCAAAACAACCCCGCATCCTATGGCAAGACTGTCGGACAGACCGCCCATAAGTGCGAGGGTTGCCCCTACCCCCATCATGGTTTTATTTTGCTGGGGGAAAGACGGCAGCTGTATGCGCACCGATGTAGAGGAGCTGACCGAGCGGCACTGACGGTCAAAGATGGGCCGGTAAAAGTGGTGGGTTTGGGTATTCCCTTTGCCTCACAGTTTCAGTATTGTGTGTCGTTAAGAAACGGAGGTAAAGCAATGATTTTCAACGCAGTTCTCAAAAATCCACAGCATGAAGAATCTGGCGAGGCAGCCGTCCCCTTCCCAATTCCGCCCAATGAGTATGAACCCATTTTGGAGCAGTTGGAGGCGTTGGAGCTAGGGGACGCTGTGCGGCAGGACTGCCGAATCAGCAAAATGGACAGCGCCTGCCCCATCCTCAAACGACTGGCGGGCGGGCGCGTGAATCTGGATGAGCTGGACTATCTGGCAAAGCGTCTGAACAGCTTCACAGATCAGGAGGCGGCGCAGTTCCAGGCAGCGGCGGTAAAGTTCGGGAGCAGTGGGATCAAGGATCTCATCGACCTGACCTTCTGCTGCCAGCAGACAACAGTCGTCACCGACTTCTCCGATCTGGAACAAATTGGGTGGAATTACTATCTGACCCTGCATGGAGGGCGCGCCCCCACCAAAGAGCTGGAGCGGCTGGACGCCCGGCATTTTGCTCTGGAGCTTATCTGTAACACAGATAGATATGTTAAGAATTTCTTAGCGGAAACCCTGAAACTGGAGTTGTCTGAGAAAAAGACGAAAGTCACCCACTCCTCAGATTTTGCCCGGTTTCTGAGTTATGGCATTTGTATATCCCGCAACAACAGTATCAAATACAACGAACAGGGAGTTGCAAAGCGGGAGTTCAGCGGACGCGTTATGCTGTATGTTCCCAAAGAAAAATGGATGAGAAAGCTGCTGGAATACCATACCTGACTATCTTCTGCCACCTGAATGGATACCCTGACGACAACGGAAAAGTCCTTGCAGATCACTACAACATACCGGAACAGGTTGACCGGCTGCTGGCTCTGGGCGACCTGCATTCGCTTGGAGAGATGGAATAGTCAAGAAAACCGTACACCCATGAGTAAAACCTTAAGCGGCAAACGGACGATCAGCGAAGCGAATCCGTTTGACCAGCGGCGGGAGATTCAGTTCATTGGCAGTGTTGCGCCGGCGGCGGTTGTAGTAGGTCTCGATCCAGCGGAATACGATCTTGCGAACCTCATCCCGCTTCATGGTGGAGCAATCGAGCCGGTAGACCAGTTCCTTCTTCAGCGTTGCGAAAAAGCTCTCCATGCGCGCGTTGTCAAAGCAGCAATGCGTGCGGCCCATGCTCTGCCGGATGGAACCAAACTCCGCAATCGCCGCCCGGTATTCCTGGCTGGTGTACTGGCTGCCGTGGTCGGAGTGCAGTATCAGACCCTTTTGATAACCATAGCGTGAAACCGCATCGCGCAGGGCATCGCAGCACAGGCTGGCACGCATATGATGCTTCATGGAGAAGCCGACGACCGCCCCATCATAACAGTCCATCACAGCGGCCAGGTACAGCCTGCCGTCCGCACATTCGATCTGCGTGATATCGCTTAAATATTTGACGTCTGGCTTCCTGGCGGTAAAATCCCGCTGCACCAAATCGTCACTCTGTGGGTCACGATGATTGCACTTTGTCAGGCCATGTGGATGTTTTTGGCGTTGTAACAGCCCGTTTTCTTTACAGAGACGATAACATTTGCCGTAGCTCACGCGAAGCGTAGGCTCCACAGTCTCCCGCAGCCCGCGCACGCCATAACACGGGTGTTCCTTCCTCGCTTTTCTCAGGGCCGATATCAGCTGTGCATCGAGGTCTGTCCGCATGGACCGATGCTTCCATTCGTAATACCCTTCCCGCCGCACGCCAAGCGCCTGACAACTCAGGGCGATGCTGATTCCGTCATGGTGCTCATTGATCCATGCATACAGTTCCCGCGGACGTACACCGGTTATCGACCCGCCATAAAACCCAGCGCTTTACGGAGTATGTAATTTGCCTCGTGCAGTTCTTTGTTCTCACGAAGCAGGCGCTCGACCGCCTGCTCCGCTGTTTCGCCCGGCTGCACGCCGCGTAATTCGCCGTGCTTCAGCCGCTCTTCCCGACGCCAGTTATACACGGTTTTTGTTGATAAACCCAGATGTTCACAGGCTGCTCTGACCCCGATCTCATCCGCCAGCTTCAGCACATCTGCCTTGTATTCCGCACTGTATTTTTGTCCCATTTCCTCTCGTCCTTTCTTCCCTTAGGTGTGCGGTTTTATTATATCACTCCAAGAGGATGGAGCCTGACCCGCAATATCCCCATAATTCCAATCACGCGCAGCCTGAGGTGACCATCGCATACCAAAGGGACGAAGATTTGACAGATTGCGGCGCCCGCATAATGTCCCTGGATGAGCTGGACGATTGGGAAACCGATGGCGTGGAATACAGCTATATCTTTGATCTGGAGGGGAAATGGATGTATTTTCCCATAGGGGAAGCTGAAAATGGGCTGCACAACCTGAAGGAAGATCTGGAGGCCGATACGATTCTATTCGCGGATCCGCCCTTTGACCTGGACGGCGAAGATGATTTTGGGGAGAACGAGGATGACCAGGATGAGAAAATTGAATTGGGGGGCATGAGATGAATATTCCAAAGGAATGGCTGAAATTTCTACAGGAGCAGTTTCCCATTGGCAGCCGCGTTCGACTCAGAGAGATGAAAGACCCATACCACCCGGTAGCGCTGGGGACGCTGGGCACATTGCAGGCCATTGACGATGTGGGAACCTTCCACTGCCGGTGGGACAATGGACGCACACTGGGGCTGGTGATTGGAGAGGACAGTTTTACCGTCCTGCCACATAAGCCGGCCCTGCTCAAGCTGTATATACCCATGACCGTGGACCTCTATGAAAAAAACCAATGGGTGACTGGGAGGATTCCCCTATGGAACTGGGCGCTTCCGAGGCGGTAAAATACGCGGACAGCATCCTGGCGGCGATCCAAAGAGAACGGCTACCGGAGGAAGCGGAGCGTGGGATGATGCGTTACTATTGCTTTGCCAATGGTCTTGTAGCTGGGGTAGCACTGGTAGGTTTCACGGTTCTCGCACCGGAGCAGATAGGTGTAGAGGGAGATCTCCCGGTAATCCAGACAGAGACAGAAGACCTTATTCGCCAAGGCAAAATCAAGCGCGATAAGAAGAAATCCGTCATCCTCCGTGGTGAGGATAACTCTTATTATGAGAAGATGGCTGATGAAAAGTTACATTGCCTTGATGATCAGCTTCCTTTTGAGCTTCCTGATGGTTGGGAGTGGTGCAATTTTTCTATGATCGGAACAACAAATCTTGGCCTCACATATCGTCCAACCGATATAGAACCGGATGGGGTTATAGTATTGCGTTCGTGCAACATTGTCAATGACCCAATTGACTTAAGCGACTTGGTTCGTGTTAAAACCACCATCAGAAAAAATCAATACGCACAGAAGAATGATATCTTGATTTGCGCCCGAAACGGGAGTAGAGTTCTTGTTGGTAAATGTGCGCTAATTTCAAATTTGGGAGAGGCTGCATCATTTGGCGCATTTATGGCGATATATAGGACAGAGTATTTTGAGTATATCGTGCAACACCTTCGTTCAAGCTTCTTTAGAAGTGTGTTCGATGATAGCAACTCCACCGCTATCAATCAGCTTACACAAGATATGCTAAAACGAGCTGTTGTCCCACTCCCACCAGCATCTGAACAACGCAGAATAACTGAAATGATTGACGCGACGCTGTTCGAACTCAACCAAATGGAAAAGAGACTCAGCTGAGGCTCTTTCCTACATTCTCAATCAGAGTAAACGTTGTATTCAACTTGGTACATATGACTTTCTGCTCATCCAGCGGTGGTATTGGGTAGAGCCAACTTTCGATGTTGTCTTTGCTTATAGACGGAGAATTATCTCCTTTCATATACTGATTTAGACTGTTGACCATATAACCTGATATCATCAGGAAATACATGAATTCGGGTAACAATGCGCCGTTGGAATTGCAAACATAGAAACTAGTTGATGCAATACAGTGACTATATCTTTCCTCTACGAGTGCAATATTCTCAAGATACGGTCTGACCAATGAGAACAGAACGCTTCCGTTCTTTACTGCTCGACTCGCTCGGCTTGGAGCCTCGGATACCAGGAGATGCTTTGCGGCCTTGATTCGATGGAGCCGATTATCAATGGCATCAATATCGATGTAATTAAAGAACTCACTTTGCGATTTTGTGCTCTCCATGCTCTCGAAGCAGGAATGACCTCTGCACCAGACCCAGCCAACTGGTAGCTCAAAAGGTATCTGGTCGTCGATATTTTCAACCTTATTTCCAATCTTCTCATAATAAGAGTTATCCTCACCACGGAAGATGACGGATTCCTTCTTATCACGCTTGATTTTGCCTTGGCGAATAAGGTCCTTCTTTCTCTGCTCTGATGCGTTCCAGAAGAACATAGGCAGGCTCGTCAGCCGGGTCCTGCGGGACGAACTGTCCGCGGATAGCAAGGTCGAGAATTTTGGATTTTGCGTTGGCTACTATTCCAACAACGCTTTCTTTATCGTTTTCGATATTAGAAATCAAACTGACTAGTTCTCTGGCCTTAACAGAAATTCGTTGTTGCTCAATTTGAGGAGGCACGGGGATTAAGCGAGAATTAAGCATAAGTGACAGCTTGCGTCATTGAAAACCTCCTTTGCGAAAGTGCGTGTATATGCCAGCCTTTCCCACTTGTCCCGTGGGGAAATATCAAAAGACGGCACCCCGCAGGTACCGCCCTTTGAACTTTCTCCACTTCGACTTTGTCCCAAAGTCAATAGAGGATCCGTCTGTAGTATGCCCAAGCATCCTTTGGGGTGGTGTAGTCAAAAACCTCGTGGAGTTCTGGCATAAGCCCTTACAGAATCCGGTCATGTCCCCCTTTTTTTGGGGCGTGACTGTTTGGTTTTCTTTTTCCCGATACCTTTCCTCGGGGAAGATCCGACCTGCCCATTGCAGCGATAATCTTTCTTCCCATGGGTAAAATAAGGAAGTCCCCCTGTTTTTTGCCCTTGCGTCTGGGGAAAATCCCGCTCTTGTACAACACAGACAATGCTTTGTGAAAATTTTAGTATAAAAAGTATCATCTGATTGGCTTTTTTGAAAAGCGCATTGAAATATTGCAATGCGCCCGTCATTTTTTATCAGGAATGCTTTTTGTTCTTGGTTAAACCGTCTAAATATTTTTCATTTATTTACAAAACATAAAACTCTTTCTTTACGGAATGTAAAGTTTTGCAACATTAGGGGTGAAGAATTCTTGTGTTGTGTCTCTCCTGTTTATCGATTATCATTTTAGATAAGGGAGGGGCCTGCGCCTTCCTCTCAAAAATGAAACGAGGAGCTGTTTCCATGATCCAGCTTACCAGAAGACAGCAGGCACTTTTGGGATACCTCAGCGGCATGACCGCCTGTGTACCGGTACGGGAGATCGCCAAGCGGTTCAGCCTCAGCGAACGTACCATCCGCTACGACCTGGAAGTGGTAAGCATCTGGCTCAAGAGCCAGGGCGGCGAGCTGGCAAAGCGTCCCCATGCCGGAGTAATGATCCGGGGTGGCGAGGATGTCCGCCGAAAACTCTCCTCTTTTTCCGGGGAGGGCACGGTGGTAAAGATTCTTTCCCCGGAGGAGCGCCGGGAGTCCATTTACTACCATATGCTGTTTTCTGAAACCGCCATTAAAGCGGAGGACCTGGCGTCCTTTCTTCGGGTCAGCACCCCCACCGTCACCAACGATCTCCATAGCCTGCGGGAGGAGTTACGGGTAAGACAATTGAGTATCGCCAGCAAAAAGGGGGAGGGCTACCGCCTGCGTGGCTGTGAAGAGGAGTTCCGTGCCTGTCTGGTGGAGGCCTTGATCCAGCTCACCAACGACAGCCACGCCATCACCCGATACAGTCTCACCAACCGTGTGGTCCGGGGAGTCTGCCGGGAGGAGCACACACTCCGATCCCTGGCTCTGGATTATCTGGCGGCGGTAGACCTAGACGCTCTGGCGGGGCTTCTGGACTACGCAAGGGAGATCACCTACCACACCATGCCAGAGGACGGCTATATCCGCCTTCTCCTCTATCTTGCAGTCTTAGTCCGGCGAGCCTGCGGTGGGAACTGTTTCTCAGGAGAGAAGCCTTCCGGGAACCAGGGAGAACCTCGGGAGGAACAACTGGCTTCCCTTCTCATTGACAGGCTTAAAACCAGGTTCCATTTGGATCTGGGGAGCGGAGAAGCGGCACACCTTTCCAAATGGCTCATCTCCTGCAATATCAGGTTTCCCCCAAAAACCAACGATAAACTGGCGGAACGTCTTTCTTCCATTGTAGATAAGATGTTGGAGGTTCTCCATTCCTATCCCAGCTACGACATGCCGGATTTCTACCGAGACAAGTTGAAGATGAATCTTATGAACCATCTGAAGCTCACGGTCAAGAAATACCAGCTCCAGATACCCTCCCCCAACCCGCTACTGGCCCAGATGAAGGTAAACTACCCTGAAATTTTTGCGGTGGCGCACCAGATGTCCCAGGTGTTTGAGATGGGTACCGGCATCCCCCTGGACGAGGATGAGATCGGCTTTATCGCCATCCACATCGCCGCCAACGTGGAGGAATGCAACCGGCTACGGAGCAAAAAGGCTCTTATCGTCTGCAATACCGGACAAGGTGCCGCCATCGTGCTCCAGAACCGGATTCGCAACAATATCCCCCGTCTGGAGATCCAAGGGACCCTTTCGGCTCTAGACGTCGGGAACACGGATGTCCTGGCCGAAGTGGATTTCATTATCAGCACTGTGAAAATGCCGCCTCTGGATAAACCGGTATTCCAGGTGAGCCCCATCATCAGCGCCGCCGAGATCGACCGGATCAACCGCTACCTCAACGGCCGCCTCAGCACCCCCAGGATCCATGAGAACGACGCCGGGCAGGAATCCTTCCAATACTCCTTTGCAGAACTGGCAGACCGGTACGTTCGCCCCAAGGAGCGGGAGTGTTTCCTCCGGGAGCTGGAAAGCATCGCCCCCTTCACCGACTCCGAAGCTATCCAGCCTCTGGGGGAGATGACCGAGGAAAACATCATGTTCCAATGCTCCATGACCCTGGCCCGGATCAGCAGCGCCCTGATGGAACTGGGGCGGGACTGCGGGATTCAGCTTTCCAACGACAAGCTGTTCGGCATGATTATCCACATCCTCATGTCTTTTCCCCGCTGGCGCAAAGGGATTTCCGACCGGGAATACGCCAGCGAACAGTACAAAAATGAGAACATCTATGTTTATGAGTACCTTGTGCGGCAACTCCGGGAGATTTCCACGGAATATGGCCTGCACATCCCTGACAAGGAAGCCTTGGCGCTTATGCGCTATTTCATATGATCATAGGGAAAGGAAGGTTTTATCTTATGGATCGTATTCTTCTCACCGGCGGTAAACTACTGGACAAAAGCGAAGGCCTTCTGATGGCTGAAAAGGACATCCTCCTTAGCGGCGGAAAAATCGAAAAAATCGCCGGCCAGATCCGGGTGGAGCCAGATATGAAGGTGATGAACCTGGGCGGGCGAATCGTTTCCCCGGGCTTTATCGATATCCATACCCATGTCTTCCCCGGAAGCCATCTGGGGGTGGAACCCGACAGCATCGGCGTCCCCTTCGGGGTCACCACCATCTGCGACGCCGGTACCGCCGGCCCAGAGAACATTGAGGAGTTCATCGAGAACTACATCAAACCCTCCAAGACCCGGATCTTCTCCGAGATGCACTTCTCCCGGAAGGGACTCTTTATCAAACCCGAGGCCGACGACCCCTCCAAGTGGGATCTGGATTTGGCGGAGGAAGCTTATCGCAAGCACAAGGACTACATTGTAGCCATCAAAGCCCGTGCCAGCAACAGCACCGTGGGCAAGCTGGGCATCGGCCCCATCAAGGAGGCCAAGAAACTTGCGGTGCGGTGCGGACTGCCCCTTTACATTCACATTGGGAATCCGCTTCCCTATATTGAGGAGATTCTGGCGGTGATGGAGAAGGGCGACATGATCACCCACTCTTTCCATGGCAAGATCAACGGCCTGCTGGAAAACGGCAAGATCAAGCCCGAGGTCCAGGCTGCCCGGGATCGGGGCGTTTTCTTCGACGTGGGCCACGGCGTCGCCAGCTTCAATTTTAATACCGCCAGGGCCGCCTTCTCCCTGGGCGTTATCCCTGATATCGTCAGCACCGACCTTCATATTAAAAATATCAATGGTCCTGTTTTCAGCCTGCCCCTGACCATGGACAAGATGTTGGCCCTGGGCATCTCTCTGGAGGACTGTGTGGAGAAGGTTACCGCCGCTCCCGCCGCCATCTTCTCCATGAAGGGTCTCGGAAAGCTGAAGGAAGGATACACCGCCGACATCACTGTCTTCCACATGGAAGAAGGCAACTACGAATACCACGATGCCGACGGCAACGATCTCATCGGGCACACCTCCATTCACCCCGACTGCGCCATTGTCGGCGGCGTCGTGGAGATGCTGAAATTCTGATTGCTATAGAAACTGAGGGGGAATAATATGACAACATTGGACCGAGTGAAAAATGTGGAGGAGAAGATGGAACTGACTCCGGAACTCTCCGCCTCAGTGGAAAAACACGTCCCAGCCCTACTGGAAGACCTGGAACGGGAAGGGGTCGCCTTTGACGAAAACAGCGGCATCGGCTTCATCTCCCACGCCATCAATCTGGTGAAGCGGCTGGAAAGCGGTGAGAAGGTAAATGACCTGGGGGAGGATGTCCTCTCCCAACTGGAGAAGGACGCTCTGAACGCCTCCAGAAAGGTACTGGAACCCATTGAGAAGGCCTATGGAATCACCTTGGACCACTCCGAGCTGGCTTTGGTGACCATCCATGTCCAGGCGGCCATGATGAAGATGAAAAAGGCGTAGAAGCACCAGCGGCAATAAGCACAAAACAGCAGCCAACAACAAAGAGAAGGGGTGTATCGAAAATGGGAAAAAAAGTTGTTATTGTGATCGGTGAGCGGATGGGCAAGGGCAACCATGTTGCCGACGGCATCCAAAAAGCCGGCGGCGAGGCCTATGTCATCCCCGGTATGGCCGCCGACATGAAACTGGGCGACGTCATGCACGAGAAAAACGCCGACTTGGGGCTGAGCTTCTGCGGCAGCGGTGGCGCTGGCGCCCTGATGGCCTCCAACAAGTACGGCTATAAGTGCCGCCACTCCATGCGTTCGGTGGATGAGGGCGTTACTGCGGTGCAGGATGGCATCCAGGTGCTGGGCTTCGGCTTCATGGACATCGAGGAACTGGGCAAGCGCATTGTGGAGGCCTACTACGAGATCCACGGCCAGCCCGATCAGGAGTAATTGGAAGAAAGAGGAGGCATAAAGATGGATCAGCTGGGAAAATCCTGCTTGAAAACAATCACCAAGGAATTTGTCCTGGATGCTTATGGGAAAAAACGGGAGGATGCCGTCGCTGCCGTTTTCGCCAAGCTGAAAAAAGAGGCCTACAACTCTGTAAACGGCCTGCTGATCCATATGGAGCCTGACGATGTTATCCTTCTTGCCGAAGATGAAAAAAACAAAGTGCAAAAATTCCTGGCTTTTTTTGCTCCCAAGGGAATCCAAGACTATTACATCAAACTGAAGGTCATCGTCACCATCCGTTACATTTGACGGCTTTCGACCGCTTGCTCACCGGGATCCACCCGGCAGCAAATATCGCGAGAGGAGAGGTACTATGTTCTTTGAGGTTCTCATCAAGTCCCTGATTATCGGCGCATTGGGCGGTGCTGCGGTTTCCGCGGGTGCCGCCAGAATGTTCCATGCCCCTAAGGTCCAGGCCATGGGTGCCTTCCGGACCCTGGGCGAACTCAACGCCTGCAAAGGCGACCCTGTTGCCCACTTTTCATTCGGTCTGGGCTTCTTCTTCAACGCTGCAGGCGCCGTCATCGGCGCCGGTGCTTTGACTCAGGATGTTCTGCACCGTATCGTTCCCAACTGGGCTGCCAGCTTTCTCCTTGTGAAAAACAAAAACGTGGAAGAAACCCTTCAGGATCCCGCCAAGATGGGCGTCGTGGGCGCGGTAATCGGTGCTATCACCGTGGCTCTGCTGAACCTAATCGCCAATGCCATCCCCGAATCCCTCTCTATCATTGCCAGCGGTATCCTGACCCCCGCCGCCAACCTGATGATCAACACTGTGATGCCCATTATCTTCTGGCTTGCCGCACTGGATGCCGGTAAGACCACTGGTATCTGGGGCACCATCCTGGGCGGTCTCGGCTACCTCATCATGGGCAACGCCGTTCCCGGCTGCGTCCTGGGTATCATCATCGGTCAGTCTGTGAAAGACAACGGTTACAACAAAACCGTCAAAATCATGCTGGCCGTTATCACCGCCCTGTTCATCGTTATCGGTATCGGCCGCGGTTTTTGGGGCAACCTCATCGCCGCGTTCTCGAATTTCCTGGGTTAATCGCAGAGAGGAGATTGAACTATGGATAAACTGCGTAAGGCTCTTTTGAGCGACTGGACTTTCCCCATCCTTACTGCACTGCTGGGCGCCACCATGATTGGCGGTGGTCACATGCTTATTACTCACGGTTTCGGTTCCTTCAATGAAATCGCTCACGCTGAAATGATTAAACAAGGTATGGCTACCGGCGACTGGGCCGCCCCTGTGGGTTATGCCGCTGGATTCCTGCTGGCCCGTGTCATGGAAGGCCCTCTGGTTGGTATTATGGATATCGGCGGCTCCTTCATGACCGGTGTCGGCACCGGTTTCACCGCTCTGTTCATGTCCATGGGCCTTGACATGCTGGTGACCAACTTCGTCCTGTCCCTTCTGAGCGGCGCTGTCATCGGTCTGGTAATCGGTATCGTCATCATCGCTGTCCGTAAGACCATGCCTCAGGGAATGGCTGCTTCCGGTACCAACATCATGATGGGCGCCGGCAATGCCACCGGCCGCTACCTTGGCCCTCTGATCATCCTGTCTGCTATTAGCTACAGCATCCCCGCCGGCATCGGCTCTATCATCGGTGCCGCTATCTTCTTCAAGATGGATAAGGCCATCGTTGGCGGCGCCATCCTGGGCGCTATGTTCCTGGCTTTCCTATTTCCCATCCCCGCATAAAAAGCTCTTTCTCACAGCAGTATAGGGGGCGGGATGAGCTTTGCCCTCTCTACTGCTGCGGATGTTCCGGAGAATACACTATTTTCCATTTTCACCAAACATACGCTATAATATGTAGCGAATTCAACAAACCAGGAGGCTATCATGGAAATAATTTATCAAAAAGCCGGCCTGCGCCGGGTTATTAACGCTAGCGGCCGGATGACCGCCCTTGGAGTTTCTACCATCCACGACGAAACCGGCAAAACCATGGTGGAAGCCGCTCAGAATTACGTGGTCATCGACGAACTCATCGACCGGGTGGGCGAGCTTCTCTGCCCCTTCACCGGAGCCGATGGCACCTGTGTCACAGCCAACACCTCTGCGGCCATCTGCCTTTCCATCGCCGCAGTAATGACCGGTTCCAACCTGGATCTGGTGGAGAAGATCCCCGACACCACCGGCCTGAAGAACCAGGTGATCATCCAGAAAGGGCATTGCGTCAACTACGGCGCCCCTGTTACCCAGATGATCCGCACCGTAGGCGCTATCCCCGTGGAGGTGGGCTGCGCCAACAAGGTGGACAAAGCCAACATCATCGGCGCCATCAACGACAAAACCGCCGCTCTGATGTATGTCAAATCCCACCACTGTGTCCAGAAAGGGATGGTCTCCTTGGAGGACATGATCAAGATCGCCCACGGCCACGATTTGCCCCTGATTGTCGACGCCTCCGCCGAGGAGGACCTGAAGAAATACATCGCCATGGGGGCGGACCTGGTCTGTTACAGTGGCGCCAAGGCTATTGAAGGCCCCACCTCCGGCTTTATCTGCGGCCGGAAGGACCTCACCGATGCGGCCAAGCTCCACTATAAGGGCATCGGCCGTTCCATGAAGATTGGCAAGGAGAGCATGATGGGCCTGCTGAAGGCGGTGGAGATTTACACCGGACGGGATATGGCAGCCCATGAAGCCCAACTCAACGCCACAGTGGATCAGATGATCCAGGCCCTCACCGGGCTGCCCCACATCCAGGTGGGTAAGTCTTGGGACGAGGCAGGCCGGAACATCAGCCGGTGCCGCGTGGATGTGGAGTCAAGCTGCCCCCTCACCGCTCTGGAGATCGTTGCCGCCCTGAAGGACGGTGATCCCGCCATCTATACCCGGGATCACTTTGCCAATGTGGGCACCATCTTCTTTGATCCCCGGCCCATCCTTCCCGGCGACGTGGAAGCCATTGCCGAAAAAATGAAGAAGATTTTGGAAGGCTAGACCCTTTCCCCCTTCCGTTGCCCCCGGTGCGGAAGGTTTTTATAAAAAACCGCCGGCGGGGGCGGCAGAAAACGGAGGATTTTTTATGACCCTGGAAAGACTGGATTTCTATAAAAACAAAGTGATGATCAACCTGCTGGCCCGGGATCTGGACAACGCTGTGGAAGTGACCGAGGCCCTGGACGGCCATGTTCTGGTAGGGATTCTTACCAAGAACTACTCCACCGTTGAGTCCTGCGTAGCTGATGTAAAGGCCTACATGGCAAAGCTCACCAACGTTTCCGTGGGCTTGGGCGCTGGCGACCCCAAACAGTGGAAGATGGTTGCCGAGGTGGCTGCCCAGACCGACCCCGGTCACGCCAACGAGGTCTACACCGGCGCCATGTACTGCCAGGGTGCTCTGGACGCCGCCGGCTGCAAATACACTCTGGTGAACTGCCTCATGAGCCCCACCGGCATCCCGGGAAAGGTGAAGATCTCCACCGGCCCCGTCAGTTGCCAGGGTTCCGAACTGGTGGTGGATGTGGACGTGGCCATGGCCATGATGAAGGACGTGGGACTCTCCTCCATCAAGTTCTATGACATCCACGGCACCGCCCACCTGGAGGAGTTGAAGTCGGTGGCCGCCGCCGCCGTCAAGGCCGGCATTCCCGTCATGGAACCCACCGGCGGTCTCTCCCCCGACAATGTCCGGGAAGTGGTGAAGATCTGCCTGGACGCCGGCTGCGAGCGGGTAATCCCCCACATCTACACCTCCATCATCGACAAGGAAACCAAGCTCACACGGCCTGAGCTGGCCGCCAAGGCTTACGCTGAGATCAAGAGCCTCCTCTAACCCCGTAGCCGGGAAGAAAGGAAAATGCCATGAACAAACTTTTGGTGAAGGGCGGCGCCCTCATCGACCCCGCTCAAGGTTATTTCCGTACCAAATTGGACGTCTTGCTGGATGATGGCCTGATCCGGGAGATCGGACCGGATCTCCCGGCGGAGGATGCCCCGGTGCTGGACGCCACCGGGATGTACATATCCCCTGGCATGATGGACATTCACGTCCACACCCGGGGAGAGACCCGGAGAATTGCCGATGGCGCCCCTGATGCAGACGATTTGGGCTGCCGGCGGGGAGTAACCACCGTTGTTGAGGCGGGAACTACTGCCGCACTGGACATCGAGGACTTCGCTGCCCAGGTAACTCAGGAAAAGACCCGGCATTACACCATGCTGAACTGTCATGTCACCCGGGGCGACTTCCCGCACCATAAGATTCTGGACTTGGACAGCATCCGTCTGGAATACTTCCGGGCGGCCAGGGAAGCTCACCCCGAACTGGTAAAAGGGCTTAAATGTCTTTGCAGCGGTTCCCTTGCCGGCACCCAAAGCTACGACCTGGTGAAACGCGCGGTGGAGATCGGAGAAGCCCTGAATTTGCCGCTGATGGTCCACATCGGCCGTTTTCCCCCGGACCCCAATCAGATTGTCTCCCTGCTGCGGAAAGGGGACGTGGTGACCCACAGCTACCATGGCAAGGATATCTCCCCCTATGAGGCGGACGGCGCCCCCAAGGAGGCCTTCCTGGCCGCCCGGACCCGCGGCGTCTATATCGATGTGGGCCATGGCAGGGAGAGCTTCTCCTGGCCAGTGTACCAAAGAGCCTTTGCCCAAGGATTTATCCCCGACAGCATCAGCACCGATATCTACAATGCCAACATGAACGGGCCGGTCTGGTCCCTGGCGGTGGTTATGAGCAAGCTTATGGCCCTGGGGATGCCCCTGGAGGATGCGGTGACCAAGGTTACCGCCGTCCCCGCCGCCATCTACCGTCTGCCTCTGCTGGGGGCCATTGTTCCTGGGTATTTTGGGGACCTCACCATCTTCTCTTTGGAGGATGGAGACTGGCGGCTACCTGATTCCTACGGCCAGCTCCAGTCCATCAACCAGATGATCTGTCCCTGGAAAACGGTCCTTTCTCGCCCCGGCTTCAGCCAGGTGGTGGATTGCGATCTGGGCCATCCGGGCTGATCCCCTGCGCCGGGCCTTTACATCTCCCAGCGTCATTCTCCCCCCCTTGGCGCGTCAGACGGGGAGAGCGCCCCCTTTCCCGAATTGATGGACACAAAATGATTCGATATAACGGAAAGGAAAGTAGTAAAAAGGAAATGGAAACAAAACGTAAAAAAGGGATGTCAGCCGAAAAAAGTTATTTTCAGCTTGAATGGGAGAAAGACCGTGATTGTGAGAATGAGGGCGGACGGGGTTGTAGAAGCCGTCAATGTAGGTAAGTAGGTTGTGCTTTAATTGATCGAGAGATTGGAAATGCCGACGGTCCAGTTCCTGTTTTTTCAGGTATTTGAAAAAACACTCCATAACGGCATTGTCATAGGGATGCCCCTTTTTTGAAAAAGATTGGACCATGTGAAGGGAATCCAATACTTTTCGGAAATCGGCAGAAGTAAATTGAGCGCCCCTGTCGGAATGGAACATGACGCCCTGAGAAACGCCTCTGTTGCGGACAGCGTCCCGGAGAGTCTCCAGGGCGAGGAAGCGGTCCAGCCGGGCGCCAACCCGGTAAGCAATGACCCTCCTAGCAAAGAGGTCCAGAATAACGCAGAGATAACAGAACCTTTGGCCAACCCGAACATAGATAAAGTCGCAGACCCAGACCAGATTGGGGCCGGCTGATCGAATTTTTGGGCGAGCAGATTCTGGAAAGCCTGAGAATCATCGGATTGTTTGGGAGGTCTGGGGGGCTTGACAGTGGACATTTTAGAGAGATTCATTTCTTTCATCAGCTGGTACACCCGACCTTCACTGATGGATGTGCAAAAATCACGCGCAAGACAAAACCCGATTTTGCGGCATCCCAGGCGCTGACCAGTTTTGGCATAGATCTCCAGAATCTTTTGCCGGATGTGCTGATTCTCCTGCTCTCTGGCAGAGGGCTGCCGGTTTACATACCGATAATAGGCGCTGCAGTGAACATTGAGTACCCAGCAAAGGATGGAGAGATATTGTGCTGCCTGGAAAGTGCCTGGACAACTTCTAATCGTTGTCTGAGTGTGGCGTGAAGATTGCAATGGCTTTTTTTAGGATGAGATTCTCCTCGTCTAGTTGAGCATTGCGGCGCTGAAGGGCTTTGATCTGCTGCGTGGTAAGAACGGTATCGTCATCCACCTGAACCTGGGAGTATTTGTAGACCCATTTGGAGAGGTCTGACGAAGAAACCCCGTACTCTTTTTGGATTTCAAAGTAGGTTTTTCCCGATTGGTACAGGCTTACGATTGTTTTTTTGAAATCTTCGCTGTATTTTGGCGTTGCTTTTGCGTTTGTCATTTCTTTTCTTCCTTCCTTTTTTCTTTGTCTCCTATTTTACTACACTTGTCCTACTTTTTAATATGCATCCAGTCATCGACGTACTAAAAAATCTGTCGGCATACTTTCCAAACCATATCTGTTTTTTAAAGCTTTTTACTGTCTATTTTTCGGGAAGGGCTCAAAAGGACGCTCCACCGCCCTTTCCCGGCCTCCCATATCCCATATTTTAAAAACGCCCTATCCCCACCCGGCCTTGCTGCTTGGGCGGGGGCTTGCGGCTGAACGGAGTATATTATGAAGACTTTGTGGGAACTGTTTCTCGTTTTTGCCAAGGTGGGGGGGCTTACCTTCGGCGGCGGCTACGCCATGATGCCCCTCCTCCAAAAGGAAGTCATCGAAGGAAAGCATTGGGCTACTGAGCAGGAGATTATGGATTATTATGCTATCGGCCAGTGTACCCCCGGGATTATCGCGGTGAACACCTCCATCTTTATTGGGTACAAAGTGCTGGGACTGGCCGGGGCCATCGCCGCGGCGGCAGGGGTCATCGCTCCCTCGGTGGTGATAATTATAATCATCGCCATGTTCCTGCAGAACATCATGGATATCGCCGTGGTGCAAAACGCCTTCACCGGTATCCGAATCGCCGTCTGCGCCCTGGTACTCCATGCAGCGGTGGGACTCTGGAAGAAAGGGGTCGTGGACAAGGCCACCGGGGTTATTTTTCTGATGGTGCTGGCCCTTCTCCTGTTTACCCCGATCTCTCCCATTCCGGTGATTGTCTTCTCTGCGGTTGTGGGAATTCTCCTCCGCCGGTTCTCCACTAAGAAGGGCGGCGAGGCGGAATGATCTATTTCCAGCTTTTCATCGAATTCTGCAAGGTAGGCCTTTTCACCGTGGGTGGAGGTCTGGCGGCCCTGCCCCTCCTCTACGATATCGCTGAAAATTTCAACTGGTTCACCCGCACCGAAGTCATTGATATGATTGCTATTTCCCAGTCCACCCCCGGTCCTATCGGCATCAATATGGCCACTTTCGCCGGCTACAACGCCGCCGGTATCTCAGGTGCCCTTATCGCCAGCATCTCCACCACTATTCCCGCCTTTTTCATTGTCATCACCATCGCCAAGATGCTCCGGAAATTCCAGGAAAGTCCTCTGGTCCAAGGCGCTTTCTACGGCCTGCGCCCGGCGGTGGCCGCCCTTATTGGTTGCGCCGCCTGGGACATCATCAGCCTCACCCTCATCGATAAGACCGTCCCCATCTCTCAGGTGGCCGACTTCTTTAACCTCCCAGCCATTCTTCTCTTCGTCGCCATCTACTACCTACTGGTAAAGTTCAACAGGCATCCGGTAGTCTACATCGCCCTGACCGCTGCGGTAGAGATCTTTATCCCCATAGGTTGAGAAGCGGCAATTGGCCGCTGTAAAGTAAAAATGAAAAATGGGATCCGAGATCACAAACAAGCTCTATGTAACGAGCAGAAGCTCACGCTTACGCTTTTGGGACAGATGGAGGCCGGCACTGAACCCTTCCCGGAACAGCGGACAAGAAAAAGGGGGGAACTTAAATGGACACAGAGATATGTAAAGATGCTCGATCAGGCTGCATGAGACGGTGTAAGCGCAGTTCCAAATTGTGCGGGAGAGAGCCAACCAGGCGCAGAATGCGGACGGAATGTGTTATAAAAAGCATCTGTATAAGCAAAGACATCAGAGTGAGTCAACTCGTGGAGAATGCGAATCTCCTTGTCTGGAATAAAACTGCTTTTCACCAAGCCAATACGAAAGAGATCCCCAATCCATTTGGAATCCTTGGTATCGTCTTTGTTGCCTTTTACAGCCTTGACCCATTTGGGATTAGCGATGACAACACAGATACCCCATTTTCCAAAATGTTGAAGATAGAAACCCGGTACTTTCCGGTGGATTCCATGCAGACATCCAGGTAGTGATTCCCATGGAGCCAGTCGGCGAAGCGGTTCAGATCTGAGTTGAATGTGGAATAGCATTTTTTCTGATAACTGGGCTACATGCTGTTTTCCGGGGTTTTAATGATGGTAGCTGCCAGAAATGACTTGTGCACATCGACCCCGCAGCAGGTTGGAAAGAAGTTGGACGAGGTGTTGGATCTGGGCTTTGTATATGAAGAAACCGCGCACCTGTACAGCCATCAGTATGGACGGCCGCCAATCGACCCGGTAGTGCTGGTAAAATACTTGCTGGTGGGATTTCTGTACGGCATTCCCTCAGAGCGGCAGATCGAGCAGCGGATTCAGACCGACGTGGCACTACGGTGGTATCTGAGGCTGGATCTGTTTGAGCGGGTTCTGGATCACAGCACCATCAGCCAACTGCGACGGCGAAAACTGTCCTTCCGGAATATATTTCGACGGCTATTTGAAGAAGTGGTACGGCAGTGTATAGAGAAAGGGCTGGTGAGTGGTCGGTTGGTGGCCAACGCCTCCCGGGCTGGACTATAGTCAATAAGTCCAACTTCTCTGAAATCTTTTTCACCCACTTTGTATCATATAACAGCTAAAGCTGATTCGATAGTATCCTTACTTTTTGTTTGGCCTTCTTTTGATTTTCAGCAATCTAATGAAATCATTCAACGAAGCTGTGTCCGTTAGCTCAAACATTATCCATTTTCCATCATGATATAACGTTCCGTTCCTCGAGAAGCTTTCTGGCGCCCTGACCAAGGAGCTGTTGATCCGTGACAAGGATGTCCAGGTCCTTCGTAGGCTTGACAATGTAGAATACGCGCAGGCGTATCTCTCCAAAGATATGTTCCAGAGCGATGTTTTCGCCGGAATAAAACCTCTCTGGAGCGCCGATCCTGATGTTAAAATTTACAGCGCGGCCTGAATTGGGCGGACAGGAGCCGCATATATCAAAATTCTGATATATACGGTTCTTTATTCTATTGAAGCATTTGCCATCCAGCGGTTCCATAGACGCCAAAGCTGCCCGCAGGGTTTTCCCATGCGTCCCGACACTTGGCAGCGGCAATATCGACAATCCCACTGTTTATCCTGTTACCCGCCATGGCGAATCTGTTGGAATTGGCGGCTCCAACCTTTTTTCCTGCGGCTTGGGCGTTGGCTATGAGCAGAGCAAAAAAAGCATGGTCTTCAGCTTTGGGCCGCTGGCGCACTTGCTTTGATTTATAACCTGCTGATTTTTGTCCTGTGTCCTGTGATTTTTCCGATTCTCAGGACGGATACGTCTGTTATGATGCTGCACGGAATATATGCTCTGGATGATCACTCCTGGCAGCGTATCCTGTCGCTGCTGCGAAAAGGCGGGTTTGACATTCAGGCCATATTCCTGTTAAACTGGCTGGTAGATGTAAACGGGATTGCGTGGTCCTCATTCATTGCCGATCCGCGGTGCATCATAATCGCTCTTATTGTGTTCTCCCTTTACAGAAAGTGATACCGTTGGAATAACAAAGATAAAAACTGATTAATTGTTAAAATGACATGGGAAAGCATATCCGTCATATTCAAAAGTAAAAAGAGTTCGGAGCTTGGATGAACTTGGTTCATGACCATCACCTGTGACCGAAGGCTTTATTTAATAATGGAGGGATAGTGTGAAAAAAACTTACACCATGGTAGTGAAGGATCGCGCAGGTGTACTCAGCCGAATCACCGCTTACATCCGCCGCAATGGCTGGAATGTGGAGCAGGTTCACGTGACCCCTATCGCAGCCTCAGAGCAGAGCAGCATGAGCCTGACAATCGCTTTTACAAAAAGTGAGGCGCAGCGGTTTGAACAACGCTTGCGCGAGTGGAACTTTATTTTTGAAATCAGCGGCGCAGAACAGGAGGATGAGCAATGATTGACCGTATATTACGTATTTTAGCCATCAACCCCGGTTCCACCTCCACAAAGATCGCTGTGTTTGACAATGAGGAATGCCGATTTGAGGAGACAATCTGCCATTCATCGGATGAACTGCATGCCTGCGGCAGTATTATCGGACAAAAGGATATGCGCGCCGGACATATCGCACGGGCTTTGAAGGAAAATGGTGTGGAGCCGGGCAGTATTCATGCGGTGGTGGGCCGCTGCGGTCTTGTTAAGCCCATTGAATCGGGCACCTATGCCATTAACAGCGCGATGATAGCGGATCTTATGCGCCCGCATGCCAAGGAACATGCGGCCGTGCTGGGCGCACTGATTGCAGACGATCTTGGCCACTGCTGGAATGTTCCTGCCTTTGTGGTAGACCCGGTGGTGGTGGACGAGATGGAGCCGTGTGCCAAGCTGTCCGGTCTTGCGGGAATTGAACGGAGAAGCGTGTTTCATGCCCTGAATACAAAATCAGTGGTGAGGAAGGCGGCGGCAAGTCTTGGTATTGCCTACGAGGACGGGCGATTTATTGCCGTGCATATGGGCGGTGGAATCACCGTGTCCGCCCACCGTTACGGCCGTGTCATCGATGTAAACGACGCCATGGGCGGCGATGGGCCTTTCACTCCGGACCGCAGCGGCTCACTGCCAGTCGGCCCGATTATCGACATGTGTTTTTCAGGGGAATATACTTATGAGCAGATGCGGGAATTCATCTCCCAGAAGGGCGGCGTGCAGTCCTACCTCGGCACAAACGATATGCGTGAGGTGGAAACAATGATAAAGCAGGGAGATGAGTTTGCCGCCCTTGTAACCGACGCAATGGCGTATCAAATTTGCAAGGACATCGGCGCCATGTTTGTCGTGCTGGATGGACGCGCCAACGCCATTGTACTGACAGGCGGCATCGCCCACAGCACCCGTTTCACCGCGCTGATAAAAAAAAGGGTGGACACGCTGGCTCCTGTGCTGACCTACGCAGGGGAAAATGAAATGCAGGCTCTTGCAGAAGGCGGTCTTCGTGCCCTCCGGGATCCAAAGCAGCTGCTTACCTACCTTTAAGGGGGGCGTCAATATGGAAGTTGTCAAACTGCCCAAGAAATTCCGGAAGATTTGCTATCAGATTATGGATGGCGGAGACGAGACTCTGGACACATTGGACACTTTCTTCGCCAAATACCCTCGCAAAGCGGCCGCGGTCAAGGTTGGCAATAAGAATTATCCCTATAAGGATTTTAAGATATAAAAAGTACGCCCGGAAAATGTTCCGCGCGCACCAGTTGGCAGTTATTCAGCTTTTTTCAATTTGTCTATTTCCGCTCCGAGATTGCTCACAACACGTTCCAAAACTCTGACCCGGCTTTTTATCTCAGCCTGTTCCTCAACGTATGGAAGTCTTGCGACGATGTCGCTGTGCTGTTCTGCAATCAGCCTGATTTCCTTAGAGACTTTATCCTCAATGACTGTGTTGAAATCAAGCATAATTTCTTGCCGGAGCTGTTCACTGCTGGCCTTCATCTCTTGCCGGAGCTGTTCACTGCTGGCCTTCATCTCTTGCCGGAGCTGTTCACTGCTGGCCTTCATCTCTTGCCGGAGCTGTTCATTGCTGACCTTCATCTCTTGCCGGAGCTGTTCATTGCTGGCCTTCATCTCTTGCCGGAGCTGTTCATTGCTGGTCTTCATCTCTTGCCGGAGCTGTTCATTGCTGGCCTTCATCTCTTGCCGGAGCTGTTCATTGTTGATTGCCAGCTTTTCATCCATCATCTTACCAATTGCTTCAAGCAATACTCTGTCATCCATCAAAGCCACCTCCTTTCCTGCATTATACCACCCCAGCCGTTCTCCTTCAAGTCCTTAAATCAAGGTGAAAGTCTCAATGGCTTTGTTAATTCTGTCATTGACAATCAAATGCAATGGGACAACGAGAAGCCAGACGATGAATAGTCGTCCGGCTTCTCGTTTATTCGTCATGACTCAGCGCCTTTTCTGCCGCACTAGCAAAGCTGCCGCTGTCTGCGACCTGAATAAACACCTGTATTTGCCGGCTGTGCATGGTTTCCTTTCCTTCACATCGCGCCGCGCTTACTTTATTGTATATAGCGCGCGCCGGGTAAAACCCGGCGCGCGCTGCTTGGCGAGCGCGTGTGGGAGTCGAACCCACCCAAACGGTTCTGCGCCATTCACACCGGTTTTGAAGACCGGGAGACACACCGGCGTCCATCCGCGCCCATCTATCGTTTTATATATCTCCTTTGGGGATGTGCGTATCGCCGTCCCGGACGGTCAGCCCCGCCGCGTCGAAATGCTCCAGGAGTGCCTGTGCATATTTCCGGGAGATGCCGAGCGCATCGCGCAGACCAGCAAGCGTGATCCCGGCGGGCCCGGCCGTGCGCGCAATAGCGCGCGCGGCCATATACGCGCTTTGTGAAAAGCAAAGCGCGGGCGCGGCGCGCACCAGCGCGCCGCGCTTGCACAGCAGGTCAAGCAGGCGCGCCCGGACAGCCGTAGGAATCCCTGCGGATTCCAAGGCAGCCGTATCCTCCGGCGGCGTGCAGCCGGCCGCCTCATAGATATCTGTCAGCCGCGCGGAAAGCTCCATATAAAGCGGCGTCTTGTAAGGAGAAAACCCCGGCAGAGCCGCCGTGTTCCCCTGGCGCGTGAGCGCGCCCGACCGTATAGCCGCATCAATCAACGCCTCTGGGAATCGCTCGCGCAGCATTGGCAGCGGTATTCCTTCGTCAAGCGGATGTGCCGTATGCCATTCCTCAACCGCCAGTATCAAAGCATGCAGACGTGATCCATACAGCGTCTGTGAAAGCATGTAAGACCCCAGCTTCAGAATACGTTTTGCAGCGAACAGTTCATTACGGGCAGCTTGCCATTGATTTTCCGACTGTTCCCAAAACAGCGCGTGCAGGTCTTGTTCTGTCAACAGCGCGCGCGACGCTTCATCGGCTATACAGTCTGCCAGACTGCCGTTTTCCCGAATTTGCAGGCGCGCCAATCCGGCAGCGCTTAGTTTTCCAAAGCGAGGCGCACTATCAAGGACGACGCCGCCGCCCACAGTTTCAACTGGAGAATAAAACCGCACGACAAAACGGTCGCCAAAACGCGCGGCTACAGGCGTTTCCAGGCGCATACGCGCATACGCGCTTTCTCCCGGCCGGATTGTGCCGCCGCCCGGCAGCGACACCCGGCAGACAACGCACGCCGTTCCAACAGACAGATGCAACCGTGTATTGTGTGTAATTACACGCGGCTGCGATGGGAGCGTATAAAGCCGTACATCCAGCAGCATCCCTGCACGGCAATATGCGGACGCAGTCAGTACAAAGCCACGTTCAATTTGCTTGGCCGGTATCCCCGGTAAATTGATTGCCGCGCGCTGTCCGGCAGAGACATACTCCACAGCCTTGCCAAAGCTCTGCATACTGCGCGCACGCACCGCCTCTCCGGACGGCTGAAGCGTCAATAAATCCCCCGGAGCAGCATGGCCATCCAATACCGTTCCCGTAACAACGGTCCCAAACCCCTTGACCGTAAACACGCGGTCAAGGGGCATAAAAAACGGGCGGTCCGCACGGCGGAATTCAACTTCCCTCGCTTTTCGTGCCAACAGCGCGCGCAGGTCATCAAGCCCTTCACCCGTGACAGATGAAACAAATATCATCGGAGCACGCTCCAAAAAGCTGCCTGCAAACGCCTCAACGGCATCCGCCTGTGCAAGCATACGCGTTTCCGGGTCAGCCAGATCACATTTTGTCAATGCAACCACGCCGCGCTGTGCGCCCAACAGCGACAAAATTGCAAGATGCTCGCGTGTCTGCGGCATGACGCCTTCGTCCGCGGCCACAACCATCAACACCAAATCAGCCGCTCCCGCGCCTGCGAGCATATTTTTTACATAATGCGCATGCCCGGGAACATCAATCAAATCAGCCCGTATATCATCATCCAGATCGAGCGGCGCAAAGCCGAGATCGATCGTCATGCCGCGCCGCTGTTCCTCCTCCAGGCGATCCGTGTTGACGCCGGTCAGCGATTGGATCAGGGCTGTTTTCCCATGGTCGACATGGCCGGCCGTTACAATCAGAACCGTTTTCATAGCACGCACCCAGCTTTCACCGCGGCAGCGACAGCCGGACATTCGTCGTCGCGGATGGTCGCCGTATCCAAAAGCAACCGTCCCTGCGAGATCCGCGCGACGACCGGCAATGGCGCGGCCGCGCGCAGGCGCGCCTCCAGCGTTTCCACATGCAGCGCCGCAGGCAAAACCGCGACAGCGAACCCGTCAAGCAGGGCTGAAGGCGCGCATCCGCCGCCGACCGGCCGTTTCACAGAAATAATCTCGGTTGCACAATTGGCGCCTTCCTGTTCAATCAATTTGTTTAAATATACGGCGCGCGCGCGCAGTGTCTCAGGAGCTGTACAAAGCATCCTTAGCGCCGGTATCTCGTTGCCGGCGCGCGCCGGGTCGCAATAGAGGCGCAAGGTCGCCTCAAGCGCCGCCAGCGACAGCTTGTCTATGCGCAGCGCGCGTGCCAGTGGATGCAGACGCATCCGTCCGATCAATTCGGCGCGTCCAAGCAGGATGCCGGCCTGCGGTCCGCCAAGAAGTTTGTCGCCGCTGAAGCAGACAATATCTGCGCCGTCGCGCAGCGCCCTCGATATGGACGGTTCTCCGGAAAACGGATAAGCCGCCTCGTCCAGCGGCGCGCCGCCGCCGAGGTCCGCCACTGTCGCCAGGCCATAACGCACGCCGATCCGTGCCAATTCACGAAGCGAAACGGACTGTGTAAAACCAACCATCCGGAAATTGCTTGTATGCGCTTTGAATAGGACGGCAAGATCATTTTCCCTGGCGGCCCGCTCATAATCGTCGGTATGCGTGCGGTTGGTTGCGCCGACCTCCACCACCCGCGCTCCGCTTTCCTCCAGGATATCGCGCAGACGGAACCCATCGCCGATCTCTACAAGCTCGCCGCGCGACACTGCCGCGCCTTTTCCACGCGACAGAGCGGCCAACGCAAGCAGCACTGCGGCGGCATTGTTATTGACAACAAAGGCCGCTTCACAACCGCATAAGACGCACAACAGCTCCTCCACCGCAGCGGTACGGCTGCCGCGCGCGCCTGTTTCCAACGTATATTCAAGATTTGTATAATTGGACGCCGCCTCCTGCACGGCCGTACACGCCGCGTCTGCCAGCGGCGCACGGCCCAGATTTGTATGCAGTGCAACGCCGGTCGCATTGACTACATGACGCAGCCGCATCGTCTGGCCTGTGCGCAGCCGCTGCAAAGCGGCTGCGCACAGGTCGGGGCGCGGCGGAATTGCGCGCGCTTCGCCGTGCAATACGGACGCGCGAAGCGCGTCCAGCTCGGCGCGAACCGCGCCGAGCACCGCCGCGCCCCCGTGTGCGCGCGCCGCCGCCTCAAGCGACGGCGCGCGCAGCAGCACGTCCGCAGCCGGAATGGAACGCAGCAGCGTTTGCCGTTCATCCATCGCCTATCCCTCCGACGCCAAAATGTTTAAAACAGCATCCGCTGTATAATCCACCTGTTCCTCAGAATTAAAATGGCCAAAAGAAAAGCGCACCGTTCCCTGCGGGAATGTCCCAAGCACCTTATGCGCGTTCGGCGCGCAGTGCAGTCCGCAGCGTGTCATCACCCCATATTCTGAATCAAGGCGAAATGCAATCTCAGCATTATCAGCCCCGATAAAATCGAGGGAAACGACAGACACCCGCCACGCCGCGCTTTCAGCGACGATACGGATACGTTTATCACCATGCAGACGTTTGATAAACCGCTGTGTCAACGCCTGCTCCCTCTCGCGAATCATATCCATTCCAGTCTGTTCCAGATATTGCAAAGCTGCATGCAGGCCGAAAATTCCGGGCAGGTTCGGCGTTCCGGGTTCGAAGCGGTCCGGCAGCAGCTCCGGAACGGTTTCGAGGTCGGAAAAACTGCCTGTCCCGCCTGAAAGAAGTGGCTCCATCTGTGCGGCAAGCGCATCATGCGCCAAAAAACCGCCGATTCCCTGCGGGCCCAATAAACCCTTGTGGCCGGTAAAGGCAAGCGCGTCGATATGCATAGCTTCCATATCGATTGATTCGACGCCGCCTGTCTGCGCGCAGTCCACAATGAAAAAAAGCCCATGCGCGCGGCAAAACGCGCCGACGCGTTCGATCGGCAGAATCGTACCGCAAACATTAGAGGCATGCGCCATGATCACCGCGCGCGTCTGTGGGCGCAGCAGCGAGGAGAGACAGCTTTCCAGCGATGAATCCGGCAGCTGCCCGTCCCGGTTGGCAGGAATGCGGTCAAACGATACGCCTTGCTGTGCAAGCTGCACAAGCGGACGCATGACGGCATTGTGCTCCATCGCGCTGACGAGCACATGGTCGCCCGGGCGCAGCAGGCCCTTGAGCAGCATATTGAGCGAAACTGTGATATTGGCTGTAAAAATAACGCCGCGCGGATCCGGGAAATGAAACAACCGGCAGAGCTGTTCTCGCGTATCCAGAACGACCTGGGCGGCGGAATAAGCCGCTGCATACCCGCCGCGGTTTACATTGCAGCCGATGTTGTCAATATAGTCCGCCACGGCGCGCGCCACCTCCTTTGGCTTTGGATAGGAGGTGGCCGCATTGTCAAGATAGATGCGCTGCATCATTATACCACCTTTCATTTTGGGGCCGCACAGGTCCATGCTTTCTTTATCTATTGTACTATGTCTGCAACCGCGAATTCTATATATATAGAAAATTTCTATATGTAAGCAATCTTGTATTTAAAAAAACAATTTTTCATTTCTCTCCTCTGGAAGTATAATAACACCAAAGGATTCGCGATTCCACGATCTTTTTTGTTGAAAGTGGTGTTTGTTTTGAGAGGGAAGCAAAAAATGATTGGAGCGGGGCTGATTATTGGAATCATCGCCGCTGTACTCGTTCTGCTCGGAAATCCCAAAAATATGGGGTTTTGTATCGCTTGTTTTATCCGTGATACCGCCGGCGCTGTGGGACTGCATCAGGCCGCCGCCGTGCAATATATCCGGCCTGAAATCATTGGATTGGTTCTTGGCGCGTTTGTGATCGCGGCGGTCAAAAAGGAATTCCTTCCACGCGGCGGCTCCTCGCCGATGACACGGTTTGTCCTTGGATTTTTTGTCATGATCACGGCGCTTGTCTTTCTCGGATGTCCGTTCCGCATGATCCTGCGTATCGCCGGCGGCGATCTCAACGCGGTCGTCGGAATCGTCGGCTTTGCGGTTGGCATCTTTGCCGGCGTCCAATTTCTGGGGCGCGGCTACAGCCTCAAACGCACCTACTCCGTCCCGGTAATTGACGGCGCGTGGCTGTCGGTGATCCAAGTCGTCTTTTTCGCACTGCTCTGTGCCGCGCCCGCCTACATACTGTTCAGCGAAAGCGGTCCCGGCTCCATGCGTGCGCCTGTTTGGATTTCGCTCGCGGCCGGTCTGATCGTCGGTGCGCTTGCACAGCGCACGCGTCTGTGCATGGTTGGCGGCATCCGCGACGTTCTTCTCTTTAAGGACTGGACCCTTCTGGCAGGCTTCGCGGCGATCCTGGCAGCGGCGCTTGTCAGCAATGCCGTTTTGAACACGATGTTTGGCGGCTATTTCAAGGTCGGCTTTATGGGCCAGCCTGTCGCGCATATCGATGGACTTTGGAATTTCCTTTCCATGTCCGCTGTGGGACTCGGCTCTGTCCTGCTCGGCGGCTGCCCGATGCGCCAGTTGATTCTGGCAGGTGAAGGAAACTCCGATTCCGCTGTGACTGTTGCCGGATTTTTTGTCGGCGCGGCATTCGCCCACAATTTCGGCCTTGCTTCCGCCGCCACAGCCGTTGCGGAGGATGGTGCGATTACCGGAGGTCCGACCCTGGCGGGCAAAACTGTCACCATTCTGGCGCTTATCGTCATGTTTGCAATCGCGTGGCTCAATACGCGCGAAACCGTTGCCGCGGACACAAAACAAAAGATAACCGCTTAATTGAGGAGGTTTTATTTATGGCTGACTGTATTGATGCGCGCGGACTTTCCTGCCCGCAGCCGGTCGTTATGACCAAAAATCTGCTGGCCGGATCCCCGGCATCCTGCGAGGTGCTCGTGGATAATCCAACCGCGAAAGAGAATGTCACGCGTTTTGCTGAACACGCCGGTTATCATGTAACGGCAGCGACCGAAGGCGGCGACTACCGTCTGACGCTTACGCTCTGAATACAGGCGGAGGGATAGGATTTGGCCGATTATATCGCAACGTTTTTCACCCATTACGACGCACTCAAAAGCGTGCGGACTCTGGCTGCGCACGGTATCCGCGCGCAGCTTTCCCCTGTTCCGCGCAGTCTCAGCTCCTCCTGTGGAACATGCGCGCGCTTTTCGTGCGCTGAGGACCCAATCCCTTTTATCGGCAGCAGTTCCGAACAGCTTGTCCGGGCGGAAAACGGCTTGTTCGTACCGATCCTTGACAATCGTTAATTAATATATTTAATCTATAAATCAGTTCACATATAGAAATTTATAATTTCTATTTTAAACCTGCCTATGCTATAATATAGGCATGGATCAAGCTGATAAACAATCAGCACCCCCATAAACTTACCACAATCGGCAAAAGCCGCCCCATACGGGGCGGCTTTTGTCATCCTGCTGTAAAAAAATCCCCGCCCGTGCATTTTCGCGGACGGGGATTTAAAGACTACGTTGTGTACTGCATCAACGGATGATCGTTCCGGTCTTTCCCTCAATACCGTCTTTTGCTTTTTCAAGCAGCGTAATCAATGCATAACGGTCGGCCTTTGATTCGGAGAACTGGACGGCCGCCTGGACCTTTGGCAGCATCGAACCGGGTGCGAAATGCCCTTCGGCGATCAATACGCGGGCGCGTTCGGGCGTCAGCTCGGACAGCCATTCCTGATTCGGCTTTCCAAAGTTTATCGCGACCTTTTCAACCGCTGTCAGGATGATCAGGCAGTCCGCATCGACAAGCTCCGCCAGGCACGCGCTGCAAAAGTCCTTATCGATGACTGCGGCGGCGCCTTTGAGATGATTGCCCTCCGTCTCCATAACGGGAATCCCGCCGCCCCCGGCGGCCACAACAACCTGCCCAGCGTCCATGAGGGCGCGGATCGTTTCAATCTCAACGATATGCTGCGGCTTCGGCGAAGCGACCACACGCCGCCAGCCGCGGCCGGCGTCCTCGACAACTGTGTATCCCTTTTCTTTGACGAGGCGCTTGGCGTCCTCCTCGGACAGGAAATTGCCGATCGGTTTGGTCGGATGCTCGAACGCAGGATCGCGCGGGTCGACAATCACCTGCGTAATAATCGTGGAAACAGGCTTTCTGATACCGCGGTCGAGCAGCTCCTCGCGCAGCGCGTTTTGCAGATCATAACCAATATATCCCTGGCTCATTGCGCCGCACACGGACAGCGGGACCGCGCCGTATTTTGAATCGGATGCCGTGAGCGCGGCCATCGCCTTTTGAATCATGCCGACCTGCGGTCCGTTCCCGTGGGAAATGATGACCTCATGCCCCTCCTGAATCAAATCCGCAATCGCCTTGGAGGTCTGTTTGACGGCAATCATCTGTTCCGGGAGATTGTTGCCGAGAGCGTTTCCGCCGAGGGCGATAACGATTCTTTTTCCCATGATAAGTACCACCTTTATTCATATTTTGCACGCCTCTGGCGACAGCGGCGTTTATCTGACTGGCGGAGGGGCGGCGCAGGGACCGGCAATCAACCGATCCAGCGCGCCGTTTTGCGCTCCTCGAGCGCCTTGAGCACCTGCTGCGGGTCCTTGACCTTCGCTAAGAACATCATTGCTGCGATGACATACGGCTTGTAGCTCGCCTCTTTATAAAGCGGCGTGCGGTAACGGTCGAACACGGACGCCTCAACCTCGCCGTCCTTGCAGGAGACATCGTTGATATCGGCCGGCAGGCAGTGCAGATAGAGCGCCTTTCCATCCTTTGTCATTTTCATAAGCTCCTCGGTGCAGCACCAATCCTTATGCTCGGCATTCTGTGCGAGCAGCTCCTTCTCAAGCGCCTTGATGCCTTCGGCGTCGCCCTCGCCATACAGGTTCGTGCGCTTTTCCATCGCGGCGAACGGCGCCCAGCTCTTGGGATAGACGATATCGGCGTCCTTGAACGCGTCGGCCATCGAATTGGTGCGGCGGAAGCTGCCGCCGGAAGCGGCCGCGTTCTTTTTGGCGACCTCCTCAACCTCGGGCATGACCTCATACCCTTCGGGATGCGCCAGCACAACGTCCATGCCGAAACGGGTCATCAGTCCGATGACGCCCTGCGGGACGGACAGCGGCTTGCCGTACGATGGAGAATACGCCCAGGTCATCGCAACCTTTTTGCCCTTGAGGTTCTCAAGGCCGCCGAACTCATGGATCAGGTGCAGCGTATCGGCCATGCACTGGGTCGGATGGTCGATATCGCACTGAAGGTTGACAAGCGTCGGGATCTGCTCGAGCACGCCGTCGCGGTAACCCTCGCGCACCGACTGGGAAACCTCATGCATATAGGCGTTGCCCTTGCCGATGTACATATCATCGCGGATACCGATAACATCGGCCATGAAGGAGATCATGTTCGCCGTCTCGCGGACCGTCTCGCCGTGCGCGACCTGCGATTTGCCCTCGTCGAGGTCCTGAACCTCCAGCCCGAGCATGTTGCAGGCGGAGGCGAAGCTGAAGCGCGTGCGCGTCGAATTGTCGCGGAACAGCGAGATGCCAAGGCCGCTCTCAAAAATCTTGGTGGAGATGTTCTGCTCGCGCATGTAGCGCAGCGCGTCGGCGACAGTAAAGACGGCTTCCAACTCGTCGTTCGTTTTCTCCCAGGTGAGGAAGAAATCATTTTCGTACATGCCCTTGAAGTTGAGCTTGTTGAGTTTATCGATATAAGCCTGCAATTTCTGATCCATTATTGTTACCCCTTCACAATCAATCGTCTATGTGTTGCAGGCCGATTTTGAGCACTATATTCATTATATATACAGCATACACGAATCGGCCTGTTATTTCAATACATTTAGATGTAATTTATGAAACATGTCGGTTTTTACATCTCAAAACAAAGCGTATTATCCAAAAACTTCAAATTTTGTGATCGATACATTTGTGTTCTATTTACAATACATTGTCGGCAGCGCGGCATAGACGGCGGCGCAGCGCACCAAGTCTTCCTTCCAGGTTTTTTCGTTGGGGGCATGCGCCTGTGCCTCCTTGCCGGGGCCGAAGCCGATGCACGGAATCCCGTAGCGCCCCATGATCGAAACGCCGTTGGTGGAGAAGGTCCACTTATCGACCTTCGGCTCGCCGTACATGCCGCGGTACGCCTCGACCATCGCGGTGGTCGCCGGATGATCCTCCGGGATAACCCAGGTCGGGAAGTACGCGTCGGTCGGATAGCTCAGCCCTGTCCAGGACGGACGCTCGTATTTGTACATCGAAACCTCGGCGCCGTACTTCTTGACGGACGGCAGGCTGCGCACCTCCTCCAGCGCGGACTGGTACGTCTCGCCGTCGGTGAGGCGGCGGTCCAGCGAAACGGCGCATGAATCGGCGACCGCGCAGCGCGAAGGCGACGTAAAGAAGATTTCGGAGGTCGTCACCGTACCCTTGCCGAGGAACGGGTCAAAGTGCAGGCGGTTGTTCAGCTCGCGGATATCCTGGAGGATGTCCGCCATCTTATAGATGGCGTTATCGCCGCGCTCCGGCGCGGAGCCGTGACATGAAACGCCCTTGACGTCGACGCGAATCTCCATCCTGCCGCGCTGGCCGCGGTAGATGTTGCCGTCTGTCGGCTCGGTGATGACGACGAATTCCGGCTTCACCTTATCCTCGTTGATGATGTACTGCCAGCAAAGCCCGTCGCAGTCCTCCTCCTGCACCGTACCGGTGACGAGCACCGTGCACTTGTCGGAGAGCAGGCCCAGATCCTTCATGATCTTCGCGCCGTATACGGCCGAGACGATGCCGCCGAGCTGGTCGGACGTGCCGCGTCCGCCGATCTCCTCGTCCGTCTCAAAGCCCTCGTAGGGGTCGAACGTCCAGTTGTCGCGGTTGCCGACGCCCACGGTGTCGATGTGCGCGTCGTAGCCGATCAGCGTCTTGCCGGCGCCCATGTAGCCCATGACGTTGCCCATCGGGTCGATGACGACCTTGTCAAAGCCGACCTTTTTCATCTCGGCTTCGATGCGGCGGATGTGGCCCTCCTCGCCGCAGCTCTCGCCCGGGATGGCGACAAGCTCGCGCAAAAATTTTGTCATGTCGGCGCGGTAGCCCTCGGCCGCCGCCTTAATCTTCGAAAAATCCATTGTCGTTTCCTCCTTGCAGACTGCCTGTTTATATTCGGTGCATGATCCAATCGTTCAGCGCGCGGACGGATGCGCCCCGTCCCAAACGATACGCCTGTAGTTTTCCGGATCGGTGTCGCCCTCGGTTGAGAACATCAGCACACGGCTGTTCTTATCGAGCCCGATCGCCTCGCGCAATTCCCTGTAGTCGTCGTTTTCCATCAGCGTGGCGACAAGCCCCATGCCGACGGCGCCGCTTTCGCCGGAGACGACCTGCCGGTCGCCCCTGCACGGCGCGGCGAGCATGCGCATCCCCTTGGCTGCCACCCAGTCAGGGCAGGAGACGAAAAAGCTGCTGTGATTTTTTAAGATATCCCACGAAATGGTGTTCGGCTCTCCGCAGGCCAGCCCGGCCATGATCGTTCGAAGGTCGCCGTCGACAATGCGCAGATCCCCGTCGCACGCTACCGCGCCCTTGTAAAGACAGTCCGCGGCCTGCGCCTCCATGATGACGGTCGTCGGCGTGCAGTCCGGGAACAGGTTTGCAAAGTAGCCCTGCACCGCTCCGGCCAGCGAACCGACGCCTGCCTGTACAAAGATGTGCGTCGGCCGGTCGACGCCGGCCTCTTTGAGCTGCTCGGCGGCTTCCGAAGCCATGGTCCCATAGCCCTGCATGATCCACGCCGGGATCTCCTCATAGCCCTCCCAGGCGGTGTCCTGCACAACGACGCCGCGCGGCGTCTCGGCCGCTTCGGCGGCGGCCATGCGCACGCAGTCGTCGTAGTTGACCTTTTCAATCGTGACCTTCGCGCCCTCGGCGGCGATGTTGTCAAAGCGGGGCTTCGTGCTGCCCTTGGGCATATGTACGACGGCCTTCTGCCCCAGGCGGTTGGCCGCCCAGGCGACGCCGCGGCCGTGGTTGCCGTCGGTGGCGGTGAAGAAGGTCGCCTGGCCGAATTCGTCGCGCAGCTTTTGCGAGGTCAGGTATTCATAGGTCATCTCGGAGACATCGCGTCCGAGCTGCTGCGCGATGTAGCGCGCCATTGCGAACGAGCCGCCGAGCACCTTGAAGGCGTTGAGTCCAAAGCGGTACGATTCATCCTTGACGAACAGCCCGCCCAGCCCGAGCTGCGCAGCCATGTTGTCGAGCCGTGCGAGCGGCGTGACGGAATACTGTGGGAAACTGCGGTGGAATTTGCGGGCCTTGGCGACATTCTCAAGCGACATCACGCCAAGCTGCCGGTCGCCGCTTTTCGGCATGCGGTTGGCGGCCCATTTGATCTGCTCCATACAAGCCATCCTCCTGTGAAAATCGATCCTGGTATGACTTTTTCCTGTAATCCCATCATAGCACAGAAAGAAAGGAAGTCAATGCCTTTTCTTAAAAAAATTTTATTTATCTAAATATTTTTTTGATTTTGGCAATTAACCACTTGATTTCCCAACATATAGATGATAAACTTATACCATAATTATAAAAGTCGTACTATTTTAACGCGGCTTTCCGCTCACTGGCCTGTCAGGATGGAGGACTTGTGCAATGTTTGAAATGATGGTAAACGGCGCGGCGGTTCGCGCCCAACGGGACGAAAAACTGATCGTTTTCCTGCGTGAAACGCTCGGGCTTACCTCGGTGAAAAACGGCTGCTCGGAAGGGGCCTGCGGCACATGCATGGTCCTTGTCGACGGCAAGGCGACCAAGGCATGCGTGCTCAAAACCTCGAAGTGCGCCGGCAAATCGATCGTCACCTGCGAGGGGCTTTCCCCCCGCGAGCGCGACGTTTACGCCTGGGCCTTCACAAGCTGCGGCGCAGTGCAGTGCGGTTTCTGCACGCCCGGTATGGTCATCAGCGCCAAGGGCCTCATCGACGCCGTGCCCGACCCCACGCCCGACCAGGTGCGCCAGGCGCTCAAAAACAATATCTGCCGGTGCACCGGCTATAAAAAAATCCTGGAGGCCGTTTTGCTCGCCGCCAAATATCTGCGCGAGGGCCTGCCTGTCCCGCAGACGGCGCCCGGGCCGCGCGTCGGAGAAAACATGCCGCGCGTCGACGCGCCCGCCAAAGTGCTCGGCGACGCGGAATATGCCGACGATATGCGCATCCCTGACATGCTTTACGGCAGCGCCGTGCGCAGCGCGTACCCGCGCGCGCGCGTCCTTTCAATCGACGTGTCGAAGGCGCGCGCCCTCCCCGGCGTCGCAGCCGTCATCACGGCCGCCGGCCTGCCAGGCAAGCAGAAGGTCGGCCATCTGAAAAAGGATTACGATGTGCTGATCCCTGTAGGCGGGATCACGCATTTCCTCGGAGATGCTGTGGCGCTCGTCGCGGCTGAGACTAAAGAGGCGCTTGAGGAGGCAAAAAAGCTCGTCGCGGTCGAATACGAGGAGCTGACGCCCGTCCTTTCGGCCGCCGAGGCGATGGCGGACGGCGCGCCGCAGGTGCATGAAAGCGGCAATTTGCTCGCGCATGAGCATCTTGTGCGCGGCAACGCGGAGGAAAAAATCCGCCGCTCCAAATACGTCGTCACACGCCGCTACAGCACGCCGCCGACCGAGCACGCGTTTTTGGAGCCGGAGACGGCGGTCGCCATGCCCGAGGGCGACGGCGTCGTGATCTACAGCGCCGACCAGGGGATCTATCAGACAAAGCGCGAATGCGCCGAGGCGACGGGCCTGCCGCCTGAAAAGGTGCGCGTCGTCGCCAAGATGGTCGGCGGTGGCTTCGGCGGCAAGGAGGACATGAGCGTCCAGCACCACGCCGCCGTGCTCGCTGTGCTCACACAGCGGCCTGTCAAGGTTTCCCTCACGCGCGCCGAAAGCATCCTTGTCCATCCAAAGCGCCACGGCTTTGAAATGGAGTTTACGACGGCCTGCGATGAAAACGGCCGCCTCACCGCGATGAAGGCGACGCTCGTTGCGGACACCGGCGCATACGCGTCGCTCGGCGGACCGGTGCTCCAGCGCGCATGTACGCACGCGGCCGGGCCGTACAACTATCAGGATATCGAGATCGACGGCAAGGCTTACTACACTAACAATCCGCCGTGCGGGGCGTTTCGGGGCTTCGGTGTGACGCAGAGCTGCTTTGCGACCGAATGCAACCTGAACCTGCTGGCCGAAATGGTCGGCATTACCCCCTGGGAAATCCGTTACCGCAACGCAATCCGCCCCGGCCAGGTTTTGCCCAACGGGCAGATCGCCGATGAGACGACGGCGCTTGTCGAAACACTTGAGGCGGTCAAGCCGTATTACGACGCGCATCCCAAGGCGGGCGTCGCCTGCGCGATGAAAAACAGCGGCCTTGGCGTGGGCATCCCGGACGCCGGGCGCTGCCGCCTGACCGTTGAGGACGGGCGGGTGCATATCCGTACAAGCGCCGCCTGTATCGGGCAAGGGCTTGGCACGATTGTCACACAGATTGCCTGCGAGGCGGCGGGCCTTTCAGCGGACGAGGTCGTCTACGAGACGCCCGACACGGCCGGCGCGCCCGATTCCGGCAACACGACGGCGTCGCGTCAGACGCTTTTTACCGGCGAAGCGACGCGGCGCGCGGCCCTGCGTCTCGCCCAAGCGCGCGGCGGCGGACCGCTCTCGGCTTTAAACGGCCGTGAATTCCTTGGCGAATACCTCGGCGCGACCGACAAAATGGGGTCCGACAAGCCCAACCCAGTCAGCCATATCGCTTATGGTTACGCCACCCATCTCGTTGATCTCGACGACGACGGCCGCATTTGCAAGGTGATCGCGGCGCACGACGTGGGGCAGGCTGTCAATCCAATCAGCGTAGAGGGACAGATTGAGGGTGGCGTCGTGATGAGCCTCGGCTATGCGCTGACTGAGGACTTCCCGCTTGCAGACGGCCGTCCGACCGCAAAATTCGGTACGCTCGGACTCTTTAAGGCCGACCGCACGCCCGACGTCGAATCGATCATTGTCGAAGGTCCGGCGCATTCCGAGCTGGCCTGCGGCGCGAAGGGGATCGGAGAAATCGCCTCGATCCCGACGCCGCCCGCCGTCCAGCTCGCCTACTACAACCGCGACGGCATATTCCGCACGCGCCTGCCGCTCGAACAGACGCCGTACAGCCGAAAAAAATAAAAGCTCCGGCGCGCCGTTTTGCCTTGCGCAAAGCGGCGCGCATCCTATATAATAGAAGAAATGACCGGCTTACGCGCAGCGTGGGCCGCAGTGATGGAGGTCGTGGCGATATGGGCGCTTCTCTCAAACTGGGATGTATTTTTCTCGCATCCGGGCAATCGAAGCGGTTTCAGGGCAACAAGCTGCTCTCTGAATTCAACGGGCGGCCGATGATTGAAACGGTGCTCGGCAATTTTCCCTGCGAGCTGTTCAATCAGACAATTGTCGTAACGCGTTATGCCGAGGTTGCTGTTACGGCGGCGCAGCGCGGATTTACGGTTGTTGAAAACGACGGTGCGGACGATAGCGTCGCCCGCACGATCCGTCTCGGCCTTGACGCGCTCACGCCGAATCTGGACGGATGCCTTTTTTCCGTCTGCGATCAGCCGCTTTTGACCGCGCGCAGTATCCAGGCGATTGTCGATGAATTCATTGCGCATCCCGACGCCATTGTGGCGCTCGGCTACCACGGCAAGCGCGGCAACCCGGTCCTGTTCCCGCGCGCGCTGTTTTCAGAGTTGAGCGCGCTCGCGCCAGGCCAGTCAGGCGGCGCGGTCGTCGCGGCGCATATGCCGCTTTTGCGCATTGTGGAGACGAAAAACCGTCTCGAGCTGGTCGACATCGATTACCGCGCCGACGCCGCCTCCCTTCGCCCGCTTTTTTGAAAAAAAGCTTGGCAAAAAACTTCCCACCTTTTTTGAAATAAAGGTGGGCCAAAAAACTTTAGTCGGCTGCGCCGCGAACAGAAGGCTTGGCGCATCGCAAACAAAAGTTTTCGCCCGCCTTTTTCAAAAGGCGGCGGGTGAGAAAATGGCCAAGGCCCATCGCGGGTCTTGGCCGTTTTCGAGGGCAGCGCCCTCAAACCCTGGGCCGCAGCCCTACAAAAAAGCGCGGCCCGCGGGCCGCAAGACGCCTTGTTCAGACACAGGGCCTGCCGTCAGCAGAAGGCGTGACAGACGTCGCGCGGCTGGCGTGGATTTTGCAATCCCCCACTTTCCGAAAGAAAAGGCCCGTGACAGCAAAGCTGTCACGGACCTATTTTTTTAGATGCTTGCCGCGATGTCACCGTTGCAGATCGGACCTCCCGCGCGCGACAAACGCGCCGCGATGCGCGCGGATCACTTCCCCGTCCGACACGACCTGCTCGCCGCGCAGGAAAACAGCTTTCGCTCGGCCATGCACAGCCATCCCCTCAAGCGGCGTGTAATCGCAGTTTTGATGCTGTGTCCGCACGCTGATCACGCCGCTGTATGATGGGTCCCACACAACGATATCGGCGTCCGCGCCCGGCGCAACGACGCCTTTTTGCGGATACATACCGAACAGTCGCGCCGTGTTTTCGGAAAGCATGGCGGCCATCTGGCCCTCTGTCATGCGGCCGGCTTCGACGCCGTATGTATAGAGCACCGCCGGCCGGTGCTCCACACCCGGCATCCCATTTGGAATTTTCATGAAGTCGTCTCGGCCAAGCTCTTTTTGTCCCTTGAAATTGTACCCGCAATGATCCGTGGAAATCGTGTCGACCTCATTGTTTGAGATGGCGTCCCACAGCGCCGCACGGTCGGCGGCTGTACGCAGCGGCGGCGAACAGACATACTTTGCCGCCTCAAAGCCCGGCTGTTCGTAAAGCGATTCATCAAGCATGAGATACTGCGGACAGGTTTCAATATACACCTGCTGCCCGCGCGCCCGCGCGCGCCGTGCTTCCTCAAGTCCCAGGCGTGTGCTCAGATGGACGATATTGACCGGAGCGTCCGCCGCCAGCGCGATATAGCAATAGCGCGCGATCGCCTCCGCCTCGACATAGTCAGGACGCGCGAACGGGTGGTAACGCGGCGACAGCTTGCCCGCACGGCGCAGCTCGCCGGCCAGCTCATTGATCAAATCGCCGTTTTCACAGTGTGTTCCAACGATGCCGCCGATCTGATGGACGCGCTTTAATACCTCATAAACCTGCCCGTCCGGCAGGCGCAGGTTGTCATACGCCAGATAGAGCTTAAACGACGTCACGCCGGCCTGCGCCATGCCGTCGATCTCCCGTGAAACCTCGTCGTTCCAATCGGTGATTGCCATATGGAACCCATAATCGCACGACGCTTTTCCATCGGACTTCGTATGCCAGTCCGCAAGCGCCTTGGCCAGCGTCCCGCCGCGGTCCTGTGTTGCGAAATCAAGGATGGTTGTCGTTCCTCCGCAGACAGCCGCCGCCGTCCCTGTTTCAAAGTCGTCCGACGATACAGTCACGCCGTTGTCCATGTCGAGATGTGTATGCGCGTCGATAAATCCCGGGAACAGCAGGCAACCGGCCGCGTCATAGAGATTACAGCCGCTTTCGGACAGTCCTTCCCCCACCTGCGCGATGCGGCTGCCCTCAATCAGCACATCGGCTGCACACGTCCCGCGCGGTGTTACGACGCGCCCGTTTTTAATCAGAATTTTCATATCAAACTCCATTCTGCCGCTGCAAGCTGGCTTTAAACAGGAGCGAAAAGCCCCGCCAGCGGCTATGGGGCTTTTCGCGCGTCAATTTTGGACCGCCGCATGAAAGGAAGTTCAAAACGGGCTTCAGGGCGGGGCTTTGCCCCGCCCTGATTTGTTAAAACAGGTACGCGTAGTCGCGGCGCGCAGCCCGGATCAGCGCGGCCAAATCGGCGGTCAGACCGCCGTCCGATTCGCCGAGCGTATAGTCGGCCACCTGCCCGTCGAGGCGGACACGGTACGTCTGCCGCGCGTCGTCGAGCAGCAGGAAGCCTTCATTTTTGCTGTCGTTAAAGTCGGCCTCGCTCCAGAACAGCGTGAATTTCTCCTTGTAGGGCGCGCTGTCATACGGGCAGAACGTAGCGCAGTTGCCGCACTCGTTGCACATGCCGTCGATGTGGATGATCTGGCGCATACGCCTGCCAGGCACATGCACAGCGATATTGGCGCGATTCGGGCAGACATCGGCGCAGCATTCGCAGACAGTCGCGCATTCCAGGCAGCGGCCCGGCTCTGTGCAGCCCTCGCCCTCCGGATAGAGAGCGCCCTTCTTTTTAAGCGCATGGTTATAGTCGTCGGATACGTTTTTGCAGGCGCAGCGGTCCGCCGCGATGTCCGCGATCGCGCCGGCCGCCTTCATCGCGTCTGCAGTCGCCTCGACAACCGTGGCAGGCCCGCGGTAGGCGTCGCCCGCTACATAGACGTTTTTCACATTCGTCTCCAGCGTCTTAGCGTCGCATTGCGCGCGGCCGCGCGCGTCGACGGCGATGCCGTTCCTTTCATAAAACGCCGTATCGACCTGCTCGCCGACGGCCGCGATGACCGTATCGGCCGGCAGTTCGATTGTCTCGCCTGTCGCGACCGGACTGCGGCGGCCGGACGCGTCGGGCGCGCCAAGCTCCATGCGGCCGCACGTCAATACGCCGTCGCGCACTCCGACCGGCGCGAGCAGCTCGCAGAACTCCACGCCGTCCTCGATCGCCAGCGCAAGCTCCTCCTCGTCCGCCGGCATGTAACGCTTTGTGCGGCGGTAAACAAGGCGCACCCTCCTGACGCCCGGTACGCGCACAGCCGCGCGCGCGGCGTCCATCGCAGTGTTGCCGCCGCCGATGACGACGACATTTTCACCGAGCGAAAGCGACGCGGGTTCGCGATTATAAGCCGTTAAAAATTCCAGCACGCCCATCGGCTCGCCATATTCAAGCTTGAGCACGCCCGGTTTCCAGGCGCCGACCGCGAGGATCACATGCGTAAAGCCCTTCGCCTTCAGCTCGTCGACAGAAGTGACCTCGGCGCCGGTCACAAACTGCGCGCCGGCAGCCTTTGCGAGCGCGACGTCGTTTTCAATCGCATCTCCAGGGATTCGGAACGACGGGATCACATGGCGCACAATGCCGCCGAGCGTCTCCCGCTTTTCGAACACGGTGACAGACACGCCGGCGCGCGCCAGAAAATACGCCGCCGCGATGCCCGCCGGCCCGCCGCCGACAATCGCGGCCTTTACGCCCGCTGTGGGAGCGGCCTTCTCCATGCCTGCCGTCAGTTCCTGGAACGCATGCTGCGCGCACTCCAGCTTGACGGCGCGAATATGTACGGAATCCTCATAGAAATTGCGCGTACATTTGTCAGCGCAGTGATGCGGGCAGATGGTGCCGGTGATAAACGGCAGCGGATTGCGCGCGGTGATGACGCGCAGCGCCTCCAGATAGTTTCCCTGCCCCGCCAGACGCAGATACGCCGGGATATCCTGCTCAATCGGGCAGCCGGAACGGCACGGCGCCTCGAAACAGTCGATAAGAGGGACTTTCCGGTCCATCTTGCGGCCAGGCAGCGGCTTGACCGGCTTGCGGTAATACGGGTCAGTCATCGCGTCCTCGACAAACTCGCACACCTTGGCCACATGCACGCCCGAAAACGGCTGATCGCCGCAGTTATAAAGCTTTTCCGCGAGCTGGTAAAGACGCTGGTAGCCGCCGGGTTTTAAAAGCGTCGTGGCCAGTGTGATCGGCCAAATCCCCGCCGCAAACAGCTTTTCAATATTGTAGGCATCCGCCCCGCCGGAATAGGAGATGCGCAGCTTGCCGTCAAACTCCTTGGAAAGAAGCTTGGCGACGGAGATCGTCAGCGGATAAAGCGACCGGCCCGACATGTACATTTCGTTTCCGGGCAGCTCGCCGGCGGCGATATCGACCGGGAAGGTATTTGTCAGCTTAACGCCGAAGGTCAGCCCCTTCCCGTCGGCCAACGCCTGGAGACGCCGGATCATCGGCACGGCGTCGGCAAACTGGAGGTCCTCCTTGAAATGATGGTCGTCAAACGCGATGTAATCAAATCCAAGCGCATCCATCGTCTGGCGCGCGTATTCATATCCAAGCAGCGTCGGATTGCACTTGATATAGGTGTTCAGCCTCTTTTCCGTCAGCAGGTACGTTGCGATGCGCTCGATCTCCTGCGGCGGGCAGCCGTGCAGCGTCGACAGAGTGATCGACGTACAGATATGCGGCGTAATCGCTTCGACAAACGCGGCGTCAATGCGCGGCAGGCGCGCAAGATTGTCAAGCGCCCAGGCTTTACACTCTGCCCACACCGGCGACGCGGACGCGTCCTTCAGCCCTTCGATGAACGCGTCGATCTTCGGGGATTTTATCCCCTCCAGATCGTACCCGACGCTCATGTTAAAGATGAAGCCGCATTCGTCTCCCAGACCGAACGCGCGGGAAATCAGCTTGAGCGCAAACCACGCCTTGACATATTCAGCGTATGCCTCCGGTACGCGCAGCTCGGTCGACCATTCGACATTGTAGCATTCATCCTCCGCGTTGATGCACGGCTTGGCGACCGGCAGATCCTCGCCGTCGAGCTGCTGCACGGTTTTTAATTCAAAGAAACGGCTGCCCGCGGCATAGGCCGCAACGATGTTCTGCGCCAACTGCGTATGCGGGCCGGCGGCCGGCCCGAACGGAGCCTCCATCCGCTCGCCGAACAGCGGCAGCATCTTGTCGCCGGACTGGTGGCGGAACAGCTTCGCCACGCCGAAAATACTCCCCTGCGTCTGGTATTCTGTGATGATCCAATCCATCAGCTTGCCAAACGGGATTGGCCTCATGCGATCGCCCATAAATCATTCCTCCCAATTTTGCGGGGCCTTCTGTCAGCCCATTTGCGTCTGTGACCGGCCGCAGCCCGATCCAATTCGTAATATAACCGGTCAATTTTACCTTGAGTTGATACGGTTCCACATCGCCTGCGCATGCGCGCGCGCCTCCGCAAGGATTTTCTTTTCGTCGATGTCGACCAGCTCGCGGTCCTGCATACGCACCTTGCCGTCGATTACGGTCGTGACGGTCTGCCGGCCGCTCATGCCAAACAGCGTGTGACCGTTGATGTTGTCGGCCGTCAGCGGGGTCAACGGGTCGTAATCGGTGACGATGATGTCGGCGGCGGCGCCTTCCTCAAGCACGCCGAGCTTCTTGTCGAAGTAACGCGCGCCGATGGCCGGATTGACCTCGAACAGCATATACGGCACCTCTCCCCAGGCGGCGGTCGGGTCGCAGAGGTTGTGCTTATGCAGGCAGTTTGCAGCCTTCATCGATTCATACATATCGTTCGTGTAGCCGTCTGTCCCAAGCCCGACCAGCAAGCCGCGGTGAATCATCTCCATCGTCGGCGGGCAGCCAACGGCATTGCCCATGTTCGATTCCGGATTATGTACGACCATCGTGTTCGTTTCCTTTAAAATATCCATCTCGATGCCGTTGATGTGGATACAGTGGCCGGTAATCGTCTTTTCACCGAGGATATCGTTGTCATACAGCCGGTTGATGACGCGTTTTCCATATTTTTTCAGTGAGTCGTAGACGTCTGCCATCCCCTCCGCCACATGGATATGGAAGCCGATATCGGACGGCGTATGCTCACGGCAGAGGGCGAGCGTCGCGTCGGAGAGTGTGAACGACGCGTGCATACCCATCATGCCCCTGACCATGCCGGTCGTGTCCTTCTTGCAGTGGGCGATGAAATCGGCATTTTCGCGGACAGCCTGGCGCATCTTTTCCTCTCCGTCACGGTCGGACACCTCATAGCACAGACAGGTGCGCACGCCGATCTCACTGGCGGCGTCCGCGATTGCGAACAGGCTGCCGGGGATCTCGCCGAAGCTGGCGTGGTGGTCGAACACCGTTGTCACGCCGCACTTGACACAGTCGATATACGTTGCCAGCGCGCTGTAGCGCGTGTCCTCCAAAAGCAGGTTGCGGTCGATCGTCCACCACATGCCGTCGAGGATGTCAAGGAAGTTGTGCGGGTTATAGCCGTTGATCGCGATGCCGCGCGAAAAGGCGCTGTAGATGTGGTTGTGGGCGTTAATCAGCCCCGGCAGGATCATCCCGCCGTGCGCGTCGATGAACTGGGCGCCGGGCCAGTGCCGGCGCAGCTCATCGGTTGTACCGACGGCGGCGATAACGCTGCCGTCGGCCGCGACACAGCCGTTTTCGATCAGGCGGTTGTGTTCTCCGCGGGTGATCAGCCTTCCGTTTCCAATAAGCAGCATGGTTTTTACCTCCCCTGATTGTGTCCGCCCACATTAAAACGGGCGCCCATTCCCTGAATGGACGCCCGTCGCCGCTCTTTGCCATACCGGCGGACCCAGGCACGCAGCCCGATTGTGCATCCATCCGGCCCGTGCGCGAAGCACTCCGTTGCAGCCAACATACAATATGCTTTTTTATAAAAAACAGACCGACTATTCCACAAACTATACAGAATAATCAATTTGTTTTTAATAATTTTAGTTTACCATGGACGGCTGTAAAATGCAAGCCTTCTATTGTTTTTTCTCAAAAAATTTTTTTGATTGGTCAACTTTTTATTGAAATTTTACCGGACGCTTGGTATGATAACAGTATCTTAAAATACTATTTCAAGCGTAAATGCTTTGAAGGAGTGCCTATGCTGGAACAAACAACGCTTACCTTCCTGCGGCAGCTCGCGCGCGGAATCTCGCAGCAGTTCGGCAACTGCTGCGAGGTCGTTGTTCACGACCTGACCGACAACAACGTCGACAGCTCGATCGTAGCGATCGAAAACGGCCATGTCACCAACCGCAAGCTCGGCGACGGGCCTTCGCACGTTGTGCTCGAGGCCCTGCACGGCGACCGCAGCAACCTGAAGGATCACCTCAATTATCTGACCAAAACGCGCGATGGGCGCATCCTGAAATCGAGCACCATCTATATCCGCGATGAACACGGAGACGCCATCGGCATTTTTTCCATCAACTACGATATCACAAACCTGCTGCTGATCGAAAACGCCGTCAAGCCGCTGATCTCCACCGGGCAGACCGGCGAAAAAGAGCCGGAGCGCATCCCCCAGAACGTCAGCGAGCTTCTTGACAGCCTGATCGAGCAGAGCGTGCGCCTTGTGGGAAAGCCGGTCGCGCTCATGGGCAAGGAGGATAAAATCAAGGCCCTCCGCTTTCTCAACGATACCGGCGCGTTTTTGATCACCAAAAGCGGCGACAAAGTGTCCAAATACTTCGGCATCTCCAAGTATACGCTTTACAGCTACATTGATGCCACAAAAGAAGCTTAACGAATCCCTGAACTTGCTGTCCGCCAGGCGGTTCCCGCACAGCGGGGGCCGCCTGGCATCTTATTTGCGGATGGTATTGAGGTAGCGGTAAAGCGTAGGCACCGAAACGTTCAGGCTCTCGGCTGCGTAAACAATCGCGCCCTTGACCAGGAAGGTCCCCAGCTCATCCAGCCCTTCTACAATCTCCAGCTTTTCCTTCTGGCTGAGCGTGTCGATCCGCAGCTCGATCTGCGGGCAGACGCGCCGCAGATTTGAACGCACCAGCTCCTCCACGCTCATATGGAAGCTCTCCGTGATGGACGCGTCCGCATGCAGGCCGATCCCCGCGATGAATGCGGCGAGCGCGTCGCGGGCCTGCAGCAGGCTGTGACAATCGCTGTTGATGCAGAGCATTCCAACCGGCTCGCCGCCCTTGTCCCGAATGAAAAGGGTCGATGAACGAAGCGGGTTGCCGTTTTTCGCGACGCCGTGGTAATTGGCCAGATGCGGCCGCTCGTCAAACGCCGTTGTTTTTAAAATTTTCAGCGCCAGATCCGTGACGGGCGAGCCGATTTCGCGCCCGCTGATATGCCCGTTGCGGATGGCCACAACTGAACGGTGCCAATCGGACAGGTCATGCAGCACGACTTCCGTATTCTCTCCTAGGCAATCGGCCAGAAAATCCACCAGCGGCAGATACGCCGCGACCAATTCATGCAAAAGCAGCCATCCCTTCCGGGAGCCTGCAAGGGCGCTCCCGGAAACCGCCGGCCAAAAACCTCAAGCGGATGGGATCTTAATACAGGCTCCAAATTTATTGATTCTGTCCGGATTCTTTGGGCAGAATGAGGTTGAGGAAAATCGCCATCAGCGTCGCGATGACAACTGAGGAGCTGCCGAACACCGTCGCAACCCAGCTCGGGAACCCGGACAGACAGCCTTCTACCGTGGTCACGCCGACGCCGAGCGCCACCGACAGGCCGACAATTGCAACATTGCGCTGTGTCAGCTTTGCAGAGGTGATCATACGGATGCCTGTCATCGTGATGGTGGCGAACACCGAGATGGTCGCGCCGCCGATGACGCACTGCGGAATCGTTGTCAGCAGCGACGCGAACTTCGGCACAAAGCCTGCTACGAGCAGCACGCACGCCGCAAATGCGAACACAATCCGGTTGACGACGCGGTTGACTGTCACAATTCCCACGTTCTGGCTGAACGTTGCAGCCGGCAGGCCGCCAAAAAATGCACCGGCAACGCTCATGACGCCCTGGGCAACGATGCCGCCGGAAAGCTCGCGGTCCGTCGGCTCGCGGTCAAGCCCGCCGATCGTCGTCGAAGTCAGATCGCCGATTGTCTGGACGGAATTGACAATGTACATGACCGCCAGCGAAATGCAGGCGCTCGCATTGAAGGTGATGCCGAAATGCAGCGGAGCTGTGACAGCAAACCAACCGGACTGGGCGACGGCCGAAAAGGAAACCATACCCATCGCCAGCGCCACAATATAGCCGACCACCATACCGATCAGGATGGACGCCAGCTTGAAAACGCCTTTTGTAAAGTGGTTGCAGAAGATGACGACCGCCAGCGTAATCAGCGCAACCGTCCAGTTCTGCCACGAGCCGAAGCCCTCGCTGCCGGCGCCGCCGGCCATATACTTGACGGCCGTCGGGTAAAGCGAAAGGCCGATTGTAAAGATGACCGTTCCGGTTACAAGCGGCGGGAAAAACACGCGCAGATATTTGACAAATATGCCGAATACAATCGCGACACAGCCGCCCACGATCTCAGCGCCGAGGATAGTCGGCAGATCGAACTGTCCGCCGATGGCCAGCAGCGTCGGCACGTAGGCGAAGCTGATGCCCATGATGACCGGCAGCCCCGCGCCGACACGCCCGTTTCCAAACACCTGTATCAGGGTGGCGATCGCCGTGATCAAAAGGGAAACCTGAATCAGGATGGTTTTGTCGGCGCTGTCAAGACCAACCGTGTTGGATACAAGGATCGCCGGCGTCACGACGCCGACAATCGCCGCGACGACATGCTGGAGCCCGAGCGGAAGCACCTGCCCGGCCGGCGGCACGCCCGTCAATTCGAATACGGAGCCTCTTGTACCTTTACTGATTTCACTCATAGCCGCAACTTCCTCACAAAAATTTTTTTGGCCTTATATTTTTTATTGGACCTTGCCCTTATGATACCGCAAGCGCGAGAAAGTTACAACCGGATTTGAAAAGTTCGATAAAAAAATATCAGTCCAGAATTTGGTTATTTTTCACAATTGACATCCCACATGAATATGCTTCCGCCTTCGCCTGAGGCTTGTATAATATAGGAATCGCCGGATTTTTTGCAGGCGGCAGAAGAAGTCAAGGCAAAAAACGCAGGAATCCTTTCGGATTGCGAGGCTTTTTTAACAGCATTCGCCGCTGTTTGCAGAAAAAGACGGTAATTTTGATTTTTCAACCAGCCCCTCCCCCGCTGCCCGCACGCCGACGTTCCCACACCTCTATTTTACCGCGCCGATGCGCTTTCGGCAAGGCGCGCGATTGACATTTTTTCGGATCATGGTAGAATGATCTTGCGAACTATTTTTAAAAACACTACGCTTTGAAAGAGGGACGGCGGATGAAAAAGATCAGGACGCAGGACGCAGTCGGACAGGTGCTCTGCCATGATATGACACAGATCATCAAAGGCGTCACAAAGGACGCGCGGTTTCGCAAGGGCCATATTGTCACCGAGGAGGATATCCCGGTGCTGCTCTCCATGGGCAAGGATTACATCTATATCTGGGAGAAGCAGGCAGGGATGCTCCACGAAAACGACGGCGCGCGCATCCTGTGCGGCCTGTGCAAAAATGATCACATGAACGAATCGTCCGTCAAGGAGGGCAAAATCGAGCTGTCCGCCGATTGCGACGGCCTGTTTGAAATCGACGTCGAACGCCTTGACGAAATCAACGCCCTGGATGAAATCATGATTGCCGCGCGGGGCAACCACACGCCCGTACAGAAGGGCGACAAGCTTGCGGGGATGCGCGTGATCCCGCTTGTCATTTCCGAGGAAAAAATGAACGAGGCGCGGCGCATCGCAGGGGAGCGTCCGCTCATGCGGGTCCTGCCGTACCATAAAAAACGCTGCGGCATCGTCACCACGGGCAACGAAGTCTTTTTCGGCCGCATCAAGGACACCTTTTCACCGGTCGTCGCGCAGAAGCTTGAAGCCTTCGGCGGCGAGATCATGGGCGTCACGCTGTGCGGCGACGAGCCGGAGGGCATCACCGCCGCTATCCGCGCGTTTTTTGCGGACGGAGCCGATCTTGTCGTCTGCACGGGCGGCATGAGCGTCGACCCAGACGACCGCACCCCCGCCGCCATCCGCGCGACGGGCGCCAAGATCGTCAGCTACGGCGCGCCGGTCCTGCCCGGCGCGATGTTCCTGCTCGCCTATCTTGACGGAAAGCCCGTCATGGGCCTGCCAGGCTGCGTCATGTATGCCAAGCGCACAATTTTCGACCTGGTGCTCCCGCGCGTCATGGCCGACAGCCCGGTGACAAAACGCGATCTCGCGCGGCTTGGAAACGGCGGGCTTTGTCTCGGCTGCGAGCCGTGCCACTTTCCGAACTGCGGCTTTGGAAGGGGCGGCGTCTGATGGCGGGGCTTACACACATCGACGCGCAGGGCAACGCCGTGATGGTCGACGTGGGCGGCAAGGAAATCACCGACCGCGTCGCTGTGGCAAAGGGTATAATCCGGATGCAGCGGGCGACCTTTGACGCCATCGCCGGCGGCACGGCCAAAAAGGGCGACGTGCTCGGCGTCGCGCGCGTGGCGGGCATCATGGCGGCCAAGCGCACCAGCGAGCTGATCCCGCTGTGCCATCCGCTGATGCTGACGAAATGTACTGTCGATTTCAAGCTCCATCCCGACCTGCCGGCCGTCGAAGCAATCTGCACGGCGCAGGTCAGCGGCAAAACCGGCGTGGAGATGGAGGCGCTCACCGGCGTTTCAACGGCGCTGCTCACCATTTACGACATGTGCAAGGCCATCGACCGCGCCATGGAGATCGGCGAAATCCATCTCGCCGAAAAAAGCGGCGGCAAGTCGGGGGTCTTTATCAACCCACGCGAAGCGACGTGATCCGAAAAAACAGCAGGCCCCGTGCCGGCGCTATCAGCGCCGGCACGGGGCCTGCTTCTGTCTGTCCGGCGGATCAGTCCTGACCGACGGCCTTGTATGTCTCGTTGACGATGCGTTCCATCGCGTTTAAGATGTTCTGATATCCCGTGCAGCGGCAGAGATGCCCGGAAATCTGCTTGCGCAGCTCCTCGCGCGTGTACCGTTTTCCGCTGCCGACAATCTCCACGGCCGTCATGATCAGCCCCGGCGTACAGAAGCCGCACTGTACGGCCGCCTCCTCGATAAACGCCTGCTGGATCGGCGACAGCTCGCCGTTTGGGCCGCGCAGCCCCTCGACGGTCAGAATTGTCCTGCCCTCGGCCCAGACGGCCAGATAGATGCAGCTATCGATCGCCTCGCCGTCGACAAGCACCGTGCACGCGCCGCATTCTCCAACCTCGCAGCCGCGCTTGACGCTCGTAAGCCCCAAACGGTTGCGCAGCGTATCGAGCAGGCTTTCGCGCGGATCGACAGCCGTTTCAACTTCCTTTCCGTTGACGGTCATTTTGATCAGCTTCAGCATGTCACAGCACCTCCCGCATGTATAATCGCCTGTTTGAGCGCGCGCCGGCTCAATTCCCGCACAAGCTGCATCCGAAACGCGCGCGACGCGCGCCAGCTCGTGCGCGGGTTGACCTCGCCCGCGGCGGCTTCGCTCACCGCGTCGAACAGCTCCGGCGAAACGGCTTTGCCGCGCGCCGCCTGCTCGGCCGCGCGGCAGCGCACCGGCGTCGGCGCGGCGACGCCGAATGCGAGCCGCAACTCCTCAACGGCGCGCTTCTCTGCGTCGAGCTTCACATGGACCGCGCAGCCGAGCGTCGCGATATCCATCGCGTTGCGCTGCGCATATTTGATGTAATGGCCGCCGAACCCCTCGTAGTCGGCCTTTGCGACGCGGATGGCCGTCAACAGCTCGCCGTGCGCCAGATCGACCTTTCCCGGGCCGCGGTAAAAATCGCAGAGCGGGACCGTGCGCCTGCCGTCCGGGCCAGTCAGCTCCAAAAGCGCGTTGAGAGTCAGCAGCGTGGAGGCGCTGTCGGCGCTCGTCACACCGTTGCAGACGTTGCCGCCGATGGTGCCGACGTTGCGCAACTGCGGCCCGCCCGCCTGGTCGACCGCCGCGCCGAGCGCGGGAAGGTGGCGCTCGATGATCGGATCGCGCGTCACATGCGCGAATGTCGTGGCCGGGCCGATGACGATGGTCCCGTCGTCCTCCATGCGCACGCCCGCAAGCTCCTTTAGTCCGTGGATGCTCACAAGCGAACATCCGGCCAGCTTGCCCTCGCGGATTTTGACAAGCACGTCGCTGCCGCCGCAGATCACAACCGCGTCCGGGGCGGCCGCAAGCGCCGCGATCGCGTCGGGAACGTCCTTGGCCTGATAAATCTTTTCAATATCGTACATCTCTCAGCCCTCCCAGGATGCAATCATGCCCGCGGCCGCGAACGCCTCGACCAGCTTCTGCGGATTGAGCGGCAGGCTGTTGACCGCGACGCCTGTCGCGTGCAGCAGCGCGTTGCGGATCGCCGGAGCCACCGGGATTGCCGGCGGCTCGCCGAGCGATTTGTTGCCATACGGCGCGCTCGGGTCGTCCGTCTCGACGAACGCGGCGTGCAGCTCCGGCGTGTCCATTGAGGTGGGCAGCTTGTAGTCGAGCAGGTTGTTGTTGAGCGGCCGCCCCTTCGCATCGTAGCGGAGCTGTTCGCCAAGCGCGTAGCCAAGGCCCATGCTCATGCCGCCGTGGACCTGCGCCTCGGCCAGGGCCGGGTTGATCAGCATTCCACTGTCATGCACATTGATGATATCGAGCACCTCGATTTTGCCAAGCGGGATATCGACCTCGATCTCTGCAAAGCACGCGCCAAACGAAAACGTGTTGCTCTTGCAGTGATTCGTCTCCTCAGCGGTGATATGCACCGAATTGGTCAGGCTGTAAAACGATTCGATTGCGAGATCGGACATGGAAAGCAGACGTTCGCCGCTTTCGGCGTCAACGATCCAGCTCTCGCGGATATCCATGGTGTCGGCGCCGCGCTTGAGCATATATTCGGCATAGTCGAGAATCCGCGTGCGGAATACCTTCGCCGTCTTTTTCAGAGCCATGCCGCTGACATACGTCTGGCGCGACGCATACGCGCCGGTGTCGAACGGCGTCACGTCTGTGTCCTGCGTCGATACGATATGGATATCCTCGTCGCGAAAACCGATCGTCTCCGCCGCCATCTGTGTGAACACCGTGTCCGCGCCCTGCCCGATTTCGGTCGCCCCCATCTGGAGCTGCGCCGTACCATCCTGGTTGAGCACCAGGCGCGCGCTCGCCGTCTCCAGTGAAATCGGATAAACGCCCGTCTTGTAGCTGAACATTGCCATGCCGACGCCGCGGCGCACATTGCCCGTCTGATTGGCGTATGCCTTGCGCTTCTCATCCCATCCGATGTATTTTTTCCCTTGATCGAGACAGCCAAGCAGGCCGCTTGTATAGCAGGTGATGCCCGTACCCGGATCGACATAGCCCTGGCGCATACAGTTTTTCACACGCAGGTCGATCGGGTCCATGCCGATTGCGCGCGCCACATCGTCCATGTGCGCCTCCATCGCAAAATTGACCTGCGGGATGCCGTAGCCGCGCATCGCGCCGCCGGACGCGATATTCGTATAAACGGTGTATGTATCGGCGTCGAGCACCTGTTCGTCCTGATAGAGATGCCGGTACGCATTTGAAGCGTTCGCAGCGATCGAATGGCCGTGCGAGGCGTAGCCGCCCTGATTGGAATACGCTTCATAACGGCGCGCGACAAGCCGTCCGTCGGGCCGCACGGCTGTCTTGAGCGAAAAATCGATTGCATGGCGCACGCGGGTAAATGCAAACGTCTCCTCGCGCGACAGCTCGATTTCCACCGGACGGCCGCCGGCCTGCATCGTTAAAAACGCCGCCAGCGGTTCATACAGAACCTCCTGCTTGTTGCCGAAGCCGCCGCCAATATACGGCTTGACGACGCGGATTTTACCAAACGGAAGGCCCGTCGCCTGGCTGCATACGCGCCGCACAATATGCGGGATCTGCGTCGACGAAACTACAACGACGCGCCCTTTCTCCATGTATGCATAGCAGACAGGCTCCTCGATGTGGCAATGCTGGACAGTCTGCGTCTCATACGTCCCCTCGACGACGCGCAGCCCGGGCGCGGCCGCCGCTTCCTCATAGCTGCCCTCGCCAATTTTAAAGCTTGTGTGCGCCAGCACATTGTCCGGGCGCGCGTCGTGCAGGACCGGCGCGCCGGGCGCCATCGCCTCCTGCGGCGTGAGCACGACGGGGTATTCCTCATACTCCACACGCACCAGCCGCGCGGCGCGCACGGCGGCCACCTCGTTTTCAGCGATGACAGCAGCGATATCGTCGCCCCAGATACGCACGCGCTCGTTGAGCAGCCGCCGGTCGGCGACATCCTGATGCGCCGTTTCGGTCGACCATGGATGCCCCGCCGTCGGGAATTCAAACGGCGGCGCGTCGAAGCAGGTGACGATCTTTACAACGCCCGGTACCGCCAGCGCGGACGCCAGATCAAACGCCTTGACGCGCCCGTTGGCCACGGTGCTGCGCACCACCTTTGCAACCAGGCAGTTTGCCGGTCGCAAATCATCCGTATATTTGGCCCCGCCGGTCACCTTCTCGCATGCATCCACGCGGATGGCCCTGCTGCCGACTCCCATTTGACAAGCCCCCTTATCCACTTGATTCGTTTTGTATGCTCCGTTAGTCATAAGTCATACTTTTAAATTTTTACAAGTATACCATGCCCGCACCGGATGCGCAAGCACTTTTCCAAAAAAAGCACAACACCCGCGCCCGTATTTACACGGGCGCGGGCGGACAGGATCAGCCGGTGGTCATAAACGCAAAACGCAGCACAAACAGCAGGCACAGCACAACCGTAAACGGCCTGATTTCACGCGCCTTGCCGGAGAGCAGCTTGATCAGCACATAGGTGATCAGACCGAACGCAATGCCGTTAGCAATTGAATAGGTGAATGGCATGAACGTGACGGTCACAAACGACGGAATGGCCTCGGACATATCCGTAAAGTCAAGCTCTTTGATTGAACCCATCATCAAAACGCCCACAAAAATCAGCGCTGGCGCGGTCGCCGCGCCCGGCACGATGCCCACGATCGGCGCGATAATGATCGACGCGAGAAACAGCAGCGACGTGACCAGAGAGGTCAGCCCCGTGCGGCCGCCCTCAGCGATACCGGTGCTCGATTCGACAAACGTCGTCGCTGTGGACGAACCGAGGCACGCGCCGACGGTCGTCGCGAGCGCGTCGGCCATCATCGCCTGACGCATACGCGGCATATCGCCGTTTTGATCGAGCATATTCGCCTGTTTGGCCGTACCGAGCAGCGTGCCGATTGTATCAAACATATCGACAAGCGAAAACGATATGACGATCATCACCAGTGTGAACACCATTTGGAATACATTGGCGGAATCAGCGAACAGGCCCGCGAAATCCATTTTGAACAGCGACACATCCACAAAATCGGAGAACTGCTGTCCGATGTTCATGGAAAATCCGCCGAACGAGGTCACGCCGAGCGGGACGCCGACGATTGTCGCCACCAGGATGCCGATGATAATCGAGCCTTTGATCCTGCGCGCGTGCAGCGCGCCGATCACAACCAGCCCGACAAGCGCCACCAGCGCCGACGCCACCAGCCCGTGCAGTTCCGGGTCGCCCCATTTGGAAAAGTCGATCAGCGCCACAAGCGTCGAGCTGTTTGAAACGACCAGCCCCGCGTTTTTCAGCCCGATCAGCGCAAGGAACAGGCCGATTCCGGCGCTGATCGCGCCGCGCACACACGGCGGGATCGCGCGCACACACGCCTCGCGGAAGCCGATCGCTGTAATCACGATAAACAGAATTCCGGAGATAAAAACGATCGCAAGCGCCTGCCCATAGGTGTATCCCATACCGAGCACAACCGTATACGCAAAAAATGCGTTCAGCCCCATGCCGGGCGCCTGTGCAAACGGGATTTTCGCATAGACCGACATCAAAAACGTGCCAAAAAACGCGATCAGACATGTGGCAAAAAAGACGCCGTTTGCCACATGCGCCGCATATTCCGGCTGCTCCATGATGTAAAACGGGTCCGCGAGCATCTGCGGGTTGACCACCAGGATATACGCCATCGCCACAAACGTCGTAATGCCCGCCACCACCTCTGTGCGGACGGTTGTGTTGTGCTCCTTCAGCTTGAAGAAACGCTCCAGGGTCCCCTGACCGTTTGTCTGTGCCATGCCGGATGCCTCCTCCTTTCGTTGTCCGCGCGTCAACGGCCGCCTGTTTTCCGCCGGCAGCCGTTGGCGCACGAAAAGCCGCTTTTCTGCGTGTCTGCCCTGACCGGGCGTTGGCAAAGCCGCGCCTTGGACAGCGGCGGCGCTTCGCTGACACCCTTTTATGTGAAGCGCGCCGCATGGCGCGCTTTGCATATACCGGTTTAATTACCGCACGCGCGCGCCCGCAACATACTTGCCGCTGATATGGCGGTCGTCGGAGAGATAGACGACGCGTTCGAGCCGCTCTGCGGGCGTCAGGGGCTGCGGATGCGGCAGCCCGGCGTCGTCAATGACAAGCGCGTCGAATTCATATCCCGCCTCAAACGAGCCGACCTTGCCGAAGAACGCGCCGCCGCCCTTTGTGCCGAGATAAAACGCCTCCGATACGGTCAGCGGAGCGAGCGAATCGTCCGTCAGGCGCCAGCGCAGCTTTGAAGCCTGGATTGCGTCGCTCATCGCACGGAACACGGAATCAGAGAAACCGCCGGCCACATCGGTGCCAAGCCCCACGTTCATCCCGCGCGCAAGATATGTGCGCACCGGAGCGACGCCTGAACAGATGTTCATGTTCGACGCCGCACAGTGCGCGATGAATACGCCGCGCCGCTTCATCAAATCGATTTCCGCGGCCGAGCTGTGCACGCAATGCGCCATAATCGTCGGACAGCCGCCGCCGAACAGCCCGAACCGGTCGTATGCGTCGCCGTAAAAAGCCGACTCCGGGCAGAGCTGCTGCACCCACTCAATTTCCGAATGATTTTCCGACAGGTGCGACTGCACCGGCAGCCCCGTCGCCTGTTGAAGCGCGCCCAATCCGCGCATCAGCTCGTCGGTGCACGAAGGGATAAAACGCGGCGTCAGAATGGGCGACACATTTTTGAATTTGCCGGCGCAGCCTTCCAGCCAGCGCCGCGTCTCGCCGAGCGAAACGGCCGCGCTTTGCTCGCGCAGGCTGTCGGGACAGTTGCGGTCCATGTTGACCTTGCCGACCATCGCGCGGATACCCGTCCGCTCCAACAGCTCCATCAGGCACAGCGTAGCAGGCACATGAACCGTCGCGAACACACAGGCACGCGTCGTCGCGCCGCGCGACAGCGCGTCGGCGAACAGCGTGTAAGCGCGTTTTGCGTAATCAAGGTCACAAAACCTCGCCTCCTCCGGAAAGGTGTGCGTCTCCAGCCAGTCGAGCAGTTCGAGATCCATGCCAAGACCACGAAAGGAATATTGCGGCGCATGCAGGTGCAGGTCAACCAATCCCGGTATAATCAGTTTTTGTCCGCAGTCCTCCACATGGATACCGTCAAATTGCTCCGGCAGCCTGCCAAACACGCCGGCCGAACGGCCGTTTTCACAGACGGCATAGCCCTGCTCCACAACAGTAAATCCGCCGGGAGCGGCTGTATAAACAATATCACCCTTGAGGGCGAAGGTTTTTTCGTGATTCATCCGGTTCCTCCTGTTGGTTCTTCGGTCGGCGCTTGTCTTTTTATAAAAATTTGAGTATAATAAGACATACCATTGCACAATGCAACCGCACATGCGCTCCATTTATTGGAAAATCCTCGCAAATAATTAATTAGTCATACTTATTACCGCATTCATTTTATCAGAAATGCCATGACAAAACAAGAACCATTTTCCATAAAAGATATGCAGAAGCATTGTTAATTTCTTACAGCCGCATGCGGCTATTCCCTGATGAAAGAAGCTGAAAATACGATGATGCCGGAATATGAATTGCCGCATCTGGGCGGCAAGCTGATGTCCACCCAGGTCAGCGCCCTGCTGATCAAGGAGCTGACCGGCGGCGTATTCGCCCAGTCGGAGCGTCTGCCGTCGGAGGTGGAACTGGCCGAGCGCCTAAGCGTCAGCCGCACCGTCATCCGCGACGCGCTCTCCGATCTCGAACGCGAGGGGCTGATCGACCGCGTGCGCGGCATCGGCACGGTGATCAACCGCGAAATTGTCAACCTCAAAAGCCGTCTTGATTTGAAATTTGAGTACAACGAACTGATTCTCGCCGCCGGCCGCAGTCCACGCAGTGACAGTCTGTCCCTGCGTGTGGAGCAGGCCGACGAGGAGCTGGCCCAAACATTGCGTCTCGATGCGGGCGCGGGCGTCATCGTCTGTGAAAAACGCGTGCTGGCCGGCGATACGCCTGTCATCTATTCCATCGACTACCTTGCGCTGTCGCTCTTTGACGGCATGGATTATATGGCCATCGACTGGTCCAAGCCGATCTTTGATATCCTCGACCGCTGCTGCGGGCTGACTGTCATCACCGATATCGCGCATGTCTGCGCAACAAACGCCACGCCCGCCATCCGGCGGTTGCTGCAGGTCCCGGACGGCGGCGCGCTTCTTATGCTCGACGAGGTGGGCTTCTGCCGCTTGAGCCGCCCTGTGCTGCGCTCGCTTGAATTCTATACCGATTTCTTCGACTTCACCATGCTGCGCAAAAAGTTCTGACGAAGCCATAAAAAAAGGGCGTCCTGCGGGACGCCCCTTTTTTCATCCCTGCGATTTGCCGGACGGCTCCTCCTCATCCGCCCCGAATCGTCCCAGCAGGGCAACGACACCCATAATAATCAGCATGACGGCGAAGATCCCACCCATGCCAAGCCCCATAATTTTCAGCGACGCAATCAAATTTGCCGCTGCCGCAGCATCAAACATATTTGTATTCCCTCCCTTATCAAATAAACCGCGGCACCAGGTACAGAATGATGCCGCCCGCTATGACCGATCCAATCTGCCCGGAAACATTGGCGCCGATTGCGTGCATCAAAAGATGATTTTGGCGGTCCTCCTTTGTCGCCATGCTCTGGACCACGCGGGCCGACATAGGAAACGCCGAGATGCCGGCCGCGCCGATCATCGGATTGATCTTGTTCTTGGAAAACACGTTTAACAGCTTGGCGACAAGCACGCCGCCGATTGTGTCCATCACAAATGCAATTAAACCGATGCACAGGATAAACAGCGTTTCACCGCGCACAAAATCCTCGGCGCGCATGGAGAAGGAAATCGTAAGCCCCAGCAAAAGCGTAATAATATTTGCAAACTCATTGCGCGCAGTCTGGGCGAGCGAGTCAAGCACGCCGCATTCGCGCAGCAGGTTTCCGAACATCAAAAAACCGACGAGCGCCACAGAGGTGGGCGCGACAAATCCGGCGATCATTGTGACGATGATCGGAAACAGAATCCGCGTGCGCCGGCTGACCGTTTTCGGATTATAAGGCATCCGGATCATGCGCTCCTTTTTGGTAGTGACCAAACGGATTGCAGCCGGCTGCACAATCGGCACCAACGCCATATAGGAATACGCTGCCACCGCAATCGCTCCCATGTAGGGAGAATTGAAAATCTGTGAAACCAGAATCGCCGTCGGGCCGTCGGCCGCGCCGATCACACCGATAGACGCGGCGTCCATGAGCGTCATATCAAGTCCGAACAGCGGCGCGAGCAGCACTGTAGCGCTCAACGCGAAAAAGACGCCGAACTGGGCGGCCGCGCCGAAGATCATCATGCGCGGATTTGACAGTAGCGGCCCGAAATCGATCATGGCGCCGATGCCGATAAATAACAGAATCGGCATCGCCTCGGACGCCTGGATCGTCGTTTCAAACAGCCACTGGATGATGCCGTGCGATTCAATCCCGCCTTGAAGCATCTGATCGAGCGCCCCGGAAAACGGCAGATTGACCAGAATGGAACCAAACCCCATCGGCAGCAGCAGGGCCGGCTCAAATCCCTTTTTCACCGCGAGCCAGATCAGCACGCCGCCGATTACATACATCACCGCCTGCCGCCATGTGACCGCCAAAATGCCGGACAACAGAAATTCCATAAACTGCACCTTCCTTTTGTCATTCAGTATACCCCAAATGTGCAAACGAAAAGACCCGCGTTTCTCCGCTTTGGAAAAACACAGGTCTTGTCATTTCAAGCTGAACCATGGCCAAACAGCCCGTGATGTTGATTCAACTGCGCCTGTCGCGCCGACTACTCCCCTGAGAGTCATCTTGTTGTGTAGTTGATGATATCACAGGGAACAACATTTGTCAAGCTTAAATGGGAAAAAAAGGACCAAAAGCGGCCCGCATCTTCGGCGGCCGCCCCTCCTGTGCGCCATTCAAAGCAGCGCGTCGTTATAATGCGCGCGGACGCCGCCGATATATTTGGGCCTCGTGCGTGCGCAGACGACATGCGCCTGCCCGATCGTGCGTACAGACAACCGCAATGGAACCGCAACCTCGCGCAGATGCATCCCAATCAAGGTATCCCCGATATCAATACCGGCGTGCGCGCGTAGATGTTCCACAACAGCCGGCGCGGCAAACGCCTGATACGCCTCTGTGGCAAACGAGCCGCCAGCCTTGGGCTGCGGCACGGCGTTTACTTCGTCAAGGCCATAGGCCCGCACAAGCGCCCGCTCCACAACCAACGCCCGGTTGAGGTGCTCGCAGCACTGCGCCGCAAGATAAATCCCATTTTGGCAAAGCACAGGATAAATCCCCGCGAACACAGCCGCCGCCGCTTGCGTGCTCGATGCGGCGCCGATACGCCCGCCCATTACCTCGCTCGACGAACAGCCGACAACAAGGATATCACCGCGTGAAAGACGCGCTGACTCCAGCAATTCCAATACTGCGGCGCGGGCTTGCTCTTTGATTTCTTCCAGCATTTTAATGCCTCCCGTATCTTAAAACCCATATTCACAGTCGGCAAGCGCAGTTTGGGCAGGTCTTTTGCCTGTCCAGCATCCTCCGGCTGTGAATACAGATTTTTATTTACAATCCTGTTTATTTGCTCTAACAGCTTCCCACATAGACATATGGAAGCGCCCGGCGCGCCACATCCGCGAGTGAAAACACAACATCGACCGGCGTGGCCTCGCGGTCCGCCATGTGAAAATGCGGAAAAAAGCGGTTGATATGCAGCGCAATCTCCGGGCTGATCCCCGCCAGCCATGACGATAGGCGGCGCATCTGGCCGGGAGTGTCGTTTTCCCCGGGGATCACCAGTACCGTCACCTCCACATGGCAGCAGCGCGCCGCCGTCTCAATGGTGGAACACACAGTTTTCAGATCGCCGCCAAGGCGGCTGTACGACGCCTCTGAAAAGCCCTTCAAATCGATGCACATCGCATTGATATACGGCAGCAGCTCGCCCAACGGCTGTTCACAGATGTAACCGTTTGTGGCAAGAACTGTATGAAACCCCCGCCTTGCTGCAAGCCGCGCACAATCGCGCACATATTCATAACCGACCACCGGCTCATTGTATGTGAATGCAAGTCCAATATTGCCTGCCGGTTCATACTCCCCGGCGCGCCGCACCAGATCCTCCGGCGGGATATACTGCGCGCCTGCGTGCATCCCATCGGCCATGGAAATGGCATAATTCTGGCAAAATGGGCAGCGCAGATTACAGCCGTAACTGCCCACGGAAAGAACCCGGCTGCCCGGATAAAACCGGCGCAGGGATTTTTTTTCGATCTGGTCCAGAGAAAGCAGCGTGACCATGCCGTAATTATCGTTGCGGATCTCGCCATCGTGGTTGCTCCGCGCACAGCAGTACCCGCTCTCCCCCTCCTCAAGCGTGCAGTGGTGCGGGCATATGTTGCAGGTCTGTCTGCTCATTGTGACATCCACCCCGAATCATTCTTTATGCCGGGCCTTCAGGCCCGCGTTTCAAAGGCGTGTCCGCCGGTCGCGCGGCTGATGGCAGATTTTTCACTTTCAAACCCACGCTGTAAAACGTCGGGAGCGTCCGCTCTTGCTCCGCCGCCACTCCGGGCTGTCCGAATCTTTTCCTGTGATAATTGTAACACAAAACAGCGCAAATCGCAGTCTCTTTTTCTATTATTTTCCTATTCTTATCAGAAAACTTTTAAAGCATCCTTTGTCCAAAGCGCCCATAGGCTGCATACAAAGCACAACTAAAACCCTCCTGATGGCACTGATTTTTGTGTCATAGCCACATATTTACAGCTTTACTTAATCAAAGCATCGCACTGCTGCTCCAACCATTTGGTCAACTGCTCCAATCCATACTCATCGAGAGAAAATGCTTCGGAGCGCACATCCTGCGCCTTTTCAAAGCAGTAGGTCCGGTAAGCGTATGCTTTCAGCGCGCCATCCTCGGGCGAAATCCGGAACCGGAATTCGCCAACGCTGCCTGTGAACACATTTCCGCTTCTAAAAAAGTCGAGGCCCCGGATTTCAATCGCGCCTTCTTTCACCGTGATTCCTCCAAATCTACAGGCTTTTTCAACCGTTTGCCGCGGTTATGATGATATCACAAAGCCACAGGCTTTGCAATGAAAAACGCCGGAGTATAGCCGAACGTTCCAATAAAAGAGGGGGACGCCCGCTGGGCGCCCCCCTCTTTTATTGTGTGTTATTCCTTCTGCTTGCGCCGGTACTCCTCCAACAACATCTGGTACTTTGCCTTGATCGATCCGTTCCACCCAGCGGCCACATATTTTTCTCCGGCACGCAGCCGCTCCTCAATCGGCAGCTTTTCCTCCAGGATTTCCATGACGAGCAGCCGCCTGTGGTCCTCCTGCGCATGTGTTTCCAGGATTTCAATGCGCGTATCCATCCGGTCAATACTGTCCTTGAGCGATTCGACCGCGCCGCACAGCTTTTCTGAATTTTCCTTTCCCTGCGCGCGGTCTTTTCGGCCGCTTGAATGAATCGCCAGCACTATTGGAGTCACCGCCGTCAGCACTGCGACAAGTAACGGAACAAACCGTTCAAGCAGCTCCATGCCCCAGCTCCCCCAGCATCCGTTTCACCGAATCAAGCGCCGCTGTCAGGCTGTCACGCAAGCTTGTCAGCTCAGACGCGCGAATTGGGATCATCCCGTTTCCCGGAGTATCCGGCTTATCCCCGCGCGTCCAGCCATTGAGCAGGTTTGCCTTGATGATCTCCGGATAATCCCGATAGCAGGCGTTGATATCGACCGGTACGGAAATGCCGTCCACATGCCCTACAAAGCCCCGCGCGTCTCCATGATGCTGCCACATCCCATAGCTGCCAGTATAGGTGCATTTTTCGGCGTACTGTGCAACCCACTTGTCATAAGCCATGAGCTGTCTGTCGTCCACCCAGTATTGCAGCCAGTTTGTCGAGGCGTACAGCCCCGCGTAGTACCCGGCATCCTCCAGAACCTTCAGGAACGCCTTTGCCATGTCGGTGCGAAGCTGCTTTCCCTTGCCCACTCCCCAGGCGTTACCGCAGGGAGATTCGTATTCCTGGTCCATATACACCGGATAGGTCGGGCGCAGGCCGTCGAGCGCCTTGACGAATGCCGCCGCCTCCTTTTGCGCTTCGGCGGCCGTCACGGCGTCGCTCCACCAGTACGCGCCCCAGTCAAGCCCCGCGGCCAGCACAGCGGGCAGGTATTTTTGACGAAACGTCCCCATCTCACGAAGGCCCTGTCCGGCTTTGATGATCACAAAGCGCACGCCGTCCGCCTTCACGCGCTCAAAATCAATTTCTCCCTGATGCGATGAAATATCAATACCTTTGATGACTTCTCCCATTTCTCAATCCCCCCACATTAGAGGCTGTTTGAAAAATCAAACTACTCGTATTTTTCTGCAAACAGTGGTAAATGCTGTGTTAAAAGCTTCGAAATCTAAAGGCTTCTTGCGTTTTCCGCTTTGCATTCGCTTGCTGTTTGCGAACATTCCGGCAATTTTCTATTTTTAAACAAGCCCCGGAAGTGTCATAAAAAAATACATATAAGTACAATTTTAAAGTATAATTTAGTTAATTTTTATACTATAATTAATTTGTCAAGAGTGTTGACACCCTTGTGATAAAATGCGGCTGATTCATACAATTATTTCCATAAACTGTTGCACAGCAGACAGGAGGAAGTAATTATGAAGTACGATGAATCCAGAGTCATTTTAGCGTGTAACCTTTTGGAATTTCGCGCGGAGAAGCGGATCAGCCAGGAGGAGATGGCGTTTCAAATCGATCTCAGCGTGAAAAGCTACGCTGAAATCGAACGCGCAGAGGTCCATACAAACCTGGAAATCCTGGACCGTATCGGCCAAGTGACAGGTATGCCGCCCGCTCAACTTCTGACGCCCCTTTAATCAAAATCCCTGCGGCTTCTGTTGATTAAACCATTGATCAAAAGGCCAGCAACAACTTGACAGGCGTTTCCTGGACGGATATAATAAAAATAATGCGGCGCTGTCGACTGACGGTTAGCCCCCAAGAGTTTAGCTAAAGATTAGCCGCGTCATTGGAGTGAAGGCGGCTAATCTTTTTTATTGCAATTATGTAACCTGTGACTAAAATCAGCACAAGGATGATCCAACCATAGTCCATATGCAACGCCCCCTTTCAGGGCAAGGCTTAACCGCCTGCCGTTTGCAACAGCGCCAGCATTATCATTTTACCATGTCTGCGAAGCGGCATGGTAAAATTGGGCATCAGAGCGGCAGCGGGCCGCGCACGCGTATCGCCCTGGCCATAAACCGGTAAAATAACCGCAGAGCGGTTATTTTACCATGCGCTGCCTTTTTTAGAAGCCGCAATCCGCATTGACCGACTTCATTTGTCACGATTCGGAGTCTTATATCCGAGCGCCCGCCGGCTGTCCCCGACGCCGGCCGTCGTCGGGTCGGTCACAGCGTTAAACACGCTGACCGCAGCAGCAAGCAGCACAACGGGATTCTGCACCGCGCGCAGGAACACATCCCACAGCGCGCCCCAGGAGGTCATATCCTCCCAAGCCAGGCCGAAATATGCGAGTACCGGCAGCACCAGCGCCCCCGCCGCCTGTACCCACCATAGCGGATTTTTAATACGTACCTTCCAATTGATTTTCATACATTTCCCTCCCTCGGATTGCACGGCCCCACGCCTGCAAAATCGTTCGCATGGAGCCTTACAGTGTCACAATTGGGTTATATCGAACTGATCCATGCCCTTCAGAAAAAACACCTCCTTTCCGTGCGGATATTTTGCAATTTCACTATTTTACGCTCGCTGCATCCTGCTTCACAGCATCATTTCGGACAACGCCTTTCCGTGCAGGCGGCAAATCTGCATATAGCTGTAATTCATCTCGCCGGCAATGCGTTCAAGCGTCCAGCCGTTGATGTGGCGAAAACGGAGCAGCGTGCGCAGCCGTTCCTCGGGAACCGTCCGGATCGTCGCTTCTATCTCGTCGCGCAGCGCCACATGCTCATGCAGACATTCGCGGATACGCATATCAAGTTCGTCCAGAGAGCGCATCCCTGCATAGGATGCGCCGCCGAACAGGCGGTCCAGCCGCTGTTCCTGCGCGCGTATATCAGCCAATTCATCCTGTAAGCGCCGTATCTCCCACTCATTCGCACGGTATTGTCCCAAGTATGCCTTTTTTTCCTGATTTGTTTTTCCGCCTCGTCCCTGTATGTCGGAGGCTGTCCTGTGCTTTTTCTGGTACATTTCACCCCTCCTTATTGCGAAACGCAACTAAAAATTAAAAAAATAATTTGAATCAACACAATATTATAAGCTTTGCTGCGTTTTGCAATATAAGCGTATCATACTTTTCTAATAAAATCAATGCTTTTCGCAATAATTTTAAAAAATGTTGCATTTTGCAATACAATCATGTTATACTGGCTTTAAAGTGAGGTGTCCTTATGGAAAAACGAACCGTCGACAAAGCCCTGTTCGGCCAGCGGTTTTCCGAGCTTCTGCGCACATCCGGCGAAACGACCTATTCCATCGCCGCTGCGCTGTCCATGTCGCCCGGCACAATCAGCCGCTATGCCAACGGTCTGATGGCGCCCAAAATCCCCACGGTCCAATCACTTGCCGTCCGCTTTGGCGTCGATCCACAGTGGCTGATGGGGTACGATGTTCCAAAATATCCAAAGCCTGACACACAGACGGATGACGATGGCCTCGCGCAGTATCTCGAGGAGCTGAAAAACCGCTCCGAACTGCGCATGCTGTTCTCCGTAAGCAAAAATGCCACCCGCGAGGATGTCATGCGGGCGGTCGCTATCATTGAAGCCTTAAAGAAAGAGGAAGAAGGACGTTCATGACCGACGGAACCATTTTCGTCCGCCGCCTGCATAACCTGCCGCTCACGGTGCGCGGCGTCACGACGCCGAACCCTGACGGCACGTTTTCAGTCTATATCAACGCCGCCCTGCCACCCGAGGTCCAGGAAGCAGCGCTGCAGCATGAGGTCTACCATATCGAGCACGACCACATGTATAACCTCGATCCGGTCGCCGTCAATGAGCGCGAGGCCAACGAGCGGCCTTCCCGCATCGTCGAGCAGCCCGTCCCTGCGTCTGCGGCGGCTCTGCACTGTGCCCAACATATGTCCGGTCGATGTGCGCCTGACGAGTCTGCGGCGGCGGGAACAAATGCTTCGTCTTCGCCCCGCTGCGTTGCGGCGCCCACTGTGCGTGCACCGCGCGCCGCACTTGATGAACAGAGCCGTCAGGCGCTGCACGCCTGGCTGGAGAAGCGTCTCTATGATGTCGGCTGATACCTTCCTGCGTTCAAACCGGCAGACAAAAAGCAATGCCGCCAGGCCCGCACAATCGGGCCTGGCGGCATTGCTTCTTTCTATATAGCGGAGCAAAGAAGCGGTCGCGGTTCAGTCCACCGGATACAGCAGCTCGCTGTAGCTCGGATACGGCCAGCAGTCCTTCGCCGTGAGCGTTTCAAGCTCGTCGGCCGTCTCGCGCAGTTCCTGCATGGACGGCAGGATGATATCTTTATAATAATCGGCCTGCGCTTTGATATCCGCCTGCTCCGGAGCCTGCATAAGCTCCGATTCGAGCTTGCGCGTCTTGCGGTAAAGGCAGCCGGACAGCCCCGCTAGTTTTTCCGCAAGCGGCTGTTCCGGTTCAGCCGGCATACTGTCGCACAAGGCGCGTTTGTCAAGCGCCGCGCGGACCAGGCGGTTTGTATACTTCATGACAGCCGGCAGGATTTGTTTATTGACCATGTCGGCCATCGTCAGCGCCTCGATATTGAGTGTCTTGCAGTAACTTTCCAACAGGATTTCATAACGGGAGCGCATCTCCTGTTCTGTGAAAATCTTGTGGCGCGTAAACAGCGCGATGCTCTTGGGCGCGATAAAGCTCGGCAGCGCGTCAACCGTTGTCTTAAGGTTTGACAATCCGCGGCGTTCGGCCTCAGCCACCCATTCATCAGAATAGTTATTGCCATTAAAAATAATGCGCTTATGGTCTGTGAGTGTTTTGCGGATCAGCGCGTTGAGATCGCTGTTAAAATCGGCCGTTCCCTCCAGCGCGTCGGCAAACTGCGCCAGCTCCTCCGCTACAATCGTATTGAGCACCACATTCGGCCCGGAGATGGAAAATGCCGAACCGAGCATGCGGAATTCAAATTTGTTGCCGGTGAATGCGAACGGCGACGTGCGGTTGCGGTCCGTGGTATCCTTCGGGAAACGCGGCAGGATGTGCACGCCGACCTTCATGACCTCTGTTTCACGCGGGCTGTACGGCGTTTCATGCTCGATTGCCTCAAGGATACCGGTCAGCTCGTCGCCCAAAAACATTGAAACGATGGCCGGCGGCGCCTCGTTCGCGCCAAGGCGGTGGTCGTTTCCCGCGCTGGCAACGGATACGCGCAATAGATCCTGGTATTCATCCACCGCCTTAATCACCGCGGTCAGAAACAGCAGAAACTGTGCGTTTTCCTGCGGCGAATCGCCCGGCTCCAACAGATTGACGCCCGTGTTTGTGCAGATCGACCAGTTGTTGTGCTTGCCGCTTCCATTGACGCCGGCAAACGGCTTTTCATGCAGCAGGCACGCCATGCCGTGGCGCTCGGCGATGCGCTTCATCAGCTCCATCATCAACTGGTTGTGATCGGACGCCAGGTTTGTGTTTGTGAAGATCGGCGCCAGCTCATGCTGTGCCGGCGCAACCTCATTGTGCTCCGTCTTGGCAAATACGCCAAGCTTCCACAGCTCCTCGTCCAGCTCCTCCATAAAGGCGGTGACACGCGGTTTGATCGAGCCGAAATAATGGTCCTCCAGCTCCTGCCCCTTCGGCGGCTTTGCGCCGAACAGCGTACGTCCGCAGAGAATCAGGTCCTCGCGCCTGCGGTACTGCTCGCGGTCAACAAGAAAGTATTCCTGTTCCGGTCCAACCGTCGTATTGACATGTGTGACGTCCCCGTTTCCAAACAGACGCAGGATGCGCAGGGCCTGTTTGTTAAGGGCCTCCATCGAGCGCAGGAGCGGCGTTTTTTTATCGAGCGCAACGCCCGTATAGGAATAAAAAACCGTCGGAATGCACAGCGTGTGATCCTTGATGAACGCATAGGACGACGGGTCCCACGCGGTATAGCCGCGCGCCTCAAAGGTCGCGCGCAGACCACCGGACGGAAAGCTCGACGCGTCCGGTTCGCCCTTGACAAGTTCTTTCCCGGAAAACTCCATAATGATCCGCCCGTCGCCCTCCGGAGAAATAAAGCTGTCGTGCTTTTCAGCCGTGATCCCCGTCATCGGCTGGAACCAGTGTGTAAAATGCGTCGCGCCCCGTTCGGCCGCCCAATCCTTCATCGCATTGGCCACTGTGTCTGCAATGCTTTTATCAAGGCTCTTTCCGTTTTCAATCGTCTTGCGCAGCGCGCGGTAAACCTCCTTTGGCAGACGCTCGCGCATGGCCTTGTCGCCGAACACCATGCTCCCGAACAGATCCGGAACACGGTTCAAATTGCCATTATGATTGTCATACATTATATCTCCGCCTCCCTGACTTAATCGAAAATGATTACAGCAGCGTGACACCTGCCCGTTCGCATGCCGTGACCGTATCATCGTCCCAAAGCGATGCCTGCACCTCGCCGATATGCGCCTTGCCAAGTAGCAGCATCGACAGCCTCGACTGGCCAATCCCGCCGCCCATCGTCAGCGGGAGCGTGCCGTCCATCACCATCCTGTGAAATGGCAGCCCGCGCCGTTCGTCGGCGCCCGCCTTGGAAAGCTGTTCGTCCATCGACTGCGCGTCCACGCGGATGCCCATCGACGAAACCTCAAATGCACATCCCAGCACGTCGCTCCAGAACACAATATCGCCATTGAGCTTCCAGTCGTCATAGTCGGGCGCGCGGCCGTCGTGTTTAAGCCCAGATTTGAGCAAATCGCCAATCTGCATGACAAAGGCCGTGCGGTGCTCTTTTAAATAAGCGTTTTCGCGTTCCTTCGGGGAAAAACCCGGATAAAGATCCTCCAATTCCTGCGTGGTCACAAAACTGACATCGCGTGAAAGCTCGGTGCGCAGCGACGGGTAATCTTCCTTCAGCTCGTCAAGCGTGTCGCAGATCGCGCCCACAATCTTTTGCACCGTCGCCTTTAAATAAACCTGCGTGCGGTGTTCGCGGTCGATCACCTTTTCCCAATCCCACTGATCGACATAGATCGAATGCAGGTTATCCAGCTCCTCGTCGCGGCGGATAGCGTTCATTTCGGTATACAGCCCGAACCCGGGCTGGAATCCGTAGCGGTAAAGCGCCATGCGCTTCCATTTCGCCAGAGAGTGGACGACCTGTGCAATCTTGCCTGTCTCCTTGATGTCGAACGAAACTGGACGCTCAACGCCGTTAAGATCGTCGTTCAGCCCTGATTTCGGATCGACGAACAGCGGTGCAGAGGCGCGCGTCAGGTGCAGCGCGCCGCACAGATGCGCCGCAAAGCGGCTGTGAATCTCGTTGATAGCCGCCTGCGTGTCGTATAGTCCCAGACCCTCGGCGGGACGATAGCCGGCGGGAATAACGGTTCTGCTCATAACAATCAAGTCCTTTCGGCAATTTAAAGAAAAAAGCGCCGCGGGAACCACTGTCCCGCAGCGCCTTTGCTGCTATGGCTGCATTATAGTGCCGATCATGTGATCTGTCAACCTCTTTTTTGCAGGAAAAAAAGAAAATGTTTCAAATTTTATGAAATACGCACGAAATAAAGCCGTATCAACCGCTTTTCAGGTTGTAAAACAGAGAAATTTTGAAAGTTGATTGACAACCTTCCTGCATTTTTTTATAATAATTCCATTGAACAAAGGCGTTCATAAAGGGGATGGGCAAAGAGGACTTTTCCCCTTTATGAGCGCCTTTTTGCGGCGCTTAGGCGCCGCGGGAAAAAATGGGCCGTCTACGGCCCCCTGGAGGTTCCGACATGCTTAAAGAAGGCCAGATGCGCATTCCTTCGGGCTGCGCGATCTCCGGCATCTTCGCGCGGGACGGCCGCCGTATGAGCGGTGAAGCCATCATCCGTTCCATCGCGCTGATGCACGACCGCTCCAACGGCCTGGGCGGCGGCTTTGCCGCCTACGGCATCTATCCCGAGTACCGTGATTATTACGCGCTGCATGTCTTTTATGACAACAGCAATGTCAAGGCGGACTGCGAAAAGTTTCTGGAACGTCACTTCGATATCATCAATCTCTCGCGTATCCCCACGCGCAAGCTTCCCTCCATCACCGACGAGCCGCTGATCTGGCGTTATTTTGTCACGCCGCTGCCTACCAGGCTCGCGGCCAGCCAGCTTGACGAGCACGAATTTACCATGCGCTGCGTCATCCGCATCAACGCGCGGCTTAAGGGCGCCTACATATTCTCCAGCGGCAAGAACATGGGCGTTTTCAAGGCTGTCGGTTATCCCGAGGACGTCGGCCGTTTCTACCGCCTGGAGGACTATGCCGGCTACTCCTGGACAGCCCACGGCCGTTACCCGACGAATACCCCCGGCTGGTGGGGCGGCGCGCATCCGTTTGCGCTCGGCGATTATTCCATCGTCCACAACGGGGAGATTTCCTCCTACGACGCCAACCGCCGCGCGATCGAGATGCACGGCTACCACTGCACGCTGCTGACCGACACCGAGGTCATCACTTATATTATAGACTTTCTCAACCGCCGCCGCGGCCTGACACTGGAGGAGACGGCCAGCGTCATCGCCGCGCCGTTCTGGTCGACTATCGCAAAAAAGCCGTCGCCGCAGCGCGAGCAGCTCACCTATCTGCGCAGCGCATTCTCCAGCCTGCTTGTCACCGGTCCGTTTTCAATCCTGCTCGGCTTCACCGGCGGCATGATGGCGCTCAACGACCGGCTCAAGCTGCGTTCGATGGTCGCGGCGGAAAAGGGCGGATGTTTTTATGTCGCCAGCGAGGAAAGCGCCATCCGCGCCGTCGAACCGAACCCCGAGCGCATCTGGGCGCCGCGCGGCGGCGAACCGGTCATTGTCAGGCTTATGGAAGGAGTGGACGCAACATGATTCCGGGATATATCGCTCCTGAATTCGAGCTTGTCCGCGACGACGCGGCCTGCACGCGCTGCCGCCTGTGCGAACGCGAATGCGCCAATGGTGCGCACGGCTTCAATGACCGGCAAAAGCGCATGACGGCCGACAACGCCAAATGCGTCAACTGCCAGCGGTGCGTGGCCATCTGCCCGACGCACGCGCTTCGCATTGTGAAAAGCAGCCACACCTACCGCGAGAATACGAACTGGTCAAACGATGCGATCAACGAAATCTACCGCCAGGCCGAGACGGGCGGCGTGCTGCTTTCTTCGATGGGCAGCCCAAAGCCCCTGCCCGTATACTGGGACCGGCTTCTCATCAATGCCTCACAGGTGACGAATCCCTCCATCGACCCGCTGCGCGAGCCTATGGAAACACGCGTGTTCCTCGGCAAAAAGCCGGGCCGTATTGAGCGCGATGGAAACGGCCTGTTGGTCGACAACCTTCCACCGCAATTGACGCTCGACGTGCCGGTTCTGTTCTCCGCCATGTCCTACGGCTCCATCAGCTACAACGCGCACGAATGCCTGGCCCGTGCGGCGCGGCAATTGGGCATACTGTACAATACAGGCGAGGGCGGCCTGCACGAGGATTTTTATGCGTATGGAGAAAATACGATCGTCCAGGTGGCTTCGGGGCGGTTCGGCGTCCATGTCGGCTATTTAAACGCCGGCGCGGCCGTTGAGATCAAAATGGGACAGGGCGCAAAGCCCGGCATCGGCGGGCATCTTCCGGGCGCGAAGATCATCGGTGATATTTCGCGCACACGCATGATCCCCGAAGGCTCCGACGCCATTTCCCCCGCGCCGCACCACGATATCTATTCCATTGAGGACCTGCGTCAGCTTGTTGATTCGCTCAAGGAGGCGACCGGGCGCAAAAAGCCGGTGATCGTTAAAATCGCGGCGGTCCACAACGTTGCGGCGATCGCCTCGGGCATTGCGCGCAGCGGCGCGGATATCATCGCGATCGACGGTTTTTCAGGCGGCACCGGCGCCGCGCCCGCGCGCATCCGTGACAATGTGGGGATCCCCATCGAGCTGGCGCTCGCCGCTGTCGACCAGCGCCTGCGCGATGAATGTATCCGCGACGAGGTGTCTATCATAGCGGGCGGCAGTATCCGTTCGAGCGCCGATGTCGTCAAAGCGGTCGCGCTTGGCGCGGACGCAGTCTATATCGGCACGGCCGCGCTGATGGCGCTTGGCTGCCATCTGTGCCGCTCCTGCCAGAAGGGCCTGTGCAATTGGGGCATCGCGACCCAGCGTCCCGAACTGACCGCCCGGCTCGACCCGGAGGACGGCGTGCGCCGTCTGGTCAACCTTGTCACCGCATGGAAACATGAAATCAAGGAGATGATGGGCGGCATGGGCATCAACTCGATCGAGGCGCTGCGCGGCAACCGTTTGATGCTGCGCGGCGTCGGACTGAACGAAAAAGAACTTTCCATCCTCGGCGTCAGGCACGCCGGCGAATAAAGGGGTTGACAAGATGACCGTTCAAACTTTATGCGCAGCGTCTATCGACGCGCGCGGACTTGACTTCAGGGCGCTCAACGACGCGCTCGCCGCCGCGCAGGCGCCGGAAATCATCCTCACGCATGTGCTCGGCCAGCGGTATCTCGGGGACGCATCAAGCGGCCGGCGTATTGTGATACACGGCACGCCGGGCAACGCGCTCGGCGCATATCTCGACGGCAGCGAGATCGAGGTGTTCGGCAACGCCCAGGACGCCGTGGGCGATACAATGAACGCCGGCAGCATCATCGTGCACGGCTCCTGCGGCGACGCCGCGGGCTATGCGATGCGCGGCGGACGGATTCTGATTCAGGGCGACGCCGGCTACCGCGCCGGCATCCATATGAAGGCCTACCGCGATAAGATCCCGCAGCTTGTCATCGGCGGCGCGGCGGGCAGCTTTCTCGGCGAATACCAGGCCGGCGGCGAAATCATCGTTTTAAACCTCGAAGAACGAAAAAGCCCCGTAGGCTACTTCTGCGGCACGGGTATGCACGGCGGACGGATCTATCTGCGCGGGGTGCACACCGGTCTCGACCTGCCAAAGCAGGTGCTCGCACAAATAGCCGCGCCCCAGGCGCTTGAAGCCATCCGTCCGGCGCTCGAAGCCTTCTGCACAGCCTTTGGCGGCAGCGTGGACGCGCTGCTCGGCCAGCCCTTTACACTGCTCACCCCCGATACAAAAAATCCATACCGCCAGCTTTACACAGTCCTGTAAGCAGCACCCCAAACCACAACAGAAAGGAAGCGCCCGCGGCGGGCGCGTGGTCATGCATATGAACCAGACCAGTCAGGACGTTTTGCAGTTTGTCGCGGAAAACGATGTCAAATTTATCCGTCTGGCCTTCTGTGATCTGTCCGGTTTCCAAAAAAACATCGCCATCCAGTCCAGCGAGCTGCAGCGCGCATTTGAGGAGGGCATCTCCTTCGACGCGTCGGCGGCCGGCGGCTTCGCGGGCGTCGAGGATTCCGACCTGTTTTTGGTCCCCGATCCAGCCACGCTGTCCGTCCTGCCCTGGCGTCCGGCACAGGGACGCGTGGCGCGCATGTTCTGCGGTATTGTCCGCCCGGACGGCGCGCCGTATGACGCAGACGCGCGCGCCCTGCTCAAGCAGGCGGCGCGCCGTGCCGCCGAAATGGGCTACAGTGTCCAGGTGGGTGCGGAATGTGAATTTTACCTGTTCGAAACGGACGAATACGACCGTCCTACCATGATCCCGCACGACCGCGGCGGCTACTGCGACATCGCACCGCTCGACCGCGGCGAAAACATCCGGCGCGAAATCTGCCTGACACTCGAATCGCTCGGTATGCGCCCGGAAAGCTCCCATCATGAGCAGGGCCCCGGCCAGAACGAAGTTGATTTCCGCTATACGGGTGCGCTCACAGCCGCTGACCATCTCCTCGGCTTCAAGGCGGCTGTCAAATCGATCGCGGCCCAAAGCGGCTTATATGCGTCATTTCTTCCTAAGCCATTTCTCGAGTACAGCGGCAGCGGCCTGCATATCAATCTGTCTCTCTTTCAAGACGGAAAGAACCTATTTGCTCACGGCGCGCCTGAAATGGATCATTTCATGGCCGGCCTGCTTGCCCATGCGTGCGATATCACCGCCTTTTTAAACCCGCTGACCAATTCCTACGCACGCTTCGGCGCATTCGAAGCGCCCAAATATGCTACCTGGTCGCGCGGCAACCGTTCGCAGCTTATTCGCATACCGGCGGCGCGCGGCGAATACAGCCGTATCGAGCTGCGTTCGCCCGACCCTGCCTGCAATCCATATCTGGCCCTGGCACTGATCATTCATGCCGGGCTGGATGGAATCGCCGATGCGCTGCCGCTGACGCCGCCTGTGGACATCAACCTGTACGATGCCGAGCCATCAAATGCTTACCCGCTTCTGCCGCGCGGCCTGGGAGAAGCTGCGGAATGTGCCGCCGCCTCGGACTTTAACCGGCGGCATCTTCCAGCGGCGCTTCTGCGCCGCTACTGCGAACAGAAGCGGCGTGAAGCTGAACGAATGGAACGCACCGAAAACCGCCACCAGACAGAGCTGAAGCTTTATTTTGACCGCGTCTGATCCCGCGTCCGCTTTGAAAACGAAAAGGGGTGAGCTGATGGAGCGTGTCCTGCTTGTATCGAGCACCGAAAAGGGGACAGCATATCTCTGTGCGCTGCTGAAGGGCTACTTTCCCGCCGCCCCGGCGCTGGCAAAAAACGGCGGCGAAGCACGCCGCCTGACGCTCGACGGCGCATACGATCTGGTCGTTATCAACGCGCCGCTTCCCGATGAATTCGGTTGCGAGCTTGCGCGGCGCGTCAGCCAGTCGACTGGCGCGGGGATATTGCTTGTCGCACGCGCCGACATGGCCGCCGAAGCAGCGCAGAAGGTTTGCGATGCGGGTGTTTTCGTAATCGAAAAACCGATCGACCGCCGTCTGTTCGACCAGGCACTGCGTTTTATCGCGGCGGCACAGAACCGGCTGGCTTCCCTGCTGGAAGAAAATGCCCGCCTGCACCGCCAGTTGCAGGATTTGCGGCTGATCGACCGGGCTAAATGCCTGTTGATCGAGACGCTCGGCATGACCGAGCCGCAGGCGCACCGCTACATTGAACAGCAAGCGATGGATCTGCGTATGACAAAGCGTGAAATTGCCGGGGAAATCATCCGCACCTACGAAAACTGATATCTGATAAAAAGGAGGACGCGCGGCGATGCCACGCGTCTGTTCTGGGGAGCGATTCAATTGAAACAGACAAAGTATATCTTCGTAACAGGCGGCGTCGTATCGGGACTTGGCAAGGGCATTACAGCCGCTTCGCTCGGACGTCTGCTCAAAGCGCGCGGATACCGGGTTGTCGCGCAGAAGCTTGATCCGTATATCAACGTCGACCCCGGCACGATGAGTCCCTACCAGCACGGTGAGGTGTATGTCACCGAGGACGGCGTTGAAACCGATCTTGACCTCGGGCACTATGAACGATTCATCGACGAGGACCTCAACCGCTTTTCGAACCTTACGACCGGCAAGGTCTACTGGAATGTGCTGCAAAAGGAACGCCGCGGCGAATATCTGGGCCAGACAGTGCAGGTGATCCCACACATCACTGGAGAAATCAAATCGTTTATCTACGCGGCAGGCGAGCACAGCGGCGCGGATATTGTGATCACCGAGATTGGCGGCACCACCGGCGACATTGAATCGCAGCCTTTTTTGGAGGCGATCCGCCAGATAGGCCACGAGGCCGGCGCGGGCAACCGCCTGTTTTTGCATGTTACGCTCGTCCCGTATATCCAATCCTCGGGCGAGCAGAAATCAAAGCCAACGCAGCACTCCGTGCGCGAGCTGCAATCGCTCGGCATCATGCCGGATATCATCGTACCACGCTGCGACAGGCCGATCGATCCGGAGGTCCTCAAAAAAATCGCACTGTTTTGTAATGTCAAGGAGGACTGCGTGATCGAAAATCGCACGCTGCCTGTGCTCTACCAGGCGCCCCTGATGCTGGAGCAGAACGGCCTTGCCAGGGTTGTCTGCCGCGAGCTGGCGCTCGACTGCCCCGCGCCCGATCTGCGCGAATGGAGCGCAATGCTCGACCGCCAGGCCAAATGCAGTGAAACGGTGCGCATCGCGCTCGTGGGCAAATACGTCAAGCTGCACGACGCCTATCTTTCTGTTGCAGAGGCGCTGCGCCACGCCGGCTGGGAAAACGGCGCCAGGATTGAAATCGACTGGGTCGATTCCGAGGAGCTGGCCGCATCAAACACGGCGGCGCGTCTGGCAGCGGCTGACGGCGTCATCATGCCGGGCGGCTTTGGCGGCCGCGGTATCGAGGGTATGATCGCCGCCGCGCGGTTTGCCCGGGAAAGCGGCACGCCGTATTTCGGCATCTGCCTGGGCATGCAGATCGCCGTGATCGAATTTGCACGCGGCGTCATAGGCTGGGCGGACGCCGACTCCGGTGAGTTTCGCAGCACATCCGGACATCCGGTGATCGACCTGATGCCCGATCAAAAGGATGTGCGCTCCAAGGGCGCGACGATGCGTTTGGGCGCATATCCCTGCGCCGTCCGGCCCGGCACCCTGCTCGACCGCTGCTATGGCTGCGCCGAGGTGCGCGAACGCCACCGGCATCGCTATGAATTCAACAATACATTCCGTTCACAGTTGGAAAGCGCGGGGCTTTGTATCTGCGGCACATCGCCGGACAAACGTCTTGTCGAAGCGGTCGAGCTTCCCGGCCATCCGTTTTATCTGGGCGTGCAGTACCATCCTGAATTCAAAAGCCGCCCCAACCGCGCGCACCCGCTTTTCCGCGCCTTCGTCCGCGCCGCACTGGATCGCGCAATAAACAAGGGGGCATAAAAGCCGCCGCCCGCTATAGCAGGCGGCGGCTTTTTTCGTTCTTATGTGTTCTGCTGCGCCTTATAGAGCCTCACGGTGAAGCGCGTCCCATACGGCTCGCCGCTTTCCACAGATATCTTCCCTTTATGCGCCTGCGCAATCGCCTGCGCGATCGCAAGCCCCAGCCCATATCCGCCGGATGCGCGCGCCCGTGAGGAATCCGCGCGGTAAAATCGTTCAAACAGGCGCGGCAGCGCCTGCTTGGGGATCGGAGCGCCGGAATTCTGCACCATGAGCGTTGCCGTCTCCCCCTCTCGGTACAAACGGACAAGCACCGTACCGCCCCTTCCGGCGTACTTACATGCATTGTCGATCAGAATTGCTGCAAGCTGTCTGATCTGCCCCTCATGCCCTAAATATTGCAGCCCCGGGTCGATCTGTGTGCAAAGTTGCACACCCTGTTCGAACGCGACCGCCTCAAACGGCAGCGCCGCGCTCCACACCGCGTCGCTCAGATCAAACACGGAAAAAACCGGAGCTGCCTTTGATGCGTCAGACCGCGCAAGAAACAACAGGTCGTCGATCAATCCCTTCATACGGCGCGCCTCCTCGCGGCTGCTCTCGGCCCATTTTCTCTGCTCCGGCAACATCCCCGCGGATTGGGAGAGCAAAATTTCCGTATTAGCTAAAATCACCGTCAGCGGCGTTTTCAGTTCGTGGGACGCGTCCGCGACGAACTGCTGCTGCTGACGCCAGGCGCGTTCCACCGGACGCAGCGCCCATTTAGCCAGGTACAAGCTGATTACAAAAAATGCCGCGAGCGCGCAAAGCCCCACCACCAGCGACGTCGCCGCCAGGCTTACCATTGCAGCGCGCTGGCCGCTGATATCCGCGAAGGCGATCCGCGTGCCCGGCCCGTCCCGGCCGTCCGACACCAGGTAACGCAGCCCATAGCCGTGCAGCAGCCCAAAATTCTGCCCCTGCGCCAGCGCCGTATTTACCAGCGTCTCCATGCCGTCGGTATCGACTGCGATATTCTGTCCCCTGACAGACGCAACCGAACCGTCGCCGGACAGCTCCACCACAAATACCGGCGCCATTTCGGCCTGCCACTGCGGCGGGCGCTTAACCTCCCCAAGCTCAAGACGCGGCGGTTTATCGTCCATCGGCCGGCTGATTGCCTGGTGCAGTGCATCGAGACAGCCGCGCCGCAGGCGGTGATAACTGGAAAAACAGACCGCGCCAAACACCACCAGCAATACAACGCTGACAAGCAGCATATTGACCAGCACAAATTTTTTACGCAGCTTTTGGATCATACGCCCGCCTCCAGCCGGTAGCCTACCTTGCGCACTGCGCTAATCGCCGTCTGCGAGCCAAGATAAAAGAATTTCTTGCGCAAAAATGAGATATACGCTTCCACGTTGTTGTCCTCCGCGTCGGAGTCGGCGCCCCATACGCGGGTTATCAGCTCCTCCTTCGGGGTGATCGCACGCGGATTGGAGAGCAAAATGTGCAAAACCTCAAACTCCTTATAGCCGAGGGAAACCGACTTTTCACCGCGCGAAAGAGTGCGCGTGGAAAGATTCAGGCACAGATCCGCATACCGAAGCTCCTCATGCTGCACCTCCCCCTGCCGGCGTGACAGCGCCCGCACCCGCGCGAGCAGCTCCTCCGGGGAAAACGGCTTGGTCATATAATCGTCCGCGCCGCAGTCAAGCCCCGTCACCTTGTCCGATATTTCGTCGCGTGCCGTCAGCAGCAGCACCGGCACAGCGTTGTTTTGCGCACGCAGCGCCCGGACCACCTCAAAGCCGGAGCGTTCCGGCAGCATCACATCGAGCACCACCACGTCGTACTGTCCGCTCATCGCGTAGTCAAGCCCGTCACGACCGTCGTAAACAGCGTCGACACCGTATTTTTGTTCACGCATGATCTGGCAGAGCGCGTCTGCCAGCCTTCGTTCATCCTCCACAATCAATACCCGCATCTTTTGCCATCCTTTCCATCCGTCTGCTTTTATGATGCGCGCTCCAAAACGCAGTGACGCACTGCAAGCTGCGTCAAATGAAGATATAAGCTGTGCGCGATTGCCGCGTATGCGGCGAGCCGTCGGGCGTCGTATGGTATGATAATCATCTTGCGAATATTGTACCACAAAGCGTCCCTTCACGCATTCATCATAAATGGCAAAGCTGAAAATAGTCTGAAAAGCTTTTTTCAGACTATTTTCAGCAAACCGCAGTATGATGCCCTTATCAACAAAATGGAGGTGCGCTCATGGCACAGGAAGTTTTTGCACGCTATGAGAAAAAATATTGGCTCAGTCCCGATCAGTACCATGTGCTGCGCGGGCTGCTTCTTGACAGGATGCGCGAAGATGATTATGGGCGGTATACGATCTGTAATATATATTACGATACGCCCGATTATCATTTGATCCGCACATCGCTCGAAAAGCCTATTTATAAGGAAAAGCTGCGCCTGCGCAGCTATGGCGTTCCCAACGCGCAAAGCCAGGTGTTTTTGGAATTGAAAAAGAAATACCGGGGCGTCGTCTATAAGCGCCGCGCCGCGCTCGCACCGGACGAGGCGCAAGCCATCCTGTCCGGCGCGAAGCGTGCGGACGGAACGCAGATTCTCAGGGAAATCGCTTGGGCGCTGCAATTTTACCAGCCCGAGCCAAAGGTTTATCTGGCTTATGACCGCATCGCGCTTTATGCCCCCGGCGAGCCGGGGCTGCGGGCCACGTTTGACACGGACCTGCGTTGGCGCGGCCGGGCGCTTGAACTGGAAAAAGGCGATTGGGGCGCGCCGCTGTGCGGCGATGGGTACGTGCTGATGGAGCTGAAGCTTCCAGGCGTCATGCCGCTCTGGCTGGCGCGCCTGCTGGACAGCCTGGCCGTCTATCCAGTCTCCTTTTCAAAATACGGCTTCTGTTATCGGCGGTATCTGTCGCGTGAAGCTGTATGGAAGGGAGGGCTTGGCTGTGCCTGATCTTCTCTTTCAAAGCGTCCTGCAAAACGGCGTGACCGTTCCCGGCGTCATGCTTTGCACCGCCGCGGCGCTTGTCATGGGCGTGTGCATCGCCCTGCTGCATCTGCGCCAAGGCGGCGGCTGTACCAAAAGCTTCGCGGTGACGCTCGCTCTGCTGCCGGCCATGGTGCAGATCGTCATCATGCTCGTCAACGGCAACATCGGCGCGGGCGTGGCTGTGGCAGGGTCGTTCAGCCTTGTCCGGTTCCGTTCGGTGCCGGGCAGCGCGCGGGAAATCGGGAGCATTTTCTTCGCGATGGCGGCCGGCCTTGCCTGCGGTATGGGCTATCTCGGCTATGCGGCGTTGTTTCTTGTGATGGTCGGCGCCGTGATGCTCCTTTTGAATGCAGCGGACTTCGGCAGCGCGCCGCGTACGCAGCGGGAGCTGAAAATCACCATACCCGAAGGGTTGGATTATGAGGGGATTTTTGACGACTTGCTCCTAAAATATACCACACGCGCCGAGCTGGAGCGCGTGCGCACCACCAATATGGGAAGCCTGTACGAGCTGTGCTATCTCGTTGAACTGAAAGGCGACGGCATCAGCAAAGCATTGATCGATGAACTGCGCTGCCGCAATGGAAATTTAAACATCACCTGCGGGCGGATTTCCTCCGCCCGTGACGAATTGTAAGGAGGCATTTATGAAACACAACCATATATTTGCAGCGTTGGCCGGATCGATTGCTGTGTGTACCGCCCTGACTGGCTGCGCTTCGGCCGCTCCCGATGTCAATGCGGAGCAGACGGCCGCCGCGGCAGCCACCATCACCCTGAACGGCGGCAGCGCCTCTGTTCAGGGAAAAGGAGCCGCTGTGCAAGGCACCGTCATCACAATTTCGGATGCAGGAACCTACCGTATTACAGGCACGCTTGACGACGGGCAGATCGTGATCGACGCCGGTAAGGACGACGCGGTCACACTGGTGCTTGATAACGCGAATATCTCCTGCTCCAACAGCGCGGGCATCTATGCCAAGCAGGCCGGGACAACAACGCTCCTGCTTCAGGACGGCACACAAAACAGCGTATCCGACGCAGCGCAGTACGCCTATCCGGACGGCGGCGACGAACCGGACGCGGCCATCTTCGCTAAGGATGACCTGACAATTGCCGGCAGCGGCACGCTGACCGTAACCGGCAGCTTCAACAACGCGATCGGCAGCAAGGACAACCTGCTGATCGAAAGCGGTACGCTCATTGTCACAGCGGCAAACGACGGCCTGCGCGGACGTGATTCCGTCACCATCACCGATGGTAATTTCACAATCGACGCCCAAGGCGACGGCATCAAATCGAACAACGACGAGGACGCTGAAAAAGGCTGGATCACCCTGTCCGGCGGCGTCTACCAGATCACTGCGGGCAATGACGGCATCCAGGCGGAAACCGACATGACCATCACCGGCGGGACTTATACGATCGTAACGGGCGGCGGCAGCGCCAACGCGCCGGCACGGAAAACGAAGGACTTCGGCGGCGGCCGCCCCGGCGCAGGTATGGCGGGTGGATTCTCCGCTGGCGGTATGACGCCGCCGGAAGGCATGCAGGCACCCCCAAACAGCGAAACGATATCCCCTGGCAGCGCGCCGACTGTCCAGAGCGGCGCGGCCTCCTCCGACGGCTCGATAGCCTCTGCCGAGCCGGCGCCGTCTGATAGCATGCCGCCTGCTGACAGCGAAACGGCTCCTTCCAATCAGGCGGCCATACTCGATTCGACAGCCGCTGCCGAATCGGATACCAGCAACAGTATGAAGGGCTTGAAGGCGGTGACCTCCCTGACGGTCAGCGGCGGTACATTTACCATTGACAGCGCGGACAATGCGGTCCATTCCAACGGGAGCCTGACCGTCTCGGGCGGAACCTTTGCGATCTCGACCGGCGACGACGCTTTCCATGCGGATGGCGCTCTCGTTATTGACGACGGCGTTATCCAAATCGATACCTGCTATGAGGGGCTTGAGAGCGCCACGGTTGACATCAATGGCGGAGAAATCGACCTGACTGCAAGCGATGACGGCGTCAATGCAGCCGGCGGCAGCGATGGCGGCATTGGCGCCGGCTTCGGGCAGGACCGCTTCGCCGCACGCGACGCCTACTATATCCGCATCACCGGCGGTACGCTTACAGTTCAATCCGGCGGCGACGGGCTTGATTCCAACGGCAATCTCTACCTGGATGGCGGGACAACCGTTATAAACGGCCCGACCTCCGGCGCGGACAGCGCGCTTGATTTCGATGGAAGCGCAGAAATGAACGGCGGCACGCTCATCGCTTTCGGCTCCGCAGGCATGGCGCAGGCGCCGCAGGACGGTACGCAAGCTGTTCTTATGGTGTACTTCACCGGATCACAGCCGCCGGGTGCCGAAGTCACCCTGCTCGACAGCGCCGGGGAAACCATCCTGTCCGCCGTGCCGGCGCAGCCCTTCCAGACGCTCGTGCTTTCCGCGCCGGCGCTTACGCAGGGCGAAACGTATACCCTCTGCGTTGACGGCGAAACGCTTACAAGCGTCACGCTTTCCGAACAGCTCACCCGCATTTCCAGCGACGGGTCGGAGGTAACCGGCATGTCCGGAGAACGCGGTCCGGACCGGGACGGCGGCCGGATGGCGGGCGGCATGCCCGGCGAAGCGCCTTTGCAGGGGTAAACCGAATATTTCTACAGACGGCGCTTTTCGTGAATTGTGAATGCCGGACGCGGCCTTTATTCGCGCATGATCTCAGAGACGGCGACCGCGAGGGAAAAATCCCACGTTTCTCCCGCCCGCAGGACCGGGCAGGCGCCAAACGATTGCGCGGTCGGGATGTTGTCAAAATAACCGTTGGCCGGTTCAAGCGCGCAGTTGACATCCCCGCGGTACCCGCCGGCCGTGGCCCAAAAGCCGAGATATGGCAGCTTATCCGGATCGTAGCAAAGCAGCGCGCGCACCCCCGACCGGGGATATTCATAGCCGCATTGGCCCGCGCGCACACGGCCGCGGACATAATACTTGAGCTGTCCATCCGGCGGCATCCGCGACAGGTCGACCTGGCCGCGCGGTCCCTCGGCCAGCGGCCAAGACAGCAGCGCGCGCCGCTGCCCCAGCCAGTCGCTGGAAAAGACATTCTGTACCTGCATCACACCGGGCGGCAGCAGCAGGCGCATATCCGGCTCGCACCGCACCAGCAGATGGCAGACCCACAGCGCAGGCAGGTCTCGGCCCGTTGGGTTTTCAATCCGGTAGCGGCAGACCAGCCGCTCATCCTCCAGGGAAAAACGCTTCTCATAGCGGTAGCCCAAGACCGGGCTGTGATAGGAAAGTAGGATGCCGCCGCCGTCCATCTTCGGTTCGAACGCCGCCGACCACAGCTCCCCATGATCAGGATAGGAAAGCGTTTCGCCGGCCGTCTCGAACACGCAGGCGTCCACGGTCGGAAACGCCTCGTCAAATCCGCACGCCTCGAACATGGAGAAATCGTCTCCGCGCCCGGCACGGCGGAAAACGCCCTTTGGGTTTTGAAAAAGCAGCTCAAACCCCCGCGGCCTGTAAATTATCGAGGCGACCTTGCCGCCATGCGCCGGCAGAACAACGGCTGAAAGCGCCTCGTTCTCAAGCGCCCATCCGTCGGCGCCCATAAAATTGATCCGCCGCATCCGGCGCCTCCTCCCTGATTAAAAATCCGGCTTCATGCCGCGGTGGATCCGCACGCCCATATGGTTTGCATCCAGCCGCTCCGCTTCGGCGAAGCAGGCGTCGGCGCGCGCCGCATCCCCTTTGCCAAGCAGCCCCAGGCCGCGCATGAACAGGCAGTGCACGCGGTTGCGCACATCGAGGTCCTCCTCGAAAATTTGCAGGTCGGGCAGCGACACCGCGAAATAATCGATCTTGACATGGTCCTGCAAATGCTGTTCCGCATAGTCGACCAGCTTGTTGAAGCGTCCAAGCGCCCCATGCTCGTCGCCAAGCGCCCGATGCGCCAGGCCTTGATAGAAAATCATCTCCGGCGGCTGATCGTTATAGTACATCATCCCGGCCGGTTCGCCAAGTCCAACGCACGCTTTTTTCAGGCAGCGTTCAGATTCCTGCGCGTTGCCGAGCCTGCGTTCGGCCAGCCCCAGATAATAGTAGATGTCGTTTTCCTGCGCGCCGGCAAGTTTCCCCTCGCCCAGGCTGTGCGGATAAACCGTCGCCCGGCGCAGCAGTCCAGCCGCCTTTTGGGCGTCGCCGGCCGCCAGCGCTCGCTTTGCAAGCTCCGTCAGCGCCAGCCTGTACTGGGCGGGCACCTTGCCTTCGCCGCCCTCCCACGGATGGAACTGACGGCTCAGGAGCATTTCGAGCGCCTGTTCATGCAGCCCAAGCGCATTATGCAGGGTGATGTATTCCAAATACAGGTCATCCCGCTGCAAAACGCATTCCCGGTTTTCCTCCAACGCCTTGAGGCGCTCGGGAGCGCTCATCCCGCGCTTTTTGCGCAGTTGATCCAATTCCATCAGCACGCGCGCGTCCGTCCTGTCGAGGGCGAATGCCTGTTCCATCTCGTCAAGCGCGTCATCCGGGCGGCCGCATTTATTAAAGTACGCAAGCGCGAGGTTGCGGTGCGCGGTCGGGAAACGGCCATCCAGCGCGCGGGAACGTTCCCAACAGTCAATTGCCTGCGCATATTGCCGCTTGTCGTACCAAAGATTTCCGAGGTAATACCAGCCTTTGGCGTCGTCCGGATTTTTCTCAAGTGCCCGGTTGAGCACGAGCAGATCCTCCAGGCGGTGCGGGAAGCAGTAATCGGACGGCGCAGACGCGGCGGCCGTGCGCTGGCGCGCGGCCGCGTCCTGTTTTCCCTGCCGCTCGCAGAAATCGGCCAAATAATAATGCACCAGCGGATAATGCTGGCCGGCGTCGGATGCCGCCGTCAAAACCTCCTCCGCTTCGGCATAAAGCCCCGCGTCGGCGTAGGTGAGCGCCAGCTCGATGCACCAGTTGGGATTTTCACAGATCGACGCAAACAGCAGTTCGCGCGTTTCGCCGCCCAATTCGTAGCGCGCCGCGCAGTCGATCGGGTCGATCGCCAGACTCTCCCGCGCCAGGGCCAGCGCAGCCTGTTCCTGCCCGAGGCGGCGCAGCAGCGCCGCCTTGAGCGCGCGCGCCTTTAGGTTGTGCGCGCCCTGCACCAGGCTGCGCTCCACATGGGAAAGCGCCAGATCAAAATCCCCCTGCGCCGCTTTGACGCAGGCCATGGCGTAAAACGCAGGGGCCTGCCACGCGCCGCTCCAGGTCGCTTTGTAGAACGCATCATACGCCTCGTCAAGGCGCCCTGTCAATTTCAGGCAGACGCCGAGGTTATAATACGGCTCGCTGTCGTAGGGATTTGGGTTGGAGCGGGTATACTTGGCGATGGCGGCGCGAAAATGGCGCTGCGCCTGCTCAAAGCGGCCGCGCCGCATCATCAGCAGGCCATAGGCGTTGTTGATGCGCGCGTCGGTCGGGTCGCGCCGCAGCCCTTCGAGATAATAATCCTCCGGCAGATAGGTCGCGTGGCGGTACTGCTCGATATGCTGCCCGTAAAGGAACAGATCCTCATTGGTGCGCGCGTCCGCCGGGTCGGGAGCCGCCTTGGCCGGCTCGGGCGTCTTTTCGATGCGTTCCGGCTCGGGCGTATAGCTCACCAGCAGGCGCCCCTGCGCGTCGGACACCCGCAGCGTCAAAGCGGTCGGATCGCCGCCCGCGTCCGGGACAAGCTCCGTCAGCATACTGACCGGGGAGAGGTCGAGCGTCCGCTCCCAGAGCGTTTGGCCGTCCTTTTCAAGCGCGACCCGCGCGCCGGCAAACTCGCCGCTTGCGTATACGGCCAGATCAGCCGTCTGCCCGTCCAGCTCGAGACGCACAGCCACGTCGACCGACGCGCATTTGATCATTCCCACTTCCTTGTAGGGCATGAAATACTGGGTGAAGGTCTTTTCCTCATACGGCGCAAGCCACGTGAAATCCGGCTGGTTATCGGTAAAGCACCCTGTCATCAATTCGACATACGGGCCGTCCTCATCCGTCAGGTTGCGATCCCACGCCTGCCCAAAGTCGCCGCAGCCCCAGGTCCACTGTTTCTTGCCGGGCGCAACATGGTGATCCGCCACATGCAGGATGCCGGCGCGCCGTCCGTGGTCGTAGCCGCCCACAAAGTCGTAATCCGAATGATACGCCATATAGGAGGTCGGCACCGGGATATTTTTATAGCGGGAGATATCGACGCCCGCGGAGTAATCCTGCTTGTAATAAACGCCCGTCGCAATCGGGAAGCGTGAGACATCGCGCTTGCCATGGTCCATCACCGCATGTACGTCTGGCGGAAAGACCGACTGCGTGTCGTCATTGACCGGCACGGCCGGGTTTGCCCACCAGAGAAATGTTTGCGGCAGACTGGTGCTGTTGTAGATCTGCGCGTCGATTTTGATGTACGCTTTGTCGGGGAAAATGGTGAAGGACGCCGTGCCGCGCGTGCGGAACATATTTTCCGTTTCTCCGACCACGACGGTGCAGCTTCCGTCCGGGTTCTCGCGGATTGTGCAGTCGACCGGGTCAAAGGTGCTCGGGCGGTGGTGCTGCGGCCAGTTGAATTCGATGCCGCCGCTGATCCACGGCCCGGTCAGCCCGACGAGCGCGGGCTTGATCACGTGGTTATAGTAAACAAAATCATAGCCGTTCGTTTTGTCATACGCGCGCTGGATCCTGCCGCCCAATTCGGGCAGGACCATCACAAACAGATATTTATTTTCCAGGCAGAGCGCCTGGTAGGTGCGATCCACCTTTTCATCATAAATTTTATCAATGACACTGTGCGGGTACACCCGGCCGCTGCTGCCCTGATACACCCGCTTTTCCAGAAACATCGGGTTTTTATCGGGCTTGCCGACCGGATAGGTCGGAATCACTACATTTTCCCGCCAGACGGCTACGCCTTCGGTAATCTGTCTCATCATCGCATCCATATCCTCCTGGAAAATTTTCCGCGGCCGCGCCGCGTCCGGGACCTCCCCTTCAGTTTCCCGCGGGTACTTTCCCATCGTGCGCCTGCTCGACCAGACGCACACACTGATTCACCGTATATTCCACAATCTGCGCGCCCAAATCGGGGGTGGCGTCTCGCGGATCGTACCGCACGCTGAAATCCTCGTTCGGGCCTTTTTGGAACGTCTCGCTGTCCGCAATCCCCCACCGTGTATTGTAAAGCTTCTGCGGCTTTGGCGGCAGGCGGTCCAATTCGACAGCTTCCGGGCAGAGGTGGGCGAAGATCGCCGTCTCCGCCAGCCCCGCGTGTCCCAACCCAGCGCCGCAGCCGTCGAACAGGGCCATTATGGTCATCACGCATCGCCCGCTCTGCACCGACAGCTCCCTGCTGACGCGTTCCAGAATCTCAACCTGCGCATCCGCCCCGTGGCCGTTGAGCAGCACTACCTGGGAAAATCCCATCTCAAGCAGCATCTGCGTCTGCCGGCGGATGATCGCCTCGAATAAATCGGGCGGCCAATAAAAGCTTGCTACGCTGTTTTGGGGAAAATCCATCCCAACGACCCGTTCATCGCCCGAAAAGCCGAGCTTTCTGAGCGTTTCGGGGCTGCGCGGCGTTTCGGTGCCGATATACAATGGCGGCATCACGACGCCGCCGGTACGGCGGGCCGCCTCCAGCGCGACCGCATGGGCATTTATTGTGTCCATCCCCATGCCCATGTGCGGCCCGTGCCACTCCATGCTGCCGACCGGCTGATAGACCAGGCTCCGGCCGTTTACCGCCTCGAGCAGTTCTGCCGGGACCATGGTTTCAAATCGAATTTTTCGCATGTTATCACTCTCTTTTTTATCCGGCAGGGCAATTTCATCCAAAAAGAGGGCCGCGCAGCAGGGTTTTATGCTCCGCGGCCTTATAAAAACCTATTCAAAATTCCCCTGCCAACAGGTTCTTAATTTCAGGAAGGCGAACACCTGAACAGGCTTTGGAACCTCTATCGCCGGGCGGGCGGGATTATTCGTTTACATATTCCGGCATGATGCTTGCCAGATCGTCGCCGTATTCAACGATTGTCGCATCGACGGCATATGTCTCGGGAATTTCGGTCCCATTCTCAAGATGGTCGACCATCTCCTGCGCGGCTGTCCCGCCGACATCACGCGCCGAGAAGTAGGCCGCCGCGCGGAAGCAGGAGTCGGGGTTTTCAAACTCATCCGGACACAGGTATCCGCCCAGGCCCATGACCATCGAATCAGCGCCGAGTCCGGCTGATTCGATGGCGCGCGCGGCGCCCTGGCTGCTCTCGTCGGAAACGCCGAGCACCAGCCATTTTTTGATCTCAGGATGACCGGTGATCACCGCGTTGGCGGCCTGGTTGCCGTCCTCGGCGGAGGTGTCGCAGTCGGCGCGGAAGATACGGGATTCAGGGAAATCAGGCAGGCCTTCGGAGAGCGCCGCCAGCTCGCCCTCGGTGCGCGGCACGCAGGAGGAAACGGTGTCGGCCGTCATCAGCAGGATGCCGAAGCTCTCGTCATCGGCGAGGTTGTTCTCCTTGATATAGTTGACGCCCCACTCGCCGGCGGCCTTGCCGATGCTGAAGCCGTCGATACCGACCCACGGGGCCAGCTTGGTGCCGTCTTCAGTTTCAAGCGCGTCATCCACCGCGATCACGGGAATCCCCGCCTCGGTGAGCATGTCAACGGTCGTCTGGCTCAGGTTCTGGTCCGGCAGGCAGACGAGCACGCCGTCGACCTTATCCGCGATCACCGTGTTGAGCAGGTCCATATACGTCGCGGCATTCTGGTTGCAGTCCATAAACTTCCAGGTGTAGCCGGCGTCCTCAACCACCTTTTGGGAGGCCGCTCCCTCCTGGATAAACCAGGTCGCCGTACCCATCTTGTAGATGCCGACAATCGTTTTGTCGCCTGTGGACACGGAATCGGCGGGCGCGCTCTGCGCCGGTGCGGAAGCGCCGTCTGCCGGCGCGGCCTGCGATTCCGCGGAGGACGAGGCCGTCGTGGAGCCGCCGCAGGCGGTCATCGCCGCCAGCATCGCTACGGAAAGCCCTGTCGCAAGCGTTTTCAGAAATGATTTTTTCATGATTCTTCTCCTTTGCTGATCAGTTTCTGTGTAAGAACCTGTATTCGAAGCCGTTAGGCACTGTCCATGCGGGCTTTTTTCCCCGCTTGGCGTTAAATTTTTTTGCCGGGCGACAGCCCGCCTGCAAAAATGCGCCTTGACCGGCTGGAAAAATTCCTCGCTTGTCAAGCATCCACAGGCTGTGAATACAGGAGCTAAAAGCGGGCGTCCGCCGCCCGCGGGGATCCTTTTGCATCAGGCGCGCGCCTTCTTGTTCGGCAGCTGCGCGCCGCGCGCGGCCATGCTTTCCTCAAGCGCGCGCTTGTCACGTGTATGCTTGCGGTAAAAGTCGAACGCCAGCGCCACGACCAACAACCCGCCCTGCGCGACCTGCTGCCAGAAGGTCTGCACGCCAACCATGTTCAGCCCGGTTTTGAAGCCCTGGAGCACAAGCATCCCCAAAAAGGTGCCGAAGATCGTGCCGACGCCGCCGGTGAAGGCCGTGCCGCCCAGAACGGCGGCCGTGATGGCGTCAAACTCAAGCCCGTTGCAGGCCGACGGCTGCCCGGAATTCATGCGCGCGGCCAGCAGCACGCCGGCGAAAGCGGCAAGCCCCGATTCGATGATGTGCAGCTTGAAGATGATGCGTGTCGGGTTGAGTCCGGCCAGGCGCGCAGCGTAGGTGTTGCCTCCGAGCACATAGATGCTGCGTCCGAAATACGTCTTGCTCAATATGATGCCGAATACGATGAAGGCAATCAGGAGAAGCAGGACCGGCACCGGCAGGATGCCGAAGATGCGGTAATTGCCGAATTTAATAAACGTCTTGTCGCTGATGGCTACCGCCTTGCCGTTGCAGAGGATATAAGCGATGCCGCGCACCACCGACATGGTGGCCAGCGTCGCGATAAAGGGCTGTAATTTGAGGAAGGTGACAAGCCCCGCGTTGACCGCTCCGACCAGAAAGCCGGCGCAGACCGCGATCGCCAGCGCCAGAATCGCCGGAACGCCCTCGCGCGCGAGGATCGCGGCAAGCACGCCGGCACAGGCGGCCACCGAACCGGCCGACAGGTCGTTTTGGTTGGCGATAATCAGATTCGTTTCACCGATCGCCACAAACCCGGTCAGGGAACAGGCGATTAGGATATTGATCATGTTCGCGCCGGTGACATAGTTGCGGTTGAGCGCGCCGAACAGAACCACTAGAAGCACCATTGCCACAATCAGCGTGATCTTGTCGGCAAAGTCGCTTTTTTTCAGTTTATATATCAGGTTATTCATTCTCGCTGTTCCTCCTGCTTATTGCTCCGCGTTTTGCGGGACGCTGGCCATCGCGTATTTCAAAATGATCTCCTCACTGAAGTCAGCGCGGCTGACCTCTCCGCTGATCCGGCCCTCTCGCATGACAATGATCCGGTCAGAAAGCCCGATGACCTCAGGCAGCTCGGAGGAGATGACGATGACGGCCATGCCCTGCTGCGCACACGCGGCGATGATCCTGTAAAATTCCGCCTTGGCGCCCACATCGATGCCCTTTGTCGGCTCATCAAGAATCAGCACCTTTGGGTGCGTTTCCAGCCAGCGGGCAAGGATAACCTTCTGCTGGTTGCCGCCCGAAAGCTGCGCAATCAGCTTATCCGAATTGGGAGTCTTGATGTTGAGTTCAGCGATCTCCCGCCGGGCGATTTGCTCCTCCTTATCGGTCATCACAAAGCCGATCGGACTCACAAGCTTTTTAAGCATTGAAACGGTTATGTTGCCGCGCACGGAGATGTTTGGCAGGATGCCCTGCATCTTGCGGTCCTCCGGCACCATCGCGAAACCGAGCGCAAGCGCCTGTGCGGGCGATTTCGGCTGTATGGCGCGCCCCTCCAGCCCGATCGAGCCGCTGTACACCGGGTCAAGCCCGAACAGCGCGCGCATCACCTCGGTGCGGCCCGCGCCGACCAATCCGGCAAAGCCGAGGATTTCGCCACGATGCGCGGTAAATGATATATCGCTTACATACGGCGTGCACAGTTCCTTCACCTCGAGGATCGCCTCGCCGGGGTGTTCGCTGCGCGGCAGGGCGTCGTAGATATCGCCGAGCGACCGCCCCACCATCAGACGGATCATCTGATCCTCAGGGGTAGTTGCCTGATCCACGATCTCGACAAGACGTCCATCCTTAAAAATGATGACCTTCTGCGCAACCTGCGCTATTTCATTCATGCGGTGGGAGACATAGAAAATGATCTTTCCTTCCGCCCGCAGTTGGCGGATGATATCGAACAGGATATCGATCTCGTTGTCGCTCAGGCTGGCAGTCGGCTCGTCAAACGCGATGATATTGGAATCGCGACTGACGGCCTTCATGATCTCTACCATCTGTTGATGGGCGATGCTCAGGCTTCCCACCTTTGTTTCCGGGCTGATATTCAGCCCGAAGCGTTTGGCAATTTCAGCGGTGCGCCGGTTCATCAGAGCGAAATCGACCAGGCCGTTTTTCTTTTTCGGCCAGTCGCCCAGAAAGATGTTCTCCGCCACCGTCATATCCATCAAAATCTGACGCTCCTGATAGATCACGCTCACGCCGTGCGCGATCGCTTCCCTGGGAGTGGAGAAATGGATCGGCTGTCCGTTGATCAGATATTCCCCAAAGTCCGGCTGGTAATCGCCGTTTAGAATTTTCAGCAGCGTGGATTTGCCCGCGCCATTCTCTCCGAGAAACGCATAGACCTGCCCGCTCTCCGCGCAAAAATTGATGTCATCCAGCGCCTTGACACCTGGGAAAAACTTGCTGATATGCCTGAATTCCACAGAATTGCCCATCCTGGTACAGCCTCCTTCCCGCATTCTACGGTATTTTTGCATTTGTGTTTACGTTAACACATCGGCTTTATTATAGGCTTTTGCGCATAGCCCTGTCAATATTTTGAGAAATATTCATCGTTTTATATTAAAATTTTATTACTTTTTGTTTATTTATACCAATCAATTTCTTTTTATAACTTTTTTAAACTCCTAGCGTAACAAAATCAGCTTTTATTGCTCCTGCTTTCTGTGAAAAACGTCTCAAAAACCAAATTATAATTTGCACTTTATCACTAAATTATAAGTTTATTTTGTGAATTTTTTAGCAAATACTTGCTTGTTGTAAAAAGCATGTTATAATTTCAGTTAACGTACACACAAATTAAAATCTCCTTGTTTTGACCACAGAACCCATTCAGCATTTCCTGGCGCACCGCCTGAGCAGGTCTTTTTCCGTCCTTCTGTGTTAAAAAATCTCGCAAGCCGCCAAGGCTTGGCTGCGATTTTTTTGTATTGCCGAACGAAAAAATTCCCGCCCATTCGGAACACCCTAAGATATTGAACAGGTTTTAAGACATGAGCTTACCCCCACAGCGCGTGGCGCCGCACACCTTCGGGGGTACCGCGGGCCAAAGCATGGATTTTGAAAAAAGGAGAGAATCAGTATGAAAAGAAAAAAGGCGCTGATTACCGGCGCGAGCCACGGCATCGGAAAGGCGATCGCGATCGCACTGGCGCAAAACGGCTACGACGTCGGTGTGAACTACTGCAACAACCGGACGGGCGCGGAGGACACCTGCCGGCTCGCACGCGAAGCGGGCGCGCAGGCGCTCGCCTTTCGAGCCGACGTAGGCGATTACCAGGCGCTGCGCGGCCTGTTCGATGCGTATTTCGACGCATTCGGCTCGATCGACCTGATGGTGAACAACGCGGGCGTGAGCGAGTTTCACCCGCTGCTTGAAGTCACCGAGGAACAATGGGAGCGCATCACCCGCACCGACTGGAAGGCCGCCTATTTCGGCACGCAGTTTGCCGCCCGCAGAATGGTCGAACAGGGTACAGCCGGCGTCATTATCAACATCGCCTCCAATCATGTGGACGGATGCTTTCCCGAGGCAAACATCTACGCGCCGAGCAAAGCCGCTGTGGATACCTTCTGCCGCAATGCGGCGATGGAACTGGCTCCGCATAAAATCCGCGTGCTGGCGCTCGCGCCCGGATACACCAATGTCTGGGAGCCTGACAATCCGATCAACCAGGTAAAGGAGCGCATCCCGCTCCAACGGTTTGCAACGCCGGAGGAGGTCGCAAACATCCTCGTTTTTCTCGCCTCGGACGCGTGCAGCTATATGACCGGCACGCGCATCACCGTCGACGGCGGCGCGCTGCTGCCGGTTGTACCAGAAAACACCTTTAACGGCGGCGCGCTGCTGCCGCTCAAAATCCATGAAACGGGGGTCTCTGAATGAAGCTGACTAAGGTTGAAACGTTCCGCATCCGGCCTCGCTGGCTGCTGCTGCGGCTGGAAACGGACGACGGACTGATCGGATGGGGCGAGCCAGTTGTGGAGGGACGCGCCGCCACCACACAGGCATGTATCCACGAACTGGAGCCGTATCTGCTGGGCGCCGATCCACGCAACGTCGAGGACATCTGGCAGACAATCTACCGCGGCGGATTTTATCGCGGCGGGCCGGTGCTGACAAGCGCGCTCTCCGGAATCGATCAGGCGCTTTGGGACATCAAGGGCAAGGCGCTCGGCGTGCCGGTCCACGAACTGCTCGGCGGGCGCGTCCGTGAAAAGATGGAGGTCTATTCCTGGATCGATTCGGACACCCCGGAAATATGCGCAAAATCCGCGCTTGAAAAAAAAGCGCAGGGCTTTCGCAATATCAAGATGCTCGGCACCGGCCGTATCGGCTGGATCAACGACAGCCGCGCCATCACCGGGCTGCTGGAGAAGGTGCAGGCGGTGCGGGACGCGGCCGGCCCTGATTTCGGTATCGCAATCGACTTTCACGGCCGCGCCCATCAGGGAACCGCCAAGACCCTGCTCAAAGAGCTGGAACCGCTCAAGCCGCTCTTTGTCGAGGAACCGGTTCTTGTGGAAAACATCGATGTGTTCGAACGCCTCCATCGCTTTACCAGCATCCCGCTGGCAACCGGTGAACGCAATTACACGCGATGGGGCTTCAAGGACCTGTTGGAGCGCGGCTGCGTCGACATCATCCAGCCGGACCTCTCCCACGCGGGCGGCATCAGCGAGGTACGCCGGATCGCCGCCATGGCCGAGGCGTATGATGTGGCGCTCGCGCCTCACTGCCCGCTCGGCCCCGTGGCGCTGGCCGCCTGTTTACAGGTCGATTTCGCCTGCGTCAACGCCTGCATTCAGGAGCAGAGCATCGGTATGGCCTATAACAAGGGGCAGGAGATCGGCGATTACCTCAGGGACAAATCCGTTTTCCAGTACCGGGACGGCTTTGTCAGCCTGCTGCGCGGTCCGGGACTCGGACTCGAAGTCGATGAGGATAAGGTGCGCGCGATGGAGGAGCCTGACCTAGCCTGGAAAAATCCCGTTTTCCGGCTGGACGACGGCTGCGTCACAGAATGGTAAGGCTCAATCTCGCGCCCTGCGCGCTCGGTGAAGGGCCGCTGTGGCACCGTGAAACGGGCGAATTTGTCTTTACAGATATCCTGAATGGAACGCTCTATGCCTGCACTCCAGGCGGCGCAGTGCGCCGCCTGCTCAAATGCTGCTATCAGCTGGGCGCGTTTCTGTTTGACCAGGCAGGCAACCTGCTCCTGATGACCGAGTCCGGGGTATTCCGCTGCCCATATGGCGGGGATGAAAGCGATTTTCAGCTTCTCTGGCAGGTGCCGATGGCGCCCGGCGAACGCTTCAACGACGCAATCTGCGACCCGGCCGGCCGGGTGCTCGCGGGAACAAAAACCGAAGAAAACAGGGATGGCAGTCTTTGGCTTTTTGAATACGGACAGCCGCCAAGACGGCTGCTCGAGGGGCTGAAAATTTCAAACGGCATGGGGTTTTCGCTTGACGGCGAACGCTTCTATCACACAGATTCAGGCGACCGCGCCATCTATCGCTATGCTTACAACGTGTCAGACGGCGCGATTTCCAACCGGCAGATTGCCGTTTTGCTGAATGAGCCTGGAGCGGCGGTCCCGGACGGGATGACGCTTGACGCGCAGGGGATGCTCTGGACCGCCTGTTGGGACGGGGGCTGCGTGCGGCGGTATACCTCCGGCGGCCGTCTTCTTGAAGAACTGCCCTTCCCTGCCCGGCAGGTCAGCAGCGTCGCCTTTGGCGGAAGCAGGCTGGACACCCTCCTCGTCACCTCAGCGGCGATCGGAAGCGACGGCCCGGACGAGGGAAGCGTCTGGCTGGTCAAGACGGCGGCTTGCGGCCTGGATGAACACCGCGCGGCGCTTCCCGCTCCTTTACAACCGGATGGAATGCATGTATAATATTGAGTAAGATTTTGCAATAAGCATTATAAAATCCTTTTCAGGGGAAATCAGGGGTCGGCTTATGTCCTCACAACCAACAATCAAAGATGTCGCCCGTCTGTCCGGCGTGTCGATCGGCACAGTCGATCGGGTGGTGCACAACCGCGGCAAGGTTTCCGCGCGCAATATGCAGGCGGTTCAAAGCGCGATCGAAGCACTCGGGTACCGGCCGAGCCGTATTGCCCGCGCGCTGGTGAACCGTAAAAGCAGCTTCAAAATCGGGGTCTGTATCTCCCGTGTGGAGAGCGAATTCTGGGCGGAGGCGATGAGCGGGGTCCATTTCGCGCGGGAAAAGCTGTTGCCGTTCGGCGTTGAACTGGCGGTCGAAACGGTTTCCACCTACTCCTTCCGCGACCAGAAGGAGGCGCTTCTCCGTCTGCTTTCACAAGGCGTAAACGCGCTTGTGCTGCTGCCGGTGCAGGGCCGGGAATCCCAGCTCGATGAGCTGATCCCACCCGAAATTCCGTATGCGACCGTGATCGAGGACGTGCCGAATTCACGCCGCCTGTTTCACGTTGGCCCGGACGACTATGCGATGGGACTGCTTGCAGGACGCTTGGCCCTGCTCTATAAGGGCGCCGGCATCCGCTGTGTCGTGCTGGCGGCCAATCAGTTGTTCGAAGGTACGCAGAAACGGCTCGCCGGATTTGCAGACTTTTTAAAACGGCACGACCCCACGGCAAAAATCCTTGAGGTCTGCGATATTCCGATCGAGTCGGAACGGATCGCCTACCAAAGCATCTATGAAATTGCTGAACAGCAGATGCAGGCGCATGCCGATATGAACGTTTTTTATGTCACCAACGGCTTGACACAGTGGGCGGCGGCGGCCGTCAAAAATAATCGCCGCGTCGGTTCGACCCTCGTCTTTGGTTATGAGCGCACGGAAATGACGTACACCTATATTCGCGAGGGGATCATCGGTGCGACTATCTGGCAAGGCCCCGCCCAGCAGTGGTACAACGCGATCAACCTGATGAACGAATATCTGGCAGGGGAGCGGACTATGGACGAACCCATCTTTACCGCCGAGTGCCGCATCCTGATTGAAGAAAGCCTGCCCTTCGTGCGTTTCGACAGCATTTCGGATATGTAAACCGCAGCGGGAGCAGCGCATTAATAGCGTCTTTTTACAGCCGGACGGGTCAATGCCCGTCCGGCTGTTTATATAAAGTCAAACCTGCATCCAAATCTGATTTACCGAATCTTCAAGCGCACCCCTTAGTAAATTTCGCCAACAAATGCTTTTTAAAATGTGTCGTTTTGCCCCTTTACAAACCCCTCTTTTTTGTGATACCCTAAACGTACAAAATTTTATATTATAAAATTAAGTTTTATCTTATAAAACTAGGAGGTGTAGCCATGATTTTTGACGACTTTTCACTCAAGGGCAAGACTGCGCTGGTGACAGGCGGCGGCAACGGCATCGGCAGCGGCATCACCAAAGGATTGGCGGAGGCGGGCGCATCCATCGCCTGTGTGTACAGAACCCGTCCGCCGGTCGAAATGCAGCGGTACGTGGAAGGGCTTGGGCGCAGGTTTCTCCCAATCCAGGCGGATGTCGGCCAGATGCCGCAGTTGAAAGCCATTATGGAACAGACCTTGAATGCGTTTGGCAGGCTGGATATCCTGGTAAACAACGCAGGGATCTGTCCCCGGGCCTCTGCGCTGGAATATACCGAGGAAATGTGGGACAATATCATCCAGGTCAATCAAAAGTCCGTATTTTTTCTCTCCCAAATGGCCGCCAGGCAGTTTGTCAGGCAGGGCGGCGGCGGAAAAATCATCAATCTCGCTTCCATGATGTCCTATCTGGGCGGAATCAATACAGCCGCCTACACCGCCAGCAAGTCCGCGGTAATGGGGATGACCCGCCTGATGGCCAGCGAATGGGGCAGTCTGGGGATCAATGTAAACGCCATTGCTCCCGGATGGATTAAAACAGACCTCTCCTCCGCCGTGTACAACGACCCGCAGCGCAACGCAAACATCCTGTCCCGCATTCCGCAGGGGGATTGGGGGGAGCCTGATTCGTTCAAGGGAATCGCTGTTCTGCTGGCCAGCGACGCTGGCAGCTATATCAACGGCGCCACCATCCCGGTGGACGGCGGATATTTGACAAAATAGGATGGGAGGGGGTAGAATGAAAGCACTTGTACTCGACCGGGCGAATACCTTCCGCTATGAGGAACGCCCCATCCCCCAATGCCTTCCGGGCCAGCTTTTGGTCCGCATGGAAGCGGTCTGTATCTGCGGCTCCGATCTCCATGCCATCCGGGGCGATCAGCCTTTGTTTTCCTTTCCGCGCGTCATCGGGCACGAGGCCGCCGGGCGGGTAGCTGAGGTTGGTGAAGGCGTCCGGGGTTTTTCCGTGGGGGACCAGGTCTGCTTAATGCCCTGTATCCCCTGCGGGACATGCAGAGCATGCCAGCGCGGCCGGACAAACGCCTGCGCGCGGCTCAACCTGTACGGGGTCCATCAGGACGGAGGGCTTCAGGAGTACCTTGCCGCACCGGCTCAAAACTGGCTGAAAACAGACCGGCCAGCGCCCGCGCAGGAGATCGCCATGCTGGAGCCGCTGACCATCGGCGCCCACGCCGCGGCCAAGCTGGAACTGGCGCCCGGCGACCGCGTGCTTGTAACCGGCGCGGGACCGATCGGGATAAGCTGCGCTCTGAACGCTCAGACCTATGGGGCGCGCGTGCTCCTGTCGGACACAAATCCGGGCCGGCGGGCTTTCGCGGCCGAACGGTTCCGGCTTTTGGCACTGGACCCATTGGATGAACATTTTACAGAACAAACAGCACAATTCACAGAGGACTCGCTTTTTGACGCGGTGATTGATACGACCGCCGCGAAAGCCTCCATGGAGCAGACCTGGCGTTGGATCGGCCAGGGCGGGAAAATTGTCTTTGTGGGCATCTGCGGCGGCACGTTGGAATTGGATGGGCTGCGGTTCCATTTAAAAGAGCCTTCTCTGTTTGTGACCCGCAACTCTACAAGGCCCGACTATGAGCGGGTGATGAATTTCTGGCGGCTCGGCGCTTTCATCCCCAGGCAATTTATCACCCATCAGGCAGCCTTTGACGACGCAGGGCAGACGCTTGCCGCCTGGACGCGTCCCGAGGCCGGCGTGTTCAAGGGTGTTGTGCTCTTTTAGGGCCGCGGCCTCCGCCGCCGTTTGTTCAAATGAGGAGAAGGCAATATGAACACAACTCGGGATTATACAATTGGCTCCGTAAAGAAGGCGTTGGAGATTTTAAAGCTGTTCGACGAGCAGCATCAGGAGCTGTCGCTCTCTGAACTCAGCGAGCTGGCCGGTATTGGAAAAAGTTCCATGCTGCGCCTGCTGTATACGTTAAATAACGAAAGCTTTATCTCCTTTGACGAGGAAACCAAAAAGTATAGTCTTGGGATCGAAGTTTATCATCTGGGGCAGTTGAAATACAATTCTCTGGATGTCCGCAAAATCGCAAAGAAGCGCCTTCAGAAGCTCTGCAACCGCAACAACATGATCTGCTACCTCGGCATCCGCGAAGGCGACGCGCTCGCCATGGTTGAGCAGGTGCTTCCCAAAAGCGTCCCGCTCTGGACACAGCTGACGGTTCAGAGCGGCGGCAGAAGCGAGCTGTATTCCACCGGCATCGGCCGTCTGTTTCTGGCGCAGGAGAGCGACGAGGAGGTGGAGCGTTATCTGAACCGTGTGGAAATCAAACGCCTGACCGACCGCACGGTTATGGACAAAAGCGCCCTGATGGAGCTGATCCGGCAGGCGCGGCGGGACGGATACTCCGGCAATGTCGGAGAAAATGAACCGTATGTTTGCAGCCTGTGCGCCCCTATCTATGGGCAAACAGGAAAAATGATCGCAGGGATCAGCCTGTGCGGGATGCAGGATATGATCTTTGGAAAGAAGTCCGAGCAGTATCTTCATGAGATCCGGGCGGCGGCCGCAGAGATTTCAAAGGAAATGGGCTATGTGGAGTAGAGCCGCCGGTTTGTTTTAAACCTTGCACAAGGGTGCAAGGTTTAAAAAATAAGCAATATATAAAACCAAGTTTTATATAGTAAAACTTTTAAAGCGAGGTGTCAAATGAAAAAGCCAAAGGTTGTCATTTCCGACTATTACTATGAGAGCATCGCGCAGGAGCGGGAGATCATCCGGCAGGCAGGCGGAGAGCTGTTTGATTACCACTGCGCCACCGAGGACGAGGTCATTTCAGCGGCGGCGGACTGCGACGCCCTGATCTGTCAGTTCGCCCCCATCACCGCGCGGGTCATCCGGGCAATGCCCCGCTGCAAGGTCATTGTCCGGTACGCCATCGGTGTCGACAACATCGATCTGAAAGCAGCGGAGGAACAGGGCGTTTATGTCTGCAACGTGCCCGATTACAGCATCGACGAGGTGTCAAACCATGCCATCGCCCTGCTGATGGACTGCGTCAAAAAACTGACCTTCCTGGCAAGTCAGGTGAAGGCCGGCCGCAGCAGCTACACGGTGGTGAAGCCCCTGCACCGGATGCAGGGCAGCACGCTCGGTCTGATGGGCTTTGGCCGTATCCCCCGCCTGGTCGCGCAGAAGATGGCCGGGTTCGGTTTAAAGATGATCGCATACGACCCCATGCTCGACCAGCAGGCAGCTCAAGAGCTTGGCGTGACGCCGGTGAGCTTTGAACAGCTTCTTATGGACAGCGATTATCTATCAATCCATTGCCCGCTGAATGAAAGCACCCGCCATATCTTCAATCAGGAAGCGTTCCGGCTGATGAAACCAACCGCCGTGCTTGTGAACACCGCCCGCGGCGCCGTCGTCGACGAGCAGGCGCTTATCCAGGCGCTATCGGACGGGCAAATCGCAATGGCGGGGCTTGATGTCACCGAGCAGGAGCCGGTTGCGGCTGACAATCCCCTGCTCAAGCTGGACAATGCGGTCGTAACGCCGCACGCCGCCTGGTATTCTGAGGAAGCCGTCGCCAGCCTTCAGCGGAAGGTCGCGGAGGAGGTCGCCCGTGTTTTAAGGGGCGAAACGCCGCAAAATCCGGTAAACCACCCCAAATTATAGAAAGAAAGGGTTTGTGTTATGTTTGCCGTCATCGATTGCGGGACCACCATGACCCGCATTTATCTGGTGAATGACCAAAAAGAAATCGTGGCGTCCGGCCGGAAAAAGGTGGGGGTGCGGGACACCTCGATCACCGGCAGCCGCGACAAACTGCGAAACGGCGTCACGGAGTTGTTTTTTGAGATTCTGCGGGAACATCAGATCCCTGCGGATCAGGTGGCGTTCGCCATCGCTTCCGGCATGATCACCTCGGAGGTGGGATTGATCGAAATCCCGCATCTCGTCGCGCCGGCCGGGCTGCCTGAGCTTTCCGACGGGATTTTGGAGGTTGCCGACCAGTCCGTGCTGCCTCTGGGCAGGCCGGTCTATTTTATCCGGGGCGTGCGCAACCGCTATCCGGAACCGGTACGCGCGCAGAATCTGCGTCAGGTGGACTTTATGCGCGGCGAGGAGGTGCAGTGTATCGGGATCATGAACCAGTACAGCCTTCCCTATCCGTGCAATCTGGTTGCGCTGTCCTCACACACCAAGATCATGTACATCAACGAAGCGCGTCAGATCGAAGCAAGCGCCACCACCATCAGCGGCCAGTTTTACGAGGCTATGGTCAGCTCCACCAACATCGGCAAAAGCATCGTGCCCGTTGAAGGCGAGGAAGCCGGCGGCTACGGGTATGAGGAATTGATTGAAATTGCGGCGGACTGCGTGCGTCATGCCGGACTGGGCAGAACCATGCTGATGCCCAGGTTTCTCCAGGTGTTGATGAAAACAAACAGCTCTGAACGGCAGATTTTTGTGGACGCGGCCATCGCGGCGGATGACCTGAAGGCCTTTCATGAGATGCGCAGTCAGGGATATCACAGCGACTTTTACCTGCTCTACGGCCATGAGAGCCGGTGCAGGATGTATACATGTATGCTTAAAAAGGAGTTTGGCCGGCAGCTTGAGATTAAAAGCGTTCACAGCAAGGAGGACCTTGACCGGATGACCGTCGACGGCTCCATAGCGGTCGCCCTCGAACGCATACAGCGCGGCAAATCATTGGAAAGGATGATGTAAGATGTTTCAGATGTATGGCGTGGTGCCGCCCATGGTCACACCTTTTCGTGAAAACGGCGAGGTGGATTATGAAGGGCTGGCCGCATTGGTCCAATTTTTATCCGGACAGGTGGACGGGCTGTTCATCAACGGCTCCTACGGCGGCGGCGTGCTGATGACGGAGGAGGAGCGCAAAGGGGTGGCAGAAGCCACGCTCAAGGCCGCCCAGGGCAAGATCCCGGTGATCGTCCACGTGGGCACAGCCGACAGTCTCAGCGCCGCACGCCTGACGGAACATGCCGTCCAATGCGGCGCCGCCGCGGTGGCGGCCGTGGGACCTTACTATTTTAAGCATTCCAGCGAGGACATCTGCGACTATTTTCATACGCTGGTGGACGCGGCAAAGGGCCACGTTCCGGTCTATGTCTACAACAACCCTCAATTCCAGGGATATCCTATGGAACTGGAGCTGATCCGCACGCTGAAAGAGAAAGTGGGCGTCAGCGGAGTCAAGGACGCCACCTTTGACATCCAGGCCATGGCCAAGTATATGCGCCTTTTAAAAAGCGACGCCTTCGACGTGGCTCTCGGCACGGAGGCAATGTGGCTGCCCGCTTGTGTCCTGGGCTGCAAGGCGTTCATCCCCGGAATCGGCAACGCCTTCCCCGAAATCTGCCGAAAGATGTTTTCAGAGGGGATGGCCGGTGATATAAAAGCCTGCCGCAAAACGCAGTTTGAAGTCAATGAAATGCGCGATATCATGTATCTGGCGCGCTCGACGCAGCTGGCCATCTATGCCATGCTGGAGCTGCGCGGCATTGTAAAATGCTATCCCCGCCGGCCCTTTGTCCCGGCCACGCAGGAGGAAAAAGAAAAAATAAAAATCCGGCTAAAGGAATTGGGGCTTCTCTGAACAGCTATAGCCATCCCCCACACATCTAAATTGAACGGAGGACTTCATTATGAAAACTGGCAAACGGATTGCTTTGGCCCTTGCAGCAACGGTTTTTACAAGCGGCCTTCTGGCCGGCTGCTCCGGCGCTTCCGGTTCCGCAAACAGCGCGGCGCCGGCCGGCTCCGCCGCTTCGGACGGCGGAGAACAGGCCGCTTATACCCTGAAAGTGGCCGTGGGGATCCCCCAGTCGCATAAGGATATCGGCGCCAAGTTCAAAGAGGTGGTCGAATCGCGCACCAACGGTCAGATCCAGGTCAATGTGTTCGCCGACAACTCTCTGGGCGCCGACCGCGAGGTACTGGAGGCCACTCAGATCGGCGATATCGACATCACTTTGTCAAACGTCGCCCCCTTAGCAGCCACTTACAGCGACCTGTACCTGTTCGACGCGCCTTTCCTGTTCGAAACGCGTGAAAAAGCCTTTGAAATTCTGGATGGAGAGATCGGCCAAGAGATCGCCAAGGGACTGGAGAGCAAAAATCTTAAGATCCTGTCCTATCCGGAAAACGGCTTTCGCAACATGACCGCCAACCGGGAAATTCATACCCCCGCGGACATGAGCGGCCTGAAAATCCGCGTCATGGAAAACAACATTCAATTGGCCACCTGGAAAGCCCTGGGCGCCAACCCCACGCCGATGGCCTTCAACGAGGTGTTCACCGCCTTGCAGCAGGGCACCATCGATGCACAGGAAAACCCGGTGGAGCTGATTTACGACAACAAGCTAAACGAGGTACAAAGCTATCTCATTATGACCAAGCATATGTATAATCCGCTGGTCCTGGCGATGAACCTTGAAAAGTTTAACAGCCTGCCCGATGAGTTTCAGCAGATTGTCCTTGACGCGGCCAGGGAAGCGACCGAATACGAGCGGACGACCGCCCCGCAGTATGAACAGCAGGCATTGGACGCCATCGCCAAGGACGCGACCACCCAGATCATAGAGCTGACACCAGAGGAAACAGCGCAGTTTCAGCAGGCCGTCCAAAGCGTGAACGACATTGTGCGCAATGAAATGGAGCATCCCGAACTGTTTGACCGGACCCTGGAGCTATTGCAGGAGGAATAAACTTGCGCAGGGCGGGCAGGCAAACTGCCCGTCCATTCAGAAGGGACAAGGGGTGAAACAATGCTGAAAAAAATTGACAACCATTTGGAGGACCTTTTGATGGTCGTCCTTTTGTGTGTGATGAGTCTTTTAATCTTCGTCCAGGTCATTATGCGCTATATCTTCAACAATTCTCTGAGCTGGTCGGAGGAACTGGCCCGCTATTTGTTTATCTGGATGGTCTACCTGGCCATCGGCTATGCCGCCAAGCAGCGCAAGCATATTAAAATCGACGCCGCCTTGTGGCTGTTTCCCCAACGAATTCGTCCTTATATTTGCATTGTGGGGGATATCGTCGTACTGTTGTTTTCCGCCTTCATCATCAAAACCTCCTATGAGCTGTTTATGAAAATCGCCATGCTGGGGCAAAAATCCGCCGCAATGGGCATCCCAATGCAATTTGTATATATGGCGCCCTTTGTGGGATTCGTCCTCACCTTTTACCGGACTTTACAAACCATCTGGCTTAGAGTAAAGTGCCTGCGGCAAGGAGGTGCTTTGGATGATTAGCCTAATCCTGTTCGGCGCTTTTTTCCTGCTGATCATACTCAATGTGCCTGTTGGCATCGCCATCGGCGCCGCTTCGCTGATCACTGTTGTAGCGGAGCCTTCCCTGGGTCTAAGCATCGGCTATATCGCTCAAAATCTGGTGACCTCCACCGATTCCTTCCCGATTATGGCCATCCCCTTTTTCGTGCTGGCCGGCGAACTGATGGGCGGCGGGGGCATCTCCAAACGGTTACTGAATGTTTTCAACGAAATTTTTGGCCGAATCACCGGCGGCCTGGCACTGGTAACCGTTGTAGTCTGTATGTTTTTCGCCGCCATCTCCGGCTCCGGACCTGCTACCGTAGCCGCCGTCGGCGGCATGGTGATCCCCACCATGCTGGAAAAGGGCTATGACAAGCGGTTCGTGCTCGGATTGATCGCCGCGGCCGGCTGTATCGGCGTCATCATCCCGCCCAGCATCCCCATGGTGATCTTCTGCACCTCGACAGGACAATCCATCACCGAGCTGTTTATGGCCGGTTTTTTGCCCGGCATTCTGATGGGACTCGGATTGATGACTGTCGCCTATTTTATCAGTAAAAAACGGGGCTACAGCGGGGACGGACGCCCCTTCAGCTTCAAACGCACCCTATCCGCCATTTGGGACGGCAAATGGGCGCTTATCAGCCCGGTCATCATCCTGGGCGGTATTTATGGGAGCATTTTTACACCCACAGAAGCCGCTGCCGTATCGGTCGTTTACAGTTTCATTGTCGGCGTATTCATTTACAAGGAACTGCGGCTGCGCGACATCTTCGGCGTCATCCGCAGCGCCGGACTGACCACCGGCACAGTACTGGTGGTACTGGGGTGCGCCGCCGCTTTCACCAAAATTCTGACCATCGGTCAAATTCCCCAGCAGATCGCCGGCGCCATCACCCGGCTCACCGACAATAAGCTGATTATACTGCTGCTGCTCAATATTGTTCTTTTGTTCGTGGGCTGCTTTATGGATACCGCGCCGTCCATCATGATCCTGGCGCCCATCTTCCTGCCCATTGTTACGAGTCTGGGTGTAGAGCCCATCCATTTCGGTATTGTTATGATTGTCAATCTGGCCATTGGATTTGTAACTCCACCCCTTGGCATCAACCTGTTCGTAGCCAGCCGCATTGGTGAAACAAAGCTGGACCAGGTCATTCAGGGCATCGTCCCCTTCCTGATCTCCATGCTGGTGATTCTGATGCTGCTTACTTATATCCCGTCCATTTCCATGCTGTTTCCAAATCTCATGATGGGATGACAAAGCCGCATGCAATCCCGCTATCCGCATAAAGGACTGAACAAAAATAAAGAGCCGCCGGCGTGGCCGGCGGCTCTTTATTTTTATTTTTTAATTCATATGATAAAAATCCTAGCGTCGGGGACTTCCACACTCTTGAACCAGGCCGCGCCCGTTTCATTCAACGGTTTTAAAGCTTTTTTATTTTCTATTTGGCTATTTATCGAGCCAATCTGTCCTTTATATTGTACAAATTTTCTTGTCAAGAGCCGATCGTACCTGGATAATAATTCTACTTGCTTTTACAATAGACATAAAAGGCTGTACCAATCCAGGAACGTACGCATCGTGGTATAGCGTCTGAACAACCTTGAGGAGGAATCACTGTGGAATCAAAAGACATCTTGGCAAACAATCTGCTTTGTTTCCGTTCTGACAACCATCTGTCCCAGGAGGAATTGGCCTGGAAAAGCGGATTAAGTGTAAGCGGCTACACCAAAATAGAACGTGCGGAAATTCAATCCTCCCTTAGAACGCTCGACAAGCTCAGTCAAGGGACCGGATTGCCTGTCATGGACCTGCTGACTCCTCACATTTAGAGATCGGCCTATATCGCAGCAAATTTAAGCATGATATTGCTGTTTCCTCTGCTCCTGCAAAGTCGTTTTAAAAAAGCAGCCACTGGGCCAAAACACTATGTGTTAAGCGCGGGCAGCAGCTTTGAGAAAAAGGAAAAATCCCGGTGCACGAATTGACTCCAGGCTCTTGTCCGGTAGCAAGCCTGCTCACTTTGGAACCACTCTGTGCTGTCTGCTAAAAATATCAGCGAATCCTTTTTTGAATGTCCTCAATGGAAGACAGTTGTTTCTCCAATTCTTCGGGTAACCGGATGGTGATGCGATACTCGCTGACACCAATCGGTTTGCTCAGATCCTTCAGAGAATATTCCACTACCAAGTCATTCTTACTTTTGCACGGGAGCGGCCCAATGGATGGATTGTCCTGATCCGGTTTCAAAATACCGTCAACAGCAAAGAGATAAAAGTTGAGCTGTCCCGCATATTCCGGTTTGAACTCGCCGGTTTTCAACTCAATCACCACATAGCAGCTAAAATTTAAGTTATAGAACAACAGGTCGATATAAAAATCGTCGCCGCCTACATTCAGATGATATTGGTTTTCCAGGAAAGCAAATCCGGTTCCCAGTTCGAGCAGCTGCTTGGTAATGTCTTGAATCAGCGCCTGTTCAATTTCTCTCTCCACCATATCCTCTTTGAGCCTATTCTATCTCTAATATGCCAGAAACCCTGCCGCCGCTTCATGCGCAGCAGGGTTTTCGAAAACCTGAAATCACCCGATCCTCCGATCGGGTAATTTTTATAATTATATCTGGCCGGTCACAGCAAACATTTTCCAGCGGCTGGAAGCAGCGCCGGGGTGGCACACGCCCACCATGCCGTAAGCAAAGCGGTCATCTGCTGCCTGCAGCACCAAAGCGCCGTCTACTAGCAGGCGCAGGTTGCTGCCTTCGGCCTCTGCCCGGAGCCGCAGCGTTTCACCGCGCTGCCATCCATACGGGACAGCTGCCAGCTGCGTCCATTCGCCGTTTTCACAGCATGCAATGACCGCATTTTCGCCGTCAAGCCCAAGCGCATAGAAGTTACGGGTGCCCTTGCCCCGCAGAAGCAGCATACAGGAATCTCCACTCTCCACAACGGCTTCGCCTTCCATGGCCCCATCCCGGGTATAATAATTCCCGGTAAAGGCCTGTCCGCCGCACTCCGTCCGCAGTACCAGTTCACCATACTGTAGGTCCGGCTGAATATCATTGCAGGAGAAGGGCGTGATCTCATCAAACTCCTTCTTCTGAATGGACATATCGATGGCGTAGGCCATGGGGCCGGTGACTGTGATGTCATCCACAAAGACCCGGCCCAGCGTCCAGGGCGGCGTCATGGGGTCGATCTCCACCTTCCAGCCAATGAAATGGACCTGGTCGCCTGCAAGCTCGGGCACCCGGAAGGAGACCTGGCGCCAGGTCCTATCCGGCAGCACCACCGGCTCCAGCTCTTTTCGCTGGCCTGTTACTGCCGTTGTCAGGAACGGCGTCACAGTAATGGCAGCGGGCGCTTCCTGCTTACTCTTCATCCAGCAGGAAACCGTCTGACCGGGATAGACACGGGGAGAGAACACCGGTTCATAACGCTCATCGTTGAAGTCAGAGCGCATAAAGCTGCCGCGGAAGAACAGATCCACAGGAACCGGCAGTTTTCCGTCGATCATCATCTCCAGACAGCGCTTACCGGTGTGGGCTTCGCCCTCCACAGGGCGGATCCAATGGCTGGCCCGGTCTGTCAATTCCAGGCCGTGGGTAGAGCCGGGCATCTCAAAGTCCATCAGCATATCGCCGGGTCGGGGCAAGACCAGCCAGGCAGGAGGTTGTTCACCCCGCAGACGGTAAGCCAGAACAGCCAGCTCCTTCGAGAACGCTGCGCTGTCCAGCATATTCAGGAAGCCGGACACGCTGGACAAGACCACACAGTCGTTGATTGACGTGCGATAACGGGCAGGGAAATTTTCCAGCCCCCCAAGAACGCCGGTGATGGTGCCGGTGTTGCTGGCATTACAGTCCGTATCAAAGCCGCACATACAAGCGATCTCAATGGTGCGGCCCAACTCGCCCTTACCGTAAAGCAATGCCAGCACGCAAATACCCGCATTGGGGATGATGTGGCAGTAACCGGGGTACTTGTGGGCGCCCCACTCCCGATCCACATAATTGCGGCAGGCCCGGAAATCATCAGGCTGCTTCTTGTGGAAGGCCCGCACAGACTCCACCACACGGCGGTAATCGCAATCCCGAGGCAGGACCGCCAATCCGGCATCGAGCACCTCGTCTACCGTAGTACAGGTAAATGCCGCAGCCACGCAGGCCGCCATGAATTCCGCGCCATACAGACCTTCGCCGTCATGGGAAACAGAGGCGGCCTTTCTGGCCTGCTTGGCTGCCATGGCAGGATCGCCGGGATAGATCAGGCCCCAGGTATCCACAAAGATCTGACCGCCGATTTGCTCGGCAGCCACCTGCCCGTTGAGAGCGATACTGCCGGATTTTGGGGCGGATACCCCGCGCTTCAGGTTCATGTAGGCGCGGTGCTCTGTGGACATGTCCTCGCCGCCCCACCAGAACATACCGCGACCGCAGCGCGTGTAGTTCAACCAGGTCTCGCCTGCTTGCTTGGGGGTAAAGTCCTTGCCCCAGTCAGTCAGAGCCCGCAAGAAAATTACCGGGCCGTTGACATCGTCGTCAGCAGCATAGTGTCGATATTCACGCAGATAGCCTTCCATGTTTCCATAGTATTCCTCAAGACGCTCATAGGTCCAGTAGGGATTCTCTACCGGTGCGCCCAGGCGCATACCTGCATCCATGCCCAGAAAACCGGCATAGATCTTTTCGATCCACTTTTCCTGCATGTTGCCCTCCTCGCTCAGCCCTTCATCAAGTCCACAGCCGGACCCTGGATGCCCACATAGGCGCCCTGCTGCGCCTCATCGGTATTGACGCTTGCGATGACCCACTTGTTTGCGCCCCAGAGCAGCCGGTCCTCTTTTCCCACAGGCGTGATCTTGGGGGCATCCCCATTGGTCCCTCTGGGCAGAACACAGCCCATGCGGAATCCACGGCCAACCGCCGCGGGCGCATAGTGGAGGGTTGTGGCATACAGTTCGACCGCTGTGCCCTTGGGCACGAAGAACGCCTTGACGCAGCCGGTATCCAACACACCGCCCACGATCTCGGGCTGACGGGCCACCAGCAGGACCATGTCACTTACAGCGATATCCAGCTCGCTGGTGCGATGATACTCCAGACAGCTGAGGCGGGTGTTGGTGCCGTTGCAGTACCCGATCTGGATGGGCATACCTCCAAACCCGCGATCCCGCAGCTCTGCCGCCACAGAAAGCGCCTCCAGTTCCGGGACAGATGCCACATAGACTGTGCCATCTTCCGGGCAGGGGGTCGTTTCTTCCATAACCCGGCAAATTTCTGCGAAATCATATCCTTCCAGCACCTGTCCGTATGGCGCGAAGCGGCTGTCGAAAACAGAAATCTGTTCCATCGGTCCCTCCTTACAGAGCCATACGCAGGATGGCGCGCACGTCGTCCTGCGTCATCTTCTTATAAGCCCATGCGCCCATGTCCGTGTGCGCCACCAGATCATCAATGGCGCTCTCGGGGACGCCCAGATCCGTCAGAGTAGCAGGCGCGCCAATCTCGTTGAAGAAGTCGCGGGTGCACTGCACACCCTCGCGGGCCACTTCCAGCGCGGTTTTGCCGGTAGGGTCCACGCCCCACACATTCACGGCATAGCGGGCATAGCGCTCCGGGGCATTCTGGCAGAAATACGCCATATAGGTGGGATGCACCACAGCCAGACCCGCGCCATGGGCCACGTCAAACAGCGCGGAAATGGCGTGCTCAATGTTGTGACTGGCCCAGTCGGAGTTCTTGCCGTTGCCTATCATGCCGCACAGGGCCACGGTGCTGGCCCACATGATATTGGACCGGGCGATATAGTCCTCGGGCTCCTTGATAGCGACACGGGTCGCAGCAATCACGCTGCGCATCAGCGCTTCCGCCAGATTATCCGTCACGCTGTCGGTATCGGGCTCGGAGAAATACAGCTCCCAGATATGGCTCAGTGTATCCACGATGCCGTTGATCATCTGGTTTTTGGGCAACGTATAGGTCAGGGTGGGATCCAGGATGGAGAACTTGGGGAAGGTCAGGTCGGAGTTGTAGTCGGTCTTTACGCCGGTCTCCCAATGGGTGATGACGGCAGAGCGATCCATTTCACTGCCGGTAGCAGGGATGGTCAGCACCACGCCCAGAGGAATGGCTGCTTCGGCAGCCTCATTGTTCAGGTAAAATGCCTCCCAGAAATCACGGTCGGTGCAGGCGCCCACGGCGATGGCCTTGCTACAGTCAATGGTGCTGCCGCCGCCAACGGCCAGGATAAAGTCCACGTTGTGCTTTTTACACAGCTCAATGCCCTCATAGACCTTTTCGGTGCGGGGGTTGGGCATGATGCCTGACAGCTCCACAACTTCCTTGCCGCAGTCCTCCAAAATGGCCATCACACGGTTATACAGGCCGGTACGCTTAATACTGCCGCCGCCATAGGCCAGCAGGATCGTCTTGCCCACAGCCGCCAGTTCCTTCGGCAACTTGTTCAGAGAGCTCTGTCCAAAATGAATCCGGACAGGGTTATAAAATCTAAAGTCATTCATGATGAGGCCCTCCTTTTTCAATCATAGCAGTACTGGCTCCGCCTGAGCGGAGCCAGTCGGTTCACTTAGCCGGCGCCCAACAATGCAAATAAGTGTTTTTTGTAGAGCGGGACATTCACCGCCGGACAAATCGCCGCGTTGGGAGATCGCTTCAAGCGGTTGTCACGGTCGATGCGGAAATATCCCCGCGTCTCCGTTCCTATTCTCTCCACGGCGCAGTTTGCTTGAAACACGCCTTCCATGATCTCCGGATACAGCGCCGCCGTCATGACCAGGCTGTCAATGACGCTATAGGAAGGCCGGCCATACATACTCAGGTAGTACTCCCGCAGTTTACGTGTGCAGCGAACACAGAATTGCGCCGTGTGAGAACCGCTGTTCAGCAGCATCTCCACTTCTTCAGGCGTAATTTCCGTTTCGCCCACCGCCGTATCCCAAGTGACCCAAACAGTGTCCATGCCAGCGTCCAGAACGATATCGGCCGCTTCCGGGTCCACGTACACGTTGTATTCCGCAGTAGGGGTCATATTGCCGGACACGCCGGCAGAGCCTCCCAGGATCCAAACCTTTTTGATATTTTCCGCCAGCTTGGGTTCTTTCAGCAGCGCCATGGCCAAATTCGTCATAGGGCCGCAGGTGACGATCTCGATCTCGCCGGAATTGGCCATCACGATGTCGATGATAGCGTCTACCGCATGTTTGTTTTCCACAGGACTCTCCGGCATAGGCAGATTCATGCCGCCCAGGCCATCCTCCCCATGGATATCGGCCGCATAAAATGCCTGCTTGCGCATGATGGGTCGCTCCATGCCCCGATAAATCGGGGGCACATAGGTGCGCGCAGCGTCCGCCGCATGCATGGCATTCTTCACGCAGAGATCCAGCGGCAGGTTCCCGCAAACCACCGTGATGGCCTCCACCCGAACAACGTCTACAGCCCGGAGCGCCTCGATCACGGCCCAGACATCATCGGAACCTGTGTCTGTATCTACTATAAAACGACGGAGCTCGCTCATTTCAAATCACCGCCCATCCAGTTGGAAGCCTTGACGCCGTGACGCTCACAGTACTCGTCGAACACGATACCGGCAGGCAGCATCTTGAATTCCTCCTGCAGCGCCAGACGGCGGGTCAGATCCTCTTGAGCCTCAGCCTTCATCAGGCGCTCAGTAGGCTCCAGCAGAGCCGTCATCAGGCACTTTTTCACGCTGCGGCTGCCGATCACGGAAGCGGCGATCCGGTCGATGCTGGCATCGAAAAAGTCCAGGCCCAGATGTACCTTGTCGAAGGCGTTACAGCGCTTGATCTGCTGCATGATGGCAACAATTTCCTCAGACACGACGGCCACATGGTCGCTATCCCAGCGGACGCCGCGGGACAGGTGGGTCATGATCTCCTGGTTGAATGCGAGGTAGGAAGACAGCTTATCCGCCACGCTCTCAGTGGGGTGATAGTGGCCGATATCCATGCAGACCATAGCCTTACCGGTGGTCAGGACATAGTTGGCATAAAAATCGTGAGAACCTACAGTATAGCTTTCCACACCCAAGCCAAAAACCTTCCCCTCAACAGAGTCCCGATTGTACTTGGGGTCGATGAACTCCGCAAAGATCTGATTCAGAGAATCGATCAAACGCTCACGGGGACCCAGCATATCCACGCGGGTATCCTTGGAGCCATCAGGTATCCAGTGATTGGTGATGCAGGTCTCGCCCAGCGCCTTGCCAAAGGACTCGCCGATCTTACGGCATGCAATACCGTGCTGAATCCAGAAGTCCCGGACGCCCTTGTCAGGGCTGGCCAGGGTCCAGCCATCCTTGAGCATGGGATGGGAGAAGTAGGTAGGATTGAAATCCAGGCCGATCCCCTTTTCCCTGGCATAATCGATCCAGGGAGCAAAATGCTCGGGCCTAAGCTCATCCCGGGGGATCTTCACGCCATTGGTCAGGGGATAAACGCTGTGCAGAGCCAGGTGCTTTGCGCCGGGGACCAGAGACAGCATCTTGTCCAGATTAGTAAAATACTCCTCAATGCTGCGGGGCTTGCCGGGTGCATTCCCGGTAGCCTGAATGCCGCCGGTCAGCTGCGCATCAAAATCTTCAAAGCCCGTCAAGTCATCCAGCTGCCAGCAATTGATGGACAGAGGGATCTCGTCCATGCGGCGGATGGCTTCCTCGGTATCGACCCCCCAGGAGGCATAAATCTCCCGGGCGGTTTCATAGTGCTTGCTCATATCAATAACCCCCAAAATCAGTTGTTATAGTAGACCACGTTCTCAGGACGAATGCGGACATACTGGGGCGCGCCCTCCTGCAGGTGGTCTGCGCTGATGCCCAGCGCGGAGATGTCCAGAGGCTGGTCGCCCAGCAGGCCGATCAGTTTCCAGCTCAGGCCGGTAAAGATCTTTCTCTGCAGACGGAAGACATTGGCGTCTTCCGCCTCTTCGTTACAGAACTCGAAGTACTCGCCGCGAACCGCAGCCTTGATGTCGTCGCCTTCCTTGCCGCCGCAGTAGTTGATGGGGATGCGGATACCGGTGTTCACCAGATACCACTTATCGTTCTCGCACATCAGCTTGCCGCTGATCAGGTTTGCCTTGCCCAGGAAGTCAGAAGCAAACTCGGTAGCGGGCTGGCTGTAGATAGTATAGGGATCGCCTTCCTGCTCAATGCTGCCCTTGTTTATCAGAATGATCCGGTCGGACATGGTCAGCGCCTCCTCCTGATCGTGGGTAACGAACACGGTGGTGGTGCCGATCTTCTGCTGAATGTTGCGGATTTCATACTGCATCTCGCCGCGGATCTTACGGTCCAGAGCGGACAGGGGCTCATCCAGCAGCAGGATGCTGGGGCGGGTCACCAGTGCGCGGGCCAGCGCCACACGCTGCTGCTGACCGCCGGACATCTGGGTGATCTTGCGGGGACCGTAGCCGGGCAGCTTCACCAGCTCCAGAGCATCTTCCACACGCTCGTCGATCTCCTTCTGGGGGACCTTCTGCATCTTCAGGCCATAGCCCACGTTCTTGGCCACGGTCATGGAGGGAAACAGTGCGTAGTTCTGGAACACCAGGCCGATGTTGCGCTTTTCGGGCTTGACGTTGGTGATATCTGAGCCGTCTACCAGCACTTCGCCGGAGCTCGGGGTCTCCAGACCGCAAATGATACGCAGAATGGTGGTCTTGCCGCAGCCGGAGGGACCCAGCAGGGACAGGAACTTGCCAGTCTCCAGATGGAAGCTGACACCTTTGAGCACTTCATTCTGACCAAAACTTTTTTTCAGATTATTTACTCTCAACTCAGCCATGATTTATTCTCCTTTTTTAGAGCTCGAACCGGAGGACATACCGAACAGGCTTCCGGCCGAAAAGCCCAGCTTGACCAGCAGGATCACAATGCCGACCGCGACCAGAACAATGATGGCGGAAAGGGCGTTCAGGTCTGCCTGATAGCCGCTACGGATGCGGGTAAAAACCAGGGTGGGCAGCGTCTGGGTTCCGATGGGGATCAGGTAGTACTGCATAACGAAGCTGTTGAAGCACATGATCATCGCCATGATACCGCCGGCCATGATGCCGGGGACGATGGCGGGCAGCGTGATGTCAAAGAACACGCGGACAGGTCCGGCGCCCAGCAGCCGTGCGGCAGATTCCGGTGTGCGGTCCATGGACACAAAACGGCCATTGACCAGCAGCACCACATAGGGCAGCACCACGATCAGGTTACCGAAGAACATGGAAACCATGCTACGGCCCGCACCGATAAAGGAGAACAGCAGCAGCAGGGAGATAGCAGTCACCAGCCAGGGGATGATGATGGGCAGCTGGATCAACGCATTGAGACGATTTGACCACTTGGGGGAGTAGGCCTGCAAGCCAAAGGAAGCCATTGTGCCAATAATGATCGCCGCCACCGTCACGCCGAAGGCAAACTTCAGGCTGAACACGCAGGCGGGCAGCAGGTTGCTCTCCGTAAACAGGATCTTGTACCAGTCAAAGGTAAAGACATAAGGGAACATACCATAGGGCGTGGCATTAAAAGACATGCCAATAATAGCGATGATGGGGATGTACATGAATGCCAATACGATCCACAGGCACGCCACCATGGCGCGGTTAAAACCCTTGGAATTCATTCCACGTCACCTCCGATTGCCTTCTGTGCCCTGGCAGTCGCCAGACGAACCAGTCCCATAATAATACTGAGGACGATCAGCAGCGTACAGGACAGGACCGCGCCATAGCCCATATTCAGCGATCCGGAATACTGCGTATCGATCATACTGCCGACCATCGCGCCGTTGGCGCCGCCAACCAGGCCGGGTTCCATAAAGCTGCCCGCCACGGGAACGAACACCAGCAGAACGCCGGACAGCAGGCCGGGAACGCTCATGGGAAACACGATGTTGGTGAAGGTCTTCCACTTGTTGGCGCCCAGGATCAGGGAAGCCTGGATCAGGTTATCGCCAATGCCCTCCAAAGAGGAGTACAGGCATAGGATCATATAAGGCAGATATTCGTATGTCAGGATCAGAATGGTCGCCTTGTTGGTATACAGCATGGTGGGGACGTTATGGAAACCGATGGCGTCCAAGAAGGTCAGCAGCAGACCGCCGGACTGGATTAGGTTCATCATGGCGTAGATCAGCAGTAGCTGGGAGGTGAAAAACGGCAGAATGACTACCATCATGAAAATACTGCGGTTTTTCGGCTTCACGATCTTGGCAATGGCCCAGGCCGTGGGATAGGCCGCCACAATGCATATGAGCGTCACCTTCAGCGCCGTCATCAGGGACTTGCCCAACAGGCGCCAGAACGTATTGGACTCGATCATACGGGTAAGGTTGTTCATGGTCCAACCTGGCCAAGGCTCACCGGCAAAAATATTCCGGTTCATAAAGCTGAACACCAGCAGCATCACCAAAGGAACGATTGTCAGGCACAGCAGCAAAACGATACTGGGCGCTGTCCATAGTGTCACGAGCTGGAATTTCTTTTTACTCAAACTACTCATTTAAATTTGCCACCCCCCGGTTTTTTTAAAGGAAATGCCGCCGAAAGGGGTTCCGGCGGCATTCTGTCAGAACTATTGATGAATTCTGCGAATGATATGATCTTATATCAGCTGACAAACTCCTGATACAGGTCGACCCACTGATCCTTCACCGCCGGATCGGCGATGTAGGGCAGCAGCTTGATGGTGGTGGGCATGGGATCCAGCTGCAGATCGATCTTCTGCTCGGGAGTCAACGCCTCGATAACTTCCGCGTTGACGGGCGTGTAAGTCATGTACTCACCGGGATAAGCTTCGCTGACGCCGGTAGCCATGGAGGTCTGCTGTTCGGCGCTCATGATCCAGTCGAGCCACTCGTAAGCCAGATCCTGCTCGTCGGTGCCTTCCACGATGGCCCAGTAGTCGATGAAGCCAACGGTACCCTCTTCGGGGTGGACCAGCTTGATATTGGTGCTGGAATCGTGCAGCAACTGGCTGTAGGGACCGGACCAGATCTCACCGGCCCAGAAGTCACCGGCCATCCAGGGCATGATCTGTTCGTCGTTGGTACTCCAGAAGCCCAGCAGCTGACCCTTCAGCTCGTTCAGGGAGGCGCGGACCTTTTCGATGTCGGCGTTCTCGATATCGTTGGAATCTTCGCCGGCCAGCAGGCAGCCGATGACCCAGGAATCGCCGTCGCCGTTCAGAACCATGACATGGCCCTTCAGACGGGGATCCAGCAGGTCGCTCCAGTGCTCGATCTCGAAATCAACATAGTCGGGGTTATAAGCGATGGAAGACGTGCCACTGCACCAAGGCACTGCGAACAGGCGGCCTGCATCATCCACAGCATAGGGGGCCTGGTCCTTGTAAACGTCGGCGACCTTCTCATAGTTGGGCAGCTTGGAGGCGTCCAGGTCAGAGATCAGGCCATCGTCGTGGAACCACTGGGTGTAGTTGTTGGACAGAACAACTGCGTCAATGGTCTTATTGCCGCCGGTCAGCAGCGTTGTCATCAGTTCGTCATAAGAGTTAAAATAAACATGCTCCACCTGCGCGCCAGTAGCATCCTCAAAGGCCTTCTCGCAATAGGCCTGGTCGGAGTTGTAACCCTGCCAGTTGGCAACGTACAGCGTATGGCCTTCGTAGGGCAGGCCGCCCTCGTTGACGGGAGCACTCGTCTCGGCGCCGGGCTTCTCGGTTGCGGGGGAATTCCCTGCAGGGCCACCACAGGCGGCCAAGCTCAGAGCCATAACCAGAGCCAGCATCATCGCTAAGATCTTCTTCATAATGACATAACGACCTCCTTTTTCTGCGGATACCCAATCTATCTTCTCAGCTATCGTTGTTTACTAAACACCGATAGTTCCATCCCAATATAAAAGATTTATTGTTTTAATCATAGCATGATGTTTCAATAAGTCAATTCGGAAGTTTATATAATTTTTTTATATATTTTTCTATATTACAGTCAAATTTTCCGAACTTCTGACCAAATGCTTGTCTGTTTTTCTTAATTTTTACTGCTTTTCACACTTTTGCGCAAAAACAGTCCCCGTTTTTTCTCGCCCCCACTCTTGCATTCTTTTTTAAATGTGTTAATATAATTTTAAATATTTTTTGTTTATATTTTCTGATTTTTTAATTGTTTACTAAAATCCCAAGGAGAGGGTGTTGCATGAATCTGCGCGAAATAGCCAAACAAGCCGGCGTATCACTTACCACGGTATCCCTTGTCCTGAACGGAAAGCCCGGCATCAGCTCCGAGACCCGTGAACGCGTGAAGGACCTTTTGCGCCAAAACGGCTACGATGTAGAGGGAAAAAGCAAAAGCAACCGCAGCATCTGCTTTCTCAAGTATCTCCGCCACGCGCATCTGGTCAACGGCAACCCCGGCTTTGTGACCCAGATCATGGACGCCGTGGAGCAGGAATGCCGCAAGTCCGGGTACGACCTTCAGGTGGTAACTATCGATGCCTCACTGTCCAGTGCCGCTCTTAAGGAATTGATCGGAAAACCCGCCATAAAGGGCACCATTTTCCTCGGTACAGAGTTGATTCCCAACGATATGGCTCCCTTCCTCCCCCTGGAAAAGCCGCTGCTGGTGGTGGACAACTCTCTGTCTTGCCTTCCGGTCAGCAGCGTGACCATGGATAATCAGCAGGCGATCTTTTCCGTTGTGGAGCACCTGGCACAACTTGGCTACAAAAAAATCGGGTTTTTTTATAATTCCCTTCCCGCCAGTAACGATCAGGAACGGCGCGCCGCTTTTCAGAACGCCATGCACCATCTGGGCCTACCCTTTGACACGCGGCTGGTCTTTCCTGTGTTCCCCACAATGGAAGGCGCCTACCGCTCCACCAGGGAACTTCTGGAGGCCGGCGTCGCGCTTCCCTCCGCCATTGTTGCCAATAATGACAGCATAGCCATCGGGGCGATGCGGGCCTTGAAAGACTTCGGTCTGCGGGTCCCCGAAGACATTTCCATTGTCGGCTTTGACGGGCTTCCATTTTCCGCTCTGGCGGATCCGCCGCTCACTACCGTAAATGTCTCCTGCGAGGACATCGGGTATTGGGCCATGCAGATCCTGCTGAACACCATCAACGGCCTCTGCACCACCCCCTGCAAAATGGTGGTCGGGACCCAGTTGAATGTTCGCGGCAGTACCATTCCGGCCCATCCCGTCCGCCCCCATCCCCTTCTGCTTCCCGACTGATTGCGATCCCCTCACATTTATACATAAAGGAGCGTTTCTACTATGTCAGGAGATCACTTGCTGGGATTAAAGGTCTGGCCTCCGTCTGTGCGCTGGCGGAGAAATATCAGGTCATGCTGTCCATGGAGATCATGGACACCCCCCTCATGAGCAGCATCACCCGCTACAAAGCCTTAAAAGCCGATCTGCCCACCCCCTGGTTCACTGTCTACCCCGACCTGGGCAACCTGACCGCCTGGGGCAGCGATGTGGCGTCTGAGTTGACGCTGGGGGCAAGGAGATCGCAGCCGTTCATCTGAAGGATACCCTGGCCGTCACACCTAACTTCCCCGGTAAGTTCAAATGTGTCCCCTTTGGCAGCGGATGCGTGGACTTTCCCCTGTGCCTGCGCCAGTTGGAACGTCAGGGCTATCACCGTCCCTATATGATGGAAATGTGGTATCAGCCTGACCAGGGCTGGAAGCAGGACATCTTGGCCGCCAAATCCTATATCGAACAGCAATTTGCTCTGGCAATGGAGGAATAATACATGCGATATTATTTGGGACTGGACAACGGCGGCACCAGCACGAAAGCCGCCCTCTTTGACACCGAAGGCCGGCAGATCGGCGTGGAGGCTGCCGCTACCGATGCTATCACCCCCGCCCCCGGCTTTGTGGAACGGGATATGGACGATATGTGGCAGGATAACTGCCGTGTCATCCGGGCACTTCTGGAAAAAACCGGCATCAACTCCAGGAAGATCGCCGGCATTGGCCTGTGCGGCCACGGCAAAGGTCTGTACCTGTGGGGTAAAGACGAACAGCCCGTACGCCGGGGTATTCTCTCCGCGGATAACCGCGCCTGGAAATACCAGATGGACTGGAGAACTGACGGCACGGAAAAGGCCGCCTTTGCCTTGTCCTGCCAGCACGTAATGGCCTGCCAGCCGGTGGCTTTGCTGGCCTGGCTGCGGGATCACGAGCCCGGCGTTCTGGAAAATATCAAGTGGGTCTTTGCCTGCAAGGATTACGTCCGCTTCCGTCTTACCGGTGAGGCCCGCGCTGAGGTCACCGATTATTCCGGCAGCGGCCTGATGAATCTGCACACCAAGTCTTTTGACCCCGCCTTGCTCAAGCTGTTCGGCATTGAGGCAATTGCGTCCGCTCTGCCGCCACTGTGCAATTCTCTGGAGATCGCCGGCCGCATTACCGCTGAAGCCGCGCAGGCCACCGGCCTGGCAGAGGGCACTCCCGTCATCGGCGGTATGTTTGATATCGACGCCTGCGCTCTGGCCGTCAACGTGACGGACGAGGAGCACATCTGCATGATCGCCGGAACCTGGAGCATCAACGAATACATTCGCCGCGAACCCGTCACCGACGGCCGCGTTCTCATGAATTCCCTGTTCTGCCTGCCGGAGTACTATCTCATCGAAGAATCCAGCCCCACATCCGCCGGCAACAACGAGTGGTTTATCCAGCAGCTGCTGCCCGAGCTGGTGCAGGAGGCAAAAGCGCAGTCCAAGAGCATTTACGCTCTGATGAATCAGTGGGCTGAGGAGTTCTCCGCCGCCGATTTCATGCCCATCTTTCTGCCCTTCCTCACCGCCAGCAACGTAGACCCCCGGGCCCGCGCTGCCTTTATCGGCCTGAACGCCTCCCATAGCCGTAAGCACATGCTTCGGGCAGTTTATGAAGGCATTGCCTTCTCTCATCGCCATCACCTGGAAAAGCTGCTGGATACCCGCGACGGCCACCCGTGCCGCATCCGTCTGGCAGGCGGCGCAGCCCGCTCCCCGGTCTGGACCCGGATTTTCGCGGATGTAATGAACTGCCCCGTGGAAACCGTGACCGCTGACGAGACCGGCGCTCTGGGCTGCTCTGTGGCTGTTGCCACCGCATTGGGCGACTACGCCACCCCCACCAAGGCAGCTGCTGCCATGTGCCGCCTGTCCGCCCCCATATACCCCGATCCCGAAGCTGCCAAGGCTTATGACAAAAAGTACAACTTGTATCAGAAGGCCATCCAGTGTCTGGACGACCTGTGGCCCGATATGCAGGCCTACATAGAAGATGGAGACTGATTATGTTGGGAGCACTGAAAGAGCGCGTCTTCCGCGCAAATCTGTAGTTGGTCGCTCACGGTCTGGCGGGATACGCCCGGGAGCGTTTGCGCCAGTCATAGTACCCGCTGCGTGAGATTTCCAATACCCGGAATGCCTGCTCCACAGAGGCTCCCTGATAACTAAGAGTTTGGGTACGGCTCTACTTTTTCTCTATGGTTTGGACAGGATACCGACGGATTTTTTTAAGATACCGATCACATCTTCTTTTGCTGAAAGCTGCTTTTTCAACGCCCACTTTTACGTCTCAAACTCGCATATGCGGCGTGCCTCACGATCCTGTCGGTCGCTGCCGATAGTCCTCTTTGGTCATGCCTGCCTGTTCGGGGAAGCAGGTTTTTCAAAACCGTTTGAAGTTGCCGTGGGTGTCTCCGGTTACGTAAACCATATCAGCTTCTCTCCTTGCCTAGTTCTTGTTCGAACTCATGCCGTCATACAGTCGGACATGGCTTCTGTCCTCAGACAGCACCGTCACCGTATCCACCAGCTGACGGATTATGCTCTCGTCCCACTCGGTGATTTCCGCCGCTCCGGTATTCAAGACATCCATCATATGCGCAATCCATCCATTATTTGGGGTCACATTAGGTTGATAAGTGTATGGGAATATAATGTTATAGATTCACTGAACGTGTTGTAGAAACTTGCGGATCCTACAACCAGGATCGCTCCCTTTTGGCGGCTTTTTTTATTATTTTCACAATATTATGTAGCTTTTAACATCTCTGTAATCATCGAGAGAACTACCGATAAACTATCGCGTAAGTCTGTCAGTTTCGCTGTGGACACGGACAGTATCCTATCACCGAACGGATTGGTTGGCGCATCTGGCTTGTCCGCACTTTTCCAGCCGTTGAGCAGATTTGTCCGAATGATCTCCGGGTAATCCCGGTAACAGGCGTTGATATCCATCGATACGGAAATGCCGTCCACACGCCCTACAAAGCCCGGCATAGCATCCGGCGTCCTCCAGAACCTTCAGAAACACCTTGGCTGTATCGGTACGAAGCTGCTTTTCCTTCCCACTCCCCAGGCGTTACCGCAGGGAGAGCCGTATTCCTGGTCCATGTGCACCGGATAGGTCGGGCGCAGGCGTCCGCCGTCCGCCTTCACCCTCTCAAAATCATTTTCTCCCTGATACGAAGAAATATCAATTCTTATGTATCTATATTGTTATTATTTTCTAAACCAAAAAATTAATTTACCTAAAAATTTGTGCAATATTTAGGATAATTTCTAACCTGTATGTTCTCCCCAAACTAACGCTTTAATAAATGCCAATATCAATTTCTGCTTTTCGGGGTGGCCGAATCCAACAGCCGGATGATTTCCTCCACAAATTGCATGTGTATCTCCTCAGATCTATTGATGATGTCCAGATAAAAATACCTCCGTTTGCGTTTTCTTTGCTTTTCGGTATAATGGAGGTAGCAAGGTAGAGGCTTTTGCTAGGGGCTGGCCTTGCGGTTTTGCGGTTGACTGTTGCGCCAGTCAGCCGCTTTTTATATGATTCCCAGTAAACTTTTCGCTCTGGCGGGGTCAGTCGCTGAAAGTCTCTAAACTTCATTCGCAACCCCTCCTTTCTTTGGTTGCTCTCTCCCTTGCTACTGGTTGAGAGCCGGGGGCTTTGTGGAACCGTATTCCGCGCCGTTCCCGGCTTTACGCTGCCTTCTTGGTTAGGCTTTCGCTTCTTTCCGTCTGCCTTCCCGCAACCTGCGATTATATTGCAGCACGGATATTAGTATTTTTTCAATTAATTTTACACTTGTTTTACGTCCCGGAAGATGAACCCAAGCCTTGATGTCTATCTATGGATATGCTATAGTAGAAAAGAGGGGTTGATCGTGTGGAAAATGAGCTGTTGCATCAAATCTTAGCAGAATTAAAAGAGCTTAAGGCCGGGCAAAAAGCCCTTGAAGCCGGGCAAAAAAACCTTGAGGCCGCGCAAAAAACCACTAATGAACGTCTTGATAAAGTGGAACAGGATAATCAACATTTATATCAGATGATAGAGCAACAAGAAAAACGAATCATCAATCAAGTAAACGCCATAATCGAAACGGCTGTTGTCCCCAAAATTCAACTGATCGCCGAGCAGCACAGCGAAATTATTGAAAAGCTGTCTGTCTCCAAGGAGGTCGACAGCCTGAAAGGCCGCGTGAGTACCTTGGAAGGTACTGTAAAAACTCATACTGCACAGATCACAGAGCTTAAAAAAGCGCAATAATAAACAAGATATCAGATTTACAGGGTGGCATATGCCACCCTGTTTTGGATGTTTAATACATATTTAAACAAGCTTGTCAAGGGTCTTAGCACTCTTGCGACAAAATACGACTGACTTATACAATTATTTCCATAAATCGTATAAAACGAAGCGGGAGGAAATAATTGTGAAGTACGATGAATGCAGAGTTATATTGGCATGTAACCTTTTTGAATACCGCGCAATCAATGGACTCAGCCAGGAAGATCTGGCGCTTCAAATCGGTATTGAAGTCAAAACCTATGCAAGAATCGAACGCGCAGAGGGGCATACAAATTTGAAAATCCTTGATCGTATCAGCCGTGGAACTGGCATGACGCCCGCTCAATTATTGACGCCCTTCTGTCAAAGCATTCCCGTGGCTTCCAATCAATAAGCCGCCGGCCAAAGGCCAGCGGCTTGACAGATATCTCCGGTACGGATATAATAAAAACAAAGAGGCGCTGCCGACAGACGGTTAGCCCTTACAAATTACGGTATGACCGCTAACTTTTGCAGGGTTGGGCGGTCATTTTTTTATGTATTTCACGGCTTCTGTGATCGCCACGACCAATAAAATCGCGAGCAACAACTCAACCATACATAACACCCCCTTTCGCAAGGGAGTGACTAACCGCCTGCCGTTTGCGACAGCACCAGCATTATTTTACCATGCGCCGCCCTTTTTTACAAGCCGTAATCCGCATTGATCGCCTTTATTCGTCACGATTCGGCGTCTTATACTCAAGCGCCCGCCTGCTGTCCCCAACGCCGGCCGTTGTCGGGTCGGTCACAGCGTTAAACACGCTGGCTGCCGCAGCAAGTAGCACAACGGGATTCTGCACCGCGCGCAGAAACACATCCCGCAGCGCGTTCCAAAAGGTCATATCCTCCTAGGCCAGGCCGAAGTATGCGAGCACCGGCAGTACCAGCGCCGCTGCTATCTGCACCCACCACAGCGGGTTTTTAATGCGTACCTTCCAATTGATTTTCATTTGTGCTCCTCCAGTCTTACAGCCCCATCCGTCCCAGTACAAAGGCGATCACCGCCGCGAGCACGGCCCATATCGCTTTGTCGGCAATGCTCTCCCACCGTTTCGCCGGTTTTTCCTTGAGTGCCGCGATAGTCGCTAGCGCCTCATTAAGCCGGACGGACAGTTCCGTCAATTTGTCCATGATCGCCTGATAGCGTGCCTCCTGTGCGGACCCGGACTGTTCCAGCGCCGCAATCCGCCTATACATATCGGCGTGTGTTTCCCGCGCCTGAGTGCGGTATTCCGACATCTGCTTTTCCAGGGCGATTGCCTTATGCAGGCCAAGGCAATCCCGCTGCGGGTCTACGATGCATTTCTCATCCGCCATTACTTACACCCCCTGGGCAAAATATAGGGCCGGGCTGTTACGCCAGCCCGGCCCCATCGTATGTTACTGCACTTCCACATCGAGAGCGGAGAGGATTTCCCGCACCTGCTCCTTGAGCAGCGCCGGAACGTCCTCCAGCGTCTTTTTGCCTTTCACGATCAGCGTCGCGTAAACAACTGCCATTATGCGCACCTCCCTCCGGCAGAATATTTTTGCGAGGAAAAGAAAAAAGCTACTCATGTTCGAGCAGCTCCTTGACCTCGGCCTGTAAAGCCTTGAGTACGTCCCCGATTGCCTTTAAGCCCTTGCGAATCAGCTCCGCGTATAGTTTTAGCCATTTGCTTGTTCACCTCTCGATTCAGCATTCTCCGTTATAGATTTTACAAACTGATATCTATACCATCCAACGGGTACTTGTTCACGCCGATATCATCATTACAGCTAAAATATATGTTTATAATGATATCAATGTTTTGCGCAAGAGCATGGGCTTATAGCCGTTTATCAATCTAATATTCTACGACACTTTTACGACATAAGGATACATTTAATCACTACTTATTGCGATATCCAAAGAATGAGCATAAAAGCATGTAAACCCCCGCAGGCAGCTAAACAAGCTGTTTGCGGGGGTTTGCTCTGGCTGGGCCAGTAGGATTCGAACCTACGAATGCAGCAGTCAAAGTGCTGTGTCTTACCGCTTGACGATGGCCCAATAGACGCGGCGCACAGGCCGCTTTGAAAAAGTCCCCGCCCGCTGCGCGGCCGGGGACGATCTGTCTGGTGGGGTGGGTAATGAGATTCGAACTCACGGCCTCCAGAGCCACAATCTGGCGCTCTAACCAACTGAGCTATACCCACCATTTCGGCGTTTATAAGGAACCTATCCGCGCCGGCCGGGAAAACTGGCGCGCCAGGAGGGACTCGAACCCCCGACCTACTGCTTAGAAGGCAGTTGCTCTATCCGGTTGAGCTACTGGCGCAAAGCGGCCGCGCGCCGGAAGCGAGGGCTTGGAGCGGGTGATGGGAATCGAACCCACGTGTTCAGCTTGGAAGGCTGACATTCTACCATTGAACTACACCCGCAGGCTTTAAACGACGCATTTTATTTTAGCAAATTTCACCTGCATTGTCAATACTGTCGGGCCGTTTTCATGACAATATTTTACGCAATGCGCTTAAGGGACTGTTTGAAAAATCGAAAATACCGTCTTTTTCTGCAACCAGCGGCGAATGCCGCGTTAAAAAGCCTTGCAATCCGAAAGGATTCCTGCGTTTTTTGCCTTCTATTCTCCTGCTGTCTATGAAAAATTCGGCAATACCTCTATTTTCAAACAAGCCCTGGTCAGCTTTGTGTGAAAACGTTAACGACCTGTGAATTCTGCCGCACCAGGGGCCGATTTCCTTGCAATCCACGACACGTTACGATATAATATGAGGGCAAACGCAATTTGCCCGCGCGGCCGGCAGAGGACGCCGCGCCCCTGGGAGGTTATGAATATGATGAAAATCGCCCCATCGATCCTTGCCTGCGACTTTGCCGCGCTCGGCGCCGAGGTCGCCGCCATGCACAATGCGGGAGCAGACCTCATCCATGTCGATGTAATGGACGGTCATTTTGTTCCAAATATTTCACTTGGGCTCCCGGTTGTCGCTTCGCTGCGCAAAGCGACGGACGCTGTGCTTGACGTGCACCTGATGATCAGTGATCCGCTGACCTATGCGCCGCAGTTCTGCGACAAGGGAGCCGATATTGTCGTATTCCACGCGGAAAGTGACAGCGAACCGCAGGCGGTCATTGACGCCATTCGCGCAAAGGGCAAAAAATGCGGGATTTCGATTAAGCCCAAAACACCGGCTGACGTGGTTTTTCCTTATCTTGATCAGCTTGATATGGTTCTCGTTATGACAGTTGAACCCGGTTTTGGCGGTCAGAAGTTTATGGAGGACATGTGCCCGAAAATCGAAGCTGTCCGCCGTGAATGCGATCGGCGCGGCCTTTCAACCGATATCGAGGTTGACGGCGGAATCGATCTGAAGACCATCGGCAAAACAGTGCGCGCGGGCGCAAATGTTTTTGTCGCCGGCAGCGCGCTGTTCGGCAAGCCCGATTACGCCGCGGCCGTGCGCGATTTGCGCGCCGCAGCGCAGCGCAGCTGATCTCTTATCCGAAATACGCGCAGAGCAGCCCGACCGCGTTGTCGTCGACAACGGTCCGGGCGTGTTCGCCCAGCCATGCCTTGGCAAGCGCGCCCTCGCCGCAGCGCCGTGCGAATTCGTCCAGCAGCATCAGCGTGTCGTCCTGCCGTTCCCGCGCCGGATAAACGGCCAGTATCCAGTTTTTCCCTGTATGGTAAAGCGCGCTTTTTCGGATGCGCTGGGCGCAGCGGCCAAACAGCTTGACAGCGCATGCTATGAGTGTATCCACATCGTCAAACGCATAGATCACCGGAAGCTGTGCGCTGCGTTTGACACGCCAGCGCTGCGCTGCGCCGGCGCTGCCTGAAAATTCGATCCGGCATCCGCCGCTTTCGTCGGGATATGCCTCCACCAGCACACGGCCGGCTGGTTTAAACCCGGTGTCCGCGCAGGCTTTTTCCAAAAGGGAAAAGAGCAGCGCACGTGTACGCGCGCTGCTGTAATCGAGCATATCGTAGCTCAGTCCCATTGTGTCAAGTTCATCTCGAGACAGATTAATCCGCACCCGATGCGGGCCGAGCTGTCTGAATTTCATCCCCAACACCCCCACCCCTACTATATGTGCACAGCCATTTTTTGATTATCGGAGGTCCCACATGGCAGGATTTTTATATAAAGGAATATTGCTCCAGCAGCACAAGGAACCGGCGCTTTCGCGCGATCTGCGCGAATTTCTCAACGCCGACACCATTGGCGTGCTGATGGACCGCCCCGCCGTCGAGGACCCGGACGCGCTGACGCCGGATGATATCATCGCAATCGCGCGCGACGCGCACATTGTCGACGAACGTGATGGCCGGCCGCTTTTTGAAAAGCTGGAGGAATTCCGCGCCTCTTTGACGCGCCTGCTCGTTGCCGATGCGATCGATGACGAACCGTATATTTCCAGCCAATTAAACCCTATGTTGAAAAATTCCGCGCAAAGCGCCAGCGGCCTGCGTCTCGCTCAGAAGGCGGCTGGCGCGGCCGAGGCGCAGTTTGCCGTTTATAAAAATCTGACCGACCTCGACATCCGTATCCCCAAAAAGCTCGGTGGTTTCCCCGTCCAGCGCATCCGCGGCCGTTATCCGGCAGAGTATCAGGCGTCGATGTATTTTGCCGCAGAAGATGATGTTGCGATGGTCGGCGTCGGCGCGCTGATTCATCTGGCACGGGCAGTCGCGTTCAATAAGCCTCAGACCACCACGTTTATCACCGTCGCCGGCGACTGTATCGGCAATCCCACCAATCTCGAGGTTTCGCTCGGTATGACGGTGGGCCAGGTGCTTGAGCGGTGCGGACTCATTGAGGATCCCGCGCGCGTCGTTGTCGGCGGCTCCATGACTGGATTTTCCGTCATGGATACCGACAACACGCTTGTCACACCGTCCACACGCGCCATTTTGGCGTTTCATGAGGATTTCAAGAACCTTAACATCGGCTGTATCGGCTGTTCCCGCTGCGCGCACGCATGTCCCGAAGGGCTGAACCCCTTCTACCTGTACCGCAGCATTCAGAATCGCCGGTACGGCCTGTTTCGCGTGCTCGACGCGCAGATGTGCATCGGATGCGGGACGTGTAGCTATGTCTGTCCGTCCAAGCTTGATCTTTCCGAAACCATCCAGCGGGCTGCGCACGAATACCGGCCGATGATTGGTTCGATGCGCACGGCGTCCGCGCTCCAGGCGAAGGAAAAAACAGCCGAATATGAAAGCTATATGGCTGATTACCGGCTGCACCGCGCCCAGATTACGCACCGCCGCGCGCTCAAGGCGGCGGACCGCGAACTGAGGCGCAGCCAGGCGCAGGCGAAAGCGGCGCATACGGCGGCTGTCACAGCGGCAGACGGCGCGCTGTCCGAAGCCCAGCGCCGCCAGCAGGATACAAACCGCGAGATTGACGCCGCGCTTTCGGCAGCGCAGAACGCCCGTCAATCGCAGGAGCAGGCTGCCGACTGGGCGCTGGCCGACGCGAACCGCGCGAAGCTCGACGCTGAAAAGCAGGCCGACCGCGTCCTCGACGCGGCGGACGCGGCGCGCCGCGCCGCAGAAAAGGAAGCAGACCAGCGATTGGCAGCGGCGCTGCGCGTCAAGCAGGACGCTGAAAAAGCGGCCGACCGTGCGCTTGACGCAGCTCAAAACGCACGACAAGCCTCCGAAAAAACGGCCGATCAGACATTGGCGGCGGCGCTGCGCGCCAGGCAGGATGCTGAAAAGGAGGCCGACCGCTCTGTCGAACACGCGCGCAAGGCCAAGGACGCCGCTCTGCGCGAGGCTGATAAGACGTTTGAATCCGCGCTGAAGGCACACGAAACCGCCGAGCGCGACGCGCAAAAGGCGCTCGACCGCGTCATGAAGCAAAGCGGCGCGACCGAAGAAGCGCGCGCATCCGCACAAAACGCGCTCAAGAGCGTCAAGGCAGCCGGTCCCGGCCGCCGGGAGAGCGCGCAGAAAACGCGCGACGCCGCCAGACAAGCGGCAGCCAGCGCACTCAAGCAGGCGGAGGATGCCGCCGGACAGGCAAAGGAGCGCGCAGCCCGGCTTTACGAGGAAGCGCAGAAACAGAACCGCAGCGCAAAGGTACAGGCGCAGGCCGGCCTTGAGGGCGCGCAGGAACAGAACCGCGCCGCCAAGATCAAAGCGGATGCGGCATACGAGGCGGCACAAGCTAAAAACCGGCAGGAAAAGCTGGACGCGCAGAGTATCTTTGAAGCAGCGCGGGAGCAAAACCGTACAGCTAAGGTACAGGCGCTCGCTGCACTGGAAGCGGCGCAGGAGCACGACAAGCAGGTTCGCGCGCAGCTGACTGCCGCTTACCAGGAAGCTGAAAGAGCCGCCGCCCTGGAGCGCGCTGAAGCGCAGGCCGTATATGAGGCGGCGCAGGCCGCCCATGCTGAGGCGCTTACGCAGGCGCAGGCGGACTATGACGCGCGGCAAAAGGCGATTGCCGACAACGATCGCGATATCCGTGAAAAGATTGAGCGGGCGCTTGAGGACGCGCGCTCCGAGGCGCGCGCTTACCGCAGCGAGATGGAGGCCGCGCGCGCGGCCGTCACCGGGCGCGCTGTTTCGGCCCCGGCAATGCGGCAAGACCCGCCGCAGGCGTCCCCGGACAGCGGCGCGTCCGAAAAGGACGCTTTCGCGGACAGCCCGGACGAGCCTGCCGGGGCGGCTCCTGCACAGGCGGCCCAGACGCAGGCCCCGATCGAGTCACCCGCACCTGAGCAGATGGAGCCTGAACGAACGGATAGCGGGCCGCGCCTCGATCTCGACATCGACAGCCTGTTCCGCGAGGCTATGCCCCCGCCGCCGCTGACAGTCGATACGGCGGCCGGCAGTCCGGACGATACCGCGGCGCCTGCCTTGACCTATGAACAGGCGTCCGGCGATCTGGCGCCAGCCGCCGTGGCGGAGCAGGCCGGCGCGTCTGAGAAAGAAGCTTTTGCGCACGCGGACAGCGTGGATGAGCCTGCGCTTGCCGCCAGCGGACGGCATGGATGGCGAAAAAATGACGAACCGTCTGCCAAAAAGGGGGAGGACGACCGTTGAAACTGAATCGAAGGGCCGCGCCCCACATCCGCCATCAGGAGAGCAGCCGCACCCTGATGAGCGATGTCATCTTACTGCTGCTTGTGCTGTGCGCACTTGGATTTCTATATTATGGACCGCGCGCGCTGATGGTCTGCGCGGCCGCTGTCATCCCGGCTGTCATCGCGGATGCAGCGTGCACGCTGCTGCGCGGCCGGGCGCCGAACCCGCGCGATCTGTCCCCCATTGTCACGGGACTGATCATCGCAATGATGATGCCTGCGTCCGTGCCGTATTATGTGCCGGCCGCTGCGTCGGTCTTTGCGATTGCAATCGTTAAGCATCCCTTCGGCGGGACAGGACACAATCTGTTCAACCCCGCGGCCGCCGGCTTTTCTTTCGCGGCGATCTGCTGGCCTGGGCTGGTGTTCATGTATCCCATGCCCTTTGACCGTCTGCCGCTTTTCGGCGATGTCACGACTACGCTCTATCAGAATCCGGCGTTTGTAATCAAACTTGGCGGCATCCCTTCAAACGACATCACTTCCATGCTGCTGGGCAACTATCCCGGACCGATGGGCGCGACCAATATTCTGGTCGTGGCCGCGTGCCTTGGATATCTTCTGTTCCGGCGCACTGTGCGCTGGCAGCTCCCGGTCCCGTTTTTGGCCACCTGCGCGCTGATCGCGTTTTTATTCCCGCGCGTCGCGGGCGATGGGATACAGTCCGTCATCTATGAATTGATGTCCGGCGCTATGCTGTTCGGCGCCGTGTTCTGCATCACAGACCCGGTCACAAGTCCCAAGCGGGATACTTCGCTGGCCGTTTACGGCGTTTTTGCCGGAGCGATAACTATGCTGTTCCGCTATGTCGGCGGTTATGAGGAGAGCATGTCGTTTGCTATTTTGTTGTCAAATGCGTTTGTCTCCCTGATTGACCGCTATAATGAATCCCTGCACCGGATGGTAAGGAGGAAGCATCTTGAAGCTAGAAAGAGTAAGGGCGGTGCGAAAACGCAGCCGTTGGTTTGACGGCCTGCTGACGCACAACCCCGTGCTTGTCGGCGGGATGGCGATACCATTTGCGGTTGTGATCACCACCAGCCTTAAAAACAGCGTCTCCATTTCGATTCTGCTGGCCTGTTCACTCGTTCCGACGGTTCTGCTCGCATCGCTGGCCGGCGCGCGCCTGCCGCGGTGGGGCGCGCCGATTCTTTATACGCTGTTTTCCCTCGCGCTTATTGTTGCCTGCGTGCCTCTGATCCTGCCGATCTCGCCGGAGGTCGCCGATTCGCTTGGCATTTTTGTACCGCTTTTGTCGGTCAATACGCTGCTGCTGACGCTCTGTGGCCGCTACGCCGACAGCCGCCGAAAGCCCGTGTTCGCGCTTGTGGACGCCGTTTCCTACAGCGCCGGCTTTGCGCTGATTATGTGCCTTCTTGCGCTGCTGCGCGAATGGCTTGGTACAGGCAATATCTGGGGCGTGCCGGTGCGCGCTCCGTTTACCCTGAGCGGCATCCAAATCACTTTTACCGGCTTTATCCTTCTGGCTCTGCTCAGTGCGGCGGCGCGTTTTCTCCGGCGCGCGGCGCTGCTTTTGATCTATCGCCGCGATAATCCGCGCACCGCGCCGCCATCCGCATAATCCGCCGCGCTGCGCCGCCCGCCTTTTCGCTGCGGCCTGTCAGTCTCCTTTTGAAAACAAGCCCTGCTCCATGGGAGGAACATGATGACTTATATCTCCGAATTTTTAATCGCCGCCTTTACCGCGGCCATATTGCAAAACGCCGTCTTTGCCCGCGGCCTCGGCGCGAGCGGCGAAACGCTCGCGCTGAACAAGCCGCGCGGGATTCTGCGGTTCGGCGCGTTTGTGATATATATTGTAACGCTGTCCGCGGCGCTGGCGTGGCCGCTTAACTATCTGCTGCGCCTTTACCGCCTGTCCTCACGGCTTGGAATCCGCTACCTTTCAAGCATTACAACGCTGCTGTGCATCTGTCTTGTGTTCGCCCTGACCTATGCAGTTACACGTGCCTGGCTGCCGCGTCTGCACTATGCGCTGCGGCCGCTCGCGCTCCCGGCGGCGCTTAATACCGCTGTGCTCGGCGCAATCCTGCTGGCTTTTTCAAGCGGATATGGTTATCTGAAAACCTGCGGCTTTGCCTTTGGTTCGGGCGCGGGGTACACGCTTGCCCTGCTGCTGATCAGCGAGGGACGCAAACGCATCGCGCTTTCAGATGTTCCGCGGGCTTTCCGCGGGCTGCCTGTTGCGCTTATATATATTGGTATCCTTTCGCTTGCAATCTACGGCTTAATCGGCCATCAGCTTCCAACATAAAAATCTGTTCCCAGCCTGTAATGAGAGCCTGTCTCAGAACTTGTATCCATGGCCGGAGGATGGCGGACAGGCGAAGGGTTTTGTACCCGGTCAATGCAAATTTTCGCAGGCGGGCTGCCGCCCGGCAGGAAAATTCAACACGAAACGGGGCAAAAGACCCGCCTGGACGGCACCTGGCGGCTGTGAATACGGATTCTTAAAGGCGCCAAAGGGGGCTTCCCTGCATGTACCCGCCGTGTGCAGCGGCGTGAAAGATGGTGGTGAAACGATGGCAAAAAATTACAAAATAAAGCGTTACAACCATATTTACCGGGGAAAGCGGCCGTTGCGCGCACGGCTGCTGCGCTGGGCAGCAACGATCGCCGTTGTGGCGACGTTCGCTTTCATCGGCTGGAACGCTTATGGACCGATCCGCGACTATTTTGCCGGCACGCTTCTGGCTACGGATGATGGATCGCCGCCGGGCGCACCGGAGGAAAGCGCGCCCGTAAGCAGCAGCCAGGCGCCTGCGGAGCCGGAGCAGCCCGCCGCGCCCGCGCTTCCGGCGGAGCTGCACGCCGTTTATCTGCCGGTTTCCATCCTGCTCGATGAGACGCGGCTGGATAGTATGCTCGACGAGCTTTCGCGCACGGATACAAACGCTGTTTTGTTCGATCTGAAGGACACAAATGGAACCGTGCTTTACCGCTCGCAGCTTGAATTGGTCGCCCAGGCCGAGGCACAGACCCAGAATCCCTACGATCTCGGGCGGCTCTGTGAAAAGCTGGCGGAAAAAAACCTCGTACCGATCGGCCGGCTAAACGCCTTTCGCGATCCAACCGCGGCCAACCGCATCCCCGAGGCGTGTGTAAAATATATGAATACCGACACCACCTGGCTTGATAATGCACCCGAATCGGGCGGCAAGCCATGGCTCAACCCTTACTCCGAGCTTGCGCAGGCCTATATTACAGACATCGCTGCCGAGAGCGTATCAATGGGCGTTCGCCGTGTGATGCTGGATAATGTGAGCTTCCCCACCGGCTACGGACTCGAGCTTGCAACATATGGCCCGAACGCATCCGGCAAGACGCGTTCCGACGCGCTGGCTGAATTTATCGACGCGGCCGACGCGCGCGTTGAGGCGCTCGGGGGTGAAGTCAGCGTATACATTACAGGGCTGGCTGCGCTTGGCGCAAACAATACCTATTATGGTTCCAACCCGCTTGCGCTTGCGAACGAAAATGTCACGATCGGTGTGATGCCCGCCCAGTTCGGCGACGCCTTCACGCTGGAAAGCTTTACGCTTGATGCGCCCGTGCTTGATCCGGGCGGCACAGTCGATTCCCTGCTCAAATTCATTGCGCCTGATCTGTCGGGCAAACAGGTCACCGCCATGGTCCAGGCGTATCCAGCTGACTATACGCTGACGAATAATAAAATGTACACTGCGGAAGATATAAAAGCGCAGATTGGCGCGGCTGCCAGCAACAATGTCGGCAGTTACATCATTTATCATCCGGACGGCGCCTATCCGGCGCTGTGACAAAACTGCTTACAGGAGGTGCGGGCCATGTCCTTTAAAGTCCGCCTGTTTTTGGGCGCGCCTGATTTTGAAACCCTGCATGTTGCCAAGCTGCGCGAATACCCGCTTGAACCGCGCGACTATAAGCCCTATGCGCAGGCGCGCATCTGTTTTGCTGCAGACGGACTGCATGTCCAACTCCTTTCGTTCGAGTCGAAGCCGCTGCCGCAAAGCGAAGTGCGCGTTGTTCTCGCGCTCACCCCCGGCGCGCCGCCGCTGATTATTTCGCTGCGCGCCGACGGCGTTTTTGGGGCGCGGCGCGGCGAAGCCGATCTGTCGGACAGCAGCCGGGCCTTTGTGCATCCCTTCCAGGGCGAGGATTTGCAGGGGGTCTATTGGGGCGGAAATATCCGTGTGGAACCGGCCGTATATGCCGGGGATTTTGTCCCGCATAAGGACGCCGCTTTTTTCGGGAATTTTTACAAGCTCTGCGAGCACCCAACTCGTCCGCATTATGGCAGTTTTTATCCCGCCGACTTTTCGCAGCCGCTCGATTGCACCGCGAATCTCGGCCCCTTTGTCGTAATTGACTATTGACGGCCGGGAGAGGCAGGCAAATATAAGATGAACAGGAGATGCTCCGCACGGCGCATCTCTTTTTTTAGAAAATTTGGGAGCCGGCGGTGCAAACTACAAAACAGGGAGGCCAGAACACGCATGAATGTATTTGATATCATCGGGCCGGTCATGATTGGTCCATCAAGCTCCCACACAGCGGGCGCAGCACGGATCGGCAGGATGGCCGGCGCGCTGCTGGGCGCACCGGCTGTGAAGGCAGAAATACGCCTGCATGGTTCGTTTGCCAGAACATACCGCGGACATGGCACCGATAAGGCGCTGATTGCGGGCATCCTTGGAATGAAGCCGGACGATGCCCGCCTGCGTGACAGCCCCGTGCTTGCAATGCAATCCGGGCTTGCGGTCACAATTATTCCCGACCATATCGAGGGCGCGCATCCCAACACCGCTCTGGTCACACTGACAGCGGCGGATGGACGCTGTGTCAGCGTCCAGGGCGCGTCAATCGGCGGCGGGAGCATCCTGATCACAAAGGTCAATGGAATGGCGGTGGAGATCACCGGACAGTATGCCACGCTGATTGTATTGCACCGCGACGCGCCTGGCACCATCGCGGCTGTGACGGAATGCTTGGGCAGTTATGGCGTCAATATCTGCAATTTCAGGCTGGCGCGCGAGCAGAAGGGCGGTACGGCCGTGATGACCATTGAAACGGATGGGAGCATCGACCGCACGCTCAATGAAAAGATCCGCGCATTGCCCAACATCATTGGCTCCACACGCCTCGAGCCTGTATGAGCCGCTTTGGGAGGAATTTTGAATGGAACTGCGATACAACAGCCTCGCGGGCCTTGTCCGCGCGGCGACAGAAAGCGGCCGCCAGATTTCAGAGCTTGTGCTGGCTGATCAGGCGAAACAAATGGAACGGGATCCAAAGCTGCTTTTTCAGGAGATGGACCGCCGGCTCACTGTGATGGATGAAGCGGCCGACGAAGGTGTGCAGCCCGATCTGCGTTCCACAAGCGGGCTGACCGGCGGCAGCGCCTATTTGCTGCGTATTGCCGCTGACAGCGGTAATACGCTCTGCGGCGGCGTTTTTACGCGCGCGCTGGCGCGCGCGCTCGCCGTTTCAGAGCTGAATGCCGCGATGGGACGCATTGTAGCCGCGCCGACAGCCGGCTCCTGCGGGATCCTGCCCGCCGCTGTCCTGACCATGCTGCACGACCGGGGCGTGGCGCGGCATAACTGTGTAATGAGTCTGTTCACAGCGTCCGCCGTCGGGATGGTCATCGCCAACAACGCGTGTCTGGCCGGGGCGCAGGGCGGCTGCCAGGCGGAGTGCGGCTCCGCCTCAGCAATGGCGGCCGCCGCGCTTGTGGAGTTGGCGGGAGGCTCTCCCCAAATGGCCTCGCACGCTGTCGCCATCGCGCTGAAAAATGTGCTTGGGCTTGTCTGCGACCCCGTCGCAGGACTGGTGGAAATCCCCTGCATCAAACGCAATGCGTCCGGCATCGCCAACGCCTTCACCGCCGCCGAGCTGGCGCTTGCCGGCGTCGCGAGCGCCATTCCTGCCGACGAGGTCATCATCGCCATGAAGCGCATCGGCGACGCGATGCCCGCCGCGCTGCGTGAAACAAGCGAAGGCGGGCTTGCGGCGACTCCCACCGGGCGCCGTCTGGCCGCTGAACTGTTTGGCCTTTGAGCGGTCAAAGCGATCTGTCCCGGGCCCTGCTGCGGCCCGGGGCTTTTTGTTTGCCGTATCAAAAGAATCCGCTCCTGGTTGCAGGAATTCATACATATTCATGAAATTATGAAAAATCGCAAAACCGATCTTGCAAGAAGCATGTGAGTGTGCTATTGTTTCTCTTGTTTCTAGCGGATGTATGACGCATCTTCCGAATCATCCTGCAAGGGAGTTGATCTGCACATGACAAAGGATCTGACCTGCGGCGCGCCCGCTCCGCTTCTGTTTAAATTTTCCATCCCTGTCATCCTTGGCAACTTGTTTCAGCTTTTTTATACGCTGGCCGATACGGTTATCGTTGGGCGCACGCTTGGACCCGAGGCGCTGGCCGCAGTGGGCGCGACAGGTACAATCATCTATTTTATCCTCTGCTTTGTACAGGGGCTGACCAGTGGCTTTGCAATCCTGCTGGCGCAGTATTTCGGCGCAGGCGATGAAAAGAATGTCCGGCGCTGTGTCGGCATTTCCACACTGCTGTCGCTGTTTTTTTCCATTGTGATCACAGCCGTTATCTGTATCCTGGCGCGGCCGGTGCTGGCGGTTATGGATACGCCGGGCGATATTTTCGAATTGGCTTATGATTACATGATCGTCATTTTCTACGGCGCCTTTACGACTATTTTTTACAATCTGATTTCCAACATCCTGCGCGCGCTCGGGGACAGCCGTACCCCCCTCTATTTTCTTGTCTTTTCTTCCTTATTAAATATCGTACTCGATATTGTATTCATCGTCCCGCTTGATATGGGGGTCGGCGGCGCTGCATGGGCGACCAATCTTTCGCAGCTTTTGGCGGCTGTGTTCTGCGCCGCCTATGCTGTACAGCGGTTCGACGCGATGCGGCTGAAGCGTTCCGACTGGAACCTTGACAGGTTCCTGGTGCTCCAGCACTTGAAGATCGGGTTCCCGATGGGATTCCAGATGTCGGTTATGTGCATCGGCCAGATGGCGATGCAGGCCGCCGTCAACGCCATCGGGACAAACGCGGTCGCAGGTTACACGGCCGCCACAAAGGTCGATCAGATGTCCGTGCTCGTCAACAACGCTTTTGGCGTGACGCTTTCGACTTATGTGGCGCAAAATTACGGCGCGGGCAAAATCGACCGCATCAAGCGCGGCTTCAACGCCTGCTTTCTCATGACGGAATGCGCCAACCTGCTGATGGGCGCGTTGATCCTTCTGATCGAGCCGGTCATCGTCCCGCTGTTTGTCGACAGCCCGGGACTCGAAATCCTTTCCTTCGCGCGCACCTATTTTCTGGTGGTCATCCCATTCTATCCGGTGCTCGGCGCGCTGCTGTGCTATCGAACGGCTGTGCAGAGCATGGGCAATCCGAAAGCGCCCTTCCTTGCTTGTGTGATCGAGCTTGTTCTGCGTGTTGTCTGCGCATTGCTTTTGTCGCGTTTCTGGGGGTACCCGGGCATCTGTTTTTCCACCCCGATGGCATGGATCGGCGCGACCGCGCTGTTGATTCCCGTCTACTATGCAATGCTGCGCCGCCTGCTGAATATACAGCCGCCCCAGTGTGAAAATTAATGACTAATATTCCTTTTTGTTCCAATTCGCCTTTAATTATTCCAATATTTGTAAAACTAATGACAAAGCGGTAACAAAACAAAAAGAAAAAGTTACAAACTGGTTACAAAAACACTTGACATTTCCTTTTCCCCACGCTATAATTGGTAACAGTTAAGGGATTGGTTGGAGGACCGCCCGCAACAAGCCAATTTTAGAAACTGATTTTTGCAAGGAGGATATTTGCAATGAACATGAAAAAGGTTCTTTGCGCGATGCTCGCTGGCGCTACTGTCCTGAGCATGAGCGCAGTCTCCGTGTTCGCTCAGTGGGCTTACGACGGCGACGGTGAAGTGACCAACGATGTGCCGAACCAGTTCTCTTGGGGTGGTTTGGGTGCTTCTAGCAGCTTCACTCTCGATCCGATTCGTCCTGGTTCCACGGTCTATATTCCGCTGTTTTCCACGATGAATGACGATATCTCCGCTGGCGGCATTTATGCTATTTCAGAGGATATCACGGATACCGATTACTTCAAGTTCGATCTTGATAAAGATACGAACGGTAAGCTTGTCAAGAGCATCACGGTTGTTGACGATAAGAAACTCGGCGATTTTGCTCGTACTTCTTATCTGAAGATTCAGGTTGCTGATACAACTTCGACCGATGAGAACAAGACGACTGGTACGATCTCTTTCAAGGCGAAGAATGATCTCACCTATTACAAGAACAAGAGCAACCAGCCGCGCAGCTTTAACGGTAAGGATTCCGGCGGCACCGCTTATAAGTGGAATAAGAATGACGAAATCAGTGTCAAGTACACCATGTGGGTTTCCAACGAGACCGTCGGTAACGATGACAACCCGGATACGGGCGACGGCATCGTGATGGATCCGGATGCGAACGACACGAACACGCTCATCTGGGGCGATGACCGTGCGGCGCTCGAGTTCGAGTCCGATGACGACGCTTCCAAGTTCTATGCGAAGCTCTCCACGAAGTCCATGGGCGACATCTACACCGAGTACGGCGATCCTGCCGATGCGGATCTGTGGTTCTATGACTTTGTCGGTAGCTCCACAATCCCGTCCACTTCCCGTGCTTGGCTGACCCTGGGTATTCCGTGGGATGACAACGACGATTACACCCCGGATCCGGAAGCTTGCTACATCTACGAGCTTGACGCTGACGGCTATCTCGTCGATGTGACCAACAAGTTCACCTACAGCGAAGATGCCCGCGAGATCCCTGGCTGGTCCATCCAGACCCGTACGCTCGGCACCTACATTGTCTCTGACACCGAGCTTGATGTCGACAACTCTCATGTCGATCCCGGCGAGACTGGTAACGGCGGCGACGTCCCGACCACCTCTACTCCGGACAAAAACATCCCGAACACCGGTTCCAGCGACATGGTGAACGTGGCCGTTATGGCTGGCGTCCTCTCTCTGGCCGTTGCCGGCGCTGTTGCTTTCCGCAAAGCGAAATAATCCATCCTGATTTGGATTTTTTCTGAATAAAATCCCCGTCGGTTGCCTCCACAACCGACGGGGATTTTTATGGATTACGGACATTTATAGAGCCTCACAAGCCAGCCGGTTCTGAGGCTCTGAATACACTGCCTGTACTGTAAATAAATAGGAAAAATACATCTGCCCCCAGGGGCTGTTAAAAAATCAAAATCGCTGTCTTTTTCTGCAAACAGCGGCGAATGCCGCGTTAAAAAGCTTCGGAATCCGGAAGGATTCCTGCTTTTTTGCCTTGTATTTTCCTGCTGTCTGCGAAAAACTTGGCAATTCCTCTATTTTCAAACAGGCCCTAACCAAATTTGTCCTTTTGTCTTTTGATGCAAAAAACGCCCCTGTAAAACAGCCCCACGGCAGTCTCAGACTTGCCGCGGGGCTGTTTAAATTATATTCAGCGCGCCAGTGCAGGACCGAGCACATCCTCCAAAAGCTTATAAACACGCGCATTCGTCCCTTCATAAGACGCAATCAAGTTACCATCACAGTAAAATGTACGAAGTTCCGATCCATGCATATCCGATATAAATTGGCTGGCCTGTTCCGCCGCTTCAGCCGCATCTGTGTATTCATACAGGGTCAGCTCTCCATCTTCGCCCAAATCAGCCTCATACCGGGCGCCGCCGCCGCGCCAGTGGAACACGGCCTGTCCAAGCTCGCCCGAAGCAAGCAGACGCGAGGCAAGCTGTTCGGCGGTTTCCCCCATGTCCGGGCTGTGATCGGACGAGCCGGAAAGCAGCGCTAATTCGATATAAGATGATGTTGCCGATGTGTCCGCATCCGATGCGTCCGAAGCACATCCCACAAGAAGCAGCAGCGCCGCAAAAGCCGCCGCAGAAATTATTTTACAATTCATCGGCCGATTCCCTCCCTTTTGACCGGCTGCTTATGGCTTGTTTAAAAGCAAAGGCATTTCTATTATTTTCAAACAATCCTCAGCCTGTCTGCTTAAACAGTGCGGTTTCTGTAAACAATTGTTGCATCCACACGGTAAAATTTTTCATGAAGCGCACTTTACATCTCCCATCGTATGGCCGCACTATGTTCTTCGTACAGAAAAACAGATATGCGGCATATCAATGCCATAGTAGTGCTTCACGATCATTCCGCGCGGATTCATACCCATGCGGCGCGCCACACGCTGAGAAGCAAAATTTGTGTCACGGATTATTGAAAAAACCTCGTCAAAGCCGAGCACATCAAACGCATAATTGCGGCACGCGCATGCAGCCTCTGCAGCATAGCCGCAATGCCAATGGACGCGCTCCAGCAGATATCCGATCTCCGGCACACAGGCGCCGCCGCAATCCTGCATCGTAACGCCGCACTGACCGATCATTCGGCCCGAAGCGCGCAAAAAAACGCCCCACAGCCCAAAACCATATTCCACATACCGCGCGCGCTGCCGGTCAAGCCATTCCTGTGCCTCCTGGTCGTCGAATGCATGCTCATAGGCGTACATCGTCTGTTCATCCTGTAAAACACGTTTCATCGCCGGCAAGTCCGCTTGCTCCAATATGCGCAAAAACAGGCGCTGCGTTGTAATAACCGCGCCTGCAACAGGTTCCATCATTTCAAAAACCCCTCGATGATCTTGGCCTCAGCTTCCTCCTCAGTCAGTCCAAGCGTCATCAGCTTAACAAGCTGTTCTCCGGCGATCTTGCCAATGGCGGCCTCATGGATGAGCGATGCGTCTATATTCGCAGCCGTCAGCTCTGGAATGGCGCTTACAACACCTTCATCCATAATGATCGCATCACATTCCGAATGACCTGTACAGCGTGTGTTTCCATTGATACGCGAACGGAACACCTGATGCGACTGCCCGCGCGCGACCGAACGCGACACGAGATCTACGCCTGCGTCCTCTCCGTCGAGATCGACTGTAAAATCAGATTCAGCCATCTGTACGCCATGCGTCATGAGCTTTTCCCGGATTACAAGCCGTGCGCGCGGCCCCAGCGACGCCGTTGTCACGCGCTTTGTTGAATCGACGCCCTTGATCTGTGTTGTATCCATTTTCATGTAACCGCCTTCCGCGATTTGTACCTGCGTCTGTGGATTGATGATCCGTTTGCCGGTTCCATCGCCTGTTCCAACATGCTTTTCCAGGTAAAGCACATGCGCGCCTTTACCAATGAAAAAACGGTGGATGCCGTTGTGCCGCGCTTCCTCCTCCCCATCGCTATGAACGCCGCATCCGGCCACAATCGTCACATCGGCTCCATCTCCGATATAAAAATCGTTGTAAACAAGGTCATTCACACCGGCATGTGTGATACAAGCCGGAATATAGACAGATTCCCCCATTGTTCCTGGCAGTACCCGGATATCGATACCTGGTTCGCTTGTTTTCGGCGTAATGCGGATATGATCGGTCGATTGACGGCCGGCACACTGCCCATCCTCCCGGATATTATAAGCGCCGGCTGGTTTGCCGGAAAGCTCCGACACAATTTCCATAAGCATCTGTGTAATCTTATTCATGGCATCCGGCCTCCTTTGTACAAAACGCACAGCGTCCGCCGCCGCAGACCAGACCGGACAGAATTTCATCGCGCGGGCCTTGGCGGACAACCTTGCCGTCGGCAAGCACGATGATTTCGTCCGCAATCTCAAGGATCCGCTCCTGATGGGAGATGACGACAATCGATCCCTTCGTCTGCGCGCGCAGCTTTTGAAATACATCGATCAGATTTTGAAAGCTCCACAGATCGATGCCTGCCTCTGGTTCGTCAAAAATGGATAGGCGTGCGCCGCGCATCATAACCATTGCAATTTCAATGCGCTTGATTTCGCCGCCGGATAAGCTCGCGTTCACCTCACGGTCTACATAGTCCCTCGCACAAAGCCCCACATCGCTGAGCGCCGCGCAGAGCTGCTGCTCACTCAGCCTTCCCCCCGCGGCAAGCTCCACAAGATCGCGTACCGTTAACCCCTTAAAGCGCACAGGCTGCTGAAAGGCAAATCCAATACCAAGCTGTGCGCGGTCGGTAATCGATTTCTGTGTGATATCCTGTCCATCAAGCAGCAGCGTGCCGGATATGGGCGCGGTAATCCCCGCGATCACGCGCGCCAATGTCGATTTACCGCCGCCGTTCGGTCCTGTGATCGCAACAAAACGACCGTCGCCAATTGTCAGATTGATGCCGCGCAGAATTTCATGATTGCCATCTACGTCAACGCTGATCTGCCGAAGCTCCAACATGATCAAGTACCAGCCTCTTTCCAATAAATTAAAATCAAAATACGTTCAGCCAAGCGCAACATCCAATACCATCATTACCACAAATCCAATCAGCACGCCGGCTGTGCCAACGTGCGAATGCTCGCCAAGCTGTGCCTCGGGGATCAATTCCTCGACAACAACATAGATCATCGCGCCCGCCGCAAACGCAAGCAGCCATGGCATCAGCGGTGCGATGGAGCCTGCCAGAAAAACGGTCAGGACACCGCCGATCGGCTCGACAACCCCTGAAAGCGCGCCATAGACAAAGCTGCGTGTGCGTGTAAGCCCTTCCTGACGCAACGGCAAAGAGATAGCCGCGCCTTCCGGAAAGTTTTGCAGACCGATTCCGATCGCCAATGCGAGCGCGCCCGCAAGCGTAGACGCTTCACCGTCCTGAGCCGCAAGCGCGAAGGAAAGGCCGACAGCCATTCCCTCGGGCAGATTGTGCAGCGTAACGGCAAACACAAGCATTGTGGTGCGCCGCAAACGGGCCGGAAGCCCCTCCGGCTGGTCACTGCCGGGATGCAAATGGGGCAGCAGCCGGTCGAGCGACTGCAAAAAAACCGCGCCGATCAAGAACCCCCCGGCAGCCGGAAGCCAGCCGGGCGTGCCGCGCTCCTCGGCCATCTCAATCGCCGGCATGAGCAGCGACCAGACAGACGCCGCAATCATTACACCCGCGGCAAAGCCAAGAAAAGCCTGTTGAAACGCAGCCTTGACTTCACCGCGAAAAAAGAATACCATTGCGGCGCCGAGAGCTGTCATCAGACAAGTAAAGCCTGTCCCGGCCAAAGCCGAAAGAGCGGGATGCATTACACTCATTCCATTCCCCTGTTCCGCCGCTTCGCGCCGGCATAAAATGTCCGCAGGTCGCAGTTGTCTTACCACGCGAAGCAAATGGTTGATAAGACATTTTTCACCCTTGAGTCCGCTGCCCACAGTGTCCGACTCACATACAAAGACGACCTGATTCCCGTAAGGCCGGTCCTTAAAACTGCCTATGACCTCGCAGCATTTTGTATAGCAGCAGCGGCCTGTCGCGTCCTCATTAAAGTTAGCGCTAGGTAACTTACCCTATTTTATCATCGCACGGCAGAAAAGAAAAGCCCCTTAACAGGCGCCGCTGCTACGCTTCGGACTTCGCCTCGTGAATATGTTCGTTAATATGTTCTTTCAGCTTCTTAAATGTTTCCTCACTGATATCATGCTCGATCTTGCATGCATCCTGCGCCGCCGTATCGGGCGATACGCCAATGCGCACAAGCCAATCTGTCATCAACCGATGGCGCTCATAGATGCGCTCCGCAATCGCAAGACCGGATTCTGCCAGCTCGATAAAGCCGTCCGAATCGACAGTGATATAGCCGTCACCGCGCAAAAGGCTCATTGCGCGGCTGACGCTTGGCTTGGAAAACCGCATATGCTGTGCAATATCAATGGAACGCACAGCGCCGCGTTCATTTTTTAAAATTAAAATAGCCTCAAGATAATTTTCAGCGGATTCATGAATGTTCATACAACTTCCTCTGCATTCTGGCGACGCCGCGCCTGTGGATATCGTTCCCCGAAAACCGGATTCTATTGATTGGCTCCGATGGCGGGCAAGCGCGGGCTGTGTTTATTTTCTGATGTTATGGCGCTGTGTGGATGGGATATCTCCAGTCGGAACACTCGACCAAAGCTGCGCTGCATCCCCCACAAGTAAAATTGGCCATCAGGGCGGCAGCGGGCTGCGCACGCGTATCGCCTTGGCCATGAAGGTAAAATAAGCGCCTTGCGCTTATTTTACCATGTTCGCGAAGCGGCATGGTAAAATTGGCCATCAGGGCGGCAGCGGGCTGCGCACGCGTATCGCCCTAGCCATGAAGGTAAAATAAGCGCCTTGCGCTTATTTTACCATGTCCGCGAAGCGGCATGGTAAAATTGGCCACCAGGGCGGCAGCGGGCCGCGCACGCGTATCGCCCTGGCCATGAAGGTAAAATAAGCGCCTTGCGCTTATTTTACCATAATCGCGGTGCTTTCTCAAGATGCATGGCACAGACATATATCCCTTTCCACGGGTGTTATAATCAGGAATAATTTCCCATTTCCTTCAATTGGCTACTGGTTCTATCCAATATGGTAAATATACGCCGATTCCTGTATGCTCAAGCAAGAGGTGATGTCTATGAAGCTACACCGCATGCTGGGAAAGAACATTCGATTCTGGCGGGAAGCGCGAGGCTTCACACAGGAGGAACTGGCCTTTCGAGCACAAACCAGCTCATCTTATATCAGTAAGATGGAGCTGGGAAAAGAGAATCCAACGATCACAGTCCTGGAACGAATCGCAAAAGCCTTGGCAATAGACCCGTGTATGTTGTTGTTGAACACATGCCGTTGCGCCGAAAACGCAAAGAAAAAGCAGATATGTGATCAGCAGCCAGTCTTGACGGATTATCAGGAGGCGTTTGATCGTGCGCCACCCGAAGTTCAATGTGCTGTATATACATTGTTGGAGGAGGTATGTAAAAAGGATTCGCATGAAACAGTCAAACCGGGCAGCCGTTCTTAAAAGAAAAACCACCGGGGTGTTTGCTTCGGTGGTTTTCTGTTGTCTAAAACAGCATACAGTCAAACATTGCGTATGTATCCCGCTGGGGGCATCTTTTACCGCAGCAGTATATATGAAATAAGCACATAATATAAATTGTAAAATTTACATTTCTAAATATATAATACTGATTTACAAGGAAATAAATTGTGATATAATAAATTTTATGTTCAGTAAAATAAGCCCAGTTGGATAGATCTAACAAATTTATAAATCACAGACAAAAGCGGGGTAAAAGGAAACAGACACGGCAGGGATAGCCGGATGGAAGGCAGCAAAGCCCGGGGTGCGGCTTTGGACGATAAAAGAAAGGATTGACAGAAACATATGAGCCAGACCATCTATGGGTATGCAAGGGTATCGACCAGAAGTCAATATGAGGACCGTCAAATGCTGTCCCTCAACAGCCGATTTGAAATTCTGCCTGAGAATATCTTTGTGGATAAGCAAAGCGGCAGCCATTTTGAGCGCCCGGCCTATATGCGTCTGGTGAAAAAATTGCGAAAGGGTGATTTGCTTGTCATATGCAGCCTGGACCGCCTGGGACGCAATTATCAGGAAATCCTGGAGCAATGGCATCACCTGACGCATAAGCTGATGATCGATATCGTAGTGCTGGACATGCCTCTGCTTGACACGCGCGGCCGGCGTGATCTGCTCGATACACTAATTTCGGATTTGGTATTGCAGCTGCTTTCCTTTGTGGCGCAAAACGAACGCGAAAACATTCATCAACGTCAATCCGAAGGGATCCGGGCCGCGCGGCTACGCGGCGTCAAATTTGGCAGGCCCTCAAAATTTCTGGCGGGCGACCGCACCCGGGCACAGATCATTCAGGAATGGCGCGCGCACCGGATTACCGCAGCGCAGGCCGGCGCCGCGCTCGGCGTCAGCAGGCGCACACTTTATCGATGGCTTGACAAGGGCGTTTTGATGCAGCCAAATAAGCAGCTAAAATAAAGCTATGGTATTTTTTCATAGATCGGAGCGAAATTATTTATAAATATTTTGTGTTTAATTTTTCACAAATTTCAACACATTTAGTTGCAAAATGTCATATTTTCAAGTATGATTATATTACATATTCAAAAATATGGTTTTAAAACTAACTGAAAAGAGGCGTTTATGTTTTGAAAAACTCGATTAAAAAAGCCGTTTGGCTGCGTGTTGCTGTGATCTTTTTCGCACTGGTTATCAGCGGGGTCAGTACAATCGGCGGATTGACTGCAATCAATCGATATAATGCCTCTACCACTCAGGCCACCGATCTCTATATCATGGCGCTTGACGCGGAAAAAGCGCATTTCAGTTGGGTGGAAAATCTCAGTTCGGCGATCAATTTTGATACCGAGTTTACCGGCAGCATGGATTACACGTCCTGTTCACTCGGGAACTGGCTGTACAATACCGATACGGCGACAATTCCGGATGCCCGGATCATAACGCTGATAGAAGAAATAAAGCCGATTCATCAGAGTATCCATGATTCGGCGGAAACCATTCTAGAAATGAATAAAACCAACCCTCAGACTGCATCCAAAATGTTTTTAAACGAGACAAAGGTCAATGTCAGCGCCCTTGTTTCCAAATTGGATGAAGTTATCTCCATCTCAGAAAGCCTGCTCGCCTATAATGAGCAGCAGCTTGACCAAGCCATTCTCATCACACAGATTATTTCTGTCCTGACAATCCTTTTGATTGTGGTCGTATGCTATCTGCTGGTGCGCTATATCATCCGTAAAATTGTGTATCCCATTGTTGAAATTACAGAATCCAGCCGTAAACTTTCACAGGGAGATTTAAGCTTCCGGATCGACATCCACAGCAAGAATGAAATCGGCGTTTTGGCTCAGAGCCTGAATTCATCCGTGGCAACGCTCAAGCACTATATCACCGATATATCAGAACATCTGGGCGAAATTGCAAACGGCAACCTGACACGTGAAAATACTGTGGAATATATCGGCGAATTTACCGCCATTGAGCATTCCATCGAAGTTATTCTGAAACATTTGAATGAAACAATGTGTCAGATTCAGCGTTCCGCCGGCGAAGTTACAAACGAGTCGCAACAGGTGTCCATTGGCGCGCAGACTTTGGCGCAGGGGTCCACGGAACAGTCCTCAGAGCTTGACCATCTGGTTGCCAGGGTCAACGACATTTCCCGGCAGATCAACAGCAACGCACAAGAAGCTGTGGCAACCCGTGATATTACAATCGATGTGGGCAGCCAGATTGAAAGCTGTAATCAGCAGATGAGCGAAATGGCGCAGGCCATGTACGAGATCAGTGAAAGCTCACAGGAAATCGGCAACATTATCAAAACAATCGACGATATTGCATTCCAGACAAATATCCTTGCTCTCAACGCGGCCGTGGAGGCCGCGCGTGCCGGCGTAGCCGGCAAGGGCTTCGCCGTCGTCGCGGATGAGGTGCGCAACCTTGCCGCCAAGAGCGCCGAAGCAGCCAGCAACACCACCGCTTTGATCGAGCGGTCGCTCATGGCTGTTACCAATGGCGTCAATTTGACAGATTCGACACAGCAGTCGCTTGGCAGCATCGTGGAGGGCGCGCGGGCTGTCGCTGAGAAGATTAAGACAATTTCAGATTTGTCCGCCGACCAGGCTGAGGCAATTGCCGGTATCACAGACAGCATATCGCAGATTTCCGCTGTCGTGCAGACGAACTCGGCGACCTCCGAGGAGAGCGCCGCAGCCGCCGAACAGCTTGCAAGCCAGGCACAGGTACTCACACAGCTCGTTGGCCAATTTACGATCAAGCAGTCCGTTTGCGTCCAAAGATCTGCCCTCTCCATTTAAGGGCACGCTTTTTTGGCAACCACAAATATTCAGGTAAAATGCAGACAGGGGGCTGCGCTGATTGCACAGCCCCCTGTCTGCATTTTATTTCAGCCATTCCCTTCATATGGGCGGGCGCACGGCAGGGCCAGCTTTTGTACACAGCGCCTGACCCGCTGTTCGCGGCGCAGCCGACTAAAGTTTTTTACCAAGCTTTTTTTCAAAAAAGCGGGAAAAAAGGCTGAAAAGGCCGAACAATCCGAAGGCCACGACATTGACAGCGACGACTGACGCGCCAGCAGGCGTGGACCACACAAACGACGCGAGCATTCCAAAAAAGAAGCACACAACGGAAACAACCGCCGAAACCAGCACCACACCGCGGAAGCTGCGGCAGACGCGCATGGATGTCAAAGCGGGAAAAATAATCAGGCTGGAGATGAGCATCGCCCCCATCACACGCATTCCAACCACAATTGTCAACGCTGTCAGCAGCGCGATCAGCATACTGTAAAAACGTGTATTCGTGCCGGTCGCACGCGCGAACGATTCATCGAATGTGATTGCAAAAATCTTGTTGTAAAACAGAACAAACAGGCAGATCACAATCACAGACAGCACAATGCTCAGGAGCACATCCCCCTCGCTCATAGCGAGGATGCTTCCGAACAAATAGCCATACACGTCGACATTCATTCCGGTTGTCAGAGATGTGACGATGACCCCGGCTGCCAGGGAGGCTGACGAAATCAATGCGATCGCCGAATCTCCGCGGATGGCGCTCGACTCGCTGATCCGCAGCAACAAAAACGCCGCTGCAACCACGACCGGGACCGATACCGCCAGAGGAGCGGCGCCAGCCGCCACAGCAACCGACAGAGCGCCAAAACCGACATGCGACAGGCCGTCTCCAATCATGGAATACCGCTTGAGCACCAAGCTTACGCCAAGCAGTGCGGCGCACAGCGAAACAAGGACTCCCACGATGACGGCACGCAGCATAAACGAATAGGAAAACAGGTCGCGCAGCAGATCAAGCATGACCGTCACCTCCGATAAATTTGCGGCAAAGCTCGCTTTTGGCATAGTCGTCGGCTGCACCATAAAACAGCACGCGCGTATCCATATGCAAAATTTTTCCGGCGTTATGCACCGAACAATTGATATCGTGGCTGACCATGACAATGGTCACGCCCTCCTCGTTAAGATGGCGGATCAACGCGTACAGCTCCGCTGTGACAACCGGATCAAGCCCTGTCACCGGCTCGTCGAGCAGAAGCAGTTTTTCCGTCGCACACAGCGCCCGCGCCAGCAGTACGCGCTGTTGCTGTCCGCCGGAAAGCGCGCGGTACGATTTTTTGACCAGCGCGCCGATCCCCAGCTTTTCGATATTTGCGCGCGCAATCCGCCGTTCGGCAGGGGTGTAGAAGGGACGCAGGCCGCGCCGGTTCAGACAGCCGGAGAGCACCACCTCCCAGACGGACGCGGGAAAATCGCGCTGTACAACCGTCTGCTGCGGCAGATAGCCGATCATATTTTGGCGCAGTCCATCCCCATAGACGATTTCACCGGAGCGCGGCGCTTTCAGGCCAAGCAGCCCTTTGAGCAGCGTACTCTTTCCCGATCCGTTTTCGCCGACAATGCACACATAATCACCCGGCGCAATATCAAAGCTGACGTCGTCGACGGCCACCCGGTTTTCATAACGCATGGTCACATGCCGGCAGGAAATCAGCGCCATCCATTCAGCCCCCTTTTCAAATTTACCGCATTCTGTTCCATCAGGGACAGGTATGTCGCACCCGCCGCAAGTTCGTCCTTTGACACATTGTGGCACGAGTGGAGCAACAGCGGCTGCGCGCCGGACTCGCGCGCAATGGCGCGCGCAACCTTGGGATCGGTTAGCTCCTCATAATAGATCACAGGGATGCGGTTTTTTTGGATGTTGTCGACGATCTGCGCCACAGCCCGCACGCTCGGCTCCGTTTCTCCCGAACAGGAATCGAAAGCCGCCGACCAGGCAAGTCCATAATGTTCAGCGAAATAGCGCATGGCAAACCGTCCGCCAAACACAATCTCGCGATGCTCCGACATCCCGACAATCTCCATGATCGTCTCGTCAAGCTCATCGAGCTGCGCCTTATAATCGGCTGCGTTTGTCATAAACAGTCCCGAGCCAGCCGGATCGGCTGCGGACAGCGCTGCAGCAATATTATCCACCATCACCTTCGCATTCTGTGGGTTGGTCCAGATATGCGGATCAAAGCCGCCGTGACCGTCATGATCATGACCCTCGTGGTCATGGGATTCCTCCTCAAGCGGCACATGCGCCGACACATCGACAACCTGCACATCGCCGTCAAGCCCTTCTATCAGCTTTTGCGCCCACGGCTCCATATACGCGCCCGTATAGAGAAACACATCGGCCTGATTGATGCGGATGATATCGGCGGGCGTCGGCTCATAAGCGTGGCTTTCAACGCCGGGCGGCAAAAGCAGCGTCACATCAGCGCGAGCCCCCGCGATCTGCCGCGCAAAATCATATTGCGGGAACAGCGTCGCCACGACCTCAATCCGTTCATTTTCAGGCGGCAGCGGCTGTGCTCCGCAGCCTGCCAGCAGAACGGCCGCACACAGCAAAGCGGCCGCCCGCTTTAAAAAACCGGTCACTGTCGTCCCTCCGTTTCCTTCCGTTTGGCGGCGCAGCCGGCGCAAAGCCCATACAATACGGTTTTTGTATGGTCAACCTGAAATCCGTGGTGCTCCAGCACATGTGCGGCAATCTCGTCCAGGCGCTCGCATGATACATGGAAAAGCTGTCCGCAGCCAATGCATTTTAAATGGAAATGCTCGCGGCAGGCGCCCTGCCCGTCTACATACTGGTAACACGCACGCGCGCCGTCCCCCAGAAAATAGCGGCGCGCGCGGCCCTGGCTTACGAGCCGGTCAAGGCAGCGGTACACCGTCGATTTGCCAACGGGCGACTGCTGTGCACGCAGGTAGTCAAAGACCTCGTCCACCGAAAGATGGCGTTCGCGGTTGTCTGAAAGAAATTGCAGAATCAGTGCACGCTGCCGTGTTTTATATTCAACCTCCATACGGTCCCTCCGAGGATATAATTTGAAATTGAAACTCAATTTCAAATTATATCCTCTTTTCTCTTTTTGTCAAGCTCTCCAGGGGCCGTTTAATAATATAGGAATTGCAGGATTGTCCGCAGGCAACAGGAGAAGGCAAGGCAAAAGCAGGCATCCCTTCGGATTCTGAGCTTTTTAACACGGCATCCGCTGCTGTTTACAGAAAAAATGGAAATTTCGATTTTAGAAACAGCCCCAGACGTTCCATGTGCAGCGCACAGGTTAGCGGATGCAAAGCTTTTTTGGCGCGTATTATTTTTCCTGTTTAATTGGCATTTTGCATAAATATTATTCGGAAAGTTCGTGCAATCAGGTTTAGATGTGAAGATATTCAATGAAACAGGAAAGAATATTTGATAGTAACGCGCTTTGCTCCAAATTATAATAAAGACAGTGAACACCATAAGGAAATCATTTTACAGATTGTTCACAAAACGCACACAAGACTTAGGAGGAATGAAATGATGAAGAAAGTTCTGTCTCTTGCATTTGCATCTTTGATGGTCATGTCGCTGGCAGCCTGCGGAAGCAGCGGCGGCACAACCTCGACACCGGCCGAATCCACCCCGGCGCCGGCTGAAAGCACCCCTGCGGCGTCCGCTCCGGCCGAATCTGCGCCTGCTGCTTCTACGCCTTCCGGCGAGGCTACCGGCGTTAAGATCAACGCTCCCGACGATGTGAGCATCGGTGTCTGCATCTACAAATTCGACGATACGTTTATGACCGGCGTGCGCAACAACATGCTGCTTGCGGCCGAGGAACTGGGCATTCCGGCTCCGGAAATCGTGGACTCGCAGAACAAGCAGGCCACACAGAACGACCAGGTCGACACCTATATCACCAAGGGCGTCACCGCGCTGGCTGTCAACCCGGTTGACCTGACCGCCGCCGGCCCGATCATTGACAAGGCCATGGCGGAGGATCTGCCGATCGTATTCCTCAACCGCCAGCCGTCCGAGGAGGACATGAACAAATACGACAAAGCTTGGTATGTCGGCGCCCGCGCCGAGGAATCCGGCACAATGTCCGGCGAGATCATCCTCGATTACTTCAAGGCGCATCCGGAAGCGGACAAGAACGGCGACGGCAAGATCCAGTATGTCATGCTCCAGGGCGAGCCTGGCCATCAGGATGCAACGCTGCGCAGCCAGTATTGCATTGAAGCCATCACCAGCGATGGCACGTTCGGCGTCGAGGAGCTTGCGGCTGACACCGCCATGTGGGATAAGGTCAAGGCGACCGACCTGATGAAGACGTTCCTTGCTTCTCACGGCGCTGACAAGATCGAGGCTGTCTTTGCCAACAACGACGACATGGCGCTCGGCGCGATCGAGGCTTTGAAGGCTGAAGGCTACAACACCGGCGACGCTGAAAAGTTCATCCCTGTGGTCGGCGTCGACGCGACGGCCCCGGCGCTTGAGTCCATGAGCAAGGGCGAGCTGCTCGGCACAGTCCTCAACGACGGCGAGAACCAGGGCAAGGCGTCCATCAACATCGCCGCTGTCGCCGCTGACGGCCAGGAAGTCACTTCCGAGACGATCGGCTATGAAGTGACCGACGGCAAGTATGTCTGGATTCCGTACGTCAAGGTGACGGTTGACAACTATCAGGATTTCATGTGAGCAAAATTTTTTGAAGCGTAAATAGGCAGGCGGCGGGGAACGCGGAACAGCAGGCGCTTTCCGCAGTCTCCGCCGCCTTTTTCCCACCGGTTTTTGGGCGGCCGGTTTTGCGGCGCGCGGCGGCTTGCCGCGTGATTTTAAGATAGAAGGAGGAGGACTGTATGGGCGAATATATGCTGGAAATGAACAATATTGTCAAGACATTTCCAGGCGTCACCGCCTTGGACGGCGTCACCTTAAAGGTGCGGCCGGGTACCGTGCACGCCCTCATGGGCGAAAACGGCGCCGGCAAGTCCACATTGATGAAATGCCTGTTCGGTATTTATCATGAGGACAGCGGCGAAATCATTCTGGACGGAAAACGTGAAATCATCAACACCTCCAAGCAGGCGCTCGATTTGGGCGTCTCCATGATCCATCAGGAGCTGCACCCCATCCGATTCAGGCCAGTCATGGAAAACATCTGGCTTGGCCGTTTCCCAATGAAAGGCATCGCGGTCGACCGCAAAGCCATGATCCGCATGACGAAGGAACTGTTTGAAAAGGTCGACCTGGACATCAACCCTGAGACAGTTGCCGGCGAGCTTTCTGCATCAACGCTCCAGCTTGTGGAGATTGCGCGCGCCGTCAGCTATAATTCGAAGATAATTATCATGGATGAGCCTACCTCATCCCTTACAGATAATGAAACGGAACACCTGTTTAAGATCATCAACCAGCTTCGCAGCGAGGGCCGCTCGATCATCTACATCTCGCATAAGATGGAGGAAATCCTGCGTATCTCCGACGAAGTGACCATTATGCGCGATGGACAGTATGTCGGCACTTGGCCCGCCAGCGAGCTGACCACCGATCTGATTATCAACCGCATGGTCGGACGCGATATGACAAACCGTTTCCCGGTACGCGATTTCCCGATGCCGCCGCGCGAGACAGTCCTGCGTGTGAAGGATCTGTGTTCCCCACTGCCCAAATCATTCCAGAACGTCAGCTTCCATCTGCACCGCGGCGAGATTCTCGGCATCGGCGGGCTTGTCGGCGCACAGCGCACCGAGCTGGTCGAGGCATTGTTCGGACTGCGCGCAATCGCTTCGGGCATCGTGGAGAAGGAGGGCAAACCGGCCATCGTCAAAAATGTGCGCGACGCCAAGAAACTGAAAATCGCGCTGCTCACGGAGGAGCGCCGCGCGACCGGCGTATTCGGCTGTTTGTCCGTACTCGACAACACAGTGATCGCAAGCCAGAAAAACTACGCCAATCACGGCGTTCTCAACCAGAAAAAACGGTATCAGGCAGCATATGACGCTGATAAGCAGCTCAATGTAAAGACGCCTTCCCTTGAGGCGCTTATGCAGAACCTCTCCGGCGGCAATCAGCAGAAGGTCCTGATCGCCCGCTGGCTGCTCACCGAACCGGATATCCTGATCCTGGACGAACCGACTCGCGGCATCGACGTGGGCGCAAAATATGAAATTTACACGATTATGCTTGAGCTGGTCAAGGCTGGCAAAAGCATCATCATGATTTCCTCCGAAATGCCCGAGCTGCTCGGCATGTCGGACCGCGTCATGGTCATGTGCGAGGGCAAGGTTTCCGGGTTCCTTGAAAAGGATCAGTTCGACCAGGTTGAGGTCATGCGGCTTGCAACGCAGTTCATGAAATGAGTTCGGAAAGTGAGGTACCAGGTATGCAAAAAGGCAACACGATCTCCCGCGCTACCTATGCGGTCTATTTTTTCATTGCGGCCGCTGTTCTGGTCGTGCTCGGCATTGTGCTGACAATCGCTAACATCAAGGCAATTTACGATCTGCCAGTCATCGTTATCGGCATCGGCGTCATCGTCGCGTTTTATGCTTTGTCGCAGTATATGCGCCGCGACTCTCTCGGCGATGTGACGATCTCCTCCAAAACGGCAAAAACCTTTTTGACAAACAACGCGATTATCCTCGCGCTGCTTGTGCTCGTTGTGATTATTTGTATCAAGGAACGCAAATTCATGCAGGTGCGCGTTGTGCTCGATATCCTGACACAGTCGTCCACCAAGCTGATCATCGCGCTCGGCATCTGCTTTACGCTGCTGATCGCAGGTACGGATCTTTCAGCCGGACGCATGGTCGGCCTCGCGTCGGTCATCTCTTGCTCCATGCTCCAGACAGCCACCTATGCAAACCGCTTTTTCCCGGACCTGCCGCAGGTCCCGATTATTCTTCCGGTCGCGCTGTCCATCCTCGCCTGTATGATGTTCGGCGGGCTTAACGGTTTTCTTGTCGCGAAATACGATATGCATCCGTTCATCGCGACGCTGGCCACACAGGTCATCATCTATGGCGCATGCTCGCTCTATTTCGATATGCCGCCCAACAACTCGCAGCCCATCGGCGGCGTGCGCCCCGACTTCGCGCTGCTTGGCCAGTTTAAATTTGCGGAAAAGGCGTTCGGAACCAAATTTCCCGGCATCTCTATTCTTGTTCCGATCGCGCTGATCGTTCTGGTCGTAATCTGGTTCGTCCTCAACAAGACGGTGTTCGGCAAAAACGTCTACGCTATCGGCGGCAACCGCGAGGCTGCGGTCGTCTCTGGCGTCAATGTGTTCCGCACCACCATGGGTATCTTCATCCTGGCCGGCGGCCTGTACGGCTTTGCGGGCGTCCTGGAGGGCGCGAGGACCGCTGGCGCTACAAATAACTACGGCAACGGTTATGAACTTGACGCGATCGCCGCGTGCGTCGTCGGCGGCGTATCCCTCAACGGCGGTATCGGTAAGGTCGGCGGCATCCTCTCCGGCGTTCTGATCTTCACCGTCATCCAGTACGGGCTTCAGTTCATCAATGTCTCCCCGATGTGGCAGCAGGTTATCAAGGGCATCATCATTGCAGTCGCAGTTGCAATCGACTTGGCAAAGTACAGGAAGAAATAACCAAATAAATCGTACAAAAGGGCTGGTTTTTACGAAACCAGCCCTTTTCTTTTTTGTGGAAAAGTGCTATAATACCATCGATGTTATGATGTCAAATTGATTCAGTATACAAGGAGGGGTCTTTCTGTACAGCATTATGCTTGTCGACGACGAAGCGGAAATCCGCGACGGCATTCAGCGTAAAATCGACTGGACCGGCAGCGGCTTTACCTTTGTCGGCTCGGCCGAAAACGGCCAGGAAGCTCTGGAGCTTGCCGAATCGCTGCATCCCGACGTTGTCATGACCGATATCAAGATGCCGTTTATGGACGGTCTGACGCTCGGGCGTCATCTGACTGAACGCTTCCCTGGCGTCAAGCTGGTGTTCTTTTCGGGCTTTGACGATTTTGAATACGCGCAAAAGGCCATTCAGATCGGCGCGGCCGAATACATCCTTAAGCCTGTGAGTGCCTCTGAACTGACCGGCGTGCTGCAAAAACTGCGTGGGCAGCTTGATGCAGAGTTTGCTGAAAAGCGTGATATTGAGCGGCTTCGCTCGTACTACGAGCGAAGCCTGCCCGCGCTGCGCGGGCAGTTTGTGGCCGGCCTGCTCGACGGGCGCATTCCGCGCGGACAGATTGCCGAACAGGCCGCTCTTTACGGTGTGCAGCTTGTCGGGACGCAGTTCACAGCGGCGCTGGCCGGATTTGAATCGGACATTCCCGAGGACGCGCCAATCCGTCAGCGGGAGCTGCTCCAATTCTCCGTCAAGCAGTTGATGGAGGAGGCGCTCGGCCGTCGTTTCAGGGGGCTTACCGAACTGTATAATGGTTCTGTCGCTGTGATTGCCGGATTTGACGACCCGGGCGGCGTTCTGGAATTCATCAGCAGCCTGGACCAGGTGTGCAAGTTGGCGCGCCGTTTTTTGCAGTTAACGCTGACCGTCGGCGTGGGAACTGTGTGCGATACGCTTTTTGATCTTCATTACAGCATGGACGGCGCGCGCAGCGCGCTTGACTACCGTGTGCTTATCGGCACGGGACGCGCTATCTACATAGATGATATCGAGCCGGACGCCGCCGCGCAGATCCCCTTCGACGAACAGGACAAGCGGGAGCTGCTTTCGGCGATTAAGCTTGGAGCGCCTGACACAATCCGCCAGTCGATCAACCGGTTCATCGGGCGTTTTTATGAAACGCGTCTGCCAATTGGGCAGTATCAGCTTTATTTGATGGAGCTGACGGCTGAACTGGTCCGTCTGGCGCGCGCTTATCAGCTTGACACAGCCGATGTGTTTGGTCCCGATTTTGCCGCCAGCCTGCGGCTGGAGGCCTTCGACTCGCTTGACGAATTAAAGGCGCGTTTATCCGAATTGTGCCTGCGCATCAGCGAGCTAATCCGCCGCGAGCGTTCCAATTCGACGCGTGGTATCGCCGAAGGCGCCAAGCAGTTCATTGCGGAGCACTTCAGTGATCCCGATATTTCGGTCGAAATGCTCTGCGATCATCTTCATGTCTCTCCCGCCTATTTTTCCACGCTGTTTAAAAAAGAAACCGGCATGAGCTTTGTTGCGTGGCTGACAAATGTACGCATGGATGAAGCGGTCAAGCTGCTCTCCACCACCGAGGATAAAACATATGAGATTTCGCTGAAGGTCGGCTATACCGAACCAAATTATTTCAGCTATGTCTTTAAAAAGCAGTTCGGCATGTCGCCGACAAAATACCGCGGCAGCCGGGACGCCGTCCATGCGTAAGGCGGCCGGCGGCTGGCTGGCGCGCGCAACAAATTATTACCGCCGGCGCAGCATCCAGTTCTTGATCTCGCTTTCCTTCTCGATCGCTGCGATGGCCGGGATGCTCTTTCTCGGCTTTGCACTGTATCTGCGGTTCGCCGCTTCCACCGAGGCGATGGTCCGCGAGGAAAACAAGCGTGTGATCGACCAGGTCAATATCAACCTGGATGTCTATCTGCGCAATATGATGCGTGTATCGGACGCGATGTATTACCGTGTGATCAAAAGCGCCGACCTCGCTGATGAATCGATCCACCAGCAGATGGACCTGCTCTATGAGACGAACCGCGACTTGCTTGTCAGTATCGTTGTGGTCGAGGCGGATGGTTCGCTTGTCGGCGCGGCGCCTGTCTCCATGCTCAAGCCGACGGTCGACCCGCCTGAACAGGAATGGTTTATCCGGGCTATGGACCGGATTGAAAATCTGCATTTCTCCACGCCGCATGTGCAGAACCTGTTCATCGATCCGGGATACAATTATCGGTGGGTCGTTTCGCTTTCGCGTGCTGTCGAGCTGACACGCGATGGCGCTGTGACGCGCGGCGTTTTGCTTGTCGACATGAATTATTCCGGTATCGAGCAGCTTTTTAAGAATGTCAACCTGGGCGGATCTGGTTACGTCTATCTCGTAGACAGCGCCGGTGAAATCATTTACCATCCACGCCAGCAGCTTCTTTACTCCAATCTTCTCTCCGAAAATAACCGTGCCGCTGTCAGCTATGACGATGGCAGCCATGTGGAAACCTTCGACGGCCAGGAACGGATCGTCACCATCAAAACGGTCGGCTACACCGGCTGGAAGATTGTCGGCGTCACGCCGATGCAGGACGCTGTATCCGACTCCTACGCCATCCGTACCTTCGCTGTGTTTATCATTCTGTTCACCATCTTTTTGATGATCTTTGTCAATCTGTTTATATCCTCACGCATCGCCAACCCGATCAAGCGCCTGGAACGCTCCGTCAAAGGATTGGAGGGCGGAAATTGGGATACGGAAATCGCGGTCGGCGGTTCCTACGAGGTGGCGCATCTTGGCAAGACAATCCGCACAATGGTGGCGCAGATGCGCAGCCTGATGGACGATATCGTGGCCGAGCAGGAATCGAAGCGCAAAAGCGAATTCGACGCGCTGCAAAGCCAAATCAATCCGCATTTTCTCTACAATACGCTCGATTCCATTGTCTGGATGATCGAGAATGAGCGATATCCCGAAGCCGTCACGATGGTTACGGCGCTTGCGCGCCTGTTTCGGATCAGCTTGTCCAAGGGCAAAACGATTATATCAGTTTCAGATGAGCTTGAGCACGCGCGCAATTACCTGACCATCCAGACCATGCGTTATAAAAACAAATTCACCGTATCTGTCGATGCCCAACCGGAAACGCTTGGGCTTTCAACCATCAAGCTGATCATCCAGCCGCTTTTGGAAAATGCAATCTATCACGGCATGGAATTTGCCGACGGAGACGGTGAGATCTGCGTGCGCGCTTATCTGGCGGACGATGACCTGATCATCGACGTCGAAGACAATGGCTGCGGTATTCCCGCGGATGTTTGCGCCACACTACTGACCGACGAGACACGGGTGCGCTCCAAAGGGTCCGGTATCGGGCTTCGCAATGTGCACCAGCGCATCCGTCTGTATTACGGCGAGCCGTATGGCCTGACGATCATCAGCGAGCCGGATGTCGGCACAACAATCCGTGTGCGCCTGCCGCAGTTAGTTTATGGCGGCGCACAGCCGTTAAAGGAGGGGGCTGTATGACAAAGCGCAGGGCGCTCGCCTTCCTGTTGCTGTTCTGCATGTTTGCGCTCGGCTTTTTGCTGTTGGCTTTCGACGCCTTCGGCAAGGAACCCCCGCCTGAAATTTACCGGATTTCCGTCATTGTGCGCGGGCGCGCTGGGGACCGTTGGGAATCCATCCGGCAGGGCGCCGATCAGGCCGCCAGCGAAATGAATGTTGATTTGAGCTTCATCACGTTGTCTGGGGAAAACGACAGCGCCGAACAGATTTCACTTTTGCAGCGCGAAATTGACGCCGGCGCGGACGCGATCGTTCTGTCCGCTTCGGACAGCGCGGCGCTGGCCGCGCCGGTAGAACAAGCCGCGGAAAAAGCGCCCGTCATCTGTATTGAAACGGGTGTTTACAGCGGTTCTGTCTCCTCGTATATTTCGGCCGACAACTATGGGATGGGATTACAGCTCGGTGAGGAAATCATCGCCAGTGGAAACGCGCGCAAACGTTTAGTTGTGGTGGACAGCAGCCTGCAATGCGCCAGCGTGGCGCAGCGCCGGGCCGGACTGATGCATGTTCTCGGGCGTATCGGCGGCGAAATTGAGGTTTGGACTCTGCCGGACGGCGATCCCGCTGAAGCGTCGCGTATGCTTGCCTCACGCATCGGCAAAAAGACAGCCGATGTGATTGTCACACTTGATACAAGCGCGCTTGAACTGACTGCCCAGGCGGTCAGCGATATGCAGGCGCACTATCTCGACCTGTTTGGAATTGGCTCGACCGGGAAAATCGCCTCGTTTATTGAAAACGATATTGTCACAGCCACAGTCGTGCAAAACGATTTTGCTGTCGGCTATCTCGGCGTCAAGGCTGCGGTTGACAGCATACAGGGCCATATTCCGGAAGCGGACACCGTTGTCGGGCACCAGGTTGTCAACTGGTCCAATATGTATGATCCCGAGGTACAGCGGCTCTTGTTCCCATTCATCCGCTGACGGATCGCAGATGCAAGGAGGTACGTTTATGAAAGCTCGTCTCAGGGCCGCCGCACTGCTTGCCGGCGCGTTCTGCTGCCTGCTGCTTCCCAGCGGCTGCGCGGACAAGCCATCCGAGTCCATGACGCCCGATCCCATCCGCATCGGCGTAACGCTCTACCGGCAAAGCGACACGTTTATTTCGTTGCTTGCTTCCGATCTGCTCGACTGTGCCAAAGCACGGGAGACACAGGACAACGTAAAAATCACACTCAATATTTTGGATGGCACCGGAAACCAGGGGACTCAAAACGAGCAGGTGGACCGTTTTTTGGCGCAGGGGTATGACGCGATCTGTGTCAATGAGGTCGACCGAACCGCAGCTTCCGTCATCATCGACAAAGCGCGCGCCGCCGATATTCCCGTCATCTTTTTCAACCGCGAGCCGGTCGGCGAGGATATGCAGCGGTGGCAGAACGTTTATTATGTCGGTTCCGATCCGCGCGAGGCGGGAGATATGCAGGGACGCATCGTCGTGGACCTTTACGATGAGAATCCCGCGTCTGTTGACCGCAACGGCGATGGACGGATCCAATATGTCATACTGGAGGGCGAACCGGGCCATCAGGACGCAACCCTGCGCACCGAAAGCTGCATTGCCGCATTGACCTCGGCTGGCATTGATGTCGAAAAGCTTGCCAGCGAGCCTGCCAACTGGCAGCGTGCGCAGGCCTCCGCGAAAATGGCGCAGTGGCTTGCTGATGAGGAGCTGCGCGACCGCATCGAGGTCATATTCTGCAACAACGACGACATGGCGCTCGGTGCGATCGACGCTTATCACGCCGCTGAAATCTCTGAGCTTCCTGTTATTGTCGGCATCGACGCCACTCCGCCTGCGCTTATGGCAATTCAGGACGGCTCCCTGGCCGGCACGGTGCGAAACGACGCCCAAGGGCAGGCGCAGGCAATTTTCGATCTGGCCTATGCGCTTTCCACCGGCGCAAACCCCCAGGAGGCTGTACCCATGTTGGAAGGGCAGTATGTTTGGGCGCCGCATTCAATTGTGACCATCGGCAATGTGATGCAGGAATACGACTGAACGTCTGTTTCTTGTAAAAATACCCCTTTACAAGCTTCCGAAAACATGCTATAATATCTGCATTGGTCTCGGGAGCATAGCTCAGCTGGTTAGAGTGCCTGCATCACACGCAGGAAGTCCAGGGTTCGAGTCCCCGTGTTCCCACCAAAAAGAGGCATGTTTTAAACATGCCTCTTTTTAATATATCTGTTCCGGATTTTTCTCCGGACTTTCTCGGAGGATGCCATGAAACCATTTGAACAGGAACAGCTCCAGGAGCTTCTCACGTACTATAAATCCATCCGCGAAACAGGCGGACAGGAGCTGCTCATCGCACTGCTGCGTGAAATCCAATCTCTCTGCGGCTGCGTACCGCCGGCCGCGCAGGCAGCCGCGGCCGCCGCCATGAAAACCGCGCCCGCCGCCGTAGCGGCGCTTGTAAAGCGCCTGCCCGGGCTGAACGCCGCGCCCTATGCGCACCGTATCGTTGTCTGTACAGGTCCGCGTTGTGCGGCCAAGGGCGGCGCGGCCGTGCTCAAGGCGTTTGAAACGGCGCTCGGCATCAAAGCAGGCCAGGTCACTGACGATGGCCGGTTCCTGCTGGATACGCAAAATTGCCTTAAGCAATGCGGCAGCGCCCCCAATACACGCATTGACAACGACCTGTTTAAACAGGTCGCCCCCGACCTTGTGCCGGAGATCCTTGCACAGTATCCATAATATCGGCAACTGTGAGCCAGCCAATTGCCCCGTATAAATTTGCCTGTCCGGCGGTCCGGGGCTTTCCCTTTTGGGATTGCTGTGGGAAAATCACAGCAGGCGGTAGTGCGGCGCCTGTTCGTCGAACCAGCGCCAGCGCAGCCAGTCGTCCAGCAGAATGGCGGGCAGAGACAGCAAAAACCACAGGTTCATATACAAAAGGCATACCTGCCCCAACAGGTTGTACGGCAGATCGGAATAATCCCAGATTTCAAGCCCCATCCAGACGTTCAGCACCAAGCCGGCGGCAAATTCCATCGCTGTGACGACCAGCGCCGACAGCACCATTTGAGAAAGCAGGGAGACACAGCTTGGGCAGTCCTCATTGATTCGCCCGATCATCAGAAAGCAGCAGCCTCCAAGCGCCGCCATTGAAAGGTGCGTATGCCCCCGCCATATAAGCTCTGTCAGGCAATATAGGACGCCGCCTGTCAGAAATAACAAAATATGCTTCACAGGCTTATGCAGATCATACATACTTTCACCCCTTCGCCGCTCTATATCAGCATATGCACGGGCAGGTTGTACAAAGAAGCATCTTGAATCTTGTAAAAAGGGCTGTGCCGCAATCGCGGCACAGCCCTTTTAGCTGATTGGGAACGCTTTCTTTTGCAGGAAAGGATCATTTTAAGACGGCGCTGCTCAGGATATAAAATTCCTCCTGGCTTGGCTGTTCCTTCTTTTCCATATATTCCAGAGCGGCATCGAACTGCTCTGCCTGCGCCTCGTCAATATGCATGGCGGGACTGTCATGATAGACCCATTTTCTGCCGTCAAGCGCGCCCGGCTTCAGCACTTTTACCATCATCGCGGCCGGGAACGTCCCGTCCTCCATACAAATGTTGTACTTTTTGCAGCTTTTAAAGCCGCGTCCTACATAATTGCCCGGATTGCCGAAGATGACGATCGTATCATAGCCAAGCGCGGCCGCCCTCTCAAAGGAATATTCCATCATTCTCTTGCCGTATCCTTTGCGCTGGTACTCCGGTAAAATGCTGACCGGCCCAAAGGTCAGGATCTCCTTCTCCTCCCCGCACTCGTCAATCAGCTTTGCTTTTGTATACATAATGTTACCAATCACCTGTCCGCCGATTTCAACCACAAAATCAAGCTCCGGCAGAAAATCAGCATGGCCACGCATGACATGCGCCAGATAATGCTCCACGCAGCCGGGAATATATAAATTCCAAAACGCTTTCCTTGTGATTTCTTCAACCTTTTGATAATCCGTTTCTCTTTCATTTCGAATCAAAACCGCATCATTCATTCATACTCCTCCTTTGCGCTAACTGACAGGGACAGACAACGCCCGCCCCTGTCAGTTAACGGTATCATTCGATCAAAAGGAATCAGCGGACCAGCTTATCAAGCAGTGCCGCAATCTCCCCAATTTTCTCATCCGCGCTGCCGCTGTCAACGGCTTCGCGCACACAACCCTCCAGATGGGCGCGCAGCACCTCGCGGTTGGCACGCCCAAGGATGGATTCCGCTGCCATGATCTGGTTGGATATGTCGATACAATAGCGATCCTCCTCCACCATGCGCAGAATTCCGTCAATCTGGCCGCGCGCCGTTTTTAACAGGCGTGCGACCTGTTCACGATCGGCCCGCATCAGTCCAGCGAAACGACGTCGTAGCCCGCGTCGGTCACTGCGGCGCGGAGCTGTTCGTCGCTCACGCGGCCCTCTGTCTCAATCGCGGCCGTTTTAGCCTCCAGGTCGACCTTGGCCGAAACGCCGTCGAGCGCGTTGAGCGCCTTTTCCACACGCGCGGAGCAATGCCCGCAGCTCATTCCTTCGATTACCATTGTCTTTTTCATCGCCGATGCCTCCACTTTTTTGTTGATTTTTTCTTGAATATTACTATTTGTATTTAAAGCCGCTGTATGACGCGGTTTAAACAACTTCAGCCGCAGCGCGTTCGAAACGACGCACACGGAGCTTAAACTCATCGCGGCTGCGCCGAACATTGGATTAAGCTTCCAGCCGAGAAGCGAATAGAACACACCGGCTGCCAACGGGATACCGATGGTGTTGTAGAAAAACGCCCAGAACAAATTTTGACGGATATTGCGGATAACAGCGCGCGACAATTCCACAGCGGTAACAGCGTCGAGCAGGTCGCTTTTCATCAGCACAACGTCGGCCGATTCAATTGCGACATCCGTGCCCGCGCCAATTGCAATGCCGACGTCGGCGCGGGTCAGGGCCGGCGCGTCGTTGATGCCGTCGCCGACCATCGCAACCTTTTTGCCCTGCTCCTGGAGCGACGCGACCTCGCGCTCCTTGTCCTGCGGCAGCACCTCCGCCACGACGTGCCCGATCCCAAGCGTCCGGCGGATCGCCTCGGCAGTGCGGCGGTTATCGCCGGTCAGCATCACCACGTCGACGCCCATCGATTTAAACGCGTCGATCGCCGCACGACTCGTCGGCTTGACAGTGTCCGCCACGGCCACAACGCCGATCACATGCGCCTCATCCGCAAAATAGAGCGGCGTTTTCCCCCGCTCCGACAGGGATTCGCCCTGTTCCCGAAAACCGCCCATATCGACGCCGTTTTCATCCATCATGCGCGGATTGCCTGCAAAATACATTTTCCCATCGACGCGCGCGGCGACGCCCTGTCCGGCAACCGCTTTAAAATCGGTCACATTGTCCGTATGCAGGCCGCGTGCCTCGGCCTCGGCGACAACCGCGCCGGAAAGCGGATGCTCCGACGGCTTTTCGATCGAAGCGGCAAGCGTCAAAAGGGACTTCTCTGAAAAATTGGGGGCCGTCAGCACATCTGTGACGCGCGGCCGCCCCTCCGTGACCGTGCCTGTTTTATCGAGCACAACGGTATCGACCGTGTGCAGCGTCTCAAGCGATTCCGCCGACTTGATCAGGATGCCGTTTTCCGCGCCCTTGCCGGTACCGACCATGATGGCGACCGGCGTTGCCAGGCCAAGCGCGCACGGGCAGGAGATGACCAGCACCGCGATGCCGATCGACAACGCGAATTCCACCGAATATCCGAGCGCCAACCAGACGATGGCCGCCAGCACCGCGATGCCGATGACAACCGGTACAAAAATGCCGCTCACGCGGTCGGCAAGCTTGGCAATGGGCGCTTTTGAATTCGCGGCGTCCTCCACCAGCCGGATAATCTGCGCGAGCGTCGTGTCCGCGCCGACCTTGGTGGCGCGGAATTTAAACCAGCCAGTTTTATTGATGGTCGCGGCCACAACGCGGTCGCCCGGGTGCTTTTCCACCGGGATGCTCTCGCCCGTGATGGCCGATTCATCGATCGCGGTACTGCCCTCGACCAGCTCGCCGTCGACCGGGACGCTTTGGCCGGGACGCACAACGATGAGATCACCGACAGTGACCTGCTCGACAGGCACCTCTGTTTCCACGCCGTCGCGTTCGACAACGGCTGTCTTTGGCGCCAGGTCCATCAGCTTTGTGATCGCCTCGGAGGTCTTGCCCTTGGAGCGCGTCTCCAAAAACTTGCCGAGTGTGATCAGCGTCAGGATCATGCCGGCGGATTCAAAGTAGAGGTCCATCGAATACCGGGAAACGATATCCGCATCGCCGTGTCCCAAGCCCCATCCGATCATATAGATCGCCACAATGCCATAGACGAGCGCGGCCGTCGAGCCGATCGCGATCAGCGAATCCATATTTGGCGCGCCGCGCAGCAGCGTCTTGTAACCGACCTGATAGTATTTGCGGTTGACATAGATGATCGGCAGCGTCAACAGAAACTGTGTAAACGCAAACGAAAGCGCGTTTGCATTGCCATGAAGAATATGTGGCAGCGGCAGCCCCATCATGTGCCCCATGGAAATGTAAAACAATGGTATCAAAAATATAAACGATACAATTAAACGGCGTTTCATATTTTTGATTTCATCTTTCATCGGATCAGCGGCCGCGCGCGGCGCGCTGTGCGCCGCCGTCTGCGCCGATCCGCGCACCGAAGCGCCATATCCCGCGTGCTCGACCGCGGTAATGATCGCAGCGTCGTTGACGGCGCTTTCATCGTAATCGACCGCCATATTATTAGAAAGAAGATTGACGGTGACGGAGCGCACGCCCGCCACCTTGGCAACGCTTTTTTCCACATGTGCCGAGCAAGCCGAACAGGTCATGCCGGTTACATCAAATGTTTTTTTCATGATGTCCATCCTTTCACCCCCTGGGGGTGGGGGTGTTTTGATTGTATACCCAATTGATCTATTTGTCAAGTATTTTTCCGCTGTTTTATCGCAGAATAATCAGGGCTTGTTTGGAAATAGATGAGTTGCCGGATTGTTCGCAAACAGCGGGAGAATGCAAGGCGGAAAAGTCAGGAATTCTTTCGGATTCCTGATCTTTTTAATACGGCCATCGCCGCTGTTTGCAGAAAAAGACGGAAATTTTGATTTTACAAACAGCCTCCGGGCGCGGCGGCTGTTTGAATTGCGTCCTAACCGGCGGACCAATTAACGGCTGGTTTACAAGGGCTGTTCAATGCGCTATAATACAGACTGTTCAGGCTTTTGTTGTTCATCTGCTGTCAAGTTGCTCACGGCCGGGTCTGTATGAACAGTGTTCCCACCCGTGCGCCGCTTATTGATAAACTTGTTTCTGGAAAGGCCCGATTGTTTATGATCATTGACTTTCACACGCATATCTTCCCCGATTCTCTCGCCCCGCGCACGCTGCCGCATCTGTCCAAAATCGCGCACGACATCCCCTATCATACGGACGGAACCCAAACCGGCACGCTCGAGGCCATGCGCCGGTGGGGTGTTGATTATTCCGTTGTGCTGCATATTGCAACAAAGCCGGGACAGGCCCGCCGCATCAACTCCTTTGCCTGTGAGGTGCAGGCAGCGCATCCGCAGTTTCTCTGCTTTGGAAGCCTGCACCCCGCCGACGAGGATGCGCCCGCTGTCGCGGCGGAGATCTCCAAAGCTGGTTTGTACGGCGTGAAGCTGCATCCGGCGTATCAAAATTTTCAGTTCGGCGACGAACGATACTACCCCGTTTATCAGGCGGTCTGTGACTGCGGCCTGCCGCTCTTGCTGCATGCCGGACGCGACCCTGTCGCGCCCGGCGCCAACCGCGCGCCAGCGGAGGAAATCGCGCGCGTCGCGCGCGCGTTTCCGCGTCTGACAATCATCGCCGCCCACATGGGTGCGCTCGGCGACTGTGCCGACGCCTCGGAGCATCTGTGCGGGTTGGACAACGTCTATTTCGATACGGCCATGAGCGCCCCCCTGCTGGACCCTGACGCATTTCGCGCGCTTTTGTATAAACGCGGCTCTGATCATGTGCTGTTCGGCACCGACTGCCCCTGGAGCACCGCGCCCGATGAACTGGCGCTGCTGCGCCGTGTGGGCGTGACCGGCAGCGATCTTGAGAACATCCTGTGGAAAAATGCCGCTTGTCTGTTAAAGCTTGCGCTTTAACCCCTTACATTTTTTCGATACGCGGGCAATATCCGATTGCCTTTTGCGCATAATTTGACTATAATGGAAAAAACAGACCGCCGGCGCAAAGCGCCGGCGGCAAATGCAGCGCCCGACCGGGCGCTTGCGCTGACAGGAAAGGGCGGAACTGTTTACTTTTATGGATCAGCTTATGCAGCAAATTTTTGACTTTTTTTCGGGAGCCGGGCGCGAGGTCGCGCTGCTGATTGTCTCCATGACTCCATTGATCGAGCTGCGCGGCTCGATTCCGCTCGGTGCGGCGCTTGGTATGGAATGGCCCGTCGTATTTCTGATTTCGGTTGTCGGCAACCTGCTGCCGGTACCGTTTATCGTGCTGTTTGGCCGGCCGCTGTTCAAGTGGCTTAAATCGACGCGTCTGCTTTCTGGTATCACCGCCAAATATGAGGCGAAGCTGATGTCAAAGGCGGACAAGGTCACGCGTTATGAAACCATCGGGCTGTGCCTGTTTGTCGGCATTCCTTTGCCCGGTACGGGCGCATGGTCGGGCGCGGCACTCGCTGCGCTGCTTGGCCTGCGCATGAAAAACGCGCTGCTGGCAATTACAGGCGGCGTGTTAATTGCCGGCGTTATCATGACGGCCGGCGCTTACGGACTGCTTGGATTTCTAAGGCTGTTCTGACATGTATCACAAGCGGGCACAACGCCCCGACAAACATGCAGGGAGGCGGCGACCTGGACAAGTATAAAAAACTCATTTCCAATACGCTGATCTTTGCAATCGGCACCTTCAGCTCGAAGGTGCTCGTTTTTCTGCTTGTCCCCTTTTATACGCGCGTTCTCACCACTGACCAGCTGGGCACAGGCGACCTGATTGTAAAAACGGCCAATCTGATCATTCCGCTTGCATCGATTGGCATGTCAAACGCAATCATCCGGTTCGGACTTGACCGCGCCAACGATAAGCGCGATGTGTTCACCGGCGCGCTGACGGCGATCGGCAGCGGCTATCTGATCTTTCTGCTGCTCTATCCCGCTCTTGCGCGCTTTCATCTGCTTGATGGAAACGCCTATCTTGTTTATATCTACGTGCTGACCGCCTGCCTGCGTTCGCTCTGCTCACAGTTTGTACGCGCGCGGCAGCTTGTGCGGCTTTATGCCTTTGACGGCGTTATGGCCACGGCGACGGTCATTTTATTCAATGTGGTTTTTCTTGTCGTATTTAAGCTCGGCGTGACGGGCTATGTGCTTGCTACAATTCTCTCGGACCTGCTGTCGGCGCTTTTCCTTTTTACCATAGCCAATCTGCGCAGGTATATCCGTTTTTTCGGCTGCGACTGGTCGGTCGCCGCGTCAATGGTGCGTTACGCATTGCCGCTGATCCCGACAAATATCTTCTGGTGGATCACAAACGCCTCCGACGCCTTCTTTATCGCCTATTACCTGGGTCAGGGGGCCAACGGTCTGCTCACCGTCGCATACAAAGTTCCCACCATCATCAACCTGCTCGCCGGGATCTTTTCCGATGCCTGGCAGCTTTCCGCCTTTACAGAGGACCAGCAGGGACGTACCCGCTTTTTCAGCAACGTATTTGCATCATATCAGGCTCTGATCTTTACCTCTGCGTCCGGGCTGATCCTGCTATGCAAGTGGATCAACCGTATTCTGGCATACGGCGAATACTATGAGTCCTGGAGATTCATCCCTGTTTTATTGTTGGCCACGTCGTTTTCCTGCCTCGTATCCTTTCTCGGGACCATCTATATGCTTGAGAAAAAAAGCTTCGCCACGCTTGTCACAACGGCGCTCGGCGCCGGGATCAATATCATTCTGAATATGACGCTGATCCCCAATTTCGGGGTACAGGGCGGCGTCGTGGCCACGCTGGCCGGCTATCTTGTTGTGTTCACTGTACGCATCATCGATACACGGCGGATCGTACCGCTACATTGGCATCCGTTTAAACTGCTTTTAAATCTGGCACTGCTCGGCGTGCAAACCTATATTCTGCTGACGTTTGAAACCGGGTGGCTGCTGCCTGAAATCGGACTGTGCCTTGTTGTAACCGCGCTCAATTTCCGCTTGCTGCTTCAAAACGTCCAGCGGCTATTGATGAGACGCCGCTCATAGTGCAAAATGCGATATCTGATTTCTATTAATTCCGCCCATCTCTATTGTGCACAATATCCAAAATTTTGTTTCTCTAAATGATAAAATGATTTTAATTACTGAACTCCTATTGTGCTTTACCAAATTCTCGCTATAATAATAGTAATACTTTTGTCCAACAGACAATTGGCAACGGGAGGAATGTTCAATGGTAAAGCTTTTCAGGAAACTTGTGGCGGCAGTATTGACTGGCGTCATGGTCTTGGGCGCATCGGCAGATGTTCTGGCCTCCGAACCTGGCGGCAAGGTTACAGTTACCGTGCTCCAAACAAGCGATCTGCATGGCATGGTAAATCCTTTTGATTATGCCTCAAATGTACAAACCCAATCCAGTCTGGCGCATGTTGCTACCATCGTGGAAAATGAGCGCAAAACAGATCCCGACCTTCTTCTGATTGACACTGGAGATAGCCTTCAAGCCAATTATATTCAGGAGTTTCGAAATGATGTCCCTCACCCGATGATCGCGGCTCTGAACTATCTCCAATATGACGCGTGGGTTCTGGGTAATCATGAGTTCAACTTTGAATTCAGCAGCTTGGAAAAAGCCATTTCAGAATTTGATGGCGTTACGTTGGCCGGAAACATCTATAAGGCGGACGGTTCACGGTATCAAAGCGCATATCAGATTTTTGACGTAAAAGGTGTCAAAGTCGCCATATTCGGAATTGACGCTCCCCATATTCCGCAATGGGAAAAATCCGATCCCACCCATTACAACAATATGAAGTTTACCGATCCGATTGATGAAACTGGAAAAATCCTGAACGAGCTGGAGGGCAAAGCGGATATTGTCATCGGCGCGATCCATTATGGGCTGGAGGGTGAATACGGCAGCGCCGGCGTGGAAGCGATCGCCACTAAGTATGCTGACCGTCTGGATGCACTCCTCATCGGGCACGCGCATGCGACAGTGGAAGAAGCGATTGCCGGCGTTCCGGTGCTGGAACCCGCCAATAACGGCCAGTATGTCGGTAAGCTGGTATTTGAGGTGGAAAATAAAGATGGAAAGTGGGTCGTGAACAACGCTGCTACAAAGGCGACCCTGCTGGATACGTCCACTGTCACCCCCAATGCTGCTTTCCTCGCTGCGTTTAAGGATCTTGACACCAAGAGCCGGAATCTCGCTGGAAAAAAAGTGGGGGAAGTTGGAAAAACCTTTATGGATCCAGTTGAAATCCTTCCCGGAATCCCAGCGGCCATTGTGCAGGATAATCCCATCACAGATCTTGTCAATATCGTCCAAATGAAAGAGTCCGGAGCCGATGTCTCTCTCGCTGCTTTGTTTGACGCCTCATCCAACCTGACCGCTGGTCCATTTTTACATCGGGACAGCGTAAAAATATATAAATATGATAACACGCTGTTCGCGGTGAAGGTAACCGGTGCGCAACTGAAAAAAATCATGGAGCAACAAGCGGGAAACTTTTTCAATCAATATCAGCCCGGTGATGTTACCATCAGTTTCAATCCTGACATCCGTATGTACAACTACGATATGTTTGCAGGTGTCAATTACGAAATTGATATTTCCAAGCCGGAAGGCTCCCGGATTGTCAACGTCACTTATCAAGGTGAACCTCTGCGCGACGACCAGTCTCTGGTGCTTGCATTAAATAACTATCGGTATGGCGGCCTTGTTTCAGCGGGACTGATCCAGGAATCCGATGTTGTCTATGAGGGCGGCGCGGTCCGCGATATGATCACAGAATATGTCGCAGGCCTGTCAGAGCCGCTGATGCCAGTTTGTGACAACAACTGGAAAATCATCGGCGCGCCGCTGGATGACGCGCAGAAGGATTTGATTTATGAAAAAGTCCGGTCCGGTGAGATTCAAATTCCCGCCTCCGAGGACGGCCGTACTCCGAATGTCGCTTCTCTCAACGGTCCGGCGCTTCGCGCGGAAGGTAAGCTCCCGGCCCTGGATACCAACGAAAGCGGAAGTGCGACCGCTTCAAAACCCGATACGCAGCCGGATGTTTCCACTGGCTCAGATTCTGCCGGTGCCGCTTCTTCAGCAAAAAATTACACAGTAAAAACAAACGATTGTCTATGGAATATCGCGCAAAGCCAATTAGGCGATGGATTCCGGTGGGTGGAAATTTATGAATTGAATAAAGCGCAAATCATCGACCCCAATCTGATCGAAACAGGCCAGGTGTTCATTATGCCAGCGGCTTAACGCTACATACGATTAAACAGAGAACCGGCAGGCGTTAACCTGCCGGTTCTCTGTTTATAAAACGCTTATTAGAATTTAGAAGCGTTTCTTATCCTCAGCCAGATCGTTGAACGCAGCCATAACAGCGCGGTTGATCATGTCGCTGGCACCGGTGGATGGATTGTTCTTGTCCGGGTTGGAGGAAGAACCGTTGTTGGAATCGTTTGTATCGTCCGTATCGGTATCCTCAGCATCGGAAACAACGGTGCCATCCTCGATGAACTTGTTCGTAACGAAGAAGTTGTCGAGCTTGTTCGTGCGGAAGGTCAGCGTGTTCTCATCGCCATCGAAGGTCGCGTTGATGCGATAGATGGTGCCGTTCGCGTAGCGGTAGGTGTACATCTTCTCGAAATCGTCGACGATATCGTCAACGTTGAGCGCCATGCGGCCGGTCGCCGAGAAGGACGGCTTGCCGGGGAAGGAGAAGAACTTGAAGTCCTGATCCGGGTACGCAGCCAGGACAGCTTTGATGCCCGCATTGTTGTGGACCATGTTCTTGGTGGTTTCGTCGGTCACGTTGACCGTGAACTCCCAGTCGTTGCCGGCCAGGGTGACGTTCTTGTAGTTGTTGATCTTGGCGATCTTATCAAACATCGTGCCGGTGATGACCGGGTTGTCGTTGCTGATTTCAACGGTATCGCCCTCGTCGAGGCCGTTGATATAATCGCTGTCGGCCTCGTCATAGCCGTACTGGAACTTGACTTCCTGCGTAAACACGGACAGGTTGTTCGATTTGCGCACCAGCTTGACGTTGTACTTCACATCAACCGGCTTGGTGGTCACAGTGTCGCGCGCCTCAACGTACAGGTAGTACTGGCCCTTGTGCTCCTCGATCTCAAAGCGGCTCATGCCCTTGGAGGAGATCTTGGAATAGCTGAACTTGTAGCCATCCATCAGCTCGTCCGTGATCTTAACGGCTTTGCCGCCCACGGTCAGGCTGACCGGGAATTTGTACTCCTTGCCAGGCTCGAGGATATCGTCGCCGAGCACAACGCCGTCCTCGTCAGCGCCGATGTTAACGTCGGTCGCATCCTCAAGGGAAACGTCGCCGGACTCGTCCTCAGAAGAGCTGGAGGAGTTGTCGCTGGAGGTATCGCTGGAAGAATTGTCGCTCGAGGTGTCGCTGGAAGCATCGCTCGAGGAGCTGTCCGGATTGCCGGAGTCGAGAAGCAGGTCGGCATAGCTGGAAACAACGGCGGTACCGTTGCCGATTTCGTCATTCGCAAAGGCTGTCACGCCGATCGACATGGTCGTGGCGGCTGCAAGCATAACTGCAAGCACTTTTTTCATGGTTAGGTTCCTCCTGAAAAATCGGTTTGCCCTTCGGTCCGGCGTATCCGAACCGCTTGGAACGAGACTCAGTATATCTGATTTTATACGCTTTATCAACAGGATTTTGTTACCACATTGTCATTATTTTTGTTTAAATTATATATTTAAATCAATATTAAAATATATAATTTTATTAATTTTATCAAAATTCCAGAATGTTGTATCTGGTTCTGGATACATCTGTGCGGCGCTCCTTCCAATGTCCTTGGCGCACCCTGTTTTCACCGCTCTTATTCCTATATAAGCAGGACCGCTGGCCCAATCGGGCCGGCGGTCCTATCCTGGTCATTCGCGTGGGTTTATCCCTGTGCGGATGCAAATTCTTATTTGGAGCGCTTCTTCGCAGCCAGAGCGCCGACACCGGCCAGACCAGCGAACGCAGCCGCAACGGCAGCGTTGATCATGTCGCTGGCGCCCGTGGACGGGTTGCCCTTGTTCTCGTCCGGAGTGCTCGTCGTATCGTCGGAATCCGTCACGTCGTCCTTGGAGACAACCGTGCCGTCCTCGATGAACTTGTTCGTAACAAAGAAGTTGTCGAGCTTGTTCGTGCGGAAGTTCAGCGTGTTTTCCTCGCTGTCAAAGGTCGCGTTGATGCGGTAGATGGTGCCGTTCGCATAGCGGTAGGTGTACATCTTCTCGAAATCGTCGACGATATCGTCAACATCGAGCGCCATACGGCCGGTCGCTGCGAAGGACGGCTTGCCAGGGAAGGAGAAGAACTTGAAGTCCTGATCCGGATACTTGGCAAGAACCTCTTTGATGCCCGCATTGTTGTGAACCATGTTCTTGGTGCTCTCGTCAGTCACGTTGACCGTGAACTCCCAGCCGCTGCCGGACAGGGTGACGTTTTTGTAATCGTTGATCTTCGCGATCTTGTCGAACTGCGTATCGGTGATGACCGGACGGTCGTTGTCGATCTCAACGACGTCGCCCTTGTCGAGGCCGCTGATGTAATCGCCGTTCGCTTCCTCATAACCGTACTGGAACTTGACTTCCTGTGTGAACACGGACAGGTTGTTCGATTTGCGCACCAGCTTGACGTTGTACTTCACGTCAACCGGCTTGGTCACGACAGTGTCGCGCGCCTCAACGTACAGGTAGTACTGGCCCTTGTACTCCTCGATCTCAAAGCGGCTCATGCCCTTGGAGGAGATCTTGGAATAGTTGAACTTGTAGCCGTCCATCAGTTCCTCAGTGATCTTGGTGTCCTTGCCGTCAACCGTCAGGCTGACCGGGAACTTGTACTCTTTGCCAGGCTCGAGAACATCGTCGCCGAGCACAACGCCGTCCTCGTCAGCGCCGATCTTCACATCGGTCGCGTTCTCGAGGGAGACGGACTCGTCTTCGGAAGAAGAATCGCTCGAGGAGCTGTTGTCCTCCGCGTCGCTCGAGGAGCTGCCCGGATCACCGGAATCGAGAAGCAGGTCGGCATAGCTGGAAACAACGGCGGTACCGTTGCCGATTTCGTCATTCGCAAAAGCTGTCACGCCAACGGACATGGTCGTGGCGGCGGCAAGCATAACTGCAAGCATTTTTTTCATAATTGGGGTTCCTCCTGAAAAATCGTTTTGCCCTCCGGCCCGGCGCATCCGAGCCGCTTGGAACGAGACTTAGTATATCTGCAAAACAAGCTCTTTTCAAGAGGTTTTTGTTACCAAATTGTCATAATTATTATTAAAATTTAACATAAACAATCAACTTATTATCAAAAATATTATTTAAAAAATCAAAAATCCATGATATGGCCGACATGCCTGGATGCACATAGAATACTCCGTTTCCAGCTTGATACAGCCGCCGCAAAATCGCCCCGAATTTTCCCAGCGACGCCGTATTTTGCCGCCTTCAGTCATGGCTGCTAAAAAAAATCCGCTGGACCATACAGTCCAGCGGATCATGTATTCGCAATACTTCTATATACGCGCACGCGTGTATAACCTTAACGGCGCTTATTCACCAACAGGATAGCCGCAGCTGACACAGCCATCAAGGCCGCGGCGGCAGCCGTGAAGTCATGCGATCCGGTTGGAGCGGGAGCCTCCTCGGGCGTGCTCTGAGGGGTGGGGGGTACCGATGTAGTCTGCGAAGCTGCCGGCGTACTGGCCAGGCTGGAGCTTGATGCAGGCGCTTGGGATTCCTCGGACGATGACGGCTGGGCAGCATCGCCGATCCAAAATTCGAAATGCATGGACGCCGTATCCCCTGCCTGCCAATAATGATCCTCCGTGTGCTTTGCCTTAAACGAAAGATCAAACGTAACAGCCTGCTTTTGATCCTCCTGCGGAACTACAAGCGCAATTTCAAAATAACGCTTTCGTTCCCCATCATCGAACCGCTTGGTTACAAGCCTGGCATAATCGAGCAAGTCTCCATTTTCGCCGCGTTCAAGCGTGTAGGAAAAATTATCGCTGTTTGCAAGCGCCGCAGCGTCGACAGTCATTCCTTCCACAACACGAAAATCTGTTCCATTGCCAATCTCAAAATAAAGCTTTTCACCGACAGGCGCCCTGTTGATCGTTACATTTCCCTCGTCGAACAAGACCTCATATTTTGCAGTTACATCCTTCCCGTTATCATCATACACCGTGCCCGTCAGATCAATTGTCGTGCTGATCGCATAAGCCAGGACAGTTACGCTTGCCGCGCAAACAGCCATACAAGCTGCGAACGTCCAGGATGACAAATGCTTCATACCTGGGGCCTCCTCTCAGGTCGAGTTCATAACAAAAAAGTCCTGTTTAAAGGATGTTTTCCCCCAATGTATGCAGCCGATTCTCCTCGTCAGATTCAGGCAGCCCGCCTCTGACTTTCTGTGTAATAAGCAAGTGCAGGCAGGAGGATAAAAATTTTTAAACAAGCGTTTATGAACCAATCAATCATTACGTGAAGTATATGGATTATAGCATAATGCCCGGGAAAAAGCAACCATTTCACTGTCAAATCCGACTTTAAAAACAGGAGCGGCCTTTTAAATACTTCCTACAAAAAACATCCTTGCGTACCAAAAAATGAAAATCCACAGGCCGTTTTTTCGCAATAAAAAATACAACGCGCATAGGCAGACCATGCGCGTTGTATTGTATCATGTCCGCAGCGCGGCATGATACAATCGGCCATCAGGGCAGCAGCGGGCTGCGCCCGCGTATCGCCCTGCCATGAAGAATAAAATAAACGCTTTGCGTTTATTTTAAATCCCTGTATTCGGGATCGGTTTTGCATTGCGGTTGATATCAAACGGCAATGCCGCAGCATTCTCTGAAGCAGGCGGCACAGAAGCCTGTTCCGAGACAGAAACCGTCTCAGGCTGCGTTTGGACAGCCTGTTCCTGCTGCAAAGTCAAATCCAGCGCGCGGTCCGCAATGATATAGCATCCCAGCGTACGTGTGCGTATCCGCCAGCCATTCACCGCGCTGCCATCCTCATCTTCTCCGATATAGGTAAACAGCTTTGTAACATCGCGCAGTGAGCCGTCCGCATCCGCCAGATAGACGTGGCAGGCCGCCGGATCGGGACCCCCATCCTCCCACGGATAATACAACGTCAACGTCGCACGGGAGGACGCTGAAATTGTGGGCGCGCCGGTAAAATTGCGGAAATACAGATCCGCGCTGTCCTCATACGCCGCATAAATCGGATCGTGCTTGGTAGAAAGGCGGGCGTAAAACTTTTTCGCATCGTCGCTCGCGGAAAACGATAGTGACGCCACGTCCTCCCATGTCACTATGTTCTCTGAATTGGAATCAGGCTTGTAAACGAACGAATCCCCTGCGGCGCGCAGGGCGTCCCCGCCCTCCTCAACAGCGCTGCCAATCCACAGTGTCAAACGCAAAAGCGCATAATCGCCCTTCTCCCATTTGCCGTTTTCATCGTCGTCACGCGCAGTAAAGGCCAGATCCACAACCGCTTTCTGCTCATCAATCGAATCGCTTGCCGCGATATCGATTTTCAGCCATGCGCTGCGCGCGCTGCCGCCGATGGCTCGCTCATTGTACTGGGAAACACGCACAAGGCGCGCTCCATCTCCGTCGCGGCTGACCTTGAGCTTAAACAGCTCCTGATCTGCCAGCTCGCCGGGCGACGCCACACCGGTCAGATCGCCCACGGAATCATTCCATAGCATGGACATATCGCCGCCGTCAGAGACGCCCAGGCATAAATACAGCGTCTGATCGGGCGCAGCTTCAAATTTAAAGCTGCCCGCGTCGGAGGAAGCCGGATCGCTGACTGCGCGAACCGCGCCGTCGGCGTCAATCAGCTCCGCCGCACCGTCGTTATTCAGTTGCAATGCCACCGAGCCGTTGGCGGCGGATGCGGCGGATGCGCCTAGCGGCGCGGCGCCAAATGCCAGCACAACAACCAGCAGCAGACAAAACAATCGTTTCATGTGGGCCTCCCCGGGAAAGTCCAAGCCTTCCCTGTTCCTATTATACCCCAGGGATACAAAAAAAGTCAACGGATTTTGTAACCAATTTGTAATCTTTCATCCGCTTTTTGTAACCAATTTGTAATTTTTATTCCACTTATCAAACACATTTATACAAATATATGAATAATCTCTGAACAAAGCAGCAAGCCGGTCCCTATATTTATGTGCTAACACGGCAGCGCCGGATAGAAGTCCTGTTTTAAACAAACAGGATTATATTTTGGCCGGGCGAAAAAACAGGACGTCCGGGAGGCGGCTAAAAAATCCGTCCCCGAACGCCCCTTTTTCATGGCAAAGCGATTATGCCATTTTAATCTCCAAATATGCCTTGACAAGCGCGACGCATTTATCCCATCCAAGCATGCTGCTGTTGATACACAGATCATAATTTTCGGCCGCGTTCCAGTCGCGCCCCGTAAAATAGCGGTAATAATCCCGCCGGTACTTATCAATCCGGCGGATATACCGGCGCGCTTCCTCCTCGTCAAACGAGGCGTGCACTTCCATCGCCTTTTTCACACAATACTCAAAGGGCGCATGTACGTACAAGCGCAGGACGTTTTCGCGCTCTCCAAGAATAAAATCAGCGCAGCGGCCAACGATGACGCACGACTCCTTTTCAGCCAAATCGCGTATTACCTTGGCTTGATAGTTGAACAGATTCTGCTCCGAGGTAAAATCCACGCTGTCAGGCGGGATGATTTCGCCCGTGTAGGCGCTTTTGCGCCCCGCCTTAAAGAGCACCGGCGTCTTTAATTTTTCGTCAGCGCGCGCGAACAACGATTCGCTGATTCCGCTTTCATCGGACGCCATGCGCAGAAGCTCCTGGTCGTAGTAATGAATATCAAGCTCCTTGGCAAGCATTTTGCCGATGGTCCGGCCACCGCTTCCATATCCCCTTGCAATTGTGATCACATAATTTTTCACAGTCATCCCTCCGATCATAGCGGTCTTTTGCTCTGAAACCGTCCCTCGCTCCTAAACCGGGCCAGACGCGTTGCCCTTCTGTTTTCGGATAAGAAGCGTACCAATTGGAAAAACGCATGGATCTTCGGAAAAGTTTTTTATCCGGCAAGGAAGGAAAACGTGGGAATCCTGACGGATTTCAAGCTTTTCCCACCCGATCCGAACGGGAAATTTTCCGCCAAGACATGTACGTCTCCCATTGGTGCAGCTCCTGAGTTCATCATACACCAAAAAGCGGAAATTCTCAAGCGTTTCAGAGTTCCGGAAACAAAAAATCGGATCAGCGGTCAAGCCTGCCGGTATATTCTGCGATCCCGCCGATATTAACGGCATGATATCCCGCCTTCTCCAACAGAATACATGCCCGCCCGCTGCGCGCGCCGCTGTGGCAATAGACAAACAGCGGCGTGTCCTGCTGGTAATCGATACGCTCCAAAGCGTCGAGCGGCGCGTTGACCGCCTCCGGAACGTGGCCTGCCGCAAATTCTTCAGGTGTGCGCACATCCAAAAGCACCGCGCCCGGCGTTTTTTGAAACGTTTCCAGACCTTCCTGAAAGGAAGGCCTTCTGCTGAACAGACTCATAAAAATCCTCCATTCCGCCGCGATACGCGGCGCAGATAAAACTGAAATGCCGCGCGGATTTGCTTAACGAACTGCTGTTAAATCAGACTTGCAAGATTTTCGACCAACCGGCGGTGATAGGCGCATGAAGCGCCGCACACACAACGAAAACGGTCCTCGCGGAACACCAGGGCGCGTGAAGGCGCCCTGGCACAGATGGAAGCGCCATCGCACAAAAACACATCGCCTGGTTCGAACACGCGGGACATGCCGTCCGGTACAGACGCCGCGCAGCCCGCGAGCAGCACGCAGACTGACGGGCGCCCGCCTTCCTCGCAGATCGGCTCCCCCGCGCTGAACGAACGCTCACGGCCGCCCGTACAGCCGAACAGATGCGTCAGATCCTTTTCATCGATTCCATCCAGAAGCCCTGACCGGGCCAACAGCTTGTCCATCGGCTCTCCTCTCCGGCGAAAAGGCGGTTATTCCATAATATCGACATTCTCACCGTTTAAAATTTTGTTCATATTGCGCACCGAACACATCTTGCCGCACATAGTACAGGTATCCGAGTGCTCCGGCTGCGACTGAGCGCGATAGCGGCGCGCCTTTTCCGGATCAATCGCCAGCTCGAACTGGCGCTCCCAATCGAGCGTGCGGCGCGCCTGTCCCATCCTGTAATCCCAGTCAGCCGCACCGGGCAGCCCCTTTGCCACATCGGCCGCGTGCGCAGCGATTTTGGAGGCGATAATTCCCTCTTTCACATCCTCGACGGTTGGCAGACGCAGATGCTCCGCCGGCGTGACATAACAAAGAAAGGACGCGCCATATGTAGCGGCGATTGCCCCGCCGATCGCCGCTGTGATATGATCATAACCGGGGGCGATATCCGTAACAAGCGGACCGAGGACATAAAACGGCGCGCCTTTACAGAGCGTTTGTTGGATTTCCATATTAGCTTGAATCTGATTGAGCGCCATATGGCCCGGGCCTTCCACCATAACCTGCACATCCTTTTCCCAGGCGCGCGCCGTCAGCTCACCGAGCACAACAAGTTCCTCGATCTGTGAAACGTCGCCCGCATCGGCGATACACCCGGGGCGGCACGCGTCACCAAGACTCAGTGTCACGTCATACTGCCGGCAGATTTCCAGTATATCATCATAAAATTCGAAAAATGGGTTCTCATTGCCTGTCAGTTCCATCCATGAAAAGATTAAGCTGCCGCCGCGTGAAACAAGATTCAACAGCCGCTTGGATTGCTTGAAGCGCGCGGCTGTGCTCCTGTTCAGCCCGCAATGGATCGTCATAAAGTCGACGCCATCCTCGGCATGCATTTTGAATACGTCGATCCACTCCCGGCTGGTGATGTCCTTGAGCGGCTTATTGTAATAGACGATTGCATCGTAAATGGGCACTGTACCGAGAATCGCCGGACACTCCGCAGTCAGCTTGCGGCGGAATACGCGCGTATCGCCGAACGAGCTTAAATCCATGATGGCCTCCGCGCCCATATTGACGGCGTTCATGACCTTTTCAAGCTCCACATCCATATTCATGCAGTCGCGGGAGGTGCCGAGATTGACATTAATCTTTGTTTTCAGGGCGCTGCCGATGCCAAATGGCTTTAAACATTTATGATTCTTGTTGGCCGGAATGACGGCCTGCCCGTTTGCGACTAGCTTTAAAAGCCGGTCCATGCCGATCCCTTCCCAGGCGGCGACAGCCTGCATTTCCTTCGTTACGATTTTCTGCCTTGCGGCGTTCATCTGCGTTGTGTACCCCATTGCAAGTTCTTCCTTTCTGTTACAGCGTCTGTCACGGTCAACCGGCGCGCGGCTGCGCCGGTTCGGGCGGACTGTATGGCAGGGCAGAACAAAAGGCCGCACCCCTGGTACGGCCCCTTGTAAAACAACAAACTGGCACAAAATCGTGTCGATATGCTTCCTACGCCGGCATTACCCGTATCAGGTTCGAGGGTTTAGAATGCGGTGCACTCATTCTCAGCCTTTTGGCTCCCCTGTTTTCCCTTTGACTATAACAGAAATTGACCTGTTCGTCAATAAAAACCAGCGTAAAGAGGAACAGACGGCCGCACACGGCCGTTTCTTTCTATGCCTCTCCCTTTAAAACGGCAAGAGCCTCCTCGGGTGTTTTCCCCGACGCCTTTACAAGCGCGCAGATCTTCTCCAAATCGGCCTGCTCTTTCTCAGCCGTCAACCGTTTTAATTCCTTTTTCAAATCAGAAATCGCGTTTTTGTGCGCTTCGATCTTTCCCTCGATTTCTTCAATACGCTGCTCATAGGACAAATTGACCGTCTTTTTGCGTCCGCGCGGCATAATAAACCCCTCTCTTTATGGTCCGCGCCCCGCCTGGCAGCTTCTGGATATCCTTTGCCAGCGCCGGGCGGGGCCGGGTATAAAAATATGAATAAATTTATTGTATAGAATTCTATATTAAATGTAAAGCGCAATTTGTAAATAAAAGTCGTGAAACGCCATAAAAAAAGAACCGGCGGTCTCGCCGGTTCTTTTTTATATGGAGCCGTTGGCCGCTGCGGCCGGAATCTTTTCCTCGGTTTTCTGCGCCTCTCCGGCTGGCCTCTCAGCCGACGGCGCGGCGTTCGTCTCCGTTTTCGATTCCACTTTTTCTTTTTGCTCCACTGCTTTCACTTTTTCCTTTGGCTTGGGCGGCTCCTTTTTCTGCGTCTCGACAGAGCCGTTGAGAATCGCACCCTTGCTGACTTCAATACCAGCAGCGATGACATTGCCCGTTACAGACGCCGTCTCGCTGAGAGAAACCATCTCCCCAGCAGTTACATTGCCCAAAACCGTTCCGCTGATATTGGCCGAACCGCACTTGATGTCGCCCTCGATCTCCGTATTTGTGCGCACTACAACCGAATGCGTACAGGTGATATCTCCGCAGATTTTCGCGCCGCTCGCAACGAATGTTTCACAGCAGATCTTACCGCGCACAACGCCATAGACCTTCACGACCGCTTTGCTGATCACATCGCCCTCAACATGGCCGAAAATCTCCAGATTATCCTTGGTCGCAATATCGCCCTTGACAACCGTATTTTTGGAAATTGAAGCGGTCAGGTCCGATTCATTCATGCTCCCATCCTCCTTGCCGGACTGCCCGGACGCGGCCGGCCCAGTGGGTGCAACGGAGGCCGGCGCCGGCTCGGCCGGTATTTCCTGCTGTGCCTGTGCGGGCGTATCCCCGTTTACTGTTTCTGTCTCTGGCATCTCATCGTAATACGACTTCTTTTTGAAAATCATCGTCTGCCTCCCATAATCTGTTTTTGACCGTCCCATGGTTTCAACCGATAATCTATATTATCATATTCGGCAGAAAATTACTATATGAAAGTTCGATAACCCAAATTTATTCCTTCTAAATGTACCGGTATACCTGCATTCACAACTCTTTTCCTGCAAGCATATAACCATGCCCGGAATTGCTCCAACGGCTTGACTATTAGCCGACAATCGTTTATCATTAGAGGGAGGCAAGATTTATGCCGCTGTGGCGGAATAGGCAGACGCAAGGGACTTAAAATCCCTCGGTGGCGACACCGTACCGGTTCGATCCCGGTCAGCGGCACCACGCCGGAGCAAAGTCCACTTTGCTCCGGCTTATTTTTTGCCTTTTGCAGAAAATAAGCCATCCATCCGCTCTCTCGTTCCTCCTTATATGCGGAATGTGCCATCAAGGCGAGACAGCACCCTTATAAATCAGTTTCGCCCGAAGTCATGGCTTTCCCGCACCAGGCAAGGACCTGGCGCCAATGCGCGCTCTGACCTTTTACCTTGTCTGGGACTGTTGGCCGCTCCAAACCGACCAATCGCTGCGTCTCTATTGACAAAAGTCCCCGGTTTTCTTTTCAAAAAGGAAACCGGGGACTTTTTCTTTGTATTTCCGCTCAATATAATTATTAAATGTTTATCCTTTCAACGAACCCGCTCCACCTTGATCCATTGACAGCATGTCTCAAGGTGGTTTTTCTAAGCCGGGAAGGCTGTGGTATGGGATTTCTGCGCCGCCTTTATATAGTCTTAATGTAAAACAAAAAAGATTTATGCTTTCATTGGGTCTGCTGTGCTATCTTAATTATAAAAAGACATTGCGCCACTCCAATGATACGGAAGGAGAACCATATGGATGAACATTATAAAAATCCGTCAGCGCCTCTGGAAAATAATGAAACGGTGACCGGCGCCGCCAACGGAAAGTTGAAAATCTTTTTTGGTTATGCGGCAGGCGTCGGCAAAACCTACGCCATGCTGGAAGCAGCGCATCAAGCAAAAAACGAGGGAATCGACGTGGTCGTCGGTTATGTGGAGCGGCACACCCGTCCGGACACCCTGGCATTGCTGGAGGGTCTGGAGGTGCTTGACTGCAAGGAAATTGACTATCGCGGAATCAAACTGAAGGAATTTGACTTGGACAGCGCCCTACAGCGCAGGCCGCAATTGATTCTTGTAGATGAGCTTGCGCACAGCAATGCGCCGGGATGCCGCCATACCAAGCGATACCAGGACATAGAGGAGCTTCTGCGGGCGGGGATCAATGTTTACACCACCGTTAACGTACAGCATCTGGAGTCCTTGAACGATCTTGTTTCTTCCATCACCGGCGTAGTGGTCAACGAACGTATACCGGATTTCGTGTTCGACCTGGCAAGCCAGGTGGAGCTTGTGGATATCGAACCGGATGATCTGGTCAAACGGCTGCGCGCCGGCAAAGTCTACCGGGAACGCCAGGCCAAACAGGCGCTTGAGAACTTTTTTACCGCGGAAAACCTGGCGGCGCTGCGTGAAATTGCCATGCGCAGAACGGCGGACCGGCTTAATCGGGCGGCTGTACATGACCGGAAGGGGCAAACCGCCCGTGCGGGGGAGCATATCCTGATTTGCCTTTCCTCGGCGCCGTCCAACGCCAAGGTCATACGAACCGCCGCGCGTATGGCCGAGGCCTTTCACAGCGGCTTTACAGCTCTTTTTGTACAGACGCCTGAAACCAAAGAGCTGTCCGGAGAAAACATCAAACGGCTGAGAAGCAACCTGCGTCTGGCGGAACAATTGGGCGCTCAGATTGCAACGGTATACGGTACCGATCCAGCGGTACAGATCGCCGAATACGCCCGTGTCAGCGGTGTAACGAAAATTGTGATGGGGCGCATGAATCACCGGTCTAATTCTATAACCCGCAAAAAAAGCATGGCCGACCGTTTAATCGAGCTGACCGATCTGGATGTTTATATCATCCCTGATCAGCAGCCCCTTTATAAAAAACCCCTAGGAAAAATCCACAGGAAAAAGCTTGTGTTTTCCTGGAAGGACACGGGGAAAATGCTGCTTGTTCTGCTCATCTCCACCCTGCTTTGCTTCACTTTTTATTCCGCAGGCTTCAGCGAATCAAATATCATCACGGTTTTTATTCTGGGTGTTCTGGTAACGGCCGTCTGGACAAACGGACACCTGTATGGCGCCGTCAGCTCGCTTTTAAGCGTAGCTGCCTTTAATTTCTTTTTTACTGAACCAAAATTCACTTTCCAGGCCACCGATCCAAGTTATCCTATCACATTTCTGATCATGCTGCTTTCCAGCTTCATTGCAAGCTCTCTTGCAAGCCAGGTTAAAACGCAGGCGCAGTTGACGGCGCAAAAAAGTTATTTCACGGAATTGCTGCTGGAAAGCAGTCAAAAGCTTCAGCAGGGCCGAAATGAGTTGGAATGCTTACAATTGGCCGCGGAGCAATTGAACAGGCTTTTTGACCGGCCCGTTTTATACAGTTTAAACCATCCGGATGAAAATCTGTCGTTTCGTGTGGAGCCGGCGGACGAAAAACGGGTACTGAAGCAATTGACCACCGAGGAAATCGGCGTGGCAAAGTGGGTCCAGAAAAACAATAAACACGCTGGCGCCACGACGAACACATTGCCGGATTCCAAATGGCTGTTTCTGTCTGTCCGCGGTGCGCGGGGCGCCATGGGGCTTGTGGGAATTCCGATCGCCGGATATCCCATCCCAGACGCTTCTGAGAAAAATTTTATGATCGCCATTTTAAGCGAATGCGGTTTAAGCCTGGAGCGTCTGCGCTTGCAGGAGGAAAAAAACCAGGCCGCGCTTCAGGCGCAAAAGGAGCACCTCCAGGCAAATCTGCTCCGCGCCGTATCCCATGACCTGCGCACCCCGCTTACAAATATCAGCGGCAGCGCGTCCATCTTGATGCAAAAGGAATGCCCCCTGGATGACGCGGCCAAAGAAAGACTGTACACAGGCATCTATGACGATACGAATTGGCTGATCAGTATGACTGAAAACCTGTTGGCAGCGACGCACCTTGAGGCGGACAAGGGCGCCCTCCCCATGGAGCCGCAGCTTTTGGAGGATATATTCCAAAGTGCGGCAACGCAGTTGGACCGCCGGGCGCGCGAACATAATATTTCGATTGTGCTGCAGGACCCGATGTTGATGGCAAATATAAATGCGAAGCTGATCCTGCGTGTTATCATCAACATCATGAATAACGCCATTCAATACACCCCCAACGGCTCGCACATTGTTTTAAGCGGCGAGCGTAAGGGGGACATGGTGGAGGTATCCATTTCCGACGACGGTCCCGGCATTCCGGACGAAGCGAAAAAGCATCTGTTCGATTTATTCTACACCGCGGAGCAAGGCCGGTCGGATTGTCAGCGGGGATTGGGATTGGGGCTGAATCTCTGCCGGTCAATCATTGCCCAGCATAACGGGCAAATCACCGTATCCGACAACAGGCCGTCGGGAACGGTATTCCGTTTTACACTCCCCGCTGTCGACCGACGGGGCTTGGAGTGACCGATGCGGACAAAAAATTAATTTTTTCTTAACGCCGTGTCAAAACCCTTAATCCCCGCTTATTACGGCTTGCAGTATACTATGGGGGCAACAAAAAAGCCTTGCCGTGCTTTTAAAGCATATGGGAAACCCTGTTCACAGCGCGGCGGAATGTCTCAGGAAAGGAAGGCGTATCGCATATGATGGATCTCTTGATGGTCGGAACGCTGGCTGTCTGTTTCGGGCTGGTCTGGCTGCTGACCAAATGGTGCCAGCAACAAAATGACAACCAGGAGTAACCGGCTTGAGATAAAGAGAAAAGCGGTAGGAAAAATCCCCGTCCGTGGGGGAGCTTTCATTTGTATTGATACCGCGCAGTGCGGTGGAACGGAGGATTTATATGTTGATATTGGGCGGCATCGTGCTGCTGATGGGCGTATATCTGGTTTACGCCCTGGTACACCCGGAAAAATTTTAGTATCAGAATAGTCAAGTAGGAGGGAACGATTATGCTGCAGCTTGCGCTGACGATCATTATATATCTGTTGATCGTCATCCCGGTGGGGCGGTATATGTATCATATCGCCGCTGGGAAGCACACCTTTGCCGATCCGGTATTTGACCGGGTCGACGGACTTATTTACAAAATCAGCGGCGTCAATCCCCAAAGGGGCATGAACTGGAAACAGTACGCGCTTGCCCTCGTGGGAACAAACGCCGTTATGGTATTCATAGGATATCTCATTTTACGCATTCAGCACATTGGACTATTTAATCCAAACGGCATCGGCGATATGGAGCCGACGCTTGCGTTTAACACGATCGTCAGCTTTATGACGAATACAAACCTTCAGCACTATTCGGGTGAGAGCGGCCTAAGCTATCTCTCCCAAATGCTGGTGATCATCTTTATGATGTTTGTATCGGCGTCGACCGGTTATGCCGCCTGCGTAGCCTTTATCCGCGGGCTTGCCGGACGGACCAAGGAGAATGTGGGCAACTTCTTTGTGGATCTTGTGCGTATTACCACACGTATCATGATCCCCTTTTCAATCGTCGGCGGCCTGCTGCTGGTATGGCAGGGCGTTCCGCAGAATTTCATTGCCAATACTGTAGTCACTACCATTGAAGGTACCAAACAGATCATCGCGCAGGGCCCCATAGCGGCGCTGGAAATCATCAAGCATCTCGGTACCAACGGAGGCGGCTTTTTGGGGGCCAACTCGTCGACGCCGCTTGAAAACCCAACCATTCTCTCTAATCTGATCGAATTATATTCGATGATGATTCTCCCCGGGGCCTGCGTTATTACATTCGGCAAGATGGTGCTGGACAGCAAACGCGCCCGCGCAGCCGGCCAGAACGAACAGGCAGACACGAAAGACCGTTCTCTCGTTTCCAGGATCATCGGCCGGGAAGGCCGCACGATCTTTTTGGCAATGGGAATCATCTTTTTAATTGGCCTGAGCGTTTGTTTCTGGTCTGAGAGCCAGGGAAATCCGGCGCTGGAGCAGGTGGGTCTCGATCAGTCCATGGGCAGCATGGAAGGCAAGGAAGTGCGGTTTGGCATTGCCCAGTCGGCGATGTTTACCACAACAACCACATCCTTCACAACCGGTACCGTCAACAACATGCACGATACCCTGACGCCTCTGGGCGGCATGGTCCCGCTGCTCCACATGATGCTTAACGTCGTATTCGGCGGTAAAGGCGTAGGATTGATGAATATGATCATGTACGCCATCCTCGCCGTATTTATCTGCGGGCTGATGATTGGGCGCACGCCGGAGTACTTAGGCAAGAAGATCGAAGGGCGTGAAATGAAGCTCACCGCTCTTTGCATTATCATTCATCCGCTGCTGATCCTTTCCTTCTCTGCGCTGGCGGTAGCCGTCCCTGCGGGGCTGGAGGGCATTACAAACCCCGGCTTCCATGGATTAAGCCAGGTGCTGTATGAATATGCTTCCTCGGCGGCCAACAACGGTTCCGGATTTGAAGGGTTGGCGGACAACAGCTACTTTTGGAATATTACAGCCGGTCTTGCAATGTTCTTCGGACGGTATCTGTCGATCATCATTCAGTTGGCCATCGCAGGCTCACTGATGAAAAAGAGGTTTGTCAGCGAGTCGGTCGGTACACTGAAAACCGAGACGGTTTCCTTCGCAGTGATCCTGGTCTTTGTGGTATATATCTTCGCCGCCCTGACCTTCTTCCCTGCGCTGGCTTTAGGGCCAATCGCAGAGCATTTGACGCTTTGGTCCTGATGGGAGGTAGATAAAAATGAGCAGTAAACAGAAACTGGTAACGCCGGAAATTTTCCGGCAGGCGCTGGTTGGCTCCTTTGCCAAGCTGAACCCGCGCTATATGATGAAAAACCCCGTGATGTTCGTGGTGGAGATCGGTTTTTTTATCACCCTGGCTCTCACCTTTTTCCCCGGCCTGCTCGGTGAAACCGACGGCAGCGTGCGTACTTATAATCTGGTGGTTTCCATCATCCTGCTGATCACCGTCCTGTTTGCAAACTTCGCCGAATCTGTGGCCGAAGGACGCGGCAAGGCGCAGGCTGCCAGCCTGAAAAAAACGCAGAAGGAAACGCAGGCCCATCTGCTGGACGAGGATGGAAACGAGACGATCGTCTCCTCCAGCGAGCTGAAAAAAGGCGACGTTGTCCTGGTGAGCGCCGGCGAAATCATTCCCAATGACGGCGAGGTCATCGAGGGCATCGCCTCAGTGGACGAATCGGCGATCACCGGCGAATCCGCGCCTGTCGTCCGTGAAAGCGGCGGTGATTTCTGCTCCGTAACAGGCGGAACAACCGTTGTATCCGACTGGCTGAAGGTGCGCATCACCTCCGAGCCGGGCAACAGCTTTCTGGATCGGATGATTGCCCTGGTTGAAGGGGCGTCCCGTAAAAAAACGCCGAATGAAATCGCTTTAAATACCCTGCTCGTGTCGTTGACCATCATCTTCCTGATTGTCATTGTAAGCCTGTATCCTATCGGGCTCTATTCAGGAGTGCAGCTCCAGACCTCCACGCTGATTGCGCTGATGGTTTGCCTGATCCCCACCACCATCGGCGGCTTGCTCTCCGCGATCGGTATCGCCGGCATGGACCGGGTCACCCGGTTCAACGTGATTGCTATGAGCGGCAAGGCCGTGGAGGCCTGCGGAGACGTAGACACCATGATTTTGGATAAAACCGGGACCATCACCTTTGGCAACCGTCTGGCGGCCGACTTCTTTCCTGTAGAGGGCGCCAGCCGCAGCGATCTGATTCGCTGCGCCGCGTTGACCAGCCTCCATGACGATACGCCCGAGGGTAAATCCACTCTGGAGCTGGCACGCCGTCTGGGGGACAACAGCGTGGAAACCGATGGCTCCTCCTTCCAGGAGTTTACCGCACAGACCCGTATGAGCGGCGTCGATCTGCCCGATGGTTCCAAAATCAGAAAAGGCGCTTCTGACGCCATTGAGCAATATGTACTGGAGCAGGGCGGCAAAATCCCGGCAGATCTCCACACCCATGTTGAAAGAGTATCCTCCCTGGGAGGCACACCGCTGGCAGTATGTGAAAACAACCGGATCCTGGGCGTCATCTATTTAAAGGATACCGTAAAGCCGGGCATGACGGAACGTTTCGCACGTCTCCGCGCCATCGGCATCAAGACAATCATGTGCACAGGCGATAACCCGCTGACCGCCGCCACCATTGCCAAGGAAGCCGGTGTGGATGGCTTCATAGCCGAATGTAAGCCGGAGGATAAAATCAGCGTGATTAAAAAAGAACAGTCCGAAGGCAAAATTGTGGCTATGACAGGCGACGGCACCAATGATGCGCCCGCTTTGGCCCAGGCCAATGTGGGGCTGGCTATGAATTCGGGCACCACCGCCGCAAAGGAAGCCGCCAATATGGTCGATCTGGACAGCGATCCCACCAAAATCCTGGAAGTGGTGGAGATTGGCAAGCAACTGCTTATTACGCGCGGGTCGCTGACCACGTTTTCGATTGCCAACGATATCGCCAAGTATTTCGCCATTATTCCCGCAATGTTTATGACGGCTATCCCACAGCTTCAGATGCTCAACATCATGGGGCTGTCCACACAATACAGCGCAATCCTGTCGGCCCTGATCTTCAACGCGATTATCATCCCGTGCTTGATTCCACTGGCGATGAAGGGCGTCAAATACCGCCCGATGTCCTCTGGAAAAATGCTGGCGCGCAATATGATGATCTATGGCCTGGGCGGCATAATCACACCATTTGTAGGTATTAAATTGATCGATATCCTTATCACCCCGCTTTTAGGCGTGATGGGGATGGGCTTCTGAGGAGGTATCCCTTATGAATGAAACCACAAATAAAAGCGCCTTCCTCCACTGGGTGCGTCAGGCCGTGGTCGTAACACTGCTGCTTCTCTTTCTCTGCGGCTTTGCATTTCCGGTCGTGCTCAGTGGGATCTCCGCTGTAATTTTCCCAAGCCAGGCGCATGGCAGCCTGGTTACAGCGGACGGAACGCCAGTCGGCGCCGCCCATGTGGGGCAGGAATTTACAAAGCCCTACTTTATGAAAACGCGTCCTTCAGCATATCATTACAACACCTACTACGAGGATGCCCAGGGCAATCAGTTTTACAACGACGGTACGGAATTTGCCGGCCTTGGATCCGGCTCCAACAATTATGCGCCCTCCAACCCTGCCCTTGTGGAACGTGTACAAGCGGATATTGAAGCGTTTTTGGACGCCAATCCCGGCGTCAGCCGCGAGGACATCCCCGCCGATATGGTGACAGCCTCCGGCTCCGGGTTGGATCCGCATATCTCTCCACAAGCGGCACAAATCCAGATTCCGGCTTTGGCTGAAGCCTCCGGCCTGAGCCAGCAGGAGCTGGAACAGATTGTGGCTGATAACACGCAGGGCAAGCTGCTTGGCATTTTCGGTGAGGAAACCGTCAACGTTCTGGGCGTCAATTTGGACATTGCAGAGAGCATGGGACTGATCCGCGAGGCCGGCAAGCAATAAAAGGGGATGAACCAATCGCCAGAACGGAGGCGCATATATGCGGTTTCGCTACAATCAAACCATAGAACGCACCATTTGTCCAAAGACCGTGGCTGTGGAAAATTCTCCCGCTTGGCTGATCATCTGCCTGATAAAATCTCTGAACGACTGGCTCGGTCTGCCTCACAGAGTTTTTTACCGTCACGGCGACAGACAGCTAAAGATTGGATATGAGGTGTTGTCCTTTCCAACCGATGAACTGGCTGAAAATTTTGGTTCCTTGGTATCCAAAATAGACCAAACCTGGCCGCTTGAGGTCTTTGGCATCGCAGACAGCGGCGAGTTGATCGGAATCAGCTTTGCCGGCGACGGCGACAGTCTTGTGATGCGCCAGCAAAGCGTTTCCGGCGTTTGGTTTGACGAGCTGCGCGATTTGTACCTGACTCTCCTTCTGCCTGACACCAAAGCAGCGCGCTGCCTTTTTGACTTGCTCCGGGCGGTTGAGGACGGACGCCCCGCAGCGGCAATGGAATGGGAGTACGCCGATTTTCTCGAACAGCAGCATCTGGCCTGTATTGACCGCACGCTGTCCTTCTGCTACGTTTATTTTGAACAAGACTGCCCGGATGATGCTCCCCTAGCCTGTCTGCTCAGCCTGACCCTGGAGCAAAAGCAGAAGTTGTGGCTCCTGTTTTTGGAAAAACGGATTTTCCCGCCGGAATTTGAATGGCTGTGGGATACGCTTGTCAATCAGTGCGCACCCAACTGGATCGAATGGACGCTTTCACTTTTCAGCGTCCTGGAGCAGTTAAATATACAATTCATCTGCCGCGGCAGCCAATTCGAGCTGCTGGATGGTTTGGGCAAGCGGCTTTATTTTGGCGTGGATCACACAGGGGCCGCCGAGCAGGTGCTTATGAAAATTTTGTTCCCGTTAAACCAGTGACTTTTGGGGTCTGCGGTCCATTTTACAACACAAAAAACAATAAAGAGCAAGGCGTTCATCCCGTGGTATCCACAGGCCGGACGCCTTGTTCTTTTGAATATTTATTAATTCTTAACCTCAGTCCATCAATCTTATCCCCAGTTTAAGCTTGCATTGATTATAATGGGTTCATAAGGAGGAACCCATTATGGATACGCTGAAAAGGAAGTTTTCCCGTTTTGAAAACCGTTTTGATACAACCGCTGAACGTTTTATTCTTCATCACCCGCTGCTTGGACTTCTTGTAATGTTTATAGGGCTGCCTCTGCTCACCCTGCTCGCGGTTGTTATCTGCACACTGGCCGCCATGCTTCCAATCTCCTTGTTGTGCGGATGGCTATAAGAATACATAACTTGCAAATACATGGAATTCCGGCAGGATGAATACACGGCACCGCGCGTCTTAATGCCATTTTAATGCGGATTATAAAACATTAATACCCCTTTTAGACCCGATGTGGATAATGGGTGTATAAAGATTTTATAAAGAGGTATTAAGAGATGGTGTTTATGCGGCCGCTCCAGCAGAAAAAACGCACATCGCCTTTTCAGATTATTATTCTGGGATTCCTGCTCGTAATTCTGGCTGGAAGCTTTCTGCTGATGCTTCCCATTTCCACAAAACAGCGCATCTGGACTCCCTTTGTGGACGCGCTGTTCACATCCACCTCAGCCGTTTGTGTAACAGGCTTGGTCCTTCACGATACAGCGACCTATTGGTCCGGCTTTGGGCAGCTTATCATTATTCTGCTCATCCAAATAGGAGGGCTTGGCGTGGTGACGGTCGCGGGTGCTTTCGCCATTCTTTCCGGCCGCAGAATTGGTCTGATGCAGCGCAGCACCATGCAGGAGGCTATTGCGGCGCCAAATGTCGGCGGGATTGTCCGTCTGACCGGATTTATTTTAAAGACCGCTCTGGTTATTGAGCTGCTGGGTGCAGCGATTCTGCTGCCGATTTTTTTGAAGGATTTCGGGACGCTCAGGGGCGTATGGTACGCACTGTTTCATTCCATATCCGCATTCTGTAATGCAGGCTTTGACCTCATGGGGGTCATAGCTCCCTTTTCGTCATTGACCAGTTATTCCGATCATCCGATTGTCTCCATTGTCATCATGCTGCTGATCATCACCGGCGGCATTGGATTTCTCACATGGGATGATATACGAACGAATCGTTTCCATTTTCGAAAATACCGGATGCAGAGCAAGGTTATTCTCACCGTTACCCTCGCCTTGATCGCAATCCCTTCCGTCTATTTTTTCCTTTTTGAGTTTGTGCAGGCGCCTTTGGACGAGCGGCTGCTGCTTTCTCTTTTCCAGTCGGTTACACCCAGAACCGCGGGCTTTAACACCGCAGACCTGACTGCAATGAGCGAACCCGGCCAATTTATCATGACTGTTTTGATGCTGGTCGGAGGTTCACCCGGTTCTACTGCGGGCGGTATGAAAACAACGACGCTGGCTGTTTTGCTGGCAAGCTCATTGGCTGTTTTCCGCAGGAAAGAGTCCGCTAATTTTTTTAACCGGCGAATCTCCAACGATGCGGTGCGCCAGGCTGCAACCATCTTGATCATGTATTTGTTTTTATTTTTGACAGCCGGGCTGATCATCAGCCGTATGGAAAACCTTCCCCTGCTCGACTGCCTGTTTGAAACTGCATCCGCCATCGGAACGGTCGGGCTGTCCCTGAATATCACCCCACAGCTGGGGATTGTATCCCATTTGATTTTGATTTCTCTCATGTTTTTTGGGCGCGTGGGAGGCCTGACCTTGATCTTTGCCACCATGTCCCATACGCAGTCGACAAATGCGAAGCTGCCTCAGGAGCGGATCACCGTTGGCTAGAAGGCAGTTATAAAATCGGAAACGCCGTCTTTTTAAGGAGGACTTATGAAAGCGATTCTACTGATTGGTCTTGGCCGTTTTGGGCGTCATATTGCACAAAAATTGAACGAATTAAATCATCAGGTCATGGTGGTTGACCGGGTTGAAAGCAGAGTAAACGCAGTGCTTCCCTTTGTTACCAATGCGCAAATAGGCGACAGCACCGACGAAGAATTTCTTTCTTCGCTGGGGGTTCGCAATTTTGATGTATGCATCGTTGCCATCGGGGATAATTTTCAAAGCTCTCTGGAAACGGCGTCCCTTTTGAAAGAGCTGGGGGCAAAAAAGGTGGTCGCACGGGCCGCACGGGATGTACAGGCAAAATTTTTGCTGCGCAATGGCGCGGATGAAGTCGTATACCCTGAAAAGCAGATGGCGGTCTGGACGGCTATCCGATACAGCTCCGATCATATCTCGGATTATATTTCACTTGGGGACGATCAGGCTATTTTCGAAGTATCTGTACCGGATAGCTGGGCCGGAAAAACCATCGGACAGTTGGATGTGCGCAAACGGTACCATGTCAACATTCTGGCGATCAAGGAAAACGGGAAGCTCTCCATGACCGTCATCAAACCGGAAACCTGCCTGCCGGAGCACAGTACATTTCTTGTTTTAGGAACTCTGCGCGATGTTCAAAAGTGCTTCCATATATAAATCATTCTTTATCCGCAAGCCAAAGGAGGCATGCTGATGGAAATTGTTTTATTGGCTGGCTTTTTAAGCGTCGCCGTATTCCTCTATTATCTGATGTCCAGGCTGGACAGTGATCTGGGCCGGATACGCAGCAGCACAGAAAAAACTGACCGCTGTCATTTGATGATCGCGGTTTCAAGCCTCTATGCGATCCAGTTTGTATTGGATACATACAGCGATATAAAAAGGGATTATCCAAATTTGGAAGTGACAATTGTTTTTGGCCAACAACAGGAGATCCTGCGGTATCTTGCATGTGGAAAGGCCGATTTGGCTGTCGTTTCTGCTGAAACACGCACCGGCCTGTGTCTGGAAACCGCATTCGTCAAGTTTGAGCCGCGGACTCTGCGTCTTGAAGAATCCGGCGTCCTGCTCCAGCCTATAGATCAGATGATGCACAAGCAGGCTCTGGTTTGGAGCAAAGAAGCGCCCTCTCCGCTTGTCCCGGAATTTATTCGGCGCGTGGGTGTAAGGAATTTTTGAAGTCTGTGGTATAATAACCGCAGAGCGGTTATTATACCAGGGTTATGCCCAACGGCTCGCCGCTTGCGCGGCAACCGCCTTTTGACGGGCGATTATACCATGCCGCTTCGCGGACATGGTATAATAACCGCAGAGCGATTATTCTGCCTTTCATGGCCAGGGCGATGGTTCCTTTGGATAGATGATGCGCTTGCGTCACGTCTAAAGCTCTGGCCCCAGTCCTTTCTACTTTTGTTTAAAGGGGGGAACTTCAATGGCTCCAATGACCCGGTCTGAACCAAAAGGTTCCCTGACCATTTTTGCCGGTTATGCGCCGGGATCAGGAAAAACCTACGCCATGCTTGAGGCCGCCGAGCGCGCCAGGCAGGCGGGGGCAGTGGTTGTCAGCGGACTTGTCGCCGCGAACGGCTGGCCGCAAACACAGTTAATGGCAGATCGTTTTGAGACTTTGCCGTGCAAGCAAATTCAGCAGGGAACGCCTGCATCTATGGAAATTGATTTGGACGCCGCGCTGCACAGAATGCCGCAATTGATTCTGATCGACGATTTATCTCATCAGAACCCGGACGGCTGCCGGCATAAAAAACGATATCAGGATATCGAGGAGCTTTTAAAGGCAGGAATCGATGTCTATACCACATTGGATATTCAACATATCGAAAGCCTTCAGGACACCGTCTCAGCCATCATTGGGCATGGTCTGCCTGAACGGGTGCCCGATAGTGTGTTTGACGCTGCCGACCGGGTTGAATTTGCGGATCTGGAGCCGCAGGATCTGCTCGATCGTCTGAAAGCGAAGCAGCCCGGTGCTTTATCTTCCCCCTTATCCATTACACAGTTGAACGCCCTTCGAGAATTAGGTCTGCGCCGCTGTGCGGACCGGATTGCGCTGCAAACTCGCAAAGCACAGAAGCAAGCAGGATACCGGACCCATGAACACATTCTCGTCTGTCTGTCCTCTGCACCCTCTAACGCCAAGATCATACGTACCGCCGCACGGATGGCCGGCGCCTTTCGATGCGGCTTTACAGCGTTGTTTGTGGAAACAAAACAGTTCCAGTGGAGCTTTCAGGCCGACAAAGACAGACTGCGGTCCAATATCCGTTTGGCCGAACAGTTAGGCGCGTCCGTCGAAACTGTATATGGCGACGATATCCCCTATCAGATCGCGGAATTTGCACGTTTATCCGGTGTGACAAAGATCATGATCGGGCGCAGCGGGATATCCCGCCGAACCATTTTCCGCGCGCCTTCGTTGACAGAACGGCTGATCGAGCTTGCTCCAGAACTGGATATTCATATCATTCCCGACAATGGACTCAACAAGCGTTCTGCGCCTGCCTACAGGGAACCGATGCGGCTTTTATCCGTTTCCCTGTGTGATCTTGTAAAAAGCGTGCTGCTGTTGCTTCTGGCGACCCTTGTCGGCTTTCTGTTTTTCAAGCTTGGCTTTACTGAAGCCAATATCATTACCATTTATATCCTCAGCGTCATGCTGATCTCTGTGACCACAAAAAGCCCTGTATGCAGCTTTATTTCATCAGCCGCCAGCGTTCTTATTTTCAACTTTTTCTTTACGGAACCGCGATATTCTCTGCACGCATATGACAGCGGCTATCTGGTCACATTTCTGGTCATGTTTATCGCGGCGCTCATCACCGGCTCCTTAGCGTCAAAGCTGAAGTCCCACGCACAGAGAGCCGCACAGGTTGCCTGGCGCACGAAACTCTTGTTTGAAACGAATCAGAGTTTGCAAAAGGCTGTGGATCAATCGGAAATCATGGCCATAACCGCACGGCAGCTGGTCAGACTTTTTCAAAGGGATATCGTTGTATACCGCGCTGAAAACGGTGTTTTGTCACAACCGGTCCTTTTTTGCACCGCCGATGAGGGCTGCTCTGATACACCGTATACCAGCGCAAAGGAACAAGCGGTCGCACAGTGGGTTATGAAAAATAACCGGCGCGCCGGTACTGGGACTGAAACCTTTTCTGATTCCCTCTGCGTCTATTGGTCTGTACGAATCGGCGATCGGGTATATGGCGTGATTGGAATAGCGGCAAAAGCAAAGCCGTTGGATTCTTTTGAAAACGGCATTTTGCTCTCCGTTTTGGGGGAGTGCGCTTTGGCGCTGGAAAACCAGAAGAACGCGCAGGAAAAGGAAGCCGCGGCTGTTTTGGCAAAAAATGAACAGCTGCGGGCCAATCTGCTGCGCTCCATCTCCCACGATCTGCGTACACCCCTCACCGCCATATCGGGGAATGCAAGCAATCTTCTTTCCAATGGCAAGCTGTTTGACGCACAGACCAAAGAACAAATGTATACGGACATATACGATGACGCGATGTGGCTGATCAATCTGGTGGAAAATCTTTTGTCCGTCAGCAGGCTGGAAGAAGGGCGTATGAACTTGCATATGTCCACAGAACTCATGGATGAAGTAATTGCAGAGGCGCTGCGCCATATCAACCGCAAAAGCGCGGACTACCATCTGATCGTCCGCGAACCTGATGAATACATTTTGGTTCAAATCGATGTGAGGCTTATCGTCCAGGTACTCATCAATATCATCGATAACGCGATAAAATATACGCCGGTAGGTTCCGATATCCGTATCGAGTGGAAAAAGCAGGGGGATTTTGTCCTTGTTTCCATCGCGGACAATGGTCCCGGCATTTCCGCTGAAGCAAAGCCGCATATATTCGAAATGTTTTACAGCGCCTCCGCCAAAATCGCGGACAGCCGCCGCAGCATGGGGCTGGGGCTGGCGCTGTGTAAATCGATTGTAAATGCGCATGGAGGAGAAATCAGCGTTGCGGACCAAATTCCGCATGGGACAATCTTTACATTTTCAATACCATCCGGGGAGGTTGAACTGCATGAATAAACCTTTAATTTTAGTTGTTGAGGACGACGTACCCGTCCGTAATTTAATCACAACCACGCTCAAAGCGCACGATTACCGCTTTTTGACGGCCGCCAACGGCGAATCCGCCATTTTGGAGGCGTCCTCACACAATCCCGAAATCATCCTGCTGGACTTGGGGCTGCCTGATATGGACGGCATCGAGGTTATACGCAAGGTCCGAACCTGGTCCAATCTTCCAATTATCGTGATCAGCGCCCGCAGCGAGGACACCGATAAAATAGAAGCTTTGGACGCGGGCGCTGACGACTATTTGACCAAACCGTTCTCCGTTGAGGAGCTGCTTGCCAGGCTGCGCGTCACGCAGCGGCGCTTGGCTGCGATACAGGCAGGCGGTATGGCAAACGCGGATTCTGTATTCACAAATGGAAAGCTGAAGGTGGATTATGCCGCGGGCTGCGCCTATATGGACGGTCAGGAGCTGCATCTGACCCCCAGCGAATACAAGCTTTTATGTCTGTTATCTAAAAATGTTGGCAAGGTCTTAACGCACACGTTTATTGCCCAGCAAATCTGGAATCGAAGCTGGGATAACGATATTGCTTCTCTGCGCGTGTTTATGGCTACACTGCGCAAAAAATTGGAAAAGGAGCCTGACTCCCCGCAGTATATTCAAACGCATATCGGCGTCGGATACCGGATGCTGCGTGTGGAATAAGCGCCTCATATCGGCGGGCCGCCCCATCAATTGGGGCGGCCGGTTTTGATTTAGAAGCTGTACCAATGGGGAAAGTGCATGGAGCGGTGAGGAAATTTTTTGCCCGGCAAGGAAGAAACGCGTAGGAATCCTGGCGGATTTCAAGTTTTTCTGACGCAGCCCGGACGGAAAATTTTCCGCCGGGACATGTGCGTTCCTCCATTGGTACAGCTTCTATATACAGCCAAAGATCATAATGCTTTTTTAATAGGAGGGAACGCACCTTAACAGCACCTTAAAATAGAATCTGCTATATTAGTCCGTAATAGAAAGCGAAATAGCAGCGTTGGGATTGCAAGCGGTTTTTACGTCGCCGTCTTTCAAAGGGCTTGCTCAGAACCGATTTGTAGGGGCGCTTGTTTTCAATTTCTGCACAGGCTGGTTTTTAATCATGTCCCCAAAAACATATAAGAAATCGAGGCGGACTAAAATGGATTTTGGCCTTTGGACCCTGCTGCCAATTATCGTAGTGATTGTTTTGGCATTGCTGACCAAACGGACTTTGGAACCTCTGATCGTCGGCACGGTTGTCGCCTACATCATCATCTGCGGATGGAATTTCCCCACCGGGTGGATGGAGGCGTTTTTCAAGGTGGCGACAGACCGCGATCATGAATGGGTGTTCATGGTCTGCGCGCTGTTCGGCAGTCTGATTGCGCTTTTGGGCGCGTCCCACGGGACGCTTGGCTTTTCCAAGTGGCTTGGACGGCTGTGCCGCGGACCCAAGTCCACGCTTCTGGTCACCTGGATCATGGGGATTCTGATTTTTGTGGATGATTACTTGAATATCATGACCTTGAGCACCTGTATGAAAAAGCTGACCGATACGCACAAGGTGCCCCGTGAGACGCTCTCCTATGTGATCGATTCCACCGGCGCGCCGGTCTGCGCGCTGCTCCCCTTTTCCACCTGGGCGATCTTTTTCTCCGGACTCTTTTTTGCGGAGAACGGCGTCGCGGAGCTTGGCTATGGAAACGCGATTGAAACCTTTTACCATGTCATTCCCTACACATTCTATGCCATCGCCGCCGTTGTAATCGTGCCGTTGTTTTGCTTTGGCTTTCTGCCCAAGCTGGGCCGTATGAAAAAGGCATATGACCGTGTTAAAACGACGGGAAAGGTCTATTCCCTGGAAAGCAGGGAATTGAACCTGGAGGAGGAAGATGAGGATGCGCGCGCAGTTGAGGTCAAGGGAAATATCATAGATTTCATTCTTCCGGTCGGCGTATTGATTGTGCTGGCCATCTGGTCGGGCGAGCTGTTTCTTGCCGTAGCCGCCGCAATCCTGACCTGCCTTGCGCTCTATGTTCCCCGCAAAAAATTGACGCTCACCCGATTTTGCGACCTGGCCATGCATGGATTCTGCAATATGATCCCCACCATTGCAATCATCTATTTCGCCTTCGTAATGCAGGAAGCGATGAGCGATATCGGAATCGCAGGCTACATAATCAATGCTGTCCGTCCCTTTGTGAACGCCGCTGTATTTCCCATGATTACCTTTCTGCTTGTCGCAATTTTGAATTTCAGCACCGGAAGCGTTTGGGGCATCCCCGCAATTGTCACGCCCATCATCCTGCCGCTCGCCTTTTCAATCGGGGCAAATCCGCTGCTGACCATGGGAGCGATCGTTTCCGGCGCAGTGCTCGGCAGTCATGCCTGCTTCTATTCGGATGCGACGGTATTGACCTCAAGCTGCTGCAAAATGCAGAATATGGACCACGCGCTGTCGCAGATGCCCTATGCGCTGCTTGCTGCGGCTGTCAGCGCGGCGGGTTATCTCATTGGCGGAGTTGTTATGTGATAGGAGTGATCGTATGCGTTTGGTACTTGGAGATATCACAAAGATGGACACAGACGCCATCGTCAACGCGGCAAGCTCCGATCTGAGGCCGTGTCCCGGTATTTGCAGCGCCATTTTTGCCGCGGCGGATACTGAAAAGCTTTTGGCCGCTTGTAAAAAAATAGGCCGATGCCGCATCGGAAAAGCCGTCATAACGCCATCATTCGGACTCGCATGCAAATATATTATTCATGTGGCGGGCGTTGGATGGTACAGCGGCCGCTATAACGACAGAATGCTGTTCGCCGACTGTTACCGCTCTGCGCTGCAAAAAGCGGCCGCTTACCATTGCAAAAGTGTCGCGATTCCACTGATGTTTTCCGGCGATTTTCATATTCCGCGCGCCCAGGCGCTTCAAATTGTAGCAGATGTGGTCGGCGGTTTTGAAAAATCCCATCCCAGCCTGGAAATCAGTCTCGTTCTTTATAAGCAGAGCATTTATGATCTGGCAAAAAAAATTATATCAAACGCCCAGAAGTAAGCGCCGTATCCGTCGGATTGGATGCACGGCCGCACATGGATGAACGGGAGCATCAAAAAAGATGCTCCCGTTCATCCATGATAGGTATAAATTCGGCTCTATCACCAATTCATCCTGCAAATTGGCGGTATCCGGCTGCTTGCCGCATACGCCACCAACCTGAACGCAGCCCTTGCCGCCGACGGTCTGATCAGGCGGATTCCTCTGCCAATTGTTCCGAGGCGCCGCAACGGTGTGCTTCCGGCAAACCCGCGCGCCGGAGCAGCGGCTCGTAAAACAACAGTTGAAACAATGCGGCCAGCCTGCCCACGCAGATCATTGCGATCAGTGTGCCAAGTCCAATCGCTGTTATCCTGCCGCTGAAAAGATAACTGACGGCACAGGTAACAACCACGCAGGACAGATCCACAATATTTTTTCCAAAGCCGACGCCTCTGCCTGTACATTTTCCAATCGTGTCGGCCAGGCCGTCCGCCGGACTTAACACCAGGCGCATGTCGACCATCATGGACATCCCCACCGCTGTAAACGCCATCGCAGCAAAAAGCAGCAGCAGATTTTGCCACAGTGTGTAAAAACGGATTTGTACCAGACTGAACCAGTCAAGCAGCAAGCCGAATACCAGACTGAATGGGATTTGCAGCAGATCACCCGGGCGGCGCGCCTTTCCCTTCAGAAGCAATTGAACCGCCAAAAACAGCATGTAGACGCCAAAGGTTGACAGCGCGTAATTGATTCCCCAAATTTCCGTAATGGAAAATGAAACCGAAACAACCGGGGAAACGCCAAGCCCTGTCTTGGTATACAAGGTCAGCCCGATTGCCAGGGATATCATGCCCGCCGCGTAGATGGCTCCTCTCCAAATGCGGTCCATACCGCGCGGCCGTTTGTCTCTGGTTCTTTTCATGCCGGCGCCCTCCCCTTCAGCCAGGTCAAAAAGCTTTTTCTTCAGTATAGGGTACGCTATCCGCGCTGTCAACTTTTGTATATCCGTATTGCGGATACCTGGCATCATTGCCGTCCGCCTGCCGGCGGATATCCAGGCTTGATTCTCAAAGGTATGCCTGCTATAATTTTATAGAAAACGCGCCGGCCCTCCGCCGGACCGGCGCAGGCCGCAAGCCGCCCAGACAGATTGCCTGCGCGTATGCGGGACGTTTCTCCCGCTCGCAGGGATATAATTCAGATTAAAGAAGGGCATCACCATGCTAACGTTTTCCTTTCCCTATGCGCACGGCGTGCAGAGCGCCTCGTTCGATGAGAAAAATCTGGCGGAGGTTTTGGAACCGAACCAGGTGCCGTTGGAAAGAAGGTCTGTCGAGCAATGTATCCGCGAGGCGCTCGACACGCCGATCGGTTCCCCCCGGCTCAATGAAATCATCCGTCCCGGCGAAACGGTCTGCATTGTTATTTCTGATGTGACCCGAAGCTGGCAGGCACCCAAAAGCTATCTGCCCATCCTGGTGGAGGAGCTTGGCAAAATCGGCGTGCGCGACGATCAGATTTTAATTATAAGCGCCACAGGAACGCACCGCGCTCAAACAGAAGCCGAATGGAAAAGTCTGATCGGCGAATCGCTTTATGCACGTATCCGCACAATCGATCATGATTGCCGCCAGAAGGAACAGATGCGCTATGTCGGAACCACATCGCGCGGTACGCCGGTCTGGCTCAACCGCGCCGCGCTTGACTGCGACCGTTTGATTTTGACCGGAGGCGTTGTATATCATTTCCTTGCCGGTTACGGCGGCGGACGAAAATCGATTGTTCCGGGAATTGCCTATATCGACACTATCCTGCATAATCACAATTTCGCTCTGAATCCTGGAATCGGCAGCGGCGCCAATCCCGATGTGCACAGCGGCAATCTGGAGGCCAGCAATCCCTTCCACAGCGATATGGAGGAGGCCGCCGCTTTTGCAAAGCCCGATTTCCTGCTCAATGTCGTAGCCGATTCCAATCAAAATATTACAGCGGCCTTTGCCGGCCATTGGATCGCGGCGCACCGGGCAGCCTGCGCGCTGGTTCATAAAATGGACGGCGTGCATGTGAAGCGCCGGGCTGATCTTGTAATCGCTTCTGCGGGCGGATATCCGAAGGATATCAATCTCTATCAGTCCTCCAAAACAATTACCAATCAGGTGCGCATCGCCAACGACGGCGCGGTATTGATCATGATTTCCGCCTGCCTGGAGGGCTTCGGCGACAAGGATTGCGCCCATTATATTCAGGATTTTACAGATATGACGCAGCGGGAAGCGGATGTGCGCAAAAATTTCTCCATCGGCGGATATGTCGGTTATCTGTTCGCGGAGTTTTCGGAAAAATACCATCTGATCTGTGTGACCGAGATGGAACCCGAATTGTTTAAGAATGTCCAGATCGATGTGGTTAAAACTTTGGACGAGGCGCTGGAGCTGGCCAAAACGTATCTGGGCGGGACGCTGGATGTTCCCACGGCAATTTTGGAGCACGGCGCGCAAACGCTGCCGATTCTGGAGCAATAAAAGCAAATTTGAAACGGGCGGGGCGGGCTGTAAATACAGCCCGCCCCGCCCGCTTTTTTGTAAAGCGCCTGTCAGAGCGATTGCAGCGCCTTTCCCTTTTCATAATACGCGCGCATAACGTCGTCAGGCACCATGCTGCCGCCTGTTGCCCATACAATGTGCGTGAAATGGTCAGCGGACGCGGAAAGCCCCTCCCGCTTTAAATAATCCATTCCCGCATTCGTTCCAAACAAATTGACGGCGCCTGGCACGCCGGCCAGCGCGCTTGGCTCCAGGCGGATTTGCTCTGTGTCGGCCATCATCGCCAGCAGCCGGTACATGCGCTCGTCGCAGACGCTCATCGCACCGCTCATGAACGGATGCATCATCGGGCCGACCAGATGCGAGCACCGGCCGACCGCCAGGCCGTCGGCCGCGGTGCGGTTGTCGATGCCGAAATCCTGAACGCTGACGCGGTCATAATATCCCGTATACATTCCAAGCAGCATACAGGGGGAATGCGTCGGTTCTGCAAAAAAGCAATGCGCCGCATCCCCATAGATGCTCTTGATGCCGAATGCAACACCGCCAGGCCCGCCGCCCACGCCGCACGGGAGATAAACAAACAGCGGATGCGCTTGGTCAACTGTAATCTGCATCTGTTCCAACTGCTTTTTCAGCCGCAGGGCAGCCACCGTATAGCCCAAAAACAGGTCCTTGGAATTCTCATCATCGATAAAATAACAGTACGGATCGGCCTCGGCCTGGCGGCGGCCCTCGGCAACCGCCTTGCTGTAATCGTTTTCATACTCGATGACATGGACGCCAAGGCCGCGCAGCATATCCTTTTTCCACTGGCGCGCGTCGGCCGACATATGGACTGTCACGTGAAACCCAAGCTTGGCGCTCATAATCCCGATGGAAAGGCCCAGGTTGCCCGTTGAACCGACCGCGATTTTATACTGCGAAAAAAAGTCCCGAAAACGCGGCTGCGCCAAACAGGCATAATCATCCGTATAGGACAGCAGCTTGTGTTCGACTGCAAGTTCCTCTGCGTGCTTTAAAACCTCATAGATACCGCCGCGCGCTTTAATGGAGCCTGAGATCGGCAGCTCGCTGTCGCATTTCAGCAGCATCCGGCCGCCGATAGCGACGCCGCTGCGCTCCTCCAGCGCGCGCTTCATATGCGGTATTTCGCGCAGCGGCGACTCTAAAATCCCGCCGCTTGCTGCCGTCTGTGCAAACGCCTTTGCGATATACGGCGCAAACCGCGTCAGCCGGTCGCTGGCATCCTCAATATCATGCATACCAAGCGCGCATTTTTTGACCGCGCTGTCAAACGGTTCCTTTTTGTCGTTGATCCAGAAGCATTCCTGCAAATTCTGGAGAGAACGGATGAGCGGGTATTTTTTTACCCACTCATCCTCCGTCATTGTCAGTATCATGTTTTCCATGGATTGGCACCTAATTTCTAAAATAATCCGGGCAGAACGCCGCTGAAGCAGTTGAGCAGCAGAATGATTGCAAACGCTGCCAAGCTGGCCAGAGTCGTGCTGATGGTGACTGTCATCGTCTCATTGATGGAAATCCCATTGAGCTGGGACGGATGCCAGAACGCGCCGTCCGTCGGAAGCGTCAGGCCGACCGTACCCGCGCAGACCGCAAGACCCACAAGCACCGGGGAAAGCCCCTGAATTGCGATGGCCGGGCCGACAATCGATACGGCCGTCATCATGGCGACGGTCGCGGAACCAACTGCCGCGCGGATAATCATGGCAAGAATAAAACCAAGCAAAATCACCGGCATATTAAAGTGTGAGAACATCTCCGCCAGCGCGTCGCCGATACCCGTTTCCGTGATAACCTTGGCAAAACAGCCGCCGCATCCGATGACCATGAGGATACTGCCGACCTTGTTGGCGCTGGAATCGATGTAGCGCATGATCCCCTTGCTCGCCGGTCCCGCAACAAGATATTTTCTGAGCACGATTGCCGAAAGCAGCATCGCCATGAACAGCGCGATGTTCTTATCGCCGACGAACTGGAAAATCGTATAGATGACGGAACCTTCTGCAACAAACATCGGAATGACAGAGCCGAGCACGATCAGAACGATCGGAAACAGGATGAGAAGGAACCCTGTCGCCGCAGACGGCTTCGTCGGGTCAGCCTGAATCAGCTCGTTGTCCGAGGATATCATCTCCCGCACAGCTTTCCGGTCATGCGCGTTGAGTGCGTTGGAGAACTGCCAGCCGCAGATCAGGCTGGCAATAATGGAGACAATCATACCGTAGAAGATAAACCAGCCCAGATTTGCGCCAACCTCCGCCGCGACAGCGACCGGACCCGGCGTGGGCGCTACAACACAATGCGTCAGCAGCAAGCCGACAAACAGCGCGTTGACATACCCAATCATTTTTTTGTTGGTAAGCTTCTGAAGGGAATTCAGAAGCGGCGAAAGCATGACGTAGGCCGACCCGAAATAAACGGGGATGGACACCACGTAGCCCAGCAGATTGATCGCGAGGTAATCATGCTTGGAGCCAACCTTGCGCAGCAGGAATTTCGCGATTTCCTCCAGCGCGCCGGAGGAACCGAGCATCTCGCCGAAGATGCAGCCGAAGATGATGACAAGGCCCGTGCTTGTCATGGTATTGCCAAACCCGCCGCTGATAAAGCCGGTCAGCTCGCCCACCTGCATGCCTGAAAGCAGGCCCATCAGAATGGTCGCCAACACAAGCCCCACCGACGCGCTCCATTTGAATTTGATCAGAACTGTCAACAGAAAGATCATGGAAATCAGAAACACAACCAGGGTATTCATTGCTATCTCTCCCTCCTAAGCAGGAATTTTTATGATCGTTTCGCCGTCTCAGTCCGCACCCTCTGCAAACCGGTCTGCATTTGCAACGGCGGCGACATACATTTTGCTCCTGTCGAAAATCGAATCGACAACCGCATATTCCTTCATGGTATGGTTCCACTGACCGCGCACGCCGCAGGAGCAGATGGTCGGGACACCGGCCATGGTTGTGGAGGCCGCGTCGGAACCGCCGCCAAGCGGACGCCCGCTGACCTCAGGCAGGCCGTATTCCTTTGCGATGTCCTTTACAAAATTGAAAAAGCGCATCCCTTCGTCGGTTGTCTCAAACACATCGAGCTTGTTTAAAAACGCATATTTTGTGGTGGTTCCGTCGATGTGCGTGCGCTTGCAGATTTCATCAAGCTGCGCGAGCAATTTCTCCTTGCCGCTCAGAGTGGTATAGCGCATATCGAGAACCACTTCACAGTGAGCGGGCACCGCGTTGGGTACCGTTCCGCCGGTTATAGTGCCGATGTTGCAGGTATTTCCGATTGAAAGATCGGTCATATTGTGAAAATCAATGATTTTATAGGCCATCTCGGCAATGGCGCTTCTGCCGCCCTGGAAGTCGTTGCCGGAGTGCGTCTCCACACCGTCGACCTCCACCGTGTAACGCAGGCAGCCCTTGCGCCCGGTGCACAGGTAGTTGTCGATCATGCCGGTTTCCATATTGAAGGCGCACAGGCAGCCTTTGGCCTCGGCCTCGATCACCTCAGCGCCCTGCGAGCCGGTGTGATTGATCTCCTCATCGCCTGAAAAGCAGAACTTGATCGGCCTGTCCGCATATCCGATTTTGTTCAGCGCCTTGACTGTCGTCAGCGCAATCAGAATGCCGCCCTTCATATCGAGCACACCCGGTCCATACGCTTTTCCGTCCTCAATCTTAAACGGGTTTTCCGGATGCATCCCTGTCGGGAACACCGTGTCCATATGTCCGCAGAACAGAATCGGTTTACCAGGACGGTCCTTGCCGAGAATGCCGACAAGCGTATCGGCGTTGACGCCGACAGGCACATAGCGGCATTCAAAGCCGGCCTTCTCCATCTCCCCCTTGAGAAAATCGGAAAAAATACGGACCTTGTCCGGCGTTTTGCTCCAGCTCTCACGGTTTACAAATTCTTTGTAAAGCGCAATGGTTTCATCCCGGATTTCATCAATGTACGCATACGCCGCCGATAAATCTTTTCCCATAAAAACGACCTCCCAATACCGTTATTTTCCTTAGAAAAAAAGAAAGATGTTAAACTGTACACGACAATAAAGCCGTATCGTTAAGTACAGTTTAACATCATTTTATTGGAAGTCAACAGATTCCATTAAAAAATTGGCTATACAGAGAGAAATCTGTATGAATGCTGAACAGAAAGCCTCGAAATTTGTTAAATTTAACTGAACACAGTTAAAAACTCGGTGGTGTGACGGCAAACAGCACCTGCGCCTCCTCATCCGCGCTGTTCTGCCAGCGGTGGACGCTGCCCGGCGGAATCAGCACGCTGTCGCCCGTCTCCAGTTCATATGCGGCGCCGTTGATATAGACTGTAATCTTCCCCTGCGCCACATATGCGACTTCCTCGCCCTTGTGGATGGACTCCACATTGTGGGAACCGTTCTTGGCCGGTATGTGCATCATGCAGAATTCGATACTGCCGCTGACATTCGCGGTCAGCAACTCATATACGATATCCTCCGCCTCAGGACGTCCGAGCGTAATGCGCGCGTCACGCCGTACGACCAGATTTTTGTCAGCGCCGCCGCCCATAAAAAATTTATACATGGGAATCTCGAGAGCCGCTGCGATCACCTTGAGCGTATTGATGGAAGGGTTGACAAGATTCCGTTCAATCTGGCTTAACATCGAAGCTGTCAGACCAGTCCTTTCCGCCAACTGGCGCAGGCTGATCTTTTTTTCACCGCGGCTGGCCTGCAGCACGCTGCCGATATCCAAATCATCCACTTTGCTTCACCTAAAATCATGTTGTTCCCTGGGGCCTGTTTGAAAATTAAAATATCAATTATACCGTGCCAAACACAATTTCACGATCCTTTTGATAAATCAGGCAGTGAGTATGCTCCTGCTTGGAGGTTGCGGCCGCGCCGCCGATTCCAGCCACCGTGTTTGGATACAGTGCGCCGAAGCGCATGACGGCTGAATCCAGCTCCTCACATTGCGCGCGCATCTGCTCGAGCTGTTGGCGAAGCTTTCGTTCCTTCATTTTCAACGTGCTGCTGCGCAGGCGCGCTTCATTCGTCATAGCCGTGCCGTTTTCTGACGAGGTCAGCTCATCCAGCTCCTCAAACGTTTTCCGAAGGTCGTCCTCGACCTGCTTTTGCTTTATTTTGAACGATTCGGTCGCTTTGATGGAAACGGTTGTCAGGTAATTGTTTTTATTGCCGGCCGACGTGGCCTCGATCGTTTTCATCGCGACAGTTTCCCCGCCGATCAGTGCGCCGCGGCCTGATTTGACCAAAACGGAGCTTTGACTTGACAACCGCGCATTGATCGCGCTCTCCAAATAAATATTTCCCTCTGCATCAGCAGAACCGTTTTCAATAAATTTACAGCGGATCTCCCCCCTGGCTGTCATTGAACCCTTTCCATTTCCATTCATGCCGGTTTTTGCAAAGATGTTCCCGCCCGAAACCAGCGTCGCGCCTTCGATCATCCCATATACAGTGATATCGCCGCTGGCCTTGACTGTAAAGCCTTCGCAGATATCGCCCATCACGATCACCGCGCCCTTTACATCGAGGTTGCCTGTGGAAAAATCGACATTTCCATTGATTGTAAGCGCCTGCTCCACATGGTATTGGCCCGACCGGTAAACAACCTCGCCCTCAATCCTGGCGACGAGCGTAAGGCCGTCCTCGCTGACAACCGTGTTTTTCCCCGCAGGCGGCACAGCCCTGCGCCCTTCCCTGGCGGTAAGCTGGGCGCCATGGATGTTGGTCCCGTTCTTTGCCGGCACAGGCGGGATCAGCCGGCAAAGAACGTCTCCCGCATTGACATTGTGGAACCAGTTCATATCTTTAAAGTCGATGATGCCGTTTTGCTTTTCCACAAACCGGACGCTGGAACTGGTCGGGATGACCTCCTCGACGCTTCCATCCTCACCGTCAACCGGCGGCGTCCCCCGCGCAGCCTCGACAATACGGAAATAAAGAGGCTGCGCCAATGTCTCAAGCGCCTGTATGTCGACGCCATATGTAATACCGCGCTCGACCAGCGCGGTATACAAATGCTCCAGCGTCACATCGCCGCCCCCATACAGCGGCGGCAGCAACAGCAGCCAGGCGCTCAGGCCATCCTCGGATTCCATCACCCCGACATGCCCATTGACCGCCTGGAGCTGTTCACCATCGCCATGAAACGACGCGAGCATCTCTGCAGCCGACCGGGCAGCCTGCTCGATCAGCCGGCGGTGAACCGGCAGCAGCTCCCCGCCATCAAGCAGATCCTGCGGCCCGAAGGGCGCCTGGTCCGAATCTGTATTGTCCCCACGGGATGCCGCCTGCTCCTGGCTCCAGGCGCGCCGCAGCCTTGCAAGCGGATGATCATCCTCAAACAGCTCCGCCTCCGGCTCCTGGGCAGCCGGTTTTTCTTCCTGCGGCTGTGCAGGCTTCGCAAACTTTCCGGAGACGCTTTTCCAGAGCGTGTACAGCAAGCTTTGATTAGCCGATGTCTCCGCCTCGGCGGTGGACGCCGGCTTTGCCTGCGAGAGAGAGAAAAGCAGGCTTTTAGACTTTTTCGACGTTTCCGATCCGTCAAACTGCTTCTTATCCGCCATGCCAAAACCTCCCATAGGTGTGATTGCTTCTATTATACTCCAAACCCTATGCGCTGTCCAATAGGAACACAGATTCTTCACACAAATTTTTCGTCTGTATCCGGGGCTTTTTTAAAAATCAAAAGCTGTATCAGCCGCGGCGCATGCTCATAATTAAACAAGGTACAGCTTGATCCCCTTGCTGCGAATCTGGTCGATCCATTCGGGCGAAAGGTCCTTATTTGTGATGATCGTATCAATATCATTCATATCGCAGCAGTAAGCCGCGCAGACCCGGCCAAATTTGCTTGAATCCGCTACAAGAATTTTTTCCAGCGAGGAGCGCAAAATCGCCCGTTTTGTCTCGATCTCGTAATTGTTGATGCAGGTTACGCCCAACTGGCAGTGAACGCCTGCCGCTGAAACAAACGCCTTTTGCACACGGATTCCGCTGATGAATTCAACGCCCTCCTTACTTTCAAACATCTGTGCATTTGCGTGATAATAACCGCCCGCAAAAAGCGGTTGTATATTCGGTTTTCGTCTCAATTCCATCAAAATGTTGATATTATAACACAATACCGACAGATGCAAATTGGTTGGCAGATTGCGCGCGATGTGGACCGTTGTCGTCCCCGTGTCAATGATAATCATATCGTCCTGCGCCACCAGCGAAGCCGCAAATGCACCGATCGCAGCTTTTTCCGCATTCCTGCGTTCCTCCTCCAACGCAAGGCTGTACTCCTTGTCCGTTTCGACAAGCGTATGCGCGGGATTGTAGACCATTACGCCATCGACATTTTCGACCACCTTATTCTGCTGAAGCAGCTTCATATCCCTGCGTATCGTCATTTCTGAGACTTCCAGCGTCTGCGCAAGCTCCCTGATCGAAACCGCGCCGCGAATTTTTAAAATCCCAATGAGCCGGTTGAGTCTATCGTTTTTCTTGCCCACGCTATTAGCCTCCATTCAAACACCCTGTATCCTGCTGTTATCAAAATTCCAATCACATATTAACACTTTTTATCAAAAAGCAAAAGATATTTTTGATAAAAAGTATTTTTTAATTTTGTTTGTGCAACAGTATATGCGCATAATTAATAAATCCAAAATATTAATTATGTCTAAACTAGAGAAATTACCTCGTAATAGATTGACACAACATTTGTGAAATGTTAGTATTTTATCATGCTCACAAAGCGGCATGATAAAATCGGCCATCAGGGCGGCAGCGGGCCGCGCCCGCGTATCGCCCTGGCCATAAAAGATAGAATAAATGCATTGCATTTATTCTATCACAAAATCGATTCACTGTCAGATTAACGGAGGGTTTTATGGACAAAGAAAAAGTTTTGGGAATGATCGACCACACCCTGCTCAAGGCTGTTTCCACCTGGCCTGAAATCGAGTTGCTCTGCGATGAGGCGGTCAAATACCACACCGCTTCTGTCTGCGTGCCCCCGTGCTTTATCAAGCGCATTCATGATCAATACGGCGATGCGCTTGCCATTTGTACGGTCATCGGATTCCCGCTCGGGTACAACACAACCGAAATCAAGGTTGCGGAGACGCGCCAGGCCATTGCTGACGGCGCTGTTGAAGTGGACATGGTCGTCAATCTCGGCGACGTTAAAAGCGGCGCGTTCGACAAGGTCACAGAAGAAATCCGCGCGGTCAAACAGGCTGCGGGCAGCCGCATCCTGAAGGTCATCATTGAAACCTGTTATCTCACCGAGGCGGAGAAAATCGCCCTGTGCCGCTGTGTTACGGACGCGGGCGCCGATTACATCAAAACCTCGACCGGCTTCGGCACCGCGGGAGCGCAGCTTGAGGACATCGCTTTATTCCGCAAGCACATAGGCCCGAAGGTCAAAATCAAGGCTGCCGGCGGCATTCGCACGCCCGAGGATCTTGAAGCATTTGTAAACGCGGGCTGCGACCGCATTGGTACAAGCTCCGCAGTCAAGCTGCTCCGCTGATTTTTGATATCCAAGCGCCCTTCTTGTCCCTATAGAAGGATTAAAAGGCCGCCATGGCGGCCTTTTCCCGCTATTCCCACGTGGGAATGCGATTCCAAAATTCTGGAAACTGTGTGCGGTCCTCCCGCACCCATAAACTTAAGAATCATCTTTGGAGGTTTCGAAATGAAAAAAAGCTTGAAAAGTATCCTCTGCGCATTCCTTGCAGCCAGCGCCATGCTCTCACTGGCGGCCTGCGGCACTTCATCCGGCGGCAGCACGGCATCGGGCGCGGCTTCCACGCCCGCCGGTTCCAGCGGCGGCGCCGTCTACGAGCTGGCCGTTGTCACCGACGCCAACTCCATCGACGACCGCGGCTTTAACCAGGGCGCATGGGAAGGGCTGGCAAAATACGCCGAGGAAAACAACATCACGCATCAGTATTACCGTCCCATCGACCAATCCACGGACGGCTATCTGGTCGCTATCGAATCGGCGGTCAATAACGGCGCCAAGCTCGTCGTATGCCCAGGCTATCTGTTTGAAGCCGCTGTGTACAAGGCGCAGGACATGTATCCCGACGTTTCATTCATCATCCTTGACGGCACGCCGCAGGACGGCACCTATACCGACTACAAGACGGCAGACAACACATACTCGATCGTTTTCGCTGAAGAACAGGCCGGATTTCTTGCCGGCTACGCCGCTGTGAAGGACGGCTACCGCGATCTCGGATTTTTCGGAGCGATGGCGGTCCCGTCTGTCGTGCGCTATGGCTACGGCTATCTCCAGGGCGCCGAATATGCCGCCAGGGAGCTTGGGCTTGAGCCTGGAGCCGTCTCCTGCAAGTACCATTACACCGGCACATTCGATATTCTGCCGGAAAACCAGACGAAGGCGGCCTCCTGGTATCAAAGCGGCACGCAGTGCATCTTCGGCTGCGGCACGCCCGACAATGTTTTTGCGGCGTGTGAATCGGTCGGCGGCGATTGTGTCGCGATCGGCGTCGATCTGGACCAGTCGGCAAGCTCTGAAACGGTCCTCACTTCCGCGATGAAAAACCTCTCCGTCGCGGTTTACGACGGCATCACTATGTTCTATAACGGCGAATTTCCGGGCGGCGTCAACGCGCGCCTCGATATCAAGGACAACGCGGTCGGCCTGCCGATGGAAACCTCCCGCTTTAAAAACTTCACGCAGGCCGATTACGATGCGATCGCCGCAAAGATGGCCGCCGACGAGGACGGCGTCGTCTCCGGGATGGTTAAGGATGTCGATGAAAGCGGAAACTCCATCGATCTTGAAACGCTCGTCTCCGGACTGTCGCTTGTCAACGTTGAGGTGATCAACTGACCGCCGTGTCTCATGCATCCGCCGCGCGCCGCAAAATCAGTTTCGGGCTGATTTTGCGGCCGCCCATACCACCGACAAGAATCGCAGGGTGAAACATATGAGCGAATATGCAATAGAAATGATGCATATCACCAAGCTGTTTCCGGGCGTTGTCGCAAACGACGACATTGTCCTTCAGGTCCGCCGTGGAGAAATTCACGCGCTTTTGGGGGAAAACGGCGCCGGCAAATCAACCTTGGTGAGCATCCTGTTCGGCCTGTACCAGCCGGACAAGGGGGAGCTTTTTCTCGACGGCAAGCCCGTCAAGATCCAGAACCCGCACACCGCCAACGATCTGGGGATCGGGATGGTACACCAGCACTTTATGCTGGTCAAAAACTTCACTGTGCTTGAGAACATCATCCTTGGGGCCGAAACCGTCAGGGGCGGGCGTCTCAGGATGGACGAAGCGCGCGCCAAGGTCCTTTCTCTGAGCGAGCGGTATAACATGAAGGTCGATCTGGACGCCAATGTGTCCGACATTTCTGTCGGTATGCAGCAGCGCGTTGAAATCCTCAAGATGCTTTACCGCGAAAATAATATCCTGATCTTCGATGAGCCGACAGCCGTTTTAACGCCGCAGGAGATCGACGAGCTGATGGAAATTATGAACAGCCTGAAAAACGAGGGCAAGGCGATCATTTTCATCACGCACAAGCTCAACGAGATCAAGCAAGTCGCAGACCGCTGCACGGTTTTGCGCCGCGGCAAGTATATCGGCACCGTTGAAACAGCCGACGTATCGCCGGAACAGATGTCGGAGATGATGGTTGGGCGTAAGGTCGAGCTGCGCCTTGCAAAGCAGGAATTTCACCCTGGCGAGACGACGCTGTGCGTGCGTGATCTGTGCGTCGCCAACCGTGAAAACAGAAACAGGAATGTCCTCAACCATATTTCGTTCGACCTGCGCCGCGGCGAAATCCTCTGCATCGCGGGCATCGAGGGAAACGGCCAAAGCGAGCTGGCAGCCTGCCTCTCCGGGCTGATCCCGGCCGACGGCGGGCAGATCGTTCTGGACGGGCGCGACATGACGCACGCCTCCATCCGCGCGCGCAACACCGGCGGCTTCTCCTTCATCCCGGAGGATCGCCACAAGCACGGCCTGATCCTTGACGACACGCTGGAGGAAAACCTGGCCTTAAAAAAATACTTTACCCCCGAATTTCAGCACTGCGGCTTTATCCGTTTCGACCGCCGCAGCCAGTACGCGCGCGAGCTGATCAAGCGGTTTGACATCCGCTGCGGCGAAGGGCCTCTGACGCATATGCGCAGCATGTCGGGCGGCAATCAGCAAAAAGCGATCATTGCGCGGGAAATTGATATGAATCAGGATTTGATTATCGCTGTCCAGCCGACGCGCGGCCTGGACGTGGGCGCGATCGAATATATCCATAAGCAGCTGCTGGCGCAGCGCGACGCGGGCAAATCCATCCTTCTTATCTCGTTTGAGCTTGACGAGGTCATGAATCTCAGCGACCGCATTCTTGTGCTGTATGAAGGGGAGATCGTAGCGGACGTGCTGCCCGGCGAAACGACGGTCAACGACATCGGGCTGTATATGTCCGGTTCAAAAAGGAGTGTGCCGCAGCAATGAAAAGATTACACGGCCCTGTGCCCAGGCGCAATTATACCGGGCTGCTGGCCTCCCTGGTCGCAATCGTCATCGGCCTGCTGCTCGGTTTCCTCGTGCTGGCGCTGTGCAATCCGCCGCAGGCGGCCAACGGCATTAAAACACTGATGCTCGGCGGCTTCACCGGCGGTATGAAGGGGTTGGGCAACGTCCTGTACTACGCGACGCCCATCATTATGACGGGTCTTGGCGTCGGCCTTGCGTTCCAGACAAGCCTTTTTAACATCGGCGGACCCGGACAGTTTATTATCGGCGCGGTCTGTTCACTCTTTGTTGCGATCCGTTTCGACCTTCCCGGACCTCTTGGCTGGATCATTCCTCTTTTCGCGGGTATGCTTGGCGGCGCGCTCTGGGCGCTGCTGCCCGGCCTGCTGCGGGCGCATCTGGGCGTCAACATCGTCATCGCCACCATTATGATGAACTACATCGGCATGTACCTGGCAAACCATATTGTCAAGCAGGCCATCTACGACCCGCTCAAGGGTCAGTCGCAGGTCGTTCCAGCCGGGCACACGCTGCCATATGCCGGCATGGACAAACTGTTCCCTGGCAGCATGGCCAATATCGGCTTTTTGATCGCGGCCGTCATGGCGGTGATTGTGTATATCGTGCTCAATAAGACAACCTTTGGCTTCGAGCTGAAGGCATGCGGCAAAAACCGCGACGCCAGCCGCTATGCCGGTATCAATGAAAAGCGCAACATCGTCCTTTCAATGATGATTTCCGGTGCGCTCATCGGGCTTGGCGGCGCGTTGATGTATCTGTCGTCCGCCGGTAAATACATCAAGCCCGTCGACGTGCTTGCCGCCGAAGGCTTCAACGGCATCCCCGTTGCGCTGCTCGCCTCCAACCATCCGGTCGGCATCATCTTTACCGCTGTGTTCATCGCCTATATGCAGGTGTCCGGCTTCTATATGCAGACCTACCGGTTCTCTCCGGAGATTGTCAATATCATCATCTCGGTCATCATCTACTTCAGCGCCTTTGCGCTTGTCATCCGCAATGCGGTGCGCTCCTTCCAGCTTCGCAGCGCGCCGCAGGGTAAGCCTGCCGCGAAGGGAGGGGAAAAGGTATGAACTCGTTTTATTTTCTCTGCCAGCAGACGATGATTTTCTTTGTCCCGCTCATGGTCGTTGCGCTCGGCGAGCTGTTTTCCGAGCGAAGCGGCGTGCTGAACATCGCGCTGGAGGGCATCATGGTGTTCGGTGGATTTTGGGGGATCTTGTTTGTAAGCAAGTTCCAGGCGTCCATGCCGGTCTGGCTCTGCCTTGCGGCCGCTATCCTCATCTCCATGGCGATGGGGATGCTGCTTTCATTGCTGCACGCATTTGCATCGATCAATTTGAAGGCGGACCAGACCATCAGCAGCACGGCTCTCAACACCTTTTCAACCGCATTCTGCATCTTCTTCGCGCGCGTTGTCCAGGAGGTTGAGCAGGTGTCCTTTAAAAACACCTTCCGTATCGACAAAATCCCGCTTTTGGGCGACATCCCGGTCATCGGCCCCATGCTGTTCCAAAACGCGTATATCACCACATATCTCGGCGTCGCGATCCTGCTTATTTCCTCATATGTGCTGTATAAGACGCGCTTTGGGCTGCGCCTGCGTTCCTGCGGTGAAAATCCGCAGGCAGCCGACTCTGTCGGCATCGACGTTTACCGGATGCGTTACACCGGCGTTTTGCTCTCCGGCGCACTAGGCGGGCTTGGCGGGCTTATCTACATCATCCCGTCCACCACCATGTTCAATTCCACGGTCGCTGGTTACGGCTTTCTCGCACTGACGGTGCTTGTTTTCGGCCAGTGGAAGCCCTCACGCATCTTTTTCGCGGCGCTCTTTTTCGGGCTTACCAAAACCATTGCCGCGGCCTATTCCGGCATCCCGTTCCTGCTTGGATTGGGGATCCCGGATACGATCTATAAAATGCTGCCCTATATCGCGACTTTGCTGGTCCTGACCATCACATCCTCGCGCTCCCCCGGTCCGGCCGCGGCGGGCGTGCCTTATGACAAGGGCGCGCGCTGACCACGCCGCAATTTTAAACGCCGCAGGGCGCCCGCAAAAGCAGGCGTCCCGGCAGGAAAGGAAGATTATAAATGTTAACTCCAGACGGAAAGCTCTACCACATCCACTGCAAGCCGGGCGACGTAGGCCGTTATGTGCTGCTGCCGGGCGACCCCTTCCGCACCGATCTGATCGCCAGCTACTTTGACGACGCCAAGCTTGTCGCCCACAACCGCGAGCATAAAACATGGACCGGCACGTTAAACGGCGTCAAGGTTTCCGTTACCTCCACCGGCATGGGCTGCCCGTCCGCAGCCATCGCGGTTGAGGAGCTGATTAAATGCGGCGCCGACACGTTCATCCGTGTGGGCACGGCCGGGCGCGTCTGCGACAAGGCGTATGACGAAACGCTCGACGGCGTCATCAACACCGCCGCCGTGCGCGACGAGGGGACGACCATCCATTACATCCCAATCGAATACCCGGCCGTCGCGGACCGGCATGTGGTCGACGCGCTTGCACGGGCCGCCAAAAAGCTCGGCTACAACTTCGCCGAGGGCATCACCCAATCCAAGGATTCCTTCTATGGCCAGCACGAGCCTGAAGCCATGCCCGCCGAGGGCCGTCTGAAGGAGCGTTGGGAGGCCTGGCGGCGCGGCAACGTCATGTCCTCGGAGATGGAGTCCGCAGCAATTTTCGTCATCTCCTCCATCCGCGGCTGCCGCGCGTCGTCCATCATGGCGTATACTGACATGCGCAAAACTGTCGAGGTCGCCTGCGAGGCGCTGCGCATGCTGATCGAGCAGGATCGAAGCGCCTGAAGGCGTTCATAAAAGCGGAGCCGCCGGAAGTTTTCCGGCGGCTCCGCTTTTTATTTCCCGGGCGAATCGGCCGCCCGTTTTGGCGCTTTGGCGCTCCCGCCCGCCCGTTCCAGAGCCGCCCTGACGTTCAGGGACTTTTTCAGGCGGTTGTTTTTCTCCAGAAAAGCGGTAATTTCTCCGCTGGTGCGCTCAAGCTCCATTCGGAACAGGTCGGCCGGCACGCGCAGCGCGCCGTGGCCAAGGATGATCAACTGCTCCGCGCTGTCCGACGTCGCCACCCGCACGCGGCGGCGCCCGCCGATCTCATACGTCACCTTCTCGATAAAGGCGTCGGCTGTCTCCGCCTCCTTTGTGTAGACGACGTGGATGTTGTGATAACGGCTCACCGCCCCTGTGCCGCGCGGCACCTTGTAAGCGTCGAACACCAGAATCACCGCGCATTTGCGAAAGCCCTGATAATTGCAGAGCAGGTCCATCAATGCCTGGCGGGCCGCGTCCAGATGATCGCGCGCCAGCCGCTTGAAATCCTCCCATGCAAAGATCATGTTATATCCGTCCACCAACAGGTATTCCGGCCCCGCACCGGCCCCGCCGTCCCACGGCGACACACCCTCCGGCTGCCGCGCAACGCGCGCTGGCCCGGCCGGACCGCGCCGGATCGGGCCGTAGGTGCGCACAAAGATCGCCTCAAGCTCCCGGTCCTGCTCCAGCGTGCCGGAATAGGTTTCCCGCGATGTGCCGCGCGCTGCGGGAACGTCCGTTTCATGGACTTGTACGCCCGGCAGACGGCCGGGATCAACATGCATATGCGCGGCCGCCTCGCTCCATTTGACCGTATATCCCGCGCCGTGCGCGCAGAATACGGAATCAGCCGGAAAATCTAGGTCGTGCTCACAATCGTACCCGGCCGCTGCCGCAACCTCGCCCTGGTTGTGGCACGGCTCATAGCCGCTCAGCGTGCAGAACAGCCGCCCGCGCCCCTTTGTATAGGCGCTGACCTCGGCGGCATAATCGCGCATACACGCGGCGGGCGCCGCCCCGGTCAGCACCGCCCCGCCGGCCGCCGTTTCCGGAGCCGACACGCGTGCGTACATGCGCTGCAAATCGGACATCGCCCGGCCGACGCATGTGCCGGGGACCTCCAGGCGAAAGCTGTACCACGGCTCGAGCAGCACGTTTTCCGCCTGCATCAAACCCTGACGCACCGCGCGCAGGGCGGCCTGGCGGAAATCGCCCCCTTCGGTGTGCTTTTCATGGGCACGGCCGGCCAGCAGTGTGATACGCATGTCCGTAATGGGCGCGCCCGTCAGCACGCCGGGGATTGTCTGCTGTGCAAGCTGCGAAAGGATCAGCCTTTGCCAACTGCGGTCGAGCATATCCTCGCTGCACGCGCTGGCATATGTGATCCCCTCGCCGCGTCCGGCCGGCTCCAGCAGCAGATGGACCTCCGCGTAATGGCGCAGCGGCTCAAAGTGCCCTGCGCCGTGTACCGGCTGTTTGATTGTCTCGCGGTAAACGATACCGCCTTTTCCAAAGGACACGTCAAGCCCAAAGCGTTCCAGAATCCGGCGCTTTAAGATCTCCATCTGCACCTCGCCCATCAACTGGATGCAAATTTCCCGAAGGCGCTCGTTCCAGGCAATGCGAAGCTGCGGGTCCTCCTCCTCGAGCATGCGCAGCTTGAGCAGCGCGGCGTGCGCGTCGCAGCCGTCGGGCAGAAGCACGCGGTATGCAAACACCGGTTCGATCAGCGGCGGCTGCGCCGCCGCCTCCCATCCAAGCCCTTCGCCCGGTCGGCTTTTCCCAAGACCTGTCACGGCGCAGACGGTCCCGGGCAAAACCTCATCGGCCGTCTTGTATTTTGCGCCGGAATAAATGCGGATTTGATCGGCCTTGTCCTCCCAAATCTGTTCATCCGGCATCCCGCTGCGGCGGTTCGTCATAAGCGCCTTGACGCGCAGGACGCCGCCCGTCACCTTCAGGTGCGTCAGACGCGCGCCGCTTTGATCGCGCGACACCTTGAAAATTCGCGCGCCGAACGCCGGCGGATAATCTGGCGCGCGCGTATAGCGGCCGAGCGCCGAAAGCAGTTCATCCACACCGCCGAGCCTGAGCGCCGACCCGAAAAAGCACGGGAACAGCCGCCGCTTGCCGATCAGCCCGGTAAGCGTCCCGTCCGAAATTGCCCCGCTTTCAAGATACTGCTCCAGCACGGATTCGTCGCACATGGCCGCCTCCTCGCAAAGCGTTTCGTGCGGCGCGCCGAAATCGACGCATCCGCCGTCCAGACGGCGGCGCAGCTCGTCGAGCAGCGCCGCGCGGTCCGCCCCGGGAAGATCCATTTTATTGATAAACAGGAACACGGGCACACGGCTGCGCTCCAAAAGGCGCCAGAGGGTCAGCGTATGGCCCTGCACACCGTCCGTCCCGCTGATCACAAGCACCGCGTAATCGAGCACGGAAAGCGTGCGCTCCATTTCGCTGGAAAAATCGACATGGCCCGGTGTGTCGAGCAGCGTCAGCTCTGTCCCGTCAAGCGTCAGGACCGCCTGCTTTGAAAAGATTGTGATGCCGCGCTCCCGCTCGATCGCATCGGTGTCGAGGTATGCATCCCCATGGTCCACCCGGCCAAGCGTCCGCAGCGCACCGCTTCGGTAAAGCAGCGCCTCCGACAGCGTTGTTTTGCCCGCATCGACATGCGCGAGAATCCCGACGGCCAGCCGCTTTTTGTCCGCCGCGCTCATCCCGCCAGAAAAGCCGCCAGCTCGCCGCGCGTCACGCCGATATTTTCGCGCGCGTCGAGCCTTCGCCCGTCCATCCGATAGGCCGGCACCGCCCAGACGCCCGAACGGTCAAAGGCATAGGCGTTCGCTTTCTGCAATTCACGCTCGTACCGTCCGCCGCGCAGTGCCTGTTCCAGCGCGCCGGCATCAAGCAGCGGGGCCGCCGCACGGGCGACAACAGCGGGATCCTCGATATCCGCGCGTTCAATCAGAGCTGCGCGGTACATCAGCCGGTGATATTCCAAAAGATCGGCGCCATGCGCGCGCGCGAAATACATCCCGCGGATGCAAAGGTCGCTGTGCGGGCCGTAGGAATCGGGGCGCGGATGCGATTCACACGGCCGCCAGTCAATTTCAATATCTGAATGCAGCGGCAGCAGCTCCAAAAGCAGTTCATGCGCCCGCAGGCAATACGGGCAGGCATAGTCGAAAAACAGCTCCAAATGTCGCATATGGATCCCTCCAAAGTGAAAGCTCGCCGTCGCCCGCTCCGGCCGGCCGACGGCATCTGTTTATAGTATAGCACAAAATCGTGCCGGAGGGACAGCCCTGCAAAAGCTTTCAAAATCCATACCCAACATTGTGCAGGTTTCCTTTCCAGATGTATCCCATTTCGAAACTTTTTGAAACAATTATTTCCAAATATATAGACATTATAACTAAATTTAATGTATTTAATTTGGACAATGCTATAAAATTGTCATCGACTGTATCCTTTTTGTAAAAAATCTCTTGAAAATCGAAGCTTTCAAATATACAATGAAACCGAAATCGAAAGGCGTTGCTGAAAATGATGACTGTGGAACGCAAAAACATGATACTCAAAATGCTCGACGAGCAATCCTCCGTCTCTGTAACGGAGCTGAGCGGCAAGCTCGCGGTTTCGGAAGTCACCGTGCGCAAGATGCTCAACGACCTGGATAAGCAGGGCTGCCTGCGGCGGACACGCGGCGGCGCTGTGAGCCTTTCCGTCGCCCTGCGCGAAAGCGGCGAGCGCGAAAAGGAACGGCAGAATATCCGTGAAAAAAAGGCGATTGCGCGGCTGGCTTACAATCTGATCGACGACGCCGACACCATCTATCTTGACGCCGGCTCCACGACGCTTGAAATCGTCAAGCTGATCAGAAACGGAAACAAGCGAAATATTGTTGTCGTTACGAATGCGCTCAATATTGTTACGGAATTGATCGATTCCTACGATATCAATCTCGTGTTTATCGGCGGAAACGTCCGGCACAAGATTATGTCATGCGTCGGTCCGCTGGCCGAGCGGGCTGTCGAAGGCATGTGTTTCGACAAGGTGTTCATGGGTACGAACAGCCTGTGTCTGGAAATGGGCGTCACAACGCCCAATCTTACCGAGGCGCAGATCAAACGCAAGGTCATTGAGGTTTCGCGTCAGGCGATCCTCGTCTGCGACGCCACCAAATTCGGCAAGGTTACAATGGCGCGCATCTGCCCGCTCGACCGGTTTTCGTCGATTATCACGGACTGGCGTATCCCGCGGGCGCTTGCAAAGGAAATTCTGGACGCCAACGTTCATCTTGTGATCGCGCAGGACGAATCCAAGGCGCGGGAAAAGGAGAAGGCGGTTTGAACAAGATTATCAATCATCCTGACAATATGATCAAGGAGATGCTGGAGGGTTACCTCTCCATCTATCCGGGGCTGTTCGACAAGGTCGACGCCCCCAACACAAACGGGCTTATGGTACATGACCACGGCGACAAGGTTTCCATCGTCGTTGGCGGAGGCGCCGGCAACGAGCCGTGGATCATGGGCTATGTAGGCCGCGGGCTTGCTACGGGCGCTTCGCTGGGCAACGTTTACACCGCGCCGCCCTCGCGCACGATCCTCAACGTTACAAAGGCCGTCCCGCACGACCGGGGCGTCGTCTATATCTGCACAAACCACGCGGGCGACGTGCTTAACTTTGAGCTTGTCAGCGAGCTGGCCGAGCTTGAGGGCATCACCGCTAAATGCGTCTTTGTCACCGACGATATCACCTCGGAGCCAATCGAGCGCAAGGATGAACGCCGCGGCGTGGCGGGCATCGCGCTTGTGATCAAGGTGGCCGGCGCGGCGTGCGACGCCGGGCTTTCGCTCGACGAGGTCGTGCGCATCGCGACAAAGGCCAAGCAGGAAACGTACACCTTCAGCGTCACCACGTCGCCGGGTTATATGCCGGGCAGCGGGCGCGCCATGTTTGAAATGCCGGAGGGTGAAATCGAGTACGGCATGGGTTTCAACGGCGAACCGGGCGTGCTGCACACAAAGCTGACCAGTGCCGACGAAATTGCTGAGACGATGATGAAATATCTCTGCGACGACATGAAGCTGACCGAACGGGACGAAATCGCCGTCATGATCAACGGGTTTGGCTTCACAAGCCCTCTGGAGCTGTGTATTCTGGGGCGGCGCGTTCGTTCGCTGCTCGCGGAGAAAAATGCGCGCGTGCACGACATCTTCATCGACGAGCTGTTCCGTCCACAGGGTACCGGCGGCCTTTCCATCTCGATCATGCGGCTGGATGACGAGCTGAAAAAGTATTATGATATGCCCGCTTACTCGCCGTTTTTCAAGAAAGAAGCGATCGGAGGCTGACTGCAATGCTTACAATGAATGCTCAGCAATTGCGCGACATGTTCCTGTTCGTCGCGCGCAGGCTGGTTGACAGCGAGGATTTCCTCACTGAAATCGACATCAAGATCGGCGACGGCGACCACGGCATCGGGATGGCAACCGGCTTTAAAAATGTGCTTAAGGACCTGCCCGGCGCAAAGCTTGAAAACGCCGAGGACGCCTTTTGCGAGGTCGGCAATATCCTGCTTGATACGATGGGCGGCGCGTCCGGCGTGCTGTTCGGCACCATGTTTATCAGCGGCATTGTCAAGCGCGCGCCGTCGCCCACAATCGACCTTCGCGGCTTCGCCGAGATTTTCCGCGCCTCGCTCGACGCGCTCAAGCGGCGCGGCAAGGCGAAGATCGGCGACAAAACGATGGTCGACGCATTTGAACCGGCTGTTGTGGCCTTGGAGCAGGCGGCGGACGCCGGTAAGGATTTAAAGGACGGCCTGGCTGACGCGGCGGCCGCCGCCAAAGGCGGTATGGAGTATACAAAGCAGTGCGTTGCACGGTTTGGACGCGCAAAATCCTACGGCGAGGCCGCGATTGGTTTGCAGGACGCCGGTGCGACCTCCGTCTGGCTGATTTACCAGTCGATGGCGGATTGGGCGCAGGATCATCTCAAGGGTTAATCGGAGGGTAAGCATGGTAACGACCTTAACACTGAATCCGTGCGTTGACCGGACAATCACGATCAATGGCTTTCGATACGGCGGCACAAACAAGATCACAAACGTGCGCAGCGATATCTCCGGCAAGGGTATCAATGTCAGCATCGCGCTGCACCAGCTCGGGCGTGAAACGCTCTGTGTCGGCTTCAATTACAGCGGCGACGACACGCTGACGCGCGATCTTTCCAGAATGGGCATCGCATACGATCTGGTCGACGTGCCCGGCAAGCTGCGCATCAACATCAAGGCGTTCGACGCCGATAAGCATGTCATGACCGAGTTTAACGAAGGCGGCGGGCCTGTTTCGGCCGAGGACGTTGAATCTTTGATGAACAGAATGGACGCGTACATAGAGCGTTCCGATATTATGGTCATCAACGGCAGCGCGCCTCCGGGTGTACCGTCGGATCTTTATAAGCGTATGATTGAAAAAACAAACGCGTACGGCAAAAAAGCCATTCTTGACGCTTACGGCCCGCTTCTGACCGAGGGCATTAAGTCTGCGCCGTTTCTGATCAAGCCCAACCGCGACGAGCTTGAAGCTTCCTTCGGCTGCAAAATCCATTCGCTCGATGATTCCATCGCCATCGCGCGCAAAATCATCGTGGAAAACGGCGTCAAATACGTCTGCATTTCTATGGGCAAGGAGGGCGCGCTGCTTGTCAGCGGTGACCGGGCGTGGTTTTCCGAAGGCGCCGACGTGCCGGTGCGCGGTGTACAGGGCGCGGGCGACTCGCTCGTCTCCGGCATCTGTATGGCGATTCTGGACGGCGTGAGCGAGCCTGAGATTCTGCATTATGGCGTAGCGGTCGCGCACGGATCGCTGATCCACGACGGTACGCAGATGTGTATGCCTGAGGATTTTAAACAGATGATGGAACTGATCTCCGTCAGAGAGATCTGAAAACCATATCGACTATACACAACTGTTTTTAAAGAAGGGAATCATTATGCCGCTTGTTACAACAACTGAATTCTTAAAGAAAGCCCAGGACGGGCATTATGCTGTCGGCGCTTTCAACGTGGAGAATCTGGAGATGGCGCAGGCTGTTATCCAGGCTGCGACGGAGTTAAACGCCCCGGTCATCATTCAGACCACCTCGTCCACGGTTAAGTATGCAAGCCTGTCCGTGTACCGGGCGATTGTCGCGGCGCTGGCCGAATCCGCCCCGGTTCCGGTCGCGATGCATCTTGACCATGGCAGCAGCTATGAGCTGTGCGAGCAGGCCGCCTGCGCGGGCTATACATCCGTGATGATCGACGGTTCGAAGCTCTCCTTTGAGGAAAACATCGCTGTTTCCGCCAAGACAGCCGCGATGGCCAAGCAGCGCGGCATCCCGACCGAAGCCGAGCTTGGCACGGTCGGCGGCAAGGAGGACGACCATGTCGTGCTCGACGCCGACGCGATGTACACAAACCCGGAAAAGGCGCGCGAATTCGTCGAGCGCACGGGCGTCGGTTCGCTGGCAGTCGCCATCGGTACGGCGCACGGCTTTTACAAGGGCGAGCCGCGGCTCGATTTTGACCGCCTCGCTGAAATACGCAAAGTTGTTTCCGTCCCGCTGGTGCTGCACGGCGCGTCGGGCGTTCCGGACGAGGCGGTGCAGAAAACAATCGGCTTGGGCATTTGTAAGGTCAATTTTGCAACCGAGCTGCGTGACGCCTATACGAAGGCTGTCCGGCCGGTGCTTGCAAACGACGCCTCGGTCTTTGACCCAAAGGTCTACGGAAAAGCTGGCCGCGCCGCCGTGGTGGAGCTTGTCAAACACAAGATCACCGTCTGCGGCAGCCAGGGTAAAGCGTAATCGACGGCAAAAGCCGTTTGATTAAAATAAGCATGTGTGGAAGGCTGGAAACGCATCCGCCCCGCAAGCGGCCATAACCGCTTGCGGGCGGCCCGGTGATTCCCGGTTTTTCAGGCAGGCTTGAGAAAACTCTGAAACAGAGTCATTAGGAGGAAAGAACTATGTTCAAACGCATTCTCGGCGCAGCCCTCGCGGCTGCCATGTGCATTTCGCTCGCAGCCTGCGGCGGAAGCAGCACAACCACATCATCCGCTCCGGCGGCCAGTGAGCCGGCCGCTCCCGCTTCTTCCGACGCGGCTGCCCCGGCTTCTTCCGCAGCCTCAACCGGCGCTTCCACACCCGCCGCTTCCGGCGAAACGATCCGTGTCGGCGTCAGCCTGCTCAACAAGCAGCATGTTTTCTACAACAACATTGAGGCTGCCATGGTCGCCAAGGCTCCGGAGCTGAATGTCGAGCTGATCGTTCAGGATGCTTCCGGCGACGCGAACAAGCAGCTCAGTCAGGTTCAGGACTTCATCACCCAGGCCGTTGACGCCATCGTTATCTGCCCGACCAACTCCGCAGGCAGCAAGTCGATGGTGGAGCTTGCCACCGCCGCGAATATCCCGGTTTTCACGATGGATATCGCTTCCGACGGTGAAACCGTCGCGCACATCGCGACCGACAACTACAAGGGCGGCGAGCTGGCTGCCGAGTACATGGTCAACAACATGCTGACCGACAAGAAGGGCAACGTCGGCGTCATCACCTATTCCGAGATCGAAAGCTGCGTGCAGCGTGAAAAGGGCTTCACCGACTGGATTGCGGCCAATGCTCCCGACGTTGTTGTCGCCGACATTCAGAACTACTCCGGCGACCAGTCCAAGGCCGCCGATGTGATGGCCAACATGCTGCTTAAGACCCCTGACCTGGCCGCTGTCTTCTGTGTCGGCGACCCGGCCGCTACCGGTGCGATGGCCTCCATCACCTCCGCCAACAGCCAGTGCAAGGTTATCGGCTTTGACGGCAATCCCGAGGGTATCGACGCGATCAAATCCGGTGGTCTGTGGGTTGCTGACGTCGCGCAGGATCCGACTGCGATCGGTGAAACCACCCTTCAGACAGTTGTCGATTACCTCGGCGGCGCCCAGGTTGAATCCAACATCCCGATTGCCCCGTACATCATCGACGCTTCCAACGCTGAATAATTATTCCTTTCATTTTCCACATGCCGGCGGCGGGGAAGGGTCCCCTTCCCCGCCGGCCTTCCGGCGGTTTCAGGCGACACGGGGCTGCCGGCAAACGACGCCCCAAAACTTTGGCAGAGGAGTGAAACAGTGAACACGAACCCTTTTGTGGAGCTTGTGGATATCAGCAAGTCCTTCCCCGGCGTCAAGGCGCTGTCTGACGTTTCCATTGCGTTTTATCCCGGAAAAGTGCATGTCCTCCTCGGTGAAAACGGGGCGGGAAAATCCACAATCATCAAAATTATTTCCGGTGTTTACCAGGCTGATGCCGGCAAACTGCTTGTCGGCGGTCAGGAATATACGTTTACAAATACCCGGCAGGCGCTGGCTCACGGCGTCAGCGTCATCCACCAGGAACTGAGCGTTATCCCCGATTTAACTGTAGCAGAAAATATCTTTCTTGGCAGGGAACCGAAAATTGCCAGGACAGGTTTGATCGATAGAGCGACCATGTTCGCTGAAACAAAAAAGCTGCTTGATTCCATCGGCGTCAAGATCAATCCGCGCGCGGTGATCCGGACGCTGACAAATGGAGACAAGCAAATGGTTGAAATCGCGCGCGCTGTCAGCCAGAACAGCTCCATGGTCATCATGGACGAGCCGACCTCCTCGCTTTCAGATCATGAGGTTGAGGCGCTGTTCCGCGTCATCAATAAGCTCAAAAGCGAAAATGTCGCTGTCATTTATATCTCCCACCGCATGAAGGAAATCTTTGAAATCGGCGACAATATCACCATTCTGCGCGACGGCCAGGTGGTCAAAACAATGCCGCTGTCTGAAACGGACGAACAAACGATGATCGCCCTGATGGTCGGCCGCCAGGTCACGCAGTATTATTACAAGGCCGAAGCGCCCAAGGACAGCCCGGTAGTGCTTTCAGTCAAAAACCTTACGCGCAAGGGCGTTTTCCAAAATGTTTCATTCGATCTGCATCAGGGCGAGGTGCTCGGCGTTTCCGGCCTGATCGGCGCCGGGCGCACCGAGGTGATGCGCGCCATCTTCGGCGCGGACCGTTTTACAAGCGGCGAGATCGAGGTGTTTGGCCAAAAGGCTGCGTTTAAAACGCCGGGCCAGGCCATCAAGGCCGGCATCGGGCTGATCCCGGAGGACCGCCGCGGCCAGGGGCTTCTGCTGGAAAAGAACCTGCGGCAGAACACGTCGCTTGCCAGCCTGATGGCAAATTCACACCATGGCTTTATCAATTTCAAATGGGAAAACACCATTGCGGCGGAATACATTGAAAAGCTGCACACCAAGACGCCGTCCGACCGGGCGCTGGCGCGCAACCTCTCCGGCGGCAACCAGCAGAAGGTGGTTATCGCCAAGTGGTTGGCCGCCAAGGTGCGTATCCTGATTATGGACGAACCGACGCGCGGCATCGACGTCAACGCCAAGGCGGAGATTTACGCCTTGATGAAGGAGTTTGTTGAAAACGGCGGCAGCATTATCATGGTTTCCTCAGAGCTGCCGGAGGTGCTCGGAGTCTCCAACCGCATCATGGTGATGCGCGGCGGCGTTGTCACAAAAATCATGAACGCCGAGGGCGCGACCGAAAAAGAAGTCATGCAGTACGCCAGCTTCAACAGTGAAACGGAAACAGGGGTGTAATCAATGAGTCAGTCACTTTCCAATACAAAAGAAAATGTCACAGCAAGCGGCCTGCGCAAGTTCGCGAAGGAATATACCATGCTCCTGTTCGTCATTGTGCTGGTCATCGCATGTATGCTGTTTGTCGACCGGTTCGCCACACCCGGCAACCTGATGAACGTTTTGATCCAGATCGCCATCAACGCCCTGATCGCCACCGGTATGACATTCGTTATCCTGTCCGACGGCATCGACCTTTCGGTCGGCTCCGTTGCCGCTTTGGCCGGTGTTGTCGCAACAGCTACCATCAAGATGTTCCCGGACGCGGGACGCGGGCTGAGCGTGCTTGTGATTCTGCTTGCCGCAATCGTCGTGGGCGGTATCTGTGGTTCGATCAACGCGTTTTCCGTCGCAAAGCTCAATGTCCCGCCATTTATCGCAACGCTCGCAATGATGAACATCGCACGCGGACTTGCCTTTGTCTATACAGATTCCAAGCCGGTCTTTGACCTTCCCGATTCATATGGCTGGGTCGGCCTGCGCAGCATCGGCTCGATTCCCGTTACTGTCATTGTCATGATCATCGTGCTGGCCGCGGCTTACATCATCCTGTCTCGCACCTGTTTTGGCCGCTATATCTACGCGGTCGGCAGCAACGCGGAAGTTGCGAAGCTCAGTGGTATCAATGTCAAGAAGATCAAATACCTTGTCTATATCATCTGCGGCATCCTTGCGGCGCTTGGCGGTGTCGTGCTTTCCTCCAAGCTGCAAAGCGGCCAGCCAAACGCCGCGCAGAGCTATGAGCTCAACGCCATCGCGGCGGTCGCCATGGGCGGCACAAGCATGTCGGGCGGACGCGGCGGCATCATTCAGACCATATTCGGCCTTGTCGCCATCGGCGTCATCAACAACGCTCTGAGCCTGCTCGGCGTTTCCTCCTACTGGCAGACCATCACGCTCGGCGTAATCATCCTGATCGCAGTTGTGATCGACCAGTTTAAAAAGGACTGATCAAAACGTATGATGAAAACCGTTTTTGTCAAAGCACCTTTTCAGTTTAAAATCAAGGAAATCCCCATCCCGCAGCCTGCTGCCGGGGAGGTCCTGCTCAGGGTCAAAGCGTGCGGCATCTGCGGTTCCGATCTGCACATCGCGCGTTCACAGGCGGCGGATTGGGTGACGTTTGGTCATGAAATGACCGGCGTCATCGAACAGACCGGCCCGGGCGTGCGCCATGTGTGGCCCGGGCAGCGGGTCGCCGTTGAGAGCGGATCATTTTGCGGCGTCTGTGAACAATGCCGAAATGGGCGCGTTGACCTGTGCACAAAGGGTTATAACAACGCGCAGCTAAAAATCAACGGTTTTTCGGAGTATATGGTGCTGCCCGAACAGTGCATCGTTCCGCTTGACCCGGCGATCAGCTTTGTCGACGGCACCCTGCTCGAACCACTCGGCGTGGCTGTCGACCTCGTCAAGACCGCCGATATCCGCCTGAATGACCATGTCCTTGTTATCGGCCTCGGTCCCATCGGCCTGATGGCCGCGCGGCTTGCAAAAGCGGCCGGTGCGCGCGTCTACGCGGCGCAGCATTCGGACCGCAGCGCGCGGCGCATTTCTCTGGCGCGTGCGCTTGGCGTTGAGGATGTCGTCATTACCGGGCGCACCCCGCTGTCGAATTATCCCTTCCCGCGCGGCGGTGTCGACCATATCCTTGTCACCGCGCCGCCAAAGGTCATTCCCGACTTGATCGAGTCTGCCAGCTTTGGCGGCGTCATCAGCTTTCTTGGCATCGATTACGGTCCGGATCGTATGATCACCTTCGACGCCAATGCGTTTCACTTTAAAAAGTTGCAGCTGCGCGCTTCCTTCGCAGCTCCGGCGCTTTATTTCCCGATGTGCACCGATCTGATCAAAACAGGTGTGATCGATCCAAAGCAATTTATAACACACATATTTGCAATGAATGAGATCGCCCCCGTTATGCAGTCGCTGCGCGACGGCGGTTCTGAGATCAAGGCTGTGATGGATATGGAGCTTGTTTAAGAACCTGTATTCAAACCTGTTAATAAGCTTTTGTTTGCTTTTCATTTCTCTCTTATTTTTAGATTGCGCAGGATATGCGCGGCCGGCACATATCCTGCGTATGCATCACACCAAAACGCTGTGGGCGCATTCCAAATGGAATGCGCCCACAGCGTTTTATTTCGTTCTGATCAGCTCTGCGCATACGTTTCAGACAATGCGGCAGAACCCGGATATGGCTCCTCCAACGGGATTTCAATCCCCACGTCGGGCAGCGATATAGCTCCGTCCTCCGTCGAAAAATAGATATCAAGGTTGTCCGGATCGCCAAGCGCCGGATCGATCGTGTTCATCTGCAAGGTTTTCTGGATGCTGTCAAGGATATGGAATACCAGATCCTGCGTATCGAACACATGGAATTCATCCTTCTGCGGAGCGGGCGGACCTGTGAAAACAGAGCTTTCCCGGCCAAAAACAACCGTCATGCCGCCGCGGCCGCTGCTGACCGGTTCGGCCAGCGTCAGGTTCCATCCGGTCATCTCGGCGATGGCGGCAATCAGATCGTCGGGCGACGGATCGCTTTCAAAAGTCCACGGATATTCCTTCATTGAAGCGCCGGCGCCGATATACAGAGTACGCTCCAGCCCCGCCCTGTCCGTCTGCGGCGCTGATGACAGCAGCGACTCGGAAGGCGTGCCGGATGCCTGCGGCGCCGGTTCGGAGGACGTCGCGGCGGAAGCCGCCCCTTCGGAGAGCGCCGAGGACGTTGCCAACGAATTTCTTCCCGTGCAGGCGGCCATAGAAGCAGCCAGAACGGCTGCAAGAAGCAGTGCGGCGATTTGTTTCATAAAGCGGAAGCCTCCCAAATGATTTGATACAAGGTCCGAGCAAGCCAGTTTGCCTGACCGGACCTTACATCATACGAAAACGCGGAGAAAATCTCCCATACCGGTCATATTTTTCCCCGTCTCTTTTGAAATATCCCGCGCGCGGGCAGGGCGGCCTGCGCGCAATTTCAAGCTTCCTGCGCCGCGCCAAGGCTGTCCAATAAGGAAAGCTGATCGGCTGTAACATAGTGGTCGACGGACCAGGCGAACAGCACCTGACTGTAATCGCTCAGATTGATCCTGTCGAGCTGCTCGGGTGCAGCCTGAGTTGTATCGACAACCGTGACGCGCTCATAATGGGCAAGCAAAAACGGCAGATAACCCTGAACCGACCGGTCGCCAAACAGCAGCAGCCGTTTGCTGTTTGTCGTGCTGCCGATGATACTGATATCGATCACCGGCGACATGCCGCCAAGCACGACCCCCATCGAATCGTCAAGCTCCGCCCGAAAGCGCGGATACAGCGTATAATACCGGCGGATACCGGAAGCGTCGTAATGCGTGACGATATAATCGCGCTGATAACGCGACACATAGGAGTATACCGACACACGGTCGGCTGAAACCTCCCGGTAAGGAGACAGCGCATACAGATCGCCGTAATAATTGTAATCCAGATGCTCCACTTCGTATTGGTCAAGCCCGCGCGGGTTGGAGCGCAGCAAATTTTTGGCTGCCGCAGTATAAATATAATATCCGCCCAAGCCGGTGATCGTGTTGTCAGTATTATAATAAATATATTCATCCTGATGATTAAAGAGCGTTGGATAAACGTCGATGGCGGTAACATGGCCTGATACGCGGCGGTATACGTCGTCGATCAATTGGCGCTGGTTGTAAAGCGGCGCGACTTTGTCATAGGGAACCTTGCCCTGCTGGACGGCACATGCCGTCGGGATCAGCATGACATAACTTGGTATTTGATGTTCATCGGCAAAATCGATCATTGCAAGCGTATTGCCGTTGATGACCGACAGGCTTTTTGGCTGCACATCAAGCGTCAGAGAATCGCCGGAGATGAAAACGCCGTTTTGCTCCTTCTGCCCGCCCATGTAGCTTAAGGACACCTCCAGCTTGCGCAGCCGGTCGGCCGCCGGGAACTGTTCGGCCATCGCCGTTTCCAGCTTGCCCAGCGGCGCGTAAATCGAACCGGCGGCACGCAAAAGCGCGCGCCCCCCGCCGCCCGCCGCGATCAGACAGGGAACCGCGAACAGCATGAGTAAAAACACCGTTCCCGTCAATTTTTTACCAAGCAAGCTTCCGCCTCCTTTCAAAGCCGGTCAAACCTTTTTAGGGCTTGTTTGATAATAGACGAACATTTGATTTTTCAATCAGCCTCTATACAAGAAACGCCGTTGTCACAATGAGCAGCGCCGCCGTCAGCACCGCCGTCCCAAACCAGTAAAGCCGCGGCGCATGCTTATAAATCACCTTGGCCGCCCGTTCAATCAGGCCGGTCGATGAAAAGACCGCTATCAGCAGCACAAGGTAGTTCGAAGCCAACAGATACAGGATGCTGCTTCCACTTTCCGGCGAAATGGTCCCCCGCAGACCGAACAGACGCAGCAGGTAAGAAATCGATTGCCCCGGCGTATCGCCCGCAAGAAAGCAAAATGAAACCATGATTACCACTGTGCTGTAAATCCAGCGCACCAGCGGCGGAATCAGATCAATGCGGCGGCCCAGACAGTACCGTTCAAAGATCACAAACAGCGCGAAATAAACGCCCCACAAAAGCAGGTTGAGGCTGATGCGAAACCACAGCCCCATCAGAATCGTAACCAGCAGGATGTTGAAAACGCCTGAAATCACACTGCCCTGCGCGCCGCCGAGATTGATATAAACATAGCGGCGCACATAACGGTTGACTGTGATGTTGAAGCGTGAAAAAAAGTCGTTGATGCCGATGGAGCCAAACGGCGCATGAAAATTATCCTGAAGCTCGAAACCAAAGATCAATGCAAGCCCCCGCGCCATATCGCAAAAACCCGCGAGGATAAAATAGACCGAAAACGCCAGCGTCACGACCATCGTCCACGCAGCAGCCATTGTCACACTGGCCATTGGCAGCGCACGCAGCGTCTCATAGAGCCTGTAAACCGTGTCGCCAATCAGCACCTTTTTCGCCAGACCCTGCAAAAAATACCGCGCGCCCTCGCCGGTTTTTTCAAGGGTCATACGCATCGAGCGCGTCTGCGGGACTATTTTACTGTGATAGACGAGCGGTCCGGCATACAGCTTTGGAAAAAACAGCGTCATCAGCCCAAGCTGCACCAGGCTGTGTTCACAATACGTATAACCAAAATAACAGTCCATCACATATCCGCAAGAGGTCAGGCAGATGACGCCTAGCCCAAATGGGCTGTGCGCGCCTGTCATCTCTTGCGCCAGACTGTAAAGAACAAGGATCGCAAGGCTTTTGACCACTGAACAGATCATAATTGCACGGCGCAGGCGCGCAAAGGACGCGCTGCGCTCCATCAAAAGCCCCATACCGTAATCGAAGGCAATCACCGCTGCCGCCAGCAGCAGATTGTCGCCCTCCAGCATCGCATAAAACGCACCCGACACTGCAAGCAACGCTGCCGCGCGGGCACGGTGCGGCGCAAACAGGCACAATAAAATGGCCGCCGGCAAAAATAAATAGAGAAACGACAGGCTGTAAATCTGCACGCGCTTGGCGACCTCCTTTGGTTTATGGTTGTCCTGAATGATCCGAAAAATCGCAATGCGTTCCCTTTTCCTCCGGCATACCGGCAAGCAGGCGTTCGAATTCCTCAGGCGTATACAGCGCATTGACGGCGGCAAGCATCGCGTTTGCGCTCATACGCTCCGGCAGGCCGAGCCGCGAAAGCAGCGCGCGGCGCCTGGCGGCGCTGTCCGCCCCTCCGGACAGCCCCCAGGCCACAAAATCGGCCTTGGTCAGCCGGCGCGCGCTGGCGTCCGCAGAGGACGCCTTCCCCGCGCCGGCCGGCGCGGACGTTTCCTCCACAGCGACGCCCGCGCGCCGCAGCGCGGCCAGCAGCGTCTGGGCCGGGATTCCCTCCACGCCGAGCTTTCCCTCCGCCGAAGGCTGCGTCTTGCGGCGCTCCTTTCCAAACAAGTCCGGGATGTAGACATGCGTCACCTGCGACGGGTCGACCGCGCCCGCCAGAAAGCCGCGGATGCGAAAGCCGGCTGCGTCGGAGTCGGTAAGGATGATGATTCCGGTCTGCGCGGCCAGACGCCGGATATAGGCGAGCTTTTCACGGTTGCGGAACACGCCGAAGCCGTCGGTCGTCACGATGGTTGCATCGACGAGCGAATGCAGCTTCGCCTTATCATAGCGCCCTTCCACGATAATAGCCTGGCGTACCCTCAGCATTTCTGACGACCGCCGATCAAAAAGAGCTTTGCAACCGTTTCCTCCAGCACGACGCGGTCGTCGCCGCCGCTGCTCTTGACGCGCAGGTCCGCCTCGGCCAGCGCCTCGAGCATCGCGCCGAGCTGTCCGGCGGTATACGCGCCGCTGTCGCTCATCCCGTTTTTGATCGCAAACTCCCGGTTTTTGGCATACCCAAGCTCAGGGGCCGCGCGCCCGGCGGGCACGTTCGCCTGCCTGGCGGCAAACCCGCGGTACAAATCGACAAACGCGCCCGACAGGATCGACAGCGTGCGCGCAGCCGGCTCGCGCAAATCGTCAAGCTGGCTGATCAGCTCCATCGCCTTGGGGAAATTGCCGCGCAGAATCGCCTTGGACAGATCGAATATGCGCGCCTGTAAAACGACTGTAACAACGGCGTCGATATCCGCGCGCGTAATTTTGCGGCCGGACGCATAAGCGCACAGCTTATCAAGCTCCGTGGCCAAAAGCTGTAAATCGTCCGTGCAGCGTTCGACCATATAGGAAGCTTCGCCGCTTTCGAGCGTGCAGCCGTTTTTCTGCGCACGGTCGCGCAGAAAGCGCAGCGTGTCCGCGCCGCGCCGGCTGCCAAGCTCGACCACACAGCCAGCTTTGTCGCACGCCTTGATGAGCAGATTCATCTTTTCCCGGCGTGCGGGCGGCTCCTTGACTGTGACGACGATGACCGTCGTCTGCGGCGGGTCGCCGATCACGGCGCACAGCTCCTTCATTCGGCTCATATCGAGCTTTTCCGGATCGAGCGAAAGCGTCACACAGCAGCCCGCCGCCATCAGCGGGACCGATTCGACCGCATCGTAAAACGTTTGTAAATCGAGCGTATCGCCGTCGAACCGGCGCAAATTGAACGCTTCATCCGCTCCGCCAAGCGCCTTTTTCACTATCATTTTTTCATAAAGAGCGATCAGGTATGCCTGCCCGCCGTAAAGCAGGTAGACATTGTGCTGCTCGCTGCTTTTGACATGCTTTGCAAAATCGCTTTCCATCGTATATTTCAAGGCGTTCCCTCCGTCAGACGCGCCGCGGCGTGCGGTATCACGTCCAGCGCAGCCGCGCCTGTGCGGCGCAGCGTCAAGATTTCACAGTTGTAATAGCGCGCGGTTGTTTTCAGCATGACGCCGGGCGCGGCGACAATCTGTCCGCGCGCGTTGATCAGCACGTCGGCGGCCGCAGGTATCTGGTCAAACGTCTTGACAATCCGAAGCCCGCCCATCTCAATCGAAATGCTCTCCGCATCCTTCCCCTCGGCCGAAATGCGCGCGCCGGGCAGCTCTGCCGCAAAGCCGTGCGTCCGGTCAAGGCCGAACGCTGTGTCGACCGGAAGAATTTTTGACAGTGCGTGCGTCCTGTTGGAGAAAAGCGCGCCCTCCTCCTGCACAGCATAAAGGGAAATTCGCTTCACGCCGCTGTCCTTTAAAAATGCAGCCAAATTCTGGGCATCCGAGACAGACTCCGGCTCCCCGATCACAGCGCCCTGTCCGCCGCAGGCAAGCGCGACGCTTGTACCGCTCTGCGAAACAGCCAGTTCCATGGTCGGTCCCCATGCTATGGCATGCGCCAGCATCCCGGACAGCAGCGCCACAACCGCAAGAGACGCCGCATAAATACGCACCGCATACGGCGCACGATTTGCCGCGAGCAGGGCGCCGCCCAGAATACAGGCGCCCATCCAAAGCGTCACAAGCCCGGCGCGCACCGGAACAGACGCAAACGGCAGGGCGCCCCACCAGGAAGCAATCGTGTTGATTACACGAATTGATGCGCCGCCGGCCAGCGCGCAGGCGCGCGCCACAACGTCAAGCGGTGGGATAAAGCCGAGCAGGCCGCAGAGCAGACCGCCCGCCAGCGCAGGCGTTACGAAGGGAGCGGCCAGCACATTCGCAACCGGCGCAACAAGCGAGAGCTGTCCGAATGCAAAGCAAAGCACTGGAGCTGTAAACACGCCGGCGCAGACTGAGGTTGAAAAGGCCAGAAGCGCCGCATAACCCAATGGGTGCAGCCGGCGCAGGCTGCGCGCGTCCATCCGCCAAATCCAGCGTGCGCACCACGCGCAGGCGGGATCGGCGCAGGCGGCGATCCCCATGGTAGCAAGATAGGAAAGCTGCAAGCCCGTGCTGAATATGGCGTATGGATTTTGCAGCAGGATGATGATCAGAGCGAATCCTAGCGAATTAAGCGTGTCCGAATCACGCCCGAGCAGCAGCGCCGTGCGGCAGATCACAGCCATGACGGCCGCGCGCACGACCGAAAGCGTGCAGCCGGTCATCAGCATAAAGAGAAGCACGGCCGTGAGCCCGGCGGCTGCGCGCATGCGGCGTCCGCAGCGGACGATTGACAAAAGCGCGTCGAACAGCCCGGCGAACACGGTCAGGTGCAGTCCCGATACGGCCAACAGGTGCGAAAGGCCCGACCGGGCGTAATCTGCGCGGAGATCCGCAGCGATCAGCTCGCTGCGGCCTGTGGCCATCGCGGCGAGCACGCCGCCCTCCGGCCCAGTCAGATATCGTGTGATATGCGAAGCGGCCGCGTCGCGGTACCGGGCGAACAGGACGCGCCAGTCGTTCGGACGTTTTCCAACCAGCCGCGGCGCGCCGGCCATGGATGCCTCAAGCCCGATTGCGTCTGCATAGAGCTTTGCCCGCGACGCCGCATCGGGCCTGTCCGTTATCAGTTCCCATTCTACCACATCGCCGGGGGAAACATCAAGCGCGCCGGGCGCCCCGACCGACACGCGAATTCCTGACGGCAGCGGCCCGTCCTCCGCGATCAGCGTCAGACGCGCATAATCGCCATATTCCACACGTTCAATAACCAACCCGCGCAAATCCACTGAAACGCCTTCAAAACGCGCGGCGGCCGAAAACGTCAGGCTGCTGTGCAGCGCCAGCCATACCAGAGAAAGACCAAAAGCTACCGTCGCGGCGCAAAGCCACAACGGCAGCCTTTTTCTCACGGCGATAGCCGCCAGCAGCATGAACGCTCCAACAGCCGCTGCCGCGCGCGGATCGGCTCCAAACGATACCGACAGAAATGCCGCGCATGCCCAGGCGATTGCGCCGGTATGAAACGCACGGTTCATAACAGATGCGATTTGGGATATGGCCTGTAAACGTCGGTACGCCCAATTAAATAATCGACGCTCGTCTCATAAAAATCGGCCAGCTTCATCAAAATCTCAATTGGAATGTCGCGTATCCCGCGCTCATAGCACGAATATCCCGGCTGATCGATCGCCAGATAGTTGGCTATGGCTGTCTGGTTTAAATCGCGATCTTCCCGCAAATCGCGGATTCGTTCAAAACGCATGCTGTTCTCCTTTCAGCCTCCAGGACTTGTTTTTATAAAGCCCTTGTGCAGCTTTGCTCTTTTAAACGGCCCTCCATACAAGTTTGGGCCTTTCAGCACGCCTCCATGCGCCCCAACGCCGCGCATTTTCCGACAGGGAGCGCGCGGACCGCCGTCACTTCCTGCTCCACTGTACGCCCTGCGGCGTATCCTTCAGAAGAATCCCCATTCCGGCAAGCTGATCTCGGATCGCGTCCGCGCGGGCAAAATCCTTCGCTTTGCGCGCTGCCTGCCGCTCGGCGATCAGCGCCTCGACCTCGCTGTCGAGATCCTTTGACGCGCGGTTATAAAGCAGGCCAAGCACGCCGCACAGCTCGTCAAACCGTTTGACCGCATAAGCGACAGCCTCCTCCGGCTGCGGCTGTGCGATATATGTGTTGATATCGCGCGCCATTTCAAACAAGGCCGCGATGCCGTCGGCCGTATTCAAGTCGTCGTCCATCGCCTCGACAAACTGCGCGGCGCGCGCGTCCATCTTCTCCCTGAACGCGTGCCAGTCCCCTTGCCCGAGCGCGCTTTCGAGCGCGAAATCGAGGCTGTCGCGGCAGTTGTGCAGGCGCTCCAGCGCCGCGCGGCACTGTTCGATCACCTCGAGGCTGTAATTGATCGGGCTGCGGTAATGCGCCTGGAGCATCATGAACTTGATCGGCTCATAGCCAAATTTCTCCGCCACCTCGCGCACAGTGAAAAAATTGCCGAGCGATTTGCTCATTTTGCGGTTATCCACGTTGATATAACCGTTATGCATCCAATAATGCACATACTCGGCGCCTGTGCAGCATTCGCTCTGTGCGATCTCATTTTCATGGTGCGGGAAAATCAAGTCCTGGCCGCCGCAGTGGATATCGATTGTATCGCCAAGGTGACGGCGGATCATCGCGCTGCATTCAATATGCCAGCCCGGCCGGCCCTCGCCCCACGGAGACGGCCAGCTCGGCTCGCCAGGCTTGGCGGCTTTCCAGAGGACGAAATCGAGCGGGTCCTCCTTTTTGTCGCTGACGTCGATGCGCGCGCCCGCCTCAAGCTCCTCAAGCGGCTGATGCGAAAGCTTCCCGTACTCCTCAAAGCGGCGCGAACGGAAATAAACGCTGCCGTCGCGCTCATATGCAAAGCCCTTCTCCTCAAGCGTTTTGACCATATTGATGATCGTGTCGATATTTTCCGTCGCGCGTGGGTGGATATCGGCCGGCCGGATGCCAAGCCCCTTTGTATCCGTCATATATTCGCCGATATACCGCTCGGCGACCTCGCGGACTGTGATGCCCTCCTCGTTGGCCTTGTTAATCAGCTTGTCGTCTATGTCTGTAAAGTTCTGCACAAACGTCACATCATATCCGCGATACTCCAGATAACGGCGCAGCGTATCGAACACGCAGATCGGCCTCGCATTGCCGATGTGGATATAATTATAAACGGTCGGTCCGCAGGCATACATCCTGACTTTTCCAGGCTCAATCGGGACAAATTCTTCCTTTTGACGCGTCAATGTATTAAAAATTTTCATATCTTTTCCTCCTAAATGAACTGACCGGCAAGACCTGGGATTTCCGCGGCATCCTGGCCGCACGCTGTCAGGCCCATGCCGCGCGCAGTATGTACACGGGGCGCAGGCCCCGTGCGCGTTTTACCGCTCATCCGCCGCGGCTGTCTGCGGCGGATGGATAGGCGCCTGCGTTTGTTTTTGCTCCTTCTTTTCCAATTCCCGGATGCGCTGCTCCATCTTACCGATTTCAAAGCGCAGGCGGCAGATCTCCTGCGCCACAGGGTCGGGAATGTGAACGTGGTCAAGCGTCGTTGGCTTTCGTCCGCCGACGCGCGCCACGCGCGCGGGCACGCCGACCGCCGTCGACTGCGCCGGAATCGATTCGAGCAGCACCGCGTTTGCGGCAACCTTCGCGCCGTCGCCGACCTTGAACGGCCCGAGAATTTTCGCCCCGCAGCCGACCGTGACGTTTTTGCCGAGCGTCGGATGGCGCTTGCCTTTATCCTTGCCCGTTCCGCCGAGCGTCACGCCCTGGTAAATGGTGCAGCCGTCTCCAACCTCGGCCGTTTCGCCAATTACAATCCCCATGCCGTGGTCGATCATCACGCCGGAGCCGATTTTCGCCCCCGGGTGTATTTCAACGCCGGTCAAAAAGCGCGCCGCCTGGCTGATCAAACGCGCGGGCAAAAACGCCTTGTGGCGGTAAAGCCAATGCGCCGGCCGGTGCAGCATCAGCGCGTGCAGGCCGCTCGAGATCAGCAGCACCTCAAGGCTGCTGCGCGCGGCCGGGTCGCGCTCCTTGACCGCCTGTATATCCTTTTTCAGTTCGTCAAACATCCTTATGATACCTCCTTTGGAGAAGAACATGAATGCGCGGGAATATTTTTTAAGCCCGTCTTTAGGGCTTGTTTGAAAATAGAGGAATTGCCGGATTTTTCGCAGACAGCAGGAGAATACAAGGCAAAAAACACAGGAACCCTTTCGGATTCCGAGGCTTTTTGACGCTGGATTCACCGCTGTTTGTAGAAAAAGACGGTATTTCCGATTTTTCAAACAGCCCCTAGGAAAAAAAATACGCCCCGTCCGGCCCAAGGCCAAACGAAGGCGGCATTCCCGCGGTTCCACTTCGGTTTATCACTCAGGGGCGTCCACCCCATACCCCTTAACGCGGGGAAACGCGCCGCCCCACCCGGATATAAACCGTTCGGACGGCGTGCTCACGGGCGCATTTCGCCGCGGCCCGCGCGGGACGCGCTTGCAGCCCGGCGCCGTCCCGCCTGGGCGGGCGCGGCGTTTCGGCGCGTCTTCTCTGTCGCGTGGCTTCGCGGATACTTCTCCCGATCAACGCATTTATGCTATACAGTCTATGCGGCCGGCAGGCGGTCTGTGCATAAACAATTCCAACCTGAGGATACCACAACACAAGCGCGGATGCAAGCGTTATTTGATATCGCCAAGAAGCGAACGGTTTTTCCAGATATAATTAAAGCCTGAAAAAACCGTCAGGATCACAACGATTGTCTGTATGACAAATGACAGGCCGATCAGAAAGATCACCGGCGCGGGCGGCGCGGAAGCGCCGGGGGAGACTGTCATGAAAAGCGGCCAGCTCTCCTCCAGCCAGAGCGCAATCAGAGCGACCAGCACCCAGATGATCTGCGACACGGTTTTCATCTTTCCCCAGATATCGGCGGCGATCACGGTCCCCTGCTCGGCAGCGATCAGGCGCACCGAAGTCACAAGGAACTCACGCGCCAGAATGATGAACACGATGAGCGCGGAACTCATCTCAAGCTCGATGAAGCAGACGAGCGCCGAAAACACCAGCAGCTTATCGGCCAGCGGGTCCATCAGCTTGCCGAAATTTGTGACAAGTCCGTCGCGGCGAGCGATGTGTCCGTCAAGATAATCGGTAAACGACGCGGCGGCAAAGATGACGGCCGCGATCAGATAGCGGTGCGGGATCGACTCCGCCAGCATAAAAACGAGAAACACCGGAATCAGCGCCATGCGCATGACTGTCAGCTTATTCGGCAAATTCATTTGTTCAGCGCCTTTCCTTTCAAATCGTATCCTTCCACGCCGTCGATCTCAACTTCAATATAATCGCCCGGGCTGTACGGCCCATGTCCGGAAAAATAGACGCGCGAATCAATATCAGGCGCATCCATATAGCTGCGCCCATACCAAAGCCTGCCCTCGCGTCCCTCTACGGCGACGGTCAGCCGCCGTCCGATCTGCGAACGGTTGAAGCCTTCCATGACGCCGTACTGCTGTTCCATAATAATCTGCGCGCGGCGGCGCTTTTCCTCCTCGTCGAGCTGGCCGTCCATCAACGCGGCCGGCGTATCTTCCTCGGCCGAATAGGCGAAGCAGCCGAGCCGCTCAAAGCGTACACGCTGCACGAATTCGCACAGCTCCTCGAACTCTCCCTGCGTTTCCGTCGGAAAACCCGTAATCAGCGTTGTGCGCAGCACGACGCCCGGAACGCGCGCGCGTATTTTTTCCATCAGCGCGGTCAGGCTTCCGGCGTCGCCGCGCCGGTTCATCAGCGACAGAATACGTCCGTTTACATGCTGAATTGGTATATCCATATATTTTACAATTTTTTCCTCGCGCGCCATCACGTCGAGCAGTCGGTCCGTGATGCGGTCCGGGTAGCAGTACAGCATCCGCACCCACCGCACGCCGTCCAGCCGGCACAGCTTTTCCAGAAGTTCCGGCAGCGCCAGACGTCCATACAGATCCTCGCCGTAACGCGTCGTATCCTGCGCCACGACATTCAGCTCCGTGACGCCGCACGCCGCAAGGCGCTGGGCCTCCGCGACGATATTCTCCATCGGCCGGCTGCGAAAAGGCCCGCGGATCAGCGGAATCGCACAGTAGGAACAGCGGTTGTCGCAGCCCTCCGCCACCTTGAGATATGCAAAATACGGCTCGTTGGCAAGCACGCGCTCCCCTTCCAGGGACAACGCCTCCTTCTCGCCGAACGCCACCGTTTTTTCACCGTGCAGCGCCCTTTCAATCGCGCCGAGAATGTCCGCGTTGCAGCCGATGCCGAGTACGACGTCCGCCTCCGGGATTTCCGCGGCCACCTGCTCGCGATACCGCTCCGCCAGGCAGCCCGTTACGACGAGTGCCCGGAGCGCGCCGCCCGTTTTGAGCTGCGCAAACTCCAGGATCGTTTCGATGCTTTCACGCTTGGCATCCTCAATGAAGCCGCATGTATTGATGATAACCACATCGCATTGCGACGCGTCGGTGCAGATTTCATAGCCTCCTTTTTCAATCTGCGCGAGCAGCCGCTCCGCGTCCACCTGATTTTTTGAACAGCCCAGGGATACCATCCCGACCTTTACCGACATGCAGCCAGCTCCTTTGCAGCAACCGAAGCAACGCAAACAGGCGCGCCGCCCCGTGTCAAATTATGTCGTCAATCGTCATCAAATCCGCTGCGCCCACCGCAGAACGCGTCGAGCGCGCGCCGCACATCGGAAGGGCTGTGCCCAAGGCGCAGCAACGCGCCCCAGGCGCGCCGCCGGACGGTTTCGTCCCCGGCCGCCTGCGGATATTTTTTTTCCAGCACCGCCAGAATATGCGCCTGCGGATCATTTTCCTCCAGAGAGGCGGCCGCCGCGGCTGTCTGCGAATCGATGCCGCGCCGGCGCAGCTCCTGCCGGATGCGCGCCGCGCCATAATGGCGACGCTCTAAAAGCTCCTGTGCGAAACGCGCCGCGTAACGCTCATCGTCGATCAGCCCAAGCTCCTGCATACGCTCCACAGCCTGTCCGGCCGCTTCTTCACTCACATGCCGCGTCAGGCGGTCGCGCAGACCGCGCGCCGTATAATCCTGGCGTGAAAGCATCGAAAGAGCGCGTTCGCGCGCCTCGCGCAGCTCTGCCGCGTCCGACAGCTCCCGCAGGGCGTCCTCATCAATCTGTGAACCAACCGAAATCCCCGATGCCGCAAAGACATCGGGGTGCAGGCTCATCACAAACGCGCCGTCGGCATACAGCGCCACCCGGCCGCGCTTTGTCATCGCGATTTTAGTCAGCGTCATTCGTCGTCCGTCTCCACGTCAATGTTGACGCGCGGCGCGGGCGGCGTCTCCGGCGCGGCGGAAAGCTTTTCCGGCTCCGCGGCCGAAGCACCGGCGCGCATCGGCTTTTTACCGGCAGTTTTCGTAGTCTTCAACAGCTTGTCGGCATTTTCGCGCACCTTTGTTTCAATCTCCTGCGCGATTTCCGGATTGGCTTTTAAAAATTCCTTGGCGTTGTCGCGCCCCTGCCCCAGACGCGTTTCGCCGTAATTAAACCACGAGCCGCCGCGCACAACGATATCGAGCTTTGTCGCAAGATCCAGGATTTCGCCGACCTTGGAGATACCTTCGCCATACATGATATCAAACTCAGCTTCTTTGAACGGCGGCGACACCTTATTCTTAACTACCTTGACACGCGTACGGTTGCCGATCAGCTCAGTGCCGTTTTTGAGCGCCTCGACACGGCGCACATCCAGACGCACCGACGCGTAAAATTTGAGCGCGCGGCCGCCGGGCGTTGTTTCGGGATTGCCGTACATGACGCCGATTTTTTCGCGGAGCTGGTTGATAAAGATCACAACGCAGTTTGATTTGCCGATCGCGCCAGTCAACTTGCGCAGCGCCTGCGACATCAGCCGCGCCTGCAGGCCGACATGGCTGTCGCCCATATCGCCCTCAATCTCGGCCTTTGTGACCATCGCGGCTACCGAGTCGACAACCACGACGTCGATCGCGCCAGAGCGCACAAGCGCCTCGCAAATCTCAAGCGCCTGCTCACCGGTATCCGGCTGTGAAACGAGCAGCGAGTCGATATCGACGCCGAGCGCCTGCGCATACACCGGGTCGAGCGCATGCTCTACATCGATGAATACAGCCGAGCCGCCTTCCTTCTGCGCCTGCGCCACAACATGGAGCGCGACCGTCGTTTTGCCGGAACTTTCCGGCCCGTATATCTCGATGATACGCCCGCGCGGTACGCCTCCGATACCAAGCGCGATATCGAGCGACAGCGAGCCGGTGGAGATCGCCTCCACATTGAGCGTGCTGTCCTGCCCGAGCTTCATCACCGCGCCCTTGCCAAATTGCTTTTCAATCTGGCCAAGCGCAGTCTCAAGCGCCTTTTTCCGATCCTCGGACGAGACGCCGCTCTTGCGTGCGCTTACTGAACCGAGCTTTTTGTCCTTATCCGCCATGCATGTGACCTCCGCCGTATGTAATACCCATATTATACCACAGCAGCAAACCCTTTTGGAATTGCTGGTTTCGGCTGTGGTGTCCCATGCGCAACCCGCTGCCTTCGCAGCGGTTGCCGCCGAATGGCGGCTGCAAACGGCAAAGCCGTTTACCCTGCGCATATTATATAATGTCCGCGAAAGCGGCATTGTACAATTGTCCATCGGGCGGCAGCGGGCCGCGCCCGCGTATCGCCCTAAACATAGCCCGGTATAATAACCGCCCTGCGGTTATTATACACGATCACTCAAAAAAATGCAATCCACAAAAAGAACAAATGTTCTTATTCAGCTGTATTAAATAAATGCATGACAAGGCTTAGGCTGCATGGTATCATATTTTGAAATGGCCGGAAGGCGGGCGACTGCAAAATCCACGCCGGCCGTGCGGCGTTAGTCATGGATTTTGCCAGTGAAAACGGCAGCGTCTGAACAGGCTCTTGCGGCCTGCGCTAGCGTGAGCGACTCGTACGCGGCTCGCTCACCGCCGGGGGCGCGCGCAATCCGTGCGTGGATTGCTCACCGCCGGACGCTGCGCTTGCCCGGCCGGCTATTCGGAGCTTTCCGGCGCTATCGCGCCGGGCGTGGACAAGCCGCGGCTGCGCCCCTTTTCGCGCCTCATAAGGGGAGGGCCGGCGACCCTCCCCTTATGTTATCCCCGTCTCTGTTTGGCGCGATCGTATCGGGCGCACGCCGGTGCGTCCTGTGGTAAACCGTCAAACTGCCCCTGTCCCGTGGACCCAACTCCGGGGCAGGTGCAGCCTGTATACGCGCAGTGCCCACTCCACTGTTCGCGGCGCAGCCTGTAAAAATACTGGAATCTGCCCCGCTGTTCGCGGCGCAGCCGACTAAAGTTTTTCGCCGAGGCCTTTTTTCAAAAAGGCCGGAAAGTTTTTCGCAGAAGCCTTTTTGAAAAAAGGCTGGAAGCTTATCGGGATGTAGCGTTGCGGAACGCCTGACGGGTCGCTTTGATCTCGGTCAGGGACTTGACAAGCACTTCCTCGGTCTTTAGCATGCAGTTGTCGGAAAATTCCTGCGCGGCCTGACGGATCTCGCGCGCCTTGATCTGTGCCTGGGAAAGGATCTCGGACGCCTTGGCCTGGGCGGCCTTCGTGACCTCCTGCTGTGCGATCAGCGCGCGGGCGCGGTCCTCGGCCTTGCGCACGATCTGTTCAGCTTCCTTTTTCGCGCCGTCGATGATCTCGGCGCGGTCTGATACGATCGCCTTCGCCTGCTTGATCTCGCCGGGAATATTCAACCGGATATCGTCGATCAGGTCGCGCACCTTATCCGCATCCACCACACAGCGGCCGCCTGAGAGCGGCAGACTCCACGCGCGGTCAAGCAGCTCGTCGATCACGTCCAGAATCTCATCGATATTCATTGGGGAAACGCCTCCTTACTCACTCGTTGTTCCAACAGCCGCATACTGCGCGCGCAGGCGTTCTGTCACCGTATCGAGGATCGCCGCCGGCACAAAGCTGCCGACATCGCCCCCAAACCGCGCAATCTGGCGGACCATGCTGGAGCTTAGATACATATTATCGCTGTTTGGCGTCAAAAAAACCGTCTCAGCGTATGGATACAGCTTTTTATTTGTCAGGGCCATCTGAAATTCATAGTCGAAGTCGGAAACAGCGCGCAGCCCTTTCACAATCGCAACCGCTTTATGTGCGCGCACATAATCAATCAGAAGGCCGCTGAATTTATCGACCTCCATATTCGGCATATCGCCGCACACATCCCGGATCAGGCCGACGCGTTCATCCAGGGAAAAAATCGGCCGCTTATCCGGATTGGAGCTGACGACGACGATGACCCGGTCGAACAGCGTTCCGGCGCGCCGGATGATGTCCTCGTGTCCTTTTGTAATCGGGTCGAAGCTCCCCGGACAGATCGCCAGACGCTCCATATCAGTCATCTTCTTCCTGTCGTTTTCTATAGGTCGTGATTTTTGTCCGGCCGTACCGGTACGCCTTTTGTATACAAAACGTCCCGACCATGGCCGGCGGCTCGGCCCGGCGGTCCGTCTCGCAGACGATAACGCCGCCGTCGTTCATCAGCGCGGCCACGCCCGCAAGCGCCGTTTCCAACTGGCCGCCGTCATACGGCGGGTCGAGCAGCGCAATATCGAAGCGGTCGCGGCATCCCGCTAAAAAGGACGATGCGTCCATCGCAGCCACACGCCCGAGCGGCGTGAGCTTGGCCGCCGCAAGGTTTCGGCGGATGACCTCCTGCGCAGCGCGCGAGTGGTCCACGAACACACAGCTTTTCGCGCCGCGCGAGAGCGCCTCGATGCCAAGCTGTCCGCTGCCGGCGAACAGATCCAGCACAGCCGCGCCGGCCAATTCAAAATGCAGGATGCTGAACACAGCCTCCTTGGCCATGTCCGAGGTGGGGCGTGTCTGCTGCCCCTCGGGGGCCTCCAGGCGCGTGCCGCGCGCCGTACCCGTGATCACCCTCATAGCCGTTCCTCCCGTCTGAACCGCCCTCGGCGGGCGGTCTTGTATGCATATTATTGCCTGTTTCGTTCATTTTGTCAATCATCCGCATGCAGAAATTCATAAAGCTTTTCAGCAGCCGGCCGGCTCACGCCCTTGACCGCGGCGAGCGCGTCGACGTCCGCCGCGCGGATAGCCTTGATTGTCTTGAAATGACGGAAGATTTCAGCCGCGCGCTTTTGACCGATCCCCTCGCATTTGGTCAGCGACAATTCAAAAGACGATTTCTGATGGCGCGCGCGTGAAAAACTGATGGAATAACGGTGCACCTCGTCCTGAATTGTGGAAACGAGCGTGAATGCGCTGCGGTGCGGCGCCACGGCGATCTCACCTCCGCTTTGGGCGATGGCGCGGGTGCGGTGCTTATCATCCTTGACCATGCCGAACAGCGGCACGGCGATCCCCATCGACTCGAGCACCGGCGCGATGGCGCCGACATGGCCGCGTCCGCCGTCAAGCAATATCAGGTCGGGCAGACGGCCGAACGCCTCGTCCGGCGTCTCATCGTTTTTATAATGTGTAAAACGCCGCCCGATCATCTCCGCCATGCTGGCGTAGTCGTCCGTCCCGGCAACCGTCTTGATCGTAAATTTCCGGTAACAGCGCCGCAGAGGGCGTCCGTTTTCAAAGACGACCATTCCGCCGACGACCGTGTCCGATCCGATATTTGATATATCATACGCCTCGATGCGCGCGGGCGGACGTTCCAGCCCAAGCAGCCTCGCCAATTCGTCGAGCGCGCCCACCTCGCGCCCCGCGCGGCGCACGGTCTGCGAAAGGCGCTCGACGGCATTTTTTCGCGCCATCTCAACCAGCCGGAGCTGTTCGCCGCGCTGCGGGATATGGATTTCCACCTTATAGCCTGCCTGCTCGGAGAGCAGGCGCGCGGCAAGCTGCACATCCGCAACGTCGCCGTCGAGCTGAATCTTCTTCGGGAGATCGCCGCGCCGCGTCGTATAGTAGCGCAGCAAAAATTCCAGACGCGCGGCGTCGATATCATCAGTCGCACCGATCAAAAAGTCCTGCTTGTCGACCAGCCGTTCGCCGCGGAATTTGAGCACCACGGCGCACGTCTCGCTTTCGCTGCGCGCGAGCGCGATGATGTCCTGATTGGCTACCTTCGCAAATACGACCTTCTGTGATTCGCTGATGCGCGTCACCGCCCGGATACGGTCGCGCAACTGCGCGGCCTTTTCAAACTGCATGTTTTCAGCGCACAGATTCATCTGCTCGGTCAGACGCTCGACAGCACGCGCGCTGCCGCCGCGGATATAATCGAGCGCCTGCTCCAAAATTTCATCATATGCTTCAGGCGAAATTTTTCCCATACAGACGCCCATACACCGTTTGATATGATAATTGAGACACGGCCGCGCCTTGCCGAACTCCTGCGGAAACTTTTTGCCGCAGGTCGGCAGCATAAAGACGCGGTTGGCTTCGTCGACCGTCTCGTTTACAACGAACGAGGAGATATACGGTCCGATATACTGCGCGCCGTCATCCTCCTTCTGGAATACATGCGTGATACGCCCGTACTGCCTGGGCGCCACCTTGATGTAGCTGTATCCTTTGTCGTCCTTGAGGAGAATATTATATTTTGGCGTGTGCTGCTTGATCAGGCTGCATTCAAGCACAAGCGCCTCGAACTCGCTGTCCGTTACGATGGAGTCAAAATCGTATACATGGCTGACCATTTTGTACACCTTGGGATGGTGCTTTTCCACCGCGCGGAAATAGCTGCTGACCCTGTTTTTCAGCGCCTTGGCCTTGCCGATATAAATAATCTCGCCGCTTTTGTTCTTCATGATGTAGACGCCCGGCAAAAGCGGAAGCCGGCGCGCCTTTTCGGCCAGAAACGAAAGACGCGGATTGTCGATTGCGTCCACCTCCCATCAAAATTTGGCGGGGCAAGCCTTGAAAAAACGCGCCGCCGGACACGCGCCCGTCCGCATGTCCCCGAAAAGTGCGGGGAACGACTAAAAACCCTCCGCGGGGCCGCAGCCCGGCAAGGGGGTTTTTGGTCAAACACATACATGCGAATCTGCATGGCGCGCGCCCAATGCGGCGCGGACCGTTTGCGGCAGGCAGCGGCAAACGGTTTTACTCTGTAAAGCCGGACTCCACAAGCTTGACAAGGCCCTCGACAGCGGCCTGTTCATCGGAGCCGTCAGCAATGATACGGATCGACGTGCCGCCGACAATGCCGAGCGACAGGACACCGAGCAGGCTCTTGGCGTTGACGCGGCGCTCCTCCTTTTCGACCCAGATGGAGGATTTGTATTCATTCGCCTTCTGAATAAAGAACGTAGCGGGACGCGCGTGCAGGCCAACCTGGTTCTGAACAGCGACTTCTTTGACAAACATTTCAATACCCCTCTGCTTCCATAATCGGAACGTATCCATAAACAAACCCCCTCCGCCAAACGGCGCTTTGGATTTGTCCAGGAGTCGGCTCCAAACTGATCTGATTGGTGTGTGTTAGTATTATTATAAGCGGATTGCGGGAAAGCGTCAACAATTTTTGCTTTTCTTTCTTGTCCCGGCCGTATTTTCTGTTGCTTTTCCAGATACGCTGCCAGGCGTTCAAAGCACGATTGTGCAACTTAACCATAAAGTTTTCAACAATTATGTCAACATAGCCGGGGCATCCTGTCGAAAAAGAGGGCGCGTGCGCTTCAGCCCGTCCGGCTGCCGTCATCCGGATCGTCGGTCCAGCCAATCGTGCGCAAGTACCATTTGTCTTTTTCTGTAAGCGGCGCGGCGCGCAGAAGCTCCGGACGCTTTTCATACGTCGTTTTGAGCGACTGTTCGCGCCTCCAGCGCGCAATTGCCGCGTGGTTTCCATTCGTTATAATCTCCGGCACGGCCACGCCGTGCCATACGGCGGGTTTCGTATACTGCGGATATTCAAGCAGCCCGTCCCAATGGCTTTCCTGCTCGTAGCAGCTTTCATCCGCGAGCACGCCCGGGCAAAGCCGCGCCACACAGTCGATCAGCACGAGCGCGCCAAGCTCGCCGCCGGTCAGCACATAATCGCCGATGGAAATTTCCTCGTCGACAATCTCGTCGAGCACACGCTGATCGACGCCCTCATAATGTCCGCACATGATGTACAAATGCTCCATCAGCGAAAGCTCCCGCGCGCGCTGCTGCGTCAGCGTCCTGCCCTGCGGCGACATGTAGATCACATGCGGCCTGTGGCCGCCGCGCGCTTCGCATGCAGCCTCCCAGGTGCGATACATCGGGTCGGCCTGCATCAGCATCCCCTTGCCCGGTCCATAGGGCGTGTCGTCGACATTGCGGTGGCGGTCCACGGTATAATCGCGGATATGAAAGCACCGGATGTCAAGATACCCGGCCTTGCGCGCACGGCCGATGATACTCTCCGACAGCACCGTCTCGCACATCGCCGGGAACAGCGTCGCCAAATCGATCTTAATCATCGAACAATCCCTCCAGCGGACGGATCGTGATTATACCGGCGTCGAGATCCTTTGCAAGCACCACGTCCGCAATCGCCGGGACAAGGCGTTCGCGGCCCGCTGCGTCGCGCAGATAGTAGACGTCGTTGGCGCCGGTGGCGCGCACGTCGTATACCTGCCCGTAATCCGCGCCTGTGTCCGCGTCGCGCACAGTACAGCCGATCAAATCCTGCACAAAGCACTCCCCTTCTTCCAACTCAACGTCCGCGCGGTCGATATAGACGGTTTTTCCGCGCAGGCCCGCTGCGTCCTCCACGTTTTCGACGCCCTCGAATTTGACAATGACAATATTCTTATGCACGCGCGCGCGCTCCACCACACGCGCCTGACTGCCGCGCGCGTCCAGATAAAGGCACGCAAACTGTGTGAGGAAACCGGGCGTATCGCACCACGGCTGTACGCGCACCTCGCCGCGCACCCCGTGCGTTGTGACGATCTTCCCCGATTCCAGATACTGTTTTTTCATGCTTGCTCCTTCTGCCCGCCCATCCCGCGGATGGGTTGTTTCCATAGTAAAAAAGAGGGGCTGCGCCCCCCTTTTTTCAGTCGATCTCAACGGCGACCTTCTGGTCGGCCCTGTTCGCCGCAGCGCGGACAACAGTGCGGATCGCCTTGGCAATACGCCCCTGTTTGCCGATCACGCGTCCCATATCGTCGGGGGCGACGTGAAGGTGGTAAACCACCAGCCCTTCCTCGTTCGGCTCGTCCACGGTGACGCTGACGGCGTCCTTGTTTTCGACAAGTCCCCGCGCGATCGTGACAATCAGCTTATCCACAACGGATCACCTCCACGTGCATCAGAGCACGCCTTCGATCTTAAGCAGCGCCTTGACCGTGTCTGTGGGCTGCGCGCCGTTGGAGAGCCATTTCTTCGCTTTTTCGGCGTCGACCTTGATGACGGAGGGATCCTTCGTCGGGTCATACGTACCGATCTCCTCGATGAACCTGCCGTCCCTCGGATAACGGGAATCCGCGACAACGATGCGGTAGAACGGGGCTTTCTTGGCGCCCATCCTTCTCAGTCTGATTTTAACAGCCATTTATGTCACCTCCTATGATTATTGACAAACCTCTATCGGCAAGCCGGAAAACCGGCGAACCTTTTAAAACGGCATCCCCGGCGGCATCCCGCCGCCCATGCCCGGGGGCATCCCGCCGAACGGCATACGCCGGCGCTTGCCCTTTTTGCCGCCGCCCGACACCTGGCGGAACAGCTTTTGCATCTGCTCGTTCTGGCGCAGCAGGCGGTTGACATCCTCGACGCGCGTGCCGCTGCCGGCCGCGATGCGCCGTTTGCGCGCGGGGTTGATCAGCGAGGGCTTTTCGCGCTCCGCGGGCGTCATCGACTGGATGATCGCTTCGGTGCGGCGCAGCTCGCGCTCGCCCTGCTCCGCCTGTTCGTCGTCCAGCTTGCCGGCAACGCCCGGCAGCATATTGATTACGCTCGACAGCGGACCCATCTTTTTAAGCTGCTGCATCTGCGCGAGCATGTCGTTGAAATTAAATGTGTTCTGTCGCATCTTCTGCGCCATCTCGGCGGCCTGCTTCGCGTCAAAATCGCTCTGCGCCTTTTCAATCAGCGTCAGCACGTCGCCCATGCCGAGGATGCGCGACGCCATGCGGTCGGGATAAAACGGCTCGAGGTCGCCGAGCTTTTCACCCGTGCCCACGAATTTGACAGGCTTGCCGGTCACGGCGCGCACGGAGAGCGCCGCGCCGCCGCGCGTATCGCCGTCAAGCTTTGTGAGGATCACGCCGCTGATGCCGAGCGCCTCGTCGAACGCCGAGGCCACGTTGACCGCGTCCTGGCCGACCATCGCGTCGACAACGAGCAGGATCTCCTGCGGCGACACCTCGTCGCGAATCCGCTTCAGCTCGTCCATGAGCGCCTCGTCGATGTGCAGGCGGCCGGCCGTATCCAGGATCACAAGGTCGTTGCCATGGTCCTTCGCGTGCATGACCGCGCGCCGCGCGATCTCAACCGGGTCGCCCTGCCCCATATCGAACACCGGGACGCCGGCTTTTTCGCCGACCACCTTGAGCTGCTCGATAGCGGCCGGGCGGTACACGTCGCACGCGACAAGCAGCGGGCGTTTGCCCTGTTCGCGAAAATGCAGCGCCAGCTTGGCCGAATGCGTCGTTTTACCGGAACCCTGTAAGCCGCACATCATCACGATGGTCGGCGGCCTGCTTGAAAAATTCAAGCGCGCGCCCGTCTCGCCCATCAGATTTGTCAGCTCGTCGTTGACGATCTTGACGACCATCTGCGCCGGCGTGAGGCTTTCAAGCACCTCGTCCCCGACCGCTTTTTCCGTAACGGCGGCGACAAAATCCTTTGCGACCTTGTAGTTGACGTCGGCTTCCAAAAGCGCGAGGCGCACCTCGCGCATCGCTTCCTTGATATCGCTTTCTTTGAGCTTCCCCTTGTTGCGCATCTTTTTAAAGACCGCCGACAGCTTGCCGGACAATCCTTCAAACGCCACTGCGCCACCCCCTTTTGACCAAGAATTGATCGCGATCAGTCGTTGATCGTGCTTGCAATTTCGATGATCTCGTTTGTTTTATCTGTAATTTCACGGAACGTACCGAACCGGTCGTTGTAATTTCGGATATCGCGCGCATCGCGGATAATCAGATCCAACCCCTCCTGAATGCGGCGGAACCGCTTGGCCAGGCCGAGGCGCTCCTCCAAGCCGAGCAGGATTCCTTCGGCGCGCTTGATGGAATCGCGCACGCCCTGGCGGGTGATCTGGCTGTGTGCCGCGATCTCTGAAAGCGAGAGGTCTTCATTATAATACAATTCCACGACATCCCGCTGCTTTTCCGTCAGCATTTCGCCGTAAAAATCAAGCAGTACGGAAATTTCCAGATTCTTCGCCACGATCCTGCTCCTTTCTGTAAAGCGCATTGCTTTACACATTTCCCTTCTGTGTATTATACAGGGAGCGGCGCAAGATGTCAAGGTGTTTTTCTTTACATGACAAAATATTTTCTTTTTGTTCAAGATTCGATGACGCGCGGGTGTATAATAGAAAAAGGAATCCCCACATACCAACCGGCGCGCTGCCGGAGAAAGAAGGGAACCCGATGAATATCAAGGACAATCTGACACAGCTTATCGGCGATACGCCGCTGATGTACTTAAGCAATGTACAAAACGCGCGTGTCGCCGTCAAGCTGGAATACTTCAACCCCCTTGGCTCGGTCAAGGACCGCGCCGCTTTTGCAATGATTGCCGACGCTGAAAAGCGCGGCGCGCTTTCACCCGGCGCGCTTGTTGTCGAGCCGACCTCCGGCAATACCGGTATTGGGCTGGCGTTTGTCTGCGCTGCGCGCGGATACCGGCTTGTGCTGACCATGCCTGAAACCATGAGCGCCGAACGCAGGATGCTGCTCGCCGCGCTCGGCGCCGAGCTTGTTTTGACAAGCGGCGCCGAGGGGATGGCCGGCGCTGTCAAAAAAGCCGGGGAGATCGCCGCCGCGCACCCCGGCGCGTTTATGCCGCGCCAATTTGAGAACCCGGCCAATCCGGCCATCCACGAGGCGACGACCGCCCGCGAAATCCTGCGCGATACGGACGGCCGCGTCGATCTTTTTGTCGCGTCCTTCGGCACCGGCGGCACCGTCTCCGGTGTTGGGCGCGCGCTCAAGGCGGCCAATCCGGCCATCCGTGTCATCGGTGTCGAGCCGGCCGAATCGCCGCTTGTCACCGAGGGACGCGCAGGCAAGCACGGCATCCAGGGAATTGGAGCCAATTTTGTGCCGGAAAACCTCGACCGTTCCGTGATCGACGAGATCGTCACCGTTGCGACACAGGACGCCATTGAAGCCAGCCGCCGCGCCGCCAGGGACAGCGGCCTGCTTGTCGGCGTCAGCTCGGGCGCGGCTATCGCCGCCGCACGGCGATTGGCGCAGCGGCCTGAAAATGCCGGGAAGCTGATCGTCGCGCTCTGCCCGGACGGCGGCGAACGCTATCTTTCAACCGGACTTTATCAAACAAAGGAGGATGAGGCATGATGCCAGAGCTTGAAAAAGACACGATCCAGGAGACTGCCGCGGACGCGCAGGCCGCCGCGCCCACAGAAACGGATCAAACTCCACAGGAGCAGGGCGGCGGCTTGCTTGCAAAGGCGGTTCCCTCGGACGAGCTGGACCTGCCGCCGCGCCGCGCCCGTTTTGAAAACCGCACCGCGCGCGCACTTTATCGCGTTCATATCGCAGGACTTGTGCTCACATTCCTCTACCTGCTCTGTCAGGTGCTTTTGACCTTCCAAAGCTATTTCAACCAGAAACAGCAGATGCAGATGCTGCTTGAAGCCGGCCAGCAGTTCCAAAGCTCCGCTTCTCTGGAAGTATCTTTGTTCTATTCGCTCGTCGGCATCGCCCTTCCGCTGATCATGATGGCCGCCGTGTGTTTCCTGTTCCTGTTTTTTGCCGAGCTGATCGAACAGCTCTCCAAAAAAGAAGCGCCGCCGCTCTAAGAGCCTGTACAACATCTCAACGCGTCTGGATTGACGGATGGTTTTTTGGCTCGCAAGGCAAAAATCCGTGCCAGCCGCACAGCGTCTGTCACAGATTTTGCTGGCGAGAAGCCCTGCTCCTGAACAAGCTCCTGCGGACTGCGGGCCGCGCTTTTATGAGGGCTGCGGCCCAAGGACCAGGGCGCTGCCCTCGAAAAAAGGCAAGACCCACAAGGGGCCTTGCCTTTTTTCTCACCCGCCGCCTTTTTCAAAAGGCGGGCGAAAACTTTTGATCGCCGCGGCGTAAAAACCGATTATGAAGCGCCTGCGCCGCTGTTCGCGGCGCAGCCTGCAAAAAACCGGGGCCTGCCCCGCTGTTCGCGGCGCAGCCTGTAAAAAAACTGGGGCCTTCCCCACTGTTCGCGGCGCAGCCTGTAAAAAAACTGGGGCCTTCCCCACTGTTCGCGGCGCAGCCGGCTAAAGTTTTTCGCCGAGGCCTTTTTTCAAAAAGGCCGGAGCCAGGTGAGAAGGTCGCTCCAGACCTGGCCGCGGTTGAGTTCCCCGAGGATTTCGTGGCGCGCTCCCTCATACAGCTTGATCTGCACATTCTCAAGCCCCGCTTTGCGGTACCTGCGGCAGACTGTCTGCGGCCCTTTTCCAAACTCGCCGACCGGATCCATAGCGCCGGACAGGATCAAAACCGGCAGATCCTTACGCACGCTTTCAAAGCAAGCGGCCGAATTGCTTTCGCGCACCAGCATAAACAGGTCGTGAAAACCGGCGGCCGTAAATGTAAAGCCGCAGCGGGCGTCATCGGAATACCGCATGACGGAGGCTTCATCGCGCGAAAGCCACTCCCCGCCTGTGCGCACCGGCTGAAACCGGTCGTTATAATGGCCGAACACCAGCTTATGCAGACTGCGGTCGCGGTAAAGCGGACCGTTTTTGCGGATTGAGCGGCGCGCCGCCGCCAGCGCAAATCCAAGACGCGGATCGCCGCGCCCTGTACCGCAGAGCACAAGCCCCTCGAGCTGCTGCGAATATTTGGAGGCATAGATACGTGAAACAAACGAACCCATACTGTGCCCAAGCAGCACCGTGCGCAGACCGGGCGCCTCTGCATGGACAATCCGCGCAAATTTGTGCTGATCGTCGATCAGGCGTTTCCAGCCGTCCTGTTCAGCGAAGAAGCCCAAATGCTCCTCGTCAGGCGCCGAGCGTCCATGACCGAGCTGATCGATTCCACATGCCACATAGCCGTTCTGCGCGAGAAAACGCATCAGCTCATGATAACGCTCCATATGTTCCGACATACCATGAACAATTTGGACCGCGGCGCAAGCCTGCTCCGCCGGAATATAAATCCAGCCGAAAATCGTATTGCCCGTTGCGGAGCTTTTATATTCAATCTGTTTAACCGTAATATTCATATGCATCCTCCGATCTTTTGAAGGTTCATACGATCGTATTCACAATATCCTTGTGGTATTCCCGGTCGACGACCTCATGCAGCTCGCCTTTTTCCGTAACAGTAAAAAATGTCACGTTGCGCAGCGTTTTCCACATCCGGACAAGAATCGAATTTTCATCGTTCGGCATGCCAGTAATCGCGTTGATCACCCTGTTATTGCGGATAAAATGTGTGATTGCGCTCTGCGGATTATCGGAAAATTCAACCGTCATCTGCGCTCCATACTCCTTGGCGACGCCGAACAGATGCTCCAACGCAGCAGGGTTTGTACAGACGCCATCCCGCATTACGCTGAGCACAAGAAGGTTTGTTTTTGACAAATCGGCGATCACGCGCGCGGCCTTAATGATGCGTTCACACGCGAACTGATCGGTTACGAGGACAAGCGTATGATAAATGGACGGCTGCTGCTGTTTCATAGCGGTCTCCTTTAAAGCGTTGCAATTTTTGCGGCGTGCGGCCGCGGCCATTTCCATAGATACAGTATACACCAAAATTGTAAACAAATTATGATTTCTCGGCTGTTTTTTCAGATTTTAAAAGGCGTTCGCCGGCAAATTCATAAAGACCGGTCCCAGCGCCGCACACGGCGCTGGGACCGGTCCTATGCAGGGAGAGGATATCAGCCGAAAAAGCGGTTGAAAAAGTCCTCCATATCGTTATAATATTGATCCTCAGACGGCTGTTGTTCCTGCTGCGGAACCTGCTGAGTCTGCGGCTGCTGCGCAGTGGTATCGCCCATATCTTCCATCAGCGCGACTGTGATATTGAAGAAGCGGCCTTCGCCATTTGGACGCTGGCTTGGACGGTAAACCTCCAGTTCAACTGTATCGCCCGGTTTTTTACCCTCGATCACCTCTGACAAATCACTGGTGCCGGCAATTTCTGTGCCGTCCACCTTGGTGATGATATCGCCGGGCACGACGCCCTTGCTGGAGATGTCGGAACCTTCCTCAGTCGACTGGACCAGCAGCCCTGTGGGCACGTGGTTGAGACGCGCAAGAACCTCGTCAACCTCGATCGCATAGATGCCAAGCCGCACACGGCCGGTTACACGGCCATAAGCAATCAGATCGTCAACGATCTCCTTGGCCTGGTTGGACGGAATCGCAAAGCCCATGCCCTCCGCGCCGGTCGCGGCGACCTTGGCGGAATTGATGCCGATGACCTGTCCATACTCGTTGACGAGCGCGCCGCCGGAGTTACCGGGATTGATCGCCGCGTCCGTCTGAATCAAATTGGTATAGTGCGTGACAGCCGTACCGTTCTGACCGCCGGCAGTCACCTCGCGGTTGAGGCCTGAAACAATCCCCTGCGTCGCGCTGCCGACAAATGCCATCGACTGCGGATTGCCGATCGCAAGGACCTTTTCACCCATCTTCACCTGATCGGAATTGCCGAACACCGCGGCGGTCAGGCCGGCCGCGTCGATTTTAATGACGGCCAGGTCTGTCTGCGTATCGCTGCCGACAACACGGCCCTCATACGACGTTCCATCGCTGAGCTGAACGGTGATGCCCTTGGCGCCTTCAATTACATGGGCGTTTGTCACAATGTATCCATCCTCGCGGATAATGATGCCGCTGCCCATACCCTCGGCCTGGTAATTCTGATAGTTGACATATGTGGTAATCGCCACAACGGAGGGCGAAACCTTTTCAATGATCTGCTCGCTTGTCAGCTTGCCGTCGGGCAGTATTTCCTCGGCCGTCTCGGGCTTATTCTGAATTGTGATGCCGGGCAGGTTGTCCGCCGGAACCTGGAGCGTCGGCTCATCCGCCGCCGGAGCGGACGGCGCGGGCACCCGGCTCAGGGTGCTGTAAATACCGATCCCCGCAAAGGAAACAAGCGAAACGACCAGCACGGAACCCAGGATGATGCCAAACACCATCAGGCCGCGGCGGCGCTTCGGCTTGGCAGCCCCCGCCGCTTGTTCATATTCTGAAAAATTCCACTGATACGGCGTCTTTCCGTGCACGTCACGTCCGTCGCGGCTCTGCCAACCGTCGCTGGCCGAATACTGCTGCGGCGGCTGGGATGTCCGCGGAGACTGGCCGCCCGCTTCGGAATAATAAGGCGGACGGTAATCGCCAGTTCCTTCCTGCGGCGGCACATTCCAGACATGTCCGCCTGGCCCTGCATTGGCGTCGTGCGCGCCATTGTCCTGCCGGTTTTGCTCGTCCGGCGCGTTTTGATTCGGATTATAATTATCATTCATAGATCGTCAGACCTTTCCGGATTGTTTTTGATGCATCTTTTTGTTTTCTGACGTTAGTATACCGGAAAAATGTTAAGATAAAATAGACGCGGTTTGAAAAGATTACTGAAAACCGTTGAAGCGATTGTGAATAAGCTTTTACATTTTTCCACTGCTGGCGGCAATCGCCTGCTGCGCCTTCTTTCCCTTCTGCGGCTTTGGAATCGAGAAAACAAATTCACAGTATTCCCCTTCGACCGAACGCACAACGATGTCTCCGCCGTGCAGGTTGACAATGGAGCGCACGATATGAAGCCCAAGTCCCGCGCCGCCCTTTTCACGGCTGCGCGATTTATCCGTTTTATAAAAGCGGTCGAAAATGTGCGGGATCTCATCCTTGGCGATCCCATCGCCACTGTTTTTAATGCCCACATAGGTATATGCGTCGTCGGCTCGGTAGCTGACCTCGATATAGCCGTGTTCGTTGCAGAACTTGACGGCGTTTTCGATCAGGTTATAGACCACCTGGTGGATGAGGTCCGGATCGGCCTCGACCATGACCTTGCCGTTATCAAGGCCACGCACCTCGATACCCTTTTCCTCAAGCGGCTTTTCAAAGGTAAACACCGTGCGGATGACCGTTTCATTGACATCGAACAGGTCGGGCTTGATCTGTAGCTCGCCCGCTTCGATGCGCGCGATATTGAGCATCGAGCGCACCAGCCGCGAAAGGCGCTTGACCTCGTCGGAAACGATGCGCAGGTAATCGTCGCGCTTTTCGGGCGGTATGGTTCCGTCGAGAATGCCGTCGATAAAGCCGGCGATCGTGGTCATCGGCGTGCGCAGCTCATGTGAGACATTGGCCGTAAATGACCGGCGCGTCACCTCGGTGGTCGCCAGGGAGGTCGCCATATTGTTAAACGAAATCGCCAGCTTCCCAATCTCATCGTAGCTCTCCACAGGAACGCGCACGGTGAAATCACCCTTTGAAAACGCCTGCGTGGCCGCGACCATTTTGCGCAGGGGCCGCACCAGATCGGCTGTGATAAAATAAACGGCCGCAAACGCAAGAATCAGAACAGCCAGGGAGCTTACGACAAACATCTTGAGAATTTCCGACAAAAACACCATCAGCGTGTCGGCGGGAGCAGACGCGAAAATGACGGCCGCCGGGACGCCCTCCTCCGTTGAAACGGGAATCCCCACGGTGTAATGCTTTTCGTTGTACAGACCGCCCATCCTTCCAAGCTCCTGATACTCCCCCTTGGAAACAGCCGCTTCAATGATCTTTCTGGGGATGGCGATATCGTTATAGCCGCCGTCCGTCCCGCTGGTCAGCAGCTTGATCGAGCCGTCGATCCCCACAAGATAAACGTCCGCCTCGATCGCATCGGCCACGATCCGGTATCGCGGCAGCACCTTGGCCACTGTGACGCCCTGATACCGGTTCTCGCGAAAATCGGAATAGGTCAGCTCCGCCGCCTGCTGCGCGTTGTGCTCCAGCAGGCGGAAACGGTCCTGCTTAAAATACTGCGTCGCAAATGCAAGCAGCACCGCGCCGAGAATTGTGATGCTGAGCAGGATAATCGCCGCCACTGTGATAAAATGTTTACTAAATAAGGTTTTCTGCATGGAACGCTTCCTCTCCGGACGGCCGGCGGTCAACCGCCTTTTCGGAAAGCGCCCGATAACGAACCGGGTTCGTTATCGGGCCGCCGTCCTGATTTTGAGCTGTCTGAACAGTCTTTCAGGCAAGCCCTATTCCTTCACTTCAAATTTATATCCGACGCCCCAGACCGTTTTGAGCGTCCACTGATCGGACACGCCCTCGAGTTTTTCACGAAGGCGTTTGATGTGTACATCGACGGTACGGCTGTCGCCGTAGTACTCGAACCCCCACACCTCGTCAAGAAGCTGGTCGCGCGTGTAGACGCGGTTTGGATTGCTGGCCAGATGATAAAGCAGCTCAAGCTCCTTGGGCGGCGTGTCTACGACGCGGCCGTCGACCTTCAGCTCATACTTTGTCATATTGACGACGAGCTTGTCATAGGCGACCTCCTTGACGTCGTTTTCCGCCGAGGACTTGCTCGCGCGGCGCATGATCGCCTTGACGCGCGCGACAATCTCCTTGGGGTCGAAGGGCTTTACAACATAATCATCGGAGCCAAGCTCCAGGCCGAGCACCTTGTCGAACGTTTCGCCCTTTGCCGTAATCATAATGATCGGGCAGTCCGATTTCTTGCGGATTTCACGGCAGACCTGCCATCCGTCAAGCTTGGGCATCATGATGTCGAGCAAAATCAGATCCGGCGCTTCAGCGGTAAATTTGGCGAGCGCCTCCTCGCCGTCATTTGCAATTGAAACCGTATAGCCATCCTTTTCAAGATAAAGACGCAGCAGCTCGCAAATATTGCGGTCATCGTCACAGACCAGGATTTTTCCGATTGACACGGCGCTTCCCCCTCGTTGTTGCCGGGCCGCGCGCCAAAAAGCGGCGCCCCTTCCTGATTTTACCGGCAGCCCGCCTTACAGCACGGCTGTCCAAAGCTCCTTTTTATATCCTACCACGATTATACAATAAAATCACCTCTTTTGGTGAATATTTTTTGAACGGGACATGCACGCGCCGTTAATTGCGCGCGCTTGCCGCTTGAGAGATTTTGGTGTATAATGGGACCGGTCGTGCGGCCGTCAATCACCGTTTTCGGCTTGTTCCCCGGCGAGGGAACCATAGCGTCCTGTTATTTTCAGCCGCAGTGTGCCATCAATATACGCCATCCGGCGTTTTGGAGGGTCAAAATCCATGAAGCTTGGCATCGTCGGGCTGCCCAACGTCGGCAAGTCCACCCTATTCAACGCCATTACCAACGCGGGCGCGCAGTCCGCGAACTATCCGTTCTGCACCATCGAGCCGAATGTCGGCATGGTCGCTGTCCCGGACAGCCGCCTTGACGCGCTCGCCAAACTGTACGATCCAGATAAATTCACGCCCGCTGTTATCGAGTTTGTCGATATCGCGGGGCTTGTGCGCGGCGCGTCCAAGGGCGAGGGGTTGGGCAACAAGTTCCTTTCACACATCCGCGAGGTCGATGCGGTCGTCCACGTCGTGCGCTGCTTTGAGGACGGCGAAATCGTCCATGTCGACGGAGAGATCGGCCCGCGCCGCGATATCGAAACGATCGGGCTTGAACTTATTTTCTCCGATATCGATATTGTCGACCGCAAGATCGACCGTTCGCTCAAGGCCGCCAAGGGCGGGGATAAGGCGCTTGCCGCGCAGGCGGATACGCTGCGCCGCCTTAAGGCGCATCTGGAGGAGGGAAAGCCGGCGCGCAGCTTTGATTGCGACGGGGAGGAGCGCGCCGCGCTCGACGATATGCCCCTTCTTTCGGCCAAACCGGTCATCTATGCCGCAAATATGAGTGAATTTGATTTTACATCTGGTATAAAATCGAATAAATTCTACAACGAAGTCGAAGAAATCGCTGCGTCTGAGCACGCCGAGGTGCTGCCGATCTGCGCAAAGATCGAGGAGGAGATCACCGATATGCCGCCCGAGGACAAGCTTTTGTTCCTTGAAGAAATGGGGCTGCATGAATCGGGGCTCGACCGTCTGATCAAAAAGAGCTATGATCTGCTCGGGCTGATCTCCTATCTGACCGCCGGCAAGCAGGAGGTACGCGCCTGGACCATCACAAAGGGGACCAAAGCGCCGCAGGCCGCGGGCAAGATTCATTCCGACTTCGAAAAAGGCTTTATCCGCGCTGAAATCGTCTCATTTGACGAGCTGATGGCGTGCGGTTCGATGGCCGCCGCCAAGGAAAAGGGGCTTGTCCGTTCGGAGGGCAAGGACTATGTCATGCAGGACGGCGACGTCGTCCTGTTCCGGTTTAATGTTTAGTATGCCGCGCGCCTTTGGCGCGCTGCTGCTCTGTATAGCCCTTTTGACAGGCTGCACGGCACAGGATGGCGGTGCGGCTGCGGTTTCGTCCGCGCCGTCCGGATCAAGCGAGCCGCCGGCATCGAGCGCGGCCAGTTCCCTCCCCACATCTTCCGGGACCGCTTCCGCCGGAGAAAAGGATTTATTTTTGCCCGAAGCGACAAACGACCGGTTCACGACGGTCATCGGCCTGCCCGGTACGAATGACGGCAGCGCGGACGTCCCGCCGCCGAAAAACGGGCTGCCCCTTCCGGAAAGCGCCGGCGCGCAGGGCAGCGTCGATGCGCGCGCGGCCGATCGCTATCCGGTCGGTACGGCGCAGATTGAGCTGATCGTTACAAACAATTCGAAAAGCGATTTGCTTTACACCCATGTGTTTGACATCCGCCGCCTGGAAGACGGGCAGGTCATCCCACTGACGCCGCGCACAACCGTTTTACAGCCGGATGAATCGCTGATCCTGCCCGCCGGTGAAACGGTCACAATTCAGGTCCCGCTCGACATCTATGAGGAGTCGCTCCCAGCCGGGACATACATGGCTGCACAGCTTGCCTGCTTTACAGATACAAACGGCCAGGCGCTCGCCTGCACCGGCATCGAAGCCTCCTTTGAACTTTTCCCGCTATTTTGAAACTTACCTTTTTTGAAAAAAGGTAAGCCAAAAAACTTTAATCGGCTGCGCCGCGAACAGCGGGGCGGGCGCTGCGTAATCTGGTTTTACGCCGCGTCGGTCAAAAGTTTTCGCCCGCCTTTTAAAAAAGGCGGGCGAAAAAAAGGCAAGGCCCCTTGTGGGTCTTGCCTTTCTTCGAGGGCAGCGCCCTTACCCCGGGCCGCAGCCTTCATAAAAACGCGGCCCGCAGGCCGCAAGAATCCTGCTGGGGCGCTCCGCCTGCCCCAAGCAAAATCCATGACAAACGCCATGCGGCTGGACGCGGATTTTGCAGGCTCCTGCTTCCCGCTTTTTTAAAAAACCCCGGCAAAAAACTTTGGTCGGCTGCGCCGCGAACAGTGGGATGGCCGATTCGCTTTTATAGGCCGCGCCGCCGTCCACGGTCTGCCCATCCGCCGCATATAGTCCCATTTAATGACCAGTTGGTTGCGCGCATCATTCCACTTTCAGTATCGTGGGCCGCTTTCGTTGCTGTGCGCCTTTTTGCATGCTACTTTGGAGATAAGAGGGGCTTTGCCCAAAAAAGTAAAAGCTGTCCAAGCATGCAAAGGGGGATTTTATGTATTTTACCGAGTGGTCCGAGGAATACCGCACAGCAGCCGACGCCCTTTCCAGGCGTCTCGCAGAGCTGCGCGCGCTTCTTAAAACGGCGCGTGGAGAGGAAGCGTTTTCGCTTCAGCGGCGTATTGAAACGATGCGCGCCGAGCTGACCGAGCTGCGCGCTGTACGCGCTTATCTGCTTCATTATTATGAGCCGGATGAAAGGGGAAGCCGCCATGTCTGAACGGTCCATGGAAGGCTTTTTTTATGCGGACTTCGCAGGTTCGCTGTGGTGCGGCTCAGGCGGCGACAACTCAGCCGTGCGCGCGCGGTACGCGCGCTTTGCGCGCAGCGCGGTACGCTGCCTTCCAAAGCGGCAGCGGTCTGTTGTTGAGCTTTATTTTTTTAAGGGGAAAAGCCGCAGTGCCATCGCGCGGCAGCTTGGCATCCATCCATCGACCGTCAGCCGCCGGCTGGCTGCCGCGCGGCGCACAATGCAGGACATGGCGGCGGTCTGTATGGACGCCGGTTTGTTCCTTGCCTGATGCGGGCGGACAAATTTCTCCTGTTGATTGACAATTGATACTGCCTGTTATAAAATTATCATAATAAGCTGTTCGTTCAATAAACCGACAGGGGGAAATGCAATTGGAACAGAAAATCAAAGAAGCCGCTGAAAAATTCGCAGCGCTTGTGCAGATGCAGCTCGAGCGCAACGAACGGATTAAAGCCGAAAAGGAATTTACAGATTACAAAAGTCTTGACAAGATCATCGTTGGCGTCTGCGGCGGCGACGGCATCGGTCCCATCATCACAAATGAAGCGGCGCGCGTGCTGCAGCATCTGCTTGCCGACGACGTAAAAAGCGGCAGGATCGAATTTTGCACGATTGACGGTCTGACGATCGAAAACCGCGCGGCCCAACACAAGGCTATTCCTGACGACGTGCTCGCCGAGCTGAAAAAGTGCCATGTAATTTTAAAGGGTCCCACCACAACGCCGCGCGCCGGCGATCCCTGGCCGAATGTCGAATCAGCCAATGTGGCCATGCGCAAGGAGCTTGACCTGTTTGCAAACGTGCGTCCTGTCAAGGTGCCGGGCGAAGGCATCGACTGGACTTTCTTCCGTGAAAACACCGAAGGCGGCTATGCGGTCGGTTCGCGCGGAATCAATATCGACGACGAGCTGGCGTTCGATTTTGTCGTCACCACGACCGAAGGCACTGAGCGAATCGCACGCCTGGCATATGATTATGCACGCAAAAACCATAAAAACCGCGTTTCGATCATCACAAAGGCCAACATCATTAAGACAACCGACGGCAAATTTCTTAAGCTCTGTCAACAGATCGGCAAGGAATATCCCGAGATCACGACAGACGACTGGTACATTGATATTACGACGGCCAAGCTGATCGACCAAAAGCGCCGCCGTGATTTCCAGGTGTTTGTGCTTCCGAATCTGTACGGCGATATTATTACAGACGAAGCGGCAGAATTCCAGGGCGGCGTCGGCACGGCCGGCAGCGCCAACATCGGCAAACGCTACGCGATGTTTGAGGCGATTCACGGTTCGGCGCCCCGGATGATTTCAGAGGGGCGCGGCAAATATGCCGATCCCTGTTCCATGCTGCGCGCTTCCGTGCTGCTACTCAGCCATATCGGGTATCAGGAACAGGCCGATAAGCTCGAGCGGGCGCTCGATATCTGTATGTATGAGGAAAAGAAGCTGACTGTCACAGGCCGCGATACCGGCTGCACCTGTGAGGAATTTGGTAATTATGTTATGGACACGGTCGCGCGTCTGTAAGAAGCGGCTGCGTTTTTTGCGTGGTCCGATGCGGGCGGGTCTTGAAATATACCGCCAGGACGCGAAAGGAAGGTGGTTCTGATTGCCTAAGCGTGAAGGCGTTTCATTGTCTGTTATCAAGCGGCTGCCGCGATATTACCGCTTTCTTGGAGAGCTGTTAAACCGCGGCGTTACCCGTATTTCCTCTCGGGAGCTTGCCCAGATGATGCAGCTCACCGCGTCCCAGATTCGCCAGGATTTAAACTGTTTCGGCGGGTTTGGACAGCAGGGTTACGGCTATAACGTGGCTGCGCTGCATAAGGAGATCGGCAACATTATGGGGCTTGACCGCCACATGCCGATGGTTTTGATCGGCGCAGGCAACCTTGGACGCACCATTGCGCGCCATATGGATTTTGACAGCAGCGGCTTTCGGCTGATCGGAATTTTTGACAACAGTGTGCATATTGTCGGCCAGACGATCCGCGATCTTGTCGTCCGCGACGCGGCGGAGCTTGAAGATTTCTGCCGTGCGCACACGCCGCGCGCCGCTGTTCTGTGCATACCCAAGGAGGTTGCCTTTGAGACGACACAGCGCTTGATGGAGCTTGGCGTCAATTGCTTCTGGAACTTTTCCCACTACGATCTGTCGCTTGATTTCGAAGGCGTGATCGTTGAAAACGTTCATCTGGGCGACAGCCTCATGACATTGTCCTACCAGATTAATGAAGCGTATCCTAAGACAGAAAATCAAAAATAATATGAAAGCAGCGGGACCGGATATGATTCCGGTCCCGCTGCTTTCATCTATATGACAAATTCCTTTCTCCTGTCCAACAATTTAATCACACATTCTGATAGAACTAGATTGGTAGGGTCTATCTCGCCATCACAAAGAGCGCCAAATTGTTTAATCGCCCGTTGTAAATTATTTCCCTCATCGAACTGCCATGATTCCTCTTGCTCTGGCACACAGAAATGCGCCTGCCTGCTGTATGGAAAGTAACGAAGGGTCTGCTTTCCATACATGTCAAAAATCAAAATTCCTTTTGTCCCCTGCACTACAATTCGCCTGATTTTATCGGGATAAATAGAACTGCATGCAAGATCAGCTATTGTTCCATTATCAAATCTTATCTCAATTCTGCCGGATAAGCAGGGGCTTGCTTTATCCCATGGATCGTATTGAATCGTTTGAACAGAAATTGAATTCAAAAAAAAAGCCGCAACTGACAATAAATGGATTCCAAGTACTTCAAATACATCGTCTTCCTCATAAAAACGGCCGAATTGGCGGATTTCGCCGCTAATAACCTGAATATTACCAATTTTTTTAAGGAGGCTCTTCATTTTTTGAATGGAAGGGGATACTGTATAAATATAATCGGTATATAGTATTCTATGCGTTTTCACTGCCAAATTCTTTAATATTTGAAATTGTTCTAATGTTTTTACTGTAGGTTTTTCACAGAAAATGTGTTTTCCAGATTCCAAAAATTTCTTGCAAATATCAAAATGAGTGGAAACAGGCGTACAAATAAATACAGCCTCCAATTGTGGATCATACATCAGTTTTTCAAGGTCTTTCGTATAAATTCCGTTATTATCCAGCTCTGGGCTACAAACCGCAGCAAGGTCGAAGTATGTGCTGTCACAAATATATTTTTCAATGATTTTGCCCCAATAACCGTATCCTATCAACGCCGCTTTCATTTTTTTAGTTGATTCCTTTCCCTCCGCAATTTTTTAATTTCAGAAAGATACGACATACTCAATTTACCGATTTTCACCTTTGTGCCCTCAGGATCATCTCTCCAGGTGACCGGTATTTCTGTAATATGATACCCTAGCCATTCTGCCCTAATCATCATCTCAGCGCAATAAAACCATCCCTTGTTTTCACTACATAACCGGGTCAATTCCAATGCCACATCATGTTGATAGAATTTAAAGCCACACATTGCATCCGAAAATTTAACATGCAGCAAAACCTTTAGAAGAAAGTTCAACCCTCGTGAGGTGATCTCACGTTTCAGCGTTCTCCCTACGACATTTGAATTTTTTAAAAGGCGAGATCCGACAACAATTTGGGCTCCTGATTCAAATTCCTCACAGACTTGATCCAAATGTTTCAAATCTGTTGCAAGGTCCACATCCATATATCCAATGATATCGTCTGTATTTTCCTGTATACAAGTACGAAAAGCAAGCCCGACGCCGCGTTGGTCAAGCTTCTTATAACGTAACTGCGTATACCGCTCACAAAGTCGCTTGGCAATCTCCTCTGTTTTATCTGTTGAACCGTTATCTGCAATCGTAATATAAGTCTTATCCTTAAGAGCAGAGGTTTTCAGATATTTAAGCAGCTCTGTAATCCCGCTCTCCAGACGATCCTGTTCATTCAATACTGGAATAACAATATGCAGTGTCATATCATTTTCCTCCTCAACTCAGTTTCTCGATCCCTTTGATAAGGTACTGGCGCCGCTTAAACACTAAATTAATCAGAAGCGAAAGATATTTTAATACGATTGCCAGAACAAAAAAGAGGCCTAAAAAGCTCAGGGAGAGAAACAGCATAATCGGAGTCCAACCTTCCACCGGACGCCTACCGAAAAAGTACACATAAAATACATACGCACCGATCAAAAGCGATACGGCCAAAAAGCATATACTGATAAAAAGAGCCAGTTTTGTGACCGCATCTGTAAAGAGTATCAGAGCGTCGACGGCCGTATCCGCACGGTTTCTGTGCTCATACTTCTCAAAGCTGAGACGATTAGACAACGGCAAAGAACATTCGATTTTTGTCTGCAGCAATCCGCAGTTTGCATAAAGAGCCTTACGGTATGGAATGGATTTCCCCAGCGCATGCATCCGATTGATCGCCCGTCTGGAGGCGAGCCGGAATAACTCCGGATACAACTTCTGCGCTCCCTTCGAAAATCGATTATACAGCATATAGAAAAGGGATGAACGACGCGACCAACGTTGATTTTCAGGTACTAACGAAACAATATCATATCCTTCCATGGCCTTATTGTAAACGGCCATAAATTGCTCCAAAAGTCCGTCAAGCTTTTCAAAATAGTCCACTTCAAACACATAGTCTCCGATTGCAAGTTCAACACCGGCGTTCATCGCGGCTTCCCGCCCCTGATAAACACTCATATCAATCAGACTGATCACTGCTTTTCCACGAACTTGTCCTGCAAATTTTTTTACCGCTTCCCGGCTCTGATCCTTGGAATCATCATTGACGCAAATGATTTCGAAATTCAGAAAGTTATCCTCCAGCATCGCGTACAGCTTTGGCAGAAAGACTGATATTTCCTGCTCCTTATTATATAAATATAAAACAACAGATATAAAATTTTTTTCCTTATTCCTCTCCATCTAAAATACCCTCCAAATCATAAACTGTATTGATTTTTCCAGATAACACACTTACAAATGTTGGTTTTCTGGAAAATATTCTAACCACAGTCGGTCTGGAATCATCTACCTCTGACGCCTTCAGGATCGGTTTCATGGAAAACAGGGATTTATAATAAGTAAATCCATATTCCTTACGAAGGTATTTCTTAGCCAAGCTGGACATATATGTCCAGCTTGATGCCGGTTTAAACCGGCATTCGTCACAGTTTCCCAAATGCTGCGGTGTGCAGTACCCCTTGCTCTTTTCCTGGCAATTAAATTGCGGTAAAGTGTTAAATGAACTTATATGCGGCGTAAATGTCACTGATGTCAGAGAATGCAATCCAGTGCACCCAAATGGCATAATAGAAAAGAATGGGCCATCCATTACAGTAATTCCTATATTTTTAAATCGGTCCTCCACATGGCAGAGAATAATTTCACAAAGCTCATATTTGATCCGAAACGGTTCAAATCCAAGCATGGATGTGATCTGATTTGTAGATGCGTAAGTCGCGTTCAGAATGAACTCGCTTTCCGATGTCTCTTGATCTTGTGCCGCAATCACATACACATCATTTTTTTGTTCTATCCGCTCAATCATTGTTCGATAGCGGATTTCAACATTTGGCATATTGCCCAGCTTTTCCAGAAAGTGTTTCTTAAGAATCTGCGCATCATAAGTATATTCCGTGGTCATAAATGCGGCCTCGCACAACCCGGCGTTGAAGTATACGTCCGGATCAAGCCAATCACATCGAATGTTGGCCGCAGAACAAAACTGCTTAAACTGTTCCGCATTTGTCCATGAAAAGTCTCTGGATATCGCATATATCTGGTCAAAATCCTGTTTAACACAAAATGAGTAATCCTGCATGAATCGCTCGAAATACCCTGCGGATTTGATAGCGGTTGACAATGAACGCGGATAATGGTATCCCATGTGGACACGGGCCTGATTAATATAGGTGGCACGCATAAACGGTCCCGCATCACACTCCAAAACCAAGACCTTTTCGCCCCGCCGTCCGCATCGTTCCGCCGCGAACAAGCCATACAGCCCCGCACCAATTATAATTTTATCGTAACGCATCAGGCGCCTCCTTTCTCTGTTACCAGTTATCATTCACTTTTACAACAATTGTCCCATCAATCATCTGTACCGAATCTTTCGCGGGCCAGAGAGGCATATCCTGGAACTGTTCACTGTTTTTGATGGATTCAATTACCTGCGGGTCGGGTGTAGGAAATTTGAGATTCAGATAGTGGTCAATAAACAACTTATAATGCCAATCATTCCCTAGAATATCATTTGCCTCAGTGCCAATCATACCCGTTATATAATCCATCGCCTTATTTTGAGCGGAATAGCGAAGTGATCCTATAAACACAACCGGCGTTTCAAATGTAAAATCATCCGTCTGTTCAATACGATCTACCATCCGCAGCGTCATTCCATATGTTTTATTCATGCGTGCGTCCATGTTAAAATACGCAATATTGGAAATTAAAAAATAAACGAATATAATGATGGATGCACAAATAACGGCAAGGTTGGATAGTAAACAGTACCCCCCCCCCCGTGTAAATTTTTTCCATATTTATATATCGTTCATGCAGCACGGGAACGCTGATAAACAGTATGCACCAAGGATAATACATCAGCATATGGTACCATACATCCGGGATGACAAATCGGATAATTTCCAAAGCAAAAGGGGTAAACGCTAAGATCAAAAGTAGTAAAACTATTTTTATTGGACTGTTGTAAATTTTATTTTTTCTGACAACCAATAAAACGGTCAAAATAAAAATAACCGCATAAACCATCAATACATATTTGATAATCCCATACCCGCTGATTGACGGCCATTTTAGAAATGCTGCAAAACCCTGAACAGACATTGTGGCGCTTTTCATAATATTGTCAATTGATAGTGAAAAGGAATTAATCGAACTGGCTCCCTGATAATCAATCAGCGTTGAATTCGTAATGAACAGTGCCGCCTTTATACAAATAAAATCGATTACTACACCCAATATGCCAAATAACAGGTATTCTCTGATCTTTATTCGAATTGATCGAACCGAACTTTCTGAGTCCAGGATTTGAACAATTAATAACAGCATAATAAGCAATATTGCTATTGACAGATACGCCTGATAGACGCCCAGGCTGAAAGCGAGTGGGATCGCCCCCCAAATATATCCAAACTTTATTTTTTGGACCATCAGGACGGACAGACAGGCGCAAAGCACGCCAAACATATAGCCATCCGCTACAAATACATATGAAAATGTCGCGGCCAAAGAAGGGAACGTAATTAGAAAACCAGCTATTACAACAATACTAATTTTGTTCTCAATATCAAAAATTTCTACAAGAATAACAATTGAAATAGATAAATAGAAAACAGAAAGTAATCCCGTCACCCATGGCAGTTGAAAATAGGAGCTCAAAGAACAGATTGATTTTAAAAACCACCGTCCGTGATCTACATAATCAGCAGAATAATAAAACGTTCCCGCTGCATCATGACTCAACAAATTATGTGTGAACATGTAAAAGTGTACAAGCATCCCCATTATAAACGATGCAGTAAAGGCAAATTTCCACTTATCTTTAAATGGTATAATTGTGTTCACAATGCGTAAATCTGTTATTTTCATATAAACATCCTTTTACGATAAATGATCCCATCGATCCCCATTACTATTAACCTTAATAACAATAACTCCTTCAATCATTTGTACAGAATCCCTTGCAGGCCAAAGAGGCATCGACCTGAATTGCTCATTATTTCTGATTTTCTCAATTGTCTGTTGGTCAGGAGTTGGGAATTTCAGGTTTAAGGTATTATCGATGTAGACTTTATAATATATATCGGAAATGATAAAATCATTATTTGTTGTACCAATCAGTCCTTCCAAATACGCATCCGCTTGACTTTCGGTTGAATACCGGGTATCCCCCCAAAAAAGTACCGGCGTTTCAAACGTAAAGCCATCTACCTGCTCGATACGATCCACCATGCGAACCGTCATCCCATAAACTTTATTAACTCGATTTTCCATATTGAAATATGCCAAGTTGGAAATTAAAAAATAAACGAAAATAATAATGATAGCACAAATAACAGCAAAATTCGTTAGTAAACAATATCCTTTGCCAATGTATATTTCTTTCACATTGTTTATATATAGCTCGTGAAGCAAAGGAACGCTGATAAACAGTATGCACCATGGATAATTCATCAGCATATGATACCATACGTCCGGAATAACAAATCGGATAATTTCCAAAGCAAACGGAAGGAATGCAAAGATCAAAAGCAATAAAATTATTTTTATTGGATTATTGTAAATTTTATTTTTCCTGATAATCAGCACTACTGTCAAAATAAAAATAACTGCATATGCTATCAATATATATTTAATAAACCCATATCCGCTAATCGAAGACTGCTGGGGAAATGAGAAAAATTCCTGAATGGAAATTTCGATACTTTTCAGTATATTATCAATTGACAGTGAATATTGATTAATCGAACTAGCTCCCTGGTAATCTGTCAAATTCATATTGGTGATTAAAAGTGCGGCTTTCATACATATGAAATCAATAACCGCACCAAACAAGCCCAATAACAAATAGTCTTTTATCTTTAAAAATATCTGTTGAACAGTGCTCTTTGAATCCAGGATTTGAATGATCAATAAAAGCAGGATTAAAAGAATCGATATTGATAAATACGCCTGGTAAATTCCCAGACTGCACGCCAGCGGAATTGCACCCCAAAGATATCCATGTTTCAGTTTTTGTACAAATAAAACGGACAAACAGGCGCAGGCCACTCCCAGCATATAACCGTCAGCGACATATAGATAGGAAAAGGTGGAAGACAATGCAGGAAAGGTCATCAAAAAACTGGCTGTTATCAGAATACTGACCTTTTGCTGAATTGAAAATATTTCCACTATAATTGTTATTGCAATGGAAAGATATAAAATGGACAGAATACCCGTAACCCAGGGAATCGTAAAGTATGTGCTGATTGAGCAAACCGATTTCAACAGCCATCGTCCGTGATCTACAAAACTATGTGGCCAGTAAAATGCTCCTGCACCGTCATGGTTTAAAAGATTATTGGACAGCACGCTGAAGTGCACAAGTATCCCTATCACAAATGACGATGCAAATGCAAATTTTAAATTATCCTTTACGGGAACTTTTGTTACCCCAATACGAAAGTGGACCCAATCCATAATCTCTCTTTCCTCTCCCAACGATCAATAAATCGTTAAAAATGATATGCGCCGTCGACGCCCAGCCACAACTTTAGATCGCTGTCATTATAAAACGGAAGCCGCTCCAGACGATAGCTTGTATAGGCACTGAATGAACTTCTGTCGATAGCCTGTACCTCCCAAACGCGTTCGCCGCTCTCAGTAACTTCACAAAATATATTGCTCATTGACAACGCGGAACTGCCTTCAGGCAAGGCATTAAAGCTGCTCTGTGCGTTTATTTGCTGATATCGGCTGAAGTTGCCCAGCCGGTTCCCATTCTCCATTAAATTTGCGCTGCCCGTAAATTGTGAGAACAGTTCCTCGCCTCGTTCTTTTCCATATTGCCAGATTTGTTCCACTGTTCTTTCTCTGGTATGAATCCGATATTGGACCATGCGTGAATAAAGCTCCGGACGCTCGTTGCCATTATCAAACAGGAGGATGTCCACCGTATCCGGATCTCCGTCCTGATCCGGCAAATATTTTGGTGCATGCTGATGACTGGGCCATTCAAACGTGTCGCCGACAGGCGTCAAAAGAAATGGTTCGAACATCGGGAGCCAGCCGCGCGGCTCCGCCAAAATCCAGTCGATGGTCCCCTCCGGCCATGAAATCTGAGCTACCAAAGACTGATGACGGGCCGAAATCATGATCTTATCTTCTCCATCCAGCCATGTGACGGCATTGTTGTGCAGCCAGTCGCGGGATCCATAACCGATCGTGTCGTTTAAAAAACGCGTGCGCTGGAAAACTTCCTTCATATCCAGCTTGCTAACCGTTTCACCTGTGATACGGTCGATTTCATAGATCATATCTTCAACAGTTTCACCTTCCGTACCTGTTACCAGAAATGTATTGTGATCCGTCGGCTCAATATCATGATGGCAGCCATACAATCCGGCATAAAGATTGAATATTTTCCCTGCATAATTCATCTCATAAAAGATTGTCACACCTTGTTCCTGCGCCCCTTTTGCTACCATAAGGCGTCCATCATCAAATGCAAACCGACAATAAATCAGAGACTCATCCGACAAATACCACCTGTAATCCCCATTACAATCAAATGCCGTTGTTTTTAATCCTGGTCCGGTCGGATTTGTAAAGTTCATACCTGCCTGGTACTTTTCCGGCTGCACCATTTCCGTCATCAAAATATTGTCTGCCAACGCTTTGGGAAGCGGCTGTGTTTCAATTGGAATCACTGCCGCTTCACTCTCGCCCTTGGCTGATGTCGCCGTAATTTCCACTTGATTGACCTGTCCGGCATACAGACCATAAACAGGTATACAGTGTTTTGTCTCCAAACTGTCAAAAGCAAAAGTAACATCGGCCTGTGCGGTTTTCCCCGGAACGCGTATGGAAATCGCGACCGGCTCCTCCGTCTGGAAAAGCAGCATTGCGCTCAATGGGGACAGCCCGTAGGGATCGACGCAGATATATGGATTTTTCAATGTATGCGCAGGGTTCTCCAGTTCTGACAACAGTTGAGCGTCAACCGCTTTTTGTGAAAACAAGATAGACTCGGCCTCGTTTCTGCGCAGCGCCAATTCCTGTTCAATCGCAGCGGCTGGATCAATCTCCGCGGATGGCGTAGTCTCAGGATTTGAAGCCGTTGCATCTGTGGGTGGAGGATTTCCAAGACCGGATTCATTTGATAAATCCATACAACCGCATGCCAACAGCAAAAAGCCTAGGCACATATACAGCGCAATCAATTTAACGGCTCTCATTAAATCCATATATCCTTTTCCTTTCAGTTCAGTCAATTATCGTTTCAACCGATCAAAGCCATGCGGCGCAATCATACGAATATGCGCAAGCAGCCATGAAACAAGATATACAGGCGTTATAAAGGGGCAACGAAGCAGCATCCCCATTCCCGGCGCAAGATGCGCCTGCTTGGTTATAAAAGCCGCATAATGTCTTGCAGCAGAATCATGGGCAACTTCACTGAATATTTGGCGCCGTTTTTGACGGCTGACCTGCGGCATAAAGCTCGCGGTCAAGCAGCCCCAAAGATTGCGTACATAGCAATCTGCTATCATCCGCGTTCCATCCAAAGTAGGAATTTCCCATTTTTCATAAACGAGCCGTTCCAGCGCCGTTAATTCAGCCCTGCGCTTTTCAAGCAAATCCGGACGGAATTTCGCTGTTTCTGCACCGGCGCGTCCCTTGATATAACGATAGCCGCTGTAACGAATAAAACCCAGTCTGCGGGCATAGCCAAACGCCTCTGTATTAAAGATCGTATCGTCCCAATAAGTCGCTGGAAAATGCAGGTTGTACCGCATGAGAAATGACCGTCTGTAAAGCTTGTTCCACGGCGGAAAGATTAATTCCGTGGTCAACCCATCCGGCAGTGCTCCAGGAATGGCCATGATACCGTCAAAACCAGGGACAGATTTGCAGTCTGCAAGGTGTCCGGCACGCCGGTACTCTATCTGATAGCCGCAGACTGCAATATCTGCATCTGTTTGCCGGGCACATTGCAGCAGCCGTTCCAAGGTTTCCCGTTCAATAAGATCATCAGCGTCCATAAAATAGACATATTCACCCTGACAATTTGCCAATGCCGTGTTGCGCGCCGCATGTGCACCGGAATTTTTTTGACGGAGCACGCAGAAGCGCGCGTCTTCTCGTGCAAGTTCGTCACAGACCGCACCGGAGCCATCTGTTGAGCCATCATCGACCAGCCAAGCACGAAAATCGCCGAACGACTGGGCACGCAGGCTTTCCATTGCTGCGCGCAGATCGTTTTTTACATTATAAATCGGGACAATAACTGAAATTACTTCCATTGCCACAGCGCAGTTCCGCCTTCTATCTCAACTGTTCATCAAAAACACGCAATGCGTTTTTGATTGTATCAGACATATTATAATAACGGTAATCCGCCAGCCGGCCGGACAAAACAAGGTTGGGACAGGCCGCTGCATGTTTGCGGTATTGCTGATAAAGAAGCTGGTTTTTTTCCATGGGAATGGGATAATACGGCTCCAGCTCCGGCCGTGAAGGATCATATTGTGCCGGAAATTCCTTAACAATTGTTGTTTTCGAATGTTCCTGCCTAGTTAAATGCTTAAATTCCGTAATACGTGTAAACGCATAGTCATTTGGATAATTGACCGTACAGACCGCTTGATATTGTTTCATGTCCAAAGTCTCAAAACGGAAATCAAGTGTCCTGTAGGGCAGCGCGCCATAGCAGTGATGAAATAATTCATCGAGTCGCGCGGTAAAAATAACTTTACCCTCAAACGGATTCCCCAGAAATCGAATGGTTTTTCCATCCTCATCAATAGAAAGCACCCGTCTGTAATCCGTATTGGTCAGGCAGTGAATTTTGTCTGACGAGAGCATCTGTTCCATCATCCGGGTATAGCCGTATTTCGGGATTCCCTGGTAGGCATTTTGAAAATAGCGGTCATCCCATGAAATATGCACCGGCACGCGGAACATCGCTCCGTCTCCAACCTCCTCGGGACGCATCCCCCATTGCTTAAGCGTATAGTGTAAAAAAACCTTTTCATAAATATAATCCGCCAAAAACTGCAGTTCCTGATCCTGCTGTTCGCGCAGCTTCATAATGGGGACCTTGACGTTGTAACCATACAATCCGACCAATTTTTCCTCCAGACGTGCTGCCATTGCTTTCGGAAACAACTGATGAAGCGAGGTCAGATTAAACGGGATGGGTACGAGCTGTCCATCGATTACGCCGACTACACGATGATGATACAGAAAAAATGGTGAAAAACGGTTGACATAGTCCCAAACCTCGCGGCTATCCGTATTAAAAATATGCGGACCATATTGATGGATCAAAAGGCCTTCATGGTTATAGCAATCGTAACATGTGCCGCCGATATGCGGCTTTTTCTCGATCATCAGCACCTCTTTCCCGATTGAAGCCAGTCTTTCAGCAAGCACTATACCGGATAAGCCGGCCCCTACAATGATATATTCAGCATTCATGTTTTTGATCCTCCTTACAGTTTAAGTAATCCTCCCAAAATGATAAATTTGTTACCGTTTCCTGTTCCTCTATAAAGGATCTGCACGCTTTTCGATAACCTCCAAACAACATGCGAAGCGCCAACCCCAGAAAACGAAAACCGGTTTTAATAAAACATGCTTTATCTTGCTGTGTAATGACACCCTTTTCATTAATCATATCAACTTGAAGCACCGATTTAGTTCGATAAAATTCAATAGGCCGACAATTATAAAGCTCTACTACAGCAAAATTATTCAAAGCGCCGCGCCTGTTGAAAATGCGCGGCAACAGGTAGCCATTAAAGGTGATTAGCCGCAGCAGCTTTTTTATCCGCCTGTCCTTGCGGGCCTGCGTCAACTGTAGTTTCAAAATGGAAAATGGATATTCTGTTTGTGAAAGCTGGTTGAAATCAAGCATTTTGGGAGTGTATTTCATAATTTCGCTGTGTAATAGCTGCGCGTCCGTATCACGTAAAAATGGAATGCCACGCAAAAAATGCTCTGCCGCTAAAAACACAAGTTCAACATTGCCGTATCGATAATAAAGCAATTCACGTGCAATATTGTGAAAAATAACGCCAACCGCTCCGCGTGCATTGAATTTACGGTCATACAGGGCATTTAAAATCAATTGATTGCGCAGAACATAGTATGTCATAAAAAATGAATAACGGTTGTGTACAGGCGCATGCCAGGCACAGACGCCATTCATTTCCAACAGTTTACGGCTGTTGCGGATGCCGAACTCCATATCATCGCCGCGTACAAACAGCGGCATCGGTAATTTTTGATCCGATATGGCCATTAATGGAATGCAGAAATAAACCCATGCATTGTAATTATGCGATTCATCAATGTTGTTTTTTAACAGGTCCAGTTCTTCTGACAGGTCATAATTGCACTTCAAATTAATCAGCACATTGTTGTCCCAAATAGCGCCGGCCTCAAGCTGAACATGCTGCAGGTCCAGGCGCAACGTTGCGCCTCCGATAAATAAATCGCGGTGTTCAGGGCGCAATAACGACAAAAACGCGCAGGTGCGCTCTATCGAATGCGGGTCAATCTGCGCATCATCATCCATGAGCAGTACATGTGTGAACAGGTCGCGCCGACGCATTACTTCAATCATGCCGCGTGTAAAGCCGCCCGCGCCGCCAACATTGCGGTTCTTCAGCACCGTCTGATTTTTCCCATCAAAATTCACGGGATCCAGCGTCCCTGCATTGTCTACATAAAAGACCCTCAATTGGTCCTGACAGGGAGAATACTCGTTTTGAAAAAAGTACTTGTCAAATAAGGCCGCGTTACGGTAAATATATTTCTCTCTCTTAAATGTACAAAATACAATGCCGATTCTCACAGGATCCGGTTGTTCTGTCTCTGTGAAATAGCCGCCTCCGTAAAAGACACTGTCATCCGCACGCGCTGTCAGACGGACAAAATATAAATAGGGAAACTGATCATAAGAAAAGTTGTACGAAAAAGTACACAACATTTTCTCGTCGGAATCAAATCGGCGCTGCATTACAGTTGTATGCGACGTCTGCCCATCGATCAGGGTGCTTCGCATCAAAGCGATATCAAATGATCCTTTTATCTGTATGGATACTCCTAATTTGGTAACTGATGTATACTGCGCCCATTTGGATGCGCAGAACACATTGAAGTATGTGTTTCCTTCTATCGTCCCCTTCTCCTGAAACACATATTTTTCATTCTCAAAATCGTAATCAACCTTTTGCTCATCTCTGCGAAAATACAAATCCTCCGCTGTGCAGACTTCTGTATCCGGCACGGCAAAGCGATGCAAATCTATCCGCATGAGCCTGTCCCCTCCTCCAGATAACGACCGCACACTTCGGCAGGGCCGCCATATTGTTTAATTATCCCATGCTCTAACCAAAGCACATCTGTACAAAGCTCTTTGATCGTTTCGATCGAATGAGAGACTATGACGATTGTTGTCCCGCGCGATAAAAGCGCCTGTATTTTCCCTGCGCATTTCTGCTGAAAATCCAGATCTCCGACGGACAGTATCTCATCGACTAATAGCACATCCGGTTCCACAAGCGTTGCAATTGAAAAACCCAGGCGCGCATACATGCCGGAAGAATAATTTTTAACCGGCACATCCATAAAATCGCCAAGCTCAGAAAAGGCGACGATTTCATCGTAGCGGCTATCGAGGAATTTTTTTGTATAACCCAGAATCGCACCATTCAAATAGACATTTTCGCGGCCCGTTAAATCAGGATCAAAGCCCGCCCCAAGTTCAATCAGCGGAGCCACCGTCCCTTCGATGCATATCGCGCCCTTTGTGGGAAAAAGCACCCCAGCCAATGTCTTTAAAAGCGTGCTTTTGCCCGCACCGTTATGGCCGATAACTCCGAGCACCCGGCCTTTTTCCAAGGAAAAGCTTATATCCTTTAATGCCCAGAATTCCTCATAGAACAGCTTTCCGCGCACCAAACGAATCAAATATTCCTTCAAACTGTCCGCCCGATTCGCCGATAAATTATATCGGACTGACAAATGATCCGACTGAATCGCTATACTCATTGCTTCCTCCGCTCACTATAGATACAAACTAAAATTACGTCTTAACCTGCCGAACAACAGCAGTCCCACCAGCAAACTTGACAGACTGAACGCAACGCACAACAAGTTAATCTGCAGGCCAGGAATTACGCCGTCGTATAATGAGCTTCTAAATGCGGCAACAAAATAAGTCAGCGGGTTTGCGTTGATTAAAAAACGGAATTCTTCCGGTATCAGCGAATATGGATAAAAAACCGGAGTGAGATAAATAATCAACGTCAGCAATACGCTATAAAGGTGCACAATATCCCGGAAATATACTGAAAGCGCCGCCAGAATCAACCCGATTCCCATCGCAAACACGAGCATATATGCAGCTGTTACCGGTGCGAACAAAACTGCAGGCGTAAACGAAAAACCCATAAACAACGCTACCAGCAGAATCGCCACAAATGAAAATCCAAGATTTACCAGAGACGACACCACTCTTGAAATTGGAAAGATATAAACCGGCATTGATACTTTTCTGATAAGCGCCGCATTTTCACGAATTGAGAACATTGCCAAATTGGTGGCCTCAGAGAAAAAGCTGAAGATCGTCTGCCCTGTAATCAAATATATGGGGTAATATGGTAGATCAAAGCGAAAAAACTGTGAAAACACAACGCTGATTACAGCCATAGACAACAGCGGATTTAGCACGCTCCATGCCACTCCGAGAAAAGAACGGCGATATTTTACCTTTATATCGCGTGCTACAAGCTGCCAGATAAGAAACCTGTATCTTTTTAAACTTTTAATCATGCCGACTACTGATCCCCTCAAAACTGATTTTATCTGCATGGACCGCCGCTTCTGAGAAAATGCCGATAGAAGCGTTCACACAAATCCAGCGGTAAGCTTTGAACGGTGAATCGGCAGATAACATTCCATAAAAAACGGCCGCGACTGATAAAGCCTGTCCTTAAAAGGCGGCGCTGAAAAGAAAGCCCTTTTTTAAAATAATCAAAGCCGGACCGCCGCCTGTAAAAACCATTCCCTACGCGCATCCACAAAAGCGTATTTTGGATGTTATAGCCTTGCATCCCGCTTTGAAACATCCGCACCCACAAATCATAATCCTCATATTGCATACATGTGCGGTAGCTTCCCACAGACTCCACCGCACTTTTTTTGAACATGACACAGGGATGGTTAAACGGATTGCGCGACCGTGCATATCGGATAATTTCTTCAGGCTGTTCCGGAACCAAGCGCCGCCGGGCACAATCACCCGGCATGGATTCAAACTCCTCAACGATGCCACTGATAATTTCCACATTGTGCACGGAAAATGCATGGAGCTGTTTTTGGCAGCGGTCCGGACAGGAAATATCATCGCTGTCCATACGTGCGACCAATTCATTCCTGCACATCGCAAGCCCTTTGTTTAATGCATTTCCAAGTCCCTCAGATTTCGGCAGCCGCAGCAAATTCAAAATATCCGTTTTGGTCTGCCAGTATTCCAATTCAGCATCCAGTTCCGGCGTCAACGGGCCATCGCAAACCAAAACAAAATCGTCAGCCGGTACCGTTTGATTCAGAATGCTTTCAATGCTTCTATGCAGGTACGCGGCTTTTTCTCCGCAATATGTCGCCATCAAAACAGAATACGGTGGTGACTGACTATTTTCAATCTCCATTTTTATGTCCCTTGTCCTTTTTAAAAATCACCAGTTTACTGAACAGGTAATTGGCAATAATGACAGCCACATTGACAATAATTTTGGCGGCCAGTTTGTCCAATCCCGCTGCGATCAGCGCAAACAGTCCCCCCATGTCAATTGCAAGACTGACAATCCGCATCCCCCAGAACTGGAGAAAGGAACGAATAGAAAGCGGCGCATGAAAAACGGCCAGAGAATTGGCAACATATGCAAACAATACAGAAATTACAAAAGCCGCAGCATTGCTCCAAAACAGAGCCAAACCATTTTCCGACAAAATCTGAAAGACAACGACATTGACAACAGTCGTGCAAACGCCTACGACGCCGTATATAACCAGTTCCCAATATTTCTTTAAAATATAGCGGGCATATTTCAGGACTCCGCATTGTTGATTTTCAGGCCTATGCATATGCCCGCCTCCTATTTCAGACATCATTTTCTGCTGCGTTCCGACGAACTACACAGGCAATCATTCTCAACGCCTTCTGTGCTTCCAGGCAAAAATATGATTTTTATCGTCATCAACAGCAATCTTAAATCCAGCAGCAGCGAGTATTGTTCAATATACATCAGATCCAATTTCAATTTATCATAGGCTTCCGTATTGTATTTGCCCATCACCTGTGCATAACCGGTCAGGCCTGCTTTCACCTTTAACCTGAAAGCAAATTCAGGCATAACGGACTCCAGCATTTCTGCAATTTCCGGGCGTTCCGGACGCGGTCCCACCAAGCTCATGTCGCCCTTTAAAATATTCAACATCTGCGGAAGCTCATCCAACCTGAAACGGCGGATCAGAACACCCACGGGAGTGATTCTATCGTCGTTTCTCTGCGCCAGGCGCGGGCCGCTTTCCTGCTCTGCATTGACGCGCATGCTACGGAATTTGTAGAGCTGAAAAGACTTGCCCTCCAACGTCAGGCGTGTCTGTCTATAAAGAATCGGACCACCGTCATAAAGCCGGATTGCAGCAGCGATCAACAGCATAAACGGCCACAATAAGGCAAGGGCAATCAATGAGGCTGTTATATCCAGCAACCGTTTTGCAAACCGTTGTTCAAAAGTAAGCCCCTGCCCGCTGCACAGCAGCAGCGGAGTATCAAAAAGGTGGATCACATCCGCCCCGCGAATAATTGTATCGGAAATTTTTGGTGTCAAATAAGCACGTATCGAACGCGCATAGCAATATTTCAAAATACAGTTGCGTGTTTTTGCCTTCACATCGCAGATTACAACCGCCTCGAATCGATCAATGCAGGAAAAAATATATTCCAATCCCTCTGAAATATGAATCGCCTGACAGATATCATATTTATCAAATCGAGTATTCATTTTTAAAATCAATTTCTCAGCCGAACGGCCGCCGTATACCAGCAGCATTTTGTGAGGCGGGAAAATTTTTCGGTACGCTTTGTCCGCTGTCAGCGCCCACAGGATAATCACACCCATATCACATACAGACATCGCCGCCAGAGGGCGCAGGTCCATAAAACGCCGGCCGATCAGACTGATTTGCAGATACGTAACCGTATTAACCATCAGCGTCGACAGGACAGCGGAATAAATTACTTCCGCCCGCTTGAAATAACCAATTCGATATCCTCCATACAATCTTGTAAAAATGTAAAGCAGCAGAGCATAAACTCCTATGACCAACCAGTTACCTTTTCTGAAAAACGGCTGTATGATTATACCAGCATATGACCGATACCAAATAAGTCCGAACAACGCTACCAGCACAACCAACAGCAGAAAAGAAATCAGGAATATGATCGCGCGTTTATACTGCTCCCTGTTTTTCCTGGACTTCATTACGCAATCAACCTGCTTTTTCTTCCTGTATATTTGTGAATTTTCGAATGAATGCTTTCCCGATATTTACAGCAGCGTTATACGATGCATTTCCTCTGTGTCCATTTGGGCAGATAAAAAGTCTTCCGCCAAAATAATTCGCCGAAGCCTGATGATGCTCGTTATAGCGTTTTACCGGCGCGCCGCACGCGCTGCATTTTGACGCAGTAAACTCAGGGGCGACTGAGGTCACAATAATCCCCGCACGCCACGCTTTATATTTGAGATATGCTGAAACCTGTTTTCCCGGAAACGCAGCTATGCCGCGGCCATAGTATCGCTTCTTTTGCTCATCATAACTGTACTGGGCAATGACAATCGTCTTTACTTTATGCCTTATGCAGAAATCCAGTATCCTGCGGCTTACTAAATGCGCATAAGCCATTCTGAGATTGCGGTATTTTCTCCAGAGTCTTGCGTTTTCTCCGGCAACCAATTTGCCGCCGGTTTGTCCTCTTCTTTTTTTAACCATGTTCAGCAGTCGCTTCCTACGGTGCGCAAAAGCTTTGCCTCCCCGCACAAAATACGAGGCGTTCGCACGACCGTCGCCGCTGAACACTACACATGCCGCCATCACATCCGACGCCGAAAAGCTGACGCCGCAGAACGGCTCGCCAGCCGCATTCCGTTCCCGCACACTTCGTATATCCTCAACAGGGCAGGACACGGGTACATGCAGAAATATTAGTTTTCCGCGCGCAACAATTGACGGCGACAATGTGCGCGCATTCGGCGGGATGCTGCGTCCGCTGTAGGCATGTCCAACCCATGACCAAGAGCCTCCGGTCCAAAGCTTTATGAGGATACGTCCTTGGCCAAACTGCTTATACATCCCCTTATATAAAACTGTGGATGCATGGAAATGCGATGGGGCGGCGGGAGGTTTTCTGTTCCAGATAAGGCCTTTCTTCCGCGCATCTTCCCGGGCTTTTTCCCATCCGCGCAGCCTGCCGGTATAGGAACGAATCATGCCAATTGCCGCATTGATTGCAGCACGGCGGAAATACAGCGGTAATTTTGGAAACGGCAGTTCGACTTCCGGCTGCTTTTTGTCCCGTCCGGCAATTGTCATCTGCTCCAACTTTCTCAGCAGCTTCATATTATCCAGCTCCAGCAGCGATACGTCGTTGAGCAAAAGCCGGCTGTAAAACGAAAGCACATCATTATAAAGCGCCTGCGTTTTTAAAATCCAGTCCCGGCGTTTGCAGTGGAGCTTGAGACAATATGTGGTTGTGGACCAAGCTGCCATACTCCGTTGAAACCTCCCAATTAATTGTGATAACTCCCGACACCATTCATCAGTTTTGATGACTTTTCCGATTCCTGCAAAATACGATAAACTTCATGGATCTCACATTCTGCGAGAAGTCGCGAGGGCGGTGCCGTACCCCCGGTGGCGGCCATGCCCTTCGGCGATCATGGGCCTCCATCGGACCAAAATGTTTCCATTTCGGATTTATTGATTAAATCGCCTTTGGGGGTCCGACAGTACAGATTGCTATCATCTGCATGTGCAGATGATAGCAAAAAGGGGTACCCCTTTTTGCTAATTTAACAATTCGATTATATGGTATATATGTGGAAAAGTCAAGAATTATGGCTATTGCCAGAATTCCATATCACAAATCAGCCGGAAAAATTAATAAAACACCACCCTGATATTTTTATCAGATATTCGGTTTTATATTAAGGAAAGATTTTCATGATACAATAAATTATCCAAATCCAATTTGCAAAGCCTAGTATCATGCCCGGCGCAGCGGGCTTTGACTGTAATCTCATCCTGAGCAAGAGAGCGGCGCGCGTGCGGGGCCGCCGGCTTCAACGGCATTATACCAAACGGACGCCTGTTCCCCAAGCGCCACATCCCCCAAAACGACCGCGCCCGGCGCGACATGCGCCGTTGGAGCGATCCGGGGTGTTTTCTGTTTTTTTTCCATTCGTGTCCCTCAATAATTGGACATGCCGTGCAGCGATTCGTCGTTCTCAATCCATTCCGACGAAACATCCAGGACCCTGTAATGATCCTTGTCGTCGCGCACAATCACCGTCGCTATTCCGGCGTTGATAATCAGGCGTGTGCACATGGAGCAGGGGCAGGCATTTTTCACATAGCTTCCGTCTGAAACCTCGCGTCCAACGAGATAAAGGGTCGCGCCGAGCATCTCGCTGCGCGCGGCATGGATGATCGCGTTCATTTCAGCGTGCACGGAACGGCACAGCTCATACCGCTCCCCGCGCGGGACCTTGAGCCGCTCGCGCGTGCAATAGCCCAGATCGGAGCAATTCTCGCGGCCGCGCGGCGCTCCGACGTAGCCGGTTGAAACAATCTGATCGTTGTTGACAATAATCGCGCCGAAATTTCGGCGCAGGCAGGTCCCCCGCTCCGCGACGGTTTCAGCAATATCGAGGTAATAATTGATTTTATCCCGTCTTGTCATCTTTCTCCACATCCTTTATAATAAACAAATGATCTTTTACTGTTTTTCCTATTTTACGCTGTTTTCATGTATGGCGCAACTGTTTTTTACGGCGTCTCATGTAGAAAGGGGACCGACGCGATGGACAACCTGACCAATATCGGCGTGATCCGCGATGTGCTCGGGCGGCATGGATTTACATTTTCCAAGGCTCTTGGGCAAAATTTTCTGATCAATCCAACCGTCTGCCCGCGCATGGCCGAGCAAGGCGGCGCACGGCCAGGCGTCGGCGTGCTGGAGATCGGCGCGGGCGTCGGCGTGCTGACCGCCGAGCTTGCGCGCCGCGCCGACCGTGTCGTCTGCGTGGAAATTGACGCGCGCCTTCTCCCGGTCCTTGCGGAAACGCTCGCCGGTTTTGACAATATAAAGATTATCAACGCCGACGTTTTGCAGGTGGATCTGCATGCGTTGATCGCTGAACAGTTTGCCGGGCTGGATATCGTCGTCTGCGCGAACCTGCCGTATTACATCACATCGCCGGTCGTCATGGCGCTGCTTGAACAGCGTCTTCCCGTCCAATCGGTCACGGTTATGGTCCAAAAAGAAGCCGCGCAGCGCCTTTGCGCGCAGCCCGGCACGCGCGGCGTGGGCGCTGTGTCCATAGCGGTGCGCTACTTCAGCGAGCCGCATATGCTTTTTGCAGTTTCACGCGGTTCGTTTCTTCCCTCTCCGGATGTCGATTCTGCTGTGATCCGCCTGGATATCCGCAGCGCGCCGGCTGTCGACGCGGGCGAACCCGCCGTTTTTTTCAAAGTGGTGCGCGCTGCCTTTTCCATGCGCCGCAAAACGCTGCTCAACTGCCTTTCAAGCGGCCTTGGCCTGTCCAAAGGCAATACGTCCGCGCTGCTCGCGCGCGCCGGCGTGCCGTCCGGCGCGCGTGCCGAACAGCTCTCCATGGAGCAGTTTGCCGCCATTGCGCGCGCCGTGCAGGCGCACTGACGTCGCCAAAGCCGGGGCGCCGGTTCTGATTTCAGCCGCCGGCGGTGCGTATTGACCCTTGTCCGCCGAAGGCAAAGATGCTATAATATACACAGGCAAACGGCAAAGCCGTTTGCAGCCGCCCGGCGGCTGCAAACTAAAAAACCAGCGGACTGTGCATATTGCGCCACAGCCTGAACCAGATTATGCGGGTTCATTGCCGCTGCGCTATTATAAATACAGACAGGATTGCGGCGCGGGCGGCCTGCTTCGTCAGCGGGCCGCTTCTTTCTGTGCAAGGCATAACGGGCGAAGATTTGTCAATGCTAAAATCGTTACCAGTTCGATAGGGAGTGAAACGATTTGAAAAAGCTTGATAACAACCAGCCGGATACGCCTCAGGGCACCCCTGACGAGTTTGAAACCGGCTCGCCTGAGCAGACCGATCAAATCATTCAGATCGGCGGCGTCACCGCCAGCAAGGGCAAGCATGTGATCCATTGTCTGACGATCATCGGTCAGATCGAGGGGCACTATATTTTACCCGCACAGAACAAGACGACCAAATATGAGCATGTGATCCCGCAGCTTCTCGCGGTGGAGCAGGACCCTGAAATTGAAGGGCTTGTCGTCATTCTCAACACTGTCGGCGGCGATGTCGAGGCGGGGCTTGCAATCGCGGAGCTGCTCTCCGGGATGCGCAAGCCGACCGTTTCGCTTGTGCTCGGCGGCGGCCATTCCATCGGCGTACCGCTCGCCGTATCGGCGCGGCGCAGCTTTATTGTGCCGTCCGCCACGATGACCGTCCATCCAGTGCGTATGAACGGTCTTGTGCTCGGCGTGCCGCAGACGCTCTCCTATTTTGACCGGATGCAGGAGCGCATCGTCAAATTTGTAACGGATAACTCGCGTATTTCGCCCGAACGCTTCCGCCAGCTCATGATGAACAAGGATGAGCTGGTCATGGACGTCGGCACCGTGCTTGACGGCCAGGCGGCTGTGGACGAAGGGCTGATCGATTCGCTCGGCGGCGTGTCCGATGTCATTGCGGCGCTTTATGAGATGATCGAGGGTGATGTCAAATGATCCTGCATACAATCATTCCGCCCGAGCAGATCTTTCCCGGCGATGCGCCCCGGGGCGGCGAATGTCGCCGTATGCATAACAATTTTATACAGGGCGTAAATATGAATGGAGTATTTACTATTTCGCGGCTGATCTCCACCGATCCAAAAATGTATCTTGATCCGCGCTATGCCCCCGGGGGGCGTATTGCAAAACAGGAATAACGGGACGCCCGCGGCGCCCCATACATAAGGAGTCCAATTATGAGTGTTTTTGAAGCGTTTTTTCAGGGGTTGATTCAGGGACTGACGGAATTTCTGCCTGTTTCCAGTTCAGGACATCTCTCCCTGTTTCAGTATTTCACCGGCAACAACAGCGAAACAGGCTTTGTCTTTTCCATCCTGCTGCACGCCGGTACGCTGATCGCTGTATGTATCGTATTCTGGCGGACGATCGTCAGCCTGATCGCCGAAGCGTTTTCTCTGATCGGCGATCTTTTTTCACGCCGCTTCTCCACACGCGATATGCGTCCCGAGCGGCGTATGCTTCTGTTTTTGCTGTTGTCTGTCTGCCCATTGTTTTTGATGGTGCTCATCAAGGATCGCATCTCCGCGTTTTCCACAGACAATGACGTCACCGTGGAGGGACTCTGTTTCCTGTTCACCGGCATCCTGCTGACCTGGGCCTCGCGTCACGACCGCGGACGCAAGGATGCTTCCAATATGAAGGCGAAGGATGCGGTTGCTGTTGGCGTGGCCCAGGTTGTGGCGACAATGCCGGGCATTTCGCGTTCAGGCTCGACCATCTGCACCGGTATGCTGTGGGGACTGCGCCGTGAATTCGCTGTGTCTTATTCGTTTATTCTCGGTATTCCCGCCGTGCTCGGCGCGATCGTGCTCGAAATCCCCGACGCCGTTTCCGAAGGGACGACGCTCCCGCTGCCTGTGATCCTGACCGGCTTGATCAGCTCTGCGGTATTCGGCGTGCTGGCCATCAAACTGGTCCAATGGGTCGTCAAGGGCAATAAGCTGCGTTATTTCGGCTGGTATACGCTTGCGCTCGGCACGGCTGTACTCATCATTGGAACAATTGACAATTTTACCGGCCATGCGATTCAGCAGTTTTTCATCGGCTGAGTCAAAACCGGCTTCTACCCTTTGGCTGTCGGCAAAACGCCTGAGCTTGCCAACAGCCCGTGTTTTGAGGAGGTTATCATGGCAGCAAAACCAAAATCAGGTTCGCGCGGCAAAGGCGGCAGCGCCGCTGCGCGCAAGCGCAATGCCGCTCAAAAGCGCGCCAAACGCCAGATGCAGGCTGTAATCCTGTTTGCAGTCGGCGTGCTGGTCGGCGCGCTGACGCTCGTTTCTGGCGCAAGCGCCTGGAATTGGCTTCACAACGCCCTGTTTGGTCTGTTCGGCTGGGGCGCGATCTTTGTGTGCGTCCTGCTGATCTACATAGCGGCATTGCTTACGATGGACAAGCCTGTCAAGGGACGCGCCTGGATGGGCGGATTTTTAATTCTTTTTTTCTGCGCGTCGCTTCAAATCTTTGTGATGGGTATGCCGCAGTCCGCTGATGAAAACATCCTTGAAATGCTTGTTGAATGTATTGTGGCGGGCATCGACGTCAAAAGCGGCGGCCTGGTCGGAGCGCTGGTTGGCGTGCCACTGCTCAAGTTCTGCGGCAAGCTCGGCGCGGGTATTATCATCGTGCTTCTGATCTTCGTGTTCCTGATGCTGACGACCGGCGGCACGCTGATCGGCATCGTCCAGGCGGCGCATAAGCCCGTGCAGAAGATCGGCGAGACGTACGCCGACCAGATGGAGCGCCAGGAGCAGCGGCGCGCCGCCCGCGCGGCCGCGCCGCCAAAGCCTGCGCGCCAGCGCAGGCCGGCGCGCATCGATATTCCGCTTGAGGGCGAAGACCGCACGGGCGCCGCGCTGGCTCCGGCCACGCCGGAGCCGTCCGCCGAGGCGGACTCGGAGCCGCAGGCTCCGGCAGCGGCGGCGCGTGCGGATGCTCCGCACCATCCAAAGCCGTCGATTGATATCCCGCTTGACGAGCCGTTCGACCCGGCACGGGAATCCGGATTCTCCCTGATGCCGGCCGACGAGGCGATGCAGTTTGTCGCCGCTCCTGAGCCGTCGATCGACGAGCTTGTGACAAAGGCTGCGACCGATACGGGGCGTTTTTCCTTCTCCGCTGAAGAAACGCCCTCCTTCGACAGCTTCACCATGCCAAAGGAGCCGCACAGCGGCGCCGTGTCCGGTACGGTCATCAATCTGCCGCCGATTCTCGACGATCCACCGGATAAACCTGACGTCATGCCTGAGGAGCCGGCCCCGGATGCTGCTCTATGGGACGAGCCGGGGCAGGAACAGGCGCATGTCCCGGACCCTCCCGCCGAACCGGAGCCGCAGCCCGTACCGCCGGCCTATCGCAAGCCGCCGCTCTCCCTGCTTCATGAGGCGCGCCGTACAAGCGAATCGGATGTCACAGAGGAGATGAAGGCGAATGCGCAGCGTCTCGTCGACACGCTCGCGTCATTTGGCGTGCAGACGCGCATCGTCGATATCTCACGCGGCCCGGCGGTCACACGGTATGAGCTTCAGCCGTCGGCCGGAGTCAAAATCAGCCGGATTACCGGGCTTGCCGACGACATCGCCCTCAACCTCGCCTCGGCGGGCGTGCGCATCGAAGCGCCGATTCCCAATAAGGCCGCCGTCGGCATCGAGGTGCCCAATAAGGTCGTGAGCGCCGTTTCCATCCGTGAAATCCTTGAAGCGCGCGAATTTTACGAAGCGAAAAGCAAGCTGTCTGTTGCACTCGGACGCGATATCGCAGGCAATGTCACGGTTGCCGACATCGGAAAAATGCCGCACCTGCTGATCGCCGGCTCGACCGGCTCCGGAAAATCGGTGTGCATCAATTCCATCATTATTTCCCTGCTCTTTAATTCGACGCCGGACGAGGTCCGTTTTCTGATGATCGATCCAAAAGTCGTCGAGCTTGGCGTTTATAACGGCATCCCGCAATTGCTCGTTCCGGTTGTGACCGATCCGAAAAAAGCCGCCGGCGCGCTGTCATGGGCTGTTACCGAGATGCTCAAGCGTTATAAGCTGTTTGCCGATAACTCCGTGCGCGACTTGAAATCGTTTAACCACCTTGCCGAACGTACTGAAGGTATGGAAAAAATGCCGCAGGTCGTCATCATCATCGACGAGTTGGCCGATTTGATGATGGCTGCGCCGAACGAAATTGAGGATTATATCTGCCGTCTGGCGCAGATGGCGCGCGCAGCCGGTATGCATCTGATTATCGCGACGCAGCGCCCCTCCGTCGACGTCATCACCGGCGTCATCAAGGCAAATATCCCTTCCCGCATCGCCTTTGCCGTGTCCTCGCAGGTCGACTCGCGCACCATTCTCGATATGGGCGGCGCGGAAAAGCTGCTTGGCCGGGGCGATATGCTGTTCAGCCCGGTCGGCGCTCCCAAACCGATCCGCGTGCAGGGCTGCTTTGTCACCGACGAGGAGATTGAAAGCGTCGTATCGTTTATCAAGAACGATTCGTCCGCCGCATATGACGAATCAATCGTGCAGGAAATCGACAGCCATGTTGTCGCTGGAAAAGGCTCCAAGGGTGGCGGCGCGGCCTCTGAAAACGCGGATGCCGACAGCGGCGAGGATGAAATGCTCATGCCCGCGATTGAATGCGTCGTGGAAGCCGGCATGGCGTCGACTTCGCTTTTGCAGCGGCGTCTCAAGCTCGGCTATGCGCGCGCCGCGCGGATTGTCGACGAGATGGAATCGCGCGGCATCGTCGGCCCGTTCGAGGGCAGCAAGCCGCGTCAGGTGCTTATTTCTCCGGAACGCTGGGCTGAAATGAAGCTGAACCGCCAGGAATAATTCCGACCATATACAGGCAGGGCCGCCGCATACGCGGCGGCCGTTTTTTAAGGAGGACGTTTATGTTTTTACCCCTGACGCCGCAGGAAATGCAGGCGCGCGGTTGGGAGCGGCCCGATTTCATCTGTGTAACCGGCGACGCATATGTCGATCATCCAAGCTTTGGGATTGCCATCGTATCGCGCCTGCTGGAATCGCTCGGCTATCGGGTCGCCATGATCGCACAGCCTGTTACAGACAGCGACTACATGCGTTTTGGCGCGCCAAAATACGGCTGGTGGGTGACGGGCGGCAACATTGATTCCATGGTCGCGCATTATACAGCGGCCAAACGGCGCCGTTCTGAAGACGCCTACACGCCCGGCGGCCGCGCGGGCCGCCGGCCCGACCGCGCGGTGACCGTCTACTGCCGCAGAATCCGTGCGCTGTATCCGGACGCGCAGATTGTGACCGGCGGACTTGAATCCTCCATGCGCCGTTTCGCGCACTACGACTACTGGTCCGATACGGTCATGCCCTCCATTCTTGTGGACAGCGGCGCCGATCTGCTCATTTACGGCATGGGTGAAAAGCAGACGGAGCTGATCGCGCGCGCCCTTGCGGACGGCGTGCCGGCGCGCGCGATTCGCTGCCGCGGCGTCTGCTATCTCACAAATCAGCTTGATTTGCCCACAGACGCCGTATCAGTCGCCTCTTACGCCAAGGTGCGCGACAATAAGCTCTCTTTTGCCAAAGCGACGCGCACGCTCATGGACGAACAGGACGCTGTGCGCGGACGCAAAATCATCCAAAAGCAGTCCGACGAGGTATTTCTTGTTCAGACCGAACCGATGCCGCCGCTCACCACTGAGGAGCTTGACGCTGTATTCGCCCTGCCCTTCGAACGCATGTATCATCCCTCTTACGAGGCTCAGGGCGGCGTCGACGCGATCAAGGAGGTAGAATTCTCAATTATGCACAACCGCGGCTGCTTCGGCGGCTGCAACTTCTGCTCCATCGCCTTCCATCAGGGGCGCGCCGTCACCTGCCGCAGCCGTGAATCCGTTGTCGCGGAGGCCAAACGCTTTGTCAAAAACCCGCGCTTTAAAGGCATCATCAGCGACGTCGGCGGCCCGTCGGCCAACTTCCGCCATCCCTCCTGTCAAAAGCAGCTCACCAAAGGGCTTTGCGCCGACCGCAAATGCCTCGCGCCCAAGCCGTGCCCGGCGCTGCGCGCCGACCATGCGGAATATCTCTCCATCCTGCGCGAGCTGCGGGAAATTCCGGGCGTCCGCCGTGTATTTGTGCGTTCCGGCCTTCGCTATGACTATATGATGCTCGAGAAGGACGACACCTTTATGCGCGAACTGCTCCAGCACCATGTAAGCGGCCAGCTCAAGGTCGCCCCGGAGCATTGCAGCGCGCATGTGCTCGACTGCATGGGAAAGCCGCATATCGAGGTCTACGAACAATTCGCCGACCGCTTTTACCGCCTGACCAAACAGATCGGCAAGGAACAGTACCTTGTCCCCTATCTGATTTCCTCCCATCCCGGTTCGACGCTGCGCGACGCGGTTAATCTGGCGGTGTTTCTCAAAAAACACCGCATCCGTCCGGAACAGGTGCAGGACTTTTATCCCACGCCCGGCAGCATCTCGACCTGCATGTTCTACACCGGACTTGACCCCTACACGCTCAAAGAGGTCTTTGTGCCGCGCGCCCCGGAGGACAAAAAGCTGCAGCGCGCGCTGTTGCAATATTATAAGCCTGAAAACCGCCGTCTGGTCGAGACGGCGCTGCGCCGCGCCGGCCGCACGGACTTGTTCGCCTTCTTCGGGCTGGCCCGCACCGCGCCTGCGCCAGACAAAACGAGCCGGCGGCCGAAAGCGCCGCGGCCCGGCCAAACCCCAAAGGGCCGCAATATCCGCCGCTGAACAAAAAAGCAGGCCGCGCTGGACGCGGCCTGCTTTTTTATTTTATCCGTACCGATCCCACAAGAGAGCGGAGATCAGAAATTGTACTGCGGCTTCTTCACATCCTCGTTGACGGTCATCTCAACGGTGGCCGTTTCCTCCTCGCCGGGACGCAGCAGGCGCGCGACGATCAGATACTTTGTACTCTCGTCGAGCTGGACGTTTGTATAGTTTGTCGGATATGTACAGGTGGAGATCAGCAGAATCTTATCGGTCGACTTGACGTCCACATCGATATCATAGACGGAGCGGTCCTTCAGCTCTGAAATCAGATTCATAAAATCGGCGTCGGACAAGTCGGGATGGTTGTAAGCAAGGTTTGTATCGACAGTTGAAACAGCAAACACCTTCCACACCATTTCGTCCTCAGCAGTCGAGAAGTAAATGTACGGATGCTGTTTTGCCCACTCAATATCATTATACTTTTTAAGCTGCGACATCTTCAGCCCTTCCGGATCATCGTCCATGCTGTGGCCGTAGATGATCGTGTTGCGCGAAAGCTCGTTGCGGTTGCCGAGCTTGCACTCATAATCAACCCAATAAGAGCCGTACCAATCGTACTGCTTGTTGATATCGCGGCGCTGATAAAAGTTTCTGTTCTCCGGGTCTGGATCGTTTTGTGTGTTGGCGTCGTTTTCGCAGAACATGACAGGATCGTCCATCGTTGTATCGGGCACACTGAGCCAGCCAACAACATCGTTGTTTTGGTTGTAGGCGGTGTTGAGCTTTTCAAGAAGATCGCCCTCGGGCTTTTTAGGCTCCGCGACCGCAGACAGATCGGCGTCCGGGAGCGGGTTGACAAATGCGGGCACACCTGTTGACGATGTGTCCTGCGGTGTCGAACTGCTTGCATCCGGAGAAGTCTCACGGCCTCCACACGCCGCGGCCGACAGGAGCATGGTCACAGCCAGCAGCAGCGCAATCAAACGGTTCTGTGCATGTACTTGTTTCATAGCCTGAACTCCTTTATACTGGGCGCAGCGGACTATTTTACAGCGCGCCCTATGTTTTTTCCATATGCCCCGGCCTGAAAGCCTGCTTACGCACGGCAACAGGCCGCAGGGCTATTATCCCTTTTTCTGTCCGTCCCGCTCCGTACGTGTGCGGTTGCTGACGGTACCGGCGGCCGCGTCGATTTCAACGACCGTAGACGATTTGAGGATCGAGGTCGCATTTTCCGCAAACACAATCACCGGGATATCAAGCGCCATGCCGACGATTGCCGCGTGCGAATTAAGCCCGCCGCGTTCAGTTACGATGCCGGATGCTTTTTTCATGATGGGCAACAGCTCGTTTGAAGTCTGCGGCACCACCAGGATATCTCCGTCATTAAAAGACGCAAGCGCCTCCTCGCCGGTGCGCGCGACGCACAGTCTGCCGAACGCGCAGCGCCCGTTGACGCCCTGCCCGCTTACAAGGATGTCGCCCACAACATGTACCTTCAGCAGATTGGTCGTGCCGTTAATTCCCAGCGGGACGCCCGCCGTGATTACGACAATATCGCCGTCGCGCACAAAACCGGCGGCCTGGGCGCGTTCCACCGCATGAGCGAACAGATCGTCCGTGCTCTGCTTAACGTCAGCCAACAGCGGCGTGACGCCCCATGACAGCGCGAGCTGGTGATATGTGTGCGGCATATGCGTGCAGGCAATAATCGGGATATCCGGCCTGAACTTGGAGAGCATACGGGCCGTCGTCCCGGACCAGGTGACTGTAATGATCGCCGCCGCGCCCAAATCATAAGCCGTTGTACAGGTCGCGTGTGAAATCGCGTTTGTGATATCGGGCACGCGCTCGCCCGAGCGGGCGAAAAACCGCTTTTGATAGTTGATGTCGCGCTCGGTGCGCTCGGCGATCTGCGCCATTGTGGAAACAGCCTCGATCGGATAATCGCCGGCGGCTGTTTCCCCTGAAAGCATAATCGCGCTTGTCCCGTCATAGATCGCATTGGCCACGTCGGCCGCCTCGGCTCTGGTGGGGCGGGGGTTATGAATCATGCTCTCCAGCATCTGCGTCGCTGTGATGACCATCTTACCTGTGTTATAGCACTTGGAGATCAGCATCTTTTGAAGGATGGGGACCTCCTCAAACGGAACCTCGACGCCCATATCGCCGCGCGCGACCATAATGCCGTCGCTGACGCGCAGGATGTCGTCGATGTTGCCAACGCCCTCGGCGTTTTCGATCTTTGCAATGATGCGGATTTTTTCATTGCCCTGACGCTCCAGGATCTGACGGATCTGGAGGATATCATCGGCGCAGCGCACAAACGAAGCCGCGATAAAATCGAATCCCATCTCGGCGCCGAACATGATATCCGCGCGGTCGCGCTCGCTGACATATGGCATTGACAGATGGATTCCGGGAACGTTGACGCCCTTATGATCGGAGATAACGCCGCCGTTGACAACATCGCATTCGATGGCGCCCTCGCGCACCCCCGCGACGCGCAGCTCAATCGCGCCGTCGTTGAGCAGAATCGTACTGCCCGCCTTAACATCCGCGGCCAGCCCCGGGAAGGTGATCGACGCATGTGAAGAATCGCCCTCGCACTCCCCAGTGCACAGCGTGAAGCGGCTTCCCGCGTCAAGCTGCGCTTTTCCGCCCTTAAAAAGACCGAGCCTGATCTCAGGCCCCTTCGTATCGAGCAGCGTGGCCACGGGGACGCCCATCTGATCGCGCAGCCGGCAGATGCGTTCAAAGGTGGCGCGATGGCTTTCATGCGTGCCGTGCGAAAAATTGAAGCGCGCCACGTTCATGCCCGCGCTGATAAGCTGCGCGATGCGTTCCTCGCTGTCGGAAGCAGGGCCGAGCGTACAGACAATTTTTGTTTTTCTCATATGAAAATCCAACCTTACACCCTCCCCATGCGCCGCTTCAAGCGGGGCGCATCATGGAAAAGGAAATCAATTTGCCAATTATCTTTTTAAAGTATACCATCATTTTCACGGCTGTCAAACCTATTGGAAAAAATTCATAAAAGCTTTAAAAAGGATCCTCTGCCATATGAAAAAAGTGGTTGCAACGGCGTGCGGGGTGTGGTATACTCAAACCGTACTAATTGATATAGTACACTGCATACAATCGATCGAAGGGAGGACAGCAGCGTGCTGACCATCGACCTGCAAAGCCGCCAGCCGATCTATGAGCAGCTTATTTACCGCATGTCGGAGCTTGTGGCGCTTGGCGCGCTCGCACCGGGCGAGCAGCTTCCATCCGTGCGCGCGCTGGCGCGCGATCTGGGCATCAATCCCAATACTGTCCAAAAGGCTTACCAGGAACTGGAGCGCCGCGGCGTCATCTGTTCCGTGGCCGGCAAGGGGAGTTTCATCGCCGGCGGCGACAGCGCCGGCGAGACGCTGCGCATGCGCAGCCTGGAGAAAATCCGCGACGCGCTCGAAAGCGGCCGGCGCGCCGGCGTCTCACGCGCACAGGCGCTTGAAACGGTCGAATATGTCTATAAGGAGGCGAACGTATGATAGAGGCGCAAAACCTTGTCAAATGCTTCGGCGACTTCACCGCGCTTTCATCTCTGACCACAAGTATCCCGCGCGGCAGCGTCTATGGACTTGTCGGCTCCAATGGTTCGGGCAAGTCGACGTTTTTACGGCTCTGCGCGGGCGTCTATATGCCGGACGGCGGCAGCATTGCCGTCGACGGACAGAAAGTCTATGAAAATACCGCGGTCAAGCAGACGGTCTTTTTTATCGCGGACGATTTGTATTTTCTGCCGCAGAGCAGCCTGCGCGATATGGCGCGCTTTTATGCCCAATCCTACCCCGGTTATTCACAGGAGCGGTTTGAACGCCTGCTCGGCGTGTTTCCGCTCGATCCGGCCGCGAAGCTGGCGACGTTTTCAAAGGGGATGAAGCGTCAGGCGGCGCTTGTGCTGGCGCTTGCCTGCCGCCCGAAGCTGCTGCTGCTTGACGAGGCGTTCGACGGCCTTGATCCGGTCGCGCGCGGCGCGGCGCGCAGGCTTCTCTCCGACGGCGTGGCCGAATATGGGATGACTGTGCTCATCACAAGCCATAATCTGCGTGAACTGGAGGATCTGTGCGATCACGTCGGCCTGCTGCACCGGGGTCATATCCTGTTCGAGCGCGAAATTGACGAGCTGCGTCTCGGCTTTTGTAAAGTGCAGGCAGTATTCCCGCAGGGCGTCAGCGACGAGACGCTGCGCGGGCTTGACGTTTTGCAGTCCTCCCGCAGCGGCAGCATGATCAGCCTGGTGGTGCGCGGCTCCTCGGACAGCGCCGCCGACTTTCTGCTCGCGCAGGGCGCCGTGTTTGCCGAGGGCGTCCCGCTGACGCTTGAGGAAGTATTTATCCATGAAATGGAGGCGGTCGGTTATGACTACAACAGCATTCTTTTCTGAGTCCGGCCGTTTTTTCGGCCTGTACCGCATGACTCTGCGTCGCAGCCGCGGCTATATGTATCTGCTTTCGGCGCTCATCGCCGTCTTTTATCCGCTCCAGTACGCTCTGGAGGCGTTCAAACCACTGCGCGCGGACGCAAACGCCGCCAACCTCACCAATTATCACCTGTATGGTTTCGCTGAAAATTATACGATCCTGACAGGCCTGATTCTCACGCCCATTGTCCTGCTTGCGCCGCTTGTACTGGCGCTCGCCTTCAACAGCTATATGCATTCGAAAAAAGCGGCGGATGTCTATCATGCGCTGCCAGTCACACGCGGCACGCTGCTGATGGTCCATGCGGCGACAGCCATGACAATCATCGCTGTCCCCCTGGCAGGATCTACATTGCTCGTCGGCGTGATGCAGGCGATCCGGTTTGGGCCGGACCCAAGCCACCTGTTCTTTTTACTGCTCGACCTGTTCGGATGGCTTGTCTGTACCTTTGCCATCTACGCTGTAACAACATTCGTCTGCGTCTGCACCGGCACGGTGTTCGACTCCTTTATCTTCTCCGGGGCGCTGCTCGTCGCGCCGCCGGCCGTGTCCTGGATCGGGCTGGCGCTGGCAGACTCGTTTCTGTTTGGCTGGAGCGGCGGTGGGATACGCGTACCGGGCTACCTCTCGCCGGTTACGCTCGCGGTCATGCGCATCCTTGACGGTATGACGTATGGACCTGAACAGGGCCGTATGGCGGCCAAAAGCGGCGTGGCCCTACTGGTCTGGCTCGCCATCGGCGCGCTCGTCCTGCTGGCGGCCCGCCGGCTCTACCGTGTGCGCCGCACGGAAATCGCCGAAACGACTGCTTCCCGCGGCGTGCTCCAGTTCATCGTCAAGCTGTTCGGCGTGGCCGTCTGCGGCGGTATGGCCGGACTGTTCACCTATCTTGTGCAGGACCCGGAGCGCGCCGCTCCATACACGGTGATGTGGACCGCAATCGCCGGCCTTCTCACTTATCTGGTATTGGAGGCTGTGCTGAACCGCGGCTTTAAAACGCTTGTCAGGCGATTGCCGGCCGGCGCCGCGATGACGGCCGCCGTCACCCTTCTGACTTTGATCCCGATCACCGGCGGTCTTGGGTATGAACGGCGCGTGCCTGACGCCGGCGGGGTATCGGCCGTTGAAATCAGCTACAACGGCGTCGACGGCGAGTGGTCCAGCGTTTTGCGTGTGAAACCGTTTGACAATCCCGCCGCGCTTCAAACGGAGTACGTCGGCTCTGTTCTGCTCAAAGAGCCGCAGGATATCGATTGTGTGCTCTCGTTTCACCAGAGGATCGTCGAACAGGGGGAACGCAGCGCGGATTCCTGGCCGGAGGACGATCCGTATGTATACGGGTATACAAATATCACCTACCGCCTTAAAAACGGACAGACGGTCAAGCGCAGCTATTACGGCGCGAGCGTCAGCGCCTTTTTGGAGCTGCTCCCACTGGAGACGCAGCCTGAGTTTCTCGCACAGACGCAGCCTGCGTTCTTTAACCGCGGCAGCGACGTGACCTCATGGACCATCTCCAACGCGTACGACAGCAAATATGTCCAAAAGAGCTGGCCGGCGGCTGATTCACAGGCGCTCTTTGACGCCATGCAGGCCGACCTTCTTGCCCGGACAACCGAGGAAATCGCGCGCCCGCAGGGCGCCTTGATCGCCAATCTTCAGTTTCTCGCCGACTTCCCGCCCGAGGGCGCCGAACGTTTTTCCAGCAGCGGCGCGTTCGCGGTCACTGACAAAACGCCGAATACGCTGCGTTTTTTGCGCGAAAAGGGCGTGCTTGATGAAATAGCAGCCGATCCTGTGCGGTGTATTGCGGCAGGCGTCGTTGCCGAGACGGCGTTCACAGGGGGCAGCGGCGCGTATATCCAGACATATAACGCCGTCGGCGTCACTGAAAATTACGCGGAGTTCAAGGCTCTGGTCGACGAGCTGCGGCGTTCAGCGGATACGGCTGCGCCTGCCGGCTCCGCCGGGCAGGCGCAGAGCCTGGACAGCTCGAATCTTTCCCTGTTTGAGGATCCGGATGATATTCAGGTCCTTATGCAGGCCGCCGTCCCGCGCTGGGTTTACGGCGAACCTGTCGCATATGTGACCCTGTGGTTCGACGATGCGAGCGCCGGCTCGGCGCTGGTTCCGCTCGAACGTCTGCCCGACAGCCTGCGGGCGCGCATTGAGCACCCATTCGGCTGATTGAAACAATGAAGAAAGGCTCCCATGTCACGGTACCGTGACACGGGAGCTTTTGCAGTGCATCCGTCTACCAATCGAGAGGAACCTTTTCCTCCACGCCGGCAATCGGGACGATGCCGAGCATCTCCCGGTTGGCCTGACGGGCCGCGTCCGGATCGGCGTTAACGATGCTGTTAAATACCTTCAGATGCGTGTCATGCTGCTCCTGCGGCGCCCATCCCGCCTCATGCGTGCGGATATAGACAAGTTTGCTGATATGCTGGCGGATCAACTGCTGAACCATATAGTACACATCCTTATACAGACTGTTGCGGCTCATTTTAACTAGCTTGTAATGGAAATTAAAATCGGCGTCCACCAGCCGTTCCAGCTCCTCCTCGCTGTCGATATTCTGATGATACCGCTTCGCCTGTTCAAAGTAGAGATCCAGCGCCCGTTTCAGTTCGTCTATTTCCTCCTGCGTCGCCGATTGAATGGCGATATTAATGCTGTCACCCTCCAAGAGCTCACGCAATTGGCGGACCTCCCGATACTTCTCGTCGGAGGAATAGATAAAGGAAATTTCCGACAAAAAGGGGCCCAGCGAAAAATCCCGGACAAACGACCCCTCGCCAACGCGCGTCTCGATCAAACCCAGCGTATTCAGCTTTTGAAGGGCCATGCGCACGCTCAAACGGTTGACTCCGAACTGTTCGGCCAGCTCGGACTCAGATGGAATCTTCTCTCCCGCCTTCCATGTCCCGTTCATAATATCCTTTTTGACGGCGTCGCAGACCTGATCCACAATGGATACCTTGACAATCTTCATTCTGCGGCCGGCAGGCGTCTTTTTCTCCATAGCATATCCACACCTAATCAATTAGTATCTGAACAGTCAAAAGGATCCCTGCTGATCGCTTTCGTCTGTATTTTTATTATACACCAGTTTTTCAGCAGTTGCACCCTCTTTTTGCGATATGCTTTTTATTTTCACGCCTGAGTTAAAATCCGAACAGCCGCAGAAGCCCATAGTAGCCAAACGCTGCCAGACAGAATACGCCGACCAGCGGAACGGTTTTGCGGATCAGCGTCCCCAGGGAGATGCGGTAATCCTCCGCGCAGACAGCCAGACACACATGAACCGGAGAAAGCTGCATGGCTGCGTATGCCATACACATCAGCAGCACAAACAGGGCCAGCCCGCCCTGTGCCGCAGCCGCCATAGCCATGCCCATACACAGCACAATGATCGCCTGGCTGCCCGCCGCGACGCTGCCAAAGAAAAAAATCAGCGCAAAGACCAAAAACGGCGGAACCGGCAGCGATGAAAAAAAGGCGGGCAGCGCGCTGATCACGCCCGCGGCGGCCAGCACCTCCTTGAACATCATAATCAGCAGCGTGCTGATCATCAGACGCGCTTCAAAAGCCGAGGCGAAAAAGGGACGAAGCTCCTTCCAGCCAAATCTTCCGACAAACAGGTTGCAGACAATACAGGCCAGCACCGCAATGTGTACCGGTACGCCGAACGCCACAATCAGGATCACCGTAAAGATGATCGTCCAAAGCGACCTTAACAGCAGCTTCCAATAAAAAGCCTTGGGCCGTCCGGCAAAAAAGCCGGCGTCCTTTGGAATCCTGCGCAGGTAAAACAGCCAGCCAATCGCCATCAGCACCGCCAGCATGGGCAGCATCGCCAGTGTAAATCCGCCAACGCTCACCTTGCCCGCTGAAAGATCGACGGCGATGAGGATGGAGGTATAGGTTGGAAAAAACAGCTCGGAAACATGGCGGTAATAGGAGGTCACACACGCCTGTTCCTCTGTCTTTAAAAAGCCGTCCGTGCTCTGGCGGACGATATCGCCGCAGATCAGCACGGTACCCACGGCCGGCAGCATCCCCAGCAGCGCGGGGGCCGCGGAGGCGTCGACGCGCCGGCTGTTGAACAGCCCGTCCAGCGCGTCCTTGGCGCTCGTCAGGCATCCGCGCTTTTCAAGCATCCTTTGAAGGAATGTAATCAGATAAAGCACCAGCAGCAGTTGAATGGTATCCCATCTGACCGCGCCGCGCACCAAAGCCGCCGCGAATGTGCGCGCGGGCATCCAAAAGAGCAGCCAGACCGCAAGGGCCGCGGCGGCAACCGCCCAGGACAGCGGCTTTTTCCGCCAAAGGATTAAAATCATCACACAGAATACGCCCGCTAATTTCAGCAGCTCCATAAAACCTCATCTCCTCTCATCTTCGCCCGTATCCGGGGCTGAAAATGAATCGCCTCCCCCGCCGAAGGACGGAGGAGGCGATCATTGTGGGGGAAGGGATTACTCAATAACAACCCTGCGGGCGGTGGCCATGGCCTTTTCGCTCATCTCCTGGCCGATGCCGGGCAGCTCCGGGACATCATAGAAGCCGTTGACCGGCGCGTGATAGTACTTTCCGGCCTCCTTAAAGACCTTGAGCAGATTGGCGTTGTGCTCCTCGTGGATGACAAAGTTCGGGATGGCCGCTTCGACCTGAAGGGCCGCCGCCGTAGCGATCGGGCCGCCGCACACATGGATTTGAACGCCGACGTCGTACACCTGCGCCATATCGCAGATTTTCTTTGTCTCAGTGATGCCGCCGGTATTGGCCAGATCGGGCTGGATCACATCCAGCGTCCGGTCCTCAAAGAACTGGCGGAATCCCCAGCGCGTATAGCTGCGCTCTCCAGTGGCCAAAGGCAGGGAGCAGCGGCTTTTGATGTGCTTGAATACGTCCGGATTGCAGGGCATAGTCGGCTCCTCATAGTACATGATGCGGTAAGGCTCCAACGCCTTGCCCAGGATCGCCGCGGTGTTGGCGTCCAGAAGCGAATGGATTTCCACAATGATGTCAAGGTCCGGTCCGCCTGCCTCACGCGCGGCGGCGATACGCTCGACCGAACGTTTCAGGTCGTGCTCGCGGTAGCATCCGCGGATCTGGTTGCCCTGTGTGGCAAAGGGGGCCATGCCCGCATCCTCCAGCGGAGCGAATACGGGGTCGATCTTCACGGCGTCGTAACCTTCGGCCACAGCGTCCTTCACCACATCGTAATAATCCTGCGGATCATACAGCAGCGTCAGCGCGTCGTTTTTCTCGATCAGCGTGCGCCAGCCGAACTGGAGCTGGCTGGCATAAGCGCGCAGCTTCTTGTTTGTCTTGCCGCCGATAAGCTTGTAAACCGGAACATTGAGCGCCTTGCCCTTGATATCCCAGCAAGCTGTGTCGATGGCCGCCATGGCGGAAGTCACCACCACGCCGCCGCCCATCCCCCAGAAGGTGTGGCGGTGCAGATGCTCCCATATTTCCTCGGTGTTAAACGGGTCCATGCCGATGACCATTTTGGCAAAATCCTGACACTGGCCGAACGCCGCCTCGGAACACTTTCCATAGGCAAGACCCGCCTCGCCAAAGCCGCTGATGCCCTCGTCGGTATTTACCTTTACGGTAACGAAACCGCCCAATCCGCCGTCCGCCAGATAGCATTCCACGCTTGTGATTTTCATACAATCGTCTTCCTTTCCTGCTTGTTTTCAAATTGTTTTAAAGCCATATGATTTATACAGGACAGAGCGCATGAGCGCCTGTCATTTTTGACCGATGGCCGCGGCGGCCGCATCCTCGGCCGCGTCGCCGGACCAGATGGACGTATGTACTTCGATCTCGCCCTTCCTGCCGCGAACGATCCCGATGATCGCCAGCACAACGATAGCAGCCACGTTGGCCGCGGCCAGGCCGGGACTCATGGACAGGCAGGATTTCCACAGCGTCACGATAAAGCCCGCGAGCGATATGCAGCAGATCAGATAGTACAGGCCGTCGGGGATATGGAATCGCGACTTTTTCCACGCATTCGGATAGAGCTTCGGCATTTTGATATACGCGACAAAATTAAGAAAGGCGAAGCACGCGCCGATGAGCTGCACCATGTTGGTGATGACCGTGATCGACAGGCCGAATACGATTGGGATCATGCCCACGACATACATAAAGGTGAGTATCCAGACACGGGACCCTTTCGCGTTCTTTTTGCCGAACGCTTTCGGCAGCCAGCCGTCGTCGCATGACTGGCCGATGGTGATGGCGTTATACGCAAAGCTGGAATTCAGCGTGGAAAGCAGCGCCATGATAGGACCGCCGATGATAAAGGCATAGAACAGAACTGTCGGGAAGATGCGCTGCGCGGCGAACACGAGCGTTGTGGAAGCGCCGTATTCCTCCACGGTCATGACGCCCACGCCGGCCATGGCCACGCCCACATAAAGGACGATCAGTGTGGGGACGGCAAGCAGCAAAACAATCGGGATGTCGCGGCGCGCGTTTTTGGAGTCCCCGCCGTAAGCCGTCGTCATATAATAGCCCTGCGTGGAATAAACGAACAGAAGCGTCGCGCCGATAAATCCGCCGGAAATCTGTCCGTTCTCAAAGGTGATGCCCCATCCGTTAATCAGGAAATTGGGATCGGAAAAATCGAAAATCGGCAGCTTCATCCTGGCGATGCCGACAACGGCAAAAAGGATCAGCGCCGCAATCAGCAGCCAGGTCATCAGCTTTTGCGCCGACGCCATGATATCGATTCCCATCAGATTGACCACAAAGAAAAACGTCAGCAGGGCGGCGCCCACAATGACGCGCGGCAAATGGCCGCTCAACGCCGGAATGATGTCACCCAGATAGGCAGCGGCCGAAGCACCGAACAACGAGAGAGACAAACACTGCGTCAGATAAGAGAAAGCATAGATGCCTGCAATATTGGGACCAGCCAGGCCGCAGAGCATCGAATAATTGCCGCCGCCCATGCGGACCGTGGAGGAAACAAAAACCGTGGGCAGGATCATAACAAAGCCCATGATGATCGCCGCAAAGTATGCCAGCCAGGCGGAGTATCCAGTCATTTTGATCGCCGGGACAATAAGGGTGATGACGCCGGCGCCGATCACCTGGCCGATGGCCAGCGCATAAAGTTCAGGCTTTCCCAGACTGCCGGGCTTCGGCTCTGGTTCATGAACAACTTTGATTGCCATAAACGAAACCTCCAATATGTTTGAATTTCTCTCTGCCGTTCGATTCCCCGCCGTATGGGGATACGGCCCGCCGCGCCTTCTGTCCGGCGGTACAGAGGGAATTGTCTTGCGCAATTGCGCAAGACAAGAAAAGGGCGCCCTTTTCTTCGGCGTCGGTTTTCCGGCGCGGCGGACTTGGATTTTTTACGGCGGCGCGCGCCGCGTGGCTAATCCGTATGAAACGGCGTTATTCGACCGTGACTTTCATATCCACGCCTTCGGTCAAGGCCCATTCGCTGATTTCAGCGCCCAGTCCCGGACCCTCGGGCACCTTGAATTTGCCGTTGACTGGCTGGAAATCTACGGTGCACAGACGTTTGTTATATTCCTCCAGGTTGATCTGATGATGTTCATGAATTACAAAATTGGGGATCACGCATTCCAGGTGAAGCGCGGCGGCGGTCGACAGCGGCGATGCACAGACATGCGCCTGGACGGAAATATCGTATGTATAGGCCATATCGCAGATTTTCTTGCCTTCGGTGATGCCGCCGCAGTTGCCAAGATCAGGCTGAATCACCTGGACGGACATGTTTTCAAAATAGGGCGCGTACTGCCAGCGGGAATAGACGCGTTCACCGTGTGAAATCGGCATGGACAGCTTATCGGAAATAAACTTGGCCGTCTTGGGCGTCGGGGTGTTCGGCTCCTCAAAATAGAAGATGTTGTATTTCTCAAGCGCCCGGCCGAGCTGTACGGCGGACTGCGCGTCAGGGAAGGAATGGTTTTCCATAATGATGTCCACATACGGTCCCACGGCTTCGCGGCAAGCGGCGACACGATCCTCAACCACCTTAATATAATAAGGCGAGAGCAAACGCGTCTGAATTTCACCGGCCATCGGTTCGCCTTTGGCCGCGTCGCCCGGCCCGTTCCAAACCGTTCCGTCCACATCATAGTTAAAGAAGTCGAGCTTTACGCAGTCATAACCCTGCGCCACTGCGATTTTGCAGTTCTCAGCATATTCCTCGGGCTTGCAGCACTTATGGTTGGTGCCGGGACCCCAGCCGTATGTAAGCTGGCTTGCATACGTGCGCAGATTGTCGCGGCGTTTTCCGCCCAGCAGCTTATAAACGGGGACGCCGAAGTATTTGCCTTTGATGTCCCACAGGGCGATATCGAGCGCGGAGATACCGGCAAAAACCACCGGGCCGCCATTCTGCCCCCAGAAGGTGCATTTGTAAAGCTTATCCCAGATCACTTCGTTGTCGAGCGGGTCCATGCCGATGATGAGACTGGCCAGGTCCCTGACCATGCCGAACGCAGCAGGCGCCGCGATTCCATAGGCCAGAGCGGCCTCGCCGTCGCCGTAGATGCCTTCGTCCGTATAAATCCGGCACAGGATGGGCCGCCACGAGGCCCGCTCCGGAACCTTTTCCTGAATGACGTCTACCTTCGTGATTTTCATAGATGTCCCTCCTTAATCATGTCGCTGCCTGTTTTATTGATAACCGCAGAGCGGTTATGATACCGCTTATGGCCGGGCGGTGCGCGGACGCGGCCCGCCGCTTTGCGGCCTGTGATTCCATGCCGCTTCGCAGCATAGGATTCCAGCCCACACTATACAAACCGTATTATTCTATCATTTTATACATCACAGCTTTTTCTATGGCTTCGCGCAGGAATTCGTTGCCGATGCCGGGTTCCTCCGGGACTGAGAACCAGCCGTTTTCCGGCTGGAGATTGTATTTTGTCAGGCCCAGGCATGTATCCATCCGGTTGCAGGTGTGATGCTCATGGATGACGAAATTGGGGATGGCGCATTCCACATGCAGCGCAGCGTTGGTTGCCAGCGGACTGCCCGCCACATGGATCTGAATGCCAACGTCAAAGGCATGTGCCATATCGCAAATTTTCTTGACCTCGCTGATGCCGCCGCAGTTGCCGATATCAGGCTGTGCAAGCTGGAGCAGGTTTTTTCCAAAATAACCTGCATACTGCCAGCGGGAAAAGAGACGCTCTCCATTGGCAATGGGAACCTTTGTATATTTTGCGATATACTCCACGGTCTGCGCAGTCGGGGTATTCGGCTCCTCAAAAGCCAGGATGCGGTACTTTTCCGCAAGCTGTGCAAGCTGCACCGCACCGAGCGCATCCGGATAGGAGTGATTTTCCATAATGATGTCCACTTCGTCCCCGGCCGCGTCCCGCGCAGCCTTCATGCGGGCCTCCACCATCTTGAGCTGTTTGGGCGTCAAAAATCCGGTCGTATCCAGGAAGTTAAGCGGCCTGCCCTGTTCATCGCGGTCAAAAAAGTCTATCTTGACAGCGTCAAAGCCTTCGGCGACCGCCAGCTTGACATTGTGGGCATAATCCTCTGGAGTCACCGCCCACAGGTGTTCGCTGACACCCACCCGGCCCCAGCCAAACTGGAGCTGGCTTGCATAGGTGCGCAGCCGGCTGCGCACCTTGCCGCCCAAAAGCTGATAGACCGGAACCTTGAAATATTTCCCCTTGATATCCCACAGGGCCACATCGATCGCAGCGATCCCGGAAAAGACGACCGGGCCGCCGTTCTGGCCCCAGAAGGTTTTTTTATACATCGTCTCCCAGATCAGCTCTGTCCCAAGCGGGTCCATCCCGATGACAAGCTCCGCCAGATCGCACACCATTCCAAACGCTGCGGAGCCGCCCACGCCATAGGCCATACCAGCCTCGCCGTCGCCGTAAATTCCCGCATCCGTATAGACCCGGCAGCCAATCGGACTGTTTTGCCTGCTGTTGGCGGTCGGAAGTCGAAATACCTCGACCTTTGTAATTTTCACATCTCCATCTCCCTTCTTTTTCGCTGATTCATTTATTCAGTTGTTCGCTATGTCGATATTATATAGTTTGCTAATACGAAAGTCAATCAAATATTGCCTAAACATCCAATTTCATCCACATAAACAAGCTTTCCTTCTAAAATTTGTGAGAATTGCGCATTCATACAGAGGCACTTTCGGACGCTTATGGAGAAAAAAAAGAGCGGATGTAAGTTTTCACAATAGTTGAGAAACCCGGACACAATGGGGATTTCTTAATGAAAAATCCTGTGATATCCCGTAAGACCTAGATATAATGCGGGTTTGCGCCGCAAAGCCAATGTGAAATACTGCAAGAAATTGTGATCTTGTGAAAACGGGATTGCAATTTCTTTTTTTGCTATTTGGCCTCATTTAGCCTTGGTTGGGAGATCGGGCGGCGGGGTTTTAAGAAACCCTTTTAAAAGCGTTTAAGCGAGCGGAACGGCAGACAGGCCAAGAACGCAAAAAGCCCGTAGCGGTGCGGGTTTGCGGGGTTTTAAGAAAACAAAAAAGACCTTTTAAGCGGGGTGCGCGCCGGGCGGCTTCTCCCCTGCTTGAAAGGTCTTTTTTGCGTTTAAAAGAAGGCTGACCCCCGCAACTACCCGCGCAACAAAGGCCCGCAGGGGCGCAACCAGCTTAAAACCCGCTATTTTCAAAGGTTTTTGATAGGTAGGTGGTGTTTCACCACCTACCTAAACATCTGGAGGGAGTTGCGCCCCCTCCCACCGTTTAAGGAATTTTTTAAACGGTCTTTTGAAACGGCAGACATCAATAAGGCCATCTGCTGATTGCCGCCGAGGGCCGTCATCTGAGTACAACCCTTTCAAAAAATAACGAAATTCGTGATTTTCTAACAAAACGGTCACAAGTTCGGAGTTGCGTGGTAGGCTTATCCTGTCAGATACAAGCGTAATCCAATAGGGCAAAAAAAATAAGGCTTATCATTTATCCACTGTGCCGGAGCTATTTTTTTCCGGCCAGTGTAACACGGCGGGAGCCGTATCGTGAAGCAGGCGAAGGGCTTCCTGCCGCTGGGCGATGTCTTTCAGCTCTAGTGTGTGGCGCAGCTCCACCATTACATCAAAAACGAGCTTCTGTTCCTCATCGGACACCCCACGCACCGCCTGTTCCACGGTATCAAACAGGGCGGAGAGATTGTCCCTGACCGCTTGGATAAGTTCTGGATCGTCCCACTTCTGCGCAGGCCGTCGCTCGTCAGTTTCCCCCAGTAAATATTCTTTGCTCACGTTGAAATATCGAGATAATAACCCTAATACGGCGGAGGACGGAAATCTTATAGAATTTTCATAGCTTATTATTGAAGAAATACTAGTATTTAACTGTTCTGCAAGTTGTTTTTGTGTGATCCCCTTCTCACTTCGAAGTGCTTTTAGACGGGCTGATAAATAGTGTTTAGAAGTAAACTGCTCGTAATTGGCCATTAGACGTTCTCCCTTTTTTATTGAGTATAGCAGAGAACTTAGACCATGTAAAATAAAATTTTTGAAATACACTTGACATTATACTTAGTATAAGTTATTCTATACAAAAGAGTTATACTTAGTCTAATAACAGGAAGGAGGGGTCAGCATGTACATCCCAAAATCAAGCGAAATCAAGCGTCGCCGCCTGGAGGCCGGGTACAACTGCCAGGAACTTTCCTTACGGGCAGGACTACCTAAGAACGCGATCTACCGCATCGAGCTGGATCAGTCCCGGTACACATATCCCATCCGGGCCAGAGCAATCGCCAAAGCCCTGCGCTGCAAGGTTGAGGATATATTCACCATTACGGAAGGAGCATAAATATGAACGAAATGCAGGTATTCCAGAGCAGTGATTTCGGCGAACTGGGGGTGCTGGAAATTGAGGGCAAGCCCTATTTCCCGGCCACAGCGTGCGCTAAGATGCTGGGCTACGGCAATGCCCGCGATGCCATCAAACGGCACTGCAAGGAAGAGGGGGTCGTGAAACGCGACGGGGTCTCCCAAACTACCAACCAGCACGGCGTGACCACCTGCCAGACGGTGGAGATGAAGTTCATCAACGAAGGCAACCTCTACCGCCTGATCGTCCACAGCAAGCTGCCCGCCGCCGAGCGGTTTGAGAAATGGGTGTTCGATGAAGTCCTGCCCGCGATCCGAAAGACGGGAGGATATGGCCGGGTGGATGTAACCGCCATCATCATGCAGACGGCTACCGCCGTATGCGCCGAGATGGTGAAGCAGCTGGCCCCGCTTTTCCAAGGCATGACCCGCGCTCCAGTACCTCCCGCTTCTGAGGAGTACATGGTTTTGGATGATATGCCGGTGAAGCGCCCCAAATTGCGCAAAAAGCCCGCCAGTATTATTGACCGCCTTTGTCCGGAGCTGCGGCGGGAGGTGGAGAAAATGCTCTGTGACGGGCGGCACACCTATTCTGAGATTTGTGCCTGGCTGCGGCAGGAGGGCATCAGTATCTCGACAGCATCTGTTTGCAGATATGCCAAGCGTACCGGGTGCTATGCAGCTTACGAAGCCGAAAGTGAAGATTGAGCCGAAACTGCCAGTATCTGGCGGTCTTGCGGAGACGACCTCCCGTAACTGACGAGGCAGGTTGTATGAAGTCAGAATAAGGATGTGTATATTGCTGTGTATATTGCAAAGAGAGAAGAAATTGAGCGGCGGCGACTGGCAAGTGGCTTAAATAAAAAGGAATTGTCCCTAAAAGCCGGGTTGCCTGCCAACGCTATCGGACGCATCGAAAGAGGAGAAAGCGAGCAAACCCATCCCTTACGAGCTAGAGCCATTTCCAAAGCCTTACATTGTGATGTGACTGACATATTCACCGAAGCGAAGGGAGAAGCAGTATGAACCGTATCACATCTAAAGAATACCCCACTTATATCACCCCAATAGCAGGGCAGAGATACCGCAACCAAAATGGCGACACCTATATATGTCTAACTTCCCCCATAGGGACTCAACCCGGACTGGATATGACAGCGCAGTTTGAGCGTGAGTCAGATGGCTGGCTGCTTATCGCCCACGGAGTTTCACAATATAGCGACGGCTCAATTGTATGGGATTTTTCTACCAATGGACACTGGCCTTGTGGAACCCCAAAAAATTGGCCACTGTAAAGCCGAAACCGTCCAGCGAGGGCGGTCTGCAGGGACTGACCGCCCTGTACTGATGATGGTAGGTCGAGGCAGGTGATTAGAATGGCAATCGAACTAAGTACTGCGGAAGTAGCAAGCCTGAAAGGATGCAGCACCCAGTACATTCGAAGGCTGGCCAAAACAGAAAAGCTGAAAGGCCGTAAGTGTTTGAACGCTGACGGCTCGCCTGGGTGGATGTTCCTTGTGGAGGAGCTGCCTGCAAAGCTGCAGGAGAAGTATTATAACCAGCTCCGCGCCAACTTGCCGGAGGCCAGCTTTCCGGACGAGGCAAAGCCAAAGGCAGCCAAGCCGCTGGACAGCTACACCGCCGGGGAGCAGGAGGAGATCGCCTTCTGGCTGCGGCTGGTGGATCGGTGGCAGGGCTACCGCAACAAGCCGGGGGCCAACAAGGCCGAGGTGGATGAACGCTTCGTGCATCTGTGCAGGCTGGAGTACCCGGAGCGGGCCATTTCTGTGGATACCCTGTACCGCCGCTGGAACGCCGTGCGGAAGGATGACCTGGACGGCCTCATCGACAAGCGCGGCAAATGGAAGAAAGGCAAGAGCAGCATCACAGATTCCATGTGGCAGGCGTTTCTGTATTACTATCTGGATGAGAGCCGGCACTCTATTCAGAAATGCTATGAATACACCAGGCTGTGGGCGCAGAAAGAGGCCCCGGAGCTGGCGGCAGATATGCCGGGCTACACGACCTTTTACCGCAGGGCGCAGGCCGATATCCCGAAGCCGCTGAAGGTGCTGGGCCGGGAGGGTGAGAAGGCATTCCGTGACCGCTGCGCCCCATATATCCGCCGTACATACGAAAACATGGCCAGCAACGAGTGGTGGATCGCGGACAACCACACCTTTGACATCATCACCGAGGGCGAAAACGGCCAGCGCCACCGCCTGCACCTGACGGCCTTCTTCGACGCCCGGAGCGGTATCTTCACAGGGTGCCATGTCACCCTGAACCCCTGTTCCCAGGCAACGCTGATCGCGCTGCGGAAGGGCATCCAGAAGTACGGGATCCCGGAGAACATCTATGTGGACAATGGCAGGGAGTTTTTGACCTATGACATAGGCGGCCTGGGCCACCGCAGGAAAAAGCCTAGGGACGGCCAGGAGCGGTTCGACCCGCCCCCGGTATTCGAACGGCTGGGCATCAAAATGACAAACGCTATTGTGCGCAACGCTAAGGCGAAGGTCATCGAGCGGCGCTTTCGGGATGTGAAGGACCACCTTTCCCGCCTGTTCGACACCTTCACCGGGGGCAATGTGCTTGAGAAGCCGGAACGCCTGAAATCTGTCCTGAAGGATGGCAAGATCCCTTTGGACGCAACCCTGGTGGAAACGGTGGAGGAGCTGCTGGACTGGTATTTCAACCAGCAGCCCTACGGCGGCGCGGTGGCCGGCGACCACGGCAAGCCCCGGCAGCAGGTGTTCAACGAAAACCTGCATACCAAACGGGTGGCCAGCGCCGAGGACTTGAGCCTGATGCTGATGCGGAGCAGCCGCCCGCAGAAGGTCACGCGCCGGGGCGTACACCTGGACATCGCGGGGCAGCGTATCGACTACTGGAACGACGAGCTGGTTTTCCACTACCTGGGCCAGCAGGTCTATTATCGATACGACCCCGACGATCTGAGCGAGGTGCGGGTGTACGACCTGCAGGACCGCTTCATTATGAGCGTCCCCGCCGACAACACGGCGGTGCTGGCCTACGGGGCCGGCAAGGAGGAGGTCAAGGAGGCCATGTCCAAGGTGCGGCGCATGGAGCACATCACCAGGGAGGCATTGAAAGTCAGCGCCTTCCCGGCCTTCGGGCGGCATACGGCGCTGGAGCTGGTTATGGAGGCCGCCCACGAGAGCAAGACCGCCCGGATCATCCCGCCCGCCAATCCAAAGGTACTGGAGCTTCAGCGGCCTGACGATGAGCCGCTGCTGAAGGCGGCGGTCGGCGGTCCCGATCTGGATACCATGAACCGAAACGCACTGAAACGAAACGGAGGAGCCGAGCATGAGCAAGGAGTATGACAGCGCGCTGCAGGCGCGGGTGGAGCAGTTTTTGAAGGAAAAAAACATCAGCCAGGCCAAAGCCGCCCCGCTTATGGGCATCAGCCAGACGGCGTTAAGCCAGTACCGCCGCAGTATGTATGACAACGGCAATATAGGTGAACTGGAAAATAAGCTGATGGAGTTTTTCCGCACCCAGGAGGAGCAGGAGGCCAGCACGGAGAAGGCCCTTCCCTACCGCCCCATTCAGGACTATATCCCAACCTCCATTTCGGAGGATGTGTATAAGCTCATCCGCTACTGCCAGTTGGAGAAGGGCATGGTCATCATCCATGGGGATGCGGGAATCGGCAAGACCAAGGGGGCCGAGCGGTTTGTCCGCGAGAACCCCACGGCCAGCGTCTATATCCAGGCAACGCCAAGCACAGGCACCCTGGGCAACCTGCTCAAGGTACTGGCGCGGGCGCTGAAGGTACCGGAAACCCGCAGCAAGCTCGACCTGACGCTGGCCATCCGGGAAAAGTTGGAGGGTACGAACAAGGTCATCATTATCGACGAGGCGCAGCACCTGCAGCTGCGTTCCCTGGAGGAGATCCGCACCTGGGCCGACGCGAACCCCATCACCGGGCAGCAGGGCGTGGGCATCGCCCTGATTGGCAATACCGAGGTTTACACCCGGATGGTCGGCAAGCAGGAGGCCAGGTTCGCGCAGCTTTTTTCCCGCATCCGTATGAACCGCTATTACAGCACCCGCAAGGTCACCGGCGAGGATGTGGCGAAGCTGTTCCCCAAGCTGGCCGAGGAAAGCCGGAAAAAGGAGCTGGATTTCCTTCATGGTATCAGCCAGTCAAAATGGGGCGTCCGGGGCGCGGTGAACGTCTACAACAACGCGGTCAACAACGAGGATATCAGTTACAACGGTCTGTACTCCATGGCCCGGACCATGGGAATCGGCCTGGTGTGAAGGGAGCGATGGCTGTGAAACGAACACCCGGTATGGTCAGGCTGGCCGTCGGGTTCAGCGCGGGCTTTCTGGCCGGCATATTTGTCCGGATGTCGGTCAGTATCATTTCCTGCCGTCCTCACGTCGTGGGCGGGGAAACGCTTGTCTTTCCCCTGATCATTCTCCTGATTTATTTTGGATACAGCATGGGCAAGGAAATCAGCGCGCAAAAAGCCTTTGAAGCAGGCTATAACAAAGGCCGCAGCATAGCCGGAGGGGGTGGTGATGACGAGTAAGGTTTGCCCACGGTGCGGGCGTATCTATACCAGGCCGCCCGCGCTCTCCAGACGGGACAACATCACAGAAATCTGCTCTGAATGCGGCATAAGGGAGGCGCTGGACGCCATGCAGATCCGTCAGAACGCACCAGGCAGGCGGTTTATGCAAGTAGGAACGGGTGGATCGTCGAAAACTTCGAAGCAGCCCACAATTGAGAGGGGTCTGAAGATGAACATATTGAATGCAAAAATTACCAAAGTAGTTTGGGAACGGAAACGCGTACTCACACAGTATATTTATGTGGAAGGAAATGGGTGGGGCAGCTGCTTTGGGGGCTATGATCTCAGAGGTGAAGCGTGCAGCCGCTGGCTTGAAAACCTGATGGAAACACTGGGTTTAACAAGTTTCAGCGATCAAAATCTGGTTGGTTTAAATGTCCGGGTGGGATTCGGCGGAGACGGGGGTATCGGCTCCCCCATTGAAGCAATAGGCCATATTATCAATGACCGGTGGTTCAATGCAAAAATTTTGTTTTCCTGTGAGGGCAATGGGCGCACGCCGGTAAAACGAAAGGAGGATTTGCCGTGACAGCAGAGGACTGGAAGCGGGCCGAACAAGCCTTGAATCTTTTTCATCCCATTCAACTGAAAGCGGATGGTTACGATATCACACTGGTTCTGGAGCCGGTGAGCGTGTATCAGAACAGAATCATGGTCTATATCGGCGGGAAATTCCGGGGCAAATGGATAGCCGAGGACTGTGAGGAACGCCGCCGCTTCCTGCAGGAGCACCGGCACAGCCTTCTCAACCATAAAGAAAAAGCCAAATTCAAAAAGCTGCCGAAGCGGATGCAGAAGGAGTTACAGGAGAAATACCCTATGCAATACTCCAGCTTCACCCCTCAGTGGTCATCCTTCCGGGCGCTGAAAAAACACTTCTGCGCCAACAACCAGAGCATTGAGCTTTTAAAGGCTTAACCGGGGGCTTCGGCCCCGGCCTTAATGCAGCTCCCCACAGGGAACGGTCGCCAGCCCGTGAAAATGCAGAGCGAGGCACAAAATACCAGAAGGAGGTAAACCTATGCGGAACATATCGAAGCGCATGGGGAAAAGAGGCGCTCTGACCATCCCGCAGCACCTACGGCATGAGCTTGGGCTGCAGGGCGGCGACGCCGTGGATCTGGCCCCCACGGGGGACGGCGGGCTTGTCATTCGGAAGCATCGCCCCACCTGCAACATCTGCCACGGTACCTGTGAGGTTGTAACCTTTAAAGGCTTCCAGATCTGCCGCGAGTGCTTCCAGGGCATTCGGGAGGAGGTGGGGAAACTTGACTGAAACAGAAATCCGGGCCGGAGCAGTGTTGGCTGTCAAGGCCCCGGAGCAGCGCCAGGCCGAACAGGTGAAAAAGTACGTTGACGAGTATGCCGCCCTGTCTTTGGAGGCCAAGCGCATCAAGGGGCGCATGGACTGGCTGAAGGGCTATTTTGAAACTCTGGCCACAGACGCGCTCAAGGACACCAAACTGCTCTCCATCAGTTATTGGGGAACCCGGAACAGCCGGGTGTCGGTGACGAATACGGCTGCGGTGAAGCCCATTTCCCTGCCGATGGTGAAGAAGGTGCTGGGCGATGTGGCCGGGGACTTCGTAAAGACCGAAACTACGGACAAGATGACAGAACCCTGCAAACGTCTGCTGGCGATGATCTGTCAGGGCAGCTTTGCGGCAGGCAGTCTGGAAGAAACCATCCAGGCTATCACCAGCGAGCCAAAGATACAGGCGATCCTGCGGAAAAAACTGAAAGGGCGCTATGAGAGGGACAAGGCTCTGCTGGAGAAGGTGGCGGGGCTGTCGGAGCAGGAGGCCGGCGACTGGGCTTTCCTGACCGCCGAGGTCATCAACTGGGAATGGCTGACACAGGTGTTGAAAGCCGCCGGCTGGAAAGGTACTGCCCAGGAGGCCATTGACATTATCCGGGCTGCCGTTATCGTAGAGGAGGGCATGAAGGTCGGAGTGGAGGCCGAACAGCCAAAAGTTTAACAAAAAGGAGGAGCGGGTATGGCAGCCATCAACGCGCAGCAGATCAGGAAAATCTACGCCATCGGGAATGCCCTGGGGATTGTGGAGCGTGGGAAGGACAGCGACAACCTGCACTCCCTGGTGACAGCCGTAACCGGGAAGGAATCAGTCAAAGCCCTGACTTACCCGGAGGCGCAGGCTGTCATCGCCGACCTGCAAAAACGACAGGGGACGGTTTCACAACCCAGGCACAGGTCCAACCCCCGCCCGGAACGGCCCGGCGGGGCGACAGACGGCCAGCAGCGTAAAGTGTGGGCGCTTATGTATCAACTGGCCAGGGCGGACAAAGAACCAAGCGCAGCGTCCCTGGGAGAGCGCCTGTGCGGCATCATCCGCAAGGAACTGAAAATGGACTCTACCCCGCAGGAACCGTTTACCTGGTTGGACTTCCGGGCCTGCAGCAAGCTGATCGAAGTGCTGAAGAAGTATGTGGCCAATGCCGGAAAAAAGCCGTCGGGGGGTGGTTTTGGGTGAGCGAACAGTCCGGTATCCGGCTGGAGGATTTGAGCCAGAGCCAGCGGGAGATAGCGGAGCTGATCGGACAGGATAACTTCAGGAAACTAATGAACGCCTACGGCGGCGGATACATCTATATTCCCAAAACGGACAGGCTTGACCGCCAGGATCGCAACGAACGTATCCGGTCCGACTTCAACGGATATAATTTCAGGGAATTGTCCAAAAAATATGATTTAACAGAGGTTTCTATCCGGAGCATTGTGGCTGACAGGATCAAAGAGACGCGTGCCCGGCCCATAGACGGCCAGTTGTCGTTCCTGTAAAATAAAAAACTCAAAAGCTTGAGATTGCAGGCTTTCCTGTTTGGACGGTATGATTGATACAAATCAATCATACCGTTTATTTTTGCGCAGGAGAGTGTTTTCAATGAACAACACCGCAATGGCATTTGACGCGGGAACATGGTGGCTGGTTGGCCTGCTGGCCACAGCTCTGACAGGAGCCGTGGTATTTCTGGTCAAGAGGACATTATTCTCCCGCGTGGACGATCTGTCCAGAGAGGTCGGGGAAATTCGGGACGGCACGGTAAAGAAAGCCGATTATGATAAAGCCCAGGAAAAGATGTCCGGTTCCATTGAGGAAATCAAACGGGATTATACCCCAAGGAATATCCATGAAAAATCGTATGATGAGCTGCGTGCCGACATCAAAAAAATTATGGAGAATTTTTTAACGCGCGAAGATTTTTTCCGGGAACACGCGAAGGTAGACCGGAAAATTGATATGCTGCTGGATTTTGAGATAAAAAGAAAGGGGACCGGCATATGACAGGCAACGAAAAGCAGAGGCTGGAAGCCAGCGGTTTTGCCCGCAGCAACGGCAAGGTGCTGCGCGCTGTGAACATCCTGCGCATCAGGTATAACAAGCTGACAGGAATCAAGAGCGTCTTAAAGGACGACGGCGTTACGGCAGAGGAGTTTCTGGAGAGCGTCGGCTTTCTGGCCGAAGACGGCTATATCCACCTGCGGCAGATCGCTGCGAAGGAAAGCGCCGCCCTGTCCGACAGCGACTATGCCGCTCTGGAGGCGAAGCTGACAGGCAAGGGCATCCGGTTGTTGGCGGGCGGCGTCGAGGATAACATGATTGAGATCAACAGCAGCGATAAAAGCGCGCTGCGTGCCGGGAACTTCATCCAGAATAACGGGCGTGTACTTCGGACGTTAAATATTCTGGCCTATAAGTACAGCCGCCTGGAAAGTATGCGGGATATCCTGAAAAATGACGGCATCGCCGGGGACGAGTTTCTGGACAGTGTGAACTTCCTGGCCGAGGAGGGGTACATCCACCTGCGGCAGACCGCCACAAAGGAGGAGGCAATTTTGGCCGACAGCGATTATGCCACACTCGAGGCAAAGCTGACGGCTAAGGGCAACCGGCTTTTGAGGGGCGGCGTCAAGGACGATATGATCGAGGTGTAAGCAGTGGGCGGCAGGAAAGCGGGAAACCGAAAGCACAGCAAAATAGACGCTCTCGACCCCGCCCTGCGGGAAGCTGTGGAACAGATGCTCCTGTCCGGCAGCACCTATTCCGAAATTGTGGACTTTTTGGGCGAAAACGGCGTTGGTATCTCCGCCGCCAGTGTCTGCCGCTATGCCAGAGCGTATCAGGCCAACGTACAGATGCTGACGGTGGCGCAGGAGAACTTTCGCCGCATGATGGATGAACTGGATAAGTACCCCGGTCTGGATACTACGGAAGCCATTATCCGCCTGACCAGCCAGAACCTCCTCACAGCCCTGGCCAACACCTCCGAGGAGGACTGGCAGGGTGTGAGCATCGATAAGATGCTGCGCGAAGCCAACGCGCTGGTGCGCGCGGCGGCCTATAAGAAGCGCGTGGAGGTTCAGAACCAGGACGCCGCCGAAGCGGGCCTGGACGCTGTCAAGAGCCTGGTGTGGGAGGCGATGGCCAGGGAACGGCCCGAGCTTTACAGGCAGGTCAGCGAGTTTTTGAGCAGCAAAAGGCAGGAAGGCACACAAACGGGGTGAAGATATGGCGAAATGGTACGTCCTGCAGGTATTGGCAGGCCAGGAAACAGCCGTCCGCGACGCGCTGCACATCATGGGCATCCGGGCGGCTGTCCCCCAGGAGGAGCGCCTGCTCCGTAAGAATGGCGGCTGGACCTCACGCATTTACACACTGTTCCCGGGATATGTGTTCCTGTCGCTGGAATACAGCGCGGAGAACTATTACCGGGTGAAGGCAGTCCCCCATGTGCTCCGTTTCCTGGGGTTCAGCGGGCTGTCCCCGTCCTGCCTGACCCATCTGGAGGCGGAATGGCTGCGGCTGCTGTCCAACGGCGGGGAACCGCTCAAGCCCTCCAGGGTTGAGGAGCTGCCGGACGGCAGCGTCAGGATCATGGAGGGCGTACTGCAAAACTTCCCGGTCAGGAGTATCCATTTTGACAGGCGCGCCCGCCGCGCCAGGGTCGGGATCACTTTGTGCGGGGAGCCGAAAATACTCACCCTTTCCATGGGGAGCGGCAAAGACGTGAATTTTTAAACGGCGTTTACAGGAAGCCGTGCAAAGCAGGCGGTTGATTCGTCCCGCCTGGGGAGGCCGGTGGAAATACGGGCGAAATAACCGGGCTGAATGACAGGCTGGGTGGCGAAGCACACCCTTTTCCCCTGTTTTTCAGCCCTGGTTTTGTGTTCTTGCCCGCATTACCGTTTAAGCGGCGCACAGACCCCTTTAAATTCGCCGCACCAGGCGGGCGGGGATAATTTCCCCACACCGTCCCAAAATCCACTGTGGGGCATTTACAGCCCTCTGTACGACGAGGGAGGCAGCAGGCCATTTTGAATGAGCGAAAAAAGCAGAGCATCAACGCCCTGGCAGGCGCAATGGCCGAGGCTGAGAGCCAATTATACAGCGGGGAGGGCACAGATTTAAACGGTCTGCGCGCACTCCTAAAAGGTTTCTTAAACAGGGACGATTCCCCGGAGCGCCGCCGGCTGCGGCGGGAGTTTGAAGCGGGGCTTCCGCTGACCGGGGAGGATGGCCTGCGCCGGAAGCTGGGAGCCATCGACATGGAGTTCTTCGGGCGGGCCTATTTCCCCCACTATTTCAGCCGCCCCTCCCCAGAGTTCCACCGGGAGCTGGACGCGATCTGGCAGCAGGGTGTGCTGAAGGGGCGCTATCCCCTGTCCCCGGCGGACATCAGGACAATCAGCCGCCTGCCGGGGGTGCGCCGGGCGGTGGCGGCCCCCCGCGGGCACGCCAAGTCTACCAACCTGACCTTCAAGGGGACGATGCACTCCACCCTGTACGGTTATAAGCATTATCCCATCATTATCTCCGACAGCTCCGAGCAGGCCGAAGGCTTCCTGGACAATATCCGGGTGGAGTTCGAGGAGAACACGGCGATCCTGGAGGACTTCGGGCCGTTGGCGGGCAGCGTGTGGCGCAGCAATGTGCTGGTCACTAAGAGCAGCATCAAGATCGAGGCCATCGGCAGCGGTAAGAAAATCCGCGGCCGGAAGCACCGGAACTGGCGGCCAGACCTGATTATCCTGGATGATGTGGAGAACGACGAGAATGTGCGGACTCCGGAGCAGCGCGGCAAGCTGAAGGACTGGTTTGACAAGGCGGTGAGCAAGTGTGGCGATGACTACACCGACATCATCTATATCGGCACCCTGCTCCACTATGACAGCCTGCTGGCCAGGACGCTGAAAAACCCTGCCTACCGCTCCATTAAATATAAGGCGGTCGTCAGCTTTTCAAAGGCGGATGACCTGTGGCGGCAGTGGGAGGACATTTTCACCGATTTGGACAACGACAGCCGGGCGGAGGACGCATTGGCCTTCTTTCAGAAACACCGTGCGGCCATGCTGGCGGGGACGCAGGTTCTGTGGGAGGAAAAGCTGTCCTACTATGACCTGATGGTGATGCGGGTGTCGGAGGGCGAGGCTTCATTCAACTCAGAGGAACAGAACGAGCCGATCAACCCGGACGACTGCCTGTTCATGGAGGAATGGTTTGATTACTACAACGAGGCCGAGACCGACTTTTGCGACCCGGCCTTCGACTTTTTCGGATTCATCGACCCTTCGCTGGGCAAGACCAAGCGCAGCGACTTTTCCGCCATCGTCACCTTGGCCAGGCACAGGGCCAGCGGGTATATGTATGTGGTGGACGCGGACATCGAACGGCGGCACCCCGACCGCATCATTGCGGATGTGCTGGCCAAGGAACGGTGGCTCCGATCCAGCTTCGGCCACGGCTACCGCAAGCTGGGTGCGGAAACCAACCAGTTCCAGTGGTTCCTGAAGGAGGAGCTGGCCAAGGCCAGCGCAAAGGCCGGGCTGTACCTCCCCATTGAGGAGGTGCAGCAGACCAGCGATAAGGTCATGCGCATCCAGACGCTGCAGCCGGACGTCAAAAACAAATATATCAAGTTCAACCGCCGCCACAAGCGGCTATTGGAGCAGCTGACGCAGTTTCCCATGGGGGCGCACGACGACGGTCCGGACGCTCTGGAGGGCGCACGCACCATCGCAAAAAAAGTCAAGCGGTTTCGAATTTTGGACCGGGCCGGATTTGGAATTTAAGGAGGCGGATATCTTGCCGGTCATCTTTATGGAACGTTCCCTGCTGGACAGCCTGACGGAGGCGGACATCAAGGAGATCATAGACGAAAATGAGGGGCACACCAAGTATGCCCGGCTGGAGAGGTACTATAAGGGCGAGCACGACATCCTCCGGCATACGAAAAAGGACAGCACCGCCCCAAATAACCGTCTGGTCAACAATATGGCCAAGTATATCACCGACACCGCCACGGGCTACTTCATCGGCAAGCCCGTAGTCTACAGCTCCCAAAACGTCGCATACCTGGCCGCATTGCAGGACATCTTCGACTACAACGACGAGCAGGACGAGAACATGGAGCTGGCCAGGAGCGCCAGCATCCATGGAAACTGCTTTGAGATGCTGTATTTGGACGAGGACGTGCAGATCCGTTTCACCAAAGTACCGCCCGATGGCTGTATCTATATTTGCGAGACGGGGGACAACACCCCCATGGCGGCCATACGCATTGTGTACTCCAAAGACAGGGACAAGAACATCATCAAAAAGGTGGAGTTCTGGACGGCGCAGGACTGCTGGTATTTCCGCAGCATTAACGGCGGCGCGCTGGAGCTGCTGGATATACGGGAACATTACTGGGGGGATGTACCCTTCGTAGAGTACATAAACAACGAGGAGCGCCTGGGCGACTTCGAGGGCGTGATCACGCTCATCGACGCATACAACCGGGTGGAGAGCAACACGGCGAACTTCTTCCAGTACAACGACGAGGCGCTGCTGAAGGTGCTGAAAATGGGGGCCGTGACCTCACAGGATATCAGGGACATGAAAGAAAAGGGCGCTATTATCCTGGAGGATGGCGGCGACATCCAGTGGCTTGTCAAAGAGGTTGGCGACGCGGCGCTGGAAAACTATAAGAAACGGCTGCGGGAGGATATGCACATCTTTTCGGCGGTGCCTAACCTGACGGACGCGAACTTCGGCGGCAACCTGTCCGGCGTGGCCGTATCGTATAAGCTGTGGGGGCTTGAGCAGATCTGCGCCATCAAGGAACGCAAGTTCAAGCGCGGCCTGCAGCGGCGCATCGAGTTGATCACCCATATCCTGAATATCCAGGGCGGCAGGTACGACTACAGGGAGATCGGCATCCAGTTCCGGCGCAACAAGCCGCAAAATTTGCCGGAGATCGCGCAGATCATCACCATGCTTTCCGGGGAGCTGTCCCGTGAAACCCGCCTCCAGATGCTTCCGACCATCGACAATGTACAGGACGAGCTGCAAAAGCTGGAGGACGAAAAGCAGCGGGAGGTCAGCGGGTTCGGTCAATACGACGCCCTGGCCAGGGCGCTGGAACAGGCCAAAGCGCAGCCCGCTGGCGCAGGAGCTATCCCGGACGATGAAGCGGGAACGGACCCAGGGGACGGTGAGGGCACATGAGCACCTGGTCGCGCAGCCAATGGATTGAGGACGCCAAAAAGCGGGTGCTGCAAAACACCAGACGCACCGATGATTATACCAGGGAGCTTATTTTCCTCTATGATGAGGCGGCAGTCAACATCGAAAAGGAGATCGAGGCGCTGTTCGCCCGTTTTGCCAGGGACAACGGGCTGACTGAGGAGGCGGCCCGGCAGCTCCTGGAGGGCCGGGAGTACAGCGTGTGGCGCAAGTCCATCGAGGAGTATATCGCCGGGGCCTCCGGCGCAGCCAGCTCCAGCAAGGCCCTGCTGGAGCTGAACACCCTGGCCATGAAGTCCCGCATCACCCGCAAGGAGCAGTTATTGGCGAATGTCTACCGTAACATGATCGACCTGGCCGAGGACAGCACCGCCAGGATGGACGCCCTGTTGGGGGATATGCTGAAGGTCAACTACTATGAAAGCTGCTTCACAATCCAGCGCGGGATTGGGCTGGGGTTCGGTGTGGCGAAAATCAGCGACAGGCTCATCCGGCAGGTGTTGTCCTTCCCATGGAGCGAAAAGCATTACTCCGAGGCTGTGTGGGGGGCCTGCGACCATCTCTCGGCTCTAGTCAGGCGGGAGATCACGCTGGGCTTTATCCAGGGCAGCAGTGTCCAGAAGATGGCAAAGGCCATCGACGAGGTGATGGACAGGGGCCGTTACAATGCCGAGCGCCTGGTGCGGACAGAGTGCAAATACTTTGCCAATCAGGGGGAACTGATGGGCTATAAGGAGAACGGCATTACGGAGTATCAGTTCCTGGGCGGTACCGAGCATTCCGGAAGCTGTACCTGCGGCGAACTTAACGGACGGGTGTTCCGTGTTGAGGAGGCGCAGCCGGGAGTGAACTTTCCTCCTATCCACCCGAACTGCCTGTGCATCATTAAAGCGCACTTTGGTAAAAGCATCTTCGACAAACGGGAGGGTGACCCCCTGGCCGGCAATGTCAAATTTGAGGAGTGGAAAAAGAAATATGTTGACGGCGCGGCCAAAGATGGTACAATTTCCTTATCTGAAACTGACAAGCGGGCGTTAATGCAGTATATAAGCAGCGAATCCTACAAAATCAATGATAAGCTGCGCCGGGGCGCGACGCTGTCACCGCAGGAGCGCCAATTCGTAGAGGATTTGGACCATGCGCTGGAGCGCCTGCCGGAGCACAGGGGGACAGTGTACCGTTCCCTCTCCAAAGGGCTGGAGATTGAAGATGTGGATGCTTTTGTCGCAAGCCACATCATTGGAGTCCCCAAGCAGTTCGATGCCTACACCTCCGCATCGCTGGAGGTCTATGATGGGACCATGGAAATCCAGTATGTAATTGAATCAAAGTGCGGAAAAGACTTGACTGCATGGAATCCAGGTGAAAAAGAAATCCTGTTTGGGCGCAGCACATGGTTTATTCCCACACGGGTTGAAGGGCATACCATCTATATGGAGGAGGTTCCTGATGAATAAAAAACCATACAGCGATGCCAGATGGTGGAACAATCCCATGCCCCGCACACCATTTTGCGGGTATTGCAAGCACTTCATCGGCATTGTTGACGGTCATGTGAGCTGTAAAGCCTTTGACAAGATTCCACGGGACATCATGCATGATTATGTTGTACATGACCATCCCATTGAAGGAGATCATGGATATCAATTTGAGCCGAAAGACCCTGATAATGTACCCAAATTGGTACCGCGAAATAAGCTCATGCCATATGACTGATAAAACACTTTTACATTCCGTTTAAAGCACCCCGCAAGGGGTGTTTTTATTATGCCAAAATTACCGAAGGAGGAACTGATAATGGCGGATATTATTACCACCACTGGCACAGCGGCCCCTGCCGCTGGCGGCGAACCGCAGAACCGGAACCCACAGCAGGCCGCACAGCAGCCTGCCGCCCCCACCGCCGAACAGCGCACCGCTTTCCAGCGTTTTTGGGATTCACTGTTCGGCGGCGGCAAAGAAGAAACGTCCCCCGGCTCCAGCGAGGAGGGCGCTGGGAAGGATGGCGATCTGTCCCCCAAGGAGGGCGGGGACGCAAAGCAGGAACCGCAGGGCGGCAAGATCTATTCCGAGGCCGACGTCAACGCTAAGATCGCAGCGGCCAAGGCCGCTTGGGAGGCCGAACAGCAGGAGCAGCAGCGCCTGTCCAAGCTCACACCGGAGGAACGGGCCAGGGCTGAAGGCGAGGCCAGAAACAAGGAACTGGAAAAGCTGCGGTCCGAGCTGCTGCAGCGCGACTTGAAGGATGCGGCATTGAAGAAGCTGGCGGATGACGGATTTCCCGTGGGCCTGGCCGACCTGCTGGCCTATACCGATCAGGAAAGCATGGAGAAAAGCCTGAAGCACACCCAGGATGTTTTTAAGAGCGCGCTGGAGGCTGCCGTAAAGGAACGCCTGCGCGGTAAGACGCCGGAGGGGCTGGGCGGCGGAGCAAAGGCGGAGAACGCTGTGAAGGACCAGATCGCGCAGGGCATTCGAGGAGGCATGATGTAACTATGGCAAATGTGTTTGAATATGCAGGCGTATTCCAGAACGAACTGGACAAGGCCGCCGTGGAGCAGGCCACTTCCGGGTGGATGGAGCTGAACGACAAGCTGGTGCGCTACGACGGCGGCTCAGAGGTGAAGATCCCGAGCATGGACATGGACGGCCTGGCCGACTATGACCGGGATAAGGGCTTTGTCGAAGGTTCGGTCAACCTGAAATGGGAAACCAAGTCCATGACCCAGGACAGAGGCCGGCAGTTCACTTTTGATGAGAACGAGGTGAATGAAACCAACTTCGTGGTGACCGCCGCCCGGGTCATGGGAGAATTCCAGCGCACTAAGGTCGTGCCGGAGATCGACGCATACCGCTACAGCAAGCTGGCGTCCCTCTGCGCCGCCAAGGAACGGGCGGGCTACGGCTACACCCCCACCGAAGCCGATATCCTTCAGAAGCTTTATTATGACATCGCTGCGGTGCAGGATGCGGTCGGCGACGAGACCCCGCTGGTCATCACGATGTCCCGTCCCGTGGCCGCTATCTTTGATATGTCCAGTACCCTGTCCAAATCTTTGAGCGTGATGGATTTCAAGCAGGGTGACGTTACCGTGAAGGTGAAATCCCTGAACGGCGAGCATCCCATCCTCCGTGTAGGCAGCGGGCGCATGAAAACAAGTTATAAGTTTAACGACGGTTCCACCTCCGGTCAGGAGAAAGGCGGCTTCGAGGCTGCGGAAGATGCACAGGACATCAACTGGATCATCTGCCCCCGTACCGCCCCCATCGCTGTTTCCCGCACCGACAAGGTGCGCATCTTCGACCCTGAAACCTTCCAGAAGAAGCGAGCCTGGGCGACCGATTACCGCAAGTATCATGACCTGTGGGTACCCGACAATAAGCTGGCGGCCATGTGGGTGAACATCAAGCAGGCCAAGGCTGGCGTCGGCGGTTGAGCAGGGAGGATTTACCATGATTCGAATGAAACGATTGAATGAGGTACGCGAGGCCGCCAGCGAGGAGCGGGCCGCCAGGCTGGAACAGCAGGGTTTCACCCGGCTCGGCGGAGCCGCCGGGCCGGGCAGCCGTCCGGTCACGCAGGCAGATCTGGAGAAGTCGGGCGAAGCCCTGCCTGGCCGTGTGAGGGCTGAAACCAAAAACAGCAGGAAGGGCGGCAAGCCCAGGGAGGAGCCGGATGGGACAGGAACTGGTGAGCCGGATAGCGGAGACGGCGAAAAGTAATCTGAAGCTGCCGGATGAGCAGCTTCCCACCATCGAGCGGTATGTGCGGCGGGCCATCAACCGCATCCTGGTATTCTGCGGGCGGGAGGACTTCCCGCCCCCTCTGGAGGATGTGGCGGCGCAGATTGTGGAGGATATGCTCCGGGCCGACCAGGCGGCCCCATCGCAGAACGATGTGGCCAGCGTCACACGGGGCGACACCAGCATCAGTTACCGGGACAAGGCCAACAGCCTCAAGGAAACCGTGGCTTTTGTGAAGAACTATGAAAGCCAGCTCATCCCCTTTAAGCGGATGAAGCTGCCGAAAGACTGCCCAATATGACGGAAGCCGACATCCTGGCATTGACCTATGAGGATCATTGCTGGATATACCGTCCGCAAAAGGTGACGCTGCCATCCGGAGAGAGCGCATTTCGGAAGGGGCTGGAGGGTAAGCCTGTATATGAGAACATCCCCTGCGCCCTTTCCAGCCCCTCCGGGGGCAAATTAGGCAAGAACGCGCCCACTGCAGGCATCGACACCGATTACCTGCTCTTTGTCCGCCCGGAGGTGGAAATTGAGCCGGGCGACACGGTGAAGGTTATCCGGCTGTGCCGGGAGTACCTGACGGAGGCCGGGCTTGCGGACCGGCAGCCATCCCATAACAATGTGCCGCTGAAACTGGCAAAGGCGAAAGCATGAGCCGGACAGATTACCGCTTTGATGGCCTCGATGCGCTGGAGCGGCAGCTCTCCCGCATGATCGAGGAACAATATCCCGCCGAATTCCGGGCGCTGGTCATCCAGATCGCCTATGAGCTGCAGGGAAAAGTCAAGGAAAAGACCCCGCACAAAACAGGCCGCTTGCAGGACAGTTGGAAAGTCGGCCCCATTACGAGGAAAGGCGGCGCTTATTACATTGAGGTTTACAGCAATGTGGAGTACGCGGAGCCTGTGGAGTACGGCCACCGCACACGGGGCGGCAGGGGCTTTGTTCCCGGAAAGCATATGATGGAGCTTTCCCTGGAAGAACTCAACCAGGCGCTTCCGGGCTATCTGCGCGAATGGCTCAACGATTTTATTGCTTCGCATGACCTGTAAGGGGGTATCCTATGGCAACCACAATTTATGAATCTGTTAAAAACAGTCTAATTGCCCTTTTTAGGGGCCGCTGGCCCGCCTTTGATGTGTTCTGCGAGGATATCGACAAGACGCAGGAGGGCGGCCGGACCGAATTGGAGGACTATATCTATCTTGATATCATCCCCGCCGGGAACCGGACAGTGGGACCCGGCCATGTGGACCGCAGCATCCTGGTGGATGCTGCGGTCCACACCAAAGGGGAAAGCAGCGGCGAATACCTGAAGATGGCCCAGGAGCTTGACGGCCTGCTGCGCCCGGTATTCCGCTTCACCGACCAAGGCGAAGCTAGGGCCGTCACCGTCCCCGATTTGTCCTTCAAAACCGTGGATAAGCTGCTGCACTGCTCCTTTACCCTGTCCTTCCGTGACAGCATCGGGGAACCGGAAGCCCCGCCGTTTATGGAGGAATTGGAAACAGCCGTCAAGACAAACGAAAGGGCGTGATTATATGGGTCTGCCTGAAATCAACATTATTTTTAAGACCAAAGGGCTGACCGCCATCCAGCGCAGCGAGCGAGGGATCGTCGCTGTCATATTAAAAGATGATACCGAGGGCGGAAAATCCCTTGGCGTTTACAACAGCATCCTGGATGTGGATTTCTCCGCTTTCACACAGCGGAACTACGAATATCTCAAACTGCTCTATGAAGGGGGGCCTTCAAAGGTCATTATCCTGAAGGTTGCGGCGGATACGGAGGATCTGGCCCCCTCTTTAAAGAAGCTGGCCAGCCTGAAATGGAACTATCTTACGGTCCCCGGCCTGACAGATGATGAAAAAACTGTTTTATCAGCCTGGATTAAGCAGGCGCGGGAGAAGGATCATAAGACCTTTAAAGCTGTGCTGCCCAACTGCGCCGCCGACCATGAAGGCATCATTAATTTCACTACGGACGAGATCAACAGCAGCCTTTCTGAAACCCCATTTACCGCCACGGAATACTGCGCGCGCATAGCCGGGGTCCTGGCGGGTCTATCTCTGGCCCGCAGCAGCACCTACTATGTGCTGTCCGACGTCATTTCCGCCAGTATACCGGACGACCCCAATGAGCGGATTGACAAAGGGGAATTAATTCTTACATTCGACAGTGAGCAGTACAAAATCGGCCGGGGCGTTAACAGCCTCGTCACCTTCACAACGGAAAAAGGAGAGGAATTTTCAAAGATTAAAATTGTGGAGGGAATCGATCTTTATCAGGATGATATCCGGAGCACTTTTGAAGAATCCTACATCGGCAAGGTCATCAACGACTATGACAACAAGCAGGCGTTCGTAGCCGCGCTGCGGGCCTATCAGAAAGCGTTGGAGGGCGATGTGCTTGACCGCAGCTTCGACAATACCGCTGAAATCGACCTTGAACAGCAGCGGGCCTATATCGAAAGCAAGGGCATCGACACCTCCGATATGGACGATATGGAGATTGCCCAATACAATACGGGTTCCAAGGTCTTTATCGCCAGCCATGTCAAGTTCGTGGACGCCATGGAGGATTTAAACCTGGTGTGCAATATGTAAAGGAGGCGTCGTATGTCTAAGCTGAAGGGCAACAGGACCCTTTCCGGCACCTATGGAGAGGTATGGGTGGACGGGGAAAAAATATGGGAATTCAGTAAAATTGAAGCCAAAGTAACAGCGAACCGGGAGGACGTCCAGCTCGATTTGGATGTGGACAGCAAGATCACCGGACTGAAAGGTGAGTTCACGCTCACTTTGAAGAAAGTCTACTCCCGTTATAACGCCGTCTTTGAAAGCTGGAAGAAAGGCGTCGACCAGCGCAGCCAGATTATAACAAAGCTGGCTGACCCGGATGCGGCCGGCGGGCAGCAGGAACGGTATTCCATCGATAACTGCTGGTTTAATGAGCTGCCTCTGGTCAACATGGAGAAGGGCGGCATCATCGAGGAGGAGGTTTCCGGCGGCTTCACGCCCACCGATATGATTAACCTGGACCAGATTGCATAAGGAGGCATTTGAATGAACAGCACCCCCAAAAGCGCGCTGTCGGAATTTTCCCGCAGAGCGATCCAGCGGCTGCAGGCAAAAAAAATCCCTAAAAAACAGATTTTGCATATTCCAAGCCTGGAGGCTGATATCACAATCCGAAGCCTTTCTTATGAAGAAATCGTGGAGTGTACGAATATAGACGACAGCGCGGACAAAAACCGCAGCGATAAATACTGCATTTACCTGTCTGTTGTCAGCCCCGATCTGAAGCAGGCCGCCAAGGAGATTATGGAGTCTGAAAGCGGACTTCCGGCCGATCAGCGTTCCCTGCTTGAACCGTTGGACATTGTGGATTTGTTTGACATGGGCGAGGTGACAGAGATCGCCATGAAGGTCATGGAACTCAGCGGCGTTCTCAATAACAGGAAGGTTACGGTGGTGGAACAGCTAAAAAACTGATTTCCCAGGATGGCGAAGCGTACCTGCTTCACTACTACATCCAAAAGGGATGGGATGCGGAGAAGTTTTTGAGCCTGGATTTGGAATCCAGGCTCTTTTATATGGCCTCCATGCAGAAAGCCCTTGAGGAACGGGCGCATATGTTTGAAATTTGACGTGAAAGGAGCAGGCGGCCGATGGGAGTTGTCAGAGGCGCGATTTCAATCAGGGATAACATGTCGGCAGTCCTCCGGAGCGTCAGGCAGGAACAATCCGCCTTCCGGCGCGATGTAGAGCGTACACGCAGGGAATTGCAGGCCACCTGGGAAAGACGGCGTACCGCCCGCCTGGACGCCACGCCGGCCAACCGGGCCGCGCAGCAGCTCCGGCAGCGGCTGGAGCCGCTGCGCAAAAAAATTGTCATCGCTGCGGCCATCAAGGATATGGTCAGCGACAAAATCAGGGCGGTGGGAAACAAGGTAAAGGCAGTCGGCAAGATGATCGCTACGCCAATTGTCAAGCTCAAGGACGGCGTGACGGCGGGATTGTCCAAAATCAAGAGCCAGATTACAGGTCTGGCGAAAACAGTCGCCATCCCGGTGACGCTGGCCGCCACGGTGGTCATGGGCGGGGCCATCAGCCAGGGGGCGGCGCTGGAGCAGAGCATCGGCGGCGTGGAAACCCTGTTCAAACAAGACGCTGGCGTGGTAAAGGCCAACGCGGATGCGGCCTTCCGGACGGCGGGCCTCTCCGCCAACGCCTATATGGAGCAGGTGACCAGCTTCTCCGCCTCGCTGATCAGCAGCCTGAGTGGGGACACCGCAAAGGCGGCCACAGTCGCAGACATGGCCCTGATCGATATGGCGGACAACGCCAACAAGTTCGGCACCGACATGGAGTCCATCCAGAGCGCCTACCAGGGGTTTGCCAAGCAGAACTACACCATGCTGGATAACCTGAAGCTGGGGTATGGCGGTACCAAGGAGGAGATGCAAAGGCTCCTGTCGGACGCGCAGAAGCTCACCGGAATCAAGTATGATATCGACAATCTGGCCGACGTCTACAACGCCATACACGCGGTCCAGGAGAACCTGGGCGTGACAGGGACAACGGCCAAAGAAGCCAGCGAAACCTTCAGCGGTTCCTTCTCGGCTATGAAGGCCGCCGCGCAGAACTTGATGGGGAATATGGCCATTGGCGGGGATGTGACCAGCTCCATGAAGGAGTTGGTCTCCACCGCTTCCACCTTCCTGATGGACAATGCGATCCCCATGGTGGGGCGCGTCATCACCTCCCTGCCAGAGGCCATCCAGACCGGGATTCAGATCGCCGCCCCCAAAATCAAGAGCCTGGGGGCGGCGATCGTTCAGAGCCTACGGGATGGTATCGTCAGCTTCCTGCCCTCTGGAATGGGCGGCCTGGTGGACGACCTGTTCAGCGCCATTGGGGATTTTAAGAGTGGCTTTGCGGCCATGCGACCGCAGTTTGCCAGCTTCGGAGCGTCTGTCAAGACGACCCTGCAGCAGGTAAGCGTAGCAGTCATGCCCGCCGTCACCAGCATTATTCATACCGTGCAGGCAGTCATCCCTACGGTGCTCCCTGTGATCCAGACGGTTGTAAGCACCATCGGCCAGGTCATCAGCGCGGCGGCCCCGGTCATTTCCGGCCTGGTGCAGGGCATCGGCACGGTTATTTCCAATCTGGCCCCCGTATTCCAGACAATTTTTGATGGGATCGGTCAGAAGGTCGGCTCCGTGCTGGAGTTTGTCGGCGGTAAAATGGGGTGGATTCAGGAGATCATCGGCACAGCGGCTCCCGTAGTGGCAGATATCCTGACCACGGCCTGGTCTGTTATCTCCCCTGTTTTGGATATTGCCGTCAGTGTGTTTAAAGTGCTTTTCAACGTCGTACAAACGGTCTTTACAGGAATCGCCAATGTTGTCGGCAGCGTGTGGGATAAAGTGAAGCCCATTGTTGAAGGCATCGGGAACGGCCTGAGCTGGATTGCCGATAAGATCGGCGGCCTGTTTGGATTTGGAGGCGACGGCGGCGGTGAGGTCGGTTCCAACGCAGGCGGTACGAATAACTGGCGCGGCGGCCCTACCTGGGTGGGGGAACGCGGCCCGGAGCTGGTGGAGCTTCCAAAAGGCAGCAGGGTGCTGCCGAATAAGGAGAGCGTCCAGGTAGCTAAAAACGCGGCCCGGCCTGCAGTGCAGGGGATCATACAAAACAAAACGGAAAAAACGGTCATGTATGCGGCCGGCGGGAATTTTGCGCCAGCCCTTGACAATATTGAAAAACATCTCGGCGCAATCTCTGATCTGTTGTCACAGGGGCTGGGAGCCGGAAACGGCTCCGTTTTGCCGTATACGCCGCCGGACGGCGAAGGCGGCGATATCCCGCCGGTCCGGGCAGGCGTACCGGATCGCAGCATGGAAGAACCGCCGCAGAAGAATATTCAGATCACTGTTGATAAACTGGCGGATCAAATCATTGTCCGTGAGGAAGCGGATATTGACAGGATCGCTTCCGCCATATCCAAAAAACTGGCCGAAGTCGCCAGGAATATGAGGCCGGAACCTGTCAGGCCATAAGGGGGAATGAAGAAATGCGCGCCATTGAAATCAGCGGTACAAACCGCAGCCAGGCCATTACCCTGCCGGTCAATCCCCTCTCTTTTGAAATATCGCAGGGGCAGGTGAATCAAACGGTCACCCTGCTGAATATGGGCGAGGTCAATTTGCTGGGTAATCGCGGGTTGATTACGGTTTCATTTTCCAGCCTGTTTCCCGCCTCGCCGTCCCCGCTCGCGCGGTATGCGGACAGGGAGCCGGAAGAATATATCTCCCAGCTGCAAAAATGGAAGAACCGGAAAAAGACTGTGCGGCTTATCATCGGCGGTACGGATATCAATTTCGCCGCGTCAATCGAGCGCCTTGCCACGACCTATAAAGAGGGGGATCGGGATGTGTATTATACGCTGGAATTAAAGGAATACAGGCAGCTGGATGTTCCGGCCGTCCAAATGCCATCCACCGTGCCAAAAGATAACGGCCTGAACGACCGGCCTGACACCAGCACCGCTCCAAGGTACCATACGGTAAAATCCCAGGCGGATACGCTGTGGTATATGGCCTGCAAATATTATGGGGACGGCACCCAATGGACAAAGATAAGCGCCGCCAACAACAATCAGGACCCAAAGCTTCTGCAAATCGGGGATAGGATGCTGATCCCATGATTCTGCTGGCAGGAGGCTATGACTTGAGCGATATGGTAGAATCCGTTACCTGGAGCGGCGACACCAAGCAGGTTTCCAGAACATTATCTTTCACACTGGCCAATAAACATTCCGACCCTTATCTTCCCAAGGTGGCATTAAATGAAGGCGACGCTGTTCTGATGCGGACCGATGGTGGCGAAGAACTGTTTCGCGGCGTTATTTTTGATATTGATGTGACCGCTGGTTCGCCCACGGTCAGCTATCTCGCCTATGACCTGCTGTATTATCTGATTCAATCAGATATCAGCCGGGTGTTTGAAGATTCCCCGGAGAAGATCGCAGAGACAGTTTGCGGCGATTTGGGAATCCCTTTCGGCAGCGCGGCAAAAACGGGGATCGCCGTCTATTATCCATGTATCAGGAAATCCGCATATGAAGCGATTATGGCCCCCTATACGCAGGCCAGCAGGCAAAATGGGAAAAAATACATCCCTGTAATGGAACTTGGGGCACTCAACATCATCGAGATGGGAAAGCCCTGCGGTATCCTACTGGACGGCGGCCATAATCTTTTGGACGCCAACTATAAGACAACCATGACAAAAATGGTAAACCGCGTGGTAGTCGTTGACAGCAGCGGCAATCAGGTGGGGGTTGTAGAGGACGCCGCATCCAGGCAGAAATATGGGACCATTCAAAAGATATGCCAGCAAGCTGATGGGAAGGACGCCTTTGCCGAGGCTGGAAACATGCTGGCCCAAATTGAGCAGGCCGCCACGGCAAAAGCCCTCAGCGACGACCGTATCCGGGCGGGGTATTCCATTTTTGTCCGGGAACCTGTCACGGGGCTTTACGGCCGGTTTTTCATAGAAAGCGACGCCCACACCTTTAAGAATGCCAGCCAGGAGGTCGATATCACCTTGGCATTTGACTGCATGATGGATGAAAAGGAAATCCAACAAAATGAGGGAGGCAGCGTGTAATGGATAACTGGGCCAGCAATATGCTGGACACAATCTGGCGCGGGCAGCAGCCGGCCAACGGCAAAAATGTCTCAGAGGAGCGGCTGCTCGGCATTGTGACAAGTACGGCTCCTCTGACCATTTCAATCGGCGGCGTGCCTGTTTGTAAGAATCTGTATATCAATCCGGCAATCTTGCTGGAGTCGGATCAGCCTGACAAAATCAGACTTTTCTTTTCAGAGGCCCGGAAGCTTTTTTCAAAATGTCCGGAGATGGCTCCTGGTCCGGTGGAGCTTTTGACGTTTCTTGAGCAATATCATGAAGCTTCCGTCATCCGTGTGGGCGACATGGTTTCAGTCGTTAAAGCGGGCGCGGAATTTTATATCCAGGAGAAGGTGGTAAAGGTTTCATGAGCATATTCCCGTTCATATCCCCGGAGCTTGCCGCCGTCAACAGCGATCCCGTTGATTTGCCGCTGTTCAGGGAATACGCCTACGACTTCAAGGCCAACGCGCTGAAGCTGAAGGATGGGAAAACCTATCTGGTTGAGGGCAACGAAGCCTTGCAAATATGGATTTACAAGGCGCTGCTTACACCACGGTTCCGGCACGTGGCGTATACAAAAGCATACGGCAGCGAGATACATACCCTGCTGGGGCAGGCTGTCAGCCGGGATATCCTCGAAAGCGAGCTTCGCCGCTTTATCATTGAAGCCCTGATGGTAAACCCTTATATTGTGGAATTGAATGGGTTCCGGTTTGAATTCAGCCGGGCCGGAGTGACCGTATATTTTGACTGTACTACAGTCTACGGTGAAATGAGGCAGTCTTACGTTTATGAGGGGGGCGTATAATGGGATATACTTTCGAAGAAATCCGGGATCGCATCAAAGACCGCCTGCAGAATCCAACCAGCACGATCGAAGGGACCTTCAGTATGGACAATGCGCAGGCGGTCGCGCAGGAACTGGCGCGCATCCACAATATGGAGATTGAACCGCTGCTCGACGCGGCTTTCCTGGACACGGCCGCAGGGGAAAATCTGGACAGGCGCGCCATGGATTTCAATGAAACCAGGCGGCAGGCCGCCGCGTCAACAGGGAAACTGAAGTTTACCGGCTCTGACGGGACATACATCCCCATGGGTTTCACAGCCGCCTGCGCAGCCCTGTCGTTTGAGACAACGGCGGCAACGCGGATAGGAGCAAACGGCGAGGCGATGGTCAATGCGGTTTGCCGGACGCCCGGAAGCGTTGGGAATGTGGCTGCCGGTGCGGTTGGGACTTTGATTTCCGCCGTCCCGGGTGTCGAGTCGGTGACAAATCCCCAAGCTTTTGAAGGCGGGGCGGATATCGAGAGCGACGGGGCGTTCCGCGCCCGGCTGCTGGAAAAGATACGCAAGCCGATTACGAGCGGAAACGAAAACCACTACATCTACTGGGCCAAGCAGGTCAGCGGAGTTGGGAACGCGCGCTGTTTTGGTACCTGGAACGGGCCGGGCACCGTTAAAGTCACGATTATCTCGGACACTGGCGATGTACCGGACGACACGCTGGTGGAGAGGGTGCAAAGCTATATTCTTGACAACAAGCCAATTGGCGCGGAACTGACGGTCGCAAAAGCGCAGCCGCTGCCAATCAACATCGAGGGGACGCTGATACTCGCATCGGGCTATGAGATGGATGCCGTTGTGCAGGCCGCAAAGAACGCTATCACAGCTTATCTGGCGCAGATCGCCTTTCTGGATACCGCCGGTTCGCAGTATCTAAGTTATCACAAAATCGGCGAGCTGATTTTCAGCACACCGGGCGTTAACGATCTGCGCGATCTGCTGCTGAACGGGCAAACCTCCACAATAGAAATTGGCCCGGAACAATTTTGTAAGCTCGGCGAGGTGGATCTCCATGCTTAATACCATCAATTTACTCTCGGCTTTAACGCTTAACATGTCGCAGGCAGCGGAGCTGCTACAGGCGGAGCAGCCCGTGCTGGACGACGTTTCCGCACATGTGAAGCAGACGATTGCAGAGTTATCCATATCCACCTGCCGTGTTACTGTATCACGCTATGAAGCTATCTTCGGGCTGAACCCTTCGGGGTCGTTGGCGGAGCGGATCGCCGCCCTGATCATCCAGTTGAATTCCAGGCCGCCGGCGACTAAAAAGTATTTGGAAGAACTGTTGACTGCCGTGACCGGATGCCGGTGCAGGATCGAGGAGTATTACAGCCAATACCGCTTCCGGGTTTATATCAAAAGCGTCGAGGTCATTCCCGATATGGAAAAAACAGCCGCGTTTGTGCGGCTGTTAAAACCGGCGCATTTATCGGCGGCCCTTCGTTTGCAGCGCCAGACGCAGGGGCGGCTCATCCTCCCCTGCCGGGCTATGATCGGGCGCGCCATAAAGGTACGGCCCTATCAGCCCCAAAATATTTCATTGGCCGCCGGTCTGCATACGGCGTTCTTTACCAGGATCGGCAGACGCATTCAAATTCAGCCGAAAGGAGATTAAGCATGCAATATTACACCATTGCTACTGAAATAGGAACAGCAGCGGCTTCCAACGCTTTTTTAACCGGAACAAAGGTGAATATTACCACCTTTGTCGTCGGAGATGGAGGGGGCATTGAATATGCTCCAACGCCAGATATGACGGAGCTGCGCAACGAGGTGTGGAGAGGGGTTGTCTCCAATGCCGAAATCGATCCTGACAGCCCGAATGTTATCAACTATACCGCTCTGCTTCCTTCTACGGTCGGCGGCTTTGTCATGCGTGAAATGGGGATTATGGACGACCAGGGCCGCTTGATCGGGATCGGAAATATGGCTTCCACCCCCAAAATCCGTTTTGATCAGGGGATATCTGATGAAATAGAGCTTACCTTTTCACTGACGATTTCCAGCCCCGAGGCTATGGAGTGGAAGGTTGATCCCACGGTTATTTTGGCAACCAAGGCTGATATCGCGGCCCATAACCTGAGTGTGGAATCTCACCCTGATATACGGGATGAATTATCCGATATTAATACGCAATTGTCAAATAAGGCGGCGCTTGAGGAGTTTAAAACCTTGCAGTCCGACTATTACGCCGGAGCTGTGATAACGGCATTCTCATCGCCCCGGCAGCTCCCACACGCGGGGCTTTACCATATCGCCGCCATGACAGCGGAAGTAAACGCCCATCTGGATGATGCGGCGCATTCCATGACGGATTATAACACTGGGGATTTTTACGCCCAGCTTCTTACAAGCTTCGGCGCAGAGCATGGCGGATGTACGTTCGGGACGCTGATTGTTACCTCCCCGCGACTAGCAAAAAAGGTATGGGTTGCCCGCATTTGGGAGTATGAAATAAAAGAATGGGTGCTGCTGGCCCACGCATCAGCGCCGCAAAGGTTTGACCTTACGCTGCACAATGAGCTGTTGGGGCGCGCTAAATACTCAAAAGATCAATTCGGGATGGTCTGGCTTGATTTTAATATCTACAAGAGCGAAACCGAAGACCATATCAGCCACAATATCCTTGTTGGCTATCTGCCGGAAGGTTTCCGCCCGAAAGATAACACGCTTATCCCGGTTTGGGCCGGCAAGGGCGAAGGCGACAACACAAAAATGATGGGAAACCTGATTCTTTATCCCAGCGGCGAAATCTGGTTCTATGTGGGATATGGTATCGAAGTCCGCAGCTTTGCGGCGCAATGTGGATTTTACATCTGATTATGCAGATACGTAAGGCTAAAGCAATATTATACAGTGAAAATACTTGTAATAAGCACGATTGACTCTGTAGTCGTATCACGTGGTGCGTGCATTGATACTTCACCGTTCTGTTTAATAAGTATGCAGCCTAATATACTGGCGGTATTGTTCGCAGCTCTCAACCCCACCACTATCCAAGCTCCCGCATTATTCCCGGGGCGGTATCCTTCCGGCAGACAGCCAAATACATAGTCGTCGCCGGCCGAAAAAGGGGCTCCGGCATCTCTTGCAATATCGCCTCTAAGTATAACTTCTCCGAATTGATTTTTTGAGTATGTCAGACTACCAAAAAATCCACTCTGGAACGGGAAAGAGTAAAAAGGCCGGCTCCCGATCTCCGCCTTATTAGACTAAGGCGAACATTTATGAGAAAGGAATGACAGCATGGATTACAAACATTGCTGCGTCATTGACGCACAAAACAGATACAAAACCCTTGTGCTGGTAGTTAATGAACCGGATGAAACCGGCAAATTGCAGGAAAAAGTCCAGTACTACACGCTTTCGGAAGGAGAACGCCTGATAGATGCAGCGCCGCCTGTGATGCGCCCCCATGCCGGTGCGGATGGATTTATCAAGCCGGCCTGGAATAGCCCGGCGTGGATAGAATCCGCCACAAGCGAGGAAATCGAGGCATGGGAGGCGGAGCACCCCGCCCCGTCTCCTGCGCCACCCTCCGAGAGCGAACGCATCGCGTCTCTGGAAACGCAGATGACAGACGCGCAGATGGCGCTGGTTGAGGCATATGAGGCGACGGACGGGCAGAACACGGACGACCTGCTTGCGCTGGCCGAAGTGTATGAATCCATGCTTGCGCTGCAAGCGCGTGTGGAGGCTCTGGAAGGGGGTGAACAGGTAAATGGCTAAAGTATACGCGGAGCTGATTCGCAAGGGCTTAAAGGCAATCAGTGACGTACCCAAGGCCCTACAGGCCGAAGTGAAAGGGCTGCTCGAAAATGAGTAGCTTTTTTCTTTTCCTCGCCAAAATTTTTTGCCAGAAGGAGGTGCACATAATGGCAGTTGTTTACGCTACTTTGATTATCAAGGGTAAAAAGACGCTGGAGGATGTCCCGGCGCTACTCAAAGAGCAGGTACAGGACGTCCTCTCCGCTCTCGATGTGGAGGTGCAGTAACATATGATGGGGAGAATTTTATGAAAATCAATTGGAAGGTACGTATTAAAAACCCGCTGTGGTGGGTACAGATAGCGGCGGCACTGTTGCTGCCGATGCTGGCATACTTCGGCCTGGCCTGGGAGGACATGACCTCCTGGGGGGCGCTGCGGGATGTGTGGCTTCGCGCAATACAGAATCCTGTTGTGTTGCTGTCGGTATTAGTCAGCGTATTCAACGCTATAACCGACCCGACGACGGCCGGCGTTGGGGACAGCAGGCGGGCGCTCGAATATAAGACGCCGAATCGTGACAAATAAATTATCAAGCCGCCAGTCATCTGACCGGCGGCTTGACCAACTAAACATTAATGATAAAAACCGTTAAAAAATCGCTTGATAATTGTACCTTTATTTAAGATTTGGAGGTTATGAGGTGGGACAAGTCATCAAAGGTATCGATATTTCATCGCATCAGGGAGAAATTGATTTTGAGCGTGTGAAGGCGGACGGCGTCCGCTTTGTGATCATCAAGGCCGGGCAGGGCCTTCGGGAGATGGGGACGTTCCGTCAAAAATACCTGCCCGCAGTGCTGGCCGCGGGGCTTGACTGGGGTGCGTACTGGTGGAGCGACGCCGTGACGGTCGTCGAAGCGCAAAAGGAGGCGGCGGCATTCGTCAGGGCGCTCGACGGTCTGCGCCCGACCTATCCGGTGTACATGGACCAGGAATACGAATCCCCCTGCGGTAACGCCTGGGGCGTGGGCAAGGGAAAACAGCTTCGCACCGACATGGCAAAGGCGTTCCTGAAGGTTCTGGAGGATGCCGGGTACTACGCGGGGCTGTACGCCTCGACAAACTGGCTGCAATACTGGGTGGACGACAGACAGCTCATGGCTTATGACAAGTGGGTTGCACAGTACGCCGAAAAATGCACCTATACTGGCAGCTATGGGATGTGGCAGCATCATGGAGACGCGCGGGGCTTTGTAGGGCGTGTGGACGGCATTTCCGTACCGGTGGACATCAATGCCTGCTACCGGGATTATCCAGCCATCATTAAGATGAATTTTCTGAACGGCTGGACAGAGAATTCATCGGATACAACAGAAAAAGAAACTATTTCTGTATCCAAAGCAGAACTGACGGGCCTGCATAATGATCTGGCGGCAGCATTGGCGGCGTTGGCCCAAATACTGGACACGCCGCAGCATGAAACTGCTTAAAATTTATTTCCAGGTATTTGACCTGTTTCCACTTTGCGTAGTTTATCCGAGGATAATGCCCCTTTATTATTCGAAAGGATAGATTGCGATGAAAAGTTTAATTGGATGGATCGGCGGTAAACGCGCCCTGTGTAAAGCCATTTTGGAGCGTTTTCCCACTGAGGAAACAGGGCGATATATTGAGGTGTTCGGCGGCGCGGCCTGGGTGCTTTTTGCCAGAGAAAAAATACCCGGCCAGTTGGAGGTATACAATGATATCAACAGCAATCTGACGAATCTTTTCCGGTGTGTAAAATACCATTGCGGAGAGTTACAGCGTGAATTGGAGTGGATGCTGACGTCACGGGAGCAGTTCTTTGATTGTCTCAACCAGCTCCATATACGCGGCCTGACGGATATTCAGCGTGCGGCCCGTTTTTTCTATACCATTAAAATCAGCTTTGGGTCTGATAACCGCACCTACGCTACCGGCTCCAAAAGTATTGATAATGCCGTCGTATATATGGAAAAAATACAGGAACGGCTCCGCGGCGTCAATATCGAAAACAAAGATTTTGAGGACCTTATAAAGGTATATGATCGCAGGGATGCGTTGTTCTACCTAGATCCGCCATATATCGGTGCAGAAAAATATTACGAAAGTCCTTTTTATATGCAGGATCATCATCGTTTAAAATCTGTTTTAAGTCAAATAAAAGGACGCTTTATCCTCTCTTACAATGATCATCCGCTGGTGCACGAAATGTACGCCGGCTCTAGGATTGAAGGTATTACCCGTCCCTCTACGCTGTCTGGCAGCGGAAACAATCAGACCCAGTATGCGGAATTGATTATCCGTAATTTCTAACGAAATTTGTTATTTTATAACGATTTCCGTTATTTTATCACAAACAGCCCCTAAAAATTTGATGTTCCGGTAAAATATCCCTAAAGGGGCATGTGCGATGATAAAAAATCATCTGTCTCGTATCCTTGGAGAACGCAGATGGACCCGAGCAAAGCTTGCCCGGCTGACCGGAATTCGTTCCTCTACCATTGGCGACTTGTACAACGAGATGGCGGAACGCGTATCTTTCGATCAGCTGGACAGGATTTGCGAGGTCTTGGACTGCAAAGTTTCCGATCTGCTGGAATACATACCGAACCAGCAGCGCAGGACTGGTGAAGATTTGATCTGCGAGGAACATGGGAACCGTAGGAAAAGTTAATTTTAACCTGTAAAAAAACGGCGCTTAAAAGGATTTTTGTAAACCTTTTAAGCGCCGTTTTTTTGCAAATTGTATGAAAGAATTTTGCAGTTTGCGCGCAAAGCTACAGCGGACAGCATTTCTGCTGTCCGCTCCCCGCGGCTTAACAAACTTTTGCGTTTCTATTTTCTCAGATTTTTCCGACGAACCAAATTGCACGGATGGGAATACGATGAAATAACGGCTGTTTTGGGCGGTGCACGCAGAAAAACGCGCGGTAAAAAAAGGCGCGGCAGCTTCGCGCCGGCCGTCCGCGGCTTTCATCAAGATGCGAAAGGAATGGGTCTTTATATGAGTGATACCGCAAAGCCCCTGCGCTTTTTTCTTGGAGCAAACACGCCGCAGGGCTTCGTTTCCCGCTTTGACCAGCTCGCTGATCCAACGGATGGATGGCGTGAATTTGTCATCAAGGGCGGTCCGGGCGCCGGAAAATCGACGCTGATGAAGCGGGTGGCTGATTTTGCGGCGGACCGCTGCGGGCAGGTCGAATTGATCCACTGTTCATCGGACGCCGATTCGCTCGATGGCGTAATCCTGCCTGATATCAAAACCTCGATTGCGGATGGTACGCCGCCCCATGCCGGCGCACCGCAATATAAGAAACTGTACCGATTAGAAACGCTCATGCCCCACTGTTCGCGGCGCAGCCTGCATAAATGCCGAAACCTGTCCCGCTGTTCGCGGCGCAGCCGACTAAAGTTTTTTGCCGAGGCTTTTTTCCAAAAAAGCCGGAAAGTTTTTTGCCAGGCTTTTTTCAAAAAAGCGGGAAAATTTGCGGGTCGTAGGTGCGGGATAGGGTTTCGCCGGGCGGGCAGACGGCAAAACGGCGCGCATCCCAGCCGCCGGAAAGCAGAGCCTCCAGCCAGCCGGCGCTGCCCAAAACCGTCTCGAAACGCCAGCCATACATGCGCGCAGCATCCTGTGCGAACGCTTCAAACGCGCCGGAAGGGCAGGCGGGCGCCGCAATATAAATACCGCTCTCATAGGCGCCGATCCAGGTATTTTCCTGCTCCAGCAGCCATTGCGCGTTCTCCGCGCCGAACCGCGCGGTATAGTCGCGCAGCTTTGCATCATAATAGACGCGCGAGGGCGTGTCCGCATATTCAATCCATCCCGGCGTATACCAGTAAATGCCGGCGCGTGCGGCGAGATAATCAAGATACCGCTTTTGAGAGCCAAGCAATATCCCGATACAATCGTCGGCGCGCGGCACAACCAGCGGCAGCCGGCCCGCGCGCACACCGTCAAGTCCGCCGCCGCAAAGGCCGTAACAAAGCACAATTGCATCCAACCGGCGGCGGGCGGGCGCTTCGGCGTCGACGCGTTCGATTGCATCGATTGTCCCGTTAATCCGCGCGCGCAGCAAATCAGGCGTGTCGTGCAAACCCTGAGGCAGCCAACTGACCTCCACCGGATGCGCGCATTTGGCGACGGCCGCGCTCAATTCACGCGTGAAAACACGGCAGGCAATCGCCGCAAGCCGCATCAGCCGATGCCTCCCTTGATTGCAAAGCTGCATACGACCACAGCGCCCGCCAGAAAAATATAGACATATTTTGCCAGAAATGCAAAGCCATGCAGAAGCGGCTTTTTACGGCCTGTCATCAGCTCTCTGCCGATGCTGTCCATACCAAGCACCCAATAGATCATGACTGCGCCGAGCAGCGCGCCGATCGGCACGATATAGATTGTGACCACATCCATCCATCGGCCGAGATACGGCTCATATTCAATCAACAGGCCCGCGCCGAACACAATCGCGCCTGTTATAAGCAGAGCGGGCAGGCGTCCAAGGCGCAGATGCCGGCTGAGCGCCTCGCCGCACACCTCCAGCATGTTGATCAGCGAGGTAATGCCCGCAAAAAATACCGATATAAAAAACAGCGCCGCAAACAGCCTCCCGGCAGGCATCTGCGCGAAAACCTTGGGAAGCGTCAGGAAAATCAGCGGCGGGCCGGAGCGTGGATCGAGGCCAAACGCATAAACAGCCGGGATCACCGCAAAGCCCGCAACAAGCGCGGCCAGCGTGTCGAGGATGGCCGTCATCGCGGACGCATGGGGGATATCTTCTGTTTTAGCCAGATAACTGCCATAGATGATCATTCCGGACCCGGTAATCGACAGGGAGAAAAACGCCTGTCCCATCGCCATAATCCAGGTGCGCATATCAAGCAGGGCGCTCCACTTGGGAACAAACAAATAACGGTATCCCTCCCCCGCGCCCGGCAGGAATGCGACACGTACCGCAATGATGATAAACAACACAAAAAACGCCGGCATCATAACACGGTTGGCTTTTTCAATCCCCTTGATGACGCCGCCCGCTAAAAACAGCACCGTCAGCGCCACAACCGCCAGATGCCACGGAACGCTTCCAAACCTGCCTGTCATCTGCGAAAAAAACGTTTCGGAATCGGCCGCGAACAGCCCGCCCGTCGCGGCGCCGGCGGCCGAACGCAGCACCCAGCCGACAATGACAGAATAGCCAATTGCAATCCCGAACGAACCGAGCAGCGGAATCGCACCGAGCAATTTTCCGCCGCGCAAACCGCGCGTGCGCATTGCATAATCATAGGACCCGACTGGTCCTGTCCCCGTCAGACGTCCAAGTGCAAATTCACCCGAAAGTCCGACTGCGCCGAACAGCGCCACAAACAGAAAATATGGAATTAAAAACGCCGCCCCGCCATACTGCCCCACGCGGTATGGAAACATCCAGATGTTTCCCATACCGATCGCCGAACCGACCGAGGCCAAAATAAAGCCGATTTTGCTGCCAAACTGCGCTCCGCGCGCACCGTGATGTTCCTGCATAATACACCTCATAATTGCGGCCCACCACCACTTTCACGCTTTGATGCTGCACCGCTTTTGTCTTTTATATGGTTTTATTATAGCGCAGGAAGATTCAAAATTCCATAGGGGAACGCCTTTTTATCGTGTCCGCAAAGCGGCGTGATAAAATTGGCCATCAGGGCGGCGGCGGGCTGTGCCTGCGTATCGCCCTGGCCATGGAGGATATCGCAACAAAAAAAGGCGGCCCGTATCGTGTCAGACCGCCTTTCAGCGCTTATATTCCCTCCTCCGGCATGTCCCCACTGCTATCGTCCGTATCATCAAGGTCGGCCAGCTCCAGTTCAAACCAGAACCGCACGCCACCTTCAATATTTTCCACACCGTAGGGGCGGCCGTGTGCATCCATAATGCCGCGCACAATTGCAAGCCCCAGACCATAGCTCTGTCCATCGTTGGACCGCGCCTTATCCCCCCGGTAAAAGCTGTCAAACAGGCTGCTGATATCCTCCTGCGGAATCTGCGCACCCGTGTTTTCAACGGATACGCGGCACGCATCCACACCAGCACGCTGCGCACGCAGCGTGACAACCGCTCCCTTTGGCGCATATTTGGCGGCGTTCTCAAACAGGTTTGTCACAACCTGGTCAATCTTGGTATAATCGGCGCAGACGATGAATTCCTCATCCAGACAACGGCGCACCTGTATCCCGCGCGGCTCTGTCAAAATACGCAGGCTGCGCACAGATTCGTCAAGCACCTCGCTTAAACAGAAGATCGATTTTTCAGCGCGGGCCACGCCGCTTTCAAGGCGCGACAGTTCAAGCAGCCGTCCCACCATTGCAGAAAGCTTGTTCCCCTCACCGATAATGATCTCACAGCATTCCTGCGCCTGTTCGCCGTGCGCCTGTTCAGAAAGCGCCTCCGCGTAGCTGATCATCAGGGTCAGCGGCGTCTTGAAATCATGCGAAACGTTCGCAATAAACTGCCGGCGCATCTGTTCCGTCTGCTGCTGGCGCTCCAGGTCGCTTTTGAGGATATCGTTGGCCTCCACCAAACGGCTGATGTTCGACTGCAATTCATCCGACATGTTGTTGATTGAGGTTGCAAGCCGCGCGATTTCATCGCTGCCGCGCGCCGGACAGTTCTGGGAGAAATCGAGGCGGGAAATTTTATCAGCGACCTCCTGTATGTTTCGGATGGGCTTTGTCATGCGGTCAACGGCCAGATAGATCAGCCATGAACCGATCAGCAAAATAATAATGGACAAAAAGGCCGTGTACTTCACAGCCAGATCGGCGCTCGATTTGATATAACCGCGCGGGGAATCCATAAACAGGTAAAGATTGTCGTCGAGCCGCGTTGTCAAAGTAATTGAACCATCGACATCGTCACGGCCAAACGGCGCCTCCACACGGATATTGTAGCTGTCGTCCGCGCGCAGGAGCCGGTCCAGCATATCCTTTTTAAACCGCTCCATGCCATCATCGCGCGGAACAGGCATATCCGGCTTGTCGCCCCAGGGACGCATCTCATCCTTGCCGGCGCGCGAGTGGTATTTGACTGCAAGCGAACCGTTGGAATCGATCTCGAACAGCGTCACAGTGGCGTTTTCGTTCTCAATCAGTTCAATTTCATCATAGAAATCGGCGCTGCTCTGTTCATAGGTTTCCCGGATTTTTTCGGCGCTGCGCTGAAGCTCTGTCTGCTTGTTGCCGATATAAAAGCGTTCAAACAGAGTGGAACCCATAAACAGCAGCACAACAATATTTACAATCAGTATAAAAAGGATAATTGCAAACAGTTTTCGCTTGAGGCCCCAGTCATTCCAGCCACTCAAACTTATATCCAACCTTTCGCACGGTGACGATGCATTTGGCATACGGACCGAGCTTGGCGCGCAGGCATTTGATATGTGTATCGACCGTTCGGTCGTCGCCGGCGTAATCCATATCCCAGACCGTGCAGATGATCTGGTCGCGTGTCAAAACAATGTTTGTGTTGCGGATCAAATAATAAAGCAGGTCGAACTCCTTGGGCGTTGTAATGATTTTTTTGCCGTCGACTGTCACTGTGCGCTCCCGGTAAAGCACCTTTACGCCGCCGGCCGATACGTCGCTCATATCGTTGGAGCTGGTGCGGCGCAAAAGGTTTTTTACGCGCGTCACCAGAATGGTCGGAGAAAACGGCTTGGCGATATACTCGTCGGCGCCGGCGCCGAACCCTGCCACCTCGTCCTGCTCGCTGTCGCGCGCCGTCAGCATCAGGATCGGCACGTTCGATTTGCCGCGTATTTCTCGGCAGGCGTCATAACCGTCCTTTTTTGGCATCATTACATCGAGCATCACCAGTACAACGTCCTCGTTGTCCTCAAATTTTTCGACAGCCTGCTGTCCGTCTGCGGCCTCCACCACCTTAAAACCCTCGCGCACAAGGTAGCTTGAAACAAGACGGCGGATTTTTTCCTCATCCTCCGCCACAAGAATTTTATTGTCCATGATGTGCACCCTTTCACAGCTTGCTGTGGTTCAGTATGGAGGAAAATTGTGTTATTAATGTGTGGAATCCATGACAGGGCGATAAAAGATCGGCTGCCGCACGGTTGACGCCCGATACAATAGCGATACCCGGCAAATGAAAATACTCAGCGGGACGGCATGTACCCATGCCGTCCCGCTGTTATATGCACTAGGCCGCTTATTTGACAACCTCGCCGAGCACCTCGCCCGCGCAGCCTGCCGCGTTGGCTTCGTCGGTATCGATATGCATCGCCGGACGGAATGCCGGGCTGACACGGATCACCACATCGCCGAACACGAGCGAACGCTCGGGCGTATTGATTTTAACGGAAACAATGTCCTTGTCCTTGACCCCCACCTGCTCGGCAAACGCCGGATCGAAGTGGCAGTGACGCTTGGCAACAATCACGCCCTGCTTTAATTCAACCTCGCCGCACGGACCGACCAGCTTGCACGGGGCGCTGCCCTCAACATGGCCGGATTCGCGGATCGGCGGCGTCAGGCCGAGCGCACGCGCGTCGGTCAAAGCGACCTCAACCTGCGTTGCGGGGCGGCATGGTCCAATAATAGACATATTGATCGTCTTTTTCGGGCCGACAACATCGACGCGCTCCTCACAGGAATACTGACCGGGCTGCGACAACTCCTTTTTATAGTGCAGCTTCGCACCCTTGCCAAACAGCGTTTCCAAGTCCTGCTCCGTCACATGCAGATGACGCGCAGAAGTCTCAACAATAAACGTATTTGCCATATCCTTAATCCTCCAATTGCGAAATTATGGTACAGTTCCATTGTACGCTTTGTCCGCATTTTTTTCAAGCGTTTTGCGAAAAAATCAACGATTTGACATTTGTTCCCGATACAATTAAACTGTAAGCAAAGCCATGACCGCGCTCCATTTCAAGGGAAAGAAAAGGGTGTTGTCCGGCCAAAGACAATTTAGGGATAAAATGGAGGTTCCGCCATGTATGAAAGCTTTCAGGCGCTGCAAAGTGCCGCGCTTGCATGTCAGGGCTGCAAGCTGTGCCAGACGCGCCACAGCGTTGTTTTTGGCGCTGGCAGCCAACATGCCAAAATTATGTTTATCGGGGAGGGTCCGGGTGAAAACGAGGATTTGCAGGGCGAACCATTCGTTGGGCGCGCGGGACAGCTTCTCGATAAGATTTTGACGCATGTCGGGCTGTCGCGTCAGAACGACGTTTACATCACCAATATGGTAAAATGCCGCCCGCCCAAAAACAGGGACCCGGAACGCGACGAGGTCGAAGCCTGTATGCCATATCTGCGCGCGCAGATTGAGTTCATCCGGCCAAAAATCATCGTCTGCCTCGGGCGCGTCGCCGCCTGCGCGCTGATCGATCCGAATTTCAAGGTCACACGCCAGCACGGCGAATTCTTTGATAAGGACGGCCTTATGATGATGGGTACCTTTCATCCCGCCGCCCTGCTGCGCAACCCTGTCAACAAGCCCGGCGCGCTCGACGATTTTATCAACCTGCGCGCCCGCCTCGACTCTCTCCAGCCTTTTTGAAAAAAGGCTTCGGCGAAAACTTCATACCTTTTTTGAAAAAAAGGTATGCCAAAAAACTTTAGTCGGCTGCGCCGCGAACAGCGGGGCGGGCACTGCATTTTCGCAGGCTGCACATCCGATCCCTTTACATATTTTTATATAGGCAGAATTGCTTTGGCGACACCCTCGTTAAAGGTGGGATGCGCACGCATGGCATACCGGAGCTGGCGCGCGGTCAATCCATTTGCAATCGCGGTCGCCATCTCGCCGATCATGTCTGTGGCGCGCGGGCACATCATCTGCGCGCCGATCAGCATGTGGCTGTGCGCTTCAAACACCAGCTTGATGAACCCGCTTTCCTCATGTGAAATAATCGCGCGGCCGTTGCCGCTCATCTCCGATTTTCCACAGCGCACAGCAATCCCGTTTTTGCGCGCCTCCGTCTCGGTGATGCCGACAGACGCGATCTCCGGATCGATATAAATACAGCTCGGCACGATCGGAAGATCAACAAACGCACAGCTCGGCACGGTTGAAAGCATCACTGACGGCGTTTTGCCGCACAGCTTCTCCACCACGCGCATCCCCTGCGCGGCCGCCAGATGCGCTAATTGAACGCCGCCCAGCACATCGCCGACGGCATAGATCCCGCGCACGCTTGTCATGAAGTTTTCATCTACAATGATGCCCCGGTCGTCCGCGCGGATGGGCACTTTATCATCGATCAGCCCCTCGAGACACGGTTTGCGTCCGACTGCAACCAGCACGCGCTGAACCGTGCGTGCTGACAGCTCCTGCCCCTGCCGGACTGTGCAGGTCAGAGCGCCGTCCCCTTCTGCGGCACGCTCGACGGTTGCGTTTGTCAACACCTCGATGCCGCGGCGGCGCAGCAGCGTTTCAAGCGCGGCGGACAGCTCCCCGTCCATGGGCGCAAGCAGACGTTCTTTCTTTTCAATAATCGTCACATGCGCGCCGAGAGCGCCCAGGATGGTTGCAAGCTCGACGCCGACCACGCCGCCGCCGATGACTGCCACCTGGTCGTAATGCCACTGGTTGTCTGTCAGAACGTCGGTGCTTGTCACAACGCCCGGCAGCAGCACGCCCGGAAACAGCGGCCTGTTTGGGCGCGCGCCCGATGCAATCAGGATATAGCGCGCATTGTACATCCGCTGTACGCCGTCCGCCGTGGTGAGGCGCACTGAACGCGCGCCCGCGACGGCGGCCCTGCCCTCAATATAAACGACGCCTTCCGCCTCAAACTGAGCGCGGATATTCTCGCGCGACTGTGAAACGCAGAGCTCCTTATAGGCGTGTATTTTTGCGTAATCGAAGCCTGTCTGCGGCGCGGACAGGCCAAACCACGCGCAATTTTGAAATGTCTGATACAGCGACGCCGAACAGGCAAGCGCCTTTGTCGGGATGCAGCCGATGTTTAAACAAGCGCCTCCAAGCGCCCGCTTTTCAAAAACGATGACGCGCATACCAAGCTTTGCCGCTGTCAGTGCGGCTGTATAACCGCCTGGTCCCGCCCCAATGACCGCAAGATCATACATTTGTTCCATGCTCAGTCCCCCTGTCCGGCTGGTCAGCCCTCGTATACCTAATACATTGTACCAGAAAAATCCAACGAAAGAAAGGCCCATAGCGACTCAAAATATTTTAAATGAAAAGCGCCCCGCCCTGAAAGCGGAGCGCAAAAGACGGCCGGGCCGGCATCGCCTACATCATTGGGGAGAACAGGCGCAAAAACGCGCGGACAATACGCTTCCACAGGCGCACATGCCGGATATAATCCTTTGGAATTTCAAAGCATTGCGTCAGCAAATGTTCAATATCGGCACGCACATCCTGCACCACGCTCGACCGGAAAAAACAAACGCCGCATTCAAAATGGAGATAAAAACTGCGGTAATCCATATTGGCCGTGCCGACGATCGCGACCGTATCGTCGGATACGTACATTTTGGCATGTACAAAGCCGGGCGTATACTCATAGATGCGCACGCCCGCGTCGAGCAATACCTGATAAAAGGACTGCGTCGTTTGGTGAACCAGCCACTTGTCGGGAACGTGCGGGGTGACGATACGTACATCAACGCCGCTGCGCGCCGCCACTTGAAGCGCCGTGATCATTTCATTGTCAAGGATGAGGTACGGCGTCGTAATATAAACATAACGCGTGGCGCGGTTGATAATCTGCATATATGTCTCCTCGGAGACATTGATATGATCGAGAGGCGAATCGCCGAATGGCTGTACATAGCCGTCGCTTTCACAGTGGATTGTCGGACGGTACTGCTCAAACTGTTTGTCCGTCGGGCTGGTAAAATTCCACAGGGACAAAAACATAGCCGTCAGGTTCCAAACGGCGTCTCCGCGCAGCAGCACGCCCGTATCCTTCCAATGGCCGTGCTTTTCGTACGCGTTGATATATTCGTCCGCGATGTTGATCCCGCCGCAGAAGCCGACATTGCCGTCAATCACAGTGATCTTGCGGTGATCGCGATAATTCATGGTCGCATTCAGATGCGGCTTGAAGGGGTTGAACACCGCGCATTGAATGCCCGCGTTGCGCAATTGAACGTCGTAATTGACAGGCAGCGTCATAATGGAGCCGAGGTCGTCGTACATAAATCGGACCTCAACCCCCTCGGCCGCCTTCTGCTTGAGAATCTCAAAGATCGGTTCCCACATTTCGCCTTCCTCAAGGATAAAATATTCCATGAAGATAAAGCGTTTGGCCTTTGGCAGCTCCTCGCGCAGGCGCGCCCACATGGTTTCACCGATCGGCAGATACTGCGCCTGCGTGTTTTTCCACACTGGCGATCCGGTTGTCCGCGTGATATAATTGGAAACCAGCCCAAGCTGCGGATCGTTTGTGATCAGCTCGCCGGCGCATGGCTCGTCCGGCGGCGCGACACGGTGCTCGCTCTTTTCCGCCTCCCGAATGCGGTCCACCAGCTTTTTCGGCATGCTCTGGTTGCCGAACATCAGATAAAAGACTCCCCCGAACAACGGAAACAGCATGATCGGGATGATCCAGGCAAGTTTATATGAGGGATTTTCATTTTTGCTGACAAGCCAGACTGCAATGCCGACGCTTAAAAGCGACAAAACACCATAGACAATGGTGAAGTAATCGCTCAAAAACAATACCAGCAATACCAGGATGGCAATCTGTACCAAAATCAGCAAGACGCCAATTGCCATCTTGCTCAGCAGCAGGCTGAAAACCGATTTGGCATGAATATTTTTTTTGTGCGTGTTAGGCATAAAAAACCTCACCTGATTTTTCATTTGTTTTGTAACAATTTCTACAAGAATACCTTTAGTTTATCAGTTTTCCCTATAAAATGCAAGCCTGCCCACGGAGGCAAAGAAGCCCGCGCGCCGGCTTTAGCCAGCGCGCGGGCTTTGTGTCCTTAAAGGCCGTTTGGATTCCTTTTACTGAAATTCCAGCTATCGGCGCACATCTCGTCGAGCGTGTGCTCCGCGCTCCAGCCGAGCAGCTCCTTCGCCTTGGAGGCATCGGCGTAAGATGTGGCGATATCACCGTCACGACGCGGCGCAATATGGTACTTGACCGGCTTGCCGCACGCTCTTTCAAATGCATGGACAACGTCGAGCACTGAATATCCCTTGCCCGTTCCGAGATTGATCGCCTCAACGCCGGTACGGTTCATAATATAATCGAGCGCCTTGAGATGGCCAACCGCCAGATCGACCACATGGATATAGTCGCGCACGCCGGTGCCGTCGGGCGTATCATAGTCGTCTCCATAAACCGCCAGGTCGGGCAGCTTTCCGGTTGCGACCTGCGCGATATACGGCAGCAGGTTGTTTGGGATGCCGTTCGGGTCTTCGCCGATCAAGCCGCTTTTGTGCGCGCCGATCGGATTGAAGTAACGGAGCAGGGCGACGCTCCACTGTGGATCAGCCTTCTGAATATCGGTGAGAATCTGTTCAATGAACAGCTTGGTCGTACCATAGGGATTTGTCGTTGACAGCGGCATGTCCTCGCGAAACGGCACCTGATTGTGCATCCCATAAACGGTCGCCGACGAGGAGAAAACGATCTTTTTGCAGCCCGCACCAGCCATTACCTCACAGAGGATCAGCGTGCCGGTGATATTGTTGTGGTAATAGCGCAGCGGAATTTTGCACGATTCACCAACAGCCTTCAGACCGGCGAAATGGATGACTGCGTCGATCTGATTCTGTTCAAACACGCGGCGCACACCGTCGCGGTCGAGCAGATCAACCTCATATGATTTAAACGATTTGCCAGTGATGTCGCTGATGCGTTTAAGCGCCTCCGGCTTGGAATTGACGAAATTATCGAGGACGACAATCTCCTTACCGGCGTTCAGCAGCTCCACACAGGTGTGGGAACCGATATAGCCGGCGCCGCCTGTGACCAAAATTGCCATGTGCAATCACTCCTTTAAAGCAACGATATAGTTGTCTTTTGCTTGATTTTAGTATAATTCGATGCATCGGGCGTGTCAATGCTTCACAGAAAGTATGCAACATTTGTCCATAAAGTCGCAACAAACGCCGCACCCGTTACTTTTCCGTTGCAACAGACAGCGTCTCTCCGTCGGAGCCGATGACAACTGTCCCGTCGCGGTCGGTCCGATAGAGCGTGACCCCCATCTTTAGGAGCCGTTCGAGCGTCTCAGCATGCGGGTGCCCATAGGAATTGTCATATCCCACCTCGCAGACGGCAATATCAGGATCGACCGCGTTCAAAAGCTTCTGCTGATTCGATGTGCTGCTTCCATGGTGGCCGAGCTTGAACACGTCCGCCTTGAGCGCCGAGCCATACGCCGCCACAAGATCGTTTTCATTTTCCTTTTCAGCGTCTCCTGTAAATAAAAACGAAGTCTTTCCAAAATCAAACCGGCACGCGACAGAGGTTTCGTTCAAATCGTCATACTGGGCGACCGGCCCCAAAATTGTCAGCGACGCGCCGCCGCCCAGATCATAGACGGCGCGGGGCTTGGCTTTCGTAATTTTATACCCGCGCGCGGCGATGGTGTCAATCAGGCCTTCATAGGTTTTGCTCGTTGGAATCAGTTCGTCAGGTACATCCGAAAAGATGATCTTTCCTATATCGAACGTCTCAACAACTTCCTTCATCCCGCCAATATGATCGGCATGCGGATGTGAAGCGATTAACAGATCGATTCGATTCACGCCCTGCGCCTTGAGATATGCCACAACAGCGTCCCCGCCGCCAATATCGCCCGCATCGATCAGGACGGTGCTTTCCGGCGTTTGGATCAGCTCGCAGTCAGCTTGTCCCACATCTATAAAGTGGACAGACACCTCCCCATCCACATGCACCGACTGCGGGACAAGATCCGCGGCGCCGTACAGCTTGTCCAAAGCGCCCGCAGCGGCCGATTCGATCTGCGCCGCCGTCGGCAGCGGAAGCTGACCGCCCATCGCATCGTTGAGCAGCACGACGACCAAAAAAGCCGCAAAAATTATACCGCCTGCGCACAGAAACGGAAGTATCGGAACCTGCCCGCCGCGTCCGCGGCGCCGGCGCCGGCTCACAGCGCCTCCTTGGAAGCGGGAACACTTGCTGTATACTTTATTTTTTCCACGACAAAATCCCCCATCTGAATCGTCTGAAATTCAGTATAGCATGCAGAAAAAAAGATGCAACCGCAACGCGTCGAAAAAATTTTAAAAATGCTATTGACAAACCTGTTTTGGGGTGGTAAAGTATAGACAGTTAGTCAATGCTAACTAAGAGATGTGCTCATGGGAACGAGTTGCCTCTCAATGTTTGGCCAAAACGGTGCTCCTGATTGTGCCCTTTGGTCAGACTAAAGCCTGGTGTTGTGCACACACACAGCATGGGCGTCTCCTCTTTCTTGTCTGTGTCCATTTGCCGTTTCGCCGGCGGTGAAATGGACGGGCAGCGTTTTTCTTGCAAACGGGATCGCCAATCCCTACCCCGCGGAGCCGACCACGAATGCCGGCCGCGCCGCACAGTTCGCGCCGGGTGCGAACTGGCAGCCGGTGCAAATCGGGTTTCTCCGCCTGGCCCACAGCCGTCCGCAAACAGCGGCTGTGGGCTTCCTCCTTTTTTGGGGCCTTTGTGCACGGCCCGCGCGCGAACAGGTCACGCGCGCCCGGGGCATATCCGATTCCCTTTGCGCATACAATGCGGCAGGGACGACTATGGCGGACAAGACGGCCTTGCTAATTACAGACATCTATCAATCGGACGGGGAACAGGCGCGGTGTGAACAGATCGGCGCGCTGCTCGACGAATATCTGCGCGCCATGCTCAGCGAAGGGCTGGCGGCAGATGGGGATATACAATGAAGTGCGCCGTTTACTGCCGTCTGAGCCGGGAGGACGGCGACGGCACGCGGGAAAGCGAGAGCATACAAAACCAGCGCGCCCTTTTGACCGAATACGCGGCGGAACGCGGATGGGAAGTCTACGCGGCCTATTGCGACGACGACTATTCCGGCGCCGACCGCGCGCGGCCGGCATTTAACCGGATGCTGCGTGACGCGCGCGATCAAAAATTTGAAATTATTTTATGTAAAACGCAGTCGCGCTTTACACGCGATCTGGAGCTTGTGGAAAAATATATCCACGGGCTTTTTCCTGTGTGGGGAATTCGTTTCATTGCGGTCGTCGACCATGTGGATACGGCGCTACGCGGCAGCAAAAAGGCCCGCCAGATCAACGGGCTTGTCAACGAATGGTATCTGGAGGACCTGTCTGAAAACATCCGGGCAGTCTTTGCACAAAAACGCCGCGCCGGGCAGTATATCGGCAGTTTCCCGGCGTATGGCTATGAAAAGGACCCGGCAGATCACAATCATCTTGTGATCGACGCGCAGGCCGCCGAAACAGTACGGCTCATTTTTTCGCTCTGCCTTTCCGGAATGGGCAAACAGAAAATCGCCGCCGAGCTCAACCGGCGCGGCATACTGAATCCAACAGCCTACAAGCGTGCGCGCGGCTGGATCTGTCCTGGCGGCAAAAGCGCGCTTTGGAGCCACGCGACAGTTGGACGGATTTTACATAATGAACTTTATACCGGCACAATGGTGCAGGGTGTCAAGCATAAAATCAGCTACAAATCGAATCTCTGCGTCAGCGTGCCGCGCGAAGCGTGGATACGTGTTCCAGGCACGCATGAGGCGATCATTGATCCGCAGGTTTTCCAAACGGTCCAGTCCGTGCTTGCGCGGCGCACGCGCAGCGACGGGAGCGGCCAAACGCATCCGCTCGCCGGACTCGTCCGCTGCGGCGCTTGCGGCGCGTCAATGATCCGTGTTTCACACACCTATAAAGGGAAAAAGCGGTCCTATCTGCAATGCGGACGATATGCGTCCGATCGAGCGGGCGCGCTGTGTACGAGGCATTCCATCCGTTTGGACATCCTGACAGATGCGGTAAAACGAGAGCTGCGCGAACAAATCGCGCGGTGGTATACTCCCGGTTCTTCCATCCGCGATCTTCCCCAAAAACCGCGCGCCGCAGCGGCCAGCGGGCAGCTTGCCGCGCTGCGCACGCAGCTTGCGCGCCGTGAGGCGGCTTTGCGCACGCTCTATCTGGACCGCGCCGATGGAACGGTTACACCGGAGCAGTTCGCCGCGTTGGGCGCGTCGTTTCAGGCAGAAGCCGACACGCTGCGCGCTCACCTGGCGGCGCTTGAGGCGCAAGCCGCTCAAGCGCACGACGCCCCGCCGGCCTGTACGGCGCAGCATATCCGGGAACTGCTCTCGCCCGGGCGGTTTTTTCGCCCGCTCGCGACGCTGCTGATCGACCGGATTGAAATTGATGAACGCGATCCCCTGCAGGACACACAGGCAGTCCGCATTTTCTGGAAGTTTTAGAAGCCGTTTCAATTGAGGGAAGCGCATGGATTTTTAACGCAGTCAGGGCAGAAAATACGCCGTCAAAACGTGTGCGTGGAGATTCTGAACAGGCTCTTTCTCAGGATATAATCACGATTCGGATTTTACGCAGACTCCGCCGCGCCGGCAAGCGCCGCGATTGCAGCGCCCGCATGCGCCGTGTACAGCGCGCGGATGCTTTTGTATTCGCCCATGCCGCGCAGCACGCATTGCACCTGGCAGCCCGCGCGCAAAAGCTGATTTTTCCAAGAATCGGGGCCGCCGCCGGCCATATCGTTTACTGCGTGGTCGCCCGCGACAACCATCAGCGGGGCAAGCAACGCCTTTCGATAGCCGCCCGCCCGGATTCCGGCCAGCACATGCTCAAGCAGCGGATACCCTTCGACCGTACCGACAAACACATTCGGATACCCCATCGCTTTGAAGCGGTAATCGAGCGCGGCATAGGCGGAATCCGCAAAATGCTCCGTCCCATGTCCCATCAGTACAAGCGCCGTATCGTCCGCCGGGGCAAGCTCCGCGATCAGCGCCTTTGCCACAGCGTCATAATCGGCCGCGCTGTTTAAAAGCGGCGCGCCGAACGATACCGCCGTGAACCGGTCAAGATACGGCGCGGCAGCGGCCATCATCCGGTCGTATTCAATGCCGTTCATCACATGCGTCGGTTGGATAACAAGCGTGCCCACGTTTTCGGCGGCAAGGCGTTCCAGCGCCTCGGCAACCGTGTCGATTTGCAGGCCGTCGCGCTCCCGAAGCTTTTTCAGGATCATCCGGCTTGTAAACGCGCGGCGCACCGTATAATCGGGATAGGCTGCCTGCAAATCGGATTCGATGGCGCCGATCGCAGCGTCGCGTGTTTTTCGATAGCTTGTACCGAATGATACGGCGAGGATCGCTTTCCGTTTTAGATCGCCGGCCGCAGCGCGGGAACCGCTTCCATAGCGGGTTGTTTTAGAGTTCTTCAGCCATGCTGTTTCCATCATCTTACCCCTTTATCGTCAATTTGTCCGGCCAATCAGCGCAAATCCGGACCGAGCCGCTGCTCATACCCGCGCGGCGTCACCATACGTCCATCGATGACACGGGTTGTACTGTTGCCGATAAACACGGTTGTAAACATATCCGCCGGCGTGTCGCGCAGCTTTGAAAGCGTCATAATCTGCGCGCTCTGCTGCGCGCGCCCTATGTTCCGCACCAATCCGCATATGATCTCCCCATTACGGCATTCCAGCAGAATATCGCAGGCGCGCCGCAGATAGCCGGGACGCTTGCGGCTTTCGGGATTGTAAAGGCAGATTGCAAAATCACCGGCCGCAGCCGCACGCAGGCGCTTTTCAATCACCGCCCACGGAGTCAGCTGGTCGCTTAGGGAGATCACCGCGAAATCGAGCGCCAGCGGCGCGCCGAGCACCGCCCCGCCGCCAAGCGCCGCCGTCACGCCCGGAATAATCTCAAGCTGTACGCCGGGATATTCCGGCAAAAGCTGGCACAGCGGGCTTGCCATGCCGTACACGCCGCTGTCGCCGCTGCACACCATAGCAACGTCACGCCCGCTGGCCGCCGCTTCCAAAGCGGCGCGGCAGCGTTCTATCTCGCGCGTCATCGGCGTCGTAAGCACCTGCTTATCAGGGTACTGCTCCCGGACTAAATCCACATATACTGTATAACCACAGATCAATTCCGCCTGTTTGAGCGCCTGCTCGGCGCGCTCCGTCCGGTCGGACGCGCCGCCTGGACCAAGCCCCACTACAAAAAGTGTCGCCATATCTTTACTCCTCTCCATCCATACGCCAGCCAACGGGCGTCCATCCCGACTCATCCGCCGCAAAGGTCATCACGCCTTTGGAAACAGTCTGTGTACGCTGCGCATCGGCATACACCGTCATGGGCAGGCTGGCCGCATCGCCGGCAAAGGTCATCTCTCCATAATCGCACCAGCGCGCGGCATAGGCGTCCGGCGTGCCGGTGAACGCGCCCCCGCCTGAACCGTCGCTGTTCACAGCGGTTTCATTGTAATAACGGCTGTCTCGCAGAGCCGCCTGCCGCCCCGGAAAACGTCCGGCAATCCGTTCCCATGGGACATGCGTCTCACCGAGCGTCGTATACAGACCGTTCGCCTCCGCATAAAAAAGCGCATAAAGCTGGTCGCCCGTCAGACTTTCAGGACTGTCCCAATCCGCAAGCGTCAGCCCAGCGTCGACAGCCGCACGTGCAATCCGTTCCGGATCGCGCGCCGCCGCTGACAAGTCGTCGTCAAGAAATTCGCACGCCGTCATAATAAACGATTCTCCGGCGCGTTCCAGATGGTAACGGTAACGGCGCAGACGCGTCCTCGCATATGTCTGTTCATCCTCGCCATAGCGCGATTCGGAAAAGGCAAATCCATTGAGATACCCGACGGTCGCCTCGACCGTTTCTCCCGACGCGCTGTAATCAAGCAGCACGCAATCAGGGTATGGCGTCCCCATATGCGGCGGCGTATAGACGCCGGCGTATTCATGGTAGCGCCAGGGGCTTAGTCCCGCGCCGCTGTGAACCAGGGGCACGCTGTCTCCGAACAGCCTTTTGGCGGTAATTTCAACATGCTCCTGCAAAAAGCATGTGCTGTCGCCGATCAGGCCGGTCAGCGGCTCCAGCGAAGGATAGGTGGGGATTCCTTCATATGTTTCGCCGCCGTACATGCCCCAATTGACCGACGGCGTGTTGAGTACTGCCGCCCTGACAAGAAAACGGCCCGGCGCTTCTGCAACCGAATCAAACGGCTCCGCCGGGATATTAGCGTTCGTAACGTCCGCTATAAAGTCGAGTGCGCGGCCGCGCTCCTCATCGCCCGCAATATCCCAGCGGCCGCGCGGCGTCGCCTGTTCGCCGAACGCCTGCATCTCATAAACGCGCGTCCATTCGAGCAGCTCGTCGTAGGAGATCCCAGCGCGCAGCGAGGCAATTTCCCCGCGCGTCAGCGCAGGCAGCACGAGCGGCGGCGGGGTGTAGCTGTCTGCAAAGCCCTGTTCAGCTACCGGCGCGCCATTCTCCACAAACGACACCTCATCAACCCCGGCGCAGCTCTCCAAAAGCGTCTGCGCCGCTGTGTCAAGCCAGCGCCGCCGCCCTGTTTGAGCCGTCTGCGCGTCCAGGTTCGACCGGACCTCCGCCACGGCGCGCGCGCCCTCCAGCTTCAACGACAATACTGTAAAGGCGGGCTGCATATCATCCCCGCTTACGATCGTATCAAGCAGCACGGCTGTCATCGCATCCGCCGCCTCACGTTCCAGCGGCGTATAAACATAATCATCCGCATCCGGTCCTGCCGCCACAAAGCGGTAAAGCGTCGCCGTGCCGGGCGTTTTAAGAGCCAGCCCCGTAGCCGCCGGCCCCGCCTTCGGCGCAGAACTGCTGGCGGCCGAAAGCGGCGGCGGCGCTGCCGTATCCGGCGGCGTCTGCTGCGGCTTGTCCGCGCTGCGCGGCGCGCAGCCCGCCAATATCAACAGGGCCGCGAGCACGGCGGCCGGCTGCACAGCCTTGAAATGTATCATATGCAATCCCTTTCCGGCCGTGCATACAGCACGGCTGCCGGTTTATAGCTTACATGGCTCCATATCCGCAAAGCGGCATGGCCATATAATAGTAAAATAACCGTATCACGGTTATTTTACTATACCGCGCGGCAATTTACAAGCGCGCTCTAAACGCCCGCTTTTTGTATGACACAGTTGGAATGCTCACTCATATTTCATTTACCTTTCTTTTCTGATATACTCAGAAGGAAAAATAAATTTTTAAGGAGAGACGCAGCAATGCAGCCGTTGGAACTGGCTCGGATGGACGAATTGAATCGATGTTATGAAATCATAGAAGCAGGCAAACGCTTTCAGAGGGAACAGGGGTTCGTCCAATGGACAGACGATTATCCAAATGTCGATACCATCAGAGATGATATCGAAAGAAAAAATGGATACGTTGTGAAGTTCGGGGATAAAATTGCGGCGTATATGTGTATCGATTTTGAAGGGGAGCCTGCGTATGATCATATCCGGGGCGGCTGGCATACAATAAAACCATATGCCGTTGTCCACAGAATGGCATTTGATGCGTCGTTCAGAGGCACGGGGTTGACAAAATGCGTATTTCTTCTGATTGAAGACCTGTGCCGTTCGCGGGGCGTCAAGAGCATCCGGGTCGATACAGACTTTTCCAACGGACGTATGCAGCACATTCTGGAGAAAAACGGGTTTCTAAAATGTGGAACGATTGTTTTTCAGGGGGAAGGCAGGCTGGCATATGACAAGGCCGTTGCCGGGTGAAAAGGAACCGGCAGGAAAAAACACCCGCGGACAGCCAGGCTGTCCGCGGGTGTTTTGAACTGTCAGGTTTTTTTGGCGTGATCCGCGCTGTCCCCGCCGCAGCCGCAGTGGCAGCCGCCGCTTTTACAGTCGGAGCAGCCGACGCACTGGCCGTTTTTAGCCTTCCGCCATGCATAGCGAGCGGCAAAAAACATTGCCAATATAATCGCGCCGCCAATAATCCAGTTTACCATAGAAAGGCGCCTCCTTTGCCGGTCTGCTTACGCACGGGCGCCGGCAGCGGCCGGACGCTTGGACATTCCGGCGGGTTTATAGCTGCGGAACAAAAGCCACAGCAAAGCGGCTACAAGCACGAGCGCAATCACCTGGCCGATTCCAAAGGGAACGCCATAGAAAATCGTGCCGCCGAGCTGATTGATGATGAAGGCCATCACATAAGCCATACCCGTCATATAGCCGATGGCGAACCATGTCCATTTGGCGCTGTTCATCTCGCGGCGAATCGCGCCGATGGCCGCGAAGCACGGAGCGCAGGTCAGGTTAAAGACCATGAACGCAAGCGCGCTTGCATGAGTGGCGAACAGTGTGGGCAGAGCGGCCAGCAGGGCCGGATCGTCCTCGCCTACCTCGCCCAGTCCAAACAGAACGCCGAACGTACCGACGACGTTCTCCTTCGCTACAAGGCCGGAGACGCTCGCGACAGCCGCCTGCCAGTTTCCAAAGCCGAGCGGGGCGAAGATCGGAGCGAGCACATTGCCGATAGCGGCCAGCATACTCATGTTCTCGTCATCGACCATACCGAATCCATCAGGACCAAAACCGAAGCTCTGGAGGAACCAGATTACGCCGCAGGCCACAAAGATGACCGTACCGGCTTTGATGATAAACGCCTTGCCGCGCTCCCACATGTGGATCAGCACGCCCTTTGGCGCCGGGAAGTGGTACTGCGGCAGCTCCATGACAAACGGAGCCGGGTCGCCGGCGAACATCTTCGTTTTCTTGAGGATGATGCCGGAGATGATGACCATAAAGATGCCGAAGAAATAGGTGGCCGGAGCCATCCAGGTGACATTGGGGAACATTGCGCCGGCGATCAGGGCGATGATCGGCAACTTTGCGCCGCAGGGGATGAAGGTCGTCGTCATGATCGTCATGCGGCGGTCCTTTTCATTTTCGATGGTACGCGTCGCCATGACGCCCGGCACGCCGCAGCCCGAGGAGATCAGCATCGGGATGAAGCTCTTGCCGGAGAGTCCGAAACGACGGAAAATACGGTCCATGATAAACGCGACGCGCGCCATGTAGCCGCAGTCCTCCAGGATGGACAGGAAGAAGAACAGGATAAACATCTGCGGAACGAAACCGAGCACCGCGCCCACGCCGCCGATGATGCCGTCGACGATTAAACCTTCCAGCCAGGCGGCCGCGCCGATGCTCTCGAGCACGCCCGCGACAGCAGGCTGAATCGTTTCAGCGAACAACGTGTCGTTCGTCCAGTCTGTAACAATGGTCCCAAGCCAGGAAACCGATACGAAATAAACAATATACATGACCACCGCAAAAATCGGCAGCGCCAGGATGCGGTTTGTCACAATCTGATCGATCTTATCCGACGTTGTCATACCGGATTTCTTTTTATGTACACAGCTCTGCATCAGTGTGCCGATATACTGGTAGCGTTCGTTTGTAATAATGCTTTCGCTGTCGTCGTCGAACTGTTTTTCACAGCCGGCTATGATCTGCTCGAGGTGCTCCTTTGTATCGGCAGCGAATGAAAAGCGTTCCATCGCCTTTTCGTCCCGCTCAAACAGCTTGACGCTGTACCAGCGCAGACTTTCGGCCGGAACCACATCGCTGATCAGAGATGCGATTTCGGAAAGAGCCTGCTCAACGCGCTGGTCGAACGTGTGCTGCGGCGTGGTTTTCACACCGGACCGCGCCATCTTGACCGCGCAGTCCGCCAGCGCTTTTAAACCTTCGCCCTTGACGGCCGACGTCTCGATAATCTCGCAGCCAAGCTGTTCGGAAAGCTTTTTCGTATCGATGCGGTCGCCGTTTTTCTTGACGATATCCATCATGTTCAACGCGATCAGCACTGGGATGCCCATCTCTGTGAGCTGCGTCGTCAGATACAGGTTGCGCTCGATGTTGGACGCGTCGACCAGATTGACGACGACATCCGGCCGCTCATCCATGATGTAGTTGCGCGTGACGACCTCCTCAAGCGTATAGGGCGACAAGCTGTAAATGCCGGGCAGATCCGTGATAATGACATCCTTCTGTCCGCGCAGCTTGCCTTCCTTCTTCTCGACAGTGACGCCGGGCCAGTTGCCGACATACTGCGACGATCCTGTCAGATCGTTAAACATCGTGGTTTTGCCGCAGTTTGGATTGCCTGCGAGCGCGATCTTGATTGACATTCCTGATTACCTCCTCTGCGGGGTCCTCCCGCTGGCCGCCATGCGGCCTTTGAAGTCGGGCGGCCGGCTGACCGGCCCTCGGCTGTTTGCAATTTATTGCAGCGGCGCCAGCGCCGGTTATCCAGACGGGCGTCGAAGTCCTCTTTAGGGCTTGTTTGATAATAAAAGAATTGCCGGATTTTTCGCAGACAACGGGAGAAAGCAAGGCAAAAAACACTGGAACCCTTCCGGATTCCGAGGCTTTTTAACGCAGCATTCGCCGCTGTTTACAGGAAAAAACGGGAATCTGATTTTTCATGCAGCCTCTAATCGACGAGAATATTCTCCGCGTCGCTCCGGCGCAGCGATAACTCATAGCCGCGCACCGTCACCTCGACCGGGTCGCCCAGAGGCGCCACTTTCCGCACGAAAATAGACGTGCCCTTTGTAATGCCCATATCCATAATCCGGCGCTTGAGCGCGCCCTCTCCGCCAAGCTTTGTGACGGTGACTGTCTCGCCGCATTTGGCTTCCTTCAGTGTTCTCATGCTGTACCCCCTCACACCATAATCCTGTTGGCCATGCTTTTGCTGAGCGCAACGCGCGTATCCTTTACATTGACGATCAGATTGCCCCCCATCTCCGATACAACGGTGACAGAGCCGCCCTCCACAAAGCCGAGGCTTTCCAGAAAGCGGCGGGTTTCATCCTTCCCGCGGACCGCGCGGATCGTAATCGCTTCGCCCGAACGGGCCATCGTAAGCGGCATGATTTTAACCACCCTCCAAAGTTAGAATTCGCTAACCATTGCGCTGTAAAAACAGGTTAGAATGAACTAACCTCTTACCGCCTGTTAGTTTACCACCGCTAACTAATTTTGTCAATGGGATTGGCCCTCTTTTTTTGAGTTTGATAAAAAAAGTGTGTCCCAATAAGCGATTCAAACTTTTTGCTTATCTCCCTCTTGACAAACGCAGGTTTGGATGATACGATTGGCAATAAGTTAGTTATTGCTAACTATCAGATTTTGCACCGCCACACCGCCGCGGACGCTGTTTATTTGAGGGCACAACGCATAAACTAACGATGATCAAACAGAAAGGCAGGCGTTCCTATGAACGGTTCTTTAGAGCATACGCTGGCGTTTCACTGCGCGCCCGCGCTTGCCGGCATCAAGCCATCCAACCTGATCTGCTGTGATCTCGCGCGTTATCCCTCGCTCGACCGGGAACTGCGCGCACTCAACCGTCAGCTCAATCCCCGTGGCCTGTATTTCAGGCCGGTATGCCGGTGCAGCGGACGCGTGCTGCTGCTTGTATACCGGCGCGCACTGCTTGAACGCCACCTCGCGCAGCCTGACGCCCGCGCATTTTTAAAGCGTGCCGGCTACCCGTCCGGCGGCCTGGAGGCCACGCTTATCCATTTTGGAGCGCGCCTGTCGCAAGCCGGCAGCTTTCCGCACGAAGCAGGCGTCATTCTCGGTTATCCGCTCGCGGATGTGGAAGGATTTTTGCGGGACGGCGGCAAAAATTATAAGTTCAGCGGCTATTGGAAGGTTTACGGCAACGAGGAGGAAGCCCGCGCCCTCTTTGTCCGATTCAACCGCTGCCGGGAGGCCCTGTGCCGCCGCGTGGCGGCTGGAAAATCGATCGTGCAGCTATTTTCTGCCGCGTAAGCAAACCCAATACAGTCAGTCATTAATCAAGGAGGTCAACCACCATGGAAAAACTCGCAGTCATCTATTGGAGCCAAACCGGCAACACGCAGGCAATGGCCGAAGCAGTCCTGGAAGGCGCGCGCGCCGGTGGCGCGGACGCGCAGATTTTTACTGTTTCAGAAATCACGGCCGACCAGGCCGCAGAGTATCCGCGTCTGGCGCTCGGCTGCCCGGCCATGGGCGCCGAAGTGCTTGAGGAGGCGGAGTTCGAGCCGTTCTTTACCGAGTTGGAACCGAAGCTCTCCGGCAAAAGGGTAGCCCTGTTCGGCTCCTACGGATGGGGCGACGGCCAGTGGATGCGTGATTGGCAGGACCGCGTGACCGGCGCGGGCGCGCAGCTCTTTAACGGCGAGGGCCTGATGATCAACGAGACGCCCGACGACAGCGGCCTTGCCGACTGCCGGGCGCTTGGAAGCGGTCTGGCCGGATTCTGACACACCTTTGCAATCGTCCGGGCCGTTTGAGCTTATCAATCCATTTTCTATAAAACAGACCGGACGGCGCGCCGTCATTTTCCGAAGGACTTCGCTGGTGCGCAGAGGTTTTTGCGGCGGCCTTTCCCCATGCAAACATAAGCGCCCGCCGTTTGCCCATACTATCAATAAAAACAGGCTGCGGCCAAACAGGCCGCCCCGCATCGGAGGTATTATGAAAACACAGATCAAAAAAATATACGGGCGCGAGATTATCGATTCGCGCGGCAACCCGACGGTCGAAGCCGTCGTAGAGCTTGAAAACGGCGCTTGCGGGACAGCAGCCGTGCCCAGCGGCGCTTCCACCGGAAAATTTGAGGCGCTCGAACTGCGCGACGGCGATAAGGCCCGCTTCGGTGGCAAAGGTGTGCGCAAAGCCGTTTCGCACATCGACAGCGAGCTTTGCGACACGCTTGCCGGCATGGACGCGTGCGATACCGCCGCCGTTGACCGCGCAATGATCGCGCTCGACGGCACGTCCGACAAATCGCGCTTGGGCGCCAATGCGATTTTGGCCGTCTCGCTGGCGGCGGCCCATGCGGCCGCCGCCGCATACGGTCTGCCGCTCTATCGCTTTCTGGGCGGCGCGGCGGCCGACACGCTGCCTGTACCGATGATGAACGTCCTCAACGGCGGCGCGCACGCGGCCAACAACATCGATATCCAGGAGTTCATGATTATGCCGGTCGGCGCGCCGTCATTTTCCGAAGGACTTCGCTGGTGCGCAGAGGTTTTTCACACGCTCGCCGGCATCCTGAAAAGCGACGGCCATTCGACCGCCGTCGGGGATGAAGGCGGCTATGCGCCCGATCTCTCCAGCGACGAGGACGCTGTACGGGTGCTGCTGCGCGCCATCGAGCAGGCCGGCTATAAGCCATACGACGACTTTGTTCTCGCAATTGACGCGGCTTCCAGCGAATGGGCCGATGAAAACGGATATTTCCTTCCAAAACGCCGCACACGCCTGACCGCCGCGGAGCTGACGGCCTATTGGGAGGATCTTTGCAAAAAATACCCGATTCGTTCGATCGAGGACGCGCTCGGCGAGGAGGACTGGGCCGGCTGGAAAACATTGACCGCGCAGCTTGGGAGCGGCATGCAGCTTGTGGGCGACGACTTTTTCGTCACGAATACGCAGCGCCTCGCGCGCGGCATCGAGGAGCATTGCGCCAATTCGATCCTCATCAAGCTCAATCAGATCGGCTCGCTCACTGAAACAATGGACGCGATTAAAATGGCGCGCCGCGCGGGCTATACCGCGATCGTCTCGCACCGCTCCGGAGAGACAGAGGACACGACCATCGCCGATCTGGCCGTCGCGCTGTGCACAGGGCAGATCAAAACCGGCGCGCCGAGCCGCAGCGAACGCGTCGCCAAATACAACCGCCTGCTGCGCATTGAACAGTCGCTTGGCGCAGCCGCGCGTTATCCCGGCGCCAACTGCTTTTAAATCTGACTTTAAAACGCCCGGAAGGCTATAGCCTTCCGGGCGTTATTTAAATATTTTGGACAATGCGCCCAAGACACGCCTTCATCTGGTCCTCAACGCTCAAAAAGATCTCCACAAGCGCGGGATCGAACCGGGCGCCCGCGTTGCGTCGTATGGAAATAACGGCATCCTCATGCGTATATTCAAACTTATAGGCACGGCGCGCCGTAATGATGTCATAGTTATCCACAATAGCCATCATCCGCGCCGACAACGGGATCGCTTCGCCCTCCAGACCATCCGGCGCGCCTTTGCCGTTCCACCATTCATGGTGATGCGTCACCATTTCCAAGGTGTACGTCAGATAAAGATTGTTCGGATGATCCTCCATAAACACACGGAGCGAATCGCGTCCGGCAACCGTATGTTTTGTATAAAATTCTATTTCCGCCGCCACAGGCGCCTGTGGGTCGCCCGAGCCGCGCGTGCGCGCAAGCTCGACATTCTTGTATTTCTCCAAATCGCTGTCGGCAAGCGCCAGCAGTCCCATATCATGCAGGGCCGCGCAGCGCGATACCGCGTCGATATCGCCTGCGGAAAGGCCGCCCTGGCTGGCCGCCACTGCGGTGGCCAGGATGCGCATATAACGGGAAACGCGCTTGGAATGCCAGGAAAGCTGCGGGCAGCGGCGGCTGTTTAAATATGCCATCGCATTGGTCAGCGTGTCAAACAGATTCATCAGCTCGCCGAGCTTCTCCTCTGTGAGCAGGTCCATCTGTTCGATCAGGCGCGTCTGCTGTTCACATTCCGACAGATGATGGCGCACACGTGAAAGCAGCGTGCTTGCGATATAAGGCTTGGAAATATAATCCTTGACGCCGCTTGAGAAACCCTCCACCTCATTGCTGTAAGCGTCCTCACCGCTTACAAATACCACCGGGATTTCGCGCAGCTTCGGGTCCTCCTTGAGCTTCTCCAGCACCTCATAGCCGCTTACCACCGGCATATTGATATCAAGCAGGATCAGATCCGGCGGCTCGGCTCCGGCCGCCAGCAGGCGCAACGCCTCATAACCCGAGCGAACCGGAATCGTCGTATACTCGCTTTCCAGAATCGCCCGAGCCATGCTCAGGCTGGTGATATCGTCGTCAACAATCATAATTTTAGGCATAGTTTTCCTCCTTCAGAAGCCGGTCGATCTGATCGACGGCCTGGATATAGTCAAATTGTCCAAGCGATGCACGCACAGCCTTAACCGCCAAGTGTATCCGTTCATCACAAATCTCCGCCAACAGCTCGTCCGCGAGCTTCTCCGCGCGGTTGATTTCAGCGCGTTCACACGCCCGGCGCAGGGACGCCAGCTTCCCGCGGATTTCTTCCGCGCTGCTTAATCCCGCCTGCCTCCCGGGTGCCTCCTGCGCCTTGTTCTCCTCAAGCCATTTGCGCGCCTCGGTAATCAACGCGCGCAAATGCGCCAGAAACGACGGCAATGCGCTCCCTATATAAGCTTCATCGCCCTCCTTGCCTGCCTGCTCCAGGCGCGCGGCTTCATCAGCGGCAAGCGCGCCGCCAATTGAACGGCAGGCGCTTTTGAGTGCGTGCACCGAAATTGTAAAATCCCGGAGGTTGCTATCCGCCAGCTTTTCCAGTTCATCGGCACGCTGTACGGCATCCACGCAGAACGCATCAATCACATGTGTATAGACTGGCAGGTTGCCCCCCAACGCATCGATCCCCGCCTGTGTGTCAAGCAGAACAGGGATATCAAGCGAAGGATTGCGCTCCTGCAATCCTTCGCCGCCGCTCATATCGAGCGGCGGCGCGGCAACCGCAACCGGGTCACTGAGTCTGGAGCCGACCCACTTTTTCAGCAGAAGATCAAGCTGCAGGAGATTGATCGGTTTAGCCAGAAAATCGTCGAAACCGTTTTCAAGGAACATTTTGCGCGCTGTGTTTGTAGCGTTCGCAGTGAGAGCAACAATCGGTACTCTGCCATAATCAGGCAACGCGCGCAGGCGCTCCGCCGTTTCCACACCGTCCATTTCAGGCATCATGTGATCGAGCATCACCAGATCGTAAAAATTCTTTTTTGCCAGTTCAATCGCTTCAGCTCCGCTCGCGGCCAGATCGACCGCCATGTGATACGGCTCCAGCAGACCGGCCGCGACCTGGAGATTGACAGGACTGTCGTCTACAATCAACACGCGTACATTTTCCATCCGCTCCGGCTCCCATACGATATCAGGCGCGGCTTTATCCTCTCCAGACAGGGCGCGTACAATCCTTCGGTTAAGCAGAGGCAGATGGATGCAATCGTCGCCTTCGAGCGTTTCAACATATTCCATCGCCTCAAGAATCTGTATGAACCGGATGTGCGCCCATCCGTCCACCGCGCGCAGAGCGCGTATCTCGGCCGCAGGCGCCATCACGTGGGTATACGTCTTTGGATCAAAGCGCATGGCTTCCATGGGGGAAGTGCAAAGCGTATAATCCACGCCAAGGCGCGGAAAGTAAAATTCAATAGACTTCTTTACGCATCTGATTTCTCCACAGATCAACACGTTGGCATGCACGCCCTCGGGCATATAGGAAACGGGGCGATTGTCCAGAATCTTTTGCAGAAACGTGACTGTAAACACAGAGCCTTTTCCGTATTCGCTCTCAACAGTGATATCGCCGCCCATCATGCGCGCCATCTCGCGCCCGATTGCAAGGCCAAGCCCCGTGCCGACAAGCGCGCGGTTGGATTTTGCATCCACCTGCTGGTACTGCGCGAAAATCTTTTCAAGATTCTCCGGGCGGATTCCGCTGCCGGTATCCTCGACAGAAATAATCATCCGCACCATATCCTCGCCCGCATGTTCCCATCTCCAATACAAACGGACATAACCGGACTGCGTAAACTTCTCCGCATTGCTCAGAAGATTGAGCAGGATCTGCTGGACGCGCTGGTTATCCCCAAACAGCCCGATCGGCGTATCGGGTTCGATATCGATCAACAGGCATACCGGCTTTTTGGAAAAGCGCACGCCGATAATATGTACAACCGTTTCGACCAGCGCCGGCAGCATATATTCCGTCTCTATCAATTCGAACTTGCCCGATTCAATTTTTGAAAAGTCAAGTATTTCGCTGATAATTGCCAAAAGCCCCTGCCCGGCGCTGTGTATGACGCCGACGTCGGCACGCAGGTCGTCTGGCAGCTTCTTGCGCATCAGAATTTCGCTCATGCCTATCACAGCATTGATCGGCGTGCGGATCTCATGGCTCATATTCGCCAGAAACGTGCTTTTTAAGCGGTTGGATTCAACTTCTGCGCGCCGCATACGGTCCAACAGCTGAATACGGCGCATATTCTCAGTCATATCGTACACCACATAGATCGTTCCAATTACTTCGCTGTATGCGTCGTATACATTTGTCACTGTGATATCACACGGCTTCTTATTGAAGCGGCAAACCGAGTTGAACCGTGTCATCTGCACAGGGGAATCACTATGCGTCTCCCCCACGCCGTCGGCCGGTACGCGCAGGAACAAATCCTCCGGCCTTCGCCCCATCAGCGCGCCGGCAGGCAGATCGAAAAAAAGAGGCGTACATTTATTGGCCAGTGCAAGCCGGCCTTCATTATCAAAAATCAGGATCGGCGTTTTGGTTGAGGAATAGATATATTCAGCAAAATTATGCGTATTGATCTGGATTGTATTGTAACGCCGGACCATGATAAACGTGATTACAAGCAACAGCAGGTTCGAAATGCCCCCGATCGGAATCGACGGCATTCCGACAAACAGGCTGCCGTATTCCAGCGCCAGTGCCAAAAAGCAGACGAAAACACACAGGCACAGCCAACCAGCCTGCTCGCGCACACGCCGCTTTTCTCCCTCCGCCTTGACCCATTGATACAGCGAGTATAAAAACACCAAACCGATAATTGTATAATAGGCGATGAGCAGGACAGTCGCCCCACCCGCCTGAGGCACACAGAAATCAAGCCCGCCCCAATCCAAATGCACGAGCATCAGGTTTTCTCTGCGCGCCACAATCACAAACAGCATAGCGGCAAGCGCGGTCATGTAAATTTCAAATTGTTGAAGCGGACAATACCGCCGTTCACTGATCTCCTCCATCAGCTTGAACATCAGCGGAAAAATAAAAAGCGAGCCGATCAGCACAAACCGATAGAAGCCGCGGGTATAATCCGGGTTTTGTGAAATGAACATTCCCGCGTATCCGATATTCCAAAGCGCGGACAGGATACACATAGCCAAAAAACAATAGTGCCCCCGCTTTTTCGGAAACGGCTCCGCATAGATAAGCGCAATACAGGTGGCTGGAATGGAGGTGGTGATGCAAAACGCCATTGAAACAAATAAGTTCATGCAAAATTCCTCTCTAAAATCTTACCCTGATTAGGCCGAGTCCGCGAAGCGGCATGGTATAATTGCCCATCAAAAGGCGGTTGCCGCGCAAGCGGCGAGCCGTTGGGCACAACCCCGGTATAATAACCGCTTTGCGGTCATTATACCATGTCCGCGAAGCGGCATGGTATAATTGCCCATCAAAAGGCGGTTGCCGCGCAAGCGGCGAGCCGTTGGGCACAACCCCGGTATAATAACCGCTTTGCGGTCATTATACCATGTCCGCGAAGCGGCATGGTATAATTGCCCATCAAAAGGCGGTTGCCGCGCAAGCGGCGAGCCGTTGGGCACAACCCCGGTATAATAACCGCTTTGCGGTCATTATACCATGTCCGCGAAGCGGCATGGTATAATTGCCCATCAAAAGGCGGTTGCCGCGCAAGCGGCGAGCCGTTGGGCACAACCCCGGTATAATAACCGCTTTGCGGTCATTATACCATGTCCGCGAAGCGGCATGGTATAATTGCCCATCAAAAGGCGGTTGCCGCGCAAGCGGCGAGCCGTTGGGCACAACCCCGGTATAATAACCGCTTTGCGGTCATTATACCATGTCCGCGAAGCGGCATGGTATAATTGCCCATCAAAAGGCGGTTGCCGCGCAAGCGGCGAGCCGTTGGGCACAACCCCGGTATAATAACCGCTTTGCGGTCATTATACCATGTCCGCGAAGCGGCATGGTATAATTGCCCATCAAAAGGCGGTTGCCGCGCAAGCGGCGAGCCGTTGGGCACAACCCCGGTATAATAACCGCTTTGCGGTCATTATACCATGTCCGCGAAGCGGCATGGTATAATTGCCCATCAAAAGGCGGTTGCCGCGCAAGCGGCGAGCCGTTGGGCACAACCCCGGTATAATAACCGCTTTGCGGTCATTATACCATGTCCGCGAAGCGGCATGGTATAATTGCCCATCAAAAGGCGGTTGCCGCGCAAGCGGCGAGCCGTTGGGCACAACCCCGGTATAATAACCGCTTTGCGGTTATTATACCATATCGGCGGATAAGTTCAACTGCTTTTTTAGTGTTTTTAACCAAAGATCAGCGATTGACACAGACGGCTAAAGCTTTTTAATCCAAACGGCAGACGAAAAAACGCTGAATTAACCGCCGCACCCATCTATTGAATTGGATTCATTGACAGGCCTCCCGATCTGTGCTATACTTCCTGCATGACTGAATGGGGGGAAGTTTATGGGGCGTACTGTTAAGCAGCCGGAGGTCCGTCGGCAGGAGATCCTGGAGGCTGCGCTGGACCTGTTCTGTGAAAAAGGCTATGAGGGCGCCTCTATGGCCGACCTGGCGCAGCGCCTTGGCATCTCGCAGGGGCTGTGCTATCGCTATTTCCCCTCCAAGCAGGCCCTGCTCGATTGTGCTGTCGATCAGTACGCCCAGCAGCAGGTGCGCATACTCTCCCCTGTTTTGTGCGACGGGACAAAATCGCTGCGGCAGCGCATGCTTGAAATGCCCGCACCCGAGCACTACGAGGCGGGCGGCTTTTACAACGCCTTCCACAGCGAAAGCGGACGCCGTATGCATCAAATTTTGTCCGTGCGCGTCTGTGAGCTGCTTACGCCCCTTGTGCAAAAGCAATTGGAACACGCAATCAAAGCGGGCGAAATTGTCTCAAACGATCCGGAGTCCGATGCTTCGTTTCTGATCTGGGGCCAGCTCGGCCTGCTCAACCGGTTTGACCTGCCTGGTGGGGAGCGTTTCCGCCGGGTGCAGCAGTGGGTTGTCGCATGGCTCGACGCGGCCGCCCCCACATGCTGATCCTTTACTTGAATGCCGTCTGACGGCGTTCTTTTTTTCTAAATTAATTGAATAATATTTATTCATTAAGGGAGGAATCATAATGCAAATTTATCAAACAGCCCTGATCACTGGTGCGACCAGCGGCATCGGCCGTGCCTTTGCCGGGGCGCTCGCCGCGCAGGGCAGCAATCTTATCTTAACGGGCCGGCGGCAAGCCCTGCTTGAACAAACAGCCGCCGGGCTGCGCGCACAGTATGGCGTGCAGGTGACGGTACTGCCGGCGGAGCTTTCGGATGAACGGGACATTTGCAGGATTGAGGCGCTCATCCGCGCAACACAGCTCGATCTGCTCGTCAACAACGCAGGATTTGGCCTGCGGGGATGTTTCCAGGACGGACCGCTCGAGCCGTATCTGCAGATGGAACGCGTACATATCGGCTGTACCGTCCGCCTGACGTATGCCGCGCTTGAGCAGATGTGTGCGCGCGACAGCGGCGCAATCATCAACGTCGCCTCGGACGCCGCTTACATGATTGTTCCGGCAAACGCATTCTACTCCGGTACGAAAGCGTTCATCAAGCAATTTTCAGAGGGGCTTTATCTGGATCTGCGCGGACGCGGCAGTCATGTGCGCGTGCAGGCGTTGTGCCCCGGTTTGACACGGACGGATTTTCAGCTAAAGATGGGGATGCCGAAGGGCAAACAAAGAAATCGGGGCGTTATGCGCTGGCAGGAACCGGAGACCGTTGCCGCACGGTCGCTTCGCTGTCTGGAACGCGGCCGGCCGGTTTGCCACTGCGGCGGCGCGATGGGTATTGCGGAAAGGGTGCTCTGCGTATTCATGCCGCGCCGCTTCTACTACCCGCTGGCTCTGCGCTTGTTTCCTGTTCCGCCGGCCGCCTGATCTGGAAATTGCGCTTTCCAGGCATCCCAACTGTGACACAGTCACTGAACGGCGTGCGGATCTCCAGTATACTGAACCCAACAGATCATACAGCCGGAGGGGATTTTAAATGGGTAAAAAGGTACTGATCGTCGGCGGCGTGGCCGGAGGCGCAAGCGCGGCGGCGCGCCTGCGCAGGCTCGACGAAAACGCCGAGATCATTTTGTTTGAACGCGGCGAGTATATTTCTTATGCAAACTGCGGCCTGCCTTATCACGTGGGAGGCGCCATCCCCAAACGTGAGGCGCTGCTTTTGCAGACGCCGCAGGTGATGCGCTCCCGGTTCAATATCGATGTTCGCGTCTGTTCGGAGGTTGTCTCCATCGACCGCGAGGCCCGGATGGTCACGGTTGAAAACCGCGCCGCGGGCGAGCGTTATACGGAAAGCTATGACACGCTGATTCTTTCAACCGGATCCGAACCGCTGCGCCCGCCCATCCCGGGCATTGACAGCGACCGTATCCGCACACTGTGGACCGTGCCTGACACCGACGAAATCAAAGCCTTTATCGCAAAGCGCGGCGTCAAATCGGCGGCTGTTGTGGGCGGCGGTTTCATCGGGCTGGAGATGGCCGAAAACCTGCGGCGGCTTGGTCTATCGGTGACAATGATCGAAATGCTCGATCAGGTGATGGCGCCCCTTGATTATGAGATGGCGCTTATGCTGCACAAGCACCTGGAGCAGCAGGGCGTTTCTCTCCGCCTGGGCGACGGCGTGGACGCGTTCGAACACACGGACAAAACCGTCACGGTCCGCTTAAAAAGCGGCCGTACTGTCACTGCCGATCTGGTTATCCTTTCCATCGGCGTGCGTCCGAACAGCAAGCTTGCCAAAGACGCGGGGCTTGAGCTGAACGCGCGCGGCGGCATCGTCACCGACCAATTTCTCCGCACCAGCGACCCCGCGATCTACGCGGTGGGCGACGCGATCGAGGTACAGGATTTCATCAGCGGCGAACGTACGATGATTCCGCTGGCTGGCCCTGCCAACAAGCAGGGGCGCATCGCCGCTGACAACATCGCGGGCGCACAGCAGAGCTATGACGGCACGCAGGGGACCTCTGTGGCTAAAATCTTTGAACTTACGGCGGCCAGCACCGGCGCGAATGAAAAGACGCTGATCCGGCGCGGGATGAAAAAGGGCGCCGACTATGAAAGCATCCTGATTGTGCAGAACTCACATGCCGCCTATTATCCCGGCGCTGCGCCGCTCGTTTTAAAGCTGCTGTTCTCTATGGACGGCAAACGGCTGTTCGGCGCGCAGATTGTCGGGACCGACGGCGTTGACAAGCGCATCGACGTGCTTGCGGCGGCCATTCGCCTTGGCGCGGGCGTTTCGGACCTGACAAAGCTCGAACTGGCCTATGCGCCGCCGTACTCCTCCGCGAAGGACCCGGTCAATATGGCTGGTTATGTGGCGGAAAACCTTCTGACAGGCAAAGTGGCGTTCTCATCCTGGGACGCGCTCGACAAAAGGGACGGCGCGGTTGTGCTCGATGTACGCGAGACTATGGAACGCCAGGCGTTCGAGCTTCCGGACTCGGTTCACATCCCGCTCGGGCAGCTTCGTGAACGCATCGGCGAACTTGATCCCGCGCGGCGTTACATCATATTGTGCGCCGTCGGCGTGCGCGCTTACAACGCGTCGCGTATCCTCTCGGCCCATGGGTTTAAAAACGTCCTCGTCTATCCCGGCGGCACGCACTTTTACCGCTCCACCCACTTCCCGCTTTTTTGAAAAAAAGCTTGGCAAAAAACTTTAGTCGGCTGCGCTCCAGCCTTTTTGAAAAAAGGCTTCAGCGAAAAACTTTAGTTGGCTGCGCCGCGAACAGTGGGGCAGGTTTAGTTAAACGATCCCCCTCCAGACGTACTGGCGTGCGCCCGATACGATCGCGCCAAACAGCGGCGGGGATAACATAAGGGGAGGGTCGCCGGCCCGCCCCTTGTGAGGCGCGAAAAGGGGCGTTGCCGCGGCTTGTCCGCGCCCGGCGCTTATAGCGCCGGAAAGCCCCGAATAGCCGGCCGGGCAAGCGCAGCGCCCGGCGGTGAGCAATCCGCGCACGGATTGCTCGCGCCAAAGCTCCGCTCCTTTTCCAGGCGGATTTTCGCTGTGTAACTCCAATAAGTTTTTAATATGAAAGGAACGATCTGATTATGGCAACCGTCACTGTAACTTCCAATAACTTTGAAGCCGAAGTCCTGAACGCGGACCGTCCGGTCCTCGTGGATTTCTGGGCGCCGTGGTGCGGCCCATGCCGCATGGTATCCCCTGTTCTCGATACAATTGCCGAGGAAACGCCGTCGGTCAAGGTGTGCAAGGTAAACGTCGACGAGCAGCCGGAACTGGCGCAGACCTTCAAAGTCATGAGCATCCCGACGCTCGCAGCCTTCCGGGACGGCAAGCTGACCGGAACGTCGGTCGGCGTGCGTTCCAAGGCGCAGATCTTACAGATGCTCGGCGTATAAGGGACGCTGATACAGAATAAAGTATGGGCGGGCGCGGCCAATGGCCGCGCCCGCCCATACTTTATCGTTTTCCTTCCCCTTAAACGCCGTCAACGGCGGGAAACACCCCGAAAAGCCGCGCCGTCCCCTGACCGGCAGGGATATTCATACGCCTTCCTCTCCGGAAAAAGCCAGCGCGCGCAGCTTTTTGCGGTCAAGCAGGCGGATGCTGCCGCGCGAAAGCGAGACGATCCCCTCCCCGACAAAATACCTGAGCACGCGCGTTACAACCTCGCGGGCGCTTCCCATGCAGCGTGCAGCCTGCTCGTGCGTCAGGCGGATCACGTCGCTGCCCGCCTTGGAAAATTCATCCCACAAAAGGATCGCCAGCCGTTGATCCATGCGCATGAATAGAAGCTGCTGCATCGCCCACATCACGTCGGAAAAACGTTCCGCTGCCAGCTTATATGAAAAGCACTCCGCATAAATGCTTTGTTCACAAAGCGCCGAAAAATATGGCGCGCCAGTCAAAAGCGCGTCTGTGTCCTCCTCCGCGTCGATATGCACATCAAATGTGATCTCTGAGAGCACGCACGACGCGGACAGGATACAAATTTCCCCTGCTCCCAGCCGGTAGAGCGTAATCTCACGCCCCTCCTGCGAGAGCATGTATGCGCGCAGCCGTCCGCGCATGACGAACAGCACGCCGATGCATTCGGTTCCCGCGCCGTGCAGGCGCGCGCCTTTTTCATAATGGACCTGTGCGGTATGTTCCGCCAGGCCGGCCTGTTCCCTCGCGTTCAGCCGTTCCCATACCGGGAACGACCGCGCCAGATACCGGTAAATTTCCTCCTGTTCCATCCGCTACGCCTCCCCGTACATTTTTCACCCGCATGGCCCGCCCCGGCAGGACGGCGCTTTTCTTCTATTGTGGCGCATTTGCAGCGGGAAATCAAGCCCTTTTTAAACAGACCGGCCCGGGCAATCATATGCCCGGGCCGGCTGCTCTGTTTCTATTCGCTTTCAATCCTGCGGAACAGGTCGCGCGCCGAAAGGTTGTTGGCGCGCGCCAATCGCCTCCAATGCGCCTGCGCTGCCAGACGGTATGCAAAGCGCGGAAAATTGACTGACAAAAACCGGTTTTCCCCCGGCGCACCGTTCTTGATGCACGCGGCCAATACGTCCAACCCTTCCCCCAATGCCTTCTTGGGACCATGTCCAGGCGGAACGCTTGCAAGCTCCAGCATCATCGGCCCAGCGCCGACGCCAAGGCCCATGCCGCGGTCAAGCCCGGCCCGCAGCCGCCAATGCTCCATCATCTCCAGCGCGCAGGCAGTCTGCCGCCCTTCGTAAAATCCGCAGTTGACCAGCGTATAAACGCGCCTGTCCGGGCACGGCCGCTGCAAAAGCAGCGGCTCCAACGCCTGCAAATGCCGCAGCAGATGCGCCGGCAGGCCGTCCACATAAAGCGGAAAGGCAAATACCAAAGCGTCAAAATCCGCGAACGTCTCTAAAATCTGCGGATCCGGTTTTTCAATTCCGAGTCTGAATTCCGTACACGAACAGCCCTCCAGTCTGGGATACAGCGCGTCGAGCAACATCCCGGAGGCGCTGCCCGTCCGTTTCGGGCTGGCGTTAATCAGGGCTGTTTTCATTTTGCCGGCGCCTCCTTTATGTCATCGGGAGCGTCGACAAAGCAGACTTGGTTTAACCTGCAATAGAAGTTAACGGCCATGGCCTGTACAAATTTGCGTGCTGTCGCGCGCTGGGCGTCCGTCAGGTCGGTCCCATAAAACCAAACCGTCAAATCCATCCTGTTTTCATAGCGCCCCCGATGATGCATTTCACCATTTTTTATCACAAAATAAGGATGTACGTAGGAGATGCTGCGATCGATCACTGTCTTTACAAACGGACTGAACCCGCCATAAACACACTGACTGACAATAAACAACCTTTTGCAGCGTGAAAGCCGTGCGCCCATATCCGCATAGCCGTCCCGGATTACACAGGTCCCGGGCGTTTTAATCCAGCAGCCGAAACAGCCGATACACGGGCGCGCAGGTCCATCATCCGCGATGACCTGTGCGCCCGCAAATGCTCCGGTAATCAGCGCCTTCGCGGACGCACCCTTCACATCATGAATCAGCAAATCCACTATATTTCCCCTTTCATTGATACATATGCCGCATAACGACCCGCATACAGCAGTATGAACAGCCGTGTCATTTTCCAAACAGCTCTGCCGCGCTTTTCATATTCTCTATAACTGGCACGCCAAACGGACAGCATTTTTCGCAGGCGCCGCATGCGACACAGTCCGATGCGTGCCGCGGCAGCGCCGCATAGTGTTCGCGCACTGTCTCCGGTATGCCGCCCTGTGCCTTGCAGAGATTTAAAAATTTTGTAACGGATGCAATATCGATCCCCTTGGGGCAGGGCGCGCAGTGTCCGCAATACATGCAGTGCCCCTGCCAGCTTATTTTGGGAAACGAAGCGAGTGCGGCGGCGTAGTCGCGCTGCTCTCGAGAAGCGTCCGAATAGGAAAGACATTCGCGCAGCTCGTCCAGAGTGCGCGCTCCGGCCATCACACAGGCCACGGCCGGCCGGGTCAGCGCATAGCTCATGCACTGATACGGCGTCAGCGCGCGGCCGGCCGGCGAGAGCGTCTCATCAAGCAGATCGCCGCCGCCGAACGCCTTCATCACGGTGATCCCAACTCCCATCCGCTGGCACGCCTCATAAAGCGCCTCGCGCTCCGGGTCCATATTGACCAGCGGTTTCTCGTAGCTTTGTTCAGCCCACAGCAACTCCAGGTCCTCGCTTGCGGGCTGGAGGTCGTAGCATGGATTGACGCTGAACATCAGCACCTCGATCAGCCCGCTTTCAACAGCCTTGTGCGCCACAGCGGGATTGTGGCTGGAAAGTCCAATATGTCCGATCACACCGTCCGCCTTGAGCTGCTGCGCATAACGCATGACCGGGCCTCTGCACACCTCCTCCCAATCAGCCATTGAATCGACATAATGAATCATCCCGATCTCCACGGATGAAAGCTCCATACGCGTCAATAAATCCTCAAAACCAGCTTTCACCTCGCCGATTTCACGCGTGCGTTTATATTGACCATCCTTCCAGATCGTACAAAGATGCGCCTGAAAAACAAACCGGCCGCGACGGCCACGCAGCGCCCGTCCAAGGCTTGTACGCATCTCGGGATTCGGAGTATACAGGTCGATGCAGTTGCAGCCGCGCCCCTCCATAAGGTCGATCATCGCCGAAACCTCCTCGGGCGTTTTTTCTAAAAAGCCCTCGCAGCCCATACCGACCTCGCCGACAAGCAGCCCTGTATTGCCCAATCGCCGTTTGTTCAAAATACATCTTCCTTTCCGTCTTTCTGCCGCAAACAATCTGCGGAAGAATGCTCCACGTTGTACTTTATCATAATACGAAACAGGAAAAAAGTAAATCGGAACGGTTTTTATTTTAAGCGCGGCATCCCATGTCATCGAACCAAAATATCCCGGTGCGTTTGAACAGATTGTCGATCTGTCCTCCTGCTGGGATGAACATGCATTATTCGAATCGCGTGAATCGATCATGGCGCTTTCGGCGCGAATCAGCCGGTGCCATGAGCATTGCTGCCGCTTTTTGGGCGCGGCTGGCAGCCTTACCGGCGATACATACCGCATTGCGCTCGACGCCACCACCTCCTCCAAGGTGGCAAAGGCGGCGCGGCGTCTGGCGCTCGGCGCCTTCAAGGGCGGGCCGGAGGGGCGCGGCCGCGAATCGGTGCGCTTTCTTTCCTGCGTGACCAACAAGGGCGTTTTGATGTTTGAGGATACAGCCCGCGCGCTGTGCGACCGCCTCTATCTGATCGACGACGTATATGGGGCTGCCTCCCGGCTTATGCTGAGCGCGCTGCGCAGCCATGCTCTCGAAATGGGCTGGGATGTCATCACCTGTTATTGTCCGCTGTTCCCGTTTGAAAAAATCGATCACCTGTTTATCCCCGCGCTCAAAATCGGCTTTATGACCTCCAACGATTTTCACAAGCCGCAGATCGAACCGTATAAGATCATCCGTTCGCGCCGCTTCACCGACGCTGAACAACTGCGTGCGCACCGCAAGCGCATCGCCTTCAACCGCAAAGCGGCGGCGCAGATGATCGAGCAGGCCAGCAAGCTGCTGGCCGAGGCCAAGCGTCTGCACGATCAACTGGAGGAGTATTACCGGTCTGCGATGGACTTTGAAAAGGCCGACAGTGTTTGCCGCACACTGCTGCAAAAATATGAGCATATTCTGTCCCGCTACGGCCTGTAATTTGTAAAAAAGAGGCTGGCATCCAGTGATGCCAGCCTCTTTTTAACCGGTCAATATTTGGAATCTGTAAATGTCAAGCTGTCAGACTCCTCCGCCGGCTCGTCCAGCGGCGCTTGGGCGGCGGCGCCGCGCAACCGGAACTGGCCGACCAACGATCTGACAAGCCCCGCCTGGCTGGACAGCTCCTCGCTGGCCGCGGCGCTCTGCTCGGAGGTAGCGGAGTTTGTCTGAACCACGGAGGATATCTGATCGATGCCCAGGCTGACCTGTTCGATCGATTCGGATTGCTGGCGCGACGCCTCCGCGATCCGGTCGAGCATCTGTACAGAAACGCTGACCCCTTCCATGGTGCGCACCAGCGAATCGGCTGTCTCATCCACCAGTTTCATACCGTTGTGAACCGCCTGAAGCGAACGTTCAATCAGCGCCGCCGTGCTCTTGGACGCGTCGGCGCTCTTGCCGGCCAAGTTGCGCACCTCGTCCGCAACAACCGCAAAGCCCTTGCCGGCCGCGCCGGCGCGCGCCGCCTCAACGGCTGCGTTGAGCGCCAGGATATTCGTCTGGAACGCGATATCCTCAATGGTCTTGATGATCTTGCTGATCTCATCCGACGTGCTGTTGATTTCGCTCATGGCGGCGACCAGATCCTGCATTTTGACATTGCTCTGCTGCATATCGTCTCCGGCACGCTGCGCGCTCTCGTTGGCGCTGGTTGCATTTTCAGCGTTTCGCTGCACATGGTTCGAGATATCCGCAATGGTCGCAGCCAATTCCTGCACAGAACTGGCCTGCTCGGTCGCACCCTGGCTGAGCGACTGGGCGCTTGCAGCCACTTGGTCGGATCCGCTGGCAACCTGGTCGACAGCCATGCTGATCTGAGAAAGCGTATTGTTGATGGAATCGTTGATCTGCTTCATCGATTGCTGAATAGCGACAAAATCCCCCCGGTACTGGCGGGTCATTTCCATTGTAAAATTGCCCTGTGCCATTTCGCCCAAGTGCGTGGAAACGTCGCGCACCACATCGGCCAGGCGTGTCACAGTCACATCCAGGCCGTTCATCAGGCCGGCCGTTTCATCCTTTGAATGAATCTGCGGAACCGGCGTGTGCAGATCACCTGTCGAAAGCAGATCCAAACGCTCCATACAGGCCTTAATCGGATTGGCAACCGAACGTGCCAACCGCACAGCGATAAAGACAGCGGCAATAATAACAGCCAGGACAATGAGGACCATGATCACGATACTCATTTTAAGCGACGCCATGAATTCCGACTTGCTGGCCTCAATACCAACGCTCCATCCCTGCTCGCCCTCGATCGGGGTATAGCCGAAAATCTTATTATCCCCGCCAAATTTATATGTGTCGAATCCGGACTCGCCCTTGATCATCCGCTCATGGATTGCCGCGATATCTGCGACGCTCTTGTCACTTTTGGCCTGTTCAATCATATTGACGCCATCAGCGACATACGACGGATCAGGATGCCCGATCACATTTCCATACTCGTCCAGGATATAAGCCTGCCCGCTTTTACCGATATGCAGGCTGCTTACAATCTCTGTTAAAAATGCCGCGTCCACTGCGCCGTAAACAAGGCCGTCGAATTTCCCATTTGTCAGAATTGGAGAAGCCATAATAAAAACCATCTGATCGCCGTTGTGGACCAGGTTGGAGATCACCGGAGCCACACGCTCCCTGCACTGTTTAAAATAATCCTGATCACTGTTATTTTCCCCAGATGGGCCGATTCCCTGCGCGTCGAGCTTGCCAAGATACATAAATCCGTTGCGCGAAGCAATGCCCTCCGACCGCTTGATCAGCGCCGTATCGTCTGGTTTTGAGGTGTGGAAAACGTCCAGCGCTGCAGCCTCAGTCAAAGTCGCCCAGTACCCCTCCAGATCTTCATTGATCGCTTCACTTGCGATGTCCGCAGCCGGGACGATTGTAGATTCGAGAACCGCATAGGTACCTTTGTAGTTTAAAACTGCGGAGACTGCTCCTATCAATATGGAACCAATCAATACGACCGGCAGCATGTTAACCAGAATTTTTGACTTGATAGACTTCATATGTCCGATTCCCTCCTGATCCTTCCTTCCAGAGCCACAGTGGAAAAAAAGGCCCTTCTATTAGGAAACAAATTTCCCCTTTTTATTATCAGTATAAACATATTACAACAAAAATTCAACACTTCTGCACCATAAAATGTACTTTTATTTTTAAATCTACGCAATATTCAGTCCCGTGCGTTATATAATACGACGCTCGTCGACAAAAACGCCATCAAAAAAAGCTATGCGCCCGCCGGCTTTACCGGTCGGACGCATAGCTTGGCGGCGCGGTGCGAACCGCTGTCATATCAGCAGAACGCTACGCGGCTGCTCCTCACTTCTGCATTTTTTCAAACTCTTTATCAGAAAGCTGGATTGAAACGGAATGGAAATCCTCATCGCTGGTCAGATAACTTTGAAACTGTACCAACCCCCGCTTCGCCTGAAGTGTGTAAGTCTTTTTCGACGCGTCCTTTTTTTCCTTCGCGCCCCATTCCTGCGCGGCATAATCGAATGACAAATCCTGTACGCTTACGCCGTTATATGCAGCCTCAACCTTTTCCGTCGCTGTTTTGGTAAGCGTCACGGTCTGCAAAATCCCCTCTGAAGCGGAAAGAGTTGTTTCCTCGGTAATATCTGTGTTTCCGCTCCACGGCACGCTGACAGTCGCAAAAATCTGATCGCCCGCGCCCCTGCTCAGACTGTAATTAAATGAAATGTATTTTTCTCCGTCCCGCGCGAAATCCGGCATCTTCTCCAGGTGCGCCTCGTACCCACGGTCGACAAGATCCTGTACGGTTGTCTGCCCGAGGACGATGGTATAGCCATCCAGCGTGGCCTCCATCGGCATGTCCGCCCCGCCGCACGCCGTAAGTGCGATAAGCAGCAGCATCGCAGCCAACAGTGACAGCCATTTTGTTTTCATGTGTTTTCTCTCCTTCATTCTGTTTCTCTGAAACGGCTCGCTGTTAAACGGCGAACCGCCCCAGGGCAAGACGGATTCTATTATATATCCGCGCCCATGTTTTGTCACTATTTTTTTATAATTTTTCACATTCGCCCGTAAACACTGTAAAAACCGACCTTCTCTCTACGCTTCCCGCAATGCGACGGCTCTAATATTTTGCCTCGCTCCGTGACGGCAGCAAACGGTCATGGATGCGAAAACGCCGCACGATGAAATCATCGCGCGGCGTTTTGTGTTTTAAAAGCACAGTTTATAATGGCGTCCCGGAATCCTTTTCCTGCGTGATGGCCTGCATATCCTCCAGGGAATTTTCCAGATGTTCGGTCATCAGCGCGACGCCGGCTTCGGCGTTGCGCTTTTCAAACGCGCTGAGCAGCGCGTCGTGCGTGGTAATTGCATGTACGGCGTTATCGGGCAGCTGGTAGGTCTGCATACGGTAATCCATGATACATTCGGCGATGATCTTTTCCATTCTGATCAGCAGCTCGTTACCGCTCGCCTCCGCAATCTTATGATGCAGCTCCTCATCGTAAAACGCCATCTTGACATAGTTTTTCGCCCTTGCACTCTGCACGAACAGCTCATGCAGCACGCGAAGCTGTTCAAGCTGCCGGTCGCTCATGCGCTGGATCGCCAGACGTGTGGTCATCGTTTCGATGGCGATGCGCACCTCCATGATGTTGGTCAGCCGCTGGCTGTGCTCGCGGAACCAGTTGGCCACATAGCTGTCGTCGGTGCGTTCCTCCGGAAAGCCCTTGAAATAAGCGCCCTTGCCGCGGCGCACGTCGATCATGTCGATGGCCTGCATCATCCGGTACGCCTCGCGCGCCGTTGAACGGCCAACGCCGTACATTTCGCAGATTTCCTTTTCTGTCGGCATTTTATCGCCCACATCGATGTTTCCTTCGACAATGTATTCCTTCAAATTGTTGATCACCTGATCGACAATTGAAATCCGTTCGATCGGTTTCATAAGGCCCACCGCTTTCAACATGGAATTGCCCAAGGCTCGTACTAGCTTTGTCCGATCACAAGACAACAGGGCGGGACGTATCCGCTTCTATTATAACACTTCCAACATTTCTCATCAAGAGCTTGCTTAAAAATAGAAGGCTTGCCTGTTCATTTATATTCGGTATGTAAAAGCTAAAAGCCTATTTCATGACGCGTGCAAAGTTCTTGCGGATTTTTTCCTGAAGCGCTGGTTCGTCGATCCCGACATTATCAAAAATGAAAGCGAGAATCTGCTCCAGATTTTCCTCAGTCGGCTCGATCCCGAGCTGTGAAAACTGCATCGGCGTGCCGATCAGCTCAAGAAAACGCACATTCTTTTCGATGTACTCCTCTGAATATCCATTGACCGCAAGCTGCACGGGAATGCCGCACGAGACGATCTCACCATGCAGAAGCCTTGCGCGCTGCGGTTTAAACAGCTTGCTGACGGCGTCGTAAAGGCCATGTGCGACCGCAAGCTGCTTGCTGCCGCTCGACAGCTGCGAGGTCAAACCCGTCAGCGCAAGATTCGTGAAGATGATATCGTCGACAACCGGCGTAAGCGTGCCGTCCGCAACCTGTAAAACGGCGTTGGCCGCGTCTGCAAAATATTTATCTGTGTTCGATTTGGCAACCTGCAAAGCCGAAACCGGCATGATTGTGATATCCCAGCCCTTGACAAAGCGAATACTGAAATCGATTTCAGGATACTTGGCCATCGCGTCCGCCACGCCTGCGGCCAGCATGCGCGCCGGGCACCGGCGCGCCAGCAGGTCGGTATCGACCAGCACAGCGGCCACCGGCTGGCGGCAGTATTCGTTGCAGTCCGGCGTCCCGGTATCGTCGTACTTGATACAGACCGTCGCATAACACGCGCAGGTAGCCGCCGACGTGGGCACGGTGATGACGCGGACGCCGAGACGGTCGGCCGCCAGCTTGACCGTGTCCATGCACTTTCCGCCGCCCACACCGATGATCAGCCGCGCGCCGAACGACTCGGCATCGCGCACAATCGCGCCGACCGTCGTCTCGCTGCAAAAGCCGGAAAACGGATGAAACAGAAAGTCCACGCCGTTTGCACGCAGGCTTTCTTCCACCTGTTGCCCGGCGATCTGCCACGCGGTCGCGCCCGCCGCCACAATAGCCCGGTCCGCAAAAAATTTCGCCTCCCGCCCGGTCAGCGCGGCAGCCCCCGGCGTTTGGATATATCTTCCTGCTCCAAGAATGATCTGTGCTCCATCTCTCATTTCAATACAGCTCCTTTACGACATGGATTCGGGGTTTAATCGAAAGACCTCTATCGCTGTGTGTGAAAAAATTTGCTCGAGCGCGGCCGGATCCCGCACCGCCTGACGGTATTTGAACAGCTCCCCGGCCGCCTGCGCAGGCACATCGGTGGAAAACATCAGCTTGTCAGGCGGCAGCGCCTGCAAAAACTGCTCGATATTTTCTATGCCGACGCCGCTCGGCTCCAGCCAGACATTGTCAAACGCCTGCGCCAACAGCATTGCCTGTACCGAAAAAAAGTCGGAACCGGCATGTGCGATCACGATGCGGACATCGGAATAATCGCGCGCGAGCGGCGTCAGGCGAACCGGGTCTGCGAACGGGACGCCCATGCCGGTGTGCACCATCACAGGGATGGACAGCTCCCGCGCCGCGTCAAAGACCTCTCGGGCGTCACGCGACAGCAGATCGACCGCATGGCCGTTGGGCGTCAGCTTGACGCCGACAAAACCAAGCTCTTTTACACAGCGCCGCAGCTCGGCGCGGTAATCGTCCGGCCTAAAATGCGGATTGATCGAAGCCATCCCCCATATCCGTCCGGGATGTGCCTGGCAGAGCGCGGCAATCCGGTCGTGTGCGGCGCGCGTATCCTCCAGATAGGGCCGTGCAATGCAGGGCTGGACGATCGCGCCGCCGATTCCGTTTTCTGCCATTGTGCCGAGCAGCCGCGATTCTGTCACCTCAAAATCGTAAACCACATCCCTGCCAAGATGGCAGTGCGCGTCAATGATCATGCGAACCTCCTTAATTGATTAATAAAATTATTATAAGATTGTCTGACATCTTAATTGATTATAACAGCCCTTTTTCAGACTTGTCAAGCTTTTGTTTTTTGTAATACAACAAAATTTTACTATATATTTTTATTATTTTATACAAAGTTTCAAAATACATGTTGACAACCACAAGCATCCCGTCTATACTTTTAGACACGATATCAGACAACATTACAGCCTGATAAATATTACAATTTATGATCTGGAGGAACACAGCATGACAAGGAAAGAGTTCACCGCAAAATACGGCCGCATTCTTTTGCCGCTGGTCACGCCCTTCGGCAAGGATGAGGAAATCGACTACAAGGTCTATGGCGATCTGATTGAATATCTGATCAAAAACGATCTTTGCGATTCGCTGATTGTCACCGGTACGACCGGCGAAGCAAGCCTGCTCACCTTTGACGAGCGCGTGCGCCTGATGGAAACAGCCGTCCGTGTCAGCGCCGGCCGCAAGCCAGTCATTGCCGGCACAGGCTGCGCCTCCACAAAGGAAACGGCCGCGCTCACCAAAAAGGCTGCGGAGCTCGGCATCGATCTTTGCATGATCGTCTGTCCCTTCTATAACAAGCCGACGCAGCAGGGCGTTTACAACCATTACAAGCAGATCGCCGAAAGCGTTAACGTCAACATCCTGCTTTACAACATTCCCATCTTTGTCGGCATCAACATTGAGGCCCAAACCGTCCATGAGCTGTCCAAAATCCCGAACATCATCGGCATCAAGGACGAGGCCGGCGTCAATCCGACCCAGGTCACGGATTATTTTCTGGCCACCGAGGACACCAATCCCGAATTCGTTATCTTCAACGGCGACGACATCATGCTTCTGCCGACCATCGTTCAGGGTGCCATGGGCATCGTAAGCGGCGGCGCGCACATCTTCGGCCATGAAATCCGCGCGATTATGGACGCCTTCGCCGCCGGCGACAACGCCCGCGCCCGCGAGCTGTTCATCCCGCTTTACCGTTTCTGCAAGAGCTGCGGCCAGAACGGACGCATCCTGCCCAACTCGATCATGCGCCCGGCCATCGAGCTTGTAACCGGTATTCCGGTCGGCCCGGCCCGCAGCCCGCTCGCCCCCATCACCGAAGCGGAAAAGGCTGTCCTCACCGACGTGCTCAGGCAGGCCGGCAAGCTCTCCTGATCTCCCGCATACCTTTTTTGAAAAAAAGGTATGCCAAAAAACTTTAGCCGGCTGCGCTCCGGCTTTTTTGAAAAAAAGCCTCGGCAAAAAACTTTAGCCGGCTGCGCCGCGAACAGCGGGGCGGGTACAGCGTAAAAACAGGCCGCGCCGCAAATCGCGGGACGGACGCCGCGCCGGTTCTCTTAAGGATGATCCGCTCACCCTGCATCTGCATAAGCATCTGGCTCTAACTGAAAAATGGGAGGAATCGAAATGAAAAAGCATCTCGCAATCCTGCTTGCGGCAGCGATGTCCACCACACTGTTTGCCGGCTGCGGCGGCGCTTCGCAGCCCGCCGCCTCCAGTCAGGGGACCGCCGCGTCCGCACCCCAGAGCAGCGCCTCCGCCGCGCCCGCGGATGGGACGGCCGCGACCGACGGTGAAATCCTGTTCGGCCTGAGCTGCGCACTGACCGGCAACTTCCCGCTGGCGGGCCAGCGTACCCGTGAAGGCATCGACCTGGCATTGGAGGAAATCAACGCAAACGGCGGTGTGCTTGGCAAAAAGCTCGTCTATACGATTGAGGACGACCAGAACACCCAGACCACAGCGGTCAACGTCGTCACAAAGATCTTGACGCAGGACGTCGCGGCCGTCATCGGACCGCATACAAGCGGAAACGCGATGGCGACCAATGAGCTTTACCGCAATGCCGGCGTCCCATTTTTAACCGGCGGCACAAGCCCCAAGCTTGAGGAGGCTCAAAATCCCTACATGTTCCGCTGCCGCCCGGCGGATACAATCAACGGACAGGTGGCGGCCAAATACGCCATCGAGACGCTCGGCGCGAAAAAGATAGGCATTTCCTTTAACAATAACGATTTCGGTACTGGCGGACGCGATGTGATCATTGCCTACCTTGAGGAAGCGGGCGTGCCGTATGTAGCGGTCGGCCACAATGCCGGCGACAAGGATCTCACCGGCCAAATCATGCAGCTCAAAGGCGAGGGCGTCGACTGCATCATCTCCTGGACCGACGACGCAGAGGTCGCCCTGACCGCCCGTCAGCTCTATGAGCTTGGCGTCGACGTCCCGGTGATCGCATCGGCGGGCGTCGTTATGGATCAGGTGCTCAACCTGCTGGAACCTGAGTATGTCGAGGGCTGGTATTCCGTCACCGATTTTGTATCGACCAGCGATGAAGCTGTGACCGCCGAGTTTACCAAAAAGTTTACCGACAAGTACGGCTATGCCCCCGAGCTTTACGCAGCTACCTATTACAGCGCCACCTATGTGCTGGCCGATGCGATTGAGCGCGCTGGCTCGGCCGATCCGCAGGCTGTGCGCGACGCGCTGGCCGCAACCGATGGGCTGGTCCTGCCTGAAGGCAGCTACAAATGCGACGAAAACGGCAACCTGCTGCACGGCTGCGTCATCGCACAGATCCGCGATAAGGTCCCGACGATGGTCGAATACGTCGATCTCGCGGCGTAACCGCACAGCACAAAAAAACCGGCCCCGCCGGACCCAGTCCGGCGGGGCCATCCAACTATAACCGGCTGTTTTGCGCGCGCCGCTGGCAAAACAGCGGATCATAAGGGGTGAAAGAATTGACAGCCGAAATCATTGTCCAGTTGATTGTCAGCGGGCTGGCGCTCGGCTTTATCTACGCGCTCGTGTCAATCGAATACACCATCATCTTCAATGCGACCGGCCTGCTCAACTTCAGCCACGATAAGCTGATTATGCTCGGCGCCTATGTGTTCGCCGGACAGTTCGTCCTGCGCATGGGCGCGCCGCCGGCCATCGCGATCATCGCAACCGTCGCCACCATGTTCCTGTTCGGCGTTCTGGTCGCCACCGGCATTTTCAACCCGCTGCGCAACATGGCCTCCCCCGTGTTCGCGGTCATCGGTACGGTTATCCTCGGACGCATCCTGACCGAGCTGGCCCGTGTCATCTGGGGAGCGACGCCCTTTACAGTTCCCGGCTTTCTCAAGGGGATCGTCAAGATCGGCAGCATCGTGATTCCGCGGGCCAATATCGCTATCATCCTTGTCTCCGCGGTCATTGTGACCGCTTTGCAGATCTTTTTTAAAACAACGAAAATGGGCAAGGCGATGCGCTGCGTCCAGCAGAACAAAACAGCCGCCACGCTCATGGGGATCAACGTGACCGCCAACATCAATCTGACGATCGCCCTCAGCGCGGTCATCTGCTCCGCCATCGGCATCCTGGTTATCCCGCTGTTCACCATCGATCTGACCATCGCCAATATGATCGGACTCAAGGGCTTTGCAGCCGGCGTCATCGGCGGCTTCGGCTATCTGCCCGGCGCGATCGCGGGCGGGATTCTGATCGGTATCCTTGAAAATCTGAGCACCCTTGTCATCCCGACCCTGTATAAGGACTGCGTGGCGTTTGTGCTGTTGATCGTATTTCTGCTTGTAAAACCGTCCGGCCTGCTCGGACACAGACAGTAAAGGAGGCCCGCTATGAAACGGATCAAACGGGCGGCGCTCTGCCTGCTGCTGATTTTCCTCGTCGTATTCCCGCTTTCGTATGACAACGCCTATGTACATATCCTGCTCAGTCAGACGCTTGTCAATATCGTCATTGTCATGGGACTCAATTTCATCACCGGGCTGACCGGCCAGATGAACCTTGGCACCGCCGGCATCATGGGGCTTGGCGCTTATACGGCGGCGCTGTTCAGCACGCGCCTGGGCGTATCGCCCTGGATCGGCTTTCTGCTGGCGATCGTCATGGGGCTGGCCATCGGATGGATGCTCGGCTATCCGAGCCTGCGGCTCAAGGGCGTCTATCTGTCGCTGACGACGATCGGCTTTTCAGAGATCGTGCGCCTGATCCTGACCAACTGGGTCGAGCTGACCGGCGGCACCATGGGCGTGCAGGGCATCCCGCATATCAGCCTGTTCGGCTACGCGCTGGATACCTCGCGCAAGGTCTACTACCTGTACCTGGCCGCCGTCGTGCTGCTCGCGTTCACCGCGTGGCGCATTGTCCATTCCAAATGGGGACGCGTGTTCAAGGCCATCCGCGACAATGTGGAGGCGGTCGAAGCGTGCGGCATCGACATCGCCAAAATCAAAATTCAGGCCTTCACGCTGGCCACCGTGTTCGGATGCCTCGGCGGCGCAATGTACGCCTACCTGATGGGCTATCTCAACCCGACGACCTTTACAACTGATCTGTCGGCCAACTATCTGATCATGATGATGATCGGCGGCATCGGTTCGGTGCCGGGCAACATCCTGGGCACGGCGATGATCACGCTGCTGCCGGAATGCCTGCGCTTTCTAGGCACGAACTACTGGCTGTATTTCAGCATCATCGCGCTTTTATTCGCGATCTTCCTGCCCAACGGGCTTGTATCCCTGTTTGGCGGTGAAAAGAATCTCGGCCGGTTCTGGATGCCGAAAAAACAAAAGAGCGGGAGGCGCGCATGATGCAACCTGTCCTGAAAATGGAGCATGTCACAAAACGCTTTTCCGGCCTGGTCGCCGTGAACGACCTGTCGCTTGAAATGCCGGAAAACTGCATCCATTCGTTGATCGGCCCGAACGGCTCCGGCAAGACGACGACGGTCAATATGATCACAGGCGTGCTGCCTGTCAGCGAGGGCGAAATCTTTTACCGCGGCGTCAAAACAAGCGGCAGCCCTGTCTACCGCATCGCCCGTCTTGGCGTGGGGCGCACATTCCAGAACCTCAAGCTGTTCGGGTCCATGAGCGTATTGGAAAACCTGATGATCGGCGCGCACCAGATGACAAAGATCGGGCTTGTGCGGTTTCTCGTCGACCTGCCCGGCGAAAAACGAGAGGAAAAGCTGCTGACCGAACGCGCCGAACAGGTGCTCGAGGAGATCGGCCTTGCCGACCTGCGCCATGAAAAGGTCAAAAACCTCGCCTACGGCAAGCAGAAGATGACCGAGCTTGGCCGCGCGCTCATGCTCAAGCCGGCCCTGCTCATCCTCGACGAGCCGGCCGCAGGGCTGAACCCTTCCGAGCGGCGCGAATTTGTCGACATCCTGTTAAAAACACACGAGCGCGGGATCGATCTCTTTTTGATCGAGCATAACATGGACGTCGTTATGAATATCAGCACCAAGATCACTGTGCTCAACTTCGGCGCAAAGATCGCGGAAGGGACCCCCTATGAAATTCAGAACAACGACGAGGTGATCCGCGCTTATCTCGGCGACAAATACAAGCCGGTGGAGGGTTAGTCTATGGCTATGCTGAAAGTACATGGAATCGACGTGTTTTACGGAAACGTCCAGGCCCTGTTCGACGTCTCCATTGAGGTGCACGAAGATGAGATCGTCTCAATCATCGGCGCCAACGGCGCGGGCAAGACAACCCTCATGAAAACGATTATGGGCATCAACCGCCCCGCACGCGGCGCAGTCACCTACAACGGCGAGCAGATCAGCGACCTGAAAGCGCATCTGATCGTCGGACGCGGCATCGTCTATATCCCTGAGGGGCGCGAGGTGTTTCCGCAGATGAGCGTGCTTGAAAATCTGGAGATGGGCGCGTTTTGCAAAAAGTATACAAAGGCGCAGCTTGACGAGCACATCGCCGAGGTATACGAGCTGTTCCCGCGCTTAAAGGAGCGCGCCCGCCAGCAGGCGGGCACCCTCTCGGGCGGCGAACAGCAGATGCTCGCCATTGGGCGCGGCATGATGAGCGATCCGAAGCTGATCATGTTTGACGAGCCGTCGCTCGGGCTTGCCCCTGTCATCGTGGACGAGATGTTCGACGCCATCGTCAAAATCAACCGCACACGCAAAACGCCTGTCGTCATTGTTGAACAGAATGCGTTTATGGCCATGTCGATCTCCTCGCGCACCTACGTGCTCGAGGTGGGCCGCATCGTCAACAGCGGCGACAGCCGGGAGCTGCTCGACAGCCCCGATATCAAAAAAGCCTATCTGGGCGGCTGACGCGCGCCGCCGGCTGGCATATGAAAGGGGCGGCAAACGCCATGAAGCTTGTCAGATTTCTTTATAACGGGCGCGAGCAGTACGGCGACTTGCAGGCGGATACCATCCGCCTGCTTGACGGCGCTTTGGACACTGGCTTTACACCGTCGGACAAATGTGCCGCGCGCGCCGATGTACGCCTGCTCGCACCCGTCAGACCGAGCAAAGCGGTCTGTATCGGGCTTAATTATATGGATCACATCATTGAATCGCACGAAAAGGTCCCCACATCGCCCGTCGTCTTTATCAAGCCCTCCACGGCGGTCATCGGGCCTGGCGGCCGCATCGTTTATCCGGCGCAGTCAAAGCGCGTGGACTACGAGGGCGAGCTTGCAATCGTCATCGGGCGGCGCGCCAAAAACGTCCCGGAACACGAGGCGGCCAGTCATATCCTCGGCTATACCTGCGCCAACGACGTGACCGCCCGCGATTTGCAGCCCTCGGACGGCCAGTGGTCGGTTGCAAAGGGCTTTGATACGTTTCTGCCGCTCGGGCCCTGCGTCGATACCGAGGCCGACCCGTCCGGCCTGCCGATCCGCACCATCCTCAACGGCCGTACCGTGCAAAACTCGAATACGCGGCACCTGCTCTTTAAGCCGCTCTGGATCGTAAGCTGGCTGTCGGCGGTTATGACGCTCCTGCCGGGCGACGTGATCCTGACCGGCACCACCCTGGGCATCGGACCCATGCAGCCCGGCGATACCGTTTCCGTGGAAATCGACGGGATCGGACGGCTTGAAAACACTATCGTATCCGACGGCGCAAAGGGGGAAACGGACGTATGAACATACTGGTATGCATCAAGCAGGTCCCGGCGTCAAGCAAGGTGGAGGTGGACCCGCAGACAGGCGTGCTCAAGCGCGCCGGCGTGGAATCGAAGATGAACCCATACGACCTGTACGCGCTTGAAACGGCGCTGCGCCTGCGGGAGGAACACGGCGGCAGCGTGACGGTCCTCAGCATGGGGCCGCCGCAGGCGCAGGCGGTCATCCGCGAGGCGTTCGCAATGGGCGCAGACGCCGGCGTGCTGCTCTCCGACCGGCGGTTCGGCGGTGCGGACGTGCTCGCCACAAGCTATACGCTCGCGCAGGGCGTGCGCCGGGCGGGCCGCTTCGACCTTCTGATCTGCGGTAAGCAGACGACCGACGGCGATACCGCCCAGGTCGGCCCGGAGATCGCCGAATGGCTCGGCATCCCAAGCGTGGCCAACGTCCGGCGGATTGTCCGCGCGGAGAAAGGCGCCGTCGTCGTGGAGGCGGATCTGCCGCAAAGCCTTGAAACTACACGCGTGCAGTTTCCGTGCCTGCTGTCGGTCGACAAGGACATCTGCCAGCCGCGCCTGCCCTCCTATGTCAAGCTGTGCGCCAGCCGCGAACGGCCCGTCACGGTCCTGACGCTCGACGATATGGACGACCGGGATGAACGGCATTACGGCCTGAACGGTTCGCCCACACAGGTGCGGCGGATTTTTCCGCCGGAAAGCGGCGTGCGCCGGGAAATCTGGCGCGGTTCCGGCCAGACGCTCGGCGCACGCCTGTACACGATGCTGCGGCAGAAAAAATTTGTATGAGAGGGGGTGCGCCTTGTGGCAAAACTGGTGATCCATCCTGAAAAAATCGGCGACACAGCCGCCTTTATCCGCCTCTGCCCATTCGGGGCGCTTGAGGAGCGGGGCGGTACGGTACAGGTCAGCGCCGCCTGCAAAATGTGCCGCCTGTGCGTCAGAAAAGGGCCGCCCGGCGCGGCGGAATACGTCGAGGATACAGCGGCGCCCGCCGTGGACAAATCACAGTGGAGCGGCGTCGCCGTTTATGCCGACCATGAGGAAGGCGTGCTGCATCCGGTGACATTCGAGCTGATCGGCAAGGCGCGCGAACTGGCCGCCGTCATCCGGCAGCCGGTCCGCGTCCTCCTGATGGGCGGCGGCGTCAGCCAAGCCGCCCACGAGCTGCTTCACTACGGCGCGGACGAGGTCTATGTCTGCGACGACCCCGCGCTGCGCCATTTTTCCATTGAACCGTATGCCGCCGTCTTTGAAGCATTTATCGCACAGACGCGTCCTGCGGCGATCCTGGTCGGCGCGACGGCTGTCGGCCGGCAGCTTGCCCCGCGCGTGGCCGCGCGGCTGAAAACGGGGCTTACAGCCGACTGCACAGTGCTGGAGATGAATGAAAACACCGATCTTGTACAGATCCGCCCGGCTTTCGGCGGCAATATCATGGCGGAGATCGTCACCCCGAACCATCGTCCACAGATGGCTACAGTGCGTTATAAGGTGATGAACGCGCCGGAACGGTCGCCGCACAGCAGCGGGCAGATCGTCAGCCTCCACGTCGATCCAACCCGCCTGAAGGGCGGCGTGCAGGCGCTCGAAGCCGCGCCGAAGCCGGAGGAAAAATACATTGAATCGGCCGATGTGCTCGTTGTGGCGGGACGCGGCGTCAAGAAGGAGGAGGACCTGGCCATGCTTGAGGAGCTGGCGTCGCTGCTTGGCGGCCAGCTCGCCTGTACGCGCCCGATGGCGGAAGCCGGCTGGATCGACGCCAGGCGGCAGGTCGGCCTTTCCGGGCGCACCGTGCGTCCCAAGCTGATCATCACCTGCGGCGTATCGGGGGCTATCCAGTTTGTGGCCGGCATGGACCATGCGGAGACGATTGTCGCGATCAACCGCGACGAAAAGGCGCCGATTTTCCGGGTGGCGCATTATGGACTGGTAGGAGATTTGTACGAGATTGTCCCGTATCTGCTCGGCCAGCTCCGGGAACGAAAGGAGGCGGCGGTATGCGCGAACGTCTGACGGAACACGATCTTACATTCCTGCGGCAGCTTGCACAGGACCCCGACCGGGTGCTGGCCGGCGATGAGATCAGCGAGGAATACAGCCACGATGAATTGAGCGGCACAGCCGGCTGGCCGCAGGCGGTGTTCCGCGCAAAAAACGCCGCAGAGGTTTCGGCGGTCATGCGGTACGCCAACGAACACGCCATCCCGGTGACGCCGCGCGGCGCGGGTACGGGACTGGTCGGCGCGGCCGTCGCGGTCGCAGGCGGTATCCTGCTCGACCTGAGCCTGATGAACCAGGTGCTCGAGCTTGACGAAGACAATCTCACCCTGACCGTCGAGCCGGGCGTGCTGCTGATGGATCTGGCGGCCTATGTGGAGGAGCGCGGATTTTTTTACCCGCCGGACCCTGGCGAAAAATCAGCCACGATCGGCGGGAACATCAGCACGAACGCCGGCGGTATGCGCGCCGTCAAATACGGCGTCACACGCGATTATGTGCGCGCGCTGGAGGTTGTACTGCCCGACGGGGAGATCGTGGAGCTGGGCGGAAAGATTGTCAAAAACAGCTCGGGCTACGATCTCATGGATTTGATCGTCGGCTCGGAGGGCACGCTCGGCATTGTGACAAAAGCGGTGCTGCGCCTGCTGCCCCTGCCGCAGAAAACGGTCAGCCTGCTCATTCCGTTCCCGACGCTTGGACAGGCAATCCGCACCGTTCCGCTGATTATCCGTTCGAAGGCCGCCCCGACGGCGATAGAATTTATGGAGCGGGAGGTCATTGCGGATGCGGAGGAATACCTTGGCAAAAAGTTTCCCGACCACAGCGCGGACGCATACCTGCTTCTGAAGTTTGACGGCAGCTCGGCGGAGGAGCTGGAGCGGCTGTATGAAGGCGTGGCGCAGATCTGTTTGGAACAGGGCGCGCTCGATGTGCTGATCTCCGACACCGAGGAACGCGACGAATCGATCTGGAAGGCCCGCGGCGCGTTTCTGGAAGCGATCAAAGGCTCGACGACCTGTATGGACGAGGTGGACATCGTTGTGCCGCGCAGCCGGGTGGACGCTCTGGTGGAGTATACGCACGGGCTTCAGGCCGAGCTTGGCGTGCGTATCAAGAGCTTCGGCCATGCGGGCGACGGCAATCTGCACGCGTATATTCTGCGCGACGGCCTGCCGGACGGCGTATGGGAGGAGAAGCTCGCGCTTGCGATGGAAAAGCTGTATGAACGCGGCAGGCAGCTTTGCGGGCAGGTATCCGGCGAGCACGGCATCGGCTACGCCAAGCGCGCTTATCTGAGCGAGTCTCTGCCGCCGCGCATACTCGCCCTGATGCGCGCAGTCAAACGCACCTTCGACCCCAAGGGCATCCTCAATCCGCACAAGGTCTGCGAACCATGAATCGAAAAAAGGGCGTGGGAGCCATGGCTCCCACGCCCTTTTTGATGCGCTGCCTCACCGCGGCGCGCGCCGGTGGAACGCGCGCGCCAGCGCGCGTACAAGCGCGTCGCCGTTCTCGCCGGCCGGCTGCACGACCGCCTGCACAGACGCAGCGCCGCAGCGCGCCCGCAGCGTTTCAAGCGCACGGCGCGGCCTGGCCGGCGCGCTTAAAATTTCCAGCCGCGTATATCCCGGATATCCCCGCGCCAAAACCGCGCGGATGCGCAGATATTCCGCTTGCGGCAGCGCCTCAATGGCGGCGCGCAGCGCCCCGGCGGCTTCGTCCGTCTCAAGCGCGGCAATCATCAGCGCGTCGCAGCCGGCCGGCAGCGGTCCGTAAACATACGCCTCGTGCGGGCTGGCATAGAGCTGCTCATAAAGCGCCTCCTCGGCGGGATTTGAAAATTTTCCATAATAGACGTGCATCATATCGCGCACAACGCTGTAAATAAAGCACCCATGCCCGGCTTTTTCAAACGCGGCGGTCACAGCGCGCGCAGCCTCCTCCGGCATTGCGCGCAGGTCGGAATAACGCGCGCTGTCGATATCGTACAAAGCCGCCCCGTCGAGACACACGACCGGCAGGCGAAGCTGCGCGCCGTCAAGCAGCGGCAAAAACGACGACGGCGTCCGGTCCGTCACAACGGCGATATTCGCGCCGCGCTCGGCAAGCTGGGTCAGACGGATGCGTGTGAACGCGGTCATCCGCCCGCTTTTTCCAAGCAGCCCGCCGTCGAGCGCGCACGCAAACAGGATCTCCCGGCGGCGCGGCAGCGGCAGGTGCGCGCTGTTGACCGCAAGCGATACGCCGATGCCGATCAGGGTGTCAAGAATGCGGTTGAATGCAAACAGATACGGATTGACGTCCATGCCGTGCGAAACCGCAACGCTCATAAAGACCACGCAGGTGATGTAAGAGGCGCTCGTTTCCCGAAGCAGCACCGTGATATAGATCAGTACAATCACCATGAGCGACACAAGCAAGTATTGCACAACCGGCCAATCCCGCGGCAGAAACGCGCGTTCAAACAGCAGCAGCGCCATGCCCGCGCACCCGCCGGTCAGCGTACCCACGACGCGGTTGAGCGCAACCTTGATGCTGTTTGAAACATATGGCTGCATGCACAGGACGGCAGCGATCGCCGAGTAAAACGGCACGCCCGCGCCGCCGCGCAGCAGGTCGATCATAAAGCACAGAAAGACAGCCGCAGCCGATTTGATAATACGCATCCCGATGTGCGGCATGAAGCCACCTCCCTCTCGGCGAAGCCGCCTGATCTAAAATATAGGGATCATACGCGCCCTGTCCCGGCAGCCGCTCAAATCAGGCGGATGGGCATTCGTTCAGGCCGCCGCGCCCTGATTCCCCGTACCGGATGATGGGGAACGTATATTCGACGCATACTGAAAGCTCCCGTCCTCCTTAAGCACGATTGACAGCGTCCCTTCCCACATTACAGTCGTATCGTCCGCCGCGCTGAAGGCCGCGTAATCAAGCGTCAGCATATCGCCGTCCAGAGCCGCGCCCACGACACGCCCGGACGCGCCGCCGCCAAGCCCTGTGAATTCGTAGGCGTCCCGCTGCGCGTCATACCGGGCGTGCGCACGCATCGTCTCCGTCGGGTCCGCGGTGAAAAATTGGCGCACATACGCCTCCACCTCAGCCGCCGGGAAAAAGCCGCCGCTCTGTTCACCGGGATGCTCCTGTGTCCAATAGACGCCATAAAAATCGATCAGCGCCCCGCCGTCAATCTCCCGGGGCGTATCCCAGCTCTGCGCGGTCACGCCCGAATAAAACGGCCGGTGCAGATATGTATCGGTCAGCGCATCGTAATCGGTCAGATCAACCGCACCGGACGCGGCCGGCGAGGCCGTGTCAACTGCCGCCGCGGACACCGTGCCAAAGGAGGACGCGGCCTGCTTCTCCCCCTGCGGCGCACAGCCCGCCAAAACCGCCGCGCAGCAGAGCGCCGCGCAAAGCACGCTTCTGATTTTCAGATTGATTCGGTCCATGGTGCCATCCCCTTTTGCCGCGCGCTTTTTTCGCGCGCTTATGTCAATAACAACCGTTTCCCGATGCAAACCGGGACACATGTACCTGCCTGGTCTTTCAGCCTCGGACCCTGCCGGACGCGCCGGGCACACCCATCTCCCCACGGTATTTCGCGACGGTGCGGCGCGATATGCTGATGCCGTCGGCCGCCAGAAGCTCACAGAGCGCACGGTCGCTGAACGGGTGCGTATGGTCCTCGGTATCGATGAGCGCGCGAAGCTTATACTTAACCGTCTCGGAGCTGACCGCCCCGCCGTGCTCCGGACCTTTGACAAAGAAATAACGCAGCGGATAGACGCCGTGCGCGCATTGAAGATACTTTCCGCGCACAGCACGGCTGACCGTCGATTCATGCAGGCCGACCAGCCCGGCAATCTCACGCATGCGCAGGACGCCGAGATGCTGCGGCCCATAGCGAAAAAAACGCTCCTGCTGCCGCACGATCGCCCGCGCCACTTCCACAAGCGTCCTATTTCGGTTTTCAATGCATTTGATCACCCAATTGACTTGATCGATCTTTTCGCCGATGTATTTGATAACCTCAGGATCAGCCGTCTCGCGCGCTATTTGCAGATAGCTGTCTGAAAGGCGCACCTGCGGATAGGCAAATTCGCACAGCATCACATTGTAATGGTCCCCGAAGCTTGTGACCACAATATCGGGCGTGATATAATGCGCAACGACATGCGCTCCATAAAGCGCGCCGGGCTTCGGATTAAGCCGGCGGATGCGCGCGACAGCCGCTTCCACCTCCCCGGCAGACGCGCCGGTTTTCGCCGCCAGGACGCCCACACGTTTTTTGGCGATCTCAGGCAAAAAGTCCCGCGCCAGCCGGCGCGCGAGCGCATCGGAAGCTGGTATCTGCAAGCAGAGGCATTCCGCCAGATCGCGCGCGCCAACGCCCGGCGGGTCAAAGCTCTGTACCAGCGCGATTGCCCGTTCGAGCAGCGCGTCACACGCCCCGGCTTTGGCACGCATCTGTTCGGGATCTGCTTTTAGATAGCCGTTATCGTCGAGACAGCCGATCACATACCGGGCCGCCGCGGCCAGCGCCCTTGGCACGGCTGCTGATTCCACCTGCGCCAACAGGTGGTCCGTCAGACTTTCATCCTGCGGCGCGGGTGTGTTCTGCTCCGGCGTCAGGTCGCCGTCGTCGTCATAATATCCCATATTCTCCTGTTCGCGGCGCGTCTGATTTTCCAGCCATTCCAGCTTTCGCTGCGCCAGCTTTTCCTTTTGCTCGCGCTGTGGCGGCGGTTCCACCTCCGCGACCGGATTTTCAAGCGCCAGCTCCTTGAGGTATTCCCCAAGCTGTACGCTGTCCATCTGCAAAATCCGCACAGATTGCTCCATACGCGGCGCCAATATCTGATTCTGTTCCAGTCTGACGCCCAGCTCCATGCCATCTCCAACCTTTGCTTTGCATTTGATTTTGGTCTGTGCCTTACATTATAACACCCGCGCATTCCTGACGCAATCGACAGACGCCGTATCTGAACAAAACCAGGCGGCGGTTTTTAAACCGCCGCCTGGTTTTGTCCGTCAAAGCTTTTCCACCTCAGAAAGCCACAGCGCGGCCGACGCATCGCTCGGCATACGCCAGTCGCCGCGCGGCGACAGAGACACTGAACCGATCTTCGGTCCGTCCGGCATACAAGAGCGTTTGAACTGCTGTGCGAAAAAGCGCCTGTAAAAGGTGCGCATCCAGTAAAGAATGGTTTCGCGCGGGTACGCCTGACCGAACGCATAAAGCGCCAGACGCAGCGTCTTATGCGGTGAAAAGCCCCACCTCAGCACATGGTAGAGGAAGAAATCATGCAGCTCATACGGACCGACCAGATCCTCTGTTTTCTGTGCGATCGCGCCGTCGTCCGGCGGCAGCAGCTCAGGGCTGACGGGTGTGTCGAGGATATCGCACAGCGCGGCGCGCAGCGCATCGTCGCAGGCGCGCTCCGCCTCATATGCAACCAGATGGCGCACCAGCGTTTTCGGCACTGACGCGTTGACGCCGTACATCGACATCTGATCTCCGTTATAGGTCGCCCATCCGAGCGCAAGCTCCGAAAGGTCGCCCGTACCGACGACCAGTCCGCCCGTCTCATTGGCGATATCCATCAATACCTGCGTGCGCTCGCGGGCCTGCGCGTTTTCAAACGTCACATCGCGCACAGCCTCGTCGTGCCCGATATCGGCGAAATGACGCCGCACGGACGCAGTGATGTCGACGCACGAAAATGTGACGCCGAGCCGTTCGCAGATGATCTGCGCGTTGCCGCGGGTACGCGCCGTTGTGCCGAAGCACGGCATTGTCACCGCGTGCACATCGGTGCGCGGACGGCCGAGCAGCTCCATTGCCCGCACGCAGACAAGCAGCGCAAGCGCCGAATCCAGCCCGCCCGAGATGCCGACGACCGCTGTTTTCGCCCCGGTATGATCGATGCGCTTTTTCAGCCCATGGGCCTGCACCTGCAAAATGCCGGCGCAGCACTGGTCGCGGCCAGGCCCTTTTGGCGGTACGAACGGCAATGCCGGAACCGGCCGCGTCAGCTTTGTTTCGGTGAGCGGCATGGAAAACGGGATTGTCAAAAACGATTGCGCATCCCCGGCCGGGAAAGTGGTCAGTCGGCGGCGCTCAAACGCCAGGCGCTGCACATCGATCTCGCTGACCGCCATCGTCTGTTCAAACCGGCCTGTCTGCGCAAGCATCGAGCCGTTTTCCGCGATCATGCTGTGTCCAGAAAACACAAGATCGGTCGTCGATTCACCCTCGCCCGCATTCGCATACAGATATCCGCACACAAGCCTTCCTGACTGTCCGGTGACGAGCGCGCGGCGGTAATCATCCTTGCCGACCGTCTCGACCGAGGCTGACAGATTGGCGATCACAGTCGCGCCCGCGGCCGCATACGCCGCGGAAGGCGCCACCGGCGCCCACAAATCCTCGCAAAGCTCGACGGCAAAACAAAATTCTCCAAGCTCCTCGCATTGAAACAGCATCCGTCCGAACGGCACCTCACCCTCTCCATAGCCGCGTACAAAACCGCAGGAACCGTCCGGCGCGGGCACAAACCACCGCCGTTCGTAAAACTCGCCATAATTGGGCAGGTGCGTCTTTGGCACAATGCCCAGTACACGCCCCTGGTAGACGACCGCCGCACAGTTATAGAGCTTTGCACCGGATACGACCGGCAGTCCGGCGACAATCAGCACCGGCAGCGCGCGCGTCTGCGCGCACAGCGACGCCAGAGCGGCGCGCGCGCCTTCAATCAGCGTTTCACGCAGAAAAAGATCGCCGCATGTATAGCCCGTCAGGCATAATTCCGGCAGCACCAGAAGGCGCGCGCCGCACTGCGCGGCGCGGCGCGCCATCCCCACAGCCGCCGCCGTATTGAAAACGCAGTCCGCCACACGGATTTCCGGAGTCGCGACCGCCACTTTGATAAAACCGTCCTGCATAAGAACGCCTCCCCGCAGATTGCTGTCCGCCGCAAAAGCGGCACGGGCAAAAAAACAACGCCGGGCCGCAGCCGCAGGCCGGGTTCAGCGTCACGCCGGCTCATCCGTTTTATACCGATGCAGCCATGCTTTTTTACAGATAAAGTATGTCTCATCCATGATAGCATATTCCCCCTGTGATTACAAGAGCAGCCCATACGCGAAAATGATACAGCGCCAAAAGCCCCAAAAAAGAATCACACAGCGCCGGTTCGGGAAGGCGCTTACTATATTTATTGTCAATATCTGATTATATACAGACGACCGCCGCCAGAAGGTGCCCCGGCATCGTAATGACGTCCAGTTTTTCTCACAGTTTGCAGCCCGAATCCACGCAACCCGCCTCAATCATTCTATCTTTTGCGTTTGGAATGCCTATGATAAAAAAATATCCGCACTGATATATATTTTTTTAATATCCATTTGATTATAAACGATAAAAAACAAATATTAGACACTTTGACTAATAAGTGTTAAACTTTTATCACTGTGATTTATGCATGAATCAATAGCCAAAAATAAAATAATTTTATTGCAATCTTCCTGCTTTGGAATGCAATGGATGTATGCGGCTTTCCAATCGCATGTTCTGCGGCCGGAGCGCCCAAAGACGCCGACGGAGATTTTCAAGAAACGGGCATGCCCGTTTCTTGAGCAGCGATATCGCTGCTCCGTTTTCGGTTTTTTTGCTATGGGTCCGGCTCCAATCGCACCGGCTGCGCCGCTGAAGCTCTTGTGCGCATGCGTTTTTTCTGACATCACAGTGTGAAAGACAAAAGGAGGTTCGGTTTATGAATAAATCCACAGATAAAAAAAGCTCCAGCAGCGAAATTGAATTTGCATTTGAAGAAGTCCCCGACAGCGCCCGAAAAAGTCTGGGCAGCATTCTGGTCATTCTGACCGGCTATACCATCTCTCTGTCCAACTTCGTCACCGGTGCGACCGTCGGCTTCAAAATGCCCTTTCAGCAAGCCATTTTGGCTTGCGGCCTGGGCAATCTGATGCTGATTGTAGTTGCAACACTTCTGGGAATCATCTCCTGCAGGACAGGGCTTACAACCTCTGTTCTGGCCCGAAAATCCATGGGCGGCAGAAGTTCAGCCATTCTTTCCTTCCTGCTTGCCGTCTCCGCCGTCAACTGGATCGCGGTCAATGCCGACACCTTTGCCAAGCTGATCGGCTCCACTTTTAGCTGGTGGCCCATTCCGGTCGGCATCACCGCCATCATTGTGGTCGCGCTGTGGGCACAGTCCGCGATCCGCGGTGTCAACGGCCTGGAAATTGTAAGCTGGCTCGGCGTGCCCTGCGCCATTGTCCTTACCATCGCCTGCGCGATCGCCATCGGCACCAAGGCCGGCTATGCGAGCGTCTTTGCTTACACGCCGCCCTCTGATTTGCAGATCAGCTTTGCCGCCGGCTCCACCTCCTTTGTTGGCGCTTGGATCTTCGGCTGTATCGTCTCCCCCGACGTATGCCGCTATGCAAAAAGCTCCAAGCATGTCTCTGTCGGCGCTCCCATCGCCGTCGCCATCGGCCTGTTCGGCCTTGAGGTCATCGGCATCATGACCGCGCAGGCCACCAAGCAGAGCGACTTTGTTCCCGCGACAGCCGCTCTCGGTCTGGGTGTGCTTGTCTTTATCTGCGCGATCTTCTGTGTCTGGACCACACAGGACAACAATATTTACAGCGCCGGTCTGGCGCTCCAAAACGTCATGAAGGACACCAAGTTGGAGGGTAAGATAAAGCATGCCTGGCTGGCCATCGGTATCGCGACAGCGGCCGCCATTTTCGCCGCTGTCGGCGCCACCAAGTATTTGCTGCCTGTCGTGCAGACCCTGTCTGTGCTGCTGCCGCCCATCCCGGGCATGATCATTGCCGAGCACTATTTTGTCGGCAGGAGCAAAGAGAAAAAGCCCATCAACTGGGTGGCTATGATCACTTGGGTGATTGGAACCGGGGTCGGTTACATCGCCCTGCAGTATAATTTTCTGGTTCCCGCTATTGTCAGCATGGTGGTCACATTCGTGTGCTATATTCTCCTCAGCAAGACTCTCGACAGCGTCATGAATAAGGATATTTAAATAGCCGCGGGCTGGTGTATTTCAAACAACTCCAAATTTCCCACCACACTGCCGCCTGAATCCAATTGGATTCAGGCGGCGCTTTTTTGCTGAGAAAAGCGCGCGCCATCCATTATAACGCCGTCGTCCCGCCAGGCCGCGCAAGGGACCGGACTCTCCGGCCCTCTGACCGATTACAGGTTTTGAATAAATTCGTTTACATAATAAGCGGCCGCCCCAACGGCGGAAGCCTCCGTCCTGTAGCGGCATACCCGGATAAAGCTGCCGTCTGTCTCAAAGGGATTCAGGCGGATGGTCTTTTGGCGGAACAGGTCAATGTAGTCGGCCATGTACGCCCCCACGTTTCCGCCTAAAACAATGTCGCAGTCATAACACATCCGCAGATTATTGACCGCTATGGCAAGATAATCGAGATATTCATCGAACACCCGCTTAAAGCCGGGGTTGTTTCCTGTCTTCAGGCAGTCAAAAAACTCCTCTAGATTGCCATCCGTAAAATCCGAAAGCAGCTTTGTAGAGCAGTAGGCGTCCAGGCAGCCATGCTGTCCACAATAGCATCTGCGCCCGTTTGGGACAATGCACAGATGCCCAAACTCCGCCGAACGGCTGTTCACACCCATGTAGATCTCTTTTCCCGTCATATTGGCGCCGCCCACGCTGCTGCTTAGAGAAAGATAAATCATGGGCTGTTCCGAATCGGAATCCCAATTTTCGGCCAGTCCGGCGGAATTGGCGTCGTTAAATATGAGATAGGGCGCGGGAATAAAAGCCTTCAGCCGTTCGTAAATGTTGGACGAAACATCGATCACCGTTGCGTAAGAAATGGTTTTCTGATCCTCCCGCACGTGGACAGGCATGGAAATCCCCACGCCCAAAAGCTTGGCGTGGTCAGCCAGATGGCGTTCCAACAGGGCCTGGGCCTGGTCCGACAGCGTTTGAAAATATTCGTCTGAATCGCAGAAGGGCAAGCGCAGCCTTTGGCTTGCAATGATGTTCAGGGCCAGATCGATCAGCACAATGGATAAATGGTTCCGGGTGATGTCGATGCCAAGGGCAAATTTTGCGTCGGGGACATAGCTTATGATATTGGGCTTGCGCCCCCCTGTGGATTCAAAGGAACCGACCGTCCGGATCAGGCCGGCGTCCGTGAGAAGATTCAGATGTTGGGAGATGGTGGGAAGGCTGATGCCTGATATTCTCGCAATATTCTGGCGGGAGGTTTTCTTTTCCTGATAGATAATTCTGTAAATATTTCCAAAGGACTGGGTTTTCGCCTGTTCAGAGTACAAGAGATTCCCTCTCCTTTCCAATGGTACAATCGCTTTGGAAGCCGCAGCTTGCGATAGCTCTACTTTAAAAGATAAGGTAAGATCATAAATTCGTCAATAGGTATTTTTAATAACCAAAATGGATGTTTTATCGTATCCATCCAATTCTTTTCCGCCCAAGTTATATAAAATGTATTACAATACAATTTGTTAAAAAAATAATTATTTTTTATATATTTTAAAAAATATAGGTTAATTGTATAAAAACAAAAATGTAATCTTGTAAATTACTACAAACTTAAATAAAACAGTTGACAAAACTTTATGAGGACGATAGATTATAGAAAAGAGAAAACAGAAAGGGAGGAGAAAGCGCGTGGACGAAATCAAGATGCGTGTTGCCGGAGTGGAGAAATCGTTTCCCAGCGTCAAGGCATTAAGCAATATTGATTTTTCTGTCCGGAAGGGAACAGTGCATGCCTTGTGCGGGGAAAACGGCGCCGGCAAGTCCACATTGATGAAAATCATCATGGGGCTGTACAAGGCTGACAAGGGCCAGCTTTATATCGATGAAAAACCAGTAGAGATTAAAAGTCCGATACAGGCGCGGGAATACGGCATCTCCATGATTGCGCAGGAGTTAAACTATGTGCCCGAGCTTTCCGTTGAGGAAAACCTGTTTTTGGGGCGCCTGCCGGTGAACAGGCTCGGGAAAGTAAACTGGAAACAGGTCCGCAGGCAGACAATCCAGTTTTTAAAAGACGAGGGGCTTCCCTATTCGCCCGCACAAAAGCTGAAAACCCTGACGGTATCCGATATTCAGATGCTGGAAATCATCAAGGCGGTCACAAATAACGCACAGATCATTATTATGGACGAACCCACTTCCTCCATCACGGAAAAAGAAGTTGCACAGCTCTTTAAAAAGATTGGGGAGTTGAAGGCAAAGGGCGTCTCCATCATTTATATCTCCCACAAGATGGATGAGGTCTTTAAAATTGCCGACGATATCACCGTCCTGCGCGACGGCAGCGTTGTCTCCACAGACCGGGCGGAGGATCTGGATTTGGACACAGTCATCGCGCGCATGGTGGGACGCAAAATTTCCAACATCTATCCCAGGGAGGACGTGGCAATCGGCGAAAAGGCAATTGAAGTGGAGCACTTCTGTCAGAAGGGCATTTTCGAAGATATCAGCTTTTATGCGCGCAGAGGCGAGATCGTCGGCTTTGCAGGTCTGGTGGGCGCTGGACGGACCGAAACCATGCGCGCAGTCTTTGGCCTTGATCCCCATGAATCAGGCGTCGTCAAAATCAACGGGAAAGAGGTATCCATCAAAAGCACCTCGGACAGTATCGCAAACGGCCTGATCATGCTGTCGGAAAGCAGGCGCGACGACGGGATCGTCCCAGTCAGAAGCGTCCGGGAAAACGCAAGCCTTGCCAATCTGGGGCGATATATTTACGGCGGTTACACCCATAAAAGGAAGGAACGGCAGGAAGTCGGCGAGATGTTCGGCAAGATGAATGTAAAAACGCCGTCCATGGATACCGAGATTTCCAAACTATCGGGAGGAAACCAGCAGAAGGTGCTGCTTGCCAGATGGATGCTCTGCGATCCCGAAATTATGATCTTGGACGAGCCGACCCGCGGAATCGACGTAGGCGCCAAATTTGAAATCTATAAGCTGATCACCGGAATGGTCAAGGAAAACAAAGCCGTCATCATGGTTTCTTCAGAATTGCCGGAGCTGCTTGGAATGTGCAGCCGCATTTATATTATGTGCCAGGGCCGGATCAGCGGCTGTATTACCAGGGAGGAATTTTCTCAGGAAACAATCATGATGTATGCAACCGGCGCGAAGGTCCAGGATTAGGAGGGGGAGAAAAATGAACGCGAAAGCATCCCATTATCTGCAAAAATTCAGTATCTATATCGTCCTTGTCGTTTTATTCATCGCCTGCAGCTTTATCAGCCCTTATTTTCTTCAGAGTAACAACCTCATCAACGTTGCCCGCCAGTTAAGCGTGGGCATTTTGATCGCCTATGGAGAAATGCTCCTGATCATCAGCGGTTTTTTGGATCTTTCAGTAGGCTCTGTGCTGGCTTTGTCCGGCGTGCTGTCTGTTTCCGTTTATAAAAGCACGCAGTCGTTTACCGCGGCGATTGCGGTCGCGCTGGCGGTAGCCGTCGGCTGCAATCTGGTTAACGCGTTGTTCGTCGCTAATTTCAAGGTACCCGCTTTCATCGCGACGCTTGGCATGCAGCAGGTCGCCCGCGGATTGGCGCTTTATTATACCGGCGGCCAGAACATTCTTCAGCTGGGCAATTTCGTCAAGATCGGCCAGGGAGCCGTCGGCCCAATCCCTGTGCCTGTGATTATAGTGATCTGTATTTCGGTGGTCATCTGGTATATTGTCAACAACACCAGATACGGCCGCGGGCTGTACGCCATCGGCGGCAGCCGCAGCGCGGCGGAGGCAAGCGGCATCAACACCAAAAAAAGCATTTATAAATCCTACATAATCAACGGTATCTTAATCGGTATCGCCGGCATGATCTTTATGGCGCGCAACAATTCCGGACTTCCGAACGGCGCGGTGGGATACGAAATGACCGGTTTGACTGCGGCCATCGTGGGCGGAACCTCTTTCACAGGCGGCATCGGAACCGTCAGCGGAACCATTGCCGGCGCGTTTATTATCGGGTTCCTTGAGAACGTCATGAATCTGGCCGGCGTAAACCCCTATATCCAGCAGATCATCGAGGGCTTTATCATTGTGCTTGCCGTGGCGTTCGATGTTGTAAGCAAATCCAGAAAATCACAGAAGGTCATTGTCAAAGAACCAAAGAAAGCAGCCTGATCGTTGGCACAAGCGTGCATGAACGATAAAACCATTCAAAAGGAGAAAGGTGAAAAAAATGAAGCTAAAGAAAATCTGTACAGCAATGTTAAGTTCCGTTCTTGTGCTGTCCATGGCCGCCTGCGGCAGCTCGGCGCCCAGCGCGGCGGGCAGCGCGCCGGCCGGCGGCTCGGTCGCCGCGGACAATGCTTCTTCGGCCGCGGGCGGAGATACCGGCGCCGCTTCGGCTGAGAAAAAAAGGGTTTGCTTTGTGGCGCGAGCGAGCGCGGATACCTTTGCGGCATGGATGACAAATGAAATGAAAAAAGCCGCGGAGCAGTATGACAACATCGAGCTTACCTGTGTCAGCGGCGAAGGCGACGACAATACCGAGAACGGGCTGCTGGAGGACTGCATCACCAAGCAGTACGACCTGGTGATCGTGCAGTCAAACAACAACGCGGCGCAGGCCCCGTATGTTAAAAACCTGGTGGACGCGGGCATACCGGTCATCACCACCAATCCCACCACGCATCAGAGCGACCTGGACGGCAGCGACGACAACTCCGTTCTGGCGGGGACAGGCACCGTGGACGCCGATCCCGTCGCGCAGGCGCAGGTGAGCGCGGCGCGCGCGGTGAGCGAGGTCCCTCAGAATGCAAACGTTGTTGTGCTCAGAGGCCCGTCCGGCAATTACCATGCGGAGAAGCGGCGCGAGGCGTGGGATACCTATTTCTTTAACGAGCGCCCGGACGTCACCATCCTGTATGAAGATTACGCCAACTGGAACAGCGACGAAGCCATGACGCTGATGGAATCCTGGGTCCAGGCCGGCACCCATATTGACGCGATCATCTCCATGAACGACAACATGGCTGCGGGCGCGATTGAAGCGATCCGGGGCGACAGCAACTATGTAAACGCGGATGGAACTACCAATTTCCTGGCTTACGGCGTCGACGGGACGGCGCAGGGCTGCCTGCTGATCAAGGAAGGGCTGCTGACTGCGACGGCGCTTCAGTCGGCGTCCGATCTGGCCAAAAAGAACATGGATTACGCTGCGAAGGTATTAAGCGGTGAAATGCAGGTAACCGAGGTCAACGACTATGTCGACGCGCCGGAAATCAACGCCGAAAATGTGGACGAGTATATCCAGATCTATATCGATAACGGCGAGATCTCCGCAGATGGAAATATAGCGGCATAAAGATCGTTTGTCACAAAGCGCCCGTCAGAGCCTGCTTGCCGGGCGCTTTGTACAGATTGCAGCGAAAGGGGTTTGAATTGTATGGAGATGCAGAAGGGCGCTTTTATGCGTGGGATCGATCAGATGATTATCAAGGATATTCCCATGCCGAAAGCAGGGAAAAAAGAAGTATTGGTAAAGCTGGAATATGTGGGGATCTGCGGTTCGGACGTGCACTATTTTCACCACGGCAACTGCGGCGCCTATAAGGTGGATTTGTCAAACGATTACATGCTCGGCCACGAGTGCGCCGGAACCGTCGTCGCAGTGGGGGAGGACGTTACAAATTTAAAAGCCGGCGACCGTGTAGCCCTTGAGCCGGGAATTACCTGCGGCACATGTGAATTCTGCAAGAGCGGCCGCTACAATCTGTGCCCGGACGTTGTATTCCTGGCAACGCCGCCCGTCCAGGGATGCTATGAGCAGTACATCGCTTTTCCGGAGAATATGTGTTTTAAACTGCCGGAAAACATGTCCACTCTGGAGGGCTGTCTGATCGAACCGCTGTCTGTTGGTTTCTATGCGGCCAATCAGGGAGAAGTCGGAACGGGAGATGTGGCGGTGATCCTCGGCGCGGGCTGTATCGGCCTTGTGACGCTGCTGGCCTGCAAAGCGCACGGCGCCGGTCAGATAATCGTCGCCGACCTGGTAGACGCCCGCCTGGAGAAAGCAAGGGAGCTTGGAGCTGCCGCGGTAATCAACAGCGGAAAAACTGATCTGTTGGAGGAAGTCCGCCGCCTGACCAACGGCAGGGGCGCCGATGTGGTGTTCGAAACAGCCGGCTCGGCCGCAACCATCGCCCAGACTCCATTTCTTGTGCGCAGAGGCGGCACGATCACGCTGGTAGGCATCGCTGCGCAGGAAGAAATCAACTACAACTTCGCACAGATCATGGACAAGGAAGCGACTATAAAATCTGTATTCCGTTACCGGAACATCTATCCCAAGGCGATTGCGGCAGTGGCGAGCGGCGCCATCGATATCAAGCGCATCGTAACCCATGAGTTTGATCTTGAGCATATCCAGGAGGCCTTTGGCGAAGCGATCAACAACAAGACAGACCTGGTCAAAGCGGTGATTAAGGTCCAATAGGAGGCTGTATGTTATATATCGGCACAGATCTGGGCACCTCCGCTGTCAAGCTCTTGCTGATGGACGAGGCGGGACAGATTAAAAACATCGTTTCAAAGGAATACCCCCTGTTTTTCCCGCATCCAGGCTGGTCGGAACAAAATCCGGAGGACTGGTATGCAAAATTTGTTGAGGGCGTCCGGGAGCTGCTTGAGGGCTGCGACAGAACACAGGTGGAGGGTATCAGCTTCGGCGGTCAGATGCACGGCCTTGTTGCGCTGGACGAACAGGATCGGGTGATACGTCCTGCAATTTTGTGGAATGACGGCAGATCGGCAATGGAAACGGAATATCTCAATGATACAATCGGGAGGGAAAATCTTTCCAAATATACGGCCAATATCGCCTTCGCCGGCTTTACAGCGCCAAAAATTCTGTGGATGAAAAAGCATGAGCCGGAGAATTTCTCCAGGATCTCCAAAATTATGCTACCAAAGGATTATCTGGCCTATCGAATCAGCGGGTCCTTCTGCACCGACGTTTCGGATGCATCGGGGATGCTCCTGCTGGATGTCAAAAACAGGCGTTGGTCCGTGCCCATGCTGGGGATCTGTGAAATTACAGAACGTATGCTGCCCAGAGTGTACGAAAGCTATGAGGTTGTGGGCACTTTGAAAAAGACTTTGGCTGCTGAATTGGGGCTGTCATCTCAGGTTAAAGTAATCGCCGGAGCCGGAGACAATGCGGCGGCGGCTGTGGGAACAGGCACCGTGGGAGATGGCATGTGCAATCTTTCCTTGGGAACATCCGGTACGCTGTTTGTTTCCAGCAAAAATTTTGGCGTGGACCAAAACAACGCCCTGCATTCCTTCGGCCACGCGGACGGCCATTATCATTTGATGGGCTGCATGCTCAGCGCGGCGTCCTGCAACAAATGGTGGTCCGAGGAAATACTGCGCACAAAAGATTTTGCAGAGGAACAGGCGGGCATTACAAGGCTGGGGGAAAACGCCGTCTTTTATCTTCCCTATCTTATGGGAGAGCGTTCCCCGCACAATGATCCGCATGTACGGGCTTTATTTATGGGGATGTCGATGGATACGACCAGAAAGGACATGACGCAGGCAGTTCTGGAAGGGGTTGCGTTTGCCCTGCGCGATTCACTGGAGATTGCCCGGCAGCTTGGAAATACCATCACCAGCAGCCGGATCTGCGGAGGAGGCGCTAAAAGCAAGCTGTGGCGCAAAATGATTGCCAATATAATGAATCTGCGATTGGAGATTGTTGAAAGCGAGGAAGGCCCTGCCTTGGGGGCGGCCATCCTGGCGGCAGTCGGCTGTGGAGCGTATCCGGATGTGGAGACGGCTGCCAGCCGTATTGTAAAGGTCATTGATACTGTGGAGCCGCAGGCGGATTTGGTTTGTAAGTATGAAAAAAAATATCAGATATTCAGAAAAATCTATCCGGCCGTAAAGGCCCTGTACAGGGACGGCACTGAACTTGTATAAGTCGATCCCCCGGCAAAAGCCGGGGGATTTTCATTTGCCTGCACCCATTTCCTCACGGCGTTGAGATACGCAAAAAATAGATGTGAAGCACTTATTTTCTATGCATAAGCATAGCAAAACGGCCATGTGCCGCCTTTGGCGGCACGGTGCGAGATCAAAGCGCGCAAGCCGGGACAGCTCACATGGGTAAAATCTTCGTGCGCGCCAATTTTGCCTATGATTGCGGTACATCCACGGCGTATGAAGTTTTACTCTATATTTTAGGCTTGGGCTATGCTATCATAATCATGCGGATAACATCACAGCACACCGCTTTTCACATCGTGTAAGGGCAGAAAGGCGGTGCGTATATAAGAGCTATTGCACCTTTTCGCTTATTTGAAACGACCGTTCCTTGATATTGTAAAATATATCTCGGATGAGGACACCATACCCTGAAGCCCTGCGGTAAGCATGTTACAGTAAGGAAAAGGAGATGATATTGTGAAAAGTAAGTTGTTGCGGCAAATTTTGTCTGAGCCAAACGGATTAAAAGCTGACACTACTGTAAGACAGGCAAACGCCAAAACCGCCCATATTTGGGGCAACACCCTCTTGGCTTGTGCCAAGGATACACAGGCAGCCATGCGCGTCCCTCTTTACAGAAAAACGCAATGAGCAAAACATCGGATTTTCAGGGCGGCAGCTGCCGCCCTGTTTTGTGTGTTTAAATGTACATTTAAACAAGTTTTCCAAGGCAATCTTTGTTGCTGAGGCAAAAATTGAATGATTCATCCAATTATTTCCATAAACTGTTATACGATACGACAGGGGGAAATAACTGTGAAGTGCGATGAATCAAAATTCATTTTGGCGTGTAATTTATTGGAATACCGCTTGGATAAGCATCTCAGTCAAGAGGAAATGGCATTTCGAATCGATCTCAGCGTCACAAGCTACGCTGAAATTGAGCGCGCGCAGGTTCACACCAACCTGGAAATTCTCGACTACATCAGTCGGGCAACAGGTCTATCTCCTGCACAACTGCTGACACCTCTCTGCCAAAATGCCCCCGTGGTTTCCAGCAAGTAAACTGCCAGCCAAGAAGCAACCGCAGCCTAGCAGGAGCCTCCAGGGTGGGTATATATCCATTTGATTCCAAATACCATTATAAAAGAGTAACCGCTGCTTCTTGGCTAGAAGGGCGGTTACTTCTTTTAAACACAACTATGCAGCATTCAAACGTTTCGCCGCTGACAAAATTCCAGCGGCCCGGCGATTGGAGGCCAACCGACTGGCGCAGTGCCCTTTGTATTTTCACTATCCCCCCCGCCATACAGATGCCTCGCAAAACCTGATTGACACCATCCTTCTGTTGTAACAGAACAAGGGCGGCTGATCTGTATAGATCAGCTGCACCTGTTTTTAGCAGTCGGTTCAAACCTCTCCAGAGAGTTCTGCAAAAGGGTTAATCGTAAAAATTTGAGGTCCTTGAGTTTTTTCTTCTCAAGGACCTCTCAGGCCGCTTAACTACAGGCGTTTTGCCGATATAGTTCTTTTGACCTATTGGCTTGGAATGGGAGGTTAAAATCGATATCTATTGTTCCTGCGCAAACGGAAAGAGACTGTCCATCAACTGTAATATTGTTTCTTCATCCATTTCATCTTCTCTCTCATCCTCCTCGTAGTTGCAAAAACCACCCACCAAAAGCCAGCGATTATTTTGACGCAAATAAAGTTGTCCGATACCCCACCCAATTCCGGTACCATGCAGCCGGAAGCACTTGGGGCACATACACGCGCCAGTTCCATTATGCTTCATAGCGCCATCAATCATATACTTTTGATTTTGGAAAGTTATCTTGCAAATATCGCAGACGTCGGGAGCGGATATATAGTATTTCTTTTCCCTTTGACCGCGCTGTATATCGGCAATTGAATCCAACTCTCGCTCACACACAGCTTGAGATTTAAAGTCTGAGACCGAAAAACCTCTCTCATTCCCCATTAACTGCGCCATTAAATCCGGTTGGGTCAAATTAAGCCCCAATCCAATAACCGTACAGTCAACGAGATCAGAAGCATCCGCCCTTTCCACATTGCGTACCAAACACAGCAATGTCGCATGTTTATTTCCTGTCAAATGAGAATGGTGTGATGAAGAAGAATTACAATACCATGCATCAAATTCCCCTGTAAACCTTATGCGATTTACCGTGCCCCTTACACTGCGTGTCTGACCAATTCCTTTTGTACATTTATTTAGCCTTTTAAAATAAAATCTTCCATCCACCAGCAGTAATTCACCAGGCATGACTCGATCTCGCATATATAAAGAATCTCTAATATACCGAACCGGCATATGGCCGATTATAATGTTAAGCAATTCTTCAATATACCCTTTTAAGTATAGCCCATCAAAAAAATTCAGCCAGTAAGCGTCGTTTTTTGTCAGTTTATCTGAACATATCGTTCCGTTCTCCGTAATAAGTCCTTTTGCAATCAAGTCGCTCTTAAACCTGCTGTTGAAAGATATTTTGCGATCATTAATGAAGCCAAAAATATAGCTCAGATTGAAATAGTCCCACCGTCCACAATATCTCCTTACCGTATCCAGGGCCAGCTCCGCTTCAACATTTTGGTTTTCAATACAGGCATACCATTGATCTCTGGCTTTCCTTATGATCTGAGCTGTCAGGTTCCGGGAGTTCTCATGATAGGAATGGGCCTCCCCGTGATGATTTAAGCATAACACAGCAAGGTTATCCGGAGCATGTGAATGTGATTGTTCCCATCTCTCAAGATGATGTATCACGACAGGCAAATCAGACTGACGGCAAATACAGCATGTAAAGGCCGATTTGAGCAGTACTTCTTCTGCTATTTTTTGAGGGATAGGGGGGCGTGTTGAATGCAGCAATCGCTCCGCTACTTCCTTAGATAACCCCAAAGAAAGCAACGTCTCCATAGTCTGTTTTTTTAATTGTTGTATTGTGTATTTTTTTAATATTTTTTCTGCAGATACGCTGTCTATTCCATACGCCATTAAATCGACCTTTGTCTGCGCCATCCCAGCTTCTCCTTTTATTTATTAGATACCTACTGCTTGTAGGGATATTATACCAGACAATCCGCTGTATGAGTAGACTTAATTCGGCAGTAATTTGGGATATTCCAGATCATTCATCTGAATTTGCAGATTGCCGTCTACTTGGATGAGAACCCTCTTGATCAGCTCTCTTACTCGATATTCTCCCCCATGCGCCATGCCCAGTTTTCCGCAGATAGCATCTTTGATCCGTGCTTTTGGAACAGAAGGCGAGTTCTTGTAAAGTTACTTGCCATGCTCCATCCGGCTGGTACATCGCCAAATGATCCCGACGGATAGCCGGGTAATGTGACGGTAGCTGTGCCCGCATTCCGCACAAACAAAAGGCCGCCCAGTAGGCTCTGCGAGCTGTACCAGGTAGCCATTCTTCCGATTAGTGTTCTCATCCTGTGTCCAGCGTTCCTTTCCTTTGGCAGATGGGATACCCTGCTCAAAAAGAAAATTAGCGATTCCGCCCTGGCTCATGCCGGAGAAGTATCGCTGATAAATTATTCTCATGATATTTGCTTTTTCCTGATCGATGGCCACATAGCCATTTGGCGCGAGATAATATCCGTATGTGACCGCCTATGGCGAAGATGCTCCTCTCTGAATTTTTAATGTTACTTATATGGAAGTTTTCTCTAAGGTATCATGGAGAAGTCAAGGATATGTGGATTATAAACTGGCCAAAGGGCAACGGAACCTGCTATAATCCTCTAATTTTAGAGTTTCTGTAAAAACAATTGTCTCGAAATAGAAAGAAACCTGCTTTTGACCTAAGTCAAAAACAGGTTTCTTTGCTGGCGCAGCGGGAGGGATTCGAACCCTCGTGGGATTGCTCCCAAACTGATTTCGAGTCAGCCCCGTTATGACCACTTCGATACCGCTGCAATTTAAAAGCTGAAGGCTAAACTTTGGAAAACAGAACACATTTCAGCAACGTTCTGTTTATCCTCTGTTTAAGCATTCAAATAGATTTTTATTATATCAGATAACGGCGCTCCTGTCAATCGATTCCAATCGAAAAATCGATTTTATTTTCAGGCGGAACCGGTTGAACCACATGACAGCGGTCATACAAAGATAACGATGAAATACCTTGATTATCCAAATCGTTTGTATTATTATTATAATAGGTATTTATGTGGGCGCCGCCGGTCGCGGCGTCTGGAAATATCGTATCCGAACAGGTGAAAGGATGAGCAAAATGGAGCAAACTCGCGCCAAGGAATTAGCAATCACCGCGGCAAAGATCCGACTCGCTGGTCTTGAGGCGGTACATACCGCGGCGTCCGGCCATATCGGCGGTTCGCTGTCGGTTACGGATGTTTTGACAGTTCTTTATTTTGACAAAATGCACATTGACCCTCAAAATCCACAGGATCCGGACCGCGACCGTTTTGTGTTGTCAAAAGGGCACTGCACACCCGCGCTGTACCCAACGCTTGCACTGCGCGGCTTCTTCCCTGTCGATGACCTCAAGCTGTTCCGCAGCATCGACGGTCATGTTTCCGGACATGCCGAGATGCGTTATGTCAAGGGCGTCGATATGTCGACAGGCTCCTTGGGCCAGGGACTCTCCGTAGCAGTCGGCATGGCGCTCTCCGGCAAGATCGACAAGAAGGATTACCACGTTTACGCGATCATGGGCGATGGTGAGATCGAGGAGGGCCAGATTTGGGAGGCCGCAATGGCCGCCGCCAAATTTGGTTTGGACAACCTGTGCGGCGTTGTCGACGTCAACGGCCTGCAAATCGACGGCAAAACAGCCGACGTCATGCCGTCCGAGCCGCTCGATCAGAAATGGGAGGCGTTCGGCTGGAACGTCATTAAATGCGACGGACACGATATCGCAGCTATCTCCGATGCCTTTGACGCCGCGGCCGCCTGCAAGGGCAAGCCTTCTGTGATTTTAGCTAAGACGGTCAAAGGCAAGGGCGTTTCCTTCATGGAAAACAACGCCGGCTGGCATGGAAAAGCGCCCAATGACGAGCAGTATGAAACCGCGAAAGCCGAGCTTGAGGCTACTTTGAAAGGTCTGGAGGGTTAATGATGGGAGAAGTCATTGCTACGCGTGCCGCTTATGGTAAGGCGCTCGTGAAATTTGGTGAGAATCCAAAGCTGGTTGTACTGGATGCTGATCTGTCCGGTGCAACAATGACCAACAGCTTTGCCAAGGCGTTTCCCGACAAGTTTTTTAACATCGGTATCGCTGAGGCCGATATGATCGGCATTGCTGCCGGTCTGGCCACCTGCGGCAAGATGCCGTTTGCCAATTCCTTCGCCATGTTCTCCGCCGGCCGCGCTTATGAGCAGGTGCGCAACTCGGTCGCATATCCGCGTCTCAATGTCAAGGTTATCGGTTCGCACGGCGGTCTGTCCGTCGGCGAGGACGGCGCGACGCACCAGTGCATCGAGGATTTTGCCCTTATGCGCGTCATCCCCGGCATGACGGTCCTGTGCCCGTGCGACGGCAACGAGATGGAAGCCGCTGTCGAGGCGCTGCTTAATTATGACGGCCCAGCCTATATGCGCCTTGGGCGCCTCGCAGTCGAAACGGTCACCGATTCAATTCCTGGCTACCGGTTCGAGCTTGGCAAAGGCGTCCAGCTTGCCGACGGCAAGGATGTCACGATCATCGCGGTCGGCATGATGGTTCAAGAGGCGCTCAAAGCCGCCGAACTGCTGAAAGCTGACGGTATCTCCGCACGCGTGATCGATATGCATACGATCAAGCCGCTTGACACGGAAATTGTACTCAAAGCCGCAAAGGAAACCGGCTGCATCGTCACCTCCGAGGAACACAATGTGATCGGCGGGCTTGGCGCGGCTGTCAGCGAATTCCTCTCTGAAAACTGCCCGACCCCGGTGGTCAAGCACGGTGTAAACGATGAATTCGGCCGCAGCGGCAAGGCGCCGCTTGTCATGAAAGCCTATCACCTTACGCCGGAGGGCATCGCCGCCAAGGCGAAGCAGGCCATTGCCTTGAAAAAATAATCGCAGCGCGATTATTTTTTCCCCCATGGCCAGGGCGATGCGCGGGCACGGCCCGCTGCCGCCCTTTCAGACGCAAAACAAAGGAGCGCCGGGCGCTCCTCTGTTTTTTTGATTGCTAAAATAAGAACCGCCGGCCATGCCGGCGGTTCTTTTAATCATATAGAGGCAACTGATTTAATCCGCCCTCTTATACGGCACATCTTCGAGCGCAGCCGTAACGGCTCACGCCCGCCGGGTACATAAAATCCCTTTCAGAAGCCGCTGCCCCACTATTCGCGGCGCAGCCGGCGAAAGTTTTTAGACATACCTTTTTTCAAAAAAGGTATGCAGTTTTTCGCCGAAGCCTTTTTTCAATAAGGCCGGGAAAAAGCCGGAGCCTAGAAACGGGAACGCTCCGTGTAGCTTGTGTGCAGGATCCGATGTGCAAGATGGCTGCCGAACTCACCGAAATACTCCTTGTAAATCGTGAGCAGCGCCGGGTTTTCATGGCTCTTGCGCAGGGTCTTTGCCTCGTCAGCGTCATACAGAGCTTTGGCGCGAATGGACTTGAGGTCGACAAAATTACGCACGCTGGCCGGCTGGACAGGCTGGCCGCCGCCGTTGACACAGCCGCCGGGACAGCCCATGATCTCGATAAAGTGGTAATTTTTCATACCGCGCTTGACCTGCTCCAGCAGCTTCTTCGCGTTGGCAAGCCCTGAAGCGACGGCTACATTGACTGTCAGGTCGCCGATCTGGTAGCTGGCCTCCTTGACGCCGGCCGTACCGCGTACATCGGTAAACTCAACCTGCTCGAGCGGCTTGCCGCCGACCCATTCCGCCGCCGTGCGCAGCGCCGCCTCCATGACGCCGCCTGTCGCGCCGAAGATGACGCTGGCGCCGGTGCTCTCGCCCATCGGGGAATCAAACTCCTCATCGGGCAGCTCTGTAAACTGAATGCCCGCGCGGTCGATCATACGTGCAATTTCGCGTGTTGTCAGCGCGATATCCACATCCGGGATACCGGAACCGGCCGCGTCCTCGTCGTCGCGGCGCACTTCAAACTTCTTGGCCGTGCAGGGCATAACGCCCACAACAACGATATCCTTTTTATCCCATCCCATCTTTTCAGCGTACCAGGTCTTGACCGTTGCGCCGAACATCTGCTGCGGCGATTTGCACGTCGAAAGATTTGGGATCATATCGGGATGATAGTGCTCGCAGTATTTGATCCAGCCCGGCGAACAGGAGGTGATCATCGGCAGGACGCCGCCGTTTTTGACACGCTCGACAAACTCGTGCGCCTCCTCAACAATCGTCATATCGGCGGCGAGATCAGTATCAAACACCTTTTCAAAGCCGATACGGCGCAGCGCGGCGACCATCTTGCCGGTGACGTTCGTACCAACCGGCATTCCGAACGCCTCGCCGAGCGTGGCGCGGATGGATGGAGCTGTCTGGACGACAACGTGCTTGGACGGGTCGTTCAGCGCCGCCCAAACCTCGTCCGTCTGATCCTTTTCATAGATCGCGCCCGTCGGGCAGACAACGATGCACTGCCCACAGCTTACGCAGGCGACCTCGTCAAGGTTCTGCTCAAACGCACAGGCGATGTGCGTATTAAAGCCGCGCTCGTTCGGGCCGATGACGCCGATGCCCTGCCATTTGGCGCAGGCCGCGACGCAGCGGCGGCAAAGGATGCACTTGTTGTCGTCGCGGACCATGTGGACCGCGGAATCGTCCTTCGGCCATTCAGGATTGTTCCCGTCATAACGGTGCTCATCGTCCACCTTGAAGTCGTGGCAGAGCTTTTGCAGTTCGCAGTTGCCGCTGCGCACGCAGGAGAGGCATTCCTTTTTATGTGTGGAAAGAATCAGCTCAAGCGTAATCTTACGCGCCTGCTGGACCTTCTTAGAGTTTGTGATGATCTCCATTCCCTCGGCCACCGGATACACGCACGCCGCAACAAGCGAACGCGCGCCCTTGACCTCGACAACGCAGATGCGGCACGCGCCGATCGCGTTGATCTCCTTGAGGTAGCACAGCGTCGGGATCTGGATGCCGGCGTACCGCGCGGCCTCCAGGATGGTGCTGTCCTTCGGCACAGAGAAGGGCATACCGTTGATTTTTATGTTTACCATTTCTTTTTCCATGTTGGTACACTCCTTTCTTATTTCTTGACGATCGCGCCGAATTTGCATTTCTCCATGCAGGCCCCGCACTTAATGCACTTGGTCTGATCGATCACATGCGGATTCTTAACCGATCCGCTGATAGCGCCCACCGGGCACTGACGCGCGCAGAGCGTACAGCCCTTGCACTTTTCCTTTTCTATGCGGTACTGAAGCAGATGTTTGCAGACGCCCGCCGGGCACCGCTTGTCGACGACATGCGCAATGTATTCGTCGCGGAAATAGCGCAGCGTGGACAGCACCGGGTTCGGAGCGGTCTGCCCCAGGCCGCACAGCGCGTTTTCCTTGATGTAATAGCACAGCTCCTCCATCTTGTCGAGATCCTCAAGCGTGGCGTTGCCGCGGGTGATCTTGTCAAGCATCTCATAAAGGCGCTTGGTGCCGATCCGGCACGGCGTGCACTTGCCGCAGCTCTCGTCGACGGTGAATTCGAGGAAAAACTTGGCGATATCGACCATGCAGTTGTCCTCGTCCATGACAATCAGGCCGCCTGACCCCATCATCGAGCCGATGGCAAGCAGGTTGTCATAATCGATCTCCGTGTCGATGAGCGACGCCGGGATACAGCCGCCGGACGGTCCGCCCGTCTGAGCGGCCTTGAATTTCTTTCCGTTCGGGATGCCGCCGCCGATCTCCTCGATGATCTCGCGCAGCGTTGTACCCATCGGCACCTCGACAAGCCCCGTGTTGTGGATCTTGCCGCCGAGTGCAAACACCTTGGTGCCCTTGCTCTTTTCGGTGCCCATCGACGCGAACCACTCCGGTCCCTTGAGGATAATCTGCGGGATGTTGGCCCACGTCTCGACGTTATTCAGGATAGACGGCTTGCCAAACAAACCCTTGACCGCCGGGAACGGCGGGCGCGGGCGCGGCTCGCCGCGGTGGCCTTCAATCGAGGTCATCAGCGCCGTTTCCTCGCCACAGACAAACGCGCCCGCGCCAAGACGCAGCTCGATGTCGAAGTCAAAGCCGGAGCCAAAGATGTCCTTGCCAAGAAAGCCCATCTCACGCGATTGGTTGATCGCGATTTCCAGGCGCTTGACAGCGATTGGATACTCCGCACGCACATAAATATATCCCTGGTTGGAACCAATCGTATAACCAGCGATCGTCATGGCCTCCAACACGGCGTGCGGGTCGCCCTCGAGCACCGAACGGTCCATGAACGCGCCCGGGTCGCCCTCGTCGGCGTTGCAGCAGACATATTTCTGACCGGCAGGCTGCGCCTTGGCAAAGTTCCACTTGAGCCATGTCGGGAAACCAGCGCCGCCGCGGCCGCGCAGGCCGGACGTTTTGAGAATTTCGATCACATCGTCCGGCGTCATCTCGGTCAGCACCCGGCCGAGCGCCTGATAGCCGTCGTAGGCGATGTATTCGTTGATATCCTCCGGGTCGATAACGCCGCAGTTGCGCAGCGCGACACGCATCTGTTTTTTATAAAAGTCGGTCTGGTCGAGCGATTTGATCTTATCCTCGGCAACCGTCTCGGTGTACAGCAGGCGCTTGACGATGCGCCCCTTGAGCAGGTGCTCGTCGACAATCTCCTTGACATCCTCCGCCTTAACGCGGGAATAAAACGAGCCTTCCGGATAGACGATGACGACCGGACCGAGCGCGCACAGGCCGAAACAGCCCGTCTTGACGACCTTGACCTCATCTGTCAGGCCGGTCGCGGCAATCTCGCGCTCAAATTCCTCAATAATTTTAACTGAGCCGGAGGATGTACAGCCAGTACCCCCGCAGACCAGCACATGGGAACGATACATGATGCAGATCCTCCTTTTTTATTGATTCATCGCGCCGATGGTGTATTCCGCCACTGGCTTGCCGTTGATCAGATGTTCGGCGACAACGCGCGCGGCCTTTTCCGGCGTCATTTTAACGTATGTAACCTTTTCCCTGCCAGGCTCGAACACTTCGACGACCGGCTCGTACTGGCAGATGCCGATGCAGCCTGTCTGCGCGATTGTCACATTGGAGACGCCGCGCCGCGCGACCTCGTCCGTAAAAGCGGCAAGCACCGGCCGCGCGCCGGCGGCGATACCGCAGGTGGCCATGCCGACCACGACGCGCGTGTTGCCGCTGTCGTCGGCACGGATGCCCATATTGCTTTTCACCTTATCCCTGAGAGCCTGAAGCTCCGCCAAGCTTTTCATAAATAGCGTTTCCTCCCGTTCGCATAGCGCGGCGCCTACTGCGCCTGCGCCGTAATTTCCTGCGTGTTCTCCCGGATGAACGAACCGATAAACGCGACCACCTCCGGATTGGAAAGCGGCACGTCGCCGAGCACCGCGCAAAATTCGCGCGTGTCCGCCGTAAACGAGGACTCGCCGCGGCGGTACGTATATGTAAAGTCGATCTCCGGGTTGCATTGGATGAGCGAGCAGATTGTCGCAGCGATATCCCCCAGCGGCATCCGGTCGATATGCGTCAGGCCAAACACGGCACGCACCGTCGTGCCGCGACCAGGAGCCGTTTCGATTGTCAGGCCGCCGCCCGTCATCTCGGCCGCCATCTTCAGAAACGGCACGCCAAGCCCCACCCTGCGCGTCGTGCGCGTCGTAAAAAACGGGTCTGTCACATGCGCGGCCTGCTCGGGCGTCATACCGCAACCGTCATCGGCCACCGTAATCGTCATGATATCGCTTTCCGGCTGTTCATCAACCATAATCTCAATCAACCGGGCGCCGGCACGCACCGAATTCTGAGCGATATCCAGCACATTCAGCGACAATTCCTGCATTCAAACTCACCTGTACTTCGCGAGGATTGTGTCGACATCGTCCACGGTCAAACGGCCGTAGACCTCGTCGTTGATCGTCATAACCGGGGCCAGTCCACAGGCGCCGATACAGCGGCAGGCGTCCAGGCTGAATTTCCCGTCCGGCGTGCACATTCCGCTTTCGATGCCGAGCTTTTCCTGCAAGCGGTTAAAGATATCGCCCGCGCCTTTGACATAGCAAGCGGTGCCCAGGCAGACGGAAATTTTGTATTGCCCCTTGGGGTTGAGCGTAAACTGCGAATAAAATGTCGCGACGCCGTAAATTTCCTCCAGCGGGATATCAAGCCCGTCTGAAATCATCTTCTGCACCTCAATGGGCAGATAGCCGTAGATTTCCTGCGCGCCCTGCAGCACGGGCATCAATGCGCCCTTCTGCCCTTTGTGAGCCGCAATCACCTCGCGGAGCTTCGCCTCCTGCTCCGCAGTGCCGGTGAACGGGACCACGGTTTTGGTGTTCGCCATTCGATTGAAAACCTCCTTCAAATCTGGTTGCGCGCGGAACAGCCGCGCGCGGTCAACGTAATTGTTATAATTATATCAGATTCATAGGAGCGCGTCTAGGCATTTTCACAAGAAAGCCATTCATTTCTTACAAAAATACCGTTTTAGTAGACAAACATTTTTGCAGTTTTAACATTTTCTTTGTCGCTGCATTGTGCCTCATGCACAATTAAATTGAACTATTTCCCATCAATTACAATTTGTCCCGCACTATAAAAAAAGCGCCCCCATCGGGGACGCCTTTTTTACGCGGAGTGTCAGCTCTGCTTAAATTCGGTCCAGATATCGTTATAAAGATCGGCTGTCTCACCGACATCCATAATGAATTCCGCGCCTGCAATCGCCTCATCCGGGATGACGAGCGCCTGATTGGACAGGTACGGCGTCGCGGCGGAATTGCAGCTGATATAATAAATCTGGTCGGTGATATGCGCCGAGCGTTCACCGTCAAGAATAAAGTCCAAAAACGCGTGCGCATTGTCGGCGTGCGGCGCTTTGGCTGGAATGAAACAGGAATCAATGCCAAAGCCAAGCCCTTCCTTGGGGAACACAACCTCAAAATTGGGGTTCTCGTTGAGGACCGTAAGCACCTGCGACGTAAACATATAACCGACGGATGTCTCTCCGCTTAACATCAGGTTATACGGCGTGTTGTAATCAAGCGCGCGAATATTTGGGCGCAGAGTCAGAAGCTTTTCCCTGGCCTCGTCAAGCACAGCCGGGTCCGTCTCGTTAAAGCTCTTGCCCATCGTTTTCAGCGTGATGCCGATGACATTGCGCGCGTCGTCCATCACAACGACCGAATCGGCAAGCGCCGGATTCCACAGATCTTCATAACCGGTGATCTCCAAATCGCCGACCAGCTCGGGATTGTAGATGATCAGCGGAATGCCCGCCGAATACGGGACGGTATATTCGTTGTTTTCATCATAGAACTTGCCCTGGAAAGCCGGGTTGATATTTTTAAAATTGGGGATCTTCGACTTATCCAGCTTCATCAGCAAATCCTGGCTGCGCGCGATATCGATGATATAGTCGCTGGCCAGCACCAGATCGTAATCTCCGCCCTGCTGGATTTTCATGAGCATTTCCTCATTCGACTGGAACACGCTGTAATTGATCTTGATGCCCGTCTGTTCCGTAAACTCGGCAAGCACATCGTCCGGGAAATACGTGGCCCAGGTGAAGATGTTGAGGACCTTCTCATCAGCCTTTTTGCCGCATGCCGCCAGCCCTAAGGCCAATACCGCCGCCATCAGCAGCGCCAGGATTCGTTTTGTCTTTTTCATTTCTTCTCTCCTTCTGTTTTATTGCATATTGTCAGCCGTATCCAACCGCCGGACTGTTCCCATTTTTCAGCGCAATGATCTTTTATTCGCAGCAGCGGCGCGGCCGGTTTTTATACGTTGTCTGTCCCAGGAAAGGCCAGGGGAGCAAAATCCATGCCATCCGCGCAGCGCTATGGCGCGCGCAATCCGTGCGCGGATTGCTCACCGCCGGGCGCTGCGCTTGCCCGGCCGGCTATTCGGGGCTTTCCGGCGCTATAAGCGCCGGGCGCGGACAAGCCGCGGCTGCGCCCCTCAGCGCGCCTCACAAGGGGAGGGTCGAGCGACCCCTCCCCTTATGTTATCCCCACCTCTGCCTGGCGCGATCGTATCGGGCGCACGCCAGTACGTCTGGAGAGGGATTGTTTAACTGAACCTGCCCCACTGTTCGCGGCGCAGCCGGCTAAAGTTTTTTGCCAAGCTTTTTTTCAAAAAAGCGGGAACGGGAGCTTTTTTGAAAAAGACGGGAGAACGCAACGAGGAGAAAGACGGCGCCGAGCAGGACGGTGCACAGGGCGTTGATTTCAGGGGTGACGCCCATGCGCAGCATGGAGTAAATCTCAAGCGGAAGCGTGCTTGTCTGCGCACCCGTGACAAAGAAGCTGATGACCACGTCGTCCATGCTCATAGCGAAGGCAAGCAGCGCGCCCGACAGGATCGCGGGCGCGATCAGCGGCAACGTGATGTCGAAAAAGGCGCGCTGCGCCGACGCGCCCAGATCGCGCGCGGCCTCCCCAATCGACGGATCGAGCGCCGACAGGCGCGCCTTGACATTGATAAAAATGTATGGGACACAGAAGGTCGTATGCGCAAGCACCAGCGTCAGCATACCGGCGGGCAGGCGTACAAACGTAAAAAACGACAGATACGCCATGCCGAGGATGATCTCCGGCACCATAATCGGGATCATGGACAGGTTTTCAAGCGCGCCGCGCGCCCTGAAATGGCGGCCGGACAGCCCCACCGCCCCGAGCGTGCCGAGCACCGCGGCCGACGCGCTGCTGATCAGCGCCAGCTCCAAACTGTTGAAAAACGCGTTGATGAGCGTTTGGTTGTGGAAGAGCTTTCCATACCAGGAAAATGTGAAGCCCGCCCAATGGAACAGCTTCGTATCGTTAAACGAATAAGCGATGACAACCGCGATCGGCAGGTACAACAGCAGCAGAATCAGCACGACGTAAATCCCGGGGAACCTTGAACGCTTTTTCACACGATCCCCTCCAGACTTTTTTCGCCGGACAGGCGGCGGTACCCGCCGATTACGAGCAGGGTCGCCGCCATCATCACAACGGACAGCGCCGCGCCAAGCGGCCAGTTGCGCGCGGTGAGCAGCTCGTCGCGGATCAGGTTGCCGAGCAGCATGGTTTTGGAGCCGCCGAGCAGGTCGGAAATAAAGAACAACCCGATTGACGGGATAAAGACCAGCACGCAGCCGGCCATAATGCCCGCACGCGTCATCGGAACGGTGATCGTCCAGAACGCGCGCCAGCGGCCCGCGCCGAGGTCGCGCGCCGCCTCGATGAGCGCAGGATCCAGCTTGGCCACCGCGTTGTAAACCGAAAGGATCATAAACGGAATCAGCGCATACACCATACCGACCAGCACCGCACCAAAATTATACAACAGCTTGAGCGGAGCGTCAATCAGCCCGAGCGCAGCCAGAAGCGAATTGACAACGCCCTGTCCGCGCAGCAGGATCATCCAGCCGTAAATACGCACAAGCGAATTCGTCCAAAACGGTACGATCACAAGCATCAACGCGAGCGACCGTTTTTTCGGCGGCAGCCCGGCGGTAAAATAGGCGAACGGATAGCCGATCAAAAGCGTCAGCAGAGTCGTCAGCACAGCCAGCCACAGGCTGCGTCCAAAGACGCTTAAATAATTCGGGTCGAGCAATTTTTGATAGCTCTCCAGCGTAAACGCCGCCTCAACGCCCCAGGTATCGGCGCGGCGCATAAAGCTCATGCACAGGATATAGATCAGCGGCACCGCCACGAACACCGCCGTCCACAGGATAAACGGCGCGGCCGCCAGCGGGAACCGGCGTCTTTTGTTCATGGATGACCGCCCCTTTCCACGATCACGGCACAAGCCGGCTTCCAATGGATGCGCACCGTCTCGCCCACCTCGGCCCGGTCGCCTCCGCCGCCCATGCCGCTGACAGTCAATTCCTGCCCGTCAGCCAGGCGCAGTGTTGTGCGCAGCATCCCGCCCGTATAGCTGTGCGCCTGTACCACGCCCGTCAAATCGAAGCCATAACGGCTCTCCTCGCCGAAGCGGATGCGTTCGGTGCGCACGGAGAGCGTCACGCGCTCGCCCGGCGTGCCGTCGCCGGCCGCTTTGATTACGCCGCCGGCAAACGCCAGCGTCAGCGCGCCTGTCTCGTCGCGGCCGGTGATGGTTGCAGTAAAGATATTGCTCTGCCCGATGAATTCCGCGGCGAAACGCGTCTGCGGGCGCTCATAGATATCGTCGGGCGTGCCGAGCTGAAGGATGCGCCCCTCGTTCATGATGCCGATGCGGTCGCTCATATTGAGGGCTTCCTCCTGGTCGTGCGTAATGTAGATAAATGTGATGCCCAAATTTTTCTGAAGCGTTTTCAACTCCGTCTGCATCTGGCGGCGAAGCTGCAAATCGAGCGCGCCGAGCGGCTCGTCGAGCAGCAGCACGGCCGGATCGTTGACGATCGCGCGCGCGATAGCCACACGCTGGCGCTGGCCGCCTGAAAGCTGCGACGGCATACGCGCGCCGTAGCCCGGAAGCTGCACAAGCGAAAGCATCTCGTCGACGCGCCGGCGGATTTCATCCCTTGGCGTCTTTTTCAGCCGCAGGCCATATCCAATGTTGCGCGCGACGTTCATATGCGGGAACAGCGCGTAGCTTTGAAACACCGTGTTGACATTGCGCCGGTTCGGCTCCCAGTCGGTCACGTCGCTGCCCTGGAGCAGCACGCGGCCGCCGTCGGGCGCTTCAAGCCCCGCAATAATGCGCAGCGTCGTCGTTTTGCCGCATCCGGACGGCCCAAGCAGCGTCAAAAATTCGCCCGCCTGTACGTCAAGGCTCACGCCGGTCAGCGCCTCGGTCGTTCCAAAGGTCTTGTGAACGTCGCGCAGCGATAAAATCAATTCCTCCATGCTATCTCCTCCCTGGGATCTGTGTCCGAATCCTGTCCGCCAAAGCGCCCGGTTCTTCTGTTCAGCGGATAATCAGGCCCAGCAGCTTCGCCAGGCCGCAAGCCTGTACGGCGGTGACAACCGCGCCCCGCAGGCTCGGCGGATCGACGATCAGGCCATCGATTTGGCAGGTTGTCAAATCCATCCCCTCAAGCGGCGTTTTAAACAGCTCCGCGGCCATAAGCGAGCACACTTCAAACGTCAGGGCGCGCCAACGCAGCTCGTGAAACGCGGCGCCGGCGCAGTCGCACCGCTCAAAGCGTGTATCCCGAAGCTGCGCGCGCGAAAACTGCGCATAACCGCAGGCGCAGCCGGTAAACAGCGCGTCCGAAAGCGCAGCCTCGCCGAAATCCGCGCCGGTCAGGCGGCAGTCCTCAAACAGGACGCGCGTCATGGAACAGCCGTGCAGATCGGCGTTCGACAAATCGCAGCGCACAAACGACACATCTGTAAAAAACGACTTAGCCAGCGACGCGCCGGAAAAACGGACGCCCTCGAACCGCACGCGCGTAAACGCGCCCTTCTCCAGATGTGCGCCAGTCAAGCCGCACCGGCGCAGCGCCGTGTCGGCGAAACGCGCCTCCGGCAGCTCTAAAGCGTCGAGCGAAACGCCCTCCAGGGCACAGCCCGTACATTCGCAGTCAGGCTGTCCATCCGGCAAACCGCACGCCTGCGTGATCTGCAGCCCCTCAGCCGGCGCGCCGTGCGCCCAAAGCCCGCGCAACGCGCCGGGCGGCGCAGGGGACAGCGCCGGCATACGCGGCGGCTCGGGCCGCCGCGGCCCGAGCGCCTTCGGCGCGCTCACCGCGTCACCACGCGGCCCGCGCGCACGCCGGTTATCCGGTCGTGTTCGACAGCCGCCGCACCGCCGACAAACACATAATCAAAACCGCTTGCAAACACAGACGGGTTTTCATACGAGGCGTCCGCCGCCAGACGCCCAAGTTCAAATACGTTGATATCGGCGTCGTATCCCTTCCGGAGCAGGCCCTTGCCGCGCAGCCCGAGCACCGAAGCGGGGCGGGCGGTCATCTTGTGGACAGCCTGCTCCAGCGTGAGTACCGGCTCTCTGCGCACATAATCGATCAGCACCTTTGGGAACGCCGCGTACAGACGTGGATGCGGCGTCCCGCCGGACGGATAGACCGCGTCGGAAATCACATTGCTGTACGGATACCGCAGCACCGCGCGGATATCCTCCTCGGAGGTGATGAAATCGACCATCGAAATCCGGCACTCCTCCTCGGCAAGCAGGCGGCAGGCGCAGGCGCACGGGTCCTCGCCGCGCGCCGCCGCGATCTCCGCCACGCTCATGCCGGTATATGCCTGGTTCTCCGGCCGTGTGAACGTGGTACAGCGGATATTCTCCCAGCCGATCAGATTCACGAGGTTTTCAAACCGGCCAGACGGCTCTGCAAAAATCCCCCGCAGCTCGTCCACCTTTGCCGGGTCGCGCAGGCGGCGCGTGATCGCGGGCGCCCCGCCGTCGAGAAACCACGGCGGCAAGATCTGCAAAAGCTGCGTCGAGCCGGCCGTATACGGATAGACGTCACAGTCGACACGCAGGCCGCTTTCACGCGCCTCATCAAGGATTTCAAGCGCGCGTGTCATCCCATGCCCCCAATTGCGCCGCCCGATACACTTGAAATGGCTGACATGCAGCGGCGCGCCGAGCCGCCGCGCGACGTCGATCACCTCGTCAAGCGACTGGTGGAACGTGTCGCCCTCGCCGCGCACATGCGTGACCAGCGGCACGCCGGCCCCCCGCACGGGCGCGAGCACCTGCGCAAAGCCGTCGGCGTCGTAGCAGTATTCCGGCGCATAAACGATACCCATCGACACGCCGAGCGCGCCGTTGGCCAGCGCGTCCTCCAGCAGGCCACGCGCAGCGGCAAGCTCGCCCGGCGTCAGGACGCCCGGCGCATAGCCGCGCACCGCAGCGCGCACCGTCCCGTTTCCCACCAGCATCCCGACATTGAGCGGCAGCGGCGTTTGGCGCACAAGCGCCAGATACTCCGCAAACGTCTCAAACGGCGCGGGCGCGTTTACATCACCGATTACCGGCTGCAAAAACGCATGGATTTCATCGCGCCGCGCGGCCGGGCACGGCACGGCCGACAGCCCGCAGTTGCCGTTGACGACCGTCGTCAGGCCCTGATGCAATTCAGCTTCTCCAAAGTCCGGGGAGAACAGCCGCACATCGGCATGGCGGTGAATATCGATAAACCCCGGCGTCACAAGCCGCCCCGCAGCGTCGATCACGCGCGCCGCGCCGCTCTCAATGCGCGGCGCGACAGCCGCAATTTTGCCGTCCAGGATCGCCACATCGGCCGGTACGGCGGAATCGCCGCTCCCATCGACGACCGTCCCGCCGCGGATCAAAAGATCATACACGTTCCGTTTTCCCCCTTCCCGTCCCATCCGGGACGCAGTTGACCAGATACACGCCGCCGCAGACGAGCGCCAGAGCCGCCAGGTTTTTTATGCTGAAAAACCGTTCGCCAAGCACAACCGCCGAGCACAGCGCGCCGAACACCGGCGTCAGCGAATTGTAGATGCTGATTTTGGCGACCGGGTTGTATTTGAGCAAAAGCGTCCAGATTGTGAACGCCATGGCCGACAGCACGGCAAGATATCCGAGCAACAGCCACGCAGCCCCGGACGGCGGGACCGCGCGCCCGCCCATCGCAGCGCCGCCCGCCAGCAAAAGCGCGCCGCCGCCGAGCAGCTGCCAGCCGGTGACGGCCGCCGGGTCCAGGCCGCGCGCCGCACGGCCGCTGATGACGCCGCCAAATGCGAACGAAGCCGCGGCCAGCAGCATCAGCCCATCGCCGCGCCATGAAAAGCCTCCCATGCCGCCTGCGCCGAGGTTTACGAGCACAACGCCCGAAAAACCGACGGCACAGCCTGCGGCGCGGCGCGCGGTCATCCGTTCGCCGGCACACAGAAAATGCGCCAGGAGCACGCCGATAAACGCGGCGCTTGAATCGATGATCGCGCCTTTCGTGCCGGTGGTATGCGCCATACCGGCATAAAAGAACAGGTATTGCAGCGTTGTCTGCACAAGCGCAAGCAGCGCCACGCCGCCCCACCGGCCGCGCGGGATGGTCGGCGGCCGTCTTGTGAGCACGGCCGTGCAGACAAGCGTCAGCGCCCCCGCGAGCACAAACCGCTCCCCCGCGAAGGCCATGCGCCCGGCCATATCGTCCGGCGCGAGCAAAAACAGCGCGTACCCGCGCTTGACGGCCGGAAACGCCGTTCCCCACAAAAAGACGGCGCACACCGCGAGCAGATGCGTCAGCGGACCGCCGCGCAGCGCGCGCGGCCCGTCCACGGCGCTCACGCGCCGCACTGGCGCGCCAGGCGCAGAAAATCGTCGGCAAACTGTTCGACAGCCGCTTCCGGCGTCGCCCAGGATGTGACGAAACGCATCGCGCAATGCGTCTCGTCGACACGCATCTGAAGCTCAAACCTGTAATCTGCAGCCCTGAGCGCCTCGATCAGCCGGTCGGGCAGCACGGCAAACTGCTGGTTTGTCAGGGAATCGCTCATCATGGGATAGTCGTTTTCCGTGAACAGATCGCGCAGGCGGCGGCCCATCGCGTTGGCGTGCGCGCCAAGCTCTGTATACAGGTTGTCCGCCAGCAGCGCCTCAAACTGAAGGCCAAGCAGGCGGCCTTTTGCCAGCATACCGCCGCGCTGCTTGATGTGATAGCGAAAATCCGGCTTGAGCGCGTCGTTTGTGATGACGACCGCCTCGCCGAACAGCGCGCCGCATTTTGTCCCGCCGATTGTAAACACATCGCACAGCCGCGCCAGATCAGGCAGCGTCACGCCGCTGTGCCCATCGGCCAGCGCCATCGCCAGGCGCGCGCCGTCCAAATACAGCCAAAGCCCGTTGGCGCGGCAAAAAGCGGAAAGCTCCTCGAGCTGCCCGAGCGTATACGTTGTGCCGATCTCGGTCGTATCCGATATGTAAACCATCTTCGGCTGGACCATATGCTCGTCAGGATGCGCGGCAAGCGCCTCGGCCGCCGCCTTTGGGGACAGGCGCCCGTCAAGTGAAGCAAGGCCGACCGCTTTGTGTCCCGTGGCTTCAATCGCGCCTGTTTCATGCACGCAGATATGGCCCGTATGCGCGGCCAGTACCGCTTGATGCGGGCGAAGCGACGCAGCGATCACGGTCATATTCGCCTGGGTGCCTCCCACAAGAAAATGCACATCGGCTTTGGGCGCGTTACAGAGCGTCCGCACCCGTTCGCGGGCGCGCGCGCAGTAATCGTCGGTACCGTAGCCGTCGGTCTGTTCAGCGTTTGTACGCGTGAGCGCCTCAAGCACCCGCGGATGCGCGCCCTCGCTGTAATCATTTTTGAAGCTGTACCCCATTGTAAAAAGACACTTCCCCATCGTATACTCAAAAGATACATTTTATTATAGTACGATTTTCCCGATAACACAACCTTTTTCTGGAGAACCAGACCTGGCGGGCTGTTTTGGCGTATACCAATTGTAAAAAGTTTATAAAGATAACGGCGGACGATTGTTTTTTACAAGCGGCAGGGATACAATAAACAGGAAACAGATGAATGAAATGGAGACGACCTGATGATTACTTTTGAGCAGATCTTTGAAAACGAGCAGATCAAAACATACATACGCAAGGCCGACGACGCGCTGCGGGTGCTTGGCTTCACAGAGCACAGCTTCGCGCATGTCGGCAAGGTGGCGCGGCAGGCGCGCGATATTCTGCTGACGCTCGGATATCCGGAGCGTACCGCCGAGCTGGCGCAGATTGCGGGCTATCTGCACGACATCGGCAATGTGATCAACCGCGTCGATCATGCGCAAAGCGGCGCCGTCATGGCGTTTCGCCTGTTGGACAACATGGGCGCGGACGCCGAGGACATTGCAACCATTATCAGCGCGATCGGCAACCACGACGAGGGTACGGCCGTGGCGGTGGATGCTGTGGCCGCCGCGCTGATTCTGGCGGACAAGACAGATGTGCGCCGCACACGCGTGCGCAACCGCGATATGGCAACCTTTGATATCCATGACCGTGTCAACTACGCTGTTGAAGAATCCTCCACGGCAATCTCCGGCGACAAAAAATCGATTACACTCCAAATCCGCATTGATACGGAGCTTTCCTCAGTCATGGATTATTTCGAAATTTTCCTCGACCGTATGCTGCTCTGCCGCAAGGCGGCCGAACGCCTGGGCCTTAAATTCCGCCTGGTTATCAACGGCCAGACCGTGCTCTGAAGCTTAAACAGATCCGCCTTCCTTTGGGCCGTACCATGCGCACCGCTTCAGGTCGACACGGCCGTCTGCAAAAAACGGGACGCCCTCCGCTTCGAGCAAATCCCGCTGCGCTCCCGGTCCGCCGAACGCGAACGCCGGCGCGAGCCGGCCCTCGCGGTTGACGACGCGGTGGCATGGGATTTCCGCCCCCGGCGAGGGGTTGCGCCGCAAAGCCCAGCCAACCGCGCGCGACGCGCGCGGATTTCCGCACAGCAGGGCGATTTGGCCATAGGTGGCGACGCGGCCGCGCGGAATCAGCCGGACAGCCGCGTAAACGCTTTCATCAAACGTCATGAGGGCATCCATCCTTTTTTAAAAATTCAGATCAGCCCCATGCCCAACCGGCATGGAGCTGATCTTTTTTTGTCTGCCGAATGCTTTAGAACCTGTATTCACAGCCGCAAAACGCCGTCCATCTATCCGCGGCAGATACCTCGCTGCCTGCGGCGCAGCCTGTAAAAGTACCGGAACCCGCCCCACTGTTCGCGGCGCAGCCTGTAAAAATCCGGAACCCACCCCACTGTTCGCGGCGCAGCCGACTAAAGTTTTTTGGCTTACCTTTTTTTCAAAAAAGGTAAGGTTCAAAAAAGCGGGGGCTGGAGCGGGAGGCAGACTTCCGTCACCCATTTATCAGGATTTTGATCCATCGCGGGGCTGACATGATAGATCGAGAACATGCAGCCGCCGATCTGACGGCCGTTCGCTTCGATCCATGCGCCGAGCGCCGCGCAGGCGGCTGAGGTTTGATCATGGCGGCCATACACCATTGTCGACGCCGCTTCAACCGCCGCAAGCTCACAGTAAAGCGGATGGGACGGGTCTGCCGCATCCGAAACCATACATACCTGTACATCAACATCCGACTCGCGGTAGCCTTCGTCGAAATATACCGATACAGCCTGATACGTCCCGTCCGGGACCTGTTCGCCCAGACGCCGCCAAAGAATCCCTTCATCCTCATAACGCGGGATGATATCCCGCAGGCAGTACGCCTTTCTGACAGAAAATTTCTTGCATTCAACCGGATAATTCATAAACATTTCATCCTTTCCCACCTGTTCGATGGCCGATGCAAGCAGCACGGCGCGGGCCTCGAGCACCCGCGCCTGCGCCTGCGTGCGGGAAAGGCTTTGCATCAGATAGCGCCGCAGACTGTCCGCGTCGCCATACCGGGTCAGAATTTCGGACGTTTCCGCCAGGCCAAAGCCCAGCGCCCGCAAGGCGCGGATACGTCCGGCTGTACAAAGCTGCGCCGCCTCATAATAGCGGTATCCCGAATCCGGGTCGATATACCCCGGGCGCAGCAGGCCAAGTTTATCGTAATGGCGCAGCATACGGATACTGATCATCGCCAGCCGGGAAAATTCGCCGATCCTGAACATGCAAAGCCGCCCCTTTCCTTCTTACATCTTTGCGCGCAACGTAAGCATACACTATGACACAATGTTAGAGTCAAGGGGCAATAAAATCAAAATGCAACTAACCATCCGGCAGTCTGGACGGCAAGCTTATGCATCCTTTATGATCATGACCGGAATCGGCGGGCAATTCGGACGGTTGGCAAACTGCGCCGTGATAACGGTAAAGGCGCGGTGATCGATTGTTTTAAAATAATCCATCAGCGCGTCGCGCTCGGCAAAGCCCGTGTCGCGTCCATAGTAAATACATAAGCTCATAACGCCGCGCGGCTTTAACAGCCTAAGGCCGGCTTCGATTGCGGCGATGCTGCTTTCTGCGCGCGTGTTGATTGAATGATCTCCGCCGGGCAGCCATCCGAAATTAAATGTGATACAGCTCACTGATTCCGGCGCAGCATATGCAGCCATATTGGCGTGGCTGTCGAGCACAGCGCGTCCAATTCCCGCAAAACCGCGCGTATGCAGCAGTTCGGTTGTGCTGTCAACCGCCTCCTGCTGGATATCAAAAGCAAGCACGTGCCCAGATCCGCCGACAAGCGAGCAGAGAAACGCCGTATCGTGTCCGCGGCCCGCGGTCGCGTCGATGCAGAAATCCCCTGGCTTTACATGCCGCGCAATGAAATCATGCGCCACCTGAAGCGCGCTGAATTTACCGACCATCATACCTCTCCCTCATCGCCTGGAATATGTCCGCCGCTTTTAGCTATGCGTTTTATTCCCAGGTTTTCCATATCTCAGGGCAGTACCCGACCGTCGCCTGACGGCCGTTGCGTACTATCGGCGTCTTGAGCACGGACGGCATCTCCAGCAGCTTTTCGATCACCGCTTCCTCGCTGGCCAGCCAGGCGACATAGGAACGGTCGTAATCCTTTGATTTCTCGTCGATCAGCGGCTTTAACGCGCCGACAGCGCGGCGCACATTGTCAAGCTCGCCGCGGCTCATGCCGTAGCGCGGCAGGTCGATGCTTTGGAATTTGACGCCGCGTTCTTTAAAATACCGCTCGGCCTTCTTTGTATCAAAGCATTTCGACTTCCCATAAATTTGTATATTCATATCAGACCATCCATTTCCATACTGCGCGCGGGGCTGGCATTTTCGCCGGGACGTTTTTTATAAAAGTTAGCGCCTGCAAAATCCATGCCAGCCGCGCGGCATCTGTCATGGATTTTGCCGGGGGCGGGCGGTGCGTCTAAGCAGGCTCTTGCGGCCTGCGGACCGCGCTTTTTATGAGGGCTGCGGCCCGGGGTAAAGGGCGCTGCCCTCGGCGGGAGCCAAAGCCCGCGAAGGGCTTTGGCTCCCGCCTTCACCCGCCGCCTTTTGAAAAAGGCGGGCGAAAACTTTTGATCGCCGCGGCGTGAAATCCGATTACGCAGCGCCGCCCCATTATTCGCGGCACAGCCTATCTAACCACCGACGGCTGTCCCACTGTTCGCAGCGCAGCCGATTAAAGTTTTTTGGCTTACCTTTTTTTCAAAAAAGGTAAGTTTCAAAAAAGTGGGAAAGCTGTTCGCGCGCGCCGGTCAGCGTACCCTGCACCAGGCCGGGCTTTCCTCCGCCGCGGCCGTCAAACGTTTCGTTGAGCGCAGCGCCAAGCGGGCGCACATCCGTCTGTTCGCTGCCGACCGCATAGCTCCAGCGGTCCCCTTCGCCGCCAGCCAGCACGGTGGCCACGCCGCATCGGCTGGTAAGCGCCATACAGAGATGACGCAAATCGGCCGGTTCCATCGCCTCCTCGAACAAAACGGCGCAGCGCGCGCCCTGCTCAACTTCTTTCGCGCGGTATGCGAAAAGCTGCCTGCGCAGCGCGGAAAGCCGCTGTCTGAGCGCCTCATTCTCCCGCTGCATACGCGCGGCCGCGCCGGCAACTTCGCCGGGTTTTGCGGACAGAAGCGCCGATATCGCATGAACCGACGCGTTCTTCGCTTCATAGTCCTTGAGCGCGCGGCCGCCACAGCAGAGCCATACACGCGTGCCGCCCTTATACCGCTGCGCTGACAGCAGCTTGATTATACCCACCTCGCCGGTGCGTGCCGTATGTGTTCCGCAGCAGGCGCAAACATCGGCGCCCGGCACGGTTACGATACGCACCGCCCCGGAAAGCGCCTTTTTGCTCCTGTAAGCAAGCGCAGCCAGCGCCCCGGCGTCCGGATATTCGATCCGAACCGGCACGTCGCGCCAGACCGTCTCGTTTGCAAGCTGTTCGGCGCGCAGCAATTCATCCCATGAAAGCTCGCGGCTGAGATCAATTGTCACAGTGTCTCGCCCCATATGAAACCCGACATTGTCAACACCATAAAGGCTGTGCAGCAGCCCTGAGAGGATGTGCTCCCCGGTATGGTGCTGCATATGTGAAAAGCGGACCGGCCAATCGATCTGGCCGTGCACCGCTGTCCCGACGGCGAGCGGCCCGTCGGTTATATGGCGGATTTCCCCGTCCGGCCCATCCTGGGTATCACATACGCGCACGCCGCCGAGCGCGCCCGTATCGCCGGGCTGGCCGCCGCCTTCGGGATAAAACGCGGTCCGATCCAGCGTGACGGACCATGCGTCAACGATCATTTCGCATGCGGTTACAACCGCGTCAAACGCGTCTATATAGGCATCCTCATAAAACAGGCGGCGCGTCATGCCTTGAGCCGCTCCCATTCGGCGGGTTTAAAGCCCGCAAGCACAAAACCGTCTCCGACCACCAGCGGACGCTTCACCAGCATCCCATCCGTCGCAAGCAATGCGAATTGCTCCTCGTCGCTCATATGGGGGAGCTTGTCCTTTAATTCCAGCGCCTTATAACGCAGGCCGCTGGTATTGAAAAAACGCTTGAGCGGCAGCCCGGAACGCTGCGCCCAATCGCGCAGTTCCTCGGCGGACGGATTTTGTTCAACAATATGGCGCGCCGTATAGGCCACACCGTTTTCATCGAGCCACTTTTTTGCCTTTTGACAGGTGCTGCACTTGGGGTATTCCAAAAATAAAACCATCTGCCGTTCCTCCTTATTCGTCGTCCAATATCGCCTGCACGCGGCCGACACGGCCATCCTCCAGCATCACCTTGATACCATGCGGATGCGTGCGGCTGTTTGTCAAAATCCGGGACACACGGCCGCGCGTCAGCGCCCCGGTCGGCTGATCCTTTTTTAAAACAATATCCACAAGCGCGCCGGGTTTTATATCGGCACGGCTTCTTCCATCCATCATACGCCCTCCGGCGCGCTGTCCGCACAGACATTTTCGCGCGCAACATCGAGTATAAACGGCTTAAACCGTTCCATGCGCTCCATCAGCGCATCCAACCCATAATCAAGCTTATACTCCATCTCCTCACGGTATAGAGGAAGCGCCGTGTAGAGATTGATACGGACGCCGTCACGCGTCTCAAGCGGGCCGGCAAGCGCCGGCTGATCGATCAGGAGCGTACCGCTCAGGGCCGTATTTTCGGCATAAGGTAAATAATCGGCTGTATTGGGAATAGTGTGTCCTGCGCCAAACCAGGTGTCATATTCATGCGGAAAGCGTGCGAGAAACTTGAGCAGACGCGCAGGCCAGCAGGCTTCCTGCGTGTCGCCGCCGAGCGCCTGCATGTCCCAATCGCCGGGCAACAGCATCATCAGCTCCGCCCGCTCCAGTTTTTTCCGCCCTTGAACTTCACACGGCACCGACATGGGCAAATCGCTCATACCAGTCGTATAAAGGACAAAATATCCGCCGGCAGCATCCGGCTCCATCACATGCAGGTCAATATGGATAAAATCCGACATCAATTCATGCAGCACATGAACCTGCCGCCCTGAAAAAGCTCTGTCCATATGCGCTTCGATTTCCTCACAGTAAAGCGTCGGCGCGGGCGGCCGCCATCCTGTTTCACGCGCATCCTCATAGCGGTAAACCGGCGTGCCGTCCGCCGTATATGTTTCCGGATCGACACGCCGGCCGGCGCGCCGGCGTTTTTCATTTGCGGATTTGTTAAACAACGCCATATCATCTTCCTCCCAACATCGCAAATACTTGCAATGCACCACGCCATGGACCTTCCATGACGCGGACATACCAAATGGATGTCCGGCCGCACCGCTCAGGTACATTTACCAGAATGCGTCCGCCCTTGGAATCGGAGCAATTTGAAAAGGCAGGCGGCATGAGCGCGCCCTGACTTTTCAAAAAATCGGAGCAAGCTTTCGATCGCTTGCTCCGATGTTTAGCAATCGGCCGAAATCACTATGCGCAGGGCGCAGGCGCTTTCTTTTTGATATGAAAAAAAGCCTGGAGCACAAATTGGCTCCAGGCCCTTGCCTGGTGGCGGAGATGAAGGGATTTGAACCCTTGCGCCGGTTTCCCGACCTACTCCCTTAGCAGGGGAGCCCCTTCACCAACTTGGGTACATCTCCAAAATCAGTGGCAATATAAATATCATAAATACGAAAAGCTGCTGGCGGAGAGAGTGGGATTCGAACCCACGGCCCTTTTGGGGTCACTGGTTTTCAAGACCAGCTCCTTAAACCGCTCGGACATCTCTCCATATGTCACGCTGTTTATAATACCATATTTAACCGGACAAGTCAAGCCCTTCCCCCAGCGTGCAGCCTTCATTTTTTGCGGCGTTTTTTGTGCGCAGGCTTTTTGCGGACAGAAAATCCAAACGTACCGATGCGCCGTCCAAGCTCAAAATAGGACCCGTGCGCATAAGCCGCCAAGCCGGCGCGCTCCAGGCATAAGCGGCCATCCGCATCGATCAGGGACGGATCAACCGCTACAGCCATGATCCGCGCAAGAAACATATCATGCGAGCCGAGCCGGAGCACCTGCTCAACGGCGCATTCGATCGACAGCGGGCTTTGGGCAAGCGAGGGCGCCTCCACAGCCGACGACGCCTGCGCGGTCAACCCGCACGCCTCGAATTTATCAACATCCCGGCCTGACCGCACGCCGCAGAAATCGGCTGCACACACAAGCTGCGCCGTGGTCAGATTGACCACGTATGATCCGTTCTGTTCAATTAAACTATGCGAGTAGCGCTGCGGGCGCACAGATACATAAGTCATCGCGGGATGGGTGCAGACAATGCCGGTCCAAGCTGCGGTAAAAACGTTTGGCGCTTCCAGCGTGCCGCAGGTGACAAGCGCCGGCGGCACAGGCGCCAGCATTGCGCCTGGCTTCCAGATGGTTTTCAAATAGCTTCCCCCATTTTGGCCAGATCATTCCCGGATGCGCTGTAAACTGCACATCCGGCTGTTTCCTACAGTATATCATGCCGGCCGCGCCGATTCAACCGTATGGCATATGTATGGACCTGCCCGGCGCAAATACGCCGGGCAGGTCCATGTGGGAAAAAGGAGGGATGTCGGCCAATCTCAGAACAGGGCTTTTTTCTCCGCAGGCGTTGTGCTGGCAATCAGCCGGCCGCGGTTATAGGAATAAAGCACCTCGCTCTTTTGATTGAGCGCATTGTAGAAATTGTTGTTGTTGAGCAGGATAAAGCTTGCCGGATTTCCTTCCCGGATTCCGTACTTATCGCCCAGATGCAGCGTGCGGGCGGCATTGTAGGTACAGAATTTGTACGAATCCATGATCTCCTGATAGCCCATCATCTGGCAGACATGCAATCCCATATGGATTACATCCCGCATGTTGCCGTCGCCCAGCGGATACCATGGGTCAAAGATATCGTCATGCCCAAAGGAAACATTGTTGCCGTTGGCCAACAGCTCCTTGACGCGCGTGACGCCGCGGCGTTTGGGATAGGTGTCAAAGCGTCCCTGCAAATGCGTGTTGACAAGCGGATTGCAGACAAAATTGATATCGCTCATGCCAAGCAAACGGAACAGCTTGCCGCAGTAGGCATTGTTATAGCTGTGCATCGCCGTTGTATGGCTGGCTGTCACCATGTCTTTCATACCGCTTTCCAAGGCGCGGCACGCGAGCACCTCAAGCCCTTTTGACTGTTCATCGTCGATTTCATCGCAGTGCACGTCGACCAGGCGTCCATACTTTTCGGCGATCTTCATGCAGAAATTGACCGACTCAACCGCATATTCGCGTGTAAATTCGAAATGCGGGATCGCTCCCACACAATCCGCTCCCATCTTGACGGCATTTTCCACAAGCTGCTCCCCATTTGGGTAGCTCTGGATGCCTTCCTGCGGAAACGCGACGATCTGGATATCGACAAGATCCTTTAATTCATCCTTCAGCTCCAGCATTCCCTCCATCGCAATGAGCGTCGGATCAGTGACGTCGACATGCGTGCGGATATGCTGCACGCCGTTAGCCGCATACATGCGCACAGCGCGGCCCGCGCGGTCCTTCACATCCTGCTTTGAAAGCTTCTGTTTGCGTTTGCTCCAGCACTCGATCCCCTCAAACAGTGTGCCCGACAGATTCCAGACAGGATCTCCGGCGGTCAGGCATGTATCGAGATGGACATGGCTTTCAATAAACGGCGGCAGAGCCAGCAGCCCCGTCGCATCGACAACCTCCTCGCCCGCTTCCGGCGTCAGGCCGGCCGCGATCTCGCTGAAAACGCCGTCTCTGATGCGGATATCCTTCGTTTCCTGCGCATTCTCGATGTATACATTTTTAATCAGCATACGACTCGTCCTTTCTTCCATGCGGATACAAATTCTTACTTTTTACGGGTCGCCATATCCCAGATCAGGAAAATCACAGCGGCAACGACAAGAGAATTGACCGGCTTGATGCCCCAAGTCACAAAGATGCCGACAAGCGCGCCGCCAATTACCGCCAAAATACCGCCGATATTGACTGCCGCCGCCTTGTAGCCCTCGCTGTAGTAATCCTCCTTATGCAGGAAATAATGCAGGATGACCACCGCGCCGACCGGCGGGATCATGCCGGAAAGCAGGTTTAAAAATCCGACAAAGTTGTTGTAAAGCCAGACGGCCGTAACCGTGCCGACCGCGCCGCCGACAAGTACCATCGGCTTCATCGGCACACGCGCGATATTCGACACGCCAAGGCCCGCTGTGTAAAGCGCGTTGTTATTCGTGGTCCAGATATTCAGCCCGAGCGTAACAGCCGCCGGGATTGCCAGCCCTTGGAGAATCAGGATATCAAAGATATCCGCCACGCCGGTGACCGCGCCTCCGACCGCGCCGAAAATCATCATGATGGAATTGCCTACAAAGAAGGCGATGACCGTCGCCCATACGGCAATTTTCGCAGTCTTGGAAAAGCGCGTGAAGTTCGGAGTGGCAGTACCTCCCGAAATAAACGAACCCACAACGATCGCGATACCGGCCGCCAGGGTCAGTGGATTTTCGGGATGCTCCGCAAAGACATTTGTAAAGCCGCCGACCTGGCCGACTCCCCACGATACGGAATAGACGCCGAGGATGGCGATCAGGGGAACGGCAATGGATCCGAGCACAGCGAGCGCCTTGATGCCGATGTAAGCTGTGACGGTCATGATAACGCCGGTGATGACAATCAGCAGCCAGACGGGCACTTTGCCGCCGGTCAGGCCGGACACCGGGATCGCAAACATCGCAACGCCCACGCCGAACCAGCCGATCTGTGTGAAGCTGATGAGCGCCGAGGGCAGCAACGAGCCTTTATCACCGAAGGAACGGTGTGCGAGCAGGTCAAGCGTCAGACCTGTCTTTTGGCCGATGTAACCTAAAATGCCGCAGTAAACGCCCAAAAACGCGTTGCCGATAATCATGGCCGAAAGAAAGCCCGTCAGGTTCATACCGATGCCGAGGTTTCCTCCCGCCGTCATGCTCGGCGTAAAGAATGTGAAGCCGACAAGCACCACCATTGCAGCCCAAAGGCCCTGTGTCTTTTTTGCAGAGGGGACGGCGCTCAACGAGTATTCGCTGTCTTCCGCCTGTGGTTTCCGTTTGGTTTGCTCGCTCATAATGTTCCTCCCTTTCAATCCGGATTTGCACGCCATGCCTCTTGGCCGGCACCTCAAACACGTTATGAAAATAGTTTCATAACATTGTCTTTACTATACCATGATCTGCCGCTATTTACCAGCGGCTAAATAGCCAAAAATAGGCCGTTTTTTCCGTCATAACGCCCGATTCCGTTTGTGTGATTCCCCCGACTCATTCTTTGTAACCGCTTTCATTACAAATTTTAACCGTTGTCTTTTTATACAATTTTATATTTGATACATGTCCAATCCTCTTGCATTTTGCATGTTATCTTGGTAATCTATATACAGAATGATAGGGACGATCGATTGCGGCGTTTGTGTTGTATGTAAGGAGGAGGCTGCGTGAATATCAAGGAAATTGCCCGGCAGGCTCAGGTGTCCGTCGCCACCGTTTCACGCGTGCTCAATCACCCGGAGCTTGTGCAGCCTGAAACGCGCGCACACATTCTGGAGGTCATGGCCCGGCACAATTACACCCCAAACTGGTTTGCTCGCCGGCTCAACCTCGCGCGCACAAATACCATCGCTCTGCTTGTGCCAAACATTGAGGGCGGTATCAATCAGAAGGTGGTCGCGGGCGTTGAATCGGTCGCGACAAAAAAAGGGAGCACCGTGCTTTTATGCAGCACCCATGGCCGCCCCGAGGAGGAGGACCGGCTGCTGCGCATGGTGTTTGACCGGCGGGTCGACGGTGTGATCTGCTCCTCGTCCAACCTGACGCAGGCGCGGCTGAATGAATGCGGCCTGGGCAGCAGCGCCTTTGTGTTGATCGGGCAGGGCGACGGGGAGATGACCGCCTGCTATATCAACTTTGAGGGCATTGCTTATAAGATGACGCAGCATCTGCTCGGTTTGGGACGGCGGCGCATCGACCTGCTGCTCGACGAAACAGGACACAGCAGAAACGATCCGATCATCTCCGGATACCGGCGCGCTCTGCTGGACGCCGATGTGCAGCAGGGCCATATCCACATGGCGGCCGGCGGCCTGCGCGGCGGCTATTTGGCTGCGCGGCGGCTGTTTGCGACGGAAACGCTGCCCGATGCCATCTTTGCCGGCAGCGACGATCTCGCCTTCGGCGTCATGAAGGCCGCGCGTGACGACGGCGTCGATATCCCTGCGCGGCTGGCTGTCGTGGGATTTGACGATTCGCTTCTGTGCGACCTCGTCACGCCGGAACTGACCAGCATCGAGCAGCCCTCCAAACGGCTGGGAATGGTCGCCGCGCGGCTTTTGTTCGATTTGATCGAGGACGCGCAGATTGCCGAGACTGTCCCGCAGGAGGTTGTTTTACAGCCTAAGCTGAAAATCCGCCGCTCCTGTGGAAACAAAAAATATATTCATGAATTATTTGATTAGATGTGTCAAAAACATATTTTCTGTTTTATGCAAGCCGCCTGCAATTCACACAGAATCGCGCCTCCGGGCTGTTTTGGGGCCTCGGATTCTTTTGGGCCTGGACGTGTATGTTCTGTTTTCCAAAGGAGGGGGAAGGGTATGTCCTTATCCGTGCAATTTCTTGGCATGACGTTAAAAAATCCGGTGATTGTGGCCGCCGGACCCTGGTCATGCGACGCAGCCGCCATCCAGAAATCGATCGACGCGGGCGCGGCTGCCGTCGTCACGGAAACAATCACGCTGGAGGCGAGCACGCGCGTCTGTCCGCGCCTCTACCAGCATGGCGGAAGTTTGTTCAACACCATGCTGTATTCCACCATCGATCTTGAACAGTGGGAACAGGAAATCAAGCGCATAGATAAGCGCGACAGCATCCTGATCTGTTCGGTCTGGGGGGCCACCGAATCAGAAACCGCCTATATCGCCAAGAAGGTGGAACGTCTCGGCGCGGATGCAATCGAGTTAAGCATCAGCGCGCCCATCGGGACACGGAGCACGCGTTTCGGGCGCTCCCAGGAACAAATCGGCGGCTATGTGCGCGCCGTTGTCGAGGCGGTCGACCTGCCTGTGATGGTTAAGTTGTCCTATGACGCAAGCGCGAACGTTGCGTTCGTACATGCGGTCGAGCAGGCGGGCGCGCAGGCGATCAGCGCCATCGACAGCCTCAAGGGGCTTGCCGGCGTCGATATAGAACACGGCATGCCGCTGATGCCCACCTGCGGCGGTTATTCCGGTGCAAACCTGCGTCCAGTCGCACTTGCAACGACCGCCACGCTCGCACAATTGACGCGCTGCGAGATCTGTGGGATCGGCGGGATCGAATCGTACGAACACGTTTTGGAATATGTGATGCTCGGCGCCAACGCGGTGCAGCTTGCTTCCACAGTGCTGCTCGCCGGCTATGAACGCATCACGCGAATCGTCAGCGATCTGCGCGCCTGGACCGACGCCCACAATACAACCCTGGCAGCGCAGCACGGCCGCGCCCTGCAAAAGCTGATTCCCTTTGAGGATATCCCTGCTCAGCAGCTTGTCTGTGCCTTTCAAAACCCCTGCACGCGCATCGACTGCGGTCTGTGCGCCGCAAGCTGCCTGGGGGGCGGCATCCGATTGAGCAGCGACGGGTTCTATACCGTCGACCCCGACGCCTGCACCGGCTGCGGCCTGTGCGCCGCCCGCTGCCCTGAACACCGTATCCGGCTCGCGTGGCGCTAATGCGCCTGTGCGCAGGCTGTACATCTCTGCATGAACCTTTTTTGTTTTCCACTCGCAATAAAATGTATACATATGCCTACGACCTGTTGAGGACAGCGGCAGACAGAAAGCCGTCCGCCTGTAAAGGCGGACGGCTTTCTGTCTGCTCATCAGCAGTTTGCCATCTTGTAAACGGCATAAATATCCTCGACGCCGAGCACGCGGAATGTTCCGATTGTGCGCTTGCCGTAAAAAGTACACCGCTCGGCCAGCTCGCGCAGGACCGCGTCGTCCTGCACGCCGATGCCAAGCTCTGTAAAGCAGGTCGGCATTCCAAGCGACCGGAAATAATCGACAGTTGCCTCAATCGCAGCTTGTGCTGTTTTGATCTCGGACGCACCGCTGATTCCCCACACGCTGCGGCCATACCGCGCGAACCGGGCCGGGTTTGTATCCATACAATAGCGCGCCCACGGTCCCCACATCGTCGACAGGCTCGCGCCATGCGCAACATCAAACTTGGCGGAAAGCTCGTGTCCAAACTGGTGCGGCGCGAAATCCTTCGGCGCGCCAAGCCCTGTCAGGTCATTGTGGGACAGGCTGCCGGCCCACATCAATTCGCTCATCGCGTGATAGTCGTGCGTATCCTTCACAGCGATACGTCCGTTTCGGATCGTCACGCGCAGCAGCGCCTCGGCGATTTCATCGGTCAGCTCGTTGCCGGCGACCGGATTAAAGTACCGATCGAGCGTATGCATCATGATATCGACCACGCCGCACGCCACCTGGTATACCGGAAGGGTAAAGGTCAGCTCCGGATTCATAACTGCAAATCTGGGGCGCACCACATCAAGCCCAAGGCCGCGCTTGACGCCGGTTTCCTCATCGGTAAGCACGGACGAATTGCTCATTTCGCTGCCGGCCGCCGGAATGGTCAGCACCGCGCCGACCGGCGTGCAGCCCGCGGGTTTTCTCCCCTTTGTCCAGAAATCCCAGAGATCGACGCCCGGGTTGGCCAGCGCAAGCCCGACGGCCTTGGCGGTGTCGATGACGCTGCCGCCTCCGACCGCCAGGATAAAATCCGCGCCGAAAGCGGCGGCTTTTTCGGCCGCATGGCGAGCGAATGAAAGATATGGGTTGGGATGCACCCCGCCGAGCGTTTCACACACAAGCCCGTTTTCACGCAGGTTTTGTTCAATCGTACCGATCAGGCCGCTTTTAACGGCGCTGCCGCCGCCATAGAGCAAAAAAACGCGTGTGCCGCCGCATTCCTTCACCAGTCCGGCGCAGCGCATTTGGGCGTCCTTTCCAAAGACAACCTTTGTCGGAGCATAATAATCAAAATTGAGCATCGTTTGCCCTCCCTGTCAAATTTCTATCTTATCGTATGGGGCGCGGACTGTATTTTCGAGTCAGCGCCGCCAGGTTGACGGTGCGAACAGCGCGAGCACAGGAAAAATTTCCAGCCTGCCGATCAGCATATCGGCTGTCAGAATGATCTTGCTGAAATCAGAATAAACCGAAAAATTGCTCATGGGACCGACCATCCCAAGCCCGGGGCCGATATTATTCAGGCAGGAGAGCACCGCCGTCAAATTCGTTTCCAGAGACAATTCATCAAGCGATACAAGCAGCGCCGACGCCGCCAGTACGATCATATAGACGGACATATAGGCGTTTACCGCATGGACGGTGTCATTGGACAGGACATGGCCGTCCATGCGCGCCAGCTTGACAGAACGCGGATGAAAAAGCTGCGAAATTTCCTTTTTGGCGGATTTAAACAGGATAATCAGACGCGCCGTCTTGATACCGCCGCCCGTCGAACCGGCGCAGGCGCCCAAAATCATCAGCACCGTCAATACCGCGCGCGAAAATTCCGGCCAAAGGTTGAAATCAATTGTGGAAAAGCCGGTCGTCGTCATCACGGATGAAACCTGAAACGCTGCGTGATGCAGCGCCTGTCCCGCGTCGCCGCCAAACATTGGAAGGATGTTCCAGGTGATCACGGCGATGGCCGCCAGCATAATGCCGAAATAGACGCGCACCTCCTCATTGAACAGCGCCTTGGAAAACGCGCCGGTAAGAATCAGGTAATAAACGGAAAAATTGACGCCAAACAGCGCCATAAAAACTGTCGTGACTGTCTGGATATAGGGGCTGTAGCCGGCCAGGCTGTCATTTTTGATGCCGAATCCGCCAGTACCCGCCGTACCGAACGACGTGGTTACAGCGTCGAACAGCGGCATACCGCCGGCCAGCAACAGAACAATCTGAATCGCTGTCATGACGACATAGATGCCATAAAGAATCTTGGCCGTCTGATGCATACGCGGAACAAGCTTATCGACCTGGGGACCGGGGCTTTCAGCGCGCAGCAGATGCAGCGCGTCGCCGCCATTGTGGCGCGCGGGGGCGACCGCCAGCAGAAAGACCAGCACCCCCATGCCGCCGACCCAATGTGTAAAGCTGCGCCAATAAAGCAGGCTTTGAGGCAGCGCCTCCACGTCCGTCAGAATACTCGAGCCTGTCGTTGTAAAGCCGGACACCGTTTCGAACACACAGTCGATGTAGCTGGGGATCGCACCGCTGGCGTAAAACGGGATTGCGCCAAACAGCGAAACGACCAGCCATACAAGGCCGACGGTCACAAAGCCCTCGCGCGCATCCATACCGCGCGGGCTACCGCCGCGCGTCCACCAGGCCGCCACGGCCGCAAGCAATGCGACGGCGATCAGAAAGCCGCGCACCGCCAGCCATTCGCCGCAGTAGACCGCGATTGCCAGCGGCGGCAGCATGAACAGGGCTTCCACGATCATGATGCGCCCCATCAGATTTAAGACGATCCTGTAATTCATAGCGCGCCGCCCTCCCGCGCACCGGCTGCCGGCACGGCGCCGCTCTCGTCAAAGATCGCGTTCAGGCTGGTTATCATGCGGTCAGCCGTCGTCACAACGACCAGGGAATCCCCCTCCTCGATCGTATCGCTTCCCTGCGGAATAATGATGCGGTTGCCGCGGTTGATGCAGGCGATGAGAATATTGGGCTTGAGGCGGATCTTTTCGAGCGTCTCGCCCAGATGAAGCGTGGCGGCGTCCGCCAAAAATTCCATCGCCTCAACCTTTCCATCGACGATCCGATGCAGAGCCAACATAGCGCCCGTCGTGTTCTGCATGGCGCGCACATAGCGCACAATGTCGTTTGCACAGAGCAGCTTGGGGCTGATAACGCAGTCGATCCCCTTGCCCCGGATAACCTCACTGTATTCGGTGCGGTTAATTTTGGTAACAACCTTGGGCACCTTCAAATAATTGGCGTACATCGAAATAAGCAAATTTTCCTCGTCGATGTTTGTAAGCGTTACAACCGCGTCGGTGCGTTCGATACCCTCTGCGCGCAGCACCGCCTGATTCGAACCGTCGGCATGGAGAATATCAGCCTGCGGAAGCAGCTCCGCGAGCTGCTCGCAGCGCGCTGGGTCCGTTTCAATGAGCTTTACATGGATGCCCGCCTCGGTCAGCAGGCGCGTCAGATAATACGCAATACGGCTGCCGCCGACCAAGATAGCGTTTTTGATCTTGTGCTGATAGAGCCCCAGATGCTTGATCAGAGCTGTCAAATCCTGCGTGGAAGCCGTCACAAACAGCTTGTCTCCCTTTTGCAGCTTAAAGCGTCCGTCCGGAATATGTACACTCTCGCCGCGTTCCACCGCGCAGACAAGCACCTTGACGCGTGCAATCCTGTAAAGCTCCGACATACGCTTGCCGTTGAGGATGCTGCCCTCGCGCAGCTCGATTTCGACAATTTCAACACGCCCCTTTGCAAAGGAATCGCGGCGCAGAAACGTCGGAAACTGAAGCAGCCTGAAAATCTCCCGCGCGGCCGCTCGTTCCGGATTGATCGTCATACTCAGCCCCAATTCGTCCTTTAAAAAGAGAAGCTGCTCTGCATATTCGGGATTTCGCATCCGGGCGATCGTGTGCTCGCAGCCAAGCTTGCGGGCGATGATGCAGCAGAGCACGTTGATTTCATCCGCACTTGTCGCCGCGATCAGCAGATCGCTGCTTCCGACATCCGCGGTCAACTGTGTCTGCAAGCTCGCGCCGTTGCCGTGTACAACCATCACGTCGAAGGTTTCCGCGAGGGCGGCCAGAACTGTCCGGTTGCTGTCGATCACGACAATGTCGTGCCCTTCCTCGGAGAGCTGCTCTGTCAGCGTATAGCCAACCTTGCCGTCCCCCACAATTACGATTTTCATGTTCTTTCTTCTCCATCCCACGGCTTGGCGCCGCGTTCCATTCAAAGGCTTTTCAGCCTCACTCTATCACAAATCGCACAGCATGGCAAGCAGTATATGAAACGCGCCGGCGCAGGACCGGCGCGTTTTTATTTGGAGCCTGAATTCACAGCCGCCAAACGCCGTTCAGACGGGTCTTTTGCTTGCGCTGCGCGTTAAATTTTCTTGCCGGCCGACAGCCCGCCTGCAAAAATTTTCTTTCCCAGGTACAAAATTCCTCGCCTGTCCGGCATCCTCCGGCTGTGAATTCAGGGTCTCATTTCAGGATGCCGCAGGCGTCGATCGCATCGATTGCATAACGCATCTCCGCCTCGTCCTGCACAAGCGCGAGGCGCACATGCCCTTCTCCGGACGGCCCGAACGCGCTGCCCGGCGTGACCAGCACGTCCGCGCGTTCAAGCAGCTCCACGGCGAACTGCTGCGCGTTTGTAAAGCGCGGCGGCAGCTTCGCCCAGACGAACATCGTCGCGCGCGGCTTATCAATCGGCCAGCCGATCGCATTTAGCCTGCCGCACAGGATATCACGGCGGTTTTGATAGGCGCGGCGCGTTGTCTCCACACACGACTGATCGCCTGTCACAGCCGCGATCGCCGCCTTCTGCACCGGCAAAAACATGCCGTAATCCATGTTCGATTTGAGCGCAGCCAGCTTGGCGACCACCTCGCGGTTGCCAACGCAGAATCCGATGCGCGCGCCGGCCAGACCGTATGTTTTAGAGAGCGAATTGAATTCGACACCCACGTCGCGCGCGCCCTCAAAGCGCAGGAAGCTGCCGCAGGTTTCGCCGTCGAACACCAGCTCGCTGTACGCGTTGTCGTGCAGGACAATGATATCATATTTTCTTGCGAACGCGATCAGATCGCGGTAAAAGGAATCGGGCGCGATGGCCGTCGTCGGGTTGTTGGGATACGAAACAACCATCAGTTTGGCAGCTCTGGCCGCCTCCTCCGGGATCGCCGCAAGGTCGATGATATATCCGTTTTCCCGGCGCTGCGGCATATAGCACAGCTTTGCGCCGGCGATCAGCGGGCCGCCGCCGAACACCGGATAACACGGATCGGGCACAAGCACAACGTCCCCTTCGTCTGCGGCGACCAGCGCGATATGAGCAAGCCCTTCCTGCGAGCCGAGCAGAGAAACCACCTCGGAGCGCGGATCGAGCGTCACGCCGTAACGGCGCGCATACCACGCGGCGACAGCGTCCGAAAGGGCCTCGGTATCGCTGATCGCGTAGACGTAATTATGTTCGTCGCGCGCCGCCTCGCACAGCGCGTCGATGATGTGCGGCGCGGGCGGGATATTCGGCGTGCCGACGCTTAGATCGACCACATGACGTCCCTGCGCAAGCTGTTTTTTCTTCATGTCGAGCAGGACCGAAAAAATTCCAACGCCAAACCGGTCCATGCGCTTTGCGAATTCCACAGACAGCAGCCCCTTTTCCCGGCCGGCTTGGCCGGCCCTCGTTTTTCCTTTTTTTGATCGTGTCCGCAGCGCGGCATGATCGAATCGGCCATCAGGGCGACAGCGGGCCGCGCCCGCGTATCGCCCCGGCCATAAAGAATAGAATAAATGCCACACATTTATTCTATCACATTCCCCCGCCCATTCCTAGAGCCTGTTTGAAAAATCGGGCGCATCGCCTTTCGGGGTTTGAAAGCTAAAACCGGCCGCCGGATAAAGACGGCGGCCGGTTTGTGTTGTTTTATGCCCCGCGCTTCACAGAGCAGTCAATGAGCAACAGGATATAAAGCGTAAATATCAGCCCATAAAGCAAAATTGCTGTCTGAAGCTGTCCATAGAAAGCCGAATAAAGCGAATAGGATACCGCTTTTAACACCGGCGGCAGCGCGCACACGGTCAGGACAAGCAGCCCGCCAACCGCCGCAAGCGGATGGCGCCGCGCCTTTTTTAAAAAGAACGCCCAGAGAAAACAGGCCAGAGCGATGAACTGTGCTGCCCAAAAACAGACGTACAACGGCACGTTCAGGTCCATCCTGCGCATCTGCGCCCCAAACGCCGCCTGGGCTGCCAGCGACAGAGGCGCCAGCAGCGGAAACACAAGGAGCGCAAGATTTATGGGCCAACCGGTCCGGCCGTTTCTTTTCATCCATCACGCCTTCTTTCCATCATCGCACGCCCATACGATCAATTTCAGCATACCCCCATCCGGACTATCTGTCAAGAGCGCCTGCAAATCTGCCGCAAGGCCGCCAATTTTCTTGACGCCCACTCTGCGCACATATAAAATAGAAGTATCCCATGATTAAAAGGGTGAACCCGCTATGAATCCGAAACGATCTGCCGCTATCCTCCTGCTGGCGGCTGTTCTGTGCGCCGGCTGCGGCGCACAGAACAAGCAGCTTACGCTCGAAAATATCCGGCGGCTTTCTCAAAAGGGCGATGCTCTGACCTGGAGCGACTTTGACCGGTATGAATGCAGCGACGTCGGTTCCGGGATGATCGTGCTGCGCTATCCCATTGATGATGAATACACTCTGATAGTCGGCGGACCAAGCAGGGAGCAGCCGCCCATGTACATCCGCCTGACACGCGCGCAGGAAGCGGTGGAGCTGCGCGGCGGGGATATCGACACCTTCCTCGCGCGGCAATCAGATCACGCGTCGGACTGACCTTTGATGATGGCGAGCTGGGCGCCCTTATAATAGTGGGTCAAAATCTCGTCGAACGTCGCGCCCTGCCTGGCCATATAGTCCGCGCCGTACTGCGACAGGCCGACGCCGTGGCCGTAGCCATTGACGGTAAAGGTAAACGACGATCCGTCGCATGCGATGGAAAAATCAGACGAACGCAGGCCGAGCATTCCGCGCAGGTCCGCGCCTGAAATCGTCTGATCGCCAGCGGAAAGCTCTGTGACATAGCCACTCGGGGACCGCTCCTCCACTGTGAGCCAGGACGACGGATCATCGCCGAGAGCAATGTCCGGACAGCCGTCCGAAAGCGCCTGGCGCACCTGATCGGCGGTGAACGTTTCGGTTGTTGTGTAATCTGGCGCAAGCGTGTCGCCGAAGCTGTCCACCGGGACAAGATACGGCGCGCCGCCGAGCCAGACGTTTGACGCGTCCTCGGTCGTTCCGCTGCTCATGGAATGGTATGCCGCGACGATCGGCTCGTCATCGTACAGCATGATGTACGGATATGCAGCGTCGGCTGCGGCGCAGATGGTTTTCCACCATGCGTCGGCAAGCGTACCGTAACGCTCATAAAACAGGTCCTTTGTAGTATATGTTTTCCAATCGGCAGGATCAGCCGTGAAATCAGCGCCCTTGAGCGCCGGGTCTGGTTCTTCTGCAGCGCGGCGCGACTGCTTGAGATTCAAAGCGTATGTATGCGCAGCGATCGCCTGTGCCTTGAGCGCCTCCGGATGGAAGGTCGGCGGCATCTCAGCCGCCAGCGCGCCGCGCACATAATCCTGTGCGCTCACCTCAAATACCTTCCCCGTTCGTTCGTCCAGGATGCGAAATCCGCTGTCATCAACCTGTGCAACAGGCGTTTGCAGACTCTCCTGCTTTGCCGCTGCCTGCGATGATTCAGATTCCGGCGTCTGCACATCCGTCTCCTGTACATCCGCCGCCTGCGGCGGCGCTGAAGATGTCAGGGCCGTGCCGGCCTGCTCCTGTATTCCCCCGTTCAGCGCCATCAATGGGATTAAAAACATCGCCGCGGCGAATACGACGCCCGCAAACAGATTGTACCGCATTGCACTTCCCCCTTTGTTTTTGAAAGAATACGTTTCCAATCCTGCATTTTGCTTGAATATACTCTTGACTTTACGGCGACTGGGCGATACAATTGAATATGGAAAATATAGCTGATTCAAAAATGCTCGTCCGGCCTCTGCCGGCGACGCGCCGGAAAGGAGCCTTCCGCCATGCTCGGTAAAACAGTCAGCGCGCCCGATGCGCAGTTAAAACAGGACATTCAATTACTATGCGGGCAGTACGCGCAGTATAACAGCTTTGATCCGGAGCTGTTTTCAAAATTTGCGGTCAAGCGCGGCCTGCGCAATGCCGACGGCACCGGTGTGCTGGCGGGGATCACACAGATCTGCAACGTACACGGCTATCTGTTGAGCGAAGGCGAAAAGGTCCCCATCGACGGCGAATTGACTTACCGCGGCTACAGTATCCGCGACCTGATTGCAGGCGCGCAGGCCGGCGGCCGTTATTGCTTTGAGGAAACAGCCTGGCTTTTGCTGCTCGGCTTTCTTCCGGACGGCATGCAGCTCCGCCGCTTTTTTGATATCCTCTCTGACGCGCGCGCGCTTCCTGACAACTTCACCGAGGACATGATTATGAAGGCCGCCAGCCCAAACATCATGAATATGCTCGCGCGGTCGGTGCTTGCGCTGTATACATATGATCCTGCGCCGGAGGACACCTCGATCGAAAATGTCATGCTCCAGTCTATTCAGCTTATCGCGCGGATGCCGTCGATTATGGCGGCGGCTTATCAGGTGAAAAAGCGCGTTTACGATGGGCGCAGCATGTATCTGCACAACCCGAATCCGGAATTTTCCACCGCGCAGAATATTCTGCGCATGCTGCGCTCCGACAAACAGTTTACCGAAGATGAAGCGCATCTGCTCGACCTGTGCCTGACGCTTCACAGCGAGCATGGCGGCGGCAACAACTCCACGTTCGCAGTGCGCGTGCTCACCTCGTCGCGCACCGACACGTATTCAGCGATCTCCGCCGGTATCGGCGCGCTCAAGGGTCCTCGTCACGGCGGCGCAAACTTTAAGGTGATCGAGCAGCTTGAATATCTCAAGGCCAACGTTCGTAATTGGGATGACGACGGTGAAATCCGCGATTATCTGCGGCGTGTCGTGCGCAGGGAAGCCGGCGACCGTTCCGGGTTGATCTATGGCATGGGGCACGCCGTCTATACAAAGAGCGATCCGCGTGAGCGTCTGCTCAAGGAGAACGCCCTCCGCCTAGCGCGTGGCACAGAATTCGAGGCGGAATTTTGCCTGCTCGACGCAATCGAACGGCTTGCGCCGGACGTTCTTCACGAAAAGCAGGGCGGCGACAAACCGATCTGCGCCAACATCGATCTGTATTCCGGGCTTGTCTACCGGATGCTTGGCATCCCCGACGAGCTGCACACGCCGCTGTTTGCATGCGCGCGTACAGCCGGCTGGTGCGCGCATCGCCTGGAGGAGCTTTCAACCGGCGGCAAAATTGTGCGGCCAGCGTTCAAGTCGATTGTTCATCCGCGCGATTACATCCCACTTGAATCACGCGCCACCGCCGCAGTCTGAACAGCGCGCATCAAAACAGGCGCCGTCCTGTTTTTCGCAGCAGAAATACCGCTTGACCGCAGCGCGGCCAGGCGGTATAATTATTAGAAGTATTTCTGCCGAAGGCCCATTCGGCGGGACGTTTCACACAGATTTTCCCGCAACGATATATCCCCAATTTTGGAGGTCATTATGACAATCAAGCTCTCAAAGCGCCTGTTTTTGGCGGCCGCCATTCTGTGCGTCCTGCTGCGCTGCGCGCTCAAGTTTATATCCATCGATCCCGACACCGGATATTACGAGGGATATGACGCGCTCGTCCTCCTGTTCAACCTGCTTTTGACTGTATCAACCGCTGCGCTGATCGTTTTGCCTATGCTGAAAAGAACTTCTGAAATCCGTTGTGTTTGTTTCGGCAGCGCGGCGCGTTTGTTTTCGATACTTTCCGGCGCGGCGCTGCTCCTGTTTGCGGCTGGACGTATTTCCGCCTCAATTGCGGAAATCTCCTCTGTCTCCGACGCATCGCCGCTCGCCTTCCTGTTTTCAACGCTCGGCGTTTTTGTTTTCATGGGAATCGTGCCGGCGCTTTCCGGCGGCATCCTGATCGCAGTTGGCCTGCGCGCGCGCGGTCAGTCCGGCGCGGGCGGAATGAACGGCTGGCTGCTGCTTGTTTTGCTTGTTTGGCAGGTTGCGCAGCTGCTTGTCACATTCATGGATTTTACAGCCGTCCGCCATGTTTCGGACCAGATGCTGGCCGTCATGTCGATGGTGCTTGGAGCGCCTTTCTTTCTCGCGCATGGGCGTGTTCTCTCCGGAATCGGACACGATAAGGGCGTGCGCCAGCTGGCGGCGTTCGGCCTGCCGTTCGCGCTTTTGTCGCTGACGCTTTCAATCCCGTCGATCGTTGCGTCACTGGCCGGGCGCGCCTTCCCCTTTGGCCTTCCGCTGACCGGCTCGGTTCTTTATCTCTGCCTGGGCCTGTATGCCGCATCCCTGGGGCTTTCCATCCAGCGAAAGGCCGCGCATGCCGCAGGAGAGGCAAACTGAAATACGAATAGAAGAAAGCCGCCGGGCATTGCCCGGCGGCTTTCTTTTATCAGCGGTACGCCTGTGTGAACGCAGCGCCTGCATGCCATTCGCGGCTCGGCCGGCTAAAGTTTTTTGCCGAGCTTTTTTCAAAAAGACCGGAGCAAAATCCACGCCAGCCCTGCGGCGTATGTTATGGATTCTGCTGGTTGGCATGGCTGCTTCTGAACAAGGTGCCTTGCGGCCTGCGGCCGCGTTTTTTATGAGGGCTGCGGCCCGGGGAGCAAGGCGTCGCCCTCGAAAAAAGGCAAGGCCCACAAGAGGCCTTGCCTTTTTTCTCTCCCGCTGCCTTCTCCAAAAGTCGGACGAAAACTTTTGATTGCGCAACGCCTCCCGCTATTCGCGGTGCAGCCGATTAAAGTTTTTCGCCGAGGCCTTTTTTCAAAAAGGCCGGAAGGTTTTTGCCGGGCTTCTTGAAAAAAATGGGGAAAATCAGGCGGGAAGGCCGGCGGCGCTTTTCATGATCTGTTCCTGCGTAACGCGGCTGCCGGATGGATACTCCTTCATCATGCGGCCCTCGTAAAGAACGACGATCCGGTCGCAGGCACCGATGATCTCCGGCAGCTCGGACGAAATCATGATGACCGCGATGCCCTGCTTTGTCAGACGGTCAATCAGGCGATGAATCTCCGCCTTCGCGCCGACGTCGATGCCGCGCGTCGGCTCGTCGAGAATGACGACCTTTGGACTGCGGTTGAGCCATTTTGCAAGGCAGACCTTCTGTTGGTTGCCGCCGCTCAAATTCATGATCAATTGTTCTGTGGACGGCGTCTTGACGTTGAGAGAATCAATATACTCCTCTGTGATCGACAAATCCTTCTTCGCGTCGATCCAGCCAAACCGGCTAATCCACGGCAGGGCGGCCAGCGTCGTATTCTCACGCACCGTCATATGCGGGATAATCCCTTCGCGGCGGCGATCCTCGGAAACCATCGCGATCCCGGCCTTGATTGCGTCAAGCGGACAGCGAATCTCCAGCTTTTTGCCGCCCAGATAAATCGCACCGCTGTCGGGCCGGTCAAGGCCAAAGATACAGCGCATGATCTCTGTACGTCCGGCGCCCATCAGGCCGCTGAAGCCAAGCACCTCGCCAGCGTGCACGGAAAAGCTGATCGGCTCAAACGCGCCTTTGCGGCTGAGATTCTCAACACGCAGCACCTCCTCGCCGGGCGCGCCCTTTTCACGTGTGAAAATATCGTTCAGTTCGCGGCCGACCATGTGCCGGATCACCTTATTTTCGTCAAATTCCGATACCGGTCCAGCGATCACCTGGCGGCCATCGCGCAGGATGGTGATTTCGTCGGCAATCTCAAAGATTTCAGACATGCGGTGCGAGATATAGACGACTGCAATGTTGTTTTCCTTCAATTCCCGGATGATCTTAAACAGGTTTTCCTTATCGGCCTCGGTGATCGCAGACGTCGGTTCATCCATGACCACAATCCAGGCGTTCGAACCGAACGCCTTGGCGATTTCCACCATCTGCTGCTGCCCGACCGTCAATTGGTCGATTTTCTGCCGCACACCGACCTGGAGCTGGAAACGGTCAAGCAGGCTGCGCGTCTTTTGTTCCATGCGCTTTGTATCCAGAAGGATGCGCGCGCCGTTTGACAGTTCTTTGCCCAAGTTGACATTCTGGCTTACGTTCAGCTCCGGGATGTTGGCAAGCTCCTGATAGATGACGGAAATCCCTATCCGTTCGCTGTCCGCCGGCGAACGGATCTGAGCGGGCACGCCGTTGATCAGGATTTCACCCTCGTCCTTTGTGTAGACGCCGGAGAGGATTTTCATCAGTGTCGATTTGCCCGCTCCATTCTCTCCGCACAGCGCATGAATGGTCCCGCGCTTGATGGTAAGGCTCACATCGTCGAGCGCGCGCACGCCTGGGAACACCTTGACGATGTGCCGCAGCTCCAGAACATCCTGCGCGTTTGCCGCGAGAATCTCGTCAAGTCCGCGTGCCCTTTTACCCGTTTGCGGCTCCGCGCCGCCGGAATGTCCGGCCGCATGGCGCAGGACGCTTTTTTGCGCTTTGGCGGAAACAACGCGGTTGCCCAGCACCGCCAACAGAATAAGCGAGCCTTGTACCATATAATTGACAAATGGTGAAAGGTCCAGCATGCTCAGGCCGGTAAAAATCACAGAAGTCAGCAGCACGCCGAGCAGCGTCCCTTTCAGATTGCCCTGGCCGCCCATCAGGCTTGTGCCGCCGATGACAACGGCGGTGATAACGTCGAACTCCATCCCCACGCCCGCCATCGGCTGCGCGGAACGCGCGCGGCCGACAATGACGATTGTCGACAGAGCTATAAAAACGCCGGCGACAATATAAACGCACAGCGTATGTTTTTCCACATTGATACCGGACGCACGTGAGGCGACGGGATTGTCGCCGATCGCATAGGTCCTGCGTCCAAAGGCCGTCCTGGTCAGCAGCAGGTACGCCGCGATATACGCGGCCGCTACAAGCAGCAGGGAAACCGGGATTTTTCCGAACAGATCCGTCTGGCTTACAAAATTATAAAGGCTGTTGTCGACAATGACACGCGAGGAATGCGTGACGGTCAATGTCAGCCCGCGCGCCAGCGACATCGTCGCCAGAGTGACAATAAACGGCGCGATTTTAAGATACCCCGCCGCATACCCGTTGATCAGCCCAAAGCCGGCCGCGGCCGCGACGGTCACGGTGATGCCCACGATGCCCGCCAGCAGCGTGGAGCCGCCCGCCGCCTGCATGGCCAAAGCGCCCGCCGCGCCTGAAAACGCCACCACAGAGCCAACGGACAGATCAATCCCGCCTGTCAGCATGATCATTGTCATTGCGATCGCGGCCAACGCGTTGGAAGCTGCCTGCCTGAAAAGATTCATGACTGTGTTGAAGCTCAAAAAGCCCTTTGAGACAAACGAGAACAACACAAACAGCACCGCGATCATCGCGGCGATGGTCATATACCGGAAGGTTTCCCCGTTCATTGCCGCGCCGCGTTTTTTTTGTTTTTTTGCCGTATCCATCCGCTCACGCTCCTACATTGATCGCCGGCAGCAGGCCGGTAAAGCTGCGGCGGGCGCGCCGCGCCCGCCGCGAAGGGATATAAGAGCCCTGCCCTTTACGTTCAGCCCGCGAGAAGATCGGGGTCATACAGCTCGTCTCTGTATCCGGCAGCCCGCTCAAGCGCCTGCGCCGGGTTGATGACGCTGACGTCCTCCGTGCCTTCAATCCCCATTTCCGCAAACTTCGCCTTGTTTTCATCGGTCATAACAAAGTGCGTATCAAGATTAAGTATCTTTTCCGCCGGGCGCACGCCGCTGGCCAGTTGGAGCGCCACCTGGATGTTCCAATAGCCGGTCTTTTTCGCGCCGGTCAGAACTGTGCTCGTAAACTGGCCGGACTCGACCGCCTTGAGGGCGTCGTCGTTACCGTCATAGCTGGTGACGATGATCTCGCCTTCCTTACCGGCAGTCTTAACCGCCTGATATGCCGCGAGCGTGACCGCATCGGAAATACAGTGAATCGCCTTGAGATCCGGATTAGCCGCGATCAGATCCTGCGCCGCCTTCATTCCGGTCGGAGGGTCCCAGTTGGTGGGCTGTTCCACCACTGTGATATTCGGATATTTTTCCATACCCGCATAATAGCCCTTCTGGCGCAGATCGGAGACGAGATTGCCTTTGTTGCCGTAAAGCAGGGCCGTCTTGCCCTCCTCGCCGATCATCTTGGCGGTCATCTCCGCAATGATGCGAGTATTTTCCTCGTCGTTGTAGACGGTGGTATAGTTTGTTTCAACATCGACCTGGCCTGCCATGGTAATGGTGGGGATGCCGGCGGCCGACGCCTTTTCGATCACAGGCTTTAAGCCTTCGCTGTCAAGCGGGTCGACCAGGATACAGTCGACGCCCTGCTCAATAAAGTTCTCGATCAGCGAAATCTGGTTGTCGAAATTGCCGTCGGCGCTTTTCCAGATCACCTCACAGCCGTAATCCTCGGCCGCCTTGTTGCCGCCTTCAATCATATCGACAAAGAACTGATTGGTCATATCGATCAGCACGACGCCGCAGACAATCTTGTCCGCGCCGCCCGCCGGCTGTCCGGCCGGTTCCGACGCCGGCGCAGCCTCTGAAGCCGCCGGCGCTGCCGGCGCCGCGGAGGACGCCGCCGGTGTGCTGGAACCGGAGCCGCAGCCCGCCAGAAGTCCGGCGGCCATTGTAAGCGCCATCAGCAACGCAAATGCTCTTTTCATAAGATACGTCTCCTTTTCAATCTGTTTCTCCCTGTAAACTCCACTACTGCTTTTTACGGCTGACAACTGCGTCAAATGCCACAGCGAGCAGGATGACAGCCCCTTTAAAGACCTCCTGCATCTCCGCCGGGATTTTCAGATACGTCAAAGCGGTGCTGATCAGTACAATGATCACCGCGCCGATGCAGGTACCAAGCACATTGCCGCGGCCGCCGCTCATGCTTGTGCCGCCGATGCAGGTGGCGGCGATGGCGTCGGTCAGCGTCGTCCCGGAGATGCTCGGCGTGGCCATCGCGATGCGCGAAACCGTCAGCATCGACGCGATGCCCGTACAAATCCCAGCCACAACGTATACCAGAATTTTATACCGTTTGACATGGATACCGCTGTACCACGCGGCGTCCTCGTTGCCGCCGAGGGCGTATGTATAGACGCCGAGCTTTGTCCGGTGCAGGATCACCGACGCCGTCAGGCAGACGGCCAGCAGCACCACAAAGGATACCGGCAGCACACCGCCGATCTTTCCCTGCCCGACCGCCAGGATCGGCGAATCGGTGAGCATAACCATCGTACCGCCGCCGATCATCAGCGACATGCCCTGCGCCAGCGACATCATTGCGAGCGTCGCAATAAAGGGCAGAATATCAAGCGCCGCGATCAGCAGGCCGTTGACAAGGCCAAGCAGCGCGCCCATGCCAAGGAATGTGACCACCATGGCGGCGACGCTGCCCTGAAAGGGCGACTGTGCATAAACCACGCCGGCCGCCATACCGATCATTGCCAGGCCGTACCCGGCGCTGAAATCGATCCCGCCGGTGATGATTACAAACATGGCCCCGATCGCCACAACGCCCACCGCCGATACCTGCTGCATCAGGTTTACAAGCGTTTGCAGGGACAGGAAGTCGCGGTTGAGCAGGCTGAGCGCCAGCAGCAAAACCGCCAGGATCACAACCGGCATCACCCGCTGCAAATCCGGCTTCACCCTGCCGCCGGGCTTTCCCGCGCGCACTGTTTCCATGACATGCCACCCCACTTTACTGCTGTGTCCTTATTTTTCTTCCCCGGCCAGCCAGCGCACGGCCTGGACCCAGAACTTTCCGTAATATTCCCACGGCTGGAAATACTCCGCCCAGTGCGGCGAGCAGTCGCTTGCAAACGCAGCGGAGCGGCCCTTGCCGTACGACCAGGTCACGAGCAGCGGCGATTCGATCTCCTCGTCGCCGATCGTCGCAATGACGTTGGCGCCCTCTTTCGGGATGATCTTGTTAAATCCTTCAAAGACCGGCGCTTCCTCCCATGGGATGTCCTGCATGATCGGATGCGCCTTGTCAAGCACCTTGACCTTGACGCCCGCCGGGACCTCGACGCGGTCGTCGGCGCCCTTGAGGCAGTTGACCGGCAGAGCCTCCTCGACCGGGGTGTCATAATATGCGCCTGTGCCGAAGCGCCCGCTGAACGACGACCAGCCGCCGATCATCATCAGACCGCCGCCGTTTTTGGCATAGTTGCGGATGGCGCGCATCCTATCCGTGCGCGGCAGCGGTGTGCCGGCGACCCAGAACGGGTAGAGGGACAGGACCTCGGCCTCGCAATCGCTGATGATTACAACGTCGTATTCGGCAAGCTCCTCCTCCGTGCGCGGAAATTCGCCGATCGCCTGGTCGTTCGTCAGATGCTTGACCTCGATCCCGTCCGCGGTCAGCGCGTCGATCAGCGGCTGTCCCCAGATGTGGTGAGATACGCCCTTGACCTCAAGGTTGAAAGGGGACGCGACAAATACAGGCCCGATTTTGGTGCAGGCGTCGCCGGCGTAAAGAACTTTCATTTTCATTTCCTCCTGATTCTCTTTTATTGAATATCGACGGGCAGGCCCGTTTCAATTGACTTAAAACACGCCTCAATGATCTTGACGGCGGTGATCGCGTGCTCGGTATTTGTAATGTACGGCGTGCCGTCGAGCGTCGCGGTCACAAAGTGATGGATTTCCTCCTTGAGATCACCCTGGATGCGGCCGTTGTACTCCGGCCAGTGGAGCGTGTCGGGGTAATAGACGTTCGATTCCGTGATCAGCGAGACGCCCTGATCCATGATCGTGACATAACCCGCGCCCTTTACGCCGACAACCTCGGCATAAGTATTGATACCCAGCGCGCTGTTTTCCGGCAGCGCCCAGCAAAGCTCGATGGTTGCGACCGCGCCGTTTTCAAATGTAATGGTTGAGATGACCGTGTCCTCGCAGCCGATGTCGGCGTTTACCTTGCTGACACGCTGGCAATAGGCGCGCAGCGGGCGGCATTTCATGTAAGAACACATCATTTCAAAATCATGCACGCCGATGAAATGGAAAATGGAGACCTTCCCGCCCAGACGCCGCCCGTTTGAGCGGGGGTTTGTACGGCGGAAGAACATATGAATGACGTCACCGATCTCCCCCTGATCGATCGCTTCCTGCAATTTGGCATATCTGGGATCAAAATGCAACACATGCGCCACCATCATGCGCACACCGGCCTGAGCTGCCGCAGCCGTGATCTCACGCGCTTCGCGCTCGGTCGTGGCGATCGGCTTTTCAATCAAAAGGTGCAGTCCCTTTTTGGCCGCGTACAGCGCGTTTTCCAGATGGAATTGATCGGGCGTGCAGATGCAGACGGCATCCAGAGCGGCCTCGTCGCACATTCTGCGAAAATCAGCGTACCATTGGCAGCCGTATCGCTCTGCAGCGGCGCGCGCCGCGCCCTCGTTGATATCCGTCACCGCGGCAAGCACGGCGTTTGGACATTCATGGACAATGCGCGCATGAAGCCCGCCGATCAGCCCCAATCCGATAACCCCGATCCGAAGTGGATTTTGCATGGTCAATCCCCTTTCTGTATTTGCATGTGCATTTATAAATTCGTTCTGTTTCCAAACTAACTTTATCTGCATCTTATCATTGACCGTTTGCATTGTCAATATAAAAATATCTTTTTGCAAATATATTTTACATATAATTTAAATTTTATGTATCTTTATTATGCAAATTGCCAGTATTGCCTTTTGCGGCAGACATGTTATGATAATAACAAAGAAGCAGTTTGTTTTCTTTCCTTACGATTGGAGTGACCAGATTGAACCATACGGTCGATCAGACACATATCCGCAGCATCAACCAGCGGGTCATCCTCAACAGCATCTATCATACGGAGAGCATCTCACGGGCTGCCCTTTCGCGCCTTGTCCATATCAGCAAATCCGCTATGACGGAGAATATTGCGGCGCTGCTCAACATCGGCATTATCGAGGAGGTCGGCGCGGGCAGAGCCATGCCGACCGGCGGACGCAAACCAATTCTGCTCAAGTTTAACAAGAATTATAAATACATCGTGGCGATCGATCTCAACTACGAGGAGCCAATTTTTGTGCTGGCCAATCTTGGCGGTGAACGCATCAACCACTTCACCATCAATATCACGCCGGCCACCTCCTTCGCGACACGCCTGGAGCTTGTCAAAAATGCAATTGCAACCCTGACCGCCTCCGGCAACCTCTCCAACACAGATCTGGCCGTCATCGCGATTTCTTCTCCCGGTATCTATCTGCCGGAAAGCCGTGAGTTCAGGGCGAACACTCAGTTTACCAACTGGAAAATACCAGAGCTGTCTCAGGCGCTTGAAGAAACCTTCGGCACGCCTGTGCTTATTGTAAACGACGTAAACGCCGCTGCGGTCGGCGAGCTTAACTACGGAATCGGCACAGGCAAGCGCAATCTCGTTTATTTTAGCTGCGGCCTGGGCGTCGGCGCGGGCATTATCATCGACGGCGCGCTCTACGAAGGCAGCGGAAAAAGCGCGGGCGAGGTCGCAAACTTTTTGGTCCACAGCCCGGACGGACCCGTTCCGCTTGAAAAATACATCGGCCTGGACGCCCTGCTCCAACGTGTCCGCGACAAGGCGCCCGCGCAAACGCTGCATTTGGTGACAAAGGAAACCGGCGCTGTGTCCTTCCGCAAGGTCACAGCCGCCTGGCAGGCAGGCGATCCATTTATCCGCGCGTGTATTGATGAAATTGCCGGTCTGACCGGCACAGCCATCAGCAATATCATTTCACTGCTCAATTGTGATCTGGTGATTTTGGGCGGCGAATACCATGTTTTTGCCAGCCAGATGCTGCCTATCATCAACAGCATTGTACAGGAACACGCGTTCAGCCCCGTGCCGGTCGTTGCCTCAGGGCTTTCGCGGGATTCCGGTATTTTCGGGTTGTTCGCCCTCTCCAATGAGATTATTTTCAACCGGCTGTGCGGCAGATCAAACGGCGGGAACAGGATGTGAAAGTATGTTCAACCTCGGTGTGGATCTCGGCGGCACCACCATCAAGGTGGGGCTTGTCGCAGAAAATGGGACCATTGCTGCGCGCGCGGCCTGTTCCACATGCCCGGAGCGCGGCGCGGCCGAAATTATCCGTGAAATCGCCGGCATCTGTCAAACGCTGTGCGACAGCCAGGCCGTCCCGCTCTCCGATATCAACAGCATCGGCTTTGGCACGCCCGGCTTCATTGACCGTGCGCGCGCGGCTGTTATCTATTCGGCCAATCTCGGGTTTCATGACGTGCGCATCGGCGAGGAGCTGTCCGCATTTTTCCCGCAGATACCCGTCTATGTGGAAAACGACGCCAATTGCGCCGCCATCGCGGAATCGGAATCGGGCGCCGCCAGGGCATATGCCAGCTCGGTGACGATTACGCTTGGCACTGGCGTCGGGGCTGGCGTTATTATTGAAAAAAAGGTGTTCGTCGGTTACAGCAACCTCGCGCCGGAGATCGGGCACCTCGTTATCGAAACCGACGGCGAACCCTGCCCATGCGGCCGCAGCGGCTGCATGGAACGGTATATTTCTGCGACGGGCCTGATCGAACAGACGGCGCGCGCCGTCTGCTCACACCCGGATTCCCGCCTGGCCCTGCTGGCGCACGAGGACGGTGCGATCACAGCCAAAACGGCGTTTGCGGCCGCACGCCAATCCGACGCGGCTGCGCAGGAGGTAATCCAACGGTACCTGCACTATCTGGCCATCAGCCTGTCCAACATTGTCTACTGCTACGGCCCGCAGATTATTGTCCTGGGCGGCGGCGTCTGCAACGAAGGCAGCGCCCTCCTGGAGCCTTTGAGCCGGGAGCTTGACCGCGTCCTGATGCCCGACTCGCGCGGCAAGGTTGCCCTCGCCCTTGCGCACTATAAAAATGACGCGGGCATCATCGGTTCCGCCATGCTTTACAGATTCAGATGAACGGCGCAGAGGACAGATCATTTCAGAACAAAAAACCCGCCGCAGCCCATCAGGGCCGCGGCGGGTTTTTTGTTCTGAATCTATCCATTACGCAGCGGGTACAGCATCGCCCGCAAGCTGTGTCGGAATCGGCTGGCCGTCGCGCTCAAGCAGCTTATTGCGCAGCTCGACCGGGATATCACGAATGGCGAGAATCTGATAATGGTCGCCGACCCTCTCCAGATCATAATACATCCATTTATCGGACTGCGGCCGTTCTGTCTTACCGGTGGCGCTCTGCCGCCAAACATCGTTGGGCGGCACATAGCCGACCAGCAGAGTATATTGATTTCCCTTCTTGACAATCTCCTCAACGTTCGGCGTATACAGCCCCACCTGGCCTGTCACCTGGACATAATACGTCTTGGTATCCTCATCATAGACATAGTTGTCGACATAGTTAACCGTAAACGACTGGTGCTCCAGCTTGACGTCTCCATAAAGCCGCGCAGCCGCGACATCCACATCGGAAGCCGGCACCGGAATGCGGCCGAGTGAGTCCTCATTGGCCTGATAGCTCTCACGCTTGTCGCCGAGCAGCGCGCTCCACAGCGACGATTGCAACAGAAACAGCGGGTCCGCGTCAGCGGCGCTGCCAAACGGAACCGGGTCAAGCATCAGAACGGGCGTAATGACCTGCTCAAACCGTGCTTTTTCAGCGCTGTTGTCAAGCAGCCGCTGTGTAAACCGCACGCAGAACACGCACACCGTAACAAGACCAACCGCCGCGAGCAGCAGGAATACGATCCCCACCGGGGCGACGTATTTATGCCGCCGGAAGCGTACCTCCTCCTGCATTTCACGCAGGGCTGCCTTTTGCAGCTTTTTTCTTTTATCCATGCCAGATTCCTTTCAAATGCATTCAGCGGATTTGACCGTTGCCGGTCACGATATATTTGCAGGAGCACAGCTCCGCCAACCCCATCGGGCCGCGCGCATGGAGCTTCTGCGTTGAAATGCCGATTTCTGCGCCGAAACCAAATTCGCCTCCATCGGTGAAACGCGTTGACGCGTTGATATAGACAGCCGCCGCGTCAACGCGGGCGGTAAAGGCTTGGGCGTTGGTATAATCGTTTGTTAATATCGCCTCGGAATGGCCTGTCGTATACTTCTGAATATGCTCGATTGCTTCATCCAGACTGTCCACAACGCGCAGCGCGAGGATATAGTCGTCAAATTCCGTCGCATAATCAAGTTCAGTCGCCGGCACGACGCCGCCGATCAGGGCGGCCGTGCGCACGCAGCCGCGCAGCTCGACGGCATGGCTGTCGAGCGCGGCCTTTAAGCGCGGCAGGAACGCCGGCGCGATATCTCTGTGAACAAGCACCGTCTCAACCGCGTTGCAGACAGACGGCCGCGAGGTCTTTGCATTGTCGCAGATGCGCACAGCCATCTCAAGGTCGGCCGAAGCGTCCACATAGATATGGCAGTTGCCCGCCCCCGTCTCGATGACAGGCACGCTTGCGTTTTCAACGACCGAGCGGATCAGTCCCTTGCCGCCGCGCGGGATCAGCGCGTCGAGATAGCCGTCGAGCGTCATCAGGTCGGCGGCGGAGGCACGCGTCGTATCCTCCACAAGCTGCACACAGTCGCGCGGCAGGCCCGCCGTCTCGATTGCATCCCGCATCAAATTGGCAAACGCCATATTGGAGCAGATGGCCTCCTTGCCGCCGCGCAGGATACATGCGTTGGCCGATTTAAGGCAGAGCGCCGCCGCGTCGACCGTGACGTTCGGGCGCGCCTCATAGATCATGCCGACTACGCCGAGCGGAACGCTCACCTTTTCGATTTTAAGACCGTTCGGGCGGCTCCCGCCGCCGAGCACACGGCCGACCGGGTCTTCGAGCTTGGCCACGAAGCGCACAGCTCCCGCGATGGATGCAATGCGTTCCTCGGTAAGCCGCAGACGGTCTTGCAGCGATTCTGTCATCCCATTGCTGCGCGCCGCCGCAAGATCCTTTTCATTCTCCGTGAGAATGTCTGTACAGTGCGCGTCAAGCGTATCCGCGACCGCATACAGTGCATCGTTGCGCTGCGCTGTTGTTGTACAGCCAAGCACGCGCGAAGCGGCGCGCGCCCGTTTACCTGTTTCCAGCAGACTGTTCATAAGCCAGACCCCCTTTTAAATTCATTCACAACGGCCCCCAAAATGCAGACCGCCTATTTGCGGGATGCAGGGAAATATGTTCCCACATCACGGCCTTCAAACAGATCATACAGTTTTTTCGGAGAAGCGCCGTTCATGATAACCATACCGATCCCATTCTGCACCGCAATCTGTGCGGCATGGATTTTTGTCACCATGCCGCCCGTACCGCGCGCGCTGCCCGCGCCGGCCGCGCACGCCTCGATCTCCGGCGTGATCCGCGCGACCTCGTGCAGCAGATTCGCATTTGGATTTGTACGTGGATTGTCGTCATAAAGCCCATCGATATCGCTTAAAATCACCAGCAGATCCGCGCCGGCAAGCGCCGCGACCATCGCCGACAGCGTATCGTTGTCGCCGAATTCAATCTCCTCTGTGGAAACAGAGTCATTTTCATTGACGATCGGCAAAGCGCCCATATCGAGCAGGCGGCAAAGCGTATTCTGCGCGTTCTGTTTGCGCGCGGCGTCGTCCACAACGTCGCGTGTCAAAAGAATCTGCGCGGTCACATGGTGATATTCGGCGAACAGCTTATCGTATATGTACATCAATTCACACTGTCCCACAGCCGCGACGGCCTGCTTGCCGGGCATGTCGCCCGGTTTTTTATGCAGGCCCAGCTTGCCCACGCCGACTGCCTGCGCGCCCGAGCTGACCAATACGACCTGTCTGCCGCTGTTTTTGATGTCGGCAAGCACCTTGACAAGCTGTTCAACACGCCGGATATTCAGCAGGCCGCTTTCATGTGTCAGCGTCGACGATCCGACCTTGACGACAATACGCCCGGTATTTGTAAAATCCCTCATTCTGTTTGCTCCCCCGAACGGCCTAAGCGGCCGGTTCTTATTTTTCCGCGTCCCTGCCGGTATCAGCTTCATCAGGCGGCAAAAGCTTCTCGACGCGCAGCGAAAGGATACGCTGCTCCTCGACGGCGACAACCGTCACGCGCAGATCGCGGAAGGCATATTGTTCGCCTGCCGACGGAATATGCCCGAGCATCTCAAGCGCCCAGCCGCCGGCAGTGTTATAATCGCTGTCGAAATCGCGGTCGTCCTCCTCAAGCTCCTCAAGCATGGAAAATACATTCATATCCCCGCTGACCAGATATGTGTCCGGACCCGTCTGTACAAAATCATGGTGAACCTCGTCGCTCTCGTCCCAGATGTCGCCGACAAGCTGCTCAAGCACATCCTCCATTGTAACGATGCCCATCGTGCCGCCATAGTCGTCGGTCACAACGGCCAGATGCAGCTTCTTCGCCTTGAACTCCGCGAGAAGGGCGGAGATTTTCATCGTCTTATGCACAAAAACACAATCGGAAATCAAATGATCCAGTTGTGTCTGGCGTCCGGTGACGACCGCCTTGAGCAGATCGCGCACCTGCAGAACGCCGATGATGCTGTCAACAGTTCCGCGGTAAACCGGGATACGCGAATAATGCGCGTCAAGCACCACCTTGAGCGCCTCGTCGATGGAATCCTCGACATCGAGCGTCACAAGGTCGACGCGCGGCGTGAGGATCTCCTGGGCGGTTATCTCGTCGAAGTCAAGCGCCGACTGTACAAGGTCGCTCTCCTGTTCCTCAAGCACGCCCTCCTGCTCGATCGATTCGACAATGTATTTCAGCTCCTCCTCAGTGACGGACGGCTGTGCCGCCGGCCCCTTGACAAGCCGCAGAGCAAGCTCCTTGATCTTTACAAAAAAGAATACGATTGGACTGAGCAGCTTTATAAGAAACGACAGCAGCCCGCCGGCGGCCATCGCGATGTTTTCGCTGTTTTCCTTTGCAAGCGTCTTAGGCAGAATCTCCCCGAAGATCAGCACAAGCACCGTCATGACGACCGTCGCGACCGCCGCGCCGCTGGCCCCGAACATCGCTGTCGCAACGACCGTCGCGATGGAGGCGCTGGCCATATTGACCACGTTGTTGCCGACCAGAATGGTTGACAGCAGCCGGTCGAAATCATCCGCTACATAAAGCGCGCGGCGCGCCTTGCGGTTGCCCGCGTCGGCATAATTTTTCATGCGGATTTTGTTGAGTGAGGAATACGCTGTCTCGCTGGCCGAAAAAAATGCCGAAAATGCGAGCAATGCCAGCAAAACCAAGTATAATATGCCGCTTGTACTGTCCAAGAAAAAACCAACCCCCGAAATTACATATAGTATTTTTTAGACATAATAATACAAATAAACCGTTTCTTTTCCTGCGCATAACCACGATACCATTTATCATACCAAATAATGTGGCCTGCTACAATCGATTTTATCATATGTTTACCGAAAATTCAATTCCCGCTGTTATGCGCCATGGCGTTCAGCGCGCTTTCTGCAAACGCCCGGTAACGAAGCATTCGTTACCGGGCGTTCTGACTTTATTGAGTATAGCGTATAGCGGCAAACTGTAAAGGCTTACTGCTTTGCAGCGTTTTTCTTCGCTTCCATCGCAATGAGCGCATCGCGGCGGGAGAGGTTGATGCGTCCCTGCTGATCGATATCCGTCACCTTGACGATCACCTCGTCGCCCACGGCGACGACGTCCTCGACCTTTTCAACGCGGCCCATATCGAGCTTGGAGATATGCACCATTCCCTCCTTGCCGGGGGCAAGCTCAACGAACGCGCCGAAGTTCATCAGCCGTGTGACGCGGCCCTTATAGATCGCGCCGATCTCCGGATCGTTGACGATCGTCTCAATGATCGAAAGCGCGCGGCGCACGCCGTCGGAATCGGTACCCGCGACAAACACATCGCCGTCGTCGTTGATATCGATCTTGACGTTGCAGTCTGCGCAAATCTTCTGGATGACCTTGCCGCCCGAACCGATGACCTCGCGGATTTTATCCGGATGGATCTTGATCGACTTCATCTTGGGAGCATATTTGGAAAGTTCCTCGCGCGGCGCGGGGATAACCGGCAGCATGATGTCGTTGAGGATGTACATGCGCGCCTTATACGTCTTTTCAAACGCCTCGCGGATGATATCATACGTCAGGCCCACGATCTTCAAATCCATCTGGATGGCTGTGATGCCTTTTTCAGTACCGCCGACCTTGAAGTCCATGTCGCCGAAAAAGTCCTCAAGCCCCTGGATATCGACCATGGTCATCCAGCGGTCGCCCTCGGTAATCAGGCCGCAGGAAATGCCGGCGACCGGGCGCTTGATCGGCACGCCCGCGTCCATCAGCGCCAGCGTAGAGCCGCAGATCGAACCCTGTGACGTCGAGCCGTTTGAGGAAAGCACCTCGGAAACAAGGCGGATTGTATACGGGAATTCTTCGACCGGCGGAATTACCGGCTCAAGCGCGCGCTCCGCAAGCGCGCCATGTCCGATCTCGCGGCGGCCCGGGCCGCGGCTCGGGCGCGTCTCGCCGACAGAATAGGACGGGAAGTTATAGTGATGAATATAACGCTTCTGCTCCTGATCGTCGATGCCGTCGAGCTTCTGCGCTTCGCTGATCGTACCGAGCGTGGCAACGGTCAACACCTGTGTCTGACCGCGCGTAAACATACCGGAACCGTGCACGCGCGGCAACAGGCCGACCTCCGCGGCCAGCGGGCGGATCTCGTCCATTTTGCGTCCGTCGACACGCTTCTGTTCATCGAGCAGCCAGCGGCGGACAATGAACTTTTGAAGCTTGTAGATCGCTTCATCAATTACCGCTGCGTTCGTCTTTTCCTCGTCGTCAAACTTCTCATGGATGCGCTCGACAACCGGCGCCAGGCGCTCATCGCGCACGTTCTTGTTATCGGTGTCGAGCGCGGCCTTAACATCGTCGATTGCAAAATCCCTGATCGCGTCGAACAGCTCGTGCGGGACCTCCATCGACTGGAACGAGAACTTGGGCTTGCCGATTTCGGCCTGGACGTTCTTAATGAACGCGACCATGCGCTTGATCTCCTCGTGGCCCTTGATGATCGCGTCGAGCATCACATCGTTGGCAACCTCGTTCGCGCCCGCCTCGATCATGCAGATTACATCCTCGTTAGCGGCCACAGTCAGGTTCAGATCGCTCTTTGCGCGCTGGGCAGCGTCCGGGCTGACGATGATCTCGCCGTCGACAAGGCCCACATTGATGCCGGCAATCGGCCCGTTCCACGGGATGTCGGAAATCGACAGCGCGAACGAAGTGCCGACCATGCCGGCGATCTCCGGCAGGCAGTCGGGATCGACCGACATGACGGTCATGACGACCGAACAGTCGTTGCGCATATCCTTCGGGAACAGCGGGCGGATCGGCCGGTCGACGAGGCGCGAGGACAGGATCGCCTTGTCGGACGGACGCGACTCGCGCTTGATGAACGAGCCGGGGATCTTGCCGACAGCGTAAAGCTTTTCCTCAAAATCGACGGAAAGCGGGAAGAAGTCGATGCCTTCGCGCGGCTTGGCCGAGGCGGTCACATTGACGAGTACAACCGTTTCGCCCCAGCGCACCAGCACCGAAGCGTTCGACAGGCAGCACATCTTGCCCGTCTCAAACGTCATCTTTTTCCCGCCGTATTCGATTTCATAAACCTTGTAGTTTTCAAACATTGCAGTGCCTCCGTTTACAAATTTTCATTTACGGAAGCCGCGTGTCTTTTAGCAAGTATCTCGGCGTCCGGCGCCCGGGCGTCCAGATAACTGCTAAAAAGCATTCCCGCGGTTTCCGTTTTTACCCCCGCGCACGCGCGGGGTGATGCGAGGGAAGGCAGGCGGACCGCTGCTCCGCCTGCCTTCCGTGTGGTATCGCTTACTTACGCAGGCCGAGCTTGGCGATCAGATCGCGGTAGCGGTTGATGTCCTTCTTGGCCAAGTAGTTGAGCATGTTCCTTCTTTTACCAACCATGCGCAGCAGGCCGCGGCGGCTGTGATGGTCCTTCTTATGTGTTTTGAGATGCTCGGTCAGGTCGGCGATGCGCTTGGTCAGGATCGCGATCTGGACCTCCGGCGAACCGGTGTCGCCCTCATGCTGGGCGTTGTTCTGGATAATTTCCTGCTTTTCTTCCTTACGGATCATGTCAATCACCTTTCTTTATTCAGTCCTCAATCTCAGAGACAGGCGGGTGAATTCCCAACGGCAGTCGGCCAGGGCTTTAAGCCTGTGACACAGGCGTTTTGGTCCTGCCTCCGTGAAAAAGGCCATATCGATTTTTCATTATACCATAGTGTTTCCAGAAAGTAAAGGGCGCATGCGCCTTTATTTGCCTGTTTTTTCAATATATGCCCCGGCAATCGGCACGGACGCGCGCGCATCTGCCTGGATGCGCGCGCGCAGCGCGTCGACCGACGCAAACTTCTGCTCGTCGCGCAGAAACTCCAGCAGGCGCACCTCGATCTGCCGGCCGTATAAATCGCCCGAAAAGCCGATGATATACGTCTCGGAATTCACGGCGTCCGTCTGCTCGACGGTCGGGCGCAGCCCGATGTTCGCAACGGCCGGCAGCAGCGCGCCGTCCACGACCGCAGCGGCCGCGTAAACGCCGTGGCGCAGGCGCACAAACGATTTAGGGAAACGCTGGTTGATCGTCGGCGAATCGATTGTTCGTCCAAGCCGTTTTCCATGTACCACAGTCAGGCGATAGCCGAAGGCCCGCCCGAGCAGCCGCCCCGCCTCTTTAACGTCGCCGGCGGCGAGCAGCTCCCGGATGCGCGTGCTGCTTACGCGCACGCCGCCGCAGAGCACCTCCGGCACGATCTCAAGCGCGACGCCGCGCGACGCGCACAGCTTTTCGAGCAGCGCCGCGCCGCCGGCGGCCGCGCGTCCAAACCGGAAATCCGCCCCGCAGCAGACAACGCGCGCGCCCATGCGGCGCACAAGCACCTCGTCAAAAAATTCCTCCGGCTCCAGGTTGTGAAATTCGGAGAAGTCGGGCGCGAGCACACGCTGCACGCCCCATGCGTCCAGGATCGCATATTTATCCGCTTCCGTGACGATCTCCCCCGCGCCGGTCTTGCGTTCGGGGCTGCCGCCAGCGCGTGTAAAGGTAAACACCCCCGCGCAAAGCCCCTCCTCTTTGGCACGCTGCACGGCGCGGCCGACCACCGCGGCGTGGCCGATGTGCAGCCCGTCAAAATAGCCGCACGCAACCGCCGCCGGCGCGCCGGCGGCGGCCTGTGCAATCGTGTGAAATACCTCCAAAGGGCCTACACCTCCAGCGTAAACAGCTTCTGCATACAGAGCAGGCCGTCTCGTTCCCGCGCAACGCCCAGAAAGCGGCGGTCATGCGCATATACGGCGTATGTATCACCGGTCCGCTTGCAGGCGACGCGCCCGATATCGAGCCGCACACCGTTTAAAAACATCTTTGTCTGCTTCTCGTTGAGCGCCGCACTGGGCAGCGCGCAAAACGCCGTCTCCACCGGACGCAGCAGCGTGCCGAACACGCCGTCCTGAGCGGCCTGCTGCGCCTGTTCAATCGTCACGCAGTCCGCCAGCGTAAAGCTCGCGGCCATCGTGCGCCGCAGCGCGGTCATCACCGCGCCGCAGCCGAGCGCCGCGCCGATATCGGCGATCAGCGTGCGGATGTACGTCCCCTTGGAACAGTGCACATCGATTGTAAAGGTATTCGCCTGTACGTCGCACGCCGTAAAATCGATCGAATACACCGTCACGGGACGCGCGGCACGCTCCACCTCGACGCCCCGACGCGCCAGCTCGTAAAGGCGCTGTCCGTTCACACGCACCGCGGAATACATCGGCGGCGTCTGCATAATATCCCCGACCAGGCCGGCCGCGGCCGCGCGCACCCGCGCCTCGTCGGCGTCCGGCGTCTGCTCACTGAGCACCGTGCCGGTGATATCCTGCGTGTCCGTCGTTACGCCCAGCTTAAACGATGCCAGGTACCGCTTGTCCTGCCGCGGCAGGATATCGCACGCCTTTGTGGCGCGGCCGAAAAAAAGCGGGAGCACGCCCGTCGCCATCGGATCGAGCGTCCCCGCGTGGCCCACGCGCCGCTCCCGCGCAATCCCGCGCAGCTTTGCGACGACGTCAAATGATGTAAAGCCTTCCGGCTTGTCAATACATAAAATTCCGCCTTGCTCTGTCAAACGACCAAATCCTTTCCCCTTGGGAACCTTCCGCCTTCAGGCTGTCCTGCGTGCCTAAAACGTCCCTGAGCACGCCGAGCACGCGCGCCTTGGCCGCCTCAAGCGTCCCCTCCAGCGTACAGCCCGCGGCGCGCGCGTGGCCGCCGCCGCCCAGACGCGCGCAGGCGGCCGATGCATCGACATATTGGCTGCTGCGCATGGAAACGCGCCAGCGTTCCGGGCCCTTCTGCTGGAACGTCACCGCCGCGTCGACGCCCTCGATCTGGCGCGGGATCGCGGCGATGCCTTCCATATCCTCCTCGGGAACGCCGGTTTTTTCGATGGCGTCGAGCGTCATGGCAATAAACGCGATCCTCTTGTTTTCGTAGTATTCAAGCGTGTCCATCACCATGCGCTCAAGCTCCATACGCGCCGGCGATTTTGTCTCGAACATCAGCTTGTTGATGCGGTAGCTGTCGATGCCGTGCTCCATCATCCGCGCGGCCAGCAGGTGCGAGGCGGGCGTCGTGTTTGAATAACGAAAGCACCCCGTATCGGTCGCAAGCCCCGTGTAGATGCAGACGGCGATGCGGTAATCGACCTGCGCGCCAAGCTCCCTCAGCACACGGTCGATGATCTCGACCGTGGCGGCCGCCTTCGCGTCGAGCAGCAGCCGCGCGGCATAGCCCGTGTTCGACGGGTGGTGGTCGATGCACAGATCAATCTTCCCGGCTAGGCGGCCGGCCCACGCGCCGAGCAGCTGCAGGTCGGCCACATCGACCGCGACAATGCACGACGGCGTAAAGTCGGGCTGCCTTTCAGGGACAAAGCCCGGATAGAGGAAGCAATAGCGCGGAGGGAAACCGTCCGGGCAGGCGATGCGCGCCGTTTTGCCCATCGCCAAAAGGGCGTAGAGCAGCGCGAAACCGCTGCCGAGCGTATCCCCGTCCGGTTTTTGATGGCAAAGGATCAAAATCCGGTCCGACTGCGCGAGCAGCGCCGCCGCCTGCCGTTCGTTGACCGCCTGCGCCATGCCGTTCCCTCCTTGTCAATGCTCCTGATCCTGTGTGTGCAGACCGTCCAGAATGCGCGCGATATCCGCGCTGTGGGCGATCGAATCGTCCGCGATAAACGAAAATTCCGGCAGCTTGCGCAGCTTCAAGCGCGCGTTTAGTTCACGCTTGATAAATCCCTGCGCGCTGCGCAGCCCCGCGGCGGCGCTTTTGGCCGCCGCGATCCCGTCCATCGAACTGATATAGACCTTGCAGTGGGACAAATCGCGCGCCAAATCGAGCTTGACAATCGAAATCAGCCCCGAAACGCGCGGGTCCTTCAGGCCGCGCATAATGTCGCAAAGCTCCCTGTGGATGTCCTCCTCCGTGCGGGAGGCCCTGAATGTGGCCATACATGTTCTCCTTTTGATTGCGCTTTGGCCGGGCCGCCCGCTGCGGGCAGCCCCGTCCGGTTATTATTCGCGATATTCCTCAATCTCATACGCTTCGAAGATATCGCCTTCCTTGATATCGTTGAATTTTGTAAGGCCCATGCCGCATTCATACCCCTTGGCGACCTCTTTCACGTCGTCCTTGAACCGCTTGAGCGACGCAAGCTTGTCGTCGGCGATGATGATGCCGTCGCGCACGACGCGGATCTCGGCCGAACGCGTGATCTTGCCCTCAAGCACATAACAGCCGGCGACCGCGCCGACGCCCGTGATCTTGTAGACCTGGCGCACCTCCGCGCGTCCAAGGTCGACCTCGCGCGTCTTGGGCGCGAGCATCCCCTTCATGGCTGTCTCAACATCGTTGATCGCGTCGTAAATAATGCGGTAGAGGCGCAGCTCCACGCCGTCGCGCTCCGCGTTCTCCTTGGCGACGGGGTCGGGGCGCACATTGAAGCCGACAATAATCGCATTGGAGGCGTCGGCAAGCATGACGTCGCTCTCCGAGATCGCGCCGACCGCGCCGTGGATGACCTTGACGCGCACCTCGTCGTTTGAAAGCTTCTCAAGCGACTGGCGCACCGCCTCGACCGAACCCTGCACATCGGCTTTGACGATGACCGGCAGTTCCTTGACGTCGCCCTGCGAGATATGGCTGAACAGGTTGTCAAGCGTCACCTTCTCATAGGAACTGAACTGTTCCTGCTTCTGCTCGTGCTTGCGCTGGTCGACAAGCTCCTTGGCCAGGCGCTCGTCAGCGACGGCGTTGAGCACGTCGCCCGCGGCCGGCACATCGCCCAGGCCCGTGATCTCGACCGGCATGGACGGGCCGGCGTGCTCGACGCGCTCGCCCTTGTCGTTGAGCATGACGCGCACACGGCCGAACGTCGTCCCCGCGATGACCGCGTCGCCCACATTGAGCGTACCGGTCTGCACAAGGATCGTCGCAACCGGGCCGCGGCCGCGGTCGAGCTTCGCCTCGACAACCGTTCCGCGCGCCGCGCGGTCGGGGTTGGCCTTCAGCTCGTTCGTATCGGCCACAAGCTGTATCATCTCCAGCAGGTCCTCGATGCCCTCCCGCGTCTTGGCGGAAACCGGGATGCACGGAACGTCGCCGCCCCACGCCTCGGGCACGAGTTCATATTCCGTCAGTTCCTGCATGACCTTGTCGGGATTGGCGTGCGGCTTATCCATCTTGTTGATCGCAACGATGATCGAAACACCCGCAGCCTTGGCGTGGTTGATCGCCTCGATGGTCTGCGGCATAATGCCGTCGTCGGCCGCGACGACGAGCACCGCGATATCCGTGACCTGCGCGCCGCGCGCGCGCATGGCCGTAAAGGCGGCGTGGCCGGGCGTGTCGAGGAATGTGACTGGGCGGCCGTTGACCTCGACCTGATACGCGCCGATGTGCTGCGTGATGCCGCCGGCCTCGCCCTCGGTGACGTTCGTCTGGCGGATGGCGTCGAGCAGGGATGTTTTTCCGTGGTCGACATGGCCCATAACGACCACAATCGGCGGGCGTTCGACGAGGTTTTCGTCGCCGTCCTCCTCGTCCACCTTAAACAGGCGATCCTCGATCGTGACAACGACCTCTTTTTCAACCTTGGCGCCGATCTCCATGGAAACCATCGCGGCCGTGTCGTAATCGATCACGTCGTTGACAGCCGCCATGACGCCAAGCCCCATCAGACGCTTGATAACCTCGGAGGCCGTCAGATGCAGGCGCGCGGCCAGCTCGCCGACGGTGATCTCGTCCGGGATGGTAATCTCCAGCTTCTGGCGGCGCTGGCGCTCCAGCTCGAGCCGGCGCATCTTCGCGTCCTCCTTCTCCTTGCGGGACATGGCCGGCTTGCCCGAACGGCGCTGTGCGCTGCGCTGCGTCAGCTTCTGCTTCTGCGCGCCCGTATCGCGGTTGCCCATCTTTGTCTGGGCAAGCGTGTCGTATTTCTCGTTGTAGCGGTCAAGCTCCACCTGCGTGGAGCCGGCGCGCATATCGACCATCGCCGACCCGCGCTGGCGCGGCTTTGTCCCCGGCTGCTGCGCCGACGAAGCCGGCTGGCCGCCCTGCTGCGGGCGCTGCTGCTGCGGGCGTCCCTGGCCCTGCTGCGGACGCTGCTGGCCGCCTTGCTGCGCCCGGCCCTGGGCGCGGCCGTTCTGCTGGCCCTGCTGCGGGCGTCCCTGGCCCTGCTGCGGACGCTGCTGGCTGCCCTGCTGCGCCCGGCCCTGGCCGCGGCCGTTCTGCTGGCCCTGCTGTGAACGGCTCTGGCCCTGCTGCGGGCGCTGCTGGCTCTGCTGCGCCCGGCCCTGGCCGCCCTGCTGCGCGGCCGGCTGCTGCGCCGGCGCGGCCTTGCGCGCGGCTTCCTCCGCCGTTTTGCGGGCGGCCTCCTGCGCGGCCGCGCGCGCCTGCTCGGCCGCCTTGCGCGCGGCTTCTTTTGCCGCCTGCTTCTTTGCCTCACCGGCCGCAAAATATTCGTCGAAGCTCTCCACCTGGTTCTGATTCGTGTAGTGGTTGAGCACAACGCTCAATTCCTGCTCGTTGAGGGCGGTCATGCTTTTGCGCTCGCCCGGAATACGCTCCGCAAGCAGGTCGACGACCTCCTTGCTCGCTACGCCGAGGTCCTTTGCGACCTCGTGCAACCTGTACTTTTCGATCATTCGTTGAATTCCTCCTCTGATCATTCGCGGCTGCCTGCCGCCGTGACGTTCGCAAACCACAGGCGCCGCCGCGGAGTTGGAACGCTGGATTCTCTATATAAAGACCATATCGGTTGATTACGCCGTACCGTCGGGCAAAAGCCCCAAAATCATATCAGCGAAGCCGCGGTCGCAGACCGCGAACACGCCGTAATGCTTACCCGCAACCGGGGCTAACTCCTGCATCGTGTATGGAAGCGTGCGCACCGGCACGTGCGCCGGACCGCATATGCCGCGCGCATGGCGCGCGGAGCGTTCGGCGATGTCGCTTGTGAGAAGCACCAGCTTCGCCTCGCCGGACAGGACGTTGTCGCGCACCACATCGGCGCCCATACGAAGCCGCCGCGCCTTGCGGCAGAGCGAAATTGCCGAAAACAGCCGGTCATTCATGCGGCGTCTCCCCCAATTCCTGCTCCAGGCGCGCATACACCTCGTCGGGAATCGCACAGTCGAGCGCGCGCTCCAGCCGCCGGGCCTTCCTCGCTTTTTTCAGACAGGCGGCGTCAGGACATAAATAAGCGCCGCGTCCCGATTTCTTGCCGCCCGGATCGAGCAAAATCGTCCCTTCAGGCGTGCGCACCACGCGCACAAGCTCTCTCTTGGGCCTGTGGGCGGCGCATCCGGAGCACATGCGCACCGGCTGTTTTTTCTGCATCGCGATTCCTCCCGTAAGCGCGGGATACGCCCGCGCGCGTCATGGCATTTTATTCGCCGTAAAAGCCGCTTTCCGGCTTGATATCGATTTTCCATCCCGTCAGCTTGGCCGCCAGGCGCGCGTTCTGCCCCTTGTTGCCGATGGCCAGCGAAAGCTGGTGGTCCGGCACCGAAACGCGGCAGCTTTTGGCCCCGTCCGGGTCGACCTCGACCGAGACGACGTCCGCCGGCGACAACGCCGCGGCGATGAATTCGGCCGGGTCGGCCGAATAGCGCACAACGTCGATCTTTTCGCCGCCAAGCTCCTCAACGATAGCGGAGACGCGCTGCCCCTTCGGACCGATGCACGCGCCGACGGGGTCGACGTTCTCGTCGTTGCTCCAAACGGCGATTTTCGTGCGCGAGCCGGCCTCGCGCGAGATTGATTTGACCTCGATCGTGCCGTCGAAAATCTCCGGGACCTCCATCTCAAACAGGCGCTTGACCAGCCCCGGGTGCGTGCGGGAAATCATGATGCGCGGGCCTTTTTCACCGTTGACCACATCGACGACATAGACCTTGATGCGCGCGCCGTCGGCATATTCCTCCCCCGGCACCTGCTCGCCCTTGGGCAGCACGGCCTCGCTTTTCCCAAGCTCCAGCGTGACGTTGCCCCTGACCTGATCGGTGCGCAACACGGTAGCTGTCACAATATCGTGCTGGCGCGAGGAAAACTCAGCGAAAAGCTGCCCGCGCTCGGCCTCGCGGATACCCTGGCGGATGACGTGCTTGGCTGTCTGCGCGGCGATGCGCCCGAATTGCTTGGTGTCAAGCGGGATTTCAACAATGTCGCCGAGCGTGGCGCCGCTGTCGTATTTGACAGCCTCCTCCGGCAGAATCTCCTGCGCGGGGTCGAGCAGGTCGTCTACAACCGTTTTGCGCATCGCGACATAAAAGCGCCCCGTATCCGGGTTGATATCGACGACGCTGTCCTCCGAAGCGCCCATGTCGCGGCGGATGGCGTTGCCGATCGCCGTGGCGATCTTTTCGGCAAGCAGGCTGCGCGGTATGCCCTTTTCCTTTTCCATCAGCGCAAGCGCTTCGAAAAACTCGGTATTGCTCGTATTCATTTTTCCGGATTCCCCCATCAATATATAATGCACGCCGTCGCAGCGTCAAAATTCTTCATAAAGGCGGACAAAGGCCGTCTCGCCGGGCGAGAAGGTCATCTCCAATTCGTCGTCGAGCAGCACGGCGACCACGCCGTTTTCATACGACGAAAGCGCGCCGACAAAATCGCGCTCGCCCTCGACCGGCCGGATCAGGCGCACATGCACCTGAGCGCCGATATATTTTTGAAAATGCCAGTCCTTTGTGAGCTTTCGCTCCACTCCGGGAGAGCCGACCTCAAGCGTATAGCTTTGGTCGATTGGATCGGCCTCGTCGAGCAGGTCGCTCACCTCGCGGCTGAACGCCTCGCATTCGTCGATCGTGACGCCGCCCTCACGGTCGATATAATAGCGCAGGTACCATCCCGCGCCCTCCTTTTCAAACGCCACGTCCCACAGATACAGCCCCATGCGCTGTGCGACCGGCGCGGCCAGCGCCTCGCAGACGGCGGCGGTATTCGGGCGTTTTCCCTGGGCCTTTGCCACCAAATCCCTCCATACGCAAAGGAAAGAGTGAGGCTGACCTCACTCTTTCACAATCGTTTCTATTCTTACCATAACGTCAGTGTAGCATACCCGCGCGCAAAATGCAAGCATCTTTCGCCGGTTTGACAGACCCCTGCGCAGTTTTTTCATATCAGCCGGGCCGTTTGAGCGTCCCCGAGGCGCCGCGGCGGCCAAAACGCACGCTACCTCGCCGCCTTCTCGTGGTCCTCCATACGGATCTGCTTGCGCTTGATCTTGCCGCTCATCGTCTTGGGCAGCTCGTCCACGAATTCAACGATGCGCGGGTATTTATACGGCGCCGTCTCCTTCTTGACATGGTTCTGCAGCTCCTTTTTGAGCGCGTCGGAGGGCGTAACGCCGCGCGCGAGCACGACCGTCGCCTTGACCACCTGGCCGCGGACAGGGTCGGGCGCGGCCGTGACGGCGCACTCGAGCACCGCCGGGTGCGTCATCAGCGCCGATTCGACCTCAAACGGACCGATGCGGTAGCCGGAGCATTTGATGACGTCGTCGTTGCGCCCGACAAACCAGATATACCCGTCCCCATCGCGCCAGGCCGTGTCGCCGGTCGAATACATGTTGTCATAAAAAGCGGCCGCGTTCGCCTCCGGGTCGTCACGGTACTCGATGAGCAGGCCGGCAGGCCGGCCCTTGTCAAGATTTTTGACCACGATTGTGCCGACGATGCCGTCCTCGCAGGAATTGCCGTCCTCGTCGACAATGTCCAAATCGTACAGCGGCGAAAACTTCCCGGTCGAACCGGGCTTGATCGGAAACCACGGGAAACTGGCGATGATGACCGTCGTCTCCGACTGACCGAAGCCCTCCGTCAATTCAAGGCCGGTCGCCTCTTTAAAGCGGTTAAAGACCTCGGGGTTGAGCGGTTCGCCCGCGATCGTGCACTTTTTCAGCGACGACAGGTCGTATTTCGACAGGTCCTCCTTGATCAGAAAGCGGTACACGGTCGGCGGCGCGCAGAACGTCGCCGGGCGCAGGCGTTCAATCGTCTGGAGCATATGCACCGGATCAAATTTCCCTTCGGTATCATACGCCACGATGACCGCGCCGCAGATCCACTGGCCGTAAATCTTGCCCCATCCGAATTTCGCCCACCCGGAGTCGGCCGAAACGAAATGCAGCCCGCCGTCGCGCACCTCATGCCAGTAGTTGGCCGTTGTGATGTGGCCGAGCGGATAGGCGTAATCGTGAACGATCAGCTTTGGCATCCCGGTTGTGCCGGAGGTGAAATATCCAAGCATCAGGTCGTGGACATCCGTCGCCGCTTCGCCTGCGGGGCGCGCAAAATCCGTCGGGTAGTCCGCGACGGCGCGACGGAAATCGATGCAGTCCGCGGGGATTGTTTCACCGACAACCGCAACGTGCCGAAGCGTCGTACATGCCGCGCGCACCTGCCGGATGTTGCCGAGCAGTTCTCCGTCGTCGACGCAGCAGATCATCTTGATGCCCGCCTTGTTGCAGCGGTATTCAATATCGTGCGGCATGAGCTGGAAGGTCGCCGGGATCACGATCGCGCCGATGCGGTGCAGCGCCAGCATGCACACCCACGCCTCGACGCGCTGCTTGAGCACCAGCAGAACGAAATCGCCCTTTTGCACGCCGTGCGCCGTGAAAAAATTGGCTGCCTGCATCGAAAGCGCCGACAGCTCCGCGAAGGTGAGCCGCCGCTCGCCCGCGCCGCCGTCCACCCAGACGAGCGCGGGCTTTTTTGCGTCCTGACGCGCCCACTCGTCGATCACATCGTATGAAAAATTGAAGTTCTCCGGGATATTCAGCCGGTAATTCGCCTTAAAATCCTCGTACGAATCGAACTGCGTACGAGGCAGAAATTTTTCGATCATATACACCCTTCTTTATTCCGCCTTTGGAGCAGGTTCTTATTCGTTGATGATGGTCAGAAAACGGACCGGGCCGTCCACGGCGCGCTGCCCATGCGGAGTTGACGGATTGAAAAAGGCGCTGTCGCCGGCTTTCAGCAGAAACGAACGGCTGCCGATCACAAGCTGCACCGTGCCGCTGATCACATAATTAAACTCCTGACCCGCATGCGTCACAAGCTCGGGCGGATTTTCCATCGGCTCGAGGTCGACGATCATCGGATCAAAGTCGCGGTCTATGTAATTGAAGGCGAGTGAATTGAACCGGTAGCCCTTATACCGCTCGACCGAAACGCCGCGCCCCTGACGCACAATTGTGTAATCGTTCATACGCGGCGCCTCGCCGGTCAAAAGAACCGTCGGGTCTACGTTGAGCGCCGCCGCTACGCCATATATAACGCCGATGGGGATATCGTCCTCGGCGTTTTCATACCGTTCATACTCCTCGGGCGACAGATTCAGCTGCTTTGCCAGATCGATAGCCGCTACATCGAGAATCTCCCGCAGTTCGCGGATGCGCCCTGCGATCTGCTTGATCTGTTCGTTCATCACGATCCTCCTTATAGTCCGCGGTGGCGGTTTTTATTTATTGTACACGCTTTGGCAGTTTCATGCAATACAAATATGCGCCCGATACAGACAACTTTCTGCACATTTTTAAGTAATACTTATCATTTTTCAGGTCGAATTTTGTAGGACCTGTCAAAACCGTCGTGTCCTGTGTATTCTTTTTCTGCACTTTTTACCCCATTGAACAATCTGTGAATTTCCTGTAAACTGAATGTATACGTTTCCCCTTTTTCCGGGAGAAGAACGCAATTTGGAGGATCGACGGAAATGGAGCTTTTGAAACAGCGCATCCGCGCGGACGGCCTTGTTAAAGCCGGCAATGTGCTCAAGGTTGACAGCTTTCTCAACCATCAGATGGATATTTCTCTCTTTTGTGAGATCGGGCAGGAGTTTAAGCGTCTGTTCGGCGACTGCGGCGTGACGAAAATCCTGACCATCGAGGCCTCCGGCATCGGGATTGCGGCTGTAACGGCGCAGTTTTTTAACGTCCCGGTTGTGTTTGCCAAAAAGTCGCAGTCGAAAAACATCGACGGTGAGGTGTTCACCTCGCGCGTGGAATCCTTCACGCACGGGCGCGTTTACGACATCATCGTTTCGAAGAAATTCCTGCTGCCGGACGACCGCGTTCTGCTGATCGACGATTTTCTCGCAAAGGGCAGCGCGCTCGAAGGGCTGTGCAAGCTTGTCGAGGACTCTGGCGCAACGCTTGTCGGCGCGGGCATTGTAATTGAAAAGGGCTTTCAGGAGGGCGGCGCGCTCATCCGCGGACGCGGCGTGCGTGTCGAATCGCTCGCCATCGTGGAGAGCATGGACGACAAAACCGGCGAGATCCTTTTCCGCGACTGACGCGGTCGATTTTCTTTCATGATCCGACTCCGTGTGTTTTCCACGCGGCCGCGCCCGCTGCACGGCGGGCGCGGCTGTGTTTTGGAATAAGAACCCGCATAACAAGCGGGGAATGTTAAAATTGGAGGAGAAAAAATGAAACTGAGCAAAAAGATCCTTGCCCTGCTGCTTGCCGGGGCAATGGCGGCCTCTGCCGCCGCGTGCGCAGGCTCCGAGCCGGCCGCTTCCACTGCCGGCGGCGCGGCCGCTTCCGCGCCCGCTGCTTCCGCTCCGGCTGACGGCGGCGAGGCCGCCGCTTCCGAAGCCGCACCGGCCGACGATTGGGCTGCAAAGGTCGGTACAAAGACCTTCCCGGCGATTGCAAAGGAAGACTTGAAAATTGGATTTCTCTATGTCGGTCCGGTCGGCGACGAGGGTTACTCCTACGCGCATGACCAGGGCCGCGCCAAGATGGCCGAAACGCTCGGTCTGGCCGAAGATCAGACGCTGATCGTTGAAAATGTCCCGGAGGAATCCGAATGCGCCGACCAGGTGCGCAACCTGATCGACCAGGGCTGCAACGTTATCTTTGCGACAAGCTTCGGTCATCAGGACTGGGTGATGGAGGTTGCCAAGGAGTATCCGGACGTGATCTTTGAACACTGCTCGGGATTCCGCTACGGCGAAAACATGACCGCCTATTTTGGTCGTATGTATCAAATCCGCTATCTGACCGGCATCGCCGCCGGCCTCAAGACGGAATCGAACAAAATCGGCTATGTCGCCGCCATGCCGACCGCCGAGGTTGTGCGCGGTGCGAACGCGTTCGCACTGGGCGTCAAATCCGTCAATCCGGACGCGACCGTCGAAGTCAAGTTCACCAATTCCTGGTACGATCCCGCCGGTGAGAAAAACGTTGCGATCGACCTGCTCAATTCCGGCTGCGATGTGATCGGCCAGCACGTCGACACGACCGCGCCGCAGGTCGCCGCCCAGGAGAAGGGCGCGTTCGCGATCGGCTACAACGCGGCCACCTACGATGTCGCGCCGCAGGCGTATATGACCGCCCCGCTGTGGGATTGGGGTTCCTATTACACCGCCGAGGTGCAGAAGATCATCGACGGCACCTGGACCTCGCAGAACTATTGGGGCGATATGAAGGACGGCATTGTCTACCTTGACGAGCTTTCCGCCAATTGCGCCGAGGGTACGCAGGAGAAAATCGACGAGGCGTACGCCAAGATTGAATCCGGCGAGCTGAAAATCTTTGCCGGCCCGATCAGCGACAACACGGGCGCCGAGCGCGTGCCCGCCGGCTCCGAAATGACCGACGCCGAGCTGCTTGCGTTCGACTGGTTTGTTGACAACATTGTTGGCACCGTCCCCGCCGCCTAAACTTTTCCGTTCCACCGAAGGGGCGGGGCCATGCCCCGCCCCTTCTTTTCCCTCTCCCGCCCATTCGCCTTTTCGGGCGGCCTGCCATCAGCAAAATAAGGAGGTTCCAACATGGATTGCGCGCCCTATATCCAACTGACCGATATCTGCAAATCGTTCGGCAGTGTCCGCGCCAACCACAACGTCTGTCTGGATGTCAGACGCGGTGAAATTCACGCGCTGCTTGGTGAAAACGGATCAGGCAAGAGCACGCTTGTCAATATGCTCTCCGGCATCTATGCGCCGGACAGCGGCCAGATCGTCGTGGACGGACGCAAGCGGCGCTTCGCTTCGCCGCGCGATGCGATTGAGTCCGGCATCGGCATGGTGCACCAGCATTTCAAGCTTGTCGATGTGATGACCGCTGCCGAAAATCTTGCGCTCGGCGCACGCGGCGGGCTGTTTGTAAATAAGCGCGCGCTCGCCGCGCGGATGAAAGCGCTTGGCGCCCGCTACGGCCTGACGGTTGACCCTGAGCGCAAGGTTTACAACATGTCCGTCGGAGAAAAGCAGACGGTTGAAATCCTCAAAGCCCTTTACCACGGCGCAAATGTGTTGATCCTCGACGAGCCGACGGCGGTGCTTACGCCGCAGGAGACAAAAAGTCTCTTTGAGATCCTGCGCGGCATGAAGGCGGAGGGCTGCTCCGTCATCATCATCACCCATAAGCTGGGCGAGGTGCTTGAGATCAGCGACCGTGTGACCGTGCTGCGCCGCGGCGAGTCGGTCGGCACGGTCGAGACGAAGGACGCCGACGCCCGCTCTCTGACTGAGCTGATGGTCGGGCGGCCCGTCTCGCTCAAGATCGCGCGTCCCGCCGTCCCTCAGGAGCTGAAGCGCCCGCTGCTCGAGGTGCGCGGCCTTTCGGCGCGCGGGCCGGGCGGCGTCAAGACGCTCGACGGTATGAGCTTTACGCTCTCCGGCGGCGAAATACTCGGCGTGGCCGGTATCGCCGGCAGCGGCCAGAAGGAGCTGTGCGAGATCATTGCCGGTATGCAGCGCGCTTCGTCCGGCGAGATCGTGTTCCAGGGCGAATCGATTCTCGGCAAGCCGCCGGCCGAGATCATCAGGCGCGGCATTCAGATGAGCTTTATCCCGGAGGACCGCCTCGGCATGGGGCTTGTCGCGGGTATGGACATCGTTGAGAACGTGATGCTCAAAACCTTCCGGCGCGGCAAAACGCCGTTTATCGACCGTTCCTCCGGCCGGCGGGACGCCGAACGCATTGTGCGTGATTATTCCATCGACACGCCGTCGGTCGGCCACATCGTCAAAAAGCTGTCGGGCGGCAATATCCAGAAGGTGCTGCTCGGACGTGAAATTGATCTGAACCCAACGCTGCTTATAACCGCCTATCCTGTGCGCGGGCTTGATATCGGCGCTTCCTATTTTATTTATGACGCGCTGAACAAACAGAAGGAAAAGGGCGTCGGCATCCTGTTCATCGGCGAGGACCTCGATGTGCTGATGGAGCTGTGCGACCGCGTTATGGTCATCCATGGCGGCGCGGTTATGGGCATCGTCGATCCGGCGCAGGTCACCAAAGAGGATATCGGGCTGATGATGCTCGGCCATAAACCCGGGGAGGTGGTCGCATGATCCGCATTGTACGGCGTCCGGACCCGTCGCGCCGGCGCGACATCGTCACACGTCTGGCGGCTGTTTTTGCCGCGCTTGTCTGCGCGTCGCTGATCATGGCGGCGCTCGGCTACAATCCCGTTGCTGTTTTTTCCAATATCATCGTCGGTTCCACCGGTACGGCGCACCGTATCCGTCAGACCATTGTCAAGGCCATCCCGCTGACGACGCTTTCGCTCGGCGTGGCTGTATGCTTTAAGATGAAATTTTGGAATATCGGCGCGGAGGGACAGTTTTATCTGGGCGCTCTGTTCGCGACATGGACGGCCTATCACTTCAAAACGCTGCCGGCCGGGGCGCTTCTGCCGCTGATGTTTGCCGCCTCCCTGATCGGCGGCGGCCTGTGGGCGCTCATTCCGGCAGTCCTCAAATCGAAATTCCGCACAAGCGAGATTCTCGTCACATTGATGCTCAACTATGTGGCGACGAAATTCATCACGTATCTTCAGTACGGCCCGTGGAAGGACCCGAGCGCGGGCGGCTTTGCCAAAATGCCCAAATTCGTCGACGCGGCCGTGCTTCCCAAACTGTTCGGCGTTCATATCGGCTGGATCATTGTGCTTGTTCTGGCGCTGGCCGTCCATATCCTGTTGGCCAAAACAAAGCTCGGATATGAAATTTCCGTCATCGGAGAAAGTGAAACGACGGCCCGTTACGCGGGCATTTCCGTGGCAGGCGTTACGGCAGCGGCCGTGATGATCGGCGGAGGGCTGTGCGGCGCAGCCGGCTTCATGCAGGCCTCAGCAATTGAAAAATCGCTGACCGACCAGCTCTCCGCAGGGCTTGGCTTCACGGCCGTCATCACAGCGTGGCTGGCGCGTCTGTCCGCGCCGGCGGTCGTCGTGGTATCGCTGCTGTTCGCCGCGCTGCTTCAGGGCAGCGCCTATATCCAGACGGCGCTTCAGGTACCATCGGCCGTAGCGGATATATTGCAGGGCGTCATCCTGTTTTTCGTTTTGGGCAGTGAATTTTTCTTAAATTACCGTCTGGTGCGCACGCAAAGCTCTGAAAAGGAGGCGGTCAAATGAGCGGACTGACGCAGGTATCTCTGTTTTTACAGGTCGCCGTCCAGATGGGCACGCCGATCCTGTTCGGCACGCTTGGCGGCATCCTGTGCGAGAAATCCGGAAATATCAATCTCGGCGTCGAAGGCATGATGCTGATGGGCGCTGTGTTCGGCTTTATGACGGCGCTGCACACCGGCAACCCATTTCTGACCATCGCCGTCGCAGGGCTGGCGGGCGCGTTCGGCGCGCTGATCTATGCGGTCATCACCGTGACGCTGCGTGGCAACCACACCGTCACGGGGCTGGCGCTGACCATCTTCGGCACGGGCCTGTCCGGCACGCTCGGCAAACCGCTGGCCGGTCTGGCGCTGCCCAATTCGATCCTGCGGGCCTTTTCCGCCTACAATGTGCCGGGCCTTTCAAAAATCCCGGTGCTCGGCGAAATGTTTTTCCAGCAGAGCGTCTATGTGCAGATCGCGCCGGTGCTCGCGGTGCTCCTGTACATCTATCTGACGCGCACCTACGCCGGCCTTTCGACGCGCGCCGTCGGTGAAAATCCCGGCGCGGCTGACGCGGCCGGGGTCAATGTCACGCTTGTCAAGTACCTTAATATCGTGGCGGGCGGCTTTCTCTGCGGGATGGGCGGCGCGTATCTGTCGATCGTATTCGTGCCGCGCTGGCAGGAGAATATCACCGCCGGCATCGGCTGGATCGCCGTCGCGCTTGTCATCTTTTCCACCTGGAACCCGGCCAAAGCCATTTTCGGCGCGTATTTCTTCGGCGCGCTGCGCGGCGTCGGATTCAAGCTGCAAAACGCGCAGCTCAATCTCTTTGGATTTGAACTTCGCGTCTCGGCGCAGCTTCTCGATATGATTCCGTATCTTATGACAATTGTCGCGCTTGTGTTGATCGTCCAGGGCAAGCGGCGTGAAAATCAGCCGCCGGCCGCCCTTGGCAACCCGTATTTCAGGGAGGAACGCTGATATGTCCGCCGCCCTTTCCGGGAGCGTCCCCGCGCCCGCGCCATCCATGGCGCGGGCGCTTCATGCACCAAACGAACAACAGCGCGTCGTAATCGGGGATACGGCGCACAGCATCCTTCTGCTTGCCGGCGCGGGAACCGGAAAAACAGATACGCTCGCGCGCCGTGTGGCAAACCTGATCGTCTCCGGCGCCGCGGCGCCGGAGGAAATCCTCTGCCTTACCTTTACAAACCGCGCCTGCCGCGAAATGATCGAACGTATTGAAACGGTCGCGGGCGAAGCGGCGCGGGACGTGGCCGTGCATACGGTGCACAGCTTTTGCGCGCGTATGCTGCGCGAGACGCCGGCCGCGCGCACAGATCTCGGACGCGATTTCACCGTCTGCGACGCAGCCGACGCGCTTGAGATCGTTCGCCTCGCCGTCGAACGCACGCTCGGTCGGGAAATCGACGGGCGCAGCGCGCAGATTCTTCTTGATTTTATTGGGCTTGTCAAGGACGCTATGCTCGAGGAGCCGGCGCGCTCCCACGCCGAAGCCGCAGCCGCCGTATTCGTTTCCCGCCGCGAACAGGTCGAACGTATCTGCGTCGACGAACAGCGCCGCTATGACGAAAAGTTTTTCCGTTTTCTCGCAAAATACGGCGCTTCCGTCGCGCGCCTTTACGATCAGACGCTTTTGGAGAACAACACGCTCGATTTCTCCGACCTGCTCATCCGCGCCGCAGCCCTGCTGCGCGACCGGCAGACCGCGCAGCTATGGACCGGCCGCTTTCGCTTTGCGCATGTCGACGAAGCGCAGGATGTCAGCCTTGCGGAATACAGCCTGCTCTCCCGTCTGTGCAGCGGCGCGGTCACACTGTTCTGCGGAGACTTCAACCAGACAATCTACGGCTGGCGCGGCTCCGACCCTGCCGCGCTCGCCGCGCGTTTTGAGGCGGATTTCCACCCTGTCCGTGTGGAATTTACGATCAATTACCGCAGCAGCAGCCAGCTTCTCGCTGTCGGCCAAAACATCCTGAAGGCAGCCTTTGGCCGCGGCGGCGGCAGCCGCTTCAGCGTTTCCTCGCCGCGGTGTACCGATATCGTGGTACGCGCCTTTGACACGCCCGAAGCGGAAGCCGCCTGGATTTTAGAGTCAATTGAATCGCTCGGAATAACCGACTACACGCGCGCGGCCGTCATCGCGCGCTCCAACTGGGCCTGTTCCGAGCTGTGCGAACTGCTCTGCCAGGGCGCGCACGCAGCGCGGTCGCCCGTCCGCTTTATGCTCGCCGACGAGCTGCGCCTCTTTTCGCGGGCCGAGGTAAAGGACGCGCTCGCCTGTATCGCCCTGCTTGCCAACCCGCGCGACGGCGCTGCGATGCTGCGCCTGCTACGCCGTCATACGGCCGGCGTCGGCGAAGCGACGGCGCGCGCGCTGGCGGCTCTGCCGCGCACGGACAGCGGCGCGCTCCCATGCGATCTGGCCGATCTGCGCACGCACCGCGACGGCGACTTTTTCGCCGGTCTGCTGGAGGCGTTTTTTGACGGACGCGTCGTCGTGTTCGACGTGGAAAGCACCGGTGCCGACGTTTATACGGACGATATCGTACAGATCGCGGCTGTCCGTCTCTCGCCCGGCGGCGGCGAAGCCGTGCGTTTCGAACGGTTCCTGTGTCCGTCGCGGCCTGTCGGCGCGTCTGAGCGGGTACACGGCTTCTCCGACGCGTTTCTGGCGGAAAACGGCGGCGCGCCGTGCGCCGCGCTCGAGGATTTCCTCGACTTTTCGAAAGGCTGCGTCCTGGTCGGGCACAATGTTATGTTCGATTTGACGATCACTTCCCAGAACCTTGCGCGCGCGGGCAGCGTGCAGACGCTCTCCAACGTCTGGTACGACACGCTCGATATCAGCCGCCGCTACATGAAGGATTTGCCCAACCACAAGCTGTCGACCGTCTCGGCGGCGCTCGGCGCGGCGCACGACCCGTCGCATAACGCGATGGACGACATCCTCGCCACGGCGGACGCGCTGGCCGCGCTGATCGAGCGGTATGTCGCGCCGTATGAGACGGCGCGGCGCGCGGCCTACGAAAAGCTCCTGCCGCGCCTGGAGCCGTTCGCGCGCCTGCTGGCGGATGTCCGCGCAAAAACCGCCGCGCTCGCCGCGCCCGAAGCCGCGCGGCTCGCCTGCCGGATGTTCGGGCTGGAGGAGGCGTTCACGGCGGAGCCGGCGCGCCTGGCGAACCTGGAACTGTTTTACGGCGCGGCCGACGATTATACCGACTGCACGCAGCCGCCGGCGCGGCAGCTCGCCGCGCTGCTCGAGCTGGCGGCGCTTTCGCCAGGCGCGCTTGACCGCATGCGCAAAACAGCCAACAAGGTCGCCGTCATCACGGCGCATCAGTCAAAGGGCTGCGAATTTGACTATGTGTTTTTGCCGATGATGCAGGAGGGCGTATTTCCCACCTGGCAGGCGCTACGCTCCGGCGCGCTTGACGAGGAGGCGCGCGTCTTTTATGTGTCGGTCACGCGCGCCAAAAAAAAGCTGTTCGTATCCTGGGCGCGCGGGCGGCGCGGGCGCGGCCCGGCCGGGCCGAGCCGTTTTCTCACCATGCTCGGATAGGCGGGTTAAACAAGCGGATAAGCGTTCCATAAACGGCCCGCGCTGTGCAATAAATCTGTTTTCCGAGTTGTCACAATCTTGCTAAAAAGCGGTTATTATGATATAATTGGTAAAAAACGGGCGCTGAATGGATGCGCCTTAGGAGGGTACTTTTAGCAATGGCAATATCCAAGTGGGATGTATCGGTCAACGGAAAGAATCACACCATTGAGATCAAACGCGGCTTTGGCGCGCTCAAGGTTGTTGTCGACGGACAGGTTGAAAAAGTGCGCAGCCAGAATTTCTGGATCATGCTGCTTGACCGTGAAATCAGAATCGAGGACAAGGTGCTCAACCTTGTGATGATTGGGAGCAAAGCTGATCTCGCTGTCGACGGCGTGTATCTCGGCTCCGGTGAGAAGTATGTCCCTGTCGGCAAGACGCCGGCCTGGGCCTGGGTGATGACCGCTTTGATGCTGATCCTCGGCTATTTCTTTTCGGGAATCATCGGTCTGCTGATCGGCCTGCTTGGCAGCACCCTTTGCATCTCGCGTTCGCTGCGTGCAGACGGCAAAAATACGCTTCCGATTTGTATTGGGATTACAATCGGCTGCATCGCTGTCCAGGCAGCCATCATGTTTTTGGTCGTGGCGCTGGTATATTAAGGTTTTACATATGCATATCAAACGGGCCGCCGGCATAAGCCGGCGGCCCGTTACGCTTTTTCCCGCGCCTGGCGCTGCTTTGTCAGCTCAATCGCCTCTTTGCCGGTCAGATGCTCGATGGATAATTCCAGCATACACACCCGGTCAAACTGCTGGTCGATCTCCTGCCTGCGGCCCTCGGCCTGGCCAGGCGAATACTTCGCGGCCAGCAACTCCAGCGCATGCAGCTTTTCTGCCGGGTCCTCCAGCACGCGCACGCGCCCGAACGCAATGGCGCTTCGAAAGCAGGTTGTATACTTTTCCGGCAGAACATGATCCTGCCCGATGACACAGAACGACGCTTTCGGATGTCTTTTGACGGCGTCCAGCTTGTGGCCGGTCACGGCGCAGTGAAAGTAAAGCTTTTCGTCGTAATAGACAAAGCTCAATGGAACGGCATACGGGTAATCGCCGTCGCCCAATACGGCAAGCACGCCGGAGGTCGCCCGCTCCAGCAGCGCGACACTCTCCATGCGGGAAAGCTCCTGTTTCTTGCGGCGCATTTCTCTGAACATGCAGTCATCTCCTTTATAAATATATTTTATGATACCGTATTGCGTACCTGTTTGCAAAGCCCAATGGCTGAAAACGGGCGGTCCTTAAAAAAGGGACCGCCCGTTTTCAGCCATTGTTTACGCAAACCAATCTTTTGCTTATCCGATGTGTCCTGTGTCGGCGGGCAGCCGGACCGTGACGGCCGTACCCTCTCCTGGCACGGATTCCAGTGTGATCGAGCCTCCATGACGCTCGACAACATGCTTGACAATCGAAAGGCCAAGCCCTGTGCCGCCGGTTTGCTTGGAGCGCGATTGATCTACGCGGTAAAACCGTTCAAATATGCGCTCCTGGTGTTCCTTCGGAATCCCGATGCCTGTGTCCGCTACCCGCAGACATACCAACCCGTCCTGGACTGATAAAGACACATCGACGCGCCCGCCCGGCCGGTTGTATTTGACGGCGTTATCCATCAGATTGGTAATCAGTTCGTCGAGCATCTGCCGGTCGCCGCGCACTGGCGCGGGTCCTCCTGTCACCGCAATTTCCACCTGCTTTTGTTCGGCGGTGAAACGCAGCGTTTCGACGGCGCGGTCGCATAGCGCGCGCAGCTCAACCGGGACATTCTCCGTCAGATCGGCACGTTCGATGCGCGACAGACGGATGATGTCGTCCGTCAGCGCAATTAAACGCTGCGCCTGCGTATAGATACGCCCGGCAAACCGGCGCACATCCTGAGAATTATCGGCCATACCATTTTCCATCATCTCCGCGAAACCGGAAATCGATGTGAGCGGCGTTTTCAGTTCATGCGACACATTGGCCGCAAAGTCGCGCCGCACCTGTTCGGCGCGCTGCTGCTCCGTCACGTCGAGCAGCAGGACAATCGCGCCGCAGATCGCACCGCCCGCGTCGCGCACCGGGCTTGCAAAGATATGACATGCGCGTCCGTCCCGCTCAAGCACGGCGTCGGCCGCAGCGCCGGCGAGCGCCTTTCCCGCACAGTCTCCGAGCAATTCAGAGCGGGAGAGGTTTAGGATATTTTTACCCTCATATACGCCCTCGGCCGCATCAAGCAGCATAAGCGCGCTGTGATTGACAGAGAGGATACCGCGTTCCAAATCAAGCAGCACCATCCCCTCCTTCATATTGGAGGTGATCGTGTTGATTGTGTCTCGCTCCTCGCGCAGCCGTTTGACCTGCTCCTGAATCAACCGGTTCTGCTCGCGGATCTTGGCAAAAAACGGCTCCAGCTCCTCATAGGCCGCACCGCGCGCGCCCTGCTCCAGATTGTCGGCCAGCGCCTCGATCGGACGCAGAAGCCGGCGCGTCAGACGTGAGGAAACAAACAGGCAGATTGCAATCGCCGCGGCCACAATCACCAGCATCACCGGCACACCCGCCGCAAACGCCGCGCCGACGCTGCGCGTCTGCTTGGAGACGCGCAGAACCGTGCCGTCAGACAGCCTGCCCGCATAATAAACCGTATCCATCCCCATTGTATCGGAATGGCGCACATCGCTGCCCGTCCTGCCGTCCAGCGCGGCCGCAACCTCGGGCCGTTCGAGATGGTTTTCCATCGACGCGCTGTCATTGTCCGTATCGAACAGGACGGTGCCGTCGGGTGAAATCATTGTAATGCGGAAGCTGTCAAACTGCAATCCGAGCGACTGCAAATATGCCACCTCATCCGGCCGCGTAAAATCGATGGAGCGCGCGACCAGCTTGAAATCGTCGGCCAAATCGCGCTGCGCCTGGCCCAGCAAAACCGCGTAATAGGAGCGGAGCGTCAGCGCCGCCGTCAGCAGTACCATCAATACAGAGATGGAGCAGAGACTCCAAAAGACCCGTTTTTTCATCCTGATTGTCCTCCCGGCGGCCCTTTAATCGCCAATTTTATAGCCCACGCCGCGCACGGTGCGGATCAGCTCCCCGCAGGGACCGAGCTTTTGGCGCAGCGATTTGATATGCATGTCGACTGTGCGGCTTTCACCCTCGTAGTCGAATCCCCAAACGCGTTCCATGATTTTCTCACGCGACAGGACGATGCACTCGTTTTTCATCAGATACGCAAGCAGTTCGAACTCCTTGAAGGTCAGCGTCACCGCCTCGCCGTTGGCCGTGACAACGCGCCGCCCGGCGTCGAGCGTGATGCCACCGCAGCGGCAGAGCGCAGCGGCGGCGTCCGGCCGCGCGCGGCGCAAAACGGCCCGCACGCGCGAAAGCAGCTCCATAACGCCGAACGGCTTTGTCACATAATCATCCGCGCCCAGATCAAGCCCGCGTACCTTATCGTATTCCGCCGCCTTAGCCGTCAGCATGATGACCGGTGTGTCGGACAAACGCGCCGAAGCCTTGAGCCGCCGCAGAATTGTAAGCCCATCCTCGCCCGGAAGCATGATGTCCAAAAGAATAAGTCCCGGCGTTTCACCCTCCGCAAGCGCCTGCCAGAACTGACCGCCGTCGGCAAAGCCGCGCACCGCGTAGCCCGCGCTTTCAAGCGCATAGAGAACCAGCTCACGGATGCTCTCGTCATCCTCAATCAGATAGATTGCCGCCGCCTTTGCCAAATGGCATCCCTCCGTTTCCCTTTGGCGAGCGGGTATTAAATGATGCGTTCGTTGCCGTGCTCGCCCGTGATTGAAAAGACGACCCATTCGGCTATATTTGTCGCATGGTCGCCGATGCGTTCAAAATATTTGGCCACCATAATCAGGTCGATGGCCTGTTCGCCGTTGGCGGAATCGGCGCGGATTAAGCGGATCAGATCGTCCTTGACCTGAACAAACAGATCGTCAACAATATCGTCGCACGCAATCACTGCCCGCGCGCGGTCGAGGTCGCGCGCGACAAAGGCGTCGATGGCTCCCGTTACCATCCGGGTGGTCGCATGCGCCATCGCCGGGATATGCTGGAGAGAATCGATGTACTGCTCGTCGATCAGGCGGATGGTAATCTCCGAGATATCCTCCGCCTGATCCCCGATGCGCTCCATATCGGTGATCATTTTCAGCGCCGTGGAAACCATGCGCAGATCCGTCGCAACAGGCTGCTGCTGTAGCAGGAGCCGCAGGCAGCGGCGCTCGATCTGTTTTTCCTTGTCGTCGACAAGCCCGCCGTGTTCAATCGCCTTTTTGGCAAGCTCCAAATCCTTTTCAAGCAGCGCGCGCGAGGCGTCGCCGATGGCTCTTTCGATCAGCGCGCCCATCTCTATCAGTTCATTGTTAAGCTGTTCAAGCTCCTGGTCAAATCGATTTCTCATATGCCTTTCCCCCTTTGGGCTTGTTTGAAAATAGAGGAATTGCCGGTTTTTCAAACAGCCCCTAGCCAAAGCGGCCCGTAATATAGTCCTCCGTGCGTTTGTCGCGCGGCATCGAGAACAGATTGTCTGTTTTATCGAACTCTACAACCTCGCCGAGCAGGAAAAAAGCCGTCTCGTCGGAGACGCGCGTGGCCTGCTGCATGTTGTGCGTCACAATGATAATGGTGTAATCCTTTTTCAATTCTAGCACAAGGTCCTCGATTTTAGAAGTGGAAATTGGATCGAGCGCGCTTGTCGGCTCGTCCATAAGCAGCACCTCAGGCTCGACCGCCAACGCCCGGGCAATGCAAAGCCTCTGCTGCTGTCCGCCCGAAAGTCCGAGCGCGCTCTTTTTTAACCGGTCCTTCAGTTCATCCCAGATCGCCGCGGCCCGCAGCGATTGCTCGACCAGCTCGTCGAGCCTCGCCTTGGAGCGGATGCCGTGCGTGCGCGGGCCGTAAGCGATGTTGTCGTAAATATTCATTGGAAATGGGTTCGGCTTCTGGAACACCATGCCGACGCGGCGGCGCAGAAGGTTTACATCCATGCCGCCGTAGATATCCTCTCCGTCGAGCGTGATTTTTCCGGTGATCCGGCACCCCTCGACCAGATCGTTCATTCGGTTAAGGCTTTTGAGCAGCGTGCTCTTGCCGCAGCCGGACGGCCCGATAAACGCTGTGATCGTGCGTTCCTTCAGAGCCAGATTGATATTTTTCAGGGCTTTGAAATCCCCGTAATACAGATCGAGGTTTTCAATCGAAAATTTTGTGTCCATCCCGTTTCCCCTTTATCCTTTCGTCAGACGTCTGGCGATCAATGCCGACAGCGTGTTGATCAGCAGCACTGTGATCAGCAGCACAACCGCCGTGGCGTATGCCTGATTCGTATACAGCGCCTCGCTTGAAAGCGCATACATATGGATAGCCAGCGTGCGCCCGGACATAAACAGAAAATCCTTTCCCATCGGAATCTGCGCGACCGTACCGGCTGTATAGATCAGCGCGGCCGTCTCGCCGACAATGCGTCCGACAGCCAGAATCACGCCCGCCAGAATGCCCGGAACGGCGCTTGGCAGCACGATGACGAACACCGTGCGCAGCTTGCCCGCTCCAAGTCCGAAGCTTGCTTCGCGGTATGGGTCGGGGACGGATTTGAGCGCCTCCTCGGTGGTGCGCATGATGAGCGGCAGAATCATAATGGCCAGTGTAAAAGCGCCTGAAATCAGCGAATAGCCCCAGTGCACAGCCGTCACAAAAAACAGCATGCCGAACAGGCCGTACACGATCGATGGGATGCCGGAGAGCGTCTCCGACGTCAGGCGCACCAGGCCGACGAGCTTGTTTCCGCGCTTGGCGTATTCGACCAGATAGACGGCTGTCAGGATGCCGAGCGGCGCCGCGATCAGAAGCGACAGCAGCGTCATTTCAATTGTGGTGACAATCGCAGGAAACAGCGAGACGTTTTCCGTCGTGTATTCAAGCTCAAACAGCGACGGCGTCAGGTACGGAATACCCTTGGCCAGAATGTACACAACGATGAACACAAGCATGCAGACCGTGATCAGCGCCGCCAGGCAGACCAGCAGCGCGAGCGTGAGCGAAAGCGGGTGGCGCAGATATGATTTTATGCGCTGTCCGGCGCTCATTCGGTTGATCGCCCGGATTTTTTTAAGGGTGGATTTTGCCGTCTCCATCAATCCATCCTCCTTTTGAGCAGCGAAAACGAAACATTGATCAGAAGAATAAATACAAACAGCACAACGCCCGTGGCGATCAGCGCCTCGCGGTGCAGCCCCGTGGAGTAGCCCATCTCCATGACGATATTGGCCGTCAGCGTGCGCACACCCTTGAAGATGCTGTCCGGGATGCGCGCCTGATTGCCCGCGATCATAACGACGGCCATCGTTTCGCCGATCGCACGGCCAATACCGAGCACCACGCCCGCCAAAATGCCTGACTTCGCCGCCGGGAGCACGGCGAAAAACACCGCGCGCTCATGCGTTGCGCCGAGCGCAAGCGCGCCCTCGTAATAGCTGTCCGGCACCGCGCGGATGGCTGATTCACTCACGCCGACAATCGTCGGCAGGATCATGATGCCAAGCAGAATCGAAGCTGTCAGGATGGTGTTGCCGTTGCTGATCACACCGAACAAACGCGCGAATTTGCGTATGAACGGCACCAGCACAACAAGTCCGAAAAAGCCGTATACGATCGACGGAATCCCTGCCAGCAGCTCGATGGCGGGCTTGAGCACCCGGTAGGCCGGACGTGGGCAGAAGCGCGCCAGAAACACCGCCGTTAAAATGCCGATCGGCACGCCGAGCAGGATGGCGCCGCCTGTGATATAGACGCTGCCCACAATCATCGGGAAAATGCCGAACGACGGCGGCACATCGGTGGGCGCCCATTTGCGTCCGCCCAAAAAGTCAAACAGTCCTATTTTTGCCATCGCGGGCAGGCCGTTTGCAAACAGGAACACGCAGATCAGCAGCACCGCGAAGATGGACGCGAGCGCACAGATCAGAAACAGAAGCTCCATCAGGCGTTCCTTCAAATTATATTTCTTTTGATTTGTTGTCTGCGCCATAACACACCTCGTCTCCCAGTCAAGGGCGGGTTTTCCTCCTGACAGCCGTAAGGGGCGGATTGTTACATCCACCCCGCACAGCTTTGGAGAAAAGAAAGAAATGAAAAGCTCCGAATTGGAGAGGTCGGTCGTTTCTTACTGGAGCAGCGCGTCCCAGGCGAGCGTTTCGCCTGTAAAGACGCTCTTGACCTGGCCGCTGGTCAGCTCGTCAAGCGGATTGCCAGGCGCTACGACCACAGCGATGCCGTCGCTGGCAATCACGGTCGCATTGAGCGCGGCGGCTTCATCCTCGCTCAATGCACGCGAAGCCATGCCGATATCGCAGGTGCCGTCCATCGCCGCGGTCATGCCGGCGGTGGAATCGCTCGTCTGAATTTCAATGGTAGCATTCGGATTGATCGCCGTATACGCCTCCTTGAGCTTCTCCATCACCGGAGAGACAGAGGAGGAACCAGCCACAACAATTTTGCCCTCTGGCTTTGTTCCCGCAAAAGCGGCGGCCGCATCGTCGACCTTGATATAACCGTTATCCTCAATAACCTGCTGGCCCTCGGCGCTCATGATGAAACTCATAAAATCCTGCGCGGCCTCGGAGGCATCGCCCTTTGTCGCAACATTGAACGGCCGCGAAACCTTATATGTACCCGCTTTGACGTTTTCGGCAGTCGCCTCGGCGCCGTCAATTTTGAGCGCCTTGACCGTATCGTTGAGGGAACCGAGCGAAATATATCCGATCGCGTACGGATCGCCCGCGACATTCGTCATCATAACATCTGTCTTATTGGCGATAATTGCCTCCTCGGTTGTGTGATCGACCTTGTTGCCGTCAGCGTCCTTCTCCTCGATCCCAAACAGCTCCACAAACGCGCCGCGTGTACCGGAACCCGGTTCGCGGGAAACGACTGTGATCGGCATGGCGGCATCAAAATCCGAAGCGGCCGCTGGTGTCGACGAAGCTGCCGGCGCCACGGGCGTAGAAGCCGCAGGCGCAGTGGTGGAAGGCGCTGCGGCGGCATTGTCGCCGGAAGAACCACAGCCGGCCAGGGCTGCTGCAATCATAATTGTTGCTATGGAAGCGCAAAGATATTTCTTCATTTTTTTCACCTTTCTTATGCTGCCGCATATGTATTTTGCGGCTGATCGTTCCTGTCTGGTACGAGCCAAAGTATAGCCCACATTTGTAAAGCTGCAAGCGTGCCACTGTAAAGTCTGTGTAAAATCGCATGTAATCCGCCCGTATAGCTGCTGACGGCGGTCTTTTTGACCCATTCTTTACAGTTTATTTTCTCAGCTCTGTAGCCGGCGCAAAAAATGATGTCCATCATCCATCTTTTTATTAAAAAAGGGTTGCATTTCTCAAATACACGTGCTATAATAGTAAAGCACTCAAAAACAGTGCCAAAAAGATCGCGGGGTGGAGCAGTCCGGTAGCTCGTCGGGCTCATAACCCGAAGGTCGTAGGTTCAAATCCTGCCCCCGCAACCAAAGAAGCGGCTTGAACAATTGTTCAAGCCGCTTTTCTTTTTAAATCGTCGCACATGAAAAACATCCTTGATCCAATCCGGATCAAGGATGTTTTTTTACCGTCTTTCATTATTGTCTGTGCCTTCTGAACCGCGTTTGCAATGCGGCCTGGATATGTAGCTGTATCATAACCGCAGGGCGGTTATTTTTTATATTTTTATCGCACATCCCGCATATCCGTATTGACAGGCTTCTTGTTTTTATTATATCATATCGAAAGGCGCCGTCATTCGCCATAAAAAGATGCAAAAAATTAAATAAAATTATGTGCATTTTTTAATTTCGACGCCAAGCTACGACCCACCGCCACGGAGCCCGCTTAGTGTTTATTTGAAAATAGAGAAATTGCCGGATTGTTTGCAGTCTGCGGATGAGTTGAAGACAAAAACCCAGGAATCCTTTGGAGTCCCAGGTTTTTTAACGCCGCATTCGCCGCTGTTTGCCAAAAAGACGCTATTTCCGATTTTTCAAACTGCCTCTGAAACGACAACAAGAATTGGGGAATCGCTATGCAAAACACAGAAAAAACAGGGGCTGTCCTGCGAAAGCTATTTTTCAGCACCTTGTACATCAGTACATTTACCTTTGGCGGGGGCTTTGTAATCATCACCTTCATGAAGAAAAAATTTGTTGACGAGCTGCATTGGATCGATGAAAATGAAATGCTGGATCTGGCTGCCCTGGCTCAGTCTTCTCCCGGCGCCATTGCCGTCAACGCGGCCATCCTGGTCGGATGGCGCATGGCCGGCTTTGCCGGGATGCTCATCGCCATTATCGGCACCATCCTGCCGCCCATGACGATACTCTCTGTCATATCCTTTTTTTATGCGGCGTTTGCCAGCAACGTCTATGTGGCGCTTGTGCTCAAGGGGATGCAGGCCGGTGTGGCCGCCGTCATTCTCGATGTTGTCTGCGAGCTGGGCTTTAAAGTCCTCAAGGAACGCTCTGCCGTGCATTTGTTGATTATGGCCGCCGCTTTTGCCGCTACATTCTTTTGGAGCGTCAACGTTATTTTCATCATTCTGGCCGCCGCATTCGCCGGTATCTGCCTGGAGACTGCAAAGCGCATCCGCAGAAAGGGGGCGGCCAAATGATCTATCTTCAGCTTTTTTTGAGCTTTCTTCAGGTGGGGGCGTTCAGCATCGGAGGCGGCTACGCCGCTATGCCGCTGATCCAAAGCCAGGTGGTCACAAGTCATGGATGGCTTACCATGAGCGAATTCACCGATCTGATCACTATCGCGGAAATGACACCCGGTCCCATTGCGGTCAATTCCGCTACGTTTGTCGGCATCCGTATCGCTGGTGTCGGCGGCGCTGTTATCGCCACACTGGGCTGTATCCTCCCCTCCTGCCTGATTGTCTCGCTGCTGGCCTTTGTCTACTACCGCTACAAACAGCTTTCCGCACTGCAAAGCGTTCTGGCCAGCCTGCGTCCGGCTGTGGTAGCTTTGATCGCTTCCGCCGGGCTGTCCATCCTGAATCTCGTCGCCTTTGACGGCGGAGCAGCACGTCTTGACAATGTAAATTGGCTCGGTCTTGGTACCTTTATCACTGCCTTTTTCATTCTGCGCAGGCTCAAATGGAACCCTATTTTGGTCATGATTCTGTGCGGAGCGGCAGGTCTTTTTCTGAATCTGCCGACTGGGATGGTCTGAACGCATGGGAAATCGGTCCGTATGGCTGCGTATATGAAAATGATTGCAAAATTATCTAAAAATCAACTCTTGAATTTTGCGAAACTGTCCAATCACCCAAAACTCAAAAATACAAGTTTTATAAAACCAGCTCCTCACCATACAACTTTTGCAAAAAATATTGATAACTTGTTGAATACCAAATTTCGCCATGCTATATTGTTGATGCGGCTTCGTGGCGAATTACACAAAATCAAACAATAGCAAGTTCATAATTTGTAAAAAGAGGAGACTGATTATGAAAAAGCGTTTATTGAGTCTGACCCTTGCGTCCATCATGCTTGTCGGTTCCCTGGCTGGATGCGGCGGCGGTACTGCCCCAGCTGCAAGCGATGGGAACACGGCTGGCGGCGCAAACACGCCCGGCGGCAAAACTGCCACCTGGACCGTCACCTGTCCATGGGCGCCCTCCGGAGTGGCCGCCATGGTGAGCCAAAAGGCTGCGGCCTTGTCAACGACATATTCAGACAATATCATTCTGGTAGCCGAAGCCGTTGCGGGCGACGCGGCTACCGTCAACACATGGATCACTGACACACAGGCCAATGATCCGAAGCTTGTCTTTGTGGGCGAGGGCCTGCTTTCAATCACCTCGATTCTGGACCCCGCCAAGCTCCAGTTTACACAGGACGATTTCGTATTTGTTGAAAATTTGTACTCCTCCATCTTCGTTTTGTCCGCCGACGCCAAGCTGAACATCAACAGCATGGATGATCTGAAGGCTTACGTCGAAAGCGGCGAGCAGGTCAGCGTTGCCGTTAACGGTGCGACCAGCTCGGAAGCGTTCCTGGCCGCGGCTTTGTTCGGTTCCATGGGCGCCGGCGAGCATTTAAAGCTGGTTCCGTACACCTCCGCCGCCGAAGCGGCCCAGGCTGTCGCCAAGGGGGAGACAAATTTTGCCGTGTCCCATCAGTCGCAGATCCTCGAAACCTACGAGCAGGGCGGTGTGAGCATCGTCTGCGCCTTCGATGAAAAGGCCATTGAAAACGGCCCCTTCTCCGGCGTTGAGGGTGTGGGACAGTACGGTTATCCATACTTCCGCAACCGCTGCTTCATTATGGCGCGCGCCGGTACCGACGCCGCGACAGTTGCCAATCTGAAAGATCTTTACGATCAGATACTGGCCGACGACGAGGTCAAGACCTGGCTCCAGGACACCATGCTGCTCGAGGTCGATACGATGAGCACCGAGGACGTCAACGCCCATGTGGAAAACGTCAAAGGCATTGTCAACGAATATAAGGATATTGTCGCCGGTTGATCCCGCTCAAACACAGAGGATGGGATGGGTTTGCTCCCACCCCATCCTTTTTTTACCCAATCTGTTATCAGAAGGAGGCTGTACCGCATGAAAAACTGGGTGGATCGCCTGGACGCCCGCCTGGATGCCATTGGCGCCAACCTGGCAAAAAAAGAGGTTCACATCCCCACGGACCTGGCCGGAGGAATTTTATTCTTCCTCTTTGCGATTGTTATCCTGTTGGTCACGCCGCAGCAGGTCACAATCTCGGAAAAGGATATCATCAACGGACGGATGTTCCCCAGGCTGCTGATGATCGTCATGATGGTCTGCTGTGCGCTGCTGATCGGAAAAGAGCTTTATAAAATAGCCAGAAAGCTGCCCATTACATACAAAACCGTCAACCTGCTGGTTGAAATCAAAGCCCTGGTCATTCTGGCAATCCTCGTGCTGACCTATGTCGTCTGCCGTGTTACGAACCTGTTCGCGGCGGGTTCTGTTTTCTGCTGCATTGGCTTTTTGCTCTATTTTCGCTGCAAAAAACCGCTTTACTATGCAGTCACCGTTATTTTGGCAGTCGCAATCTGGGCCGCGTTCCGCTTCGGCCTGAACGTAAATTTCTAAGGGGGGCGTATTATGCTGCAATATATCATCCCTGCGTCGGGGCTGCTGTTCACGCTCCAGAATATCATTTGGATCAACCTTGGCGTGTTCATCGGCGCGGTATTCGCCGCCATCCCGGGATTAAGCGTTATTTTGTGCGTCATTTTGTTTTTGCCGCTGACCTATCAGCTCACCGCCATCCCGGGAATGATGTTCCTGCTTGGCATCTATTGCGCCGGCGGCTATGGAGGCAGCGTCTCGGCTATTCTGATCAATACGCCCGGCACGCCGCATGCCGCGGCCACCATGCTGGACGGCCATCCCCTGTCCAACCGGGGACGTACAAAGGCGGCGCTGAAGATTGCTCTGTACGCCTCCACCTTCGGCGGCGTGTTCTCCGCGCTGATGCTGCTGTTTTTGGGTCCGCAGGTGGCAAAGATCGCAGCGCAGCTCGGCACGGCGGAATACTTTATGGTGTGCCTGTTTGGTCTGACCATCATCGCCGGCGTATCCGGAAAAAGCATGATTCGCGGGCTGATCTCCGCCTGTCTCGGACTTTTGATCTCCTGCATCGGAGCCGACCCCATGACCAGCTACGACCGGTTCACTTTCGGCATCCCGCGCCTTTATCTCGGGTTGGATCTCGCCATCTGTTTAATCGGCCTGTTCGCATTGGTTGAGATTCTCGCAAAGGCGGAAAAGGTGCGGGGGCTGCACCTTGACACGGAAAAAATGAAGGACAACGGCCTGATTACCAAGGAGGAGCGCAGGCGGATGGCCCGTCCCATCCTGATTTCCTCCATCATCGGCGTGATCGTGGGCATTATCCCCGGTACCGGCGCCTCCGAAGCCTCCTGGTTCAGCTATAACACGGCGAAAAACATGTCCAAGCATCCTGAGGAATTCGGCAACGGCTCTGTGGAAGGCATCGCGGCCGCTGAATCGGCCAACAACGCCGTAACCGGCGCGACGCTGATCCCTCTGTTGACACTGGGCATCCCCGGTGACGGCACGGTGGCCATTATGCTGTCCGCACTGATGATTAACGGCCTCAACCCCGGCCTGAGCCTGTTCACCACCGACGGCGACATCATGTATGCCATTATGCTTGGACTGATTCTTGTAAATCTCTTTATGCTCATTCAGGGCAAGCTGCTGACGCAGCTCTTTGCAAAGGTCGTCTCCATCCCGCAGGAGATCCTTACGCCCGTCATCGTCATTTTCTGCTTCGCGGGGGCCTATTCCGTGAATAAAAACTATTTTGACATCGGCGTTACGCTGGTGTTTGCGGTGATCGCATGGGTTCTGCGCAAGCTGGATCTTCCCGCTGTGCCCATCCTGCTCGGCATGGTGCTCGGCAAGATGACGGAAACCAATTTCCGCCGGGCCTTGCAGATCTCCGACGGCAGCCCCTCGATCTTTTTCAGCAGCGTCTACTGCATCATTTTCCTGCTTCTCATCGTCCTTGCAGTGGGTGCGATTATCCGCGGCAAGCTGAAGGAACAAAAAGCCGTCAAAGCGGCCGCACAAAAGGAGGCTTGACGTTATGGCCTACAATATTCTTTTTTATTTCACCGATCAGCAGCGTTGGGATACCTGCGGCTGTTTCGGCCAGCCGTTGGATATCACCCCCCGCCTGGATGAGCTGGCCGGGGAGGGCGTTAAGTTTGACAACGCCTTTTCCCCGCAGCCGGTATGCGGACCCTGCCGCGCTCTGTTTCAGACCGGCAGATATCCGACGGAAACCGGCTGTTTCCGCAACAATATCATGCTTCCCAAGGGCGTCAAAACGCTGGCGGACTATATCGAGGAGGCTGGTTATGAGACGGCCTATATCGGAAAATGGCATCTGGCCAGCGATGGCGAGCTAGAAAAGCCTCCGACCATCGATCACACCGTCACCGCGATCCCGCGCGAGCTGCGCGGAGGCTATTCCGGCTTCTGGCGCGCCGCCGACGTATTGGAATTCACCTCTCACGGCTACGACGGCTATGTATTTGATGAAAACAACAACCGCATCGATTTCAAGGGCTACCGCCCTGACTGCATCACAGACATGGCGCTGGAATTTTTTGACACGCGCGATCCAGGCAAACCGTTTTTTATGACCATCTCCCAAATCGAGCCGCATCACCAAAACGACCGCCAGCATTATGAAGGACCTGCCGGCTCAAAGGAAAAATACAAGAATTTCATCCTTCCAAAGGATCTGGAGGTTTTGGGGGGCAACGCCGCGGAGGAATACCCCGATTATTTGGGGCAATGCGCCAGTCTCGATGAAAATTTGGGGCGGATTGTGGCAAGGCTTAAGGAAAAAGGGCTGTACGACAATACCGTCATCATTTTCGCCTCCGACCACGGCTCCCATTTCAAGACCAGGAACACGGACAGCCACCTCAACGGCTATGATGATTACAAGCGTTCCTGCCACGACGCCTGCCTGCATGTGCCGCTTGTTATCGCGGGCGGTCCGTTCCGGGGCGGTATAACGATCAAGGAGCTTGTGAGCACCGAGAGCCTGCCCAAAACCATCCTGGCCCTGGCCGGCGTGGAGGTGGGCGACCGGATGATCGGGGAAAATCTGCTTGACGTGGTGGAGAAAAAGGACGATAATAGACCAAACGAGGTGTTCGCCCAAATTTCAGAAAGCCGTGTGGGCCGGTGCATCCGCACGCCTGACTTTTTGTATTCCGTCTACGCGCCGGGCTTAAACGGCGGCGCGGCGGCCAGCTCCGATACATATGCCGACGACTTTCTGTACGATATGCGCACGGATCCCTGGCAGCTTTGCAACGTGGTGTCCGATCCGGCCTATGCGGATGTGAAGGCCGATCTGCGCAGCCGCCTGCTGGACTGGATCGAACGCGCGGAGGGTATGCGGCCTGTCATCACGGATTGAGGAGTGAACGGCGTGAGCGTTTCCAATAAAAAATCGGAGTATGTGTATCGCTGGATCCTGGCTTATATTGATGAAAACAGGTTTTCCAGCAACCAAAAGCTCCCGTCGGAAAACGCTCTGTGCCGCAGGCTGGATGTCAGCCGTGAAACGGTCCGCGCGGCGCTCGACCGGATGGTGCAGGAGGGGTTGATTTACAAGGTACGGGGCAGCGGGACGTACTTCAACAAGGAGGTCGCCCTCTCCTATGAGCTTGACGCCGGCGCGGTCCATTGCAAAAAGATCGGCCTGATCCTTCAGGGGCAGGACAGCAGCGCCAATTCCAGCCTGATCCAGGGCATCCAGAGCGTGCTGCCCGCCAACCAGGTGACGCTGCGCACCTTTCTGACGGATAATAAATTTTCAAATGAGCGCCGGTGCCTGCAATCGGTCATGTATCAGAACTTCCAGGGGTTTATTATCGACGGCGTAAAGGCCAGCATTCTCAATCCCAATCTGGATTGCTATAAGGAGCTTTCCCGCCGGCGCATCCCCGTGGTCTTTTACAACAATTATTATAAGAATCTGCGCTATCCCCGTATCATTGTCAATGATCTTGAATGCGCCGACCGGCTTATCGGTCTGCTGATCCGGGCCGGCCATACACAGATCGCCGGTATCTTTGTCTATGACAATTACCAGAGCGTCGAAAAATTTCAAGGGATGGCGGCCGCCCTGCTCAAATACGGGGTTGAATTCCAGGATGATTATATCAAGTGGTGCGTCTCGAATGAAGCGCACGACATTCGCTTCGTCCGTACCATTGAGAAGTTTTTAAAGAGCCTGCCCAGGTGTACGGCCATTGTATGCTGCAACTACATTATTTACCGCCTGGTGCGGCAGGCGCTCTCAGAGATGGGCAAGCAGGTCCCAGACGATTACTCTCTCGTCTGTTTTGACTATTCCATGGAGGACTGGGAACAGGAGGGAGTCACCTGCTCCGTTCATCAGGGCTATCAGATGGGCGCGCTGGTTGCAGATTGCCTGATGCGCATGATCGATAACCGCGACTGTGACGACAAGGGGTATTCCTTTGTCATGCCGCCTAAAATATATGAGGGAGTCTCTGTCAAACAGCTGTAATCCGCTGGAAAGGGCCGGACGCGTCTGCGTCCGGCCCTTTCCGTTATCCTTTTATCTGTATATTATGGTGCGGCGGACAGTTGCCGCGCCACACGCCGCAGCCGGGGCGCGGCATAGTCAAGAAAGCATCGAAACGCCTCGCAATATCTGTTTACAGGCTCAGGCCCGGAGAAATCCCAGTCCCGAGGGCATCCGCCCCGGCAAAGCGGCTCGTGGACGCACGTCTTGCAGACTGGCGGCCTGCGCGCGCCCTGCGCCTGAAAAGCGCGGCCGGCCGGCGACGCCAATGCCTGCCGCGCCGTATTCTCCCAAATACTGCCCATACGCCATTCGTCAAGCACAAAGAAATCGCATGGATACAGCCCTCCATCGCCTTCCACCACCAAATAATTGCCGCAGTGTCCGGCGGATGCGCAGGAGCCCGGTTCCATCCCCAGCATGAGGCGCAGATAATCGTCAAATACGCGGATACTGACATAGACGCCCGCCGCCCAATCGCGATACCAGCAATCGAACAGACTGCAAAGAAACCGGCCATAATCGCGCGGCGCCAGGGAATAATCCATTGCGCCGCTGTTTTCCATCGGATCAAGGCAGGGGATCAACTGAAGCGGATGCTCGCCGAGCGACCGCAGCGCGCTGTAAAGCTTATGGGGACTGCGCGCCGCAGGTCCGGTAACCACGCACAGCAGGTTTGTCTCCACCCCGCTTTTGTCCAATTGCTCCAGAGCCTGGACGGCGCGTCTCCACGTACCCTTTCCGTGCGGGTCCAGCCGAAACCGGTCATGCAAACCGCGTGTGCCATCGACAGACAAACCGACCAAAAAGCCATGTTCACGAAAAAACGCGCACCATTGCTCGTCCAAACACATACCGTTTGTCTGGATGGACCAGCACAGCTGCACACCGGGCGGGCAACGGTCCTTTGCATTCTGTACAAATGCGCGCAGCCAATCCAAGCCCACAAGGGTCGGTTCGCCTCCCTGAAACAGATATTGCACAGTCCCTCCGGGCTGCACAGCCTCAAAGCCTGCGTCAATCAGGCGGCTTGCCGTCTCCTGCGTCATAAGTCCCATGCTTTTGACCTGACGCCTGTCGGACACATCATCGTAAAAGCAATAGCGGCAGCAGAGATCGCAAAGGCCGGAGGCCGGCTTGACCAAAAATGTAACCGCATTCATCGTGTGTTTTTTCCCCTCCCCTGCGCGCTTGCAGCGCCATCCTTATTTTACCGCTTTCTCCGCAGCGATGCAAGCCAGGAGGCAACCGCGGCCCCGCGGGTATATTTTCACTGTTTTGTGCTACGCTAAACCGATGGAACATGATACAATTGGTTCATAAAAATCGGAGGTTTGCTGTGATGCATGAAAACAGGCTGATTCATGAAAAATCCCCTTATCTTCTTCAGCATGCGCACAATCCGGTCGATTGGCGCCCATGGGGCGAACAGGCATTTGCCGCCGCCCGCCGCGCCGACCTGCCAGTCTTTCTTTCCATCGGCTATTCCACCTGCCACTGGTGCCATGTGATGGAGCGCGAATCCTTTGAGGACGCACAGGCGGCCGATGTCCTGAACAGCGGCTTTATCTCAATCAAGGTGGACCGCGAGGAACGCCCCGACATCGACGCGGTCTATATGGCGGTCTGCCAGGCGATGACCGGTTCGGGCGGGTGGCCGCTGACCATTTTGATGACGCCGGAGCAAAAACCGTTTTGGGCGGGTACGTATCTGCCCAAATACAGCCGTTACGGGCAGCCCGGCCTGATCGACCTGCTAAAGCGCGTGTCGCTGCTTTGGAGGACGGAGCGCGAACAGCTTTTGCAGGCGGGCGACGAGATTGCGGCGTATATCGCGCAGCGCGGACCAGGCGGCGCGCAGGCGCCGCAGCCCGCGCTGCTGCACACGGCGGCCGGCCAACTGCGCGCCGCCTTTGATCCGGCCGACGGCGGCTTTGGGGACGCGCCGAAATTCCCCTCGCCGCACAACCTGCTCTTTCTCATGAACTACGCCCGGTGGGAGAAATCCGCAGACGCGCGTTCCATGGCGGAAAGGACGCTGACGCAGATGGCGCGCGGCGGCCTGTTCGACCAGGTGGGAGGCGGTTTCTCACGCTACTCCACCGACCGGCGGTGGCTTGCGCCGCATTTTGAAAAAATGCTCTATGACAACGCCCTGCTCGCCTATGCATATCTGGACGCGTTTTCTCAGGACGGCCGGCCGTTTTGGGAGACGACCGCGCGCCGCACGCTCGATTATGTCCTGCGGGAGCTGACAAGCCCCGAAGGCGCGTTTTACTGCGGACAGGACGCCGACAGCGGCGGCGAGGAGGGTGCGTACTACCTGCTCACGCCCCAATCGGTTGAACAGGCGCTCGGCGCGCAGGACGCGGCGCGCTTTTGCCGCTGGTACGGCATTACCGAATCCGGCAACTTTGAGGGCAGAAGCATCGCAAACCTGTTGGAAAACACAGCGTATGAACAGGAGCCGGAGGGCTTCGGCAGGCTGCGTGAAAGGCTGCTTGACTTCCGCCGCAGCCGCGCGGCGCTGCACCGCGACGACAAGGTGCTGACCGCCTGGAATGCGCTGATGATTGCTGCGCTTTCCAAGGCGTACCGCACGCTTGGCGACGCGCGGTATCTTGACGCGGCAAGGCGCGCGGCGGCCTTTTTGCACGCCAACCTCACCGGACCGGACGGACGGCTGTGGCTGCGCTGGCGCGATGGCGAAGCGGCCAACATGGGACAGCTTGACGACTATGCGTTTTATGCCTGGGCGCTTTTGGAGCTGTATGCCGCTGATTTCGACGCTGCTCATCTTGAAGAAGCAGTTTCTATGATGCAGACGCTGCAAGTGCATTTTTGGGACGGACAGGAAGGCGGTTTTTTCCTCACGGCCGACGACGCGGAGCGCCTGATCACACGTCCGAAGGAGATCTACGACGGCGCGATGCCCTCTGGAAACGCAGCGGCGGGCCTTGTCCTGGAAAGGCTGTGGAAGCTGACGGGCGATCCCGTCTGGCAGACACGCGCGGACGGGCAGCTCGCTTTTCTGGCCTCCAAAGCGCTGCCGTATCCCGCAGGGCACTGCTTTTCGCTGCTCGCCATGGGCGAGGCGCTCTATCCCTCCCGCGAGCTTGTCTGCGCAACATCCGGCACAGTCCCGGACGGGCTGCTTGCACTCGCGGAGCGCCGCCGGCTGCATACGCTTATCAAAACGCCGTCGAACGCAGCCCTTTTGGAGCGGCTCGCGCCCTTCACTGCCGCCTATCCCATCCCGGAGGACGGCGCGCTGTTTTATCTTTGTCAAAACGGTGCGTGCGCGGCGCCGGCCGGCAGTGTGCAGGCGCTCGTCCGCCTGCTTGAACATGCCTAGAAGCAATCAGCCAGCCGCCGGCCTGTGGGCCGGCGGCTGGCTGATTTACGACTTGGGTACGTCTTACAACCCCATCCGGGTAAAAAAGCGCATGAGATTATCCATGGTGAGCGCCAGATCGTTTTTTGCGCGCGTGCGCGCCTGCTGATAAGGGACCGCCACGCGGTTGATGCTGAAAATTGCCGATACGCCCGCTTCATACGCGGCGTCAATATTGTCGCCGATATCGCCGACGACCGCGATCAGCGGAACGCCCGCCCTTTTGGTGCGGCGTGCGACGCCAATCACCACCTTGCCGAGCAGCGACTGGAAGTCGATCTTCCCCTCGCCGGAAAAGACCATATCCGCGCCGTCCAAAAGCGCGTCGAAGCCGACCGTATCGAGCACCGTTTCGATACCCATCTGAAGCTGCGCGCCGAAATAGGCGACCATGCCGCCGCCCATTCCGCCGGCCGCGCCCGCGCCGTGCAACGAAAGGATATCGCGTCCAAGGTCCTTTTTCACAATCCCGGCCATGTGGGCAAGACCTGCGTCGAGCAACTCGACCATCGCCGGATCGGCGCCTTTCTGCGGACCGAACACATGCGCCGCGCCAAGCTCCCCGCACAAGGGATTGTCGATGTCGCACATGGCCACAATCTCCACACCGGCAAGCTCTTTTGGCATACCGGACAGGTCGATGGAGTCGATGCGCGAAAGCGTTGCCCCGACTGGGACAAACGCCTGCCCACAGTCGTCCCTGAACACGGCGCCCATCGCCGCGGCCGCGCCGCAGCCGCCGTCGTTCGTCGCGCTGCCGCCCAGGCCCATGATGATTTTTTTGCATCCGCGTTCGAGCGCAAGCCGCATGAGCTGTCCCACGCCATAGGTGGTTGTCTGCTCGGCGCTGCGCCGCTCGCCCACCAGCGGCAGCCCTGCCGCGGCCGCCATCTCGATCACCGCCACGCCGCCCGGCAGCACACCGTAAAACGCATCAACATCCTCGCCCCACGGTCCCTGAACGCGCGCGTCAACCTTTTCGCCGCCCACAGCGCCCAAAAATGCGTCCACACTGCCTTCGCCGCCGTCCGCAACGGGCACGCCGTACACCTGCGCCGCCGGCACGTGCCGGCGGATGGCCTGTTCCATAACCGCGCAGATTTCGGAGGACGACATTGTGCCCTTAAAGGAATCGGGGATCAGAATAAATTTATGCATGATTTTTCACACCTTATCCGTTTTACGGCAGCGTCCTGCCGGTTCTTATTTTGCGAAACTTGCTATAAAGTCAGAATACTGTTTGAGCGCTTCGGGATGCTTCAACAGGTCGACATGCGCCATACCGGGCACCTCAAGGTAAGTAACATCGTATCCTTTTTCACGCATCAGCGGAACATAGACATCTGAATGCACGCCCTTATTGACCGACACATCCGCGTCGCCCGCGACAAAGAAATACGGCACCTTGGGCAGCTCGTCGATAAACTGCATAGGATCGTGCTGCGCCACCGCTTCCTCAACGCTGCAATCGTAATAATTATACGCCCTGTATATGGTCGCCGCGCAGTCCGGCCGCTCCGTGCAGTGATAGGACAGGTTTGTTACCGGACAGTTGACTGCGACCGCCGAAACGGGATGCTTGCCGTAGTGCGCGTAATTGAGCGCGCCCACGCCGCCCATGCTGCGTCCAAACAGGACAAGCGGCGTATCCGCAGGCAGGTCATATTTGTCGTAAACCGCGTCGAGCACCTGGTCGATTGTCTCGATCGTCTCGTAGCTCATCCAGTTCCAAGGCCCGCTGTACGGACGCACCACCAGCACGCCCTGCGCGCCCAACTGCTTATCCTGAAGCTCCGGCTCTGTTTTATATGTATGGCCGGCGTTGAGTCCCTGGATATCGACCGCCACCTCGCGGATCGGCATGGTACACTGCGCCTCATTGACCCATGCATAGGCGCTCAATGTATCCGCGCTGATGGTAAAGGCAGCCTTCAGCTCCTCCTGCGTGGGCGTGTGAATCCCTTCGGTCGGCGTGAGCGTGCTGTTTTGGCTTGTCGTCAGAACCGGCATTCCCGCGGTTATTCCTTCACTCATACGCACCGTGTGCTGCGCAGAAAAACCGATCAATCCGCACACCACAACAGCGGCGATGGCGGCGGCAACACCCTTTGTTGCTGAACTTCCCATTTTCACATCCCTTTCCGATAGTTCCTTCTCTATCTCAGAAAACCAGGGACAGGACAAAGATCTCCGCCATGGCCGCGATTCCAAGGATCAGCGTGCCCATCGTCTGCGTCTTGTAGCCCTGATCCGGTGTCATCTCGCCAAAGTTTGTAACAACCCAGAAGTACGAATCGTTCGCGTGGGAAACGGTCATCGCGCCCGCGCCGATCGCCATAACCGCCAAAGCGGCGCTGACCGGTGTTGTGAAGCCAAGCACGCCCATCAGCGGGGCAAGAATACCGGCTGTCGTGGTGATAGCCACTGTGGAGGAACCCTGTGCCGATTTGAGGATCGCAGCGAGGATAAACGGGAAGAATACGCCGATGGTTTCGAGCGCCGCCGCGTTGGCGGTGATGTAATTGACCATATCGGACGAGGAAATCACCTTGCCGAGCACGCCTCCGGCTGCTGTGACAAACAGGATCGGGCCGACTGTTTTGAGGGTTTCATTGGTGATCTCATAAAATTTATCCATCCTGCCCGCGACAGAAAGCTGGATGACGCCGAAGATCGTGCCGGCCGCCAGAGCAATGATCGGGGTGCCCAAAAACCCGCAGACCGCCGCCGTCATCCCGGACCAGCCGGCCATGGAGGAGATGGAACCGAGCGCCATGAGCAAAATCGGAACAATGATCGGAGCCAGCGCATTAAGCCCGCCGGGGAGCTTGCCGTATTCGGCGACGAGCTGCTCATACGTCTTAACAACCTCGCCGTTGTCAATGTCGTCGCCCGCTTTAACCTTTTTACCGATGTACTTTGCAAAGAAATAACCGGCAATCAGCGGGGCGATTGAGCACAGCGCGCCCATGCCCATGACAAGCAGCAGATTGTTCCCTATGCCGAGCGTATTGGCGGCTGCGATCGGCCCAGGCGTCGGCGGGATGAACACATGCGAAATATATAGTCCCGCGCTGAGCGCGACCGTCATAGCGACGCTCGAGGTCATGGTGCGCTTGACAAGCGCCTTGCGGATCGGGTTGAGGATAACAAAGCCCGAATCACAGAATACCGGGATGGATACGACCCAGCCCATCAGCAGAATCGCCAGCTCGGGGCGCTTTTTGCCGACGAGCTTAATCACCAGATCCGCCAGCTTGAACGCCGCGCCGGTCGCCTCCAGGATGCTGCCGATCAGCGCGCCCAGGATGATCACGATACCGATGCTTGTAAACGTCCCGGAAAAGCCCGCGCCGATGACGTTCGCCAATCCCTGCGACGTGACCGCTCCGTTTGCGTCCTTGACGTCCACCAGAGGGATGCCCGCTACAAGGCCGAGTATGAGCGAAACGCCCATGATCGACAAAAACGGATGGATTTTGAATTTGGAGATTGCCACAATCATCAGTATAACCGCAATGATGAATGCGATAATCAATGGAAAGCCTGTCATAAAAAAAACCTCCTCATTATTTTCACCGGCTGCGCGCCGGCCATGTCTGTCGTCTCCTCCAGACGGCCGGCGCACAGCGATTCAAATCATATTAGCCAGGGAATGCAGTCGGCGCCCGGTTCTGCAAATTTTGCTCAAACAGCCATGCAATGACTTCCTTATTCTTAAACGTATTTTCCCATACCCAGTGGCCAACCGGTGTGTAGATACCAAGATTATCATTAACCTGATCCGGCTTGAACTTGAGTTCCGTGTATTTGATCTTGCCGTCGGCCGATTCATAATAACGGTAATCTTCCGTTTCCGCAGTCGGTTCCGGCATCGGGGCGTCCAGCGGAATATCCAGCATCACCTTATATGCGTTCCGGCTTCCTGCCACCGGAACGGTCGGGTCTGTATCGTTATGGTACAGCCACACCGGCAGGCCGCTCGTCCGCACCGCTTTGAGCTGCGCCAACTCCTCGTCCGTAATCACATCCCACGCTGTCACACCGCCGGAACCGCACAAAATCAGCGCACCGGCAAAATAGTCGGAGTACTCGGGATTGCGCAGGAAGGTCCAGGAACCGCGGCCGCCGATCGAAAGGCCGGAAATATAAATGCGGTTCGGATCAATTTTCATGGAGGGGTCGTCCAAAAACTGCTGCACAACTTCCATCGTCATCGTTGTGATATCAGGATGACTCCAGTTGATGCTGTTCGTTTCCACATCCGGATAATCGAAATACTGCGGCACAAAGACATATGCCGGCCCCGGGGCGTTTTTCACCCATGTGATACCGCCCTGGTTGTTATAAAGCGGGGAAAGGGTTTCGTCATGCCCTTCCAGATTGTTGGAGCGGGAGGCGGAGCCATGCAAAAATACGACCAGCGGATAGGTCTCCCCTTCCTCTGCCTCGGGCTGATACAAATTGTATGCGAGCTTTTTATAGGTCAGGCCCGGTGTTTCCGATTCATACAGATGTTGTGTAAAATCATCCACGATCTGTGTCTGATAGCCCGCCTGCTGGAATGTATCGCCTGTGCTGGTCAGGCTGCCGTCCGCATATTTGACGGGCAGCGTCTGCCGGACCTCATAAATCATCTTGTCGCCGTAGGGCAGGATTTCCTTCGACTGGCCCTTTTCCCCACCTTCCGGTATGTAGGAATAGCCAAGATAGACTGCCGATGCATTTTCGTCGTATGGGTCAAGCTCCAGGATCACATAATTCCCTTTTTTCATGACGCCTACGTTTGGGCCGTCCGAGGTATACGCCCTGACAATTTCACGCGGCGCTTTTGGCTGTATGCTGTCTGGCAGCTCCTCGCCGGCATAGTTTGAAACAGCGTCAAGCTGCGCTGTCACCTCATAGCGGTCAACCAGATCGACGGCAAGCTGAAGCTCCTTGTCATACTCAATGGCAATCGCCGTTACGCGAGGGTTGTATTCGCAAATTTCAGAGATCAGCGTATAGCCGCGTACAGCGCCTCCAGCCTGCGCGGCCGGTTCTGATGGGGCGGAAGCTACCGGGGCGCTTCCAGTCTCAGAGGATGCCTCGGGGGGGGGGGGGGTATTGCTGCCGCAAGCTGCCGCCGACAATAAAACAACGAAAGCCGACAAAAGCGACATCATTTTGACCTGCTTCATGATTTTTCTCTCCTTTTCTACCTCTTTCTTTTATCAGGGGACTCTTTTAACGCGCCACAATGACGCCCATTTATCCCCCTGCAAATTTATTCTATCGTCTTTGCCCTCAAGTTGTCTATGTGCCGGTTCCCATAAAACAACCTGAATTTTTGTCCTTCATACCAACCCGTTATATATTTGATTCGGGCTTTTTGTGTCAATCGTCCAAAAGCAGCAGGCTGCCCTCGACTTCCTTGAAAAACAGCATGGCCATGTAGAAAACCGGCGAATCGCTCGGCAGCCGCACGTCGCGGCCTGTAATGTCGCATAGTTTTTTAAGCTTGTACTGAAGGGTATTCTTGTGCATATATAACGCCTGCGCCGCTGCGGAGATCGAACCCTCGGACTCGTAATACGCCTCCAGAATCCCCATCCAGCGGCGCACCTCCTCGTAGCCGCAGCCACGGAACACCTTGCGGATAAACTCCATTTTTGTCTGGCGCGACACCTCGTCGGCGACTAGCTCCAGCGTAACCTGGTCGTATTTCATTACGCCGCTGCGCGTCATGCGCGCGCTGCGCCAAGCCGTATTGGCCTGCGCGTAAGCTTTATGCACGTCGCCCGCCTCGCCGTCGATACCGGCGCACAGATAAACGCCAAAGGTCTGCCTGGCCATCTTGCACAGCCGCAGGGCCAACGCGCGCATCTGTTCATCGGTGCGCTGACGCACCAGCAAAATCTGACGGGCTGCATTTCGCAGGATAATGTTGCCGTTTTCAGCTTCGACAATCGCGGCAACCGCATTTTCCACATTTTCAATCAGCTTCTGGCCGGCCATATTGTCGGTATAATGCTCCAGTTCCTGCGCACTGATCACCATGACGCGCCGTGGGATGGTGATATCGATGCCGAGAGCAAGGCCGCGTTCCGCAAGCGCCTGCCCCTGCACAGGGCCGCCAGCAAGCACCCAGTTCTCCAGAAACCGGCTGCGCATGCGCAGGTCAAGGCGTTTGTCGTCCTGCTCCGTGCTCTCCCTGATTAAAATCTCGGTCATCTTCTTGACAACCTGCCCATATCCGATCACCTGTCCGTACTCGCCGGTAATCCCGATGACGCCGACAATATCGCCGCGGTGCGTAATCGGCAGGTTAAGCCCGGTGCGCGCTGTGGCAGTCGCCTCCTCCGCGCGGATATATAGTTCCGGCAGCCGTTCTTCAATAATCTGGCGCGCGCCCTCGTGTAAAAAGCCGATGCGCGCCGGATCGGTGCTTGCAATGATGTAGCCCTGCGCGTCCATCATATTGATGTTTTGCCCCACGATGCCGCCGATCTCAGCGACAATGCGCTGGGCGCTTTGAGTTGAAAGCTGAAAACCGCTCATCGTACCGGCTCCTCAAAAGTATCTTCATCCCAGTCCGTCAATATAATGGGCATACCGGCGTAACAAGCCGTCCATCCGGCTGTTTTCATAACAACACATCCTTTTTCCCATATGTCCATATCTGCGGAGCGGACGCGCCGGCTGCACAGCAGTATGACAACCGCTCTGCAATTATTATACTAACAACATCCGTGCGGCCGATATGTTCTTTGTACTAAAATATATACATATATTATATTACAAAGAATATATCATACAAATTATATCTTCATTTTCTGTAAAATCGAACAGCACCGGCAGGAAGGCGGCGCGCATCCGCCGAATTTTTTGCTGACCCCAACAATTAAAACGATTTGACTGTCAAACGCACAGGCCGTACAATGAAATGGATGAGACGGCGCTTTCGCGAAGCTGCCTGCCGGCAGCGCCTTTAAAAATCAGGAAAAGAGGTGCCCAATTGATCGAAAAAATCACAGTGATCGGCGGCGGGGCCACCGGCCACGCCGCTGCGGCGATCTATGCTGATAAGGGCTTTCGCGTCACGCTCTGCGACGGCGAACGGTTCGCCGGACGTTTTAAACAGATCGAAGCCAACGGCGGTATCCTGCTGCGCGGGAAGGTCCATGCGATTGGACGGATAGAAACCGCCACAACCGACATCGAAAAGGCTGTTGCGGACGCGCAGCTCATTGCAGTCCATGTAATGTCGCCGCGCCATGAGGAGATCGCGCGCAAAATCGCGCCGTATTTGCAGGACGGCCAGCATATCCTGATCGTCCCCGGCAATCTGGGAGCGTTCATATTCCGCCGGGTATTTGATGAGCTTCATATGACAAAAAAAGTCACCCTGACCGAACAGGAGGGCAACCTCTGTCCCTGCCGGCTGACGCAGGACGCTGAGGTGACGGTCGGCCTGCCGCTGCGCCCGAAAAAGATCGCGTCCCTGCCCGCCCGCGATACGCCGCGCGTCATCGAGGCGCTCAAGGGGGTTTGGGACTTTGTGCCGGTCAAAAACGTATTCGAGGCGGCGATCCATGCCGACAACGTCGTGATGCATCTGGCCACGACGGTGCTTTCCGCCACGCGCATAGAGGCGATGCGCGACAACTTTATTCTGTTCCAGGAGGGCTTTACGCCCGCGTCGATCCGCTGCGCGGGAAAAATCCGGGAGGAACGCCTGGCTATCATCGAAGCGATGGGCTTTCAGGAGCACTCCAACCCGATGGACATGTTCGAAGCTATTGTGAATGTCAAAGAAAACCCGCAGCTCGATGTATTCCGTACACTGTCCGGGCCGGACAGCGTCACACACCGCTATCTGCGGGAGGATGCCTCCTGCGGCGGCGCGTTTGCGCTGTCGGCCGCCAGGCGCCTGGGGCTTGAGGCGCCTGTATTGGAAGCATTTTTAAAGATTGCCGGCGTTCTGTGCGGCGAAGATTATATCAAGGATGGCCGCACGCTGGAAAACCTCGGCTTCCCGCCGGAGATGACGCTCGAGGAGATCTATAAGCGCATCTGATCAACAGCGCCATATAAAAAGGAATGGGTCCTCCCGCCCAATGCGGGGGACCCATTCCTTTTTTTAACAAGGCTCAAAACTCGCGCATCAATTTGCCGAGCTTCGGGTTCTTCGCACTGATGCGCGCATAACGCAGCGAAGCCCAGATACTGGCCTGGTTGCTGGTGATGACAGGCAGGCCGAAATCCTCCTCGATCATGGGGATCATGCTGAGGATGTTCAGCCCCGTGCAGCTGATAAAGATGGAGTCGGCGCCGTTTAAGTCCATCTTTTTGATCTGCTGATAGACATAGGTCGGTTCAATCAGCGGGACCCACAGACGCTGCTTGTTCATATCGACGATATTGGTGACGGTCAGGCCGTTGGCCTCCAAAAACGCCTTTTCCATCACGTTGGTGGCCTCAGGATACGGCGTGATGACAGCCGGACGGCTGACGCCGAGCGTCTCAAACGCTTCGAGCACGGCGGTGCTTGTCGTCAGGCCGCGCACGCCGGTTTTATCCTCGATCAGCTTGATGCACTCCTTGTCGAAGGTAAAGCCGTTGATCATGCTGCCGGATGTACAGCCAAAGATAATCACGTCCGGCCGCGCGCGCGGCTCGTCGAATATTTTGCAGCCGCCCTCAAGCCCCTTTACCATCTCGCGCAGGTTTTCCGGGGTAGGCCCGATCGGTTCGAAGTAGATGTGCATGGAACACACGCCGACGCCTTCGGGCATGTTCCGATTAAAATCGTCCTCCGTTGTGACCGCCATGCTCGGGCAGATGAGTCCAATGTATCCGCGCCATGTCATCATAGGTTGATCAATCCTTTCCATCCGGTGGATTTCCCAAACAAATCCAACCGCGCTGTTTTCCTTATTATAAAATTCATAAAACCACCTGTCTAATCGAAAATTCTGTAGACTGTCAACAAAATATCGACTAGCCCTGCCGCTGTCAAGAAACATTTACAAAGTCCGGCCCTGAAAATTCAACGATTTGCATAACTAAAATCTCAAATCAGTTTTACCCGTTTCCATATTTTTATTGTTCAGGGAATAATCGGGTGGATTATCGTTTTTTTTGTTGGCCGCCAACAAATTCATGAATTGGACGGTTGGTCATCTGCCGAAGTATACTGACCATAGGCTTTTACAAAAGAAAGCGTCTCTCATCAATTACGCAGCAAATTTCTTGATGGAACGGAGAATGGCAATGGGATTTAATCACCATGAAATTAATACAAATCGCACCCAGGTTTTATCTGAATACATAAATTCAGCGCGGTTTGAAGATTTTCCGGCAAACGTTGTCGAGCGCGCCAAGCAGATCCTGATCGAGACGATCGGCGCGGCGCTCGCGTCCGTCGAAAGCGAAGCGGCCAAAAAGGCGCTTGCCCTGGCGGAGTGCGCCTGCGGCGGCCCGGATGGGACGTGTGCCGTCTGGGGCACAGGCAAGCGCCTGAGCATGGAAAACGCGGCGATGGCCAACGGCACGGCCGCCTGCGCCGGCGGATGGGAGCAAAACCCCTTCGGTATGCCCGCCTGCGCGGCGGTCCCGACCGCCTGGGCGGTTGCGGAGGCGAAAAAAAGATCCGGCAGGGAGCTGCTTACATCGCTGATTCTCGCGTTTGAGGTTTATGAACGCGTGGCCGCGGCCGTGCAGCCCACGGCGAAGGAGCGCGCCGAAAAAGGGTATGGCCGTGCGAGCTGGCAGCTTTTCGCGGCGCTTGTGCCGGCGCTGCGTCTGACAGGTCTTGATACGCTTCAAATCAACAAGGGCCTGAGCATGGGCACCGTATGCAGCGTGATCCCGGCGAGTCACTATGAATCGGACGGCGCCGACACGCTCGCGTTCGAATACGGCTTTCGCTGCCAGACAGCCGTGACGCTCGCCTGCTGCGCGCTGCGCGGCACAGAAAACCTTGAGGACGCGTTCGACGACCCTTCGGCTTATCCGCTGCATTTTACCGGCGAGGAACACGGGGAACAATATACGCAGGATGTTGGCAAGGTTTACCGCATCCTGGAAGCCGTCCCCGAAAAAAGCGCCGGCGAAACAGCCAACGACTTCCAAAAGCGCGCCTCCTCCGTCTTTTCCGTGGAGAGGATCGGACAGATATTAACTGCGCTGTTCGAGATCGAATACTGCGAGGACCTCTCGTCCATTGGAAAGCTGCTGACACTGTGAAATCGCGCCGCCAAACAAATTGATAGACCGGAGGAAACAGAGATGCTCGAAAACAACCGAACCTGCACGACGCAGTATACAAAGATACTCAGCGATTTTACGGCGAACCTTCGCTATGAGGATATCCCCCCGGAGGTATTGGAACGGGCCAAAATGGTCATGCTGCAAACCGTGGGCGTAGCGCTCGCGGCCAAAGCGTCCCCTGAGGCCCGCAAGATCATTGAAACTGCCCGCGATGCAAACGGCGGCGTCGGCGGTACGGCGACCGGATGGGGTACAGGCGACCGCCTTTCCCCCGCGTGCGCCGCGCTCCAGAACGGCACGCTCGCCGATCTGCTCGACTGGGAGGACACCGCCTGGACCGGACACCCCTCGGCCGGCATCGTGCCGGTCGCCTGGGTCATGGCCGAATCGCTTAAAAAAGGCGGCAGGGAGCTGCTCACGGCGATCGTCGCCGCATATGAGGTTTACCAGCGCATCGCGATGGTGGTCCAGCCCTCGCTGACGCGGCAGCGCACCAAGGGTTGGGGGCTTACAAGCTGGCAGCTGTTCGGCTGCATTGTCCCAGCCGTGAAGCTCAAAGGCTTTACAAGTGAGCAGGTCAATCAGGCGCTCGGACTTGGCGCTGCGTGCAGCACGCTGCCGACGAGTTTCCATGAATTCTGCATGTCCGATTTCTATCACTATGAGCACGGCCTGCGCGCCCGGGAAGGCGTCATGATCGCCGAACTGGTGGAAAAGGGCGTCAAAGGCTGCCTCAACGCGCTTGACAACCCGGCCGATTACGAAGCGCACATCACGGACGAACCGCGCCCCGAGTGGTATACAAAGGAGCTCGGCGAGCGTTGGCTGATCATGACGACGCTGCTCAAACACTGGCCCGCGAACATGTGGGTGCAGACGCCGGTGGAAATTGCGTATGACCTTGTTACGGAGCACGACGTCAAGCCCGGGGACATCCGCGACATCATTGTTGACCCGCCAAAGGAGGGCCGCATGGACACGCCGCCCGACGAAGGCTTCCGCTCGCTCACGCACGCGCAGTTCAGCACGCCGTACGTTATCTCCGCGCTGATTCACGACCGCCATCCCGGCGCGCATTGGTATTCTCCCGCGATGCTCCAGAACCCGAGCGTCATCTCCCTGGCGCAGCGCGTGCTGCCTGGGGATTCCGATCGCGACGCGATGGGCGTTGGCTTTAAGATGTTCCAGCAGGGTTCGTTCCCGCGCAAGACGGTCACGATCAATCTCAAGGACGGCCGCAGCTACTCCGCGTCGCTCGACTGCCAGCTCGGCCACCCGGCCAATATGATGAGCCGCGAGCAGTTCGCCGACCGGTTCCGTATCCAGGCCTCCCCCGTGCTCGACGGCGAACGCATGGAGCGCGCGCTTGACGCCCTGCTCCACATCGAGGACTGCGACGACATTTCCAGGCTGCACGAATTTCTTTATTAAGCCACCGGCAAGGGGGTGAACACGTGTCCAGCTACGCGATCATCGGATTCGGCTGCGCGGGCTATCAGGCCGCGCGCGCCATCCGGGGGCGGGACGAAAGCGGCGTGATCGACGTCTTTTCTGACGTCGGGCTTGCGCCGTCCAACCCGATGCTGACCACCTATTATACAAAGGGCGCGCTTCATTATGAGGGTATGTTCCCGTTCGGGACGCTGCCGCAAATTGCGGAACAGCTTTCCATCCGCTTCCATGGGGGCCAGCCCGTGACGGGCCTCGACGCCAAAAGGCGCACGCTTGTCGCGGGCGGCCGGGAAGCCGGCCCTTATGATAAAATCCTGATTTCCACCGGCGCTTCGGCGTTCGTGCCGCCGATCCCGGGGCATGACCTGCCCGGCGTCATGCCCATGCGCACGGCCGCCGACGCCGAACGGCTCAAACGGGCGCTCGCCGGCCAGCCGATCCGCACGGCGCTTGTGGTGGGCGCTTCGATGACGGGCATCAAGCTGGTGGAGCTGCTGTGCGCCGCCGGCGTCAAAACGACAATGGTCGACGGCGCCGGCTGGATGTTCCCGCTGGCCGCCTTCCAGTCGACGGCGCAGCGCATCCAGGCGCGCCTGGAGCAAAAGGGCGTGTCGCTCGCGTTTAACGCGCTGCTTTCACAAATCCAGGAGCAGGACGGCCGGCTGTGCGGCGTGATGAAGGACGGACGCAGCTTTCCGGCGGATATCGTGCTGGTCTGCATCGGCACGCGCACAAATTTGGCGTTTTTGAAAGACAGCGGCATTGAGATCAACCGCGGCGTGCTTGTCGACCATACCATGCGCACAAGCGCGCCGGGTATTTACGCGGCGGGCGACTGCTGCGAAAGCTTCGAGCTTCAGTCCGGCACGCAGCGCGTCGTGGGCCTGTGGATGAACGCGGGGCTTCAGGGGCGCGCCGCCGGCGAAAATATGGCCGGCGGGCAGGCGAAGTTTGATTTTAACATAGTACAAAACATCAGTCATTTTATGGACGTCGATTTCATAAGCATGGGCGACGTCCACCTGTGCGGCGAGCAGGACGACTATTATGAAAACAGCGGCGGCCCATACTATATCAAGGCCGCGCGGGACGGATCCGGCGTCAAGTGCATCAACCTGCTCGGCCGCGCGGACAGCAGCGGGGCGCTTAAAAACGGCTTTATCAAATCCCTGCTGTGCAGCGGACCCATCTGGGACCGCGCCGCGATCTGCCGCCTGCTTGCAGGCGGCATCCCGGAATCGTTCATTGCGTTTATGAGGAGGGCGGGAAATGACAGAGCTTGAAAGACTGCTCAAGGCGAAAATCCCCGGCGAAAGGACCGGCATTGAAATCAAGCATTCCCTGTGTGCGATTTGCAGTCCGGGCCACCACTGCGGGCTTGACTGCTATGTGAAGGATGGCGTTATTTTAAAGGTGGAGGGCACGCCGGACCATCCGTACAACCGCGGGAAAATCTGTTCGAAGGGCGTCAACAACCGGCAGTACGTTTACCGTGCCGACCGCATCCGCACGCCGCTGCGCCGCGTTGGAGAGCGCGGCGAGGGCAAATTCGAGCCGGTCAGTTGGGAAGAAGCATATAAAATCATCGGCGAAAAACTCAACGCGGTCAAGGCGCAGTATGGCCCGCAGGCGGTCGCGTTTTTCAGCGGCTACTGCAAATGGTACCGCCCGCTGTTTCACAGGTTCGCCTATTCGTTCGGCTCGATCAACTACGGCACCGACGACAGCACCTGCAACCAGGCGAGCGTCGTCGCCGGCATGGTCACAAGCGGCGCGCCCGCCGGTCCCGACACCGGCCGCGCCAACACCTTCCTTGGATGGGCGTTCAGCGGCTACTATTCGAGCCATCTTTCCATAGCGGGTGTGCGCGCCCTCAAGGAGCGCGGAGGCAAGGTCATCATTGTCGACCCGCGCATCACGCCCGCCGTCAAAAACCTGGCGGACATCCATTTGCAGATCAACCCCGGCACCGACGGCGCGCTCGCGCTCGGTATGGCTAAGATCATCATTGAAAACGGCTGGGCCGACATGGACTTCATCAAAAAATATACGCATGGCTACGAGCAGTACGCACAGTATGTCAAGCAGTTCGGCCTTGAAAAAGTCGCTTCCATCTGCGGTCTTGACCCGGCCGGTATTATGGAGGCCACGCGCATCTTCGCGACGAACGGCCCGGCGGCGATCAACCAGTCCGCCTCGACAATGGTCCATTTCATCAACGGCTTCCAGGCGTTCCGCGCAATCCTGTGCCTGTCCGCCCTGACCGGCAACTTCGACCAGCCGGGCGGCAACTTCCCGAATCCGCCGACCTATCTGCATAAGCCCGCCGGTTTTAAAACGCGCGAGCACGAATTTTACACCTGCAAAAAGCCCGAGGGGCAGCGGCGGATCGCCGAAGGAAAGTTCCCGGTGTGGGATCTGATGTGCGACGAGTTCCAGGCGATGGACCTGGCGCGGCAGATCATCGAGGGCACGCCGTACCCGGTAAAGGCGATCTTTGGGCTTGGTATGAACGTCAAGATGTTCCCGGCGACGGATAAGCTGCTTGAGGCGATTAAACAGCTCGACTTTTTCGTCGACGCCGACATGTTCATGAGCCAGACCGCCAAATACGCCGATATCGTTCTGCCGTCGTGCTCCTCGCTGGAGCGCAGCGAATTCAAAGCCTACCAGGGCGGCTATGCGGTGCTGACAAAGCCGGTGATCGAACCACTGTACGAGTCCAAACCGGACACCGATATCCTCTGCGAGCTGGCGCGCTCGATGAAGCTCGGGGACGAGATGCTTGAAAAGGGGTATGAGGCGTGCATCGACTGGATCATCGACGGCTGCGGCCTGACGGTCGCCGACTTGAAAAAACACGACATGCCGGTTCCCGTGCCCGCCGCAAAGCCGGTTCAGCCCGGACAATACCTGGCCAAGGGCTGCAAGACGCCAACCGGGAAATTTGAGTTCTATTCGGAAACGCTGGCGCGCTTTACAAAGGACTGCGGGCTTGAACCGCTGCCGGTCTACTCCGATCCGCTGGCCGATGAAAACAGCGACGATATGCGCCGCGACTATCCGTTTTTGCTCTCGACGGGCGTGCGTGTGCCGAACACAATTCACTCGCGCCTGCACGAAGTCCCCTGGGCGCGCAGCCTGCGCCCCGACCCGTGCTGCGAAATCAACCGCGAGGACGCCGCCGCGCTCGGCATTGCGGAGGGGGACGATGTGGCGCTTTACAACCGTCACGGCGAAATCCGTGTAAAAGCCAAGCTTACCCGCAAGATCAAACGCGGGCAGATTTTCATGGTCCACGGCTACACCGAAGCGAACGTCAATCTGCTCATCGGGGAAAAGCATCTCGATCCGTATTCCGGCTATCCGGGCTTCAAGGGCGCCCGCTGCAATATCAGAAAGCTTTCGGGGGTGGGAGAATGAAATCGGTCATTGTGTTCGATCCGGACAAATGCTGCGCGTGCTCGGCGTGTGCGGTCGCCTGCATGGATCAAAACGACATCGATGTGCAGGCGCGCGAGGAAAGCTACCGCAGGACCTTTGACCTGGAGCTTGACGAAGACGGCGGGCTTTACTGCGCTTACCTCTCGTCCGCCTGCAACCACTGCGCGGATGCGCCGTGTATCGCGGCGTGTCCGGTCGGGTGCATCAAAAAAGATCCAAAAACAGGGATGACCATTTATGACAATCACAATTGTATCGGCTGCAAAAGCTGCGCGATGGCCTGTCCGTTCGGCGCGCCGCGCTACCGGCCCTCAGATGGAAAAATGGTCAAATGCGACGGATGCTACCTGCGGCTTCAAAACGGCCTGAAGCCGGCATGTGTGCGGGCATGCTCCTTCGGCGCGCTTGAATGCATGACAGAGCGGCAGTTCAGTGAAAAAAGCGGCGAAAAAGCGGCCGGCGCGCTGGTTCGGACCCTTCGGATCATGGAATAAGCGCGCCGGGCCGGGTTCCAGATAACAGGCCTGTATTCACAGCGCGGCGCGCCGCCCAAATTGGCAGGCCGCACCATACCGTTAAGAATACGGCTGACAGAAAGGCAAACTGAGAACGAACGAGGAGGAAAACAGGTATGGCAGAAATGACCAACTTTGTGCATCCCGCACAGCAGGAATACAAACCGTTTAAGCCGGGCTATTTTATCAATTCGATCATCGGCCTGGCGCTGATCTTTGGCTTTGGCTTCCTGCCGGCTATTGAGCCGCTCACCCCCCTTGGCATGAAGCTGCTCGGCATCTTTTTAGGCATGGTTTATCTTTTTACGGTCTGCGATGTCACATGGCCGTCCATCGCCGCAATCATCGCACTCGGCCTGAGCGGGTACTGCACCATCAATGAAGCGATCGCGGCCAGCATGGGGCACCCGGTCGTATTCCAGAGCATCATGGCCTATCTGGTCACGGGCGCGATGCAGTATTACGGCGTGGCGGAGTTTGTCGCGCGCTGGATCATCTCCCGCAAGTGTTTCCGCGGGCGGCCGATGGTGTTCACCTATGCTTATTTCCTGGCGTTTACCTTTGTGTGCATCATCATCAACTCCGTCGCGATGATCTTCCTTGGCTGGACCATTCTGTACGGCGTCTACCGTATGACCGGATATAAGCGAGGGGATAAGTACGTCACCCTGAGCCTGATCGGACTGGTTCTCAGCTTTATGATGGGCGGCGCGGTCGTGCCGTTCCGAAGCTGGCAGTACAGCCTGGTCATGCAGTATGGCGAAGCTGCGGGCATTGAGATCAATTTCGCCGTCTTTATGGCGGTCGGCGCGATCATCACCTTCGGCACCATCACGCTTTACACGCTGGCCATGAAATATGTCTTTAAGACCGATTTCTCCAAACTGCGTGACTTTGACCCACAGTCGCTCAAGAGCGAATACGCGCATATGAACAAGCGGCAAACGATCGTCCTGGTCGTTAACGCGGTTGTCATCGGCGTCATCCTGCTCGCCTCCATTGTGCCGTCGTCCTCGTTCATCTATGAGTTTTTCAACAACACCCTGTCCACGGCCGGTATTTACGGCATCGGCGCCATTGCGCTGTGCCTGATCCCGCTCAACAAAAAGCGCCAGCCGCTGATTGAATTCTTTGATGTCGCCGCCTTTAGCATGCGCTGGGAGGTTATCCTCATGGTCGGCGCAACCATGGCGGTGGCAAGCGCGGTGATCTCCGAGCAAAGCGGCCTGCTGGCCTTTGCCAGTACTGCCCTTGGCCCCCTGTTTGTAGGCAAAGGCCCCATCGGCGTCCTGCTGATTGTCATCCTGCTGTCCGCGCTGTTGACCAACATCGGCAGCAATATCGGTTTCGGCGCGCTGTTGATCCCAATGGTCACGCCTTTTTTGGCGCCGACCGGAGCCAATCCCGTCGTCGTTGGTATCGCGCTGATCTACGTTGTCAACATGGGGCTAATTCTCCCCGGCGCTTCTGCTCCCGCAGCGATCATCCATTCCAACACCGAATGGATGGATTCCAAGGAGATCTACAAAGTTCTGTGCTTCTCCATGGCCCTGACGCTGCTCGTCGCCATCCCGACCCTGGTTGTGGCAAACGCAATCGTCTGAAACCCATCTTAAACCCTTTTTATTTTGCAGGGACAGCCTTTATCCAAGGCTGTCCCTGCATTTTCGATAAATTTCGACTTTTTAAGCACATTTCCAGAATGGATTTATCCTGTAAAATCGAACGCCGTTTATGTTACAATATGCCCAAGGAAAATGACTTTGCCGTTCGCGGCCGCCATTCGGCGGCGGCCGCTGCTTTGCAGCGGATTGCGTATGCCGCACCACAGACAAAACCGGCCTTGCCGGTTTTACCGACGCTTTGCGGCACACAAGTTCAAATGGGCTTGTCGCTGTGCTGCAACAGGCATATACAGGAGGTGCACCATAAATACATCAAGGCTTATCGGGGAAAGAATTGCTGTGAAAGGGGAAGCATTGCGGTGAAAATTGAACATCTGATCTACATCACAGAGATTGCAAAGCGCAGATCCATATCGTTGGCGGCCAAACAGCTTTATATCGGGCAGACCACGCTCAGCGCCATCGTCAAATCAATTGAGGATGAGCTTGACATCCAGATTTTCCAGCGCACATACAGCGGCGTGATCGCCACGCAGGAGGGCGAAAAGGTGCTCGGGCTGGCCAAAAAGATCATTGACTTGTATGGTGAAATGACAGAGATTGAACGCGAGGCAAGTGTGCGGGAGCAAACAGTCCATATTCTGGCGTCCACCTCAGCCAACAGCAATCTGAGCGTCTTTCTTACACAGCAGATGCAGATACGCAGCCCTCAGTCGGCTCTGATCTTTCATGAACCGATGCGCACCAAAATGCTGGCCAGCATGTTTGAAGGAATCGCCAATCTGGCAATCGGCCACTGGGAAAGCAGTGAATTGAAGCAGGCGGAGCAGATCGCCCGTACAAACGGCATCACGATGGAGCTTTTATATTCGGACAGCTTTTATCTGTGCGTAAGCGCGCATTCCAAATATGCGGACCGCGAGAGCGTTGACATCGCAGAGCTTGCTGACGAACGTCAGGTGACGCCGCACTATTATTTTACAAATTCGGTCAACTCTGTTTTTGCCCAGGCGTTCCGCAGCGTCCCCCGGGTCGCGTCCTTCACAAGCAACGAGCTTGTCAAGCTCTCCGTGCTCAACAGCGATTTGATCGCTTTTTTAGCCGGCATCAACTTTATCCGCGATGAGAACGCAGCATCAGGCGCGCTGCGTGTGATCCCACTGACAGGGCTTGCCGAAAAGAACGAAGTGGGCGTCTATGCGCTTTACCGCGAAAGCGAGCTGACCGAGCCGGAACAGTGCGCACTGGAGATCGCGCGGGAGTTTTTCCGCGCGGGTATCCCGCGCCGCCAGACAGGCTCGCCGCTGGTCCTGTGACAAAGCTGGCGGCACGGCAAGGCCCCGCGGGAATACACATAGTATTCCCGCGGGGCCTTGCCGTCTCTCCCGCTAACCGGCGGCTGTGTAAAGCGCCACCTCTCCGATCTCGCGATTGGCGGCCAAGAGAACCTCCCGGCCGTCCACTGTGTCGTGCAGGACATTGGCGGCGCCTGTACCGCTGTCGATCACCTGGCAGTGAAAGCCGTCGGATTCCGAGCCTGTAAAACAACAAAGCTCCCGCGCGCCGCCGCGGCAGCCGATGACCGCGGCCGGCCGGCCGCAGAGCAGCCCGCCCCAGATAGCGTGCGCGAACGGCAGCGGCTTCGGATGGGTATAGATCTTGCGATACACGCCTCCGTCGCGCTTATAAATTTGAAGCGTGTCGCCGTGAAACGGCCCGATCGTAACCATTTCCTCCACGCCGTCGCCGTCAAAATCGACCAGGCAGACGTCGCTGACCGGCTCCTCAAGCAGATGCTCCACCTCCCACGCGCCGCCTGGCGCCGCTGGCGGCGTATAGCGGTAGACGCCGCTTTCGCACGTCACAAGCGCTGCAGGCGCGCCATTTTTATGACAGCGCAGGTAGCCGTGATTTTTGAGCATCCCCTCGGAAAGCGTCTCAAACGCCAGCGGATGCGCCTGGCCGGCAGCGGACAGATCGTCCGGCAGCGCGCAGGCATACACCTTGCCCGGGTGGCTCCAATCGTCCTTATAATCGCGTCCAGAGCAGATGGTGCAGGCGATCATATAGGACACGCCGCCGCGCCGGAGCACATCGAAGCGGTGGACATGCGGCAGGCGCGCGAGCGTCGCGACCGCCCATCCGCCGCCCGGGCGCGGCGCGGCGCGGACAATCCGCGCCTGTTTGGAATCGTTGGGCGAATAAAACTGCCACGTCGCCAGAAAGCTGCCGTCGCCTGTCTCCGAGGGCACCAGCGACATGGTCCCGCCCGGCTCGCCCGGCCAGACCTGTTCGACAAACGCGCCGTGCTCGTCGAGCAGCAGGCACGGAAAATCCTTTTCGGAGGCGACGACAAAATGCTTTTTCCCCCGGATGAAAAGCGTGCTGACGGCATAGCACCGCTCCAGTGCCGCCAGCGCCTTTTTTTCAAACCTCATTGCGCGCCTCCGCTTATAAAAAGCTGTTGTAGGGTATGTTGATCGGCACGGTAAAGCAGTCGTCAAAGCCGCGCGGATAATGGTAGCGGCGTTTACCGGCGTCGCCCGGCCAGATGAACTTGCCGCCCACCTGCCAGATAAAGGGGGTAAACGCATATTGCAGCAGATCCTTTTTGCGGTCGTACAGGTCGAGGATCTCCATCGGGTCCGCCTGGAAGTTCGTCCAGATATCGTGGTGCAGCGGGATGACCACCCTTGCGCGCAGAGCCTCGGCCATGCGCAGGATGTCGCTCGCGGTCATCTTGTCGGTAATGCCGCGCGGGTTCTCGCCGAACGAGCCGAACGCGACGTCGATCCGATAGTCGTTGCCGTGCTTGGCGTAGTAGTTGGAATAGTGGGAATCGCCGCTGTGATAGATGGTGCCGGCGGGCGTCTCGATGACGTAATTAACAGCCTTTTTATCCATAAAATCGAGCGTGATGCCGTATAGGTCGCCGTCGGGCGGCGCGGTGATCAGGGCTGTGCGGTCGAACGATTCAACCGCCGTGACGCGCAGGTCCCCGACTGTGAGCGTATCGCCGGGCTTCACGACGACGCAGCGCGACGCGGGCACGCCCCATCCGACCAGCTTGTCGACAACGGCGCGCGGACCGATGAACGGAACGTCGGGCCTACAGTTTTTAAGCACCGCCGCGCATACGTTGATGTCCATGTGGTCGTTGTGATCGTGTGTGGAGAGCACCGCGTCGACCGATGTGATGGCGAAGGGATCGAATACGGCGGGCACCGCGCGCAGGTTCGGCTGGAGCTTTTTGCCGCCGGACATGCGCGCCATCTGGTGCTGCGGGTCGATCCGTTTCTTTTTCCTTGTGCGCTTGCCGGTCCCGCACCAAACGTCGACGCAGATATTCGTCGCTTTTTCCGTTTTGATCCACACCCCTGTGCAGCCGAGCCACCACATCGCGAACGTGCCTTTTTCCACCTGTTCCTCGTCGATCTCCTCGTTGAGCCAGGTGCCCCACTCCGGAAAGGTGCTTAAAATCCAGGATTCCCTGGTGACTTCATCCACTTTGCCCATTGACAATTCCTCCATACCATCTTTTTTCATCGGCGCGGCCACGTATCAGCCGCACACGCTTCCAAGCAGGGAGCCAAGCCGCCTGGTGTCGAGCGCGTCGTACAGGAGCCGGCGCGCCTCGTTCGCTTTTTTGTAAACGGCTCCAGTCGCGCCGTCGGGGCGATAGCGCGCCTGCGCCGGCGGCGCGCCGGCTGCCTCCCGCATGTCGGCATACCAACCGAACGCGGCGGCCGACGACGCCCAGACGCCGCGCAGCGTAGCTTCACAGACGCGCGGCGTTTGGATCTTTAGCCCGGTCATGTCCGCGAGGATCTGGACGAACAGCGGGCTTTTGGAAAGCCCGCCCGAGCAGACGGCCTCCGCCGGGTCCACGCCCGCCGCGCGCATCAGCTCCACGCAGGCGCACAGCCCCGCGGCCAGCCCCTCCAGCACGGCGCGGGCAAGGTCGCCGCGCGTCGTGTGAAAACCGATGTTGTAAAAAACGCCGCGCGCCGCGCCGTCCCAGGCCGGCATCCCGCGCCCCATTAAATCCGGCAGCGCAAGCACGCCGCCCGCGCCCGGCGGAGAGGCCGCCGCGCCGGCGTCCGCGCTTTGATAGTCCGTCGATTGGCAGACCGCATGGACAAACCAGTCGTAAACCATTCCGGAGGCCATTGTCGAAGCCTCCAGCACATATGCGCCGGGCAGCGCGGAGCAGTTGCAGATCACATCCTTGCGCGGGTCGAGGACCGGGCTTTGCGCCTGCGCCGCCACATAGGCGCCTGTGCCGCAGTTGATCGAAAGCGCGCATGCGCGCGTCACGCCAAGCCCGAGCGCCGCGCACTGCTGGTCGCCGCCCGCGCTTACCACCGGCAGCGCACGCGGCTGGCCGAGCAGCGCCGTAAAATCCGGCGCCGTCTCCCCGCAGATTGCGCCGGGCGGCACGATTTCACAGAGCTTTTCGGGCGGCGCGCCGAACGCCTCGAGCAGTCGCGGCGACCAGCGGCGCGTGTATAGGTCGAGCATGCAGGAGCGGCTGGCGACCGATTCGTCGGTCACAAAGCGCCCGGTCATCCGGTGCAGCAGATATTCATGGACGCCGAGGAATTTGTACGCGGACATAAAGACGTCCGGTTCGTTCTGCCGCAGCCACAGGATTTTCGGCCCGGTATACACCGGCGTGGGACGCATGCCGCAGACCGCATACGGATCATACCGTTCGTCGACGGCCGCGCACAGCGGCTCGGAACGCTTATCCTGCCACATGATGGCGTCGCGCAGCGCGCCGCCGTTTTCATCCACGGCGATCAGCGACGACCGCTGTGAGGCAAGCCCCACGCCCGCCAGTTCGATACCGTGTTCCCGGCAGCAGGCGCCGGCGGCCGCGGCGATTTCCTCAAGCGCCGAAAGAAAGCTTCGCGGGTCCTGTTCGACGCGCCCGCCCTGGGCCGACCGCACCCGATAGGCCGCCTGATGCATCCATAACAGGGCGCCCGTATGGTCCCATATCCCGCCGCGCATGCTGGAGGTGCCGGCATCAAGCGCAAGAAGGTATCCCATCGCTTCACCCCCCGCATCTAACCGGCGGCTTCGCCCGCGAAATGGCAGGCCGCAAAATGGCCCGGCGTGATTTCGCGCAGCGCCGGTTCCTCTGTTTTGCAGCGTTCGCAGGCGCGCTCACAGCGCGTGTGGAACTTGCAGCCGGACGGCGGATCGATCGGATTTGGCACCTCGCCGCGCAGCACGATCCGTTTTTTCTCATAAAACGGGTCCGGGATCGGTATCGACGACATCAGCGCCCGCGTGTATGGATGCATACAGCGTTCAAAGATTTCATCGGACGGCGCGACCTCTACCAGCTTGCCCAGGTACATGACGCCCACCCGGCTGGAGATGTGCTTGACCGCCGCCATGCCGTGCGCAATAAACAGGTAGGACACGCCGTACTGCTCCTGCAAATCCTTGAGCAGATTGAGTATCTGCGCCTGGACCGACACGTCGAGCGCGGAAACCGGTTCGTCGCAGACGATCAGCTTCGGGCGCAGGATCAGCGCGCGCCCGATGGCGATGCGCTGGCGCTGCCCGCCTGAAAACTCGTGCGGATATTTGCCCGCGTCGCGCTGGCTTAAACGCACCGTCTCAAGCATCTGCGCCGCCTGTTTGCGGATTTCCTGCCCGCTGCCGCAGCGGTGCTTGCGCAGCGGCTCCATGAACAGCTCCCCGACCGTCATCTGCGGGTTGAGCGAACCGAACGGGTCCTGGAACACAATCTGGATGTTTTTGCGTTCGCGGCGGATTTCCTCCTTTTTAAGCTTTGTCAAATCCCTGCCCTCGAACAGGATTTCGCCGCTGTTCGGGTCCGTCAGCCGCATGACCATCTTGCCGACGGTCGTTTTCCCGCAGCCGCTCTCGCCGACAAGGCCGAACGTCTCGCCCGCGCCGATAAAAAAGCTCACGCCGTCCACCGCGCGCACATGGCCCACCGTCCGCTTCAGCACGCCCTTTGTAATGGGAAAGTATTTTTTCAAATGCTTCACTTCAAGCAAGGCTTCCATCCTGACACCTCCCGCGCGCCGCCGGCGGCGTTCTTCTGCGCCCGCCAGCAGCAAACCGTATGTTCCGGTCCCACCGTGCAGACGCCGGGGCGCTCGCGCGCGCAGATATCCATGCGGACCGGGCAGCGGTCGTGGAACGCGCAGCCGGCCGGCATATCCGCAAAGTTTGGGACGTTGCCCTCAATGCTGTAAAGGCGGCCGCACTTCTCATTGAGCTTTGGCATGGCCTTCATCAGCCCGGCTGTGTACGGGTGCGCCGGGCTACGGAACAGGTCGCGCACGCCGGCCGTCTCCATGACGCGCCCGGCATACATGACGATCGCCCGGCGGCAGGTTTCCGCCACAACGCCGAGATCGTGCGTGATATATACGACCGTCATCCCCGTCTCGCGCTGCAAATCGCCGATCAGCTCCAGGATCTGCGCTTGGATCGTCGGGTCGAGCGCCGTTGTCGGCTCGTCGGCGATGAGCAGCTCGGGGCTGCAGCACAGGGCCATCGCAATCATCACGCGCTGGCGCATACCGCCCGAAAGCTCGTGCGGGTAGCAGTTGTAGCGCGTCTCCGGCGACTGGATGCCCACCTTTTTGAGCATGCGGATCGCTTTTTCACGCGCGGAAGATCTGCTTAAATCCTTGTGCTGCAAAATCGCCTCGCTGATCTGATAGCCGCAGGTCAGCACGGGATTTAAGGAGGTCATCGGCTCCTGGAAGATCATCGCGGCCTTTTCACCGCGGAACCGGCAGAGCTGCTTTTCGTTAAATTGCAGCACGTCCTGCGCCGGGTCGCCCTCAAAAAGGATCTGCCCGCCGAGAATCCGCGCGGGCGGCTCCGGCAGCAGGCGCATGATCGTCTTGGACGTGACGCTCTTGCCCGAACCCGACTCGCCGACGATCCCGAGCACCTCGCCCCGATAGATATCAAAGCTGACGTCGTCGATGATCTTTATCAGCTTCCCTTCGCTTTTAAACGCCGTCGACAGGTTTTTAACCTGCACAAGCACCTCTTTCATGCCTTTGCTCCCCCTAGTCCATTTTCAGACGGACGTCGAGCGCGTCGCGCAGGCCGTCGCCGACAAAGTTGAGCGCCAGCACCGCCAGCACGATCGCCACGCCCGGAAAAACGCTCATCCACGGAGCCATCGACAGATAATTGTAGCCCGCCTTGAGCATCGCGCCCCAGCTTGCCTGCGGCGCCTGCACGCCCACGCCGAGAAAGCTCATCGACGCCTCCGACAGAATGGCCGACGCGGCCGCCAGCGACGCCTGCACGATGATGACCGACGAGACGTTCGGCAGCACGTACCGCAGCAGGATTTCAACCCGGTTCAGCCCGATGGATACGGCGCTTTCGATGTATTCCCGTTCCCGGACGGTGAGCGTCATACCGCGCACAATGCGCGCGAACGCCGGCACATACGCCACGCCGATGGCGATCATGACATTGCGCAGCCCCGGCCCAAGGATCGCTGTGATTGTGAGCGCGAACATGATCATCGGGAAGGCGGAAAGCGCCTCGATAAATTTGGAAATGACCAGGTCGACCGCGCCGCCTGCATAACCGGAGATCAGGCCGAGCGCCGTACCGGCCGCCAGCGAGATGGCCACCGCCACAACGCTGACCGCCATTGTAAGGCGCGCGCCGTAAATCACACGCGAAAACAGGTCGCGGCCCATCTCGTCGGTGCCGAACCAATGGGCGGCGCTCGGCGGCTGGAGCGCCTCGATCGTGTTGATCTGCTGCGGGTCATACGGGCTGATCAGATCGCCGAAAACGACCAGTATCAAAATGACCGCGCAGACAATCAGCCCCGCAGCCGCCACGCGGCGGCGGATCAGCTTGCGCCAGACCTTGTAAAAGTTCGATTCCAAAAACTGTTCCCATCGTTTCATACCGCCGTTCACCTGCCTTTTTTCCCGGAGCGGGAAATCCTTGGGTCCACAAAAATATAGATCACATCCACCAGCGTATTGAGCAGGATGATAAACACCGCGATCACAAGCGCCTCGCCCATGACGATCGGGTAGTCGCGCTGGAAGATGGCGTCCACCATCGATTTGCCCATCCCCGGCAGCAGAAAGACCGTCTCGATGACGACCGACCCGCCGATCATGCCGGCGATCTGCATCGAGATCGCTGTGATCACAGGGATCAGCGCGTTTTTGAGCGCGTGCCGCCAAAGCTGCGTCCGATAGCGGACGCCCTTCGACTTGGCCGTCATCATGTAGTCCTGCCCGAGCACATCGAGCACCGCCGAGCGCGTCTGGCGCACAATCGTCGCCGCCAGCGCGATGCCGGTCGCAAATACAGGCAGCGCCATGGAGCGCAGGTTTTCCACCGGGTTTTCAAAAAACGGCGTATAGCCGGACGCGGGCAGCCAGTGCAGCTTGATTGAAAACAGCATGATCAGCAGCATCCCCACCCAGAAGGCGGGCATTGCCACGCCGATGATCGACACGGAGCTTAATATGTAATCCGACGCGCGGTTTCGCCGGACCGCGCAGATAATCCCGAGCGGCACGCCGACGGCGGCCGCGAACACCACCGACAGGACGATCAGCTCGAAGGTGACGGGCATACGCTCGGCGATGCGGTCGATCACCGGCTGGCCGGTTAGAATCGACGTGCCCAGATCGCCGGTGCAGACGCCCTTGAGCCAGTTTATATACTGGATATAAACCGGCTGGTCCAGCCCCAGCTCCGCCTCGAGCTGTTCGATCTGCTCGAGGTTGCCCGAATCGCCCAGAATCGCCATCGCCGCATTGCCCGGCAGCAGGTTGATCAGCCCGAACAGGATGATGCTGACGATCAGCGCGAGCGGTATCATGGATAATAGTTTCTTGCCTATGGAAGCGGCCATGCTCATTCCCCCGCATTCCGCCAAAAAGCGAAGCGGCCGCGGCGGCCCGGGGCCGCCGCGGCCGCGTGCAATCCGGCAGACTTATTTGTTCAGCCATGCGGCGCGGAAATTCATCGACGCGTCGCAGTCGAAATAGACGCCCATTGTATGATCGGCCAGCGCGCTGCGGCGCGGTCCCGCCTGCAATACGACGGTCGGCATCTGCTCAAGGCCGATATCCTGCATCCGGTCGAGCATCGTCTTGGCCTCGTCGCGGTCAAAAGTCACTTTGACTTTCTTGAGCAGTTCCTGGTATTCCGCGTCGATCCAGCGCGAACAGTTCTGGATCGCATTTTCACCGAAGATATATTCCATCTGTGTATACGGGTCGGATTTGGGGATGATGTTGTTTTGCAGGCGCATACCGGCCGGGGCGTCGGTGTTCTGGAGCGCCCAGAGCGTTTTGACGGATGCGCCGTCCATGCCGACCAGCTTGATATTGAAGCCGGCCTCTTTCGCCTGCGCCTGGATCAGTTCGCATTCAGCCTGCATGACGCCGTAAGTGCCGTAGTAAAGCTCGACCTCCACGCCGTCGGGATAGCCGGCCTGGGCCAGCAGCTCCTTTGCCTTGGCCGGGTCGTAGCCGATGATCTCGCCGTCCTTGTAGTACCACTGATCGGGCAGCGTCAGCCACGGCGTCTGGATGGCCTGTCCCATACTGACCACCTGGTTGAGTTCGTCGCGGTTGACCGCGTAGCACATCGCCTGGCGCACAAGCGGATCGTCAAACGGCTCCTGCTCCATATTCATATACAAATGGAATACCTCGCGCGGAGCGTTGATCTTGATCTGGCAGCCCTGGGCGTTGCTGATCTGGCTGACGACGGCCGGCTGGCTGACCACGTCGATCATATCGAGGTCTCCGCTGATCAGGTTGGATGCTGCGACCGCCTCGTCGCCGATGATCTTGACGACAACGCCGTCCAGGTACGGAAGCGGCTGGCCGTCCTCGCCCATCACATGATAGTCCGGGTTCTTTTCGGCGGTGATGCTCACGCCGTCCACATTCTCGACCAGCTTGAAGGCGCCGGTTCCGCCCTCGCGCGCAAAGACGGTTTCATCGCCGGTTTGCTTATACTTGTCAATCGACGCGGGGGAGAGCACATAGCCCGCCTGATACGACATCAGCTCGATAAAGCCGGCGTTTGGCTGCGAGAAATTGAAACGCAGGTTGTATTGGTCCACCGCATCCACCGACTGCACATCGGAGATCAGCGGATAGAAGTTGGCGGCCGTATCGGGGTCAAGGTACCAATCCCAACAGTATTTGACCGTCTCGGCGGTCATCTCTGTGCCGTCAAAATATTTGACGCCCTCCTTGAGCTTCATATCGATGGTCAGGCCGTCCTCGGAGACCGTCCACGATTCGGCCAGAAACGGTTCGACCTCCATCTTTTCATTGATGTTGACCAGGCTGTCGAAGAAAAGCCCCTCGATGATCTTATCGCCCTGCATGGCGATATACTTGGTGGGGTTGAGCGGCGTGATGCCCAGGCGGCTCGTCGTGAGCACGCCGCCGCGCTTGACGGCGTCGGTCGTTGTCGGGGCCTCGGTCGGTTCGAGCGGCGCCGCCTGTGAAGCGGGCGCGCCGGGCTGTGAAGCCGGGGTCTGCGTGCCGCCGCCGCACGCCGCAAGTGTGGACGCCAGGGCCGCCGCCGCAAGAAGTGCTGCCAGTTTTCTTTTCATAATCCTTCCTCCTGTCTGAACGGTATAACCTTTTTTGCACGATTTTCTTTTCGTATAATGATCGTTTTTTCTTGTTTTCGATCTGTTTAACTCTATTTTATTTGTAACAATCATAAAAGTCAATCAAAATCAACTGAATTTTTCACTTTTAGAGGATTATATATGTTTTTATTGCTGAATTTATTCAATTCGTTTAAATATTCGATCATAATTGTTGGTGTTTACGATCGTTTACAAAAATAAGCAATAAAAAAACACCCGCGCGGGTGTTTTTTTATTCTTCAGCCTGCATACGCAGGCGCGTTTCCGGCCGTTACCAGCGCACCTTGGAAAAGGCCTGCTCCAGGTCGGCGATCAGATCGCCGCTGTTTTCCAGCCCGGCTGAAACGCGGATAAAGTCCGCCGGGATCCCCTTTTCAGGGTCGGCGTCCTTGGGGCTGATGAGCGAATGCGCCTCGCCCAGGCTGACCCAGTGCTTGAACAGCCTGAGCTCCTTGAGGATCACATTGTACAGCGTGCCGTGATCGCACGCAAGCTGGAACCCCAACATGCCTCCAAACCGCTTGAGCTGCCGTTTTGCAAGCGCATGCTGCGGATGCTCGGCCAGCCCGGGGTACGTCAGGTTATACACATGCGGCTGTTTGGCCAGCCAGGCCACAAGCGCCTCGGCGTTGTCACAGTGGCGCTCCATGCGCAGCGGCAGCGTCTGGATGCCGCGCATGATCAGAAACGAATTGAACGGACTCATGCAGCAGCCGATCACGCCCATCATCCGCTGGAACTGAAGGTAAAGCTGTTCGTCACTGGTACAGATTGCACCGCCCATGGCGTCGCCGTGGCCGTTGAGATATTTTGTCAGGCTTTCAGCCACGATATCCGCACCAAGCTCCGCCGGACGGCAGAGATAAGGCGACGCGAACGTATTGTCCACCAACACCAGCGCGCCGTAGCGGTGCGCCAGCTCCGCGCAGGCTTTGATATCGATCACGTTCATCAGCGGGTTGGCGATCGTTTCCAGCACGATCATTTTTGTTTTTCCCCGACTGAGCGCGTCCTCAAGCTGGTTCAGGTCGGTCATATCGATCATGTCGGCCTGCGCGCCGCACAGGCGCGGCAGATCCTCCCGTACGAAAAAATACGTCCAGATGTACAAATCGTAGTGGCAGATGATCCGGTCGCCGCGGCCCAAAAGCGCGAGCAGCGGCAGCGTCATGGCGGAAACGCCGCTTGCGGTCATCAGGGCGCAGCGCGTCCCCTCAAGCGACGCGATGTTACGCGAAACGGCATCGCGCGACGGGTCGCCGTGGCGCTGGTAACCAGCGCCCGACGTCACCGACGCATAAATCGGCACCGCCGAACGGTCCGTGTCGTTACCGATTTCGATGGCGCGTGTGTCAAACGCCATCCGGTCATAAGCGCCATTGTCCACAAAGGTCAATTTCCGATCGATATTCGGCATCAATTCGCTGCTTTTACTCATTTTAACCGCATCCTTCCTATCGAACATGGCGCCGGCGCGCCTTTGTTGATTGTCCCCGCGCGGCCTCGACGATCCGGTCGCTTTACATGCAGTGTTCCCCGCCCGCCGGCTCGCACGGCACCACAAGCACTTCCACGCCGCGCGCCTTGAGCTTTTCAACCTCCGCAGGGTCGGCGCGGGAGGTGGTCACGAGCATATCGATCTTATCGATCGGCGCGCTGATAAAATTGAGCGTGCGGCCCACCTTGCTGCTGTCCGCCGCAACGATGCGCTTGCCGCGGCAGCGGTTGAGCATCGCGTCGTTGATCTCCGTTTCCTGGTAAAGCGAGGTTGTTATTCCATCCTCGGCGGAAATACCGTTCACCCCGAGTACGCAGACGGTCGCATAGACCTGTTCGAGCGCGCGCTTGGCCAGATCGCCCGTCAACGACTGTGTAATCTTGTTGTGGATACCGCCGGTCAGCAGAAGGCTGACCGACTCGCCATAATCGACACAAGCCATCCGTGCGTTGTTTGTGATGATCGTAACGCGTTTATTCTGCAAAAATTGAGGGATGTGCGTGACCGTAGAGCCGCTGTTCATAAATACCATATCGTCCTCATGGATCAATTCGGCTACACGGCGGGCGATCAGAATCTTTTCATCAAGATTGCGGCGGCCCTTCTCGTCAAACAGCGGCACCGCCTCTGCCGGCTCCTCCGGCAGGCGGGCGCCGCCATGAAAACGGGTAAGCAGCCTGGCCCGTTCCATCGTCTCCAGATCGCGGCGAATTGTGATTTCTGATACGCCGAAACGCTCGCTCAGGCGCGTCACATAAACCACGCCGTCCTGTTCGAGCTGCGAAAGAACCTCTTTTTGGCGTTTGTTAACCTGAAAAACGCTCTTACGCATGCGCACACCTCCCGTGTCAAGCTTGGTTACTTCAATTGCATTGTAACAAATAATCGTAATAAGTGCAACTACTTTTTAAATTATGTTTATTCAATCGTCATTTCAAACCAAAATCGAACAACCAATTTGGATATAGCGATCACAGATTTTGCTGCAACCTTCTACACATCAAAAAGGCTCCCCGGGACCGCCAATCCCGAGAAGCCTTCAGCCGCTTCTTTTACAGCCATGTCTGATTTTCACGCCGCACCTGTGTCAGGCCGCCCAGCTTTGCCTGCACAGCCATCAGTCCCGCGGGCGGCAGCGCACGCGCCTGGCGCGGGCAGACTGCAACGCAACGCATACAGAGAATACACGCCTCCCCCGTCTTATCCGGCGCGTCCGGCGGGATGGCGCCCACCGGACAGCGCCGCGCGCAAAGCCCGCAGCTCACGCATCTGTCCGAAGCCTGTGGCCGCAGCGGGAGCGGTTTGCCCGCGCAGTACGGCCGGCTGCCCGGAACAGATACCGCCGCATGCCTGCAGCTGTCCAATTTTTCCTGCACCGCCGCCGCGAAAGCTTCAATCTCCTGCATGTCGCGCGCATCCGGCCGGCCGGCCGCGACTGTGCGCAGCATGGAGTGCCCCGCAATAAAAGCGCCGGCCGCCACAGGTACAAACGCCTGCGCTGTGAGCAGGTCGCACAACTCAAGCAGAGCGTCTTCAAACGCGCGGTTGCCGTATACGGCAACCGCCACGGCAGGCGCGCCCGCGCCCGCGATGCGGCGCACCGCTTCGCGCGCGGGCGCGGGGACGCGTCCCGCGAACACCGGCACAGCAAATACAGCGGGCAGTTCGCCGTCCGCCTTTGGTATGAAAACGTCTTGGTCCGACAGGTCGAAAAACTCCGGCGCTTTGGCCAGCGCGCTGCCCAGTGCGCGCGCCACGCGCCGGACGCCGCCGGTCGGGCTGAAATAAAACACGCGAACCGTTTGATGCATTGCCATTCCTCCCCGCGCCGCAGGCTTTGGGAAAACGCGCGGCGCGCTGTTTTTTTCAGCTATTGTATCACAGCCGGGACAGCGAGACAATCCATACAAACATCGGTTGCATAAAAGTGTATAAATGATTGATTTTTCCCGAAAATATGCTACAATATGCACAGGGCAACCAGCGAAACCAGCTCCGCTGGTTTCGCTGCTGTTTTGCGTATCCAAACCCGAAAGGGCTTGCGCTGCGGCAAAATAAATTTGTATATATCGGACAGGGGTGATCGGATGTCGTATCTGGAACAATTGGAAAAGGTTCTCGATCATATCACCAGCATCGGCATCTATGTTATCCGGCGCGATACGCATGAAATGCTTTATTTCAACGACCGTGTCCGGGCGGTCGCGCCCGCTGTGCGCATTGGATCCGTCTGCCACGAGCTGTGGCCCGACACATGTTCCAACTGCCCGCTGCTTTCCATCGGCGACCGGGAGTCGCATACAACGGTATCGTATAACGATCCATTCGGTGGAATGGTCGATATCACGGCCACCAGAATGCTCTGGGCCGAGGGGATACCGGCCTATATCATAACGGTCGGCCCGCACACGCTCACAAGGCGCGAGCAGGAGCTGGAGTGGGGCCGGCGGCGGATGCTGCAGGCGATTTCGTATGTTTATTCAATGGTCATCTATGTCAACCTGACCAGAAACCGTTTTTTCATGGTTGAATACGAACGGTTCGATACAAAGCAGGCGCCCGATGAGGGCAACTTTGACGAACTGATTGAAATCGGTGCGCAAACCATGCATCCCGATTTCCGCGAACAGTTTAAAAACACCTTTGGCCGCAAGCAGTTGCTTGAGCGGTTTGCAAATGGTGAAACCAATATTTATATGGAGCACCGCCAGCTAGGCGACGATGGGGAATACCACTGGACCGTGACACGGGTCGTCCGCGTGGAAAACCCTATGAGCAGCGACGTTCTTGAGATCACACTCTCGCGCAACATCGATCACGAAAAGCAGCTTGAGGAAAGGCTCAAGGTCCAGCAGGAGATGGAACGCGAGCGAATCCGTTATCAGACGGCTGTCGAAAGTACGGACGACATCATGTTTGAATATGATGTCTCATCCGATTTTTTCACAGCTTTTGAGGGCGTCTTTCAGGATGGCGTGCGCTGTACGCAACGATTTGAACAGCCGGGGTATCTTAGCCGGATGGAACTTACAGGCTTTATACATCCGGACTATATCGAACGTATGCGCGACAAGCTCAACGGCCGTACACTCGAGGATATTGAAATCCGTATGCTTACACCGTATACACAGGAATACCACTGGTTTCTCATCCGGGGCAATATGCTCTACGAAAACAACCGCCCCGTGCTTATGATCGGTATGTTGCGCGACATCACCCATATTAAGCAGCTTGAGCTGGAACGGGAGTCGCTCGAACGCATCTATCATTTTACGGTCAATCAGGATTACAACCTCGTCGCCACCATTGAAGTGCCGACAGAGACGTATGTCATCCGCTTCTGTTCGCTTGGCTCCATCTATCAGCTCCCGCAGGCCGGCGCATATCCCGATCAGGTTGCGCGCATTGCGCAGCTCGCGGTATATCCGGACGACCGCGGTGAATTTATAAGACAGCTCGATCTGCCCACGCTGATCTCCCATCTGAAGCAGTCCGATCAGGAGTGCCGCCTTTACTGCCGTATCCTGAGCAACGACGGCGCCTTCCGCTGGAAGCGCATCCGTTTTACATATTATGAGGGCGACCAGACGCATATCCTGCTAACCATACAGGACGTTCAGGAGGTGCGTGAGGCCAAGAACCGTGAGCTGGTGCGCAACCGGATTTTTGCAACCGCCTTCCGTGACCTGTATGACCAGGTGTTCGAAGCGGATCTCATTACAAATGAAATCCATGAAATCATCTGTGATGAGGATGGAATCCAGCGCATCCCGGGTGGGCAGACGCTGCGAGAGGTAATTGACTACCGCTGGGAGCACCTGATCCATCCGGATTTTCGCCGCCAGTATATGCAGGAAATGGATATGGACACGATCCCTGAGCGGCTGGCCAGCTCCCCGAGCATTTATTTTGAGGTCCGGCGCAAGACCTCTTTTACAAGTGACGAGTACCACTGGTATTCGATACAGATTCAATTTTTATCAAAATCTTATGACAGTTATAAAATCATGCTGTACATGCGCGACATCGATCAAACGCGCCGTGAGGACGAACGCAATAAACGTGCCTTGCAGGACGCGCTTGTGCTGGCGCGCGACGCCAATCGGGCAAAGTCCGATTTTATTTCGCGTATGTCCCACGATATCCGCACGCCGATGAATGCGATTATCGGCATGACTGCCATCGCGGCCGCCAATCTCGGCAACGAGGCCAAAATCTCTGATTGCCTGCAAAAGATCGGCGTATCGGCCAAATTTCTTCTGTCGCTGATCAACGATATTCTTGATATGTCCAAGATCGAAAGCGGCAAGGTTGTCATTGCGCAGTGCGAATTCAATTTTCACCGCATGATCCAGGGTATTTCATCCGTATTCGGACAGCAGGCCGCACAAAAGCATCTTGCGTTCAACGTCTATCTTGAAGAAAACTTTCCGTTGACCTGTACGGGCGACGAACTGCGCATCAACCAGATCCTGATGAATCTGCTCAGCAACGCAATCAAATTCACACCGGAGGGCGGGCGCGTATCCCTGCGCATTGAACGCAAAAAGGCCAAGGAACACATCACTCTTGTGCGTTTCGAGGTCGCTGATACCGGCGTCGGCATCAGCCCGGAATTCCAAAAGCGCATCTTCGATCCGTTTGAGCAGGAGTCCGCCGGCAGCGGACGCGTCTTTGAGGGGACGGGGCTTGGGATGACGATCACCCAGAACCTCGTGGCGCTGATGGACGGCCGCATCTCGCTGGAAAGTGAACCCGGAAAGGGTTCGCGGTTTATTGTGGAGCTGCCGCTGGAATTGGGCGAGGCTGTTGAGCCTGCGGTAGTCGACAGCGAGTCTATCGGCCATCTGCGTGTCCTTATCGTCGACGACGACGTGATCACCTGCGAGCATACGCAGACTATTCTGCTGCACATGGGGCTTGAGTCTGTCTGGGTTACGTCCGGCGAGCAGACCCTGCGGGAGCTGCGCGAGGCGCGCGCCAAAAATCAAAATTATGACGTAGCGTTTATCGATTGGAAGATGCCTGGAATGGACGGGCTTGAAACCGCACGCCGTATGCGCGAGCTTGTCGGGCCTGAAACGCTCGTTATCATTATGTCCGCCTACGACTGGGCACAGATTGAATCCGAGGCGCGTGCCGCCGGCGTGGACCATTTCATTTCCAAACCGATGTTCCCCGAGAGCGTGCGCGACGCTCTCAGCCGGGCCGTGCAGGACGCACCGCCCGCACAGGAGCCGGATTCCTACCAATTTTGCGGGGAACGGATATTGCTAGTGGAGGACAACGAGATCAATATGGAAATTGCGCGCACGCTGCTGGAAATGCAGGGGTTGACCGTTGACGAAGCCAGCAACGGCCAGGAAGCTGTCGATCGATTTCAGGCGTCGGCACCTGGCTATTACCGCGTTATTTTGATGGATATCCGTATGCCGGTCATGGACGGTGTCACCGCCACGCAAAAAATCCGCGCGCTTCCGCGCGCCGACGCCGCAACCGTCCCCATCGTGGCGATGACAGCCAACGCCTTTCAGGAGGACGAGGAGTATGCCGGTCAGATCGGGATGAACGGTTATTTAATTAAACCAATTGACATAAAATCCCTGTTTAAGGGGTTGAACCAGCTTTTAAACCAGGGGTTGACACAAATCTATATTTGAGAGGGTGGATTATATGGAGTTTGGACAACTGCTCAGGGACATTGGGGTGGATGAAAAAGCAACGCTGGAACGCTTTGGCGGCATGAGCGAGCTGCTGAAAAAATTTATTCTGAAATTCCCAGAGGACCCCACATATGGACGCCTTGTGAATGTGATTGAGAACGGCGTGCTTGAGGATGTGGAACGGGAGGTACACACGCTCAAAGGGCTGACGGCCAACCTCGGCATCTCTGGATTGAATCAAATTTGCAGCGAGTGCCTCGATTATCTGCGGCAGCGCAAAACCACGTTGCTTCCGGAATTATATCTGCGCATTCAGGAGGAATATGACCGGGTCGTTGAATTGATCAGTGAATATCATTCATAAACAAGGAATTATATTCATAAGGTGAGTATGTCAACCATACGGGCGCTTTTTTGCGGGAAAGCGCCCGTATGTGTAAAAATAATCGCCCTGCGATTATTTTTTCCTCTATGGTCGGGACGATGCTCGGGCGCGTCCCGCTGCCGCCCTGACGGCCAATTTTATCATGCCGCGCTGTGGATATGACAAAATAGCCGCGGCCCCGGTGCAGCTTCATTTGACCGCGCCGTCTTTCAGGCGCATGAATGCAGGCTTCTAAATATTAAACGAGTTTATATCGCGTATGTGGGGGAGAAATGGTCATGAAAAAAATAATGATAATCGATGATGACACAACCAGCCTCGCGATCGCCAAGGCGCTGCTTGAATCAGAATATGAGGTTGCCACCATGCAGTCGGGCCTGCAGGCCCTTGGATATCTCCAGGATCACCAGCCGCCTGAATTGATTCTGCTCGACATGGTCATGCCAGGCACAAGCGGGATGGACGTACTCAAGGCGCTTAAAGAAATCCCCAAGCTGGCGGATATCCCTGTCATCTTTCTTTCAAGCATGGAGGGGATGGATTTTGAAGTCGAGGGCTTTACGCATGGCGCCGAGGATTTTATTCAAAAGCCAATCCACGCGCAGCTTTTGAAAATGAAAATCAGGCGTCAGCTGTACATCCATCAGCTCAAGGAGGAAAACCAGCTTCTGCAACGCAAGCTTCAGTTGCTCAAGATCAAGATTGATGCGGTGTTTGATAATCTGATGTAATCCCGGCAGGGCGCGTCCACATGTATGGGCGCGCCCTTTTCCATATTTTACGGATGGGCCGGCCGTACAGGTGGCTGCCCCTGCATATTTCCTATGTACCCCGTTTTCACGCCCGTATCCAAACGGACGCTTGACATGAAACCCCTGCGTCCGCTATAATATCTTAAAGGGCAAGCGGTGCGGCCGCTTGCAGCGCGCCGTTGCAATGCAGCGGGCTGGAAATGCGTAAGTCCAAATTCGCGGGACTTACGCGTTTTGCTTTTCTGAATTAAAAAATGGCGGCTGTCTGCGCAGCAGCTTTCGAGATGAACTTGATTTGGAAAAGCAGCAGCAGCCGTCAGCGCCATGGATGCCTGCGGCGCATCCATATACTACTCAAAGAAGGGGGAAATCCATGTATCGGCAACTTATAAAAAGTATCCGCGAATTCAAACGGCCTTCCATTCTTTCTCCAGTTTTTGTTTCGCTGGAGGTGGTGATGGAATGCGTCATCCCGTTTGTCATTGCACAGCTTGTCAACCAGATCAAGGCGGGATGCGGTATGGGCGTAATCGCCGGCTTCGGAGCTGCGCTGATCGCTATGGCCGGCCTGTCGCTGTTGTTCGGCGTGCTGGCGGGCAATGCATGCGCCAAGGCGTCCTGCGGCTTTGCGCGCAACCTGCGCAAGGATATGTTTTACCAGATACAATCCTATTCCTTTGAAAACATCGACCGCTTTTCATCCTCGTCGCTCGTCACGCGGCTGACCACGGATATCACCAATGTCCAGATGGCCTATATGATGATTATCCGTATCGCCGTGCGCAGCCCTCTGATGCTTCTGTTTTCATTCATCATGGCTTTTATCATGGGCGGGCGCATGGCGCTCATTTTCCTGATTGTAGCGCCTCTGCTCGGAATCGGCCTGTTCACCATCATTCGTATGGTCATGCCGCTTTTCCGCAGGGTTTTTAAAAAATACGACGCGCTCAACAACTCCGTACAGGAAAATATCCAGGGCATGCGCGTCGTCAAATCCTATGTGCGCGAGGATTATGAAAAGCAAAAGTTTTCCGCAGCCGCCGGCGACGTCTGCGCCGACTTTACGCGTGCCGAGCGCATCCTGGCGTTCAACAATCCGCTCATGCAGTTTTGCCTGTATACGGTGATGATCTTCGTGCTGTCGTTCGGTTCCTATACGATCATCACAACGCGCGGTCTGGCGCTCGATGTGGGGCAGTTTTCCGCTCTGCTGACATACAGTTTCCAGATTTTAAGCAGCCTGATGATGCTTTCCATGGTATTTGTCATGATTACCCTGGCCACCGAATCGGCGCAGCGTATCGCCGAGGTGCTTGGGGAAACAAGCTCCCTCACCTCGCCCCCGCAGGCTGTGACAGAGGTGCGCGACGGTTCGGTCGACTTTGACGGCGTCAGCTTCAAGTATGCCAAGACGGCCAAGCGGATGGCGCTTTCAAACATCGACCTGCACATCCGTTCCGGTGAAACCATCGGCATCATCGGCGGAACCGGTTCCTCAAAATCGACGCTGATCCAGCTCATATCGCGCCTTTATGACGTGACGGAAGGCTGTGTGCGCGTCGGCGGCGTTGACGTGCGCCAATATGATCTGGAGGCGCTGCGCAATCAGGTGGCCGTCGTGCTGCAAAAGAACGTGCTTTTTTCCGGCACGATCAGCGAAAACCTGCGCTGGGGCAACCCGGACGCCACCGACGAGCAGCTAAAGGAGGCGTGCCGGCTCGCACAGGCGGATGAATTTATTTCGCAGTTTCCAAAGGGCTACGACACCTATATCGAGCAGGGCGGCTCCAACGTCTCCGGCGGGCAGAAGCAGCGGTTATGTATCGCGCGTGCGCTGCTGAAGCGTCCTAAGATCCTGATCCTGGACGATTCGACCAGTGCGGTCGATACGCGCACCGACGCGTTGATCCGCAAGGCGATGCGGGAGTATATCCCCGAAACCACCAAGATCATCATCGCGCAGCGCACCTCATCCGTGGAGGATGCGGACCGCATCGTCGTCCTGGACGGCGGCACGATCAACGCCATCGGCACGCATCAGGAGCTTCTCGCGGCTAACCCGATCTATCAGGAGGTCTATACATCACAGAACAAGGCAGGTGATCAGGATGAATATAACTAAAGGCGCGCCGGTCCCGGTAAAAAATACGCTTGCGCGGCTGTTTTCCACGCTGTTTCGCTTCTATCCGGTCATGATGCCGCTGACGCTTGTCTGCATCCTGTTCAGCGCCGTGGTCAGCTCCATTCCGGCGGTTTTCATGCAGAATGTCATCGCGGCCGTTGAGGCGAGCTGGCAAAGCGGCGATTGGGGCGCGGCCGCAGGGCGGATTCTGCCGCTTGTCGGCATCCTTTGTGTGTTTTATGTGCTGTCGCTTGCCGCAGCCATGACGTTTACACAGCTTATGGCTGTTATCACGCAGGGCTTTCTGCGCAAGCTGCGCGAAAACATGTTCAGCCGGATGCAGGATCTTCCCATCCGCTATTTTGACACGAACAACCACGGCGATGTGATGAGCTATTACACAAACGATATCGACACGCTGCGCCAGATGATTTCACAGAGCTTCCCGCAGCTTGTCAGCGCGGGCGTTGTCGTAATCACCATCTTTGCAATCATGATCTATTACAGCGTCTGGCTGGCGCTGGTCGTCATCGCCGGCGTCGTCTGCATGGCGCTTGTCACAAAGCATGTTGGCGGCGGCTCCGCCCGTTACTTCATCCGTCAGCAGCATGCGCTCGGCAAGGTGGAGGGCTTTGTTGAAGAAATGATGACAGGTCAGAAGGTCGTCAAGGTATTCTGCCATGAGGAGCAAAGCAAGGCCGATTTCGACCGTCTCAATGACGAGCTGTTTTCGGATGCCGAACTTGCCAACCGCTACGCAAACACCCTCGGCCCGATCCTCAATAATATCGGCAATATCCTCTATGTGGTTGTCGCGCTGACCGGCGGCGTGCTGCTTTTGTCCGGCGCGCCCAATTTCAGTATCTGCGGCCTTGGATTCAGCATCAGCATCGTTGTGCCGTTTTTAAGCATGACGCGCCAGTTTTCGGGTAACATCAACCAGGTTTCCCAGCAGCTCAACGCGGTCATTATGGGGCTGGCGGGCGCGCAGCGCATTTTTGCGCTGCTTGACGAGCAGCCGGAATCGGACGAGGGGGTTGTGACGCTCGTCAATGTCCGGGAGGATGAAAACGGCGCGCTAGTCGAAAGCGCCGAGCGCACCGGACTTTGGGCCTGGAAAAAGCCGGACGGCGGCGGCGCGGCCTATACGCGGCTGGCCGGCGACGTGCGCCTGAAGGATGTGGATTTTGGGTATGTGCCGGGAAAAACCGTCCTGCACGACATCACCCTCTATGCCGAGCCTGGGCAGAAGGTGGCGTTTGTCGGGGCCACGGGCGCCGGCAAAACAACGATCACCAACCTGATCAACCGTTTTTATGATATTTCCGACGGCGTTATCCTCTATGACGGCATCGATATCGGGCAGATTAAAAAATCCGACCTTCGCCGCAGCCTCGGCGTTGTCCTTCAGGATACAAACCTGTTTACAGGCACCGTTATGGACAATATCCGCTACGGCCGCCTTGACGCCGTCGATGAGGAATGCATTGCTGCGGCAAAGCTTGCGGGGGCGCATGATTTTATTACGCGCCTGCCTAATGGATACGATACGCCGCTTTCCGGAAACGGGTCCAACCTTTCACAGGGGCAGCGCCAGCTTCTGGCCATTGCGCGAGCTGCTGTCGCCGATCCGCCGGTCATGATTCTGGACGAAGCCACCTCGTCCATCGATACGCGTACCGAGGCCATTGTCCAGCGCGGCATGGACGCCCTGATGTACGGACGCACCGTGTTTGTCATCGCGCACCGCCTGTCCACAGTCAAAAACGCGGATGTGATCATGGTGCTCGATCACGGGCGCATCATTGAGCGCGGCAGCCACGACCAGCTCATCGCCGCGCGCGGCCAGTATTACCAGCTTTATACAGGCGCATTCGAGCTGGAGTGACGCGCTGTTTTGCCAGGCAGCCCGCACAGCCAGTCGGTCTTCGTACCCGGCCGGCTGTTTTTTTGTTTAGGATACTGCAAAATCACTAAAAAGCTGTCGTTCTGTGATGTCATAAATTACAAATTTTATTTATTGTGATAAATAGGTGATTATTCTATTGCAAATTTATTAACAAGCCTTTATAATACAAATAGATGGAAATACATCAAAATAATCCCATCTGAGAAAGGAGTAAAATTAATAGGTAAGTATGTTTTTTTAAATTATCAGCAGTAAAAATGCCGCACATGGAAGGAGAATGGAAAATGAAAAAATTTGAAATTTTTTTGACCATCCTTATGTTGACTGTCACAACTTGTTTGCCGATAAGCGCCAAGGATACCGAAGCTCCTGTCCGAAGCCTACTCACAGACAGCAGCGGAGTTTTGGAATCCCGCACGGTTGACCAGTATACCGATGAAAATGGGTTTCTGATTACAGAGGAAACAGAGGTCTATACATATCCCGCTTTGACACGTGCGGCAGAAAAGAAAAAAACCGCGGTAAAAAATTATACCATTTCCGCTCAAGGTGTCGGAGATATTCTGACGATTAAATTGGACGCGGATTTCTATTATATAAATAATCAGAAAAATTCTGTGCGTTGCCCCAGATATTACTCGTCTTATACTGTCCACAACAAATCGTATGTCGTCAGCTATGAGGAAACCGATATGGAGCAGACAAGCACCGCCACCTCCGCAAAAATAAAAACTTACTATCTGGTTAAATACAAAGAAGGCGCATCTGGTACTATCGGAGGGACAATGACTAAAAAGCCGAGCATATGGGTTTCATGCAGCTATCTTGGAAAAGTCAGCACTGGCGCAAGCGGCTGAGGAAGGGAGGAATCGGCTGTGGTGCTTTTTTTGGCGTCGGTCGCTCTGGCCGCGTGGGTGACACGGGCTAACTATAATATCATGCGGGTCGATCTCGTTTTCCTGGCTTTCCTGACGCTCGCTCCCCTGCTGCACCGCGTGCGTTTTTCAGCCGGGCTTGAGCGCGGCGATGGGCACGTCAATGTCCGCGTCCGGTTCGGCTTTGTGCCCGCAGATCGGGAGCTGTTTACGAAAACGGTTGTTCTCAGCATGGCGCTGAACGTTTTTCTGCTGCTCGCCTGGGAGACGGCCATGCAGCTTTCCCCCTCGCTTTCTGTCCACTATGCGTTGCAATGCCTGTTGTTTTTGATTCCGCTCCTTCATCTGCTGCTGTTTCGCGGCCGGGCTTTCCTCTTTGCTGATATCTGCTTTGGCGGGGTGATGGCGGCGCTCTGCGCGGCGGAGGATTTCTTCCGTTCGCTCGACACTTCGATTGAATTCTTTCTGTATCTGCTGCGGAGCGACGCTGTCAAATGGCTTGCAATCACGCTGGCCTATGGCGCGTTGTGGGGTGTATACAGGGCGGTCAAAGGAAAACTGATAAAAACCCGGTTGCCGCAGAAGGGGTAACCGCCAGGCGAATATCCCGTCATGAAAGGCCGGGCGGGTCCTCGTGCGAGGACCCGCCCGGCCTTGTTGTTTATGCGCTTTCCTTAAAACAGGCTCATCTGTTTGGCCGGCTCCTCCGGACGCGTCCATACGGCCGACCGCTCCAGGCGGTCCTTTGGAATATCGCCGAGGAAAACAGACGGCGCGCCCGAGGTCAAAAGCAAAAGCTCCTCCTGCGCCCGCGTCATGCCAACGTAAAAGAGCCTGCGCTCCTCCCCCGGATCGCTCTGCCCGCGCGTCCCGGTATGCGGGATGATCCCTTCATTGACGCCGCAGAGGAACACAACGGGGAATTCAAGCCCTTTGGAGCCATGCAGCGTCATGAGCGTGACCGCGTCGCTGTGGTACGTTCTGGTTCCGCTGCGGCGCAGGTCGCCCTCCTGTCCCAGCGCGATGCTGGCGAGCAGCTCCGGCATACTTTTGGCGCAGGCGGCCAAGCCGCGCAGCCGCCGGAAGGCGGCGTCATCCTCAAGTCCCATTTGACCAATCCACAGATCAACCAGCTTTACGGGCTTTTCCTTTTGAACCGCCAGCTCCGCAAACGCCATCCGCAGCGCCTCCATGCGCTCTTTCCCCAAGCCGGCCGACGCCAGATGCGCGGACAGGCGGTCGCTGCCGCTTTGCAGGCAGGCTGCGGAAAAAAGCAAGCGCCGTCCGGACCGCCTTGTCGGTCAGATAGCTTTCCCGACCGGCCACGTTGTAGGGGATGCCCTCTTTTTGAAAGCACTCCTCCAGCAGCGACGCCTGCCTGTGCGTGCGGTACAGCACCGCGATATCTCCAAAGCCGCGCGGCGCGGACTCCTCCCGCATGGGCGCGCCGCCCTGCCGGTGGGCGTCGAGCATGTCGATGCCGCCCACCATCCGGTTGATCTCCTTGGCGATAAACAAAGCCTCGGAAAACGGGGTTTCGGCCGTGAGCAGCCGGACCGCGCAGCCATCCGGCCGCATAGCCCCCAGCCGGCGCGTTTCGCGCTCCTGCGGCGGCAGACCGCTTGCGATCACCGGCAGAGCGCAGTCAAGAATCTGCGGCGTGGAGCGGTAATTTTCGTTTAAGCGGATCACGCGTCCGTCCGGGCAGTCGCGCGCAAGCGTCTCAAAGCACCGGGGGTCCGAACCGCGGAAACTGTAAATCGCCTGGTCCGGATCGCCGATTACAAACAGCTCGTCCCCGTCCCTGTTCCATGCGCGCACCAGCCGGTATTGCATTGGGTTGATGTCCTGGAACTCGTCGACCAGCAACCGCCGGAACGGTTCGCGCTCCTGTCCGGCGAGCGCGCCCTGTTCAAAAAGCGCAAGCGTTTGCAGGATCAGGTCGTCATAGTCGAGGGCGCCGTATTCCTCCAGGCGTTCGCAATAGTATGCAAACAGCGTTTGCTCCGCTTCATCCGCCTCTTTCCCGGCGGTCAGCCCGTTCTTTCGCGCCGAAACAGCCGCCAGCGCGTCGCGGGGCCTTTTTTTCAGCCCAAGCTCCGCGCAAAGCTCCTCCACAAGGGCCAGCGCAGCCGTCTCGTCGATCAGCGTCACATCGCCCAGCCTGTCCCTGAGCAGCTTCATGCAAAGCCCGTGAAAGGTCCCCACCGACACCTTCCGGGCCGTCCGCCTGCCAAGCTCCTGTTCCAGCCGTCCGGCAAGCTCAGCCGCGGCCTTGTTTGTAAAGGTCACGGCTGTGATTTGCCCCGGCGCGGCCGCGCCTGTCTCGATCAGGCGGCGGATGCGGTACACAAGCGTACGCGTCTTGCCTGTGCCGGGTCCCGCGACGACTGTAATTTGCCGCCCCTGCGCGCTGACCGCCTCCCATTGGCGCTCGTTCAATCCGTAATGCGCGGCCGCGCCGGCCAAGGCAGCCGCATGTTTCAGCGCGGCCGAACCTGTGGCCGCCTTTTTCGGCGCATCGTTTATTGGCGCGGCCGCTTTTTTTCGGGACGGTTTTTCGCCGCTCCCCGCAAAAAAGCTTACCTGGCCGGAATAGGCGGCGATCTCACGCGCGTCCAGAAGCGCGGCCCGCCCATATTCGCCGTCGTATCCCGGTTCCCAGGCGACCTCGCCGGCGCGCAGGCGGCGCACGCCCTCCGCCACGCAGGGCCCCGCCAGCCTGGAAAGCTCCTCAAGGGGGATCTGCCGCAGGACCGAAAGCTCCGGGCCAAGCTCCTGGAGCAGCTCCTCATACCGGACCTGCACCTTCTTGCTTGCGGGCGTCGACCCGATGCAGGCGGCGATTGTCTCAGGCAGCGGAATGATACTCTCAAAATCCTTCGCCAGCTTCGGCCTGAACCCCTCCGGGCGGTCGGCCAGCTCCTCCACGCGGTGCAGCACCCCCACGGTGATCCGCCGCCCGCAGACCGGGCAGACGCCGCCCGCCGCGGCCGTCTCAGCCGGCGTCAGGCACACCTTGCAGCCGCGGTGCCCGTCCATATGATATTTGCCCTCCTCGGGATAAAATTCAAGCGTCCCCAAAAATTCGTCCGTTTCAGGATGCGCCAGCGCGTGCGCAATCGCTGAGAAGGAAAGCTCCGTATTGAACAAATTGGCCTCCCGCGCGAGCTTCGACGGGGAATGCGCGTCCGAGTTTGAAACGAGCGTGAACCGGTCGAGCGCCGAAATACGCCAATTCATCGGGGGATCGGAGGAAAGGCCCGTTTCCAGCGCGTGGATATGCGGCGTCAAATCGCTGAAGCACGCCTCGATCGTATCAAAACCCGAATACGCTCCAAACAGGGAAAAATGCGGCGTCCAGATATGCGCCGGGATAAAGATTGCGCGCGGGCAGATCTCCAGGGTGATTTCCAGCAGATCGCGGCTGTCAAGCCCCAAAATCGGCCTGCCGTCGGAATGCAGATTCCCAATCTGCTCCAGCCGGTGAGAGAGCGCGTCGGCCGCTTCAAAATCCGGCAACAGAATCACATTGTGGACCTTTCTCGTTTTCCCGTCCTTTTTGTAGATGGAGCTGATCTCCGTGCTCAATAAAAAACGCGGCCTGCACGCCGATGAATCGAACGCTGCGGCAAAGCGCCGGCTCGCGCCGGACGCGCCGCCGGGCAGCGCCGACGCGTCGGCCCTGTACGCGTCCTTGAGGACAAAGACGCCGTCGCCCGCCGGCGCAAGCTTTTCCCTCAGTTCCTCCCGCCAGGCGGGATGCGTAAAATCGCCTGTACCGATCAGGTCAAGCCCCTTTCGCCTGGCCCAAAGGTCGAGCATTTCCGGAATGCAGTCCCGGCTGGTCGCCCTTGAATATTTGGAATGAATGTGAAAATCCGCTGTAAAACGCATCGATGACCGTCCCCTTTCCATATCCATACCGCCGCGTCCTGTTACATATGCGCTGCGGTCCACTGCTCCAGCACCGAGAGCTGCTCTGGCGTGTGAAACCAATGCTCGCCGTTTTCCATCACCGTTACCCCACAGCCAAACCGGCGGGCAAAGCCGTCCACCGTCTCACGCGCCGTCAGATTGTCCCCGCCGGCATACAAAATTTCCGTCGGCACATCCCACTGCGCAACAGGGTGTTCCCGCGCATATGCAAGATAACGCCACGACAGCGTTTCCCCGAAATCCGTTGCGATCTCGCCCTCACGGCGCAGGCGCTGTTCGCCGACGCCCGCCCAGCGCATCATATCACAGATCAGCCGCTCCATATCGAGCACCGGCGAAACAAACAGCGCCTTTATAAGCGGCTGGCCGGCAAACGCCAGCATGGAAAACCAGGCGCCCAGGCTGGTTGCCCGCAGGGCCGCGCAGGGCCAGCGCCGGCGCGCCCAGTCCAATACCGACCGCAGCTCCGGGACCGCGTGCCACGGGTCGAAGCCCGCGGGGCCGCCGCGGCGCGCGCCGTGCTCCGGTAAATCAATGGCCAGAACCTGCCAGCCCTCAGGGCAGACGATACGGGCAAACGGCTCCCCCTCCTCCTTGCAGCCGTACCTGCCGTGGACATACAGCCAGACGCGTTCCGCCTGGCCGCCGTAAAGCACGGCGGGGAGATCTCCTATCCTCATTGTTTCATTCGTCATATCATTTACCCTTCTGTGTTAAAACAAATTTAAAAAAATTTCCTGTTCCCATTCTATAAAATCCAATGGCTGCCAGCCGTTGTACTCCGGCTGTTTTTGGGCATACTGAACCCAGGCTGCGCAGAATGATAAAAAAGGAGAATGATCGATGGAACAAAATCAAATTGGTCCGTCTCTGGCACAGAATACGCTTGATCAAATTCCGTCCCCCGCTCCAAACGCCCGCAGAATCACCGCGCTGGTCAAGCAGCGCGGCAAGGTGGTCGGCTATCAGCTCTCCGACCACACCACGCTTGGCAAGCAGCAGGCGGTCGAGCTGGCGCGGCAGGGCGGCATCGCCGGCGTCGGCATCGCGCACCGGGGCGACACGGAATATCTCAAATCCATCCCGGACGGCAGCGAGCAGAACAATTTGAGCAGTCTGCCCTCCATCCCGTCGGCGCAGTAAAAGAACAGGACGCGCCCGCAGCGTATCGCTGCGGGCGCGCTTTTGGGGAAACAGCGCCTCTCATAACGGCTGCTATGAAGCGCCTTCCTGTGCCGGCCGGTACCTGCCTCCTCTGCCGGTATCAGGAATTGTCTTTTCGACAGGATTTTGCATGATATAGTCGGCCAGCTCCTGAAAAAGCTCCAAATCATCATAGGAGAAATTGGCATCGTCATCCAATATGATAGTGACCTCATATCCCACATTCTCCGGGATTCCGGGGTATATTGTGTAGAGCGTAAAGTCCAGGACCCCGTTCTGCTCGTCCTCAACCAGCAGCTCAATAACCGGGCCGCCGTTTCTGACATCAATATTTACACCGGATTCAAGCGGTTGTCCGTTCTGTACAAGCTGCAGAATGGATTCCATTTCCTTACTGTCGTCAATTCTTTTTTGTCCATAAACACGGGTCGCCCCCCGGTAGGTAAGCGTCACGAACGTCTGCGCATAGGCTTCAAAACTGAGCATGATTGACAGCAGAACCGAAAGCAGTCCTATCAGCGCATACCGTTTCATAAATATTCAACCTCCCGCAAACGGCTTAAAAGCAACGGATGGTCTGGCGCGCATATCAGGTCGTAATTGTGGATTTCCAATTGTAGGTTAAGCCCCCATATGTATATTGGAACCCGAGCTTCTGAGACGGCTGACCATTTTTGTAGAGCCATTTGTAGGCGCCCGTATTTGAATCACTGATTCTTATGCCGTATCGAGAGGCCGAGGAATCGCTTGAATAACCGCAAAACGCCGTGGAGTGCCCATATCTGCGGTTCACCTCGAGCCAGTTTATGCAGCCCGGACGCTGTTTACTCACATGGGGCTCCATCTGATTCGGGGTCAAAACGCCCTGCAGCGTGCCTTTAACGCCATAGCAGGTATTTAGTGCATCGACAATATCTTGATCCGAACCGCCCGCATCATATCCTATGCCCATTTTATCACAAATTGCAAACGGTGTATAGGCATTATTTTTTGTAATAAATTTCCCAATCAGCATAGTGGCGGCCGCCCAACACTCACCGCGTGTCTGTTTATAAGTGCCTACATTAATGTTGGCCACATATGCCGCCCTTGTCTGCGGCGGAATTGCAAGGCTGTACTTTTCCCGATCTGAATAATATTCAGTCTGATCGCTGTTTTGCGCGGCAAGGATGCTCTCTGCAGACGGCGAATCAGCAACAGCATTTACTTCCGGCATGGCAAACCGGTATTCTTCTATCAGCTCGGCTTCATCGGAAGTCTTAAAGAACAACTGATTTTCTGTTACTACGATGCAAAATTCCGAACGATTACTCTTTATGTATTCATCGATTTGAGACGCCCATTCCGAACCGAAGGAATATGTCGGATCCGATTTGTTTCCGTGAATCCCCAAAACTCCAAGTATCTCATGATCTGAATAAACAGGGTAATAGCTTGCAGAATCAAATGTTACAAGTGATGAATCTACATATTCGTAAGCAGGGATTTTATCGCCGACTTGTACACTGTCTATGTTTTCGGATGGCCCATCCGTTGACAACCAGGCAAGCAATAAATTTTGAATACATGAAATGTCATTATCAGAAAAAACGTTTCTGATGCCGCCTGATTCCGGTTCCTCCGCACACAGAGGCATGCACATCACAATAGCTGTGGAAAGCGCCAGCAAAATGGAGATCATTTTTTCATTCTTTGCCCTCCTTAACTTTGTTGGGTTATTTTTCATTATTATACAATTATTTATAATAAAAGTAAAGTATTTACAGTAAAATTTTTCAAATTAATAGATTCATCAAGCAACGGACGCGCCGCTTTCTGCGCGCGTTCAAATCGTCACTTCTCTTTGATAAATACAAAACGGTCCGCCCCGGAACGGGCGGCGTCGAACCGGTATCCCAGGTCGCAAAAATCTTTCAGCCCCTCCGGCTGCATAATTGCATGTTCAGCAATAAAACGCACCATTTGACCGCGGGCCATTTTGCAAAGCGTGCCTTTTTCCACCACTTTTCCATTGACAGCTTCTCCGAACACACAGTTAACCAGACGCACCGGCCCCGGCAGATGCGCCTGTACGGCACGGCTGTATTCTTTGGAAGCCAGATTGAGCACCCAGTCCGTCTCCCGCGCCAGAGCCAGGGCCAATTTGTCCCCCCAAAACGCGTATAAATCCCGATGGCCATCGACAGCCAGGCGCGCCTGCATCTCCAGTCGGTAAGGGACCACGCCGTCAAAGGGGCGCAGCAACCCATAAAAGCCTGAGAGGATGCGCAGATGCTCCTGAATAAATTCAAATTGTCCCGTTTCAAAAACCCCCGGCGCCATATACTGATATTGGATGCCCTCATAGGACAGAATCGCGGGCGTCAAATCCCGCTCCAGATCCATATGGCGCAGCCGCTCCATATTGAGGGCTGCGATGGCGTCGTTGCAGTTCCAAAGGGCTTGCAGGGCCGGCCCCGGCATGGCGCGCAGCGCGGACAGCAACCGCCGCGCCTCGGGCAGAAACTGCGGCAGGCCCTCCGGCGCAAGGCTGTCGGTATCCACGTGCATCTTTTTGGCGGGCGAAATGATGATCCGCATGGCTGTCTCCTTTCAGAACGGCTAAACAAGAACCATTCCGATCATACCACATACCGCGCCGTTTGAAAATGCCTGTGATTTCCAAGTGCTTCCAACGTTCGTATTGTCATTACCCCAACTGTCAAATTTTATAAAATTTTATATGATTAGTTATTAAATATACATAATTTTCCGAATTTAATGAAAGGGATTGACAAATGCACGCTGCTGATTTAAAGTATAGAAAAATCAACATTCAAATGCAGCGACCAGGATACAACCGTCCGAAGTTCCCCGCTCCCAGAGAGCCGGCGTTGGTGCGAGCCGGCAGCGGTTTCGGCGGCTATCACCTGAAAGCAGCCCGGTGAACAGGTTTTCCCCTCAGTAGCCGCGGGCCGGAGTCCCACCGTTATCCGGGAGCATGGTGCCCTCCACAGCGGAGAAGCCATGGCAGAGCGGCCGCCGTCCTGGCGGCAAATGAAGTGGTAACGCGGAGGCTTGCCTTCGTCTTCAGTCGACCGGATTAATATTTCCGGCGCGGGAGACGAAGGCTTTTTTATTTGCAGAAGAATGTTGAGCGCATATTGAGGAGGCAAAAATCATGAATGTGCTTGTTATCATCCTGATCTCGGCAGTCTGTCTGGTCGGAGCCTATGTGCTTTACGGCCGCTGGCTTGCCAACAAATGGGGCATCGACCCCAGAGCAAAAACCCCGGCCTATACCCATGAGGATGGCCAGGACTATGTCCCCACCGACGGCTGGACCGTTTTCAGCCATCAGTTTTCTTCCATTGCCGGCGCCGGCCCTGTCACCGGGGCCATCCAGGCAGCCGCTTTCGGCTGGCTGCCTGTGCTGCTCTGGGTCCTGCTCGGCGGCATCTTTTTTGGCGCTGTCACCGACTTCGGCGCGCTTTACGCCAGCGTCAAAAATGAAGGCAAATCCATGGGCCTGCTGATCGAAAAATACATCGGCAAGCTCGGACGCAAATTGTTCCTGCTGTTCTGCTGGCTGTTCACCCTGCTGGTGATCGCCGCCTTTGCAGACATGGTCGCCGGCACCTTCAACGCCTATGAAACGGCCGGCGGCGCGACACAGCTCGCCGCTGCCGCGCGTTCCAACGGTGCGGCCGGTTCCATCTCTCTGCTGTTTATCGTATTCGCCATGGCATACGGCCTGATTCAAAAGCGGATGCACTTCACCGGCTGGAAAAAGACGGGCCTGGGTCTTATCTGCACCGCCGCCGCGCTGGCCGGCGGTATGCTGACGCCGCTCATCGCCGGCAAGGAAGCCTGGACCTATATCACCTTTATTTATATCTTCTTTGCCGCCGTGCTGCCCATGTGGCTTCTCAAGCAGCCGCGCGACGCCATGACCACCTATATGTTTATCGGCATGATCGCAGGGGCGGCTCTGGGCCTTCTGGTCGCCCATCCCACCATGAATCTCCCGGTTTTTACAGGGTTCCACAACGACAGCCTTGGCAATTTGTTCCCGATCCTGTTTGTAACGGTGGCCTGCGGTGCGGTTTCCGGCTTTCACAGCCTTGTTTCCTCCGGGACCTCCTCCAAGACCGTTTCAAATGAACGCGATATGCTTAAGGTCGGTTACGGCGCGATGGTGCTGGAAAGCCTGCTGGCGGTGCTGGCGCTGTGTGTCGCGGGCGCCGCGGCGGCCGCTGACGGAACGCCCGCGGCAGGGACACCGTTTCAGATCTTCTCAAACGGCGTGGCTGGGTTCTTTGAAATGTTCGGCGTCCCGCTCTATATCGCCCAGTGCTTTATGACCATGTGCGTCTCCGCGCTGGCGCTGACCAGCCTGGACGCTGTGGCGCGTATCGGCCGGATGAGCTTTCAGGAGCTGTTCAGCGTTGACGACATGGCAAACGCCGCCCCCTGGCGCAGGCTGCTGTGCGGAAAATATTTTTCAACCGTGCTCACCCTCGTCCTCAGCTTTGTTCTGACGCGCATCGGTTATTCCAATATCTGGCCGCTGTTTGGTTCAGCCAACCAGCTCCTTTCCGCACTGGTGCTTGTGACGCTCTGCGTGTTCATGAAAGTCACCGGACGCAGCAACAAAATGCTCTTTCCACCGCTGGTTATCATGCTCTGCGTCACTGCGACCGCGCTTGTCCAGCGCACGGTCGGGCTGGTCAAAGCTTTTTCCGCCGGAAACGCGGTCTTTCTTGTTGAAGGGCTGCAACTGATCATCGCCCTTTTGCTGATGGTTCTAGGCGTCATCATCGTCGTCAATTCTCTGCGGGTTTATTTCTCCTCCAAACGCAATTCCGAGACAAGACCCACCGTACCCAACAAGACGCGCACCGCTTCCTGACACGTGACGATAATCAAAAGCAGAGCGGATGCGCCTCGCCTGCGCTCCTAATCAAAAAGCATCGGAAGGCCGGCTGGCCTTCCGATGCTTTTTATACTATGTTTTTTGTTCAGGCGGCCGTCCCTGACCTCTATTGCGTCTCCAGTCCCATTAAAAGGAGCGGGCTGCCAGCCCGCTCCTTTTTTGATTGGTTAATCGTACTGGAGAAACTCCAGTTCAAATCCGTTTGGATCGCGCGTCAGCCCGCCGGAAAAGCCCAGCTTTTCCACATGGCTTACCGGCACATGAAAGAGATATCCCGCATCCGTGAGCTTTTTCTCAAGTGCGTACACATCCTCCACTTCAAAGGCCAGATGGCGCGCCCGGCCCTTGTCCGTTGCCGTATTGCCGCAGTCAGCCGTTTCATACCGGTATTCGGTCAGCTCCAAACGCCCGCCGCCCGGCAGGGCAAAATACCGCAGAAGATGGTCGCCCATATCAACATCCGGCAGGCGCTCAAATCCCAGCAGCTCCCCGTAAAACCACAGCGATCGCGCAACATCTTTTAAATTGATGGTCACATGGTCAATACCCTTGATCCGCATCCAGGTTCCTCCTTTTGAACATCTTGTTCAAAGGTTTGTTTGAGAAATTAAAATTGCCGTCTATTTTCAAACAAGCCCTAGTAGCTGCCTGCCTGCCCGCCGGTGAGCAACGTGACGGCGGAGCTTGTTCCGATGCGCTCGCAGCCCTCCGCCAAAAACGCTTTTAAGTCCTCCGCATTCTTAACGCCGCCGGCGGCCTTCATTTTGACATGCGGTCCGATATGAGCCTTGAACAGGCGGATATCCTCCAGCGTCGCGCCGCCGGTTCCAAAACCTGTGGAGGTTTTGATATAGTCGGCGCCCGACGCCGTCACGACCTCGCAAAGCTTGATCTTTTCCTGCTCGGTCAGGTAACAGGTTTCAATAATCACCTTGAGAATATGATCCCCGACGGCCTCCTTGACGGCTTTAATCTCCTCCAGAATGGCCTCGAAGCGGCCGTTTTTGGCGTCGGAAATATTGATGACCATATCGATTTCATTAGCGCCGTCTGCGAGCGCGGCGCGGGCTTCCTCCACCTTCGCGGAGGTGACGCTGTAGCCGAGAGGGAACCCAATCACTGTGCAGATATTCACTCGTCCGCCATAGGCGTCATGGATACGCTTGATATAACAGGGCGGCACGCAGACCGACGCCGTATGATATTGGGCCGCTTCATCGCAAAGCTTCTGAATATCCTGCCAGGTCGCAAAGGCTTTTAGCTGCGTATGGTCGATGTGTTTTAAAATTTCCTGGTTCGTCATACTGGTTCCCTCCATGAATATGGTTTTTAAACTATTCCACCGGTGCGACAATCAGCTCGGCTCCCTGCGCCTCCAGCTCCCGAAGGTCGTCGGGGTCGGCATCACTGTCAATCACAATGGTATCCAATTGATCCAAAGGAGCGATTTGGGCAAAGGTCACGCTGCCCAGCTTGCTGCTGTCGCAAAGCAGCACGGCCTGGGAGCTGCGCTCCAGGATGGCAGCTACATTGGCGGCCAAATGAAAATCCGGCACAGTCGCGCCCATCGCAGCATTCAGTCCGTTGCAGGTAAAAAACAGCTTATCCAGGCTGACCCGCGGCAGCGGCGTACCTGCTGTGTTCACATAATGGAAGCCATTGCGCAGCACGCCTCCCAGCATGAAAAGCGTAAAATTGGTGTGCTCCTCCAAGAAGGAAGCAAGCCGGATGTCGTTGAGCACAACCGTAAGCTTTTCCTTGTGAATGAGCTTTCTTGCAAATTCCAGGGTAGTGGTCCCCGATCCGATCGCAATGATATCCCCATCGTCCACTAAATCGACCGCAGCCCTCGCGATCGCTTCCTTTTGGCGAAGCATCTGTGTCTGCTTTGTGACCGGCGGCGGTTCCAGGCTTACTTTGCTGTTTCGGATCGCCCCCCCATGTGTGCGGGTGATCAGCCCGTTTTCCTGTAACACACGCAGATCGTTGCGGATGGTGGATGGCGATACCCCGAAATAATTGCACAGCTCCGGTACGACAATTTTCTGATTTTTACTGATCAGCTCCAAAATCTGCTGCTTACGTTCCTCAGCAAATACCGTTTGTCTCCGCTCCTCCAAAGCGCACCCTCCTTCACAGACAAAATGAACCATTTTTTCTATTATACTGTGCGCACGACAAAGCCGCAAGCGTTTTCAGGCCGGGGCTTTTCAGCGTGCGGCGGCCCCTGGCCGGCGCAATGAGAACCGCCGCGCCGGGACCTGCCCATTTTGCCCGCATATTGATTTGTAAAGCGCACCTCATGGCAGCAGATAGATAACCTGGCGCGGTTTCTTCATCCGCATTCCGCTAACAGGAATGCAGTACTGTTCAAGATTATTATATAACAGAATACGATAACAATCAATATAAAAAAGCAACAAAAAACAATCGACAATTGTGTATATTCCTATAAAACGAGAGGGATCACCAGCTAAACTTGTTGACTTTTATCGCGTCCAATGATATGATATGGAACAAAGAACAGAAAACAATCAAAAACGACACCAAACAACAACCATTTCCCCGGAGGACTCATTTTTATTGATGAATGTTAATGTTCAGGAGGCTCTGCTTTGAAAGAAGATAAACGGAATGAACTCAATCTTTTTGCCGCGCAGCTGCGCCTGGAAAGTATCCTTTCGATGGCGTCCTGCGGTTCCGGTCATGTGGGCGGGGTGCTCTCTGCAGCCGAACTGGTTGCCGTCCTTTACGGCGACCAAGCGCGTTACCGTCCGGCTGAACCGGACTGGGACGGACGCGACCGCATCGTCCTTTCAAAAGGCCACTGCGGCCCCATACTCTACGCGGCGCTGGCGCTTGAGGGGTTTTTCCCAAAGGAGCTGTTGAGCACCCTTAACAAACCCGGCTCGACACTGCCCAGCCATTGCAATATGCACGATACGCCAGGCATCGACATGAGTACAGGCTCTCTGGGGCAGGGCGCTTCTCTTGCCGCAGGGATGGCGCTGGGGCTGAAGATGCGCAAAAACGACGCCTATACCTATCTGATTTTGGGCGACGGCGAATGCGACGAAGGTCAGGTATGGGAGATGGCGCTCTTTGCAGCCCAACAAAAGCTGGACCATCTGATTGCATTTGTAGATCTCAACCGCCAGCAGCTCGACGGCTATACGGATGAAATTTTAGCGTTGGGAGATCTGCGCCGTAAATTCGAGGATTTCGGCTGGCACGCGGTTGAGGTGGACGGACATGACGTATCCGCCATTCACGACGCGATCGAAGATGCCAAAAGCCGCGCCGGGGTCCCCTCGATGATTGTGCTCGACACAGTCAAGGGCAAGGGCTGGAGCGTCACGGAGGGCCGTACAGGCATCCACCATATTCCGATTACGCCGGAACAGGCCGCGGCCGCAAAAAAGGAATTGGGCGCGCAAATTTCGGCTTTGCAGGCGAAGCTGCAGGAGGTGTGCTGATATGGAATTTGCAAAAAGCAGCCTGCTGCTGCGCGAAGTCAACAGCCAGGTGCTCATGCAGCTGGCCGAACAGGACGGCCGGATTGTGCTGCTGGACGCGGATCTGATGAATGCGTCGGCCTTTCATCAATTTGCGGACCGATATCCCAACCGGATTTTCAACTGCGGAATCGCGGAAAGCAATATGATCGGCGTTGCGGGCGGGCTTTCCGCCGTGGGGATGATTCCGGTTGCGCATTCCTTTGCCTGTTTCGCATCGCGCCGTGTAGCCGATCAAATTTTCATGTCCGGCGTCTATGCCGGGCAGAATATAAAAATCATCGGCACCGACCCTGGCGCCTGCAACACCGCAAACGGCGGTTCGCATATGGCGCTGGAGGATATCGGCATCCTGCGTTCGCTCGCCGGAACAACGATCGTCGATCCCACGGATGAGACGATGCTTCGCAGCATCCTGCCGCAGATCATTCAGGCGCCTGGCGTCAGTTACATCCGCCTTTACCGGAAAACGAACCTGAAAATTTATCCGGACGGGACCGCCTTCACCCTGGGAAAAGCGCATACCGTCCGGATGGGCAGCGACGTCGCCATCATCGCGGAGGGTCCCGTGATGGTTCCGGAGGCGCTCAAGGCGGCCGAGCTGCTGGAGGACGCGGGCATCAGCGCCCGTGTGATCGATCTGTTCACAATCAAGCCGCTCGACGCCGAGGCTGTCACCGCCGCCGCCCGGGAAACCGGCGCGGTGCTCACCGCGGAAAACCACAGCGTTTATAACGGACTGGGTTCCGCAGTCGCAGAGGTGCTGGCCGAGCGCCGTCTGGCCGTGCCATTTGGACGAATCGGCTTTCGCGATGTGACCGGCGAGACGGCGGACGTGCCCTATATCCTGAAAAAATTCGGCATGGACGCGCCGGCAATCGCCGGACTGGCAAAAGAGCTTGTCGCTTTGAAATAAATGACAGGAGGCGTACCGTATGAATCAATTCGGAATCCATTATGCGTATTGGGGCAATGAGTGGAAGGTGGACATGTGCGAACGAATCCGGCTGGCGGCCGACGCCGGCTTTGACGACCTGGAGGTCACTCCGCCCGATTTTATGACCAATCTGGAAAAGGACAAGATGAATGAGCTTAAACAATGCGCCAGCGATTACGGCGTTGAAATGAGCTTCTGCATCGGATTTCCCAAGTCCAAGGATATGGCCTCTCCCGACCCGAAAGTCCGTCAGGCCGGTATTGATTATTCCAAGCGCATGATCGAAGCCGCCGAGTATATGGGCGGCAAAATACTCTCGGGCATCCTGTACTCCTGGTGGCCCTATCTCTATGACAGCGAGATTACCCCGCAGTACAAGCGGGACTGTTGGAAACGCGGCGTCGAATCTGTCCGGCAGGTGATCCCCTTTGCCGCTGATGCGGGTATGGTTTACGCTATCGAACTTGTCAACCGGTTTGAACAGTTCATTGTCAATACCGTGGCGGAGGGTAGGCAGTTCATAGCGGATATCGGCCACCCCAACGCAAAGCTGTTGCTCGACGTGTTCCACGCCAACATTGAGGAGGATTCCATCCCCGACGCCATCCGCAGCGCAGGCCCGTTGCTCGCGCATATCCACATGAGCGAGGCCAACCGCCGCCTGCCTGGCTGCGGCGGCAACATCCCCTGGGCGCAGATTGCTCAGGCGCTCAAGGATATCAATTATCAGGGACGCATCGTTTTGGAGCCGTTTGTAGCGGCGGGCGGCCCTGTCGGCAACGATCTGCGTATCTGGCGCGACCTGGATGCGGATGTATCAAAAGAGGCGCGTCATGAAAACCTGAAAAAATCTCTCAAGTTTGTCAAAGAGCTGATGAAGTAAGCCCGCTCGGAGGTGAAGATATGGCATATCTGCTTGGAGTGGACCTGGGCACCTCCAGTGTAAAAACCGTGTTGATGGATCATCACGGCAAGCTGGCCGCTATCTGCCAGCAGGAATATACATTTGACATCCCCCGGGAGGGCTGGGCGGAACAGGATCCCGTGGTCTGGTGGCAGGCAGCGGTTGCGACGATCCGAGGCGCGCTGGCTCAGGCGGCCGTTTCGCCAGACGACATCGACGGCGTCGGCTTCTCCGGACAAATGCACGGACTTGTCCCGCTCGACCGGCAGGGCCAGCCTGTGCGCAAAGCGATCATCTGGTGCGACGCCCGTTCCGTGGACGAGGTGGAGGATATCCGCCGGCTGCTCGGAAACGAACGGCTTGGCGAAATCACCTGCAACCAGATCGCCGCCGGATTTCAGACTGCATCCCTGCTGTGGATGAAAAAACATGAGCCGGCGCTTTATGAGAAAACCGAGACGGTTTTGCTGCCCAAGGATTATCTGCGCTACCGGCTGACGGGCTGTCTTTCAACCGACGTGACCGACGCGGCGGGTACGCTCGCCCTGAACGTTCGCCAGGCGGCATGGTCGGACGAATTGATTCGGACACTGGGGCTGCGCCGCTCGCTTTATCCTAAAATTTATCTCCCGCAGGACTTTGCTGGCGAGGTCACAGCCGCGGCGTCCGCAGAAACCGGCCTGAAAGCCGGCACAAAAGTATTCCATGGCGGCGCGGATCAGGTGATGCAGGCAATCGGCAACGGGATCATCGCGCCAGGACAGGTATCCGTCACCATCGGCACCGGCGCACAGGTATTCGCGCCCATCGCCTCTGCGATTTATGATAAGCAGCTGCGTGCGCACACCTTCAATAACTTTCAGCAGGACAGCTGGTATTTCATGGGCGCGACCCTTTGCGGAGGGCTTTCGTTGCGCTGGCTGCGGGACACGGTGCTGGGCGGTATGCCCTATCGCGAGATGGACACGCAGGTGGAAGCGGTTCCCCGCGGCAGCGATGGGCTGATCTATCTGCCTTATCTGTCCGGCGAACGCACGCCGCACATGGACCCGCTGGCCCGCGGCATGTTCTTTGGGCTGACCCTCAAGCATAGCCGCGCGCACCTGATGCGCGCCGTGATGGAAGGGGTGGTGTTCTCCCTGCGCGACTGCCTGGAGCTTTATGAGCAGCTCGGCCAGAGCTGCCGGCGCGTGATTGCCTCCGGCGGCGGCGCGCGCAGCGCGCCATGGCTGCAAATGCAGGCGGATATCTTCGGCAAAGAGGTTTATACCTCCAAAATGCTCGAGCAGGCGGGCGTTGGCGCCGCCATCTGCGCAGGCGTCGGCGCGGGCGTGTACGAAAGCTGGCAGCAGGCCTGCGACACAGTCATCCGCTGGAACGATACGCCGGCCGTTCCGGATTTAAAGGGAACAGCCCGCTATGCAGAATACAGGGAGCTTTTCCGCGCGCTTTACCAATCCAACCGGGAACTGATGCATCGATGCACGGCCCTTTCCCGCCAGGAAAAATGAAGCAAAAACCAAACAGGTTTTCGTTATCAACCATGTAAACAACCGCAGAATTTCAAGGAGGAATCAGAAATGAAAAAAGCGATATCCCTGATCCTGGCCGCCACATTGGCGATGGGCGCTCTGGCCGGCTGCGGCGGCGCCTCATCCTCGGCCTCATCCGCTTCCGGCGCAGGCTCTGCGCCCGCTTCCCCGACAGCGTCCGCGCCGGCTCCGGCAGAATCGTCCGAGGCAGCGTCCACACCGGCGGGCGACGAAATCCGCGTCGCCATGGTACTAAAAACTTTGTCCAACCCGTTTTGGGTCGATATGGCGGACGGCATCCAGGCGGAGGCCGAAAAGCTCGGCGTGACAGCGGATATTTTCGCTGTCGACGCTGAAACTGACATCGACGGCCAGCTTAAAAAGTGCGAGGACGCCATCAACAGCGGCTCCTACGACGGTCTGGGCGTCGCGCCGATCACAGCGACCAACCTGATTTCCGCCGTTGTGGCGGCCAATCAAAAGGGGATGCCTGTGGTGAACATCGATGCGAAGATCGATGAGGACGCGCTCAAGGAGGCCGGCGGCTATGTGGTCGGCTTTGCGACGAGCGATAACCACAAGGTTGGCGCAATCGGCGCTCAGTATATCATGGAACAGCTTCCCGACGGCGGCAAGGTCGCCATCATCGAGGGCCGCGCCGGCGACCTGTCCGGCGAGCTTCGCCGCGACGGCTGCAAAGAGACGCTGGAGGCCGACGGTTCCGGCAAGTATCAGGTTGTCGATGTGCAGCCGGCAGATTGGGACCGCCAAAAGGCGCTCGATGTCGCCACCAACATCATCACAAAAACGCCTGACCTGAACGCGTTCTTTGTAGCCAACGACACCATGGCGCTCGGCGTTATGCAGGCGATTGCCAACACCGGAAACACCGGCAAGATCCTTCTGGTCGGCACCGACGCTTCCGATGAAACCAAGGAGGCGATCAAGGCCGGCAATATGGTCGCCGTCTGCCAGGACCCCGCAGCGATCGGCGCAACCTGTCTGGATATTCTTGTGGACGCCATCAAGGCCGGCGAAACCGGCTCCCCGGATTATGAAGCTGTATCCAAACTGGTCGACGCCAACCTGGTCACAAAGGAAAACGTGGCCTGACCGCCTGTTAAAAACGCAATTCAGGGCTTGTTTGAAAATAGCGGAGTTGCCGACTTTTCAAACAGCCCCCAGCGGCAGCATGACGAAGGCGCTGTTTTTAAGAAAAAACAGCGCCTTCGTATAAAGGGAGGCGCGCTATGGAAAAGATCATTGAAATGAAAAATATTAAGAAGCTGTTCCCCGGCGTTGTGGCGCTCGACGATATCACCTTTGACCTTTACCCCGGCGAGGTTCATGTGCTGATCGGCGAGAACGGCGCCGGCAAATCGACCCTGATGAAAATCCTCAGCGGCGTTTACACTCCGACAGAGGGAAAAATGATCATCCAGGGCAAGGAATACAGCCGGCTTACCCCAAAGGAATCAATGGAACAGGGGATCAGCGTTATTTTTCAGGAATTGAGCGTCATTGACGAGCTGTCGGTGGCGGAAAACCTGTTCGTCGGCAAACTGCCGCGCACAAAAGCGTTCGGCGTGCTGCCGATGGTGGATCACAAATATATATACAAACGGGCGCAGGAGCTGTTGGACCGCGTAGGGTTGGCGGTCAAGCCCACCGCTATGGTGGAAACGCTCTCTATTTCACAAAAGCAGCTCGTTGAAATCGCAAAGGCGCTGGCCGCGAACGCAAAGGTGCTGATCATGGACGAGCCTACCTCCTCGCTCAATCTGGATGAGGTGGAAAACCTGTTTAAGATTATCCGCAGCCTCAAGGAAAGCGGCGTGGGTATTGTTTATATCTCGCATAAGATGCGGGAGCTGCGTGAGATCGGCGATCGGATCACCGTGCTCAAGGACGGGCGGACGGTCGCCACCAAAAATATTGAAGATGTTGCTTCCGACGAGGAAATCGTCTCCATGATGGTCGGACGGGAGCTGAAAAATAATTACTTTAACCGTGAGATGTCCCATGTTAAGGACAAGGTGATCTTTGAGGCAAAAAACATCGTCCGCCGCGACCGCAGAGTAAACGATGTGAGCTTTACTCTGCGCGAGGGCGAAATCCTGGGCTTTGCCGGTCTGGTCGGCGCGGGACGCACGGAGCTGATGAATGTGATCTTCGGAGCGGAGCGGATGCAGTCTGGAGAAATTTGGCTGGACGGCCGGCGCATTTTTGTGCGCAGCCCCTATCACTCCATCAAGGACGGTATCGGTATGATCACCGAAAACCGGCGTGAAACCGGCTTTATGCACAATTTTGAGATCTGGCGCAACATCGCCGTCGCCCGTTCTCTCAAGCAGTCGCGGCTGGAAGGCACATGGGGTCTTACCAATCAGAAACGCGAGATTGCGCTTGCCGAACAGTTCAGCAAAAAAATGCGGGTCAAATGCACCAGTGTGACGCAGATGATCACCACGCTTTCCGGCGGCAATCAGCAAAAAGCGATCATTGGCAAATGGCTGGCCGCGGACGCCCGCCTGCTCATCTTTGATGAGCCGACCCGCGGCATTGACGTCGGCGCGAAAAACGAGATTTATCAAATCATGCGCGATCTGGCCAATGAGGGCAAGGGCATTCTGATGGTTTCCTCCGAGCTGCCGGAGCTGCTTTCTGTCTGTGACCGGATCGTGGTGTTCGGCGGCGGAAAAATCAAAGCCGTTTTTGACGCAAGGGAAGCTACGGAAGAAAAAATTATGCTTGCCGCAACATAAGGAGGAACACGATGGAAAAGAAAAATTTCGCCTATTACTGGGAACGTATCGGCACGCTTATGATCTTCGTTTTTATGATCCTGGTGACCTCCGTTTTTGCGCCGCCGCAGTTTTTGTCGCCGGGCAACCTGGTACAGATTCTCACCCAGAGCGCAACGACGATGCTGATCGCCTGCGGCGAGTTCTTTGCGATTTTGATTGCCGGTATTGACCTGTCGGTCGGCTCGGTGCTCGCGCTTTCCGGTGTTGTCACTGCAAAAATGATGGTGGCGGGCATGCCGTTCGGCCTGGCCGTGCTGTTGGGCGGCGTCGGCGTCGGCGCGCTGCTGGGCGCGATCAACGGCGCGCTGATCAACTTCACCAAGCTGCATCCGTTCATCATTACCCTGGGTACGCAGTCTATATTTCGCGGCGTCACAATGATCATTTCCGATGCAAAGCCCATCTTTGGCTTTCCCCAGAGCTTTAAAACAGCCTTCGGCGGCATGATCGGCGGCAAAATTCCCATGCCTGTGGTGTGGGCGCTGCTGGTAGCTGCGATTTTGTGGTTCGTCACCACCAAAAGCAAAATGGGCCGCAACTTCTACGCGCTCGGCGGCAACAAGGAAGCCGCCTGGTTTTCCGGCATCAACGTCCGCCTGCATACCCTGCTGGTTCACATCATCTCCGGCATCTGCGCGGGCATCTGCGGCGTCGTCATGATCGCCCGTCTCGGCTCTGCCGAACCGATGGCCGGCTCGGGCCATGAAACCTTTGCCATCGCGGCGGCGATCATCGGCGGCACCAGTTTCTTCGGCGGCAAGGGCAAAATTCCAAATGTCATTGTCGGCGCGCTCATCATCGGCCTGATCAATAATGCGCTCAACATGCTCAGTGTCGAAACTTACTTCCAGCAGGTTGCCACCGGCGCGCTCATCATCGGCGCTGTGACGCTTGATATGTTCATCTCCCGCAAAAAATAAGGATCTTCATCATTTTATTCCTTGTTATTGCTTTTAGAACCTGTATTCACACCCGGAGGATACTGGACAGGCGAGGGATTTTGTACCCGATCAAGGCAAATTTTTGCAGGCGGGCTGTCGCCCGGCAAGAAAATTTAACGTGGAGCGGGGGCAAAAGGCCCGCCTGGACGGCGTTTTGCGGCTGTGAATACAGGTTCTTAATATGTGATCCTCCTAACCGTACAGGCCCGGGCTGTTTTCAGCCCGGGCCTGTGCGTCTGACCGCGCCTGCCTTTTTCACCGCCGCGACTCCCCTGCCCCCAACAACGGGATGTGCTACAACGCAAGCATACAAAACATGCCTGTATGGAAACGGTTGCAAACGATGAGAAAGCGCGGTATACTTATCGCAGTGTGCACTGTAGTGTTGGAGTGGATTGCATATGCCTGCCATCTGAAAAAGATGTGCCGCATTACAATGCGATATGGACGGCATCACGAAATTGACAATCGGCACAGTTAATGGAAGGGAGGTGCGCACATTGGCAGAGAAAGCAGGCATTCAGGCAAAGCCCATTTTAAAGTGGGCAGGCGGTAAAACACAGATGTTAAATGATCTGCTGCCCAAGGTGCCGGACTCTTACGGGCGATATATAGAGCCGTTTTTCGGCGGCGGCGCAATGTTCTTCGCGCTGCATCCGGAAAACGCAATCATCGCAGACAGCAATCCGGAGCTTATCAATCTGTACCGTCAGGTCGCCGGGCATGTAGACGATGTGATTGCTTATCTTGAGAAATATGAAAACACACCGGAGCGATTCTATTCTGTCCGCGGACAGGAATGGCTGGCCCTGCCTGAGGCCGAAGCAGCAGCGCGAACGATTTTCCTTAACAGAACTTGCTTCAACGGCTTGTACCGGGTCAATAGGAAGGGACAATTCAACGTGCCTTATGGGAAATACAAAAACCCGAAAATTTGTGACCGGGAAGGCTTGTATGCCGCAGCTGAAGCCTTGAAAGCTGCCGAAATCGTATGCAGCGATTATTTGCCTGTGCTGGAGCACTATGCACGGCCTGGTGATTTTGTATTCCTCGATCCTCCATATCTGCCCATCTCCGAATATGCTGATTTCAAACGGTACACCAAAGAACAGTTTTATGAGGAGGATCATGTTGAGCTGGCCAAAATGGTTATCCATTTACATGAGCGCGGCTGCCATGTGCTTCTGACAAATTCAAACCATCCGCTGGTCCACGAGCTGTATGCTCCATTCACAATCGATGTGATCCAAACAAAGCGTCATATTTCGTGCAACGGCAACACCCGCAAAGGCGAAGATGTGATCGTAACAATCCCGCCGAAGCAAGCCTCGCGGCTCAGGCCGCTTTCCGAACCGCTTCCCGCCCAGGTTGCCTGCTATCCGCCCACGCGCTTCATGGGTTCGAAAAGCAAGCTTCTGTCTGAAATCTGGGCCGTTGCGTCTCAGTTTAAATTTGATACGGTCATTGACCTGTTTGCTGGTTCCGGCATTGTTGGATATATGTTCAAGGCACAGGGTAAATCTGTGGTCAGCAACGACTATATGGCCATGTCCTCTACCTTTGCCAAGGCGATGATTGAAAACAATACGGTTACTCTGCCAATCGAAGAAGCGAAAAGCCTGTTGATGCAGCATAAGCCGTCCGATCATTTTGTTGCGGCGACATTTCAGGGCTTGTATTATACAGACGAAGAAAATGAGCTGATCGATATTCTGAGAAGCAATATCGCCGATATCAAGGAACCATACAAGCATGCAATCGCCATGACCGCCCTTATCCGGGCCTGTACAAAAAAACGGCCTCGGGGAATATTTACATACACTGGAGAGCGGTATAACGATGGCCGAAAGGATCTGAAAAAATCACTTTCGAAGCAATTTTTAGAAGCCGTGGAAGCTGTAAACAAGGCGGTATTTGACAATGGAAAGCAGAATCGTTCCCGGCATGGGGACGCCATGGATTTACGTGTTGAGCACGCCGGTCTGGTCTATATCGATCCTCCGTATTATTCGCCTCTGTCGGATAACGAATATGTACGCAGGTATCACTTTGTTGAAGGTCTGGCAAGGGATTGGAAGGATGTCGAAATTCAACAGCACACGCAAACCAAGAAATTCAAATCTTATCCGACGCCATTCTCCACCAGAAACGGCGTGGCGGATGCGTTCGACCGCCTGTTCAAAAAATTTGCAAACAGCATCCTGATCGTCTCCTATTCTTCCAACAGCCTGCCCACCCAGGATGAAATGGTTGCAATCATGGCCAGGTACAAGCAGCATGTCGAGGTGATTCCCATAGACTATAAATACTCGTTTGGCAATCAAGGCTCTGCAAAAACGCACAGGAATTCCGTACAGGAATACTTATTCGTTGGATATTGACAGGGGGAGCCGTATGAATGCAAAAATCGATATATGGCTTGTAGGCAATACCGGTTTGCGCAACCCCAATCGAATTCAGGAGGGCCTTGCAGTTTTTGCTAATTCTTCTTATGTCGGAAAGCTCCATGGCCGCGATCATGAAATCGGATTTATGAAACTGCTTAACGAAAAGGGGATTATACAAAATGAAAGCGGAAAAGACGAGTCTGGCAGCCATGCCAGAAAATGGAGGCTGATGTTCTCCAAAAACGGTTTTATTTATCCGCAGGTAAAGAAAAAAGACGGCAACCAAGCTGATCTGGGAAGCATGGACGAGCTTACCCCATTTGGAAAGGTCTTTTTGCAGGCAGATACATATCCTGCTATTCAGGAATGCTTCCTTCGCTCCATGAGTGTCGAACAGTTCCAAATGCCCGACGGTATCCACTTTTTTTCGCCGCTTAGGTGGCTGTTGGCAATTATGCTGGAGCTTGAGCGCAGAACCGGCTCCTCTCAACTCAGCAGGCTTGAATTTGCATTATGGGGACATACGACAAATCCTAGCTGCGATCTGAACGAGGTCGTCGATCATATTCTCGATCTGCGCGAGCGCAGAAAGGCAGCCCCGGCCAAACGGCTGTTTGACAAAGGTGAAATTGCCAAGCGCAAAAAAAGCTATGATAAAAAGGCGGATAATTTTTTAGACTATAGCGACATGAATATGCGATACCTTCGTATTTCCGGCGTTTTTCAGCGCAAGGGCCGCGGCCTTATGATCGCCCCAGCCAAGCATGTCTTAGCAGAAAAGCTTGCCAAAAGCACCCCGGCAAACGGCTCCATCATGGATGCGTACAGGACGCTTTGCGCCGGCGCGCCATTGCCGACGGACGATATGGAGGTTGCAAAGGCTCTGCTTGATGATCTGGTAAAACAGATGAATGCCCGCCACATTGTTTTTGACATTTCAGACCTGCCATTTACTACGCCCGCAGAAATAAATATTGCAAGACAGCGGCTTGAAAGCATTATGTCCCAAACGGATGAGATCAGCTATGCAGATGCGCAATGCCGCCAATGGAAAGAAATATCGGACTATATGACCCTTCTCATCAAAGGAGGCGGCAGAAAGGAATACGATGAAGATCATGTCATCGAAGTTCCCAAGGATGAAACCCCCGCTTACCTCGAGTGGATTATGTGGAGAGCGGCGTTGGCGATCGACCATATGGTTAATAAGCCTTATGAGGCGCGCGGCTTTCGATTGGATTCTGATTTTTTGCCTGTTTCAGCCGCAGCCGGCGGGAGAGGCGATCTGTATTGTGAATTTGAGGACTTTACAATTTTAACGGAAGTCACAATGTCGGCATCATCCCGCCAGGAGGCCATGGAAGGCGAGCCGGTCAGGCGTCATGTTTCGGACGCCGTCCTGAAATACAATAAACCTGTATATGGGCTGTTCATCGCCATAAGGATTGATACAAATACCGCGGAAACGTTCCGGCATGGCGTCTGGTATGCCAAGGGGGATGAAAAGCAGCGTCTGAACATTATTCCGCTTACATTGGCGCAATACCAAAAATACTTTGAGGCAATGTTTCAGGCAAAGCAGGCCGCTCCCGAACGGCTCAGAGAGCTGATTGCAGAATGCGCGGCCGCCAGAGATATTCTGGAGGCGCCCGCCTGGAAACTGTACATTGATACGACGGTCAGCAGCAAGGCGGCGGAGCTTTCTCTCAGAGGGAAAAAGCATGCGGTGCAGCGCTTTTTGCCATAGGCGTCTGATTCTTGGCTTTTTTGTCCTCATTGTAATGTAAAGAAGAACGGCCTGCAATGGATACTGGACATGGTTGTATGCTTTTGTTTTCTTTTACGGCGCCGGCAGCTTCGCAGCCGGACGTGTTAAGCGGCGTCCAGAACGCTCTGTACTCTCTTTGCTTGAGTCAAGAGGCATGGTCATTTCTGCCGTTTTTTTGATTTGCTTTTCAGTGCCCCACAAGTGATGCGAACCAGTTCCGTCATCCACTCCCGGTCCTCCACATCCTCCACTAAAAAGGAGTCTTTGGCTCCCTTATAGGGCGGCGCCTTGGGCAAATCGGGGTACGCCGCTTCCCCTTGCGGGGTGATCTTTACGAAAAGTTGATCGTCACAGATGACAGCGAAGAACACATCGCCGCAGTAAAGTCCGTATTCTCCAAACATCTTGCGGCTGCGGATGGTTCCGGCCTCCCTCAACTGTTCGGCCACATAGTTCACAAAATCCGGATGAGATGCCATATCAATTCCTCCTGTAACGGCCGGCCAATGTTTCGGCCAAATTCCTAAGCCGCTCCCGCAGTTCCTCCGGTTCCAGCAGCTCCGCCCTGTCTGCGAAAGACAAAATCCATCTGAGCACGCTGTCCGCGTCAGGAAAATCTCCAGTGAAGCGCAGTCTGCCGCCTGATTCCACCGTGAAGCTGTCCTCGCCGTACTCCTCCACCAGCCGCCAGCGACAGGCCGGATCAAAGAGGGCCTTCACCCGATATTTAGCTGGGAAAATCCGCTCGGGGACCAGATCGGGCAGGGGTGCGCAGCGAGGGTCAAAGGGCTTGTGGGAAGCGAGTTCCGTTATGCGGTTTAGCTTAAAGAGACGGAAATCCTTTCGTATTTGGCACCAGCCCCACACATACCAGTCGGACCAGTGGAATACCAGGTAATAGGGTTCGATGTTCCGCACAGATTCCTCTTTAGGCGAGAAATAGGTAAATTGGATGGTGAGGTGCTGTTCAATAGCTCTCGGGATTAGCTCCATTTTCGGCGGCAAGCTAGTTTTATACCAAGAGGAGAGATCGATAAGCACGTGGGCGCCGCCAGGCGCCAATCCGCCCGTCCCGGCGGACAGCTTTTCCATCAGCCGGGTATAACGCCGTGTGCCGCTGACGCTGTCCAGACTGCCCAGACCCGTCAGGATGGCCTGCATTTCCGGGACGGTGAGCACGGTACGGTCCACCCGATAGTCCTTCTGGATGGAGATGCCGCCAGCTCCCTGGGCTGTGGAGATAGGCACAGGGTTTCTATGTCCCTATGGACGGTCCTGTGGGATACTTCAAATTGCTCCGCCAGCTCCGGGGCGGTGACCTTCTCCCGCTGAAGCAGGATGGACAAAATACCGATGAGCCGGTCCGGTTTCATGTCATTCCACCGCCTTCCCTGCATTTATTTATATTATAGCATAGAAACCAGACAACGGTCTGTCATGTTTCTTTCCATCTTGTTCTTTTTGCGCCCACCGGGTACAATAGTGGCAAAGGAGCTGAATGATATGGGAAAGATCGTTTTGTATCTTGCCATGAGCGTGGATGGATATATTGCAGACGAACAGGGCGGCGTGGGCTGGCTGGGCGGTGACGGCAGTGAACCGGGTGCCCCCGGCAGTTACCCGGCATTTTACGAGACGGTGGATACCATCGTCATGGGTTGGACCACCTATCATCAGATCATCACGGAACTGGTTTGGGAAAGCTGGCCCTACCCGGGCCTCCCCTGCTATGTGGTAACACACCGGCAGGAGCAAGACCGGGAGAGCATCTGCTTCTGGAATGGAAAACTCACAGTCCTGGCGGACAAGCTGAAGACAGAGCGGGAGGGCAATATCTGGATCTGCGTCGGTGCGTCTGTGGCTGGGCAGCTATTGAAAGAAGGCCGCATCGATAAACTGTGGCTGTCAGTAATCCCCACAGTACTGGGCAAAGGCGTGCGGCTGTTTGCAGAACAGGGGCAGGAACTGCTGCTGAAGCTGGTGAGAGCGCAGCATTACAACGGGATCGTGGATCTGGTGTATGAAAAGCGGTGAGCAATCAATTTATCAATCTAACTGTAGAAAATCTGATGCAGGAGCACCTATGCTGTATCATCCGCAGCAAGAAACCCCATCCCGGTGTGGAGTCCAAGCGGTCTTGGCTCAACGAGCGGCTGGAAGAAGGCCATGTATTCCGCAAACTGGACACCAAGGGCGTGGTTTTACCAAGGGCGTGGTTTTTATCAAGTACGCTCCGTTGTAAACCGCTTGGATGCCGGTGGAGGGAGAGCACTATCTTTACATCTACTGCTTATGGGTCACCGGCGAATTCAAGGGCAAGGGAAGGGCTACGGCAGACAGTTGATGGAGTACTGTTTGGCCAACGCCAAAGCCAGGGAAAAAGCCGGTGTATGTATGTTGGGCGCAAAAACGCAGAAGGCCTGGCTCTCGGGCCAGGCCTTTGCAGAGAAATATGGGTTTGAAACGGTGGATACTACTCCGGATGGGTATCGGCTGCTGGTTCTTTCCTTCGACGGGACGAAGCCTTGGTTTACAGAAAACGCCAAGCGGCTGGAGATAGCGGGCCAAAAATTGACCATCTATTACAGCCCCAGTGTCCCTATATCCATCAGAGTGTGGAATTGGTACGCAAGATCTGCCAAGAGATGCGGGCGCCTTATACCCTCATTCTGGTGGATACTCTGGAAAAAGCCAAAACCTTGCCTGGTGCATTCAACAACTGGGCGGTATTTTATCAGGGAAAGTTCGTGACGGTGAATCTGCTGGACGCCGCCGCTTTGAAGCGGTTTCTGAAAAAGGGCGGATATGGTGTATCTGCAAAGTGAGCTGTAAAATAAAGCCGGGCATCTATTTGGGCTGGCGTCCCTCTTGTTAAGCAGGCCGGAGAAATAATAAGGGTCATTGAATATCCGTTGTTGACTGTGTTGCGAAATAATTGATAATATTTGATATTGGCAACAAAGTTAAACTTCTGCACTTTAATAAATGAGTAACCTAATCTTAAGCCTACCAGTCTTTTGCCAACAATAAACAAAGGCTATACCCTCTGAAATCATAGATTTCAGAGGGTATAGTCATGTCTCAAACGGCTTCCAGTGGTTCAGTTTTGGCAGCTGGGTTGTGAAGTAAGCCCTGACCTGTTCCGGGGGCCATTGTTCGCTGGACATATGACCCTCCAGAAAATCCAGCAGCTCCTCGAGGTTCGTATAAACGAATTTCCCATCGGCGTAGCACCATTTGCAGTACTCCTCGTTGAATGCGCCATCCAGCTCTTTGCTGATGCTGGTATCCTCCAATGGCATACCACAGCATTGGCAGATTAGCTGTCTGGGCGAACCCAGTAAGGTATTGATGGAAACGTCGAACAGCTTGGAAAGCAATTTTAGTGTTTCCGTGTTTGGCACCGTTTCGCCGGTCTCCCAACGGGAGACCGCTTGCCGGGTCACATGGACCTTTTCCGCAAGCTGATCCTGAGATAATCCATTTGTGGTGCGCAGTTTCAAAAGAATCTCTTTGGTATCCATGTTAATCACCACCTTGCTTAGATTGTACCATGGCGGGAGAGAAAAGCAAAGCAACTCGCTGTTGCTCATCCAAACGTACAATTGCCGCCCGCTTATCCCGGACCTGAGTTTCATCATACGACTTCCTGCGGCACATCCAGCAGGAACAGCGGGGCTTGGCCTCCTTGTTCCCCAGGGAGAAATACATGCAGTCCAGCCGACGCTTGGGACTGCGGGAGAAAATATATTCCTTGAATCCAGAAAACCACAAGGAGCCAGACATGCCCCTCCAGGAGAACTCGTCCGTCTGGTAAATGGTGTAAAGGCCGAATAGGCCAGCCAGGGAGTATCCCATGATCCCTCGCAACGCTGGAGGGCTAGAGAGCTGTTTTTCTGCCTTCGGCAAGATTTCCTCTACCAGCAGCCGCAGATAGTCGTCCGCTCCTCCGGAAAAGGGTTTCCCGTTCTTAAATGCCTCCGGACCGTCCCAAGGAGCCATATGCCGGTCCAGTCCAAATCGCTAATTGCCACTAAAATGAACGGCGGACAGCCGGCAGCTTGGGCGGCCTCAAACACCTGCCGACTCCCATCGGAGTAAGTATTTAGGTAGATAATTGGGGGATCGGTAGTGGTGGCAGAAAAAATGGTTACGGTTTTGCAATTTTCCATAAAAGTCATGAATTTGAACCATCGGCATTCTTTCGTCAATATCGTGGCGGAAGCGGGATACATCAGTGAGAAGCGGATTGCCTCGGCCAATGCAGTTGTTTTTAGTTATGTGCTCTATCTGATTGTTAAGTACGACTATAAACTTGACGCTTCTCAGTTGGAAAAATGCATCAGCAAGTGGTTCTTCATGCGCACGATTACCTACTTCTACACTGGCTCCACAGAGTCAGTAGTAGAGAAGCAGTTTGCAGATCTGCGGGATATCCACACTGCTGACCGCCAACGCTATCAACAGCGCGGCCGAGACTGGCAGATGCGCAGATGGAACAGGTAGACGCCGTGATGAATAACGTTGTCACGTCTTCTCAGGAGATCGGAAAAATTATTGCGACGATTGATAGCATTGCATTCCAAACCAATATTTTGGCGCTCAACGCAGCGGTAGATGCTGACAATGCAGGCGCCGCGGGAAAGAGTTTTTCTGTGGTGGCTGAAGATGTTGTTCGCAGTTTGGCGGCCAAATCGGATGAGGCGGTAAGGGTATCCAAGGAACTGATTGAGAATTCTATATAGTCCATCCATGAGGGCAGCCTTCTTATGGGCCAGATGCTCAAATCCATGCATGAAGTGGGGACATTGTCCAGCGGGTCTGTTGGGCATCTGCGGCAGGCGTCCGGGACAGTAGGCAGACAGACGGAAGCGATTGCACATATTACACACGAAGTCGGCCAGATATCTGCAGGGGTTCGAACCAATACAGACGCGGCCGACCAGAACTCTCGGCTAAGTCAGCATCTGGCCAGTCAGGCGGGGAGCTTGAAGCAGATGGTAAATAACTTCCGTTTGCGGCAGAGCGAAAATGCGCGACATATGGGAGCATGATGTTCTCATAGAAATTCAGGATTGTCAACCAGAAAAAGCATGCTATAATAGATGATACGCTGGAACCGGCGAATCAAAACGACGAGGTGGAGGAAAGGATGCAGCGGGAATACCTACAACAAAATGTATACGAAGCGCTGCAGGAGCGTTTTGAATTTCTCTTTCAGGAGTTTGAGAACATCTATGTTTCTTTCAGCGGCGGGAAAGACAGCGGCCTGCTCTTAAATCTCCTGATAGATTACAAGCGTGCCCACTATCCGGACCGGGTGATCGGCGTGTTCCATCAAGACTTTGAAGCCCAGTATACGGTGACAACCGAATATATAACCCGTACTTTCCAACGCCTGCTGCCTGAAATTGAACCATACTGGATTTGCCTTCCTATGGCTACCCGAACGGCACTCTCCAGCTATGAGATGTACTGGTATCCTTGGGATGACCGTAAACCTGAACTTTGGGTGCGTCCTATGCCGGTTTACCCTTATGTCATCAGCTTGGAAAAACCATTTCGCTATTATCATTATCGGATGCACCAGGAGGATCTGGCAAAACAGTTCGGCCGGTTTTATCGCGATGAACACGGCCGCGGCAAAACAGTGTGCCTGTTGGGAATGCGGGCGGTCGAGTCCCTGCAGCGGTACAGCGGTTTTGTGAATATGAAATATGGCTACAAAGGTGCGTGCTGGATCTCCAAGCGGTTTAAGGATGTTTGGTGCGCCTCCCCCCTATACGATTGGTCGAACAGCGATGTGTGGGTGGCTAACTGCCGTTTTGGGTACGATTATAACGAACTGTATGATTTGTATTATAAAGCTGGGCTGAAAATTGATCAGATGCGTGTGGCATCGCCTTTTAACGACTACTCTAAGGACGCGCTGAACCTGTACCGGATCATCGATCCGGAGATTTGGGTAAGACTTGTGGGTCGAGTGCGGGGCGCGAACTTCGGCGCCATCTATGGACGAACGAAAGCAATGGGCTACCGGAGCATCACCCTGCCGGAGGGCCACACCTGGCAGTCCTATACCAAATTTCTTTTGGATACGTTGCCCAAACGCCTGCAGAACAACTATGTAAAAAAATTTAAGACCTCCATCCAATTTTGGCATGAAACCGGCGGCGGGCTGCCGGAACAGGCCATTCAGGAACTGGAGGAAAAAGGATATCAGATCCGGCGCAATGGTGTTTCCAACTATACCCTGGACAAAAAATCCCGTGTGGTTTTCATCGGTAAAATTCCTGATCATACTGACGACATTAAGAGCACCAAGGACATCCCCAGCTGGAAGCGGATGTGCTATTGCATTTTGAAAAATGATCATACCTGCCGGTTTATGGGCTTTGGCCTGACCAGGCAGGAACTAAAGCGTGTCGAAGTTATCAAGAAAAAATACGGAGGGATGCTGCTTGACAAATAGCGAATATGTCAGCCCGGTATACCATGTAATCGCTGTGCCTTTTGAAAAAGTAAAGCCAAATACATATAACCCAAATAAGGTGGCGCCGCCGGAGATGCGGCTGCTCTACCGCAGCATTTTAGAGGATGGATATACACAACCTGTCGTCTGCTACTACGCCAAAAGCCAGGATTTGTACGTTATAGTAGACGGTTTCCATCGCTGGCGCGTGATGAAAGAGCATCATGACATCTACGAGCGGGAACATGGTATGCTGCCGGTTTCGGTGATCGACAAGCCTCTGTCGAACCGTATGGCAAGTACTATTCGGCATAACCGCGCCAGGGGTTCTCATGACGTGGATCTTATGAGCAATATCATCAAGGAGCTGCATGAGCTGGGGCGTTCCGACAACTGGATTTCTAAATATCTGGGTATGGATAAGGACGAGATCCTGCGTCTCAAACAGATTACCGGATTAGCGGCCTTGTTCCGGGACGTTAAATTTGGACAGGCTTGGCGGCCGGTGGAGGAGGTAGAAGAAATGATGGAAATTACAATCAAGAAAACTGTCCGGTGCTGACGCCCCCTGCGCTTAAAAGAATCGCCTTAAGAGATATAAGGGGGCTTTCAATCCCGAAAAGCCGAAGGTAGATTGATTTTGTTACCGTTTAATTCCTTATTTTTTTGGGCCATTAGCGAAGATGCTTTGAGACTAGAAGATGAAAGAAGTACACTCAAACGCAAATTTACACTTGAGAAGCGTAAACTTGAAGAAAACCGAAATTTAATGGGAGGCGGTTCTGAGAGGACAATCGCGTTGATTGGAGAAGCTTGACATGCTGGCCTTATTGCTGCATCGACACAGATAGATTATCAAAGCTATCAGGAGATGTATAGGCACGGGCGGTGAAGAATTTCCTTTGCAGGCAGTCCCCACGCTGCCTCGATTGAGCTGGTGGCAGCGGCGTACCTGCGAATGGAGAGGCCCTCCACAAACCGTTTCTGGAAATAATTCCGGTATTTCGCCAGAACCGTTTTCAGAGCGTTGTCCAGAAAATGCAGATCCACTTTCAGCTTGGCCAAGTCGTCCCGGATAATCGCAATATATCGTTTCTCCTTCACGCAGAAACGATTCTTTCGCAAATCGAGGCTATAATTCTCACAGGGTCCTTAGTACAGTCATAGCAGGTGAAGCGGCTTTTGCAGGGAAAAATTACTTTTCTGCTGCAAAGCGAAGATCCCCTGCTGCAAGAGCTATACAGCAAAATAAAAGGGCAGTGTCTCTCCCCCAAAACCATTGTGACCTATGACCGGGAAGCCTTTCTCTATTCTTCCGGAAATGTGCGGCTCACGCTGGGCAGAAATCTTCACAGCGGCCTGCGCTCTCTGGATTTCCTTGCCCCCGGCGTTGTTATGCACCGGTATCCGAAGGCTCGACTGTGGTGGAGATCAAATATGATGACTTCTTGCCGGATCTGGTTCGCATGGCGGTTCAGGTCAGCAGCCGAAAGGCCGGGGCTTATTCCAAATATGCCGTCTGCCGGCGCTATGATTAGGAGCAAGACAGGATGACATTTCAGGTTATATTCAAATCTGCTTTTTTAGAAAACGTGACAGTCATTCCGGTCTTTGACATGGTGCTGGCGATGGCGTGCGCCTTTGCTGTGAGACTTTACATCTTTTCGTCTATAAGCGCTGCTATGCTGGCGTAATGTACTCAGCGTCCTTCGGTGTGACCCTTATCGGCCTTACTATGGTGACAACGCTGGTGATTCTGGCAGTCACCTCCAATATTGTATTGAGCCTTGGCATGGTGGGTGCTCTGTCTATCATGCGTTTCCATACAGCCATCAAAGAGCCTAGTGATATCATCTTTTTGTTCTGGTCTATTGCCGCAGGCATTGTACTGGCGGCAGGGCTAATCCTTCTGGCCATGTTCGGCAGTCTGTTCATTGGGCTGATCCTGCTGATCTTTTCCCAGTACCGCAGCTTTGGCCAACCCTATATTTTGGCGCTTCACTGCGCTGATCGACTACCGCGCAAAGCTTTCTGCAAATCCGGGTCAAGCGCCTCTCCCTCAAGAGTAAGAGCGTACAGCCGGGCAGCATTGAACTCAACTACGAGTTGGGCTTAAGGATTCCGACGCCAGCTTCATCAACGACCTTGCCGTACTAGGGAGTATCAGCAATACCGTACTGGTGTCCTATAACGGCGATTACATGAGCTGAAATGTTAAAGAGGGAAGGAATCGACAAGCTATGCGCCGCAGTGATGGCGTTGGCTGTGGTGTTGACGCTAATTTTTATGAATGGCAAGACGCTGGGGCCGACGCCTGCGTTCTCCACACCCGGATACGAAACGCGGCTTTTTGACAAGTCCCGCTTCCACACCATCGACATTCTGATCGACGACTGGCAGGCTTTTCTGGACACCGCGCTGGAGGAGCAGTACAGCACCTGTACCATCATGATTGTCAGGGAATGATTTGACCACGTGGGCATCCGGGCAAAGGGCAACAACTCCCGCCGTCTTACGGAGAAGTACGGCCATGACCGTTACAGTCTGAAGGTGGAGTTTGATCACTACGCCGCCGGCAGTTATTACGGTTTGGATAAGTTTTCGCTGGACGCCTCCTTTCGGGACAATAGCTATATGAAAACATGGATCGTCTATGACATGATGGCATATATGGGCGTACCCACACCGTTATGCAGCTATGTGGATGTGCGTGTGAATGGAGAGGACTGAGGTCTGTTTCTTGCCATTGAAGAACCGGAGGAAGCCTTTGCCCGGAAAAATTTTGGCCGTGATTACGGTCGGCTCTACAAGCTAGATTATTCATCCCTTAATGCAGAAAATGCTGATGTAGCTCTGCGCTACACGGACGATGCGTTTGAAAATTATCATAATATTTTCCGAAACGGCAAGTTTGACCTCTCCAACGCCGACAAAAGACGCCTGATCTCCGCCCTAAAAGTCCTTTCCACAGGCGAGGATCTGGAGACTGCCATCTATGTGGATGAGGTGCTTCGTTATTATACCGTACAGGTATTTGTGGTGAACATGGACAGCTATCTGGGCCGCATAGTGCATACTTATTTCTTGTATGAGGAAAATGGGCTTCTCCAAATCCTCCCACGGGACTATAATCTGGCTTTTGCCACTTACTCTCTCGGTATGCCTGATCCCATCAACAACGCCACGCTCTATGTCAACTACCCCATCCACACCCCCACCGAGGGCGAAGTGATGTTGAATCGGCCTCTGTACCATAATCTGATCAAAAACAGCACATATTTTGCCAAGTATCGCGCATATTTTGATCAGTTGATCTCCGGGTATTTTGAAAACGGCTATTTTAAAGACTTCGTGACTAAGGCTTGTACCATGATCGCTCCTTATGTGGAGCGTGACGCCACGGCTTTCTGCTCCTACGAGGATTTTCTTTTTAGAGTGGATACCATCCGGGATTTCTGCCTAATGCGGGCCCAGGGCGTCCGGGAACATCTGGAGAAAAAGTTATGGGACGCATCTCAGAGAACGTCTGCATCCAGCTTCTCCGTAAGTGCGCGGAAGATCACAAGACAAAGCAGGGGGTTAATGGAACAGCTTGCCGCCAGGTATTCCAACTTCCAGGAGCTTGAAGCTGCTATGGTAAATGAACTGATTAAAAAGATGGTGCTTCACAGCCCGGAGAAAATCGGCGGGAAAAAGCATGTCACGATTGAAGTCTGCTTCATCTATGTGGGGAAAATTCGGATTCCGCTTGCGAAACCTAAACTACTGACAGATACAAAAACACCGGCGTAATCTCTGCCACACCGGTTTCACCGAAAATTTATTTACTTCCTTATAGGGTTCTACCTTAGCTTAGCGCCTTTTTGAGCGCGAAAAAGACGCCAGCCTGCCTATCAGCCTGCGTTGGCTGGGAGAGCGGCACCTTGGACACTCTGATTTTTGTTGAATAAAAAACTTAGCGTCCTTCTTGAAATCTCCTGTTCAAAAAGGAGGGTATAGGTTTTGAGGGGTTTTTGGGGTTTTAATCCCTTCGGCCTGTATAAAACTCCTGTTTAGATCTTTTGTTTTACCTTTGAATTTTGAAGGGAAAAATTCTTTGAAAAGCCCGATACCATCGGCATTTCTGCCGATGGTATCCAAAGTGAGTTTGTTTTTTGGTCGAGGTGACAGGATTCGAACCCGCGGCATCTTGGACCCAAACGCTTGAACCAAATTTTTTATGGTGATTTGTAGTGCTTTCCGGCACTTTCTGATCGGTATCAGATATTTTTTGACGCTCTTAAATCCGCTGTTTCCACGTGTTCCGGTCCTGACTGTGGTCAAATATGGGGTCAAAAACGCTTCCTGACCAGGGGCGGCAGGTGTCTGCCAGCCCCGTCCGGGAAGCGTTTTTTCGTGAGAGAAGTTACTCGATTTCCAGCAGTTGCTGGGCTGCATCCATAGCCGCTCGCTTATCCCGAATCTGTGGATCGTCATACGACTTCCTGCGGCACATCCAGCAGGAGCAGTGGATCTTCCCCTTGGACAGCCGTCCGGCGGCACCGTGTTCCCACGCAAGGACGTACTCTTCTCCTCCAAGCTGGCGGAGGATCGTTTCCTTGCGGTGGATCGTACGCATGCGCTGTTTGCGATAGTAACTGCGGTCTCTGTTCAATTGTGCTCACTCCTTGACAGTTCGGGCCGCCTGCAAGAGTCGTCAAGGAAACATGCTCTCTTACAGGCAGCCTATCTGCCAAGAAGAAAAACGGTGATAGCCCATCATTTCAATCCTTTCTGTTGTTTGGGATATTGTACCTCTGCCGGGGGTGTTAAGCAAGTCTTTTCTCAGCGGTAGGCGTATCAGTTTTTCACATACCTATTCAAAGAATAAGGGCCGAGGACCATCCACTATCTGCTCAACAGCCACTGAATGCCCGCAATGGTCCGTTCGATCCCCTGGACGAAGTGGTTTCCGGGATTCATCTGGAACACCGTGTCGATGCCCTTGCTCCGGTAAAAAGCCTGGATCTCCTCTGTATTTTCCTGAACTGTTTTCAGAACCGGATTGCGGGTCTTAGCCTCCTTGTCACCCAGAGAGAAGTAGATGCACTCCGGTCGGCGCTTCGGCTCGTGGGAGAAAATGTACTCCTTGAAACCAGGAAACCACAGAGAACCGGACATGCACCCTACCCTGGAGAACACATCCGTCCGATAGATGGCGTACAGAGCGAATAGCCCGGCCAGCGAGTACCCAGCGATCCCCCGCCATGCCGGAGGACTGGCCAAGTCTTTTTCTGCCCTGGGTATGATCTCCTCCACCAGTAGACGCAGGTAATCATCCGCCCCGCCGGTAAAGGGCTCCCCGTTCTTGAACGCCGCCGGGCTGTTCCACGGGGCCATGTCGTGGTTCCAGTCCAGATTGCTGATGGTCACCAAGGAAAAGGTGGGACAGCCAACCGCCTGTGCAGTCTCATATACCTTCTGCCCCTCATTAGAGTAAGTATTCAGGTAAATCACCGGGGCACCAGGAAAAGTAGCGGGAAAGACGGATGCGGTTTTCTTTTCCATGGTAGGGGCAATCATTTTGCGACACCTGCTCTCTGTGAAAATCCTCACCATTTACTTTAATTTTATTATACTGGAACAAATTCAGTTTCACAACGATAGTAAACTTACATATTTTCTATATATGATGGGTCGCGCCACATAACACGAAGGATCCGGGGCACGACAGGCTAAAAGTGTAGATTTATGTTGATAATATTCGCCAAATCGTGTATTATCAGAATTAAGAGGAATTTGCAGTATTGTCGATTAGGAGGGCCCAGATGGATTACATGACCATTTCTGATGCGGCTGCAAAATGGGGGATTAGTTCCCGCCGGGTTCAGATTCTGTGTGCCTCTGGCCGTATCTCCGGAGCAGAGCGCCTTGGACGAAGCTGGGCGATTCCAAAAGATGCTCAAAAGCCTGATGACGCCAGGATCAAAAGCGGGAAATATATCGGTTTTTCCGAGAAGTATCGAAAGAAAAAAGAATGTTCTGCCGAAAGTCCTGAAGCTTCTGACCATTGAAGGAGGCCGTTATGCAGATATTAGATAATGGCTTTATGTTCTGAGCAGTACGGATAAGAATATCAACAATCGAAGAGACAATTAAACTTCTAATTAAGACTTCGGCAAAATATTTTGGCGAAAGCAAAAAAATATAGACGAAAGCGTAATTTTGCGATAAAATATTCTCGTTTTCAGCCCGAGGCATCAATTTTCGGGCGATTAGGGGCGCTGGCCAATAATCTCCCAAATTGTATCTGCTATCGATTTCGTAAATGACAAGGGGTAGTGTAATGGAAACCAATATCGGTAAAAAAGGACGTTTCAGCTACAATAAGTTGTTCAAACTGCTGATTGATAAGGGAATCAAGAAAAAAAGCCTCTGCGAACTGGCTGAAATCAGCGCAACCTCTCTTGCAAAGCTCGGTCACGGCGGAAACACCAATACCGAGATCCTTTGCAAAATCTGTTGCGCCCTCGACTGTGATGTAGGAGACATCATGGAGTTGGTGAGAGAATAATCGGAGAGAGAGGTTTTCATTCATGCTGAATCGGGAAATCCCTTTTAGGCCAAGGCTCGAAGGTGATTTTCGTATCCGGTTTTACAATGCGGTATCCAGAATAACTGAGAACACGACTCTGGCCGATATCGAAAACATTGCGGATGAGGAAATCAAGTGGGTAACTTCTGAATGCACCTTCAATCTTAATCAACGAAAAAAATACAGAGCAGTTTGGTTCCTCTTCCGGGACCTTATCCATGCTTCGTGGAAGGCGTTTTATAGAGATGGCGTCCTTTACATGAACCTTCCAACCCTCAACGAGAATTCTACCCATGATGGGTCTGCCCCCGAGGTAAAGCAGTTGCTACGGAGTTGGATGAGTGAGAGTCGGCACGAGCGTCTGCTTACTTTTACCGACTTTATCAAGCATATGGAGGCTCGGAACTCTGCCGGATACGATATTTCCGAACTTATTGCAGACGGCCCTGAACTTGCCAACCGGTTAGAACAGGCGCACGCAGGAAGGATTAGTGTTAAGCAGGCAATCCAGCCATATCTGCAACTCGTTACGGAAAACGAACGGGACCAGTTTACCGGCCTTAAGATATCAGAGATTTGGAGATATTTCCGGCTGACATGGTCCACGCCTTCCGAGACTACTCCCGGAAGAACGATGCAATATCTCATCAGAGATGCCGCCCACCCCATGCATGCAGTCATGGGAATAGCATCCCTGGAAAACTGTGCCGTGCAGATCACTTGTAGAGATGATTATATTGGCTGGAACCAGCATGCTTTTATCGAGAATATCCTCACGCTGTCCGGCGATGATGCACGTCTTGAGTTCCAGCGTCTGCTGGGATATATCGAGGATGGTATCTCCGGCATCGACTATTCCGAGCTTTGTACAGAAATGACGGTCAGGAATCCAACGGATGAAGATATCCGTATGCTTCTTGATTTTGCAGCAGATGCAGAGCAACAGCGTCAGGATTCTCTCAGAAATTCTTCCGAAAACGGATACAACGATGATGAACGGAGCGAACTCGGAAGCATATCTACAAAAACAGAGCAAGCCCTTTACAACAGGAAACGGGCCGAGCAGCTTGCGAGATTGCTGATTGCCAAGAAAACACTCACCGACGTTGTAAACGATCCTGGTTATGATGAGAACTGGATTAATTTCTGCAAAAGCGAAACTGGTAGTTCTGTAATTCGCAATGCCCTCGTTGCTCAAAAGGCCAAGCATATCGGCTCCAGCCTCATGGAACTGAATGTTTGCGGAGCAATCCCGCCGTACAACGAAATCTTGGGTGGAAAACTCGTTGCTCTGCTTGCCACCTCTCCCCAGGTCGTCCATGACTATAAAACCCGATATGAAAACAAAGCCAGCGAAATTGCCAGCAGACTCAAAGGCCAGCCAGTATGTCGTCCAGCGGAGCTTGTCTATGTCGGCACTACGTCCTTATATTATGTTGGCTCAAGCCAGTATAACCGGCTTAAAATCCCCGGCGAGGTATTTGGATCGGATTTTGATGTCGTTTGGAAACGGCTCGGAATGACAATTGGCTTCGGCACGATGCATATCAGCAAGGCCACAACTCTTAGTCTCACCGAGGCGACAAGCGACGGATTTAACCGGATCAATCATGTGTTCGGCGAGGGTGCCAGCCCCAAAATGCGTCTTCTCACAATGGCAATCCGGGAACTCCTTGAGGCCACAAATGAGGACTCAAAGGATTTCTCGAAGCATGCCATGTCGAGAATCGTATATGGAGCCTGTCTTGCAACTAATACATCGGATTACCTGTTGGGCAAAGATGATAGACCGCACTACTACACCGATATGGAGCAGTATGAGACCGGAACGCAAAAAATTATAGATTATTGGTCTGAGCGTTGGCTCTCCAGCAGGCTGAATTATGAACCGATCTATGAGCGGATACGGGCGTTTGATAAAAACGCATTCATGGTCGGAAACCAAATTGATGGAGAAAAAGAGTGGAGTTTCCCCCAATTGGAGGTGGCACAAATGCCGGCGAATGACGAAGCAAAAGCAGGGCTCCAATTCGTTCGTGACTTCTATCGCGGTTCAAGCGGTTATGCGGATCACATTGCTCCCGAACGTCTATCTCTCATCCACCTGAAAACGAGACTTGATTCTGCGATTATAGACGCGGCAAAGGACGGAAAAGACATTGTCCTTACGGGCAATCCGGGCGATGGTAAGACACACATCATCAGAATAATGAAGCCCGCATTGGAAAAACTGGGCAAGCCCATTGAAATCGTTCTTGATGCCAGTACGCTATCAAATCGAGAGATTTTTGATGGCTGGGTCAATGCTCACGATAACGGGAAAGCGTTTGTCATTGCGATTAACGCTGCTGTACTCTACTCCGTGAATAAGGAGTACGGTAGTGCTTTTGCGCCCATTGCTGAGGCATACCGCGCAATGACATCCTCAATCGTTTTTCATAGCGAGGAGAGCAATCCTGATAGCGTGGTCGTATTTGATCTCAGCAAACGCGAGGTTCTTACTCAGGAGGTGCTTGCCCAGGCGATTACTAAACTCACCTCGAAAGAGCATTATAAAGAATGTGATGGATGCCCGTTGCACGCTGACTGCGTTGTAACAAGAAATCGCGCTTTGTTAAATGGTGCTCTGTTCCAGAAACGGCTGTCTATCGTCTTGGAACGAGTGGTTCTACAGGGGTATCACGCAACGCTGCGAGAGATGCAGAGTCTCATTGCTTTCCTGATCTTTGGCAACCGCACCTGCAAACAGTTGAATCAGACGGCCGGCAATGATGAATATGATATCGCTAATCTGGTCTATGCGGGCAAGGGTGGACTGTTTGACGCAATAAGGCGCAGTATCGATCCGGTCAAGATCTCGCACCCACTTTGGGATGAGAAAATCATTCTGAATGATCTCGAGGCAGACTCATGGGTGGAGAGTTACAAGATTCCTGCCGAGACCATCGCCTACGATAATGATGAGTTGTTCAAACTCCGCAAAAGACAGTTTTATTTCTTCAATACCCACGGTGAGGAACTCCTAAAGATACTTGATGATGACGTCTCTAAGTTCCAAGCCTTCCTGCAGCAGAACGACAAGAAAATCGTCAAAGAACTGATTCGAAAAATTAACGCATTCTTCGGAAGTGCAAAACCATCGAATTCCGAGATGAAGATTTGGTCTGGACACAGGTTTGATAATGAACCGCGCAAGGTGCTGATTTCCATCGGTACCCAAAAGGCCAGCAGTTTTAGCATCGGTAGACCCATGCTCCAAAAAAATATGCAGGCCGGAATTGAAATGATTCCGAACTATGTGCGCTTTGAGAAAAAGGACGCAGCGAACATTTTCCTGAAAATTGACTTCGATATGTATCTACTACTTTCGGAAGCAGAACGCGGAGTTCCCGTCCTTTTCCTTGAGTCCGATCTCGTAAAGAAGGTCTGGCGTTTCATCGAACAACTGCAATCCTTTAATGGGATTGAGGAAGATATCGTAAGTATCAATCTGCTCGATATCCAGAACAAAAAGCGAATTGATGTCATGATTGACCGTGAGGATAAAAAGTATCTCTCGGTGAACAGTTCAAGAACGGAGGAAGCATGAAATGGCAGAGCAGATTTTTCTCAGCGACAGCAGAACGGCTGTCGATAGAAAATATGTTGGCTTCACTCCAAATGGCGGTTCCATCAAACCTGTCCATGTTGCGGGTGGTGTATTGAGAAGCATCTATGGTAAATACAATACCACCATGAGCATTAAGCGGTTGGCACTGGTTTCTGATGCGAAAGGCATGGTGCCGAAGGGAAACGAACTCGACACCATTTATGACTTGATGAAGGAGAGAGAGAAAATCGAGGAAAGCGTCACGCCGAATGCTCTGGAATCTCTCCGAAACGTCATGCAGAGATTACTTTCCGCCGATAAGGGTGTTTATGTCGTAAAGGGGCTCAAGGACGACATGATTTCCTATTCCGCTGGATCATGTTATTTTATCACTCGGCGCTCAATGTACGAGGACACCGGCGAGTTCATTGGCGGTCTCATCAAGGAGTATTGTCCTGATTTGGCAAACTACATAAAGGATGTGCTCTCCGCTGCAAATGACCCGATTTCCTTGCTGTTCGAGCCGGTGTTAGAAAAAGACATGGAAGAGTTTCAAGATGTGAGTCGCCACGAAGAACTCCCGGCTTTCCAGAATATAAACGAGAATACAGCATGGTTCTTGCAGGGAATCAAAGAGAGCGGCCTTTGCCTTCTTGAAAATTTCAAGGTGCATCCTAATACACTTACCCAACTTCGATTGTTCAACTTTTTCTGCATCTTCCATCTGATTCGGTATATGGCCATGCTCGAGGCATTCTACTGCGGTGAGCAGATTAGACCGATTCTGCTGGATTTCTCTGGAAAGGCTCCGAGTCAGAGCAGCGTTGCCAGAGCGTCCGAAATGTCGTATACGCAGATGCACAAATCGATCAACCGTTTTTATGCATGGGGTTACTCTCAGTGGCTGGAGGAGAACGGCTTTGATAAAAAGGGGCTACTCGAATGCAGTGTTCCGACCTATAAGAAGGATAAGAAGATTTCCAACACCAGCAAGGACGAGTTGGAAACGCTTTGGTCTCTGGCAAAGGAACGCGCTGAGAACGCCGCCTCCGAGGACGATGCGCGTCTGACCTTTGGAGAAACGATGTATGACATGCTGGCGCTTGAAGCATCTTCACATCCGGTTAACTGCTTGAAGATTTTAGGAACCTCCTCTGGCATTCTCTATCCACCGGACAAGTTACATCCAAACAAACGATTCGTTCTTTCACAGGATGTTTTGGAGATGATGCTTCGCTCTTGTGTGGGGCCGGATGAGGTGCTGAACGGCAAGGAGATCCGTGAACGTCTATGGGAACGCTTTGGCATCATCATCGGTGGGAGTCAATTTGAGTTAGACAAGATCCGTCAAAGCGGCATGATTATGCAGGTCGATGAAGATGCACTGGAAGCAAACTTCGTCTCATTTGCTTCGGCGCTCGAATCAATGGACTTCGCAGAGGAAATGGCAGATGGCATTCTGCAAATCAGATTGGGAGGGCTGAGCAATGATTGATAAACAGCAGATTGTTGTTGATCTTCTGAATGAACGCTTGCCCCAAACTAAGGTCGGAATCATTGTCAAAGGCGTGGATTCTATCGATGCGGATAAGATTACGGCCTCTGTCGCCGAAAGCACGGGCCAGTATATTTACGCCGCAGCGGTAGGTTACCCGATAGCCGATACCGACGAGAAGAACAACTATATTCTCTCTGACTCCATTGAAAAAGCAGTGCTTTGGCGCAGCATGCCGGAATGTGCAGGGCATATTGTGGTGTTCATCAGCAACGATACAGATAAACTCCATTCTCTCGCGGAGTTCGATGTGGTGTCTGTAAGAGACCTGTCGCAGCATCTGATTGGCGCACAGATTAAGAACGACAACAATACGCCAACACACAATTTCTGGACGGCTCTTTCGGACGCCTCCGATTACTTTTCCTTTGAAGCGATAAGTGATTTTGTTGCCGCTGTTGGCGAAGCGAACGAACAATCTGCGGCCATCCCGGTCAATATGTGGAGGCTGAATCTTCTCTCTGACCCTGATATCCTCAGCACGAAAAACAAGCCAGAGGATCGGCTACGCCGGAACCGTGAACTCATAATCTCTATCGGACAGCTTAGTGAGGATTCCCGAAAGAAGCTCAGCCGCTCACTTGCCCGGACCAAAACAAAAGATAAGGATCGGCTCCAGACGGCATACCGCGCACTCCAAAATTTCTATAAGTATGCGAAGAAGAGTACGTTGCAGGAACTCGATTTTACATCCGTACAGGAGTTATTCTCTGCATCACAGAAAAAAGAGCAACCGAAAAAACCGGAGGTTAATCCAGGCAATCCGTCTATCGAAGAGTTAGATGCTGATCCCAGCCCCATTGCGCCTATCCGCCCAAAGGAACTGGATACTCTTATCTCGGATGCCGTTGTTTTTGGCAGCGAAGATGATCTCGAAAATATCAAGGAGCTGCTGGCGGCATTAAGAAAACACTACGATACAGAAAATGGCGAAAACGAAGAGGATTTGCCATTAATCGGCGGCAGATTCGGTGACAGACCTATTGTGCTGGAGAATAATCAGACGGATCTCCGCAAACTCGTTGGGCGTGTTTGCAATGACGAGGCATGGGGTGCATTGATTGAAACTGAGGAAACCGTTTTGAAGGATGCTATCTCTGCGGATATCAAAGAACAGTATAGTTTCAATCCGAAGGACGAGGAATCCCTTGTTGCCTTTAAGGGCGGGATTGATGGCGGTCAGGCCCTGTTTGATTTTCTGACTCAGTTTGATTCTCAATTTGCCGAAAAGCAGATTGAGACGGCAGAACCGTTTTTGCCGATTATAAAAGAACTGACCGAGTATCGAAGCGCCCTGTGCCGTGAACTGGATATGATCATGTATCATCCGGTTCTGCTGTTTGGTTCTGATGAGAAAAGTCGAAATCTCCTGATTAACTACATCCGGGCGTGGGAAAAGTTATATCATGCTTTTAACGTCAACGAACCCACAATGCGCCAGATTAGTGCGGTAGGAACTGGCTATGTCGCCCGCGCACTGTTGCTACTCGATGTACTTTACATCAAGACACCGAAGGAATGGAAGGCGATCCTGCTCCCGCTTCATCCCATTTATCTCTGGCGGTACTATGAGGTTTTCCGCAGTCTGCTGGGAAAGAAAGCCGCGTTGAGTAACGAGGATAAGGAAGCGTTGGCAAAGGTTCTCTCAAAACTGCCGCAAATTCTGAGCTTTGTTATTGCCAATCGAGTTGTGACGGGGACAATGGATGATAAGGTGCTGCCGTGTTCCGGCAATATCGAAATGCTACCAACCTTTGAAAACAAGACCAACCGTTACCTCGGTGATGATGGGACGACTGCTGTCGGCGAAATCCTCTCGCGCTGGATTGGTTTTGCTCCATACACCAAAGAAGAGGTAAGAATTTGCTCTGTGGACGCACCCGAACTGACCGGGATCATTCGGCAAATCAAAGCTTTCATGGATAAAAACGGTTGCGGACGAGTCGTGTATGATGTCTATCTCACGCGCAATCAGAACGGCAACACGGAACTTTCCAAGCTCGATTATTCAGGCAAGGATTATGAGATTGGCGAGTATCTGAGAACGGGTAAGATAGCGATCAGCATAAAAAATGTTGCATCGGCAGGCGAAATAAAGCAGCTACTCAAAGATAAGCCTGTTCATGTTGCGTTCTATTTTGACCAGTCCGCATACGCTATTGAGTTCGGACCGAACAGCCAAAACCTGTACATTAACCCGCTTGTTATCACCTATGATTATGACTTTGATGAAATCCAACACAGGGGCAGCATTTTTCCCTCTACTGAGGTGGATTCGGGATTGATTGGTGATTATCACAAACTGATGAAATTCGCTGATGTTATCAGCAATAACATGAATCCGCGCACTACCTATAATGGCAACGCAGACATGACGGATGTTGTTTCGACAATCCATGATATGCAGGTGCAGTGGTTGGTGGCGGCAGATCGGGACACGAATAACTACCAGCCCGAGGCTTCCATTCCTATCGGGGAAATGCAGTACGACAAGCGAAGGGTCAATGTTTGGGCATCGAGCCATTCGCGGATTATTGCGCAGTACATCACACTCCTTCGCGGTTACAATCTTTATCCGAAAGAGAGCGCCTTGATTGATCTGCTGAAGCAATTCGGCCATATTGCCTCCAACGGTCTGATTAGTATTCCTCGCTTTGGGAGCGATACGCAAGCCATCGAGAACAAGAAAAAGGGGCTAATCGGAACCCTGTTTGCCGCTTCGTGGTATACGAAACAGCATGAGGATTCTTTAGTCGCTTCGCTTGACGATGATAAGGCGAGACTCTGGCTCTCAAACAATAAATACGGAAATGAGCGTGCTGACCTTGTTGGGCTTTATTATGAAGAGAAAAAGAATACTCTCCACATCCAGCCCATTGAGGTAAAAACCCGGGACGACTCTTCCGATTCTACCATCACAAAAGAGGATGGGAGTGCTTCCTTTGCAATCACAGGTCACGCCGCTAATCAGGTCGCTTCTATTGCGGAAATGTTGAAGGAAATCTTCTCTGCCGATGCGGACGCAACCGATATGTTTACGTCGGCGCGGCGGGAAGTCCTGAAATATCAGATTGTCTCTGAATGCTTTAGAAATGTCCATGATGTACAATGGCAGAAAAAGTGGTATGGCATTTTGAAAAAGGCATTCGGGAATGGCAAGGGCGGCAACATTCAAATTGATATTTCCGGCATTATTTTGCACATCAAATTAAATGAGGCGACTGGCGGTGAACACATCATATGCCATAATCCCGAGTTCGAAGATGTGAGAATCGATTTCTGGAAGTTGACATCACATGAAATCCAGCGGGATGTTCTCGGCGATGATGGGGTCGTGAAGACTTCTGTTACGATTGATTTCGATGAGAGCGAGGAACCCGTTGCGACCTCCCCCGAAGACGAGGATATGAAACGGGCTGGAGAGGTAATTGACGGGCTTGTCGTTACTGCCAATGACACCACCTCAAAAAACACTTCCGAAAAAGCATCCACGGTGGAGGAACCGCTTTCTCAGCCAGAGGAGGAACCTGAAAAAACACCTGTAACCATTTCTGCGCCGAAATCTGTGCCGAAACAAATTCCAGTGAGCGTTAGCTCCGAGGAAATCGAGCAGTTGGTCAAGGATTTCAAACGGTCCTGCAATGATTATCATGTAAACCTCAAGGAATGTAACGCCGGTGACACTGTGGTCGGCCCGAGCGTAATACGCATAAAGTTCAAATTGGCGAGAGGTCAGGCATTGCAGGGCTTAACCAGCCATCTCGAGGATATCGGGCGTGAAATGAAACGCAGTGGCGTTATTGTTCAGCCAATTCCCAATTCCGACGAACTACTGCTCGATGTTCCCCGGCTTCAGCGAGAGAAGGTATTGTTTAGTGACGTGATTGAGAAATTACCGCCGGTCACTTCGCCAGAACAGCTTTTCTTCCCGCTCGGGCGCACACCGAATGGCCGCGATCTGATAGAGGATTTGGGGCAAATGCCGCACATGCTGGTCGGCGGCAGCACCGGATCTGGCAAATCTGTTTTCCTGTTTACGATGCTCGCTACACTGCTGATGACCCATCCGCACAAGGAAGATTTACAGTTGGTGTTGTCCTCGTCCAAACTGGAGGACTTCATCCATTTTGAGGGACTCCCACATTTGTATTCCGGCGCAATCATATCCGATGCGACAGAGGCCACGAAGGTTATCAAGGATGTAATCTTTGAAGAGTCGGAACGCAGGGGCAGACTGTTGGCTGAGGCAAGAGTAGCAAATATCATAGAGTACAACAAAAAGGCCGAAAAGCAACTCGAGCCGATTGTAGTGGTCATTGATGAGTTTGCTGATCTGGCCGACCAGTTGGAAACGAAAAAGGAGAGGGATGCGTTCTTCAAGCCTGTGCAACGAATCGCGCAGGCCGGGCGTAGCAGAGGCATTCACCTTGTGATCTGCACTCAACGGCCAGAGGCAAAGCTCGTTCCTCCGACCACAAAGGCGCAACTTAACGGACGCGTGGCTCTCCGGGTCAATGATGGAATTTCCTCGCGGATGATTATTGAGGCTCCCGATGCGCAGTATTTGCAAAAGCACGGTGATATGATTTATCGCAACAGCGATACACTGGAGCGCGCCCAAGGATATCTGATAGAGATTCCAGAGCTTGATGAGATTGTGCAGCGCGTAAAGGATCAGAATAAATGACCGGATGACGGGGTGTAGCAAATGACTGAAGCAAAAATGATTTATGGAACCTTCAAGGAGGAAAGCAAGAACCGCTTTCTTTGTCAGGTTACCATAGACAGTAAGGATGTTGAATGCTACATCCCGTCCTCCTGTAGATTGGGTAACTTTATCGATATGAAAGGTCGCACTGTTCTTTTGAAGCACAATCAGGCCAAAGACGCACGAACAGAATATGCAATCTATGCCGTGAAAATCAAAAACGAGTTTATTCTTCTGAATCTATCTCAGGCGAACAGGATTATCGAAGAGGCACTTCCCAAACGGCGTTTTTCATTTCTTGGCTTACGAAGGCAGATTGTCCGAGAAAAGAAGATCGGAGGCTATAAAAGCGATCTGTATATTGAGGACACAAAAACTCTCATAGAAATCAAAAGCATTCTCTCATTCCAAAAGACCGCCCTATTCCCAACGGTGTATTCGGAACGTGGAATCAAACAATTAGTGCAGTTATCCTCTCTTTTGGATAAAGGTTTCAAGGTTTGTTATCTCTTTGCAGCCTTTAGTCACCACGTCAGAGAGATACAGATTAACAATGGTATTGAGGAATACGCCCGCTTGTTCAATGTATGCTTAGAAAAAGGAATGACGGTTTATGGGATTACACTGAAAATGAAAGACGGCTGTCCGCTCATTCATTCAACCATCCCGGTGTTGGTTGGATAATAGCCTCCATTCTTCCGAATCTATTGAAAGCGGGCCGCAAGGCTCGCTTTTAGCATAATCGGATGATCACCCTTGCCGAATTAAGTGATTCTTCCTCGACTTTTATCGGTTCAGAGACCGTTGCGATACTGCAATGTGTTCTCCGTGACGCCTCGTTTCAAGGTGAATCTGGTGACCAAGATGCTCAAAACGATCCACGCCCAGGAAGGCAAGAAAGCTGCCCGCAAGAAGGCCAAGGCTGTGGTGGAGGAACTGCGTTCTATGAAGATGAAGGAGGTCGCCATTGAGGACACCTCTATTGCCGGCTGAGTTTGTTCATCCCAGAGTCTGCAAATCATTTTGCGAAAAATTTGAGGCCTGTTGACAAAGTCGATTTGTCCCAAAATTGCGTTGGAAAAAGTTTAGGGAATAACTCATATTTGGCTATAAACCTACAACAACCTGGGTGGAAAATTAGCCTATTTTTTCAAATAGGACTTTGTCAACAGGTCCAATTTTTGACACTACCACAAGTCCATCGAGATCTGCATCGCAAATACAAAGAATACACGGGACGCGCCTTTGGGCGCGTCCCGTTGCTCATTTTCTGCCGATTTGTCCTCACGGCTTCCCCAGCCAGTCCTTGAACTCGTCCAGGGTGATGACCTCCCGGTCGCATTTCTTTTTCATCTCTCTGGCCTGTTCGCTCCAGGCGTAGAACTGCTCGTCGGTGATACGGCCGGCCTTGATCCAGGCAAAGCGCTTCTTGTACTCCTTGCGGTAGGCCTTGAACACCGGATCGTCGGATTGCTTCTTGGTCCACTGCTGGAAGGCTCCGGCCTCCCGGCAGGTCTGCTGTCCGGAAGCCACCGGACGCTCACAGTACTCCGCGCTGACCCGGCCGGTCTGGGGGAACCACCGTCCGCAGTTCTTGCACCGCCGAACAGTAATGCCGCGCTCCACGCAGCTGCGCAGGGAGTAGTCGATCATGTCCGAAATGTGGATGGGATACAGAACCGGCGAGCACCGGCCCGGCTCCACCGGTTCAAAGCTGAGGGGGATAGGCCGGAAGGAGAACAGAGACGGGTCCTTGGGGGCATCGTAGAGATAGTGGGCCGACGCCTGCTGCTGGGGATCCCGTCCTGCCTTGTCCACATCCAGAACGAGATCAAAGAAACGCTGTACCTGCTGCTGATACAGTGGGAGCTGCTTCGGAAGGCTCTGCAGCTCCTCCAGCATCTCCTGATCCTCCCTGCTCCCCCGGTCCTGGGTGATCCCCATGCGTCCAAACCGCTCAAACCAGCGCACATACAGAAGATGCAGGTAGATGTGCCGGCTCCCAAGGTCACCCAGGTCCATCAAGGTACGGACCCCAGCCTCTTTATCATCCCTGTCGATCAGAAGGGACCAATTCTCATAAGCCCGCCGCAGCAGGGGCTCCAGCTCCTTACAGTCGGTCTCCAGAAAAGACAGCAGGCTCTCCAGGAACGGGAGTTCCTTGTAGGTCGAGGGAACGCCCTGGACCCCGTGGCTATCAAATTGGAAAACCTCTTTTTTCTCAGAGAAGTACATCTTGGCATACCACATGTCGGCGCCCTCCAAAATAGACAATCACAAATTATTTTTAAGATAGTCTTGACGGCGACTGGAAATCATGTTACGATACAGTTGAAAAGGAGCTGTCAAAATAATCTTACAATAGTCTAACACCCGCAAATACGATTGTCAACGGGAAATTGGTCCCAAACATTCGGAACGGCACCTTGAAAAACGAATACCCATCACCAGAGACGATACTCCCCGGAGAAGTAATGCCAGGACGCCGTCATAGAAGGAGCGGTCGAGCATACCAAGGGGAAGAAAACGCTGTGTTGGTCAAACAAGGCCGCAGGGCAGGAACGGGTATGGTGCATGGCCAGACAGATCTAAAAAGACAGCTCCTGCAAAAAAAGCCGCCGAACTGCTGCAACAGTTCAGCGGCCTGCCGCGTTTCGGAAAACACAGCCTGATCTGTGTCCCAGTTTAACAGAGAGACCTCCGAAACGCAAGAAATTTTTTCTCTGAATTTAAAACACCGGAGGTACTAAGCATTGAAACTGTCTGTCTACAAATCCTACGACGACCTGCCCCTGTTCCTCAATGCCAAGATGGTGGCGCAGGTGCTGGGCGTGTCCATCTCCACCGCCTACGAGCTGCTCAACGATCCCGGCTTCCCCACGTTGCGGGTGGGGAGCCGAATGGTAGTTCCGAAAGAGAAGTTCATCCAGTGGGCGGAGGGACAGTCGGGAGGTGCCAAATGAGAAAACAGCACTGGCCCAAGCGTGATCCCGTCAAGAACTACTTCCCCCTCCCCAACGAGATCTTCTCCCTGGGACTGTCTGCCGGGGCGATCGCGGTCTACGGATTTCTCCTCCACCGGGAGGACCGGAGGACCTACCAGTGCGTGGCCAGCTACCGGACCATCGGAGAGGCGGTGGGGATGAGCGTCAACACAGTACGCAAGTATGTGGCCGAGCTGGAGGATCGTGGCCTGGTCCGGACGGAGCGCACCACCGTCACCACCCGGGACGGCCGCACCCTCAACGGCTGTCTGCGTTACTACATCCTGCCCATCCAGATGTCCATCGAACAGTTCTATGAGCGGCAGCTCCACGCGGCTGACCTGGCACTGGAACGGCAGAGAGCGGAACAGCGCATGGCGGCGCTGAAGAGAAAGGAGTGTGCATCCGGATGCTGATGCAGATGATCGACTGCGTGATTGAGCAGAACCCGTCTCTGTCAGCACGGCGCACCATAGACATGCGGCGGTACATTGTCAACAGGTGGAACCGTACGCACGAGGAGTCTATCGACGAAGACGGGGTGGCCCTGTTCCTCTGCGATGAGAGTCGTGGAACCCTGACAGATGAACAAAGAGTCTTTGCGAAGGAGTGCCGTGAGGAGATTAAGGCCTGTTATCGAAATGCGGTGCTCCAGATGTTTCAGTGCGGCGAGATGATGCGCCGGCATCTGGTGTCCGGGCCGGAGGAATACTGCCGAATCTTTCTGCCGCAGCACACCGTTCCCTGCAGCAAGCGGCTTCCCCTGTGTAACGGCCTGTGAGGGGCTGTGTGCCCTCTTTTGGGGCAGGGCAGAGTCCCTGCCCCACCTGGGGCTTTCAGGGCGGATTTGGCCCGTTGTTCCACCGCTGTGGAGGAGGCCTATCCGGGGAATTTGCCGCCCCATAACTGGTTTACGGAGGACGAAAGGAAAAGCAGGAGAAAGCCCTGGCGCTTTTATGGCGCCTGGGCGGTCACTTCCGCCCGCAGTGCGGGCGGTTTCAGGGGTTGGAGTTGGCGCTGTTCCGACTAACCCGATTTGAGATTGGCGCTGTTTTTTCTCAAAAGCCGCCTGAATCCCCGCTGTGACAGGCTTTCGGGCGGCGCTGATGCAATAAGGAGAGGATTTTGAATTTGAAAAAGGAAAATAAGAAACATTCCGTCTGGCTCAGTAAATCCGCCTGGACCGAGGTGGAATCGCGCTACCAGCAAGATAACTGCTCCACCAGAAATGAATTTATCGAAAAGGCCATCCGTTTCTACTCCGGTTACCTGGACGCAGAATCTGCCGATGCTTACCTGCCCCGGGTTCTCGCCGATGTGCTGGAAGGCAAGCTGAATGCATTCGGTAAACGGATGGGACACCTGCTGTTCAAGCTGTCGGTGGATCAAAACCTCATGGGGAATATTCTGGCCGCCGACATAGAGATCGACCCGGATCAGCTGCGGAAAGCCCGCGTCCGCTGTGTCAAAGAGGTAAAGGAAACCAACGGCGAGATCAGCTTCGAAGACACTGTTCGTTACCAAAAGGGGGCTGAGTGATGCCGGGACTAATCCAGAAGTCGGGCTACATCAAGCCGGGAAACGGCGGCGGTCACTACGCCGAGTACATCGCCACCCGGGAGGGTGTGGAGCTGATCGAGGCTCCGCACCCCGCCCATGACGGCGGCGGCTACCTGGAATACATGGCGGAACGTCCCCGCTCCCACGGCTTGTTCTCCGCTGACGGTCCCGCCGATCTGGAGAAAACCATGGAGGAGATCAACGGGCACACCGGGCCGGTGTGGACCTTCGTCTACTCCCTGAAACGGAAGGATGCACACCGGCTGGGCTACGAAACCAGCGAGAGCTGGCGCAGGTTATTGCTGGCCCACCAGACGGAGCTGGCTCAGGCCATGAAGATTTCGCCCAGCAGCTTCCGATGGTGTGCCGCCTTCCACGACGAGAAGCACCACCCCCACATCCACATGATGATCTGGTCGGCGGATCCAAAGCAGGGGTATCTCACGGAAAAGGGCATCGAAAAAATGCGCTCCCAGCTGTCCAATGAGATCTTCCGGGACGAACTGCTGTCCCTGTATCAGCAAAAAGATCTGTCCTACAGCCAAGTGCGGGACGAGGCGACGGAGGCCATGGGGCGGCTCATTCGGGAGATGGAGACAGGTCTGTGTCACAGCCCGGCCATCGCGGAGCAGATGGAGACGCTGGCCGGGATGTTGGAAGACCACAAGGGCAAGAAGGTCTATGGCTACCTGAAAAAGCCGGCAAAGGCGCAGGTGGATGCCATCGTGGATGAACTGGCCAAGGTCCCGGAGGTGGCGGAGTGCTACGAACAGTGGAATCAGCTTCGGGACGAGCTGGAACGTTACTACAAGGACGCCCCCAGAGAGCGCCTGCCCCTCTCCCAGCAGAAGGAGTTCAAAGCCATCAAAAACATGGTCATCCGGGAGGCGGAGCGGCTCCGGCTGGGCACGTTTACCTTCGAGGATGCCCGTATGAGAGACGAGGTGGATGAGGACCAGGATGCGGTGTACTTCACCTGGAACTCCAACTGGCGGATGGCCGAAATCTACCAGAGCGCCAAGGAAGTGCTGGAGGAGTACGAAAATCCGGAGAGTGAAAAGGCGGAACAGGTGCAGGTGCTGGAGCAGCTCTGGCAGAGAGGGTTCTCCCTGGCCGCCTACCAACTGGGCAAGTGCTGGCGGGACGGTCGGGGTGTTCTCCCCGATGATGAGCAAGCAGAACTGTGGTTCCGGCGGGCGGCTGACGCAGGATATGACTTCGCCCAGTACGCTCTTGGAAAGCTCCTGCAAGGCCAAAATCGAACGAATGAGGCGGTATCCTGGTATGGAAAAGCGGCGGCGCAGGGGAACTCCTGCGCCGCCTACCGCCTGGGAAAGCTGTATCTGGAGGGGAAAGATGTCCCGAAAGACGTGCTCAAAGCGGTGTCCTATCTCACCGAGTCCGCCCAGCAGGGCAACCAGTACGCCCAGTACGCTCTGGGAAAGCTGTACCTTACCGGCCAGGGCATCAAACAGGACCGGGAGCAGGCCTGGGCGTATTTCTATGAATCGGCAGAACAGGGAAACGAATACGCCGACTTCTTTCTGGAGCACTTCGATCAGGCGCGCAGGCCCAATGTGTTCCTGTCGGCCACCCGGCTGCTCCACCATCTGAGTCAAATCTTTCGTGACAACTCGGTGCCCCCTGCCGCCCCGGTAGGACAGCAGGTGGACCGAAAGCTGCGGAGGAAAATCCGGGAAAAGAAGATCGCCATGGGCCACAAGCCGGATGACCATGAGGAAACTCCCCGGCAGGACATGGGCGGCATGACCATGGGGTGGTAGCAATCACCAATTAAACCGCAGTAAAAAATGCTGTTGAATTTTACAGCAGATCGAGGTATACTAAGGGCAAGAAAGGGGCTGAATACCATGCCGAACATCAAACCCATCTCTGATCTGCGTAATTACACGGAGGTCCTGCATGACGTGGCAGTTGGCGCTCCGGTTTTTCTGACGAAGAATGGCCGGGGCCGCTACGCCATCGTGGACATGCAGGACTATGAGCGGACACAGGCCACCCTCCGGCTGATGAACGAGCTGGCCAAGGGCCGCAAGTCCGGGGAGGAAAAGGGCTGGTTGACGCTGGAGGCCGTAGAGAAACATCTCGGAATCGCAGATGAATAACCTGCATTTATCCGACGAGGCGCAGGCTGATTTGGCCGGGATCAAGTCCTATATCGCAAAGAATTTGGAAAATCCCAGCGCAGCGATCTCCACGGTACGGAACATCACAAAGGACATCCGCAGGTTGCGGGAGCACAGTCTGATTGGTGCGTCCCTGTCCTCGATTGCCGATATCGAGAGTGATTATCGTTTCCTTGTGACCGGCAGTTACCTCACTTTTTACCGAGTTCTTGACAACGATGTCTATGTGGATCGTGTGCTCTACGGCCGCCGGGATTATCTTCGCATCCTCTTTGGAGATGTGCAGGACGACGAAACAAACGAATAGAGACAATCTTCTCCATAGGGAGAAACGATTTGTCACCGGAACTGTCTGCAGAGATGCAGGCGGTTTTTTCTATGGCAGGCATATCAAAATCTGGACCGCAGTACAAAGATAAAATCCTGCCCGCAGATGATAACTTTCTGAAAATAGTTGCGGTTGGGGGTGGCTATTGGGCGGAAATTCGGGTATTGTGTGTTGCTGACAAAGGAGGCGGCACACATGCGAGACACACTGGAAAATCTGTACTTCGGAAACATCACCCCCAACGATCAGATCGTCAAATCGGGGACTGCACTGAAAAAGGCCATGGAACAGTCGGCGGAGTGCGAGGAGAAACTCACCGCCCTGCTGGAGGACAGGGAAAAAACATTGCTGCTCCGGCTCATCAACGCGGAGAATGAGATCGGCAGCACCATGGCCCTGGAGAACTTCGTCCTGGGGTTTCCGCCTGGGAGTACGCATGATCCTGGAGGCCCTGGACGAGGACGACGGCAGTCTGCTCGACCCAAATAAGGAGGAATAGCCTATGGCAAAACGCAGGCCGTCCGGCGACGGCATGGTCCGAAAGCGGGAGGACGGCCGCTGGGAGGGCCGCATCGTGGTGGGCCACAAGCAAAACGGCGAGCCCATCTTCCGGTATGTCCTGGCGAAAACCCAGAAGGAACTGCTGGACAAGCTCCACCGGGATCTGGAGGCCTTTCAGGACGTGGAGCTCACCGAGGACAGCCGCATGACTCTGGGCGAGTGGCTGGACCGGTGGATGGAGGACTACGGCGCCGCCACCCTGCGGCCCAACACCCTGCGGAGTTATGAGCAGTTCATCCGGTGCTACATCAAGCCCTACCTGGGGAATAAGATCGTCTCCCGGGTGACCCGCATGGACATCCAGAAGCTGTACCGAAAGCTGAAACACGAGGGCCGCGTCCGTGAGCACCCGGAACACGGGCATGAGCTGTCGGACACCATGGTGCTCCGCATCCACGCCATGCTCCACCGGTGCCTGAAGGACGCGGAGGCGGCCCATGTGATCGCCCGGAACCCCACCGACGGGGCCGTGGTGCCCAAGGCCAACCATCGTCCCAAGCAGATCCTCACGAAGGAGCAGATGGAGACATTTCTGGCTGCAGTGGAGCGCAACGAGATCTGGCGGGACTTCTTCTACACGGAGCTGACCACCGGTCTCCGCCGGGGCGAGATCTGCGGCCTCATGTGGCAGGACTTCGACGAGAAGGCCGGGACGCTGAAGATCCTCCGGTCGGTGAACGTCCCCAAGGCCGGAGAGCTGGAGATCGGCGAAACGAAGACCAGCCAGGGCCGGCGGACCATCCGCCTGCCGCCCAGTACCGTCCAGCGGCTGCGGGAGCGGAAACAGCACGCCGTCAGCCAGTGGATCTTCCCGGAACCTCTGGCTCCGGAGAAGCCGGTACGCCCCAGCGCCGCCTACTACTGGATGAAGCGGATCTTAAGAGAGGCGGGGCTGCCTACGATCCGATTCCACGATTTAAGGCACACTTTTGCCACCCACGCCCTCACCAGCGGCGTGGACGCCAAGACCCTGTCCGGTATCCTGGGCCACACCAACGCCAGCTTCACCCTGGACACCTACACCCACGTGACGCCGGACATGCAGCAGGAGGCCAGCCACATCGTGGGCGGCTTTCTGGAAGATCTCCTGGGGGAAGACCTGAAACCGTGGCAAAGAGACAGGCCGGAGGGAGGTGCCCGCCATGGGTAAGCGACGTAAAAAGGGCGAGGGCTCCGTCCGCCAGCGGAACGACGGCCGCTGGGAGGGCCGGGTGGTCATCGGCTACGACGAGAAGGGCCTGCCCAGGACAAAAAACGTCCTGGCCAAAACGAAACGGGAGTGTCAGGAAAAACTGAAACAGCTCCGGGAGACGATGACCGGCTCCAAGACGGAGAAGGTCCGGCCGGAGATGCCCTTCGGGGAGTGGCTGGACTTCTGGTACCAGAACTATGTGAAGCCCCAGATCCGTCCCACCACCCAGGCCAACTATGAGGCGAAGATCTATCAGCATATCATCCCGGAGCTGGGGAAGATCCCCTTGAACCAGCTGGCCCAGAAGGACCTCCAGCAGTTCTATGCCCGGATGAAAACGGCCGGGCGGCTCATCCGCACGGAGCAGTTCGGCAAGGGCCTGTCCGACTCCATGGTGCGCGGTCTCCACGCCGCCTGCCGGTCCGCACTGGAGAAGGCGGTGCAGGAGGGGCTCATCCGCACCAACCCGGCGGTGGGCTGCAAGCTGCCGCCCAAGCGGGGGCGAGAAATGCAGGTACTGGGCCGGGAGGAGCTCCAGCGGTTCCTCATCCAGGCCCAGGCGGAGGGATACTTTGAGTTGTTCCTTCTGGACTTATGCACCGGCCTGCGCCGGGGCGAACTGCTGGCCCTCCAGTGGGACGACCTGGACTTCAGGACCGGGGCCCTGACCGTGAACAAGCAGGTCTACGAGGTGAAGGGGCGGCTCCAGGTGAGCGTCCCCAAGACACGCGCCTCCATCCGCAGGCTGGTCCTGCCACCCGGCGTGGTGGAGGTGCTGCGGGCGTATCGGGAGACGGTGGACTCCCGATGGATGTTCCCCTCCCCGGTCAAAGAGGACGTGCCCATGACGCCGGGAGCGGTGCGACGGCGTCTCCAGATCATTCTGGAGCGGGCCGGGTGTAAGAGAATTAGATTTCATGATTTACGCCACACATTCGCCACCCTGTCCCTGGAAAACGGCATGGATGTGAAGACCCTCTCCGCCATGCTGGGCCACGTGTCTGCGGCCACCACCCTGGACATCTACACCCACGTCACTGGGGATATGCAGAGCGAGGCGGCTGCCAAGATCGACCGGGGGCTGGGCAACGAGGTGCGGGAGGAATCCGCTCAGGAAGATCAGGGTCCGGTCGAAGACTTCCAGCCGGTGCTGAGAAAGACCCGAAAGCCTGGCACCGGGTGCATCACTCAGATCAATGACCACCTGTTCGAAGGCCGCTACTCCCCCACCTGGCCGGACGGCACCAAACACTCCAAATGCGTCTACGCCCACACCCGGGAGGAATGCGAGGCAAAGCTGAAGGTGCTGATCCAGCAGATGAACACAGAGCGGCAGGCCCTACGGGACAAAGCACGGGGCGTCACTCCGCCGGATAAACTCACCAAAACCCAGAAGAAGATCTGGACGTACATGAGGTTCCACCCCGATGTGACCAGCTTCCGAGCCATCGCCAGAGGCGCCGGAGTGACCCGGCACACGGCGGCCAAATGGTATGAGATGATGCGGGGGATGTTGGGGCGGGCGGCGTAAAATGTGGAAGCGGCTGGTATCACACTTTGATACCAGCCGCTTTTTGCGATCCAGACGATCCGCTGTTCAGACCAATGTATCGTCCAGCAGGAAGTCCAAGACTCCAATATTAAGAACGCCGTTGTCATCGTACCAACGTTTCCGGATGTCGTGCCGGACGATGATCTTCGGAAAAGAGTCCCCCGTCAGGGAGAGCGGTTTGTTTTCCGTGACAGACTTTTCCTCCGTCCCAAGCGCATAGGCGGATTGGATGTAGGTCTTTTTCCCACCGGAGTGGGCAATGAAGTCAATCTCCCGGGCCACCGGGGTCAGTTTTCCTTTGGCATTTCGCTCATTGCTGTACACGATCCCAATGTCCACTGCGCACTCCCGCACCATCAGCTCATTGAAAATGATGTTCTCCATGATGTGGGTCATCTCCTGCTGGCGGAAGCCGATGCGGGCATTCCGCAGGCCGATGTCCTCACAGTAATATTTGTTGGGGTAATCGAAATAGTTTTTCCCCTTGACATCCCAGCGCCTGCACTCAGTAAAAAGGAATGCGTCTGCCAAATGATCCATATACGCTTTCACAGTGTTGAGGGAAACCGTATTCTCGCCGCTCCGCTTCTGCTTGGAGTTGATGGTGTCCGCCACCCTGGTGGGGTTGGTCAGCGACCCCACTGAGGAGCAGAGCAGGTCCAGAATATCCGAGAGTACATCCTCCCGTTTGACCTTCTTGCGCTCTACAATGTCTTTCAAATAAACTTCAGAGAAGAGAGAACTCAGGTACTGCATTTTCGCCGCGTCAGTGGGGCGGGACAAGATCAGCGGCATTCCGCCGTAGAAGGCGTAATTTTCAAATGCGTCCTCCTTGTCCCCGCCCACAGCGGAGTAATACTCCGCAAAGCTGAGCGGATGCACCCGAATTTCGTCGCTGCGCCCCCGGAACTCGGTGAGGATGTCTGAGGACAGCATCCGGGAGTTGCTTCTGGTCACATAGATGTCCAGATTGGACAGGGACTTCAAATCGTTGAGCGCATCGTAGAAGGTGATCTTCTTCCCGTCCGGGTTATAGGGATTCGACACTTCGTCCGACATCTGGATCTCGTCTACGAAAAGATAGAATTGCTCTCTCTGATTTTCAACGATCTCCCGGACACGATTTGCAAGCTCCAACGGATTCCGATACCGGATATCACGGGTCAGATCCAACTCAAAGGAGAGAATGTGATCTGCCGGAACGCCCTCCTCCAACAGATAAGTGCGGAACAGATTGTGGAGGAGGTAGGACTTTCCGCAGCGGCGGATGCCGGTGATGACCTTCACCTGTCCATCCCACATGAAGGATATGAGCTTGTTCAGATAGCGGTCCCGTTTGATCTCCATAGCACCACACTTCACTGAAAACTTTTCGGATTTATCGTACTACTTTTCAACGAAAATCATACAACTGCTTGCGTGCTGTGGCAAGTGATTTGTGCGGAGGTTTGCAATTTGGAACGTACATGAAGTTCCATCCCGGCGTGACCAGTTACCGGGCTATCGCCAAAGGCGCCGGGGTAACAAGGCATACGGCGGCGAAGTGGTATGAGATGATACGGGGGATGCTGGGGCGGGCGGCGTAAAAAGGCGACTTAACTACCCATTTTATCAAATTCTCCAATTCATCATCAAAAGTATCATTCTGCCTTGCGGAGCACCTCCAAATATCGTATGATGGATAAGAGAAGTACCGGCAATTGCCATGGAGGTGCTGAAATTGAGTATCCAAGAGGCTCTCGTCACGATGTTTACCGACAATCCTGTCAATTGGCTCAAATGGGCGGTCGTATTCGCCATCCTGATCGGCGGCTATGCCATCGCGGTGCCGCTCTACAAAAAGGTCTCCCACGGCGCCAGCTGGGGGCGGAAACGGGACATCGCCAAGAGCAGGGACCACGTCATCAAAGCGTCTCTGGTGGATAAGCACCCCTCCGGTGAGGTATCCCGCTACAACTGGCGCGCTGTCTACCGCTACACAGTCGAAGGCGAAGAACGGCAATACACTGCCCATTTCAAGCACCCGGCAACGCCGCCCCTGTACCTGTATCTCTATTATGTCGATGATCCTGACAAGCTGTTTTCCTGCGAGGAATACCACTACGAAAACCACAAGGGGCTGCTCCTGTTTCCGGTCATCTTCTTGCCTTGGATCTTGGCTTGCATCGCCCTCGTTCTCCTGGGCGTAGACCTGTCGGGGTTTTGAAAGGCATATCAAGGCTTCCGAATGCTCAAAAGAGGTTGGTATCACAATGTGATACCAACCTCTTTTCTCAAGGTCACTTCTTACTTTTCCTCTCTCAACCCCGCCAGTTGGCCAGTGGATAGGAGCCGTTTTTCTCTCGGTATTCCTGCAGCAATTGTCGTTCCCTTTCTCCTGCGTTTTCATAGGCTTCGTAAGCAAGCAGCAAAAGTCCGCAGTCCGAAATCTGCCAGACGGCCCGTCCGCCCGCATGGATATTTCCGTTTCCCCGTCCATAGTCCATGTACTGTTTTAGCCTCTGCCGCAGGCCACGCTTTCCTTCCGCTTTTCCAATATACAGGATACTTTGGTCGGCACATCCCTCATATTTCTCCTGGAGCTTTTTCGCAGGATAGATTTTCGCCTTAGGGCGGTACTCCTGTTCCGAGAAACGGATCGGCATTCCCTCAGGCACAAATACCCAATAGACTCCTGGCACCTCCGGAACAGCACGACAGCCGTCACAACAGAGTTCTTGCAGTGTAACGGCGGGAGCCACTGTGGGACAGAGCGCTTTGAGCCGACGAAACAGGCGTAAAAGGACTCCTTCCGCGATGCTTTGACTGATCAGGGAACCCTCGCAAAAATGGTCTCTGCGGAAATGCCATGCGATACAGGCCAATACACACAAATAGGGCTGCGTCTCCAGCCATCCCGGATCGGCAATCGAGATATTCCGCTCCTCGAGGCCCCACTTTTGGATCACCTCGTGATAATTCTGGATCACCAATCCCGCCTGGTAGGTTCTGTCTACGAAATCATGTAAATCGCGTGAGAGTGTTTCCTGCCCAGGACTACGGGAATACACGGAATAACGGCGGCACCAAAGCTTCTTTTCCTCAGAAGTCTCGATTTGCTCCAGCAATTTGATCGCCCAGTCTAAAAACAAATTTTCTGTCATAGACGCATCTCCCGATATTCAATTGTCGTTCATTCCAAAAGGAATCGTGAGCAATTTCTTTTTATATAGGCTCTCTGTCCAGATGACCTCATCATCTGTCACAGTTTTGGGCAATATCTGCAAAATGGAGAACTGGAAATCGTGGTAACGTTCGGGGTAGGCGCAAATCAGTTCCTTCATCAGCTTATTATTGCCGTGCAGAGAATCAACATAGCAGGCCCACCGCCCCAGCAGTCCAGCTTTTCCATAAGCTGATCCCACATACTGTTTTCCCGTCTCCCGATCAACGATGAGATAAATGGCGTTGACAGAGGACAGCGCTGTGTGCCACGCTTCATATACGGTTGGATTTTCAACGATCTCCTTCAGCTCATCATATGTAAGGATCAGATTTTCAAAGCCGGAAAAGACCTTCTTTTCATCTGCCTGAATTGCCACAACAGGCTTTTCGGTTGTTCCCTTCTGATGCCACATGCGCGCAGACTTTCCCCAATCGATGATCAGTCTGCCCTCATATTCTTTCAGCAAATCGAGGGGTTCGAGATGAAAATATGAGTTCTTGCCCTGGAATTTTCTGGCCTCGATTTCCGGGACACCCTTCGGGATCATATCGGGCGTATCCGGAACAGCAGCACCTACTTTATAGCAGGAATCCAGCTTACAGAGAGTCCCCTGGTCGCTTATAAAGGTCACCCAATAATCGTACCCTTTGCTGAATCCAGATTTCTGATGACAGGTATATTCATATACCACATTTGCTTTATAACACTCTCGAAATCCACGATCTGTTAGTGCATGACGAATCAATTTGACTTTTGAGGGATTCAGTCCTACTTTTCTCAATACGTCTGAAAAATAAAAAATCGCCATTTTATATCTTCCTCCACGTATAAACTACCAGAGTCAAACTTGTCGCCCAGGGTGATATCGCCATGAAATTACCTTTTTTGAAGGCAGCTCTTTCACTTCTGTCGTTGGGCGATGAAATCCGAGATAGCCTCCACCGTCTGGGCCTGCTGCTCCTCCGCCGAGATAGTGGCGGGCAGATCCCCCTCCTGGGGGCCGTAGTTGCCGAACTGGGCGTGGTTGCCGCCCTCAATTTCCACCACATTCTCTTTGTAGTCGATCTTGTCCTCCACGCTCTGGTTCAGGGAGCCGTAGACGGTAATGGTATCGGCAGGCGGATAGTCGCCATAGAGGTAGGCTCCCAGCAAAATCAAACCGTCCACCTCGTCCGGGTGCTCCGAAGCGAACTGGGAGGCCATGGCCCCGCCCATGGAGTGACCGGAAATGTACCAGTGCTGGATATCCGGGAACTGGGCCATTACGTCTTCCGCTGCGTTCACGTCGAAGATAGCTAAGTGGAAGGGCATCTCCACCAGAATGCAGGTGAGGCCGGTCTGCCGGAGTTGGTTCAGCAGGGGCAGATAGGCGGCGGCCTCCACCTTGGCCCCGGGGTAGAAGATGATCGCGGTGTCCGTGGAATAGGATGGGGAGAGGATGGTCAGATTATCCCGAACTTCCAGATGATCTCCGCTTGCCAGTACCTCCAGGGCCACGTCCTCCGCCCGGTAGTAGTCGGACACATACCAGAAAAAGCCGCCCGCCAGCAGAACCAGAACCGTCAGCAAAATGCCGACGGCGATCTTCCACTTTTTGCGGCGGGGTTTCGCCTCTGCTGTCATCGCAAACCCTCCTCCCGCTGCCGGATCACAGTCGCAATGGTCTCCGCCGCGATGCGGGAGCCCAGCTCACTGGGGTGAACGCCGTCGGCGGCATAGAGGGCCTGGGTATCGGCCAACTCGTAAAACTGCTGGCCCACGTCGGCGATCAAGGCACCATTTTCCCGTGCCGCCCTGTGGTAGGCCTCGGACAGCGTTCGGGCCATTTCGTCGTAGTCCCAGCCCTTATCCGTCAGCTTGGCTCCGCCCCTCTGATAGGCCCAGGTAGCAAACAAAATGGGGACCGCTCCGTTTGCCCGGATCTGCCGGCAAAGCCCCTCCACACTGGAGAAGAAGCTCTTGGGGAAAGTGATGGGGCCGTGACTCATCTCCTGGAGCACCACATAGTCCCACTTCTCCTTTTGGAGCGCCGCCTGGGTCTGACTGCCCAGCCTGGTGCTGGGGTTCAGCTGTTCCGACAGCCGCGCCCCGCCACGGGTGTGGTGGACCACCTCCGCCCCGGTCAGGTCGGCCAGCATCTGTGGCATATCGTTGGTAAACGTAAAGCTGTTGCCCAGCATGAGGATCCGCATAGTGCCGCTCCTTACTCGTTTATTTCACTGTTTCCAACTGCCATTATACACGGCTCCGCTGAGAGGAACAAGGCTGGGAAAGTGCAGCCAAGCCTATCAGATTTTGCGACGCAAGATTCAAAGATAAGGTTGCGGCCGCGTGAACTGATCGTGAATAGGTGGTCATGCCCCCATATTTCAAAAATTGTGCAGTTTGTCTTTGCCTCTTTTCAGAACGAATTGTGGCGGAGACGGACAAGAAACTATATTTACAACGAAAATCCAAAACAAATCCGCGAAAGTGAGTTGACCACATTTGAGGCCTTATTTATGCAGAACGCCAAACAAATTATTGTCGAAAAAGTTACAAAAACCGCCTCAAAACATCAGTTTTGAGGCGGTTTTTGGTCCGAGTGGGGAGACTCGAACTCCCGGCATCTTGCTCCCAAAGCAAGCGCGCTACCAACTGCGCTACACCCGGATATGGAATTTTCCAACTGTGGTCAAATATGGGGTCAACGCCGGTTTTTGACCAGTTCCCGGCGAGGGGCAAAACTCCGTCCGCCTTAGCGTCCCAGAGCTTTCCGGGATTTTGAGAAAGTGTGGCTCGAACTCCGGCCTCACGCTCCCAAACGGTTGAACTAAATTTTTTCTGGTGCTTTCTAATGGTTTTTAATCATTTTTGCTACATTTCACTCACTCTTTGTCGCTCTTAATTCCACTGTTTCCGAGTGCTCCGGCGCTGTCTGTGATCAAACATGTGGTCAAAGAGCCCTTCTTGACCAGGCGCGGCATTCGCTGCCGCCGCCTGTCCAGAAGGGCTCTTTTTGCTGTTTGGGTTTGGGGTATTGTACCTCTGGCGAAGCCTGAAAGCAAGTCATTTCTGACTCTTAGGCGTATCATTTTTTAGCACGCCTATACAAAGAATAAGGCACTTTTTTACAAGGAGCGTGGAAAGGTATCTCATTTTACCATGCCGCCGCGCAAAAGACAACAAAGGCATACACAGGGCGATAAAGTAGTGGCTATTTCTCTCTTTCTGTGGTATTGTTCGGTTGCCAAAGGGAGGCGACGACATGCAGAAAGAAAACAATTACACGGTAGGCCGGTGGTGCGACCGCTGGTTCTGCGAGAACCAGGGCAGATGGAGCGGTAGCACCGTGGGCGGATACCGAAACCTGATCTACCGCCACATCCTCCCCGGAATCGGGGGCATCCCGCTGGCGGAGCTGATCGAAGACACCGTCACCAGTTTCTATGACAGCCTGCGGAGCCAGGGGCTCAGCGCCAGAAGCGTCTGGTGCGTCCATCTGCTCCTACGGCGCTGTATGGATGAGGCGGCCCGCGACCAGCGCATCCCCTACAACCCAGTGCGGCTCTGTCAGGAGCCACAAGCAGAAGCATATAAAACAGCCCCTTTGCGCCTGGGGCAGCTACAGCGGTACCTGAACGCGGCGGAACAGCTGGGCGCACTCCCTCTCATTTACACAGGACTCTCCAGCGGCCTGCGGCAGTGTGAACTCATCACCTTGTTGTGGGCCGATTTTCATATCCGCTGCCGGTACATCCTCAAGGGATAGCGCCTGCTGACTCTCAACAGCAAAGCGGAACATCTTCTGGAACGGATGCCGGAAATCGGCTTCTATGTGTTCCTCAACCCCAAGACCGGAGCGCCGTATCAGCTCCACGAGTTCTACTACCTCCACAAGCGGATTCTGAAACAGGCGGGCTTGCCGTGGGTGGCCTTCCGGAACCTGCAGCGCCAGTGCATGGAGGTGGGGATATGACGCTGAAAGACTATATTCTCCGCTGGCAGGAGGTCTACGACAAGAACCAGAGCAGGCCGACTACCTATGCGGCCCACGGTTACCTCTTCAAGAACCACATTCTCCCCGGACTTGGGGAGATCCAGCTCTCTGAATTGACCACAGAACAGGTGGGAGATTTTCTGGAGGAGCGAAGGCGCTATGGCGGTCACCGCCTGGAAAGCCCCGAATACCCAGGGCTGGGGAAGCATACCATGCGGCACATCCACCGCCTGCTCCAGCAATGCCTGGATCAGGCGATGCGGGATGGGCTGATAGCAGACAACCCCGCCCGAGCGTTTCGCTACCCAAAGCCCAAGAAGGTCAGCGCCAATGTGCTGACGCCAGCAGAGGTAGAGGACTATCTGGACGCGGCAGCGCGGTTGGGCCACCTCCCCATGTTCCTGCTGGCGCTGACGGTGGGACTTCGGCAAGGAGAACTGATTGCTCTGAAGTGGAGCGACCTGGACACGAAGGAGCGGACGCTGACCATCACTGAGAAACGCTCCGTGGAGCGGCGGGAACTGGTGGAGTATGAGGGCGGCACCAGGATCGTCAGCCTGACGGAGGAAGTCGTTAAGTTCCTATGCCTGGAACATGCAAAACACCTTAGAAGTCCTCTCATGTTCATGCACCCGGCCACTCAGAAGCCGTATTCCCCCCAGATGGTGCGCCGGCTGCACAATGAGATCATCAGAGAGGCCGGGCTGGATCACATTCGGTTCGCGGATCTCCGGCACACCTGCGCCGTCCTGTCGCTGCAAAATGGAATGGATGCGAAAGAGGTTTCTCAAATGCTGGGCCACTTCAGAACCGCAATGACCCGGCAGAACTATGCACCATATCTGGCCCGCCCGGCTGCCAAGGATGAGAACGAACCCACCGAAGCGTCTCAGGAGGAGTTGCAGCAGGTGGCAGATATTCTGGATAACCTCCTGAAATTCTGATGGATATTCTGCGGAAGGCATGGTATATATTTGGGTCGCAAGGAGGCGATGACAATGGAAAACGAACTGCTCAAGGGGCTGTATGACTGCTTCTATGCCCCGCCGGAGCGCAAGCTTGTGCTGCGGATCATCGACGCCCAGGACTCTATCACAGAACAGACCTCACTCGACAGTTTTATCGCCGGATTTGAACTGGCGTGGCGGATCTCGATGAAACTACACAATGATGAAAGCGAGCGCTCATTCTCCTGTCGGACCAGGAGAACGGGCGCTCGTTGTGTATGGGAAGACGAAATATAAAATTAGCCTGGGCAACCCTCGAAAAGCTGCCCAGGCATTCTGCTTGTAGGCTTGGTTCAGCGTTCCCACAGAAGGACCGCATCCGCCACGGCCTGCTCAAATTCGGCCTGCGCCAGACCGGGGAGCTGCAGATAATCTCCCACCAAATAGTAGACCGCATCCACCTGCCGATCTACTTGATAGGTAGCTGTCTCAAAGTCGGTCAGCAGACCGTTGCCGATGCACAAATGTCCCTCGCGATCCGGCATCACATCCGAGCGAAGGGTACGGTCAAAATAGAGGAAAACAGCATTCCGTCCGTCCACCTCCCGGCTGAAGCCGTGGAAAGAATCGTAGCTCCCGCCGTGATAGTAGAGGTCAATCACCTCATCCACCGCAAGCTCTGCCGTCACCAGACCGTCCGTATAGGATACCGGCTGCGGAACATCGGCCGCACCCGCCAATACAATGGAAAAAATCAGCATGACCGCCACGGCGATCAGGACCGCCCGCCGGCGCCCACGGGAAAACTTCTTCTTCACTCCCTGAAGAACACGGGCTTCCGTTTCCGACTCCTGAGAGAGCGAGGGGACGGGAGTCTCCTCCTTCATTTCCGCCAAACAGGCGCGGCACTTCTCGCATTGTACCACATGGGCTTCGATCTCCTGTTTGCTGGCCTCGCTGCACAGCCCATCGCAGTACAGGGGCAGCAGGTCATGGATAATCTCACATTTCATCATAACCCCTCCTTGATTTTCTGTTTTGCACGATAATAAGTCACTCTGGCCCAGTTTTCAGATTTGCCGAACAATTCACCGATTTGCCCATAGGGCAGTTCCGCAAAGACCCGCAGGGTAAACACCTCCCGGTATGGCTCCGGCAGAGCATGGAGCCGCTGGTGGATCTGGCGGGCGTTTTCCTGGATGAGCAGATCCTCTTCTACATTCTGAGGAGAGGTCATCTGCTCCAGGGCCTCATCTCCCGCCTGCCGTTTCGCCTTTCTCAAGTAGGAGAGCCAGCAGTTCTTCCCGATTTGGCACAGCCATACGGACAGCCGGCATTTCCCTTGAAAGGAGGCGCTGTGTTCAATGGCACGACAGAAGGTCTCCTGGGTCAATTCTTCTGCCAACGCTTGGTTCCCACAGAGTCCTGTCAGATAGCGGTACACCACTGGGAACTGCTCCTTATACAGCTGGTCAAAATCCATCCACACCACCTCGCTTTCTGCCTATATGACGCACATCAATGCGGGTTGTTACAGAATTTTTATGAATTGACCCCAAGCACAAGGTATCTCCAAAAGTTATTTGGTAGCTGTGTTTGATTTGAAATAAGTGTCTGAAAATGAAAGCAAAAATCTGAAAAATGGATTTTCAATAGACAAAGCGCTCTTCCTTTGCTAAAATTATTCCATATAAGTATAAACCCAGCGCATGAGGTGTTATTATGACCGTTTGCTACAATAAACTGTGGAAACTCTTGATCGATAAGAATATGAAAAAGAAGGATCTGCGCCTGGTTACAGGTATTTCTACCACTGCTCTTGCCAAACTGGGCAAGAATGAGCATGTCAGCACGGAGATCCTCACTAAAATCTGCAAAGCACTGGACTGTGATTTCTGCGATATTATTGAGTTGGTGAAAGAGGAAAATGAGGATTGACTTTATTGAGATAGAGCTGCAGCAGGAAAACAACCGCATCGAAGCCGGCCCTCGGCGGTCTTCCAAATATCTTTCGTGCTGGTGTGACCAGGGCTGAGTGATGCCTGCAGTTGCCGAACAGCTTGAGTTGGAGAGAACAGTTTTATTGCTCACTTTCTCAAAAGTGAGCAATAAAAGCAAGTAGCCCCGCCATTTATAGTGAATGAGAGCGATTGGTTAGCCAATACCTGGCCTGTGAGATTTGCACAGATGACAAGGATATCGCTGGCCTACTTGGAATTCGGATTTTATAGAAAAATAATAACCATTAGGTTACTTTCGGAGGATCAGTATGGGAAAAGAACTATTCAAGAATATCCCAAGCAAGGTGGGAGACTTGGTTAAAGATGTGCGTAATGGACGTATTGGCCTGCCTGATCTTCAGCGTCCATTTGTCTGGAAAGACAATAAAGTTCGTGAATTATTTGACTCTATGCTCAAAGGTTATCCTATTGGCTACATTATGCTGTGGGAATCTCCCTCTGATTACGAAAGTAAAAAGAGCGCCATCGGACAAAATGCAAAAACATATGAAGAACCCAAAGAACTTGTGATTGACGGCCAACAGCGTCTCACAGCTCTCGTGGCGGCAATGTTTGCAGTAAAGGTAAAAGATAAAAACTTTGCTGATCGTGAGATTAAAATTTCTTACAATCCATTGACTCGTGAATTTGCTGTGTGGTCTCAAGCATATGAACGGGACCCGGAATGGATCAGCCGTATTAGTGATGTGTTTCTTGCGAAAGAAGATAATTCCATCAGTTCTCTCCGGCGCCGTTTCATCAAAGAGGCCAATGATGGACGCAGTAAAAAGGAACTTCCGCTGCTAACCGATGAGGAAGAAGATAGAATCGAAGATAATATCAACGCACTTCTCAATCTCTCTGATTATTCTTTGCCTACCCTGGAAATCAGCTATACTGCGGATGAAGAAGATGTAGCAGACATTTTTGTCCGAGTCAATTCCGGTGGCCAGAGCCTGACAGAAAATAATTTTATCCAAACCCTTATTTCCGTTTATGAGAATGAAACCAGTGATAAAATCAATGCCTTTGCAGCAGCATCCAGAGTACCGGCCGCCAATACATCCTACAACACTCTTTTGGCGGTCGAGCCATCCCACCTGATTCGTATGGCAGTCGGTGTAGGCTTTAAGCGGGCTCGCCTGAGATATGCTTATATGCTTTTGAGAGGTAAAAACCTGGAAACCGGAAAGTTTTCTGATGAGGTTCGGTATGAGAATCTCCAGATTTTCAAAGATGCTCTGGATAAGGTCATGAATCTAAACAACTGGCATGGATTTATCAATATCGTGGCCGAGGCCGGATATATCAGCGATAAGCTGATTGCATCTTCCAATGCGGTTGTTTTCAGTTATGTTCTCTACCTGATTGCAAAGTATGATTATAAGCTGGACGCTGCGCAGTTGAAGAAATGTATCAGCAAGTGGTTCTTTATGAGTACCATTACTTACTTCTATACCGGCTCCACCGAGTCTGAAGTAGAAAAGCAATTTGCAGATTTGCGTGATATTCATACCGCGGCTGAGTTTGTTGCCTACCTCGACCGAGTCATCGAAACCCACTTTACCGATGACTACTTCAGGCTGACCCTTCCCAACGAACTGAACAGTGCTGCAGCCATTTCTCCCGCATGGTATGGATATGTGGCGGCGCAGATTGTGCTGAATACCCCCATGCTATTTAGCAATACCCCAGTATCAAAGTATTTTATTCTTGGTTCCAGCGGAACGAAAAACGCAATCGACAAACACCACATTTTCCCCAAAAACTATCTGACCGGTATTGGGTTCAGTAGTGACCGTGACAGAAATCAGATTGCCAACTTCACTTATCTTGACTACGCCACGAACATCGAAATTTCTGATAAGGCTCCCAAAGATTATGTTGCGTATTATCGCCAGAAACTCGGAGAAGAAGCATACCAGAAAGCCTGTGAAGACCATGCGTTGCCCACTGACTTTGAGAACATGGAATATATGGAGTTTTTGAGTCAGCGCCGAGTTCTCATGGCACAGACGGTTCGCAAAGCGTATGATTGCCTTTGTAAATTATAAATGATAGAGGAGCATGATTATGGATAATCAAATCCACAACCAGATCGTTAATTTTATATGGAGTATTGCCGATGATTGCCTGCGCGATGTATATGTGCGTGGCAAGTATCGTGATGTGATTTTGCCGATGACGGTAATTCGCCGTCTGGATGCTGTTTTGCAGGATACGAAACAGCAGGTTATGGACATGAAAGCCAAACTGGATGCCGCTGGTATTACCAATCAGACAGATGCGCTGTGCGTAGCCGCTGGACAGGCTTTTTGCAATACTTCTCCTTTCCGTCTGCGTGATTTAACGGCTCGCGCCAAGCAACAGCAGCTCAAAGCTGATTTTATCGCCTATCTGGACGGTTTTTCTCCCAATGTACAGGAGATTTTGCAAAAGTTCCAGTTCCGCAATCAGATCGATACAATGATCGAAGCCGACATTCTGGGCGCAGTTATTGAAAAATTTGTGTCCAAGGAAATAAACCTCAGCCCTAATCCGGTTTATACCGATGATAGTAAAACCGAGATCAAGTTGCCGGGGCTTGATAACCACGCCATGGGCACTATCTTTGAAGAACTGATTCGCAAGTTCAACGAGGCCAACAACGAAGAAGCCGGCGAACACTACACGCCTCGTGATGTGGTGGAACTGATGGCAGACTTGATTTTTGTACCCATCAAGGACCAGATCAAGGATGCCACCTATTCCTGCTATGATGGAGCCTGCGGTACGGGCGGTATGCTGACTGTGGCGCAGGATCGCCTGCTGGAACTGGCGGAAGAAACCGGAAAGCAGGTTTCGATTCACTTGTTTGGTCAGGAAGTGCAGCCGGAGACCTATGCCATCTGTAAAGCGGATATGCTGCTGAAGGGTGACGGAAAGCAGGCAGAGCATATCAGTTATGGTTCTACGCTGTCGATGGACGGTAACGCTGCCAGACAGTTTGATTTTATGCTGTCCAATCCCCCTTACGGAAAGACCTGGAAAGTGGACGCAGAAAAGATGGGCGGCAAAAAAGACATTCTGGACAGCCGTTTCAATGCCTACCTGGAGGATGGCACTCAGCTTGCCATGATCCCCCGTGTCAGTGATGGCCAGTTGCTGTTCCTGCTGAATAATGCGGCTAAGATGAAGACGGATACTCCTCTGGGCAGCCGTATCGCTGAAGTTCACAACGGGTCTTCGCTGTTCACTGGTGATGCAGGTTCTGGCGAAAGCAATGCACGCCGTTATCTCATCGAGAGCGATCTGGTGGAAGCGGTAATCGCATTGCCGGAGAAAATGTTTTATAACACAGGCATCGGTACTTATATCTGGGTACTGAGCAACAAAAAAGAAGAACGCCGCAAAGGGAAGATTCAGCTGATCGACGCCACCACGATGAAATCCACGCTGCGTAAAAATATGGGCGAGAAAAACTGCGAGCTGACACCGGAGCTCCGGGATGAAATCATGCGGATTTTCATGGAGATGGAAGAAAGCTCCGTCAGCCGTGTATTTGACAACCGGGAATTCGCATATTGGTCCATTACTGTCGAGCGCCCTCTTCGCCTGCGGGTGTACCCTGACAGAACGATTCCTGCCGACACTTTCAAAAAGGCGGAGGAGTTGGAGCAAGTACAGAAGGCAATCCGCTCTGTCCCGGCAGGAACCCCTACCGATGATTGGACGGTTTTTGCCGAGGCCACAAAGCTAAAAGCGGCCGCATTGAAAAAGATTCGTCCCTTTATCACGGAGAAAGACCCCATGGCGCAGCCCATTGACGGAGAACCTGATACCGACCTGCGGGACACAGAGATCATTCCCTTTACTTATGAGGGCGGGATCGATGCCTTTATGAAAAACGAGGTGCTGCCATATGCACCGGATGCCTGGGTAGACGAAAAGAAAACCCAAATCGGCTATGAGCTGTCCTTCACCAAGTATTTCTATCAGCCGGTACAGCTGCGCAGCATGGAGGAAATAGTGGCCGACCTCAAGAAGCTGGAATCTGAAACCGATGGCATATTGGCGGAGATTCTTGGAGGGGTTGAGCAATGAGCAAGTATGAAAGCTATAAGCCCATTGAAGAACTTTGGCTAACTCAAATTCCAGATTCATGGGAAGATATTAAGATAAAATTCCTTTTTTCCGAGCGGTCTGAAAAAGGATATCCAGATGAGCCGCTTTTAGTTGCATCGCAGAATATGGGGGTTGTTCCTAAAGGTGTGTATGGCAACAGGACTGTACAAGCCACTAAAGATCTGCATTTGTTAAAATTGGTCAGAGTAGGAGACTTCGTTATTAGTTTGCGCTCTTTTCAGGGCGGGATAGAGTACGCCTATTATCAAGGAATCATAAGTCCAGCATATACCATTATGGTTCCCAAACAGAAAATTGTACCAGGGTATTTTAGATATCTTGCAAAATCGCGGTTGTTTATAGAGTTATTGCAGCTCTGTGTTACCGGAATAAGAGAAGGACAGAATATTGACTATGGCAAGCTAAAAAACCATCTTATTCCAGTACCACCCAGCGAGGAGCAAGATCAGATTGTACGCTATCTGGATTGGCAGACTTCCAAAGTCAACCGGCTAATCAATGCAAAAAAACGCATCATTTCCTTACTGGAAGAACAGCAGCAGGCTACGATTGCTTATGTAGTTACTCGTGGATTAGATCAGAACGCAGAACTGATGGATAGCGGAATTGACTACATTGGTAAGGTCCCTGCCCATTGGAAAGTTCTTCTGAATCACCGGATTTACAAAGAAAAATCCAGAAAATTCGGTGAGGAGGAAACCGTGCTTTCCTTATCCCAGAAAGATGGTCTTTTGCCATATGAGAACATGAAGGAGCGATCCTTGCATACTGCGTCCTATGAAAATTGGAAATTGGTGTTTCCCAATGATCTGGTGCTGAATCGCTTCAAGGCCCATTTGGGGGTGTTTTTCAGTTCTAACTATCGTGGGATTGTTACATTCCACTATGGCGTGTATGAGCCGGTCATGAAAATTTCGTCTAAGTATTACGAGGCGCTCTATCATACACCTGAGTTTAGACGAGTGTTCGCAAGCAAATCGAACGGCATGACCGTAGGGTTGCAAAACCTCTCTAACACCAATTTTTATAGTGTATACACGGTATATCCGCCGCATGAAGAACAATGCCAGATTGTTTGCAAAATTAAGGAGATTGAGGAAAAATATCGAGATCTTATTGCAAAAATCAATCAGGAAATAGATTGTTTGCACGAATATAGGACTCGCCTTATCTCCGATGTTGTGACAGGTCAGATTGATGTGCGGAATATTGAAGTACCAGATTTTGAGATGGTCGAAGAAGCGGCAGATGAAGCCGAAGAACCAGAGGACGAGATGGAGGTGGAATAATGAGCACAGAAACTAAAAAGGTATTTATCTCGTATTCTTGGAAAGTTCAAGAAAAAGTAATAGAACTGGCCGAAAGATTGATTTCTAACGGAATTGATGTTATCCTTGATGTGTACGACTTAAAAGAAGGTCAGGACAAGTATGCATTTATGGAGCAATCTGTAAATGATCCAAGCGTAGATAAAGTATTGATCATTTGTGACCGTAGCTATATGGAAAAAGCGAATGATCGTAGCGGTGGCGTTGGAGATGAAACGGTCATTATTTCACCAGAAATATATGGCCAGATGAAGCAGGAAAAATTTATTCCTATTGCTTTTGAAGTAGATAAAGAAGGTAAAGCATGTATTCCTCACTACTTAAAGACTCGGATTTATATTGATTTGACAACTGAAGATGATCGGTATGAAACTGAATATGAAAAATTGCTTAGAAACATCTATCAGAAACCAATACACAAGAAACCAGCTTTGGGCACAAAGCCGGAGTGGTTAGAAGATGAAACTGTAGATTTATCTGCTATTCGCGATATTCTGAAACAGGTTCGAGGATATACGGGCGGAAATACAGCAAAGGCGGATTTCCTCTTGAGGAAAGCTTCAGATGAATTTGTGGATGCCGCAAAGCAGTATGTACTGCCTAAGGACATAGACATTGCAGATGGGTTATTAAAAGCAATCGATCAAACCAAACCATTTAGAGATTTGTTTGTGACCTATTGTGAGAACTTGATATACAGTGATCAGCTTAAAGGTGAAATTTTATCAGAACTATTTGAGCGTTTGTATAACGAACTGCATGATGCTGGTGGAAAAGGGGCCTATAGCGAGAGCGACTTCGAATTATATGATTATATGATTTGGGAGTTTTTTATTTGTGCCACAGCTGTTTTACTTCACTATGAACGATTTGCTGAATTGAGACAACTGCTGGTTCACCCGTATTTTTTGAGAACTGATTACTTTAATTCAAATATTGAACCGCAAACTTTTGATATCTTTCGGAAATATACCAGAACCATCGAAGAAGTATGCAAGCCTAAAAGTGAAAATTCACGTTTATTTACTTTAGCGGGAGAGATACTTGTAAATCGAGAAAAGAAACCGATTCTGACAAAACAGTCAATCGCCAATGCAGATATTGTACTCTACCAGCTAAATGATATTTTTGATACCTCTGAGAATGAGCGGTGGAGTATGTGGTTCCCCACGACATACATTTATCATCAAGGTCAGCAGGTCCTATGGAAAAAACTAATTTCTAAGTCATATTGCAAAAAAATATTCCCTTTGTTTTCGGTAAATACGGTAGATGAATTGAAAGAAAAAGTGCAAGGCTCTATAGGGAATCGAGATATCAGGTATAATGGTTCTTGGCATAATGCTCCAGGAATTTTGTCCTCAATTAAGCTTGATGAAATTGGAACGCTGGAATGAGGTGACACTATGCCAACCAATACAAAAGAATCTGGCCTTGAAACTTTAATCGTGGATTGGCTGGTCAACCATAACAGCTATGAGCAGGGCACAAATGCCGTAAAACCGCGACTATGCCATTGATGAAACTCGCTTGTTCCGCTTTTTCAGTCTACACAGGGCGGTGCAATGGACAAGTTGGGTGTGTTATAGGAATACACACTTGGCTGGAAGAAATCAGGTGGATAATTTTGATAGAGATAAAAGAATGGGATTGGCAACCTGTTAAGAAAAAGGATTCTATTGAAAAAACGGTGACATGTCCTTACTGCAATGTACGAGTGCGAGCAATTTCTAACACAAGAATTTTTGATGTTGCGACGGGAGCCATTAAATACCATATACATAAATGCCCTGAATGCTTTATGCCAATTATCATCGGTTTAGATGGGAAAATTATTCCACAATCTCAATTTTTGCCGTTCGATGAAGTGCGCTACTTGCCTCCCACTATAGAAAGACTCTATAATGAGTGCAGGAAATGTCATTTAAACGAATGCTATCATTCTGTCATAATGGTATCAAGATCGTTATTAATGCATATAGCAGTGGACAAAGGGGATTCTGCAGGAAAGTCTTTTGCTGCATATATAGATTACCTGGAAGCAAACGGTTATATTGGGGTTCAGAATAAGGCATGGGTTGACAAAATACGAACAATAGGAAACAAGTATGTTCACCAATTAGATGAAGCGACAGAAGAAGATGCGAGAAAGGTTATTCTATTTCTGAAGCAGTTATTGGGGAACCTATATGAAATGCCACAATTAGCAATCTAAGGGGTTTTCTTATGAGTACAAACATCAAAGAAAATGGATTTGAACAAATGATTGTAGACCATCTATGCAGCTGTTGTGGTTATGAAGAAGGAAAAAATGCAGACTATAACAAAGAGTATGCAATAGATGAAGTGCGGCTTTTTCGTTTCCTTGAAACCACACAGCCTGATTCGATGGAAAAGTTGGGAATACGAAAAAGTCATCAAAAATATACCCAGTTTCTCAATCGCCTGCAAGGTGAAATTGCCAAGCGCGGCATCATTGATGTTTTGCGCAAGGGGATCAAGGTTTACCCGGTAGATTTGGTCATGTTCTACCTGACCCCAACCGCCAAAAATATGGCTGCCCGTAAGATGTTCGAGCAGAATATCTTTAGTGTAACCCGCCAGCTGATGTATTCCAAGGATGCCACAAGACTGGCGCTGGATCTGTGCGTGTTCATCAATGGTCTTCCGGTCATTACATTCGAACTGAAAAACCAGCTCACCAAGCAGAATGTGGACGATGCTGTTTATCAGTACCAGCATGACCGCAATCCCAAAGAACTGCTGTTTCAGTTCAAACGCTGCATGGTTCATTTTGCAGTGGACGATGCGCAGATCAAGTTTTGCACCAAGCTGGACGGAAAAGCCAGCTGGTTCCTCCCGTTTAACAAGGGATATAAGGATGGAGCGGGGAATCCGCCCAATCCAGATGGCATAATGACCGATTATCTCTGGAAAGACATTCTGACCAAGCAGAAGCTGGCCCGCATTATTGAAAACTACGCCCAAGTGGTGGAAAAGGAAGACCCGGACACCAAAAAGAAAACATATACTCAGGTGTTTCCTCGATACCACCAGCTGGATGTGGTAGAGCGGTTGCTGGCGGATGTGAAGGCAAACGGTATTGGACAGCGGTATCTCATTCAGCACAGCGCCGGTTCCGGAAAATCCAACTCTATTACTTGGCTGGCTCATCAGCTCATAGGGCTGGAATCGGACGATGGCGAGCTGATTGTGGACAGTGTGATCGTTGTTACGGACCGAGTGGTTCTGGACAAGCAGATTCGGGATAACATCAAGCAGTTCATGCAGGTGAGCAGCACCGTAGCATGGGCGGAACATTCCAGCGATCTGCGAAAGGCAATTCAGGCTGGGAAACGAATCATCATTACCACCGTGGAGAAATTCCCCTTTGTCCTTTCTGACATTGGCACACAGCACAAGGACAACCATTTTGCAATTATTATCGATGAGGCCCATTCCGGGCAGAGTGGGCGCACTTCGGCAAAGATGAACCTCGCTCTTTCTGGATTGTCCTCCGAGGAAGAACAGGATAATGAGGATAAAATCAATGCCATGTGTGAGGGTCGCAAGCTGCTGAAAAATGCCAGCTACTTCGCCTTTACTGCCACACCTAAGAATAAAACCTTGGAAACCTTCGGAACCCCCTACCAAGAGGGAGATAAAATCAAGCATCGCCCGTTCCATGTCTATACCATGAAGCAGGCAATCCAAGAGGGCTTTATCCTGGATGTGCTTAAATACTATACCCCTATCGACAGCTTTTATCGCTTGAAAAAGACCGTGGAGGACGATCCGCTCTACGATAAGAAAAAGGCTCAAAAGAAGCTCCGTGCCTTTGTAGAGAATCAGTCTTTTACCGTTGAACAGAAGGCTGAAATGATGGTCAGCCATTTCCACGAACAGGTAATTGCCAAGGGTAAAATTGGCGGCAAAGCCAGAGCAATGATTATCACCAGCAATATCGAGCGTTGCATTGAATACTACTATGCGGTCAATAGATGCTTAGCAGCTCGGCATAGCCCTTATAAAGCAATCATCGCGTTTTCTGGGGAAAAAGAATTTCACGGCCAACAACCTGCGCTTACCTCTGCCGGCCTAAATGGATTCCCGGATAACAAAATTCAAAAGACCTTCAAGCAGGACCCCTATCGTTTCCTGATCGTGGCCGATATGTTCCAAACTGGTTATGATGAACCATTACTGCACACCATGTATGTGGATAAAACGCTCTCTGACATCAAGGCCGTGCAGACGCTCTCTCGGCTCAATCGTGCTCATCCGCAGAAATATGATACCTTCGTTTTGGACTTCGCCAATGATTCTGCCACGATTGTAGAGGCTTTTTCTCGATACTACCGCACCACATTGCTATCGGATGAAACCGACCCCAATAAGCTGTATGATCTGATTGCTGTGATGGAGGAGCATCAGGTATTCACACAGGATCATGTAGAGAAACTGGTCAATCTCTACCTCGACGGTGCCGAGCGGGATCGCCTTGATCCTATTCTGGATGCTTGCGCCGCTGTGTACAAAGAACTGGATATCGATGGACAAATTAAATTCAAAAGTGCGACAAAATCCTTTGTGCGTACTTATGGATTCCTGGGGGCTATCCTTCCCTATGGAAATCCTGCTTGGGAAAAGCTTTCGGTTTTCTTGAATCTGCTTATTACAAAACTGCCGTCTCCGCCAGAGGATGATTTTACACAGGGGATTTTAGAGGCGATTGATCTGGACAGCTATCGCTTAGAGGCTAAGGAATGTATTTCCCTTGTGCTTCAGGATGAAGACGCAGAAGTGGCCCCTGTGCCGACGGGTCAGATTGGAGCAAAGAAAGAGCCGGAGATGGATTTGCTTTCTGCCATCTTGACCACATTCAATGATATGTTTGGCAATATAGATTGGAATGATGCGGATAATGTCCGTCGTCAAATTCTTGAGATTCCGGCTATGGTTTCCAAGGACGAGCGCTACCAGAATGCTATGAAAAACTCCGATAAGCAAAATGCTCGTATTGAAAGTGAGCGTGCTCTGCAGCAGGTCATTTTTAGTATCATGGCTGACAATATGGAGCTATTCAAGCAATATCAGGATAACCCTGACTTTAAAAAATGGTTGTCCGACCTGGTGTTTAATCTGACCTATAACACAGAGGGGAATGTTTTTCTCCGCCCGCAATAAGGTTATGCGGAAAAAGCGCTAATACGATTATGGCTTTACCTCTTCCTGAATTCATTTCTGCTCCTCGTTCAGACTAACCCACTGGTTGCGCAATAACCCTGCGGCCTTGCTTTTCCCAAACGGAAAATAAATTGTGACGCTGGTCACCACCCAAATATGAAGAATGGAACAGTTACCGAGGAAATCGCGATAGTTTCTCCTAACTCCGACTGCTATTGGCGAGGTGAGTTTTGAAAAAATGGATTCCGCTGAAAAATAATTGGAAGTGTAAGCACACATCTATTGTGTAGTGACATTTAGAAGGGAGTGACCAGATGGCAGAAAGAAAAATCCGCGCCGGGTACTACCAGCGGTACGACAGGAAAGTGGTCTATGTAATCTCTCTGGCCACCGACGCCGACACTGGCGAGGAAAGCGTCATCTGGACCGATTATCCCCTTGCGGATGTTCCCAGATACTACACCTCCAGCAAAAAGTCCTTCTGCGCTTTTGTGGAAGTGAACGTTGAGCGGAAAGCCAGGTACAAGCGGTTGCTCAACATGAAGATCCCGGAGGATGTCGTTGAAAGGCTGGAAGGTGAAGGCTTCCGTGGCCCTGTGCGCAAACGGCAACGACTACAGCCGGATGAAGCATACGACTCCCACGAGTACCAGCAGTCTCTTACCTACTACGCATACGCAAAAGATCTCTGTGAGCACTACAACTTCGACCGGAACAAATATCGCCTCTGCGTGAAGGAAAAGAGATTTGCCGCCATCACCAAAAGTGACTTCGCCAAGCTGAAAGAGGATCTCCAGTTTCTGGACAATGCCCTGAAAACGGTGCTGGCCACACACCAGGATTATTTCCGGGAGCGGTTTGTAGAGGGCTTGTGGATCCGCAGGTACGCGGATGCCCATCAGCTGAACCGTGGCAGCGTGGACTATCAGCAAAAGAAATTCTTCTCTGCCCTGGCTCGTCTACTGAAAGAACGGGACGAGGCGGAGGGAACATGCCGACTGAGGAAACCAGCACATAAGTAAATAATCCAACCTCAAACGGAGCGCCTGCGACAAAGCAGACGCTCCGTTTTTCTGTCAAGTGTATGTCAATAGGATATGATTTTCCCAATACAAGTAGAGAGGCAACTCGGACACCATCGAAAAATTGTGTCAAAACTATGTCACATGCAAATGTTCTCGCCTAAAGAAGTAGAGGGAGTTTTGAGAAGGAGATGGTCAACATGAAAGAATCTGTTTACAAAAACTATGACGAAGCAAAGGTGCTGGGCGTATCACCGTCCAGCGGGTGTGAACTGATACACCAACCGGACTTCACGGTGCTGCTTGTGGGCAGCTGCATGGTGGTGCCGAAAGGTAAGTCCATTCAGTGGGTGGAGGAGCATGCAGGAGGTGCTATATGAAGTTTCAACAGTGGCCCAAACGCGATCCCAACAAAAACTATTTTATGGTTCCCAACGAAGTGTTTCACATCGACCTCAGTCATCCGAAGATCTCGATCTACTGCTATCTGCTGAGCATCGAGGACAGAGAAACCTATCAGTGCTGGCCCAGCTACAAGACCATCGGCAAGGCGCTGGGGATGTGTGAAAACACGGTCAGCAAGTATATGCGCAGCCTGGAGGAGAAAGGTCTCATCCGTACCAAGCCGACCATGATACGAAGCAAGGACGGCAGGCCGCTCAACGGAAACCTGCTCTACACAATCTGCCCCATCCAGGCGGCGGAGGAATCGTTCTACCAGCGGCAGTTCCGGCAGCTGGAGGAGGATGCTGCCCGTCAGAGGGCGGCGGAGCGTCTGGCGGAATCCGCCCGCAGAAGCCCCCAGAACGCCCTGTGTGTGCCTTTCGAAGCGGGAGCGAGTCCCAGTGCCGATCCGGGGTTGGAGGCCCAATTTGGCCCGCTTTCGGAGGTGCTTCCGGGGGCGAAAGAAAAAGCAGGATAAACGACGGGGCGTAGGCACCCCCTGTCGGAAGCACAACTGCCCGCAGTGCGGGCAGTTGCGGGGGCTTTTGCGGGGCTTGAAAGTGGGGCCAAAATCCGGGCCGTGATATCATCTCTGCGGTCACAATCCCCGAAAGCCTACTGCCACAAGGAAAAAACAGGGGTCAACCCCCGGAAAGGAGCCAACATGAGCAAAAAAGAGAAATTCCCACTCTACCTGTCGCCAGAGAAAAAAGCCATCCTGGAGCGCCGGTATCAGGAGGACGGGAGCCGGAGCATCACCGCCTTCATTGAGCGGGCGGTGGACTCTACCTCAGCGCCAACAACGCCGGACTGTTTCTTCCTACCTCCATCAAGTCCTATCTGGACGGAAGGATGGGACAGTTGGAGGAGCGGGTGCGTGGGACCTGGGAGGAGGGCGATGAGTGGCAGGATTGATTCTGAAAAGCCCCTACCTGAAGTGTGACGGCGGAAATTCTGTCAGCGGTTATCTGCGGTACATTGGGACCAGAGAGCGAGTGGAATTGCTCCCGGATGACCGTCCTCCCACCAGAAAACAGGAGCAGCTCATCAGAAAACTGGTGAAAGATTTCCCTTCATCCAAGGTGCTGGGTGAGTATTTGGACTACGAATCCAAGCCCACCAAGGCCCATGCCTCCGCCTTTATCACCCGTGCGTTGGAGGAAAACTGGGCTCAAGTTCAGCAGATGGACGGCTACATGAAGTACATTGCCACCCGGCCTCGTGCGGAACGGCTTGGTGACCACGGACTCTTTGGTGATGAAGATGCTGTTGATTTGGAGAAAGCCACGCGGGAGTTGGATCAGTACACCGGCAACGTGTGGATGCACATCATCTCCCTGAAACGGGAGGACGCCGCCCGCCTTGGCTACGACAATGTCAAGGCGTAGCGGAATTTGCTCCGCGCCAATCGCAATGAAATCGCGGCCGCCATGAACATTCAACAGAATCACTTCCGCTGGTACGCCGCCTTCCACGATGAGGGGGAGCACCCCCACGTCCACATGATGGCGTGGTCAATGGAGCCGGGGGAAGCCTATCTTACCAGAGAAGGCATCCACAAGATCAAGTCCACGCTGACCAATCAGATCTTCAAACAGGAGATGCTCCACACCTACGAACAGAAATCTCAGTCGCGGGATGAGTTGGTGCGGGAAGCCCGCAAGGCCATTCGGAAACTCACACAAGAGATGGCCAAGAGCATCTGCACAGAACCTGCCATCGAGCAGAAGATGGAGCAACTGGCCGGGCAGTTGGAAACGGCCACGGCCAAGCCGGAACCGGAACCGCCCGACCCGCCCGAGGAGAGCCGGTGAAGGTGATACCGTTCGAGAGAGTCGGGTGAAACAAACGAAGCCCAAGGGGCGAGATATCGTCCCTTGGGCTTTATAATTTTGGGTTAACTATAAATCAAAAGATTAAAGAGTTGTGGAACCTTCAAGGTCATCCGCTACAATCTCGACCTCGACTGTATCATTAGCGGAATCTTGATCGCCAGTGAAGTCTCCTTCAAAAAACCATTTATACCCTCGAGCACTTATAACTTTGGTTTCAACTAAATCAAGGCCACCGCCAATAAACAGCACCAACACCGGGAACAAGTTTTCCCAAATTGATAATGCCATTGCTTGCGAATTTCGTAATAAATCTAAATCCTATTTTTTCGTTGATTTTGGTCAAAACTTTCCCTGGAATTTTCTTGATCAATCCGTTAGTGAATAACAGAATAAAAAACGCAGAAAAACCGCCTATTTAGGCGGTTTTTCAAAGAAAGGTGGTCGAGGTGACAGGATTCGAACCCGCGGCATCTTGGTCCCAAACCAAGCGCGCTACCAACTGCGCTACACCTCGATGATAACTTAGTTATCATACCATACGCTTTCATCGGATGTCAAGATATTGTTGCGCTCCTGGTATAATAAATTGTTTAGCGATTTTTTCGCTAAACAACGGCGATCAGATGATGGATATGATAAGATGACACCGGGGTGATTTCGTTGTATGATAGGCTTCGATATCTCCGAAAAAAACATCATTGGTCGCAGGAGCAGCTTGCCAAACGACTGTATTGCAGTCAACAACAATATAGCGCATATGAATGCGGGCATACAGATATACCAGTATGGGTATTGTTACGCCTATCATCCATTTATCATACGAGTTGTGATTATCTGCTCGGCTTAACGGATGATTCAACGCCAAAATAATCGGAGGGGCGGTGCTTCGCACCGCCCCTCATTTTCCTATTTAAAACGCGATTTTCGTCTTGAGATAGTCGCAGAGCGAATCAATGGCAATCCGCTCCTGCGCCATGGTGTCGCGGTCGCGCACAGTTACACAGCCGTCAGTTTCGCTTTCAAAGTCATAGGTGATGCAGACAGGTGTCCCGATCTCATCCTGGCGGCGGTACCGCTTGCCTATGGAACCGGCGTCGTCATAATCAACCATATATTCCTTTGCGAGCGTCTCATAGATTTTCCCCGCGCCCTCAGCCAGCTTTTTCGAAAGCGGCAGCACGCAAGCTTTATACGGCGCGAGCGCCGGATGCAGGCGCATCACAACGCGCACATCCTCCTTGCCCTTTGCGTCCGTACCGACGACTTCCTCGTCATACGCGTCGCACAAAAACGCCAGCGCCACACGGTCCGCGCCAAGCGACGGCTCAACAACATAAGGCACATACCGTTCGTTCGTCTCGGGATCGAAATAATCGAGCGTCTTGCCCGAATGCTCGCCGTGCCGTCCCAAATCATAATCCGTGCGGTCGGCGATCCCCCACAATTCGCCCCATCCAAACGGGAACAGATATTCAATATCGGTCGTCGCTTTGGAATAGAACGACAGTTCCTCCTTGGCATGATCGCGCAGGCGCATGTTGTCCTTTGTCATGCCGAGCGACAGCAGCCAGTTTTCACAGAAGCTGCGCCAATACTGGAACCACTCCAAATCCGTATCAGGCTTGCAGAAAAATTCCAGCTCCATCTGTTCAAATTCACGGATGCGGAAAATAAAATTGCCGGGCGTGATTTCATTGCGGAAGCTCTTGCCGATCTGACAGACGCCGAACGGCACCTTTTTGCGCGTGGTGCGCTGAACGTTCATAAAGTTGACAAAGATCCCCTGCGCCGTTTCCGGGCGCAAATATAGTTCGCTTTTCGCATCCTCAGTGACGCCCTGGAACGTTTTAAACATCAGGTTGAACTTGCGGATATCCGTAAAATTTGTGCCGCCGCACTCCGGGCATTTAATGTTATGTTCCCTGATATACGCCAGCATCTGCTCATTGCTCCAGCCGTCCGCGACCTCGCCGGTTGCGTCCTCAATCAGCTTGTCGGCGCGGTGGCGCGTTTTGCAGTCTTTACAATCCATCAGCGGATCGGAGAAGCCGCCTACATGGCCCGAAGCGACCCATACCTGCGGATTCATCAGAATCGCAGAATCAAGCCCCACATTGTAAGGCGATTCCTGTACGAATTTTTTCCACCACGCGCGCTTGACGTTGTTCTTAAATTCAACGCCCAGCGGGCCGTAGTCCCATGAATTGGAAAGCCCGCCGTAAATCTCCGAGCCTGGATAAACAAATCCGCGGCTTTTACAGAGATTTACGATCTTTTCCATGGTTTTTTCGCTGCTGTTCAAAATAGATTCATCCTCTCAAGGTTATATTCTAAATAAAAACTGGCCAGGGTTCCGATTAGAAAAAAAGGCCGGAAGGCGGGGAGCTTGCAGGAAGCGCGCCAGCCGCGCGGCGTCTGTCACGCTTCCTGCTGACGCAGGGTCCCGCGTCTGAACAGGTGTCTTGCGGCCTGCGGGCCGCGCTTTTATGAGGGCTGCGGCCCGGGGATAAGGGCGCTGCCCTCGGAGAAGGACAAAACCCGCAAGGGGCCTTGTCCTTCTCCTTCACCCGCCGCCTTTTAAAAAAGGCGGGCGAAAACTTTTGACCGACGCGGCGTAAAACGAATTACGCAGTGCCTTCCCCACTGTTCGCGGCGCAGCCGGCTAAAGTTTTTCGCCGAGGCCTTTTTTCAAAAAGGCCGGAGCGCAGCCGGCTAAAGTTTTTTGCCGAGCTTTTTTTCAAAAAAGCGGGGGCGCAGCCGGCTAAAGTTTTCTGCTAGGCATTTTTTCAAAAAAGCTTGGACTGGTCGAGGCGGTCAAAGCCGTCGAGAAGGGTGCGGACAACAGCGCAGAGACGGTCGCAGTCGCCGGGACGGTTGCCCTCCATATTCAGCGGCATAAGCGGATCATGCAGTGACAAACGAAGCAGCACCCAGCCCTGGACCTGCTCGCTGTCAAACGTCAGGCGCACGCCTTCGTAAGAGTTGGGCGCCACAGCGTAACCGGCGGCCCTGGCGCGCTGCTCGAACTGCTCGAGCACCTGCTGGCCATATGCTTTAAAGTCCTCTCCGCTGATATTCATGCGGTATTCGCGGCATTCAAACTGCCTGGGCAGTTTTTCGATCAGCGTATCGATGCGCTTGCCCCCCCGGCGGGCCTTCGCGGCCGCAATCAACAGCTTGACGGCAAGATATGCGCCGTCGTCCAGGAAATAGTTTTCACTCAGCGCGCCATGGCCCGAGGTTTCAATCGCCAGCGGCGACTGTACGCCCGCCGCATTGAGGCGCTTGGATTCGTTGATCACATTTTTATAGCCGCGTTTAAAGCGGTGATGCTTGAGATGCAGCGTGTTCTCCAGAAAATCGGTCAGCTTGTCCGAGGTCACGGAATCCGTAACGATCGTACCGCCCGGATAATCCGGTGCAATAATCGCGGAAATCATCGCGATGATAGCGTCGCGGTTGACCTCTCTGCCGTCGTGCAGGACCGCGGACATGCGGTCGACATCCGTATCAAATATAATACCCATATCCGCATGATGCTCCACTGTCGCGGCGCGCACAGAATCCATAGCCTGCTTGTTTTCAGGATTGGGGATATGGTTGGGGAACATGCCGTCCGGCTCCAGAAACTGGCTTCCGGCGGTATCTGCGCCAAGCGGCTCAAGCACCTGCCGGACAAAGAATCCGCCCGCCCCGTTGCCCGCGTCGACTACGATATGCAGCCCCGCCAGCGGACGGTCGTAATCGTCGGCTTTGACGCCAAGGCGGATTTTTTCACACAGGCTTTGCGCATACAGGCTGATCAGGTCGACCTTTGACACCTTGGAAATGTCGGCCTGTCCCGCCGAAAGGACAGCCGCCGTTTCAAGCAGGTCGGTGATATCGGCGTGCTCCAGTCCGCCGTCCGCGTTAAAGAATTTAAGCCCGTTTCGGTTATAAGGCAGATGGCTGGCTGTAATCATAATGGAACCGTCAAAACGGGTTTCAGGGAATACGACCGACATAAACATGGAAGGCGTGGACGCAAGCCCGCAGTCAAACGGCTGCGCACCCTGTACAGCCAACCCCTGGAGCACCTGCAACAAAAGCGCCGGAGCCGAAACGCGCGAATCATGTCCAACACCGATTTTCAATTCGCTGGCAGGCTTGCCCGTGCGCTGCGCCAGCCACAGCGCAAACGCCTGTGCGATCAGGTTGGCGGCTTCCCCGGTCAGATTGACCTGCTGCCCCTCAACGCCCTCCACAGCGACGCCGCGCACATCGCTGCCGTTTTGCAGCTTCAGCATCAGTTCCTTTGAAATAGACATCGTAATCCTCCTCACCTTCGCTTCATCCCAGCCTGTGACCATATCCGGTCGGGCCGGCGCATATGCTTTTATGACAGCAGCCCGCTACGCACGGCGCTGCATTGACCGCCGGGACAAAATCGGGCCGTGCACGCGCGCTACGGCCATACGCTGTAATAATCGCTTACCGCTTATTATAGCAATGATTTCCCGATTTGTCATTGATTGTTTTCATAAAATCACGTAAAATAAATCTGTCTCTATTGACACCGGCCACAGCATACCTCTGGTACGATTGCATTTGATAAAGGAGAATATCATGGATCTGACCATTGTCAACTGGATCGCCACACATCTGCGCTGCCCGCCTCTTGACTTTCTTATGCCGGTCATCACCATGCTTGGGGAATATGGGTTTATCTGGATTGCAGTCTGTATTTTCCTGCTCGCACGCAAACAGACACGCCGTATGGGCTGCGCCTGCGCACTCTCGCTTCTCATTGCGTTTGTATGCGGAGAGATTGTGCTCAAAAACATCGTCCAGCGCGCGCGGCCATTTACCCACCTGCCGGATTTGACGCTGCTCATTGCGCCGCCCGGTTCATTTTCCTTCCCATCGGGGCATACAGGCTCGTCGTTCGCGGCCGCATGTTCGCTGACTCTGTCCAACCGGCGAAACGGATGGTGGGCTATCCCGATGGCCGTGCTGATCGCCTTTTCACGTCTGTATCTCTCCGTACATTATCCAACCGATATCCTAGCGGGCGCGCTGCTTGGGTTGTTCAGCGCGCTGGCAGCGTGTTGGCTTCTGCGCGGCGGCGCGCAGACATAGCAACTGAAAGGACATTTATTATGGAAACCATCACAATTTATATCGGCGGTACGGCCCACAGGATACCGTATGAAGCGCCCCGAACCCTGTCCGCTTTTTTAGAGCCGTATGGCTTTCCCATGCCGTGCGGCGGCGCGCACACCTGCGGCAAATGCAAGGTTGCGGCATATGGCGCGCTCTCGCCGCTGTCCGAAGCGGAAAAGCGCCTGCTGACTGCCGATGAGCAGCTTTCAAACGTGCGCCTCGCCTGCTGTGCGCAGGCGCTCGGCGGCTGTACCGTCCATGCGCGCGCACCCGAAAACGCCCGGATTGAAACGGCCTGCCTGTCCGCACAGCGCAGCGACGCCTCGCCGTTCGGCACGGATGGCTATGCCCTTGCCGTGGATATCGGTACGACAACGGTGGCAGCTTACCTGGTCAATCTGACGCACGCCCAACCTATGGAAACGGCCAGCGCGCTCAACGCGCAGGCACCATACGGCGCGGATGTGATCGCGCGCATCGCGCGCTGCGCCGAATGCGGCATCCGTCCGCTCCAGGAGGCGATCCTCACGCAGCTCGACGGCCTGTTCACGGCTCTGCTGAAGCGGCGCGGCCTTGATGCGCGCGTTGTACGCGGCGTCGTGCTCACAGGCAATACAACCATGCTGCATCTTGTAGCCGGGCTTGATCCCGCCGGGATTGCAGCCGCACCCTATACGCCGCAGAGCCTGTTCGGCGTGATGGAAAGCGCGCGCAGCCTGTTCGCCGCTCTGCCGCCGGACGTGCCTGTCTATTTTGCGCCGTGCGCCGGCGCGTATATCGGCGGCGATCTGATCTGTGCGCTGCTCGCGGCGGCGCCGCAGGAGAATGAACTCTTGATGGACGTCGGCACGAACGGCGAGCTTGCGCTGATCACCGGGACGGGCATCCTCTGCTGTTCGACAGCGGCCGGGCCTGCCTTTGAAGGCGCCGGGCTTTCACACGGCATGGTTGCGGCCGACGGCGCGATCACGGGTGTTTCCATAGCAGGGGACGGCGTTGTTGTCTGCACAGTCGCCGGCGGCGGCGCGGCGCGCGGCCTGTGCGGGACAGGCGCGATCAGCGCCCTTGCCGCATTGCTTGACTGCAAAGCGGTCGACGAAACCGGCCTGCTCGACGAACAATATCACGAATCGTTTCCGCTTATGGACGGCGTGGCGCTGACGCAGGCAGATATCCGCCAGCTTCAGCTTGCGAAAGCCGCCGTCGCCGCCGGCGTCGACTCCATGCTCCAAGCCGCCGACCTTGCGCCGTCCGATCTGCACGCCCTGCTGCTTGCGGGCGGCTTCGGCAGCCGCATCGACGTGCGGTCCGCCGCCGGTATCGGCCTGATTCCCCCGGCCTGCGCGCCGCGCGCGCGCGCCTGCGGCAACGCGGCCGGGGCGGGGGCCTGCCTGATCGCGTCGTCGCAGTCTGCGCTCGACGACGCCGAGCGTCTCGCCAAGCGCGCTCAGGTGCTCGATCTCACCGAAAGCGCCTTCTTTTCCGACCGCTTCATCGAACAAATGCTGTTCCCGCTTTTTTGAAACTTACCTTTTTTAAAAAAAAGGTAAGCCAAAAAACTTTAGTCGGCTGTGCCGCGAATAGTGGGGCGGGCGCTGCGTTTATACAGGCTGCGCTCCAGCTTTTTTGAAAAAAAGGTAAGCCAAAAAACTTTAGCCGGCTGTGCCGCGAATAGTAGGGCGGGTACTGCGCATATACAGGCTGTGCTCCGGCTTTTTTGAAAAAAAGCCTCGGCAAAAAACTTTAGCCGGCTGTGCCGCGAATAGTGGGTTAGGCACTGCGTTTATACAGGCTGCGCCGCGAATAGTGGGGCAGCCGCAGTAAATCTGATTTACGCCGCGTCGCTCAAAAGTTTTCGCCCGCCTTTTGGGGGAGGCGGCGGGTGAGAAAATGGCCAAGGCCCCTCACGGGTCTTGGCCGTTTTCAAGGGCAGCGCCCTTATCCCCGGGCCGCAGCCCTCATAAAAAGTGCGGCCCGCAGGCCGCAAGAGCCTGTTCAGACGTATCTCCCACCCCCAGCAAAAGCCATGACAAATACCGCGCGGCTGGCGTGGCTTTTGCAAACTCCGGCTTTCCGACCTTTCTGAAAAAAGCCCCCGGCACGCTGCCTTTCGGCAGCTCCGCCGGGGACATCAATCAACCCTTATTCCCATTCCTGAATCTCGGGCACGTCACAGCCATAGTCATAATCATCCCATTGGGCGCGATAGGCCCGTTCGATTGCGCGGCGATAGATGCAGTAGCCGGCGGTAACACAGATCACCAGAATTGACAAAACAATCGGCACCACCAGCCATAAAAGCGAAAGAAACGTCTTTTCCGTGCTGTGCTCATGCATAAACATGCCCCCCTTTATCCGCCGGATGCGGCGGCAGAATGCAAAATCTGGCTCTATGATATCGCAAAAATGTCTGGCCGTCAACCGGCTAAAAAACAAATAACACTGCCGCGAAAACGGCAGTGTCGATAAGAAACAGGTGTCACCCGGCCGACCCTTCTTATTTGGAGGCGGCGGCGAGCTTTTTCATAAGCGCGGACTTTTTATGCGCGGCCGCATTCTTATGCATCAGCTTTTTCGCAGCGGCCTGATCGACCTTCTTAATCGCGACGCGGATCGCCTCGGCCTGATCGGCGGCGCCCGCTGAAACGGCGGCGTCAGCCTTCTTCAGAACCGTCTTGAGGTTGGTCCTGGCAGCCTTGTTCGCACGCGCTTTTTTAGCGGCGACAAGCACCCTTTTCTTGGCGGATTTGATGTTCGGCATAGGTTTACACCTCCTTGCTTGGATTGCATAAAAGACAGTACAAGTTATAATAGCATTCTTTTTACCAAAAAGCAATACCTATGCCGAAATTTTCCCACAAATTCTGTCACCGGAACATAATATATACATAGGTTACGTCCTTTGTATTTAGATTGGGCACCGATCTGTTTGTCGCCGCGATGAGCTGCATGACTGTAAATCCCGTCTCCTCAATATAAGCGCCCGCCGATCCCCCCTGCGCCGCAACGCATGCAGAATAATTAATCATATCACCCGCCTGGCTGGCCATGCCGACCAAATTTTTATCCACAGCGAATACCATTCCAAAGCGCGGCTGAAACCCCAAGGTAATCAGGCGTTCCTCCTGTCCGTCGCCTGTATAAGAACCGATGACCGGCGCGGCTGCGTTCCATGCGGCGCGTTCCTGCGTGCTCACATGGACGGTCTGGTCGGCGCGGTGTCCCGCTAAGGCGGTATCGATCAAACGATTGTCGCTGTTAAAGTCCTCCATCTTTGGTTTATCCGAACCGATCCACTGGTTCAGCCCAAGCGTTTCTGTTTTATTTGTACTGGCCATATCAAATTGCCTCCTTTGGCGCGGGATGCCCCGCCGCGTCGAATTCACTCCAAGTCAGCCCGCGCGCGTCGATTGCCGCCGCGTCGAGTTCCATTGCGTCAAGCAGCGCCCAGGTCAGTTCGCCGATATCGAGCGCGGCGGTCACACCCACGGGCAGCAACCGGCGCAGCGCACGCATCAGCGCGCCGCTGTCCTCAAACAGCCCGCCAGACGTTTCTCCGCCGACCAGCACCCGGCACTGCGCAGGCTGCTCGGTCAGCCTGACCGCACAGCCGAGCATACGAAAATACGCCTCGAGCGCGGCGCGCGAACAGCCGGGCGGATGCGCCAGCGCCGCGGCCGCGCGCCGCAGCAGCGTCCCGTCCAAACCGGACGGGACGCCATACCCATGCAGCGCACACCAGGCTTTGAGCATTTCATACGGTGCGGACAGCGGGTACAGGGCATCTGTTATGTCCGACAAAAGTTCCCGCGCCCGGGACAGTCCCGCGTCAAGCGCGGCCAACTCGTTCGAAACAGACGTACCTGGCCGCAGGTCGTAAATTCCAGCGGCTGCGGTGCGTGCGTACAGACTATGCTCCATTTGAAGCCCCCATCTCCTCCACCGTTATAACGCCCGCGCGCAATGCCTGCACAGGGCCGGCAGTCTGATCGTTTAAAGGCGCGAGGACGTTGCAGTTTTCCGCTTCGCCGGCCATCACAAGCTGATAAAGGCGCGCGCGCGTCAGCCCCTCTCCCAGCCGCTTTTGACCAAGCAGGGCGCGTACCTGCGCCTCAATGGATGCGCGTACCGTTTCAAACGGAATGTCCTGTGCAGGCTGTACGGTGATATGCACATCGACCGGTATTGTCTGCGCATCCCGCACCGTTACCGACGCGCAGAGCGCGCGGCGTTCATCGAGCGCCGCCTCCAAAGCCATTTTAACATCTGTCGGGACCTGCTCCATATCCGGCGCCGTCACAAGCAGCTCCACATCGCCCATCTGCACGCCGGCTTGTACAGCCGCGTCAGAAATACCGGGGAAATTGCACGCAAAATCGCGGTAAAACGCCGCGTTCACACCGTTCGGCGGTTCCTTTATCGCGTCGAGCAGCCGTCTGCGCAGCGATGCGTCGTTCTCCGTGTCGCGCCCGCCCGTAAACGCCTCCGGGTTCTTCACCGAAATATTCGGCAGGGAAGGGTCGATCTTTAAAATCCGTCCCGCCGCCGCGTTTCCCGCGCGCCCCGGTTCACGTGCGCGCGCAGGCACGGATGCTTCTTCCTGCCCGTCGCCAAACGCCGCGTCCTCCAGCGTTAAATAAGCGGTTTGGTCCGCGGCAAGGCACAATGTCCCAGCAGGCACCATTTCCTCCCCGCCGGTTTTATACCGCTTAAATACAAGCGTACCTGACGCATGCGCGGCCGCAATCCGTTCAAGTCCGCGCAGCCCGGCATAAAGCTCCAGCCGTTCGCCGGCCGCCGTCTGAGGCGCGGCCTGACGGCGCGCCTCGTCGAGTACGGCGCACACCTGCGCCAGCTCCCCGGCCAGGGCGTGAAAGCGCAGCGCAATGTCCGACGCTTCGTCCGGAACAAAGCCTGCAAGCTCCTGATAACGCGCGGTCATACGCGTATAAAGCGACTGTTCGTCATATTGCATCAAATCCGCACCTCCAATCCCGCCTGTTCGCCGCCCAGATCGAGCGTCACGCGCACCGCCAGGCGGCTGTTTTGCGCATCCCATTCGCTTCGCGCTGCGGCCACGCGCGCCTGCGGCAGCGGCGCCAATGCGCGCCGCGCATACGCGAGGGCGCGCTCGTCGCGCGCCGCCTGTCCGCCTGCGGCGGGCAGGCGGTACAGCTCGCTGCCGAACGACGGATCGTGCGGCAGGCTTCCGCGCCGGACCGCCAGCCGTATCGCAGCGCGCTGTGCCAGCTCACGCGCGCCGCCGATCATCACCGGCGTTCCATCGCGCCCGCACACAATGTCGCCGTTTTCCAATAAAACATCCATGCGGCATCCGCCTCCTTTTTTAAGCTGTTACACATACCGTTTGTCCAGCATGGTTAAAAAGGTCTGCGCCCCGTCCTGCGACAGCCTGTACCGCACCTGATGGACAAACAGGTCCTCATAGATCTGCACGCCGGTATCGAGCCTTGCCGAATCGCGCAGCGCCACATCCCAAAAGCCGGGACAGACTGCCTCGGCTACAAACTTGCCGAGCATGGAGCGGTGCACGCGCAGAGACGCGTCAAGCCTGCCGCTTGTACCCTGCATATATTCCACTGAAGGGATCAAGTAACGTATGCGCGTCAGTCCGAGCGCGTCAGCCTCCGGATTGTCGTAGGAATAGCTGTAAACGCCCTCCTCATCGCGGATTACAAAACGCGTGATCGGTGAGTAACGGTTGTCCGTAACCTTGACGCTTGAAAAACGCAGCGCGTCCGAGACGCTGTTTGAAACAACAAGGCTGCCCGCCGACGGCCATTCGCTCGGACAGACGACACGGCCTTCACTGTCGATATACGCCGGCAGGGACGACGCGTTGCGTGCAAAATTATAAAGGACCTCCCACTCACTCATGCCCTTCTGCACCTGGTAATGGTTAAAAATTGCGTTGTTGTCGTACACGAGCGTTTCAAAGCCGTAGGGCTTGATGTGTTCGTCAAAAATCCGCTGCAAATCGACATTCGTATAAATCCATGGCAGCGCCTCATTGTCGAGCAGCACCGCTCCGGGTCCGCGCGCCAGCAGCTTGAGCCGCCGTCCCGCCGCACCGGCCGTCACGCTCGTTTCGTCAACGCCGCCGTAAAAGAGCCGCCGTTCACCCATGACCGCCTCAACCGAATGAAAACCCCCGCACGCCTGTTCATACGGGAATACCGCCGTAAAGGAGTCAGCCGGCGAATCGAACGAGCGCACAAGCTCCCATTCAACCGGCGGCGGCAGCGTCACCGCCGCGCCGTCGCCGCCGCGCGCCGTCACAGTCAGCACCCCGTCCAGCCTCGCCGTCATAACGCGGCCTCCACGCCATATTCAAGAAAGTCGATCACATATGCAAGCACCCGCCCGTCGCCCTGCGCGGTGTATGCAAACCGGCTGACCGCCGCAGTGAATTGCTCGCCGGTCGGCAGGTACAGCGTCCCGCGCAGGCCGGGCGCGCAGGCAGCCGCCAGCGATGCCAGCCTGTCCAGGGCCGTGTCGGCCGTATCGCCGAAGACCTCCCCCTCGCACCGCGCCGTGCGGCAGCGCGGGCCTGTATCCTGCATGGCGACGCCCGTTCCCGGCAATGTGTGCGCCGCCAGATTATGCGCCCGGGACAGCTCAATCCGGCGCGGGTTCTGGTCGAACAGATATGTTCCAAACTGCATCCGGTTCAATGAATCGCCTCCATTTCATTTGTAATCGGATGCGGATACCTGCGCGCCTGTGCACGCAGGCGGTCGTTGACCAGACTGAGCATTTGCGTATCGTCGTCCGCCGCTTCATAATAACCGGACCGCTCCGGCGCGGCGGGCATCTGCTCAGGCGTATAGGCGATCGGCTGCGGCGTGTAGTCCGCCTGACGAACCGCTTCCAGCGGCGCGGCGGGTGTGGATTGTCCGTTGGCCGCCGTAATGGATGCAGTTTCCTGCGTTTGGCCCACAGGCCGGGCCGTATCCATATACAGATCCCATACAAGCGGCACATCCATCTTTGCCGGATAATTGACAGCCGCGCGCGTCTTTGTAAAGTCGGAAAACACCTTCATGTTCGCCGCAAGCTCCGCTTCCAGATTCATTCCGTCCCCCCAGTCTGTGCGTCCCATGATTCGTTGACCGCGCACTCGTCGTACCATACCGCGTCCGCCGGCGGGCGCGCCCTGTCGAAGGCCTGATCGCTGTGCTCCCAATAAAGACGGCACAAATCAGCAATTTGACAGAGCGTAAAGCGGTCAAGCGCCCCCTCGGGCGACGGGACGGCGTCCTGCCCGCGCAATGTCTGAAACAGCAGGACGCAGTTATAGGCGAGCGCATACGCCTGCCCCTCGTCAAGCCCCAGCCTGCACAGCCGCGGGACCATCTCCCGCGCCCGGCCCTGGTGCGCCAGCCGCATGGCTGCGCTCTGCTTTTGAAAGGTAAAGTCCCGGCCGAGATAGCCAGCGGAAAACCTGTTTTCGGCAAGCGGTCCCGCCTTCATGTCTGCACCTCCATGCGCGTGCGCGCCACCAGCGTCAGCGTCTCATATACAAGGTCGCCCAGCGGCGTTGATTCATCAATTGCGGACCATCTGCAATCAGAATAAATAATTTTGCTGCCCGGGCGCACAATCACAACGTTAAAGCCGTCGAGCGCATGAAAATCGACGGTATCGCCGTCCATCTGCGGCGTTACAGCCACGCGCGTCAGCTCCAGGACATGGCGTACGCGCCCGCCGACCGTCCCAACCGGCTCGGCCGATCCAAACGCCTCCACATAGCGGCTTTCGCGCGTTGTCTTGGCTTTGTAGCTCTGTGCCGTGGCAAGGCGGCGCCCATCAATTTCGATATAGATATCCTTACTTGTCGGGAATGTGATAAATGCCATTGCCTGCCTCCTTTCGCATTCAAACGACAATCTCCGCCGCGACGACAATCTGACTGATTTCAGGCGCGACGCGCATGGACAGCGTCGCCACACAGACGGACGCGTCGCACGGATGCGCCGTCACACGCGGCGGCTCATAGCTGTCGATTACGCCGAGCGCACGCTTGGCCTCGAGTTCCACAGTGATTTGCGAGGCGATGCTCTCGCGTGTAACCGCATTGTTTTTCAGCCCGCGCAGGCGCGTGCCAACCGCACCGCGCACCGCGGTGACAACCGCGTCGACAGCCAGCGCCGTGGACAGCGCGGCATGAGGCCCTTCTGACGCATCGCCGGTCCGTCCGGTTGTAATGGCGCGCACACATGCCGCGCCCTCACCGCGCCCTTCAAACGGCGCTACCCCCGCGCGCAGAAGCGTTTCGATCTGAACAGCCGTCAGCATTCCGTCAAACGGTTTCTCCAGACGCAGCGGCAGGCCGTTGAGGCTGTTTGTCCCGGCGGCGTTCGCGGCGGCCGCCGCGAACGCCGCCGCCACTTCGGCCGTGCGCGTCCCTGCGTCGCACGCAACCACCACGCGCGTGTTGTTAATCTCCGCGGCGGCTGCGACCGCCGCCTCCGCTTCGGCGGCAGCCACGATCCCAACGCGCTCGCGCCCCATCGCACAGCACGCATCGACATGGCGCGCCAAAGCTGCGCCCCCGCCGTCGCTTACAACGGCAAAGAGATCGCGTTCCCCCTCCAGAGCGGCGAACGCCGCTTCATAATCCGCGCCGACGGCTACTGCCAGCACCCGTGAAACGCCCCCAGCAAGCAGCGCCCGCGCCATCGCGCACAGCGTGCTTTCCTCGCCGAAGGCAGACGCATCCGTATAGGAACGCACCTCCACTGCTGTACCAGCCGGCTCATAACCGGCCTTCGCCTGTCCCACCGCCGCAATAGCCGCGCGCGTGCCCGCGGCCGCCGTACCGATGCGTATATCCGTACTGGTATAGACGCCGGGCCGCATGGAATCCGGCAGGTTAATCATCGCGCTCCATCCTTTCCGCATGAACCAAAATTTCTTTAAACGGCAGCCCGTCCGTATCCGGCTCCTCATTCAATATCCCGTTGAGAACAGCGCGCGCTGTCAAAGACAGGCAATCAAGCTCCTGGTCATACGTCAGCTCGCCGCACTCGATCTGCGCCGCGCCGAAGGCATTTTCACGGCAAAACAACAGGCCACACAGTTCCTCATAGACCGCGTGACAACCCGGCTGCTGCCCAACCGGGCAGATGATGTCAAAACGCATGGTCAGCCGGACGCGTCCGCCTGCGTCGCCCGGCCGGCTGGCCCCATCCAGGCCGACAGCCACACAGCAGCCCCGCTGCGGCCGTTTTTGCAGCCCGGGCGGATATTCCCCGGCCACCTGCACATCTCCAGCTGTTGCCAGCCTGCCCCGTAGATAACGCGTCAGATCATTTTTAAACGCCGTCAGTGCATCCATCCTCCATCCCTCCTTCAATCAGACGCGCTTCCGCCCATCTGAACAGCCCCGCGCCCCCGTATTCAAAATCATGACAAATCAAAATTTCATAGAGCTTTTGCCCGGTCTTGATCACCGCACCCGCACAAACATGCTCTCCGCCGCCTGTCAAAGGACCGTAGTAAAAGAACCTGCGCGGATCCGTCCGGCCAAACCGCGTATATGTGCCCTCGGTGCGCATCTGCGTGTTCCACCCGGCCGGCTGGATACTTGCATAAAACCGGGCCTGTTTGTCGCCCTGCACTGTGACAAGCTGGCCGCAGACCCGCAGCGCCTCATTGACCGACGTTTCCAGATTCACGTTCCATCACCTGCCACAGTCCCACGTGTCCGCGCGCGAAAAGCGGCGCGGCGTCCGTGAACAGTGCGTCGCGCAGGGCGCGCGCTTCCTGCGCCGAACTGCCCTCCTCCGAGCGCGTCACTGAAATATCTCCAACCTTGAAGCTCTGCGCATTGCCGGTCGAACGCGCCAGCATATATCGGTAGTTCGCTTCGCCGGCCGCAGCCAAAATCAGCCGCAGCCTGTTCGGGTCTGCATCCACTGGCAAAAGCTCCTCGATGCGTTCGGCCGCCGCTTCACACAGCGGGGTCCATTCGCGCGCAGCCTGCTCGTCAAGGCCGGACAGGCGCATAAACTGTTCCAATACGGCTTCTATTTCCAAGGATGTTTCCTCCTTTTCCTAGTTCTGCTTGTGAGGGCGGGGGAACACATTTCCCCCGCACCCCCATTGCGAAGGCGGCGAAAGAAGCCGCTTTCCGCGGCTTTCGCGCGCGGCGGCCGCCGCACGCGTGCGCGGGCCTGTCCGGCCCGCGCCTTTCGCCGCCCAGCTCCCCGGTCACTTCTTGAGCTTTAACACCTTGACGGCCTGCGGGAACAGCTTTGCGAACCCGCTGATGGACGTGACAGCCGCGCGTTCAAGCTGCGTGTCGATCAGCTTGTCATAATCGACCAGGATATCTCCGGCCGTCACCATCTCCAGCGCGAAATTCTTGTCGAGCGCGACAATCGTCCCGGCCGGCGCGGCGGCACATCGGATTACATTCGCGCCGAGCGGGGTGCCGATCATACCGCTGCCGGAAAAATTCAGTCCAGCGACCGGGTCGCGCAGCTCCTCAATGGCCAGCAGCTTCTGCATCATGTCGGGCGCGACAATCAGCGTGTTCATGCGGAAATCTTCAAACTGGGACCAGAGCGCAAGCAGATCGTCATATGTAAGCGTGCCGGCCTGCGCGGTTTCGATGGCCGCCGCCGCATTGCCGTTTGCGTCATCGGTGGCATCACCGTTGATGAGCGCGTTGACAGCGTCAGCAAGCTGCGCCTTGGTAATGTTCATACCGATCTGACGCAGCACAACCGAAAACAGATCAATCCTTTGAAATTTGACCGCTTCATACGACGCCACCAGCATCCGGCCGCGTTTTGTCAGCTTGACAAGATTGTCCTTGAGCTTCACGACCGTCTCCGGGATTTCGGCGCCCTCCTGCACGACGGACGCGGCTGTATCATGTCCATCGGCAGTGGTGATGGTGCGGTAGTCGAGCGAGTTGATCACAGTCTTTGAAGCGATGATGTTGGAAAGCACGCCGCTTTCATCAACGCCCTGCATCACAGCGCGCGACACATATTCGGGAAACAAAGCGGCAGAATCGCCTGTTGAAAAGAATTTGGAGATCGTGTCGCTGCCCGCGCCGCTCACTTTGATGTCAAAGCGTTTGAGCTGCCGCTCAAACGCGTCCAGCCCGGCCAGCTCGCCGCCCGCATACTGCGCCGACGGATCGAGCTTTTCAAGCTGTACGGTAAACGGAATCCCCGCGCGGTACATAGATTTGTCAAGCTTGATTGTCTGATAATTCGCCATCTTTTTTCCTCCCTGTTTTGTCGTTCATTCTTCGAACCTTCACTAAAAGGCTGCGCCGTTTGTTTACCGCTGCCTTAAATCCGGAATACGCCGTTGTCCTCCGGCTGCATATTTTCCCCGCGTCCAAGCTGCAGAAACGCGGGCGCTTTTTCTGAAAAGCCCTTGCAGAACGCCTCAAGCTGCCGTGCGTCGAGCCGTTCGGCCGTCTCTGCGGCGGCCGCCGGGTCAAGGGCAGGCATTGCGAACGCGGCCATGCGAACAAAATCACGGCGTAATTGCTCCAAGCGCGCGCGGCCCTCCCGAGCAAGCGTCTCCAATTCAGACAGGCGCATATCAAGCGCGTCTGCCTGGGCCTTTGACAGCGTCAGCGATCCGTCGGGCGCACGCTTTGGCCGCGTGTTTTCTGAAGAATATCCCTTTGTAACGCCAGCTTGCTTCTGCGCGGGAATGGCCACGAACGACCACTCATAAGCGTCGGTTGGTTCAATCAGTTCGTGCCAGCAAAGCGTACCGTTATACTGCTGGCCTGGGATATGCGCGCACGGTTCGTTTCGGGTATCGGCCCCGCAGATGGAACAGACCGCGCCCTTGACAGCGCAGCCGACGCTGACTTCCTTTTTAATTCCTGCGTCAATCTCCAAAATGAGGTCAGCATTTTTTGCGCAGCGCACCATGTAAGCCCACGCGCGCAGCGCGCAGTATGGCTCATTGTTTTGTGTGTGCCGGTGTGTGTCGCATTCAACGGTTGTTTGAAAGATGCGTGCGGTCTGATTTTCCCCCTTTGGATTGTGGTCAAAAATACCGGTTTTGCCAATGAACAGCCTGCCAAGTACCTCCAATGACTGCCGTGGGAACCGTTCATAATCGCGGTCAATCTCATTGTCGCAGAGGATCATGGAAAAAACATAAACCTCGTCCGCAGCAAGCGGACGGCGCGCGAACGCGCTGATCTGCTCAAGCTGTTCCTCTGTAACCTGCGCGCTGTCAACAGCTTTTGTCACCATTGCGTGTTTCATATCAGCCCTCCTGTCTGTTTTCAAGTTGCGTCTGCAGCTGATCCGCCCGCAGATTGGTCAGGCGCGCGTTTGCAAGCTCCAATTCATCCTGCAAATTGATGTTCTCCCATACGATGTCCACGCCGCACGCATAGCCGCGCAAACGCAGGAATACTGTACAGATTTTGACCAATACAGGCGTCAGCAGGCGCCTGTAGCTCTCAAGCTCTGAGGTCAGGATATCCGCCTGTTGGGCGCTCATGCGCTCAGTGGTGGACCAATTCAGCCCAAGCAGAAACGGCGGCACACCAAGTTTGGTGACGATCTGCTCGAGCATCTGCCGTACTGGCACCTCGGTTGAAACCATTTGGCTGTCTGCGCCGATCACCTTGATATCAACGTCGCCCACAGCAACAAAATCCCGAATTATACCATGTCTTGCTGCATCCATCGCATCAGCCCATTCGCGTGCAATGCTGTCCGCGATTTCCTTGGCCCCTGTCTGATCGGGCGCATCAGGGCCGGGGCGATATGTCACCGCATAGCGCAGATTGCCCATGCGCTCAAAGTTCTGCCCGATCGAGGCGTATATTTTCATAAGTATATCGCATACGAACGGCAATCCCCGCAGCAAGGAGCATCCATAAACCTGACCGGGCGGCGGATCCAGCGCAGAGAACAGGATCAGTTCTGGATACGGCGCGGGCGCCGGCGTAATCCCATCCCTGTATACATAAATTTTTGCCTCCAGCGGCGACGCCCCCTGACGGATACACACATCTGAAAGCGGCGCGATGTAAAGCCCTGCCACAGACCGGCCGTCGGCCGCCGCCGCAATCTCGCCGACCGCATTGCCGTAGGTCAGCAGGCTGTCCAGATAAGACCGGATAAACGCATCCATGCCGCGTGCGGCGGCCCCGACACACACATCTCTGAAAAAAGCCTCCAGCTCGGCCTGCGCCCGCTGGTCAGTGCAGATTGGCGCACAGCCGCCGACAAGACGCCCGATTTTGCCGATGGCCGCGTCAATTACAGGGATCGACTGGCGCAGCCCGTCGTACACGGCCCATTCCCGCCAGTGCGGCGGCTGTACGGTATCTGCTGCCGGGCGTCCGCGCGCTGTCTGTACAGCGGCTGCGGCGGTCTTTTTCATACGTTTCCACAAACGCATTTTCATCTTCCTCCTCCCGGTACGGGGGAACCCAATCGTTTCCCCCGCACCCCTTTTCGCGCCCGCGCACTGCGGCGCGGGCCTTCGCCGCCTGCCCAGCGGCTTACCCAATCCCCCCGGCGCTGCGCGCCGCCCCCCTTTTCCAAAGGGGGGCCGTCTCCCGTCCAACCCCGGCCACACAGAAGCCTGTCCCACGGCGCTCAAGCACGGTCGACACAAAATAACGCAGATCGTCCATGGCGTGGTCGTCGCGCTTAAGCGGCGTGTCGCGGCCGGCGCGCTCATCCCAGCGATACAGACCGAATTCCCGCAGAATATCCGCACAGCAGGCGCAGAACAAGAGCCGTTTTTCCCGCAGGCGGCGGCTGACCGCCTGAATGCCTTCGGCCACTTCATTGCGGGCAGGCACGACGCGGAACCGGCCGTGACGGCGGATACAGGCGATGAAGCTGGCGGCCGACGGATCGACGATCACAGCCTCCACCCGCCTTTCCCCCGCGAGCGCGGCAAGCGCCTCGTAATACTGCTCATCGGTTTTTACCTCGCCTGTACGACGCGAATCGTGATAATATTCCGCAATGCGGTACCATACGCCGCCGCTTTCGCCCCACAGCCCAAAGGACGCCGGGTTGACAGTCCCATAATCGCACGATATGTAGAAGCGTCCGCATTGCGGCGCGTGCTCCACCACATGTACAGCCGGATCAAACATGGGATAAACAGCGCCCTGCGCGGCTGTCCACTTTCCAAGAACAAAGCGGTCGTAAAACGTCCCGGCATACAGGCGTTCATACCGCCGCAGCACGGCTTCGGAAAGCGAAGGATTATCTCGCATGGTAAAATGCAGGTAAAGCGCGCTTTTCTCATGCGCTTGTAAAATCCATTCTGTATAAAACCAGTGCTGCGGATGCTCCGGATTACAGGAAAACCAAAAGCGCGCGCGTTCATCGGAGCAGCGCGCCAATGCCTGTTCGACAAAGGAACGCGGCATCAATGCCGCTTCATCAAATAACACGCCGGAAAGCGTAGCGCCCTGAATCAGCGCGGCGCTGCCCTCATCCCGCCCGCCGAACAGATAGAACCGGTTTTTGCGCCGCTTTCCCGCTACGTCGATGTATCCGCGCGCGCGGTTCTCCCTGACTGTGTAGCCAAGCCCGCGCAGCCGCGCGCAAAGCGGATCTGTCACATTGCGGCGCAAAGCGCCGGCGGTTTTTCCGCAGAATGCAAAGTCGCATCCGTCAAAATCCGTCATAGCCCACAGCATAAACCCCAGAGAGAGACAATAGGTTTTTCCGCTGCGCACCGCCCCGTCGCAGATCACAGCACACAGGTTTTGATATGGACTGCCGGGACACCACCAGGTAAGCGCGGCAAGCTGTTTTCTGGAAAAGCGGCGCGCCTTATCCATGACCCGCCGGCGCCTCCCCATCCGTCCCAAGCGTGCGCGCCGAAAGCGACAGCGCCTCCAGAAGCGCGTCCCCGCCGCTTGTGCCGCCCATCTCCGCCAGCATGGAAAGCGCGCGCAGGCGGTCAAAAAATTTGATCTCGACTCCGCCTGTTTTCGCCAGCTTCACCTCGGCCGCATGGAACAGATCGCCTCCGGCCTGCTGTCCATCCAACGCGCCGGAAGCGTCGCCAAGCGCGATGCGCGTCAATCCGGCGCGTGCCAATGCCTGCGGCGGAAACATCTCGTCCAGATGTGCGCGCAGCCGCGCAATTCTGCGCCGCACGCGCGCGCGGCCAAGCAGTAGATTTTCCATGTCCGCAAGGCCGGCGCGCCTCGCAGCTTCCTCCGGTGAAAAGCCGCGCGCGGCCAGCACGCAAAAACAAGTTTCCTTTTGGGCATCCCATAAACGCCCCACATGTATCACACCCCTTTCACCCATACCCGCGCACAGGCCAAAATTTGCGCAAAAACGCAACTTTTGCGCCTATTTTCAAAAATTTTTTTCGGCAGGGCGGTATCAGCCACCTGCGCTTGACTAAACCAGCGAAAGAATGGTACATTATAAAAGGAATTTCCTGCATTTTTGAAAAAAGGCCCGCGGCGCGCGCGGCCCTGCCCGGGCCGCACGCCGCCAGCCGCTTCGGCGGCCAGCGGCTCATCGCATGCGCGAGCGCGCCTCTTTATAGAAAGGAACGGCTATGGCGACACTCAACATCGTACTGATCGAGCCGCAGATCCCCCAAAATACCGGCAACATCGCGCGCACCTGCGCCGCTACGGGCGCACGCCTGCATCTGGTCGGACCGATGGGCTTTGAAATCACGGATGCCAAACTCAAGCGCGCGGGCCTGGATTACTGGCATCTGCTCGATATCACCACCTATCCCGACAGTGCATCGTTCTTTGCACAGAACAGGGGGCCGTTTTATTTTTTCACCACAAAGGCTCGGCGGACCTATACCGAGCCGCAATATCCGGACGGCGCGTACATTGTATTTGGCCGCGAGGACGCGGGGCTACCTGAGGAGCTTTTGTTCCAGAATCCCGATTGCTGTGTGCGCCTGCCAATGATTGCCGGGGCGCGCAGCTTAAACCTGTCGAATACCGTCGCCGTAGCGGTTTACGAGGTGTTGCGACAATGGGATTTTCCAAAGCTTTTAAACAGCGGCAGACTCACGCGCTTTGACTGGGAGGCAGCCGGGCCGTCCGAATAACAGGAGGATGCATATGGCAAAGAAAAAAAACGACCAGAACATATTGCTGATGACGGATTCGGCCAGCGATATCGCCGACAGCGACCTGCTTGACGGCGGCATTGTCATGTTGCCGATTCCAATTACCATCGACAGTACTGGCTATCTGGAACGCGTTGATTTTACAACAACGGAATTTTATGAGCGCATGGCAGGCGCCAAGGAGCTGCCTGTCACAAGCCACATTTCCTCGCTCACCTACGCGCGGGCCTATCTCGATGCGTTTGAATCGGGCTATACGGATATCATCAACACAACGATCACCTCGGTCGGCTCGCATATGTTCGAGGCGGCCGTGCTGGGCAAGCGCCAGTTTTTTGAGGAGCATCCGGAAGCGGCAGGCCGCATCAATATCACCATACTTGATTCAGGCACCTATACGGCCGGCTATGGCTATCCGATTGTTGAAGCGTCAAAGATGGTGAAAAACGGCGCGTCAGCCGATGAAATCGTCGCCTATCTCGACGATTTCTATGCGACAGTTGAAATCGTGTTCGCCTCCTATTCGCTTGAATATGCAAAGCGGTCGGGGCGTATCCCGGTCGCCGCCGCGTTTATAGGCGACGTACTTGGCCTGCGGCCGATCATCTCGATCATCGACGGCGTAACCAAGGTTGTGGAAAAGGTGCGCGGCGATAAAAATGTCGTGACGCACATCGTCGATTACGCTTATACGCGCGCGGCTGACAAAAAATCGCCGACCGTCGTGATCTGCGGATCGGTCGGGCAGTACGGAGACGACCTGCACAAGGCTGTTTCCAAAAAATTCGGGCACGCGCCGCGCGCCCGGTATCAGGCAGGCGCATCGATTGCCATCAACTCGGGGCCGAAGGTGGTCGCCATGCTGGTGCGGGGAGAAAAGCGCATCAATACGCGTGCACGTGAACAGGATTTTTAAGCCTGTTTACCTCCTGCCAAAGGAACTGGAAAGCGCGCCGGGAAGCGTGCGCTTGCAATAATCTCCAAAGAAAGGCCCGCGCAGCGCCCAAAGCCTGTCGAAACCGGGGAAAATTGCGCAAAATGCTTGCAAAAACAGTCCCCATGATTTAGAATGTTTCATGGTATAAATCCACAATCAAACCGGTACGGATTCATCTGATTTTCATAAAATGAAGGGTGGAAAAAGCAATGAACTCTTACAACAAAAAATCAGTCGAAGATATCGACGTCTCCGGCAAAAAAGTACTCGTCCGCTGTGATTTCAACGTCCCGCTCAAGGACGGCGCCATCACCTCCGACAAGCGCATTGTCGCGGCGCTGCCGACCATCAAATATCTTTTGGAGCATGGCGCGGCTGTGATCCTCTGTTCGCATTTGGGCCGCCCGAAGGGAGAATTCAAGCCTGAGTTTTCGCTCGCGCCGGTCGCAGTCCGTCTGGGCGAGCTGCTCGGCAAGCCGGTGATCATGGCCAAGGATGTTGTCGGCGAGGACGCCAAAGCAAAAGCCGCCGCGCTCAAGCCCGGCGAACTGCTGATGCTTGAAAACGTCCGCTTTGAAGCCGGCGAGACAAAGAACAACCCCGACCTGGCTAAGGCGTTCGCTTCTCTGGCCGAGATCTATGTCAACGATGCGTTTGGCTCCGCCCACCGCGCGCACGCTTCGACTGCGGGCGTCGCCGATTACCTGCCTGCGGTCTGCGGCTTTTTGATCCAGAAGGAGATTACCGTCATGGGCAAGGCGCTATCGGACCCGAAGCGTCCGTTTGTCGCCATTTTGGGCGGCGCGAAGGTTTCCGACAAGATCGGCGTCATCAACAATTTGCTTGATAAGGTCGACACGCTGATCGTCGGCGGCGGTATGGCCTATACCTTCGCCAAAGCGCAGGGTTATTCAATCGGCGATTCGCTGTGCGAGGACGACAAGGTTGAGCTTGCCAGGGAAATGCTCGAAAAGGCGAAAGCCAAGGGCGTCAAGCTTCTTCTGCCTGTGGATAACCGTGTCGGCGACAAATTTGACGCCAATTGCAGCGTCAAGGTTGTTGGCAGCGACAATATCCCCGACGGCTGGATGGGCATGGATATCGGACCCGAAACGGAAAAGCTGTTCTGCGAGGCGATCAAGGGCGCAGGAACCGTTGTCTGGAATGGCCCGATGGGTGTGTTCGAGTTTGACAAGTTCGCCGGCGGCACGCTTGCGGTTGCCAAGGCGGTCGCGGACAGCGGCGCGGTTTCCATCATCGGAGGCGGCGATTCGGCTGCTGCCGTCGCCAAGCTCGGTTTCGGCGACAAGATGACCCACATCTCCACGGGCGGCGGCGCGTCGCTCGAATTCCTCGAGGGCCTTGAGCTGCCCGGCATCGCCGCCCTCAACAATAAATAAAGTGCGCAAAGGGCGGGCCTCTGCCCGCCCTTGATTTTTTTCAAGCTCTTAAAAGCAATGCTTTTTCATGTGCCAGAACAGAATATTGGGAGGTCAACAAAATGAATAAAGCCCTTCGTCAGGCGGTTATCGCCGGCAACTGGAAAATGAACAAAAACCGCAAGGAAGCTCTGGAGCTGATCCGCGAGCTTGGCCCGATGGTCAAGGACGCGTCGTGCGGCGTGGTCATCTGCGTGCCGTTCACCGATCTGGAGACGGCGCTCACCTATACAAGCCTGGAGGCAAAAAATATCAAGGTCGGCGCGCAGAACTGCCATTGGGAAAAGTCGGGCGCCTATACCGGCGAAATCTCGGCCGACATGCTCGTTGAGATGGGCGTCGAATACGTCGTCATCGGCCACAGCGAGCGCCGCCAGTATTTCGGCGAGACGAACGCTACGGTCAATAAGCGCGTGCGGGCCGCGCTCGACGCGGGCCTGCGTCCGATTGTGTGCGTCGGCGAGCTGCTTGCGCAGCGTGAGCTTGGCGTCACTGATGAAATTGTCGGACTCCAGACAAAGGCGGCGCTGGCCGGCGTGACCAAACAGGAACTTGGCCGCATCATTATCGCCTATGAGCCTGTCTGGGCCATCGGCACCGGCAAAACGGCGACGGCCGAACAGGCAAACGAGGTCTGCCATTACATCCGCGAGGTCGTCGCCGGTCTTTATGACCGCGCGGCCGCCGACGGCCTGACCATCCAGTACGGCGGCTCCATGAACGCGAAAAACGCGGCGGAGCTGCTTAAGCAGCCGGATGTCGACGGCGGCCTGATCGGCGGTGCGTCGCTCAAGGCGGCCGACTTCACCGCGATTGTCAACGCCGCTTCCAACTGACGGCGGCGCGTTGAATGATAATAGGAGGTACCCGCATGAAAAAACCCTTGGCGCTCATTATCCTTGACGGATTCGGATATAACCCGCGCGATTACGGCAACGCGATTGCAGCGGCGAAAAAGCCCACGATTGACAGCCTGTACGCAAACTGCCCGCATACCCTGATCGGCGCGTCCGGCATGGATGTCGGCCTGCCCGACGGCCAGATGGGCAACTCAGAGGTCGGGCATACGAACATCGGCGCGGGCCGAATCGTCTATCAGGAATTGACGCGCATCTCAAAATCGATCGAGGACGGCGATTTCTTCAGAAATTCCGCCCTGACCGCAGCCATAGATAATTGTAAAAAGCACAATTCCGCGCTGCATTTGATGGGTCTTTGCTCTGACGGCGGCGTCCACAGCCACATCACGCATCTTTACGGCCTGCTGCGTCTGGCCAGGGACGCCGGCCTGCACGATGTATGGGTGCACTGCTTTATGGACGGGCGCGACGTTCCGCCCACCTCCGGGCGCGATTATCTCGAGGCGCTTGAGGCGGAGATGAACCGCATCGGCGTCGGCCGCATAGCCACGGTGATGGGCCGCTATTATGCGATGGACCGCGACAACCGCTGGACGCGTGTGGAACGCGCTTATAACGCGATTGTCAACGGCGAGGGCAATTTTAACCCCTCTGTCGTCGATACGGCGGAAAAGTCGTATGGGGCAGAGGTCACAGATGAATTCATTGAGCCGACCGTCTGCCAGAAGGACGCCGGTGTTAAGGATAACGACTCCATCATTTTTTATAATTTCCGTCCGGACCGCGCGCGTGAGCTGACGCGTACCTTTGTCGATCCACAGTTCAATGGTTTTGAGCGCAAAGGCGGCCAAAAGCATGTATTTTTCGTCTGCATGACGCAGTACGACGCAACAATGCCGAACGTTGAGGTGGCCTTCAAGCCTGAAAGCCTGACGAATACCTTTGGAAAATATATCTCCGACAAAGGCATGACGCAGCTTCGCATCGCCGAGACGGAGAAATATGCGCACGTAACCTTCTTTTTCAACGGCGGTGTCGAGGAACCGTATCCCGGCGAGGACCGCGCACTGATCCCGTCGCCGCAGGTCGCGACGTATGATATGCAGCCGGAAATGAGCGCCTTCACTGTTACTGACGAAGTGGTCAGACGCATTGAAAGCGGAAAATACGACGTAATTATTCTTAATTATGCCAACTGCGACATGGTCGGCCACACAGGTGTGTTCGAGGCAGCCCGCAAGGCGGTTGAAGCGGTTGATACCTGCCTGGGCCGCACATTGGCCGCTATTGAAAAGATGGGCGGCCGGGCGCTCATCACCGCGGATCACGGCAATGCTGACCAGATGTTTGAGGACGACGGTTCGCCGTTTACCGCGCATACCACCAACCCTGTCCCTCTGTTTTTCTTCGGCTGCAAAGATGTAAAGCTGCGCGAAGGCGGCCGCCTGGCTGATCTGGCGCCCACCATGCTCAAGCTGCTCGGTCTGCCGCAGCCTGCCGAAATGACCGGCGAAAGCATTGTCCTTTGATAAAAATCGTTTAAACCCATTTTTTACAGCCCGACGTCTCTGCCCATTCTGCGGGCAGAGACGTTTTCATCATCGCGGATGCAAACAGTTTGATGCAAGAGCGTCGCGAAAAGAGCAAGCTGCGGTCATTTCAGGGATGTTTACGCCGCCGCGCCGGCTCAAGCCATACGCCGGAGCGTTCGGCTTTTTAAAAAAAGGCAGGCGCGTATTTTTTTGACTGCTCCGGTACAAAATAAGGATAATGACTTGTCAACATCCCCAAAAAGGATTATAATAGGGACAACTAACCGCAGCCTCAAGAATTTGTTCAATAGAGGAGGACCCGCCATGAGAAAAGGTACATTTATTGCAACCGTCGCGCTTCTGATCGCGATCGCCGGGGCGATCGTTGCGTTTGCCGCCTATTTCAAGCGCCGCAGCTGCGCGCTTTGCGATGATCTGGACGATGAATTTGGCGACAGCGATCTGTACGATATGGATTATTATGCCACACAGGTCGACGACGCGCAGCCGCACAGCGACGAACAGGACGCTGGCGATACTGCTAATGTTCTTGCCGACGACGATATTCCCGACGAGGAATAAACTGTGTTCATGAGATGAATAAAAGCGGACCTGCGCTTTCGCGCGGGTCCGCTTTTATTCATTTTTTATTCCTCAAACAGCTCCCGGAGCATCTGTCCGGGGTTGTTTAAAAACTGCCTGGTCAGCACATAAGCGTCCGTATCACTGTAAGAAACGCGCTCCACGCCCGCATGTGAAAACTGATAGATCGCCGCGTCCGGGTACGCCGTCAAAACCGGCGAGTGCGATGCAATGATAAACTGCGAGCCGTTTTGCACCAGTATGCGCAGCCGCGCGAGCAGGGCAAGCTGCCCTGTAACGGACAGGGCGGCCTCCGGCTCGTCGAGCAGATAAAGCCCCTGACCGCCGAAACGGTTTACGACGAGTGAAAGAAAACTTTCGCCGTGCGACTGCGCATGCATGGAACGTCCGCCGTAGCTGTCAATCAGCCGCGGGCCAAGCGGAGTTTCGCGGTCAAGCTCATCGATCTTTGTGGCAACGTTATAAAAGCTTTCCGCACGCAGGAAAAAACCGTCCCCCGGACGCCGCGCACCCCTGACGATGTGCAGCGCCTGCCACAGCGACGCGTGCGAATCACTTGTTTTAAAGCAAAAATTGCGTGTGCCTCCCTCTGGATTGAAGCCGCAGGCGATGGCAATCGCTTCCAAAATCGTCGATTTTCCCGAACCGTTTTCTCCAACAAAAAAGGTTACCGGCGCAGTCAATACCAGTTTCCCAAGCCGCCGGACCGCCGGCAGCTCCATCGCATAGCCGCCGTCCGCGCCGGCTTTCACCGAAATTTCCCGGATAAACAACCCGTCGGGCGCTGTCGCTCCTGTATTGACAGTCCCACGTCTGTCCGATGCTTCATCAAAGCCTGCGGCTGCGCCGCGCCGTTTCACAGCTCGAGTATCTGGCCCCGGTGCGTGTATGAAACGATCCGGCCGCAGTACGGCGCGGCCGCCGGGTCATCCATCAGCTTTTGGCACAGCGCGTAATCATCCCATAGATGCATTGGAACAACATGATCCGCGCCCACCCGGCGCATAAAATAATCGACGCCGAGGATATATTTATCCTCCAGGCGCGGGTCGACGGGTATAAATGCCGTGTCAATCTGCTCCCCCTGCAAAAGATCGATCTGTTCCCGGTAATGCTGGCCCATGCCGTCATTATACGCCCTGCTCTCGCCGTTCCAGTGCCACCAGTTAAGATCGCCGGCGTGAAACACACAGACGCCGTTGCATTTAACGAGAAATGCAACGCCCTCATCGTTTGAACAAAGCGCGCGGACCTGCGCATCGCCGGCCGTCCTGGTTTCACCCGGCCGTATGCGCACCGCGCCTGTGCGCATTGGCACGTCGTGCGATAAAATATAGTGAATTTGCCCGGCCCATGCCTCCCATTGGAAAATGACCGGATTAAAATGGTCGTGGTGTATATGTGAAACGAACACATACACGTCGCGTCCCTTAAGCGCGGACGCGTCAATCACACCGTCTTTCAAAGTACCGCCGCGCGGCGTATCCTTATAATAATCAAAGATCATTACAGGCCCGCCGGTGTCAACCAAAAAACCGCTGTGCGCCAGATAAACGGCTTTCAACACGCATCCTCCTTTTGATTTGGCTTGTCCTTCCAATTCCACCATTTACATTTTTCAGGCTCCGGTATGGGCGTTTCAGCAAAGTAGACAGCACAGCGGTAGACATACAGCACACACCTGTCCAGTATGCCGCCGCAGCGAGCGCAATCGCGTTCATAAAGCGCCTGCGGGTCCTGCCCACGAAGCGACTCTACCGTATCAAAGCCAAGCGCATGCAGATGCGCCGCCATATTCGGACCCACTCCGGGAATTTTCTCAAGCTCAGATTTCACTGCCGGCCTCCTGATTCATTGAGCGTAAAACGCCACACGCACCTGTTTTCCCCGTCGGTAATATCAGGATAACAGCTTACACACTCCGTTTGAATACGGCAGTCAATCACGCGTGCAAAGTTTGTATATTCAACAAGTCCCACCGGCTTGCATGGATGAAACGCCATGCCCTTGCGCGCGCGGGCATCCTGAACCCGGCAGGTCTTGACGCAATAAGTCAGCGTATTTCCGTCAAGTACAGCCTCATGCCGGTTCAGGGGCGCATACAGCCGGAAGGCCAGCGCGCGGCGCAGCCCGTCCAGCCCCGCCTGTACCGGCAGGCCGAGAAACGCTTTGATACGCCGCGCCTCCGTTTCAGTAAAGCGCGCCCAAGCGTTGACATCATGTTCGACCGCTTCGTCCATTCCCCGTTTTTTCTCAATGGATTGAAACCACAGCCCGTCAAGCGCCAGCCAATTTTTCGCGAACATTTCGCACAGCTCAATCAGTTGATCGCGCGGCAGCTCATCGATACGCTCATACTTCAAATTTAACATCTCCCTCCTGGCTTTCAGCCCGCCCGGCTGCGCCGCAAGCGGCAGGCAGATACTTCGCTGACGCAGGCTGTACCAACGGACGGCAGGAGAGCTTAACCGTTTGTATCCTGTACTCCGGCACAGTCCGCACACCTGCCCCATTCATCCAACGACAATCTGCTCATCGTTTTTACCAATACATTAAAAATCGCCTGTTTTTCCCGCGTGCAGCAAAAGCTGTCGTTTTCTATTTCTGTTCGATATCCCTTTTGACCGCATACGCAGCAGGAATGAATGTATTTTTTAGCCGCAGGATTCCAACGGTCAATATACAGTGAACGGCCCCGTTTTATCAGTTTACTATGTGACAACGGCCTGCCTCCTGTCATATCAAAGATTGATCCAGCGCAATGATAATGCCTTTCCGGATTCTCTCTCCGGCACAATCACAAGTTTTACAATTGTATACTGAATTTTTCTTGTTCTGCACATTCATTGGCCGCAATCAGCACATGTTCTTTTCCGAACCCCGGCCGCGCGACTGCTCCCAGACCTTTTGAGCGGCGTGGCAAGCAGCCACTGCATCGCTGCGTGTACCGGCCGCGATCAAAAACCGGTTGTTGTGACAAAAGCGCAATGTCGCGATACCAGACAGCTTTGGCAGCTCCTCCTCGCTGCGGCCAGCCCAATCAGCAGGGAAGGGAATCTTGAGCGCATGAGTCTCATCGTCAGCCGGCACACCCTGCGCGCTGAATCCGCCGCGCTGTGAGGGATATACGACAAACTGTGCGTCAGAAGCGGACAACACTGCTTTCCACGGCGCAAACCGTTCCAATGTGACAACGCCACGCTCCATACCGCGCAGAGCTTCCTCCACATAGCTGCGCGCGCGGCACATGCTCCGCACGCTTTCCAAACGTTTTTCCAAAATCACCTGTGCGAACGAAACAGCCTCCCAAAAGCATCTGTCAGCCGGCTCCCCGCTGTCCCATCCGGGGTTAAACAACGCGATCAAACCGGCTGTCTCGCTTCCACAACCGGTATTGTCGTCGAGATCAAGCGGCTGGATAAAATGCTGATCAAACCGCGCGGCTTCCTCCGCGTCCGGGATGAGCCGGTCGCCGAACGCGCGCCATAAAAGCCCAAACGCGGCATATGGCACGCCATTTTCGCGGACAGGCGCGCCATTTTGATGATGGTCGAAATCGCCGCCGCCAATATCAAAAGCCAAGCCGTCAAAGTTCTCCGGCAGGCGCATAACGCGCCGAATCTTAATTTTAGGATTCAGCAATCTGAGCAGTGCCGAAGAAAATACATCATCAGCATGAAAACGTCCGCCATGCGTCACAGCGGAATTAGGAATCATTGTCATGTTATGTTACCTTCCTGTCCTTCATCCCCACACGCGATGAGCGCGCATTTTTGCGCGCGTGTCATCCGCTTGATCGCACATTCCCGCCTCATAGCCGCGCTTTTTCCGTTGAAGGACTCACAATAAACAAGGGTGACAGGCCGGCGCGCACGGGTATATTTAGCGCCGCGTCCCGCATTGTGCATTGTCAGGCGCCGTTCAAGATCCGTTGTCCAACCAGTATAAAGCGTCCTGTCGGCACAGCGCAGGATATATACATAATAACCGCTCTCTGTGTCCAAGCCATCGCCCCCTGATCGCAGCATTGCCTGCCTAGCAGTGGGCTGACAGGCATATAAACAATACCATGCCGCTTTGCGAACATGATATAATCGGCCATCGGGGCGCAAGCGAGCCGCCCTGGCCATACCATCAAAAGGCGGTTGCCGCGCAAAAGCGGCGAGCCGTTGGGCATAGCCCGGTATAATAACCGCTTTGCGGTTATTATACCATGTGCGGCACACTGCCGCAAGCGGGAATGCCCATACCTATATCATTACTTTCACGCAGCTTCAAGCTCCCGCAGATCAGCCAGGGCCTCCTGTTCTGTGTCGGCCGAAAACAGGAACGCCCCTGTCCGGTCGAACACTTCTACATGCCCGCGTACCCATTCAATCGTATATTCCATCATGACCGACACTCCTTTCAAACAGTCAGGCCCTGCCGGCGTCCATCAGCGGCGGACGCCCATATCGTACCGGCGCTGTGCACGGTATCCCGCGCTGGCCGCCTTATTGCATTGCCGCATCATAAAGCGGTAAAATCCAAATGACGCCGCAAACCACAGTGCAGCTCCAAGCATTGCGATCACTCCTTTCACTACCTATTTTACAGAGCATTATGTCCCATAATCCGTACAGTTTGATTCATACAAAAAAATCCTGCGTGAAGCGCTATCGCCTCACGCAGGATTTTTTCTCTATACATTTTCCATTGCCTCTGTCCACACGGCAATATTTTTTTACCGGGTTTCAAAAGCGCGAAATCTCTTTTCCAGGCCACCAGCAAAATCCAGCCAGCCGCACGGCGTCTGTCACGAATTTTGCTGGGAACAGGCGGCGCTCTCCCGCAGGTGTCCTGCGGTCTGCGGGCCGCTCACCGCCGGCCGCTTCGCTTGCCCGGCCTGCTATTCGGGGCTTTCCGGCGCTATAGGCGCCGGGCGCGAACAAGCCGCGGCAGCGCCCCTTTTCGCGCCTCACGGGGCAGGGGCGGGCGGCGGCCCTCCCCTTATGTTATCCCCGCCTCTGTTCGGCGCGGTCGTATCGGGCGCACGCCGGTGCGTTCTGTGGTAAACCGTCAAGCCGCCCCTGACCCATGGATCTAACCCCGTGGCAGGTGCAGCCTGCATACGCGCAGTGCCCGCCCCACTGTTCGCGGCGCAGCCGAGTAAAGTTTTTTGCCGAGCTTTTTTTCAAAAAAGCGGGGGCACAGCCGGCTAAAGTTTTTTTGGCTTACCTTTTTTCAAAAAAGGTAAGTGTTCAAAACCATGCGGGCAAGGTCGCAAAGCTGGCGCGCGACATGCGGCGGGGAAACGATTTTGGCCTCGCCGCCAAAGCCAAACACCCAGGAGAGAAACTGCGGGCTGACCGCCACAGACACAGTTGCATAAAACGTTTCGCTGTCCGCGCGGGAAATAAATGCATCGCGGCCAAACCGATCGGCAACAACGCCGGCCAAACGGTTTGAAAACCGGATTTTAACCGTCTCCTCCTCGCCGCCGAACATACCGAAGATTTTTCGCGCGTATACAGCCATATCAAACCTTTCAAACTGTGCCTGTCCGTCACGCGACAGATCAGTCAGCGCAATGCCGTCCATCTTGTCGACCCGATAATGCTTAATCATACCCGCTTCGGAATCATACGCGACGAGATAATAGTTTTCATCATCCCAGGTCAGCGCCCAGGGGCTGACGAGATATTGCGCGCCGCCATGGCGGTACTGCTTTTGAAACGGCGCGCCGGCGCTGAAATCAATCGTCCACTCAAAGTACCGGAATGTAATGCGTACAGCCTGCGAGATAGCGGTATGCAGCTTGTCGATGTTGTAATAAATGCTTTCATTCATCGCCTTGACACGGTTTGAAACATAGACCTGACGCTGTAGAAGCCGCGCCTGATGCTGGCTTGCAAGGCTTTCCACCTTTTTGATCAGCTCAGTCGATTTCTTGTGAGTAATAAAGCGCGATGACTGCACAGCGTCGACAAGCAGCTTCAGCTCCGGCAGCTCAAAAATCCTGTCAGCGACAAAATAACGCCGGCCCGTGCGCTCTATATCAAGCCCATAGAGCCGCAGCGCCTCGATATCGTCATACAGGCTTTTGCGCTCGGCAGATATGCCAAACCCTGCAAGCGAAGCGATCAGCTCCGGCATGGTCATGCCGTGGTCTTCGTCGGTGTTCTCCAGCAAAATTTTCATCAGGTACAAAAGCTTCAGCTTTTGATTCGGATTTTTAGCCACGCGCTTTCCCTCCCAGTCAGCGAAACAGAGCCGCAATATCCTTCTGCACGCTTTGTTCAAACGGCGTCAGCTGGCGGTCGGCCGCAGAAATCAGCGTGATATTCCAGGCAAATTCAACTGTGTCAAACGGTACGAACACAACCCCCGGGCAGTCGTTCATTACACGCGGCAGGTCGGCGCTGACGCCGATCCATCCATTTTCCAGGCAGCGCCGGTAGATCACAAGCGTTTCCATTGTCGTTTCTGCGACGTCGGGCGTAAAACCGTATCGCCGGCACAATTCATGAAACTGGCCATAGCATTTAAACTGGCGATCCGCCAGAACAAATCTTCTGCCACGCAGCAGCGCCACATCGACGCGCTGCTGCCTTGCGAGCGGATCGCCCTGCGGCGCCACAGCGTACATCGGACGGGACAGCAGCGGCACACAGGCAAACCGCTTTTGATCGACCGGCTCAAGTGTGACGCCAAAATCGATTGCACCGGAGGCGACCTGCTCCTCGCAGGAAAAATCGGTCGTCTCTGTCAGCTCCAGCTCACACGGGCGCAAAGCGCGCCGGAGCTGCTCAAGCTCAACCGCCTGGATCGCGAGCGGCACGCCCATCGTCATACCAAGCCGAATGTTGTGCCGTTCATCGCGCAGACGCTCCATATGATCCCGCATACGGGCGTAAATGCCCTGCATCTCCTGCGCGTAGCGTACAAACACCTCTCCGCTTGGTGTAAGCGCCAGCGTTTTGCGGCCGCGTTCAAACAGCGGAGCGCCAATTTCATTTTCCATGCGGCGAATGGCCTTGCTCAGCCCCTGCTGTGTAATGAACAGCTTGTCCGCGGCAGCGGAAAAGGTTTTTTCTCCACATAATGTCAAAAAATATGTGATATCCTGAAAGTTCATATGGTTCGACTCTCGGGTTCCTTTCCATGCATTTATATTATAATAGTATAACAGATCATACGCACTTTCACAACTCATAGTTTCATAACCAGAATAAAAGTTTCTTTTCAGACATGCTTTTTCATGGTATATTAATAAAGAGTTTACAGGCGCATACAGATGTCCTCGGCCGCTTTATGCCTTTAAATCCCGTATGTGCGGACGAAGGGCCTCTTACGTTTATGGAAAGGATTTTGCACCATGAGGAAATTGATTGCATTCATGACAGCCGCCATGATGGCCTTGTCTCTGGCGGCCTGCGGAGGTTCAGGCGGCTCTGGGGACGCGGCGTCCGGAGCAGGCGGGGGCGTCTCGTCCGGAGCGGGCGGCGAAATTTTATTCGGCGTCCCCGCCGATGTCTCCTCGCTCGACCCGCAGACGCAGAACGACAGTTACAGCGAGGAAGTCGTCAAAATGGTATACAACACGCTGTATGTCTTTGACGAAAACAATACCCCCGTCCCAAGTCTGGCTGAAAGCTATGAGGTCAGCGAGGACAACCTTAGCTGGACGTTCCATCTGCGCACAGACGTTAAATTCCACAACGGCAAGACGCTCACCGCCAAGGATGTCGAGGCTTCCTTCAACCGCGCGCTGCCGGAGGATTCCGGCTATATCACGACCTCGATGATCTCGCCGATTGAGAGCGTGACCGCCGCCGACGACGCCACCGTCGTCATCAAGACCAAGGAGCCTTACGGACCGATGCTCAGTCTGCTGTGCAACTATAACACAGCGATCATGGATTCTGATTTTATCGAGCAGTACGGCCGCGATCTGGGAACAACGGCCGAAACAGTCAACGGCACAGGACCCTACAAGGTGGCGAGCTGGGCCAAGGACGAGGAGGTCGTCATCGAAGCCAACCCCGATTATTTCGGCAATAAGGCTCAGGTCGGCGCCATCCATTATCTGGTCATCCCGGAGTCGTCCTCGCGTATCATTGCGCTTGAAAACGGCGAGGTCGACATGATCCACAAGGTCCCGTCCGAGGAGGTCGCGCGCCTTGAAACACTCGAGGGCATTACCGTGCTCAAGCAGCCCGGCGTCGGCCAGCGTCTGTTCCGCTTCGGCTGCAACGATGAAATCATGTCCAACACCAAGGTGCGCCAGGCTCTGAACTACGCTGTCGACCGCGACGCCATCCGCAAGGCGCTCTTTGCCGACGTCTCCGAGGAGACGACCGGGCCGTTGGCGCCCGCCGTGTTCGGCAGCCACGATTACGGTCCGATCAAACAGGATCTTGAAAAGGCAAAGGCCCTGCTGGCCGAGGCCGGTTATCCGAACGGCTTTGATACAAAAATTGTCACCACCACCCAGTATGACAAAGGCTCCGAGCTTGCGGAGATGATCGCCGCACAGCTTGCGGAAATCGGCGTCAACGCGACGATCGAAGTGCTCGAATGGAGCGTGTTCCGTCCGATGATCAGCGGTATGACAGCCGAGGAATTTGACGCGCCGCTCTTTATCATGGGCGCGGGCACCTCGATGGCAGATGCCGACGGCGGCTACCGCGGCCTTTACACCACCACGCCCGACGGCAAAAACGACCGCAACTACGGCTTCTATTCCAATGCCGAGGTCGACGAATATATCGAACAGGGCATGACGGAAACCGATCCTGAAAAGCGCAAGGAGATTTACGCCAAGGCCGGTCAGATTCTTTATCTCGACGACCCCGCCGGCATCTGGCTTTACGATCAGCTCAATGTATTCGCCTACAACAGCGACAAAATCGATGGCCTGCGCGTCGACGCGCTCGGCTGTGTCCTGTTTGACAACGCGACTGTCAAATAACCAAAAGGCGGACGTTTTTCGTATGGGCAGGGGACGGTCCCCTGCCCATACTTTATTATCTGCCTTCCAAAAAATGAAAGGTCCCCACGGGGCTTTCCCATACATTTGATATCAGAAAAGGAGTCAAAGCCATGTCTACATATATGCATATCGACGTTACTGATACAACCGCAACCAAGGAAACCGAGATTCAGTTCAACCGCTCCAAGCTGCCTGTTTCCGACGAGGTGCGCGCAATCGACCGCGAGCTGGAAGCCGATCCTTCCAACTGTGAATTATGGATGCGCCGCGGCATTGCGCTGTCCAAGCAGATGCTTTTTAAGGAGGCCGTGGAATCGTATTCCAAGGGACTCAGCTTCAACCCGTTTCACGCTCTTACCTACCGCCACCGCGGCCACCGCTACCTGTCCATCCGCTGTTTTGAGGAGGCGGCTGCGGACTTTGCGCTGTCGGCGCGTCTGGACGACACCAACTGGGACACCTGGTATCACCTGGGGCTTTCCTATTACCTGCTCGGCGACTATAAGCGCGCGGCCGGGGCGTACCGCACCTGCCTGGAAAAGAGCGACACCTCCGACAAAGTCGTCGCGGTTGTCGACTGGTACTGGATGACCGCCAAACGCCTGGGCGACGAGCGGCTTGCCGAGGCGCTGCTCAAGCGTGTCGACGAAAACACCGATCCCGGCGAAAACCTCTCCTACAAGCGCCGTATCCTGATGTACAAGGGACTGATCAAGCCGGAGGAGCTGATGCAGTTCGAGGGCGCCGAGTTTCCGGATCTGGAGATCGCCACGCAAGGGTATGGCCTGTCGAATTATTACTATGTCAACGGCGAAACGGATAAGAGCAACGCCGTGCTCAAGCAAGTTCTGACCATCAAGAGCTTTTGGAGCGCATTCGGCTTTTTGGCCGCGCTTGTCGACGCGAAAACACGCGGACTCGATTACGAGATCGTCGGGTCACTTTAACCGGAAAAGAGGGAGCGTCCCGTGCTTGGTTACACCATCAAACGAATTTTGCAGGTCATCCCAGTCCTGCTGATCATTTCCTTTATCTGCTTTATGATGATTCGCCTTGTGCCCGGCGACCCGGTGGCGAACATGCTCGGCGTCAACGCCTCCAAGGAGGCGATTGCGGCGCAGCGCGCGGAGCTTGGGCTGGACAAGCCGCTTTTGACACAGTACGGCGATTTTCTCGTCAAGGCGCTGCAGGGCGACCTCGGCAAATCGATCACCACGCGCCGTCCGGTCATCGACGAGATCGCGCAGCGTTACCCCGCCACGCTGAAGCTGGCGCTCGGCGCGACCGTCTTTGCCGCCGTGGTCGGCATAACATTCGGCGTTCTGTCGGCCGTCAAACAGAACAAGCTGACCGACAACGTCATCATGGTTTTTTCGCTGCTCTCCGTGTCGACGCCGTCGTTTTTCCTCGCGCTTGTCATGATGCTTCTGTTCTCCATACATTTGGGCTGGCTGCCCAGCATGGGGCTGCGCACGCCGCTTCATTACGTGCTGCCGATCATCACGCTTGGGATGCAGTCGGTCGGTCTGATCGCGCGCACGACACGCTCGTCCATGCTGGAGGTGCTGCGGCAGGATTATATCCGCACCTCGCGTTCGCGCGGCATTTCGCAGGCTGTCATCGTCATGCGCCACGCCTTTAAAAACGCGCTGATCCCGGTTGTCACGGTGGTGGGCCTGCGCTTCGGCGGCCTGCTGGCCGGTTCCATGCTTGTCGAGGCTGTGTTCTCCGTGCCGGGCATCGGGCGTTTCATGGTCGACGGCGTGCTCAAGCGCGACTATCCCGTCGTGCAGGGCACGGTGCTTGTATTGGCCACCACATTCGTCCTTGTAAACCTGGCGGTCGATCTGATCTATGCCCTGATCGATCCGCGCATCAAATACGATTAGGAGGGAAGGCGCGTGTTTAAAAACCCGGTGTTCCGGCGCTTTATCAAACGGCCCGCCTCCGTCATCGGCGGCATTGTTCTGATCATCTTTTTCCTGACGGCCCTGTTCGGACCACTGCTGTGCAGGACCGATCCCAACGCCATCAACCCGGACATCTGCTACCAGGCGCCGAGCGCCGCGCACATCTTCGGCACCGACAACCTCGGCCGCGATGTGTTCGCGCGCATTGTCTACGGCGCGCGCGTGTCGCTTGGCGTGTCGCTCTGCGGTGTGCTCATCGGCGCTTTCTTCGGCATCCTGCTCGGCGCGATGGCCGGTTATTTCGGCAAGTGGATCGATACGGTCATCTCGCGCGCCATCGACATCCTGCTCGCCTTTCCGGGGCTGCTTTTAGCCATCGTGGTCGTAGCGGTGCTCGGCAGCGGAATGCAGAACGTCATCATCGCGATCGCGTTTTATTCCGTTCCGATCAGCGCGCGCCTTGTGCGCGGCGTCGTCATAACGATCCGCAACAGCGAATACTGCCAGGCCTGCCGTGTGTTCGGCGCGTCGCACGCGCGCATCATCGCTACGCACATCATCCCGAACGCGATGTCGCAGATTATCGTCAACACCACGATGGATCTTGGCACAGCGATCCTGACCGCTTCGTCGCTGTCGTTTCTGGGGCTTGGCGTCCAGCCTCCCAATCCCGAGTGGGGCGCCATGCTCTCCACAGCCCGCGACGTCATCCGCAGCGCGCCGTTTGCCGCTCTGATTCCCGGCGTCATGATCACCCTTGTGGTTTTGAGCTTCAGCCTCGTGGGCGACGGCCTGCGCGACGCGCTCGACCCGAAATTGAAAAACAGTTGAGGAGGGTCCGGCCATGGCAGAACCTATCTTAGAGGTCAAGGGCCTGAAAACATATTTTTATACCGAGGAGGGCGTGCTGCCCGGTGTCGACGGGCTTGACTTCACGCTCGAACAGGGCAAGGTGCTTGCAATCGTCGGCGAATCCGGCTGCGGAAAAAGCGTCACGTCACTGTCGATCCTGCGCATCGTTCAGTCGCCGCCCGGACGCATCATCGCCGGGGAAATCCTTTATAACGGCAAAGACCTGTTAAAGCTCAGTGAGCGCGACATGCGCAAAATCCGCGGAAACGACATCTCAATGATCTTCCAGGAGCCGATGACCTCCTTAAACCCGGTGTTCACCGTCGGCCAGCAGATTATGGAAAGCCTGACGCTGCACCAGGGCATGACGAAAAAGCAGGCGCGCGCACGCGCCGTTGAGATGCTCACGCTCGTGGGCATCCCGACGCCGGAGCGCATCGTCGACGAATATCCGCACCAGCTCTCCGGCGGTATGCGCCAGCGCGTCATGATCGCGATGGCGCTTGCGTGCAACCCGAAAATCCTGATCGCCGACGAACCGACCACTGCGCTCGACGTGACGATCCAGGCGCAGATCCTGCGTCTGATCGCCCAGCTCAAGGACCGTATGGGCGCGTCGGTTATCCTGATCACGCACGACCTTGGCGTTGTGGCGGAGATCGCCAACGACGTTATGGTCATGTACGCCGGCGAGGCCGTCGAATACGGCGGCGTGCACGAGCTGTTCAAAAATCCCCTGCACCCGTATACAGAGGGACTTTTGCGCAGCGTGCCCGTCATGGGGCGGCGCGTCGACGCGCTTTACAACATTCCCGGCACGGTCCCAAGCCCCAGGGATTATCCGGCGGGCTGCCGGTTCTCGCCGCGCTGCGCCCACAGCGCCGACCGCTGCCGCACGGAGCGCCCGCCGCTGTATGAAATGCCGGACGGCCGCCGGGCGCGGTGCTTTTTGTGCGAGGAAGGAGGCAAACGCCTTGACTGATGAGAAAAAACCGCTGCTTGCAGTAAGGGACCTGAAGGTGTATTATCCAATCAAGGTCCGCTCTCGCGGGATATTTTCCCAGAAAAAGCTTGTGCGTGCTGTTGACGGCATCTCCTTCGACGTGTATGAGGGAGAGACGCTCGGCATTGTGGGCGAATCGGGCTGCGGCAAATCGACGACCGGCAAAACGATTGTCCGCCTCAACCGCCCGACCGCCGGCAGCGTGACGTACGACGGGATGGACCTCTTTTCCTGTCCGCCCCAGGCGCAGGCGCGCATCAGCCGGGAAATACAGATTGTGTTCCAGGACCCGTATTCCAGCCTTGACCCGCGCTTCACGGTCGGGCGCTCCATCGCCGAACCGCTCGTCGTTCACAAGGCGGGCGCGCCGGCCGAGCGCCGCGCCCGCGTCGTTGAGCTGATGCGCGCCGTCGGCCTGCGCGAGGATGTTTACGACCGTTATCCGCATGAATTTTCGGGCGGCCAGCGCCAGCGCGTCGGCGTTGCGCGCGCGCTCGCGCTCAACCCGAAGCTGCTCGTCTGCGACGAGCCTGTTTCCGCGCTCGACGTGTCCATTCAGGCGCAGATTCTCAACCTGATGCAGCAGCTTCAAGCGCAGTTCGGCCTGACCTATATCTTTATTTCCCACAACCTGAGCGTTGTCGAGCATGTGTGTAACCGCATCCTTGTGATGTACCTCGGGCATATCGTGGAGACAGCCGGCACGGAGGAGCTGTTTAAAAATCCGCTGCATCCGTACACGCGTGCGCTCATGGACGCCGTCCCTATCCCCGACCCGGAGCTTCACAAGGATCGCGAGCCGCTCGGCGGCGACGTTCCCAGCCCGGTGAACCCGCCGCCCGGCTGCCCCTTCTGCACGCGCTGTCCAAAGGTGATGGACATCTGCCGCCAGCAGCGTCCGCAGCCAGCCGATCTCGGCGGCCATATTGTAAGCTGCCACCTCTATCAGAGCCAAGCGCCCTATCAAAAATAAGCCTGACCGTCATTCGGTCTGAGAAAGGAAGACATCCATGCAAACCTCCATGATGCTGGAATTCCCAGTTGATGAATATGAAGCCAGAATCGCCAAGCTGATCGCCGGTATGCAGAAATACGGATTTGACGCCGTGCTGCTCTCCTCCAAGGAGAATACGCGTTATTTTTCGGGCTTGCAGTCGATCGTCTGGGACAGCAAGATCGCGGTGCCGGGCCTGTTGGTCGTGACGGCCAACGGCGATATGACGATTGTCAGCTCCACAAGCAACCAGCCGACCGTCAAGGTGACGTCGTGTCTCGAGCCGGACCGCCTGCTCGCCTATACGCGCACAAAGGAGCCTGGTTTCCCGGACACGTTCCCCAAGGCAATCGCCTACGCGCTTGAAAAATTCAAGGTCAGCGGCGGGCGCATCGGCATGGAGATCGGCACGGGTTTCCGCGTCAGCATGTCATATGCCGATCAGAAAGCTCTGTTCTCGCTGATCCCGGACGCCGAGATCGCCGACGCCGCACAGCTTTTATGGGAGATCCGCCGCGTCAAATCGCCGCGCGAGATCGAAGTCATGCGCGAGGTCTGCCGGATCAACGTCGCATCCTACAAGAAAGGCTTTGAGAGCATCGTCTGCGGCAAAACGACCGAGGAGGAGCTTTACCGCATCATGTGCGCCGAAAGCTTTCTGCAGGGCGCGGAAAACATCCTGCCGCTCGGTATCCGCTGCGGGCGCGAGCGGTATCCCCAGGGCAACTGCCCGCCTTCGAACCGCGTGATCGGCAAAGAACCCGGCGAAATGATGCTTGTAGACGGCGGCCCGTGCTACAAGGGCTATTACTCCGACATCATCCGCCAGGCAGTTTCAGGCAAGCCGACCGATCGCCAGCAGATGATGTATGATATCGCTGTCGAGGGCAACAACCTTGGCCTTTCCGTTATCAAGGCGGGCATCCCGGCCAGCGAGGTCTGCCGCATTGTCGACGGCTTTTTCTCCTCAAAGGGCATGGACCCCTACAACCGCTGCAAGGGCTGGATGGGCCATGGCGTGGGCCTCGACGTGCATGAGCTGCCCACGCTGTCGATGGACTGCGACGTCATCCTGGAGCCGGGCATGGTCATGGCGCTTGAGCCTGAGCTTTTTGACGCTGAAATCGGCGTGTTCGGCATCGAACAGAATTTTGTCGTCACCGAAACGGGCTGCGAACTTCTCACGCCCGCGCCGCAGGAGTTAATGCGCCTGCCGATGTAAGAATATATATGATGAATCGACGGCCGCCGCAATCCGGCGGCATGGGAGGAACGTCAAATGATTGAACAAAAAAGAATCGGATTTATCGGCGGCGGCCAGATGGGCGAAGCGATTTTCAGCGGCGTCCTGGCAAGCGGCCTGGTCAAGCCTGAGCAGGTTTCCGTCACCGATGTCAGCGCTGAACGCCTCGATACACTGGGGAAAAAATACGGCGTTTTCACTGCCGTCAACGACGGCGCGAACAGCGGCGCGCGCGTGGTGATCGAACGCAGCGATATCGTCGTGTTCGCAATTAAACCCCAGTATGCCCGTCCGATGCTCGCGGCGGTCAGCGGCGCGTTTCGGTCGGAGCAGCTCGTCATCTCCATTATGGGCGGCATCACGCTCGGTTTTCTGGAGGAATTTTTCCCGCAAAACCCTGTCCTGCGCGTCATGCCCAACACGCCGATGCTTGTGCGGCGCGGCATCGCCGGCATCGCCGCCGGCGCGCACGCCTCAGAGGCGGACAGCGCGCTTGGCGTCGAGCTGTTTAACCTGGTCGGCATGTCGTACCTGCTGCCGGAAAACCTGATCGACCCGCTGACAAGCGTAAGCGGATGCAGCCCCGCGTTTGCGTATCTGTTCATCGAGGCGATGGCGGACGGCGGCGTTGAAAAGGGCCTGCCGCGCGACATGGCCATCCGCCTTGCCGCGCAGGCGCTGGCCGGCTCGGCTGAGATGGTGCTCCAGACCGGCAAGCACCCGGCCGAGTTAAAGGACAGCGTCTGTTCGCCAGCGGGCAGCACGATTGTCGGCGTGCATGCGCTCGAGCGCGGGGGCTTCCGCAATACGGTCATGAACGCCGTCACCGAAAGCTGCGACAAGATGATCGAGGTCGGCAAAAAGGCTTAGGCCGGCGACCGGCCCGACGCCCAGTCCCCGGGATCCCTCCGGGTCCCGGGGATTTCTGCGCGGCGGCGCATGGCCGCCGCGCCATCCTTCGTCCGGGAGGAACCGTTTTGAAACAGAAAATGCTTTTTCAGGCTGTCCTGCCATGGATCGCTTATTTTAATATCTGTTTTTTCTGGGGGACTTCGACCGTGGCGAATAAGCTTGGGTCTACCTCCATGCATCCGCTGATGGTGGGCGCCGTCCGCTTCACCGTCACAACGCTTCTGATCGCTCTGGCGGCGGCTGCGCGCGGTGTTCCTCTGCGTATCACCCGCCGCGACTGGAAAACGCTCGGCACCGGCAGCTTTCTGATGTACTTTCTCAACACGCTGCTGGTTCTGTTCGCCGCTGTACGCGTCGATGCGAGCATTTCGACCATTGTGCTCTGTCTGATTCCTGTGGGGCTTGTCCTTGTCGATTCGCTCGCCCAGCGTCATTTTGACGTTGGACCGCCCGGTGTCATCGGTATGGCGGGCGGCTTTGCCGGCGTCGTGATCGCGTCGGCCAGCGGGCTGCTCGGCGGCGGCGCGGATATCGGCGGCATCACTCTGCTGCTTGCTTCGGTCTGTGTATGGAGCGTGGGCACCATCTACCTGAAAAACCGCACGGTGGAAGCGCCCTTCATCCTCCAGATTTTTGTCCAGTCAGCCGTACCGGCCGCGGCTTTCCTGCTGACCGCCTTGTTCACCGGAACCCTGCGCCCCTCCACGCTGAATCTGGGCGGCGTGCTGCCGGCTGTTTATATGGGCGTGGCCGATTCCATCATTGGGCTTGGCTCCTACATGTACCTGCTCAAACGGTGGCCCACATCGGTCGTTTCCACTTACGCATATATCAATCCGATTGTCGGGCTGATGATGAGCCATCTTGTACTGCATGAATCCATGAATGCACAGAAAATGGCCGGCGCAGCCGTGATCCTGTTTTCCGTGCTCCTCATCCGTGAGGACGGCCGCCTGACAGCCTGGCTGCGGGCGCGCCGCCGCGCAAAAGCTGGCTGACCGGATCCCATATCCGGCGGCCACGCTGGAAATTTCCTTCACAAGTTTTTCACCAAACGCTTTGTGAATTGCCATCGCTGACGAATATATATAACAGAAGCATTTATCAGACAGCGTTGAAGGAGGATTTTCAATGGCGTTGCCGGTGATCGGATCCGTGTTCCAGTCCATTCGGATGATGGGACTCAGTATGAAGTGGCAGCAGCGCAAGGCCGACCCCACAATGCCCAGGGAAGGCGAGGACCCTCAGGCCGCCATGCTGCGCAAACAAGCGAGCGACACGCGTAAAAGCAACGCTATCGCATCGATCCAAAGCAAGCTCGATTCCGGCGGGGAATTGACGCCTGAGGAGTTGGAGTATCTGCGCATCAACGCCCCCACGCTCTACGAGGAGGCCATGCAGATCAAGCGCGAGCGCGCGCAGTATAAGCAGCAGCTCGCCAACTGCAAGACCAGGGAGGAGGCCGATCAGCTCTACATCAACAAGATGCAGGGCTATTTGAGCGCGGCACGCACAATCTCCAGCAACCCCAATCTGTCGGTAGCTGAAAAAAAGGGCCAGCTTGAACGGATTGCCCGCCGCATGATCGGTATTCAGACCGAACAGAAGATCTTTATCAAAAACGGCGATTATGAACGTCTGCCGAGTGAACAGGAGATCATAGACGAAAAGCGCGCCGGTACCGCCGAAAAAAGCGGGGAGCTTACCGGTGCGCAGGAATCCGGCAGGGAGCAGGACAGCGAGCGCACGCAGGAAGGGACCGATACGGCTCCAGAATGTGGCGGCGATCGTCCGCAGAGCGGGACGGACGCTGAAGAAAGGCAGGACGCGGCCGTTCAAACGGGACGGAGCGCGCATGAGCTGGAGCGCGCGCTTTATCGGGAGCTTGGCGTCAGCCGGCCGGGCGATGGAGCGCGCATCTATGATGCGAAAGGCGTCGTGCGTGAATTGGATTTTACATTCAAACGCAGGACACGAAAGCGTCCTTAAATACGCAAAAGCTGGGTCGGACACATCTGTGTCCGGCCCAGCTTTTTATGTTCCGGCAGCGCCGGCGCGGCCCTCTAAAAGGCGATGATCACGCCGCCGCTGTTGACATACATGGAGCTGAGTCCGCCTGTGGGCACGACGACCACGTCTCGAAATGGGTAACGCCGCCTTGCCTCGGCGGCGACGAAGGCAGCCTGGCGCTCGTTATGGCAGTGGGAAACGACCAGCGTGCGCTTTGACAGGTCGGCGCTGCATTCCCCGATGATATCAACCAAACGCGTAAAAGCGCGTACAGAGCCGCGCGCCTTTTCATACAGCTTGATTTCTCCATGATCGGCTGTCATAATCGGCCGCAGAGACATCGCCGAGGCGACGTAACCGGTTATACGCCCCATACGCCCGGATTTGATCAGCGTGTCAAGGCTTTCCGCTATAAAGAATGTGCGCATCCCGCGGATGAATGCTTCTGTTTTTGAAACGATCTCGTCAAAGCCAAGCCCCGCCTGCACATACTCCGCAATGCGCAGGGAAACCGCCAGCTCGCCGGCCGACGCCGAACAGGAATCAAATACATGGATTTTCTGATTGGGGCGCGCGGCAAGCGCGAGTGTGCGGCCGATTTGGGCGCTGTTATAAGAACCGCTGAGTTTTGAGGAGATGGTGACGGCAAACACATCGCCCTCACCGGAAAACAGCCGCGCATAGCAGTCCGGCGATGGGCAGGCCGATTTCGGCGCGCTGCGGCTCGCCTTCATCGCAGCAAGAAAGCGGTCGCGGTCAAGGGTCTCATCGTCCGTGTAGCTGACGCCGTCAAGCAGCATGGTCAGCGGCGCCTGTGCGGCATGCAGGCGCGTTTTCAGTGCGGGAACCAGCTCGCAGCAGCTATCAGTTACCAATCTGTAAAATGCCATAGTTACTTCCTTTCCCGGGCGGACCGGCCGCACCGTTTGGCTTTCTCCATCATACTTTATTTTGTCCGTGAAATCAACGTTCATTTCATTTCCGGCGTGCCGCCGCGTTTTCTTGACAAATTACGCGTGCAAGGGTATCATTGAAATCGTAAGTCATATTTGAAAATCGATTGATTGAAACAGGATCTGAATATAGATGGGAGCGATTCCTTTGACGCTTGACAAACTGCCCATTGGGCACAGCGGCACCATCCTGACGGTGGGCGGGGCCGGCGCGCTGCGCCGGCGGCTGCTCGATATGGGTCTGACGCCGAAAACGCGCGTTATGGTGCGCAAGGTCGCGCCGATGGGCGATCCGATTGAGCTGCATCTGCGCGGCTATGAATTGACGTTGCGCCTAGAGGATGCGCGCGAAATCGAAATCGAGGAGGACACCTCCAAATGATATTCGCATTGGCGGGCAACCAGAACTGCGGCAAGACGACGCTCTTTAACCAGTTGACCGGCTCCAACCAGCATGTCGGCAACTTCCCGGGCGTGACGGTGGAGCGCAAGGACGGCGAGATCCGCGGGCGGCGCGGCGTAACGGTCGTCGACCTGCCGGGCATCTATTCGCTCTCCCCCTATACGAGCGAAGAAATCGTCACGCGGGATTTTCTGCTCAACCAGCACCCGGACGGCATCATCAATATCGTGGACGCTACAAATATCGAGCGCAATTTCTATCTGAGTATGCAGCTTATCGAGCTGAATATTCCCATGGTCGTGGCGCTTAATATGATGGATGAGTTCCGCGCCAACGGCGGCACCATCAAGCTCAGACGCCTGTCGGAGGAGCTGGGCGTGCCGGTCGTGCCGATCTCCGCCGTCAAAAACGAAGGGATCGACGAGCTGATCGAAACGGCCATCGCCACGGCGCGCGACCGCCGCCGCCCGGCACGCCTCGACTTCTGTTCCGGCGCGGTGCACCGCGCAATCCACGCGATCGCGCACTTGGTCGAGGACCATGCGGAGCGAATCGGGGTGCCGCCGCGTTTCGCCGCGACAAAGCTTGTCGAAGGCGACCTGCCGATGCTCGAGCGGCTGGAGCTTTCACAGAATGAACAGGATATGGTCGAGCACAGCGTCACGGAAATGGAAACGGAGCTTGGCACCGACCGCGAGGCGGCGCTCGCCGATATGCGTTACAGCTTCATCGACAGTCTGTGCGCCCAAACGGTCGTTAAGCCTACGGAAAGCCGCGAGCATCTGCGCAGCCTGCGCATGGATAATGTGCTGACGCACAAATATCTTGCCATCCCGATTTTTCTCATAATCATGCTTGTGATCTTCTGGCTGACGTTCGGCGTCATCGGCACGGCTCTCTCGGACTTGTTGTCAATGGGGATTGACGCGCTCACGGCCGCAGCGTCGGACGCTCTGACGCGCTACGGACTCAATCCGGTCATCCATTCGCTCGTGATCGACGGCATATTCGCAGGCGTCGGCAGCGTGCTTTCCTTTCTGCCGATCATCGTCGTTCTGTTTTTCTTTCTCTCGATCCTTGAGGACAGCGGCTACATGGCGCGCGTCGCCTTTGTCATGGACAAGCTGCTGCGTAAAATCGGTTTGTCGGGCCGTTCGTTCGTGCCGATGCTGATCGGCTTCGGCTGTTCGGTGCCGGCCATTATGGCAACGCGCACGCTTTCCTCTGAACGCGACCACAAGATGACGGTTTTGCTTACGCCGTTTATGTCGTGCAGCGCCAAGCTGCCGATCTATGCGATGTTCACCGCCGCTTTCTTTCCGGAGCATCCGGCGCTTGTGATGATCTGCCTGTACGCGGGCGGCATGGCCGTGGGCGTTCTGTGCGGGCTTGTGCTGAAAAATACGGCCTTCCACGGTAAGCCTGTGCCGTTTGTCATGGAGCTGCCCAACTACCGTCTGCCCGGGCCGAAAAACGTCGCGCTGCTCTTATGGGATAAAGCGAAGGATTTTCTCACACGCGCGTTTACGGTCATTTTTCTGGCGACAATCGTCATCTGGTTCTTGCAGACGTTTGACACACGCCTGAATGTCGTTGCCGCAGGCGGGGAGGCGAGTATGCTCGCCGGAATCGGCCGGTTGATCGCGCCGGTGTTCACGCCGCTTGGTTTTTCCGATTGGCGCGCGTCGACCGCCCTGATCACCGGCTTTTCCGCCAAGGAGGCCGTCGTCAGCACTCTGGCTGTGCTCACCGGCACGAACACCGCGACGCTGCCGGCGGCGCTCGCGCAGATTTTCACACCCGCCGCCGCGGTCGCGTTCTTAACGTTCACGCTTCTTTATACGCCGTGTGTCGCCGCCATTGCGGCTGTGCGCCGCGAGCTTGGCGGTCGCTATGCGGTCACTATGGCGGCTGGCCAATGCCTGATCGCCTGGGCCGCCGCGTTCCTTGTCTATCACGCGGCGCGTCTGATCTTTTAAATGCGCATGTCTATAAAAAGGCGCCCCTGGAACCTGTGTTCCAGGGGCGCCTTTTTGTTGCATCCGCCAATGCTTCAAAAATCAAACGTCTCGGGGTCAAAGCTTGTCCGCCCGCCTGTGTCCATCGCGTCGATGGCGCGCATATCCGCCTCGTCGAGCGCAAAATCAAACAGATCGATGTTTTCAAAGATGCGGTCGCGGTGTACCGATTTAGGGATCACTGCATAGCCGCTCTGCACATTCCACCGCAGGATGATCTGCGCGGGCGTTTTGCCATAACGCGCGGCCATCTCCCGGATCTGCGGGAAATCGAAGCTGCCACGCACAAGCGGACCCCATGCCTCAACCTGAATGCCGCGCTGTGTGCACCACTGTGCCAGCCCGTTCTGGTTGAGCAGCGGATGGCGTTCAATCTGGTTAACCGCCGGCATCACGTCGCAGTCCTCGGCCATCCATTGCAGGTGCCGCTTCATACAATTGGAAACGCCGATCGCGCGGATGCGTCCCTCCTTATGCAGCCGCTCGAGCGCGCGCCAGGATTCAATCAAGCGCGAGCGTTTCTGGCCCGGCCAGTGGATCAGGAAAAGATCGAGATAGTCTGTCTTTAATTTTCTCAAGCTTTCCTCGAATGACAGCAGGGCCTTGTCGTATCCTTGGTTGGGGTTGTCCAGTTTGCTTGTCAGAAAGACATCGCTGCGCACGATATCCAGGCGACGCAGCGACTCGCCCAGAATATGTTCATTTTGATACATCTGCGCTGTATCAAAACTTCGATACCCAGCTTCGAGCGCATACCGCACTGCGTTGTCCATCTCTTTCTGGTCGTTGGTCTTAAAGACACCAAGCCCCACCAACGGCATTTCAATGCCATTGTAAAGCGAAACCACATGTCTCATCTAAAGCCGCTCCTCTCAATGCGCCTATGGCGCTTGATACCATTATAAAACAACAGCAAACATTTGTACAGAAGATCAAATAACGGAATTTTTTAAAAATATTTGTCTGTTTCCATCGAAAAAGCAAAATCGCATCGTCCACCCTATAACTAACAAACGCTATTTTATCTGATACAGGCGCTGGCTTTCTCTCTGTATGGCCAAATAACAGCCATACATTATGGCCATTATAACAGCCATAATGGACTATGTAAAGGGGTTGGGCGGCGTGATTTCATACGGACCGTTATGGAAAACTATGGCGGAAAAAAAGGCGACAACTTACACATTGAGAGAAATTTACAGCATCAGCCATTCAACGGTCCAACGGCTGCAAAAAAATCTGCCCGTCTCAACATACACGCTCGACCGCCTGTGCAAAATTCTTGATTGCCGGCTGGATGAAGTGGCGGAATATATGCCGGATGAAGCCTTGTGAGCCACGCATGACATGGTCAGGCAGCAGCCCTGTGCCGGCCGTGCTTCTTACCTGCACAATTTAAAGCACAGGAGGCAGGACCGTGATACGATATCGTCCTTTGTGGGAGACTATGGCCAGAAAAAAAGCGACCACCTACACCCTGCGGGTGATATACGGCATGAGTCACGCAACCGTTCAGCGTCTACAGGCAAACTTGCCCGTATCAACACATACGCTTGACAAGCTGTGCAAAATTTTTAATTGTCAGATTGAGGAAATCGTCGAGTATGTTCCCGACGGCGAGTTGTAACCCCCCGATATAATCTTACCCGGGCCGGGCGCCTCCCTTTAAATTAAATAGCTGTTGAAAGGCGCCTGTATCCTGAATCACGCCTGTTTATCTATGGGAACTTTCTCCATCGAGTTTCATATATAAAAGCGGATACGGATTTCCCTGTTCGTCATGGTCCGTTCTCTTATAAACTCGAAATCCCATGTGTTCATAAAAACCGATCGCAAGGGGATTTTGCTCATTAACAGCCAATCGATGGACGGAATGGTTTTCGATTCCATATCGAATAAGCTTCTTTCCCAAGCCCTTTCCCCTTGCTTCGGAAGCGATAAACAGCATTTCCAAAGTTTGTTCCTCCACTCCCATGAAGGCAACCGGTCCTTTGCTTTCGCTTTCTGCAACAATCAGGCAGTCAATTCCCTTGAGCGCCTGCGGAACAAATTTTTTTATTTTCTCTATTTCACAGCCCGATAAAAACAGATGCGTCGCCTTTACAGAACTTTCCCATACTTTTGTAAGCTGTTCTATCAGCAAGGGCGTTCTCTCTTTCACTTCAATAAGTTTCATTTTTCTTTTACCTTTCCGTTTAATGAATCATTTTGATTGTGAAAATAAATATAGCATACAAGTATATAGAAATCCACCATTCCCTCCAGGCATTGCCGCGCCGCGTATGGAAGGGGGTATTTTTATTTTGCATCGTTTTGCGTATCCTTTTCCTGCGCCGCCTCTGGAAATGGCGTTCTGACCGCCGCCGGCCCTGCATATACTGCCATAGACAGTAATTGCAGGGGAGGTTTCCGTCTTGAAAGGTCTGCCGGAGGAACGTGCCATCACGTTCGCGCACTACATCATTGAACACAATACAACCGTCCGTGCTACCGCGAAGGAATTTCATATATCAAAGTCGACCGTACATAAAGACGTCACAGAGCGTTTAAAGCGCATTAATCCGCTCGTTTACGCACAGGTTAAGCAAGTGCTCGACCACAATAAATCCGAACGTCACATCCGCGGCGGAATTGCAACCAGGGAAAAATATGCGCGTATGAAAGCGCATGGATAAGTTTAAAACCAAAGTGGGGTATGGCGTGCGCTATGCCCCACTTTGAAACTTAATAACGTTTGTTTCGGCAAGACGCACAAGAAATTGCTGACAAAATTGTACAAAAATCAATTAAATTCCTTGGGTTTTTCGGTTGACATTATTTGCCTGCCCGTTTATAATAGTTAACAGAAAGTTCATAAACCATTTGGGTTGTTACTGGTAATGCAGGCAAAACCAAATTTTGCATGGCTGAGAGGGACTGTGCGAAATTTGGTTTTTTTGTATTTTGCGGGGTATTTATGGATGAAAATTTTAAAGGCGATCAACAATAATATTGTCAGCGCGCGCGATGAAAACGGCAAGGAGATTGTCGTTATGGGGCGCGGCATCGGCTTTAAATGCCGTGAGGGCGACAGCATCCCGCCGGAAGCGATAGAGAAAATCTTTCACATGGACACGCAAAATGAAACCGACCGTCTCAAGCAGCTTTTTTCCTCCATGCCGCTTGAACATATCGAGGTCACAAACCGAATCATCGCCTATGCCCGCAAGATCTTGGGCAAGCGGCTCAATCACAGCATCTACATTACGCTGACCGACCACATCAGCTTTTCGGTCCTGCGGTTCAGGCAAAATATGATGTTTCACAACGCCCTGCTGGCGGAAATGAGGCGGTTTTATCCACAGGAATATTCCATCGGCCAGTATGCGCTTGACCTGATCGCCAAGGAGCTTGGCGTCCGTTTTCCGGACGACGAGGCCGCGTCGATCGCCATGCACATCGTCAACGCGGAATACGACATATCGCTTGGAGAAGCTGTCGACATCACGCACCTGATTGACCAGATGCTCCGGATCGTGCGCGATTGGCACAGACGCCCGCTGGACGAGACTTCCGTTGATTTTGACCGGTTTGTCACACATCTGAAATTCCTGGCGCAGCGCGCGCTGCGCCAGGATCGCCCGCCGGCGGGCGACCGGGCGCTCTATGACGCCATCGCCGCGCTCTATCCCGGCGAAACCGCCTGCGCGCACCGCGTCGGCGCTTATCTGGGCGACACGCATTCATTTTTGATCGGCGATCTGGAGGCGGCCTGTTTGGCGATCCATATCCGGCGTGTGACAGCGCCGGACGCGTAACGCGCTTGTTCAGCACAATTCGGCGTGCTGCTGTGCTATGATATTGGTTGCGGTATATGGCTTGTCCATTTTCAGCGCCCAGTATCTTTTGAGGAAAACGGCGCAGACTATACTGCACTGCGCGGTAGATAAAAACGACAAAGACGCGCGGCATCCGCCGTGCAAACGAGAAGGTTGTGACGATATGTTTGGAAAGCTTAAAAATATGTTCGGCGCAAAGGATGCAGCCGTCATGATTCTCGCGCCTGTTGAAGGGGAGGTCGTTCCGGTCACGCAGGTCAGCGATCCCACCTTCGGCGAGGAGATTCTCGGCAAGGGGGTGGCGATCAAGCCGGAGCGCGGCCGCGTCGTTGCACCGGTGAGCGGCCAGATTTCCCTGATGTTTGACACCGGCCATGCTGTCAGCATCGTTTCGGATGACGGCGCCGAGGTGCTTGTACACGTCGGACTTGATACTGTGAGCCTCAAGGGGCAGTTTTACACGGCGCATGTCAAGACCGGCGACCGCGTCAAGACGGGCGATCTGCTGATTGAATTCGACATGGATGGAATCAGCGGGGCAGGCTATCAGGTTATCACGCCCGTCGTCGTCTGCAACTCCGCCGACTTTTCCCAAATTGAAACCTTTACAGGCAAGCACGCCGGCGAATTGGAGGAGCTGATCCGCCTGCGCAAATAATGAACGGCAACCCATCTGCGGATGGAGGGAGGGATTTATCTTGTTCAAAGGCCATGGAAGAAGCGTCTTTTCCGGCGTCGCAATCGGACCGGTCTACGCGTTTGAACGCGTGAGCGCCCCAGCGCGCCACGTCCCGGTGCTTGACGAGGCGACGGAGCTGTCACGCTTTCACACCGCAAAGGAGACGGCAGCTTCACAGCTTCGCGCGCTGTATGAAAAGACGCGGCGCGAAATCGGTGAGGACGAGGCGATGATCATCGACGTACAGATGATGATGCTCGACGACGGCGACTACAACGACGCCGTCGAGGAGGGTATCCGCGGCGGGTCGGGCGCCGACGCAGCCGTCGCGGCCGCCGGCCGGCAGTTTTCAGAGTTTTTCGCCTCGCTCGACGACCCGTACATGAAGGCGCGCGCGGCCGACGTGCGCGACGTATCGCAGCGCCTGTCCGACATCCTGTGCGGCCGCGAGGGCGTGCCGGCGCTCACCGAGCCGATGGTGCTTGTGGCGGACGATTTGACGCCGAGCGAAACGGTTGCGCTCGATAAAAACAACATCCTTGCGTTTGTCACGCGGCAAGGCTCGGCCAACTCACATACGGCGATTCTCGCCCGCATTATGAACATCCCCTCGCTTGTGCAGGCTGACGTGCCGTCCGGGGAGAAGCTGCATGGGCGCATGATTGCGGTAGACGGCTTCACAGGGGAGTATTTTCTCGATCCGGACGAGGCGACCGTGGCGCGCCTGCGTGAAAAACGGCGCGCGGACACCGAGCAGCGGCGCGCGCTCGACGCGGTGCGCGGACTGCCCTCTGTAACAAAGTCTGGCAGGCAGGTGCGCCTTTACGCGAACATTGGCGGACCTGAGGATGTCCCTGCCGTGCTCTTTAATGACGCCGAGGGCGTGGGGCTGTTCCGCAGCGAGTTTCTTTATCTGGGCCGCGACGACTATCCGAGCGAGGACGAACAGTTCGAGGCATACCGCAAGGCTGCCGAGCAGATGGGCGGCAAGCCTGTCATCATCCGCACGCTCGACATCGGCGCGGATAAGAAGGCCGATTACTTTGGCCTGGCGCGTGAGGAAAACCCCGCGCTCGGCTTTAGGGCGATCCGTATCTGCCTGGAGCGGCCGGAGCTGTTCAAGACACAGCTTCGCGCGATCTACCGCGCGTCCGCTTACGGCAAGGTAGCAGTCATGTTCCCGATGATTATCTCAGCCGACGAGACGAAACGTGCCCTGGCGCTGGCCGCCGAAGCGCGCGCCGAGCTGGCCGCGCGGGGAATCGTGGTCGACGAGATTGAACGCGGCGTCATGATCGAAACGCCTGCCGCCGTCATGGTCAGCGCCGAGCTTGCAAAGCTTGTCGATTTTTTCAGCGTCGGCACCAACGACCTGACTCAGTATACGCTTGCAATCGACCGTCAGAACGAGCAGCTTGACAAATTTTATGATCCGCATCATCCGGCTGTGCTGGAAATGCTGCGCGTCATCGCGCAAAACGCCCATGCAGCCGGTATCTGGGCGGGCATCTGCGGCGAACTGGCCGCGGACGCCGAATTGACGGACACGTTTTTGAAAATGGGCTACGACGAGCTTTCCGTATCGCCGCCGTTCATTTTGGAGCTGCGCAAACGCATCCGCGACAGCGCGGTATAAAAACTTCGGACGTTTTAAAAGGAGGGATTTCCCATGCGTGAAATCAAGTATACGATTACAGACGAACTGGGCATCCACGCCCGGCCGGCAGGACAGCTTGTCAAGCAGGCGTCCGCCTTCAAATGCGACATCAAAGCCGCTTCGCCCGCAAAATCGGTCGACGCCAAACGCATCATGGGCGTGATGGGGCTTGCGATCAAAAAGGGCGATGTGCTGACCATGACCTTCGACGGCCCGGACGAGGACGCGGCCGCCGCCGCGCTCGAAGCATTTTTAAAGGAAAATCTCTGATTTAAAGAGGAGAGTATAAAAATGTTTAAAAGATATTTGTCAGCATTGGTTAGTTTCGTTATAGTGGTTTCTTTAACTATGCCATCCTTTGCAGAATCAGAATTGGTGGAGCAGCAAAATCCGTCTGAAAATATAAATGCTATTGAACAAAAGAGTTTTCAAGAATTTATTTCACAAGAGCGGCCATTTAATAAAAATGAAACAGCACTAGCAGATGAGAGTTTTATATGTACATTAGAAAATCATCAACTTACTATTAAGAATCAAAATACAGGTGAAATATATGTCCCGGTAAAAGAATCTGTCAATACTTTCTGGCGCTTTGGCAATATCATATATATTAATGGTTTCGATACCGGCATTATTCAATTTAATTTAGATACAAAAATTTCTGATATCTTGTATGGTGACAATGATATATCTTCTCTTTATTTAAATCCAGATATTGCATATTTTATTAAGGACTCAGCTATACATCGTCTTCATCTTCCTTCGAAAAGAGACGACATTGTATACCAAGGAGAAGACATCATTTCTTGTGAGCCAGAATCTACAGAAAAACTTCTCATAAAAAAGATCAACCCTGAGTGGTCAACTTATTTAGAGGAAACAGGAGATTATAATAACAACGCTAATATTCCCGAATATTTGTGTTACATTTATGATATCTCAACACAACAAACAACACCTTATACTTGGGAAACGGTTGAATCACCGGACGATATTCCGATGTCTAGAATCAGCTATGGTGGATATGGGCCAGGTACCTACTTTACAAGTACGGGAACGTCGGATGCGACTTGCCACTCTCAAGGTATTTGTAATTATCCCCAACCATCTGGTTGTAAATGCAAAGTATACGGAGCATCTATTCAGTGTATGGCATATGCACACTATGTTTTCGATCAGTCTCGTGCTGGAACATGGGGTAATAATTATAACAGAACCATTACACTTTCGAATGCCAGTGCTCAGGCAACGGCTGATAGTTATGCTAAATTAGATCAGCTTTTTCTGCGCGATCTTGAGTCAGGTGCGGATATCAGGATGATGTCATTAGGTCATTCATTTGCTTTCGGAAGCGTTAAAGGAAGCGGTTCTGGAACAAATAAAACCGTAACAGGGTATCAAGTAAATTATGCAGAAAATTCCTGTAAAGTGACAACAGCTGCATTTGATTATAACTATCTTATTAGACAAGGCACGATTAAATCCCATGGCTAAAATCAGTTTTCCTGATCAAGGATATTCAAAAAAGCGCAGAGCACGATTTTTTCTTTTATTGTTCTCCGGCCTGTTCATGCTTCTGGCGGCCTGCCATGCGCAGCAGGACGGCGCCCCTTCATCGGGGCCGCCATCCTCGCAGGATGCAGTCCCGCCGGCTGTACAGGCCGGGGAGGATGTCGCCGGCACAGCATCAAGCGGGCCTATGCCGCAAACGCCTTTAAGCCGCGAGGAATATTTTGCAGTCCAGCGCCCGTTTGTTCAAAACGAGACGGCTGCCTCTGACGCTGCCTTTATATGCAGCCTGGAGGACGATTTGCTCCTAGTTACAGATCAGATATCGGGCGATTGTTTTTCCCCAGTGCATGAACGCGTGCGCACATTTTGGCGGTTCGGGAATTTGCTTTATATCAATGGGTTTGATACCGGTCTGATCGAGTACGACCTGTCCGCGCGCGCTTCAAAGGTTCTGTATGCCGACAGTAAAATCGCATCGATTAGCCTGAATTCAGAGGTTGCTTTCTTCGTGGAAAACTGCACGGCCAACCGGTTTTATTCCGGGTTGGAGCTTGATACAGCGTTGTCCGCCGGAGAATCCGCGATTCACCGCCTGTATCTGCCGTCCGGCCAGGATGAAATCATTTATAAGGCCGACGGAATTGCAGTATGCCGTCCGGTGTCAAATCAGGTTATCCAAATTGCGGTTGACAACCCGGAGTTTATAGAATATCTGCTGGAAACCGGCGATCTTAACAACGGGGCGAATATCCCTGAGTATCAGTGGTATCTGTACAACATTGCGGATCAAACAGAGCAGCCGTATGACCCCCGGCTGGAGGATCCGAACTTTTGGGGGAGCAAAAAATAATTTATAAAACTACAACAGTGAATGACAACTGGGGAATACCGGTCCTGTGGGACCGGTTCTCATAGACAGCAATCACAAAAGGAGGGTATCTGTTATGATGAAGTATTTACAGAAGCTCGGCAAATCCCTGATGCTGCCGGTCGCCTGTCTGCCGGCAGCCGGTATCCTGATGGGCATCGGCTACTGGATCAGTCCGTCAGTTATGTCGGGCGTCGGCGACCCGAACGTGTTCGCGTTCTTCCTGGTCAAAGCGGGCGGCGCGATCATCGACAACATGGCGATCCTGTTCGCCATCGGCGTTGCGCTCGGTATGGCCGACGACCGCGACGGTACATCGGCGCTCGCCGGTATCGTTTCCTGGCTGATGACGCAGCTTTTGCTGTCGCCCGCCGTTGTGTCGGTCCTGACCGGCGCGGAGGCGAACGCGGCTTTCGGCAAGATCAACAACCAGTTTATTGGTATCATCAGCGGTTTAATCGGCGCCACCTGCTACAATAGGTTCAAGAACACCAAGCTGCCCGACGCGCTCGGCTTTTTCAGCGGCAAGCGCAGCGTGGCCATCGTGGCCGCGCTTGTCACAATCGTCGTGGACCTGATCCTGTTCTTTATCTGGCCGATCGTTTACACAGGCCTTGTCTCGTTCGGCGAGTGGATTCTCAGCACCGGCCCGATCGGCGTAGGCATCTATGCGTTCTTCAACCGTCTGCTGATCCCCGTGGGTCTGCATCACGCGCTTAACTCCGTGTTCTGGTTCGACGTGGCCAATATCGCCGATATCGCGCGTTTCTGGGGCACCAACCCCGACCTGCCGGGCACACTCGGCGTCACGGGCCAGTATATGGTCGGCTTCTTCCCGGTCATGATGTTCGGCCTGCCAGCCGCCGCGCTTGCTATGTACCACACATCCAAGCCGCAGAAGAAAAAGCTCGCCTACGGCCTTCTGATCTCCGCCGCGTTCTGCGCGTTCTTCACAGGCGTTACCGAGCCGCTTGAGTTCTCATTCATGTTCCTGGCTCCGGGACTTTATGTCGTGCACGCGCTGCTGACCGGCGTTTCTGCCGCTGTCTGCGCCGTGCTGCCAGTGCGCGCTGGCTTTAACTTCAGCGCCGGCTTTGTCGACTGGTTCCTCAGCTTCAAGGCTCCGATGGCGCTCAATCCGTGGCTCATTATCCCGATCGGCCTTGTGTTCGCCGTCCTCTACTACCTGCTGTTCCGGGTCATCATCGTCAAATTCAACCTCAAAACGCCCGGCCGTGAGGATGACGACGATATCGAAGCGGAAAAGAAAATTACCATTTCCAACGCCAATTTTGCCGCCGTTGCGGCGGGCATTCTTGAAGGCCTCGGCGGTAAGGACAACATTACCTCCGTCGATAACTGCATCACCCGCCTGCGCCTTGAGATCAAAAATTATGAACTTGTCAACGATAAGAAGATTAAGGCTGCCGGCGCCGCGGGCGTTATGCGTCCGAGCAAGACGAGCGTTCAGGTCATTATCGGCACCCAGGTCCAGTTTGTGGCCGATGAATTTAAAAAGCTGCTTTAAGCTGCTCTGAGGGCAGCGGCCGAACCGGTGGGGACGGGCGGAAATCCGCCCGTCCCCACCTTGCATCAGCGAATACAAAGGAGGGCTTTGCTGTGGAATATCAGGTCCACACCATCGGTACGCGCGCCGAATTGCCGGCTTGCCCCGTCTTTCTGATCGACCATTTCCAGTGGACCTGCCGGCGGCGGCCGGCGGCCTGGGGGCGCATGGGATATCTGCGGGACACAGGGCTTTGCGTGGAGCTTGTCTGCGAGGAGCGCGATCCGCTGCGCGTTTATCACAACCCGCAGGACCCCGTCTGCCGCGACAGCGCGCTCGAAGCGTTTTTCGCCTTTGGGGATCTGCCGGGGGAGCCTGTGCGTAACGACGGCTTTTACTGCAACTTTGAACTGAACGCCAACGGCGCGATGTATGCAAAGCTTGGGCGCGGACGCAAAAACCGCCGTCCGCTCACCCCGGAGGAATACGCGCTCTGCTCGCCGCGCGCACAGCTTGGCGCGCAAAGCTGGTCCGCGGAGCTGACCGTGCCGGAGGCGCTGCTCGCTTCCCAATTGGGGCGCGCGCCATTTTCGCCCGGCGGGCAGTTCTTCTGCAATTTTTATAAAATTTCCGAGTCGCCCGACATTGAGCATTACGTCAGCTTTTCGCCGGTCGACAGCGAAAAGCCGAACTTTCATTTGCCGGAATGCTTTGCGCGCGCCGTGCTTATCTGAAGGGCTTTTATTTTGCCGCGCGCACTGCTATAATGAAATCAAACCGGTTCTGCTGACAAGACCGCCCTAAAAAGAGGCGGCGTTATATTTGTCGGGCAGCCCTGAATCCGCGAGAGGTGATCGATATGAGAATTTACCGGGCAAAGGATTATCACGACATGAGCCGCAAGGCGGCAAACATCATTTCGGCGCAGGTCATTATGAAGCCAAACTGTGTGCTTGGCCTGGCTACAGGATCAAGTCCGATCGGCGCGTATAAGCAGCTGATCGAGTGGTACCATAAAGGGGACATCGATTTTTCTGAGGTGCGCACCGTCAACCTCGACGAATACAAGGGACTCAGCCGGGATAACGACCAGAGTTACTACTATTTCATGCACAAAAATTTTTTCGACGCCGTCAATATCCCGCCGGAAAGCATCAACATTCCCAACGGCATGGAGTCTGACGCCGCTAAGGAATGCGCCCGGTACGACGAGGTGATCCGTTCGCTCGGCGGCATCGATCTCCAGCTGCTTGGCCTGGGCCATAACGGCCACATCGGCTTTAACGAGCCTGGGGAAGCGTTTGAAAAGGAGACGCACTGTGTCGCGCTTACCGAAAGCACCATCGAAGCGAACAAACGCTTTTTCGAGCGTGAGGAGGATGTTCCCCGCTTTGCCTATACCATGGGAATCCGTTCGATCATGCAGGCGCACAGCATACTGCTGGTCGTCAGCGGGCAGGACAAGGCGGAAATCGTCAAAAGGGCCTTTTTCGGTCCGGTCACGCCGCAGGTACCCGCGTCCGTGCTCCAGCTTCACAACCATGTCACTTTGGTCGGCGACGAGGCGGCCCTCTCGCTGATCTGACCGGGTGCGGCGCCGCGTCTGCGCCTGACGGGCGCGGACACGCTTTGTATCCTGCCCGCCGCACCGGCGAACTCTTTTTTACCGGAGGTACCGCTATGATCATCAAAAACGCGCAGGTCTTTACCGAGGACGCCGTGTTCGTCCAAAAGGACATCCTGATTGAAGATGGCGTCTTTACAGAACAGGCCGGAGGCCAAACGATCGACGCTGCCGGTTGCTACGCCATCCCCGGCTTGGTCGACATCCATTTTCATGGATGCGTCGGTTATGATTTCTGCGACGGCACACATGAGGCGATCACCGCCATCGCGCGTTATCAGGCGAAAAACGGCGTTACGGCCATCTGTCCCGCAACCATGACGCTGCCTGAACCTATGCTCGAAACCGTCTGCCGCGCCGCCGCGTCCTGGAAGCCCGGGCCGGACTGCGCGGCGCTCGTCGGCATCAATATGGAGGGACCGTTTGTCTCGCTTGAAAAATGCGGCGCGCAGAATCCCGCCTATATCCACGCGCCCGACGCGGACATGTTCCGGCGCCTGCAACAGGCTTCCGGCGGGCTGATCCGCCTTCTGGCCGTCGCGCCCGAAACGGACGGCGCGCTCGATATGATCCGTGCGCTTGACGGCGAGGTGCTCTGCTCCATCGCGCACACCACGGCCGGCTATGATCTTGCCGCCGAAGCTATCGCCGCAGGCGCGCGCCATATCACGCACCTTTATAACGCCATGCCGCCGCTTTCGCACCGCGCGCCCGGCGTCATCGGCGCGGCGTCCGACGCACAGGACTGCGAGGCCGAGCTGATTGCCGACGGCGTGCATATCCATCCGTCGGCAGTTCGCGCCGCGTTCCGCCTGTTCGGAAACGGCGGCCGGATCATCCTGATCAGCGACAGCATGATGGCTACGGGGCTTTCTGACGGCGATTATTCGCTCGGCGGACAGGCTGTCAAGGTCGTCGGCAACCGCGCCACGCTTGAGAGCGGCACGATCGCCGGTTCGGCGACAAACCTCATGGACTGTATGCGCACCGCTGTGCGCGACATGCACATCCCGCTGGAGACGGCCGTAAAATGCGCGACCGCCAATCCCGCGCGCTCAATCGGCGTCTATGACCGCCACGGCAGCATTGCGCCGGGCAAGGCTGCAAACGTCGTCCTGCTCGATGATAAGCTCGAGATCCAATCAATTGTCTTAAATGGCGCGGTGCTTTGACAGGTTGCAAAAAAGCCGCCCCGGTCCGCATTTTTGCGGACCGGGGCGGCTTTTCATTGACCGGCCATCAGTCAATACGATCGCGCCGCGCCATCTGCACGGCAGCCTGTCCGGCCAAAATACCGGTATTCCATGCCCAATGCAGATTATATCCGCCGCAGTTGCCCGCCGCATCAAGCAGCTCGCCTGTTAAAAACAAGCCCCTGCGGCGGCGCGACATACAGGTTTCGGGGTCGATTTCCGAAAGCGGCACGCCGCCGCCGGTCGTCTGCGCCTGCTCCCAGGAGAGCGGACCTGTCACCTCGAACGTCCAGCCCTTGAGCGCGCGGACGAGCGCGGCGGTCTGCGTGGCATCCACTCCGGCAACCGGACGCGACAGCGGCGCAAGGCCAACCGATTTCATAACGGCATAGCCGACCCGCTTCGGGACAGTCCCGAGCAGCCATTCCTCCAGCGTTTCACATATGCCGCGCCGCGCGTCGAGAAGCGCCGCCAGGCGTTCCGGTTTCCAGTCTGGGAAAAAATCGATCTGAATTTCATACGGAGCGTCCAGCTTCCACAGCAGGCAGGAGAGCTGCAATGCGGGGATGCCCGAAAGGCCGTAATCCGTGAACAGCCATTCGCCCGTCTGCTCCCCAAGCCTGCGCCCCGCACAGGTCAATACGCCGCGCGCACGGACGCGAATGCCCTTCAAACCGCCCGCAAAGGCGTTTTTACATTTGATCGGAACAAGGCATGGATACAGCGGCGTGACCGTATGCCCCAAATCTCGGGCGACCTGATACAATCCGCCCGTACCGCCCAGCTTCGGCGCGGCCAGACCGCCGCCTGCCAGAATGACGCATCGCGCTGTCACACAGCGGCCATCCACAGACAGAACTGCAAAGTCCCGGCCGCGCGGTTCAACGGCCGCGACATCAAACTTCAGCGCGGTGCAGACGCGCCGCCGCCGTATGGCGGCAAGCAGGCAATCGAGCACCATCGATGCCTGAAAGCAATAAGGATATATTTTTCCATCCTCCGGCATACTGCACAGCAGCCCAAGCCCCTCAAAAAACGAAAGCGTTTTTTGAGCCGGCATCTGCGCAAGCATCTCTGCAAGCGCAGCCCGATCCCTGGTATGATAATGCCGCGCGCTGATTTCAAGATTTGTCAGGTTGCAGCGTCCGTTTCCTGTCGCAAGTATCTTTTTGCCGACGCGGTCCATCCGCTCCATCAAGAGCACACGCGCGCCCGCGCCGGCCGCCGTGACGGCCGCCGCAAGCCCCGACGCGCCCGCGCCGGCAATCGCCACGTCAAAGCCTGTTTGCTCCTTCAATCAATCCACCGCCTGTCTTAAGACCAGTATACCGTCTTTGAAGCGGCCGCGCAAGTATGCAGACCTTCCGTGCACGCCCTGTATACGCACAATATTTACTTTTAATTACAAAAATGTTATAATAAATAATATAAGGAAATTTATTGTATAAAAACAGGCCGGTGGGAAAGGAGGTATCAAGCGCTAACAGCAATCCGCCATCCCAAAGCCTTTCGACTGTACACGCTTGTAAAGAAAGAAGGAAAAAGGAATGGGTAAAAATGCATTCTATCCTGTTAACACGCTGCTGAATCGATGCGATGCCGCGCAACCCATGACAGGAGGGATGACGATGCGCAAGCTTCTGCTGATAGCCCTGCTGTCCGCCGCGCTGGCGGGCTGCGGGCAGGGAGAACCCGCCGCGTCCCAGGCCGACGCGTCCTCCCAATTGCCCGCAGCTTCATCGCAGGCGGCGTCGGAGCCGGTTGTATTAGAACCGGTTGCGCCGGATGTCTCAAGCGCCGTTTCCAGCCAGCCGGCGGCATCCGCGCCGCCGCAGGCTGTCAGCGCCGCCCCCAGCCAGTCCGAACCGCCCGCGCCGTCAACGGCTTCGGGCAGCAAAACCCCGTATATGGAAAACCAGATCCCCAATACGGACGGTACCTATCCGAACCCAGATGATCCGAATGAGGCCCCCGCCGCCGAACCGGATGACAGCATAATGGATTATAATCAAAAGGTGTACGATTTTCAGGATTACTGCGACGCGATGATGGACCCCGATGTATACGGCGGATGCGTGGGTCCGGCAAACCGCTTTGACAAGGTTGTCACCGTGTATTATCTGGAGAATTCGGATCCGGTCAGGGCGGTCGCGGAGCAATATCAGCCGGGCTGGGACGGCGAAGACAGACGTTATGTCGACGAACCCATACAGATTGTATACGAACGGGCGGATTACTCCATGACATATTTAAGGCAGGTCAGGCAGGAGATCTTCGACGAGCTGGTCCGGCAGGGGTTTGGTCTTCCAGCTGACAATGAAGTGTCCATTCGCCGCAACCGGGTCAACATTGTGCTGTATCCGCCCGCGTATGAAGCCGCGCTGGAATTTTTGAAAACATATCCGCATACGGATTGTATCGGCAATGTGACAGATGCGTCTGCGCTGCCGCCCTTGCCAAATACATAATCAGACAGGCTTTTCAGCCCCTGTCCGGGGGCAGTAAAAAGAAGGCGGACGCGATCGCGTCCGCCTTCTTTTTACTGCTTCGTCACAAATGAGTCCCGGCCTTTTGCCGCATCCGCCGCCTTATGGCAAGGCGTACACATATGATTCGACTGCAATGCATCCCGCTAATCGCGGCGGCGCAGATGGATTGCAAAGCCGCCGACCTCCTCCTGCAAATAAACGGCCACGACGCCCGCGCCGTCCATGACAAGCCCTTCCTCCCGGAATGCAACGCCATGCGCCTGATACCAAGCCATCGCGCGTTCAATATGGTTGACCGCAATTGCCAGGTGCCCATGCGCGCCCAGAAAAGGTTTTTTTACCAGCTCGGCGGCTGAACCGGCGAACCAGGCTCCCGGCAGCTCCCTGGGCGCAAAGCCGAACAGACGGTCCAGCGCCTTTGCGCGCTGTTCAGCTTCCTGCGCGCCGGCGCAGTTCATACCCACATGGCATAGCTGCGGGTCGAACATCGTCTGTACCGCCGCGCGGCAAAGCGTCTCGATTTCGTCGAAACGCCCGGCCTCCACCAGACCGGCCGGCACCAGAAAGCTCCCGCCGCAGCAGAGCACATTCGGCAAGCTGAGGTATGCATTCAGGTTATGCAGGCCGACGCCTCCGGTCGGTATAAACCGGGCCTGTTGATATGGCCCGCCCAAAGCGCGAAGCGCTCCAACGCCGCCGCTTTGCTCCGCCGGAAAAAACTTCAGGTCTGTGAACCCCATCGCCAACGCCTGTTCCACCTCGGTCGCCGTGGAAACGCCAGGATAAAGCGGGATTTCATGGTTTTTACACCAGGCGGCAACCGCAGGTGAAAACCCTGGCGTCACAAGAAACCGTGCGCCGGCCCTGACAGCGGCCTCGGCCTGATCCACACTGAGGATCGTCCCCGCGCCGGGCAGCATCCCGGGCCGTTCGGATGCGATGGCCGCGACAGCCTGCGCCGCCGCCTCTGTGCGGAAGGTCACTTCAATCACATCAATTCCGGCGGCCAGAAGCGCGTCGCACAGCGGCACGGCATGGCGCGCGTCCCCGATAACGGCGACCGGCAGCATCCCGGCAGCGTAAAGCCGTTTTGTACATTCATGCATTGGCCGGTTCCCCCTTCTCCATAAAAGCGGCAAGCTGCGCGCGCGTCGGCAAGCCGTCGTTGTCTCCCACACTCATGACCTGAATCGCCCCGACCGCGTTGCCCCGGCGAACGGCTTCGCACAGAGGCAGCCCCTCCAAAAGCCCGCTGAGGACGCCCACCGCAAAGCCGTCGCCGGCGCCGACCGTATCGACCACCTGCCTGACGGGAAAGCCTTGCGCCCAAAACGACTTTTCCGGCGTGCAGGCGTAAGCGCCCGCGCTTCCATTCTTGACCACAACGGTTTTCGCGCCGAGGCCAAGATAAAAGGCGGCGATCTCCTCACAGGTGCGCGCCCCTGTCAGCGTTTGGCCCTCAGCGATCCCGGGCAGGAACAGATCCGCCCGCGCAGCCAAATCGTTAACAAACCGTGTCATCGTCTCCCTGTCAGGCCAAAGCTGCGGACGCAGGTTGGGATCAAAGGAGAAAAACATCCCTTCATCCCGCGCGCGGTCCGCCAGCGCGAGCGCCGCCGCGCGGCAGCCGTCCGACAGGGCGGGCAGTATCCCCGTCATATGCAAAACGCCATAACAGGAAAGGTCCAGCTTTTCCACATCGGCCGCGCAAAGCGTCGATGCAGCCGAACCCTTGCGGAAATAAAAGATTTCCGGATCGCCTGCGTGCACCTTCGATTTTAGCATAAATCCAGTGGGGCGGCCGGCGCAGAGGGCCGTAAGCTCCGTACCGATGCCGTTTTCCCGCATACCGCGGACGATGCGTCTGCCAAACGGGTCGTCCCCCAGCTTCGTCAGATATCCGGCCGTATGCTCCAACCGGCGCAGGCCGACCGCCACATTGTATTCAGCGCCGGCAATTGCCGCCGTATAGCCGTCCACACATTCCAAAGGCCCTTCGCTCTGTGCGATGAACAAGGCCATCGGTTCGCCGGCCAGCAAAACGCCTTGTTTCATATTTATCCCCCTATCCGCCGCATTGCGCGGCATAGTCCCAGTATGCGCGATGATTCACATTCGGTTCTCTTTGCGTCACGCCTTCCAGGGGATTTTTACGCCCACATCCTCCGAAAGCGCCTCGATCGAGCCTGCCACATCGTCCGGCAGTTTTATCCCCTCGCTTACGGCGCGCGCGTAACGTTCCCATTCGATTTCGCCTGGGGTATAAATGCGCGTGGAGCCTTGGGCCTTGGGCGCCTTGCGCAGCGCCGCGGCCATCTGCTCATTTTGCTGCACATACGCTTGCGCGCCGCCGAACATCTCGGGATTGACAACCAAAAACGCGTGGCTCACATTGTTTGGCTTGTCAAGCTCGAAGCACCAGGAGACAATTTCGCCGCTCATACTGGTGGCGGCGTTGGCAAGCGCGCCGGTCAAAAGGTCCACCAGAATCGACAGCCCGTACCCCTTGTGGGCGGCCATGGGCTGCATGGCGCCCTCCTCCGGGTAATGGCTCGGATCGGTTGTAGGCAGGCCGTCCTTGTCGACGATCCAGCTGTCCGGAATCTGGCGGCCGTCCTTGCGCGCCTGCACCACCTTGAGCGACGCCACATTGCTCATAGCGATATCCAAAAAAATAGAGGGGGTGCTCTTTGCCGGAGCGGCATAGGCCAGCGGATTGTTGCCAAGCAGCATCCCCTTTGCGCCGGGCGCGGTCATATTCGGGTCCACATTGCTGACGCAAAGCCCCAGCATCCCGGCTTTGGCGGCCATATTGGCGTAAAATCCGGCCGCGCCGAAGTGGTTGCTGCGGCAAACGGTCACGAGCGCCACGCCGGATTTGCGCGCCTTTTCAATGGCAAGCTCCATGGCCCTGTAGGAGGCGCATTCACCCATGCCGTTTTGAGCGTCCAAAAGCGCATAGGCCGGGCCGTCGGTCAGGACCTTGAGGGCCGCGTGGATATCCATCCCGCCGGCGCGGAATTTTTTGATATAGTTATGCAGGTTTTTCGTCCCGTGGGAGTGCGTCCCATATGCGTCCGTCTCGGCAAGCGCCTCGGCGCAGCGGCGCGCGTCGCCGCTTTCCATGCCCTCATGCTCCAGCGCGGCCGTGCAGAACGCCTTTAAATCCTCCAGCGCGATGATATGTTCCATCGAATCAACCTTTCAAATGCTTATTTTATGGGGAGCATCTCAATATTTTTGTTGGGGCAGCGGTTATAGCACATCCCGCAGGCGACGCACTGTGTCCGGTCGATGGCCAGCTGATCCGGTCCGGTCACCAGCGGCGCGAAATCCGTGCAGATGGTTTTGCAGAGCTGGCACCCTTCGCCGCAGCCGCAGTTTAAGCAGCGTCCCGCCTCGGCAATCGCCTGCTCTTTCGATGCGATCACCGGCGCGTCCGGACTGTCCCCGACATAACCGGCGCGCTTTAGGACCTGTTCGGCCGCAACAGGCACGGGGCGGGGCGACGGCTTCAGCACAGCCTTTTCCCCCATAACCCATTGATCCAGCCTGACCGCTGCGTTGTATCCGGACGCGGCGGCGGCGATGATGTTCGCGCCGCCGGCCGTGAACACGCCGTCGCCCGCGGCGAGCCGGACCTCCTCGCTTTGCGCCGACCATACGCTGCCGCACGGCAGACTGACGCGGCTGCCGGCCGGGCCGGAGAGAATCAGCGCCCCGTCCTCCAGCGCGGCGGGCTTGTATCCGTTCAGGACGGTAATCCCTTCGCCGCGCAGCAGGGCGGCTTTCTTTTCAGGCATCGTCCCGGTTGGTATGACAACAGCGGCCGCCGCTCCCATATGCAGCGCGCAGCGCGCGCCGTCCGCGGCCGCCTGGGGCGGCCCGATCACGGCGGCCGTGCCGCAAAGGCTCTGCTCCCGCGCCATATCGAGAACAGAGCGGACGCCCTCCCCGCCGGGCAGCGCCGCCCAGGGGTTGACGCCGGTCCGGCCCACGGCTGTGCACACGCCCGCAAATCCATCCTCCAGCAGGCGCTGCGGGTCGGCCTGCACGCCGCAGCGCAGCTCGACACCGCTGCCGGCAATCGTCTCAAGAAGCGCCTTCAGGTTCTCCGCAGGGAGCTGTCCCGCCGCGACGGCGTCGTTGAGGCCGCCGCCCAAAGCGGCCGCCTGTTCAAAAATTGTGACGGCATAGCCCGCTTTTCTCAGCTCGTCGGCGCAGGCAAGCCCCGCGGGACCAGAACCGATGACAGCGGCGCGCCGTCCGTTTTGCACAGCCTGCGCGGCCGTCGGCTGCCACCCCTCGGCTCTGCCAAGCTCCAGCACGAACCGTTTGAGCGCCTTGATGGCGACAGGCCGCCCGGTCCGTCCGCGCACGCAGGCGTCCTCGCACGGATGCGGGCAGATATAGGCGCAGGCGCCCTGCAGGACGCCCTTGCCGGTAATCAGCTCGTAAGCGTGGTGAAAGTCGCCGCGCGCAATCGATTGGACGTATGCCTGGACGGGGACATGGTGCGGACAGGCCGCCTTGCACGGCCCGGCAAGGTTCGGCTCCCGGATATGGGCGTAACCGTCATGCAGCGTCAGCTCCGGCGCCGTCCTGACGGCCGACACCACCTTTCCGCAGAAGTCGTCGATGGAGCGGTAGCCGTGCGTATCCATATAGTCCTTGAGCCCGCGGATCATGGGCCGGACGATATCATAGCCGCTGATGAGCGTTTCCGCGCAGACGCCGAGCAGGTTGCCGCCGCACAGGACCATCTCGACGGCGGAGCGCCAATCCGTGATGCCGCCCGCCGCCATCATCTTCGGCTCCATCCCGCAGACCTTGCGGATTTCATAGGCGTCGCGCTGCGCCAGCGGTTTCAGCCATGATCCGCAGTAACAGCTCATACTGATCTCGTCCTGCAAATGGTAAACCGCCCGGCCGGGATCGTTCAGATCGATGGGCGGCAGGCCCAGGCGGTTGCCCGTCGAACCGACCGCGTCGGCTCCCGCCGCATAAAGCGCGGCCGCCACCTGTGCAACCTCGCCGCCCTCCGGCGTGAGCTTGACAAACAGCGGGATATGTATCTCCTTTTTAATCGCGCGGACGATCTCCGCCACCACACCGGCCTGGCGGCCGAGGCTGGCCCCCGTCTGCTGGCTGGTGCTGGCCGCGCCGCCCGAGGAAAGCGAAACATTGTACGACATATTCGGACAGCACATATTCAGTTCAATAATATCCGCGCCCACGGCCTCAAATTGTTTGGCCATATTGACCCATCCGGCGGCGCCGCGGTCGCCGGCATAGGTGATATTGGCCATGAGGATCAAATCGCTTAGCACCTTTTTGGCGTCCTCAATCAGCGTTAAGCCCTCCTGAAAGGTCAGGCGCTTTTCAGCGGTAAAGGCCAGGGCGTTTGTCTCATCAAAAAGCCCGTAACGCGGCTTGCGGTTGATGTAGGGCGCAGGGTCGATGGACAGCTTGATGCTGGCGGCCGCCCATCCCGTTTCCTCAATGCGCTGAAGCTGGCGGACGTTCTTTGTGGTCGGACCGGAGGCCACATAAAAGGGGTTTTTAAATGTGACGCCGCCGACTTTGACAGGGATTCTGATGTCCTCCACCATTTACGCCTCCCTTGGATTTTTGATATGCCTCCCCTCGCGGGCCGACTGGTAGATCAGGCTGACAAGCTCCATGGCGGCCAGCCCGTCCTCTCCGCGCAGGCCCGCGCGCGCCGGTTTTCCGGCGGCGACGCAGTCTATGAAATGCTCGATCTCGCTGACATAGCCAAGATCGTATTTTTCATCCACAGCAGGGCGGGACCATCCCGTTGTAAGCTCCGCCTTTTCCACGGTGTAATCAAATCCAGGGATGGAAAAGCCGCGGATAGCGCTGGAGAACGTCAGATCCAGATGCAGACATCCCTTCGTCCCATAAAAGTCGATGTTGTCCTCCATGCCGCCGGTGGTTACATAATTGGCTTCAAGCTCGGCCGTCGTCCCGTCGGCAAAGCGCACGAGCGCGCCGGCCCAGTCCTCTCCCTCCATGGATTTGTGCACAAGGTTTTGCTCCAGCCCGCCGGAGGTCAGGGCGGTCAGCTCGGTCCAGCGCCCTTCCTTCAGGGCCAGAAGCAGGCCCACGGGGTGGATGCCCAGATGAATCATTGCGCCGCCGCCGCAGAACCGCAGGGATTGGGCGAACGGGCTGTGCGACCCGCAGTGGCATTCGCGCGCACGGATAAATTTCACTTCTCCGATCGCGCCGCTTTTGACCAGCTCCAGCGCCTTGACAACGGTGGGGCAGCCTAGCCAGTCCTCGGCGTAATAAATGTTGCGGCCCGCGTCGTTTGCGGCCTTTACCATCTCGCGCGCCTCCTGCGGGGTGACGGCCAGGGGCTTTTCACTGATGACATGGCGGCCATGCCGCAGCGCGCACAGCGCGGCGTCCTTATGAAGGAAGTTCGGCAGGCAGACGTCGACAACGTCGCAGTCCACGGCTTTGACGGCCGTCTCATAATCTTCAAAAAAGGCGCAGTCCGTAAAGCCATAACGGGCGGCGAGGTCTTTTGCGCGGGCAATATCCTTATCCACGATCGCTGCGATCTGCGCCTTTTGCCGGACGCGCGCATAGCCGTCGGCGTGCAGATCGGCGGAAAAGGCTGCGCCGATCAGGATTACTTTTACTTTTTGCATCTATAATCTCCTTAAAAGCTGCTGTATCCAAACGGTTTTTTGACCTGCATATAATCAAACGCCTGGTCCATCTCCTGTACAGCCAGAGCAGTGAACCGCTCAAGGATACGCTTGCCCTTGTCTGCGGACGCCCTGCTCGGCTCGCCCCACACGCCGCTTGGGGATGCGCGAAAGATGCTGCCATAGCCGAGATAAGGGCGCTGGACGGCGGGTACAAAGTCGACCGCCCGCTCCATGTGAACCAGCTCTGGAGCGATGTGCAGCATCAGGGACGTTTCCACTTCTCCCGCGTGCAGCTCCTTGTCCGTCTCGGTGATTCCCTCGGCGGCGACAACGCCGAACAGGCTGCAAATATCGATATTGACCGCCATAAAATCCGGGTTGTTCGTCGCGTTTACCTGGCGGATCACGGCGGGCAATACGAAGATGCCGCCGTGGCATTGAAGCGTGACCGCGCGCCGGAAGCCCTGTTCCTTCAGGCTCATCAGCATGCTGTACAGCATGTGGTAAAAAACATCCGGGTCCATCCAGACAGCGCCCTTTTTGCCCATATGCTCCCGGCATGTGCTGACCGGCAGCGGCGGAATGGAAAACCCGCCCGCGGCCTCCGCGACCGCTTCGCCGAAGGCCGCCGCGATGCGGTAATCGGTGGACAGCGGCAGATGAGGCCCGTGCTGCTCGATAGAGCCGATGGGAATGATAGCCAGATCCGTATCCCGCGCGGCTAGCTCGTCGGCGGTCCTGTCAAAAAGCTGCATACCCCCCTCCTTACAGCAGGGACGCGCTGTCCGCGTCGAGGTAAAGCCGCGCGTCCGTATGCCTGCGCAGGGCGCTGGCGGGGCATCGCTCGCAGACAGGCCCGCGCAGCGCGTCCGCGACGGCCCGCGCCTTGCGCGCGGTCGGCACGACGGCGATCGCATGCGGGATGGCCAGAATCTGGCTCATGGTGAGCGTAAGGGCCTGGCGGGGCACCTCGTCGATCGAAGCGAAGCAGCCGTCGTTTACCTGCTGCATCCGGCACACGTCGTCGAGGGAAACCACTTTGACGCGTCTGGGGTCGTTAAAATCGGCCACGGCCGGGTCATTAAAAGCCAGATGGCCGTTTTCTCCCACGCCCAAAAAAATGAGATCCGGAGGATACTCCTCCAGCAAGGCGGTGTATTTTTCACACATCGCTTCGGCTTCGTCCGGCGGGCACGCCATATAAAACAGCTCCCCAAAGGGGACGCGGTCAAAAATTGCACGGCGCAGGAAATTGCCGAAGCCGGCGCTGTGCGCGGGGTCCAGCCCGATATACTCGTCCTGGTGAAACCCCCGGACCCGCCGCCAGTCGATATCCTGCCCAAGCAGCGAAGCGATCAGGTCGTCCTGCGAAGGGGCCGCCGCGAACACAACGTTCGCTTCGCCTTTTTTGTCAATCGCTTCGCGGATGATATGAGCGGCCCCCCGGGCTGCGGCCGCGCCCATTTCGGCGCGTGTATCAAACACATGGACGGGCAGGCCGTCGATGATTTGCTGTTGCCTTTCCATCGTGAAAAGTCTCCTTTATCGTTGTTATTCTTCGCGCACGCCCAGATAGGCGGCCGCAATATCGGGATCGTCCAACATCTGCCTGCCCGGACCGGATTTGACCATGCGGCCGTTTTCCAGAACATAGGCATAGTCGCAGATGGACAGCGATTTTTTTGCGTTCTGCTCCACCAGGATGACGGTGATCCCCTCGTCCCGGATACGCCGGATGGTGTCGAACACCTCGCCGACAATGATTGGGGCAAGGCCCAGAGACGGCTCGTCAAGCAGAAGCAGCCGCGGCCTGCCCATCAGCCCCCGGCCGATTGCAAGCATCTGCTGCTCGCCGCCGGAGAGCGTCCCGGCGTCCTGTCCGTGCCGCTCCCTAAGGCGCGGGAACAGCTCATACTGGCGCTCGATCAGCTCCCGCACCTGCCGCGCGCTGGAGTTTAAGTATGCGCCCAGCCGCAGGTTCTCCTCCACGGTCAGGCCCGCGAAGATGCTGCGCCCCTCGGGTACCTGGATGACGCCCGCTGAGACGACGCGGTGGGAAGCGCCGGGCAGATTCTTCCCATCGAAGCGGATTGTGCCTGTGCGCTTGACCATCCCGGAAATGGCGCCCAGGAGCGTGCTTTTGCCTGCTCCGTTCGAACCGATGATGACCGTGATCTTTCCCGCCTCAGCATCCATATCCACACCGTGAATGGCTTCGATCTGCCCATAGCTGACATGCAGGCCGCGGATTTCCAAAAGCGCCATTAGACTTCCTCCTCCCCCAGATATGCCGCCAAAACGGCGGGGTCCTTCTGGATTTTGGCAGGCGGGCCTACGGCGATGGTCCTGCCGAAATCCTGTACATAGATCGTATCGCAAAGCGTCATGATGAGATCCATCCGGTGTTCAATGACCAGAATGGAGAGCTGGAAGCGCTCCTTGATCAGACGGATGAAATCGATCAGAGCCAAAACCTCCTCCGGGTTCAGCCCTGCGGCCGGCTCGTCGAGCAGAAGGACGCGGGGGCGGCTGGCGATGGCGCGCGCGATCTCCACGCGCCTCTGGATGCCGTAGGGGAGGTTGGCCGGCCGCGCGCCGCTATGCTGGGAGAGATTTAAAACCTCCAGGCAGCGGGACGCCTCCTCGGCGATGCGCCGCTCCTCGCGCTGGCGGCGCGGCAAAAGGAACATGGCCTCAAAGAGGTTGTACCGGCCCGCCTGGTCAAGCCCTACCTTGACGTTGTCGAGCACCGAAAGTCCGGCAAACAGGCGCGTATTCTGGAAGGTGCGCGAAAGCCCCATGCGGGCTACCTGTACCTGATCGCTCTCTGTGATATCGCGCCCCAGAAAGGTTACGCGGCCTTCGCTGTAATCGTAGATGTGGGAAAGCAGGTTGAAAATTGTAGTCTTGCCTGCGCCGTTCGGCCCAATGATGCCGCCGACTTCCCCCTCGTGCAGCTCCATATTGAAGTCCTGCACAGCCTTGACGCCTCCAAAGCTTTTGGAAAGATGCTCTGTCTTTAAAAGGATGTCAGCCATCTGTGCCGCCCTCCTTTTTTTTGCGCCGTCCGGACAGGCGCTCCCTGAGCCGGCTAAAGCTGAGTTCGTGCTCACCCATCAAGCCGGACGGACGGAAATTGATGATTAAAAGAATCAGGATGCAGTAAAGAATGGTGCGGTATTCCTGCAAGCTCTGGCCGAACAGCGTGACGTTGCGAAAAAATTCAGGCAGGCATTTGAGCAGTGCTGCGGAGATGACCGCGCCGGTCAGGCTGTTGGTGCCGCCAAAAAACAGAAATATTTCCTGTTCCGAGGAAGCTGTCCAGCCGAACGACTCCGGCAGGAGCACGCGGTTTTGCAGCCCGTACAGAATCCCCGCAAGCCCAGCGATCACAGAGCCTAAAATATAGACCTTGATTTTCAGCTTGTACACGTCGATACCAAAGCTTTTGGCCGCAAGCTCGTCGTTTTTCAGCGCGATGCTCATGCGCCCATAGCGGGAATATTTGAGGTTTCGCACACAAAAAATGGAAAGCGCCGTCACAAGCAGCGCGAGCGGCAGCAGATGCTCCACCTTTGGGATTTTGGAAAAGCCCTGCGAGCCGTTTGTGATATCGGAAAAGGTGATGAGCAGTGCGGTGATCGTCTGCCCCAATCCCACCGAAATCAGCGAGAAATAATCCTTGCGCAGGCGGACGGTGGGCATGGCGGCCAGCCAGGCCACCAGCATGCAGGCGCCGATGCCGCCCAGGCTCGTGATCCAAAAGGAAAGCCCTGTTTTTGCCGCCAGAATAAAGGTGATGTACGCGCCGATCGCCATATAGGCCGCCTGGCCGAGGCTGAACATACCGGCCAGCCCGGTGAGCGCGAAAATGCCGGTGATGGCGATGATGGAGATGGACGCCTGAATCAGCAGTCCGACATAGTAGGAATTCATAGCATCGCCCCCTATACCTTATCCTGGGCAAATTTGCCCGAAATGCCCTGCGGACGCAGGAACAAAAATACCAGCATGATGCCGAACAGGATGGCCGGGGTCACGCTGGAACCCAGGAAATAGATCGAAACCATTTCGATCACTCCAAGCAGGATCGCCGCGGCGATCGCGCCCGAAAGGCTGCCCAGGCCGCCGATGACAGAAGCGATAAAGCCCTTGACCATCATCGAGGAGCCGAGAGCGGGGTAGACCGAATACTTGATGCCGAGCAGCGTGCCCGACACGCCGGCCAAAAAGCCGGCCAGCGCGAATGTAAAGAGCACAATAAAGCCGGAATTGATCCCCATCAGGCGCGAGGCCCTTGGGTTGATCGCGACGGCGCGGATCGCCAGGCCGATCTTTGTCCGGTTGATCAACAGCATGAGCACAACCAGCATGGCGATTGAAACCGCCAGCACGACCAAATCCATCGTGGCAAACGACGCACCCAGCAGACGCACCGAGGCGACCTCAAACATGCCGGGGAAACCATAGGAGGTCTTGCCGAAAAAGACGGTGAGGATTTGTTCGATCAGAATAGCAAATGTGATCGAGGCCACAAAGTAGTAAATGTTGGGGCTGTTGTTTTTGCGGATGCGGCGGTAACACAGCGTGTCGAGCAAAAGCGCCACGCCCAGGCTCACAACCGCCGTGAAAAGAAGCGTAACCCACAGAGACGGCGGCGTTTCAAAGGATGCGTAAAAGAAATAAGCGATGTACGCGGCGGCGGAAATCATGCCGCCGTGGGCAAAATTTGAAAATTTCAGGATGCTGAACACCAGGGCGAAGCCCACAGCGATCAGCGCATAGACTGCGCCAAGGGAAATGCCGTTGACAATCAATTGCAGGCTCAAGCAAACACCTCCTGACAGATAGGGGCTGCCGGAAAACAAAACGCCGCGGCCTTGGGCGGCCGGTTTTGCCGGCAGCCCGGGCAGGGACGCCGCTGTAAAGCGGCAGGGCAAAATACCGCTCCTGCCGCTTCACGGCTATTTCGCAAAACGCAAACGGTTCTACTGATCCCATTCTTCGCTCAGGGTATAGGTGTCAATCACCTTCACCGTAAAGTTTTCGTCGTACTCGGCGATCAGCATGGGCATACCAAGTGTACGGTGGGTCCTGGGATTGATGGTAATGGGTCCAGCCGCGCCTGGGGCGTCCTTTACTTCGGCGAGGGCCGCGGCAACGGCGGGGCCGTCATAAGGGTCGTCCACAGCCTTCAGCGCCTCGGCCAGAACCATGGTGGCGTCGTAGCCGAAGCAGGCGTTGGCAATCGGATATTGGGCACCGGTTTCCTCCATATATTTCTGCACAATGGCATAGGAGGGATCGTCCGGATTCTCCATATCCACATTCTGGAGGAAATAAGTATCATACACCTTTGTTTTTACCAGTGTATTGAAGGGCGCCTGAAACGTATTGTTTCCAAGCACGATCCCCTGGTAGCCTGCCTCGCGCAGATAATCGTAGCACAAAGCGTTGTCGGCCGCATAGTTGCAGATGAACACAGCGTCCGGATTGGCCTGCGCCAGCTTGACGGCCTGCGCGCGGTAATCCACGTCGCCGGTCTGGAAGGATTCCTCAGCCAAAACCTGACCGCCGTTTTTTGTGATATAATCGGCGAACGGTTCGGCGTGCATGACCGCATAGGAAAGCCCGGCGTTATAGAAGGTGCCGACGGTTTTGACGCCCAGCTTTTCCATGGCATAAGCCGCGATGGAATACGATTGCTGCGCGCAGCCCGGCTCCGCCAGGAACATATAGGGATACGGCTCGCCGGTGTTTTCATTCGTGGTGCAGCGTTCATCCATAAAGTGGCCCACAATCGGGATTTCGTCCTCTGTAGACAAATCCACCCATGCCAGCGCCGGGTTAGAAAGCGGGGGACCGACGATTGCGGCGACGTTCTTTTCATCTACCAGCAGGCGGTAGCAGTTGACGCCCTCCTGCACGTCGTTTTTGCAGTCCATTGCGATCACCTCGAGCGGACGTCCGTTGATGCCGCCCTGTTCGTTGATGACGCGCACCGCGTATTCAACACCCCAGGCGTTGGCGGTGCCGGCCTCGGAAGCGCCGCCGGACAAATCCTGAATGGTACCGATGAGAATCGCATTTTCATTTCCAGCGGCGGATTCTTCCCCATTGGATCCGGCAGCGCCGGCAGCTTGCGAGGGGGCGTCGCTCTGGCTGTCGTTACCGGCGGCGGAACATCCAGCCAGCGCGCCAAAGGTGAGGCAGACTGCCAGAATGCCCGCGAGCGTTTTGTTTTTCATTGCGTGCGTCCTCCTTTAAAAAAGATAATTTTTATTTCTGCATGGCCATCATGCGAAATGATACACATTTAGTAAATGTTTTCTTAATCAGCACGTTTGCCAAATTAGCCAAAATACACCATTTGAGGTCAATTGCACCAATTTTTTGTTTATCATTTGTAAGTTTCTAGCTTTATTATACGATTATTTTAGAAAATTGCAAGCTAATTTTCAGAAAAAATAAGAAAAATTTTAGAAAACGTTTACCAAAATATTGACTTTTATATACCTTACTCCCTATAATGAAAAGCAGAAACCTTGAGAATTGTTCCGCAGGCGGGGGTTATTTAAAAGAGGAATTGCCTGCTTTTTCGCAAACAGCCCCTATCCTTAAATTGTAATTGTCGGGAGGCACGCGCATGGAAATTGGCGTCATCGGCGCGCAGAGCAAACACACCGAGCTTTTCTGTTCCCTGATCAACACCTCGCCCTTGTTTCCCCGGATGCGGGCCGTTTCCCTCTGGGGCGGCGACTGCCCCGAACGGGTCGACTGGTGCATGGCGGAAGGCGGGCTGCAAACGCTCTGTGACCGGCCCGAAGAAGTTATCGAACGCAGTGACGGCGTCATCATCACGCTGCGGCGCGGAGAAACGCACAAGGCGCTCGCGTTGGCTTGCCTGCGCGCCGGCAAGCCGGTTTTTGTCGATAAGCCGTTTTGCGATAGCGTGCCGGACGCCGCCGCGATGATCAATCTGTCCAAGCAGTGCGGCACGCCGCTGACCGGCGGTTCCACGCTCTGCTTTCTCCCACAGATCGCGGAGCTTCGCGAGCGGGCGCGCCACTGCCGCAGCCTTATCATCTCCTATGCGGCCGATTGCGATTCGCCCTTCGGCGGCTGGAACTTTTACGGCAGCCATCTGGCCGACCTGTGCTCTGCGATCTGCGGCTGTGGAGCCGAAATGGTTTCGGCGCGGCGTACAGGCAGACTCATGGACGTTCTTGTACAGTACCCCAACCGAAGCGTTCTGCTTCACTCCGATCCCACGCTTACTGAGCCGGCCGTGACATTCCACAGCTGGGACGAGGAGTACTGTCCGCTCGGCGACTTCGACCGCTGCTATGAATACGGAATGCGTGCGTTTCGCGACATGATGGAATCCGGTGTTGGCCAAGGCGCGCAGCGTCTTTTATTTTCCACGCGCCTGCTGGATGCTATCGGCCGCTCTCTGCAAGAGGCACGGCCCATCCCGCTTATATAAGAGCCTGTATCCACAGCCGTAAAACGCCGTCCAGGCGGGTCTTTTGCCCCTCTCCACGTTAAATTTTCTTGCCGGGCGGCAGCCCGCCTGCAAAAATTCGCATTGATCGGGTACAAAATCCCTCGCCTGTCCAGTATCCTCCGACTGTGAATACAGGTTCTAAGCGGGATAGGCCGCGCCACAGCAAAAAAGCAGGGGCGGCGCCCCTGCTTTGTAAGTTTCTTATTCCGCCTGCCCGCGCAGATCCCGGACGCTTTGGCGCTCGATCAGAATCGGCTGCAGGCTCATATTTAAATTCAAGCTCTTGCTGCCGTCGCCAAGCTGATCGATCAGCATCATGGCGGCCAGCCGCCCCGTTTCATAGGACGGACAGCGGATCGTTGTGATCGGAGGCATAAAGCTCTCGGCAAACGGGATATCGTCAAAGCCGACAACCGACAAATCCTCCGGGATACGCACGCCGCTGCGGCGCAGCTCCGCGATGACGCCAAAGGCCACCATGTCATTGACACAGAACACCGCTGTCACATCCGCCCGGCGTTCCAATATCTGCTGCGCAACGCTGCACCCCGCGTCCATCTCATAGCTGCCGCTCTCTACCGCTTCCACAGGCTCGCTGATAAAGACCAGCCCGGCGGCTTCATCCTGAAAGCCCTGCTCCGCCATTTCCTCGCGGTAGCCCTTGAGGACCGCCTTACGCGTCCAGCGTGTCAGCGGGGTAGAGGCGAACGCAATCCGCCGGTGTCCTTTCTCCGCCAGATGCCGCACAGCCATGCGCGCGCCCAGCTCGGAATCATAGTTGATACAGGCGCACTCCTCGCGTTCAAACCGCTGATCCAACTGCACAAACTTCATGCCGCGGGACAGAAAATCCGCGACAGAGCTGTGCTCCTCGTCCGCCGACGAGAGGATCACACCCTGCACCTGCCGGGCATAAAGCTGCTCTAAAAACGCGCGCTCCCGCTCAACGCTGCGGGCGGAGTTGCAGAGAATGATGTGATAATTTCGGTCGTAACAGACCGCCGAAATTCCCTGGATGGTCTGCATATAAAAAGGGTTTGTAATATTCGGAATGACCAGCCCAATATCGCGGCTTCCGCCGCCGCGCAGCTTTTGAGCAGCCGCAGAAGGAACATAGGAAAGCGCCTCAGCCGCCGCGAGAACCCGCTTGCGAAGCTGCGCGGTAACGCCATAGCCCGAATCCCCCAACACGCGCGAGACAGTCGCCACGCTCGTTTGTGCAAGCTCCGCCACGTCCTTGATGGTCGCCCGGCCCTTCTTCGTGTCCTTCTCCGCCATCCATCCCACCCCTTGTCCAATGATCCTTTTTATTTTACCCGTTTTTAATCAAACGCGCAATACCAAAGCGTCCAAAGGCTTTATACGGCGCGCCCGGCGGCCATCGCCGCAAATCTGAATAAAAGGAGCTTCTCTTATGAATTCTTCACAGGAACTGCTGGAACGGATCACACGCCCCTCGCCCCGCCTGATCGATGACATCGCCAAGATTTCAGGCGATATCATGATTGTGGGGGCGGGCGGCAAGGTGGGGCCGAGCCTCGCCGTCACAGCCCGGCGCGCCTGCGAGGCCGCGGGTCTTACAAAGCGTATTCTTGCCGTCTCAAAGCTTGACGACCCAGCCGCCGCAGAGACCATGCGTCATTGGGGCGTGCAGGTTGTAGAAGCCGATCTGCTGGATTCGCAGCAGCTGGACGCCCTGCCGGAAATGGACAACATTCTCTTTCTGGCGGGACGAAAATTCGGGACCTATAAAAATCAGGCGGACACCTGGGCGGCCAACGTGCTGCTCCCCGCTAAAATCTGCGAACGGTTTCCAAAAGCCGGCATCGTCGCCTTCTCCACCGGAAACATCTACGGCGACCGTCCTGCCCGCTGCGGCGGATCCGTGGAAACCGACGCGCCCAATCCGGATGGCGAATATGGTCAGACCTGTCTCGGCCGGGAACGGGTGTTTTCCTATTACGCCAGGCGCAATAAAACCCGCAGCCTGATGTTCCGACTCAATTATGCGGTCGATCTGCGTTATGGCGTTCTGTACGATATCGCCAAAAATGTGCGGGACGGTATCCCCATCAAACTCGGACGCAGCGTCCTCAACTGCATCTGGCAAGGGGATGTCTGCGAATACGCCATACGTGCGCTGCTCCACGTGGACGCGCCGCCCGCTGTCCTGAATGTGACCGGACCGGAGACATTCTCCACGCGTTGGGCAGCCGAACGCTTCGGCGATCTGCTGGGGCGCGCCCCTCTCTATGAAGGCGAGGAGCAGAACGGCGGAATTTTCAGTAATTCATCAAAACTGATGGAGTTGATGGGATATCCCTCTGTTTGCCTGGAGCGGATGATACGTTGGCAGGCCCAGTGGATACTGGACGGCGGCTCCTCAATCGCCGCGCCTACGCACTTCGATGCGGCCGACGGGGTCTATTAACCCGTTGCGCCGCTTTTTATCAGCCATGGACGGAGCCGGCTTTAAGAACATGCGTCCGCAGTCGTCCAGCGCCGAGCAGATCATTCTTTCGCCTTTGCTCCGCGTAAAATTTTCCCTGACCGGGAGCGCCACTTACCTGTCCAGCGTCCTTCGGCTGAGAATACAGGTCCCAAGACGCCCTTTATCAACAAATCTGATATGTAACAAAGAAAGGAAGGATTCAAATGGCAAACTTTCACATCAAGGGTAAAACGGCCGTTATCACAGGAGCCAGCGGCATTTTGTGCTCCACGCTCGCCCGCGAACTGGCGGCGCACGGAGCCAAAATTGCGCTGCTGGATATCGCGTCCGAACGCGCCGGACAGCTTGCCCAGGAGATTAACGGCGCCGGTGCAGAGGCGGTCAGCTTTTACTGCGATGTATTAAACCGTGAAAGCATCGAGAAGGCAGGGCAGGCGGTCGCCAACCGTTTTGGCGGCGTGGATATCCTGATCAATGGCGCGGGCGGCAATAAGCCTGCCGCCACGGCAAGCCCGGAACTGAGCTTTTTTGATCTTCCGGGTGACGCGCTTTCCTGGGTGCTCAACCTGAATCTGATGGGCACCATTTATCCAACCCAGGTCTTTGGCCGGTTCATGGCCAAGCAAGGAAGCGGCTGTGTCGTCAATATCTCCTCAATGGCAGCCTTCACGCCGCTGACAAACACCGTAGCTTACAGCGCCGCAAAGGCGGCTGTCTCCAATTTTACCCAATGGATGGCCGTTTACTTCAGTCAGAATTGTTCGCCCAAAATCCGAGTAAACGCCATTGCTCCTGGATTTTTGCTCACGCAGCAGAATGACTACCTGTTGAAAAATCCGGATGGAAGCGACACGGAGCGCGGCCGCAAAATTATTTCCGGCACGCCTATGGGCCGATACGGCCTGCCTGCGGAGCTTGCAGGCGCGGTGATCTTTCTTTGCTCTCCTGCCGCCAGCTTTATTACTGGCGCGGTACTGCCCATCGACGGCGGATTCAGCGCCTATTGCGGCGTATAAACGACATAAGTACAGTATTATGGCAGCCGGCCCCGGATTGCATTGACAATCCGGGGCCGGCTGCCGTTCGCGCAGACAGCGTCCGCTTAATAATTTTCCGCCTTGACCTGGAACCAGCTCTGCGGCTTTTCGCAGACTGGGCAGACCTGGGGCGGCTGCGCGCCTTCATAGACGTGGCCGCAGTTGAGGCAGATCCAGGTGACGCTTTCCTGTTTTTTGAAAACAGTCCCATTGTCGACATTGGCCTTCAGCGTTTCATAGCGTTCCATGTGTTCTTTTTCAATTTTGGCGACCAGCTCAAACAGCGCGGCGATCTTTGTAAAGCCCTCCTCACGCGCTTCTTTTGCGAAAGTTGGATACATTGTCTCGTACTCATACCGTTCCCCGCCGGCGGCCTCCATCAGATTTTCGCCCGTGGCCGGCATCCCGTTGTGCAGCAGTTTGAACCAGATTTCCGCATGTTCTTTTTCGTTGTTGGCCGTCTCGAGAAACAGGTTACCGATCTGTTCAAAGCCGTCCGCCTTCGCCTTCGCGCCGTAAAATGTATACTTATTGCGCGCCTGCGATTCGCCCGCGAACGCCGCCATCAGATTCGCTTCCGTTTTGGAACCCTTGAGAATTTTTTGCATAACCATCGTCTCCTTTACAGATTAGATGGCATTATCTTTCCCATTTTTCTCCTTGTTCATTCCCGCTTTCCAGCCTTTTTGAAAAAAGGCCCCCGCTTTTTTGAAAAAAGCACGGCAAAAAACTGCTTACCTTTTTTGAAAAAAAGGTAAGCCAAAAAACTTTATTCGGCTGCGCCGCGAACAGCGGGGCGGGTTCCAGTATTTTTACAGGCTGCGCCGCAAACAGAGGGGCAGGTTTCAGCATTTATGCAGGCTGCACCTGCCCCGGAGCTGGTCCATGGGCCAGGGGCGGCTTGACGTTTTACCACAGAACGCACCGGCGTGCGCCCGATACGACCGCGCCAAACAGAGACGGGGATAGCATAGGGGGAGGGTCGCCGGCCCGCCCCTTGTGAGGCGCGCAAAGGGGCGCCGCCGCGGCTTTTCGCGCCCGGCGCCTATAGCGCCGGAAAGCCCCGAATAGCAGGCCGGGCCAAGCGCAGCGGCCTGCGGTGGGCAATCCGCGCACGGATTGCGCGCGCCAGCGTGTCCCGCCTGATGCCGTTTTCGGTAATCAAGCAGCGTTCCGCGAAGGTCGCCGGCAACGGCGTGCATCTGGTTCAGCTCATCATATGTAACAGGCGCGCTTTTTTGTATAGCGCCGGATTGCCAAGACGCAAAATTTCACGTACCATTCCAATCCTCTCCCATCCCGGCAAGAATCGTTTTCAGAATATCTGCTCTGCGCGCTCCAATCAGCGTGCGGGGCGGGTTTTGTTTACTCCTTTTCGGCAGCCTTTTTCTGTGCGGCTGCCTCCAAAATATCCTCAAGATTGTCCAAAACAAACTGCTGTGCCGCACGGTTAAAGAGATTCACCAGATAGGTATCTCCCCGTTCATTTTTGCGCTCCTCGCGCGAGATGCCAAGCTGAACGCCTGCTTGCGTCGGCACACGGGTGCGGCTTGCTTCGGGCTTTTCCAAAAAGCCCATCTCCTCCAGGCCGTCGGCAACCTTTGCGAATGTGAGCTGTGTATCGCTGGTCAGAACCGTGACATTATTAATTTGTTTTACAAACCCGGTCAAGGGAATCGGTTCGTCGAGCACGCGCACGCGCGTTTTTTGCTCGGGCGTAATCGAAAACGGCGGCTTTCTTGGCGCTTTGCGCCGGCCGACCATCCCGCCGTTTTCGATGACCTGCTCCAGAATGCCGGATACATAAGCAAAGCAACGCGACAACCGGACATTGCTTAACACGCCGTCAAGTGGAAGCGCCGAACCGCTGATCGGATCGATTCCTCTCGACAGCTTGTCCAGATACATCTTTGCACGTTTCATCGTATCAAGCTCGTTCATACAGCTTCCACCTCTTAAATTCCCCAAAATTGTACTATATTCCTATTTTTGCTGCTTGTTGGAAATCAGTTTCATTATACCATTGCTTCCTGCAAAAGACAATTGCCGCCAATTGCCGCATTGCGCTGATTATTTTTAACAGTACACAAAAAACAGGCGTGCTGTATAAAAAAAGAACACAGGCAAGCTGTGTTCTTTAAGACAATCTATTGCATCCTGTTTCTCAATACAAAATGAACTGAACTCCACAAAAGAATACTATACGTAATCAGGCCGGTAATGAGATATCTTATCTTTGCGTGCCTTTTATTCTCACGGTCCCGGAAAAATTCAAAAAATGTCCAGCCAATCATCATCAGCCATCCGCACGTAGTCATAACCAAAGCAGGCGTTCCACGGATCGACGGCCAAAAGTGGGACAAAGCCAACAGTACCGCGGCCGCCTTATAGATATAGGAGAATGCTTTTCCTTTCGGCTGTAAGTTCAAAGCTCTATCGATTCACTCCCTTGCAGGCGCATCGGATATGACCCCTCATAATACTCATGGAAGGTGCCTAAATAGGTCGTTTTCCCATTGCTCACGGCATATGCCTTAACCGTATAATGCGATTGGAAATAGGCGAAGGTGCCATCTGAATAATGCGCTTCTCTATACTCCTTTTGAACCGTGCCATATGTATAACAGTCCGGCCAGGCAATCGCAATTGCAGATAAAGCGCCGGAAATTTCCCCGCCAATTGATCGCGCGGCACTCGGCGGCAAACAAAAAGATATTGCCCCTGTTATTGTGCTGGTGGCTGAAGCTAGCGATTTTATGTCGGTGCTCCAGCTCTCATTCCCATTTCCAAACCAAGGGCCATACGTGATACCGCTTGCCCGTGTATCTGCATCAAATGATTCTGTGGGTTCTCCAGGAGCAGCAGCGAACACACTTCCGGTCATAAAGGCGGTAATCATGACAAGTACAATAAGACCCGAAATAAGCTTTTTCATTTTACCTCTCCTTCTTTTCATGTCGGTTGCCTGCTTTGATGCGTCTTTATTGTATCCTTTATTTTCCTGTTTGTCAATTATTTTCTATAATTTGTTTTAATTGTTAATTATAACAGTTATCTATACACAAATCAAAATAGAATCATGTGCTGAATTTACTATTCCAGATTCTGGATTGGCATTTTTTGAATCAGCGCGCGTGGGATATTTTTTTACGGAAAGTGAACACTAACACAGCATATGAATCTTGAAACGAGGGATGAAACCTATGAATATGACACCGGAGGAATACAACGAACTTACAAAACAAAGCTCCCCGCGATCGCCGTTCATCAAGGATTTTCTTATGGCGTTCGCCATTGGAGGACTGATCTGCGCGCTCGGACAGGCGATTATGATGGCATACCAGTCGTCTGGTATGACCGAGGAGGTTTCCGGCAGCGTCACTTCCGTAACGCTGGTCCTTCTGTCGATCATATTAACCGGCTTCAATATATATCCGAAAATTGCCAAATTTGGCGGCGCGGGTACGCTTGTGCCGATCACCGGCTTTGCAAACGCCGTGGCCTCGCCGGCGCTGGAATTCAAAAGCGAAGGTCTGGTGCTTGGTCTGGCGGCAAAAATGTTTGTAATCGCCGGCCCGGTCATCGTCTACGGCACCAGTGCCAGTATCGTATACGGACTGATTATTTACCTGTTCGGACTGTATTGAGGAGGGGCGTTTATGGCAAAGCGTAAAGGAACCTATACCGTTGTGTTTGACGAACCAATCAGCGTGCGCGCCTCTGCGGCCGTCGGCTCCAAAAAGGAATCGGAAGGACCGATTGGCCACGCGTTTGATGTGATCAATGAGGACGACTACTTTGGCGAAAAAACATGGGAAAAAGCCGAAAGCCGTATGCAGCAGACCGCGATCCAAACGGCGCTTGACAAAGCAAAGTACCAGCCTTCCGACATTGACTGCGTGTTCGCGGGCGATTTGATGAACCAATGCGTCGGCTCAACATATGGCCTGCGCTCCTTTGGCATCCCGTTCGTGGGATTGTTCGGGGCCTGCTCCACCATGGCGGAAAGCCTGATGACTGCATCTGTTTTTCTTGACAGCGGCGCGGCGGGCCGGGCGGTCGCATGTACCTCGTCGCATTTCTGTACGGCTGAACGGCAGTTCCGCCTGCCGCTTGAATACGGCGGCCAGCGCACGCCGACCGCGCAATGGACCGCGACCGCCGCAGGTGCGGCTGTCCTTGAAAAAGGCGATACACCGCCGTTTATCCATGCGGCTACGATCGGCACCATTGAGGATCTCGGAATCACGGACGCCAACAACATGGGGGCGGCCATGGCTCCGGCTGCGGCCGCAACGATCAAGCGATTTTTCGACGATACCGGCACAAGACCAAATGATTACGACCTTGTAATCACCGGCGACCTTGGCAAAGTGGGCGGCACCATCCTGCGTGACCTGCTGCGGCGGGACGGCTATGACCTTGAACACTGCCAGACCGACTGCGGGCTGATGCTGTATGACCTTGAAAAACAGGATGTACACGCCGGTGCAAGCGGCTGTGGATGCAGTGCTTCCGTCATGTGCGGACATATCCTGCCGCTGATGCACACCGGCCAACTGCACGATATCCTGTTTATCGCAACCGGTGCGCTGATGAATACAACTGTGGTACAGCAGGGCGAGAGCATCGCATCGATTGCGCATCTCGTTTATCTTTCATCAAAAAAGAAGGGAGGGCTTGTTTCATGACCATTCTGATCGCGCTGCTCAAAGCGTTTCTTGTCGGCGGACTGATCTGCGCCATCGGCCAAATCTTCATCGATTATACAAAGCTGACGCCCGCGCGTATCCTGACCGGCTATGTCGTCGCAGGCGTGATTCTCGGCGGCGTCGGCCTTTACCCCAAGCTTGTCGAATTCGCCGGCGCCGGCGCGACGGTTCCTCTGCTCGGCTTTGGCAACACGCTCGCCAAAGGCGTGCGCGAGGCCATCCAGGAGGAGGGCCTGCTCGGCGTATTGACCGGCGGACTTGGCGCCACAGCCGCCGGGATCGCTGCCGCCATCTTTTTCTCTCTGATCATGGCCCTGATCTTTAAACCCAAAAGCAAAAACTGATGCTAAGGCGCGCGCAGCCCATGCGCGGGCCGCTCACCGCCGGGCGCTTCGCTTGCCCGGTCGGCTATGCGGTGCTTTCCGGCGCTACAACGCCGGGCGCGTCCAAGCGGCGACTGCGCCCCTTTCCACGCCTCACAAGGGGAGTGTCGCCCGACACTCCCCTTGTGTTGTTATCCCCACCACTGTTTGGCACGGATTTTTCGGGCGCACGCCTGTACGTTCTGCGGTAAACCGTCAAGCCGCGCCCGCCCCGGGGTTGGGTTCATAGGGTAGGGGCGGCCGGGCCGCCCCGCTCTTTACGGCACAACCGGTAGAATTCCAAAACCCGCCCTACTGTTCGCGGCGCAGCCGGCTAAAGTTTTTTGCCAAGTCTTTTTTCAAAAAAGCGGGAAAGCTGTTCATAGGCGGGCGCTGGGACGCCCAGTTCGTGCGCGATGCGCGCCGGCTCAAAGATAAGTCCGTCAATCTCGCTGCTGCCGCCCTTTTTAAGATCCTTCTGCATCGACGCGGTCGCGTCAGGGGAAAGCGCGTCAAGACGCCGGAGCGAATTTTCAACCATATCGTCAGGGAATCTGTATCCACGCTTATCCGCAATGGCTTGGAGTTCGCGGATAAGCTCGACAAACAGGTCATGGCCTTTTCCCGGCGCGGCCAGCTCGCCGGCGGTCATATCATAATAAGCGCCGGCCGCAGCCAGAGGAGAAACAAACATGAACTTGCGAAACGCGTCGCGGCGGATGTCGTCCGAAACGACAACATCGATGCTTGCGTCACGCAGCTCGCCGGCAATTTTATTGAGACGCCCGTCCGGCTCATCTGTATCGCGCTGCCCATAAACGATGCGAAACAGATCGCCGGTCTGCGTGACTTCTCCCGGACCGCTGATATATGCGCCGATATAAATGCAGCCGTCGAGCACCAGGCGTCCAGGCAGGCGCGGTGCAAGCCGTTCGCCTGTGCCGACGATATTGAGCACCGGAATGACGACGCTGCCCGCGTCGGCCGCCCGGTCGATCAGCGGCACGACTTCATCGATTGAATATCCCTTGACACAAACAAATATCACATCAGCACGGCCGGTAAATTCATCGGCCGTGCACGCCTTTGGATGGACGCACAGCTCGTCGCCGCGGCGCGTATTATACAGGCGCAGCCCCCTGGAATGGATTGCTTCCAGATGCCTGCCGCGTGCGATCAGCGTTACGTCAAATCCCGCGTCCGCCAGATAACCGCCGATGCAGCCGCCCACACCGCCGGCTCCAATCACCAGATATGTCATGCAGATTGCCCCTTTCCCGCTATTTCAGAGCGTGCAGCCGGCGCATAGCAAGCTGTGCGTCGAGCATCCCGGATTTATACAAGCTTTCAAGACGCCGCAAATCCTTTTCAAACCGGCTGATTTCAACGGGCAGCGACGGCGCGATGACGACAGCCGTACCATCGCGCTCGAGCCGCCGTATAAAATCAAGCGTTTCATTATAAATTTCATGGCGTCGGTCGAGCGCGCGCGCCAACTGCGGATACTCGCGAAACATCCGGTGATACAGCGTCCGAAAATGCTCGGGCGCTTTTTGATAGGACCGGTCGCGCGTGAGCACAATGACAAGGCGGCCGCACCCATCGGCAAGCGCGCGGCGAACCGGGATCGGGTCGCTTGTTCCTCCGTCCAGGTAACGTCCGCCGCGAAACGATACAACCGGCGAAAAGCCCGGGATTGACGACGAAGCCCGCCACAACGTGCTGTCGCCCGGCGAAACGGCCGATTTGTCAAAGTAAACAGGCATACCTGTTTCAATATCGGTTACCCCTGTAACCATTTCAATAGGCGAGGCTAAAAACGCCTTATAGTCGAAAGGGTCAAGGCGGTTCGGGATTTCATCAAAAATAAAATCCATCCCAAACATGGATTTTGTTTTGATGAAGCTGTCCAGCCCAACATACCGTTTATCTCCTAAATATCCAGTATTGATACGGTAGCTGCGTCCGCGCTGGCCGGAGATATACGACACGGCGCTGCACGCGCCGGCCGACACGCCGATTACATAATCCGGATACCAGTCGTTGTCCATCATACAGTCAAGCACGCCGTTCGTATACAGGCCGCGCATACCGCCGCCCTCCAGGACAAGGCCAATCTTCATGCAGGAACCTCTTTTCTGATTTAAAAGCAGATTGCAGACGCCTCAAAGCAAATCAAGCTCCACGGGGCAGTGATCGCTGCCCATCACATCCGCGCGGATACGGCTGTCATGAACCGCGCCGCGCAGGCGTTCGGAGACTATAAAATAATCGATCCGCCAGCCCGCGTTTGTATCGCGCGCGCGGCGCAGATACGACCACCAGGTATATGCGCCAGTCACGTCGGGATAAAGCGCCCGGAAGGTATCCACAAAACCGCCCGCGAGCAGCTCGGTCATCTTGGCGCGTTCCTCGTCGGAAAATCCGGCGTTGCGGCGGTTTGTTTTCGGATTTTTCAGGTCGATCTCCTGGTGCGCGACATTCAGGTCGCCGCACAGCACCACCGGCTTTTTCGCGTCAAGCGACATAAGATATGCGCGAAAATCATCCTCCCACTTCATCCGATACTCCAGCCGCGCCAGCTCACGCTGCGCATTGGGCGTATAGCAGTTGACAAGATAAAACGGTTCGTATTCCACAGTGATCACGCGTCCCTCGCTGTCATGCTCCGCCATACCGATGCCATAAGTTACATTCAGCGGCGGCACACGCGTAAAAACAGCCGTGCCGGAATACCCTTTTTTTTCGGCGCTGTTCCAGAACTGCTGATAGCCGGGCAGCTCCAGATCGGCCTGTTCCTGGTGCATCTTGGTCTCCTGAAGGCAGACAGCGTCCGCGTCCGCCGCGCTGAAAAAGTCGAGGAATCCCTTCCCCAAACAGGCCCGCAGGCCGTTAACATTCCATGAAACCAGCTTCATAAGCTCCTCCCGGGACTGACATCCCCTGTATCTTATTTTGCCCCGCGCCGTTGACGTACAGCCGCATCCACGTTATGATGAGACTGCTCATATATAAGAGATCGGGGGATTTGATCATGAAAATAACCGAAGTATCAGGCGACCGATGGGCATACCGCGACCTGCTTTTGCTCGCCGATCCGTCCGAAGAAATGATCGGCCGCTATCTGCCGGCCGGCTTTCTGCTGGCCGCTCATGAAGGCGGCGCAGCCGCCGGCGTCCTGTCCGCCGTGCCCGTCGAAAGCGGCTGGGAACTGAAAAACATTGCGGTTGCGCCGGCATTCCAGCGGCGCGGCGTCGGACGCGCGCTGATCGACGCCGCGCTCGCACGCCTGCCAGCCGGCACGCGCGTACTGGTCGGCACGGGCGAAACGCCCGCATCCTTCGCGTTTTACAGCGCGTGCGGCTTTACGCTGTCCCACCGCGTGAAAAATTTCTTTACCGACAACTACCCTCAGCCCATATGGGACGACGGCGTCCTGCTGACCGACATGGTCTATTTTGTCCGGCTTTTTTGAAAAAAAGCCTCGGCAAAAAACTTCTTACCTTTTTTGAAAAAAAGGTAAGCCAAAAAACTTTAGTCGGCTGCGCCCCCGCTTTTTTGAAAAAAAGCTTGGCAAAAAACTTTAGTCGGCTGCGCCGCAAACAGTGGGACAGGTCCCGGTATTTTTACAGGTTGCGCCGCGAACTGCGGGGCGGACGCAGCGCGTATACAGGCTGCGCCTGCCCCGGAGTTGTGTCCACGGGATAGGGCCAGCCCGCCCCTGTCCCATAAGGCGCGAAAAGGAGCGCTGCCGCGGCTTGTCCGCGCCCGGCGCGATAGCGCCGGAAAGCCCCGAATAGCCGGCCGGGCAAGCGCAGCGGCCCGCGCACGGGTCGCGCGCGCCAAAGCGCCTGCTTGACGCATTTTAAGCGCGTGGACCTTTTAGAAAAGCCGGAGCAGAAGCATATAGACGGTCGTGGAAACGCCGATAGAAAGCAGATTGTTGCGTTTCCAAACATGGATTGCAACTGTCAAACTGACAGCGATGATCTCCGGCGCGCCGAAAGGGACGGATGCAAAATCGATGCCGCGCAGGCAGTAGACCACCAGGATCGCGATGATCGCATACGGCAGCACGCGTCCAAGATAGATCACCCCGCCGGAAACAGGACGGCCGTCTCTGAACAGCAAAAACGGAAGCGCACGGCACAGTACGGTGACGCCGGCGACCGTAAGAACCACAGCAAGCGTTTGAAGCGGCGTCAGCGGCATACCGCACCGCCTCCCTCCTGCGAACCATTCAGGCGTTTTTCCAACGGCCGGCGGCCGGCCAAAAGAGCGCCGACGGTCAAAAGCAGCGCCGGCGGCAGAAAACCGTCCGTTCCAAACAGGGCAAGGCAGACCAGCGCGCATCCAAGCCCCGTCAGGGCGGGAATATGCGTTTTTGAATTAAGCCACTGTTCGACAAAAATGACGATAAACAGCGCGGTCATTGCAAAATCGATGCCTGTAGAATCGAAGGGAATCAGCTCGCCGGCCGTCGCGCCGATCACACTCCCGGCTATCCAATAGCACTGGTTGAGCAGGGCGATCAACAGATAGAACCGGCCCCGCGGCATCGCTTTAGGCGGCTTGATCGAGCAAAGAAGGGAATAGGTTTCATCGGTGAGCGCAAAAATAAGATAGAGCTTTCTGATTCCCAGACCCTTAAACGCCTCGATCAGGGACAGGCCATAAAACGCATGGCGGATTTGGACCGCAAGCGTCACGACGGCCACATGCAAAAAGCCTGGCCAGCCCATGAGCAGTTCGACCAAGACAAACTGCATCGAACCGGAATAGACGGTCAGGCTCGACAAAAAGGCCCACAGCACGCCGTAGCCTGTCTTTTGCAGCAGCAGGCCGAACGCCATGCCGACAAACACATATCCGAAAAGAATCGGCGCGGTCGCGGCCGCAGCCGCCCGCAGCCCCCTGGTAAAGCTGTTTGACATCGCCCTGAAAGCGCCTCCCGCCAAGACCGCGCAGCGGCCCAAAATGATAGCGCACAGTGGAAAACAATGTCATTCTAGCATACGAAACAGAAAAAAACAACGGATTCCGAAAATTTATTGCTTTAAATCGATTTGCAGAATCATTCTGCCATCCTGCAAAAGCAGGTCAACGCATCCCCTCATTTGTGCGATGCGCGCCGGCTTTTTCCTCCATACCGGCACAACTGTTTATCAGACCGCCTCTGCATTCTGCTGCATATAACGCTGCGCCGCCATATAAACGGCGCGGCGAACCGCATCGGGATTATCAGGAGGGACAAGGTATTCCTCGGGCGTCAACGACACAGCCGCGGCGTCGCCGGCAGCCAGATCAAATATGGACGCATACAGTGTATCAAACGTCAAAGCGGCCGCCTCAAACGAATAGGGGGCGTCCCTGGCCGCGCGCTGTACGCCGTTTTCATATAAGGTCCATGTTTCGGAAATCGGATTCATCTCCGGATCGCAGGCGCGCTCCCACGCGCAGGTCCAGACATCGAACCCTGCCTCACCGGCGGACAGGCGCGTTTTTATATTGTTTTCAGCAAAGCCATGGCCGCCGCTGCTGTCCACCAGAAAACAGGCCGCGCCAGTCTGTGGATCTTTACAGGAATAGAATGCGATCTCCCCGTTGCTTACCGGATAGGAGGCTGCAAGCGCGTCGGCCGGTTCTTTCCATTCCATCGACAGGTCAAAAACCCAATGTGTCCCTTCCCAGTTTCCATATGTGCCAATAACCAATTCAGGCGTCCCATTCAAATCAATATCCGCAAATGTAAAAGATCCGGCCATAGCGGGCTCCTGTTCAAAAAACGCGCAGGCGAGCGCAGCGGCGCGGCGTGTCTGTTCCCGCATCTGCGGCGGCGCGTCCTTTAAGCCGTCAGGCGCCAAGCCGCCCGTAATCCGGCGTCCTGATGTCTGCACCGCCTCAGACGCCGCTGCGCCCATACCGGAGGCGGACACCGCACCGGCGTCGAGCACCTGTTTAATGACATTTTCCATCATCTGTTTTGTCATCGCCCCCGGCGCGTAGCCAAAGATATTGCCCCGCGCGTCGATTAAAAAGGTGGTCGGGAAAGCGCTGATAAAATAATCGGAAAACACGCTGCCCGTCGTGTCATACACGCTTGGGAACGTATAGCCGTTGTCGGTTAAAAACTGCGCGATTTCCTCAGGCGAGCCATCCTGCCCATATGGATTTTCATCCGTCTTTGGATTTGTCACACCTAAAAATACAACGTCGCCGGTGTTTTGCCCGTATTCATTGTAAAGCTCCTCGATGTGAGGCATCTCCTGCCGGCATGGCGGGCACCAGGTCGCCCAGAAGTTGAGAAACACAACTTTGCCCTTGTAATCGGACAGGGTGTGCGTGTTGCCGTACTGGTCGGTCAGCGTAAAGTCAAAAGCCGGGATGACATCGGCCTGCTCGGGCGAGGAGGAGGAAGGCGCCGGGGACGAGGACGGCGCCTGTGCGCCGGGATCCTCGGACGGGCCCGACTGCTCCGGCGCGGCCTGCGAGGACGAGGTGGAGGCCGCTTCCCCATCTGAAACGGACGGCGCGCCGAATGAGCTTAAATAGCCAGTGACACCGTTCATCCAACCGGTAAACGTCATGACGCCGATCAGGATGAGCAGCGCGCCGCCCGTCTTGATCGTATAACGCATCAGCTTTTTGTGGCTGCGCAGGAAATTGAGCGCCTGCGTTGTAAACAGCCCAAGCGCCAGAAACGGCAGGACAAAGCCGGCCGCATAGAGCAAAACAAGCAGGTTGCCGGTCGCGGCGCTTTTCGCGCCGGAGGCGAGAATCAGCACAGATGAAAGCGCCGGGCCGACACACGGCGTCCAGGCAAAGGAAAATGTAAAGCCCATCACAAACGCCACAACCGGATTCATCCGCTTACCCTTCATATTCAGATGGAAGCGCCGCTCCCGCTGCAAAAACGGCAGCTCGAAAAAGCCTATCTGCACAAGGCCAAGCAAAATGATCACAACGCCGCCGATGCGCGCAAACAATGTTTTATGCCCGGAAAAAAACGTCCCGATCGCCGTAAACGAAAGTCCGAGCAGAAAAAACGCGAATGATACGCCGAGGATAAAAAAGACGGTATGCAGCATCACGCGGCCGCGGTGATAGACCGGCGCGCCCGCTTCATCGCGGTCGGCGCTGCCCGCCAGATAGCTGACATAAATCGGAATCAGCGGGATGACGCACGGCGAAAAAAAGGACAACAGTCCTTCAATAAAAACCAGGGCGAAGCTGATGTGCTCGCCTGTCAGTAAGCTCTGCATATGATTCCTCCTGTGGATTATTAGGTAATATTATACAGGAACGGTGTAGAAAAGGGAAGGGCGATTTTGCATCTGTGGAAGATTTATGCTATTATATACAAAACAGACGGCGGCTGACGGTGACGCCGGTCACGGAAAGCGGGGAATCACATGAAAAAGGTTCGCATCACTGTTCTCAAGACGACATTCGACGAGGAGCTTGCGCGTGAGTACGGCGCCGAAGGCTTGTCCGCCTGTCCAATGCTGCGGGAGGGTCAGGTCTTTTACGCCGACTATGCCAAGCCGGCCGGCTTCTGTGATGAAGCCTGGAAGGCTGTTTACCAGTATGTGTTTGCGCTTGCGCACGGGGCCGGCGAACATATTTTTTATTACGGCGACTGGATCAGAAAACCAGGTGTTGCGATCTGTAGCTGCAACGACGGCCTTCGTCCCGTCATCTTTAAGCTGGAATCGACCAGCGAGACTTCGCAGATCGACTATACGCCGGTGAGATGAACCGGCTGAGGGGCCGGACGGCAGGTATGCCGGATGCGGCAGGCACGCTGCGGCATGTGCAAAAAAGCGCATGTCCCCGGGCGGCCAAACGGTTTGCGCGAGCCTGAGAGCGGGAGGACGGCTGAAACGGATGAATGACAATGATTTTATGGGCGAGGCGCTCCGGCTTGCCGGGTGCGCGGCGGAGCGCGGGGAGGTGCCGGTCGGAGCGGTCGTCGTGTGTGACGGACAGATCGTTGGGACAGGCTTTAACCGGCGTGAAACCGGGAAAAATGCGCTCGCGCACGCCGAGCTTGAGGCGATTGACGCGGCCTGCCGCCGGCTGGGCGGCTGGCGGCTGCATCGGTGCGAGCTGTATGTGACGCTCGAGCCTTGTCCGATGTGTGCCGGTGCGATTATCAATGCGCGCATCCGGCGGCTGGTGTTCGGCGCGCGTGATCCAAAAAGCGGCTGCTTCGGCTCAGTAAGCGACTTCAACGCGCTCGCCTTCAATCATAAGCCGCAGGTCGTCTGCGGTGTGCGCGGTGAGGAGTGTGCGCAGATTCTCTCAGCGTTTTTCCAAAAGTTGCGGCGCGGTCGCCAATAGGGCACAAGATGTTGTGTCTGTTCACAATTTGTTCACCATCTTCCAGCACACGCATGATATAATAAGCAATGGAAACGCAGTGTTTCTAAAGTGAAATCCCCCCTCCTTTATTTTATCTCCGGATCATTTCATTTGCAGCGGGCCGTGCGGCTCGTTTTTTTTTGCAGTTCGCGCCGGCGCCAGGCGGTTCATCATTTTTTTAAAACACCAATTTTATACAGCGCCCAAATAATCTATACATCGCGTGTAAAATATGAGATAATAGAAGCCGCAGGCGGCATCGTCCGCGGCAAAATCACTTGAACATTGATGGAAGCCCCGGACGGCGGCTTCAGGAAGGGAACGACATGGACAGCTATTTTGTCGAGATTCAGCGGCCGTTTATGCCGCCCTCGGACGACGCGCGCCTGGTGTTGATTGCGGACGGCTCGCTGCACCGCGCGCTTGAGGATGTCAAACGGCATCTGTTTTCCTGTGTGAAATACGCCAAAAAGCACGGCGTTTATGTATTGACGGGCCTGTTCGCGCACGAGGGCAACCTCTGCCTGTGCCTGCTCGATCCGGGCGGCGAGGTGGTCTGCCGCCAGCCGGCCATCCATCCGTCCATTTCGTTTCAGGGGGAGTTTCTGCCCGGCGACCGCATCGAAGTGGCGCACGTCGGCGAGCTTGGAAATGTGTGCCTGTGCGTGGACTGCGACATCAATGATCCGCGCGTGCTGCGTGCAGCCGCTCTCAAGGGCGCGGACGTCGCACTGTCGGTCCAGGCGCTCGACCCGGTGCAGGATGCGGGCGAACGCCTGCTGCGCACAGTGTGGAGCGGCGCGCAGGGCAACAACCTGTATGTGGTCAACATTGCGGCGGGCAGCGCCGCGGTTGCATGTCCGGCGGGCGTGACACGCGCGGGCGACGGGTATCTGATCCGCCAGACCTCCTCTTTCCCGGTGCGTTTTGGGCTGAATATGGCGCGTCTCGATGAAATCCGGCGAGGTCTGCGGCTTTTGGAACAGATCAATCCCGCGCTGATCGCAAACTATGAAGCCGAGCTTGGGAGGTAAAAGGCATGTGGGAAGTGCTGCTGCCGCTGATTTCTTTTTGGATGTCGTTTCGGGTGACCCCGAAAAAAATCGACGCGCTGCTTTCGGAAAAAAGCGGCGCCGCCCAAAACAACGCGGAATTTGCTGCGCCGGAGGCGGTGCGCGCCGCGTCCGTCCAATTGACGGCGCGCGCATATAAGGATCTGCGCGACTATATGGATGAAGTGTATCTGCTTGCCAAAAACGCGGTCGACGCCGGCGCGCAGGTTGTCGTGTATCCGGAATATGTGGGCGTACTCGCTCTGACCATGCTGCCCCTGAGCAAGCAGATTCTCAACTGGGTGCTGCACGGGAAGCATTTCATCGGTTTGGACGGCGCGGCACCCGATCCGGTGCGCATGGCTGCCGTGCTTGAAACCTTCGGCGGCTTTTTAAACGAGCTGTATCAGACCGCCTTCAGCGGGATCGCCCGCACGCTTCGCGTTTATGTGGTCGCCGGCACGACGCTCGTCCGCGAGGAGGACGGCCGCCTGGTCAACCGATGCATCGTGTTCGGCCCGGACGGCGAACAGGCTGGCGTCCAGGATAAGACAAGCGTGCTCGGGTTCGACAACGACGCCGGCGTTTCGCCCTCCGATGTCCTCGAGCCGATCGACACGCCGCTTGGTCCGCTCGGCGTTGTCATCGGGTCGGACGCCTATTACTTTGAACGCTTCAAAATCCTCGCGGAGAAAGGCGCGCGCCTGATCGCCGTGCCCGACGCGCGCGGCGGGATCATGCCCGATCTGCTGCGCTGCCGCGCGAATGAAGCGGGCGTTTATGCGCTGTACGCCTGCTATGCCGCCGGGCCGGACGAAGGTCCGAATGTGCGCGCCGCGATCTATGCGCCGTTCGGCGCGACGCCCACGCTCAACGGCGTCGTCGCCTATGCGTCAAGCGCGCATATCTGCGCTGTAACGGCGCGCACAAATCTGCAAAAGCTGGCCGGCGACCTCACCGATCCAGCCCAGACAAGCCGAAACGAGGCGTTTACCAAAGGCGATTACCTGCACAGCTACCGCTACTGCGGCAATCTCCCCTCAAGCCTTCCTTAAAAAATAAAATCTCTGGGCTGGCCGGCGTCAAAGGGGATGCGGGGCGTGCAGGGAAATCTCATGTTAAATATTCACAAAAAACCAACGGCTTTTTTGGCGTAGAGCACCGCTGAAAGGGCCGTTTGTCATTGTATCCACCTGTTTTTTATGTTAAAATGAAGCTGTATCGTTTTATAATCAGGAAAACGCTTGTGGAATTTTCCAGTATGCCGCCGCTCTTTTAATCTGCAAAAACAAGCGCGGGCCTTTGGCGGATAAGCTGTTTTCCATTGACAATATCTGATGGAAAGGCGTGATCAATCAGCATGGCAAAACGGGTTTTTTTAATTGTTCTTGACAGCGTCGGCATCGGCGAGGAGCCAGATGCCGCTGATTACGGCGACGTTGGCAGCAATACGCTTCGTACCTGCTGGCGCTCCGGAAATCTGCATGTGCCCAATCTGCAAAAGCTGGGGCTTTTTAACATCGAAGGCGTTGGCTGCGGCGAGGCGGTCAGCGCGCCGATTGGTTCATTCGCACGTATGCAGGAATCGTCGGCCGGAAAGGATACGACCATCGGACACTGGGAGATTGCGGGGCTGATCTCAAAAAAGCCGATGCCGACCTATCCCGACGGCTTCCCGCCGGAGATTATCTCGGAGTTTGAGCGCCGCACAGGACGCCGGGTGCTCTGTAACAAGCCCTATTCCGGCACCGATGTCATCCGCGACTACGGCCGCGAGCATGTAAAAACAGGCGCACTGATCGTCTATACAAGCGCCGACAGCGTATTCCAGGTGGCGGCGCATGAGAGCGTCGTTCCGATCGAGGAGCTTTATAAGGACTGTGAAATCGCCCGCGAAATCCTGCACGGAGAACACGGCGTCGGCCGCGTGATCGCGCGTCCGTTTGAAGGCGAATACCCCTACAAGCGCACCTCGAACCGCCACGATTTTTCGCTCCAGCCGCCGCGCGACACGGTTGTTGACAAGCTTTTGCAGGCCGGTCTGGATACCATCGGCGTCGGAAAAATTTATGATATCTTCGCCGGCCGCGGCATCTCCAGGACAAGCCGCACTGTCAACAATGACGACGGGATGGACCAAACAATCGCGCATGCGCGCTCCGATTTCCACGGGCTTTGCTTTGTCAACCTCGTTGACTTTGACATGGTATATGGCCACCGCAACGACATCCCGGGCTATACGGCCGCGCTCAACCGCTTTGACGAGCGTCTCGGCGAATTGATGCCGCTGCTCGGTCCGGACGATGTGCTGATGATCACAGCCGATCACGGCTGCGATCCGGGTACGGCGTCGACCGACCATTCGCGCGAATATGTGCCGCTGCTCATTTACGGCGCGTCCATACGCGCGGGCGTCGACCTGGGCACGCGGCCGACCTTTGCCGACACGGGCGAAACAGCCGCCGCGCTGCTCGGCGTCAAGGCTGGCTGCGACGGCGTGTCGCTCTGCGGCCAGATTCTGCGGTAACTACAGATGAAATAGGGAGGGCTTGCAATTATGCGCATGTACGATATCATTATGAATAAACGAAACGGCGGCGTGCTGTCAGACGAGGAAATTGCATTCTTCATCGACGGCTATACGAACGGTCATATCCCGGACTATCAGGCGTCGGCGCTTTTGATGGCAATTTGGTTTAACGGCATGAACGAGCATGAAACCGCGGTTTTGACAGACTGCATGGCGCGCTCCGGCGATATGGTCGACCTGTCGGCCATTCCCGGAATCAAGGTGGATAAGCACAGCACCGGCGGCGTCGGCGACAAGACGACGCTTGTCATCGCGCCGATTGTCGCGGCGTGCGGCGTGCCGGTCGCAAAGATGAGCGGCCGCGGTCTGGGCCACACGGGCGGCACCATCGACAAGCTCGAGTCGATCCCGGGCTTTCGCGTATCCGTCGAACGCGAGCAGTTTTTCCAGATTGTGCGGGACGCCGGCCTGTCCGTCATCGGTCAGACAGGCAACATCGCCCCCGCCGACAAAAAGCTGTATGCGCTGCGCGACGTGACCGCCACGGTTGACAGCCTGCCGCTGATCGCCTCGTCGATCATGAGCAAAAAGCTCGCCGCCGGCTCGAACGCGATTGTGCTTGACGTCAAGACGGGCAGCGGCGCGTTTATGAAAACGCTCGACGATTCGATCGGGCTGGCGCAGGCAATGGTTTCCATCGGCGAGCGCAACGGACGGCGAACCATCGCGCTGATCACCGATATGGATCTGCCGCTCGGCCATGCGATCGGCAATTCCCTCGAGGTGGCCGAATCGGTCGCGACGCTGAAGGGGCATGGTCCTGCCGATCTGACCGAGGTCTGCCTTCAGCTCGCGGCGAACATGCTTTATCTGGCGGACAAGGGCACGCTCGACGAATGCCGCAGGCTCGCCGGGGACGCGCTTTCGAGCGGCGCGGCTCTTGAAAAGCTGCGCGCGATGGTCATTGCGCAGGGCGGCGACGTTTCCGTGATCGACGACACTTCCAAATTCCCGCAGGCCCCGGTCACATATGAAGTCAAGTCGCCCTCAGACGGCTACATCACGCACATGGAGACGGAAAAGTGCGGCATTGCGTCCGTCGCGCTCGGTGCGGGCCGTGAGAGCAAGGAGGACGATATCGACATGAGCGCGGGCGTTGTGCTTGTGAAGAAAACGGGCGACAAGGTCACGCGCGGCGAGACGATCGCGCGCCTTTACACGGCAAAGCAGTCCGCGCTCCCAGAGGCCGAACGCCTCCTGCTCGACGCCATCACCTTCTCCGACAAGCAGCCCGCCCCTGAAAAGCTCATACTCGCGCGCGTCTCCAAGGATTCCGTCGAACGCTTCTGATTCTCCCGCTTTTTTGAAAAAAGGCCTCGGCGAAAAACTTTAGTCGGCTGCGCCCCCCGCTTTTTTGAAAAAAAGCTCGGCAAAAAACTTTAGTCGGCTGCGCCGCAAACAGTGGGGCAGCCGCTGCGTAATCAGGTTTTGTGCCGCGGCGAATAAAAGTTTTCGTCCGCCTTTTTCAAAAGGCGGCGGGTGAGAAAAAAGGTAAGGCCCCTCGCGGGTCTTGCCTTTTTTCGAGGGCAGCGCCCTTATCCTGGGCCGCAGCCCTCATAAAAGCGCGGCCCGCAGGCCGCAAGACACCTATTCAGAAGCGGGACCTTTCGCCAGCAGGAGAAGTGACAGACGCCGCGCGGCTGGCGCGCATCCTGCAAGCTCCAACTGTTTAGAAAGCCCCAGTAAAAAACCTTCCGCCTTTTCTTTAAAAAGGCGGAAGGTTTTTCGATGCATTTATTTCCCAAAAAGGCGGAGGGTCAGATACGCTCCAAGTTTTGCTCGCGGGACGGACCTACGCCGACCATCGTAATCGGGCATTCACACAGGCGCTCCAGCTCTGCGATATACTTCTTGCAGGACTCGGGCAACTCGTCGAAACTGCGGCAGCCGGACAGGTCGCCGTCAAACCCATCAAGCTCCTCATAGACCGGGGAACACTCGGCAAGCTCCTCGATGGTGGCGGGGAAATCGCGCAGGATCGTCCCGTCTGATTTGCGGTAAGCCGTACACACCTTGAGCGGACCCATTCCAGAAAGCGTATCGATCTTGTTGATCGCCAGCGCGGTCAGGCCGTTGATACGCACGGAATGGCGCATGATTACCGCGTCGAACCAGCCGCAGCGGCGCGGACGGCCTGTAACTGTGCCGAACTCATGGCCACGGTTGCGTATTTCATCCCCGGTTTCGTCGAGCAGCTCCGTTGGAAAGGGACCGGCGCCGACGCGCGTCGTATACGCTTTGGCCGCGCCGACAACCTCGTCGATCAGCGTGGGACCGACACCGCTGCCAACGCATACGCCGCCCGAAACAGGGTGTGAACTTGTAACAAACGGATAAGTTCCGTAATCGATATCGAGCAGCGTGCCCTGCGCGCCTTCGAACAGGACCTCCTTATTCTCACGGATGGCACGGTATGCGAGTACGGAAACATCCGCGGCATACTGCGCCAGACGTTTCCCATAGACTGTGTATTCTGCAATGACCGCGTCGAGATCAAGCGGCTGGCCGCCATAATAGCCGGTAATCAGGCGGTTTTTCAATTCGCCGGCGGCCCGCGCCTTTTGCGCGAACAAATCCGGATGGATCAGGTCATAAATGCGCAGTCCGGAGCGTTCAGCCTTATCCATATAACAGGGACCAATTCCTTTTTTTGTCGTGCCGATCTCGCCCTTGCCGCGCATTTTCTCGCTCAGACCGTCGATCTCCAGATGCCACGGCATGATAACATGCGCGCGCGGATCGATACGCAGGTTTTTACAGGAAACTCCCCGCGCTTCAAGGCCGTCGATCTCTCCCAGGATACCTTTGGGGTTGATGACAACGCCGCTGCCAAGCAGGCAGAGCGTGTCCGGATAGAGGATGCCGGACGGGATCAGCTGGAGCTTGTAGACCTCGCCCCCGTTTTCGACCGTATGGCCGGCATTGTTGCCGCCCTGCGACCGCACGACTACGTCGGCGCGCGACGCGAGGATGTCGATGATTTTGCCTTTGCCCTCGTCGCCCCACTGGACGCCGACAACCACTCTAGCTGGCATATATAGCCCCCCAATGAATTTTTACAAAAAAATCCAGTCCCTTTGAACCGTTGTTAAGTATAGCAAATTTGCAGACAAAATGCAATGTTGATTTTTGTAATTTACTTTTATCCAAAAGTCAAGCGTCTGCGCGAAAAAAGAAATCCTCACGCCTTACCCGCCGTGATCCTCCTTGATCTCGCCCGTTTTATAGGCCAGAAGCAGCCACTTGAGGTCCTCGATATTGCGGCTGAGCTGCGCGCCGATATCTGTCTCCCCAATTTTGATACGCGACTGCATCCGTTCAAATACGACTGATGTGGATACAATATCCCGGTTATTGCGTATTGCGTCAAGCCGGCCGTCAAACGGCTCATGCGACGCCAGCCGAATGCCCCAGGAATTATAAATCAGCGTGTAGCCGGCAATACCTGTTGTCGGCTGGTAAGCCCGGCAGAAACCGCCGTCAATCACAATGAGCCGGCCCCCGGCCTTAACCGGATTTTCGCCCTCCTTTGTCTTAACAGGCACATGGCCGTTTATAATGTGGCAGTGCGGCCCTTCCAATCCGAATTCACGCAAAATGCGCACGCAGACGTCCGCGTCGTTATAGTAAGCATAATAAGCGTTTTTTGGCTCGGCCCATGCGGCATGATCGGCGATCAGGCAGCGTTCAAAGGTCGCAATATGGTCGCGTCCAAACAGCGGGGAGTTGCGTCCGCACCAGAGAAACCATAAAAAGTCCTTGCCGAATTGTTTTTCCGGCGTGCCTTCCCGCGCATAATAGCCCTGACGCGCCAGCAGATCAGCACGGTCGAGAAACGCCCGGCCGCTGACAGGCGCGCCGCCGATGGAAAACGACATAAACGATCCATCCGCTTCCATTGGTATACATCCGTGGAACAGCAGGTTTCCATTGTAGCACTTGTACAGCCCGCCCTTGGAATAGAGGAAGCGCGCGTGCTTTTGCAGCTTCTCACTGTGTAAAAATGCGTCGCGAAGCTGCTCCATTAACCGCTCCTCCTCCTTGGACAGCATATACGGAGCAGCCGGGTCAACCGTTGGAAAGTCTGTGTGCACAAGCTGATATTCGCTGCCATCGATTTGGATGGTCCCGCGCTTATAATCGATCCTATCGAGCAGCAGGCGGTCGTCCATCCCGAATTCCGGATTGCGCCTGATAATCTGCCCTTCCAGTTTAAAGAGGATGATTGCAATCGCTTTGTGCATCCGCGCGCCAAGCTCGATGTCCTTGGCGTTGTAGGCGATGGCGTCGCCCAATGTTTTCGTCTGAAAGCACGAGGTGTCGGAGTCCCGATAAACCTCATTGGCAAACAGCGCAAGCGGACGCAGGCTGATGCCGTAGCCTGTTTCAATGACTTCAAGATTATTATAGGTGATCGAATTGTTCAGCACGGCCGCGATGCAGGTGCGGCTGCCCGTCGCGGCGCCCATCCACAGCACGTCATGGTTTCCCCACTGAATATCGACGCAGTGATGCTCCATCAGGGAATCAAGAATGATATCGGCGCGCGGCCCGCGGTCAAAAATATCGCCGACAATATGCAGATGGTCGACAACAAGCGTTTTGATCACACCACATACAGCTTCAATAAAATCCTCGGCGCGGTCGATGTGAATAATGGTAGAAATGATATTTTCATAGTAGTCCTTCTTATTATGGACCTCGTAATTGGTATTGAGCAGCTCGTCGATAATATATGCATACTCCGGCGGCAGCGCCTTGCGCACCTTGGAACGCGTGTATTTCGATGTGACGAGCCGGCAGATCTCAATCAGGCGGTGCAGCGTCAGCTTATACCATTCGTTAAGATCCTCCACGCTCTCGCGCATTTCATCCAGCTTCTCTCTGGGATAGTAGATCAGGGTTGCCAGCCGCGCGCGGTCGTCGCGCGACATCACGTTTTCAAACAGGGCATCCACCTTTTCGCGCACCGCCCCGGAGGCGCTGTTGAGGATATGTAAAAACGCCTCGTATTCGCCATGCAGGTCAGACATGAAATGCTCCGTGCCCTTTGGCAAATTTAAAATTGCCTGGAGATTGATAATCTCGCTGCTTGCCGCCTGCACGGTGGGGTATTGCCTGGCCAGCAGCCGCAGATAGCGCAAATCCGCCTCGCGGTTTGTTGTGGCTTGTGCCTGCATCGTGTTCCCTCCAATATTTTGATACGGATGACAGCGCATTCTATCCGTCTGGAATACGCTGCCGCTCCGGCCATAAAACGGATAATAACCGCTATGCGGTTATGGAGCCATGCCGCTGCGCGGCCTTGGCTGCATTGGCCATTGGGGGGGCAGCGGGCCGTGCCCGCGTATCGCCCCGGCCATAAAGCGGATAATAACCGCTATGCGGTTATGGAGCCATACCGCTGCGCGGCCTTGGCTGCATTGGCCATTGGGGCGGCAGCGGGCCGCGCCCGCGTATCGCCCCGGCCATAAAGCGGATAATAACCGCTATGCGGTTATTATCCCAGAAAACGCGTGCATTTGCAATGTGTACGCCGCACAAAGACGCCCGGCCGCGCAAAAGCACGGGCCGAGCGTCCTTGTCAGATCGCTATGATTTTTCCGGCAGGCCGATCTTTACAAGACAGCCCTTTACAGCGCCGGAGGCGTCTGTGTATTCCATTGCGCACACCATTGTGTCAGGGTTATAGCCGATCAGGTCGCTGAACACCGTTTGCAGGACTATGTTGCCCTTGCGGTTGATCATGCAGATTTTTCCATCCTTCTGGACAAATGCAACATTTTTGCCTTTGATAAAGGCGTCTGCATTGTCGTACTGCGCGTCGATCAGCAGACGGCCGCGGTCGTCCGCATATCCCCACTTGCCCGATGGAGTGAGCACCAGGTTATATTTTTCACCGTCCTGCCCCGGCACAATAAAATGGTCGGACGGGATAATCACACGCCCGTCGCCCTCCACAATCGAACTAGAATACGGACCGTCGCCGCCATTGATTAGATAATACCCCTTGTCCAGATTCGCGCCGTCGGTTAAAACCTCACCGTCGTAACGGGCCGGAACAATTTCGTTGCCGTTGCGGTCAATGACGCCGTAGCGGCCGCCTTTTTCAAAGCAGGCATATCCATAATCGCCAAACCCTGAAACATAATCATATACCGGATCAATTGACATCTTGCCGCTGTCGATATCTGTAATCGAGCCCCAACGGCCATTCTTGCTGACGCTTACGCTGCCGTCATAAAGATACAGCTCCTCCCACTCGGGCTTGATGACTTCCGCGCCTTTGTAATTGATGACGCCGTATTTTCCGTTTTTCACAACAGTCGCGTAATCGCCGGTAAACGATCCGATGCTTTCATACACAGGATCGGTCAGCATTTTGCCGTCTGTATCGCACAAGGCCCATACGCCGTTCATCTGCACCGCCAGCAGGTCGCGCCCTGAATAATTTGGCGAGCCGCTCCAGGAGACGATCTGCATATCCTCAACCGCAAAATTCTGTACCGGCTGGTATTCCTTCGAATAAATACGCAGCATTCCATCCTTAAACAGGATATGGCGTTTGCCCAGCGCATAGAAGTCGTCGCCGCGCTCAAATGAATAGTGTGAATTGCCGTCGCGGTCGATGATTTCGTATTGATCCCCTTTCTGCACCTGTATCAATCCGCCGCCGTCGCCGCCCGCCGACCAGACGTCGTCATATTCAAACGGCGCGAGCTGCGTGCCGTCCGACATATCAATCGCACCGGTTTTGCCGTCGAGCGTCAGCGGGATTACCCCATGAAAGGTATTCCACCCCTCCAGCGCAGATGTATAAAGCGGCTCTGTCAACAGCTTGCCATTGGCGTTGGCCACTGCAAGCTTTCCATTCTGCCCAAGGAAAAAGAACTCGCATGTTTGAAAGCCGCGGAATCCGCCGCGGTTGAGCGGGAAATTCAGATCATACTGCGCGGGCGTCAGCGCCTCGGCCGTGTAACCGTCCGCGGCTGTTTCCACGATTGATTCCGGCAGCGTGATCGCTCCGGCCGTAGCCTGCGGCGGCGTATCCGGCTGCGGCGCGCTGGCAGGCGGCTGCGAGGACTGAGACGCGCTGGCAGGCGGCGCTTCCTGCGGCGCCTGCTCTGACGCGCCGGGTGCCTGCGCATCCGACGCTGCGCCCGCGACGGACGAAGCGCCCGGCTGCACCGGCGCGCTTGCCGGGGCCGCCGGCTGGCAGCCTGCCAGCAGCAGGGCGGCGGCGAGCAAAATAGCAGCTTGTTTTTTCATGGTTATGCTTCCCTTCCGGGGCAAACCGCCCCTCTGTATATACAGTGTCCCATTTCCTCCAATTTCTTCCCCGCTTTCCGGCCTTTTTGAAAAAAGGCCTCAGCGAAAAACTTTAATCGGCTGCGCTCCGGCCTTTTTGAAAAAAGGCCTCGGCGAAAAACTTTAGCCGGCTGCGCCGCGAACAGTGGGTTTGGCGCTGCGTCGATACAGGCTGCGCCGCGAACAGCCGGTTTGGCGCTGCGTAATCAGGTTTTACGCGGCATAATCTGTCAAAAATCTTTGAGCGTTTCGCCGATGGGCGCCTGAATCAGCAGATCCGCGCCTGCGTCGAGCGGCGTGGGCGACATATTGATGACGGCAAGGCGGCCTTTGCAGTAGCGCACAAGCCCCGCGGCCGGATAAACGGCCAGGGAAGTGCCGCCGACGATCAAAAGATCCGCCTGGGAGAGCGCCTCGACCGCACCCATGAGCACCGTCTCGTCGAGCTGCTCCTCATAGAGCACAACGTCGGGCTTGATCGTGCCGCCACAGGAACAGACCGGCACGCCCGGCGCGTCCAGAACCGCGTGTAAATCGTAAAATTTTCCGCAGCGCATACAATGGTTGCGGTGAACCGAGCCGTGCAGCTCCAGCACATTTTTGCTGCCCGCGGCTTGATGCAGGCCGTCGATGTTCTGCGTGACGACAGCCGTCAGCTTTCCTTCCGACTCCAGATGCGCCAGGGCTTTATGCGCCGCATTCGGGCGCGCGTCGGGCGCGAGCATTTTCTCCCGGTAAAATGCAAAGAACTCCTCCGGGCGCTCCATGAAAAAGGTATGGCTGACAATTGTTTCCGGCGGATAACGCCATTTTTGTCTGTAAAGTCCATCCGCGCTGCGAAAGTCCGGAATGCCGCTTTCTGTTGACACACCCGCTCCTCCAAAGAAAACAATCCGGCGGCTTTCGCCAATCATGCGCTTGAGGGCTTCGTTTTGTTCCATACTGAAAACTCCTTTCGCTGTACATCAATTCCACCAGCTTTTCAGGGTATTCATCCACATAAAATTGGTTCATTTTCACATATAGGGCTTGCATTTTTGGAAAATTATGCTATACTTATTGTAGTATCGGACAGGTAACAATCGCGCTTACTTCTCTCTTCCACACTCTTATATAGTGAAACAAGCGGGCTGCGTCGCAACGGCCCGCTTGTTTCCGTTTTATTGACTTTTTTTCCGATCAGCGCGCCGCGTGCGGATCTCCGCCTTTACTTCCGCGCCGACACGGTTTGAGTCAAGCAGCTTCTGCGCGGCCATACGCAGAGTCTGTTCATCCAGCCGCCCGCTTTCCAGCAGAACGGCTGTCCGCCGCGGAAATTTAATAAAACAGACCGACAGCGCCCAAGCCACGCCCATTTTGACATAATAGCCTTCATGACGCACTCCGGCCAACCATTCCAAAACACGGTCGATATACGCTTCGTCGATAAAATGGTCCATCAGCATCACAACGCCGAAACGCACGTCGAATTCACGCGGCGCAGACAGATACGGCGTCAAAAAACCGGCTGCCTGTTCCCGGCATTTGCCCACGGCGCGCAGACCGCCACAGGTAACGTCGCAGACAGCCCAATTGTCAATGTGCGGCACAAACGCCGCCAAACGCGCAAACAGCTCGTTCTGCTCCATCCTTGCACAGCCGAGCACAAGTCCCTGGAGCATCGTCTCCTCATAGGTGTCGTGGCGCGCCGCCTCAAGATAACCGCGCCAATCGCCGCGAACCAGCTCGCGCGCGAGCTGGCGCAGCGCCGGGACACGCACGCCGAGCAGGTTTGTCACATCAGGCACCAGTTTTTGCTGAAACGCCTGATAGGCCGGATCCGCCAACGATCGGAGGCGCGCCTGCAGGGCCTCGTAATCCTGTGGAGTCATCGTCTTTTCCTCTCCTTTGGGGCCGTCAGATCATAACTGTGGGCGATCATGCCGTCGAGCGCATCGTCGTCCAGTCCCGCGTTCAGCGTCACTGTGTTCCAATGCGTCTTGTTCATATGGTAGCCGGGCGCCACCTGAGGATACACCTGCCGCCAGAACTGAGCCTGCATCGGCTCACATTTGAGATTCAGGCACAATTTCCCGTCACGTTCAAAAACAAGCGCGTAACAGCGCCGGTTCGCGCATCGGCGCACCGCCGTCCAGTTCGGGTCCTCAAACGGCTGATCCTCATAAACATCCGGAAAGCATAAGCAGCGCTCCAACAGCTCCCGCCGTGTCACAGCCTACGCCTCGTATTCCATTTTTTCCGGCGTCCAGTCTGCGAGGACCGCCTGCATTTCCTCCGCGGCTTTGCGCGCGCCCGCAAGATCGTGCTCGCGGTAATTTCCGCATTCCGCCTCGGCCGCGCCGGGGATCTCGCCCTCATACGACGCGATAAAAGCGAACGTCTGCTTGAGCAGATCGATCACCTCCTGCCTGGAAATGCTGTCGCGCGTCAGAAAATAAAAGCCTGTACGGCAGCCCATCGGCCCCACATAGATGATGCGGTCGCCATAGGACGTGTTGCGCACGTACGTCGCGAATAAATGCTCATACGTGTGCAGCACGCCATTGGAAAGATAACTGCCGGCGTTTGGTCTGCGCATACGGATGTCGTATGTAACAACATCGCCGTCGATGCGCGAGACATAAAGTCCAGGTTTCAGTTTGGTGTGATCGACGGAAAAGCTTGCAATTCGTTCCATTGATAATCAGTCCTCCAAATACGGCAGGATGACCCGGTATGCCTCGCACAGCCGGTCGAACGAACAGGCGCAGTTGGCCGGGCTTGTCGACGGCAGGGCGGCGGCCGGGATGCCTGTCGCAGATTTTATATACTTTTCGTATAGATCAAATGCCTTTTTTCCAGTTGTAAAAATCGCACGGATATCGCCCGCGCGCAGAATCGGGGAAAGGTCGTTTGGCTTTGGGTCTTTAATCGACGCGTCGCTTGCGCCGGTAATCCCGCACGATTGCAGCACGTCCCACAGCGCGATGCGCCGGCTTAACATCAGGGCGGCTTTTTCTTCGTTCGAACGCGGCGCAGGTACGTCCAAAACAGCCGCCATCACGCGCCAGAAACGGTTTTGCGGATGGCCGTAAAAGAAGCCGGACGCGCGCGATTTGGGCGACGGAAAGGTGCCGAGCAGCAGCACGCGCGAGCGCGCGTCATAGACCGGCGCAATCGTATGGACAAGCCGCGCGGCGGACGCGCCAGACGGCATAGCGCCGCTCACGGTTTTTTCGCAGCGGCTTCCAGCAGCATGGAGAGCGCGTGCGACGCGGCAATATAGCGGATATAATCGCGCTCGCCCGTCTCAATCCCGCGTCCGAGACGAAGCTCTTTCACATCGCTGTACCACTCGCTGCTCACCGCCACGTACACCAGCCCCACCGGCTTTTCTTCGGTGCCGCCGCCGGGTCCGGCGACGCCGGTTGTCGAAACGCCGATATCAGCCCCGGCCAGCCGCCGGACGCCGTCGGCCATTTCACGCGCCGTCTGTTCTGAGACAGCGCCATACCGCGCAAGCGTCTCGCGCGCGACGCCGAGCACGCGTTCCTTGATCTCGTTGGCATAACTTGTAACGCCGCAGTCGAAAACGGCCGAGCAGCCGGGCACATCGGTCAGCCGCTTGGATACATAGCCGCCCGTGCAGCTTTCAGCACAGGCCGCCTTTAACCCCTTCTCCGTGAGCGCGCGCACAGCGGCCGTCTGCAAATCGCCCACATCGACGCCATAAATATACTGCGAAAAACGCTCGCAAAGCGACTGCACAACAGGCGCGGTCATCTCCTCCGCCTCCTGCTTTGTATGCGCGCGGGCTGTGACGCGCAGCATCACCTCGCCGTCCTTGGCATACGGCGCGAGCGTCGGGTTCTCCATCCGCTCCATCTCATCGCGCAGCTGCGCTTCGAGCGCGCTTTCGCCGATGCCGAAAAAGTGAATGCTGTGCGATACAAGCACATGATCGGAGCGGCGAGCCAGATAGGGCATGACCTGCTCGCGGAACATCGGCAGCATCTCGCGCGGAGGACCTGGCAGCATGATCGCGGTTTTCCCGCCGCCCTCCACAATCGCGCCCGGAGCGGTGCCGTTGTGGTTTTCCAGAACGATACAGCCGCGCGGCATCATCGCCTGTTTGAGGTTGTTTTCCGTCATCTGGCGGCCCACCTTATGGAAATAACAGTGCAGGTGCCTGGAGGACGGCTCGTGCAGCTCCAGCGGCACGCCGAAATAACCGGCGATCGTTTCCTTGCTTAAATCGTCGTAGGTCGGCCCAAGGCCGCCTGTCGTAATCACAATGGAGCTGCGTTCAAACGCCGCGGCGAGCGCCTCGCGCAGGCGCTCGGGATTGTCCCCGACAACCGTGTGCCGGTAGACGCCGACGCCAAGCTCCGCAAGCCCGCAGGAAATCTCCCGCGAATTGGTGTTGACAATGTTTCCAAGCAGAATCTCTGTGCCGATGCACAAAATTTCAGCAGAAGCGTTCACTGGAATCAGGCCTTTCAATTGATAAAATCGGGACATATGCACAGCAGAGCTGTTTGCTCCGCCGTTATGGCGCCGCGGCGGCCAGTCCCTTCGGGCTTGTCTGCCGCGAAGCGGCATGGTATAATTGCCCATCAGAAGGCGGTTGCCGCGCAAGCGGTGAGCCGCTGGGCATAACCCGGTATAATAACCGCTCTGCGGTTATTATACCATGTCCGCGAAGCGGCATGGTATAATTGCCCATCAAAAGGCGGTTGCCGCGCAAGCGGCGAGCCGCTGGGCATAACCCGGTATAATAACCGCTCTGCGGTTATTATACCATGTCCGCGAAGCGGCATGGTATAATTGCCCATCAAAAGGCGGTTGCCGCGCAAGCGGCGAGCCGCTGGGCATAACCCGGTATAATAACCGCTCTGCGGTTATTATACCATGTCCGCGAAGCGGCATGGTATAATTGCCCATCAAAAGGCGGTTGCCGCGCAAGCGGCGAGCCGCTGGGCATAACCCGGTATAATAACCGCTCTGCGGTTATTATACCATGTCCGCGAAGCGGCATGGTATAATTGCCCATCAAAAGGCGGTTGCCGCGCAAGCGGCGAGCCGCTGGGCATAACCCGGTATAATAACCGCTCTGCGGTTATTATACCATGTCCGCGAAGCGGCATGGTATAATTGCCCATCAAAAGGCGGTTGCCGCGCAAGCGGCGAGCCGCTGGGCATAACCCGGTATAATAACCGCTCTGCGGTTATTATACCACAGAATGAAGCCCTATAGCGAATATTCGGAAAAATTTTGTAATTTGATGCTTCACCACACTGATAGCCCTTTACGCGGAGACAGGCTGTGTGGTATACTATTTCTATAATCGGGGTGGTATGCAAAAAAATGCAGCCGGAGGCCTGCACAGGACAAAGGGAGAATCAGAACATGGCGCAGTACAGCGATTTATTGCTTTCGGAGGAAACATTGAAGGCCGTGGAGCGCATGGGCTTTACGGAGTTGACTGAAATACAGGAAAAGGCGATCCCTGTCATGCTTGAAGGGCGCGAGATCATTGCCAAGGCGCCGACAGGCACCGGTAAAACGTGCGCGTTCGGCGTGCCGATTATGGAAAAAATCGACCCGTCTGCTCTGGCTGTGCAGGCGGTTGTGCTCTGCCCGACGCGCGAGCTTTGCACGCAGATTGTGGACGAATTGCGCGAGCTTGCGCATTTTCGTCCGCAGGTGCGGGTCGCGGCGGTATACGGCGGGCAGCAGATCGACAGGCAGATCAACGCCTTAAAGCGCGGCGCGCAGATCGTCGTTGCAACGCCGGGCCGAATGCTTGACCACATGCACCGCCGCACGATCAACCTTTCCAAGGTGTCGATCGCTGTGCTTGACGAGGCCGACGAGATGCTCGACATGGGATTTTATAAGGACGTATGCAAAATCCTGGATCGCCTGCCGAAGGAGCGTCAGATGGTCATGTTTTCCGCGACCATTTCCCGCGAGGTAATGGATATCGGTTGGCTTTATCAGCGCGACACCGTCGAGCTGACGGTCGAGCCGGTCAAGGAAAGCCAGCCGAAAATCCATCAGTATATGCTCGAGAGCGTCGGCCGCCAAAAGCTCGCCGACCTGTGTTACATCCTTGAGGCGAACGATTTTCACAAGGTCATGATTTTCTGCAATACCAAATATTCAACCGCAAGCCTGAGCAATTTGCTGCGTGAACGCGGCTTCAATGCCGATTGCCTCAACGGCGACATGCGCCAATCCGAGCGCAACCAGATTATGGCCCGGTTCCGTTCCGGCGAGATCAGCGTCCTTGTCGCAACCGACGTGGCAGCGCGCGGTATCGATGTTCTCGATGTTGACGCGGTCTTTAATTACGAAATCCCGCTTGAAAACGAATACTATCTCCACCGCATCGGCCGCACGGGCCGCGCCAAAAAGGAAGGGGTCTCCTATATTTTCTACGGGCGCGACGAGCTGCCGCGCCTGCGTCCCATTATTCGTTACACACGCTCACGCGTTATGGAGCTTGAATTCAACGAATCTGGCGAGTTGGTGGAAAAGGGGTTGTTCCAGCCGTAAAGGCGGACGGTCAGCCGCACCGCGTCCCGTTTATGCGGGACGCAGTTTTTGTTTTCACCGTTTGCAGCGCAATCCATTTCAGTGCCGGAGCCATCCCCGCTGTTCGCGGCGCAGCCGATTAAAGTTTTTTGGCTTACCTTTTTTTCAAAAAAGGTAAGTTTCAAAAAAGCGGGGGAAAGGAGGGAAGGGGGCCGGGACCGGTGAACACCAACCCCTGCATACCGCAGTCCCGTGCGGCGGCAATGTTCTGTTCGTTGTCGTCAATAAAGAAGCATTCGGCTGGCTCAAGCTCGTATGTAGAAAACAGCGTTTCATAAATTGCGCGGTCGGGCTTTACCTGCCGGACATAAGCTGATACAATCACGCCGTCGAAGCAGTCGTATACGGGTATCCGCGTACGGTAGCGCGCGAAGCGCACGCCTGCGTTTGAAAGCAGATACAGCTTATAGCCCCGTTCTTTGAGGGAACGCGCGTAATCATTTGTCTCTTGAATCGGGCCGAAATAGCGGTCCCAGCCGCGAAACGCCTCCTCTGCCGCGGCATGCAGGCGATCCGGCATCATGGACAGGATACTGGAAAGCGCATCCTCCTCATCAATGGACCCTGCGTCAAGCGCATACCACTCTGGTCCGGAGAACACATGCTCACATAACAGCTTTTGATCCTCCTGGCTGCTGGCGAAATGAGAGGCCAGCGCCATGGGATCAAACCGCATCAGCACATTTCCCATATCAAAAATAATATTTTTAATCATATGCATTCCCCTTTCCGGCCCGCAGGCCCAGGGCTTGTTAGAAAATAGAGAATAGCCTGATCTTTCGCAGACAGCAGGCGGGCGCATGGCCAAAACGCAGGAATCCTTTCGGATTCCCAGGCTTTTTAACACAGCATTCGCCGCTGTTTTCTAGAAAAACGAGTATTTTGATTTTTCAAACAAGCCCCCAAGTCATGTGAGGGCTGTTTCCAGTGTGATAAAGTGCACCGTGTTTCCATTGTCCCTGACAATGCGCAAAAGATCATCGAACGCCAGCCAGACCGTCGCGGTGTTGTCGTTCGGATGGACGCCCACACGCGGATTTCCTTCAAGCGACCGGTCGAATACAACTTCGACGGCGGCGTCCGGATCGTTGATAATACCGAGCGGCGTCACCTCTCCACCGATCAGCCCCAGATATCTTTGCAGGCGCTCCGCGGACGCAAAGCTCAGTCTTGTCGAGCCGAGCTGCGTTTCAATCGATTTAAGATCGGCGCGGCAATTCCCCGGGATCACAACCAAAAAATGACGGCGGCCTTTGGCGTCGCGCAGGAATAAATTTTTACAAACCGTCCCGCTGCCGGTCAGCCCCAACTGCTCCATATCCTCGATGGTAAAAACGGCCGGGTGCTCCGTCAGCTCATAGGCGACGCCGAGCGCGTCGAGCCGGGCGAGCGCCGCGCTGCGGTCAGACATTTAAACCCCCCCTTGCTTCCTTTTTACAAAATGACCGCTAATAAGCCCATTTTATCATACCCATATGGGAATTACAACGAAAACAGCTTTTTCCTCTTGACGAAACGTAAAAAAGCAGTATAATAGCAACTACAAAAAGGTTTGCAAAAAACTGTGAAAGACGCTGAAAAGAAGAGTAGGCTGTCGGAACCGCAGCAGAGAGCCTCGGTTGGTGAAAAGAGGCGCGGGAAACACAGCCGAACATGGTCTTGGAGTCCCGCGGGCGAAAGCTTTTAGTCCGCGGCGGGTTCGCCCGTTAAAGCGACAGGCGGTCGGTATCGAGCCGGACGCCGGTGAGGCTGCCGCTTAAATGCGGCGGCGAAGCAGGGTGGTACCACGAAGCGGCGCTCTCGTCCCTGGACAATTTGTCCGGGAACGAGGGCTTTTTTGTTGTTCCTGCCGCGATGCGAGCGGGATGTTGGAGGGATTGCTTTGATAAAAATCAGCGACGTATCAAAAATATTTAACGATAAGTCAGGAGAGGTGGTGGCGCTTCGCGGCGTCAACCTTGAGATTGGCAGAGGCGATATCTTCGGCATCATCGGCATGAGCGGCGCCGGCAAATCGACGCTTCTGCGCTGTCTGTCCACACTGGAAACGCCGACCAGCGGTTCCATCACGCTCGACGGAACCGATCTTGCGTCGCTTTCAGGCACGCGTTTAATCGAAACGCGCCGCAAAATGGGCGTTGTTTTTCAGGGCTATAACCTGCTGATGCAGCGCACGGTACATCAAAATATTGCCTTTCCGCTCACGCTCGAACACGCCGCCAAAGCCGACATCGACCGGCGCGTCAAGGAGCTTCTTGACCTGATCGGCCTGGCCGACCGCGGCGACAGCTATCCATCGCAGCTTTCCGGCGGTCAGAAGCAGCGCGTCGCCATTGCGCGCGCGCTCGCAACAAGCCCGGAGGTGCTTCTGTGCGACGAACCCACTTCCGCGCTCGATTCCCTCACGACAAAAAACATCCTGGAGCTTCTGCATGATATCAACCGCAAGCTGAATGTTACGATCGTTATTATCACACATGAAATTGCCGTTGTGCGGGCCATCTGCAACAAGGTCGCTGTGATTGACGCCTCTGAATTCGTCGAATGGGGCGACACCGCAGAGATTTTCAAGAACCCTAAACACGATATGACAAAGCAGCTTCTTGGATATGAGGTGATGAAAGAATGATGGAGCTTTTGCAGCGATACGGTCCCATGCTGCTGGAGGGCACCGGCGCAACGCTTGTCATGGTGCTCGGTTCAACCGTCTGCGCCTACATACTCGGCCTGCCGATGGGTGTGCTGCTGCGCGTGACCGACCGCGGCGGCATTATGGAAAACCGTGTATTCAATTCCGTTTTCGGCTGGATCGTCAACATCCTGCGTTCTCTGCCGTTTATTATCCTGATGGTGGCGCTCTTTCCGTTTACAAGGCTGATCATGGGCAAGATCATCGGTACAGCCGCCGCCTGCGTGCCGCTGACCATCGCAGCCGCGCCGTTTGTTGCGCGCCTGGTGGAAAGCTCGCTGTCGGAAATTGACAATGGCGTTGTGGAGGCGGCCAAGTGTATGGGCGCGACCAATGGTCAGATCATCCTGCGCGTGATGCTCCCGGAGTCGCTGCCCTCCCTGATCCGCGGTCTGTCGATCACCACCATCACACTGATCGGCTATTCCGCGATGGCCGGCGCGGCCGGCGCGGGCGGGCTTGGCGATATCGCGATGCGCTATGGCTTTCACCGCTATGAGCCGAAGGTTATGATCCTGACAATCATTCTGCTGATTGTCATCGTCTGCCTGATACAAATCATCTTCGACCACCTTGCGGCGCGCGTCGATAAGCGCAACCGCTGATTCATTCATCCATCGCCGGAATGCGGCCGCTTCCGGTATGATAGAAATCTTTTGATTAAAAGGAGTCTCAAACATATGAAATCGATCAAACAACTGTTCGTGTCCGCGCTGGCCCTGACCTGCGCGTTCTCTCTGGCTGCCTGCGGCGGGTCCGCCGCGCCTGCTTCCTCGTCCGCGCCCGCCCCGGCGCCGTCCACGGCCGAAGCAACCGCCTCCGTTGACGCTGCCGCCTCTGCCACCGTCGCGTCCTCCGAAGCGGCGGCGGATGCTTCCGCCGTTCCTGCCGACGCCGTCACGATCAAGGTCGGCGCGTCCCCGGCGCCGCATGCCGAAATCCTTGAGAGCATCAAACCGGCTTTGGCCGCCGAGGGCGTAAATCTTGAGATTGTCGAATTTACGGATTACGTCATCCCCAACATGGCGCTTGACGAAGGCGACATCGACGCCAACTACTTCCAGCATTATCCGTATCTGGCTGATTTCAACGAGAAAAACGGCACGGATCTTATCTCCGCCGGTGCAATTCATTTTGAGCCGCTCGGCGTCTATCCGGGCAAGACGGCTTCTATCGAAGCCCTGGCCGACGGCGCGACCATTGCGGTCCCCAACGACGCCACCAACGAAGCCCGCGCGCTTCTGCTGCTTGAAAAGCTCGGGCTGATCAAGCTGGCCGACGGTGTCGGGCTGGCCGCTACGCCGCTCGATATTACGGAAAACACCAAAAATATCAAGTTTGAGGAAATTGAGGCCGCCCAGGTTCCCAACGTGCTGCCTGACGTTGATTTGGCTGTTATCAACGGCAACTATGCGCTTGGTGCCGGTCTTGCCGGCCAGGTGCTGACGACTGAGGACAAGGATTCCGAGGCCGCGCAGGAATTTGCCAATGTTGTGGCAGTTCGCGCCGGCGACGAGAGCCGTCCCGAAATCCAAAAGCTGATCGCCGCGCTTCAGAGCGACGAGACAGCCGCCTTCATCAATGAAAAATACAATGGCACCGTAATCCCCGTTTTCTAAGCTTTCGCTTTTTTGAAAAAAGCTTGGCAAAAAACTTTAGCCGGCTGCGCCGCAAACAGAAGGCTTGGCGCTTCGCAAACAAAAGTTTTCGCCCGCCTTTTTCAAAAGGCGGCGGGTGAGAAAAAAGGCAAGGCCCCTCGCGGGTCTTGCCTTTTTTCGAGGGCAGCGCCCTTTCCCCGGGCCGCAGCCCTCATAATAGCGCGGCCCTCAGGCCGCAAGAGCCTGTTCAGACGCAGGGTCTTCCGCCAGCAGGAGGCGTGCCAGACGCCGCGCGGCTGGCGCGATCTCCTGCAAGCTTTCACCGTTTTGGGAGAACGCCGCTCTGTTTTTCCCTCCGTCCATTCTAACGCCAAAACGCCCTGTACCGCCGTCTGCCGGCCGATACGGAGCGTTTCTTTATCTTCGTTTATGGCTGATGCGCCGGGCGCCTTACGATTTTGGCGGGCAATAGGGCAGGTCCCACTTTGAAACTTCCAACCCCTTTGCGCGCACGGCGTCGATCAATTCTCCAAGGATAGAAGCATTGTCACTGCTGACTGCATGCAGTAAATAAATCGCTCCTTCATGGATAAACTTTTCCGTATAGGCGAGCGCCTCGTCATGGCCACGCTGATCGTTAGGATCATAATCCTTATAAGCAAAACTCCACAGACAAGTCGTATAGCCAAGGCTCTGCGCCATCGCGAGCGTCTGTTCGCTGAAGGCGCCTTCGGGCGGACGATAGAGCGTCATCTCGTAGCCGAAGTTTTCCAGCACATAGTTGTGAAGCTCGCGGATATCCTCGGCCGCATCATCAATCGATTTGGACGTTGGATTCCAGTGATGGCTTGTGTGGTTGCCCACAACATGGCCTTCGTCGATCATGCGCTGCACAAGCTCAGGACACGACTGCACATACGGCAGCGTCACAAAAAAGACGGCGCTGCAATTTTTCTCCTTGAGCACATCGAGGATTTCCTCTGTATAACCGTTTTCATAGCCTTCATCAAACGTTAAGTAAAATTTGCCACAGTCGTCCGGCGCAATAAACCAGGCGCTGTATTCTCCATATTGCTCCTGCAAGCCGATCGGAGCGATCGTCCGGTTTGCCTCGTCTACCTGCACGCCTGGCCCCCACTTGATCTGGCTGCCGCCCAGAGCACCGATTTTGTCAAAATCGGTGCTCATGGTCGGCGTTACCATACTGGCCACGCCGGAACGGATGTCGCTCGCCACATCTCCAAGATCGGAGGCAAGGCCATGCGAAGCCGCAGAATTCGGTGTGGACGGGGTAGACGGCGTCGACGGTGTGGACGGAGCCACAGACGCGGCCGACGACGAATGCGCAACGCTCGACGACTGCATATTATCCTGATTGCGGGACGTACATGCGGCCATGGAAACGACCAGCGCAAGCGTCAAAGCCGCCGCGAAAATCGCTTTGATAGCTTTCATTGGATTTCTTCCTTTCACAATTAAACTGGGAAACCAAGAAATACAGCTTGAAATAACATGGTTACTTCGGTGTTAGTGTGTGCAGAAAATGAAAAATTACTACTTTGGATAATCGGTATAAATTTCCAAGTTATAATGTTTTCCTATATAGAGTGCGCTGAATGATTCATTTTCAGGCACTTCTCTACTATTTTTACAGAAGCGAATTGGCCATGCCGGTTACAAAACCGGCATGGCCAATTTTAAGGCCTTGTTTTCAGTTTTGATTGCCACGCCGGCGCAGGGCGTCATATTTAAGAATTCCAAGCTGCGTCTTTGCATCTGGAATCTCACCGTCGAGCACCATCTGCACCGCTTTTTCCACAGGAATGCGCCGGACAGTTAAAAACTCATCTTCGTCAAGATGCTGCCGCGACTGATGAAGGCCGGTCGCTAGAAAAATATGTATGATTTCCGTATCGTAAGCACAAGTTGGATACATCCTCGCAAGCGGTACAAAACAGTCCGCCTTGCATCCGCATTCCTCCGATAATTCGCGCACGCCGCATTCCTGCGGGTTCTCCCCGCGCTCCAGCTTGCCGGCCGGCAATTCGAGCATGACGCCGCCGAACGGATAACGAAACTGTGATACAAACAAAATATGCTCATGCTCATCGATAGCCAAAACCGCCACGCCGCCCGGATGATCAATCACCTCGCGCGCCGCGTGATTTCCATTTTCCAGTTCTACTGTGTCGCGGCGCAGCGTGAGAATTTTTCCCTCATAAATCACCTTGGAATCGATTGTTTTTTCATAATGAGCCAATTTGGCAACCCCCTTGCTCATCCCGCCTTGCTGCCGGGAACTGAGTTTGCATGTCCGCCTCAAATCCCCTTTTTTTGTGCCGAACTGCCATAATACAAGCGTTTTGGCACATACACTGGGCTTAGAGGTGAAACAATATGTTTGACGGATTTTACAAACAGCCGCCCCGCTTTGAGCATATCCGGCAGGCAGTGTGCGCTCTGCGCGATGAATACCCGTTTATACATGCCTTCCCGATTGGCAAATCCGTACTTGGCCGCGGGCTTTATGCGCTTGGTTTTGGCAAAGGCGGCAGCGGCGCGCTGCTTGTCGGCGGCGTACACGGAATGGAGTGGCTGACAACCATGCTGCTGCTGCGCTTCGCCGAGGATGCCGCACGCGCCATATCAACATGCGAGCCGTTGGCTGACATTGATCTGACCCATACCCTTGAAAACCGGCCATTTACACTCATCCCGTGCCTCAACCCCGACGGCATGGAAATTTCACTTGGCGGCGCCGGCACAGCGGGCCATTTACAGGCGTTTGTAGAAAAAGCGAGCGGCGGCGACACGCTGCATTGGCAGGCCAACGCACGCGGAATAGACCTTAACCACAATTTTGACGCCGGTTTTGAACAGGTCAAAAAGCTTGAGCGGGCGGCCGGTATTGATGCGCCCGGTCCAACACGCTACGGGGGCCACACGCCCCACAGCGAACCGGAAACACGCGCGCTTGTCAACTTTTGCGCCGCCTTCAGACCGCGTACTGCCTATGCGTTCCATTCCCAGGGAGAAGAAATCTATTACCGCTATGGTCCGCATACGCCCGCCAGAAGTCAGCTTATGGCGCAGGTCCTCGCTTCCTCATGCGGTTACCGGCTGGCGTCGCCGGAGGGAACGGCTTCGCATGGCGGGTTTAAAGACTGGTTTATTGATTGTATGCGGCGTCCCGGGTTCACATTCGAAATCGGCCGCGGTAAAAACCCGCTTCCCATTCAGGAATTTGAACCAATTTATGCGCGTCTGGTCGAGACGCTTTTGATAGCGACGCTTCTTTAATCCATAAACGCCTTCCCGCTGCGGCACATAAAGGATTTTTATAGATTGCTGTGCAATCTATAAAAATAGTTGCTTTGCAACTATTTTGGCAAAATTGTCCCCGCCATGGGAAAGTATATTTGATTGATTTAGACCTGACGCGCATGGAGCCGACGATCTATTTTTATATTATACTGCTATTGGACAAAAAATACAATAGATCAAAAAGAGCTTGTCCTCGCTTTGGACATCTATACAAATGCGCGCCTTAGGCGGAAAAGGCACTCAAACCGGCAAAAAAGGGACTATACAAACATTCCCGTTTCCGATATAATGAAATTATATAGCGTAAAAAGTGTATAAAATTCAAGAAAAATGAAGTGGTGAACAGCTTGGATATTTTTATGATCATCAGTATGTTAGGCGGCCTGGCAATGTTCCTTTATGGTATGACACTGCTTGGCAGCGGTCTTGAAAAAACCTCCGGCGGCCGTTTGGAACGAACGCTTGAGAAGCTGACGGATACGGTGATCAAGGGCGTGCTGCTCGGCGCGCTTGTTACCGCTGCCATCCAGTCCTCCTCTGCGACAACTGTTATCGTTGTAGGTCTTGTTAATGCACGGGTTCTCAAACTGCGCAACGCCATCGGCGTGATCATGGGCGCTAACATCGGTACCACGGTTACAGCCCATATCCTGCGCCTGTCCGATCTCGATTCCTCCAACCTTTTTTTCCGCTTTCTCAAGCCGACAACGCTTGCGCCGTTGGCCTGTATTGTCGGTATCCTTTTGATTATGACGGCCAAACGCAACAAGGCCCGCGATATAGGCTCTATTTTCATTGGGTTCGGTATCCTCTTTACTGGTATGTTTACGATGGAATCGTCCGTTAAGCCGCTCGCGGAGCTGCCGCAGTTTTCCGCGGCCTTTGCTGCGATGGGCAACATTCCTCTGCTCGGTGTGCTCGTCGGTGCAGGCGTCACGGCGCTTATCCAGTCGTCGTCGGCGTCCATCGGTATTTTGCAGGCGCTCTCCTCGACAGGACAGATTACCTTCGGCATGGCCTTTCCCATCATCATGGGGCAAAATATCGGTACGACGATCACCCCTATTCTCGCCTCGATCGGCGCGACCAAAAACGCAAAGCGTTCCGCCTGTGTACATGTGACCTTCAATGTGTTGGGCACGATCCTGTTTTTTACCTGCGGCTATGCGCTCCAGTCTATCCTTCATTTTGCCTTCTGGGATTTGCCGGTCGATAAAGGTATGATCGCTAATTTCCATACGATATTCAATCTCACCGTTACCATTCTCTTTATACCGTTTGTCGGAGTTCTCGAACGGATTGCCTGCACCATTGTGAAGGATAAGCCAGGTCAAGGTGAACAGGAAATCACCGCAGCCTCGCTTGATGAACGCCTGCTTGTATCTCCCGGCCTTGCGCTTGAGCATGTGCGCGGCGCCGTTGTACAGATGGCGTTGCTTGCTCGCTCCAATTTTCTTGATTCCGTCGCGCTGCTCGATCGCTATGATCAAAAAATAGCCGATCGGATACAGGAAAATGAGGATGTTGTCGATAAGCTGGAGGACCGTGTTGAAACGTATCTGCTCAAGCTTGGCGAACGCGAGCTGTCTGAAAGTGAAAACCGCAGCATATCCGAGCTGCTGCACACATGCGGCGAATTTGAGCGCATTGCAGACCACGCACAGAATATTGCAGAATGCGCCGACCGCATGGTCGATACAAAGACGACTTTTTCCAAAAAGGCGACAGAGGAAATGCATACGATCAGCGAGGCAGTCCATGAAATCCTCGATCTTGCGGTCGATGCTTTCCAGAATGTCAACCGCACTGCCGCCGCCAATATCGCGCCGCTCGAGGAGGTTGTCGACGAGCTTGAACAAATGCTAAAGGACAAGCATATCGACCGTCTGCGCCGTGGAAAATGCACCGTCGACGCTGCTTTCCCGTATGTTGAGGCGCTCTCCAACATTGAGCGCATCTCCGACCTCTGTTCAAATGTGGGTGAATCTGTACTGACCTATGACAGCTCACTTGTTGAAATCGACCGCCACGCTTACAAACGGTTGCGCGCTGACCAGCATGATACCGGTTATCAGGATAAGTATATTGTTTACAGTACGAAATATTTTGGAAAGGTAAAACGGACGCAGGACAAATAATGGATATCCGTCGCCCCGTCTATTTCTTTTCTCCTCCCTTGTGGGGCACGGTTCGCCGGGTTTTCCGGCATAAGGGGTTAATCTTCTCTTTTTTGATAATCAGGCGATCAACTGCATTCCATCTGTTCTTTTTGCCTCTGAACGGAAAAGGGCTGTTGTCATTGTGAAAGCGATCAAAAATGAGGTGAGTATATGGATCAGGAGGACCATATCTGTAAAAACTGTGCATATTTCAGGCAGCATTATGTCAAACTGGGTTGGAGCTACCGTGAAATTAAATTCGGTCACTGTGTTTACCCGCGGCTGAAAATTCGTGAAGCAGGCGCCAAGGCCTGCACGCATTATAAGCAGCGGGAGCATACTACCTCTGCCACAACATAAAAACGGCCCCTTTTGGGGCCGTTTTTTTTCCTTTATCTATCCTCTGCCGTTTTGTCAGTTTCGCCGGCTGCTTCGTCCCCCGCGGCGATTTGTGATTCCTCCTGCCCGTCATCCCCGGAAGTCTCCTCCTTGGGAGCGCGCGCCAGGGTCACAACCCGGCTCTCCTCGGATACGCGCATTGCGCGCACCCCGCCGCCATAGCGCGACTGTACAGTGATCTCACGCACAGGAATACGGATGATAACGCCATCGTCGGTGATGATAATCACATCGTCATCCTCGTCGACCATGCGCACACCTGCAACCGGCCCGTTCTTATCGACATAATAGTTGCGGATTCCCTTGCCGCCGCGGCTTTGCAGACGGTACTGCGACACCTCTGTACGCCGGCCCAGTCCGCTTTCGGAGACAGTCAGCAGCGTCGCGCCGCTTTCCTTCCTGACACGCGCCATTCCGACGACTTCGTCGCCGTCCTCCAGCGTGATCGCCTTGACGCCGCGCGCTGTACGCGACAACGGCCGTGCGTCCTGCTCATCGAAACGGATCGCCATACCGTTTTTCGTTGCGATAATCAGTTCGCTTGTACCGTCCGTCTGACGCACCCACGCCAGCTCGTCGCCATCGTCAAGTCCAATTGCAATCAGTCCCATACGCCGCACATTTTTATACGCGCCCAGCGGCGTTCGTTTAATAATCCCCTTGCGCGTCACCATAACAAGGCAGCGATCCTCACGCTCATATTCGTCAGGCGTCACCTTAATAAGAGCCGTTACCTTTTCGTCGCTGTCCATCGAAAGGAGATTGACAATATTTGTTCCGCGTGATGTACGCGACCCTTCGCTGATTTCATAGCCCTTAAGGCGGAAGCACCGTCCCTTGCTTGTGAAAAACATGATGAAGTCATGTGTGGAACAGATAAACAGCTCCTCGACGAAGTCCTCCTCACGCCGCGTCATTCCGCTGACGCCGCGACCGCCTCGCCGCTGCGTCCTGTATGCGTCGACCGGCTGGCGCTTGAGATATCCAAAGTGTGTCAGCGTAATCACACAGTCCTCAACCGGAATCAAATCCTCGATATCGACCTCCCCGCTGACAGCGACAATCTCTGTGCGTCGCTCGTCTGCGTATTTGGCGCGCAGGACTCCCAATTCCTCCTTGACGATCGACATCACACGCGTATAGTCGCCGAGGATTGCCTCATATTCCTTTACGCGCTCCAGGATTTTTGCAAGCTCCTCCTCAATCCTGATCCGTTCAAGACCTGAAAGCTGTCCAAGCTGCATAGCCACAATTGCGGTCGCCTGAATATCAGTAATGCCAAAGCGCGCGATCAAATTGACTTTCGAATCGGGACGATCCTTTGAATGGCGGATGATCGAAATCACTTCGTCCGTATTGTCGCAAACGAGCTTAAGCCCCTCCAGGATATGCTCACGCTCTTTCGCACGGCGCAGGTCGTACTTGGTGCGCCGTGTAACAATTTCACCCTGAAAATCGATGTAATGTGTCAGTACATCCTTCAGCGGCATCACCTTCGGCACGCCGCCCACAAGCGCGAGCATAATGACTCCAACCGTATCCTGAAGCTGGCTGTAACTGTACAGACGGTTCAACACCACCTGCGCATTTGCGTCGCGCTTTAATTCGATCACAATGCGCATACCGTCACGGTCGGATTCGTCGCGCAGATCAGAAATCTGGTCAATGCGTTTATCCTTAACCAGGTCGGCGATCGATTCAATCAAACGCGCTTTATTGACCATATATGGAATTTCGGTTACAACAATACGCTCCCGGCCGTTTGCCATCTCCTCAATTTCCGTGCGCGCGCGCAGCGTCAACCGCGCACGCCCCGTTGCATATGCGGCGCGTATTCCTGCGCGCCCCATGATCACGCCGCCGGTGGGGAAATCGGGACCCTTGATATGCTGCATGATCTCGTCAAGGCCCGCGTCGGGGTTATCGATGAGCAGATTAACCGCATCGATCACCTCGCCGAGATTGTGCGGCGGTATGTTTGTCGCCATACCGACGGCGATACCTGTCGATCCGTTGCACAGCAGGTTAGGGAAACGCGACGGCAAAACCGTCGGCTCCTGAAGGCGGTCGTCATAGTTTCCGGTAAAATCAACTGTTTCCTTTTCAATATCGGTCAGCATAGAAAGCGACATTTTACTCATGCGGCTTTCTGTGTATCGATAGGCTGCCGGCGGATCTCCATCGACCGAGCCAAAGTTGCCGTGTCCATCGACCAGCGGATACCGCATGGAAAAATCCTGCGCCAGCCGCACCATTGCATCGTAAACAGACGCGTCTCCGTGCGGATGGTAACGGCCAAGCACAGATCCAACGGTATCAGCACATTTGCGGTACGGCTTGTCAGGCGTCAGGCCGTTTTCATGCAGCGTATACAGGATACGCCGGTGTACAGGCTTTAATCCGTCGCGCACATCCGGCAGCGCACGGCTGACAATCACCGACATCGAATAATCGAGAAACGACCGTTTCATTTCATGCTCGATATCGACATTGTGAATGCGCTGTTCTATCAGAACGGGATCAAACGCCTCGTCCTTGGCGTCGTGTTCCTGTTTCATCCGTATCATCTCCTATCATTGGGGAACTTTTGCCGTTCAGCGCCGTCCCATCTTAGCCATCGCGCGCCGTTCGGCCGCGCTGTAAACCTTTTCAAACCGGTCGCCGAGCGCCTGTCCCAGCAGCGCGCGCAGACGATCCAACAAATCGTCGTCAAGCTGATTTTTCGGAATGCCAAAGACACGCCCCTTATCAAAGGCAACGGCATAGACGCCTTCATAATCATATACGTTGACGGCTCCTGAAAAGGCGATATAGTAATGAGCGCCGCCCTCTGCCACATCGATACCGTCTGCGTTTACCATAAGCACATATTCCGGCGACCCGGCTTCGCGCGCGGCGGCAGCCTTCTGATTGACATGCTTCGGATAAAACAGGATCAACCCAAGCAGTGCCAGTGCTGCTGCAATCATAATCCAACTGACAATCTGTCCCGGGTCCTCGAACGCATAGGGGACAAACATCCATAGCACAACAAACACACCCAGGATTTCCATATTGCGGTGCATATCAATCTTATTTTTCTTATCATAAACCTCCAACGCCTTGAGTACGTCGTCGCGGCGTGTTTGAAAAGTAATGTGCAGCACATCATTTTCCTGCGTCCGCACGTCCGCATCGTCTGGCTGGCATCCCGGCAGTCCGCCGGCCGCTTCTCCGCTCATACGTCATACCTCTTTTTCTCAAAGTTTACACAGATATCGGAAAGCAGCGCCTCCATTTCCTCCCTGTGTTCTCCGGCCTGACTTTTTGGAATTAACAGGCAGCGCCGCTCCGCCAGCATGATCATATAAAGCCCGGAACTTACGCGGATGGAATGGATCGTGTGCCAATATGTCTCGACGCGCTGTTCGTTGACATGCTCGACACACTTATTGGGGTAGAAATCAACCACCATCTCCGCATGCAAATAATTCAGTTTGTTGTATTCTTTCGTTACTGCACGTATAAGCGCCTTATCATAAAACAATTTGTAATAAAAAAGGCTGCGAAAACCGAGAAAAAAGACCATCAAAAGTAGGATCATTGAAACCGGCGTCATGGGATTGATGCCCGCAACTGTAGTCCCAAGCAAAAAAAGTCCGATCAACAGCACAATCGCGCCCATGATTGTCATGCGCTTTTTATTTTTGTCAATGCTGTCAGCCGTCATGACCCGGTAAAACTCGATATAATCGTCAAGCGGCAGATGAAATTTGAGCGTAAACAGCTTTTCATATGTGGACGCCGTCTCGCCGTCTTCCGTTTCATCCGCCTGCTTTGCCAAAGCGTCCGATTCCTTTGCTTCAGCCGGCATCTGCGCCGTTTCCTCCTGCATGACTTGCGCCGGTTGATTCTGCTCAGACGGCGCGCCGCTTTGTTCCTGCACATCCCCGGCCGGCGCTTCGTCCGGCTGCTGTCTGCTGTTTTCCTGTTCCTGCATGTGTCGTCTCCTTTCCAGCCCCGGTCCAAAAGCCCGTTCGCCTCCATCAAATATCAAGGTTCTGAACGTATTTGGCATTTTGCTCGATAAAGTCCTTGCGCGGCGCTACCTTGTCGCCCATCAGCACTGTAAAGATTTCATCGGCACGGATCGCATCGGCCATCTCCACCCGCAGCATCGTGCGGTTGCGCGGGTCCATGGTCGTCTCCCATAGCTGTTCGGGGTCCATCTCTCCAAGACCCTTATACCGCTGTACATCCGCTTTCCCGCTTCCATCCGGGCAAAGCTCGCGGATATACTGATCGCGCTCCTCATCGGAAAATGCATACCGCACCTGCTTGCCGCGGCTGACCTTAAACAGCGGAGGCTGTGCGATACAAACATGACCATGTTCGATCAAAGGACGCATAAAACGGAAAAAGAAAGTGAGCAGCAGTGTTCGGATATGGCTGCCGTCGACATCGGCATCGGCCATAATGATAACCTTGCCATAGCGAAGCTTTTCGATGTCGAATTCATCGCCGATACCGGTCCCAAGCGCCGTAATAACAGGCATGAGCTTGTCGTTTCCATACACCTTGTCGAGACGGGCCTTTTCCACATTGAGCATTTTGCCCCACAACGGCAAAATCGCCTGGAACCGCCGGTCACGTCCCATCTTAGCGGAACCGCCCGCCGAATCACCCTCGACGATATAGATTTCCGTTCCATCCCGGCCGCGCTGCGAACAGTCGGCAAGCTTACCAGGCAGGGAAGCCGTCTCAAGCGCCGATTTGCGCCGCGCGACATCGCGCGCACGTCGCGCAGCCTCTCGCGCGCGCGAGGCATTGATCGACTTTTCGATAATCGCCTTAGCAACCGCCGGGTTTTCCTCGTAATACGTCGTCAGCTTTTCATAGACAAGGGAACTGACCATTGCACGCATCTGCGTGTTGCCCAGCCTCGCCTTTGTCTGTCCCTCGAACTGCGCGTCTGTCAGCTTGACGGAAACAATCGCTGTCAGCCCTTCAAGCACATCCTCGCCCGAAAACTTTTCATCGTCCTTAAGCAGCTTATATTTATGCGCATAATCGTTCATTGTGCGCGTCAAAGCCGTTTTAAAGCCGGATTCATGCGTACCGCCATCCGTCGTGTGGATATTGTTGGCAAATGATAGAATTAAATCCGTATAACTGTCGTTATACTGCATGGCAACCTCGGCTGTATTATCGCCGTCGCGCGCCGCCAAATAAATAATTTCGTCATGAATCGGCTCCACACCCTTTGATTTATGGATGTGTTCAACAAAGCTTCGAATGCCTCCCTCGTAATGGAGATGCTCCTCAACCGGCTCTGTCCCACGCTGATCGCGCAGAACAATATAAACGCCCGCGTTTAAGAACGCCTGCTCGCGCAAGCGCCGCAAAAGCGTATCATAATCGTATTCCGTCGTTTCTTCAAAAATTGCCGCGTCAGCTTTAAAGGCAACGCTGGTTCCCTTTTCCTCTGTCGGTCCGGTATTTTTAAGCGGTTCCACCGCTACTCCGCGTTCAAACCTTTGATAATACCGCGCGCTCCCGTCGCAGACCTCGACCTCAAGCCATTCAGACAACGCATTTACAACCGACGCGCCCACTCCGTGCAGTCCGCCCGACACCTTGTAGCCGCTGCCGCCGAATTTACCGCCTGCATGCAGCACCGTAAAGACGACCGTAACAGCCGGGATGCCAAGTTTTGGCTGGATACCAACCGGGATTCCGCGCCCATTGTCGCTTACCTTTACGATATTCCCAGGCAGCAAATCGACTTCAATCTTTGTGCAGTGTCCAGCCAATGCTTCGTCAATCGAGTTATCGACGATTTCATACACCAGATGATGCAGGCCGCGCGGTCCGGTTGACCCAATATACATGCCAGGGCGCTTGCGCACCGCCTCCAGGCCCTCCAGAACCTGTATTTGTGAACCGTCGTACTCCTGCTCATCCGGCACAATACCGGGATTCAGCTCGTTTTGATCCCCCACTGTATCCACTCCTTTCAGGATGCTGTTTTTCATACATTGGAGATGCCATCTATAAACCCGGCGCGTTTTTTCAGCGTCGTAGAAGAAATCTGTGTGATGTAGACGGTTGATTTTTGTCCTTCAACACAGATCACAAACGATTTTGGCAGCTCATAGGACACATTGACAACACGTCCGCCCTTTTCCGATTTTGCAAGAAACTCCTTTGTGATTTTCGATACGGAGCTGTTCTCCAGATCAAAAATCCCGACGACATCGCCGGTTCGGACAACGGTATCCTGCCCAAGATGCAAATACATGCTATTCCTCCTGTTCTTTCACGCTGTCCATCCCATGGCTGCTGCTGGCTGCGGCGCGGCCGTCTTCGATCCGCACAGACACGCCGCTGGACAATCCCTTGAAATCACTGCCGTCACAGCTTGTCATTATAATTTGCCGTCCCTGCAAATGATTGAGCAAATAATCGCGCCGCGCTGCGTCAAGCTCGCTCATCACATCGTCGAGCAGCACAACCGGATATTCGCCGCGCGTTTCACGGATCAACTCGCATTCGGCGAGCTTGAGCGCCAACACACAGCTTCGCTGCTGTCCCTGAGAACCAAATGCGCGCGCGCTCTGCCCGTCAAGCGTCAAATCTATATCGTCGCGGTGCGGTCCGGCTCCTGTCATTCGTGTGCGGATATCCTCACCGCGGTGTACCCGCAGATCCTCAAGCGCACGCTGTTCGATTTCGCTCATCGACGCTCCTGGATCGACAGCCAGAGACGGCGCATACCGCGCTCCAAACTTCTCGCGTCCGCCTGCAAGACCACCGTAAATCTCCTGTGCGCACGGCGCAAGCCGCTCCAGAAACGTCGCGCGCGTTTTTATTACAACTGCGCCATATGCCGCCAGGCGCGCATCCCATATATCGAGCGTATCAAACAAGCTTGTTTCATACATAATATCCTTCAGAAGCCGGTTTCGCTGATCAAGCACCCTTGTGTATTGATTGAGAACATGAATGTATTTAGGCTTGATCTGACAAATCGACGTATCAATAAAACGCCGCTTTTCCTGCGGCCCGTTTTTTACAAGCGTCAGATGCGCAGGCGAAAAAACAACGGCACAGAACTGGCCCGCCAGCTCTGCCGCGCTTTTCAACGGGACCTCATTGAGCGCGGCGGCGCGGCGTTTTTCAATCGTCAAAAGCGCCTTCTGTTCGCGTCCGGCCGCATAAAAACCAGCTTCAACCGCCGCCTGCGGCGCGCCGAAGCGCACAAGCTGCGCATCCTTTGCGCCGCGGAAGCTTTTAGCTCCCGTACACATCCACACTGCTTCAATAAAGTTTGTCTTTCCCTGACCATTGTCGCCATAGATCACATTGGCGCCGGGACAGAGCGCAAGCTCCAGTGATGCAATGTTGCGGAAATCTGTAATACGGATTCGATCAATTCTCACGCGCAAACCTCAATTTCAAGCTCTCCAACGTTTACAAGATCGCCCGGCCTGATCTTTTTGCCGCGCATTGCGCATAGTTCTCCGTTTACCCGCACCATGCCGCCTGTTATCCATTCCTTCGCCTGACCGCCAGTCTGTACGGCGCCCGCAAATTTCAAAAGCGCGTCCAGCTTGATAAACGGCGTTGTGATTGTTACCTGCATAGGGACATCCTTTCGCCGCTTATTCTGATTTGAGGCGCACCGGCAGCACGAGGAAAACGAACGCATCGCCTTCGACCGGCATCAGCTTGATGGGGGAGAGGGGACCGTTAATCAGCACGCGGATTTCGTCTCCTTCGCTCGCTTTAAGCGCGTCGAGCATATATCGGCTGTTAAAACCGATTTCCACATCGTCGCCGCTCTGTTCGCAACGAATTTCATCATACGCCTTACCGATGGCCGTGGAACACGAAATTTTAATCAGTCCTTCTTCAAATTTCATGCGCAGAGGGCTTTTTATATTATCTGAGATCAGCAGCGACGCGCGGTCGATCGCGCTGATCAAATCGCGCGTGCCGATTTTTACTGTCGTCGCTCCACCCTCTGGAATGGCGGCGCGATAATCGAGAAATTCGCCCTCAAGCAGGCGCGATACAATACGGTAGCTGCCTGTACGAAAGATAATATGACGCCGCGCTACGCCAAGTTCGACATCCCCTTCCTCATCGCGCAGCAGCTTTGAAACCTCGGAGAGCGATTTCCCCGGCACGATAAAGGAAAGAGTTTCGTCAAACGCCACCTTTTCGCGGCGCAGCGCCAGACGGTAACCGTCAACAGATACAAGGCACAGCTCGCCGCCCTTAATATCAAAGAGGGAACCAGTATGAACCGGCTTGCTGTCGCTGACCGCAATCGCGAAAAGCGTTTGGCTGATCATATTTTTTAAAGCCGCCTGCGGAATTGAAAGCTCCGTCGTTTCAGAAACGCCAGGCAGTTCCGGATACTCCGAAGCGGGAAGCCCGAGAATGGTGTATTCGGTCATGGAGCCTTTTACGAGCGTCAACATTTTTGCGTCGCTTGAGATGCTGATTTGCTCGCTGGGCATCCGGCGGATCATATCAAGGAAAATACGCGCGGACAAAACAATTTCACCTGCTTCGCGTACATCCGCTTCAATCTCTGTTGAAATTGCCAGTTCAAGGTCGTAGCCAGTAAGGGAAAGCGTATTATTTTTAGCGCGAAGCAAAACGCCTTCCAGCGCAGCCAGCGTATTTTTGGAAGAAACAGCACGCGAAACGTTTGCAACCGCATCCACTAATAGCTGCTTATCACATATTAATTGCATAAATATCTCCTTTCCAGCCTTTTTGAAAAAAGGCTTCGGCGAAAAACTTTAATCGGCTGTGCCGCAAACAGTGGGTTTGGCACTGCGCTGATACAGGCTGTGCCGCGAACAGTGGGATAGGCATTGAGCTTATCGGGCTATACCAAAAGACTGTTCCTTTCGTGGTTCACATGCAGTTTATGTTTCCACACTCCTATTTTCCGTCCTTATTATAAGAAAGTAAGTATATAAGGATCGTAGTAGTAGTAGGGGACGTTGAGATGTATAAAAGCTTGCAGAGTGGCTTGCAGAGCCAATTTAGAAGCTTTTTTTCATTGGAGAGTGTCGTTGCAGAATTGTGAAAATCTTTAAAAAGCGCATTGATATTAACGATGCTGTGGAAAACTGGATGTTAAATGAGAAAAAATGTGGAAAACTTCGTGGAAAACGTGGAAGACTTTTCAGGTTGTTTTCCACATTGGGGAAAATGTGGAAAAGTAGAATGTGAAAAACTAGCTGTCACGGATATTTTTTATAATATCCTCAATCGTTTCCTTATACCGCAAATCGTTATTCATGTTTTTTTCAACCTGCTGAATTGCATAAACAATTGTACTGTGATCGCGGCCGCCGAATTCGTCGCCGATGGTAGACATCGACATTTGGGTGATTTCACGGACGATATAAATAGAAATCTGACGGGCCGCTGATATCTGCGCGCTGCGCTTGTTTGAACGGATGTCCTGCGGCGAGATGCCGTATGTGCGTCCCACCTCGGAAATGATGCGCTCGACAGTGACAGGGACCGGCTGGTTGTCGTTGAGGATGTCACGGATCGCATTCTGTGCGATCATAATAGAAGGGTTTGTTCCCTGCAGCAGCTTATAGGCTTTCAGTTTTTTGACAGTCCCTTCAAGCTGGCGGATATTTGTTTTAAGGCGATTGGCAATATATTCAGCGACATCATCCGGCATCTGAATATCGAGAAGCTGCGCTTTGCGCCGGATGATTGCAATGCGCGTTTCAAAATCCGGGATCTGAATATCTGCCAAAAGACCCCATTCAAAGCGTGTACGCAGGCGGTCCTCCAACGTTTTGATCTCCTTGGGCGGACGGTCGGACGCAAGTACAATCTGCTTGTTTGATTCGTATAATGTATTAAAGGTATGGAAAAATTCTTCCTGTGTGCTTTCCTTGCCGCCGATGAATTGAATATCGTCTACGAGCAGCACGTCGGCTTTACGGTATCGTTCGCGGAATTCAGCCGTGCGCTGGTCGCGGATGGCTGTGATAATATCATTGGCAAATTCGTCGCCCTTTACATAGATGATGTTATAATTTGGGCGGTTTTTGCGGATTTCAGCACAGATGGCGTATAGAAGATGCGTTTTGCCAAGACCGGAGCCTCCGTAAATAAACAGCGGGTTATAGGCATTTGCGGGGTTGGCCGCGACAGCAAGGGAGGCTGCATGTGCAAATTTATTGGAGGAGCCGACGATAAACGTATCAAACGTATAGTCATATTCACCGTTGACGGCCGCCGCGTCGGAAGGCGGCGGCCCGGCCGGTTTTTCAGCCGGCTGCGGCGTTTCGCAGGTAATGATGACATCGACCGGAAAACCCAACGTCGTTTCAAAAGCCGACTTGAGGATGGAAGTATATTTTTCACGGATAATGTTCATTTTAAATTCGGAATTAACCTGAAGGAAAGCGGCCGAGCCTTCCAAGCGCAGAGGAATGATATCCTTGAGCCACAGGTTAAAGGCGACGTCGGAGATCTGATTTTTGCAGAGGTCAAGGACAAGAGCAAATAATTCTGCGAATGAATCCAT